>CAWATD010000001.1:0-567817 GCA_963784935.1 uncultured Acidobacteriota bacterium
GAGTGAAATGAGCGTGCGGGCGTTCCTGAATGCATCGTAGTGCGAGGACACGTACTCTAAGAGCATTCCTGCGCCCTTCTGGGCCAGCAACTCATTTGTCAGGACTCTAGAAATTGCATCCGACAGCTCAAGCGGGGAACCCGGGGACACCAGAGTGCCTCGCCCCGAACCCAGGAGTTCTGGAATTCCACCGACCTTTGTTGCGATGACCGGGACCTTAGCCGCGCCCGCCTCGATCAGAACCGTGGGCATTCCTTCGGACTTGGAGGGCAGAACGAACGCGTCGGCGGCCGCCAGGAAGAGCGGAATCCGCTCGTTCGGCTGATGGCCAAAGGTCCGAGCCCACCTCGATTTCGCGACCAATGACCTCAAGGGCCCATCGCCGACGAAAGACGCCGACGACTCTCGACGAATTCAGACGTTCGAGGGCAGAGAGCAGCTCGGGGATTCCCTTGTCGACCGAGAGAGCACCGACAAAGAGGATGACAGAGCAGTCCGGTGGTAGCCCAAGCCGTTCTTTCGCTGACGCCTGGTCGGGTAGCCCTTGATAAGGCGCCAGGTCTATTCCGATCGGCATCACCACGGGCCGTCGACCCGAAAGATCTTCCGTCTTCCGTGCGAGGTCTTCGCTGACGGCTAGAACCGCGTCAGCTCCGAGCACAGCAGTGATAAAAGCACGCCGAGTGCGCCGGTTCAGATGGGGAAACCGATTCACGTCGCTTCCGTGAAGAGACAGAACCGTCGGCACATTCCACGACCGCCCAACCGCAAGAGCCGCAATACCCGGTGGATAGGCGAAGTGGGCATGAACCACAGACGGACGATTCGCAATCGCGCTCCCGACCGCACGAGCGAAATCCCCGTGTGAGACTGCCCAACGGTCTCCAGAAGGCCACTGGAGGTATCGAGCTCTGAACACCCGTACGCCGTTCATTGTGTACTCCAAGGGAATCGCCTGGTAGGTCGCCCACTTGGACGACAGGCGCCTCACCCCGACAGGTACCCATGGAACGGGTGCGGCGACCTCAACATCCGCGCCAGATCCGATCAGCGCTTCCGCTTGCGTCCGGTGGAACACGCCTCCCGTTCCGCCGGCAGGCGTGGGAAACGCCGTGACAACAAACAGCACGCGCAGGTCGCTCCTTTGCGTCGACTCATGGCATCGACCGACGTGCTGTTCGCCCGCCGAAACTCCTCTTCCGCTATTCATCCAACGCGTCGTCGATTTGTCCACTCACCGGTCACCCAATGAGCCGGCGACCATCGGCAGCCGCCGTTGAGGCCGCGGCCCAGTGACCCTCGAGACACTTTCGGTCGCTACAGCGAGACCAAGAATGAACCATAGCTGCTTGTGCGTGATCCACGTAATGCTCATGTTCACGACCATGACAGTCGCTACCAGCGCGAACGGGAGCATACCCAGGCTCCCCCCGCGCTTCCGCCAGGCCGCACGGCCGCAGGCCCAGATCCCGGCAAAGAACGGAATAGATCCGACCAGACCGACCTCTGTGAGAACCAAGAGGACGATGTTGTGGGTGTCCCGGATGCCAATCGGGCTAAGTGTGCGTGCTCCGAGCTCCCAGAAATTCACAGACGGCCCCCAGCCAATGATCGGCCTCTCCACGAACATCCCCCAGGCCTCCGGGTAGATCCGCTCTCGACCAGCCATGCTCCCGCCCTCGACGCTCAGCTGCCATCGCCGGACAGAGCCCTCGGATCTCAAGGTGATCACGATGAACATGGCTAACGCGGCCATGACCGCAAAGGTGTTGCGCACACGAGACCACAGAGTCCCGTTCGAAAGAATGAATGGCAAGACTCCGGTCGCGACGGCCACCATCGCTCCCCGAGACCCCGTTTGAACGAGCGCAAGTCCCACGGCCACCAGGGCGCACCAGCTGAGGATCACCGCCCACCCCGAAAGTTTCGACTTACCATAAACCAACCCTATGAGGGTGACGACGCCAATCGCAAACCCCGAGCCGATGGTATTTGGATCCTGACCGAACGCCGACATCCTCCCCGTTCTTGTGTGATGGTATAGGTATTCCGTACCGCCGATTCCGGATATCTGCAGCACGGCCACTATCACGATCGCGGCGCCAAGAAGCCGGAGGGCCGCGTAAGCCATCCGCGGTGAGGACAGGAGCGACGACGACACCCAGAACAGCATCAGAAGCTGAACGATCGAGAATGCCCGGCTTACGACGTCTCGCCGATACTGAAAGCTTTCGAGAGCTCCCAGAACTAGGAACACGCACAGGTATCCACCAAAACACCAGAGGGCCGCCGGAGGGCGACGATAGCAGGCCCGCGGTTGCAAGATCGTTGCGGCTAAAAACAGATATCCGATGAGTTTCGAAAGAGTCCCCACACCCGAGAATTGCGATGCAACCACCTCGAGAGGAATCGAGAAGACGAATAGCAGAAACGTGTATCGAATCAATCGAATCGGTGGCATCTCGGCGTTCGGGCGACGCGTCGGTCGTCCATGAAGGCGTGACCAGGACGCCCACGCGGACGGCGGGGAAAGCCGGCCGTCATTCGCCGCGGATTGCGCCCCTATCGGTCGAGACGTCACGGCTGCTCCAGAGTGTAAAGCATCTCTCAGTTGTTCGATTGCCTTTCGTACGCCATCGATAACATCAGCCCGAGACGCTGGCGACCTCGGTCCTTCTCGATTCCTGCATCGAGGAACATCGTCCCGCCGCCAAGCCTAACTCCGTCGACCAGGGTTCTATTTCCTATGAGTTCGCCAGCTCAGGCGGATCTACTCGGACGCTCGATTCAGCGAGCTACGGGTCAGCGTCGCAAATCGTGGATCTGGTCTACGTCCCAACATTAGAAAATCCGCCACCCCTCGCAGAAAGCCGTAGCCGTATGCGAAATGAAAGCAGGCAAATACAAGTGGAAGAACGGGGAACAGTCTCCATCCCCGTTGGATCGCTGTCTGAATAGACGCGATCGTGTTGCACACCGCATACGTTCCGACCAGTGCCAGCCAACACCAGGCTGCAAGAGGCCACCACCGAGATGATAGCGATAGTGCGATCAATGTCACGATAAACACGCCCGGAACGAGGTGCCGTGCAGAAGCCGGCATCTTGTGTTTCTGGATGACCCGGACCTTCCAATAACCGTACTGCACGTACTGCCGACAAAGGGCTAGAAGCGATCCCCGCGGTTTGTACCAACTCCTGATTCGCGGGGACTGCCAGATCTTCCCTCCAGCTCGCACAATGCGCAGGTTGAACTCATCGTCCTCATTTCTGGCCAACTCTTCGTCGAAGAAGCCCAGCCGATCGAAGAGCTCTCGGCGCCAACAGCCGAGATAGACAGTATCAATTGGCCCTTCATATCCAGAATCATGGCTACGCGCGCCGCCCACAGCGAATGGCGACTGGAATGCTGCCGCAATCGCCTCACTCACCAGCCCGGATGGCTTGGCGACCCACGGCCCGCCAACATTGTCTGCACCAGTCTCTTTGAGCACCGCCAGACACTCGCGGACATAGTCAGTGGCGTACTCAGTATGCACGTCCATGCGAATGATGATCCTGCCCCTGGATGATCGAATGGCGAGATTTAGACCGATTGCTTGAACGTAACCAGGGTTGTCAATGACGCGGAGCCGTGTATCTTGTCCTGCCAGCCTCGCCAGAATATCGCGGGTCCCATCCTCGGACATGCCGTCTGCGACAATGACCTCGAAGCCGCCAACCGGCGCTTCTTGGGCAAGAATAGAGCGCACACAGGCTTCGACGAAATCGTGCTCGGCGCGGCACGGGACAATTATAGAGACCGTTGGACGTTCATCCAGCTAGCGGTCGCATGAGCTCAATCCCCTCTTCCTGTTGCTCCACGAAGCATCGCTATTGAACCAACTCGTCAGCAAGATGCTTCCTGGGCCGCCAGCTGGTCGCTGCGATCAGTGTCTCACTACCGGACGACAGGTCGCTATACAAATAGCGCAACTGCTGCCGACTCAGGAGCGGTCCCCTGCCCATGACCTTGTGGATACCGGTCAGACACTGGGCGCCGATCCAGGCAATGGCATACGGGACATAAATGACTCGCACTCGATTCTCGGAGCGTTTCCGGACCGCTGCGAGGTAATCGCGTAAAGGGAGAGCCTGAGGGAGCGAGAGAGTAAACACTCGGCCGGCGGTGGCTTCGCTGCGTATCACGCTTTCCACGGCGGCGGCAACGTCGTCCACGTGGATGAGCAGTAGGTTCTTGCTAGAGCGGCCGCAGCAGATCACTCTGCTGCCGGCTTTAATTCCGAGTGGCCCCAACACGTCCCCCCCATCACCTACGACCAGCGACGGACGCAAAATCGTCCAGGGCGCGAGCTTGTCTCCAAGGTGAGCCAGAGCGACATCCTCGGCGAGCCGTTTGCTCCAGGAATACGCACCACGCGCCTGCGGCTGCGCTTCCAGGGGGCTGTCGGGCATGATCGATTCGCCGTCCTTCAGGGTGGTGTAGTCATACACGGACATCGAGCTCAGATAAATAACTCTCTTGGCGCCCTGCCGGGCGGCCGCTTCGGCGACATTACGCGCCCCGTCGACCGCTGTCGTAAGCATGCTTTCGCGGCTGCCCTGCAGCGCCGCCGCCATATGGACGATCACATCCATACCAGCGGCGGCAGTGGATACGTCTTCCAGTCGCCTGATGTCTCCGAAGACGATTTCCGCTCCCAGCTGTTCGAGCTTCTCAATGCGGCTCGTCGGCCGAGCCAGGGCGCGGACGAAATAACCACGTCGGCACAGCTCCCTGACCACATGGATACCGACGTACCCAGTTCCACCTGTCACCAACACTTTCTCGGCACGAACCACACCCCGCCTGGCGGGACGGCCGGCGCGCAGTATCGAGGTGATACTTACCGCCTTCCTGCACGATCTTCTCTTCCGCCTCACAAACACTCAGCGCCAGCGCACGCGAGATTGGCACCTCTTCTAAGCCACGGATACTCGCATAATAGCGGTATATCAACGCTTGCAACCCGGCGTACGGCACCAGCCGGCCGCGCAGAAACGCGATGACATTGCGCACGGCCTCGTTCGAGAGAGCCCATCCGACGGCGACCGGCCCAACTGCACGCTGCAGGGCGCGTGGCAGCGCGCTCTCCCCACTCACAATAAGTGTGTTCGCCTCAAAGTCCACGTGAACAGTCCCGCGTTCGCAAAAGATCCGAATGTCATATGAAGCGGGCCCGGGCAGAAGCGACAGAAGAACCGACGCGGTACACTCTTTCCCGGTGAGGGTGACTGAAAAGCTGTCCACAAGTTGCTGTGGCAGGCTTCCGAATGCACGACTGATGACGTGGATGTCCTGTGCCTCGCCAACGAAGCGCAGGGACAAATAAAGTAGGTGAGTGACGTAATCATGTAAGACGCCGCCAGGTAAACGATAGCGCCAGGGCACACCCGGCCCGCCCTCCGCTTCCGATGCGTCAAAGCTGAACGTGTAGTGAACCTCGACGTGGATAATGCGTCCCAACTTGCCAGAATCGATCAGGCTCATTGCTCGCTGCATCTTGGGATGGAACAGCTGAGGAAAATCGGGACAGAGCGAAAGGCCTGCCGCCGCCGCGCGGTCGTACAGCGCGCGCGCCTCGTCCAGCGTCGCCGCGATCGGCTTTTCGACAAGGACGTGGACTCCATTGTCTAACGCAAGGCTGACGCACGCATAATGAGAAGCGGGAGGAGTGAGTACGTGTAGTACATCTAACTTGGTTGACCGCAGGAGATCTTCAAGCGACCCGTGCACGTTGACTATGTTGTGGCGCTCTCCAAACTGTCGCGCAGCCTGTTCATTCACATCTGCCACCCCAACCAAGACGGCGTTACGCATCTGCTGAATAAACCGGACGTGGTATTCGGCGATCTTTCCGCAACCCACGATCCCAACGCGCAGTGCTTCGTCTGTACTCGGTTGATGATGCCGCTTATCCAATGACACGCTCCTTCGGCGAGTTGAGATCCAGGTCCTGGTACGCGTGCCCAGGCACGCTTACGTGTAGGCGAGTGGCCACTTCCGTAGCTGGATTGTACGCGCCGCCACGGAAGACAAGATTAATACGATGCGAGATGAGCTTCGTGGACCGGGACGTCACCCTGTTACCCTGCGGTACATTTGCAGCAATAACTGCTCTTGGGAGCTCCAGTTGTAGGTTTGAAGAATAGCCTTCCGCCCACGCTCGCCCATTGCCTTTGCGTCTGCCGGATGTTCCAGCAGCCACTGGATCGCGTCTGCCATAGCCTGCGGTTGGCCTGGTTCGACGAGAATACCGCAGTGCGCCTCTCGTACAATCTCGCCGATTCGGGGAAGGTCAGAGGCGACGAGCGGCAAACCGGCGAGCATGTATTCGAACAGTTTAATCGGTTGAGCATCGAGATTGTTGGCGGCGGGCAGTAGTGGCAGCGCGCCTACGCGTGCCTTGGCGAGCAAGTCGAGCAGGCCAGCACGGTCTTGCCAACCGATGTAGTCAGTGCGCCTCCAGCCTGGCTTTTTTCGCGCTGCCTGTTCCAATTCCGCGGGTTCAAACACCCCGCCTAGGGCCAGCCGCGCCTGTAGAGTCTCCGGCAACAGGCCCATTGCATCGATCAACTCCACCACGCCGCGTTCGGCCATTATGGTTCCGCTGTATAGCACCAGAGGGGGACGCTCGCCGTAGGGGAGGGGCACTGGAAATGCCTCGTCGGTCAGAGGAAAGTTCTGGACAATCACGGTCTTGGAGCTCGGGAACCGCCCTCCGATGTGCGGCGTCGCGGCCACGATGCCGTCCAACATCTGCCCAGTGACCCTCTCAGCGATGTCAACTGCCCAGGCGATCGCCGGCCGTGCCCACCGCGGGACCCAAAACCGGTCTCGGATATCAGCGGGGGTATCCTCCCGCACGTCATAAAGTACGCGTTTGCCATGGAGTTTCAGCAGCCATCCCACCGGCATCAGTTCTGTATTATGAAAATGGTAAACATCCGCGCGCTGCCGCAAGGCTTCCCGATACACGTACCCGCTATTGAGCACCACACGGGCAATGCGCGAGGTGAACTTAGGCACCGCCTTGATCGCAACCCCGGAGATCACGTCATCATGCGGGTGAGGCGCAACAATAGTTACGCGATAGCCTGCGCGAACCAAAGACACTCCCTCCTTCGATAACATGCGATGTTCAACGGCATTGCGCGCCGAGCTCAGAAGACACACTTGCCTGCCTACTTCATCCGCTCCAGGGGACTGCGGACGAGCGCGAGCTTCGGTTGACATGGGCTTACAAAGCCTCAGGACGATGGCTTCGATGGCCAAGACACAGTGTCGAAGAGCCATGTGAGTCGATGCGCAGCTTTTCCTCGCGATAGCCTTCCAACTCCAGGGCGGGTGAGAGGGCCCACGAGAATGGCGTGACCAATCGACAACGCGGATCTAAAGGCGAGATTCGGGGCCTCGCTTCCGAGGTCCACCATCAGCCGCTAAATCGCGTCGCACGCCCCCAACACGGCCTTCTTTCGGTAGCCGGCTAGAGCCCCGCTGTCCGCCTCCTTCCAACCCCTCATCACAAATGCGACCCCCGTTTGTCCCGCCAGGCCCGCACCTTCTTGAAGGCCACCGGCCCGAGCAGAGACAGGCACAGATTGAAGTAATTCTGAATTGCCCACGGATTTATCCGCGAGGCGCGCCAAAATGCCGCGCGCGCCTTTCTCACGTCGCCGGCGTAACCGTACAAAATACCCAGCGAAAGATACTTGCGACTATTGCCGGTCACGCTCGTGGAGAAGAAGCTGCCATGCTTGGCCAAGAGCAACTCCTGTCCCCGAATTCTCTTGGCGAGGTCACCCGATAGTCCATCACCATGGACATGGTACTTGACGAGCGGTTCCTGAATGTATCCCAAGCGAAATCGTTGCGCGACTCGAATCCACATGTCGTAATCGCTGCAAAAGGGGATTCGCTCGTCGAAAAAGCCCACCGTCTCGAAGCATCGCCGGCGCAGACACATCGATGACGTCGTGATCCAGTTGGCCTGGAGGTCATGGGGGCCGCGCCCATTGACGGACAGGATGGATCGACTTCCCGTCGCGGTGTTAATGGTCCACCGCGCCGTGTGAACTCCTGCGAGATCCGGGCCGTTCGCCTCGCAGAAGTCCATCTGCATCCGAAGCTTCTCCGGCAACCACTCGTCGTCATCGTCGAGGAACGCAACGTAGTCACCTTCGGCGTTTCGAACCCCGGTATTCCTGGCCCCTGCATCGCCCTTGCCGACGGCGTGGCGGATGTACTGAATTCGGCGGTCGTGGAAACCGCGCACGGCCGCCTCCGTGTCGTCGCCGGAAGCGTCATCGACGACAATGATCTCGAATGCCTGAAAGGTCTGGTCGAGCACGCTCTGGATGGCGCGGCAAAGGAGTTCCGCCCGGTTGTGCGTTGGGATGACGACGCTCACGGTGGACATTTCTTAAGGGCTCGGCGCCCGCGTGTGGGCCGGGGCGGCGGAATTCTTCGAGGAGACCGAGGTGTCGGCACCGACCGCGTCGTCGCTACCGACCTCCCCGCCTCGGTCGAGCAAGCGCCGATAGAGCGCGGCCGTCCGTTCGCCCACGGCCGCCCAGGAATAGATCGTCGTCGACAATTCCAGGGCACGCCGGCCCATCGCCTTACCTCGATCAGGCATCGTGAGAACAGTGGCAATCCCGCCCGCCAGCGCGTCCACGTCCCTCGGAGGCACCACGAATCCTGTCCGACCTTCTTCGACAGCTTCGGCGAGCCCCCCCGTGTCCGTCACGACGACCGGTTTCCCCATTGCATAGGCCGTCATCAGGACCCCGCTGTGATAGGTCCGCACATACGGCAGGACGACCAGATCGGCGGCTGAGAAGTAGATGCTCATGTCGGCCACGGGAACGTATTCCAGGGCGCTGACGACGTCAGCGCGAGCCCGAAGCGCCGCAACGACTGAGGAGTAGTAGTCCGCCTCCGCCGGAACGGATCCGGAGCCGCCGCCGGCAACGAGGAGCAGGACGTTGTCCACGCGTTCTCGAACGCGATCGAACGCCTGGATCAGATACTCCAACCCTTTGTAGGGCCTGATCGTGCCGAAGAACAGAATCACTCTTCGGTCTGCGCCGATCCCCAGTCGCTGCCTGGCAGAATCCTGGGGCGGCGTGGAAAAGACTTCGTCGCCGCCATGTGCTATGGCCGTCACGCAGTCCGCGGCCAGTCCGAAGGTGTCGAGAAGCTCGCGGCGGGTGGCTTCGGCTAGAACGACGACCTGGTCGACCGCCTGGTAGAGCTCCGTAAACGCCTCTATATCGCTGGACCTCGCCCCCTCATGGGGAAGCAGATCGTGCGCCGTATACAGCGTCCGGACGCCCAGCCGCTTGAGCAGCCGAATAAACCGAATGTCTTCTCTTCGGTCGCTGCACCACTGGACGTGGAGGATGCGGGATCGGGTCGCCAGGATTCGTGCGGCCGCGAAAAGCAAAAGAAGCCGCAGACGTGCCCGCCGGAGCCACGCGAGCTCCGGCCGCTCCTTCGATCCAGCAGGGGCGGGCACTCCTAACGAGGCCCGGTCAGATGCGTGGGGGCGCCGAGTTCCCACGCCTCGCATGGCCGAAACGATGGTACGAATCCAACTCGGCCTGAAGAGCGCCACGAGATCGAACTGCCGGGGGAGGTCGCGCAATTCGTAATCATGGCTCGTGAGGAGGGTCACGCGGCAGCCGGCCCGAACCAGACTCTCCGCGAGGAAATACGTGTACTGGGAAACGCCGCCACGGCCAGAGGGGTCGTACAGCGTGATACGCAGCGGCTGATCCAGATGCGGCTTCTTCACCGCGGCAACGACATCGCTCTCTCGAGACTCGGATCCGTCAACGGGCCTCTCCCCTTCTTCACTTCTTCACGTTACTGCCGTCTTCTGCGCGATCACGACCATGGAATCACCGGCTCCAAACAGCGGGCCCAGGGCCGCGATGGGAGCGAAGCAGCTCGCGTATGCCAATTGCATTGGCGAGCGGAGCAGCCCCTTCAGACCGCCAAATGTGTATGCGAGCGGGATCCGCTTGTCGACGATCTCTCGCACGGTGAAGCCGGCGCGGGTGACGAGCCGTCGAGCGGTTGCCTTCGAGAATTGGAAGAGATGGTGCGGCGGCTCCGGGTGTGGCCAGTAGTTGATGACCCTGGCCACGGCGTACGCGGCTTTCGGAAAGAGTCCCGCCACGTTGGGCGTGAGGAAAGCGACGATTCCGTCGTCCTTGAGGATCCGGTAGACGATCGACATCGTTTTCACCGGGTCTTCGACGTGCTCGATGACGTCCCAGAGTGTCACGGCGTCGAACCGTTTCGCCGGAAACGTCGTCTCCTCGAGGGTCCCAGTCAGGATCTCGAGGCCATACCGGTCTCGCGCCAGGCTCGCGGTGTCGGGCGACATCTCCAGGCCACAGGTGTCCCACCCCTGACCCCGTGCAACCCGCAGGAAGAACCCGGTTGAGCAACCGACATCGAGAAGACTCCCGCCCGATTTGTATCGCGATAGCAGGTCGTAGTACTCCCGAGCTGAGCGGTGCAAGGCAGTGTCAGAATTCTCATAGTTGGTGTGATATCCAGCGTTGAAGGAGTAGAGGCGTCTCAACTCATCGGCGCCCGGAGGATCGCCGACATAGACCAAACCGCACGACGGACATTGAACGAGAGAGAACCCATTCTTGACAAAGATTTCGCGAGCGGATCTCGCGTCACACAGATTGCAGGAACGCGGACTCGCGCGGACCTGAAGTGGCTCGGCACGGGAAGGTTTCGTCATTGGGAGAGCAGGTCGTCGTAAAGGCGCGAGCTGCGGCCTACGCAGTGAGCTCCTCATAGAGATCCATCGTCTTCTTCACCATCGTCTCCGCCCCGAAACGCTCGACCACGCGTACGCGCCCCGCAGCGGCCAATCGGTTGGCCAGGGCTCTGTCCCGAAGAAGCGATCGGATCGCACCGGCCAGGGCGCTGGCGTCACGGGGAGCGACGAGCAATCCGGACACTCCATCTTCCACCGCCTCGGGGATGCCGCCGATTCTCGTCGCGACGACCGGCTTTCCGGACGCCATCGCCTCCAGCACGGAAAGCCCCAGGCCCTCATTGAGCGTCGGCAACACGAAGACATCGCATGCCGCCAAAAGCTGCGGGATGTCGTCGCGATGGCCCAGGAAGACGACTCGGTCCGCGACTCCCGCGGCTCGCGCCCGGGCCTCGAGGTCGGCTCGTTCCGAGCCCTCCCCCGCGACGACAAACACCGCTTGCGGGACGTGGACCGCAGCCTCGATGAGATAGCGAAGCCCTTTGAGCCGATCGAGACGGGCGACCGTCAGCACGAGGGGACGCGCCGCCTCTCCCGTCAGGCTGGCCCTCAGCGTTGGCTCCGCGGCCTGACCGAAGGAGCCCAGGGGGATGGCACTATGGATCACCCGGATCTTCCTGCCCGGGAGGATGAAGGGTTTCATGTCGCGCCCGAGTTGCTCGGAGACCGCGATGTAGCAATTCACCGCCAGGGAGACCGCCTTCTGCAGCCGCGCCGAGCGGCCGGCCGCTATCTTCGCGAACGCGTGCTGCGTTGCGACGACCGGGACCCGCGCCAGCGCCGCGGCCACGAGCCCGTACGTGCATGCCAGCGGCCAGACGAGATGGGCGTGAAAGATGCTGGCTCCTTCCTTGCGGAGTGCTTTTCGAAACCGGAGTAGCCAGGCGATGTCGCGACTCCCGGGAACCGACCCGAACTCCCGGGTCGAGACCCCGAGGTCATGGGCGCGCCGGACGAGAAACGCAACACCGGGGTAGGCGTGGTGCACCAGTATCGGCCGCCAGGCTCTCCGGTCCAGGCCCTCCATGAGGGTCAACATCACCTTCTCGGCACCTCCGAAGCCATTACTGTCGGTGTAATAAACGACCGTCCGGGTCACGTGGCCATCCCCATTTCGCTGTTTACCAGCCGCCAGTCACGGCGAGGACTCTCGTCAGCGCCGCACGACGGGGCGATTTGTCCGGCTTCCAGGAACCTCGCATAATTCCACAGCACTCGCACGCGCCGCCGCCATCCACCCCGCGGCCGCCAAACCGCCCTTCGGTCCTTGAGCGCCGCGAGCTGTGCATCCGTCAGGGCGTTCAGGCTGTCCCCGTCTCCCATGCACGTGCGTTCCCAGTTCAAGGCCTGGCAAAGCCAGGTATCCGCCATTGCATCCTGCCGAAACGCGGCACCGACCTGAGCATCATGAATCCGATGGTGATAGAGCACGTCCGGCAAGTTGGCCAGCGTTCCCCGAGCGGCCAAGCGCAACCACAAGTCATAGTCTTCGGCGCGCCGCACCTTTGGGCGGTAGCCTCCCGCGGCGAGAACCGCGTCGCGCCGCATCATCACACTTCCGTGAATGAATGGACACGCCCTCAGGATGTCCTCCCGGATCTCACGCTCGCCAATCGGGCGGAGCCAATACGGCCCGATATCGAGCCCCGCGGCATCGAGCATGCGCCCCTGCGTACCCACCACGAAGCATTCCGGGTGCGAGCGCATGAACTCGACCTGCCGCGCCAGCCTTTCCGGCAGGGACGCATCATCCGCATCCTGCCGTGCGATCAGCGGCGACCTTGCCAGCTCCATGCCCCGATTGAGGCTCAGCGCCACACCCTGGCTGACTTCGTTCCGGATGACTCGCAGGCGCGGGTCCTTGACGCTGGCCAAATAGGCGGCCGTGCCATCCGTCGAGCCGTCGTCGATGACGAGCAGCTCGAAGTCCCGGAACGTCTGTTGCCGGATGCTCTTCAGCGCATCGGGCAGAAATGGCATGCCGTCCTTGACCGGGAGAAGAACCGTGACGAGCGGCGAAGCCGGTTCGCTCATGCGCGCCGTGCCAGCCCGGCCACGATCATCGGGCGGAGGCCTCCGCATTCTTGCGCCGGACCCAGGCGGCCTTCTCTTCGACCTCCGCGCCTGAATGGCGCGCGGTCAGGGAGCCGGGGTGATAACGGTAGTCGTAGAGCGGGCGAGCCACACGCTGCATGCGAAACCGCGCTGCGACCCGCATCCAGTAGTCGTAGTCTTCGGCAAGAAAGGCCCTGCCGTCATAGTCGCCGATCGCCTCGTAGACCGAGCGCTTGTACAGGAAACATGCGCCGACGCAGTTGGCGGCTGCCAGCGTCTGCGCGGGCTTCATGTGGAGGATTCCGGGGCCGTGCGGATTGCCCTGATCGTCCACGAGCCGGAGATCGGCGTAGACGAAGGAGACCTCAGGATACTTCTGGAGAAAGCGGACCATGGTCTCGATGGCGTCGGCAGCATAGCGGTTATCGTCGGAGGTCCAGGTCAGGCACTCCCCCCGACTGTTGCGAAACCCGGTATTCAGGCCGGCGGCGATTCCCTGGTTGCGGTCGTGGCGCAGGTAGCGGACCCGCGCGTCGCGAAACCCGGACACGACGCTTCGCACGTCGGCGGTGGACCCGTCGTCGACGACGAGAAGCTCCAGGTTTCGATGAGTCTGATTCAGACAGCTCTCGATCGACTCGGCGAGGTACTTGACGCCGTTGAACGTCGGAAGAACGATGCTCACCAGGGGGTCCGTGCGGATCGGCGAAGGCGACGACGAAGGCTGGCGATCGCGGAGCCCGGCAGCAGCCAGGACCAGGGCGTTCGCCTGCCCAGCGTCTTCCAGAGTTCCCGACCCCAGCGGACGTCGCGAACATCGAGGACCGTCGGGTCTCGGGCGATGAGCGCTTCCTCGATCTCCGCGGCGCAGAGGCCCAGCGGCAGTCGAGCCGCCACGGAAGGAATCCACGGGGCTCCCGCGATCCCGGTGAGAAGCCGTCGGCAGATCCCATGCTTGCGGCCGCTATAGCCGGCAAGCAGGGCTCCCGTGCTCTGGCCGGAGGCGTCGTCGCTCGAGACGACGTCGAGCGCCGATGTGATGGAGACGACGCTCATCGCGGGAGTGAATCTTCCTTTCGGCCGATGGTCACGAGCAGATAGCCCTGCCGCAGAATGGCCGGCCGCGACTCATCGGATGAGACGAGCACGGGCGCCAGGGCCCGACGGAGATGGCGCCCATAGCGCATCGTCAGGAAATCGAGGGAGGTGGAGGCCGCGACCGAATACTCCTCGATCTTCTGGCCACCGGCCCTGCGGAATGGTCGCCGCAAGCTGTACGACGGCACCTCTCCGCCCCATGGCCAGTTCTTGGTCTTCACCTGGTACCACATTCCGAGCCGATACGGCACCGAGAGCGCGTTGGGAACCATCACGATGACGTGGCTCTTCGCGACCCGGAACATCTCCTTCAAAATCGACTCGATCTGGGCGGCCGTGAAGTACTCGAAGACGCCGCAGCTGAAGACCAGGTCGTGAGAATCGGTGGCGAACGGCAGAGGCTTCGTCATGTCCACCTGGCAGAAGCGGCCCTCGAGCCCGAGAGCATCGGTACAGGCTCTTGCTGAACTCCAGGTTGCCGGGCGACCACTCCGCCGAGGGTCGTCCGCCGGCCGCTCGAGCGCCAGCGCCGCGGAGTTCTCCCCCCTTCCGCTGCCCAGATCCAGAACGCTGGCTTCCCTCCACCGTCGAGCGAAGGAGAATCTGCGCTCCACGGGCTGGAAGATCCCTTGCGCATCGAGGCTGCGATGGCCTCGGGAGTCGTGCCGTCCGTCAGCACATCCGACCACTCCGTCGTCGTCAGGTTCCAGGGAGCGCTCATTCTTCGGCCTCTCTTCCAAAGTGTTCGCGACCTGTCGGGCGCGCCGAGGCGCGCCGAAGGCTGCTTACGATCCTGTTTAGTTGTAGTCGGACTCCCGTACGCTCCATACCAGTGTCTTCAAGAGCTGGAGTTTGTCCGCTCGAAAGAGCACGACCGCGCGATTCGGACCTGGCCCAGTGCTTCGGCAGAGTCCAGCATTGCAGTCCCGAAGTCTCTTCCGGGTCTCATGATGTTAGGGAGAAGCGGGGTTGCCAGAAACTCAAACGCAGTGGCCGCTCGTCTCTCAGGAAGCACGAAAACGGCACCAGAGTGCCCTCGGACCAGGATGCTCGGAAACCTCGAGAGGGCAGGGCTCGAAAAAATACCTGTAGGGACCGAAGTGCTCTTCGCTCTCGATCTTCGGCCGGATCTCGTAGTACTCGGGCTGCCAATCGCCCCAGAGATGCTCTCTCAAGAAGGCTTCCGTAAGCGTCCACGGCTCGGCTGCCGTCGCGGGCTCGTCGAGATTTAGCGAAGCGATGAACCACCCGCCCGTCTTGAGAACTCTTCGAATCTCATCGCACACCGCCGGCAGGTCGTCGACGTGGTCGAGTGAGTTCATCGAGAAGACGACATCCACGTAGCGCGACAGAAGAGGGATGTGTTCGGCCCCGCAGGAAAGATAGAGCATCCGATGCCGCTCGATCCCAAACTGTCGATACTGCTCGACGAGCGGGTCGAGCCCGATGGCGGCGCGAGCGTTCGTCAGCCAGGTCATGGATCCCATAGGTCCACAACCGATGTCCAGGCACACCTTGTCGTCGAAGACCGCTTGATCGTCGAGGTTGCCCATCGCCATCATGAATTTGCGATAGTAGGCGGTTTCGGGCTCGGCGCTCGGATGCGCATCCACCCAGGACTTCCAGAACTTCAGCTCGGTCTCCCCCTTCAACTCAATATCGAGGGGTAACGGCATCTGCCAATGAAGCACGGCCCGGAGCTCTCTCTTGAGAGGCTCTGGAAGGAGTCTCCTCATTCCCTTGCGAAGACCGCTCATGTCTCTTCCGCCCCTCTCTACCGGGGCAGGCCCAACGCCTGTGAGCTCTCCCGATTCAGACCGCTTCAACTCCGTCGCTCTTCAAAGAACTGGCTCGACGACCCGACAACCGCACATCCGATACCTCGAGGGCCGCGGAAACTCGAGGTCGAGAAGCGCTCTTCGCTCTCCCCGGGGGAGAGGCTTAGCGCTCCGCCTTCGAGCCGTCCTCTCGCAGCAGCCAGGCATCGATGAAGTACTTCACGGCCCAGCTGATCTCATCCGAGGGCAGGTACCTCGCGCCCTTTCCGTAGCTGCCGTAGAAGCCGCCGCTCTTGTTCTGAAGCGTCTCGAGGTAGGCCATCGCCCGGTCGGCCGGCGCCCGATCTCCGAGCTTGTACCAGGCGACCGCAAGCTGGGCCATTCCAGTCGAGCAGACCCAGTTCACTCCCGGGAAAGCGGGGATGGCGCCGCTTTCGGCCTGGATGGCCGCGGCCTGCCGAAGACCCTTGCGCGCCAGCTCGTGCTCGCCGAGCTCGACGAGCCCTTCCATCATGTAGCCGAAGATGTGGGAAAGGGTGCCGATCTCGGGCTTGAATTCGACGAGGTCCGGCCTGGCCTTGTAGTAGGCCATGCTGTGCTCGACCGCCGCGACATAGCTGCGCTCGCCGAGTTTTCTTCCCGCCTCGAGAAGCGGAGGCAGAGTGTAGAGATTTGCGTACTCGGTGAAAGTGCTCCCGTCCTCGAACTTCCACATGTCGTAAGAAGGCGTATTCACCCGGCCGTCCGAGCCGATCTGGCCGACGATGAAATCGCAGGCGCGGCGCAGGTTCTTCTCGAGCTCGGGCATCCGGTCCAGCATCGCCAGAAATCCGCGGGCGACCTGGGCCGTGTCGAAGGTGTAGGGAACGTCGCTACCCGGCCCGGGGACGGAGCCGTCCGGCTGCTGGACGGAGGCTTCCCAAACGGCGAACTCCTGCGCCATCTCCATCTCCCCCACGCTTCTCAGCGTGGGAATCAGGTAGCCGGTCACCTCCGGCGTCGAGAAGGCGACCTTGTGGTTCGGCGGCACGCCCTCTCCGGGAATCCTGTGCTTCCTGACCCAGGCGATCGCTCGAGACAGGGCCAGCCCTTCCGGGGCGTCTCGCGTCGCCGACCGAAAGCGGCCATCGGTGGATCCAGGCAATCGCCATCGTCAACTCTCCTCCGCCTTTCCCATCGGCTCGATCGCGCCGGCGCCACTCCATTTCGCTAGCCCTGCACGGAGAACCAGAAGGACTCGCCATAGAAGGGACTGTAACGCTCTGCCCCGGGGGCAAAACCCCCTCCGCCAAAGACGGCCTCGCCGAAGATCTCCTTCATCAAGTCGGGGTGGGACCGGCTCAAGATAATGGGTCGCGAGAACAATCCGATATCGGTTGGAACGACTGAGCAAAGCCCGAAGGACGTATTGCTCCGTGAAGAGCCGGTCTTGATAGAAGTACGGGATAGTCGTACGGAATGTAGATGTCGTGAACGTGAACCAACGTGCCCGCCGGCAGCTGCGGGAGCAGCCGATTGTAGAGAAAAGGGATGTCGCCGCCCGCCCGCGTCAGATGGCTCGAGTCGATGAAGAGAAGGGTCGAGGAGTCGACGGGAATATCGGCGATGGCGCAATCCTCGACAAACGATCGGTTGACCCGATCCGCGCTGCCCTGAACATTGGTCCGGGGCTGCGGGTCGAAGACCACGATCTCGCACGGCTGCTTCATCCGGGCGACGGCACGGCGAGCGATGAGCGTGCTGTAACCGGAACCGACCTCGACGATTCGCCGCGGCTGAAAATCGAGGATCATCGCCGCGTAGATTTCGGCATCCGGCGTGAGGTAGTACCCGTTGTCGATGTATCCGAGACCCGGGGGGGGCCGGTATGGATTGATGGCATCGTCCGCTCGGAGTTCTTCGAAGAGGGGACGATAGCCTTTCGAATCCCAGCTCCTGACTCTCTCCACCTGGGGGGCGAGGTCGATGGCGAGGTCCTCGAAGGGAACGAGGACCTCGGGAACGAAACTATTCGTGTCTTGCTTCTCGAGGCCGCGGGGCACCAGCCACTCTTGAGTCCACTCACCCCGGCGCAGGGTGGCGTCCAGCCCGGGTCCAAGTCGACGCAGAAGGCGGAGAGCTTCACTGCGCATGCCATCCTCCAGACGAGATCGCGAGGCCCGCGAATGGTGAGGTCCGCTCCCCCGAACCGGGACCTTCCCCTTCCTCCTCGAGGCGAGAAAAGGGACGGAGCCCGGTGGGCGGACCAGGGTACGGCGGGAGCAGCCGCGGAGGCATCATTCTCACGCGTGGCTGACGCGAACGCTCGTGCGCTCGACGAGTGACCGATACGCCGCCTCGATGACTTCCTGCGACCTCACGCCTTCCGCGGCGCCAAAGAGGACAGGCCCGCCCGACGCAATCGCATCCACGAAATGATTGATCTGTCGGCCGAACCCCTCCTGGGGCCCCGACGCATTGGGGACCCGCCGCCAGTCCGGCCAGCTCTTGAACTTGTAGCTCACGCCCTTCAAGTCGAGACGGGCGGTGCCGTCCTCGCCATAGATCTCGAGATACACCTCCGAGGGAGTGCCGACGCGCCAGCTCAGATCGATGGACCCTACGATTCCATTGGCCAGACCGCAGGTCAGGGTCGCGGTGTCTTCCACTTCGCCTTCCCCGGATGGGTGGACCTGGGCAGCCACGCTGGAGATCTCTCCAAGGAGGTAGTGGATGAGGTCCACGGCATGAGGACCGTTGTCCATGATCACGCCCCCGCCGGACAGTCGCGCGATCGAGGCCCAGCTCCCCCTTGCCGGGTCGTCGTCGGCGAACATCAGCCGAAACGTGAGGATTCTGCCGAGGCCTCCCTGCTCGATGAGCCTCTTCGCCTCCCGGACCTCGTCGTAGAACCGGAGCTTGAAGGCCGGCACGAGCAGACGCTTCTGCTCGAGCGCCTTTCGCGCCATCTGACCCGCCTCCTCCTCGGACACCGCGAGCGGCTTCTCGCAGAGGACGTGAACGCCGCCGGAGAGGAGGTCGATCGCGATGTCCCGGTGCGTCGAGGGGAGCGTACAGAGGCTCACGCCGTCGAGCTTCTCTTTGGCGAGCATCTCCGACGTGCGACGCGTACGCGTTGCCGCCCGCTTCGCGAGCGAAACGCTGGGCGTTCTCGAGCTTCGTATCGGCGAACGCCACGAGCTCGACGCCGGGGTTCGCCCGGTACGCCTGCAGGTGCACGCGACCCATGTTTCCGCACCCGATGACCCCGATCCGTGTCTTCCGAGTGCTCCCTGCCGGCCGCGGCCCGACGATCGCCTCTTTCTTCACCCGGGCCGGAGCGGGAGCAACGCGCGCCGGCGCTCGCCCTGCTCACGCTGCGGGTGACCGCCGCCGCGACGCGCTCCACTTCCGCATCCGTCCAACTCTCGTCCCAGATGATGCACGCCAGCTGCGTGAGCAATTCTTCGGCGCGCGGGCACAGGCCTTCCCGGTACTCGTAGGTCTTGGTGCCTTCCCGGATCGTGAAGGGCCACTGCGATTGCCCGTAGGTCTTCTTCGCGCTGAGGGACTCGGCGCAGAGATAGATCGGTTTCCCGGTATAGCCCACGAAAACGGGCACCTTCGCCTCTTCGAGCTCGCTGCGACCCGCTGCAGCTCCTTGCCGTGGATCCGAAGCGGATAGAGCCAGAAAGCGTGCTCCGCGCCGGGGGTGACGGGAGCAGGCGTGAGACCGGGCACATCCGCGAGCAATGCGTTCATCCGTGCGGCCCATCGCGGCGCGCCGGGCGACCACACCGGAGACCTTTTCGAGCTGCGCGAGGCCGACCGCTCCGGTCAATTCGTTCATGCGGTAGTTCGGGGCATGGAAGAGGTAGGCGCGCGATCCCCAACCCTTGCGGGCGTAGCCCTTGTCGGCGAAGAGCTTCATGCGCTCCGCGTAGGCACGGTTCGACGTGATCGTCATGCCTCCGTCGCCGGTCGTCATGTGCTTGGACTGCTGGAAGCTGAAGCAACCGATGTCGCCGATCGTGCCGACGGGGCGCCCCTTGTAGCGGGCCATGTGCGCCTGCGAGCAGTCCTCGATCAGCGCGATGCGGTGGCGTTGGGCGATGTCCTTCAGCGCATCGAGATCGCACGGGTTTCCGAAGAGGTGCACGGCGATGATGGCGCGGGTGTACGGGGAGATCTTGCGCTCGACGTCCGCCGGGTCCATGTTGTAGGTATCGTCGATGTCCGCGAACACGGGAATCGCGTTCTGGTACAGGATCGGAATGATCGTTCCGAGATCCGTGATGGGCGCCGTGATGACCTCGTCGCCGGGATTCAGGTCCAGGGCCCCGAGGGCGACGTGAATGGCCGCCGTGCCCGAAGTCGAGGCGATGGCGTGCGGAACCCCGTAGGCCTGCGGCAAACTGCCGCCTCGAAGGCGGGCACCATCTTCCCGTCCGGCCCGAACAGGTTTTGCGATCGGAGCGCCTTGTAGAGCAGGCGCAACTCCCGCGCGTCGAAGGGCCTCCGGCCGGAGCCCATTCCCCGCATCGAAACCTGGAAGGCGACATCCACGAACGAGTCCCTCACTCGCCGCGCCGCTCCCCGAAGAACCCTCTTGATCATGTGTGCGTCACCTCGCCGCCGTAGCGGTGTTACGAAACCTCATCGAAGCCTTCAGCATCGGATCAGACCCAGAGCTCGCCCCAGAATGCGCTGCAGCTTCCGAACGACGAGGGAGGGTCGATCGATCGCGGTCCATGCCATCGCCTTTCGCTCGCAATGCCGCGCCGTCGTCAGATCGCCCCCGCCCGCGTACCACCCGCCCGCCGTCTTGTAATGGGAGGCGATGTTGGCAGGACCGCCATGCCACAGCATCGGAAGGAAGTGCTTGTGAAGGATCTGCAGGTACCCACGGCCGGCACGCAGAAAGTCCTTGGACATCGTGTCGCCGCCCCGGCAGTCGTAGATGAACGTCGGCTCGGGCTCGAAGCCGAACTCGTAGTGCTTCGCGAGGCGGATCGCCGTGTCCCACTCCTGGAACGCCTCGATGCTCTCGTCGAGATAGCCGATCCGCTCGAAGGCTTCGCGACAAACGAGCAGGCTCGGGTACGCCGGCCCTGGCTGCCGCAATAGCGTGTCGTAGCTGGCGCCCTGCACCGGTCGCACTCCGAACCGTCGAAGTGGCTCCGTGCCCTCCTGGACGTAGCATTCGGAGTGAACGACCGAAACCTTCTTCTCGGTCGCGATCCGCAGGCGCCTCTCGATGCTGTCGGGAAGGTACCGGTCGTCGGAGTCCAGGAAACAGACCCAATTCCCGCGGCTGGCGCGGATGCCGGCATTGCGCGCCGCCTGCGCCCCCCGATTTCGGTCCTGACGAAGCAGTCGAATTCGGGAGTCCTGCCGTGCGATGCCGGCGACGACTTCGGCCGTGCCGTCCGTCGACCCGTCGTCCACGACGATGGCCTCCCATTGCGAGCATCGTCTGCACCCGGAGGCTCTCCAGGGCCGCCCCGACCTTCGAGGCGCGGTTGTAGGCCGGGATCACGACCGGTGACGAGGGGGTTTTCTTGCTTCATGAATGGTTCCGCGCTTCAGTGCGGCCGCGTCCGACTCGCCGCTCGGATCAGGCCGAGAATCCGAAGCAACTCGGAGCGCTCTCGCTCCCACGAGAACCGGCGCCTCGCCTGCTGCCAGCCCGCCTCGCCCATGCGGAGTCGCAGGCCCGGATCGCTCGCGAGCTCCACCAGCCTGGCTCCCATCGCGGCGCTGTCGCCTTCGTCGACGAGGAATCCGTTCCCGCCATCCGTGACCGCCTCCGGTATGCCGGCATGCCGCGTCGAAACCACGGGAAGGCCGCACGCCATCGCCTCCAGGAGGGCGACCGGCAGGCCTTCTTCGTCTCCGGAGTCCGGCGTCGGTCAGGCTGTGCTGCACGAAGATGTCGGCTTCCTGTCATAAGACCGCGCACCGACTCGTGCGCGAAGCCCGCCGTGGAGCGTCACCCGGTCCTCGAGGCCGAACGCGCGAACGAACTGGCGCGCGGCGGGCAGAAGGTCTCCCTCCCCGACGTAATCGAGCCGGAGCGTCGGACAATCGAGGGCGGCCCGGCGGAAGGCGTCGAGCGTCAGAATCGGGCCCTTCTTGGCGACCATGCGTCCGACGGCGAGGCATCGGACGACACCCTCGGAAGAGGCCCGCCGTGGCTCTCGAGACGGCACGTCGATCCCGCAGGGAACGACGTGAATTCGTTCCGCGTCCACTCCGATCGCGACGAGCCTCGCCTTGCTGAACTCGCTGACCGTGATCACGCCGTCCGCCTGGTTGTAGCGGAGATACTCGCTTGCGCCAACCGGGATCACGCAGCTGCATCGAGACGTCATAGCCATGGGCGTGCCCGAAGAATCGGGCCCCGGCCGCCCGAGCGGCCCCCATCCAGCGCAGGGACCAATCCAGGTACTCTCCGAGAACCACCGCGACGCCCTGCTCGCGGAGGAAGCGCTCGACTCTGCCCTCCGCATCCATTTCCCTCCGGCCCAACCTGCGGCCAACGCCCTCGACGACACGGCGAATGAGGGCCCTTCGACGGGGCCTGGTCGAGAAGCAGCTTCGGACCGGGGACCGACCAGTGCCCGCCCAGCGGGCCGTCCGCCGAGTCCGCCACGACGACGGTTCCGCCCGGAACCAGATCCTGCATGTGCCGTCGGATGAAGGTCTCCGACCGACCTCCGATGACCGGCGCGAACACGGCGAGCGCTCGAGTCATTCGGGGAGGCTCCTTGCGGCAGCGCCGTGCAGGTCAAGAATCAAAGCCTCGCCGAAGTCTTCTCGCCGACCGTTTCGGCCCCGGCGGACGGAAGCGAATCGGCCGGGCGAATGTCCCACTCTGGCGCCCAGTAGATCGGGCCCCAGCGGCTCGGGCTCGGAAGAGCGGCCCCTGAGCCAAAGACGTCATGCTCCAAGCACCTCGATCGCGAGAGCGCTGGCGAACTTCTCGCTGCGATCCTTGGGACCGATGTGCACGTTGGCGAAATAGGTTCCGGCATTGAGCGGCAGCCGCCCCATGTCGCACCGAATGTCCCAGAACCGGGACGTGCTCGGGGAGTTCACGATTCCCTGGATGTGGCTGCTCATGCTCACGATCGGGTCCCCGGTATTCGACACGAGCGTCACGCCAATGCCGGCGTCCGAGCTCGGGATCGGAAACGGCGTCTCGATTCGAAACTCGAGAACGAGGGGGTCTCCGCAGAACATCGAGATCCGCCCTCGCTCACCCCCGAGGCGCAGAACGAACCGGTCGTCCTCCTCGGCGCGCGTCTCGAGCGAGGCGTCGTCGCGCGCCGGCTGGCCGTACTTGTTGACATAGAGGTCGACGACGTGGTCCGAGGGACCGTCGGCCAGCACCCTTCCCTTGTCGAGGAAAATGCACCGGGTGCACAGCCTGCGGATCGCCCCCGTGTTGTGGCTGACGAAGAGGATCGTTCGGCCGGATTCCGAAACGCTCTCCAGCTTGCCGAGGCACTTGCGCTGGAACTCGAGGTCCCCGACGGCCAGGACCTCATCCACGATCATGATCTCCGGCTCGAGGTGCGCCGCGACCGCGAACGCGAGCCGGACGTGCATGCCGCTCGAATAGTGCTTCACCGGGGTGTCGATGAACTTCTCCACGCCGGCGAAGGCCACGATCTCGTCGAACTTGCGCTCGATCTCGGCTTTCTTCATCCCCAGGATCGCGCCGTTCAGGAAGATGTTCTCCCGGCCGCTCAACTCCATGTGGAAGCCGGAGCCGACCTCCAGCAGCGACCCCACGCTCCCGCGAATCTCGGCAAATCCTTCCGTCGGCTCGGTGATGCGGGAGAGGATCTTCAGGAGCGTGCTCTTCCCTGCCCCGTTGCGGCCGATGAAGCCGACGACTTCGCCGCGCTTGATCTCGGCGTTGATGCCGCGAATCGCCCAGAGCGTCTCCTCCGTCCCGGCCTCGCTCGAGCGTGCCGCGGCGCCTCAGCCCCTGCAACCGACGCCAGGGGCTCGAGGCCATCCCCGCGATCGCCTCGCGAAACGTCTTGTACGCCTCCTCCCGGCTTCCGAGGCGGTACTTCTTCCCGAGGTTGTCGAGTTGGATTGCCACGTCGCTCAAGGACCCTTCCCCGCCGCAAATAGCCCCCGCCCGTCGCGCAGCCTAGATGATGTCCGCAAAGGTCCTCTCCACCTTTCGAAAGTAGAACGCCCCACCCACCAGAAGCACCACGGTCACGGCAGCGCTCGTCGCGATCACGGAGACCGACACGCCGCCGCTGCCCAGGGCGGCCCAGCGAAAGCCTTCGACGACGCCCGCCATCGGGTTCAAACCATAGAGCCACTCAGGGATCGACGCCGGCACGAAGCTTGGCCGTGACCCGGCTCGCGGGATAGATCACCGGCGTGACGAATAGCCAGATCTGTGTGAAGAACGGAACGACATATCGAATGTCCCGGTACTTCACGTTGAGCGCGGAGAACCACATGCCGATGCCCAGCGCCGCGCCCGATGCGAGCAACATGAAGAGGGGCAGGAGGAGGAACGTGGCCGTGGGCCAGACGTGGTAATAGGCCATCATCGCGACGAGAAAGATGGAGGCAACGCCGAAGTCCACCAGCCCCACGAGCACCGACGCGATCGGGATGATCAGCCTCGGGAAATAGACCTTGCTGATGAGGTTGGACGAGCCCACCAGGCTCGAGGCCGATTGGCCGAGCCCCTGCGCGAAAAGGTTCCACGGGAGAAGGCCCGCCAACGAGAACAGTGGATACGGCAGCCCGTTCGAGCCGACGTTGACCATGCGGTCGAAGAAGATCGTGAACACGACCACCGTCATGAGCGGCTGCAGGACGGCCCAGGCGACGCCGAGCGCGGTCTGTTTGTAGCGAACTTTCACGTCGCGCCAGACGAGGAAGTAGAGCAGCTCCCGGTACGCCCAGACCTCTCTCAGCTGCAGCGACGCCCAGCCCCGGGTCGGCTGAATGCGAACCAGCGGAAATCTCGGCGGCAGGCTGCCGCCATGCCGCACGGCGCTCATTCGCAAACGGCCCTCTCAGTGACCCGGGCGAGTCACGCCTTGACGACGTTCGGCATCGCCTGCCGGTAGACACCCGCGGCTGTCGACGATGAGCGGCGCATGGCGAAGGACGAGATCGTAGTCGACGGCGGAATGGTCCGTCACGATCACGACGGCATCCTGGGCGGCGAGCAGCTCGGGCGTGAGCGCTCTCCGACGACAGCGACGCGAGATCCGGCCATGCCCGAGTCCGCGGCACCCGCGGCACATGGGGGTCGTGATAGCTCGACGGCCGCGCCGCGCCGGAGAAGCGCATCGATGATCTCGAAAGCGGGGCTCTCCCGAGCATCGTCCACGTCCTTCTTGTAGGCCACTCCCAGGATCAGGATCCGGCTCCCCTTGACCGCCTTGCCCCGCTCGTTCAAGGCATTCTGCAGCTTCTCGACGACGTAGTGCGGCATCTGGACGTTGACCTCGCCGGCGAGCTCGATGAACCTCGCCGTCACTCCGTACTCGCGCGCCTTCCAGGCGAGATAGAAGGGATCGAGCGGGATGCAGTGGCCCCCGAGCCCCGGGCCCGGGTTGAAGCGCATGAAGCCGAAGGGCTTTGTCGAGGCGGCGTCCAGGACCTCCCAGACGTCGATGCCCATCTTGTCGAACACCATCTTCAGCTCGTTGACGAGCGCGATGTTGACGGCGCGGAAGATGTTCTCGACGAGCTTGGTCGCCTCCGCGGTCCGCGCCGTCGATACGCGCACGGTCCGCTCGATCGCGTGGTCGTAGACGGCCTGCGCCAGGTCTCCCGATACGGCGTCCACGCCCCCGACCACCTTGGGAATGCTCGAGTGTCGAATGACGGGCGTTGCCCGGGTCCTCGCGCTCCGGCGAGAAGGCGAGGAAGAAGTCCTCGCCGCATCGCAGGCCCGACTCTTCGAGGATCCCGCGGACGAGCTCGTCCGTCGTGCCGGGATAGGTCGTCGACTCGAGAACGACGAGCTGCCCGCGGCGCAGGCGCGAGCGGATCTGCCGGACGGTGCTCACGACGAAGCTCATGTCCGGCTCTCGCTGCGGCGTCAGCGGCGTCGGCACGCAGATCAGCAGCACGTCCGGCTTGCCCAGCTCGGCGAAGTCCGAGGTCGCGCGAAAGAGACCCGGCGCGGTGGCAGCGCTCAGCGCGAGACGCCGGCGAGGTGCTGGATGTAGCTGCGGCCGGCCCGGAGCGCCTCGATCTTCTCGGGATCGACGTCGAATCCGACGACCGAGAGGCGCTTCTCCGCAAAGGCCATCGCGAGCGGCAAGACCCACGTACCCGAGGCCGAGGACCCCGATGACGATCGTCGCGGTCCTCGATCTTCTTCTTGAGCTCGGCGGCGGCGGCGCTGAGAGGTCTCGGAGCTCACCGTCGTGCTCATCATTACTCGCATCCTGGTTAGGCTTCGCCCCCTTCGGTGTACAAACACCGAAAGAGCACTCCGCGTGTTGAGAAGACACCGAACCGAACGAAACTCCTAGAACCCCACGGCGCTTCGAGACGGACTCGACTGCTGCGCCGGAGCCACCGGGCAGAGCGCCTCCCGGCTGAACTCCACGGCGACGGTCTGGCGCAGCATCGAAATGGACACGATGAGACGAAGGCGCGACTGCTCCCGCAGGACCTTTCCCGTGTAGCCCGAGAAGGGGCCGTCCACGACGCGAACGCTCGACCCCGGAGGCAAGCGGCACGTAGGGAACCAGCGTCGCGCCGGCCTCCTGAAGCGATCTCAGCTCGCGGAGCTCGCGGGCCAGAAGCTCCTGGTCCGGCACCTCGATCAGCCGAACGACGACGTTGCTCCGGAGCACCGCAATCCTCTGCGAGGCCGGTCCCCCGAAAGAAGAAGTAGCCCGGGAAAAGCGGCGGGTAGGAGACGAAGCTCCGCCCCCCCCTCCGTCTTCGCGTTCTCACGACGCGGGAGATAGAAGGGCACCTCGAGCGGGATGAGGTGGCGCGCGAGGACCTTCTCCTGGCGGCTCCGGACGTGGGCCACGCACCACGGGAATTCAGACTCTGGAAGCTCGAAGAGGCCTTGAGGGAATGCCTCTGTCCCGCGCTTCAAGAGCGGCATCTCTGAGCCCCCATATTCTCTTTCGCCACAGTGGATTACCGCTGGTCCAAGAGGTCAATGTTATGAGCCCAAATCATAGCACAGGACGGGCCCAAAGCGACCAAAATCCTGACCCTCAGGACAGGTTCACAGGACTGGCCTTCGGCGGGGTATCTGTAGGGGTTGTAAACAAAGACCTCCAGCACCACGATGCCGCCCCGGCGAGCGCGCCCGGCGACCCGCGTTCGCCTGACGGCGCCGACCGGACGGGCAGGCCTACGGATTCGACAGCGTGACGCTGTCCAGCCCCGATGTACCGATCAAGGTGTTGTTGTGACTGGTCAGCGGCAAGCCGACGTAGACGTTGGCGGACATCGTGATCGTGTCGGATCCCACCAGCGTCCAGGTGATCCCGTCCGGCGAGCTGTACCCGGTGAACGTGTCGGCGTTACGCCCGCTGCGCGTCAGCTTGACCCAGTACGGACCCGCCACCAGAGCGTCCCGCGGTGCCGACACCCGCAGCTCCGGTGGTGAGCCGGCGCTGAAAGTGCACCCCATTCGAGGGGGTCAGGATCGTCATGGCGAACGTGGAATTGGCCGCCAGCGTCTCGCGAATCATCACGCCGCTCTTGGCCCACGGATCCGTGTTCTGGATGCTCGCCACGCGCGCGATGATCGTCCCGTCGCCGCTCCATGGCTGGTACACGTAGTGGAACTGATCCGACGTGCCCCAGATGTCGGTTCCAGAAGCGCTCATCGTGAACGCCCCCGCCGAATAGCTCGCGTTGCCCGCAATACCAGGACCCCCGATGTCCTGATGCACCCACGGCGCCGGAAGGCCGCCACCCGGCGCCGGCGTGCGTGTCGGTGTCGCCGTTGGACCGATCGGCGTCGCGGTGCGCGTGGGCGGGACCGTCGGCGTGTTCGTCGGAGCGATCGGTGTCGCGGTACGCGTCGGCGTGGCGGTCGACGTGTTCGTCGGAGCGATCGGCGTCGCGGTGCGCGTGGGCGTGACCGTCGGCGTCGGCGTGGCCGTGGCGTCGCGCTCGCCGACGCTGATGCTGTCCAGAGTGCCCGTGCAGAGCAGCGTGTTGTTGTGACTGGTCAGCGGCAAGCCGACGTAGACGCTGGCGGACATGGTGATCGTGTCGGTTCCCACCAGCGTCCAGGCAATCCCGTCCGGCGAGCTGTACCCGGTAAACACGTTGCCGCTGCGCGTCAGCCTGACCCAGTACGGACCTGCCACGAGAGCTCCCGGGGTGCCCACACCCGCAGCTCCGGTGGTGACCCGGCGCTGAAAGTGCACCCCATTCGAAGGGGTCAGTATCGTCATGGCGAACGTGGAATTGGCCGCCAGCGTCTCGCGAATCATTACCCCGCTCTTGGCCCACGGATCCGTGTTCTGGATGCTCGCCACCCGCGCGATGATCGTCCCGTCGCCGCTCCATGGCTGGTACACGTAGTGGAACTGGTCCGACGTGCCCCAGATGTCGGTTCCAGAAGCGCTCATCGTGAACGCCCCCGCCGAATAGCTCGCGTTGCCCGCAAAACCAGGACCCCCGACGTCCAGATGCACCCACGGCGCCGGAAGACCCGCCCCCGCCGTCGGCGTGGCTGTCGGCGTCGCGGTCGGGCCGTTTGAGGTCGGCGTCCTCGTAGGCGTCATCGTCGGCGTCGGCGTCCTGGTGGGAGTCGGCGTCACGGTTGCCGTTCGTGTCGGCGTCGGAGTCGGGCCCGCCGGGCCGATGGTGACGTTGTCGAACACGGCAGTGCAGAGGACCGTGTTGTTGTGGCTGGTCACGGCCAAACCCACGTAGACGCTGGCGGACATGATGATCGTGTCGGATCCCACCAGCGTCCAGGTGACTCCGTCCGGGGAGCTGTACCCGGTAAAAGTGTCGCCGCTGCGCACGAGCTTGACCCAATAGGGCGCGCTCACGCTCGGGCCCGTCGAGCCGGCGCTCTGATAACCCTTGAGCACACGGCGCTGAAAGCGAACTCCATTGATCGGGGTCAGGATCGTCATGGCTTGAACGGAGTCGGCTGCCAGGGTGTCGCGCAACATCACGCCGGCCTTGGCCCAGGGATCCGTGTTCTGAATGCTCACGACCCGCGCGATGATCGAGCCATCCCCACTGAGCGTCTGGTACGCGAAGTTGAACTGATCCGAGGTCGACCAGATGTCGGCTCCCGAAGCCTTGACGGTGAGCGTGCCAGCCTGCGTCAGGCTGCCCGCCAGCCCGGGGCTGCCGATGTCCCGGTCGGCCCAGGCGGAGGAGGCCGGCGTGTAGGTCGCCGTGTAGGTGGCCGGAGAGGACGTCGCGGTGACCGTGTGGTTCTGCGCTCCCCCGTCCGACCAGGAGACCCACTGGTAGCCGCTCTCCGGTGAAGGCGCGTTGACGGAGTTGGCGGAGTTGACGATGACGGTGCGAACGAAGGGCGTCGTCCCCGCGAAAGTTCCCACCGTCAGGTACAGTCCCGAGGGGCTCGACTGAAACGTCAGGTCCACCGTCTTCGGCTGAATGTTGACGCTCGTAGTCGCCGAGAGGCCGAGGGAGTCTGTGGCCGTCAGCTGGATCTCGAGGTAGGACGGGTACTCGTGGTCGGGAGCCGAAAACGAGCCGCTCGCAACTCCCGAGAAAGTCTGGTACGTGTGCAGGTGACAATTCGAGGGGCAGTGGTGGATGAGGACCACCCAATTGAGCGCGCTCGCCGGCAGCACGCCGCCATCCGGATCGGTCGCCTGGCCCGAGAAGCTGATCGTGTCTCCGACCTTCCAGGTGAAGGAAGACGCGGGCGTCGTGATGGACGGAATCGGAGGCTGGTTATCGACGAAGATCTTGATCGGTGCGCTGATCGCAGAGCTGCCGCGCTGGTCGGTGACCTTGAGCCGGGTCGTGTAGGTGCCTTTCGTGGTGTAGACGAACGCGGGCTTCTGCAGGGTCGAGTCGTCGAACTGGCCGTCCCCATCGAGATCCCACGCATAGCTCAACGTGTCGCCGGATTGGGCGGGCTTCGATCCGCTCCCGTCGAAATTCACCGTCAGCGGCGACGGGCCGAACAGGGGTGAGGCCGTCGCGAGGGCATTCAGGCCGTAGACGAAGCGGACGATGTTGCCGCCGTTGAAGTCGGCGTAGTAGACGTTGCCGTCGGGACCCACATCCAGGAACACGGGGCCCGTCGCCACGCTGGACGCGAACGGGATGACGTTGGCCGGGTTGGGATTGCCTCCGGCATCCGGCAGCATCACCCAGACGCAGGCGCGCGAATAGTCCGAGAAGAAGAGCGCGTTCTTGTAGGTCGAGGGATAGTTGCTGCCGCCCGTGTAGAAGGTGATGCCGGCGACCGAGGAGCTTCCCGTCGGACACCCGTCGGTCGGGAGGACCTGAGCGCGTGGTTGTAGGTCAGCACGGGCAGCGTGACCGTCTGCGGGCTCTGCGCGTAGAGGGCCTCGCAGATGTTCAGGTTGTCGCCGTCGTAGCTGGGCTGACGCAAGAGGCCTTCGTAACAGGGCCAGCCGAAGTTCGTGCCGACGGTTGGGTTGGAAAGGTGGTTGATCTCCTCCCAGGTGTTGTAGCCGACGTCGGAGATCCAGAGGTCGTTGGTGCCGGGCTTGATGGTGAACCGGAAGGGGTTGCGCAGGCCCCACCCCGTGATGCGCTGCGCGTTCACGTCGCCGGACGAGTGGAAGGGATTGTCCGGGGCGCCCGCGCCCGTGGCCGGATCCAGACGCAGGATCGTGCCGTTCAGGACCCGCGGTTCGCCGGCCGTGCGCAGCACCGACTGGGCGCGCAGGGCCCCGCCCTCGGCTCCCGGAGGAACCTGGTTGCCGCCCACTGGCACCGGCGGATCTCCGCACGGGTTCTTGGGCGTCGGTGGCGGGCTGCCCTGGGTCCCTCCGAACTGACCGTAGTCGTCGTTGATGAAGCTCGCGCCATCACCGGCGCTCACATAGAGGTAGCCGTCGGCACCGAAGTTGAGAGAGCCGATTGAGTGGCTCGGGAACTGCTGGCACCAGTCGTTGATCACGGAGTGCTCGCTCGCCTTCCAGTCGCTGCCGGTCGCGGTCAGGCGCGACAACCGGCCGCTGATGACGCAGCCGTCCGTATTGGCGCCAGGGGGACTCGGACACGGGTCGGATGTTCCATCTCCCGGACCCCATTTCGGCGGCGCACCCCCGATGGGCGCGTCGTACGCGTAGAGCACGTAGACGTAGTTGTTGGTCGAGAAGTTCGGGTCGATCGCGAGTCCCAGAAGGCCCTCGGTCCCAGTTGTTGAAGACCTCTGAGCGCAGGTCCGCGACGACCGTGTAGGTGTTTGTCGTGATGTTGGGAAACAGCTTGAGAAGCCCGCTCTTCTCCGCCACCAGCACACGGCCGTCCGGCAGAAACCGCACGACCGTCGGATTGGTCAATCCGGTGAAAACCACCGTCTCGGAAAAACCCTGCTGCTTGAAACTGGTGCCGGCCAGCGCTGCCGGCAAGGCGAACGCGAGGGCGAGAAGGGTCGCCCTTCGGGCCAATGGCGCCAGCACCTCGAGAAGACTGCCAGGCCAGGGTTGTCGCACCGGTTTGACATTCATTGGAGAATTGGAATTCGCCAATCTACCCCTGATACGTGCCCCGCCGACATCAGCCCATGGGTCGACCTTGAGGTGAGAAAACGACCTAGGGCTTTACCCTGAGTCCCGTCCCCGACAACGCCGATGCGATCGGCTGCCAAGAACCCGCGCCGACCGGACGAGCGGGCCTACGGATTCGACAGCGTGACGCTGTCCAGCCCCGATGTACCGATCAACGTATTGTTGTGGCTGGTCAGCGGCAAGCCGACGTAGACGATGGCGGACATGGTGATCGTGTCGGTTCCCACCAGCGTCCAGGTGATCCCGTCCGGCGAGCTGTACGCGGTAAACGTGTCGGCGTTACGCCCGCTGCGCGTCAGCTTGACCCAGTAGGGCGCCGCCACGATGGCCCCAGCGGTCGTAGTCCCCGTACCGCCCGTCGTCAGCCGCCGCTGGAAGGCCAGACCATTGCCGGGTGTCTCGATCATCATCGCGAAGACGGAATTGGCCGCCAGGGTCTCGCGAATCATTACTCCGCTCTTGGCCCACGGATCCGTGTTCTGGATGCTCGCCACCCGCGCGATGATCGTCCCATTGCCGTTCCACGGCTGGTACACGTAGTGAAACTGATCCGACACGCCCCAGATGTCGGTTCCAGAAGCGCTCATCGTGAACGCCCCCGCCGAATAGCTCGCGCCGCCCGCAAAACCAGGACCCCCGATGTCCTGCTGCAACCATGGCGCCGGAAGGCCGCCACCCGGCGGCGTGGGTGTCGGCGTTGCCGTCGGACCGATCGGCGTGGCGGTGCGCGTGGGCGTGAGCGTCGGCGTCGGCGTTGCCGTCGGCGTCGCGCTCCCGACGCTGATGCTGTCCAGAGTACCCGTGCAGAGCAGCGTGTTGTTGTGACTGGTCAGCGGCAAGCCGACGAAGACGTTGGCGGACATGGTGATCGTGTCGGTTCCCACCAGCGTCCAGGCAATCCCGTCCGGCGAGCTGTACCCGGTAAACGTGTTGCCGCTGCGCGTCAGCCTGACCCAGTACGGGCCCGCCACCAGAGCTCCCGCGGTGCCGACACCCGCAGCTCCGGTAGTGAGCCGGCGCTGAAAGTGCACCCCATTCGAAGGGGTCAGTATCGTCATCGCGAACGTGGAATTGGCCGCCAGCGTCTCGCGAATCATTACCCCGCTCTTGGCCCACGGATCCGTGTTCTGGATGCTCGCCACCCGCGCGATGATCGTCCCGTCGCCGCTCCATGGCTGGTACACGTAGTGGAACTGATCCGACGTGCCCCAGATGTCGGTTCCAGAAGCGCTCATCGTGAACGCCCCCGCCGAATAGCTCGCGTTGCCCGCAAAACCAGGACCCCCGATGTCCTGATGCACCCACGGCGCCGGAAGACCGGCCCCCGCCGTCGGCGTGGGTGTCGGCGTGGGAGTCGGTGTCGCAGTTGGCGCGATCGGTGTGGCGGTGCGCGTGGGCGTGGCGGTCGACGTGTTCGTCGGAGCGATCGGTGTCGTAGTACGCGTGGGCGTGAGCGTCGGCGTCGGCGTGGCCGTCGGCGTCGCGCTCCCGACGCTGATGCTGTCCAGAGTACCCGTGCAGAGCAGCGTGTTGTTGTGACTGGTCAGCGGCAAGCCGACGAAGACGCTGGCGGACATGGTGATCGTGTCGGTTCCCACCAGCGTCCAGGCAATCCCGTCCGGCGAGCTGTACCCGGTAAACACGTTGCCGCTGCGCGTCAGCCTGACCCAGTACGGACCTGCCACCAGAGCTCCCGGGGTGCCCACACCCGCAGCTCCGGTGGTGACCCGGCGCTGAAAGTGCACCCCATTCGAAGGGGTCAGTATCGTCATGGCGAACGTGGAATTGGCCGCCAGCGTCTCGCGAATCATTACCCCGCTCTTGGCCCACGGATCCGTGTTCTGGATGCTCGCCACCCGCGCGATGATCGTCCCGTCGCCGCTCCATGGCTGGTACACGTAGTGGAACTGGTCCGACGTGCCCCAGATGTCGGTTCCAGAAGCGCTCATCGTGAACGCCCCCGCCGAATAACTCGCGTTGCCCGCAAAACCAGGACCCCCGACGTCCAGATGCACCCACGGCGCCGGAAGACCGGCCCCCGCCGTCGGCGTGGGTGTCGGCGTCGCGGTCGGGCCGTTTGAGGTCGGCGTCCTCGTAGGCGTCATCGTCGGCGTCGGCGTCCTGGTGGGAGTCGGCGTCACGGTTGCCGTTCGTGTCGGCGTCGGAGTCGGCCCCGCCGGGCCGATGGTGACGTTGTCGAACACGGCAGTGCAGAGGACCGTGTTGTTGTGGCTGGTTACGCCCAGGCCCACGTAGGCAATCGTCGCCATCACGACGGTGTCGGATCCAACGAGGGTCCACGTAATCCCGTCCGGGGAGCGATAGCCCGTGAAGGTATCGCCGCTGCGCACGAGCTTGACCCAATAGGGCGCGACGACACTGACGTTTCCGTTAGTCCCGCTGGTGACCCCTCCCGTGGTGATGCGCCGCTGGAATTCCACTCCGTTCACCGGCGTGAGAACCATCATGGCATGGACCGAGCCGGCCGCCAGGGTGTCCCGAATCATCACGCCGGCCTTGGCCCAGGGATCCGTGTTCTGGATGCTCGCGACACGGGCGATGATCGAGCCATCCCCATTGAGCGTCTGGTAGGCGAAGTTGAACTGATCCGAGGTTGACCAGATGTCGGCTCCGGAAGCCTTGACGGTGAGCGTGCCAGCCTGCGTCAAGCTGCCGGCGAGCCCGGGACTGCCGATGTCCGTGTCGACCCAGGCGGAGGAGGCCGGCGTGTAGGTCGCCGTGTAGGTCGCCGGAGAGGACGCCGCTGTGACCGTGTGGCTCTGCGCTCCGCCGTCCGACCAGGAGACCCACTGGTAGCCGCTCTCCGGTGAAGGCGCGTTGATGGAGTTGGCGGAGTTGACGATGACGGTGCGAACGAAGGGCGTCGGCCCCGCGAAGTTTCCCACCGTCAGGTACAGTCCCGAGGGACTCGACTGAAACGTCAGATCCACCGTCTGCGGCTGGATGTTGACACTCGTCGTCGCCGACAGGCCGCCGGAGTCTGTGGCCGTCAGCTGGATCTCGAGGTAGGACGGGTACTCGTGGTCGGGAGCCGGGAACGAGCCGCTCGCCACACCGGTGAAGGTCTGGTACTGGTGCAGGTGACAATTCGAAGGACAGTGGTGGATGAGGACCACCCAGCTGAGCGCGCTCGCCGGCAGCACGCCGCTATCCGAATCGGTCGCCCCGCCCGAGAAGCTGATCGTGTCTCCCACCTTCCAGGTGAAGGAAGACGTGGGCGTCGTGATCGAAGGCGTCGGCGGCTTGTTGTCGACGCTGATCCTGATCGGCGCGCTGATGGCCGAACCGCCGCGCTGATCGGTCACCTTCAGTCGGGCCTGGTAGTTGCCCTTCGTGGTGTAGACGTACACGGGCTTCTGCAGGGTCGAGTCGTTGAACTGGCCGTTCCCATCGAGGTCCCAGGCGTAGCTCAACGTGTCGCCGGTCTGGGCGGGCGTCGAGCCGCTTCCGTCGAAGTTGACCGTCAGCGGCGACGGGCCGTACAGGGGTGAGGCGGTTGCGAGGGCATTGAGGCCGTAGACGAACTTGATGATGTTGCCGCCGTTGAAGTCGGCGTAGTAGACGTTGCCGTCGGGACCCACATCCAGGAACACGGGGCCTGTCGACACGTTGGACGCGAACGGGATGACGTTGGCCGGGTTGGGATTGCCCCCGGCGTCCGGCAGCATTACCCAGATGCAGGCGCGCCCGTAGTCGGAGAAGAAGAGCGCATTGTTGTAGGTCCCGGGGTAGTTGCCCGTGCCCGTGTAGAACGTGATGCCGGCCACGGCCGAGCTCCCCGTGGGACACCCGTCGGTCGCGACCACGTGCGCGCTGTGGTTGTAGGTCAGCACGGGCAGCGTGACCGTCTGGGGGCTCTGCGCGTAGAGGGCCTCGCAGATGTTCAGGTTGTCGCCGTCGTAGACGGGCTGACGCAACATGCCCTCCCAGCAGGGCCAGCCGAAGTTCGTGCCGGCAGTCGGGTTGGAAAGGTGATTGACCTCTTCCCATGTCTGCCATCCGACGTCGGAGATCCAGAGGTCGTTGGTGCCGGGCTTGATGGTGAACCGGAAGGGGTTGCGCAGGCCCCACCCCGTGATGCGCTGCGCGTTCACGTCGCCGGACGAGTGGAAGGGATTGTCCGGGGCGCCCGCGCCCGTGGCCGGATCCAGGCGCAGGATCGTGCCGCCCAGGACCCGCGGTTCGCCGGCCGTGCGCAGCACCGACTGGGCGCGCAGGGCCCCGCCCTCGGCTCCGGGCGGCACCTGGTCGCCGCCCACCGGCACCGGCGGATCTCCGCACGGGTTCTTGGGCGTCGGCGGCGGACTGCCCTGGGTCCCCCCCCACTGGCCGTAGTCATGGTTGTCGAAGTTGGCGCCCTCGCCGGCGCTCACGTAGAGATACCCATCGGCCCCGAAGTTGATCGAACCTAACGAGTGGCTCGGAAACTGCTGGCACCAGTCGTTGATGAGGGGATGCTCGCTCGCCGTCCAGTCGCTGCCGGTCGCGGTCAGGCGCGACAACCGGCCGCTGATGATGCAGCCGTCCGTGTTGCCGCCCGGCGGGCGTCGGACACGGATCGGATGTTCCATCCCCCGGACCCCATTTCGGCGGCGTCCCGCCGATGACCGCGTCGTACGCGTAAAGGACGTAGATGTAGTTGTTGGTCGTGAAGTTCGGGTCGATCGCGAGTCCCAGAAGGCCCCGGTCCCAGTAGTTGTGGACCTCCGGGCGAAGGTCCGCGACGACCGTGTAGGTGTTTGTCGTGATGTTGGGAAACACCTTGAGAAGCCCGCTCTTCTCCGCCACCAGCACACGACCGTCCGGCAGAAACCGCACGACCATCGGATTGGTCAATCCGGTGAAAACCACCGTCTCGGAAAAACCCTGCTGCTTGAAACTCGTGCCGGCCAGCGCCGCCGGCAAGGCGAACGCGAGGGCGAGAAGGGTCGCCCTCCGGGCCAATGGCGCCAGCACCTCGAAGAAAATGCGAAGCCGAGGTCGACGCGCCAGGTTGATGTTCATTGGGGAGATTGCAATCTACTCCATTGCCAGCCCCAGCGACATCAACCCATGGCCTGAGCCTGATGTAAGAAAAAGACCTAGGACTTTGGTTTTATATCGAGCCCACGCATCGCCAGTGCGACCCGACTGTCGATGCGGAGCTTGCGAAACACGTTGTTCAGGTGCGTCTTGACCGTCTTCTCGTGGATGCTCAGCCGATGGGCGATCTCCTTGTTGCGAAGCCCGCGCGCCACCCAGCGAGCGACCTCGGTTTCTCTCTCGGTGAGGTTTCCGTCGGACGCCATGCGATGGCTCGACGCCTCCGCGAAACGCTCGAGGGTCTGCGCCGTGACCCGCCGGTTGGCCCACAGTTCTCCCGCGGCCACCGATCCAATCGCACGGACGACCACAGCCAGGCCCGACTCCTTGCCGACGAGCCCGGAGGCGCCGGCGCGCAGGACCCTCTCGACGGTCTCGGGCCCCGATCGGGTCGCGAGCACCAGGATCCGGGTTTCGGGCACCTCGCGCCGCAGGCGAGCGATCACGCCTTCCGAGTTCGGGCCGAGGGCTTCGTAGTCGAACAACAGCACCTGGGCCACACACCCGGAGAGGGACTCGCCGATGTCGTCTTCGGCGGAGGCGCGGCACACGACCGTGACGGTGGGCTCGGCGTCGAGCGCCTGGCACAGGACCTCACGATGGAGTGCGGGCCCGGACGCGACGGCAACCCGGATTGGTTCGCCCGACGGCCCCTTCGACTCGACGAGGGGAGCCTCGGCTCCAGCGGGAATGGGGCGCTTCCCGGACGCGGCCTTCTTCACTGGCATTTTCCCGTTCGCGCATTCTACCCAAATTGCTTCAGCGGGCTGGCGGAAAGCGACGCAGAAACTCGCACGGGCGGTCCTGCCACCGATTTGACGGTCAGCGCCCTCCAGCCGGCGAGGCCGGCCAGCGGCATCGGAACCGCCCGTTCGCTCTGGAGATACAGCATTCCCCCGCGGCCGACTCCCCACCCATAGCGGACGAGCGCGGCACCCTGAGGAGCGAGCCTGGCCTCCAGGCTACCGCCTTGCTCCGGATCGACGCAGACCCACAGCTTCGCTCCCTCGAGCAAAGAATCCTGCGTGCGAAAGGTTCCCCTCAGAGAGGAGAGCCGCTGCGAGACGGCGGCCAACTCCGCGTCGTCCTCCAGCGCCCGCCCGACGTCGCGGCGCGCGAGCAGCGCTTCGCAGCCATCCCGGGTGGCCAGCGAAAGCAGATCGAGCGCCCCCCTCGCTTCGCGGGCGCGCCCCTGCCGGACCAGCAGACGCGCCAGATCGGCATAGTAAAGCGTCCACTCGGGAGCGCCCTGGTTCTGAGGACGGCCCGCCAGCTCCTGGGCGCCGGCGACGTCGCCGGCCCGAAGCCACACGCGCGCCCTGACTTGATCCGGAACGTCCGAAAGAGCATCGAGCGTCCGCAGAGAGGATCTTCGCGGAAATCGCGGATTCTCGTCCATCCAGAAAGAATCGCACGAGATCCGCCCGCGGGTCGCCCTCCCAGGGCCCGCCCTGGTCGCCGGGCCACAGCTCCAGGATCCGGGCGGCTTGCGCCCGGCCCTCCGGATCGTCGAGCTCCGATGGCGGGGTGCTCGGCCGCCCATTCGACGCAAGCCGTCCGAAGTCCGTTCTGGTCTCTCGCTCGAGAACGCCCTTCGACCCGCGACCAGGTCCGCGGCACGCCTGGCTTCTCTGCGCCGCGTCGCGGCGCGTCAGCAAAGCCGCCGCCCCCGCGAGATCACCTTCCGCCGAAAATGAGTCGGCCGCCGCATCCAGAAGCTCGGGGCTCTCCGGCAGCAGACCCATGGCGTCGTCCCGGCCCATGGAGGTCGTGAGAGCGAGAAACCGGGCCGAGACGAAGCGAGGATCCTGCAGCGCGCGGCGCAGCACGGGAATCGCCTCGTCCTTCTGCGAAGCGGAGAGCCTCTGCCAGTCGTCGACGTACATCTGCGCCGAGCGCGGACCAGATGTCGTCCAGACCCGGGGCCCCCGCGGCAGCCAGCCGCAGCGGAGTCGCCCACTTCTCCCAGGCATCGGGCGTTGCGGAATTGCGCGCGGGCCCGGAAGCCCTGATAGGCCAGCTGGCCGAGGAGGAACCGGTGATAGGCCCAGCCGGGCCGCGTGGCGGCGGCATCGAGGGCGAGGTCGCGGGCCGCTGCGACCTCGTCTTCCCGCGCGCCCGCATCCGGGAGCGACGGCGAGAGACGCGGCGCTGTCCGACAACGCCGCCCGGATGGCGATTCCGGCGGCCAGATCCGGCTGCAGCTCGAGCTTCATCGCCCCGATCTCCTCGGGCCGCCGGACGTCGAGGGCGAAGCGCTTCACGAACGCCTCGGTTCGCACGCGTTCGGACCGATGCCTCGCGAAAGCGACGACCGACGCGGCCGCCAGACCGAAACACGCGAGCGCCGCAAGGCCGCGCGCGGCGCGCGACCGGGGGCGGGCAACACTCTCGTGCATCGTCGACATGCGGCTAGCCTGGCAAGGTCGAGATCGGGGCATCGAGCTCGACCGAGGGAAAGGCTTCCGATTGCAGCAGCGCCCGGGGATTGGTCTCGAACAATTCGGCTTCCGCCTGCTTGCCCCAGCTTCGCCGCACGTGGCGGCGGGCGGCCGCGAGGCGCGGCGGTCGGCGGCCGATCGAGTGGGCATCCGAAGCGACCAGGTGAACCAGGCCGCGCCGGAAGAACTCTTCGCAAGCCGTCATTGCCCCGACCCCGAAGTCACCGAGAAGGCTCCCGGCGGTGATCTGCACGATCGCCCCCCGCGACACGAGCTCTTCCAGAAGGCCCGGGGATCCGGCGAAGGACCGGTCCCGCTCGGGATGCGCGATCACGGGTGTGACGCCGAGCAGCGAGAGCTCATGGAAGACCGCGCCGGCGCCCGGCGGCGCCCCGCCGGACGGAAACTCGAGGAGCAGGTGTTTCGTCCGGTTCAGACCGGTCAGGGGGCCCCCTCTTCCCCGCTCCAGCAGCTGCACGGCATCCGCCGAAAAGTAGTACTCGCAGCCTGCCAGCACCGCGGGCTTTCCCTCGAGCAGCGCGTTCAGCTTCAGGATCAGCCGGTCCCGGGCGATCGGATCGTCGTTGATCCAGGGTTCGCGGAGCACGTGCGGCGTCGCGATCAGCGTCGTCGTTCCCTCCGCCGCCGCGGCCCGACAGAGGGCGACCGCGTCGTCCCAGTTCTCCGGTCCGTCGTCGATGCCGGGCAGGCAGTGGAAATGGGTTTCGATCATCGAAGACCGGGCAAGGCAACGGGACGCGGGTCGAGCCGGGAGTCAGCGGCGCGAATCGCAACCGACGAACGCGCGCAGGTCACGGGCGGCGCGCCGCCGCAACGGCCTGTCTTCCCTCGGTCGCCTCGCGCGCGATGTCGTAGTAGTTGTCGTCGTAGGCGTAGCCCGCCTCGTAGCCGACGCTCGTCCCCGGGCAGGTTGGAGATCAGGACGCCGAGAATCCGGACGTTGCTCCAGAGGAGACGGTCCCGGACTCGGGCGACCTGCTCGCGCGGTGTCTCTGCGCCCTTGACGCAGATCACGGCGCCGTCGACCAGGTTGCCCACGAGAAGGGCATCCGCGACGGGGGCCATCGGGGGCGCGTCGAGGATCACGAAATCGAAGTTCAGATCGTGCAAGCTCCAGGAACTTCGACATCGCCTCGGAGGACAGCAGGCCCGACGGATTCGGACACGCCGGGCCCGCCGGGACGAGAAAGACCTCGGGAGCCGTGGTCTTCACGATGACGCGCGCCGATTCCACGCCCTCCGCGAGGATCGAGACGAGGCCCACCCGGTTGGACACTCGGAAGATCTCGTGCTGCCGCGGCTTGTGGAGATCCGCGTCCACGAGCAGGACGCGCTTGCCGAGCTGCCCCATGACGACGGCCAGGTTCGCCGCGGTCGTGCTCTTGCCTTCCCGGGGCGCGCACGAGGTGACCACGATGGATTTCACGCCGCCGGCGCGGGAAAGAAGCAGGGACGTGCGAACGGCCCGGTAGGCCTCCGCCACCCGTGACCGCGGCTGCGTCTGCGGCAGCAACTCGATCGCGGCCGGCTCCTCGCCCCCTTCCCCTTCGGTCCTGGCTTTCAGTCTTGCCCCGTACCGGTAGGGCCGGCCCGAAACGCTCGACAACGCCGGGATCACGCCGAGCGCCGGGAGGCTGCAGGTGCCGCGCCACGTCCTCGACGCTGCGCAGGGACCGATCCATGTACGAAAGGAAGAGCGCGAGCCCGACACCGAGCGCCAGGCCCCCGAAGAGCGCCAGGGCGATGTTCTTCTTGTAGGAAGGCTTGAACGGCGCCCAGTCGGGCAGAGCGCGATCCACGATCCTGGCATTCGACACGTGTTCGCCGCGAAGGCGGGAGGTGACCTCGGTCTGGGCTTCCTGCTTCAGCAGGCTGTCGAGCAGTTGCCGCTTGGCCTCGAGGTCGAGGCGCAGGTTGTTGTATTCGACCGCGTTGGTGTTGGAAGTCTGCACTTCCGACCTCTGCGGCACCAGGGCGGTCTTCAGGCTCGACTCGCGGCGGACCGCCGTCTCGTAGTCGTTCTTCGCGGAATCCCGGGCCTTCGTGACGGTCTCCCGGATCACCACGTCCAGATGCTCACGGCTCTTGTCGATCTGCGTCTGGAGCTGCTGCATCGCCGGCCACTCCGGCTTGTAGAGATTCAGCTTCTCGGCGTAGTCGCGCTCGAGCCTCGACAGATCCGAGCGCAGACCCGTCACCAGGCCGTTGGAGAGCGTGTCGGCGATCGTCTCGGGCCGCGCCGTCTGCATCTCGTGGTAGCGGGCCTCTTTCGCGACCCGGTCGCGCGACCGCCGATGCCGTAGTCGCGGTTGAGAGACTCGAGATTCTGAAGGGAGGCGTTCGTCGACGGATCGGCCGAGATGATGTTCTTCTCCCGCCCGTAGGCCAGCATCTGCTGCTGCTTGGCGTCCACTTCCTTTCTCAGCTGACCGATCTGGGCCTGCAGAAACTCCGAGGCGAGCCCGACCACGCTGAACTTCGCCTCCGCGCTCCACTCGATGTACTCCTCTGCGAGGGCGTTGGCGACGTCCGCCGCGAGGACCGGCGAGGGCCCCTCGAAGGAGAGTTTGAGGATGTTCGTGTCCCGGACCGTGGCCGGCTTGACCCGGACGCTGATCCCCTCCGCCAGGCCGTCGTCGCCTCCTGCGCGGACATTCCCGGCTTCTCTTTCGTTCCCGCGACCAGCCCCTATCGTTTCGGATTCAACTCCCGATTCTCGAGAAGCTTCAGCTTCCGCACGACCCTCTCGGCAATCTCCCGGCTCTTCATGAGCTCGATCTGCGTCGTGAGGTATTCCTCGTCGAACCCGAACCGGTCGCTCGTATTGGCGTCGAGAAGGAGTCGCCCGGTCTTTCTCGACGTCGAGGACGACGGTCGCCTCGTACATCTTCTTCGTCAGGACCCCCGCCAGAAGCCCGATCGCCACAGCGACGACGACGACACAGCGCGACCAGGCGGCGGCGCTTGCGGATGATCGCCCAGTACTCCGACAGATGCAGCTCGCGCGGGCGCGGCCTCCGGATTCGCGTCCAACCGGGCTCGCGAAGTCGTCCATGGGGGGCATCTCGGGGCTCAAAAGAAAGACTCCTTCACGACGACCACGTCGTTCGGCTCCAGTATAGGGTCCCGGTCTTTCCCCGACAAGATTCGCTTGTAGTCGACGACGATCTCGGTGTCCTTGCCGTCGGCCCCGCGCCGCTTGATGCGGACCTTGCTCGACGCGCGGTCGGTCGGTCCGCCGGCCCGAGCGATCACGGAGAGGAGCGTGATCCGGTCGTCGGTGCTGAAGTCGAGCGCCCCGGGGGACTTCAGCTCCCCGATGCAGAAGACGCGGATCGACTTGCGCGGAGCGACGTTGACGACGTCGCCGGGAACGATGGGCACGTTCCACATCGAGTTCGCGTTGTGGAAGAGCTCGTCCGTATCGACCTCGAGCGTGTCGGAGAGCCCGTTGTCCGCCTTGCGGAGCACGTAGATCCTCTTGCCCGCGTTGTCGGTCAGGCCGCCGGCCGCCGAGATCGCCTGCAGCAGGTACCAGCGCCCGGAGATCGTGAGCGATCCGGGCTTGTGCACGGCGCCCACGACCGAGACGGGCTTGCTCGCGTACTCCTTCACGATCACCGAAACGTTGGCCCGGTTGACGTACTTCTCCTTGAGGAGGCGTTCGAGCTTCGCCCCCGCCTCCGTCGGCGTCAGGCCCGAGACCGGAAACTCGCCGATGAGCGGGAGCGCGATCGTCCCCCCTTCGGACACGCGGCGCTCGACGTTCAACTCCGGAATCTCCAGGACCTTGATCTCCAGGAGGTCCTTGGGGCCGATCGGGTACTCGTTCGGCACGTCCTGCGCGAACGCCGCCCGGGCGGCCGCGGCAGAGGACGAGCACGGAGAGAAGACGGGTAGCGGGCGCGCCTCATCGGTAGAACAACTCGTCGAAGGTGAAGGCGGTCAGCACGCGGAACGCCTTGCGATCGAGCCCGGGCAGCGGCGACTGAAACTGGGACTCCGTGGCCGTCGTGGTCCATACGATCTTGCGGAAGATCGTCGCCGTAACGCCTCCGCCGTAGTCGAGGGTCTTGTCGGTGTGTCCCGGCGTCACCGTGCCCCCCGCGGTCGTCGAGCCGTAGACGTTCGTGCCCCAGATGCCGACGGCCCTGAGCTGGATGCCTTCGTGAACGGTGAAGTTGATGCCCCCGCCGTAGCGCGTTTCGAGAAACTGCGGCACGAGAATGCCGTACGTTTCGCGCCGGTCGCCGTAGGCCTGGAGCTCGACGGTCCGGGTCAGGTAGTACGACACGAAATACCCTCCGGTCGGCGTCGAGTAGCTCGCGAAGCTCGAGCCGTTGTAGGGCTTGCCCTGCCGGTACCCCCCGGCGAGGGTCACGTAGAAACGCGGCCGGTCGTAGCGGATGCTCATCAGGTAGGCGTCGCTCTGGTTGTCGTTGATCTGGGGGACAGAACACGAACTCGGTGATCGTCTTCTCATAGCCGAGCCCCACGTTCAGGGCCGATGAGAAACGGTAGCGAACCCCGGCCCCCGCCGATCCCTCCGTGCGCTGGAGCCCGTTGGTGTCCACGAGTCTCGCCCGACAAATCCGAGTTTCCGAAGCGCAGCCGGGCCACCTCCGCGTTGGCGTAGAGGGAAAAGTTCGAGGCGACTTCCACGTCCATCTTGATCGACCCGTCGAGCGTCGTCTGGATGACGGGAGCCGTGCGTCCGGGAGCTGATGTACTGCAGGGCCTTCGAATTGAATCCGCCGACCTGGAGAGCGAGGCGCGGTTGAAAAAGCCCAGCAGATACGCCGAGTAGTTGCCCCCGAAGAAGCTCCTGGCCGAGAGGTCCTGGTACCAGACGTACGCCGGGATCGCTTCCCCGACGACATAGAACTTCGAGCCGGCCGGAATGAGCCACTTGAAATCCGCCCGCCACGGAGGCCGTATACCGGGCCACCTCGAGAGGCGCAGGAAGCCCGAAGACGTTGCTGTCGTACCCGGCATTGTAGAGGCGCAGCACCGGGGAGAACCGGAGCGGTCCCAACCGGAAGCGATACGTCTCGGCCTGGCTCCTGGACCTGCTCCTTGCCCGAAACGGTCCTCGTCCTGGCCAACCTGGTCGGTCGAGATCTGGCCCGCTGCGGACGCCGCAAAGAGCAGGCCGAGCGCCAGGCCGGCGAGCAGACGGCGAGAATCTCTTTCCGCTCCGCGGCGAACCAGTGGCATCATCGGCATCAACGTGCCCAGGTCATGAGACTGAAGACGGCTCAAAAGCTGCGCGCTCTGGCGCGCGCCTCGTTTGCGCCCACGGACTCGGGGCGGCTGGACGTCGGGGCGTTTTCTCTCCTGCTCCTGCTGGTTTTCATTGCCCCGCTCCTGTACGGCAATCGGCGGCGCCGCGATCGCGCCCTTTCTCGGGCCGGGCGTGAGCCGGTCATCCGACCTCCTGTTGGAAGTCTTCGCATTCGTCATCGCCGGCATCACGTTCCTGTCCCGCGCTCGCCTGCGTTCCCCCGGCCGACTGGCGGTCCCGATCGGAGCGATGATCGGCATCGCGGCTCTCGGGGCCCTCCAGATCCTACCAATCCCCCAGGCAATCCTGGGGTCCATTGCGCCTGTGAATCTCAAAATTTACCACGAAACCGGGCAAATTCTGGCTCTCTTCGACCGAAAGCCCCCGGTTCCAAGGATTTCGATTGCGCCGTCGGCGACCGCTGGCGGCCCTGCTTCTGGTTCTGGCCTGCTTCGCACTCTTCTTTTCCGCCTCGAATCTGCTGCGAAACCGGGAGCGGCGCCGGCTCTTCGCTCTCGTGTTTTTCGCGGCCGCGATCCTGCGGATTCTGATCGGGACGCTCGGAGGAATCGGCGCGGACTCCGGCCTGAGCTCCGGCGGAGCCGTGGGGTATCTCGAGCTCGCCCTCGCGCTCGCCTTCGGCGCCCTCTGGGCGGAGATCCTGACCAATCGCGACCGCGCCGCGGGCGGGTCCGCCGACGCGGGGGATCGCTTCGAGACCCGGTCCCTGCCCCTGGCCGGCCGCTTCCTGCTCTGGGGCATCGTCGCCTTCGGCGTTTTTGAGACCGGCTCGCGCGTCGCCGCACTCGCGGCGACGATGACGACCCTGGCGGTGCTCGCAATCGGCGTTTTTCATCGCCGCGTCCACTTCCACCGCCAACGCGCCGTCGGCGTCTCGCTCGGGCTGGTCGCAGTGGTCCTGTTCTGCGCGACGCTCGCCGGGGCACGGCCGCTCGTCCGCTTCCTCGAGTCGGACCCGGCCGGCCTGAACACGAGCTCCCGGGTCACCATCTGGCGAACGGCCTACCGCGCCTGGCAGGATTTTCCGATCGTCGGATCGGGCTTCGGGACTTTCCCCGAGGCCGTGCGGCGGGTGCAACCGCGAGAGCTGGCGGGACGCATCGAGCACGCCCGATCCGACCCCTGGCAGATCCTCGTGACCGGCGGCGCCGTCGGGGCCGTGCTGGTCGGCGTCCTCTACCTGTCGCTTTTTCTCGTGCTTCTGCGGTCCTTCCGCGACCAGCCGCACCGTGAGGAGAGCGCCCTGCTGCTCGGCGGATTCGGCGCGCTGCTGACCCTCAGCATTCACGGGCTCATGGACTCGGCATATCTGGCGCCGATGGTTCCGGCGATGCTCGCCTGCCTGGTCGGAGCGGCCTGGGCGGCGGCCCGAGAGCCCAGGGGCCGGCCCTCGTGAGCCTGACGCTTCTGTAAGGCGCCGGCGCGCCGGTAGTCCGCCGAGCCTGTTCCTCAGGGAGTCGGCGTTTCCGTTGGCGTCGTCGGTGTATCCGTCGGCGTCGGCGTGTCCGTCGGCGTACGGTCGTGTCGCGGCGTCGGCGTATCCGTCGGCGTCGATCGTCGGCGTGTCCGTCGGCGCGGGTCGGCGTATCCGTCGGGTCGCGTTCGTCGGCGTACGAGTCAAAGTCGGCGTATTCGTCGGCGTCTGAGTTGCGGTCGGCGGCACGGGCGTCGCGGTCCGCGTGATGTCGGCGTCGAAGTCGCAGTCCGCGTCGAAGTCGCGGTCGCTGTCCGTGTCGGCGTCCGCGTCGCGGTCGCCGTCCGTGTCGGCGTCCGCGTATTCGTCGGCGTCCGACTCGGTGTCAGCGTAAAGGTCAAGGTCGGCGGGATGAACGTCCCGGTCGGCGTGGCGCTGCTCGTAAAAGTCGATGTGGGCGTGTTGGTGCGGGTCGGCGTCGAAGTCGCGGTCGCCGTCGATGACGCTGTCGGCGTCCTGGTCGCAGTTGCGGAGCGGGCCCGACGTCGGAGACACGCCCGATGTGGCGGTCGGGGTCGGACTACCGGACGGCGAGGCCGTGGGAGAGGCCGTCGCGAGAACCGTGGGGCTTACCAGCGCCGGCGTTCGCGTCGAGGACGGCGCCTGCGTGGGCGGCTCGGTTCTCGTGATCGGAGCAGTGGGAGGGTCCTTGAAACAGGCCACGGGAGAAATCGCGATCCAGAGGAGCGGAGCGAGGAGCTTCCATCTCGAAAAAAAGCTCCGGCGTGCCCGGCTGCCTGCCGGGGTTTGCATTCGTGTCATGGCGATTAGGTAATTCTACAGGCTTGCGTTTTCGGCAGTCCAAGTCGGCCCGACGCGTCGGGGGAAAGATGGTACGGCGCCGCCGCAGAAACGGGCGTTAACCACCGGGTTGTTCAGGGGTTCGGGTCGGGCTCGGCTGCGGAAACGGGATCGCTTCGAAGGGGATCCTCACGACGGTCCACGACTGGACCGGCCGGCCGTTCTGGACTGCGGCCTCGAAGCGCCAGCCGCGGACCGCCTCGACGGCCGCCTCGGTGAGCTGGCCGCGCGCGCGCTCGAGGACGACGATGTCGAGCGGGGCCCCCGTTTCCGACACCAGAACGCGCAAGACCACCACCCCGCGGGTCCGCGCCTTCAAGTCGTCGGGCGGGTAGATGGGATTCGGGGAGACGATCGGGCGCAGCGGCCTGTCCCGTTCGTCGGGCCGTATCGGCGTGGCGGCGGCAGCCGTCGCGGTCCGCGTCGCGCGCGGTGGCCATGGAGTCCAGGTCGGCACGCGGGTCGCGGAAGGCGGCACGGGAGTCCTGGTCGGAGCAGGTGTCGGTGTGTCCGTTGGCACCGCGGTCGCGGTGGGCGGAACGGGAGTCCTGGTTGCCGTCCGCGTCGGCGTGTCCGTCGGCATCGGCGTCGTGGATGGCGGAACGGCAGTCCTGGTCGGCGTCCGCGTCGCCGTGTCCGTTGGCACCGCAGTCGCGGATGGCGGAACGGGCAGTCCTGGTTGCTGTCCGCGTCGGCGTGTCCGTCGGCACCGGAGTCGCGGATGGCGGAACGGGCAGTCCTGGTTGCGTCCGCGTCGGCGTGTCCGCGGCCGGCGTCGCGGATGGCCAACGGCAGTTCTGGTCCGTCCGTCGCCGTGTCGGCACCGCAGTCGCGGAGGGCGGAGTCCTGGTCGGCGTTCGCGTCGGCGTGTCCGTCGGGACCGGAGTCGCGCTCGCTGTGGGAGGACTCGGCGTGTCCGTCGGCACGGCAGTCGCGGAAGGCGGAACAGGAGTCCCGGTCGGCGCCAGCGACTCACTCTCGACGGGCGTAACGGTCGCCGCCGGCGAACTTGGCGTCTCGTCCGGTGGCGCCACGATTGCCGCAACGGCGCTCTCTGGCGCCGCCGAGCCATCCGGAGGATGCCGCCCCGTCTCGTCCAGCGTCGGAATCGAGGAAAGCGCCGCGTCCGGGAACTCGCGCAGCAAGATCGATTGGAACGCCTGGCGTTCCTCGGGACCGGAGATCGGCCTTGCCATAAGCCGCGAATTGCCCTTCCACGAGCAGGAAACGCTCGAGAGTTGCCTTCCGTTCCTGCGCCGAGCGGCCGGCCGCCGATTGCGCGATCGCCAGAAGGGCAAGGCTCTCGAGGAGTCGGGTTGGCTGATCGAGCAGCGCGAAGCTCGCGATCCGGAGGTTCTGGACTGCTTCCGCGTAGCGCTGCAGCGCAAATGCCTCCCGCCCCGCTTCGATGCGCGCCTGTCCGAAATCCTGCGCGGGCGCGACGCCTGCCGCGCCATGGAGCAGAAGACCGACCGAAAGGGCCGTTCTCAGGGCCTTCATGGGCAGGGTCAGGCGCTCGTGCTCTTCCTATCCTCCCGGGCGCGGCGTCGGGGCGGACTGGGGCCGCGGTGTGGGCGCCAACCTGGACGGAGCCGCCGCGGGGAAGGCGAGCAGGCGCCGATGAAACCGGGCCTCGAACTGCGCGCGTACCGAGAGGTCGAGCTTGGCCTCCCCGCAGGAGGGAAACCGGCGCTCGACCTCGGAGAGGCGTTCGATCGTCGCCTTCGCCTCGGTGGGCTTCTCGGTCGACGCGCTGACGAGCGCAAGGTAGACGAGGGACTCGCAGAGCAGGGCCGGCCGATCCAGGAATCCAAAAGCGGCGATGCGGAGCTCGCTGACCGCCTCCGCGGAGCGTCCGGCCGCGTATGCTTCCTTGCCCTCGCGAAGCCGCGTTTCCGAAAAGTCCGCCACCGTCCCGGAGATCTGCTGGCCGGCCGCCGACGACGCGAGCGCCACGCAAAAGACCGAAGTCAGCGCGAAAACGACTCTCATGGAACGCCTCATTGTTTGGATGCCCCGATGACGACGAGCATGGATCCGACCGCCTGCCTGGACGCCTTCGAGTCTATCTGATCCGCCGGCCGGCAGGGGCCGATCAGCGGATATCCTTGGCCGCATGGAGCCATCGACGACCGCTCGAATCCTGGATGGGGCCGGTCTTGCGCGCCGCATGCGTGAGCAGGCGCGCGGCCAGGCGGCCGAAACTCCGGGGGCCTGCCCCATACCTCCGCGTCCTGCTCGTCGGCGAGAACCCGGCGTCGCAGGCGTACGTCTCTTCGAAGGCGAAGGCGGCCGCCGAGGCGGGGATCCGGGCGGAGACTCTGCGGCTGCCCGTCGACATCTCGCCGGCGGCGCTGCTGGCGGAAGTCGCGCGCGCGAACGCCGACACGCAAGTGGACGGGATCCTGGTCCAGCTTCCGCTTCCGCCCGGCCACGATTCGGCCCGGGTCCTCGACTCCGTGCACCCGCTCAAGGATGTCGACGGATTTCATCCCGAGAACGTCGGGCTTCTCCACCAGGGGCGGCCGCGCTTCGTGCCCTGCACGCCCGCCGGCATCATCGAGTTGCTCGCCGCCTACGAGATTCCGATCAAGGGCGCCAGAGCCGTCGTGCTCGGACGCAGCGACATCGTCGGCAAGCCGATCGCGGCGCTGCTGACCGCGCGCGACGCGACCGTGACGATCTGCCATTCGAAGACGCGAGACCTCGCCGCCGTCTGCCGCGAAGCCGACATCCTGGTCGCCGCGATCGGGCGGCCGGGCTTCGTGACGCGCGAGTTCGTGCGCGAGGGCGCGGCCGTCATCGACGTCGGCATCAATCGCCTTTCCTCGGTCGACGATGCGCCCGAGGGCCTCAAGCGTTCGGCGAGAATCCGGAAGGCCATCGAAGAGAAGGGCCGGGTCCTCGTCGGCGACGTGGATTTCGACGACGTGGCTCCGATCGCGGGCTGGATCACGCCGGTGCCGGGCGGCATCGGACCGCTGACGGTCGCGATGCTCCTCCAGAATACGATCAAGGCCGCAGGGCTAAGAACCAATAGAAAATAAGGATAAACAGTGAAATATCCTAATTTTATTAGAGCTACTTACGGCTATGCGCCATTGGCGCCTATCTCCTTGCGGCGCACGCGCTCCGGGCCGAGCAGCCGGCAGGCCTGCGCTTCGAGCTCTCTTTTCCGGCCAGCGTCCAGAGCAAACCGGTCGACGGCCGCGTCTTCGTCATCGTCACGCGGAAAGCCGATCCCGAGCCTCGCCTGCAGTTTGGGAAGTCCGGAGGCCAGTACGCCTCGACGCCCTTCTTCGGAGAGGATGTCGCCGCGCTCGGGCCGGGTCAGCAGGCCGTCATCGACGGCCGCTCCGACGGCTACCCGCTCGACCGCCTCGCCGAGCTTCCGGCGGGCGACTACTTCGTCCAGGGATTTCTCAACGTCTACACGACCTTCCACCGCTCCGACGGGCACGTCGTGAAAATGCACATGGACCAGTGGGAGGGGCAGAACTTCCCGATCTCGCCCGGCAACCTCTACAGCGAGCCGCGGAAGATCCATCTGGATCCCGCCGCGAGCGAGACGATCCGGCTCGTCCTCGACCGCAGGATTCCCCCCATCGAAGTGCCGAAGGACACGGCCTACGTCAAGCACGTCCGCTTCGAGAGCCCGCTGCTCTCGAAGTTCTGGGGGCATCCGATCTTCATCGGAGCGACGATCCTGCTCCCGAAGGATTACGACCGCGACTCGGGCGTCTTCTACCCCGTCAACTACGAGCAGGGGCACTTCTCGCTTTCGGCCCCCGGCGGGTTCGGTGAGAAGGTCGCGCTCGCGCCCGATGCCACGGACAGGCAAAAAGAGCGCGCCCGCCAACGGGAAGAATTCGCCACCCGCTGGATGTCCGACGCGTTTCCGCGAATGCTCTTCGTCACGTTCCAGCACCCGACGCCGTATTACGACGACTCCTACGCCATCGACTCCCCCAACAATGGCCCCTACGGGCAGGCGATCACGACGGAGCTGATCCCGTACATCGAGAAGCACTTCCGCGCGATCCCTCAGCCGTGGGCGCGCATTCTCTCGGGCGGATCCACGGGCGGATGGGAATCCCTCGCGCTCCAGATCTTCTATCCCGACTATTTCGGCGGGACCTTTTCCTACTGCCCCGACCCGGTGGACTTCCACTACTTCGAGATGGTCAACATCTACGAGTGGGACAGCGCCTGGTACCGCAAGGACGAGTGGCGAAAGACGCCGATCCCCGCCGAACGGAACCCGGACGGCCTCGTCCTCTCCACGATGAAGGAGCAACTCCAATACGAAGGCGCCATGGGCACGGGCGGCCGCTCGGGCGAGGACTGGGACTGCTGGCAGGCCGTTTACGGCCCGGTGTCCGATACCGGCCTCTTCAAGCCGCTCTTCGATCCGGCGACCGGAGCGATCGACCACGGCGTCGCCGCGTACTGGAAGGAGCACACGGACCTGAATGCGTATCTCCAGCGCCGCTGGAAAGAGATCGGGCCCAGGCTCGCCGGCAAGATCCACATCTGGACCGGCGACATGGACACTTACTACCTGAACAATGCGGTCTACCTGCTCGAGGACTACCTGAAGACGACGAGCGCCCCGCCCTGGGGCGGATCGATCACCTACGGCCCCCGCCAGCCGCACTGCTGGGCGGGGCCCTTCACGCTCGAAGAGCGGCTCAAGATGATGGCGCAGTACGTCGCGGCGACGGCGCCGCGCGACGTCGACCGGCCGTGGTGGCGGGAGTAACGGTTTCAAACGGGCAGGCTCGAACGCCCTCGACCGGTCAGGCAGCCGGTCGTCGCACCCGCTTCACCGTTCGAATTCGAACACCTCGATCCCGCAGCCGAACAGTTCGGCGAACGGGCGGAGCGCCCAGGCCACTGTTTTCAAGCACTTAGCTTTCCCCCTCCTGGCACGCTTCTCGCCCTATGAACCGGTCGTGGACATCCTGCGCGAAGACGTCGCCGAGAAGAAGCGCAAGAAGCGGCTGGTGATCGCCGCGGCCTCGGCGGCCGCGATCCTCCTGATCACGCTCGGGCTCTCGCGCCTGAAGCCGGCCGCGCCGACGGTCGAGAAGAGCGCGATCTGGATGGACACGGTCAAGCGCGGGCCGATGCTGCGGCAGGTGCGGGGCCCGGGCACGCTCGTGCCCGAGGAGATCCGCTACATCTCGGCGGCGACCGAGGGGCGGGTCGAGAGGCTCGTCATCCTCCCGGGAGCTCCCGTCAAGCCCGACTCGATCCTGCTCGAGCTGTCCAATCCCGTGCTCGAGCGGGACGCCCTCGACGCGGAGTCGCAGCTGCGGGCGGCGCAGGCGGAGCTCCTCAACGTGCGCGCACACGCGGATCGCGAGGTCATGGACCAGCAGGCCGCGGCCGCGACCGTGCGCTCCGACTTCCACCAGGCGGAGCTCCAGGCCGCGGCGAACGAGGGGCTTTTCAAGGAAGGCCTGATCGCAGATCTGACCGTCAAACTTTCGCGCGTGCGCGCCGAGGAGCTCTCGACGCGCAACGCGATCGAAGAGAGGCGCGTCGCCAGCGTCGCCGACGCGGCAAAGGCGCAGGTGGCCGTGCAGGAGGCGCACGTCGAGCAGTTGAAGGCGCTCGCGGCGCTCAAGCGCTCGCAGAAGGAAGCGCTCCATGTCCGCGCCGGCATCTCCGGCGTGCTGCAGGAACTGCCGGTGCAGGTCGGCCAGCAGCTGACACCGGGCGCGACGCTCGCCAAGGTCGCGGAGCCGACGAAATTGAAAGCGCAGCTGAAGATCGCCGAGACGCAGGCCAAGGACGTCCAGATCGGCCAGCCGGTCTCGATCGACACGCGCAATGGCCTGGTCGCGGGCAAGGTCTCGCGCATCGACCCCGCCGTGCAGAACGGCACGGTCACGGTGGACGCGGCGCTCGAGGGCGCCCTGCCCCAGGGCGCGCGGCCGGACCTCTCGGTCGACGGCACGATCGAGCTCGATCGCCTGGCGGACGTCCTCTTCGTCGGGCGCCCGGCGTTCGGCCAGGAGAAGAGTCAGGTGGGACTCTTCCGGGTCGACGAAGGCGGCGACGAGGCCGTGCGCGTGAAGGTGCGCCTCGGCAAGAGCTCGGTGAACACGGTGGAGATCCTCGAGGGATTGAAGCCGGGCGACAAGGTGATTCTCTCGGACATGAGCGCGTGGGACGCGTACGACAGAGTGCGGCTGAAGTAGCACAAGAGGAGCGAGGCATGAGTGCAAACGGACATCCGGTCATCAAGCTCGACGGCGTCACGAAGGTCTTCTTCACCGACGAGGTCGAGACGCACGCCCTCTCGGGCGTGCACCTCGAGATCGCGCACGGGGAGTTCGTGTCGATCGCCGGCCCCTCGGGCTGCGGCAAGTCGACGCTGCTCTCTCTGCTCGGCCTGCTCGACTCGCCGACCAAGGGCCGCTACGCCTTGAACGGCAAGCCCGCCGAGTCGCTGTCGCTCTCCGAGCGCGCCCGGATCCGCAACCGCGAGATCGGCTTCATCTTCCAGAGCTTCAACCTGATCGGCGACCTCTCGGTCTACGAGAACGTCGAGCTGCCGCTGACCTACCGCGGCATGCCCGCCCACGAGCGCAAGAAGCGGGTCCAGGACTCGCTCGAGAAGGTCGGCATGGCGCACCGCATGAAGCACTTCCCGTCGCAGCTCTCGGGCGGCCAGCAGCAGCGCGTCGCTGTCGCGCGCGCGATCGCCGGGCTCGCCGCTCATCCTGCTCGCCGACGAGCCGACCGGAAACCTCGACTCGGTCAACGGCGAGGCGGTCATGAACCTCCTCCAGGACCTCCACCGCGGCGGCGCGACGATCTGCATGGTCACGCACGACCCGCGCTTCGCCAAGCACGCCGGCCGCTCCATCCACCTCTTCGACGGCCGCGTCGTGGAGGAGGAAAAGGGCGAGGAGCGCGCGCACTCGGAAGAGGAGTTGAAGGAGAGCGGGTACCGGGTCAGCTGATGGTCACGCTGCTCCAGGACCTGCGCTACGCGATTCGGACCCTCGCGAAGAGCCCGGGATTCACGGTCGCCGCGATCGTGATCCTCGCTCTCGGCATCGGCGCCAACACCGCGATCTTCAGCCTCATCGACGCGGTCGTCCTGCATCCCCTGCCGGGCGTCGACCGGCCCGGAGCGCTCGTGGACCTCTCCGGGCAAACCGCGTCCTACCCCTGGTACCGGTCGGTCCGCGACAGCGACGGCTCCGGGCTTCGACGGGCTCGCGGCATGGCGGCAGCGGGAGATGAGCCTCTCGGGCGGCGCGGCCCCCTCGCGGATCCGCGGCGCCGTCGTATCCGGAAACTACTTCGACGTGCTCGGCGCCCGGCCGGCGTCGGGGCGTCTCTTCACCGCGGCCGACGAGATGTCCGGAGAAGCCCTCGCCGTGCTCGGCTCGGGGCTCTGGAAAACCCGATTCGCGTCCGACCCCGCGATCGCCGGCAAGGCAATCCAGTTGAACGGCGCGCCTTTCACCGTGATCGGCGTGGCGCCGGCGGGGTTCCGTGGAACGGCATTCGGCGTGGCGCCCGAGCTCTGGGTCCCGATCGGCGCATGGCCGCGGCTGGCCACGGGCGAGTTCCGGACGCTCGATCTGGAGCGGCGCGGCTGGGGCTGGCTGACGGTCTTCGGGCGCCTGAAGCCCGGCGTGTCGATCGCGCAGGCACAGGCGTCCGTCGATGTCGCTGCGCGTCAGGAAGCCGCCACGTTTCCGGACGATGCGCCCGCGGATGCGAAGGTGACGCTGCAGCCGACGCTGCGCAACGCCGCGGGGTTCGGTCAATCGGGCAACCCGGTGGGCTTTCTCGCGATGCTCGTGGGGGCGGCCGGCGTGGCGCTCTCCATCGCTTGCGCGAACCTCGCCAACCTCCTGCTCGCGCGCGCGGCCGTCCGCCGCAGGGAAATCGCGGTGCGCCAGGCGCTCGGCGCGAGCCGGTCGCGCCTGCTGCGGCAGCTTCTCACCGAGAGCATCGCGCTCGGGGCCCTCGGAGGTGCCGCGGGCCTGCTCGTCGCGAGCTGGTCGCTCGGGCTCATCGTGAAGATGCCGCTGCCCGGCGACTTTTCCCTGGCGGTCTTCGCGCCGGCGCTCGATCTGCGGGCGCTCGGTTTCTCGTTCCTGCTCTCGATCGCGACCGGCCTCGCCTTCGGCCTTCTCCCAGCCCTGCAGGCGTCGGGACGCTCCGTGGGCGCGAGCCTCAAGACCCCCGGGGCCGCGGGCCCGTCCCGATCGGCGGCACGCGCTGGACTCCTCGTCGCCCAGGTCTCGCTGTGCCTGCTGCTGCTCGTCGGCGCGGGCCTGCTCGGGCGCAGCCTCCAGCGCGCGCTGGCGACCGACGTCGGCTTCCAGCCACACGGGCTGACGCTCGCCTCCGTGAACCTCGGCCTTCAGCGCTACGATCCTCACCGCGCCGAAGCCTTCCTGCGCGACTTGCGGCAGCGGGTTGCCACCTCCCCCGGCGTGCGCACGGCGAGTTGGGCCGGCCTCGTGCCCCTCGGCGGCGGCGAATGGGTGGAAACCTTCTCGATCGAGGGCCACCCGGCGCCGGGTGGAAAGCAGCCGGAGGCCGGGATCAATCTCGTCGCCGCGGATTTCTTCCGCACGATGGGGGTCCCGCTCGCCGCGGGCCGCGAGTTCGACGACCAGCTGGACCGCGAGGCCTCGGCTCCGGTCGCCCTCCTCAACGAGGCGATGGCGAAACGTTACTGGCCATCCGAGAGCGCGGTCGGCCGCCGCATCACGATCGCCGGCGCTGAGCGCACGGTCGTCGGCGTCAGCCGCAACTTCCGCACCGGATCCCTGCGCGACGAACCGACTCCCCAGGTCTACCTGCCGCTGGCGCAGGGAGGGCCGAGCGCTGGCCTGCAGACGATGACGCTCGTCGTCCGCGGCCAAGATCCCCGCATGGACCCGGGTTCTCTCGTGCGCGCGGAGATTCGAAAGCTCGACGCAGCCCTGCCGGTCGCCGACATCCATCCGTACGCGACGGAGCTCGCCGGACAGCTGGTGCCGCAGCGCCTCGGCTCCGCGCTGCTCGGCCTCTTCGGCCTGCTCTCGCTCACGCTCGCGGCCGTCGGGATCTACGCCGTGATCTCCTACTCGGTGACAGGGCGCACGCGCGAGATCGGCATCCGCATGGCGCTCGGAGCGCGGGCGCAGGACGTGCGCGCGCTCGTTGTCGCGCAGAGCGCGCGGCCCGTGGCCCTCGGCCTCGCCCTCGGCATCGCTCTGGGAGCGGCCGCGGCGCGCCTGCTGCGCGGGTTCCTCTACGGCATCTCGCCGTCGGACCCCGTCACCTTCGGCGGCGTGACGGCGCTGCTCGTCCTGTGCGCCCTCCTGGCCGCGTGGCTCCCGGCCCGCCGCGCCTCGAAGATCGATCCCGTGGCCGCCCTGCGCGCCGACTGAAGGACCACGCATGATCGCCCTGACCAACGTCGACAAGTCCTATGCCACGCGCGCCGGCGAGACCTTCGTGCTCCGCCGGATCGACCTCGCGATCGCGGAAGGCGAGTTCGTGACGATCATGGGCCCGTCGGGCGCGGGTAAGTCCACGCTGCTCGCGATCCTCGGAATGCTCGACCACGACTGGCGGGGCGGCTACCGGCTGCTCGACCAGGACGTGCACGCGATGAAGCCGAAGGACCGCATCGAGCTCAGCAAGAAGCACGTCGGCTTCGTGTTCCAGCAGTACCACCTGCTCGACAACCTGACGGTCGCCGAAAACCTCGACATCCCCCTCTCCTACCGCAACGTCAAGGCCTCGGAAAGGGCCGCGACCGTCGCCGACACGCTCGACCGCTTCCAGATGGTGGGCAAGAAGGACCTCTTCCCGAACCAGCTCTCCGGCGGGCAGCAGCAGCTCGTCGGCGTGGCACGGGCGCTCATCGCGAAGCCCAAGCTGCTGCTGGCCGACGAGCCGACCGGCAACCTCCATTCGGACCAGGGGCGCGAGATCATGCGCCTCTTCAAGAAGCTGAACGACGAGGGGACCACCATCGTGCAGGTGACGCACTCCGAGGAAAACGCGACGTTCGGAAATCGGATCGTGCGCCTGCGCGACGGCTGGATCGTGAACGACTGAGGACAGATCGATGTCGCCTTTGCTCCAGGACCTGCGTTACGCCCTTCGGGCCTTCACCAAGAGCCCGACGTTCTCGGCGGTCGCCGTGGCCACGCTCGCCCTCGGGATCGGAGCCAACGCGGCGATCTTCGCGCTCGTCGACCGAGTCCTCATCCGCACGCTCCCGGTCGTCAACCCCGGCGAGCTCGTGCTCCTGCGGTCCCCCGGACCCAAGCAGGGCCGCACGTCGTCGGACGGGGATGACGCGTTCTGCTTTTCCTATCCGACGTACCACGACCTCGCCGAGCAGGCGAAGGTCTTCGCGGGCCTGATCGGCGAAGTGCCCTTCTCCGCGAGCATCGCCGCGAGGGGCGAGACCGAACGGGCGTCCGGCGAGCTCGTGACCGGCAACTACTTCGGGGTCCTCGGGGTTCCGCCCGCGCTCGGCCGCGTCCTGACGCCCGCGGACGACCAGACGAAGGGCGCGCACCCGGTCGCCGTGATCTCTCACGGTTACTGGCAGCGGCGATTCGGCGGGGATGCGTCGATCCTCGGGAAGCCCGTGATCGTCAACGGCGAGTCCTTCACGATCATCGGCGTCTCGGCGAAAACCTTCGAAGGCATCCAGGCCGGCCGGCGCGCGGACCTCTTCGTCCCGATGATGATGAAGCCGCAGATGACGCCGTTCTGGGACGGCCTCGACGATCCGAAGGACTACTGGCTGCAGATCGTCGGGCGCCTGAAGCCAGGACTCTCCCGGTCGGCCGCCGAGCGCGAGCTCGCGGCGACCTTCCGGCCGGTGCTCGAGCAGCTCCTGCCGCGGATGACCGGCTGGAGCGACGTGCGCAAGAAGGAGTTCCTCAACCGGAAGATCGAGCTTCTCTCCGGCGCGCGCGGGCGCCGCACGCTTCAACAAGGGGTCGGAACGCCGCTCGCCTCCCTGATGGGAATGGTGGGCCTGGTGCTCCTGATCGCCTGCTCGAACCTGGCCGGCCTCCTGGCCGCCCGCGGCGCGGCCCGCCAGCGCGAGTACGGCATCCGTCTGGCGATCGGGGCCAGCCGCGCGCAGCTGCTGCGCCAGTCGATCGTCGAATGCCTCGTCTTCTCCGTTCGTCGGCGGGGCGCTCGGCCTCCTGCTCGCGGCCTGGCTCCTGAACGGCGCTGCTCTCCGCCTTCCCCGCCGACGCCGACCTGCGCCAGATCGCGCGCCCAGATCGATCCGCGCGTGCTCGCGCTTCGGTGCCGCCCTGCTCGCTCGTGGCGGGCATCCTCTTCGGCGTCGGGCCCGCGTACCGGGCGGCGCGGCTGGATCCCGCGCGGACGCTGCGCGGCCAGGGGCGCGGCGCCACGTCTCCGGGACGCGAAGCCCTTCGCCTGCGCAATGGTCTCGTCATCGCCCAGGTGGCCCTGACGCTCGTCCTGCTCGTGGCGGCCGGCCTCTTCACGCAGAGCCTGCGCAACCTCTCCCGGGTCGAGCTCGGCCTGAAGTTGGACAACGTCATCGGATTTTCCGTCGCGCCGAAGCTGAACGGCTACACCGCCGAGCGCACAGCGGCGTTCGCGCGCCGCCTGACCGAAGACCTCCAGGCGCTGCCCGGCGCTCGATCCGTCACCGCGGCGCAACTCGGCACGTTGAGCGGCAACGACATGGGGAGCGGGGTCATCCTGGAGGGCGCCGACAAGACGGCCGATGCTCCCCATTCCCGCATGAACCGCATCGGGCCGGACTACTTCGTCACGCTCGGAATTCCGCTTCTCGAGGGGCGGGCGATCACCTGGGCCGACGACGCCAACGCGCCCAAGGTCTGCGTCGTCAACGAGACCTTCGCGAAGAAGGTGCTGCCCGGAAAGCGCGCCATCGGCCAGCGGATCGGGATCGGCGGACCCGACGACAAACCCGACACGGAAATCGTCGGCGTGGTCCGCGACAGCAAGGGCTCCCAGGTCAGCGAGGAGCCGAACCCCTTTGCCTATCTCCCCTACCTGCAGAACCCGCACCTGGGAGACCTCAACTTCTACGTCCGCACGGAACAGGATCCGGCGCAGCTCGCATCGGCTCTGCGCGCCGCGGTGAAGCGGCTCGATCCGCAGTTGCCCGTCGACGACCTGAAGACCCTGAACGCGCAGCTGAAGGAATCGCTGCTGACCGAGCGGCTGACCATGATGCTGTCGGTGGCGTTCGGCAGCCTCGCCGCTCTGCTCGCCGCGATCGGGATCTACGGCGTCCTCGCCTTCGCCGTGGCGCAGCGCCGGCAGGAGATCGGCGTGCGCATGGCCCTCGGCGCCGATCCGGCGGCCGTGCGCCGCCTGATCCTCGGCGAGGTCGTGCGGTTCGTGCTCGTCGGCGCCGTGATCGGCCTGCCCGTCGCCTACGCCGTGGCGCGGGTCGTGGAATCGATCCTCTTCGGCGTCCATGCCTCGGACGTGCCGCGTGTTCGCCTTCGGCCTGCTGCTGATGGCCGCGGTGGCCCTGCTCGCCGGATACCTGCCCGCGCACCGCGCGGCGCGGATCGATCCCCTGGACGCTCTGCGCAGCGACTAGCAGTCGGTCCGAGGACACCGGTCCGTTAATGGTAGATTCCGGCCGTGGTCGAGGACAAAGCCGGCCGCGTCGAGAAGACCGACGACGAGTGGCGCGCGGGGCTGACTCCGGAGCAGTATCGGATCCTCCGGCAGAAAGGGACCGAGCGCGCCTTCACGGGCAAGTACTGGAACCACCACGCCCCGGGCGTTTACGCCTGTGCGGCCTGCGGCAACCCGCTCTTCGACTCGGCCGCAAAGTTCGACTCGGAAACCGGCTGGCCGAGCTTCTCGACGCCCTCCGCAGAGACGAGCGTGAAGACCCACGAAGACGGCAGCGCCTACATGGCCCGCACGGAGGTGCTCTGCCGGCGCTGCGACTCGCACCTCGGGCACGTCTTCGACGACGGCCCCGAGCCCACGGGCCTGCGCTACTGCATGAACTCGGCGGCGCTCGACTTCCGGCCCAAGTAGGCCAGTGCAGCCGCTCACGCTTTCGGTCCTGCCCGATACGCTCGCGGTGTGCCGCCTCGGGCCCGACGACGCGCTGCCGGCGTGGGCGCGCGCCGGGGACTTTCGCGCCGTGACCCGGACGCCCTCGGAGCTCTCGATCGTCTGCCGCGAGGCGACCGTTCCGGCCGCGGTCACCGCCAACCGCGGCTGGCGCGCGATCGCGGTCGACGGCACGCTCGATTTCGCCCTGACGGGGATCCTCGCGGCCCTCGCGTCGCCCCTGGCCGCGGCCGGCGTCTCGATCTTCGCGATGTCGACCTACGACACGGACTACGTCCTCGTGAAGCAGGACACGCTCGACCGCGCGGTCGCGGCGCTGTCCGCGGCCGGCCATCGCTTCCCGGGTCTGGCGCCGTGAAGGGCGCCGGGCGCATCCTCGTCGCGGACGACCAGAAGGACGTGCTCGAGGCGCTGCGCCTGCTCTTGAAGGGCGAAGGCCTCGAGTGCGAGACCGCTTCCTCGCCCGCGGCCGCGCTCGCCGCGCTCGAGGCGCGCGACTTCGACGCCGCGCTGATCGACCTGAACTACGCCCGCGACACGACGTCGGGCGAAGAGGGGCTCGACCTGCTCGCCCGCGTTCGCGAGCTCGATGCCCATCTTCCGGTCATCGTGATGACGGCCTGGGGCACGGTCGATCTCGCCGTCGAGGCGATGCGGCGCGGCGCGCGCGATTTCGTGCAGAAGCCCTGGGACAACGCGCGCCTGCTGACGACGCTGCGCACGCAGATCGCGCTGGGCCGTGCGCTGCGGCGGGGAGAACGGCTCGAGGCCGAGAACCGGATCCTGCGGCACGACGCGGAGACCGCGATGATTGCCGGGTCGGCCGCGATGCGGCCGGTGCTCGACGTGATCGCGCGCGTCGGCCCGTCGGACGCCAACGTGCTCGTCACCGGCGAAAACGGCAGCGGCAAGGCGCTCGTGGCGCGCGCCCTCCACGCGGCCTCGCCGCGCTCGGGCAAGCCGTTCGTCACGCTCAACGCCGGCGGGATCTCCGAGGGCGTTTTCGAGAGCGAGCTCTTCGGCCACGTCAAGGGCGCCTTCACCGACGCCCGCTCCGACCGGGTCGGCCGGTTCGAGCTCGCCCACGGCGGCACGCTCTTGCTCGACGAGATCGGCAACGTGCCGGCCTCGCAGCAGGCCAAGCTCCTGCGCGTGCTCGAGACGGGCGAGTTCGAGCGGGTCGGATCGTCGCGCACCATCCGCGCGGACGTGCGGATCATCTCGGCGACCAACGCCGACCTCCGGGCGGAAGTCGCGGCCGGGCGCTTCCGCCAGGACCTGCTCTTCCGGCTCAACACGATCGAGATCCACGTCCCGCCGCTGCGCGAGCGGCGCGAGGACATCCCGCAGCTGGCGCAGCACTTCCTCGAGATCTACGCCCGCCGCTACCGGAAGAATCTTGCCGGTTTCGACAGCGCCGCGCTCGACGCGCTCCTGGCCCATCCCTGGCCGGGCAACGTCCGCGAGCTCGACCACGCCATCGAGCGGGCCGTGCTCATGGCGGCCGGCGACCGGATCCGGCCGGCGGACCTCGCCCTGCGGCGGGGCGGCGAGCCGGGGCGCCTCGAGGACCTCTCCCTCGAGGAGGTGGAGGGCCTGCTCGTGCGCAAGGCGATGGAGCGCTTCGGGGGCAACGTCAGCCAGGCCGCGAAAGCGCTCGGGATCTCCCGCAGCGCGCTCTACCGGCGGCTGGAAAAGCACGGCTAGCCGAGCGTGAAACCGCTGGCGCACGATCGGCGGATCGTCCTCTACGCGCTCGGCGCGGCACTGCCGGCCGTGGTCACGGCGCTCGGCATTCTCTGGACGGGCGACTACAGCTCGAGGCTCCGCTGGACCCTGACCGCGGTGGTCGTCGTCGCGTGGCTCGCGTTCACCCGGGCCCTGCGCGAGCAGGTCGTCCGGCCGCTCCAGACGGTCTCGAACCTGCTGGCCGCGATGCGCGAGGAGGACTTCTCGATCCGGGCGCGCGGGGCGCGGGGCGACGACCCGCTCGGCGAGGTGCTGATCGAGGTCAACGCCCTCGCCGAGACCCTGCGCGAGCAGCGCCTCGGCGCGATCGAGGCGACGGCCCTGCTCTCGCGGGTCATGGAAGAGATCGCGGTCGCGGTCTTCGCGTTCGACGGCGAGGGCGCCCTCCAGCTCGTCAACCGGTTCGGAGAACGGCTCCTCGGCCAGCCCGAGCCGCGCCTGCGCGGGCGGCGCGCGGAGGAGCTGGGACTCGCGGCGTTTCTCGAGGACGGCGCTCCGCAGATCCTCGAGGCCGGGTTTCCCGGCGGCTCGGGCCGGTGGGAGATCCGCCGCAGCGTGTTCCGGCAGGGCGGCGCGCCGCATCGGCTGCTGGTGCTCGCCGACGTGAGCCGGCCGCTGCGCGAAGAGGAGCGGCAGGCGTGGCAGCGGCTCATCCGCGTGCTCGGCCACGAGCTGAACAACTCGCTGGCCCCGATCCAGTCGATCGCGGGCAGCCTGCAGAAGCTCTCCGCGGCAGCCGAGCCGCCCGCCGACTGGCGCGCGGACCTGCAGCAGGGCCTCTCGATCATCGCGTCCCGGGCGGAGGCACTCTCCCGATTCACGACCGCGTACGCCAGGCTCGCGCGCCTTCCGCCGCCGCGCCTCGGCCCCGTGGCGGTGGACGCGATCGTGCGCCGCGCGGCGAGCCTCGAAACCAGGCTCCCGGTCGGAGTGATCCCCGGGCCCCCGGTCACCATCCAGGCGGACTCCGATCAACTCGAACAGCTCCTGATCAACCTCGTCCGCAATGCCACCGACGCCGCCCTCGAGACCCACGGCGGCGTCGCCCTCGGCTGGAAGCGCGCGGGCCGGCGACTCGAGATCTGGATCGCCGATGACGGGCCGGGGCTTCCGAACACGACGAACCTCTTCGTCCCGTTTTTCACGACGAAGCCCGGCGGCTCTGGCATCGGGCTCGTGCTCTCCCGGCAGATCGCGGAAGCGCACGGCGGCACGCTGACGCTCGAAAACCGCCAGGGCCATCGCGGCTGCATCGCCTGGCTGCGCCTGCCCTGGGGTCAGGTCTGAAATCTTCGGACTTCCGTTGACAGGGCGCAAACTCCGAAGAATCCAGACCTGACCCCGTGACCGTTCGTCCTCGGCCAGAGGCCTTTGGTCCCGGGACTATTGGAGGACGGGCCCCACTCGCGGTCTCCTGCCTTCGTGCGCTTCAGCGGCGTCCGGCTTCCCACGACCGCGCTCGCCCTGGCGTTCTGCGCCGGGACCGCTCCCGGCCTGGACCCGGCGATTCCGCCGTCCCAGTACGGGCACGACGTGTGGACGAGCGACTCCGGCCTTCCGCAGAACTCGGTGACCGCCATCGTCCAGACGCGGGACGGATACCTTTGGCTCGGCACGCAGGAAGGCCTCGTGCGATTCGACGGGGTGCGGTTCACGATCTTCGACACGCGCAACACGCCCGCCCTCTCGGACGACTGGGTCCAGGCGCTGGCCGAGACCCGCGACGGCTCGCTCTGGATCGGCACGGTGAGCGGACTCGTCCGCATGCGCGGGAGGCAGTTCGAGGCCTTCTCCGCGGGTGGCATCGACCGTGCCCAGGTCGGCGCGCTTTTCGAGGATTCGCGCGGCGCGCTCTGGGCCGGGACGAATCTCGGCGCGACGCGCATCACGGCCGGATCGGTGAGGACCTTTACCGACTGCGACGGGCTGCCCGGACCGTGGGTCCGTTCGATCGGAGAGGACTCGGAGGGCCGTGTCTGGGTTGGCGGGCTGTGGGGTGCGGCGCGCCTGGACGGAGAGAAGTTCGCCGCGTGGACCGTGGCCGACGGATTTCCCGGAGCCGCGCTGGCGATCCTGCCCGATCCCGAAGGCGGGATGTGGGTCGGGACGGGCCGCGGACTTGCCCACGTCGACGGATTCTCCACCGCGCTCTACGGCGAGGCCGCCGGGCTCACGAACACGCTCGTCCGGGCGCTCCATCGCGACGGAGACGGGAATCTCTGGCTCGGCACCGACGGCGGCATTTTCCGGTTTCGCGAGGGGCGTTTCCTGCGTCACGGCGCATCCGATGGCCTGTCGAGTGACCGCGTTCTCGCGCTGGCCGAAGACCGCGAAGGCAGCCTCTGGGTTGGCACCTCGGATGGCGGGCTCGACCGCGTCCAGGCGCAGCGCATGACCATGCACACGGAGCGCGAGGGACTCTCGGAGGACAAGCTGTGGTCGGTGTTCGAGGACAGCCGCGGGAACCTGTGGGCCGGCACGGCCGACGGCGTCCTGAACCGCCGCGCGCCGGGCAGGGAGCGGTTCGAGCGATTCGCCAAGCTCGGCGCCTCGATCCAGGCGATCACCGAGGGCCCGGACGGGGCGCTCTGGATCGGAACGCGCGGCGCCGGCCTCGTGCGGCTCGAGGGCCGGACGCAGAAGCGCTACACCATGGCCGACGGGCTTTCCGGCAACGCGATCGCGTCGCTCCTCGTCGACCGCAGGGGCGTCGTCTGGGCCGGGACGATGGCCGCCGGATTGAACCGCTTCGAGGGCGGCCGGTTCGTCACGTACCGTGCCCGGGACGGGCTTGCGTCCGACGCGATCTTCTCGCTCTTCGAAGACCGAGCGGGCGCGATCTGGATCAGCACCTTCGGCGGCGGCGTCAGCCGATTCGCCGACGGCAAGTTCCGGACCTTCACGACGAAGGACGGGCTGCCCCACGACGTCGTCATGTCGGTGTACCAGGACGCCGACGGAACGTACTGGTTCGCCACGCGCGGCGGGCTCAGCCGCTACCGGGAGAGCCGCTTCACGACCTACCGTCAGAAGGAAGGCGTCTTCCACGACGCCGCGCAGAAGGTCCTCGAGGACGGCCGCGGCTATCTGTGGCTGACGAGCAATCGCGGGGTCTTCCGCGTCTCGCTCGCCGAGCTCGCGGCCGCGGCCAGCGCGCCCGGCCACATCAATGACCGCGCCACGTTCACGACGGCGACCCGCATCATCCCGGCCGAGTGCAACGGGACGCAGCACGGCGCCTGGAGAAGCCGCGACGGGCGCCTCTGGTTCGCGACGGTCAAGGGCCTCGCCATGGCCGATCCCGCGCGCATCGCGCTCAACACGGTCGCACCCGCGGTCGTCATCGAGCAGGTCGTGGCCGGAGGGGCCCGGCTCGACCCGTCGGGCGGGCTCCGCATGCCGCCGGGTACGGACAAGCTCGAGTTCGGGTACACCGGCCTCTCTTTCCGCAACCCGCAGGCGGTCCGCTTCCGCTACCGTCTCGAGGGCTTCGAACGCGACTGGGTGGACGCCGGGCCCAGACGCACCGCGTACTACACGAACCTGCCTCCCGGTCATTACCGCTTCCAGGTCCTGGCCGCCAACGAGGACGGCGTGTGGAGCCGGACCGCGGCCTCCTGCGACATCGCGCTCGCCCGCCACTTCTACGAGACGGCCTGGTTCCGTGCGTCCGCCCTCCTGGCCGCGGCATTGGCCGCCGCGCTCGGCTACCGGCTCCGCGTCCGGCGCTTCGAGGCCCGCGAACGCCTGCGCACCGCGCTCGTCGAAGCGCAGCTCGACGCCCTGCAGTTCCAGCTGCGGCCGCACTTTCTCTTCAACACGCTCAACAGCGTCCTGCCCCTCATCGGCAGGGACCCGGAGCGCGCGCGCCAGATGGTCGTGCGCCTCGGAGATCTCCTGCGCCTCTCCCTGCGGTCGGAGGAGACGCCGCTCGTCACGCTCGAGGAAGAGATCGCGATCCTCGAGAAGTACCTCTCGATCGAAAAGGTCCGCTTCCGCGACCGCCTCGAGGTCGAGATTGCGATCGAGCCGGCCGTGGCGGCGGCGAGCGTCCCGAGCTTCCTGCTGCAGCCCCTCGTCGAGAACGCGATCAAGCACGGCCTCGCGGGGCGCGCGGGGCGGGGCCGTATTTCGATCATGGCGCGGGCCGAGCGGGGGCAGCTCGCCATCCGCCTGCGCGACAACGGGCCCGGGCCGAGCGACGACCACGACGAGTCGAACGGGATCGGCCTGCGCAACACGCGCCGCCGGCTCGAGGCCCTGTATCCGGGAGCGCACCTTCTGGAGCTCGTCCCGGCGCCGGAAGGCGGCTGCGACGTCCGGATCCGGCTTCCACTCACCCTGGCGCACATCGCCGCGCGCAGGAAGGCGGCCGCGGACTCCGGGGATCCCGTGGCCATCTCGCGGGCGTCGTAAGGGAAAAACCCGGGTCTCGAGCCAGCGAGGGATCCGACGGTTAGACCACGTCGGCCGCGCGGATCGGGAGCCGGCGGACGCGCTTACCCGTCGCACCGGCAATCGCGTTCGCGACCGCGGGAGCCACGCAGGGCACCGGCATCTCGCCCATCCCGTACGGCGCCGGATTGCCCGGGACCGTGTAAGTCTCGAGCTTCGGCATCTCGTCCATGCGCAGCACCGGGTAGGCCGCGAAGCTCGTCTCTGCGACGCGGCCGGCCGCGATCGTGACTTCGCCCTTCATCGCGTAGGACAGTCCCCAGATCACGCCGCTCTCGACCTGGCCTTCGACCCCGGAGAGGTTGACGACCTGGCCGCAGTCGACCGCCGTCACCACGCGGTGCACCTGGACGTCGCCCCTGCTTCCAACCGACACGTCGGCGACCTGCGCGATCAGCGTGCTGCCGTGGTAGATGTTGCAGGCGAGTCCCCGGCCCGACCTTCGCCCGTCGCGGCGCGGGGGGGCCGATCCCCAGCCGGACTTCTCTGCCGCAACCTTCAGCACGCGCGCCAACCCGGCACGATCCACTTTGCGCTTTCCGTACGTGAACGGCGAGGGCCCGGACAGGAGCGCGAGCCGCAGCGCCAGAGGGTCCTTGCCGGACTTGCCCGCGATTTCGTCCAGGAAACATTCGCGCGCGAAGACGTTGGCCGGGTAGTACACCGCACGCCACGCGCCGGTGTGGATCGGCGATTCGATCTCGTTCCAGCCGATGGCCAGGTTCGGAATGTCGTACGGATTGTCACAGCCTCCCCACGGGTTGCCGTCCGGGTCCTCGTTGGGATCGAACTCTCCGAACATCGAGAGGTGGAAAGTCGTCGCGGAATGCGTCCATGCGACCAGCCGTCCGGAAGCGTCGAGGCCGGCGGCCAGATCGACGCGGGCCGCCGGATGCACGCGGTCGCGCAGAAAGTCGTCGGCGCGCGACCAGACGACCTGCACCGGCCGCTTCGCGGCGCGCGCCACCGTGACCGCCTCGAGGGCATAGTCCGCGCCGAGGCGGCGGCCGAATCCGCCGCCGATCAGCGTCACGTGCACCGTCACCTTCTCGGGCGCGATGCCGAGGAGCCTGGCCGCCTGCGTCCGGACGCGATCCGGGCTCTGGGTGGGCGACCAGATTTCGCAGGCGCCTCCATCGACCCTCGCGATGGTGTTCCCGGGCTCGAGCGTCGCATGCGCCTGGAACGGCGTCCGGTAGGTCGCCGACAGGCGCGTCGCCGCGGCGGCGATGGCCGCGCCCGCGTCGCCGGACGTCCGGGTCGAACGGCCGGGCGACTGCGCGGCACGGTCGATGCGGGCCCACAGCTCGTCGGTCGTGAGCGTGCCGTTCGGGCCGTCGTCCCAGACCGCGCCGAGGGCGTCCCGACCCGTGAGCGCGGCAAACGTGTCCTCGGCGAGGACCGCGACGCCGCCGTCGATCGGGACGACGTCGCGCACGCCGGCAACGGCCCTCGCCTTCGCGGCATCGTGCCGGACGAGCCGGCCTCCCTTGACCGGGCACACCGCGAGGGCCGCGTAGAGCATGCCCGGCACGCGCGTGTCGATCCCGTAGACGGCGCGGCCCGAGACAATGCCCGGGCCGTCGATCCGCGGGACGCGGGTTCCGACGAGCCGGAAGTCCTTCGCATCCTTCAAGCGCGGCTGTTTCGGCACCGGAAGGGCCCCCGCCGCGGCGACGAGCTCGCCGTATGGCGTTCTGCGCCCCGAGGCCGCGTGCACCACGGCGCCCATCTCCGCGCGGCAGGACGCCGCCGGCACGCCCCACGCCTTCGCCGCCGCCTCGACGAGCATCTCGCGCGCGGCGGCGCCGGCCTCGCGCAACGGCTGCCAGGACGACGTGACGCTGTCGCTGCCCCCTGTTCCCAGGTCCTTGTAGTCGGGCCCGGGAGAGGCCTGCTCGACGGCGATGCTCTTCCAGTCGGCGTCGAGCTCCTCGGCGAGGATCATCGCGAGCGACGTCCGTGTCCCCTGGCCCATCTCCGAGTGGCCGATCACGACGACGGTGCGCCCATCCGCGCCGATGCGCACCCATTGGTTCGGAGCCAGGCGCGCCGCGCCGGGCCTCGCCGCCGCCTGCCCGAGAAGCCGGATCGGCACGACGAGCGCCGCCGCGCCGAGCGCGCCATTCCACAGAAACTGCCGCCGGGTCGCGCTCATCGCGTCGTCCCTCCGGCCACAGCCCGCGCGACCGCGCGCTGCATTCGCCCATACGTCCCGCAGCGGCAGATGTGCGCCGACAGGGCGGCCTCGACGTCGGCCTGCCCCGCCGGCTTGCTGCCGCCGACGAGCGCCGCCGCCGTCATGATCATTCCCGGCTGGCAATAGCCGCACTGGGCCACGTCCTCCGCGAGCCAGGCCAGCTGACACGGATGCCGGCCCTCCTCGGAAAGCCCCTCGATCGTCGTGACCCTGCGCCCCGCGGCGGCCCGGATGGGGACCTGGCAGGACCGCATCGCCTCTCCGTCGACGTGGACCGTGCAGGCGCCGCACGCCCCGGCGCCGCAGCCGTACTTGGTGCCGGTCAGGCCGAGCGTGTCGCGCAGCACCCAGAGCAGCGGCATGTCGGGGTCGGCCGCCTCGATGGATTGCGTGCGCCCGTTGATCGTGATCGCGAACCTGGCCATCCGCCCTCCCGCCTTCCTACGGAATCAGGGTACCGCGAGTTTCGGGCGTTCGCGGCGCGCGCGACGGTCACGGGAACCGAGAACCTCTCTCGCCGTTCAACGGCTACCCCCGCAGCGCCACCATCGGATCCACCGCCGTCGCCCTCCGGGCCGGCACGAAGCACGACACGACCGCGACCGCGCCGAGCACGAACGCCACGACGAAGTAGGTCGGCGGGTCCGTCGGCGACACCTCGTAGAGCAGGCTTGCCCAGAGCCGCGTCACCACGATCGCGCCCGCCAGGCCGAGGGCGAGCCCCCCGAACACGGGTCGCATCCCCTGGCCGAGCACCATCCGCTGCACGCTCGAGGGAAGCGCCCCGAGAGCCATCCGGATGCCGAACTCGCGCCGGCGTTGCCCGACCGAGAACGCGATGACGCCCGCGATGCCGGTTGCCGTGATCACGAGGGCGAGACCGGCGAACAGCGACGAGCAGGATCGCCGTCAGCCGCGGCGTGTCGAGCGCGCCGGCGTGCACCTGCTCGAGCGTGCGGAAGCGGTCCACGGGCTGGTCCGGGCCGACGCGCATGCACGGCGGCGCGCATGACCCGCTCCATGCGCGCGGGCTCGGCGGAGGTCCGCAGGAGGCACGTCGTCGACAGCCACGGGTACTGGTCGAGCGGAAACGAAGACCTGGTCGACCGGAGGATCGGCCGAGGCCGTACTGGCGCACGTCCCCGACGACGCCGACGATCGTCAACACCGGAGGTTCCGCCGGGCCGCGGCTCCCGAGCCGGATGCGCCGGCCGACCGGGTCCTCCGAGGGCCAGAGGTGCCGCGCCATCGACTGGTTGATGACGGCGACGGTCGCCGCGCCGGCACGATCGGCGGCCTCGAGGCTCCGGCCCCGCAGGATCGGCACGCCGATCGTGCGGAAGTAGTCCGGCGTGACGTGCTGGAAGTCGGCCCGGGGCATCGCGTCGGCCGCGACGGGAGGGCGGCCCTCGATCTGGAAGCGGCCGTTGTTGGCGCGGCCGCCCTCGTTCAGCGGAATGGTCCCGGAAAGCGCCACGGACAGGACGCCGGGCTCGGCCGCCAGGCGCTCGAGCAGGCGCCGGTGGAAAGTCCGCTGGTCCTCCTCGGTCTTGTAGCGCGTGAAGTTGAGGTCGAGGCGCGAGGTCAGCACCCGCTCGGTCCGGAACCCGGGATCCACGCGTGGAGAGCTTCCAGAGCGTGCGCAGCATGAGCCCGGCCCCGGCGAGCAGGACGAAGGAGATCGCGACCTGCGCCACGATGAGGAGATTGCGAGCCCTCAGGCGCCCCGCGCCCGCCGTCGTGCGCTCCCGGCCTTCCTGGAGCGACAGCGTGAGCGCGCGCCGGGGAGCCAGGGCCGGAATGAGGCCGAGCACGATCCCGACGAGCACCGAGACCGCGAGCGAAAAGAGCAGCACGGGCACGCTGATCCCGATCTCGGACGCGCGCGGCGTGAAGCGCTCGGCGAAGTGCACCAGCATTCTCTGGCCTGCCGCCGCAACGACGAGGCCGAGGGCCCCGCCCGCGAGCGCGAGCAGGACGCTCTCGGTGAGCAACTGGCGCGCGAGCCGGCCTCTGCCCGCGCCGAGCGCCGAGCGCAACGCCAGCTCCTGCTGGCGTCGGGTCAGCCGCGCGAGCATCAGGTTGGCGACGTTGGCGCACGCGAGCAGCAGCACGAGGCCGACCGTGCCGAACAGGAGCAGAAACGTCGGCCGGCGCGTTGCGCGTGAGCTCCTCGGACAGCGGCAAGCGGCGCGAGCGCCAGGTGGGACGCCGTCGGATAGCTCTTGGGATAGTCGTGGGTCAAGCTGCGCCGCGAGGTCGTCGAGGTCGCGGCCGGCTTCTGGAATGCCGGCGCCCGGCTTCAGGCGGCCGAACGCGCGGAGCATGCCGCTGTCCCGGTCGGTTTCCATCTGCGGAGTCCGAGCGGAACGGGCAGGCCGACGTCGGCATGTAGACGTCGTTGTCCTGCGGGTAGCCCGGAATCGGCGGAAGGACGCCGATGACCGTGTGCGGACGGTCGTTCATCTGGAACACGCGCCCGACGACCGCCGGATCGCCGCCGAAGGACGCGCATCCAGTAGTCGTGGGACAGGACGAGGACGGCCTCGGCGCCGTGCTTGTCTTCGCCCGGCAGGAACGTGCGCCCGAGGATCGGGCGCACGCCGAGCAGGTCGAAGAAGTTCGCCGACACGACGCCCGTCTGAACGCGCTCGGGCTCCGGCCGCCCGAGGAGCACGAACCACATCGAGTGGTACTCCGCCACCGCCGCGAGGGTGTGCGTGCGCTCGCGCAGGTCGGTGATCTCCAGCGGCGAGAATTGGCCGTCCTGGATCCCGGCTCCGGGAGCGTCGACCCGCAGCCGCACGAGCCGGTCGCCGCCGCCGTAGGGCAGCGACTGGAGGAGCACGCCGTGGACGACCGAGAAGATCGCCGTGTTCGCGCCGATGCCGAGGGCGAGCGTCAGGATCGCGGCGGCGGCGTAACCCGGGTTCCTGCGCAGCGACCGCAGGCCGTAGCGCACGTCCTGCAGGGTCGTCTCGAGCCACACGGCGCGGCTCTCGTCGCGCGCCTCGTCCTTCGTCTTTGCGACGCCGCCGAAGCGCACGAGCGCCGCGCGGCGGGCTTCGGCGCGATCCATGCCGCGGCGCACGTTCTCCTCGGTTTCCCTGTCGATGTGGAAGGCGAGCTCCTCGTCGAGCTCGCGCTCCTTGCGGCCGGAGCCGAAAAGGGACGCGATGCTGCCCGCGATCTTCTTCAGCATGGCTCCTCCTAAGTCGCCGCGAGCACGCGCCCGACGGCGGCCGCGAAGCGTTCCCAGCTCTCGGTCTCCTCGGCGAGCTGCCGGCGGCCCGCGCGCGTCAGGTTGTAGAACCGCGCCTTCCGGTTGTTCTCGGAGCTGCCCCACTCGGCCTCGATCCAGCCCTTCAGCTCGAGGCGGTGGAGGGCCGGATAGAGCGAGCCCTGGTTGACGGCCAGGACGTCCTCGCGAGAGCTGCTGGATCCGCTGCGAGATGCCCCAGCCGTGCATCGCCCCCGGCGAAAGGGTCTTCAGGATCAGGACGTCCAGGGTCCCCTGCAAGAGATCGCTCCGGGACGGGGTCATCGGCCCTCCTCTCGGCTCTCTACAGGAGTCTACGGGCCTTCCTGTAGATTGTTTAGGGGAGAGCCGGTCTTTTTTTCGCGGGCGCCGGGATAGTCTTCCCGCAAAGAGGGGGCATCGTGAAAAAAGGACCCATCTCCGGCAGCTCTGGCAGTCGTCGCCCTCGGCGCGTCGCTCGCGCCGGCCGCCGAGCCGCCCGCCAAACCGCCGATCGCCATCCGGGCAGGCCGCCTGCTCGACGTCAAGTCGGGCCGCTACGTGGACCACCCCGTCGTCGTGGTCGCCGGCGACCGGATCGAGAGCATCGGCACCGCCGTGCCGGCCGGCGCGACCGTGATCGACCTCGGCGATCGCGTCCTGATGCCCGGCCTCATCGACGCGCACACGCACATCCTCCTCCAGGGCGACGCCACCTCGGCCGAGTACGACGAGCAGATCCTCAGGGAGTACCCGGCGCACCGGGTCGTGCGGGCCGTACGGGCCATGCAGATCGGCCTCGGCCACGGCTTCACCACGCTTCGCGACCTCGAGACCGAGGGCGCGGGCTACGACGACGTGGCCATCCGGGACGCCGTCAACGAGGGCGTCGTGCCGGGACCGCGGCTGAAGGTGGTCGGGCCTGCCCTTTCGACGACGGGCTCCTATCCCATCACGCACTTCCGTCCCGACTGGAAGTTCCCGAGCGGCGTCATGGTCTGCGACGGCGCCGACGGCTGCCGCAAGGCCGTGCGCGAGCAGCTTTCCTACGGGACGGACTGGGTCAAGGTCTACGCGAACACCGGGGGACTCCGGCTCACCGCCGACGGCTACGTCGACTCTCCGCCCAACTGGACGAAGGAGGAGATCGAGGCGGTCGTGTCCGAAGCGCACGCCCACGGCGTGAAGGTCGCCGCGCACGCCCGTTCCGACAGCGGGCTGCGACTGGCGGTGGCCGCGGGAGTCGACTCGATCGAGCACGGCGACTCGATCCGCCCGGAGATGGCGGCCGAGATGGCGAAGAAGGGAATCGCCTTCTGCCCGACGCTCACCGTCGTCCACTACGTCTCGGGACCGCGGGCCGCGGCCGGCTGCGCGATCTGCGCCGAGTCCGCAAAGATCCAGGCCCGCTCGTTCGAGAATTGCCGCAAGGCCGGAGTGAAGATCGTCTTCGGCACGGACGCGGGCGGATTCCCGTGGACCGAGATCAACCAGGCCGAGGAATTCGGGTACGAGGTCGCCCTCGGCATGACGCCGATCGAGGCGATCCGGACGGCGACGACGAACGCGGCGGAATTGCTCGGCATGTCAGGACAGATCGGCACGATCGAGAAGGGCGCGTACGCGGATCTCGTCGCCGTCCCGGGCGACCCCCTGGCGAACGTCGCGGCGCTATCGAAGATCGACTGGGTGATGAAGGGCGGCCAGGTCGTCGGCGGCGGGAGCCGCTGACCGGCCGATGGAAGGGCAAACCATGCTGCGTGCAGGACTCACCGGGGGTCTGGCGTCGGGAAAATCCACGGTCGCGCACCTGCTGGCCGAACGCGGGGCGGCGATTTTCGACTCGGACGCCCTCGTGCGCGAGCTCTACAATCCCGGGGGTGCGGCGGTCCACGCGGCGCGCGACCTCTTCGGCGATGCGGCCCTCGACGGAGCGGGGGCGGTCGACCGGGCCCGCGTCGCCGAGATCGTCTTCCACGATCCCGCCAAGCGCCGGGCCCTCGAGGCGCGCATCCACCCGATCGTCCGGGAAGAGCGCGAGCGGCACTTCGCGCAGGCCGAGTGGGCCGGCGCGAGGGTCGCCGTCTGCGAGGCGTCGCTGCTCTTCGAGGCCGGCACGGAGTCGGAGTACGACCGCGTGCTGCTCGTCGTGGCGCCGGTCGAGGAGCGCATCCGGCGCTGGGTCGCCAAGGGCGGCAGCGAGGAGGACGCGCGGCGGCGCGTCGCCGCCCAGATTTCGCCCGAGGAGGCGGCCAGGCGGGCCCACGAGATCATCGTCAACAACGGCACGCCCGAAGACCTGCAGCGCCAGGTGGACGAGGTCTGGGGGCGCTGGCTGGCGCTGGCGGGAAACTAGCCGCCGCCTTTTCCCGTAAACTTCTCTCATGCCTGCCAAAAAGCTCAAGAGCCCCGCTCCCCTGGCCGTCCGGGACGGCGACGCGCTGCTTCTGGTCGGGACGATGAAAGGCCTCTTTCTGCTGCGCTCGGATTCGAAGCGCCGCCGCTGGCAGATGTCGGGCCCGCATTTCCCCGGCTCCTCGGTCTACGGAGCCGCCCTCGACACGCGGGCCGGGCGGCATCGCCTGTGGGCCGCCCCGTCGAGCATGCACTGGGGCGCGGAGCTTTCCTGGAGCGACGACTTCGGCAAGAGCTGGCAGCGGCCCGAGACTCCCCTCGTCCGCTTTCCCGAGGCCTCGGGCGCGGCGTTGAAGAACATCTGGCAGATCGCCCCGGGCCGCGCCGACGAGCCCGACACGCTCTACTGCGGCGTCGAGCCGTCGGCGCTCTTCCAGTCGCGCGACGCGGGAAAGACCTGGAGCCTGAACGACGGGCTCTGGAACCACCCCCACCGCGCCAAGTGGATGCCGGGCGGCGGCGGCCTCTGCCTCCACACGGTGCTCGTGGATCCGACGCGGTCGGGCCGCCTGACCGTTGCGAGCTCGACCGGGGGCGTCTACCGCTCCGACGACGGGGGTCGGTCCTGGAGCCCCAGGAACCAGGGCGTGCGCGCCGAGTTCATGCCGGACAAGCACCCCGAGTTCGGCCAGTGCGTGCACAAGATCGTGCACCACCCGGCGCGGCCCGGCCGCCTCTTCCTCCAGAATCACTGGGGCCTCTACCGCTCCGACGATGGCGGCGACTCCTGGAAGGACGTGGCCAACGGCGTGCCGTCGGACTTCGGCTTCTGCCTGGGAATCCACCCCCGGGATCCCGATACCGCCTTCATCGTGCCGCTGCACTCGGACGGCTTCCGCTGCACGCCCGACGGCAAGCTGCGCGTCTACCGGACCCGCGATGCCGGCGCATCCTGGCAGGCGATGACGCGCGGCCTTCCCCAGAAGGACGCGCTCGAGACGGTCGTGCGCGACGGGATGGCCGTGGACGGCTTCGATCCGGCCGGCGTCTACTTCGGCACGCGCAGCGGCAAGCTCTACGGCTCGCGCGACGAGGGGCGCACGTGGGAGCTCCTGCGCGAGGGGCTGCCCCCGATCGTCTGCGTCAAGGCCGGCCTGGCGGAAAACGTCCGCGCGCGAAAGAAGGCTCCGCGCCCGAACGTCGCGCGCCGCGCCGGGAATCGGCTGCGCCGGGCGGCCTGATGGCCGTGCGATTCCTGATCCCGGGCCCGCTGCAGCCCTTTTCGGGCGGCCGCCCGGCGGTCGCGCTCGACGCCTCCCCCGCGACCGTGGCCGAAGCCCTCGCCGCGCTCGGGGCCCTCTACCCCGGGCTCTCCGATCGGATCCTGACCGAGCAGGGCGACGTGCGTCCCCACGTCAACGTCTTCGTGGCGGAGACCAACATCCGCGACGCCGGCGGCCTCGCGGGCCCGGGTGCCCGAGGGCTGCGAGATCGCGATCCTGCCTGCCGTCAGCGGGGGCTGATGCGGTTGACGGCGCCGACGCCGCCCGCGTGGACGGCGGCCGTGCTCGCGGACCTCGACGCGTTCCTGCTCGACCATGCGGCGAACGAGCGAAAAGCCTCGTCCTCGGCCATGGCACTCGTCGCGCACTACCCCGACCGGGAGGAGCTCGTGGAACGGTGCATCGCGCTCGCGATCGAAGAGCTGCAGCACTTCGGATCCGTGCAGGCGCACATCCGCCAGCGAGGCCTCACCCTCGGCCCGGACACGCGCAGCGCCTACCTGCAACGCCTCCGCAAGCAGTTCCGGGAGGGCAGCGACGCCTACTTCCTCGACCGCCTCCTGACCGCCGGCATCGTCGAGGCGCGGGGCTGCGAGCGCTTCGGCCTCGTCGCCGCCGCACTGCCGCCGGGCCCGCTCAAGGAGTTCTACCGCGAGCTCGCCCGCTCCGAGGTGCGGCACCAGGAGCTCTATATCGGGCTCGCGCGGCTGTATTTTGCGGACGACGCGGTCGCGGCAAGGCTGGAGGAGCTCCTCGACGTGGAAGCAAAGGTGATGGCGGAGCTGCCGATTCGGGCTTCTCTCTATTGAAGCGGGCCCGAGGTTAAGCTCCCATCCGTGATTCCGACGAAACCCGTCACCCAGTACCTCTCCCGCCACGCGGAGCCCGAGTCCGCGCTCGCCGAGCGGCTGGAGGGCTCCTTCGGCCACGTCCTCGTGATCCCGGCCTACGGCGAGGGACGAAGCCTCTTCGACACGCTCGGCTCCGCGCCGAAGGGGCCGCGGGGAGACACGCTGATCGTCGTCGTCTTCAACGCACGCGCCGACTCTCCCGCGCGCGTCCACGAGGTCAACCGGGCCTCGAGCGCCCGCCTGCGCGAGGCCGCGACGTCCTCGCGCGAGCTCGGCCAGGCGCCGCTCGTCTCGGCGCTCGCCTACCCCAATGGAACGATCGTCGTGATCGACCGCGCGCTGCCCGGGACACTACCTGCCCGAGGGCCAGGGCGTGGGGCTCGCGCGCAAGATCGGCAACGACTTCGCCCTGCAGCTGCACGCGGCCGGGCGGGTCGGCTCCCCCTGGATTCACAACACGGACGCCGACACGCTGCTCGCCAACGACTACTTCGACCAGACCGAGCCGGTCCCGGCCGAAGGCAACGCCGCGGCGCTCTACTTCTTCGAACACCGATTCAGCGACGAGGACGAGAATCTCGCGCTCGCGGCGCGGCTCTACGAGATCTCGCTGCGCTACTACGTGCTCGGCCTCGCGTGGGCCGGCTCGCCCTACGCCTACCAGGCCATGGGAAGCTGCATCGCCATCCGCCCCGAGGCCTACGCCGCGGTGCGGGGCTTTCCGCGCAAGAACGCCGCCGAGGACTTCTACGTCCTCGACAAGCTCGCCAAGGCGGGCTCGATCGCGCGGCTGGCCGGAACGCCCCTTCTGCTCGAGGGCCGCATCTCCGACCGCGTCCCTTTCGGCACGGGCAAGGCGCTCTCGCAGCTGCTCGGAAAGAAGGGAGCACTCGCGGGTTTCCGGCTCTACCACCCGGCGGTCTTCGCGCACCTCGGCGCCTGGCTGCGCGCCCTGGCAGCGGTCGCCCGGTCCGGCGGACGGATCGAGACCGCGATCGAGGAGCTGCCGCGCGGCAACCCGTTCTTCAAGGCGGATGTTCTTGTCGAGTCGCTCGAAAAGATGGGGGCTTTTACGGCCATGCGCGAGGCGGTTGCGCGCTCCGGCGACGCGGCGACGATGCTGCGCCACTTCCACACCTGGTTCGATGCGTTCCGGACCCTGAAGCTCATCCGGGCGCTGCAAACGGGAGGCCTGCCCGCTCTCCCGTGGCGCGAGGCCCTCGCCGAGGCCCCGTTCACGGGGCTTTCCGCCTCGACGCAGGACGATCCCGAGCCCCTGCGCCGCGCGCTCGCGGCCGAAGAACGCAAGCTCGCAGAGAGTCCGGCGGGCGTGCCCGCCGCACTCGAGGCCGAAGAGCCCGAAGGCTAATTCATCGAGCAGGAGCCCGGGCCTCGCGGGTCGCCGCACGAGCCGCAGCCTCCCGCTGGCTCCGACGCGCTCGACGACGTCCCGCCGGAGCCGACCGCGAAGACCGAGAGGAGCTTCTCGAGCTTCGCGCCCTGGCACGCCGGGCAGCGCGGCTTCGCGTCGCCGAGGACGAACTCCTCGAATCGCTTTGCGCAGTCGCGGCACCGGTATTCGAAGAGCGGCATGGGTTGGATTCTACCGCCTCTCAGAACGGATAGCCGATCGAAAGGAAGATGCGTCCCGTTTGCTTGACCGACCCGGACGCCAGAGGCGAGCACTTGTCCAGGTTGTTGTTTTCGACCGAGCACGGCTTCCCCTGGGCGTCCTGCGTGCGGGTTACGAGGAAGTCCACGGTCTGCTGCGGCAGGGGTCGTCCCACTTCCAGCCGGAGCGGACCGATCGGCGTCATGTAGTGGATGCCGAGACCGATCGACTGCCGCAATCCCGTCGGCTTGATCTGCTGGTCGGGCTTTGGAATCCCGGTCGTACGGTCCGCCGTCTCCAGCCGGAAATTGATGTCACCCACGGTCGCCCACACCTGGGCAACGTCGTAGAAGATCGAGATGCCGAGATTCCCCAGGATCGGGAAGCGGTACTCGAGGCTCCAGGCCATGAAGCCATTACCGCCGATGATTCGGGGGCCCGGGCTGCAGTCGTACCGGTTCGCGTCCGGCGCGCCGGGATACGTTTGCGCGCACGTGCCCTTGCCGCTGCCCTGGTACGTCGCCTGCGTGTTGTAGTCCACGGTCGAGCCTGGAATGCCCTCCAGGTTCGTGTCGAACCCGCGGGCGGTCGAGGATCCTCCCGCGAAGTACTTCTCCGCGATCGGCACCGTATCGACGGCGCCTTGCGGGTAGATTCCCCCGGCGCGAAACGAGGCGCCGAGGACGCCGCCAAGAACGCTCCAGAAGTGCGCCGCCTGACCGGACACCTTCCCGTACCAGGCGTCGGCGTTCAGGAATGGGAAGGCATAGCCGCCGGCCACCGAGAGGTAATAACCCTTGTGCGGGTCGAGCACGTCGTCGCGCCGGTCGTAGAGGAGACTCGGCCCGATCGCGGACTGCCGGATCGGGAAGGCCGAGAGCGGGTACTTCTCGCGCACGATCGTCGAGAGGTCCTCCGGGTTCGTCGGCGCAATGTACTGATACGAGTAGCGCAGCCCGACCCGCAGATTTCCGAAGAGCTTGACCGACTCGAAGAATACGCCGTACCGGTTGACGTCGACGTCCTGGATGGGCTCGCGGCTGGCGAAGATCGCGGCCGTCAAGGGGACTTCGGTGTTGAAGAGGTATGGCTCGAGAAAGTTTGCGACGGCGTAGCCGCGTCCCGACACCGGCGCGTACTGGACTTCAAACGAGACCGACTGCATGCGGCCGAAGAGATTCCGGTACGAGATCCCGGCCGTGGCGAACGGGTCGTTCGGGTTGGTCGCGCCGGGGGCGTACTGATATCCGACGCCGTACAGGAGCGAGAGCCGCCGCGCCTCGGTCAGGTCGATGTCCACCGTGTGCTCCTGGTTGTCCGGGTTGGCCGGCTGCGGCTTGACCTCGATCGATCGAAAGACCCCCGTGCGAGCCAGGTTTCTCTGGGTGTCCGAGATCTTCTCTTCCGAATACGGATCGCCTTCCTTCCAGGCCACCTGGCGCAGGATCCGCTTGGGCTCGGTCAGGGCGTTGCCGCGGACGATGGTCTTGCCGAAGAAGGTGCGCATGCCCTCGTCCACCGTGTACACGACGTCCGCTTTCGTCTTGTCGGGCGAGAGGGTCCATCGGTCCCGCACCCCCGCCTCCCGCCAGCCCGTGTTCCAGTAGCGGTTGGTCAGCGCCGCCGCATCCTGCCGCACGGCGCTCGGATTGAACGGCTCGCCCACGCGCACGCTCAGGAGCGCGTCGAGTTCGGCCTCTTCGAGATGCTCGGCACCCTCGATCAGCCGGTTCGCCACGAACGTGCGCGGCCCCTCGACGATCGTGAACGCGACGTCCAGGCGGTCCGGCTTCGCGTCCGGCGTCACCGCGGGCTTCTCGACGCGCGCGTCGATCCAGCCCCGCGTCTGGTAATACCCGAGGATGCCGTCGGCGTCCTTCTGGAGCTCCCCGTCGATGAGGTACCCGTTCTGCAGCAGCGGAAGCCCCTTCTCGCGCGTCACGATCAGGTCGCGCAGGGTCTCCTCGGACACCGAGGAGTTGCCCGTGAATGCGATCCGCTCGACCGAATACTTCCCGCCCTCGTCGACGGTCACCCGCACCGTCACGGGATCCTGGCCCTGCGTCTTCGCCGCGACCGCCGCCCGGTAGCGCCCCTTGCGCTGCAGGCCCTCCCGCGTCGTATCCGCCCACTGCTCGAGGAGGTCCGCGTCGAACCCCTGCGCGTCGAGCAGGTCGAGGAACTCCTTGCGGACCCGCTTCTCCTTGATCCCCGTGGCCTCGATCGCGAACCGCGGCCCGACGGCGATCCGATAGACGGGTCGGACCGTGCCCTCGTCGGTCGGCTCGGAGGCGATGAGCTCGACCGAGGCCTTGAAGTGCCCCTCCTCGAGAAGGAACTTGCGCAGGCGCTCGGCGCTCGTGCGGGCGCGCGCCTCCTCGTAGGGCTTGCCGATCTTCAGCTTCATCTTCGCGGCGAGCGCGTCGGGGGTGAAGGGCTCGATCGGGCCGTCGAAGAACGGCGCCGCCGTTGTCGCCCGCTCCCCCTCGGCGATCCGGTAGACCACTTGCGCGGAGAAACTCGCCGGGTCGAAGGTGACCTCCGGGTCCACGGCCGCGCGGATGTACCCGTCCGCCGCGAGTCGCCGCTCGAGGGCGCTGGCCCCTTCGGCGAGGGCCGTCGCGTTGAAGGGCCCCCGCTCCTGGAGCGCGACCGCCCGTCTCATGTCTTCGCGGGACAGGGCCGACTTTCCGTCGAACTCGATGCCGGCGACCCGGTAGGACCGCCACAGGTGGATGGTCACCGCGACGGCGCCCTCGGGAATCGGGCTCGCGACGACCAGGATTTCCGAGAAATCGAGCGTCGCGAAGAGATTCTGGATCGTCGCGCCGGTGTCGTCCTCGGTCAGGGGGCGTCCGATCCGAAATGCGACGAGGCTCCCGATCTCGCCCGAATCCGCGGGACCGTCGCAGGTGTAGGTGATCGACTCGACCGTCAGGCCCAGCAGGTCGGGGTGGATCTCGGCAGCCGTCGCACTGCCGGAAACGGCGAGCAGCAGGGCCGCGGTGAGCCGCGCCAGGGCGTTTTGCTTCACAGCCGCTGGCGCCGCCGCACGCTGATCGAGAGGATGCCGTTCTCGTCCCGGATCATCTGCACCAGGATCGTGTTCGAGGCCTGCCACTCCACGCGGACGATGGGCTCCTTGCTCGAATCGAGGGCGATCGAGGAAGACACCGCCAGATCCTGCGTGATCTGCTTGCCGATGGTCGAGCGGACCGTCGTGATCTGGCTGCCGGTGAAGACCGGCTCGATCTGAAACCGGTCGAGCTTGAAGATGCGCCGGGTCTCCGCGCGCAGGCCCCCGGTCACCGCTCCCGCGACGGCGCCGCCGGCGGCCGAGACCAGCTGGTTCGCCGTGTCGGTCGGGTTGCGCGTGTCCGGCGGCGACCCCGAGAGGAGCAGCCCGAGGATCGCGTCGTTGGCGAGCGGCGGATCGGAGGTGAAGTTTGCCGAGATGCGCGGCCAGGTCCCGGCGAGGAGGACCACGAGGTTGTATCCCTTGACCTCCGCCCGCGCGCGCACGTCCACGAACGGCGCGATGCGCGCCGCGTTCGAGAACGTGATCGTTCCGGCCTCGATCTCGTAGCGGATGTCGCTGAACACGACGCGCCCGCCCTCGTCGAGAACGACCGATCCGAGCACGACCGGGTCGGCCAGCGTCCCGCGGGCCCGCAGGTCCACAGTGCCCGACAGGCGCGCCAGGTTGTTGCGGACCTCCAGCGCCGCCGCCGACACGATCCGCACCTCCAGCGTCGTCCGCTCCTTCCAGGGTTCCCGCGCCGCGAGCGCGCCCGTGGGGCGGCCGCGCCCGAGAAAATCCGACAGCGTGACTTCGACGTCCTTCGAGTACGTGCCGCGCAGGAGCGTGATCTCGCCGCGCAGCTGGTTGCCGGCCTCGCTGCCCGTCGCGACGAGATCGGCGTCCACCGTCAGCCGCAGGGCCGGGATGGCGCGCACCGAGATGCGCCGGCCCTGCAGGGTGAGCCGGAAGTCCTTGACCCCGGCGCCGGCGAAGCGGAATCCGCCCGCGACGAACGCTTCGCCGTCCGCGACCCTGGCGCGCAGTCCTTCGATTTCGCCGGAGGACCCCACCAGGCGCACGCCGCCTTCGATGTCCTCGAAGGAATAGCCCGCCATGCGGTACCGGCCGTCCTCGATCCGGACGAGGCCGTTCCAGTTGGGAGATTCGGCGGGGCCGGAGACCGCGACGTCCACGACGAAGCGGCCGGCCAGGCCGAGATCCGGCGCCGCCAGAGCGAGCAACGACGCGTCGGCCGACCCCGTGACCCTTCCCTCGATCGCCGGCTTCTCGCCCGTGAGGTCCACCGCTCCGCGCATCCGCAGATCCACGCCTTCGCCCACGGCGTGCACGTCGCCGAGCGCAATCCGCCCGTTCGCGACGGACACGGCAACGTCCCCCTCGCTGTGCACGAGCGCGGGCCGGTCGCGGGCGTCCAGGCGCGCCTCGGTCATGACGAACTCGCCGGCGGGTCTTTCCCCCTCGGCCGAGGGCAGCCGGACCCGGCCGCGTGCTGCAAGCGCGCCGCCATCGCCCGCGGGCAGGGCGGCCGGCGTGAAGAGCAGGAGGGCCGCGAGATCGCGGACGTCGACGCCCACGTCGAGCGCCACGGGCGTGGCGCCGGCGTCTCCCTTCGCCGTGAGCGTCCAGCGGCCCGGCACCGTGACGGCTCCGTCCACCTCGCCGTGGGCCACGTGCAGCGAAAGGCGGGGCGACAACGCCTCGGAGATCTCGTGGCCGTAGAACGTCGCCTCCGACAGCGACGCGGACGCCGTCAGGTCCGGCCGGCTGAACGCGCCGGAGCCCGCGAGCTCGAACGATACGCGGCCCGATACGTCCTGGCGGATGCCGGCGAGCGCGTCGAGAGCCTGGAGCGGGACGCCGTCGCCGGCGGCCCGGGCCTCGAAGGTTTTCTCCCGGTACGCGATCGCAATCCGGCCGCCGAGCATGCCGCCGCCGATGTCGGCCCGGACGTCGTCGAGCTCGAAGAGCCCCGGACGGAGGCCCATCTTTCCCGTGATGCGCGACACCTTCTGGCCCCAGAGGACCGCGTCGTCGAGCGCCGCGGCGCCGCCGCCCGTGACGGAATTCGGAGGACTGCCGACGAGCGGAAAGCTCCCCGTCAGCCTGCCTTCGATCGGGAAGTCGAGATCGAGGTACTCGAGGAAACGGGACACCGGGTAGTCCTTGGCCGTCAGGGCGAAGTCGAGGGTGGGCCGCATCGGGTCCTTGCGGTACCGGACCGTGCCCTCGAGCGAGAGGGAAGCCCGATCGTCGTAGACGCGCAGGGGATGGAAGACGAACGCGCCGTCGTGCATGTCCGTCTGGCCGAGCACGCTGCCGAAGAAGACGCCGGCATATCGGGCGTTCTCCGCAGAGAACTTCGCGGAGACGTCCGGGTCGCCCCAGGATTTGGCGATGTGCCCCTCGATCTCGCCGCTGCCGCCCAGACCGAGCGGCGTCGCAACGTCGCCGGCGGCGGCGACGAAGTTCTGGAAGATGCGGTCGACCTCGACGAGATCGCGCGAGCGCAGCCGGAAGTCGAAGTCCGGAAGCCACTCGCCGATCTTGAGCCCTCCCGTGGCCTCGAGGGTCGAGGCCGCGAACCGGAAGGGAGTGCCCTCGAACCCGATGCGGCCGTCCACGACGGCAAGGTCGCCGCCGCCGCCGACCGGAATCCCGAAGCGGCCCGGGACGAGCGAAGCCGCGGGCCCGGGCTCGACCTGGAGGCGCGCAGCGCCGCTGGACCGGCCGATGCCGCCCTCGGACCAGCGCAGCGTCGCCGAGAGCGCCGCCGAGCCGGAAAGCCCGGTCCCCGGCAGGTGGATGTCGCCGAAGAAACGCTCGACCGAGATGCCGCGCCCGTCGAGCGACAGGGTCATCGGCTGCGGGCGCCCCCCGCCGGCGAGATTCTCGATGCGATAGATGCCGGTGACCTCGCCGCCCGCGTACCGCGCCTTTTCGATGCGCCCGACCAGGGCTTCCGGCCCGGCCAGCACGGCGGCCTCGAAGCCTTCGATCGGAAAGCCGTTGGCGTCGAGCACGGGCACGCTCAACCGGCCCGTGATCCGGAAGCCGCCCTCGAGCGGCAGCAGGATCTCGGCCTCCACCCGCGCGTCGCCGGCGAAACCGAGGGGCGAGTGAAATACCTTCTCGACCTCGGCCACGCGGAGCTCGCCCGTAGCCCGCAACAGAATTTTGGCGTTCTTCGGGTCCTCGACGGACCCCGACGCGCGCAGCTCGCCGAAATCTCCCACGATCCGCAGGGACTCGATCTGCAGGCCCGACGCGGGGCCGGCGCTGAATCCGAGGTCCACGCCGAAGACGAGCGGCTCGTCGCCGCGCAGCTGCAGGGTCGTCTTTCGGCAGGCGAGGGATCCGCGGTAGCGGTTGCCCGACAGAATGGCGAGCTCGGCCGCGAAGCTCTCGAGGCGCCCGTCGATGTCCGACTTGCGCCCGTCGAACTCGAAGGTGCCCTTCTGCACGACGAGCTCCCCGATCTTCACGGACAGCCCGCCCTTCGACGCGGGACGCAAGAGGCCCGGCGGAAGGTTCCAGGTCCCGTCGGTAAACTGGACCAGCGAGATCTTCGGATGCACGGCGCGCACGCGCCCGAAGCGCAGCTCGCCGCCGGTGACCGAAACGCCACCGCCGATCGTCAGCTCTTCGGCCTCGAGCAGCGGACCCTCCGGCGCGCGCGGGTCGTTGCCCACGCGGACATCGGCCAGGTGCACCGACGGCGGGAAGATCTGGAAATCCACCTGCCGGAAGCTCACCGGCCGCTGCAGGAGCTCCGAGAGTCGCTTTTCCGAAACGCCCTGGAACAGGGACTGGAACCGATCGGAGCTCCAGATCGCGTAGCCGGCGAGCGCGAGGAAGACGACGACGACGAGAAAGAGCCGGGACGTCGAGAGATGCTGCGCCTCGTGCGGCCCCTCATCCCCCCGGCGCATGCGGACCTAGATTCCCCAGGAGAGCTTCCCGGCGAGCTGTTCGAAGTGATCGGACTCGGCGGGGCGCAGCAGCGTCACCCAGGAAGCACTCGACTTCACGTCGACCGGGCTGCCGGCGAGCACCGGAAATCCCTCCTGGCCGTCGAGGGTCAGATACACGCCGCTGTCGCGCGACTCCGGCCCGAGGACCCGCACGCGGATCCGCGTGGAGGCCGGGACGACGAGGGGCCGCAGCCCGAGCGAGTGCGGGCAGATCGGCGTGATGACGATCGCGGCCAGGCCCAGGTGCAGAATCGGGCCTCCCGCCGACAGGTTGTATGCCGTCGAGCCGGTCGGCGTCGAAACGATGACGCCGTCGGCCCGGAACTCCGCCACCGGCCGCCCGTCGAGCGCGACGATGAACGTCGAGATGCGGGCCAGCGCCTCGCGATTCAGGACCGCATCGTTCAAGACACGGTACTTCCCATGGTGCGGTCCGCGCGAGATGGACACGTCCATCCGGCGGCGCCGATCCTCGCGGAACCGGCCGGCGAGCACGTCGTCCAGGCATTCGATTGCCTGCGTCTGGGGGATCCCGGCCAGGAATCCGAGCCTTCCGAGATTGATGCCGAGCAACGGCGTGCCCGAGGGCGCGGCACGGGCCACCGAAAGCAGCGTCCCGTCGCCACCGAGCACGATCACGAGGTCCGTTTCCCGCGCGATCCGGGAGCGGGGCACGCCGCCGGGACGGCGCAAAGCCCCGGCCGTCTCCGCGTCGAACGCCACGCGGCATCCCCGCCGCCGCAGCGCCACCTCGAGCGCGGCGCCGAGCTCCGCCGCCGAGGCGGAGCCGATCTTCGCCACGATGCTGACGCGCTTGAACTTCGGCGCCGGCCGGCGCGACCCCTTCATCCTGCTCAATTTACACGAAATCCGAGGAGAAACTCCTGGTTGCCGCGGGCCCCGCGGATGGGCGATGAAATCGAGCCCAGGACCTCGAGGCCGAGCTGCCGGCCGGCTTCCGCGATCTCCGCAACGACTCGCCGGCGCACCTCGTCCGAGCGCACCACCCCGCCCCGGGGGACCTCCGCACGGCCGGCCTCGAACTGTGGCTTGACGAGCACCACGATCGCGGCGCCCGGCTTCGCCAGCCCGGCGACGGCGGGCAGGACGAGGCGCAGCGAGATGAACGAGACGTCCACGACGGCCAGATCCACGCGCTCGGGGACCTCGCCCGCCGAGAGCGACCGCGCGTTCACCTTTTCGCGGACGAGGACGCGCTCATCCGACCGGAGGCGCGCATCGAGCTGGCCGTGGCCGACGTCCACGGCGTAGATCCGCGCGGCGCCCCTCTGCAGCAGGCAGTCCGTGAAGCCCCCCGTCGAGGCGCCGACGTCGAGGCACACGAGTCCGGCGGGATCGATGGCGAAATGGTCGAGGGCCGCGGCGAGCTTGACTCCTCCGCGCGACACGTAGGGGTGCGGCGGGCCGGCTACCGCGATCTCGGCCGACTCGTCGAAGGTCGCCCCCGCCTTGGCTCCCGGCCGGCCGTCCACCTCGACGAGCCCCGCGAGGATCAGGGCCTGCGCCTTTTCCCGCGTCGGCGCGAGCCCCCGCTCGACGAGGAGCAGATCGAGGCGCCGCTTCGACTTCAAAACGCGATCACGACCTTCATCGACCCCTCGGCCTGCCGCGCCCGCGCGAACGCTTCGACGGCCTGCGCGATCCCGAAGCGGTGCGAGACCAGGTCGGCCACCGCGATCCGGCGGCTCGCGATCGCGGAAAGCGCTTCGCGCGTGTCGTCGGGACCGCACGAATAGGACGGGACGACGGAGATCTCCCGGAAGTAGAGCTCGTAGAGGTCCACGGGCCAGAGTTCTCCGGGCGGCGCCATCGTGAAGACGAGCAGCGTGCCGCCGGGCGCCACCGCCTGCAGGGCTTCGCGGATGACCTCGGGCTTGCCGGGACAGACGAAGACGAAGTCGAACCCGCGCCCCTGCGAGAGGCGCCTCGCTCCCGCCGAGAGCGCCTCGCCCGCGACGTCGACCACGCCTTCGGCGCCGCTCGCCCGCGCCAGCGCGAGGCGGGAAGGGACGCGGTCGGCCGCGCCGATCCCGGCGGCTCCGGACGCCCGGGCAACGCGCACCGCGAGCTGCCCCGCCGTTCCGAGGCCGACGCAGAAGAAGGAGCGGCCCGCGGCGAACTTTCCCCGGCGCAAGGCCTTGAGCACCGTCGCCAGGGGCTCGGTGAAGCTCGCTTCCTCGAAAGAAACGCCGTCCGGGATCCGGTGCGTGTCCCGCGAGAGGTTTTCCGCGGGAATCCGCACCGTCTCGGCCATCCCGCCCGGATCCAGCCGCGAGGACCGCCACCCGGCGCAGTGCACGTACTGGCCGGCCTCGCACTCCCGGCACGCGAAGCACGGCGCGTGGTGGTGCGGCACGACCCGATCGCCGGGCGCGAACTCGGTCACGCCTTCGCCGACCGCGACGACCTCCCCCGCCACTTCGTGGCCGAGGACGGTTCCCGCCTTGCGCCGCGCGTACCAGTCGAGCAGGTCCGAGCCGCAGATCCCGGAAACGCGGGGACGTACGAGCGCCTCGCCCGGGCCGATCGCCGGTACCGGCATCTCGACGACGGCCACGCCCCCCGAGGCATCGATCCGAACGGCCTTCACGGGAGGGATTATCGGTCAGTCGCGATACGCTCGGGATGACCCCCGCGCTACGTTCTTTCCAGCAGCGCGATCGACCTGCTCGGGACGACGCTATTTCGAGGTGGCGATCTCCCGTACCCCTGCGACCAGCCTCTCGACTTCCCCCTCGGTCGTGTAGCAAGCGCAGCCGGCCCTCACGACGCCGTCCTTTTCACGGCCCAGGCGCCGAACGACCGTCAGGGCGTAGAAGTCGCCGCTCGACGCAAAGACCCCACGGCGGGCCAGGGCCTCGGCAACTTCGTCCGAGGTCCGGCCGTCCACGGCAAAGGAAACCGTCGGCGTCCGCGCGACATCCGGGGGCGGCCCGTAGAGCGTGACTCCGGGGATTTGCCCGAGGCCGCTCCAGAGAGCCCCGAAAAGACGCTGTCCGTGCTCCCGGAGCCCCGCAAACGCGGCGGCGAGCGCGGCGCGGCGGCCGAGGCCGGGCGCAGGAGCAAGCGAGGCCAGGAAGTCCACGGCCGTCGCCGCGCCGACGATGGCCTCGTGGGACAGGGTCCCGGTCTCCAACCGCTCGGGCGCCCACCCGGGGGCCGGCTCGAGCTTCGGAACGTCCACGGCCTCCAGCAACTGGCGACGCCCCCAGAGGACCCCGAGGTGGGGCCCGTAGAACTTGTACGGCGAACAGGCCAGAAAATCGCACCCGAGCTCCTTGACGTCCACCAGGACGTGCGGCGCGTAATGCACGGCATCGACGAAGGCGAGCGCTCCTGCCGCGTGCGCCAGCTGCGCCGCCCGCCGCACGTCGCTGATCGTCCCCAGGGCGTTGGAGGCCGCGCCGATCGCGACGAGCTTCGTGCGCCGCGAAATCGACTGTTCCAGGTCGGCCCAGTCGAGATCTCCCGTCCGGGGGCGCATCTTCACCGTGCGGACCGTGATGCCCCGGTCCTTTTCGAGCGCCCTCCAGGGATCGATGTTGGCGTGGTGATCGAGCTCGGTCACGACCACCTCGTCGCCGGGCCCCCATTCGCGCCCGAGCGCGCGGGAGAGATGGAAGGTCAGCGTGGTCATGTTCTGGCCGAAGACGACCTCGGAGGCATCGGCGTTCAGAAAGTCCGCCAGCGCCGCGCGCGCGGCGGCGATCGCGGCGTCCGTTTCGACCGAGCTCGGGTAGCGCCAGTGAGTGTTGGCGTTGTGATGCAGGAGATAGTCGGCCATCGAGTCCGCGACCGAGCGGGGCACCTGCGTGCCGCCCGGGCCGTCGAAGTAGGCGACCGGCCGGTCCGCGTGGACCCGCTCGAGCGCGGGGAAGAGGCTTCGTATCTTTCTCACGTCGAGAACGGCGTCGAGACCTAAAGTCTGCATGGCGGCCGCAAGGTTATCAGGCTAGTCTTCGCGGCAGGAGACGCACGAGCCCCGCCATGAGGCCAAGGACATTCCCGATCCTTCTCGCCGCGCTCGCCGTCGTGCGGTGCGCCGGCACGCCGCTCTCACCGGCGGCGGCCAGGATCCCCGTCTACCAGGCGCCCCTCGACGCGCCGCCCGCCGCCAACCGCATGCCGGGCGGGTGCGAAGAGGTCGCGAGGCAGCCGCTCGTCCACTGGTCCGAGCTCGACCTGACGGGGGTTTCCGACGCCTACGACTCGCAGCGCAACCGGACCGCGGGAGACGGCGGCAACGTCCTCCTCGTTCTGACGCGCCAGATCGTTCCGCGCCAGTGCCTGGACTGCCCGGCGGCCTCGCCGATCACCGACTGTCCGCCCTGCGAGGGAGCGTGGTTCGACGTCGTCTTCGTCTCCTATGCGTGCCCCACGAAGGCTCTGACGGAGCTCCCGCCGGAGCGCCTGCCTTGACCCGGCTCACGCAGGAGGACGCCGCCGCCATCGCGCGGCGCCTGTACGGGCTCGCGGCGACGGCACGCGCGCTGCCGAGCGAGCGCGACCAGAACTTCGCGCTCTCGACCGACCGCGGCGCCTTCGTTCTGAAGATCTCGGGCGCCTCCGAAAAGCCCGAAGTCCTCGATCTGCAGAACGAAGCCCTCGCGAGGCTCGCGGAGCGCGCGCCGGCGCTGCCGCTGCCGCGCCTGGTTCCGACCTCCGCCGGAGCGCCCGTCGGCGAGGCGGACGGGCGGCTCGTCCGGCTGCTCACATACCTGCCGGGCACCATCCTGGCCGACGCGCGGCCCCAGTCGCCCGACCTGCTCGGCGCGGTCGGCCGTTTCCTGGGCGAGCTCGATCGGGCGCTCGACGGCTTCGCGCATCCGGCCGCCCTCGGTCGCGACCTGCTCTGGAACCCGGATCGGGCGCTCGAGATCATCGCCCGACACCGGGGCGACATCCGCGATCCGGAGCGCCGCGCGCTCGTCGACCGCTTCGTCGAGCAACACGAGCGCACCGTCCTGCCCCTTCGGGGCCTCCTGCGCCGCAGCATCATCCACAACGACGCCAACGACTACAACGTCCTCGCCGGCGATCCGGCGGCCGCGGGACGCGCGGTCTCGGGGCTGCTCGACTTCGGCGACATGGTCGAGGCCTGGACCGTGTGCGAGCCCGCCGTCGCGATCGCCTACGCGATCTTCGGCAAGGAGGATCCGGTCGCGGCGGCCTGCCACCTCGCGGCCGGATACGACCGGATGCATCCGCTGACCGACCCGGAGCTCGAGGCGCTCTGGAGCTTCACGGCGATCCGCCTGTGCACGAGCGTCTGCCTCTCCGCTTTTCGACGCACGGCGGAGCCCGACAACCTCTACCTCATGGTCAGCGAGGCCCCGGCGTGGGAGGCGCTCGAGCGCATGCGCGAGGTGCACCCGCGCCTGGCCCACTACAGGCTGCGCGCGGCCTGCGGACGCGAGCCGTGCCCCCGGACTCCGGCGATCGAAAAATGGCTGCGCTCGCACCGCTCGGAAATCGGACCGGTCGTCGCGGGCCCGCTCGACCGGGCCGTCGTCTTCGACCTGTCCATCGCGAGCCCCCTCTTCGCGACTCCCGCGGAGACGACCGACACGGCGGCGATGACCTCGAAACTCTTCGGGGCCATGCGCGCCCGGGGCAGCCCGATCGGAATCGGCCGCTACGACGAGGCGCGCCTGCTCTACATGAGCGAGGCCTTCGCGGGATCCGGCGGGGAGCATCCCGAGCGGCGGACCGTGCACGTCGCCATCGACATCTTCATGGAGCCCGGCTCCAGCGTCCTTGCGCCACTGCCCGGCCGCGTCCACAGCGTTCGCGACAACGCGGCACGCCTCGACTACGGCCCGACCGTGATCCTCGAGCACGCGCCCGCGGGGGCTCCGCCTTTCTACACGCTGTACGGCCACCTGAGCCGCGCCTCGGTCGCCCGACTCGCGGCGGGAGACCGGATCGAGCGGGGCCAGTCGATCGCCGCGATCGGTCCGGCCCCCGAGAACGGCGACTGGCCGCCCCACGTCCACTTCCAGGTCATCGCCGACATGCTGGACATGCAGGGCGACTATCCCGGGGTCGCCGCGGCGAGCGCCCGGGCGACCTGGCTGTCCCTCTGCCCGGATCCCAATCTCGTCCTCGGGGGCCCGGCGCGCTTTCGCGCCGCCCGGGAAGAGAAAGAGCGCCTCGGGTCCGAACGGCGCCGGCGCCTCGGGCCTTCGCTCTCGCTGGCCTATCGCGCGCCGCTCGAAATCGTGCGCGGCGCGGGCACCTTCCTCTACGACGAGACCGGCCGCGCCTACCTCGACATGGTCAACAACGTCGCGCACGTCGGCCACTGCCACCCCCGCGTCGTGCGCGCCGGGACCCGGCAGATGGCCGTCCTGAATACCAACACCCGGTACCTCCATCCATCGATCGTCCGGTACGCCGAGCGCCTGGCGGCAACGCTGCCCGACCCGCTGTCGGTGTGCGTCTTCGTCTGTTCCGGCAGCGAGGCCAACGAGCTCGCCCTGAGGATGGCCCGCGCGAAGAGCGGGGGACGCGGCGTCATCGTCGTGGACGGTGCGTACCACGGCAACACGCAGGGCCTCGTGGACGTCAGCCCCTACAAGGCCGAAGGTCCCGGCGGCCAGGGACTGCCTCCGTGGGTCCGGAAAGTCCCCATGCCCGACGACTACCGCGGGCTGTACCGGCGGGACAATCCCGCGCGCGGGGAAAAGTTCGCCGGCCACGTGCGCGAGGCCGCCGCTTCGCTCAACGCCGACCGCATCCGGCCCGCCGCCTTCCTCTGCGAAAGCCTGCTGTCCTGCGGCGGGCAGATCGAGCTGCCGCCCAACTACCTCGCCGCGGCGTACGCCCACGCTCGCGGCGCCGGTGCGGTCTGTATCGCCGACGAGGTCCAGGTGGGGTTCGGCCGCGTCGGTCGGCACTTCTGGGCTTTCGAGACCCAGGGCGTGGTGCCCGACATCGTCACGATGGGCAAGCCCATCGGCAACGGCCATCCGCTCGGAGCCGTGGTCACCACACCGGAGATCGCAGCGGCCTTCGCGAACGGAATGGAGTACTTCAACACGTTCGGCGGCAATCCCGTTTCCTGCGAGATCGGCCTCGCCGTGCTCGACGTCATTGCCGACGAACGCCTGCAGCAGCGCGCGCTCGCGGTCGGCGGACGCCTGAAGGAGGGGCTGACGGGCCTTCTCGACCGACATCCGATCGTGGGCGACGCCCGCGGGCTCGGCCTCTTTCTCGGGATCGAGCTCGTCCGCGACCGGCAGACCCGGGCGCCAGCCGCCGCCGAGGCTTCCTACGTCGTCGAGCGCATGAAGGCCCACGGCATCCTGCTTTCGACCGACGGCCCCGACCACAACGTCATCAAGATGAAACCGCCGCTGACCTTTTCCGAGGCCGACGCGGACCGGGCCGTCGCGGCCTTCGACCGCGTGCTCTCGGAAGACTTCGTGAGGGGAACATGAAGAGACTCGCAAAGGTCCTCGGCTGGACGCTCTTCGCCGCCCTCGCCGCTCTGGCGCCGCTCGCCGCATCCGCCGCGCCCGCGTTCAAGACGGAGAATGTCGTCGTCATCGTGAGCGACGGCCTGCGCTGGCAGGAGGTCTTCCGCGGCGCCGAGACGGCGCTCGTCAGCGGCAAGCCGGGCGGCGTCGAGGACGTCAACGCGACGAAGGCCGCCTTCTGGCGGGACGCCGCGAAGGATCGGCGTGAGGCGCTCCTGCCCTTCCTCTGGACGACCGTGGCAAAGGACGGCCAGATCTACGGCAACGTCGACACCGGCAGCCGTGCCCAGGTCACCAACGGATACAAGTTCTCCTATCCGGGCTACAACGAGATCATCACCGGCGCGGGCGACCCGAGGATCGACAAGAACGAGTTCGGCCCGAACCCCAACGTCTCCGTCTTCGAGTGGTTGAACGACATGCCGGAGTTCCACGAGCACGTCGCCGTCGTCGGCGGATGGGACGTCTTTCCCGCGATCTTCAACCGTGCAAGGAGCCATCTTCCGATGCGCGCCGGCTGGGACACGCCCTTTCCCGGCAAGCCAACGCCGCGCGAGGAGCTGTTGAACACGCTCTACCGCACGACCACGCACGAGTTCTCCGACATGCCCTGGGACGCGTTCCTGCAGCAGACGCTGCTCGACTACGTCGAAACGCACAAGCCGCGCGTCCTCTTCGTCGGGTATGGCGAGACGGACGAGTGGGCCCACAACGGCCGCTACGATCTCGTCCTGGAGTCGGCCCACAACGTGGACGGGTTCATCCGCGAGCTCTGGCTCGCGATGCAGGCCATACCCCAGTACAAGGACAAGACGACCTTCATCGTCACGACCGACCACGGCCGCGGCGACGGACCGGAGAATTGGAAGCACCACGACTGGAACGTCGAGGGCGCCGAGGACATGTGGATCGCCCTCCTCGGGCCGGACACGCCGGCGCTGGGCGAGCGCAGGAACGCGGTGCGCGTCACGCAGAGCCAGATCGCGGCGACGGTCGCAAGGCTTCTCGGTAAGGACTGGTCGGCGTTCAATCCGAAGGCCGGCGCCGCGCTATCCGAGGCGATCGGCGGGCGGTAGAAGGGGCGGTCCTAGAGAGTCACCACCGCCGGCCCCGGCCGCGTCACGAAGAAGCGCGACTGCTCGGTCACGGCGGGAAACGCACTGGCGTACTCGATCCGCCCAGCGGCGCCGGAAGCCGTCCGCCGCCTCCGTCCGCACCAGCGCCCACACGCTTCCGCCAAACCCTCCCCCGAACGCCGAGGCCGCGGCCGCGCCGAGCTCGCGGGCGGACCGCGCGAGCGCGATGGTCTCGGGAACCTGGTTGCCGAGGCACGTCTCGGCGAGCTCCTGGGACCGGTCCACGGGCTCGCCCAACAGGCCGACCTCCCCCTTCGCCAGCAGATCCGCGACCGCGGGCACGATCCGTGTCGTTTCTTCCAGAAACTGCTCGAGGCGGGCCCCGAGAAACTCCGCCGAAAAGCCCTCGACGGGCAGGAGCCGCACCAGACTCCGGATGCGCGCGGCCGCGTCCGGAGACTCCGTCAGCGCCGCGAAGAGCGATTCGTCGCGGCGGCCCGTGGAGCGGTTCCAGAGGGCGAGGATCGCCGACACGGCCAGCGAGAGGCGGTTGTAGCGCTCGCGGACGGCCCCCGTCTTGTCGGAGGCGACGCCGCTCGCGGCGACGACGAAGCTCCAGCCGCGTTCGAGGGGGATCGAGCGCTCGTGGCGCACGGGACAGAACGCGTACTGCGCGATCTCTCCCGCGCGGCAACACAGGATCGCGGTCTGGTCCTCGCTCCCGCCGAACGTGCCCACGCCCCGGCCGCCGCCGAGCCCGCCGAAGCTCCTGCCGTTCTCGAGGCAGCCGAGGTAGCCGCCGAGGTCCTCGGGCCCGCGGATGTCGGCCGCGTACTCGGGGCGATCCGGCAGCGCGTTCAAGTCGGACAGTGCCGTGAAGAGGCCGACGACGAGCGCGCTCGAGCTCGAGAGCCCCGAGGCCCGCGGCAGGTCGCTCGCGAGGGCGATGTCGGCGCCGCAAAGCGGCCCCCGGAAGTTCTGCGCGATGCGCGTGGCCACCGTCTGCGCGTACACGATCCAGCCCGTCGCCGACGGTACGAGGCCGGCATCGAGCGACACCTCGCCCTTCAGGCCGCGCCCCGCGTCGGCGATCCGGACGATTCGGTCGGACCGGGGGACGGCGCTCACGCAGAATCCCCGGCCGATCGCGCAGAGCAGACTGCGCCCCCCGGCGTAGTCGGTGTGCTTGCCCAGGACCTCGATGCGGCCCGGGACGAACCAGCGCCGCGCCTTCGCGCCCCCGGAAGGTCCGAGCCCGCGCAGGGCTGCATCCACGTCCGAAAAGAGCTCGCGCTTGCGGCGCGCCTCGGCCGGCAGCAGGCCTTCGGATGCCAGCCGCTCCTCGATTCCGGTCACGGTCGCGCCTCGATGCCGCGCAGGCGTCGGGCAACCGCGGCAACGTCGCCGCGCGTCGAGAGGTCCAGGACCCCCCCGCCGCAGGGCACCGCGCGCAGCCGCAGGCCCATCTCCCGGATCCCGTACGCCACGGCCTGCGGGAGCTCGAACTCTCCCCGCGCGGAGCGGGGCACGAGGCGGCACGCCTCGAAGATCGCGGGCGAAAACCGCCAGAGGTTCATGCTGAGGAGCACGGCCCCGCCCGCCTCCGACAGCGCCGGTGCGCCCGGTTTCTCGACGACGCCGGAGAGATACCCCCCGGCGTCCACGGCCAGCACGGCATACCGCTCCACGCGTTCCCTTGGAAAGTTGCTCTCAGCGAGCAGCGCCTCGCGCTCGAACACGGGCAGCCCCGGCTGCCCCAGGGCGACGAGCACGCGGAGGGCCGCGACCGGGTAGTAGTTGTCGGAATTGAGCGCGAGGAAGTCGCCGCTGCCCGCGAACTCTTCGGCGGCCAGCAGGGCGTTGGCCGTTCCCGTCGGCTCGGGCTGGATCACGAAGGTCACGCGGACGCGCACGGGCGGCGCCGCCGCATAGTGGTCGCGGATCGGGCTCGGCCCGGACCCGACGACGATGCACACCTCGCGGATGCCGGCATCGGCAAGCGCCGAGAGCACGTAGTCGAGAAACGGCCGGCCGAACGGCACCATCCCCTTGCGTCCCGCGTCGGCCGCCGCGGCCTGCGCGGCGTCGAGGTGCGAAGCCGGGTCCGGCTGCGCCATTCGGGTGCCGCGGCCCGCGGCCAGAATGACGGCGCGATCGACTGTGGCTGGCAAGCGTCCGGATTCTAGCCCGAGCGCTCCCGCTACCCGAGCCGGTCGACCTTGTCGGCTCCCCTTTGCCAGCCGCCACGCCCGCTCGACGGCAAGGAGCCACGAAGAAGGCGTCGAACACCCGCTGGAGGGACGCCGCCGGTTCAGACGCTCCGCGCGCGGCGCACGGCGCCGCCGAGCGAGTAGTCGAACAGCAGGTTGAAGCCCCCCGGGTCGCGGCTGCCGTAGCCGCGCAGCCGGAAACGGAGCGTCTTCGCGTCGAGCCAGCGCACGGCTTCGAGGTAGACGTGGCGGTTGCCCGTTCGCTCCCCCATGTCCGGATAGGCGCTCTCGAGCTCGGCCCCGAGGTCCACCGGCCTGGCGGGACGATCCGGGAAAAACACCCTGGCCGACGACACGTCGCGGTTGTCCCGATCCGTGATCGCCAGCGCTCTCCCGTCCGGCGCCCAGAGGACGATCGCCGCAAGCCCGTACGGCTGCAGCAGTCGCGAGGCGCCGGTCTTGAGGTCACGGAGTTCCAATGCATGGCTGCCGGTGGAAGCCGCCTCGACCACGGCGTAACGGCCCGTGGGATCCTTCGCCTCGGCGGCGCCGGGAAACGACACGGGATCGGATGCCGACGCGGCGAGCAGCAGCGCGAGGGCCAGCGGCCGGATCATGCTCCCGCCCGCAACCGCGAGGGCCGCCAGCGGAATCGAGCGAGCGCGACGCGGCCGCCCGCGTCGAAACGCACGCGCTCGCGCACGAGCAGCAGCCGCTGCACACGTCCGGCCGGCCCGCCGTCCGAGCGCTCGCTGACCTGGCCGCGGGCGTTGATGACCCGGTGCCAGGGAAGTCCGCTGCCCTCGGGCAGGGCGTTCAACGCGTAACCGACCAGGCGTGCGCGGCCCTCCAGCCCTGCCAGCACCGCGACCTGCCCGTAGGTGGCGACGCGCCCGCGGGGAATCTTCGACACCACGGCGTAGATCCGGCGGTACGAATCCCCGTCGCGCTTCGGCTCGCTCATGACCCGGCGCCTGGCCCCCGGACCGCGTAACGCACGCCCTCGCCGCGCGCCTGCGCGTCGAGAAAGCGCGGGAGATCCGCGAGCGACCCGCGGGCCGCCACGAGCGGACGCGGATCCACCTCGCCCGAGGCCAGGGCGGCGAGCGCGGCCCTTGCGTCCGCCGGCGTGTAGTGGAAGGAGCCGCAGAGCGTGATCTCCTCGTAGTGGAGCCGCGCGGCATCGAAGCCGACGCGCGCCCCGGGGGCGCAGCCCCCGAAGAGCAGGACCTGGCCTCCCGGACGCACGAGCTGTGCGAGACGCTCCCAGACCGCGCGGTCACCCGTGCAGTCCACCGCGATGTCCGGTGTGGCGCCGCCATCGGCATCCGCGCCATCACGCGTCAGGTCCACGAATCGCGCGCCGTACCGCTCGGCCAGAGCCACGCGCTCCGGGCGCCGGCTCGCAACGGAGACCTCGAGCCCGCGCCGCGACGCCACCGAAGCCCAGAGCAACCCGAGGGCCCCGGCGCCGTACACGAGCAGGGACCCCGACGGTTCCCGCAGGCGGTTCCAGCCGTGGAGCACCGAAGCCACCGGGTCGAGAAACGCCGCGACCTCGTCATCCAGGCCCGCCGGGACCCGGTGGAGGTTCGCGGCGACGACGCCGGCCGGGATCCGGACGTACTCGGCAAACGCCCCCCACATCCGGTCCGCGTGCCCGGAGGCGCAGAGGTTGGCGCGGCCGGCGCGGCAGTCCGCGCACTGCCCGCAGGGCCCCGAGATGCCGGGCACGGCGCGGTCTCCCACGTTCCAGCCGCTCACGCCCTCGCCGACCTCGGACACCTCCCCGGAGAGCTCGTGGCCCATCGTCACGGGCAGCGCGATGCGCGAGTGACCGCGCGCCAGGAGCTTGAGGTCCGTCCCGCAGGTCAGCGCCGAGCCCATGCGCAGGACCACCTCCCCCGAGCCGGGGCGGGGCCTCTCGAGCTCCTCCTCCCCGTGCTTTCCAACCGCAGACTGGACGAACGCCTTCACGACTTCCGCGCGCCGATGAAACGCGCGAGATCGGGCAGGACTCCGCCGCCGCGGGGCAGCGATTCGGCCGTCGCCACGGCCTCGACGATGTTCTGCGCGAGCAGGGTGCGCGAGCGCTCGACGCCCCACACGACCGGGAAGGTGGCCTTGCCCGCCGCGGCGTCCTTGTTGGAAGCCTTGCCGAGCGTTGCGGCGTCGGACTCGACGTCGAGCAGATCGTCCTTGATCTGGAAGGCGAGGCCGATGCGGCGGCCATAGAGGTCCACGCGCGAAAGCGTGGCCTCGTCCGCGCCCGCGAGGATCGCGCCGGTCAGAAGCGAGGCGCGCATCAGCCGGCCCGTCTTGTTCTCGTGGATGCGCGTCAGGAGCTCGGCCGTCGGCGAGGCCTCCGTCTCCGCCTCGATGTCGGCCATCTGGCCCCCGATCATGCCCTGCGTGCCGATGGCCTCGACGACGGTCTGCAGGACGCGCACCTTGGCCGCGGCGTGCTTCTCGCCCTTCGGATAGAGGGCGAAGACCCCGAGGCCGTGGGTCAGGAGCGCGTCGCCGGCGAGAATCGCGGTCGCCTCGCCGAAGACCACGTGACAGGTCGGCACGCCGCGGCGCAGCTCGTCGTTGTCGAGTGCCGGAAGGTCGTCATGGATGAGCGAGTAGGTGTGGATCATCTCGAGGCCGCACGCGGGCTCGAGCACGTCTTCGGCCGGCGCGCCGAGCACTTCCGCGGCGGCCAGGCACAGGATCGGCCGCAGGCGCTTGCCGCCCGCAAAGACCGAGTGGCGGATGGCGCGGTGCAGGTTGGACGGCCACGCCGTCTCAGCCGGCAACAGCCGGTCGAGAACGCGGTCGACTTCTTCGCGCCGAGACGCGAGGTATGCGGCGACGCCCTGCGGCCCGGCGTCAGTCGCGCTCGTCATCGTCGTCCTCCGCGGCGCGGCCGGGATCGAAGGGCGCGGTCTTCCACTCTCCCTCGGATTCCTTGAGCACGATCTCGACCGACTTCTCGACTTCGCCCAACTTCTTTTCGCAAAACCGCGCCAGCTCCATGCCCTCCTGGAAGAGGGCGAACTGGGCATCGAGGCCGCGGTCCTCCCCCTCGAGCTCCGCCACGATCGCCTCGAGGCGCGCCATCGCCTCCTCGAAGCTCTTCTCCTTCTTCGAACGCGCCGTCACGATCCCTCCTCCCGGTCGACGAACAGCGGACCTGCTCCTGCAAGCCGCCCTCCCGAACGAACCACGGCCCCCAGCTCCCCCTCGTGGAGCCGGACGCGAATCCGTTCTCCCACCGTCACCTGCGCCGCCCGCGTGATCGGAGCGGCCGAGCCCTCGCGGAAGGCGACGGCGTAGCCGCGCGCCAGCACGGCGAGCGGACTCAGAATCGTGAGCTTGCGGGCGAGCTCCTGGAGGCCCGCGCGCCGCCGCTCGAACCGGCGCCCCGCCCGTTCCCCGAGCATGGATCGCAGGTTGGCGACCCGGTCCCTCCGACGCGCGAGCTCGGCCACGCGCGGAAAGTCCTGGAGAAACCTCCGGGCCGCTGCGACACGCGCCGCGTACTCGGACGGCCTTCGGGACAGCCGGGTGACCAGCGCATCGCGGCTCTGGACGACGAGCTCTTTCCACTCCTGGACGCGGCGCGGGAACCCGAGCAGCGCGTCGGACCGCGCGAACCCCGAGAGGTGCGCCCGCTCGAGGGCCAGCCGCGCGCGCACCGCGCGCAGGACGGCCCGGCGCGCATGGCCCACCCGCCGCTCGATCTCGTCCTTGCGCTCGACGACGAGCTCCGCGGCCGCCGAGGGCGTGGGGGCGCGCAGGTCGGCGACGAGATCCGCGATCGTCACGTCGGTCTCGTGGCCGACGCCGGAGATCGTCGGGATCGCCGACGCGGCGAGGGCCCGCGCCACCCGCTCGTCGTTGAATGCGGCGAGGTCTTCGGGCGAGCCACCGCCGCGGGCCAGGATCAGCACGTCGAAGCCGCGGCGGCGGTTCAGGTGCGCGATCGCGGCCGCGATCTCGGCGGCCGCCAGCTCCCCCTGGACCCGAACCGGGTACACGGTGATGGCCAGGCCCTCGAAGCGGCGCGCCAGCACCTGCAGGATGTCCCGGACGACGGCTCCCGTGGGAGACGTGACCACCGCGATGCGCCTCGGCAGCCGGGGGATCGCGCGTTTGCGCGCGGGATCGAAGAGCCCCTCGGCCTCCAACCGGGCCTTCAGCTGTTCAAAAGCCAGCTGCAGCGCGCCGCGGCCCACGGGCTCGACGGCGAAGGCCTTGATCTGGAACTTCCCCTGCGGGGCATAGAGGTTGAGCTCGCCCCGCACGACGACCTCGAGGCCCGGCTCCATCCGGAATGGGACGCGCTTCAAGTCCGAGGCAAAGATGATGGCGGGAAGCGTGGCGGCCTCGTCCTTCAGGGCGAAATAGCCGTGCCCCCCGCGCAGGTCGAAGCGGCCGATCTCCCCGACGACCGACACGTCCCGCCAGGTCGTGCGCAGCACCGAGGACACCTCGGCGAGCAGCTCCGAAACCGTGTAGGGGCGCGGCGGCGCGGCGGCCGGAAGGGAACGCGGGAGCATTCCGGGGATTCTAATCTCCGCGCGCTTTCGAGGCGCCGGAAAAGGGGATCGCGAATACGAGCAGCGTCGCCATTTCCACCTCGGTGTCGCCGAAGTTGTATTCGAAGAGGCCGGCAACCGCCAGGGCCGAGCCCGCGAGAAGGGCCCCGGCCCAGAGCGCCGCCCGTTCCGGGCCGTCCCCCCGCCGGGCGAGCGACGCCGACCGGGCAAGGAACAACCCGACGAGAACGACGTACGCGGCCGCGGCGAAGAGCCCGTTCGCCGCCGCGATCTGGATCACGTTGTTGTGGAGATGGGGCACGCTCCAGCGCGGCGCGTCGGGATCGCGGTAGAGCGGGTAGTAGCGTTTCACCATCTCCGGACCCAGTCCGAACACGGGAGAGTCCCGCACCATGCGCGCGCCGGCTCGCGCCATCGCGATCCGGTCGCGGTTGGTCGGGTCGGACAGGTCCGCCGTCGATCGGATGCGGTCGCGGATCCCCGCCGGAGCGAGCAGGTAGACGCCGACGAGCACGGGAGCGACCCAGAGCAGGACGCGCGGGCGCCGCACGGCCGCGTAGACCAGGAGGGCTGCCACGACTCCGACGTACGCCCCGCGGGTGAACGTCAGCAGGAGGGCCGTGAAGGGCAGCACGCAGCAGAGGCCGAGCGCCCGCCAGCGCCCCGCGCCCTCGAGCGCGAAGCCGAGCAGCAGGCAGCCGGCCGAGAGCGTGATCCCCGAAAACGTCATGTAGTGCGAGAGGGTTCCGCGGATCCGGCTCTGCAGGTCGTTGCCCCCGTGCAGAAACTGCCAGATCCCGTACAGCGCCAGGGCCGTCCCCGAAGCCGCGAGCGCGAGGAAGATCGTCCGCGCCCGGGGCACGGTGTCGCAGAGGTCCATGGCGATCGGCACGAGTAGAAAGAGCGAGAGCCCCGGCAGGTGCCGCGCGCTCGCCGCCACGTCGGGCGAGAAGACTGCCGAAAGGACGGTCAGGAGCGCCAGCACGAGCAGGACGAACGCGAAGGGGGTGTGCAGGCTCTCGGGCCGCCGGCGCTCCCGCGCGAGCGAGGCGATCCAGACGGCGAGGAGCAGGCCCGCGGCGATGTATGCGGGAGCGATGAACGGGGTCAGGAAAGCGAAGAGTACGAGCAGGGCAAACGCGAGCCGGCGAAGGGGCACCCGCTCGGCGGTCAGCGCCCCGCGGCCTCCGAGCCGGGGAGGGCTTCGTCGATCAGCATCACCGGGATGTCGGACACGATGGGATACACGAGGTCGGCCTGGCGCGAGTAGAGGCCCTGGGTCACGACCGGCTCCTCGTCGCGGAACTTTTCCCGGTACTTGTCGACGAGCGCCCTGCGCGTCGACTCCTTCAACTCGACGAGTTCGAGTGGGCCCTTCGTCTTGGGGCAGACGAGAATCGCGAGCAGCTCTGGATCGACCATGAGTCGGAGTATATCGGTGCCGCGGCTCCGGGTCGCCCTACAGCGACGCCAGGATCTCCTTCGGGTGCGATTTCGGAGAGACCTTCGGATGCGCCTGCGCGATGCGCCCGTCGGGCCCGATCACGTAGGTGATCCGGCTCGCATAGCCGGCTTTCGCGTCGTCGGCGGCGCCGTAGGCCACGCCGATCTCGCGTTTCACGTCGCAGAGAAGGGGGAACGGGTAGTCGAACTTCTTCGCGAAGGCCGCGTTCTCCTCGACCGTGTCGAACGAGACGCCCAGGATCTCGGCGTTCTTCTTCTGGAAATCGGCGTAGAGGTCGCGGAACCCGCAACCCTCGGCCGTTCAGCCGGGGGTGTCCGCCTTCGGATAGAACCAGAGGACCACGAACTGGCCGGCGTAGTCCGAGAGCCGGCGCGTGGCGCCCGTGTGGTCCTGGACCGTGAAAGCAGGGGCAGGATCTCCAACATTCCGCATCATCGGCTTCCTCCACATGGACTTCAGGAGCCCGATCATCGGCTCACGCGTTGCCTTCCCAGGTTTCCTTGGCCTCATCATATGCGGGCAGCTCCACCGGCCAGCCGTTCCGTCGAAACCGCTCCCACTCCCAGACCTTCGCCCACTTGAGGAAGACGCCCCAGGCCTGCGTCGCGCAGAGAACGAGCCCGTGGCGCCCATCCAGAAACCCGGCCTGGACCACGTACATCCGCACGAAGCGCCAGCAGGGCCGGAAGAACAGCTCGATCAGGCCGGCACGGCGGCCCTGTCGGAACAGGTCGGCGGCTCCCCATGTCGCGTAGCGGTGGAGCTTCTCCAGGTACTGGCCGAGCGAGCGGCACGTGTGGTGGACCATCGGCGACCGCAGCGTCGGCGTCGGCCCCTGCCCGACGAGGTCCGCGTGGACCCGCCGGTTCGGGTACCGCGCCGTGCCGCGCTTGACCAGCCGCACGACCTTGTCCGTCGACCAGCCGGAGTGGCGGATGACGCGATCCAGGAATACGTTCTGCCGGCGGATGGAGTAGTGCTCCGCCTCGGGCCCCCTTTCGAGAACGCCCAGGATCTCGCGGGAGAGGGCCTCTGGGATCCGCTCGTCCGCGTCCACGATCAGCAGCCAGGGCGTCGTCACCTGGTCCATGGCCCAGTTCTTCTGCGCCGCCGAACCGAAGTACTCGCGCTGGACGACCTTCACGCCGGGGACCTTCTGCGCGATCGTCACCGTCGCGTCGGTCGAAAAGGAATCGACGACCAGGATCTCGTCCACGAAGGCGAGGCTCTCGAGGCACTCGCGGATGTTGAGCTCCTCGTTGAGGGTGGTGACGATGGCGGTCAGGCGGGGTCTCAAGACATGGCTCCTCGCACGTCGGGGATCGGGACGGAGCGGTTGCGCTCCGTCCGATCGCGTCCCTACTTCGGCGCCTCGACGCGAGTCATCGTGCCGAGCGAGCACCCCGTGTCGCCCGGGTTGCCGTAGATGTTCTCGTAGAGCGTGAGGTCCTTGATGGCGCCGTCAACGGCCACCGCGAGGAGCCGTCCGGGCGAGGTGCCCACGCACTCCTGGTTCTTCATCACGATGAGATTGCCGATGATCACACCGCACCCGACGAGCCCTTCGCCGTGGATCTCGATGCCGTTCTTCGCCTGAAGGACGGTGGCTTTGATCGGATAGTGGAGCGGCCGGCCTGCGAATGCCGTGCACGCCTTCTTCGCCGGCTTTTCCAGGGCGTAGTCGCCGGCAACGGGGCGTGAACCCGAAATTTCGATCTGCGCGTCCACGGACGCCCGCTCGCGCTCGAGGCGCTCGAGCACCTGGGGGGCATTCTCCGCGGTCACCTTTTCCCCGTTCAGCGTGAGGGTGCTCGGATGGCCGATGACCCACCGGACGAGGAAGATCGAGTCCTGGAGCTCCACGGCCCGCATTCCCAACGCCATCAGGCTCTTCGGCGTGCCCTCCCGCATGGAGTCCGGAACGGCCAGCAGGCTCGTGGCCTTCTCGTCGCCCCGGGCGGCGGCCTTCGCGTACCAGCGCTCCGCCTCCTTCCGGTCCTTCGCAACACCGAAGCCGTTCGCGTACATGTCTCCGAGGAACCGCTGGGCGCCGGGGTCGCCCTGCTCCGCCGCCTTGCGATACCAGCGAACGGCCTCGGCCAGGTCTGGCGAAACACCGACTCCCTTTTCGTAGCACACACCCAGGTTGATCTCGGCGACGACCTGCCCCTGCGCGGCGGCCTTGCGGTACCACGCGATGGCCTGGACGGGGTCCTTCGGGACACCCTCTCCGTGCATGTACAGATCGCCCATCGTCGATTGGGCGTCGGCGTCTCCCGCGTCCGCAAGCTCCCGAAACATTCGCGCCGCCGTGTCGTAGTCGCCCTGCTTGTAGGCCGCGCGAGCCGCTGCGCCCGGATCGCTCGCATCGTAGGCAGCCAGCGCCCCGGCGATCTCCGCCGCGTGGCCGGCCTTCTCCGGCGCAGCAGGAGTCGGAACTGCGGCCGGACCGCCGATCTTCCGGGCCCGCGCTTCCATTTGCTCCGCCGCTATCCGCACGAGCTTCGGGTCGTCGCGTTTGAACGCCTTTTCCGCGATCGTCAGCGATCGCTGGAAGGACGCCTCCGCCTGCTCGTACTTTCCCCGCGCGGCGTAGGTCCGGCCGAGGCCCTCGAGGATGAAGGCGACGCTCGCACTGTCCTTCTCGAGCGCTTTGTCCGCAATCGCAAGCGCGCGCTCGAAGAGGGGCTCCGCCTCCGAATATTTCTCCTGCGCAAGGGCAAGCGACCCCAGCTCGTACAGCACGCCCGCCACGTTGCCGTCGTTCGGCCCGAGCTCCTTCTCGGCCACCGCGAGCGCGCGCTTCAGGACGGGCTCTGCCTCGGCGAGCTTTCCCTCCTTGTAGAGGGCCATCCCCTCGTCGTTGATCGCCGCCCAGGCGGCCGGCTTTCTCGCGGGAGCGGTCTTCGGGGCGGCGGTCGCCTGCCCCAACGCGCTGCCGCAAACGACGGGAAGCAGCGCCGACACCAGGAACGTCCGCCAGAGCTTTCGCACGGAATCTGTGCCGAAAGCGACCATGCCCCTAATCCACCCTCACCTGCACGCGCTCGATCTTTCTCGCCTTTCCCGTCGCCTCGTCCACGTCGATCACGGCCCCGCAGAGGCGGATGTCTTTCTTGGCCGTCTCGAACGCGCGCGGGGTCTGGGACAGGAACTTCTCGATGATGCGGTCCTTGGAGAAGCCGATGATGCCCTCGTAGGCGCCGGTCATCCCGGCGTCCGTGAGGTACGCGGTGCCGCCCGGACGGATCGTCTCGTCGGCGGTCTGAACGTGGGTGTGGGTTCCCACGACCGCCGACACGCGGCCGTCGAGGTACCAGCTGATGGCGGCCTTCTCGGAGGTCGCCTCGGCATGCATGTCCACGAAGATCACCTGCACGTCCTTCGCCCGCGCGAGCTCCTCGTCGGCCACCCGGAAGGGCGAATCGGCGTTGTGTGGCATGAAGACCTGGCCCTGCAGGTTCAACACGCCCACCGGGATGCCCGAGGCGGTCTGCTGCACGGTCCAGCCGCGGCCGGGATTGCCCGGCGGATAGTTGGCGGGCCGCAACAGCCGGTCCGACGCGTTCAACGTGTCGTAGATCTCTTTCTTGTCCCAGATGTGGTTGCCGGAGGAGAAGACGTCGATCGGCATCTTCGAGAGGTCTGCGAAGAGCTCGACCGTCAATCCGAAGCCGCCGGCCGCATTCTCGACATTGACGATCGTGAAGTCGATCTTGTGGCGGTCGATCACGCCCGTCAGCCCCTCGACGAGCGCGCGGCGGCCCGGCGCGCCCACGATGTCGCCGACGAAGAGGATGTTCATCGGATCTCGGACCTACCGGGCATATTCCACCGCGCGGGTCTCCCGGATCACGGTGACCTTGATCTGCCCCGGGTACTGCAGCTCGGCCTCGATCTTCTTGGCGATGTCGCGCGAGAGCCACAGGGCCTCGTCGTCGGTCACCCGGTTGGCCTCCACGACGATGCGCAGCTCGCGACCCGCCTGGATGGCGAACGCCTTCTGCACGCCCTTGAAGCCGTCGGCGATGTGCTCGAGCTTCTCGAGGCGCTTGACGTAGGTCTCGAGGATCTCGCGGCGGGCGCCCGGCCGCGCGGCCGAGAGCGCGTCGGCGCCGTTGACGAGGACCGCCTCGAGCGAGCGCGGCTCGTAGTCGCCGTGGTGGCACTCCATGGCATGGATCACTTCGTTGGACTCGCCGAACTTCTTCAGCACTTCCCGGCCGAGCTCGAGGTGCGTGCCTTCCATCTCCCGGTCGATGGCCTTGCCGATGTCGTGGAGCAGACCCGCCCGGCGCACGACCTCGACGTTGGCGCCGAGCTCGGCCGCCATGTTCATGGCGAGCCAGCCGACTTCCTTGGAGTGCTGCAGCACGTTCTGGCCGTACGAGGTGCGGTACTTGAGACGCCCGAGCATCTTGATGAGCTCGGGGTGGAGGTCCGGAATCCCGAACTCGAGCGCCGTGGCCTCGCCCTCCTGGCGGATCTTTTCCCAGAGCTCGGAGCGCACCTTCTCGACGACCTCCTCGATGCGGGCCGGGTGGATGCGGCCGTCCACGATGAGCTTTTCGAGGGCGTGCCGCGCGACCTCGCGCCGCAGGGGCTCGAAGGCCGAGATGACGATCGCCTCGGGCGTGTCGTCGATGATCAGGTCCACGCCCGTCGCGGCCTCGAGCGCCCGGATGTTGCGGCCCTCGCGGCCGATGATGCGGCCCTTCAGGTCGTCCGAGGGCAGCTCGACGACCGACACCGTCGCCTCGACGACCGTGTCGGAGGCGAGGCGCTGGATCGCCATGCCGATGATCCGCCGGGCCTTCTGGGTCGCCTGCTCGTTGGCCTCCTCCTCGATGCGGCGGATCAATCCGGCCGACTCGAGGCGGGCCTCGTTCTCGACGGATTTCACGAGGTCCCGCTTGGCATCGATTGCGGTCAGGCCCGCGATCTGCTCGAGCCGTTTGCGCTGCTCTTCGACGACCCTCAGGGCCTCGGCCTGCGTCTCCTCGAGCTTCTTCTGGGTGTCGGCGACGCCCTTCTCCTTGCGGCTGAACTCCTCGTCCCGGCGCTCCTGCTGGGCGAGCTTGCGGTCGAGGTTTTCCTCCTTCTGCTGGACGCGATTTTCCAGGCTGGCGATCTCCTGGCGCCTCGCCTGGATGGTCTTGTCGAACTCGGCGCGCGCCGCGAGGACCTTTTCCTTGGCCTCGATGTCGGCCTCGCGCAGCCTGGAGTCGGCCTGCTTGCGGGCCTCGGCCAGCGCCCGTTCGGCCTCGGTCCGGATGCCGAGGCGCTCGGACCCGACCTTCTTCCGCAGGAAGAAGGCGCCGACGGCCAGCAGCACGACGGCCAGAGCCAGTCCCGCCGCGACCGCCACCGCGAAAGTTGTGTTCATTCGGCCCCCCAAAAAGCCCCGGGGGGCGCCTCAGGACGCGAGCGTGGCTACACGGCGAACCGGAAGAGTCTCTTCCGACGAGGGTTATGCATCAACCGCCAGGACCCTTCCCGCAGGACCACTCGTAATCCTTCGCGTGTCCCCGATACTCTCGGGGTGCCGACGCCTCGCCTTCAGGCGCCCAGGGCGTCGTCCAGTTTTCGAATCAGGCGTTCCACACGGGCCTTCGCATCCGTGGGGTCGCCCTGCCGACGTTTTTCCGCCTGGTAAAGATCGTCTGAAATGTTCAGGGCGGCGAGGATCGCTATCTTCGTGGTATCGACCGTCGCCGTCCGTTCCGCCACTTCTTTCATCCGGGAATCTACGAAGCGGGCCAAGTCGTGAATATAGCCGCTTTCGCCGTCGGCACGGACGCTGTACGTCTGCCCGAAGATCTCGACCTGAGTCACACTGCCCCGCTTATCCACTCGTGAGCACTGACTCCTTTCCGACGCGAGTCTATTTCCTGTAGGCCAAGCGAGTCAACGGTTTAGGCCTAACCTGCGGCAGGCTTACGACTTCTTTTCGTCGGCGGCCTCGAGGGCGTGGATGAGCTTCTCCAGGCGCTCGCGGACCATTTCCTGCTCCCGCTCGAGCCGCTCCACGGCGCCCTTCGAGTCGCCGGCTTCCTTTTCGGACCTGCGGGCCGCCGCGAGGTCCGATTTCAGCTTCTCGTTGTCCGTTTCGAGCTGCTTCAGGCGCCCGAGCAGCTTTTCGATTTTCCGATCCAGGGCATCGAAGACCTTGACGTTGTCCATGCTCTGCTAGCTCCCTTTCGCGAATGTGATTCCCGGCCGGGAGGCGAGCTCCTCGGCCAGACTCCGGACATGGCGGTTGACTTCTTCCTGCTCGAGCGTCCGCTCCCTCGACCGGAACGTCAGCCGGATCGTCGTCTTGACCTGCCCCGCCGCGACCCCCGGCCCATCGTAGCGGTCGACGCACGACAGCGACTCGAGGTGCGGAAGCTCGCGGGAGCGCACGAACTCCTCCAGCTCCCGCCACGCGAATTCCATGGGCTGGGCGAACGAGAGGTCCGCGCTGATGGCCGGAAGCGTCGAGTCATCCTCGAAGCCAAACGGCCGCGCCCCGTCGGACAGCGCGCCGACGAGGATCTCGCCGGCGAACACGGAAATCGCGAGGCCGCGCTTCTGACGCTCCGGCCCGGAGACGAGCCCGGCGATCCCGAGCAGCCTTCCCGACCGCGTCTCCACCGTCGCGGCCGCCCCGTCGGTGAGCCCCGCGACCTGAACCGGCTTCCAGACGAGCTCGGGAGGGGGAACCCACGGGGCGAGCAGCCGTTCGACGAGCCCCTTGGCATCGAAGAAGTCGGCCGACCGCAGTTTCTCGGCAACGCTCCAGTGTGCGCGGCGATCGCCGGCCAGGGCGAAGGCGAGCCGCCGCGATTCGTACGACTCGGGCCGGTCCGATTCGCCGCGGACGCCGAACGCGCGGCCGACCTCGAAGAGCGCCGACTCCCGGGCGCCGTGGCGCAGGTTGCGCGCGACCGCGTCGACCAGGCCCGGAAGCAGCGTCGCCCGCAGGTGCCGGCGCGAGGCGTCGAGGGGATTGACGAGCGCCAGGGGTTCGAGCGCCGTGTCCGTGAGCCGCAGCCAGTCGCCGAAGGGGGCCTCTTCTGCGTCGCGATCGACGAAGGGATAGTGGATGGTCTCGAAGAGGCCCGCGCCCGCGGCGGCGTCGCGCAGGCGCTCCTCGACCCGGAGCAGCGGCTCCTTGATCTGGCCCGGGCCCGCGGCGGGAGGCAGGCGCGAGGGCAGACGGTCGTAGCCATAGACCCGGAGCACCTCCTCGACGAGGTCGTCCTCGCGGCGCACGTCGGTGCGGAAGAGCGGGATCGAAACGGAGAGGCGCCGGCCCTTGCGCTCGGTCGCGAACCCGAGCCGGCCGAGGGCTTCCTCCGCGAAATCGAGGCCGAGGCGGCCATCCCCCGACACCAGGCGCAGGCGCGAGGTGCGCAGGGCCGTGCGCCGGATGCGGAAGAGCTTGCCGTGCACGTCGAGCAGTCCCGATGTGACCGTGCCGCCCGAGGACTCCAGGAGCAGGCGCGCCGCGAGATTGAGAGCTCCCGGAATCGCGTCGATGTCCGCGCTGCGCTCGAAGCGATGCGACGCGTCGGTGTGGATGCCCAGGCGTCGGGCCGTGCGGCGGACCGTGGCCGGGTCCCACCACGCGGCCTCGAGCAGCACGTTCGACGTCGCGTCGGTCACGGCCGTGTCGAGTCCGCCCATGATCCCGGCCAGCGACACGGCGCGCTCGGCGTCGGCGACCACGACATCCGAGGTCTCGAGGGTGCGCTCGACGCCGTCGAGGGTGACGAGTTTCTCTCCCTTCTGCGCCTTGCGGATGAGGAGCAACCCCCCGGAGAGCTTGTCGAAATCGAAGGCGTGCAACGGCTGCCCCGTGTCCCAGAGGACGTAGTTCGTCGCGTCCACCGCGGCCGAGATCGATTTCGCGCCGATCGCCGCGAGCCGGCCCCGGACGTGGTCCGTGGCGGGCCGCGCCGAGATGCCCCGGACCATGCGCGCGCCGAAGCGGCGGCAGAGGCTGGGCACCTGGAGCACGATCGAGGCCACCTGCTCGGTCGCCTCGCCGCTCTCCTCCGGCTCGGCGTAGCGGACCGCGAACTCCCTCATGGGAATCCCGGCCATCGCCGCGACCTCCCGTGCGAGGCCCCGGTGCCCCATCGCATCGGGCCGGTTCGGCGTGATCTCCGCGTCCAGGACGGTGTCGGAGCCGCGGGCCTCGACCGACTCGATCGGGATGCCGGCCCGGTCGAGCAGCGCGCGCACGCCCTCGGCCCCGCCGGCACGTGCGGTGTCCACGAAGTCCCCGAGCCAGTCGAGGGAGAACTTCATTCCCGGCCCGCGAACTGGCGCAGGAAGCGTTCGTCGCCCTCGAAGAGCAGCCTCAGGTCGGGGAACCCGTACTTGAGCATGGCCACGCGATCGATGCCGAGGCCGAAGGCGAACCCGGTGTATTCCTCCGGATCGATCGCCACGCCCTGCAGGACGCGCGGGTGGACCATCCCCGCGCCCATGATCTCGATCCAGCCGGAGCCCTTGCACTTTCCGCAGCCGGAGCCCTTGCAGAAGATGCAGCTCATCGAGACGTCGACGCCGGGCTCGACGAACGGGAAGAAGGTCGGGATGAAGCGGGTCCTCGTTCCCCGTCCGAAGAGTTCCGAGAGGAAGGCCGCGACCGTCCCCTTCAGGTCCGCCATCGAGATGCCGCGGTCGACGACGAGGCCCTCGACCTGGTGGAAAACCGGCGAATGCGTCGCGTCCACCTCGTCCTTGCGGTACACGCGGCCGGGCACGATGAGCCGCAGCGGCGCCCCGTGCCGGCGCATCTCGCGGATCTGCACGGGCGAGGTGTGCGTCCTCAGCAACAGGGCGGAAACCGCCTTGCGGTCGACGAAGAGCGTGTCCTGGGAGTCCCGCGCCGGGTGGTCCGGCGGGAAGTTCAGGGCCTCGAAGTTGTGGAAGTCGTTCTCGACCTCGGGGCCGTCGGCGATCGAATAGCCCATCCGCAGGAAAATGCCCTCGATCTGCCGCCGGACGATCGTGACGGGATGCAGGCCCCCTTCGCGCGTTCGCCGCGCGGGCAGCGTCACGTCCACGGCCGCCGCGAGGTCGCGCGAAGCGGACTCCCGGCGCTCGAGATCGGAGCCGAGCCGGTCTATGGCCGTCTCGATCTCGGTCTTGGTGGCATTGGCGCTCGCACCGAACGCCTTGCGATCGGCGGCGGGCAGCGACTTCAATCGCGCGAAGAGCTCCGGCACGAGTCCCTTCTCGCGGCCGAGATAGCGCCCCTTGAGCCGCTCGAACTCCGCACGCGAAGACACACCCCTCCCGATCTCCTCGCGAAAGGAGAGCAAGAGAGCTTCGACGGCGTCCTGCGACACGTCTCCCGTTTCCGTTTTCCGTTTTCCGGCTAGGCGATCTTCAGCGCCTGCTTGGCGACCCCGACCATGTGCGTGAAGGCCGCCGGGTCCGAGACGGCGATGTCCGCCAGCATCTTTCGGTTGATCTCGTTGCCGGCCTTCTTCAGCCCGTCCATGAGCCTGCTGTACGAGATCTCGTGCTCGCGCGCGGCGGCGTTGATCCGGACGATCCACAGCCCGCGGAAATCGCGCTTCTTCGCCTTGCGGTCCCGGTACGCGTAGACGAGCGACTTCTCCACCTGGAGCTTCGCCATCCGGTACGACTTGGACTTTGTTCCGTAGTAGCCCTTGGCCAGAGCCAGGGTCTTCGCCCGGCGGTTCTTCCTCTTGGGTCCCCTCTTTACACGAGGCATCGTTTTCTCCTTGAGTCGTTGATCGTGAGCCGTGAACGGTGAGCCGTGAATCGATCCGAACCAATCGGCTCAGGATTCACGAATCTCGATTCACGCGTACGGCAGCATCTCGCGGACGCGCTTGGTGTCGCTCTTCGATACGGTCGTGCCCTGCGCGAGCCCGCGCTTTCTTCCGGGCGCCTTCTTCGTGAGGATGTGGCTCTTCATGGCGAACGCCCTCTTGAACTTGCCCGTCGCGGTCTTCTTGAACCGCTTGGCGGCGCCCCGGTGGGTCTTCAGTTTCGGCATCGTCTTGCTCCAATCGTGAATCGGTGAATCGCCATTCGTTAGCCCGTCGCCTTGGTCGTGGCCTTCTCGTGCTTGACCGGCGACAGGATCTGGTAGAGCCGGTTCCCGAGCATCTCCGACCGCGACTCCGCAATCGCCTTGCCCGTCAGGTCCACGAGCAGGCGGTCGAGGACCCTCTGGCCATTCTCCCGCCGCGCCATCTCGCGGCCCCGGAACTGCACGGTCGCCTTGACCTTGTCGCCGTGCGCCAGAAACTTCTCGATGTTCTTCATCTTGAACTCGTAGTCGTGATCGTCGATGTTGGGCCGGAACTTGACTTCCTTGACCTGGGTCGTTTTCTGCTTCTTCTTCGAATCCTGCTGCTTCTTCTTCTGCTGGTAGATGAACTTTCCGAAGTTCATGATCCGGCAGACGGGCGGGACCGCGGTCGGCGCGATCTCCACGAGGTCGAGCCCCGCTTCGCGGGCTTTCACGAGGGCATCGGCCATCGTCACGACGCCGATCGCCTCGCCTTCGGCGCCGATCAAGCGCACTTCCTTCCACCGGATCATTTCGTTGACACGAATGCTCTTCTTATCGATCTTTCACCTCCGTCGTCAGTTCCTGGACTCTTGCTTCGACCGCGCGGCCGGCGGCCGCGAGGAATGCGTCGAGGGACATCGTACCGGCATCGCCGCCGTGGCGCAGGCGCACCGCGACGGTGCCCGCCTCGGCCTCCTTCTCGCCGATGACCAGCATGCACGGGGACTTCATCATCTCGGCGCGGCGGATCTTCGCCCCGAGCTTCTCGTTGCGATCATCGCACTCGACCCGCAGGCCGGCCGCGGACAGCTTCGCCGCGAATTCGCGGCCCTTCCCGGCAAAGCGGTCCGAGACAGGCAGGACCACGGCCTGCACGGGCGCGATCCAGAACGGGAAGTTGCCACCCGTGTGCTCGATGAGGATCCCGAGGAAGCGCTCGAGGGAGCCGAGGATCGCGCGGTGGAGCACCACCGGCCGGTGCTTTCCGCCGTCCTCGCCGATGTAGGTCAGATCGAAGTTCTCGGGCTGCGCAAAGTCGCACTGGATCGTTCCGAGCTGCCAGGGCCGGCCGATCGCGTCCTTGACCCGGAAGTCGATCTTCGGCCCGTAGAACGCGCCGTCGCCGGGCGTCACCTGGTAGGCGCGTCCGGTCTTCTTCATCGACGCGTCGAGCGCGGCCTCAGCCCGGCCCCACTGCTCGTCGGTGCCGATCCGCTTCTCGGGCCGCAACCCGAGCGAGATCTCGACGTCGGTGAAGCCGAAGGCGCCGTACACGAAATCGAGGAATTCGAGAAACGCGAAGATCTCGGGTTCCACCTTCTCGAAGGGCGTGAAGATGTGGCCGTCGTCCTGCGAGAACGTGCGGACCCGGGTCAGACCCGCCGTTACGCCCGAAAGCTCGTAGCGGTGGAGCCGCCCGAAGTCCGCGTAGCGCACCGGCAGGTCGCGGTAGGACCAGAGCCGCGTCTGGTAGAGCAGGAAGTGACCCGGGCAGTTCATGGGCTTGACCCCGAACTCCCTCTCCTCGATCTCAGTGAAGTACATGTTCTCTTTGTAGTTGGCATAGTGGCCCGACGTCTTGAAGAGCTCCACGTCGAAGATCTGCGGCGTGACGATCTCTTCGTAGCCACGCTTGCGGTACTCCGAGCGCAGGAACTCGATCAAGCCGTTGTAGAGCACCGCGCCCTTCGGCAGGAAGAACGGCGAGGCCGGCGCCCACGGATGGAAGACGACCAGGTCCAGCTCCTTGCCGAGCTTCCGGTGATCGCGGGCACGGGCCTCCTCGAGCCGCTTCAAGTGCTCGTCGAGCTCCTTCTGCGACACGAAGCAGGCCGCGTAGATCCGCTGGAGCATCGGGTTCTTCTCGTCGCCCTTCCAGTAGGCGCCCGCCGTGTGGGTCAGCTTGAAGACGCCGAGCTTGCCCGTCGAGGGCACGTGCGGCCCGCGACAGAGGTCGATGAAATCCTTCTGGCGGTAGCAGGAAACCCGGTCCTCCGGGATGCCGCGGATGATCTCGACCTTCAGGGAATCCTTCTGGGCCTCGAAGATCCGGACGGCCTCCTCCTTCGACATCTCGAGGCGTTCGACCGGGTTGTCCTCGGCGACGATCTTCTTCATTTCGGCTTCGATTGCCGCCAGGTCCTCCGGCGTGAAGGGCCGCTCCGGGTTGAAGTCGTAGTAGAAGCCGTTCTCGATGGCCGGGCCGATGCCGATCTGCACGCTCGGAAAGAGGCGCTTGACGGCGTTGGCCGTCAGGTGGGCCGTCGAATGCCGGTAGAGCTCGAGAGCGTCCGGGGACTTCGGCGTGACGATCTCGACCTTCGCGTCGCGCAGGACGCGCGTGGCCAGGTCCACGACCCTGCCGTCGATCTTGCCGGCCAGGGCATCCTTGGCCAGCCGCGGGCCGATCCCGGCCGCGATCTCGCGCAGGGTCGTCCCCGCGGGAACCGTCCGCGTCGACCCGTCCGGCAGCGTGATCGTGATCGTTTGCGCCAGGGCTTCCATTGTCTCCTGCTCTCCTGAAAATGAAAAAACGCGGTTGCCCCGCGTTTTCGACGAACGTCATGGTAGGCGCTAACGGGATCGAACCGTTGACCTCTTCCGTGTGAAGGAAGCGCTCTCCCAGCTGAGCTAAGCGCCTGGAATTCGAAGAATTGGTAGGCTCGAGCGGATTTGAACCGCTGACCCCCACAGTGTCAATGTGGTGCTCTCCCCCTGAGCTACGAGCCTGTTCTTCGATCCCGGTTTCCCGGGGGGCTACCGGCCGGAAGCCCGCGAGGGCGTTTTCATCCCGGCCTTCGTCCCTGATTGGAAAAGATCAATTCCCGGTCGGACCCGGCCGCCGGGATCGCGCAATGTACCAGAGGGCAAGGGGCCGGGGCAAACGGGTCGGCAGGGTCCGTGGGGAGTCCCGCCTCCTCCCGACTCGGCCCAACTTCTCGCCCTGCTATATTGGAATCACTCACCGATGGCTTCCGTCATCCGCGCCTCGATCGGTTCGCTCGCCCGGCGATGGGGTGCGCTGCGCGCGGCCCGGGCCGAGGCCGCAGCGGCCAGGGAGTTCTGGGACGCCGGAGCCCCCGGGGAGCCCGAGGACCGCTACTGGGGCTCCCAGCCCCTCGTGCGCCGAGCGATCAACCGCCGCGTCACGGGCGATCCGAACGTCTGGCCCATGGAGTGGTTCGCCCACCGCTACGTCCCGACTCCGCTGCCGCTCGGGCTCTCCGTCGGCTGCGGCACGGGCCTGCTCGAGCGCGACGCCTTCGCCAAGGGCATCTGCGAGCGGATCGAGGGCGTGGACTTCTCGCCAGAGGCGATCGCCGAGGCGCGGGGGGCCGCCGAGGAAGCGGGCCTCGCTCGAAGGCTCGATTACAGGGTCGAAGACATCAACGCCATCCGCCTGCCCGCCCTCCGCTACGACATCGTCCTCTTCCACGGCTCGCTGCACCACATCCGCAACATCGAGCACGTGCTCGAAGCGGTGCGGCGCTCGCTCAAGCCCGGGGGGCTGCTGCTGCTCGACGAATACATGGGCCCGGCGCGTGCGGAGTGGACGGATGCGCACTGGGGCTTTGCGCGCAGCGCCTTCGACGCGCTGCCCGGGGACCTGAAGAACCGCCCGGACCTCGCGATCCCGCTGCCGATGGACGACCCGTCCGAATCGATCCGCTCCTCGTCGATCCTGCCCACCGTGCGCCGCCTCTTCGACGTCGTCGAGGACCGGCCCTACGGCGGCAACATCCTCTGGTTCGTGTTTCCGTGCATGGACATGGCGCGGCTGCGCGACGACGAAACGGGGGTCCTGTCCAGGCTGATCGCCCTCGAGGACCACCTGCTCGAGAAGGGGTGGGTGGAGTCCTATTTCCGGGTCGTGGTTGCGCGAGCCGCCTCTTAAGCCCAATCTCCCGCTTTCCGCGACAACACCGGCGCCCCCTCGAGCAACGTCAGGATCGCCTTCGTCGTGTCGGCCACGGCGAACAGGATCCGGTCTTCGTTGCGGGCGTATTTTCTCTGGACCGCCAGCTCGAACTGCTCGAGCAGGGGGTTGAAATATCCGCCGATGTTCGCGATGACGATCGGCTTGCCGTGGATCCCCATCTGCTTCCAGGTGATCATCTCGATGATCTCCTCCATCGTCCCGAAGCCGCCCGGAAACGCCACGAAGGCGTCGGAGAGGTCGAACATGAGCTGCTCGCGCTCGTGCATCGATCCGACGACCCTCAACTCCGTCAGGCCGCGGTGCGCGGATTCGCGTCCCTCGAGGGCCTTCGGGATCACGCCGGTGACCGTGCCCCCCGCCGCGATGACTTCGTCGGCCACGGCGCCCATCAGGCCGCGCGACGCTCCGCCGTAGACGAGCCGGACCCCGCGCACCGCGATCTCGCGCCCGAAGGCCCGGATCTCCTTTTCGACGGCCGCGTCCGTGTTGGGACTCGAGCCGCAGTAGACGCAGACGCTCTTCAGGTCCATGCGCGACTATCCTATAGTCCCTCAACCCTCACGACGAGGAGGCGAGATGATCACCAACGCCGAGTCCGGAACCAGCGTCCACGAAATTGCCGAGGGGATCTACCGGATCAACACTCCCCTGTCGGTCGTACCCGGAGGGTTCTCCTTCAACCAGTACCTCGTCGTGGACGACGAGCCGCTGCTGTTTCACACCGGCTTGAAGCGCATGTTCCCGCTCGTGCGCGAGGCGATCGCGCGGGTCATGCCGGTGGAGCGGCTCCGGTACGTCGCCTTCTCGCATTTCGAGTCCGACGAGTGCGGCGCCCTGAACGACCTGCTCGCCGTGGCCCCGCGCGCGGTCCCCGTGTGCGGCAAGGTCAACGCGCTCGTGTCCGTCGAAGACTTCGCGGACCGTGCTCCCCGCCCGCTCGCCCATGGCGAGACGATCCGCCTCGGAAATCACGGGGTGCGCTGGTTGGATGCCCCGCACGTGCCGCACGGCTGGGAGACCGGATTCCTCTTCGAGGAGAAGACGCGCACGCTGCTCTGCGGCGACCTCTTCACCCAGGGCGGCACGGGGGACGCGCCGGTGACGGAATCGGACATCCTCGGGCCGAGCGAAGCGTTCCGGCAGGCCATGGATTACTACTCGCACTCGAAAAACGCCGGTGCGATCCTCGAGACCCTCGCCGCAACCGAGCCCGCCACCCTCGCCTGCATGCACGGCAGCGCGTGGCGGGGAGACGGTGGCGCCTTGCTGCGGGAGCTCGCCCGTACGCTGGCCGCCTGAGCCTCAGCGCGCGGCGAACCGGCTGCCGGGAGAGTCGATCGGCACGCCCTGACGGCAGAGCGGGCACTCGCTCTCGGGCCAGGAGGGCACGGAGAGCGAGAGCAGGGAGCGGGCCGGCACGGAGAACGCGTTGGCGGGGAGCCCGCGGTCGACGATGGAGCCGACCGCAACGACTCTTCCTCCCGCCGCCTCGACGGTCGCCGCGGCTTCGCGCGTCGATTTTCCGGTGGTGAGGACGTCCTCCACCACGACCACGGGCGTACCCGGATCGAGCGCGAAGCCGCGTCGCAGCGCGAAGACGCCTTCCTTGCGCTCGACGAACATCGCGGGCAGTCCTAGCCCGCGCGCCGTCTCGTGCCCGATGACGACACCGCCCAGGGCCGGCGAGACGACCGCCTTCGCGCCGAATGCGCGCAACTTGTGGGCCAGAGCGCGTCCCGCATGCTCGGCGCGCTCGGGCCACATCAGCAGCCGCGCGCACTGGAGATACCGGTCGGAGTGCAGCCCGCTCGAGAGGCGAAAGTGGCCCGTCAAGAGGGCGCCCGTGTCCTCGAAGTCTTTGAGTGTGATCATCGCCGCGCAGTCTAAGTCAGGTCGCGGCGCGAAAAGTCTCCCGACCGAAGGGAGGGAGGAGGTTCGCGCCGCGGGAGCCGGAGCGCCGCGAGGGATCAGCCGGCCGGTCGAGCCCGCATCCGGGCGAGCCGGCGGGCGGTGCGCCCCGCAGGGGCGCAGATCCCTCGCAAACGAAGGCGACGGTTAGCCGTCCTGGTCCCTCGAAATCTTGTGGTGCTCGATCTTCTTGTAGAGGTTCGAGCGCGGCGTCTGGATGGCCTCGGCGGTGCGGCTGATGTTCCATCCGTTCTCGCGCAGGCGTGCGACGAGGAACTCCCGCTCCGCGAATTCCTTGAAGTCCGAGAGGGTCGCCAGCGCCAGCCCGCGGCTCGAGATCTCGGCGGGCTGGACGCGCACTTCGGGCGGCAGGTCCCGGGCCTCGATCGGATCGGCGTCCGTCATGATGAGCACGCGCTCGACCAGGTTGCGCAGCTCCCGCACGTTGCCCGGCCAGCTGCGGGCGGCCAGAAGGCCGAGGGCGCTCGCGGCGAAGCGCCGCGGCTTGCGATGATCGCGCTCGGCGAACGTGCGCGCGAAGCGCTCGGTGAGGACGGCGACGTCCCCGGCCCGCCCGCGCAGCGGCGGCGTCGTCAGCGGGACGACGTTCAGGCGGAAGAACAGGTCCTCGCGAAACCGCCCGCCGCGGATGGACTCGGTCAGATCGCGGTTGGTGGCGGCGATGACGCGGACGTTGACCTTCCCGACCCGGGCCGCGCCGACCGGCTCGACCTCGCCGACTTCCAGGACGCGCAGGACCTTGGCCTGCGCGCGGGCCGACATGTCTCCGACTTCGTCGAGGAAGATCGTTCCTCCGTCGGCTTCGACGAACTTTCCGATCTGCTTGCGCACCGCCCCGGTGAACGAGCCCTTCTCGTGGCCGAAGAGCTCGGATTCGATCAGCTCTTCCGGGATGGCCGCGCAGTTGACCTGGACGAAGGGGCCGCCCGAGACCTTCGACGCCCGATGGAGCTCGCGGGCGACGAGCTCCTTGCCCGTTCCGCTTTCGCCGAGGATGAGGACGGTTGCGGCCGTCGGGGCCGCGCGCGCGATCTCGGCCCGAAGCCGGCGCATCGGCTCGCTTTCGCCCACCAGTTCCGTCTCCAGCTCGACCCGGCGCCGCAGCTCGTCGTTCTCGGCCTTCAGGCGGTTGCCCGAGAGGGCGTTGCGCACGGAGACCAGGACGCGCTCGCGCTGGAGCGGTTTCTCGAGAAAGTCCGTGGCGCCGCGCCGCGTGCACTCGACGGCGGTCGCGATGTCGGCGTGGCCGGAGATCATCAGCACCGGGGGGGCCGCCTCGTGCGCCACGATCCGATCCAGCGTTTCGAGGCCGTCCATTCCGGGCATCTTGATGTCGAGCAGCACGGCCGCGGCCGGGGCGCCCTCGAGTTCGGCCAGGGCCGCACGCCCGTCCCCGACGGTCGCCACCTCGTAGCCCTCGTACTCGAGGACCATGCGGAGGGTGTCGCGGATGGCGGCCTCGTCGTCCACGACCAGTATTCGCTGTGACATCGCTGCTCGGCTCCCGAAACGGAATCCCGCCTCCCAATATGCCCTCAAAAGCGGACGCCCGCCGGCGGCGGGCGTCTGCAGCCAGGGCTCGATCCGGGTCCCTCAGTCGCCGATCTTCACCAGGGCGAACCGTGAGACGTTGGCGCGCGGGTTGAAAACGTAGAGCTTCAGGAAGTCGCCCTTCTTCGCCTTGCCCACGAGCTTGCCGAACTCCTCGGTCGTTCCGACCTTCTGGCCGTTGACCTGCGTGATGATGTCGCCTTCCTGGATGCCCGCGTCTGCGGCGGCGGACACCTCCTTGACGCGCATGACCACCAGGCCGTCGATGTCGGCCTTGATGCGCTGCATCTGCCGCATCTGGGGCGTGAGCTCGGTGACCTGGATCCCGATCCGCTCGTGCGAGTCGCCCGAGGCCACCTTCTCGTCCCCGGCCTTGTCGCCCGTTTCGTCCTTGCGCTCGGCGAGCGCGGCGGTCAGGTTGACGTCCTTGCCTTCGCGGACGACCCCGAGCTGCACCTTGCTGCCCGGCGCCTTGCCGGAGACGTAGCCGATGAGGTCGCGGGTGTCCTTGACGGGCACGCCGTCCACCTTGACGATGGTGTCGCCCGGCTTCACCCCCGCCTTGTCGGCCGGTTTGCCCGGCTCGACCTGCTCGACGAAAGCGCCATCCTCGCTCTTCAGGTTGAAGGCCGCGGCGCGGTCCGCGTCGACATTGACGATGTTGATCCCGAGGAAGCCGCGCACGACCTTCCCCTTTTCCCGCAGCTGCGGGAGGATTTGCTTGAGCGTGTTGACGGGCACCGCGAAGCCGATGTTCTGCGCAGGCCGGAACATGGCCGTGTTGATGCCGATGACCTCGCCGTTGACGTTGATGAGCGGCCCGCCGGAGTTGCCGAAGTTGATGGCCGCGTCGGTCTGGATGTAGTTCTCGAACGAACGGGTCGCCGGGTCGCCCGTCAGGCCCGAGCGCTCCTTGGCGGACACCACGCCGACGGTGACCGTCTTGTCGAAGGCGAGCGGGTCGCCGATCGCCATGACCCATTCCCCCACCCGGGCCTTCTCGGAATCGCCCAGCGGAAGCGGCGTCAGGCGCTGCTTGACGTCGACCTTGAGCAGGGCGAGATCGGTGGCCGCGTCGCGGCCGATGAGCCTGGCCGTGTACTTCTCCTTGTTGTTGATCCGGACTTCGATCTTGTCGGCGCCGTCGATGACGTGGTTGTTGGTGACCACGTAGCCGTCTTCCGAGATGATGAACCCGGTTCCGCCCTGCACCTGCTTGTGCTCCTCGTCGTCGGGCTGCTGGCCGCGCCGCTGGTTGCCCGGGGGGCCGAAGAAGAACTCGAAAGGATCGCCCTCGCCGCTGTACGGGTTGATCTGGTGGCGGCCCTGGCCTCCCTTGACGATGTCGGTCGACGTGATCGAAACGACCGACGGCATCGCCTCCTGCGCGATGTCGGCGAACGACGGCAGCGCCGTCGAGCCGACGCGGATCTTGGCGGGCGGAGCCTCCCGCTGGGCCTCGGAGCGCGGGGTGATGTTGATGGAGCTCGCGACGACCATGCCGAACACGACGGCGGCCGCGATCAGGGCCGAAAAGGAAAGGGCGCGCTTGGTGGTCTTTTCCATACGGAAGTCTTTCTCCTCAATCTGTCCCATTGCGGGACATGGAAGGAACGCCGGCCGGACCGCCCGCATTCCTCGATTTCGGGGGAATCCCCAGCCGGCGGTGCTCGACCAGGATGCAGCGGTCCATCGCGACCCCGCTGCCCGCCTCCTCCAGGCGCCGGGCCGATGCCTCGTCCACGACCGAGAGCTGCATGAAGAAAAACGGGATCCCGCGGGCGATGGCCTCCTGCGCCACGGCCGCGACGTGCTCCGATCTGCGGAAGACGTCCACGATGTCGATCCGGACCCCGTCGGGGACCGCCGCGAGCGACGGGTAGCAGGGTTCGCCCACGAGCTCGCGGTGGCCCGGGTTGATCGGCACGACGCGGTAGCCCTGGCCCTGCAGGTACCGGGCGATCTCGTTGGAGGGGCGGTCCGCGTTCGGAGAGCAGCCCACGACCGCCACGGTCTCGGCCGACTCGAGCGCCCCGCGGATGCGTTCGGGCTCGTTCATGGCCTCGCCCTCGCCTCGTCCTGCTCGGGGCGCATGTTGTAGAAGAACGTGATCGTCACGCCCTCGCGCTCCTCGTGGAGATCGGCCGGAAGGGGCCGAAACGGGGACGACTTCAGGATCGCCTGGAACGCCGCATTGTCGAACGGCGGGACTCCGGAAACGCGGAGGATCTTCGCGTCCGTCACGGTGCCGTCGGCCATGATGTAGAAGCGCACGGTGAGGCTGCCCTTCCAGCCGAGGCGGGCGAGCTCGGGAACATCCCAGTGCAGCTTGATCCGCCGGATCATCTCGGCGGCGTAGGCACCCCAGTCGTACCAGGTCGTGTCGAACGAGAGCGGCCCGCTGTCGACGAAACCGCCGTCGGGGTTGGGCGCCGGCGCGCCCCCTTCGCCCCCCACCGTCCCCCGCGCGGCCTCCGCGATCGCGCGGTCGAGCCCGGCCAGCTTTCCGACTTCGCGCGGCCCGGTCGTCTGCGGCCGCGCCGCGGTCGGGAAGTCCGAAGGCTTCTGATCCGTTTCGCTCTTTTCCTCCGCAGCGCGCCGCTCCGCTTCGGCCTTCGCGCCCTGCCGCGCGGCGACGTCGCTGCCGGGAATGCGCGGCGCTTTCGGCCCGGGCGCCAGGCCGGCCACGCCGCTGGAAGGCGGCACGAACGGCGTGTCGGCCTTCGGGCGCGACTTGTCTCCTCCGCCGGCACGCCGGTCGGCATCCGAAACCGGGGACCTTTTCGGATTCGTCCGGGCCGGCCCGGGAGCATCCTGGAAGATGACCGGGATCGGCGTGTCGTCCTTAGGCTGCGGGGCGAGCCCCGCGAAAAAGTCTTCCTTGGACCCCGGGCGAATCCTCGGCATCGAGAGAAGCAGGATGACGAGCAGGACGTGAAAGACGATCGAGATGAGGATCCCGCGCTCGATCGGAAAGGAACCGACGTCGTGCTCCTCGAGGCCAGCGAGCTCGGCGATCGTGCTGTGGGCGATCGTGCTGTGTGCCGTGAGGGGCCCGCCCGGATCGGGCCCTTCGAATTCTTCTCCCACGAAGGGCGCGCCGTCGCCCGCTCCGAGCGAAAGCATCGACTTCGGGGCCGGGTCGGCCTCCGGTGCCGGACCGCTCCGGCTGGCCAGGCTTCCGAGCATGCTCCGGACGGGCGGCCCATCGTCCTGCGCCGCCGTTTCCGCGCTCCCGTCGTCTTGCGCATGCCCGAAGAAGCGCCAGCGCCGGCGCGCCCCGATCGACGCGATCGAGCTGCGCTGGAACGGCAGGTCTTGCTCCTCGGGGTCGGACACGCAACTCTCCCTCGGGCGCCTGAGGCGCCTTCCGCTCACAACACGCGCCCTCGCGCCGGGATTCTCGCCATTCTAGCCGGCGCTGGCGGGCCCGTTCGGACCGGGCGGGGCGCCCCTTCGAAGCCAAAGCGGAGGGACATGACCAGTAACGGGCCGGCAGACCGGTCCATTACCCGGTTTGGCCCCCCTCCCATCCTTCTGATATAAACCCCCTGTCTCGGGTATTGTCGGCTTGTGTTTCGGGTATTGCGGGCTTGGCCCGCTTTTTTGTTCGATGAAAACGACTTTGGGTGAAAAAACGACCCTCGAAATCGGGGCCATCGCGCAGGAGAAGGGGTGCCGGCTGCTGGCCATCGAATCGGCCGGAGCCGGACGCTTCACCGTCCTTCGGGTGGTGCTCGAGCGGCCGGACGGCGGCGCCGTGACGGTCGAGGACTGCGAAACCGTTTCGCGGGATGTATCCGCCGTGCTCGATGCGTCCGACGAGATCGGCCACCGATACACCCTCGAGGTCTCCTCGGCCGGGCTGGATCGCAAGCTCTACAGTCTCGAGGACGCGGTCCGCTTCGTCGGCCGCCGCGTGCGCGTCAAGACCGACGCACCCGTCGTCCCCCGGGCCCTGCCGGCACCGGGCGGACGCCCACCGGCCATCTCACCGGCCCGGAATTTCGGAGGACTACTCGAGCGCGTCGAAGGCGACGTCCTCACTGTCGTTGATGAGGCCGAACGCAGAATCTATAATGTCCGTTTCGGCGATATTCGACTCGCCCGGCTCGACTTCGAATGGCCGGAGCGGGGGCGCTAGGAAAAGGGCTTTGCCATGATCATCGATCCGTCGGTCATCCGACAGGTTTCGCGCGAGAAGGACATCGACGCCGAAAAAATGTTCGGCGCCCTGGAAGAGGCCATGTCCTCGGCCGCGCGCAAGTACTACCACGACAAGGCCATGGTCACCCTGATCGACCGGACGACCGGGGCGATGACCGTCTACTCGCCGCGCACCGTCGTGGCCGAGCTCGACACCGAGTCCGAGGAGCCGCCGCCGCAGACCCTGCTCGACGAAGCGCAGACCCTGATCGCCTCCAAGGGGACCAGGGGCGAGGTTCGCGTCCTTCGGCCTGGCGCCGAGGGCGAGCCGGCGACGGAAGTCCACGACGTCCAGCTCGGCGACGAGGTCCGCATCTACCGCGAGACCATCGGCCTCGGCCGCATCGCCGCGCAGACCGCCAAGCAGGTGCTCTACCAGAAGGTCCGCGAGGCCGAGCGCGACAACGTCTACAACGAGTACTTCCCGAAGCTCGGCGAACTCATGAACGGGACGGTCAAGCGCTTCGAGCGGGGCGACATGGTCGTCGACCTCGGCAAGAGCGAGGCGATCATCCCGCGCGACCAGCAGTCGCGCGCCGAGCGCTACGGACAGGGAGAGCGCATCCGGGCGATCCTCTACGACGTGCACAAGAACCCCAAGGGGCCGCAGCTGGTCCTCTCGCGGACGGACCCGCGCCTGTTGATCCGGCTCTTCGAGATGGAAGTGCCGGAGATCTACGATGGCACGGTCGTCATCAAAGGGGCCGTCCGGCAGCCGGGCGAGCGGGCGAAGGTCGCCGTCCGCTCGCGCGAGCGGGACGTGGACCCCGTCGGCGCCTGCGTGGGCATGCGCGGCAGCCGCGTCCAGTCCATCATGCGGGAGCTCCACGGCGAGAAGATCGACGTCATCCTGTACTCGGACGACCTGATCACTTTCGCCCAGAACGCGCTCGCCCCGGCCAAGATCACGCGGGTCTCGCCCATCCACCACGAGGACGGCGCGATGAGCCTGGACTGCGTCGTCGAGGACGATCAGCTCTCGCTCGCCATCGGCAAAAAGGGCCAGAACGTCCGCCTCGCCTCCGCGCTCATCGGCCTGAAGATCGAGATCAAGGGCGAGAGCGAGGTCAAGGGCGAGGTCGCGCAGGCCCTCTCGCGGATGCTCGCGGCCTCGCGCCGCCGCCAGGTCGCGGTGGCCGAGATCCCGGGGGTCGGCGAAAAGACGGCGGAACGCCTGGTGGAGGCGGGAGTCGCCTCGCTCGGCGATCTGCTGGAGAAGTCCGCCGCCGAGCTCGCCCAGATCCCCGGCATCGGGGAGAAGTCCGCCGAAAAGATCCTCGAAGCCGCGCGCGCGGCCGAGGCGATCCAGCCCTCCGAGGATGAGGACTCCGAGTACGAGTCCGCGCCGGAAGAAGAGTCCCCGGCAGAGGCCCCCGCAGAGACGGGCGTCAGGGAGTAGAGCGAGCCGCATGGGAAAGATCCGCGTCGAAGAGCTCGCCCAGCAGATGGGGCTTCCGAGCAAAGAGGTCCTGTTCCTGCTCCAGTCGATCGGCGTCGACGTCAAGTCCGCGCAGGCCGCGCTCGACGAGTCGACCGTCCTCGCGATTCTGCAGGGACGCACGCACGCGCCCAAGCAGCTGATCGTCCGCGACACCGAGTCCCGGGCGGTCCGCCCGCAGAAGAGCGCTCTCAATCGCATCAAGATCATCGACAAGCCGGTCTCGACGACCGCGGCGGCCGAAGACGATGTGGAGGCGGCCGAAGCCGAGCCGGCATCGGCCCCGACCTCCGCCCCGACCGCGGCGGCCGCGTCGGCGCCGCCGGCAGCCCCCGCCCGCAAGAGCGCGGCGGCGGTGCGGGCCGCGAAGGCCGCAGCCGAGCCTGCCCGGACCGCCGTCGTGCCGTCGGAGCCGGAGCCCGAGGCCCAGGCTCCCAAGCCCGCGCCGCCCCCGGCACCCGCCCTGCCCCGAAAGATCGTGCTGCCCCCGCGCCCCGTGTATACCCCGCGGCCCCCGGCTGCGGCCGGACCCCGCCCCGGCGGTCCGATCGTCCGACCCATGGGCCCTGCCTCCGGAACGCGCCCCATGGGGCCCGCCGCCGGGACCCGTCCGATGGGACCCGCCGCCGGCCGTCCCATGGGTCCGCGCCCCTCGGGCCCCTCGGTCTATCGTCCGACTCCGGGCGGCCCGGGCGCCCGTCCGATGGGCGGCCCCGCGCGGCCCGGAGCGCCGGTCGGCCGCACGGTTCCCCCCGGCCCCGAGCGCGGACCGGTCAAGCGCAAGAAGGACGACAAGGAAGATCAGAAGAAGGCGGCCGCCGGCAAGCGCGGCGCGCGCCCGAAGATCACCGTTGCCGATGAAGTGGACCTGCGCGAGTTCGTGGGCACCTACAAGGAGGACACGTACTCCGACATCTCGCTTCCGCTGATCGAGAAGACCGGCGACGACGCCGAAGTCCCGGCCGGCGAGCGGCCCGCCTCCAAGTCCGCCATTCGCCGCGCGGCGAAAGAGACCCGGGCGCACGACTCGGGCAAGCTGCTCGAGTTCCGCAAGCCGGCCCCGACCGGACCCGTCTTCTTCACCGAGGGCGTGACGGTCAAGGAGCTCTCCGAGAAGCTCGGCGTGCTCGCGCGCGACATCCAGAGGCTGCTGCTGCAGCGCGGCGTAATCGCGACCGTCAACCAGACGCTGGATGCGACCGCGGCCGTGCAGATCGCCCGGGAGATCGGCGTCGAGGCCGCGGTCGTCTCCTTCGAAGAGGAGCTCGACCTCTCCCGCTCGGCCAAGGAAGCGGTCGAGGGGGCGGCCCCGGGGGCGCCGCGGGTCCCCCGCGCCCCGGTCGTCACGGTCATGGGCCACGTCGACCACGGCAAGACCTCGCTGCTCGACGTGATCCGGCAGACCAACGTCGCCGGGGGCGAGGCCGGCGGCATCACGCAGCACATCGGCGCGTACCGCGTCGAGGTCCATGGAAAGCCGATCGTCTTCCTCGACACGCCGGGCCACGAGGCCTTCACGTCCATGCGCGCCCGCGGCGCGAAGGCCACCGACATCGTCGTGCTGGTCGTCGCGGCCGACGATGCCGTCATGCCGCAGACGATCGAGGCGATCGCGCACGCGAGGGCCGCCAAGGTCCCGATCGTCGTGGCGATCAACAAGATCGACAAGCCCAACGCCAACATCGACCGGGTCAAGAAGGAGCTGGCGGACCACAACGTGCTCCTCGAGGCCTGGGGCGGCGAAACGCCCGCCGCCGAGATCTCGGCCCTCAAGAAGCAGGGCATCGAGCACCTGCTCGAGCTCATCCTGCTCGTCGCGGACATGCAGGAGCTCACGGCTCCGGCCGCCGAGGAGGCCAGGGGCGCCGTCCTCGAAGCCCGCCGCGAGGCCGGCCGGGGCAACGTCGTCACCATCCTGGTCCAGGCGGGGACGCTCAAGGTCGGCGACGTCTTCTTCGCCGGCGCGGTCTTCGGGCGCGTCCGGTCCATGCACAACGATCGCGGCGAGAAGATCGAGGCGGCCGGACCGGCCACACCCGTCGAGGTGACCGGGTTCGAGGACCTCCCGCAGGCGGGCGACACCTTCCAGGTCGTCGAGGACGAGTCGAAGGCCCGTTCGATCGTCTCCTTCCGCCAGTTGAAAGAGCGGGAGCAGGCGATGGCCTCCTCCTCGCGCCTCTCGCTCGAGCAGCTCTTCAGCAAGATCCAGGAAGGCAAGGTCAAGGACCTGCCCCTGATCCTCAAGACGGACGTCTCGGGCTCGATGGAAGTGCTGTCCCAGTCCCTGAAAGCGCTCTCCAACGAGAAGGTCAAGATCTCGCTGCTCCACGCCGGTGTGGGCGCCGTCACGATCAACGACGTGCTGCTCGCCTCCGCGTCGGGCGCCATCATCGTGGGCTTCAACGTGCGGCCCGAGAAAAAAGCCGCCGAAGAGGCCGAGAAGGTGGGCGTCGAGATCCGCCTGCACACGGTCATCTACAACGTCACCGACGAAATCAAGAAGGCCATGGAAGGCCTGCTCGACCCGACTCTGAAGGAAGTGGTGCGAGGACGCGCCGAGGTGCGCAACACGTTCAAGGTCCCGAAATTCGGGGTCGTGGGCGGGTGCTACGTCACCGAGGGCACGATCCCGCGCAGCGCCCAGCTGCGCCTGTTGCGCGACAACCGCGTCATCCACGAGGGCAAGGTCGGATCGCTGCGCCGCTTCAAGGACGACGTGTCCGAGGTCAAGCAGGGGTTCGAGTGCGGCATCGGGCTCGACCGGTACCAGGACATCAAGGTCGGCGACATCATCGAGGCGTTCCAGGTCGAAAAGGTCGCCGGAGTGATGAATTCGTGACGGGCGCACGGCGCGAGACGGTTGACGGGAGACGGTAACGCCGCGCCTCCGCCACCTCTCCCGTCTCCCGTCCCAGTTCCCATGGTGATCGCCTACGCCCTCTTCGACCTCCACCTGCCCGGATGCCGGGGCTTGAAGGAAAAACGGATGATCGTCAAGAGCCTCAAGGCGCGCATCCGCAACGAGTTTGAAATATCGGCCGCCGAGATCGCGCACCAGGACCTGCTCCAGCGCACCGCGATCGGCGTGGCGGCGTGCGGCTCCGATCAGCCGACCCTCGACGCCGTCCTGCAGCACGTGCTCCGGTTCGTCGAAGAGAACCTCGAGGGAGAGATCCTGGAGTATCGCAACGAATTCATCCATGTGTGACCCGCGATGAAGAAGGACTCCCGCCGCAGCCAGCGCGTCGCCGACGTCGTCCGGGCGGAGCTGTCGCGCCTCATCCTGCTCGAGGCGCACGACAAGGATCTCCACCTCGCGACGATCACCGACGTCGAGATGCCGCCGGACCTGCGCTCGGCGCGCGTCTTCTACTCCTGCCTCGGCGGCGACGAGGAGCGCGAAAAGGCGGCCGAGGCGCTGCGCCGCGCCACGGGCTTCCTGCGGCGCGAGGTCGGGCAGCGCTGCCAGCTGCGCTACGCGCCCGAGCTCCACTTCATTTTCGACCGCTCGCTCGAACGCGGGGCGCGCATCGAGGAGCTCCTGCACCAGGTCCTGCCCCCGGAGGCGAGCCCGGACTCGACCGACGGCACGGACGAGGAAGAGCCATGAGGGCGGGAGCGGACCCGGTCAAGCGCGGGCACCTGTTCCTGATCGACAAGCCCGGGGGGCTGACCTCGCACGACGTCGTGGAGCGGGTGCGCAAGGCCACGGGCGTGGCCCGCATCGGCCACAGCGGCACGCTCGACCCGATGGCCACCGGCCTGCTGCTGCTCTGCGCCGGCGGCGCCGCGCGGCTGCAGGGATTCTTCACGTTGATGGACAAGACCTACGAGGGCACGATCCGGCTCGGCCGCGCCACCGCCACTTACGACCGGGAAGGGGAAACGGTCGGCCCCGACCGCGACGCCTCGGGCGTGACCGCCGCGCAGGTCGCCGAAGCGGCCTCGGCGTTTCGAGGCGAGTTTCTCCAGTCGCCGCCCCCCTACTCCGCAAAGAAGATCGGCGGACGCAAGTTCTACGAGATGGCCCGCAGGGGCGAGGCCGTCCCGTCGCTGCCCAAGAAGGTCCGCGTCACGAACCTCGCCTTCGGCGAGCCCGTCGAGGGGCGGCTGCCCTTCTCGATCTCCTGCTCCTCGGGCACGTACATCCGCTCGATCGCCAGCGAGCTCGGCGAGAAGCTCGGCTGCGGAGCCCACCTCGAAACCCTGCGGCGAACGCGCATCGGCGAGTTCCGCGCCGAGGATGCCGTGACGCTCGAGCGGTTCGAGGCGCTCTCTCCGGCCGAGCGCATGGCCGCCCCCCACGCCATGCCGCTGTCCCGCGTGCCCTTCCCCTTCCCCAGGGTCCAGCTGGCGTCCCTGGAGGCCTGGAAGATCCGCCGGGGGCAGGCCGTACCGGCCCGGGACCTCATCGTGAAAGACGGCGACTGGGTCGCCCTGGTGGGCCCGGCCGACGACATTCTGGCCCTCGGCCAGGCCAGCCCGATCGGCGACCGGGGGGTGGCAATGATCCGGCCCCGGATCGTGCTGGCGGACTGACGCACCCCCCTGACAGCTCCTCGCCACCTGTGGTAGTCTTCGCGGCTTAATAAAAGTAGTGTGAGTCTTTCGAGTGGTTTGGAGGATCGAGTGAACGTCACTGAATACCAGTCCGGCAAGACGGAAATCGTCCAGCAGTACCGGACCCACGACACCGACACGGGCTCCCCCGAGGTCCAGGTCGCGCTGCTGACCACCCGCATCACGTATCTCACCGAGCATTTCAAGACGAACGCGAAAGACCACCATTCGCGTCGCGGTCTGCTGCAGATGGTCGGGCGCCGGCGCCGCCTCCTGGAGTATCTCCGGAGCGAAGACGCCAGCCGCTACCACAAGCTGATCGAGCGCCTCGGCCTCCGGAAGTAGTCCGTCCGGCGCCGGAGCGCGCTGCCGCGGCGGTTGCCCGCGGGATCTCGCGGGCCCTCCCATCCGGACGGTCGCTTTCCGACGCCACTCACAAGAAAAGGGTAGAGACCATGATCGACCAGATCACCATCCCCGTCGGCTCGAAGTCCATGGAGATCCAGATCGGCAAGCTCGCCAAGCAGTCCGACGGCGCCGCCGTCGTGCGTTACGGCGACACGGTCGTCCTCGCGACCGCCGTCTTCAGCAAGGAGCCCAAGGAGAACGCCGAGTTCTTCCCGCTGACCGTCGACTACCGCGAGCCCACCTACGCCGCGGGGAGGATCCCCGGCGGCTGGTTCAAGCGGGAGGGCCGGCCCACCGAGAAGGAAATCCTGACCTCGCGCCTGATCGACCGGCCCGTGCGGCCGCTCTTTCCCAAGGGCTTCAACCACGAGACGCAGATCGTCGCGTTCGTCCTCTCGTCCGACGGCCAGAACGACGCGGACATCCTCGCCATCAACGGCGCATCCGTCGCCCTGACCTGTTCGTCCATCCCGTTCCATACGCCCATCGGCGCCGTGCGCGTCGGGCAGCTCGACGGCAAGCTCGTCCTGAATCCGACCAATGCCGAGCGCGACAAGTCGGAGCTCGACCTGATCGTCTGCGGCTCCGATGACGCCGTCGTCATGGTCGAGGGAGGGGCCCGCGAGGTCTCCGAGCAGACGCTGATCGACGCGATCCTCTTCGGCCACGCGGCCGTGCGCCAGATCGTCGGCGCACAGATCCAGCTCCAGCGCCGGGGCGGGTTCTCGAAGCCCTCGTGGCAGGCCCCCGAGGCCTATCCCGCCGGCCTGTTTGCCGAGGTCCGCCGCGCCTGGGAAGCCCCGATGCTGGCGGCGATGACGCTGCCGAACAAGATCGCCTCCTATGCCGAGATCAAGGCCGTCAAGAAGGCCGCGGCCTCGCTGGTGCCCGAGTCCGAACCCGAGCGCCGCAAGCAGGTCGCCAAGGCCGCGGACGACCTCGTCAAGGTCCTCACCCGCGAAACGATCCTCGCCGGCAAGCGCCTCGATGGCCGAGAGTTCGCCCAGATCCGCCCGATCACCTGCGAAGTCAACCTGCTTCCCCGCACGCACGGCTCGGCGCTCTTCACGCGCGGCGAGACGCAGGCCCTCGTCACGGCCACGCTCGGCACCTCCGACGACGCCCAGATCATCGAGGAGTACGAGGGCGAGAGCGAGCACACGTTCCTGCTCCACTACAACTTCCCGCCCTTTTCGGTGGGCGAGACGAAGTTCATGCGCGGGCCGTCGCGCCGCGACATCGGCCACGGTAACCTCGCGCGCCGGTCGCTGGCGCCGATGCTGCCCTCCGAGGACGCCTTTCCGTACACCGTGCGGGTCGTCTCCGACATCCTGGAGTCCAACGGATCGTCCTCGATGGCGACCGTCTGTGGCGCCACCCTCGCGCTCATGGACGCGGGCGTGCCGATCAAGGCCCCCGTCGCGGGCGTGGCGATGGGCCTCGTCTCCGACGGCGAGCGTTTCGCGGTCCTGACCGACATTGCCGGCCAGGAAGACCACTACGGCGACATGGACTTCAAGGTGGCCGGCTCAAAGGCCGGCATCACGGCCCTCCAGATGGACATCAAGATCAAGGGTCTGCGGCGCGACATCCTCGAGAAGGCCCTCGAGCAGGCGCGCGCCGGCCGCCTCCACATCCTCGGAGAGATGACCAAGGCCATCGAGAGCCCGCGTCCCAACATCTCCCGCTACGCGCCGCGCATCTTCACCATCCAGATCCCCAAGGACCGCATCCGCGACGTCATCGGGTCGGGCGGCAAGACGATCCGCTCGATCATCGAGTCGACCGGCTGCAAGATCGACGTCGAGGACTCGGGCAAGGTGTCCATCGCGTCCTCCGACGAGGCGGCGGCCATGAAGGCCATCGAGATCATCGAGGCCCTCACCCAGGAGCCCGAGATCGGGAAGGTCTACACCGGCAAGGTGCGGCGCGTCGAGGCGTACGGCGCCTTCGTCGAGATCATGCCGGGCCAGGACGGCCTCGTGCACATCTCCGAGCTCGCTCCGTACCGGGTGCGCCAGACGACCGACGTCGTCAAGGAAGGCGACGTGGTCACGGTCAAGATCATCGCGGTGGATCCGATGGGCAAGATCAAGCTCTCGCGCAAGCAGGCGATGTCCAAGGAAGAGTTCGACGCCGAGCTGGCGCTCGCCCCCGTGGGCGCTCCCGGCGAGGACGAGGGCCGCGGCGACGGCAGCCAGGGTGAGCACCGCGGCCACTTCAACCGCGACCACCGGGGACCGGGCGGACCGGGCGGGCCGAGGGGGCCGCGTCGCGGATAATCGTCGGGGCGGGGCTCGCCCCCGCCCGTCTTCCTCGGGGCGCGGCGCAAGCCGCGCCTTTTCATTTGAGCTGGACTTCGACCTTGATCCACCAGGACGGCTGCGGGGGCGACGGATATTTCGCGCCCCGGAAGTCCGGCGCGGCGCAGCGGGAGACGTCGGTCTCGGGGTCGAAGAGCACGTCCTCGGCCTCGCCCTTCTCGCCCACCTGGACGAAGGCGTCGAACGACAGGGCCTGATCTTTCGAGATCCCCTTCACGCAGCGCTCGAGGGACTTGCGCAGCCAGGAGTCGAGGCTCGACTCGAGCGCCGACTCGTAGCGCCGGCCCGCCGGCGTCTTCGCGTTCTCCGCGGCGGCCTCGCGGGCCATGCTCGGAGTCGTGCGCCTCGGTTCGTCGGCCGAGGCGGGCAACCCCGCCTGGACCAGGACGAGGGACACGACGACCGCCCCGAGTTTCATGGCGCGAGTTTACCTCCCGGCGTTCTGTCAGAATCCGTCGCGGTGGACGCAGCCAACACGCGAGCGCGACGACCGCCGGGCCTTCGGGTGTGGTTCGGTCTGCTCGCCGCCCTCCTCGTCCTGTTCGTCTTCACCGCGCCGTGGAGTATCGCAGGCCGCGACATCGACCGACTGACGGCGCCATTGGCTTTGGTCTCGGCTCTCGGCTTGCTCGCGCTCGTCCCGCGCCCATGGCGCGCGGCGCTCGTCGGCCGATTCTGCGGGGGCATCGGGCGCGTCTCCTGCTGGCAGGTCCTTCTCGCGGCTGCGGCCGTGGCGCTGTTGCTCGCGCGAATCCTCTTCGCGCGGTACGCGGCCCTCACGCTCAGCGCCTGGGACACGACGGTCTTCTACGACCGACCGATCGCCGAAACACTCCTCGGCAGGCCCTTCTTCTGCGATTTCATCGGCGGCTCGTACTTCGGCAATCACGTCACTGTCCTGCTCTTCGGGTTTCTTCCCCTCTACGCGCTATGGCCGACTCCCATGTGGCTCCTCGCCTCGCAGGCGCTGGCGCTCACCGCTGGAGCCGCGGCGGGCTTCTTCGTCTTCCGGCGGACCCTCGAGGACGACCTCGGAGCCATCCTGCTCGGCGCCGCATTTCTTCTGAACTCGTACACCGCCCGGACCCTCCAGTACGGGTTCCATCCGGAGGCGTTTCTACCCGCTCGCGGTCTTTCTGCTCTGGCTCGGCCTGCTGTCCAACCGCTCGTGGCTCCTGGGAGCCGGTACCCTGCTGGCCGTCAGCGTCAAGGAAGACTCCGTTCTTCTTCTCGTCGGATTTGCGATCAGCGCAGCCCTGTTCCATCGGAGGTACCGCACCGCGGCCGCCGTCGCCGCCGCGGGTGCGGCCGCATTCCTCGTCAGCATGCGGTTCGTGATGCCGCACTTTTCGGGAGACCTGCCCGGACGGCCCTGGTACGCCTCGTACTGGGCGTCCTGGGGCGAATCGCTCCCGCGAGCCGGCTTTGCGATGCTGACCCACCCGCTGCGGCTCGCGCTGACTCTGCTCCACTCGGGCGTTCCACATCTGCTCGAACCGCTCGTGCTGACACCGCTGGCGGGCCCCGAAGGACTCGTCGCGGCTCTTCCCGCACTCGTCCCGTACGGGGCCGCGGATTCCCGTCAACTCCGCGACTTCGCGCTCTACTACTCGATGGCCGTGCTCCCGTTTCTCTACATCGCCGCTTCCTACGGCCTGCGGCGCGTGGCCGGCACGCCGATCCGGATGCGGGTCGGGGCGCTCATCGTCCTCTGCATGTGCGCGCTCGACGGCGGCAGCTACACCTTCCAGCGCCCGAGCCCGGCTCGCGCCGAGATCGGACCGGCGCTTGCCTCGCTGGGCGACCGGCCGGTGCGCGTCCAGGGCACCCTCTATCCGCACGCCGGTTACGCATCGCGCCGCCGCGTTCTCGACAAGACGCACCCGATCGATCACCGGGAAGCCGTGCTCCTCGCTCCCGCGACGAATCCCTACCCGTTCACGCCTGCGGAGATGGATGCGTTCGTCCGTCGGTTATCCGCGGATCCCGGGCTCGTGCGCAGCGAGACGCCGCACGGGCTGATCCTCTTTGTCCCGCGCGACTGAATCAGTACGGCATCTCTTCGTCCTCGAGTCCGAGCATGTGACCGATCTCGTGGACGACGGTGTCGCGGATTTCGCGGATGGCCTCGCCGCGCGTTTCGCAGAAGCGCAGGATCGGGCCGCGGAATATGGCGATCTGTGCCGGCAGGGCCGACACCGCCATCGCACGGTCGAAGAACGGGACGCCCCGGAAGATCCCGAAGAGCTCCTCCTCGTCCGGCGTATCCGACTCGTCGAAATCCTCCTGCGACGGCTCTTGCTCGACGGCCACGACGACGTTCTCGAGGTACTTGCGAAAGGCCGGGGGCACGGATGCGAGCGCCTCCTCGACGCAGGACTCGAACTCGGCCTCGGAGATTCGCTGCGGCGAGACCACGCCCCTCACCCCTGCCCGATCCCGCCGGGAGAGGGTGTCGAAAACAGGCGGTCGAAGTTGGCGGTGGTGGCGGCGGCAACGGTCTCGAGGTCCACGCCCTTCACGTCCGCGAGCTTCTTCGCGGTCTCGACGACGAAGGCGGGCTCGCAGGGTTCCCCGCGGTGCGGCACCGGAGAGAGAAACGGCGTGTCCGTCTCGACGAGCATCGCCCCGAGCGGCAGGCCGGCGGCCGCGGAGCGGATGTTCTCCGCCGCCCGGAACGTGATCATGCCGGAAAAGGACACGAGGTACCCGAGGTCGATCGCCTTGCGGCCGTACGCGGCATCCTCGGTGAAGGAATGGAACACGCCCGCGCCCTGCCTCGCCCCGCGCCGGGCGAGGATTTCGAGCATCGGGGCCCCGCTTTCCCGGTTGTGCAGCAGGACAGGCAGCGCGAGCCTCCGGGCGCAGTCGAGCATCCACTCGAGGACCTCGATTTGCTTGTCCCGCGGCGAGTGGTCGTAGTGGAAGTCCAGGCCGATCTCTCCGATCGCGGCGACCTTCGGACGCCCCGCCAGGGCCTCGAACGCGGCGCCGTCCCGGGCGGGATCGAAGTCCTTCGCCTCGTGGGGATGGACGCCAACCGCGGCAAAGACGCCCTCGCGCGATTCTGCGAGCGCGGCCGCGTCGGCCGAGTCGGCCAGCGTCGTTCCCGGCACGAGAAACCGCGACACGCCGGCAGACCGGGCGCGCGCGAGCAGGACCTCCGCGCTCCCGGCGCCGTCACCCATCTGCAGGTGGCAGTGGGAATCGGCGAGCAAGCTACTTGACCTTGCTCCCCGGCGGAACGTCGGCGGGCACGTCGAGCAGCACGGGCACCCCCGCTTCGCCAACCGATGCCGCGAGGACCATGCCGTTGGACTCGACGCCCATGAGCCTGGCCGGCTTCAGGTTCGCGACGATGACAACGTTGCGGCCGATCAGGGCCTCCGGCTCGTACTGCGCCGCGATGCCCGCGACGACCTGGCGGCGCTCGTCGCCGAGATCCACTTCGACGCGCATCAGCCTGTTCGACTTCGGCACGCGCTCGGCGGCGACGATCTTCGCCGTCCGCAGGCGCACCTTCTGAAAGTCCTCGATCGAGATGCGGTCGTCGGCCGGGACGGTGGGGGCCGTCGGGACAGCGGCGGCCGGCGTGGTCGGGGGGACTGCAGGGGGAACGGTCGGGTTCGCGGGTTCGTTCATGGCGGCGTCCTTCTCCTTGAAGTAAGTGGCGGCATCGACGCGCGGAAAGAGCGCGGGTGCCTCGGGCATCGGGGTCGCGAGGGGCAGGCCGCCCCACTCGAGCCCGGCAGCCCCGGGATCGGCGGCCGGGAGCGCAAAGGTCTCGAAGATCTTGCGGCTGGTGATGGGCGTGAAGGGCGAGAGCATCACCGCCGACAGCCGGACGCCCTCGGCGGCCGCGTACAGAACGCGATGGAGCCGCGGCGAGGTCGTGCCCTCGTCCTTGCGGATTTTCCAGGGCTCGCGGGAAACGACGTAGCCGTTGACCGCCGCCAGCAGCCTCCAGACGGCCTCGAGGGCCCGGTTGAACTGGCACTCGCCCATCGCGGCCCGCCAGTCGGCCCGGGCCGCGGTGAATGCGCCGAGCACCTCGTTGTCCGTGCCGACCTCGTTGGGCGTGCCCCCGAAGGACTGCCGGCACAGCGCCGCCACGCGGGACACCGTGTTGCCGAGGTCGTTGGCGAGGTCCGCGTTGAAGCGCGTGAGAAAGGCCTCATCCGAAAAGTTCGCGTCCTGGCCGAAGGCCATTTCGCGGAGCAGGAAATACCGCAACGCATCCGGCCCGAAATCCGCGACGAGCCGGTCCGGCCGCACGATGTTGCCCACGGACTTGGAGACTTTCTTGGCATCGCGCAGCCACCAGCCGTGGGCCCAGACCGTCGTCGGCAGCGGCAGGTCCGCCGAGAGCAGAAACGCCGGCCAGTACACCGTGTGGAAGCGCAGGATGTCCTTGCCGATGAAGTGGACGCGTTCGGCACCCGGGTGGTCCCAGAACTGGCGGTAGCGCGCGTCGTCGTCCGACCCGAACCCGAGCGCGGTGATGTAGTTGGCGAGGGCGTCGAGCCAGACGTAGACGACGTGGCCCGGGTGCCCCGGAAACGGGATCCCCCACTGCACCTTCGAGCGGGAGACCGAGAGGTCGTTCAGCCCGCCCTTCACGAACGAGACCACCTCCGCCAGCCGGCTCTCGGGCCGCACGAACTCGGGATGGCGCTCGTAGTGCTCGAGCAGCGGGGCCGCGTACTTCGACAGGCGGAAGAAGACGTTCTCCTCGGATTCCCAGACGGTCGCCCTGTCGTGGACCGGGCAGCGCTTTTCGGCGTCGAGCTCCTTTTCGGTGTAGAACGCCTCGCAGCTCGAGCAGTACCAGCCCTCGTGCCGGGCCGTGTAGAAGTCGCCCGCGGCCGCGATCCGGGCGACCAGGGCCTCGACGCCGCGCCGGTGCCGGACCTCTGTCGTCCGGATGAAATCGTCGTTGCGAATCTCGAACGTCCGATACAGCTCCCGATACCGCTCCACGACCCGGTCGGCGAGCTGGAGGGGCGTGATCCCCTGCGCCGCCGCGGCCTTTTCGATGTTCTGGCCGTGCTCGTCCGTGCCGGTCAGGAAGCGCGTCTCTTCGCCCGAAAGGCGGTGGAACCGCGTGACCACGTCCGTGACGACCGTCGTGTAGATGTGCCCGATGTGGGGCAGATCGTTGACGTAATAGATCGGCGTCGTCGCGTAAAACGTCTTCATGCGGAAGCGCGAAAGATATCTCAGAAGACCTCGAGCTCGATCGGAACGACAGTTCGGATGCGCTCGAAGGCACGGTCGCGCGTGAGCACCTTGCGCCCCGCGGCCAGCGCGGTGACGGCAATCGAAAGATCGATCATCCCCGCCTGAAATCCACTCCTTGCGAGAGCGAATCGATGCTCGGCGACGCGCTGCCACAGCGACGCCGTATCGGGAACCCACTCGAGGCCGTCAAAGACCTCGCTCAGAAGCCGGTACTCGCCGGTCGAGCGCGCGCCGGACAGCACCTCCGCAGCGATGGGACCGGTGATCGCCGCGAGCCCTTCCCTCACGGGACCGCTCACTCGTGTGACCGCCGCCCGCTCACCTCTCAGGAAGTCCACCCACGCCGACGAATCGATGATCGTCGCGGTCACACCCGTCAGCGCTTTCGGGAACTCGAGAGGTCGAGGTCCAGATCGATCTTCCCTGCGAGCTGGAGGAGTCTCTCTCGCTTGTCCTTCTTGATCAGCTCCTCCAGGCCCCGGACGATCGTCTCTCGCATCGTCTTCGAGTCCGTTGCACGGCGCGCCTCTTCCAGCAGATTCTCGGGAAGGTCCACGGTCGTTCTCATGCTGAGAGCATACCTTTTCAGCATATCTTATGCAATCCTCCTTCACAGCAGCCCCGACTCCCGGAACGACACGCAGCCCTCCCGGCCCACCACGATGTGGTCGAGCAGACGCACGCCCACCGACTCGGAGGCGGCTGCAAGGCGTCGCGTGAACTCGCGGTCCTCCCGGGATGGCGTCGGGTCGCCCGAAGGATGGTTGTGGTACAGGATCACGCCGGCCGCCTTGCCGATGAGCGCGCGGCGCAGGATCTCGCGCGGCTCGACCACCGCGCGGTCGAGGGTGCCGCGATAGATCTCGGCGTCGTTCTTCAGGAGCCGATTGCGGGCGTTCAGAAACAGGGCGCCGGTCCGCTCCTGCGCGTCGTCGGCCTGGGCCTGGCGCAGGAACTCCTTGACCCGTCTCGGCTCGTTCATCAGGTCCCGGCCCGAGAGTGTTTCCGCGGGAAGCCGCCGCGCGATCTCGAGCGCGGCCACGATGGCGCTGGCGCGCGTCGGCCCGATGCCGCGCTCGGAGGCGAGCTCCGGCGCCGCGGCCCCGGCCAGGCCGATGAGACCGCCGCGTCCGGCCAGCAGGCTGCGTGCCCGGTCGAGCGCGCTCTCTCCCGGAATCCCCGTGCGCAGGAGCAGCGCCAGCAACTCCTCGTTCGTCAGCGCGCCGGGGCCCAGGCGCAGCAGCCGCTCCCGCGGCCGCTCATCGGAAGGCAGATCGCAGATGCGGAAAATCCGCCGTGTGGATTGTTCGGTCATGGTGCGTCGCCGGCGAGGACCGCCTGCGACCCGGGGAGGACTCGGAGATAATCGCACGAATGCCCGACTTCGTACAGCCCCCGTGGCGGGCGATCTTTCTCGCGCTCGGGGCCGCTTTGCTCGCGGTCGGCCTCGCCTGGCCGATCGTGTCGCGCCACTTCGGCAGGCTTCCCGGCGACATCGTGATCCGCCGCGAAGGCTGGACCTTCGCTTTTCCCATCGCGACCTGCCTGGTGCTCTCCCTGCTGGTGTCGCTTCTGTTCTGGTTGTTTCGCCGGTAACCGCGCTCCGCGAAGAGCGGGCAGGTCAGTCGCCGTCGGGCTGGTCCGGGGCGACGCCTTCCGGCACGAGCACGATCTTCCCGTGCTGCTGCCCCGACTCCATGAGGCTGTACGCGGCGGCCGCCCGGGACATCGGAAAGACGCGGTCGATGCGCGGCGCGAGCTTGCCCGCCGCCACGGCCGCGTAAAGAGCCCGGAACTCGCGGTCGTTCGACATCGTCGAGCCGAGGATCGAGAGCTGCTTCCAGAAGATGAGGCGGATCTCCTCCGTGGGGTTCGGGCCGGACGTCGCTCCGCAGGTGACGATGCGGCCGCCCTTTGCCGCCGCCTTGAGCGAGGTCATCCAAGTCGCTTCGCCGACCATGTCCACGACGATGTCCACGCCGCGCTTTCCCGTGTGCCGGCGCACCGCCTGCGCGACGTCCTCCTTGCGGTAGTCCACGACGAGCTCGGCTCCCGCTTCGCGCGCACGAGTGGCCTTGGCCTCGTCGGAGGTCGTGGCGATCACGCTGGCTCCGGCCAGGATCGCGATCTCCAGGGCCGCCCCCGCGACTCCCCCGCCGACCCCGTGAATGAGAACGGACTCGCCCGGACGCACGGCGGCGCGGCCGATCAACATCCGCCAGGCCGTCTGGTAGGAGAGCGGAAAGGCCGCCGCCTTCGCGAATGTAAGCCCTGCCGGAACCGGAAACACGTTGCGCGCCGGAACGACCACGCGCTCAGCGAAGGTCCCCGGCGCGTGCTCACCGAGGATCCCGTAGGAGACGCAGATGCTCTGCTCGCCGGCCCAGCAGAACTCGCACGCGCCGCAATACAGCCCGGGCTGCAGCAGCACCCGATCGCCCGGGCGGAGGCCCGCCACGCCCTCACCCACGGCATCGACGACCCCCGCGCCATCCCCGCCCGGAATCTGCGGCAGCGGCACGCCGGGGATCCCGCTGCGCACGAAGATGTCGAGGTGATTCAACGCCGCCGCGCGGATCGCCACGCGCACCTCGCCCGGGCCGGGCACGGGCTCCGGGCGCTCGCCGTATTCGAGCACTTCGTTGCCACCGTGCCGGGTGAAAAAGATCGCCTTCATGAGCGACGCTCGTGAGTCATGATCCGTGCCCTTTCATTGGAGGTACCCCAGGCTCTTGAGTCTCTCCAGGTACTCCCGGTCGCTCTCCGGCGCGGCGGCGGCCAGAGGCGCGACGCGGGAGCCGTAGCTGGCCACGGTCGCAGTCTCGAGCGTGCCGGAGAGAAAGAGCGCGGCCGCGGGCTTGCCCCCGAGGTCCCTCGCGATCGGAACACCCGCCCGCGCGAGGATCGAGGGCGCGGCGTCTTCCGGCCGGACGCGCATGGTCCGGCGCTCGAGGCCGGCATCGAACACCACCATCCGCCCGAGCGCCGCCGATGAGCCCGGATGGCTGTCGACGGCGAGCACCACGAGGGTGCATTCCCCCCTCGCCGCCCGGGCGACCAGTTCCTCGAGGAACTTCTCCACGGCCTCGACCGCGGCCGGCCGGTCTTCCGGGTCGTCCCGCGTGATGTCGCAGCCCGGAAGGTAGAGCGTTCGCAGCCCGAACCCCTTGCCCGCTTCGACCTCGAACATCTCGATCGCGATGCGGTCGGCGTCCAAGCCCCCCCGGGCGCGGGCAAAGACCGCGCGGTTCTCGACGACGGTCGCTCCGGGCCACGGCGCGGCGGCCCACCATCCGATGGAGAGGCTCGGAATGCCCGCCGACGCCGAGACTTCCCAGAAATCGAGACGGCGCCGGTCCGCCCCGGAAACGGGCGCATTCGCGACGAGCCGAAGCCTCGGCCCCAGCCGGCGCAGGTACCAGGAGGTTCCAAACGGCGGCCGCAACGCGAGCGGCGATCCGATCGGCCGCACGCGCGCCAGCGAGCGAACGCCGTGGCGCCCGGCCGGCTCGCCGGTCGCCAGATCCGTCCAGATCTCGGGCGGCGACAGCCGCTCGGCCGGCCACCAACCCGTGGAGCCGCCCTCGAGCAACGCAGCGGCTCGCGCGGGCCTTCCCGGCCCGTCCAGATCGAGGCCGTCCACGGCGAGGACGACGATCGGGACCGCGCGCGGCGAGGGCCGTGGCGCGTCCGCCACCGGCACCTCGCGCCGGGCCGAGAAGAGCAGGATCGCCACGAGCAGGCCCGCCGCGGACGCCGCCGCGAAGAAGGGGCGCCTCGCCCGAACCGGCAGCGACCCCGACCTGGCGAAGGCGCGAGCGAGAAAGCCGAGCCTCACGGCCGCGGCGACGACGAGCGCCGCCACCGCCACCGGAATTCCCCAGAGGAGCGAGCGGACCGACAGTTCCCGCGCGAGGCCGTACGTCCCCGCAATCCAGAGCGTGAAGACCGCGCAGGCCGCCCCGAGTCCGGCCACGGTGGCGGCAAAGCCGGGCCTTCGCGACCGATCCGCCAGCCATCCGAGCAGCAGGGCGGCGAGCGAGAGCGGCAGGAGGTCGGCGACAAACACATGGGCGAGCAGCGCCGCCACCGCCGCCAGAGAGGTCCCGAATCCGGGTTCCGCCGCCTCGACCGCCGCCACCGCCGCCAGGGCCGCCGTAAACGCTCCGAGCACGACGGCCGGCAGAAACGCCCCGATTCGGCCCTCGAAGAGCGGCCCGAAGAGGAGCTGCGACACGCCGACATCGATGTAGCCGAGCTCCTTCAGACGCGCCCGCGCCTCCTCGAGCGTCGGCCGGGTCACGAGCGCCGGTCCCGCACGACGCGCGCCAGGTCGGCGAGCACGTCGGCGCGGCGGCCGAGCGGCGCGAGCGCCGACAGCGCCGCATCCAGGAGATCCTCGACGAGCCGGCGTGAGGACTCGGCGCCCAGGACCGTCGCGAAATTCGCGCGGTGCCCGTCGCGCCCGACGTCCTTGCCCATCTGCTGCGGATCTCCTTCGAGATCGAGCAGGTCGTCGGTGATCTGGAATGCGAGGCCGAGGTTGCGGGCATAGAGAGTCAGGGCCGAGAGGACGCCCTGGCCGGCGCCGCCGGCGAGCGCGCCGCAGCGGACCGCCGCGACGAAAAGGGCGCCGGTCTTTCGGGCATGGATCGCCTCGAGATCGTCCAGAAGGATGGCGGCGGGATCGGCCGACAGGTCCGCGGCCTGCCCGGCGCAGCAGCCCGCGGCTCCGACGGCCGTCGCGAGCTCCACCACGACGCGGGCGCGCGCCGCCGGAGTCATCCCCGGGGCCCCGGCCGCGAGCTCGAACGCCCGCGCCAGCAGGGCCACGGCCGCGAGCTCCGCGGTCGCGACGCCATGCACGCGGTGCAGCGCCGGGCGGCCGCGGCGGCGCGGAGCGTCGTCCATCGACGGCAGGTCATCGAGCACGAGCGAGGCCGCGTGGACGTACTCGACCGCCACGGCCACCGCCATGGACGCCTCGGCGGAGGCCCGCGCGATGGCGCCGGCCAGGAGCGCGGCCAGCGGGCGCAGCCGCTTGCCCGGCGACAGCGCCGCCTGCGCGATGGCGTGGGAGAGCGACGCCGCACGGACCGCAGGAGGCGGCAGGCCCCGCCCGAGCGCCTCCTCGAGCGCGGGGCGGGCCGACGCGGCGAACCGGTCGAACGCACCGCCCTCCGCGGCAGGACCCTTCAGGACCGGTTTCCTAGCCGCGGTAGCTCGCCAACGCCTCCGACTCCGACTCGTACACGTCGAAAACGGTGATCAGCTGCGTGACGGTGAGTACGTCGTTGATCTTCGGGGGAAGGTGGAGCAGCTTGAGCTTCCCGCCCTTGTTCGTCACCGAGGTGTAGCACCCGACGAGCTCGCCGATGCCCGAGGAGTCGATCGTCGTGACCTCGTTCATGTCCACGAGGATGTGCTTCTTGCCCGAGTCGACCAGCTTGTTGATCGTCTCGCGCAGCTGCACGTCCCCGGAACCGATGGTGATCTTGCCCTTGAGCTCGACGACCTGAACTCCGCCGGCATCTCGCACGTTGGTTTTCATGCTGGATTCCCCTCCTTCTCGATTATCGCGCCCAGATTCTTCTTCAAAACGATTTCCATCCCGCCGGCCGGGTGACGATGAAAGCGGACGTCATCCATGAACGTCCGCATGTAGAAGATGCCGCGGCCCGAGGTCTTCAGCCGATTCTCCGGAGCGAGCGGATCCGCCACCGCTTCGGGTTCGAAGCCCGGCCCCTCGTCCCGGATCGAGATGGCCAGCGTGTCGGCCACGACGTCCATCTCGAGGTGCACGTGCTTCGACATGTCCTGCTGGTTGCCGTGCTTGATCGCGTTGGCGAGCGCCTCGCGCAGGGCCATCAGGATCCAGTGCCGCAGCTCCTCCGGAACCTCGCGCCCCTCCAGCAGCTTCGAGCAAAGGTGCTGCACCATTTCGATGTTCTCGAAACGGCTGGAGAGAGACATCCGGATCGGGCCGGCTTTGCTGGTCGGTCGCAATGCGCTCATTCACGGACTTCGGAAGCCCGGCGGATCTTAGCAGGTTGGCCCCGCGCCGCGGCAACCCCCTCGCGCGGGGTCCGGGACATCGGACGGGACGGCGGCGGACCGGGCGGCCGGATGGCCCATGCTACCCTCGCACATGCGCCCCAAACGCCTTGCCGCCGCGGCCGGACTCGCCCTCGGGGCGGCCCTGCTGCCGGCCGCGACGGACCTCGTGCCGGCCCGGATTTCCGAGGTTTCCCGCCAGGTCGAGGAAGTCCGGGGCCGGAAATTCGAGCGGCCGGTCCCGGCGAGCGAGATCGACATGGCGGAGGCCCGCAAGCTCCTGCGCGACAAGATCGCCGAGGGCTTCCCCGCTCCGGCCGAGGACGCCCTTCGTTCGCTCGTGGTGCTCGGCCTCGTGGACGAGGCGCCGCGCCTGCTCGACCACCTCATCGACTTCTACGCCTCGCAGGTCGTCGCCTTCTACGACCCGGAGCCTCGCCGCTTCTTCGTCGTCAAGGACAGCCCGGGCCTGGCGGCCGAGGGGCTCGACATGACCGGGGTGGCCGAGGGGCTGGTGTATTCGCACGAGCTCATGCACGCGCTCCAGGACGAGTCGCTCCGGCTCGACAGCCGCACGAAAGCCCTGCGGGAGGACAGCGACCGCGGACTGGCCCTCCAGTGCCTCCTCGAGGGAGAGGCCACGTTCGTCATGGTCCGCGTCGCGCTCAAGAGCATCCCGGGCGCCGACGCGAGCGCCGAGGAAGAGATCGGGCCCCTGCTCACGGCGGGAAGCCTCGAGCGCGGCAACGTGCCCAGGGACGTCCCGCCGTACTTCGCGGACCAGCTCTTCTTCCCGTACGCGGAAGGCACCGCGTACGTCCGCGCCGCTTTCAAGAAGGGCGGTTGGGCCGAGATCGACCGCCTCTGGAAAAGCCCGCCCGAGTCGAGTGCGGAGATCCTCCACGGGGCGCCTTACCCGCCGCCGGTCCAGGGCCTGCTCCCCTCGAACGTCGCGTCTCTGCTTCCCGGCCGGCTGATCTACCGCGACACGCTCGGCGAGTGGACGCTGCGCTTCCTGCTCGGGCGGTCGCTGCCCGAGTCGGAGGCCGCGAAAGCCGCGGCCGGGTGGCGCGGCGACCGGATCGCATTCTTCTCGACCCCCGGCGGCGGCATGGGGTACCTCTGGCACATCCGCTTCGAGGACGGACTCTCCTCGGCCCGATTCGAGGCGGCATTGAAGAAGGCGCGCGCGAAGCGTCCGGTCGCCGGGACGGAAGTCATCCAGCGCGGCGGCATGGACGTGGTGGTCGCCCTGGGGTTGGCGAAGGTGCCGGAGCTGGCTGACTAACCCTCAACCGTTCTGGATCTGGTGCAGATACCAGGGAATGACGGCGAACATCTGGATCGCGTCGAAGACCCCGTGGGCGGCGATGCAGGGCAGCACGTTGCGGTACCGCACGAACGTGATGGAGAGCACCGTCGAAATCACGAGGATGCCGATGAGCATGAGGGGCTGGCCGTAGGACCCATGGGCCGCCGTGAACATCAGCGTCGCCGCCACCGGCCCGACGCGCGTCTGCAGGAAGGAACGGAAGAAGAGCTCCTCGACGACCATCGCCGAAAAGACGATCGCGAGCTTCGTCCACAGGGACCGCGACACGAGCCAGACGATCAGCGGAGACACCGAGCCGCCGCCGGCCTCGGCCCGAAAGCGGTGCGACACGATGTACCAGACGCCGAGCAGCACCATGGCCGAGAAGATGGTCACGATCCACCCCGCGAACCCGATCACGACGCCCCGGGTCAGGTCCCGGGCGGGGGTCGCGCTTTTCAGCTTCAGGAACTCGGAGAGCGACCGGCGCCCCGAGAGGGCGTAGTAGCAGGCGAGGAAAAAGAGCAGCATCCCGTGGACGGCGAACACGGAGACGAGCGAAAGCTCCCGGGTCTCGGGCTGAGCGCCCGCCAGGCCTCCGGCGAACGGGATCGCCACCGTCAGCAGAAGCACCCCGGCGAGCAGCCCCACGGCGACCGCGCGGCGTCCCGGCTCCTCGAAACCGTCCTCGGCGAACACCGCGCGGGAGCGCGCCTGGGAGAACGACAGAAGCATGCCGAGGCTTCCCGCCACGACCAGGAGAACGAACGTCAGGGAGCTCATCGGCAAACGGCGCAGATTAACCCAGGTGGAGGCGCGCGACAATGTTCGACTAGGATGTCGCCCATGGCGGCCGAATCTCCCCTCGAGGTCCGGAACCTCTCGAAGTCGTTCGGCGACCGCCGGGCGCTCGACGGGGTGTCGCTGGATCTGGCCCCGGGCGAGATCCTGGGCCTGCTCGGCCCCAACGGCGCCGGCAAGACCACGCTCGTCCGCAGTATTGCCGGGCGCGTCCGGCCGGAGGGCGGGAGCCTGCGCATTCTCGGCTTCGACGCCGGCGACGACCGGGCCCGGACGGTGCGTGGCTGGGTCCCGCAGGAGATCGCCCTCTACTCCCTCCTCTCCCCGCGCGAGAACCTCTGGACGTTCGGGCGATACCAGGGGCTCGCGGGCGCGGCCCTGGAGGCAGGGATCGCGTCGAGCCTCGACTGGATCGGCCTCGCCGACCGCGCGAACGAAAAGACCGACAAGCTCTCGGGCGGCATGAAGCGACGGTTGAACATCGCGGCCGGGACGATCCACGGGCCGAAGGTGCTCCTGCTCGACGAGCCGACCGTGGGAGTCGACCCGCAGTCGCGCGAGCGCATCTACGCGATGATCGGGGAGCTCAAGTCGCGCGGCGTCTCGCTGCTCTACACGACGCACTACATGGAAGAGGCGGAGCGGCTCTGCGACCGCATCGCGATCATCGACCACGGCAGGATCATCGCCTCCGGCACCAAGGACGTGCTCGTGCGCCAGACCCTCGGCACGCGCCAGGCGCTGACGATCGACGCGGCCGCAAACATTCCGCCGGCGCTCAAGGAGAAGCTCGTCAAGCGCTCGGCGACGGTGGACGGCATGACGATGCAGCTGTCCGTGGACGATCCGGCCGAGGAGATCCGCCAGCTGCTCGAGCTCTTCCACTCCGAGCAGGTCCCCGTCCGCGACCTGATCCTGAAGAGCGCCACGCTCGAGCAGGTCTTCCTGCAGCTGACGGGGCGGGAGCTGCGCGAATGAGCATGATCCTCGCGGTCGCGAAAAACCGCCTGATGAACCTGAAGCGCGATCGGGCCGCTTTCGTGCTCGCATTCGTCCTGCCGGTCGCGTTCTTCACGATCTTCGCCGGGATCTTTTCGGGTTCCGGCCGGGCCGCGACGCGCAAGGTCTCGGTCATCGTCGTGGACGAGGACGGCAGCGACGCCTCGCGCCGGTTCGTCGAGGGGTTGAAGGCCGAGGCCGGCCTCTCGGTGGAACTCAAGCCCGGAGGCGAGAAGGACGCCTCGGGGCCGCTCGACACGGCCGCCCGGGCCGAACAGGCGGTGCGCAAGGGCGAGGCACCGGTCGCCCTCATCATCCCGAAGGGCTTCGGCGAGAACCCGATCGCCTTCGGCCCCGGGTCAAAGCATGCCACCCTCTCCATCCTCGCCGACAGCGCGGACCCGGTGGCCCCGCAGGTCCTGAACGGCCTCGTCCAGAAGGTCGCGATGACCTCGATGCCCGCCGCCCTGGCGCGCACCGGCATGGCCGAGGTCGACAAGTGGAGCGGCGGCCTGACCCCCGAACAGAAGGCGCGGATGGAGGCGAGCATCGGTGCGATCGAGAAGCCGCCGGAGCCCGGTGAGCCGGCCGCGGCTTCCGGCAGCGGCGGCCTCGTCTCGGTCAAGACGCGCGACATCGTCGGCGAGGCGAAGAAGAACCCGACCGTGACCTTCTACGCCGCCGGCCTCGGCGTCATGTTCCTGCTCTTCTCGGCCACGGGGGCCGGAGGGGCGCTCATCGAGGAGGCCGAGAGCGGCACCCTCGACCGCATCCTCTCGACGCGGGTCTCGATGACGACGCTCCTGCTCGGAAAGCTCGTCTATCTGGCCGGCGTCGGGGTCGTGCAGCTGACCCTGATGTTCGTCTGGGGCGCGATCTTCTTCGGCCTCGAGCTCTGGAGCCACATCCCCGGGTTCCTGATCATGACGCTCGCGACCGCGCTCGTGTCGTCCGCCTTCGGGCTCATGCTCGCCTCGGTGTGCCGCTCCCGCATGCAGCTCGTGGCGCTCTCGAATCTCTCGATCCTGCTCATGTCCGCCCTCGGCGGGAGCCTCTTCCCGAGGTTCCTGATGTCCGAGAAGATGCAGAAGATCGGCCTCATCACGTTGAACGCCTGGGCCCTGGACGGATTCCAGAAGATCTTCTGGCGCGACGAGCCCCTCTGGTCGATCTGGCCACAAGTGGCCGTCCTCACCGTTCTCGGCGTGGTCTTCTTCCTCGTCGCCCGCCGGGTCGCCGAGCGGTGGGAAACGGCATGACGGGACCTCGAGCGCGGCTCGCGAGGGCCCTGGCGAGCTCCTAGACGGACGCAATGATCCCGGCGCGGGAAGCCCTCGAACGCCTGCGGGAAGGCAACCGCCGCTTCGCGGCGGACCGGCGGAGCCACGGCGCGCTCACGAGCCAGGCGCGGCGCGACGAATTGACGGCGGGCCAGGAGCCGTTCGCGATCATCCTGGGATGTTCCGACTCGCGGGTGCCGGCGGAGCTCGTCTTCGACCAGGGCCTCGGCGATCTCTTCGTCATTCGCGTTGCCGGAAACATCGTCGCCTCTTCCCAGGTCGGCAGCGTCGAGTTCGCCGCGGAGCGGTTCGGCACGCGGCTGGTGGTGGTCCTGGGACATTCCCGGTGCGGGGCGATTCTGGCCACGCTCGAAGAGCTTCAGCAGCCGACCGATCACCAGTCCCGGAACCTACGTTCGATCGTCGACCGTGTCCGGCCATCCGTGGAGGCGTTGCTGGCGACGGATCTCGCGCGCGACCCGGGCGCCCTGGTCCGGCAGGCGGTTCGGGCCAACATCCGCGCTTCCGCGGACCACTTGCGGCACGGATCGGAAGTCCTCGAGCAGCTCATCCAGAGGGACGGCCTGTTGGTCGTGAGCGCCGAGTACTCGCTGGAGACCGGTGTCGTGGATTTCTTCGACGCTGCGCCGGAGGCCGGCGGATCGATCCCTACTCGTACGCCCGCTCGTTGATCGTCAAGCGCTCGAGGTAGACGGTTTCGCAGGAGCCGGGGCCCTCGTCCGCCCTTGAAACGCTCGTTCCCCAGTGGAAGCCGGGGTCGCTCACGCCATCGACGTCCACGAGCCAGCCCTGGAGCCGGACGTCGTCGCCCTCCGAGATGCAGCGCACCACCGTCCGAAGTCGCGGGCTGCGAGGAATCAGGTGCACGTTGGCCGCGTGGGACACGATCGTGCCGCGGTCGAGCGAGCCGTCCTTCGTGTGCCAGAAGAAGAACCGCGAGTACTGGCTGTAGGAAATACGACCGGCGTAGGGCGGTGCGAGCACCGGTCCCCAGGCGAGGGCGAGGTCCTCGGGGATGAGGGAGGCGGCTGCGCCAAAACGATACGCCCGATCGCCGACGACGCGCGCGGACTGGTCCCACCGGTACCGGGGCGTCAGGCGGTACCGGCGGCCCCCGGCGAAGTGGTCGAAGGGGGCGCGCGCTTGCTCCACCTGGGCTGGCTCGGCGCGGACGTCCGGCCGGGGTGCCGCCTGGTGGGAAAGCAGCCGCAGCTCGAGCGGATGGCGCACGACGAAGACAGCGAGCCCCGAGGCCGCAAGGATCGTCAGGGTTCGTTGCCGCATGCGTGTCTCATTGTCGCCCCAATCAGTTCCTTATTGACAACACGCCGCCGACGCGACGGATAATCCGCTCCTCCATCGGTTGTCCCTGAGGCAAGTCTGCAACCACCCACCCGATTCAAGGAGAGACGAATGCGCAAACCGGTGATCATGATCTGGACGCTGATGGGTCTGGGTCTCGCGGGGTTCGCCTTCGCGGCCGATCCGCCGAAGGACGAGGCGAAGGACAAGAAGCCCGACCCGGCGGCCGACATCAACAAGCCGCGCGCCGACGCGCGCCGGATCGCCTTCGAAGCCACCGAGGGCACGTGGATGTCGGTCGACGTCTCGCCGGACGGATCCACCATCGCCTTCGATCTGCTGGGCGACATCTACTCGGTCCCGCTCGCCGGCGGCCCGGCGCGGGCGATCACGAGCGGCCCGGCCTTCGACTCGCATCCGCGCTTCTCCCCCGACGGCAAGACGATCGCGTTCACGAGCGACCGCAGCGGCATCGAAAACGTCTGGCTCATGGACGCCGACGGCAAGAACGCCCGGGCCCTCACGACCGAGAAGGACTCCTACGTGCGCAGCGCCTCCTGGACCCCGGACGGCAATTCCCTGATCGCCCGCAAAGAGGAGGGCAAGCGCGGGGGCATCCCGCCCGTCGAGCTCTGGATCTACCACCGCGAGGGGGGCGGCGGAATCAAGCTGACCTCGTCGGACGACGTGAGCAACGCGGGCGGCGCCGCCGCTTCCAGGGACGGCAAGTCGATCTACTACGAGGCGCGGATGCGCAAGTTCAACTACATCCCGAACCTCCAGGACGGGCTCTGGCAGATCTGGCGCTACGACCGGCAACTCGCCGAGAGCTTCCCGGTCACGAGCGGTTTCGGCGGCGCCGTGCGGCCCGCCCTCTCGCCCGACGGCAAGACGCTCGTCTTCATCTCCCGGCGCGACGACGACACGGTCATGGTCGCGCGCGAGCTCGCGTCGGGGTCCGAACGCATTCTCGCGCGCGCCGTCACCCGCGACGAGGAGGAGGGCTTCGCCCAGATGGACCTGTGGCCGAACTACGCCTTCACCCCCGACGGGAAGTCGCTCGTCTTCTCGAACAAGAGCAAGCTCTCGCGCATGGACGTCGCGACCGGCGCCATCCGGGAGATCCCTTTCACCGCGGCGGTCGAGCAGTTCGTGGCGCCCCGCGTGACCTGGCAGGAAAAGGTGGAGAGCGGACCGGTCCGGGCGCGGATCCTGCGGTGGCCGAGCCAGTCGTCCGACGGAAAGGCGATCGCCTTCGAGGCCTTCGGCCGCGTCTGGCTGCAGGAGATCGCGGGCGGAAAAACCGTCGGCAACCCCCGCCGGCTCACGAAGGACGACGCGGCGCTGCCCCGGCGCGAGTACGCGCCCGCCTTCTCGCCCGACGGAAAGTGGATCGCCTACGTGTCGTGGAGCGACGCCGAGGGCGGACAGGTGTGGAAGGCCACCGCCACGCCGGGCGCCGCGCCGGTCAAGCTGACGCGGCACGCGGGCCACTATGCCAACCCGGCCTGGGCACCTAAGGGCGACCGCCTCGCGGTGCTGCGCGGCTCGGGCCTCGAATTCCGCGGAAAACAGCCCGAGGACGAGGACTTCTTCGAGCTCGGCGTGCTCGACGCGGCGGGCGGCGAGATCCGGCCCGTCACGACCGTCAAGCTCGGGGAGGGGCTGAAATTCCACCCCCAGGCCTTCTGGAATGCCGACGGAACGCGCATTTACTACCGCGATCCGGTGGAAGCGAAAAAGCCGACGGACGACCCGAAGAACGACCTCGTCTCCGTGCGCCTCGACGGCACCGACAAGAAGCGGTACCTCCGCTTTCCCGCCGTGGATGACATCGTCCCCTCGCCGGACGAGCAGTGGATCGTCTTCACCTCGCGCGACAACGTGTACGTGACGGCCTTCCCCGGCATCCTGACGAAGGAGCCGCCCGAAGTGGGTTTGAAGGAGGGCGCCGTCCCGGTGTACAGGCTCTCGGACGACGCCGGCGGCTACGTGCGCTGGGCCGACGGCGGCAGGACGATCACGTGGGCGCTCGCCAGCACTTTTTACCGCCTGCCGCTTTCTTCCGCCCTCGATTTCGCGCGCGCAGAGCGGCGCAAGGCCGAGGAGAAGGCGAAGCAGGACGAGGCGAAGAAGACAACCGCCGACACCGACAAGGAGAAGGCCGAGAAGGAAAAGGAAAAGATCCAGGACGCGCGCGTCCCGAAGTCCGAGACGATCGAGATCGCTCTGACGGCGCCGCGGCCGGCGCCGGAGGGCTCCTTTCTGCTGAGGGGCGCGCGCGTCATCCCGATGAAGGGCGACGCCGTGGTCGATAACGCCGACGTCCTCGTCACCGGAAACCGCATCGCCGCGGTCGGTCCCGCGGGCTCCCTTGCCGTGCCGGCGGGCGCCCGCGTCTACGAGGCGGCCGGCAAGACCGTGATCCCGGGCTTCATCGACACCCACGCACACCTGCACTACTCCGGGTTCGAGCTCTTCCCGGAAGTGAAATGGGAGTACCTGGCCAACCTCGCCTACGGCGTCACGACGGTTTACGACCCGTCGGCGCCGTCGCTCGACGTCTTCGCACAGGCGGAAGACGTGGAGGCGGGGCTGATGGTCGGACCGCGCGTCTACTCCTCGGGCGACGTGCTCTACGGCGGCCAGCAGGCGGGCGTCTTCGCCGAGGTCAACAACCTCGACGACGCGAAGCACCAGGTGCGCCGCATGAAGGCGTATGGCGCGCGCATGATCAAGGTCTACCAGCAGCCGCGCCGCTCGCAGCGCATCTATTTCGCCGAGGCCTGCCGCGAGCTGCATATGCTCCTGACCGCCGAGGGCGCGGGCGAGCTCCAGACGGACCTCACGATGGCCATGGACGGCTTTACCGCCTGGGAGCACGCGCTGCCGGTCGCGCTCGGAAAGGACACGGTCGAGTTCTTCGCGAAGTCCACCACCTTCTACACGCCGACGCTGCTCGTCGCCTACGGCGGGCCGTGGGGCGAGCTCTACTACTGGCAGAATGCCAATCCGCACGACGACCCGAAGCTGAACCGCTTCGTCCCGCACGAGTCGCTCGACCGGATGGCGCGGCGGCACCCCTGGATCTGGCCGTCCGAGTACCACTTCCCCACCGTGGCCCACGGAGCGGCCGAGGTCCTGCGCGCGGGCGGCAACGTGTCGCTTGGCGCGCACGGGCAGCTCCAGGGCCTCGGCCCCCACTGGGAGGTCTGGGCGATGGCGGGGGAAGGCGCCAGCCAGAAGAACTGGGCCATGACGCCGATGGAAGCCCTGCGCGCCTCGACGATTCTCGCCGCCGAGAAAATCGGGTTCGAGCCGGACCTGGGATCGATCGAGCCGGGCAAGCTCGCGGACTTCATGGTCCTCGACGCGAACCCTCTCGACGACATTCACAACACGGCCAAGATCCGATGGGTGGTCAAGAACGGCGAGATGTGGGAGGGCGAGACGATGAAGAAGGTCTGGCCGCGCGAGGAACCGGCGCCGACGTTCTTCTGGAAAAAGTGACACGGGCGCGCCAGAAACCGCAGGTCAACCCGGGGGCCGCAGCCCGAGAGAATCCGTACTCGACTCGAGGCCCTCTCGATCGAGTCCAGGGTCCCTCGCTCCGCTCGGGATGACGCGCAACGGGCTCGGGACGACCGGCCGGCGCTCGCATAGACTCACACGATGAAAAAGCTCTTCAAGTGGGTCTTCCGCATCGCCGCGGGGACGATCCTCGTCGTCGTGACGATCATCCTCATGCGCGCCTTCGACGCGCGGCGCAAGCCCGACCTCAAGCCCTGGCACGGGACCCTCTCCTCCGAGTTCCGCGCGAAGGACCTGACCGACAAGTCCACGCTGGCCGACTACCTGAGGATCGAGGAGGCCGTATTCGTGCAGATGGAGCGCGAAGTCGTCGCCAAGGTCGCGGCCTCCGACCGCAAGCCGTACAACCGCTACTCGCCCGACGGGGTCGTCAACCCGCTGCGCTTCCAGAAGAATTGGAACCGCACGTACGAGATGGTGCCGGAGGGCGAGGTCCGCGGCGGCGTGCTCCTGCTGCACGGCCTGACCGACTCGCCGTACAGTGTCCGGGCCGAGGCAGAGCTCTACGCGCGGGAAGGCTTCTACGCGCTGTCGCTGCGGGTGCCCGGCCACGGCACGATCCCGGGTGCGCTGACCGTGGCCAAGTGGGAGGACTGGCGGGCCGCCGCGCGCCTCGGGGCCCGGCACGTCCGGGGCCGCGTGCCCGCGCCGCTGCCCTTCCACGTCGTGGGGTATTCGAATGGCGGGGCGCTCGCCGTCCAGTACGCGCTCGACACGCTCGGCGACCCGGCGCTGCCGAGGCCCGACCGCGTCGTGGTCATGTCGCCGATGATCGGCGTCACGCGCTTCACGGGAATCGCCGCCGTGTTCGCGAAGATGGTGACCGCGGTCGCTGCGCTCCCCTACTTCGAGAAGTCGCGCTGGATGGACGTCCAGCCCGAATACAACCCGTTCAAGTACAACTCGTTCCCGGCGTTCGCCGGGCAGCAGACGGTGGAGATCACGCGGGCCATCCAGGCGTCCATCGAGAGCGAGGCCGCGAGCGGGCGCATCCGGAAGCTGCCGCCGATCCTGGCGTTCGCCTCCCTCGTGGACTCCACCGTGGAGACCTGGGCCACCGTGGACGCGCTTTTCGGCCGGCTGCAGGACAACGGCAGCGAGCTCGTCCTCTTCGACGTGAACCGCTCGGCGGTCGCCATGGGTTTCCTGAAGAACAACTTCGACGAGCGGCTCGCGGCGCTCCTCGCGGACTCCGGCCGCCACTACCGGCTCGCGCTCGTGACCAACGCCCGCGCCGGCGTTCCGGATGCCGTCGTGAAGACCCTCGCCCCGGGCTCGACCGAGATCGTCGAGACGCCGCTCGGCCTGGCGTGGCCGCCGCAGGTCTTCTCCCTGTCCCACCTGGCCGTCCCGTTTCGTCTCGACGACCCGCTCTTCGGCCTCGCGCCCGACATGACCGTGGACTACGGCGCGCGGCTCGGCCTCATGTCCCCCCACGGCGAGCGCGGCGTCCTCACCGTTCCGATCGACCAGTGGATGAGGCTGAACTGCAATCCGTTTTATGGATACCTGGAAGAGCGCGTGAGAGCGGGGATCGAGTAGGGGGTCAGGTCTGAAAACTTCCGACTTTGCCTTCGTCCGGGTTACGGTAACGGAGACTCAAACTCCGAAGATTCCAGACCTGACCCCGCCCCCAGCCGCTCCAGGACGTATCGGCGGATGTCGAGGCTCTGATCCTCCATCGGCGCGTAGTAGCCGAAGCGGTGGACGCGCGAGCTCATGCCGCGCTGGACCTGCTCGCAGATCGCCCAGTCCTGTCGGTTGATGAGGTCCCAGAATTCTACGGCATCCGACGGGTCGAAGCCGGGCTTCGCCATCTCGGCGGGATCGAAGAGAAAGTCGCACACGACGCGGGTCCGCCCCGGGGCTTCGGGCGTGAGGCGAAACGCGGCGACGTGGTCGGGCGACAGCGAGAGAAAGAGGTTCGGATAGACGAGCTCGCCCTTGTGCCGCACCTTCTCCTCTTCGGAGAGGCCGGGAAAGAGCTCGCGCGTGGTCGTCCCGTTCCTCGTGAACGTGAACGCGCCGTCCCGGTGCGGGATGCCGTGATCCCAATCGAGCCCCGCTCCCCCGCGCTCCTTGAACGCCGGCACCACCTCGCACAGCTCCGGGTGGACGCCCGCGCAGTGGTAGCACTCGTTGTAGTTCTCGGCGACGACCTTCCAGTTGGCCGCGACGTCGTAGGTGATGCTCTGCGCGGTCGCAAGGCCGTCGAGCGGATACCGGCCGAGGCGCTCCGGCACGGGCCCGAGAGCGGCCATGAGGTCGCGGGCGACGGGCCCGGCCGGCCAGAGGTTGAGAAAGAAAAACCCGCCCCAGAGGGCGATGCCGACCGGGTGGAGGGAGAAATCCTCCTGGCGCAGGGCCGGGTCCTGGTTGAGGAACGGCGCCCCGAGGAGCTTTCCGTCGAGGCCGTACGTCCAGGCGTGGTACGGGCAGCGAATCGTCGCCGTGACCGTGTCGGCCGTGCAGAGGCGCGCGCCGCGGTGGCGGCAGACGTTGTAGTGCGCCCTAAGCTTGCCCTCGCGCGTGCGCGCGACGAGCAGGCTCTCGCCGAGCAGGTCGAGCACCCGGACGCCCTCCGGCCTCGGCAGCGTGTCGGCCCTGCCGGCGCAGACCCACTCGCGGGAAAAGATCCGCTCGCGCTCGCGCCCGAAGATCTCCTCCGAGAGGTAGTACTCGCTCGGCAGGGACTTCTCGAGGGTCATCCGCCCCTACTTGTCCCTGTGCTCGTAGTATTCGTAAGCGGACATCGGCTTCGAGTAGTTCACGTTCCACTGCCGGTTCTCCTGCGGGAGCTTGCCGAGCGCCCGCGCCATCTCGCGGACGTGGATCGCGACCGAGCCGCAGCAGGAGCCGATGTAGTCGATGCCGAGGTCGCGCGCCTGCTGGGCCCACCGGGCCATCTCCCGACGCGAGTGCTGGAGCGGGTCGAGCTCGAACGGGAACGCCTCGAGGCTCGTGAAGTCCGGCTTCTCCGGCGTCGTGCGGTACCCCACGGGCTGGCAGGCGACGAAGCCCTTGACGGCCTTTCGCATCTGCTCGATCAAGGGAAGGGTCGTCTCGGGCCCGCGCAGGCAGTTGATGCCGACGATGTCCGCGCCCGCGTCCTGCAGCGCTTTCGCGCAGTCCGCCGCGGTCTGGCCGTCGGAGGTGACCGGCTTGTTCTCGAAGCACACCGTGACCATGACCGGAAGCTTCGTCTTCTTCGCGCTCTCGACGGCGAGCAGGGCCTCGCCGAGCCACGAGAACGTCTCCCCGATCACGAAGTCGATGCCCTCTTCGACCTGCACGGCGAGCTGCTCGTCGAACGTGCTGCGCACGCGGTCGTAGGAAGAAGGGCTGCCGTGCTCGTACTTCCAGGTCAGCGACAGGTTGCCGGCCACGAGGCACCTGTCCCCCGCGACCTCTTTCGCGATCCGGACCGCGGCCCGGTTCAGGTCCTCGAGGCGGTTCTCGAGGCCCACCGTGGCGAGCTTGTCGCGGCTGGCGTAGAACGTCAGTGCCTGCAGCACCTCGGCGCCCGCCTCGCGGAACTCGACGTGCAGTTCCCTCAACGCCTCGGGGCGCGTCAGCGCCACCTCCGGCGTGAACGGCCCGGCGCGCACCCATCCTCGCTTCTCGAGCTCGAGCAAATAGCCGCCGTCTCCCAAAACGGGTCCCTCCGCCAACCGCTCCAGGATGCCCTTCTTCTTGCCCAATTGCCCCTCTCTCTCTGTGTTCCGACGACTCACGACTCGGGACTCGCAATTCTCGATCTTCTACGTATACGCCGCCGGCTCCTCGTCGCCGTATTCCCACTCCGCCTTGATCGGCCGGCCCTTCGCAAAGCGCTCCGGGTCGAAGGCCGAGATGTCCACGGTCGCGGCCCGCCCGTCGAGGACCAGTTCCGACACGACGAGGCCGGTCGCCGGGGAGATCTTGAAGCCCATCCCGGAAAATCCGCAGACCGTGTAGAGGCCGCGCGCCCCGGCCACTTCCCCGATCAGCGGGCGGAAGTCCGGGCTGACGTCGTAGACGCCCGTCACGCCGCGCCAGATCTGGGCGTCCGCGAGCGCCGGAACGCGGCGCACCGTCCGCTCGACCAGGCCGGCGAGCGACTCGGACGACGCGGACTGCGCGAACGTGTCGGGGTCGGCCTCCGCGCCGCGCTTGCCCCAGAAGTCGCCCACGAGCGTGAGCCCCCCGACCTCGGAGCGGAAGTACGTCGTCGTGATGCCGTCGATGCAGGCCGGCCCCGCGCCGCCGAAGCCGGCCGGGTTCTTCAGGATCGCGACCTCGTGGTACTCGCCCTCCACCGGCAGGTCGAAGCCCACCCCGGCAAAGAGCGCCCGGCTCCACGGGCCGGTCGCCGCGACGACGATCGGCGCCGCGACGTCTCCACGGTCGGTCGCGACCCCCGCGACACGCCCGCCGGCCGTGCGGAACCCGGTGACGCGCGCCTGCGACCTGTAGGTGACGCCCATCTCCCGCGCCCGCTCCAGAAAGTCGGTCGCGACGCCGGAACCGTCGCCGTAGCCCGAGCCCGGCTCCCACGCGGCCAGCGGCACGTCGTCCACGTTCCAGTTTGGAACGATCTGCCGGAGCTCCGCGCGCGTGACGATGCGCGCATCCACGCCGTGCGCGCACTGCATCGCGACGTTCTTTTCGAGGCGCGGCAGCTCGCTCTCCGGAACGATCCGCACGAATCCGGTCTGCCGGAAGTCGCCGTCGCGCCCCACGTAGTCCTTCCAGTTCCGGAAGATCTCGAGGCTCTTGACGGCGAGGTCCACCTCGGGCGGGAAGCTGTAGTGCATCCGGACGAGCGCCGAGGATCGGCCGCTGCCGCCGCCGGCCACGTCGCCCTTGTCGAGCACGAGGATCCGGCCGGCTCCGCGCCGGGCGAGGTGGAAGGCGATCGAGGCGCCCATGACGCCGGCGCCGAGGACGACGACGTCCGCGGTTTTCTGGAGATCGGCGCTCATGCAAACCGCCGCTTCATGTCCTTGAGCACCTCGCGGGCCGCGTTGTGGCCGGGCGCGCCGGTCACGCCGCCGCCCGGATGCGCTCCCGCGCCGCAGAGATACAGCCCGTCGACGGGAGTGCGGTACCGCGCGAAGCCGGCGACCGGCCGCATGAAGAAGAGCTGCTCGAGGTTCAGGTCCCCATGGAAGATGTTGCCCTCGGTCAGGCCGTACGTCCGTTCGAGGTCGAGCGGGGTCAGCACCTGCCGCGCGACGACCGAGCCCGGGACGTTCGGGGCGTACTCGCCGATCTTCCGGACGACGCGGTCTCCGAGGAGCTCCCGGTTCTCGTCCCACGTCCCCTTCCTCAGGCGGTACGGCACGTACTGGACGAAGCAGGTCATGACGTGCCGGCCCTCCGGCGCCAGATCCGAGTCCACGTTCGACGCGACCACGCAGTCCACCCAGAGCTCCTCGGGGATCTCCCCGAGCTTTGCGATGTCGTAGCAGCGCTCGGCGAATTCGAGCGAGGGCACGAGCGTGAAGAGCGCGCGCTGCGACTTCTCGAATTCGCGCGGCATGCCGGTGACGCGCGGCTCCTCCGAGAGGATGAAGTTGACCTTGGCGCAGGGCCCGTCCATCTTGATGCCGGCAATCGCGTGGCGGAAGTCCTCGGAAAGCTCCTTCTCTTCGACGAGACCGAGGAACGTCCGTTTCGGGTCCGCGTTGGAGACCACGACTTTCGCGGACATCTCGGTGCCGTCTTCGAGGGCGACGCCGGTCGCCCGGCCGCCGCGCACCAGGATCCGGGCCACGGGCGCGGACGTGCGGATCTCGGCGCCGAACTTCTTCGCGGCCGAGGCCATCGCCTGGGTGATGGCGCCCATTCCGCCCATGACGTGCCCGTAGAAGCCCTGCAGATCGTGCTCGCCTCCGGACAGCAGATGAAACAGCAGGCCCAGCGCCGTCCCCGGTGAATAGGGGCCGCCGTGCTTGCCGTAGACGTTGTTCGCAAGGAAGAGCGCCTTGACCTTCTCCGACTCGTAGTTGCGGTCGAGGAAATCCCCGAGGCTCCCGGTCAGGAACGACACCATTCGGGAGATCTCGCCGCCGGAGATGCCGCGGAACCGCCTGCCGACCCGCAGGGCCTCCATCACGCCCGCGAATCCGCGCGTGTGCACGTCGGGCGGCGGTTCGAGAAAGAACGGTTGGAGGTACCGGGCGAGGCGCTTCAACTCGTCGTCCACGCGCACGAAGGTCTTCGCGTCGACCGGCGACAGTTTCGCCAGCTCGCGGACGGTGCGCTCGCGGTCCGACCACCAGGGAGCCACCGAGCCGTCGGCGAACGGTACGAGCAGCGCCGGGTCGCACGGGACCATGCGCAGTCCGTGCCCGGCCAGATCGAGATCCCGGATGACCTCGGGGCGCAGCATGCTCGCGATGTAGGACGTGGTCGAAGCGCGGCACCCGGGCGCGATCTCCTCGGTCACGCACGCTCCGCCGACGATGGCGCGCCGCTCGACGACGAGCGTGGACAGCCCGGCGCGGGCGAGGTACGCCGCGGCCGTCAGGCCGTTGTGCCCCCCGCCCACGACGATGGCGTCGTAGGACCCGCCCCGCGTTTGATTGCCAGTCATGACGAGTTTCTTGCCCTTTTTTTAAGCTAGCACAGGTTGATTTACGGATCCCCGATTTTGTAGTATGACCAGAGGTCATGAAACGTATCGAACCTCGCTCTGCTCCCGCGCCCTCTGCCTCGGCACGGCCCCGGGCCGAAGCCAAGCGCGCCCGCATCCTCGAATCGGCCATGCGCCATTTCGCGGAGCGCGGGTATCACGCCACGCGGATCGAGGACATCGCGACGGAGCTTTCGATCGCGAAGGGCTCCGTCTTCCAGCACTTCGGCAGCAAGGAGGGGCTTTTCCTCGCTGGTTACCGCAAGGCCGTCTCGTCCTTCCCTTCGTATCTGGCTGCCCCGCCCGAGATCGTGGCCCGGGGGTTCTTTGCGACGCTGCGTTACTGGCTCGAGCGCACCGACCTGCTGGTGCGTGAGAACTGGATCCCGTACCGCATGGCCCTGCTCGGCAACTACGGGACGGACCTCAAGGTCCGCAACGAGATCAACCGCTTCCTTCGCGATCACGACCCCTACGGCACCGCCGCCTTCGTCCAGTTCGGGATCGAGCGCGGCGAGCTGCGCAAAGACATCGACGAGGCGATGATCGCCTCGATGATCGAGTGGACGGTCGAGCGGTTCCAGGACGCGCTCCTGACCGAGGAGCTCGATCCGGGCCTCTTTTCGCGCCAGGGCAACCGCCCCGAGAAAACGGCCGGTCGCATCGCGCAGTTCCTGGAGCTGCTGCGGGGGGCCATCGGCAACCCGTCCGCGGACCGCGCCCGCGCGACGAGGAAGGGGAATAAGGAGAAATAGCCATGGGGTTCGCCGACTTCGATTTCGACCTCGACCTGTCGTCCGCCGCGACCCTCCCGTCCAGCTGGTACCGCGACCCGCAGCTCGCGGCTCTCGAGCAGGACCGGATCTTCGCGAAGACCTGGCAGCTCGTCGGCCACACGGAGCAGGTGCGCCTGCCGGGCGACTACTTCACGTGCACGGTGGCCGAGGAGCCGCTCGTCGTCACGCGCTCGGAGGACGGGGCGATCCACGCCTTCTCCAACGTGTGCCGCCACCGTGCCGGGCCGGTCGCGCGCGGCGCGGGCCACCGCAAGGCGCTGATGTGCGGGTACCACGGCTGGACGTACTCGCTCGACGGCCGCCTCCAGTCCACCCCGGAATGGGATGGCGTGCGGTGCTTCGAGAAGTCGCAGCAGAACCTGCCGGCCGCGCGCGTCGAGACGTGGGGGCCGTTTCTCTTCGCCTGCCTCGATCCGGAGGCGCCGCCGCTCGAGCAGGTGCTCGGCATGATCCCCGCGCAGACGGGCCACCTTCCGCTCCAGCACATGCGCCTCTTCAAGAAGGTCGACTACGAGATCGCCTGCAACTGGAAGGTCTACGTGGACAACTACCTCGAGGGGTACCACATCCCGATCGTCCACCCGGAGCTGTTCCAGGAGCTCGACTACCGGTCCTACAAGGTCGAGACCGCCGAGTACCACTCCAAGCAGCACGCTCCCATCCGCTCGAAGAAGGAGGACTCGCTCTACCGCAGGAACCTCGCCGAGGGCGCCGAGCCCGAGGCCCTGTACTACTGGGTCTTCCCGAACATGATGATGAACCTCTACCCCGACAACCTGCAGACGAACGTCATCCTGCCGCTCGGGCCCGACCGCACGCTGACGCGCTTCGAGTGGTACGTCCTCGAGCCCGACAGCCCCGGCGTCGCCGAGGAATTCGCCCGCTCCTTCGCGTTCAGCGACCAGGTCCAGCAGGAGGACATCCAGATCTGCGAGGCCGTCCAGAAGGGGTTGCGCTCGCGCACCTACGACCGCGGCCGCTACTCGGTCCTGCGCGAGAACGGCCTGCACCACTTCCACGCGCTGCTGACCCAAGCCCTCAAGTAGGGCGTTTCGAGCCTCGAAACAGCCCCAGGAGGGCCTTCGGGCGGCGCCCGGCTCTCGGGATGCCGCGAGGCGTTCCCGGCACCGGCAAAACAATTCGCGGGCCCCGTGTCAACGCTTTCACGGTGCGAATCGTCCGAGAATCAACATGGGGCGGACGACTCCTGAAAGCGACCTGACCGACAAGCCAGCGCATCGGCGCGGCGGTGCGCTGTCCATCTTCGGCCCGGGCGGCCAGTGGCGCGCAGGCGGATCCACTCGTAGGCTCCCCGTGCCTTGCCGATACATCACTCCGTGACGCACATCACACCGGCTCGAAACGGGCCGCCTCTACAATCGCGCCACTCGAACAAGCCATTGTCTCTGGCGCCTGCCAGAAAGGACGTACCCCGATGAGAGATCGACCCTCTCCCCGAGCGACGCTTTTCCCTCTCTTCGCGAGAGATGCCGCGCGGCAAGCAGCGGCGTTTCTCGCGACCCTCGGACTGATGTCCGCGGGTATCGCGACCGGCGCGACGACTGCAACGCCGTTCCAGCTCGCCTACATGTACGGGACGGCGGGCCCGGCAGGCGGAGGCACGCCGATCAGCCTCGTCGGCAACCAGTTCGCTCCCGGCGCGACCGTCACGATCGGCGGCGTCGGAGTCGGGGCGAGCGTCACGAGCTCGACGCTCATCGGGGTGTCCTCACCAGCCCTCGCGCCCGGAGGGCTCTACGACGTCACCCTCAACAACGGCGGCCCCTCCGGCGTGCTGACAAAGGGCTGGTTCGCCAACTTCATCGACGTGCCGCAGGCCCACGCGTTCCACGCGGCGGTCGAGACAATGGTCCGCGATGGAATCACCGCCGGCTGCGGCGGCGGCAACTACTGCCCGGACTCGCCGATCACGCGCGGACAGATGGCCGTGTTCCTTCTCAGGGCCGAGCACGGATCGGGGTACGCCCCGCCCCCGGCAACCGGTACGGTCTTCGCCGACGTCCAGCAGGGCACCGAATTTGCCGCCTTCATCGAGCGGCTCGGGGCGGAAGGCATCACGGCCGGCTGCCTGGCGGGAACGCCGCCCAGCTACTGTCCGACAGCGTCCGTGACACGCGGCCAGATGGCAGTGTTCCTCATGAAGGTCTACCACGGCAACGGCTACACGCCCCCGGCGGCGACGGGCCTCTTCTCGGACGTCCCGGCGGCGACGGCGCTGGCACCCTGGATCGAAGAGCTCGCCCGGCTCTCCGTCACGTCCGGCTGCGGCGTCGGGCAGTACTGCCCGAACAGCCCCGTGACGCGCGGCCAGATGGCGGTATTCCTTGCGAGGACCTTCCATCGCCCGGAAGCGACGCGGTTCCTCGAGCAGGCGACATGGGGACCCCGGGACTCCGACATCAGCGGCCTGATCAGCGCTGGAAACCTGGGGTGGCTGGCCTCGCAGTACACGGTGACCGCCTCGACCTACCCGGCCCTGCCGCTCGTGCCGGACACGGCACCGGACACCTGCGACATCTACTGCCGCCGCGACAACTACTCGAGCTATCCGGACCGCGTGCGGTTCTTCAAGAGCGCCCTGTACGGCCCGGACCAGCTTCGCCAGCGCGTGTTCTTCGCCTTGCACAAGCTCGACGTCGTCTCGATCAACGCGATCACGCTGCCGAGCCAGGTGTCACCGTACCTGAACCTGCTCGTCAACAACGCCTTCGGCAACTACCGGGACATCCTCTACAACATCACGCTGAACCCGGCCATGGGCGCGTACCTCAACATGAGCACGTCCACGAAGACCAGCCCGAACGAGAACTACGCCCGCGAAGTCATGCAGCTCTTCTCGATCGGGACGGACCTCTTGAACCAGGACGGCACGACGCAGAACGACCCCATCACGGGCCTGCCGATGCCCTCCTACGACCAGTCGGTCGTCGACCAGTTGAAGCTGGTTTTCACCGGCTGGTACATCCCGTCGGTGACCGTCACGCTGCTCGGCGACACGGACGACGTGGGGAACTACCTGATTCCGATGCCGATCCACAAGAACGGCTCGAACCTGGAAGACCGGCACAACCAGCTCGCGAAGAACCTGTTCCTCGGCTTCCTGCCGAACCAGAGCGGGGCGGGCGCGGCCACCGTGATCCCGCCCGGCCAGACGGCGGACCAGGACCTGAACATGGCGATCGACGCCCTGTTCCACCACCCGAACGTCGGCCCCTACCTCGCCCGCGAGCTCATCCACAGCCTCGTGACGTCGAACCCGTCGCCCTCTTACATCGAGCGCGTGGCCGGGTTCTTCAACGACAACGGCGCGGGGGTGCGCGGGAGCCTCTGGGCCATGATCAAGGGAGTCCTGCTCGACCCCGAGGCGCGCAACGCCCCGAGCGACGTCGAGTACGGAAAACTGAAGGAACCGGTTCTCTACATGAACAACATCCTCCGGGCCTTCAACGCCATGTCCGCCAGCGGCGCCGCGCAGAGCGACGGATACCTGAGCAGCTGCTCCAACTGCTCGCGCGACATGGGCGAGGATGTCTTCCGGCCGAACACGGTGTTCAGCTACTTCCCGCAGGACTACTACGCGCCTCCGGCCGCGGCGGGCCTGCTCGGCCCCGAATTCGGGATCATGGACGCCACGACGGCCTTGAAGCGCGCGAACTTCGTGAACACGATCGTCTTCTCCAACTTCGCCGTCAACTGCGGAGTGTCGTCCTGCAACACGCCCGACGGGACCTCGATCAACCTGACCGAGCTCCAGCAGCTCGCTCCCAATCCCGCCAACCTCGTGGACCGGCTGAACCGCCTCCTGATGCACGGGACCATGTCGCCCGAGATGAAGACTTCGATCGTCACGGCCGTCAATGCCGTGTCCTCCTCCAACCCGCTGCTGCGCGCGCGGCAAGCGCTTTACCTGGTCGCGACGTCGTCGCAGTACCAGGTCCAGAGGTAACGCCATGGATCAGTCCAGAAGGGATTTCCTCGCCCGGACCACCTGCGCGGCGCTGGGCGCGGCGGCTTTCCAGGGGACCATCCGGCAGTTCGGCCTGGCCAACCTGCTCGCCACGCAGAACAGCATCACGGGCAACTACCGGGCGCTCGTGTGCGTGTTCCTGAACGGCGGCAACGACGCCAACAACATGGTCCTTCCGACCGACGCCACCGGGTACGGCCATTACTCGGCGGCCCGCACATCCGCCGGGCTCGCGATCCCGCAAGGCAGCATCCTGCCGATCACCGACCCGTCCAACACGCCAGGACAGACCTTCGGCTTCCACCCGACTTTCGGAGACTACGAGTACGATCCGGTCAATCACCTCTCCTACCCCGGGCCGCAGAGCCTCTTCAATCAGGGAAAGCTGGCCGTCGTGCCCAATGTCGGCCCGCTCGTCGTGCCGCTGACACAGACACAGTACGGCCAGTCGGCGTTTCCCAAACCCTACGCCCTGTTTTCCCACTCCGACCAGGTCCAGGCCTGGCAAAGCGGCCGCTCGGACGTCAAGATCGCGACCGGGTGGGGCGGACGCAGCGCGGACGCCGTCGTGGCCTGCAACGGAGGGGGCACCGGGTTCCCGACGATCACGTCCATCTCGGGCTCCGCGACCTTCTGCATCGGCCTGAAGAGGCCGCTGTCGATCGGCACGGGCTCGCTCACGAGCGTGCTCCTCCTGAACGGATTCAACGGCTCGCCGGAAGCGGTCGCGCGCAAGAGTTCCATGGACTACCTCCGGACGATCGTCGCCGACAACGCCGTGGCCATGAACCAGGCCGCCAGTTCCACGACGCAGCAGGCACTCGACATCAGTGCGGCGCTTTCGGTGGAGCCGGTGATCGCCACCGTCTTCCCGAACACGAACCTCGGGAACCAGTTGAGGCAGGTCGCCAAGGTCATCAAGTTGAACCAGACCTCGCTTTCGGTGAACCTGCAGCGCCAGATCTTCTTCGTCTCCCAGGGCGGCTACGACACCCACCAGGACCAGATCACGGACCAGGGCAACAATTTCCTCGACCTTTCGCAGTCGCTCGCCGCTTTCTACAACGCCACGGTCGAGCTCAACCTCCAGGACAACGTCACCGCCTTCACGCTCTCGGACTTCGGCCGCACGCTCTCGCCCTCGGGCTCGGGCGGCTCGGTCGGCTCCGACCACGGCTGGGGCGGCCACCAGTTCGTCATCGGCGGAGGCGTCAACGGCGGCGACTTCTGGGGCACGCCGAACGCCTCGACGCTCTCGATATTTCCCACCCTCGTGCCGGGAGGGCCGGACGACACTTCGACGGGCTCGGGCGGTCGCGGCCGCTGGATCCCGACGAGCGCCTCGGACCAGTACGGCGCGACGCTCGCGAAATGGTTTGGCGTCGCCGACGCCGACATCATCAAGGTGTTCCCGAACAAGAACAACTTCCCCACCATGGACCTCGGCTTCATGGGCATTCCTCCGGGGGGCTGCTAGATCGACGGACGCCCGGGGGCGGCGTCGAGGCCGCCCCCGACTTTCCTGGACCGACCAGCACCGATGAAACACCGACCCGGACGCCTCGCGGCCATCCTCCTGCTCGTCCTGGCCGTCGCGTGGCTTGCGCCGGCCGCGGCGGCGCCGACGGTGACCTTCGAGATGGATCCCCCGAATCCCGTGGCGGGCCAGGTGGTCCGCCTGCGGGACACGTCCCCGACGGCCGCCACGGCCTGGGTCTGGGACTTCGGCGACGGCTCCTCGGCGGACACCGCTTCCCCCTCGCACGCCTGGAGCGAGCCGGGCACGTACGCGGTCCGCCTCGTCGCGCAGGACGCGAGCTCCGAGAAGACGATCACCGTCTCGCCGCAGACGACTCTGCGCCTGCTCGCGGCCCATCCTTTCGAGATTGCAATCGACGCGAAGGACCCCGGCACGGGAGGGCCATCGCCGGCCCGGGCCGTCGCCATCAGCGACCGCTTTGGCTGGTTCAGCTTTCCCGGGCTGACGAACGACCCGGGGAATCCGGAAGTCACCGTCAAGGTCCTGGAGGCTCCCACATTCGGCCGCTACTGGGTCTTCTGGAGCGCCATGACGAGCCTCGAGTACACCATGACCGTACGGGACGCCCTGACCGGCCAGGTCCAGGTGTACGAAAAGACCGACCCGGCCGCGTGCGGAGGCTGGGACACGTCGAGCTTCCCGTCCGATCCGACGACGACCCCAACCCCGTCCGCCCACGAGCTGACGCCGACGGCTGCGACTGCGACACCCATGCCGGGCCAGCCCACGCGCACGTGGACCCCGAGGCCGCCCGCCACACCCACGGCGAGCAGAACGCCGACCGTCACGCCGACGCCGGGTCAAACGCAGCTCGTGCTCCGTGCAACGTCCTGGCAATGGGACTGGTGCCCCGCTCAACTGCCCTGCACGCCGGGAATTTGTCCTTACGCGGTGGGCCCCGGCACCCGCGGCAACAACGAGATCACGCTGCACATGGGCTGTTCCTACACGCTGACGATGTACAACGGCGATTCGGACACCGGCGATCAAACCCAGCCGCACGAGACAAACTCGCCATCCGGTCCCAATATCGGCTTTCCGGCCTATGTCGTCATGCCGCCGGGAGTCATCAATCCGACGACCTTCAACCTGACCGTCCCGACGGGCAGCCCCGCGGACATCAGCTTCAGCTGCTTCAACTCGGGCTGCGCCAACGGAGGCCCTCCGGAGAGCACGCACGAGCTCATGACGGGCGTCATCCACATCGCCCCCTAGGCGAGAACGTACGGATTCAAGGTCCAATCTCATCGCGGCCGGGCGTTGATCCGGGCCGCTCTTTCTTTGCCGCACAAGCGCCGCAAGGAGCTGTGATGGCCGAGACGACGTCCCACATCGAGTTTGCGCACAAGATCCACGAACAGGGCCATGACGGCGGCGGCCCGCATTCCCATCGGCAGGAGTGGATCGAGATCGTCGAGGCCGTGGTGCTGGCCGCCGTCGCCGTCCTGACCGCCTGGAGCAGCTACCAGGCCGGCCTGATAGGGAGACGCCTCTTTTGTCATCTGAGGCACCGTCGAGGGACCGACGGATCCCTCTCTTAGCCGGGATATACGAGCTCGACGAATCCGCGCGGCTGGCGCCTCTAGCGCTTGCGACCCGTTGCGCTTTGGTTCGCTGCGAGCAGCTTTGCGAGGACCTCGTCGTAGTACGGCTTCTCCCGCAGGCCGGCGTACTTGCCCGGGAAGTAGGCGAGCGTGAGGTCCGCGCGCCCGCCGGCGGCATCGAAGTTGTTCAGCACGACCGCAAGCCTCTGATCGTGCGGCAGCCGCGTGTTGTCGATCATCGGGAAATCGAAGTAGCCGAGCCAGAACTCGGTCGAGATCGTTTCGGCGCCGGTCGGCTCCGCCGTGCGCACGGTGATCCGGAGCTGCACCTGCTCGTTCGCCCGGTCGAACCCCAGCACTTCCAGTTTGAAGTTGCGGGTGACGCCGTCCATCACGAGGTCCCGCGCCACGAATGGCACCTCGGATTCCCCATTGGGGCCGAGCAGAGCGAGCGCCTTCCCGTCCACGGAAGCGTCGAACGTGGCGCCCCCCTCCTCGATCACGAGCATCTGCTTCTGCGTGACTTCTTCGGCCACACGGTTCAAGCGGCCCAGGTACTCTGCCTTCTGAGGGTGGTCGCGCACGAGACGCGCGATGTGCATGAAGAGCGGCTTCAGATTGAGCGACTCGTGGAAGTTGTAGACGAGCAGCTCCAAATTCAGCACCTTCTGCTCGAGGTTCCCGGCGCCACCGCCGAGGAACGAGGTGATGATTGAGGTGAACATGTCCTTGCGCAACGCGCTCTCGGACTCCTCGCGCTTGCTGATGAGCTCGGAGTAGAGCCGCGCGTTCGTCTCGCCGGTCTGCATGCGTTCGCGCAGGGCCGCCTCCCGGGCCTCGCGCTCGCGCAGGTAGCTCGAAGTCCAGAAACCGAGCACGGCCACGGCGAGCGCGGTCAGAAGGCCGCCGACGGGATGGAGGAGGATCGAGGCCTTGTCCCATCCGTCCCGTCGCCGGGGCGCGCCCGGAGCTTCGGACTCCGCCATCACTTCCTCACGAGGACGAGCTTGCCCGCCTCTTCCTTGACGGCGACGTCGTAACGGCTCGGCCTCTCGTAGACGGCGACCTTGAGCGACGGGCTCGCGCCCTTGTAGTCGAGCGACAGCCGGCATTCGCCCGTCGCCGCGATCTTCAGACTGTACGAGCCGAACTCGTCGGTCTTCGCCGTCGCCGACTCCCCGCCGCACTCGAGCTTGAGGACGACCCCTTTGGGCAGCGGCTTGCCGCCTTCGCTCGCCGTGCCATGAATCTCCGCCGCGGAGGCCGCAACGGCCGTCAGCCAGACCGACGCTCCCATCACCAGGATTTTCTTCATGCTCGGGCCCCCTGCTACCACTCTAACGAATTGCCGGCAGACCGGCATTCCGGGGGAGAATGGGGCGACCCCGAGCGGTGTAAGGCACCGGTCCCGGCCGCCATCAAAGCAAACACATGACGAGCATCCCCAGGCCGCCGCCCTCTTCGGAGATCACGCCCGAGTCGGCCCATGCCGACCGCCGGAGGTTCCTGAAGAGCTCGCTGCTCTTCGCGGCGACGGCCGCGGGCGTGGGCGGGGGCCTCGTATGGCTCACGGGCGGGGCTCGCGGGCGGGGCGAAGGCCCTCGCGCGGCGGCGGGGGAACCCGGCGGCGGCCTCGGCCCGATCCAGCCCAGCCGGTACAGCACGGACGAGCCCATGACGAGCTACGGCGAGGCGACGACCTACAACAATTTCTACGAGTTCGGCACGAGCAAGGAGGACCCGGCGCGGCTGGCCGGCTCGCTCAAGCCCCGGCCCTGGACCGTCTCGATCGAAGGCGAGGTCCACCGGCCCCAAACCGTCGACATCGACGAGCTCCTGCGATGGTTCCCGTTGGAGGAGCGCGTGTACCGGATGCGCTGCGTCGAGGGCTGGTCCATGGTCATCCCGTGGGACGGCTTCCCGCTCGGGGAGCTCCTGCGCAGAGTCGAGCCGACCTCGCAGGCGCGCTACGTCGCCTTCACGTCCCTCCTCGACCCCACGCAGTTGCCCGGCCAGCGGGATGGCGTTCTCGACTGGCCCTACGTCGAGGGGCTGCGGCTCGACGAGGCGATGCACCCGCTCTCGATCCTCGCCGTCGGCCTCTACGGCCGGCCGCTGCCCAACCAGAACGGCGCCCCGCTGCGCCTCGTCGTCCCGTGGAAGTACGGGTTCAAGGGCATCAAGTCGATCGTCCGGATCGCCCTGACCCGAGACCGGCCCCGGACGACCTGGAATGCCACCGCACCCGGCGAGTACGGCTTCTATGCGAACGTCAACCCTGCCGTCGACCACCCCCGCTGGAGCCAGGCGACCGAGCGGCGCATCGGCGAGGTCCGGCGCCGGCCGACCCTGCCCTTCAACGGCTACGCCGGCGAGGTCGCGGGCCTCTATTCGGGCATGGACCTGAGTCGGCACTTTTGACGACGATCGTGCCGGCGGCACCGCGCGCCGGCGGACGGCGTCCATGGTTGAAGCCTGCCGTCTTCGCCGGAGCGCTCGCTCCGCTCGGCCTGCTTCTGGCGCGCGCCGCCCGGGGCGAACTCGGGGCCAATCCCATCGCCGAGGCCTTGAACGAGCTCGGCCTGACCGCATTGGTCCTGCTGGTCGCTTCCCTTGGCTGCACGCCGCTTCGCGAGATTCTCGGGTGGACGTGGGCGATCGCGCTGCGCCGGATGCTCGGACTCTTCGCCTTCTTCTACGCCGCCCTGCACGTCTCGACGTACATCGTGCTCGACCAGGGATTGCGCCTGTCGGCCGTGCTCGCGGACGTGACCAAGCGCAAATTCATCTTCGCCGGGTTCGCCGCCTTCGTGCTGCTCGCCCCGCTCGCGGCGACGTCGACCGCCGCCTCGGTCCAGCGCCTGGGTTTCCAGCGCTGGAAGCGGCTCCACCGCCTGGCGTACGTGGCCGCCATCCTCGGCGTCATCCACTTCTTCCTGCGCGTCAAGAAAGACGTGAGCGAGCCCGCGGTCTATGCCGCGGCGCTCGCCCTGCTTCTGCTCGCCAGGGTCTACGCACGGGCGCGCGAGCGCCGCCCGCGCTGAGGGGCTATTTCTTTTCGAGTTTCGCCAGGGCGGCCAGGACCTCGTCGCTGTGCGAGGCCGGCTTCACGCTCAGGAAAACCTTCGCGATACCGCCCTGCGGGTCGATGAGAAACGTATTGCGGGCCGAGAGCGTCGTCACTCCATAGTTCGTCAGCGAGCCGTACTCCGCGGAGACCTTCCCTTCCGGGTCCGACAGCAGCTTGAAGGAGAGCCCCTCTTTCGTGCAGAACTCCTTGTGGGACTCGGCGGTGTCCACGCTGACTCCCAGGATGACGGCTCCGAGCGCCTCGTACTTCTTCAGGTCGCGCTCGAAATTGTGCGCCTCGAGCGTGCAGCCGCTGGTGAAGTCCTTCGGATAGAAATAGAGCACGACCCACTTTCCCCGAAAATCGGAAAGCTTCGTCGGGGCCCCCTCGTTGTTCGTCAACGTGAAGGCCGGAGCCGGGGAGCCGGCCGCGGGGGCGGCGGAACTGTCGGCGCCGAGAGCCGCGGCGGCCCCGATCGCGGCGAGAACGAGAAACGAGCCGAGCAGAGAACGGGTCCTGAGCATTGGTGAACTCCTTTGGAAAAGAGATCCTACAGCGGATGCGCCCGGAAGCCTCCGTTGCGGCCGCCGGAAGGGCCTCTTCCGGGCCCGCCGCCCCCCGCGATGACAAAGAGAACCGACAATGGGCCATGCCCGTACACTGGAGCGGCATGAAGGGCGCGCCGCTTCGCCATTCGGTCCTCGGCCTGGCGGGTCTCGTCCTCGCCGCGGCCGCGGTTCCGCGCGGCTGGACCGACCCGGCATACTTCGACGGCCGCCGCTTCCATCAGCCCGAGCCGCCCGCGACCGGGGCCAGGGAGTGGGTCGACCGTGCCTTCACGTCCCGCGGGCGGTGGCGCGATTTCACCGACACGCCCCCGGGGCCGCCGCCCCCCGCTTGCGTCGACGAAGGCCGGCTGCGCGTGACCTTCGTCAACCATGCCACGATCCTGATCCAGATGGACGGCGTGAACATCCTGACCGACCCCACGTGGTCGCAGCGCTCCGCCCCGGTGGTCGGCGTGCGCCGCCGGCGGCCTCCCGGTCTGCGTTTCCGGGAACTGCCCCCGATTGACGCCGTGCTCGTCAGCCACGACCACCACGATCACATGGACCTGCCCACGCTTGCCCGTCTCGAGGCCGCGTGGCACCCCACGATCTACGCCGGCCTCGGCAACTCGCAGTTTCTCGCGCAAAACGCGGTCGGCGGCGCGCACGATCTCGACTGGTGGCAGACCGCGCAGATCGCTCCCGGCGTCACCGTGACCGCCGTGCCCGCGCGCCACACCTCCGGCCGCAGCCTCCTCGGGCGGGACCGAACGCTCTGGTGCGGCTACGTCGTTTCGGGGCCCTCGGGCTCCGTCTACTTCGCGGGCGACACGGGATGGGGCTCCCACTTCGGAGCGATCGCCGCGGCCTTCCCGGGGTTGCGCCTGGCGCTTCTGCCGATCGGCGGCTTCCAGCCCGTGCGGTCCATGCGCGAACAGCACATCGGCCCGGAGGACGCGGTGGATGCCCACCGGATCCTCGGCGCGGCCACGTCCGTACCGATGCACTTCGGCACCTTCCCCAACGCGTTGGACGGAGAGTTCGAGCCGATCGACACGCTGCGCGACGTGCTCGCAAAGGCCCCCGACGTCGCGCCCCACTTCATCGCGCTCGACAACGGCCAGTCGCTCGAGGTCCCGGCGGTTCCCGCAAGCGCGCCGGCAGGAGGAGCCGGAGAATCGACCCGGTGATGCGTCTGCATCTGGCGTCTCGAGGCGCGAGGCGCCACGATGCGTCGAGCCTCGATCGAGGCGGCGCAAGTGTCGGAAGGATGGAGACGCCTGCTCGCAGTGCTCGGCGCCGCGGCCCTCGCGGGCGCCGGGGCGCATGCGCAGACGTCAGCCCCTCCCGCTCCCCGGGGCCGGCTCGAGGCGGCGCTGCTCGCCGGCTATCGCTTCGAGGGCAGCCTCGCAACGAAAGCAGATCCGGAGACGCCCGTCCTCGATCTCGGCAACGCGGCCACGTTTGGCCTGGCGGTCGACTGGGGGTTTGATCCGTACGCCGATCTCGAGTTCCAGTACGGCTACACCGACTCCCCGGCGACGGTGACCCTGCCGGACGTGGATCCCGCGCGCCGCACGTACGACATGGGGATTCACGTCGTGACCTTCGGCCTTCTGGCAAACCTGGCCCCGGTGGGACGGCCGTTTCGCCCCTACCTCGGTCTCGGCCTCGGATTCACCGTCCTCGTCCCGTTCAACGAGCTCACGGCGACGACGAAGTTCACCTTCAGCATCGCCGCCGGAATTCGCGCGTATCTCTCGGAGCACTTCGGCCTGCGCTTCGAGGCCCGCTGGGCGCCCGTCTATCTCTTCTCGACCGGCCCGGGGGGCTACTACTGCGACCTCGTCAATCTGGAGTGCACGTCCAGGAACACGGGCCACGTCCTCCATCAGACGGACGTGCGCCTCGGCACGATCTTCCGGTTCTAGAATTCGACGAGAAGGCTCGCCCCGCGCACGCGGTCGGTGATGAACGGCGCGAAGGCGACGCGCACCCTGCCATCGCCCGAGCGAAGCCTGTTGTTGAGCGCCACGACCCCGCGGCCCACGAAGGTCCCGATGAGCGCCCCGGCGGTGACGTCCGAGGTCCAGTGCGCATTGTGGTAGATCCGCGAGAATCCGACGAGCCCGGCGATCGTGTACGCCGTGACGCTGACCCAGACCTGGTCGGAGTGCGCGCTGATGACCGAGGCGACCGCGAAGGCCTGGGTCGCGTGCCCCGACGGGAAGGAGTTGTCGCTGCCGCTGAACGGATGAAACGACGTGCTGCTCAGAGACTCGTTCGGCCGCTCGCGGCCGACGACGAACTTCAGGGTCGGGGTGATGATGCCCGATGCCAGGATGCTCGCGATCGCGCTGTCGAAGAAGATGTCCTTCGCGCCCGGGTCGCGGAAGACGTACCCGGCGATCCCGTAGGCCCCGATGACCGCCCACGAATACTCGGCGCCGAAGGGCTCGACGACCTTCGTCAACTCGTCGAGCGTCGAAGTCTGGTGCGCCTGCGTCTTGTCGCGCATCGGGACGTCGAAGGCGAAGCCGACGGCGGCCACGCCGGCCGCGATGCCGCCGAAGACGAGCCAGTCCTTCCCGCTCCAGTGCAGGGGCGCCCCCAGGATGGTGGTGGTGTCCTTGAGGGCGATCGTGCCGATCCCGGGCGCCGATTCCGCCCCGGAGGCCTCCGAAGCTTCCCGCGGCCACGCCTCGTCCGAGCAGGGCGCGAGGGCGAGGCGGCCCTCGAGATCGACCGCCGCGGCCGTCGGGAGTGAAGCGCCGTCTTCGCCCGCCGCCGGCCCGGGGCCGGGCTGCGCGTCCGCCGGCGCGGACCAGAGCGCGACACCGACGACGAGTGCGCCGACCATGGGTCGCATCGAGCCAATCCTACGCCCGTCGAGCGCGGCGCCACCCGCGCCGCGGGAGCAGCGTCCCCTATTTCATCGGCGGCAGGTGCGCCGCCGTCGTGATCTTCTTGATCTTTCCGCACTTGCAGGCGCGGGAGAACGTCTCGCCGACGCTGGCGCCCACGTTCTCGCGATTGACGGCCGCGCACTTCTCGCACGTCCACTCGACCGGCCGGATCTGGGAGCCGACGAAGTCGTGCCAGAAGTGCAGGCAGCTGCCGAGACCCGACCAGCTCTCGCGGACCGTGATCTGGCCGTTGTCCGAGCGCAGGGCCTGGCGGATCGCGGCGACCTCGTTGGCCCCGTGCAGGTCGTAGTGCGCGATCCGGCCCCGCAGGGCCACGTCGGTCAGCGCCCCGAGCCGTCGGGGCGGGCCGGCTCCGTCCGAGATGTCGATCGCCAGAGTGACGAGCCCCGGAGTCTCGTCCACCTTCGGGAGCCTGCTGAACCGGATGGAGAAGACTTCCTGTTTCCTCATGCCGGCCCCAACGCGTCGAGGCGGGGACTCAGGAAAGCGTCCTCGAAATCGCGGGTCGCCGTCCGCAGGTCGTGCGCCGCCGCCTGCCGGGAATCCGCGGCCACGCTCGCGCCCGCATCGAGGGCCGAAGTGGACGAGGGCAGGACCCGGATGTCGAGCTCCTGGGCGAGATCCTGCAGCCAGAGCACGACGAGCTCGGAGACCCCGATGTCGAAAGCCGCCTCGTCATGACCAAAATTGCGTCGGGTGCCGAGAATCCACTCGAGGTGCGCATGGGGCGGAGGACGCGATTCCTCGCTCAAAACGAGCCCCCGCGCCTCGCCATACCGCTGCCGCAGCCGCGAAACGACCCCGCGCCGGCGAGTGTCATCGACGAGCTTGCGGGTGGAGGCATCCGAAAGCTCGGCCCCGACCTTCAAATCCGTAGCCGGGAGCGGCGAGCCGCCCGTCACGTCGGCACAGTACTCGCACGCCATCGCTCCACCCGCGGCGGCGACCGTCCTGTTTCGCCGACCGCAGTTCCTGCAGACCCACTTGCGCTGACCCGTTTTCACCATTGACTCTGTTTTCTCGCCGAAATGGCCGGCGACGGGCGGCCACGGGTTGGCAGACGGACCGTCGGGGGAGATCGGAGAACTGCAGACTATCACGCTCTCGAGCAGGTCGACTTTCGCCTCGGCGCGAGCTTTCGCTTCTGAAGCGGCGGCGAAGCACCGAATCGCGAAGCCGGCGCGACTCGTTCACGGGCGTCCGGCTCGCAGCGGCCGTGATCCGCCCGATCCTCCCGCACCTCCGGGCGCGGGCATCCTTGGATGGTCACTGGGGCGCCGAGAGACCGGCGGCCCAGTTCTCGACGTAGTAGATCGCCGGGCCGCGGCCGCCGGCGCGCCGCACGGCAAGAAAGCGTTTGCCGTCGGGAGAAACGTCGAGATTGAGATCGCTCCAGGGACTCACGACCTCGAGCCCCGCCGCGGCCACCGAGAATAGCGCCTTCGGCTCTCCGAAGGCCGGCGTGGCGCCGGGTGAGACGGCGACCTCCATCAAATCGTCTCCCCGCACGTAGTAGATCGCGTCGCCCCGCCGGCTCCAGAAGAAAGGTCCGGATCCGTTGCGCGAGATCTGCGTCTTCTCGCCGCCTTCCGGGAACCGGCAGACGAAGAGCTCGAATCGGCCGGTCTCATTGGATTGATAGAGAGCCCATCGCCCGTCGCGAGAGAACTCGGGCCCGATCACCAGGACTCCGGGCGTCTGAAGAAACACCTTCGCCGCAGCCTCGCCCTGGAGGGGTCGGTACCAGACGGTCAGCTCGCCGTGGTTGTCCGTACGGTATGCGACGAAGCGACCGTCCGGCGTGACCCGAGGATCCAACCCCACGCCCAGCTCCCGGCGATGACCGCTCCCGTCGGCGGCGACCTCCACCATCCGCTTCTCCGTCATGCCCTCCGATTCGGCGTAGAGCAGGCGGTCCCCCGACGGAAGCCATGCCGGAGAGATCTCCTGCGCCTTTCCGGACGTCACCCGCGTCCTCGTGCCTCGTGACAGGTCCTGGATCCAGATGTCCGCGCTCTCCTCGGACAGCGCGGCAAACGCGATGCGGCGGCCGTCGGGCGAAAGCGTCGGGCCTCCGAGGCCGCGCAGGGGCTCCCCGACCGTCTCTTCGATTTTCCCGTCGCGCGAAACCCAGACCATCTCTCTCTTTGCCTCCATGCGCCCCTGCAGGTAGACGAGCGAGCCGTCGGCGGCCAGGCTCGGGAACTCGGCCCCGCGCACGACCGGAATGGCGGGGCCTTCGACCTTGAGCTTCGAGGCAGAGAACGGAACGGCCCAGATGCCCTCGCCCTCGATCTCTCGCCCGTACAGGAGATGCCCCGTCGGTGAATACGCGACGGATTGGAGATAGGGCACCTCGTAGACGATCCGCGGCTCCCCGCCTTCCGGAAGCACGGCGACCTTTCCGTCGTTGCGGCTACCGTGGGCGCCGTAGATGAGCGTCTTACCGTCCGGAAGGAAGGCCGGAGTGTGGAAATCCTCGGCGCCAGCTCCGAGCGCGACGATCCGCTTCGCTTCTCCGCCGGCTGCAGCGACTTCGTACAGGCTTCCGCGCCACACGGCGAAGGCGATGCGGCCGTACCGGCTCCACGCCGCGCCGACGAGCTGTCCCCTCTCGGGAACGGAACAGACGGCCGTGGCCTCGCCGCCGGCTGTGGGGACCCTCCAGAGCTTCTTCTCGAGGACATAGGCCAGGTTGCGCCCGTCGAAAGACCAGAAGGGGTTAGTGGCTTTCTCCGTCCCCGGCACCTCCCGGGCCTCGAAGCGATCGAGATCCCGGATCCAGAGCCGCCCATCCGCCCTGTAGGCGATCCTGGCTCCGTCCGGGGAGAGGACGGGACAACCGAGGATCAGGGTCGGGGTGAGCTTCTCGACGCCGATCCGGAAGCGGCGAACGGGCGGCATCGGCCGGGGGCGGGCGAGCCATGCGGCCGCGGCGACGGCGAGAATGGCGATCGCCCAGGGCAGCGCTCGAGGCAGCGAGACCCGCGGCGCCCGCGCGGCCAGCGGCGCGCGGCCCGGCGAAGAGGCCTCGCTCCGAAGAAACCGCAGCTCCGCAGCCACGTCCCGCGCTGACTGCCACCGCTCCTCCGGGTCCTTGGCCAGGCACCGCCGCACCAGACGGTCGAGCGCCGGCGGCGCCATCGGTGCGACCTCCGCCATCGGCCGCGGCTCGCTGCGCAGGATCGCCGACGCAACGGACATCGGCGTGTCCCCGGCGAAGGCCGGGCGTCCCGTGGCCATCTCGTAGAGCGTGGAGCCGAGCGCGAAGATGTCCGTCCGCGCGTCCGCGGGCTTTCCCTCGAGCTGCTCGGGCGCCATGTACTGGAAGGTCCCGAGGATCGTGCCTTCCTGCGTCAGCTTCGCCTCGGTCGGCAGGGACGTCACCGCCCGGGCCGCGCTCCCCTCGGCCGGGGCCAGGGCCTTCGCGAGGCCGAAGTCGAGCAGCTTCACGCCCGACTTCGCGAGCATCACGTTGCCCGGCTTCAAGTCCCTGTGCACGACGCCGGCCGAATGCGCCGCCCCCAGCGCGTCCGCGATCTCCGCGCCGTAGCGGCAGATCTGGTCGAGCGCGAGGGCTCCGCCGGAGAGCCGCGTCCCGAGCGTCTCGCCCTCGAGCAGCTCCATCACCAGGTAGTCCGTGTCCCCCTCGCGCCCCACGTCGAAGAGCGCGCAGATGTGGGGATGGGACAGCTGCGAGATCGCCCGGGCTTCCCGCTCGAACCGCTGCCTCACCTCCGGTGACGCCGCCGTGTGCGCCGGGAGGACCTTGATCGCGACCGCGCGATCCAACCGAGTGTCCTTCGCCCGGTACACCTCCCCCATACCGCCGGCGCCAATCGCCGCAACGATCTCGTAGGGACCCAGGCGGGACCCGGCTGTCAGGGACAAGACGATGGGAACCTAGAGCGCCGCCCCGCGGCGGCGAAAGATGCGATTGAATCAATCTGGAGGGGCTTGCGTGGAGTGGCTTCCCCCCCCGCAACCGCAGCTAGGAGCGCCGGGGCACGACCTCTGGCGCCCGATCCGGCACATGCACCAGGAACTCCGGCATGTCCGGGAGCCCGTCGATGAACGTCCCCTTCTTCTTCCCCTTCGCGGAGAAGCGCCGCACCCGCTGCTTGAACCGTTCGGCCACGTAGAGATCGCCGTCCGGGCCGATCGCGAAGCCGGACGGGGCCTTGAGCTTGCCGTCGATGACCGCGCGCGCCTTGAGCTTGCCGCGCGGAGCTTTCGCGGGGATGTCGAAGGCGAGGATGCTGCCGGTGCCGGCGGCGCCGATGTAGAGCGTGTCGCCGTGCAGGATGAGGTGCACGGGCTTCGTGAGCCTGCTCCCCTTGATGCGCGCCACGAGCCGCCCCGACTTCACCTCGAAGATCTTGACGGCGTCCCCCGCCTCGTCCGCCACGTAGAGATGCTTGCGGTGCACGATGATCCCGCGCACGGAGTGCCGGGGTTTGCCGTGCACGTCGAGCACGACCTCGAGGCCCTGCGGCGACGGCACGTCCAGGGGCGCGCGGTCGCCGACCTCGGGGAGCTGGCCCTGGCTGGAGGCGACGAGCGTGCCGGGAAGGAAGTTTCCGTCGGGAAAGTTCTTGCGCAGGTGCGTCGCCACGGGCGCCGGCTTGCGCGATCTTCGGCAGAATGGCGACGACGGTGTTGGTGTCCTGGCACGACACGTAGAGCCGGCCATCGTCGCCGAGCTCCACGTCGAAGGGGTGGACCATCGCCGAAACGTGCTTGGTGGTCACCACCACGTCGGCGAAGTGGAAGGTGTCGCCGTGGCGGCGGTAGCGGGCGACGTGGCTGTCCTTGCGCCAGGCGTTGGCGATGTAGAGATCGTCGCCCACGAGCGCGAAGCCGCGGGCGATGTGCAGCGGGTGCGCATCGGGCGACGGGTCGAGGAGCAGGGGATGCTCCTTGCGCGGCGTGCCGTCGTCCTCGAAGACGCCGATGTTGTCGACGCCGGTCTTGCCTTCACCGCGATAGCTGATCCACCACACGATGTGCTTCCTCCCTCTGCAGTCCCCTCATTTTTCCTTTTTCGGCGGGCAGCGCAGGTCGAAGTCCGCCTGCATCTGCCGGAGCTTGAGGACGCCGTAGACCACGGTGGCGGCCATGCCCAGGACCAGGAGTCCGGCGAATTTCTTTTCCACGTCGTAATCGCCCTGGCGGTTGGCGACGGTCGCGGCGACGATCAAGCCGAGTATGGCGATGTTGATGACCCAGTTCACCGGCCTCGGAACGACGAAGTGCAGCGGTGCCGAAGCCGGCCAGCTGGTAGAGCATGAACGGCAGGATCGCCACCGCGGGCAGCAGCTCGGAGGCACCCAGAGCGACATCGACGGCGCCGGGCGCCGTGGCGTGCAGCAGCGTGCTGTTCGCGAGCTCATGGAACAACGCCGGCACGGCGCACAGGAAGGGCACCGCGGCCAGCAGCTCGAGCACCAGCGCCCCGCTCCAGGCGCCGACCCGGGACGAAGTGATCGGCCCCCCTGCCGTCGGACTGGGTGCCGATGAACAGGCCGCCGACGATGGCCGCCGCACTGGACAGCATCAACAGTTCCACCGTGATGCCGAAGCTCGTCGGTTCGCCGGCCTTGAGCAGCAGCAGGGCCAGGAAGCCGGGGGTGTAGAACATCACCCGGACCAGCCGGGCCCACACGCGCGCGTCGCGTTCCGGCGGCAGGATCGGCAGCGCGCGTCCGTCGGTCCCGACTGTCGGTCTTTCCTTCGACATGTTCACGTCCTCCAATGGGAGTGGTCTGCTTCGAGCAGCTTATCGCAGCGTTGCGCCGGGCAGAAACACCGATCGGGAGGGCTCGCGGATGTAGACTCGCGCCGCACACCGAGCGCGAAGGAGATCTGCCCCCATGAGATTCACTCGGAACGGCGCCCGTGCCCTGGCCGTCGCCGCGCTTGCCGCGGGGGTGCCGTCGGGGCCGACGGCGAGAGCGCAGGAGCCGGCGGGCGAGCAAAAGGCCGAGGCGAAGCCTGCAGCCGCAAAGGAGGCCACGCCCGCGCCGGCCGTTCCCGCGGCGCCGGCCGCTGCCGTCTCGCACCGCCGTCTGACGCTCGGCGCAAAGCCCATCGCCTACACCGCGACGGCCGCAACGATCGATCTGAAGGACGCCAAGGGCGAAACGGACGGACGGATGTTCAGCGTCGCCTACACGGCCGACGGCGCCGATCCGAAGCAGCGGCCCGTGACGTTCCTCTTCAACGGGGGCCCGGGCTCGTCAACGCTGTGGCTTCACATGGGGTCGTTCGGGCCGATGCGCGTGGAGACTCCGGACGCGGGGCCGACCCCGCCGGCGCCCTACCGGGTGATCGAAAACTCCGAGAGCCTGCTCGACAAGACCGATCTCGTCTTCATCGACGCGATCGGCACGGGCTTCTCGCGCATCGTCGGCAAGGGCGAACCCAAGAACTTCTACGGAACGGACCAGGACGTCGCGGCGTTTGCCCAGTTCATCGAGCGCTGGCTGAGCAATCACAACCGGTGGAACTCTCCCAAGTTTCTCCTGGGCGAGTCGTACGGGACCACGCGTGGGGCGGCGCTGCTCTCTTACCTCGAGCGCCGGGGCGTCGCATTCAACGGCGCCGTCTTCGTCTCCTCCTACTTGAACGCCTGGGACGACTTGAACGGCCCGCCCTTCGCAAACGACCGCGCCTACGAGCTCTATCTGCCGACACTCGCCGCGACGGCCTGGTACTACAAGAAGCTCGACCCGAGGCCGGCCGATCTCGCCCCGTTTCTCGAGGAGGTCCGCAAGTTCGCCCTCGGGGAGTACGAGCAGGCCCTGCAGCAGGGCAACAAGCTCGACGCGACGACTCGCGCCGCCGTCGCCGCGAGGCTCCACCGGTACACGGGACTGCCCGAGTCCTACATCCTGAATGCGAACCTGCGGCTCGACCCGAGCCGGTTCCAGAAGGAGCTCCTGCGCGGGGAGCGGCGGACGGTCGGCCGGCTCGACGGGCGGTATCAGGGAATCGACCACGACGCGGCCGGCGAGACCCCCGAGTACGACCCCGCCAGTTCCGCGATCGCCGCCGCCTACACCGCGGCCTTGAACGCCTACGTCCGCGAGACGCTCGGGTACAAGACCGAGGAACTCTACAAGCCCACCAACTACGAGGAGGTCGGGAAGGACTGGGACGACCGCCATAAGACCGACGGCGGCCGCGCCCCGATGCCCGACGTCGCGGAGGACCTGCGCGTCGCGATGTCGATGAACCCGAACCTGAAGCTCTTTTCTGCCAACGGCTACTTCGACTTTGCGACGCCGTTCTTCGAGACGGAGTACACCCTCGGGCACATGGGCCTCGACCCGACGCTCGAGAAGAACATCTCCTTCGGGTACTACCCGTCCGGCCACATGATCTACCTGCACGAGCCGTCGCTCAAGCAGATGAAGGCGGACCTCGCCCGCTTCTACGACCAGACGCTGGCGCGGTAGGGCTCGCGCTCGCGGCTGGCCGGTCGCTTTGAATTGGAAGTGGCGGGGCCGACGGGACTCGAACCCGCGACCTCCGGCGTGACAGGCCGGCGTTCTAACCAACTGAACTACGACCCCGCGTAAGGAACGGCGCATCATACCGGAAAGAAGTTTCCAGTCAAACGCCGGCCCGCCGCGGATCAGCGACGCGGCTTGACGGCCCGGATGAAAGCGCTGCGGATCTTGCCGTCCACCTCCGGGGCGATCGCGTCCGCGTCGATCCCGGCGGACAGCAGGAACTCGCGGGCGTCGGCGACCGAGTAGACGCGCGTCGGCTCGACCGTGACGTCGGTGAAGCCCGCCGCGGCGAGCTTGCCGCGGTACTCCTCTTCCGAGAGGGCGCCGGCCACGCAGCCGACCCACAGGAGCACGCTCTTGCGGATCGCCTCGGGCACGTCTCCCGCGACGACGACGTCGGAGACCGCGAACCGGCCGCCCGGCTTCAGGACCCGGAACGCCTCGCGCAGCACCTTGTCCTTGTCGGCCGAGAGGTTGATGACGCAGTTGGACACGATCACGTCGACGGTGTCGTTCGGAAGCGGAATGTCCTCGATCTGTCCCTTCAAGAACTCGACGTTCGTCAGGCCCGACTCGCGCTGGTTCCTGCGGGCGAGCTCGAGCATCTCGTCGGTCATGTCGAGGCCATAGGCCTTGCCCGTCGGCCCCACGCGCCGGGCGGACAGAAGGACGTCGATGCCTCCGCCCGAGCCGAGGTCGAGTACGACCTCGCCCGGCTCGAGCCTGGCGAGCGCGGTCGGATTGCCGCAGCCGAGCGAGGCGAGCAACGCCTGCTCCGGGACCTCGGCCTTTTCCGAGATGCCGTAGAGGTTCGACGTGATCGGGTCGCCCGAAAGGCCGGAAGCCGACGGGGCTGTTCCGCAGCATGAAGTCTTCCCGGTCGTCACCAGGCGGGCGGCGTTGCCGTACTTCTCGCGGACGATGTCGGTGATGTTCGGTTCGGTCATGGGATCCTCCTTGTCGACATCAATAGAACTTGATTGGTCAGGCACAAGAAACTCATCGGCCTTGCTGGTGCGACGCGACGAAGTCGGCGACCGCGTCCAGAGCTTCCGGATTGAGCGAGTAGTGAATCCAGCGGCCCTCGCGCCGGTCACGGACCAGCCCGGCGTCCTTGAGGGTCTTCATGTGAAAGGACAGGCGCGACTGTCCGCTCTGCAGCACGTCGGCCAGGTTGCAGACGCACTGCTCGCCGTTCTTGAGCCTCTCGAGGATGGCGAGCCGGGTCTCGTCGGACAGGGCATGGCAGATGCGCGCGATCCCGGCCGCGTCCATCCCCGACTTCCCCGCCGCTCTTTTCCCGGGTTTCAGCACGGCCCGATATTAGATCAACAAAAGTTGATATGTCAAGAGGCCCGCGAGAGACCCCTTCGGCAGCCCCGCGACGCCTACCAGACCTCGCACCGCTCGGCCTCCGCCCGGACCATCGGCGAGCCCGGCTTGCAGCCGAACGCCTTCTGGAACTCGGGCAGGTTCGACAGCGGCCCGATGACGCGGAACTTGCCGATCGGGTGCGGGTCCCCCTGGGCCATCGTGCGCGCGGCCTCGGGGCGGATGGCGTCACCGCGGAACTGGCCCCAGGCGATGAAGAACTGCTGGTCCGGCGTGAACCCGTCGATCGTCGGAAGCGGCGGCTTGCCCTGCTGCGCGATCTGGAACGCGCGGTAGGCGATCCGCGCACCGGCCAGGTCGCCGATCGACTCCCCCACCACGAGCCTGCCGCGCTGCGGCACGCCGGCCTCGACCTCGTAGTGATCGTACTGATTCACGACACAGGCGGTCTTCGCCTGGAACTTCTTCAGGTCCTCGTCGCTCCACCAGTTCTGGAGGCGCCCCTGCGCGTCGTACTGCGCGCCCTGGTCGTCGAAGCCGTGGCTGATCTCGTGGCCGATCACGACGCCGATCGCACCGTAGTTGACGGCATCGTTGGCAGACATGCTGAAGGCGGGCGGCTGCAGGATGCCGGCCGGGAACACGATCTCGTTCAAGAGCGGGTTGTAGTACGCGTTCGAGGTCGGCGGCGTCATGCCCCAGCGGCCGCGGTCGACCGGCTTGCCGATCGTCGCCAGATCATCGTCAACGTTGAACCGGCGGCCCGCGAGGACGTCGTCCCAGTATGGGCCCCGGGTGATCACGACCTTGCGGTAGTCCTTCCAGGTGTCCGGGTAGCCGATCTTCGGGTTGAAGGTCGAGAGCTTCTCGAGCGCCTTCTTCTTCGTCTCCGCGCTCATCCAGTCGAGGCCCTCGATCGTCTGGCCCATGGCCAGACGCAGGTTCTTGACGAGCTCCTGCATCCGCGCCTTGGCCTCGGGCGGGAAGTACTTCTCGACGTACTTCTTTCCGAGCGCCTCGCCCAGCTGACGATCCGTGGACTCGGCGCAGCGCTTCCAGAGCGGCTTCAACTCCTTCGATCCGTTCAGGTACGCACCGTTGAACGCGAAGTCCTCCCGAACGAAGGCGTCGGAGAGCGACGGCGCGGCGGAGTCGATCAGGTGCCATTCGAGGTACGTCTTCCAATCGGCCAGCGAGACCGCCGTCAGCTGCCTGTCGACTTCCTGCATGAAGCGCGGCTCGTTGACGTTGAGGTCGCCCTGCGGGATGTCGAGGGCCTTGAACGACGCCGCCCAATCGAAGCGGGGCGTGAGCTTGTGAAGCTCCGCCATCGACATCTTGTGGTCGGTCGCCTTGGGGTCCCGCAGCGCGACGTTGTCGAGCGAGGCCTCGGCCAGCTGCGTCTCCATCCGCATCACGGTCGCCGCGGCGGCTTTCGCCTGCGCCTCGGTCGATCCGGCCAGGCGGAACATGCTCACGACGTGGGCGACGTATTTCTCGCGGGCTTCCAGGAACCGCGGCTCCGGCTTTACGTAGTAGTCGCGATCCGGCAGGCCGAGCCCGCTTGCGGAGATCTGAGCGAGGACGTCGGTCGGATTGTGATTGTCCGATCCGGCGGCGAGGCCGAACGGAACCGGAATCGCGACTTGCTGAAGCCGGGTGATCATGCGCGCGAGGTCCGAAACGCCCTTCATCGCCCGGATCTCCGCGATCAGCGGGTCGAGCGGCTTCACGCCCAGCCGGTCGCGCTCGGCCTCGTTCATGCAGGCGCCGTAGAAGTCGCCAATGAGCTGATCGACGCTGCCCTTCGGCGCGCCCTTCACGGCCGCCGACTCCTCGAGGATGTCCTTCAGGCGGTCCTTGGATTCCTCGCCGGCCTGCCACCGGCGGCTCCAGCGGGACATCGAGGGCGGGATCGGGTTGATCGCCCGCCAGGCCCCGTTGGAGAACTCGAAGAAGTCGGAGCAGGCCTCGACGCTGCGATTCATGTCGGTGAGCTCGATGCCCTTCTGGCTGCCCTCCTCGGCCAGGACGGCCGCCGAGGCGAGAAGCAGGCAAAGCAGGTTTCTGACGGAGCGCATGCGGATCTCCTTATGTCGGTCTGTATTCGCGGTTGATACGTCCGGCCCGCGTCGAAGTTCAGCGGCCGGCATAAGATTCCCGGCGCCCCGATGACTATAGATCGAACCCGCCTCAAAGCGCTCCTGGCCAACGAACAGGAGCAATTCACGGCGACGCATCCCCGCTCGCGCGCACTCTTCGAGCGGGCAGAGAAGAGCCTGCTCGGCGGCGTTCCCATGAACTGGATGGTGCGATGGGCCGGCCGCGTCCCGATCTTCGTCCAGGAAGCGGCGGGCGCCCACTTCACCGATGCCGACGGCCATCGCTACCTCGACCTGTGCCTCGGCGACACGGGGGCGATGACCGGGCACGCGCCCGCAGCAGCGGTCGAGGCGATTGCGTCTCGGGCAAAGCGCGGCATCACGTTCATGCTTCCGACCGAGGACGCGATCTGGGTGGGCGAAGAGCTCGCGCGCCGGTTCGGGCTGCCCTACTGGCAGACGACGCTCACGGCGACCGACGCCAACCGCTTCGCGATTCGCCTGGCGCGCCACGTCACGAAGCGCCCGCGCATCCTCGTCTTCAACTGGTGCTACCACGGCACGGTGGACGAGACGTTCGCGACGCTCAGGGACGGCGTCGTCGGCCCGCGCAGCGGAAACCTCGGGCCGCCCGTCAATCCATCGGAAACGACGCGCGTCGTCGAGTTCAACGACCTGCCCGCGCTCGAAGCCGCGCTCGCGCACGGCGACGTGGCCTGCGTGCTCGCCGAGCCGGCCCTGACGAACATCGGGATCGTGCACCCCGAGCCCGGATTCCATGATCGGCTGCGGGAGATGACGCGCCGCACGGGGACGCTGCTCATCATCGACGAGACCCACACCATCTCGGCCGGACCGGGCGGCTACACGCGGGCGCACGGGCTTTCGCCCGACATCCTGACGATCGGAAAGCCGATCGCGGGCGGCATGCCCGCCGCGGTTTACGGACTGTCGGCCGAGGTGGCCGACCGGATCCGCGCTGCGACGACGGTCGAGGAAGCGGACACCGGCGGCATCGGCGGCACGCTCGCGGGCAACGCGCTTTCGCTTGCCGCGATGCGCGCGACGCTCGAGCACGTCCTGACCGAACAGGCTTACGCCCGGACGATCCCGCTCGCGCGCCGCTTCGCCGAAGGCGTCGAGGGCGTCATCGCCGAGTACCGGCTCCCCTGGCACGTGACGCAACTCGGCTGCCGGGCCGAGTACTGGTTCCGCGCGACACGGCCGAAGAACGGCGCCGAGGCCGCGGCCTCGATCGACCCCGAGCTCGACCGGTACATGCACCTCGCCGCCTTGAACCGCGGCATCCTCATGACGCCGTTCCACAACATGGCGCTGATCTGCCCGGCGACCACCGAGGCCGACATCGACCTCCACACGCGCGTCTTCCGCGAGACCGTCGAGGCGCTGCTCGGAGCGGCCTGACACGCTTCCGGCGCTCGCTGCGCCCGGGATGACGGCGCCGGGACGGGGGCGCAGGGACGTCTCGCGATGACGGCCCCTTGAGAGCATAAGATCCGCGAACAATTCGGAGGTCGAAATGAAGCTCGGATCACTCGCCCTGGCCGCCATTGCGCTCGCCGCGCCCGCCGCGGGACAACGGCAGGACCCGCTCGAGTTCGCGAAGCTCAAAGACTTCACGGCACAGCGGTCCTCCTCGAGCAGCCCCGATCCGGCCTCGAACAACGACAGCAAGCATCCGATCGCGGGAGAGACGGTCACTCTGGCAGATCTCGAAGGGCCGGGCGTGGTGACGCACCTGTGGATCACGGTGGCGGCCAACGAATACGGCTGGCCGCGCCTCATGCGCCTGCGCGTCTACTACGACGGCAGCCCCGAAGCGTCGGTGGACGCGCCGCTCGGCGACTTTTTCGCCGTGGGCCATGGATTCGAGCGCACGGTCGAATCCTCGATGATCCGCGCGAGCTCCGACGGCCGCGCCCGCAACAGCTACTGGCCGATGCCCTTTCGCAAGTCGTGCCGGATCACGCTCACGAACGAGGGCCGCCGCAAGGTCGACCATCTCTACTACCACGTGGACTGGGAGAAGGTGCCCTCGCTACCGCCCGACACCGCGTACTTCCACGCGCGTTATCGCCAGGAGCTGCCCGCGCCCGACGACGGAAGTCCGTACGTGTTCCTCGACGTGAAGGGCCGCGGGTTCTACGTCGGGACCGTGCTCTCGGTCGTGCAACCCTCGGCAGGCTGGTTCGGCGAGGGCGACGACCGCTTCTTCGTCGATGGCGAGAAGAAGCCGTCGCTCATGGGCACCGGGTCCGAGGACTACTTCACCGATGCCTGGGGACTGCACGTGACGAACGGCTTGTACGCGGGCGTCACGGTCGCAGACGGCACGGGCCTCGGCTCCCGGATGACCGGCTACCGCTGGCACGTGCTCGACCCGGTCCCCTTCTCGAAGTCGCTGCACTTCGACATCGAGCACCTCGGCTGGACCTTCAACCAGGACGGCTCGATCAAGTCCGCCTTCGGCGTGCGCGACGACCTGATGTCCTCGGTCTCCTTCTGGTACCAGGACGGGATCGCAACGGGCCTGCCGCCCGTGCCGTACGGCTCGGCCCGGCTGCCGCAGGGCAATGCCCTGCAGTTCGAGGTCGAGACCGTGATGGACGCGATCGTTGCCGAGAAGGGAAAGCCCTCCGTCGTTCGCGATCTCTTCTGGTCCAAGGACGTCGTCGTCTTCCAGGGGGAAGGACCGGGCTCGAAGCTCACGATCCCCTTCGATGTGGCCGAGGCCGGCGACTACGAGCTCTCCACGCAGGTCGCGCAGGGCTCGGACTATGGGATCTACACGGTGCTCCTCGACGGCACCCCTCCGGTCGCGCCGGTCCTCGAGCACGAGCCGGGCGCGGACGTGCGGCCGCAGCTCTCGTTCGATGGGTATGCATACGAAACGTACGTGGGAATGGACTACCAGATCGGCTGGCCGCGCCTGACGAAGGGAAAGCACACGGTCACGTTCGTCTGCATCGGGAAGAATGCGGCTTCGACCGGCTACGCCCTCGGCGTGGACAACCTGATCCTTGCGCGGACTGGACCGGAGGGATGGAAGATGGCCGCGGCGGCCCGCGCACCGGACGTCCCGACCGGGGTGACCGCACTGACGACCTCGCTGTCGGATCCGGACGCGGTCGTGCGCGGCCTCTGCGCGCTCGAGCTCGCGCGGCTCGGCGCGGCGGCGGCTCCGGCGCTGCCGGCGCTGGTCGCGCGGCTCAAAGACCCGGACGCCAGCGTGCGCATGGCGTCGGCCGTCGCGATCGGCGCGATCGGCCCCGGCGCGGCCTCCGCCGTGCCCGCGCTCGTCGCGGCCTGCAAGGCTTCCGGTCAGCCGCTCGACGTCGTGCGCGAATCCGCGACGGCCCTCGGTGCGATCGGACCGGCGGCTTCGTCCGCGCTGCCCGTCCTGGAAGAGATCGCCGGCAAGCCGATCCCTCACGTCGGCGGGGTCATCGACTTGACGCCGGCCTGGGCGGCCTCGCGCGCCATCCGCCGGATCGAAGCGAAGCCCTTGCGCTAAAGACGAGATGGCGCAGGGCTACTTCGCTGCCGGCCCCGCTGCCGCAGCGAAGACCTCGCCGCGGCCCGTGACGTCGGCGTCGGCGCGGCTCCACTGGGCCCTGAGCCGCGCATACGCGTCGCGAGACGCCTCCGTGTCGCCGGCCGCGGCCGCCGCGCGAGCGAGACCGAGCAGCGAGAGCGAGCGTCCCGGGGCGTGCGCGAGCGAAGCGTGGAACTCGCGTTGCGCGTCGGCGGGACGCCCGACCGCGAGCAGGATCTCGCCCGAGAGCTCGTGGGCGGGCTTGACCACCGGCGGGGGCCCGAAGTCGAACGACATCGCGTCCTCGGCCGCGGCCGCTTCGCCCGCGAGCCGAACGGCGTCGGCCTTGTCGCCCCGCGAGAGGGCGAGCATCGCCTCGAGCTCCGTGCGGAGGACGCCGGCCACCACGGCGGCCGCCCGCTCCTTGCCATAGGTCGTCATCGAGCTCCCGCCGTGGGCGTGGCCCTCCTCCGGGGACGCCGCAGGGGCCTTCAGCGCGGCGAGAGCCGCCTGCGCTCCGGCGCGATCTCCCGCGTCCAGGGCGCACAGGCCCCGGACGAAATGGTCCCGGCGCCGCCGACGCCGGGGGCAGGACGCCGTCCCCGCACCGCCGCGTCTCGACGATCCAGGACGCCCGCATCGCGGACAGACTATCGGTCGTCCGGCCGGACGGCGCCGCCTTCTCGTCCTTCTCCATCGTCGCGAGCGTCGCGCGGGCGTCGCGCCAGCGGCCGAGCTGGAGATACGCGTACTCGAGCCAGGAGAGGGCGTGGAAGCTGTGGTCGCCCGGCCCGAGCTTCTTGCGCTCGGCGCGGTCCACGGACGCCTTCCACGAGGCTTCGTTGGACGCGACCGCGTCCTCCCACATTCCCGACGCGAAAAAGATGTGCGACGGCATGTGCAGGGCGTGCACCGCCGCCGGGGCGATCGTCGCATACACGCGCGCCGGGCGCATCCCGAGGGGCGCGTGCACCGGGTCGTCGTAGCAGTGGATCAGGTAGTGCGCGGCGCCCGGATGCTGCGGGTTCCTCGCGAAGACGTCCTCGACCACCGCCGCGGCCCGGATGTACGTCGCGACGTCCCGGCTGTCTTCGCTGGTCCCCAGAATCGCCAGCCCGTAGAACGCGGCCGCGTCGAGGTCGTCCGGATAGCGCTCGTGCAGGCGCTGCATTGCCTCCGCGTAGGCGCGGTCGCGGTCGGCCTTCTCGCCGTCCGCGTAGAGCTCCTCGACCGCGGACAGATACATCTTCTCGCGCTCGGTCGGCGCCTTCGCCAGCCGCCCGGCCTTCGTGGGCGCGAGGCGCTCGAGCGCCTTGCGCGCGGCGTCGCGGTCGCGCTCCTTCCAGAGCGGGTGGTTGTGCGTCATGGCCTCGCCCCAGTACGCCATCGCGAACCCCGGATCCGCCGCCTCTGCCTCGCGGAATTCCTCGGCGGCGTCGGCGTACTCGAAGCTGTGGAGCAGCAGGACCCCCCGCAGAAAGGCGGGCTGCGCCGCGGCCGAGCCGGACGTCGGGAACTCGGTCCGCCCGAGCGCGGCCTCCTGGCCGGCGGCCACCGCCGCCGACACGGCGAGCGCCGCCGCCGCGAGGCCGAGGAAGAAGCTCGCGGTCCTGGCGATGCCCGGGGTCTTCATGGATCTTCTCCTCGGTTTTCGGAACTCTCCAGCAGCCCGGGGATCTTACCCTCGGCCCGGGCCGGACATTCCGGCGCTTGATTCATTCACATCATGCGATCGCCGGCCTGCCGTCCGAAACTCGAACCCGCGCGGGAAACCGCCGGAAGGGAAGGCATGGCGAAGAGAGACATCACGATCGGGATCTTCGGATCCGGAGGAGACGGCGTCGTCACGCTGGGAGATCTCGTCGCCCAGGTCGCGGCGCAGGAAGGGCTCCACGTCATCAAGACCGAAGCCTACGGGCCGCAGATCCGGGGCGGCGAATCCTCCTGCACCGTGCGCGTGGCCGCCGACGAAGTGTTCGCACAAGGAGCCAGCGTCGACGTGCTCATCGTCTTCGGTTGGGCCGACTTCGCGCGCTTCCGCGGGGAAGTGTCGGTGGCCCCCGACGCCCTCGTTCTCTGCGAGGAATCCGAGGAGCGCCCTTCCGGCGAGGACCTCGGCCTCGTCGACGGAGAGGACCTGGCGTGGATCCCGGTGCCCTTTGCCGGGATCGCCCGCGCCTCCTCGGGGACTCCCGGCTCGAAGAACGTCGTCACGCTCGGCATCCTCGGCGAGCTCCTCGGGCTGCCGTCGGACACCCTGAAACGCGCGATGGCCCGCCGCTTCGGACGCAAGAAGGCGTCCGTGCTCGAAGCCAACACCCGGGCGTTCGAGGCCGGCCGCGAATTCGCGGCGTCCCGGGGCGAGCTCTTCGCGAAGAAGCGCCTCGACTACGAGCCCTCCGCCCCGCGGCTGCTGATGTCCGGAAACGAGGCCGCCGCCATCGGCGCGCTCCATGCCGGTTGCCGGTTCTTCGCGGGCTACCCCATCACGCCCTCGTCCGAGATCCTGCACTTCCTCGCCGAGTGGATGCCCCGCGTCGGCGGCTCCTTCCTCCAGACCGAGGACGAGCTCGCGGCGATCGGCGCCGTCATCGGAGCGTCCTTTTCCGGGGTCAAGTCGATGACGGCGACGTCCGGCCCGGGCCTTTCCCTGATGACCGAGATGATCGGCCTGGCCTCGATGGCGGAAGTGCCGGTCGTCATCATCGACGTGCAGCGAGGCGGCCCCTCGACGGGCAATCCGACCAAGAGCGAGCAATCCGACCTCCTCCAGTGCCTGTTCGGGACCCACGGCGATGCGCCGCGGGTCGTGCTGGCGTGCTCGGACGTCGAGGACTGCTTCCACGCGACGGTCGAGGCTTTCAACATCTCCGAGGAGTTCCAGATACCCGTCCTCGTCCTCTCCGACCAGTCCGTCGGGCAGCGCAAGGAAACCATCCCCGCCGAAGCGTTGAAGCACGCGGTGCGCGACCGCCTGAAGCCGACCGACGCGGAGCTCGAGGACTACGAGCGGTACCGCGAGACGCCCAACGGCGTTTCGCCGATGAGCGTGCCGGGGATGAAGAAGGGGATGTACCAGACCAACGGCCTCGAGCACGACGCGGAGGGCCGGCCGAACTCGCTCTACCTCACGCACGAGACGATGAACGCCAAGCGCTACCGGAAAATGTGGCCGATCCGCGAGCGCTACCACGCGTTTCGCCGGTTCGGGCCGGCGCGCGCCGACGTCGGCGTCCTCTGCTGGGGCTCCTCCAGGGGGCCCGTCCAGGAGGCCGTCGCCGCCGCCAGCGCGCGCGGGGAAACGGTCGCCGCCTTCGTCCCGCAGACCATGTATCCCTTTCCCAAGCGGGACTTCGAGGAGTTTCTGGCCAGCGTCGGCGAGCTCCTGATCGTCGAGCTCTCCTACACGGCGCAGTTCTACAAGTACCTGCGGACCTTCCTCGACCTGCCGGCCGGCCGCACGCACGTCTTCAAGCGCTCGGGCGGCAAGGACCTGACGGGCGCCGAGGTCCTGGAAGCCGTCTCGAGAGCTCGCGCCGCGACGCGGCGGGAAAAGGTGGCCGTATGAGCACGACCCTCGACCTGCCGGCCTTCCAGCCGGCGGACTACAAGTCGGACTTGAAGCCCGTCTGGTGCGCCGGTTGCGGCGACTTCGGCGCACTCGCCGCCCTCCACCGCGCGATGGCAAAACTGCAGCTCGCGCCGTGGAACACCGTGGTCATCTCGGGGATCGGCTGCTCGTCGCGCCTTCCGGGTTATGTCTCGACCTTCGGGTTCAACGGGGTCCACGGCCGCGCGCTCACGCTCGCCAGCGGCGTCAAGGTCGCCCGGCCGGAGCTGAACGTCATCGCGGTCGGCGGAGACGGCGACGGCATCGCCATCGGCGGCAATCACTTCCTCCACGCGGCACGCCGCAACCTCGACATCGCCTACCTCATGATGGACAACGAGATCTACGGCCTGACGAAGGGCCAGGCGGCGCCGACGACGCCGGCGGGGGACAAGACCAAGTCCACGTACTGGGGCAACCCGGAGCCGTCCGTCGACCCGTGCGAGCTCGCGATCTCGTTCGGGGCGACCTGGGTCGGCCGCGGTTTTTCGGGGGACCCCAGGACCCTCGTGGACCTGATGACCGCCGCGATGCAGCACAAGGGCTTTGCGTTCCTGAACGTGATGTCGCCGTGCGTGACCTGGCGCGGCGACGAGCAGTTCAAGCAGCTCAAGGCAAAGCTCGCCTTCCTGCCGCCCGACCACGACCCGGCCGACCGCACGGCCGCCCTGCGCTACACGCGCGAGAAGGACGTCCTGACGACCGGAGTGCTGTACGAAGTGCGGCAGCCGTCGCTGTGCGAGCGGATGGACGAGATGCGCAGCAAGGCGCGGCAGGCCGGCGTGGTCTCGACGACCGCCGAGATCCTCGCGGCGCTGTCCCCGCCGATCTGAAGCCTGGCCCCCGGGCCGGGCCAACGCGGGCTACCTGACCGAGGCGCTCTTCTCGGCGGGACGCTCGACGGCGAGGCCCGGGAATTTCTCCCGGAAGGACTGCGCCGTGTGGCAGTTCCAGCAAACGCGCTGGTGCGTGGCGAAGACCTGGGGCAGGTTTTCGGGCCTCACCTCGTGCCATTCGATCGTCTTGCGGTCGGGCGTCAGGAGCGCGGGCTTGTGGTCGGACCAGCGGATCTCGCCGATCTCCTTCTGGCAGAAGGCGCAGGTCGAGCCCTGGTACCACTCGATCAGCATGTTGCGGACGAGGCATCCTTCCGGCGAGTTCTCGACCTGGGACAGGCACTCCTGGCCGCACCCTTCCCGCTCGGGCCAACGCGAGCAGGAGCTCAGCCGCAAGTCCGGCTCGCCCACGGCGAAAGTCGCCGCCGCGTGCCTCTTGTCGACTTCGACGGCCGCGGCGCGTCCGGTTTCGGGACAGGTGATGACACGCGTGCCCCGGAACCTCCGGTAATTGCGCAGGGCCACCCAGCCGACCGGAATGAAGGAGAGAACCAAGAGAGCGACGAACAACAGAAACATGGTGCTCATACCGTGCCTCCTCGGTCACGGTAGCGCCGGCGGGCACAGCGCTCATGATTCGGATGCATCAATTCGGCCGCGCCCCCTCCGGCCACCCGGCAGGGCCGGTCAGGCCGGCAGCGCTCCGAGGCGCAGCTCCAGGACCAGCCGCGGCGCGGGGACGAAGCCCTGGAGGCCCAGGAACCGGTTGAGGTCGTGCTCGTCCCAGGCCACCTCCGTGCGCAGCCGCTCGATCCCGAGGGCCCGGAGGTTGCGCGTGAGGTTGTCGAGGAGGGACGAGCCGATGCCGCGCCGGGCAAAGCCCGGATCGACCAGAATCGTGTCGAGGACGGCGATCGGTTCCGGCTGGCCGAACTCGCCGTAATGGAGCGACCCGAGCACCGCGCCGACGAGAAAGCCGTCGACCTCGGCTCCGAGCGAGACCTGCAGGTCGGACTCCTTGAGCGCTCGCTTCAGCTTCCCCTCGTACCACGCGGTCCGGTTTCGGCCGGTGATCGCCTGGTCCATGCGGACCAGCCGCGGCGCGTCCGCCAGGGTGAGCAAGCGGACCGTCACGCCATTGCATTCTTCGTCCATGCGGCGCCCTCCATGCCGACCCGTTGCCGGCGAAAACCTCCCCAGATCGCGGCCCCGATCGCGCCCGCGTAGGCCGACAGCGGATGGCGGGCGACCTCGAGCGCCGCCGAGCCCTTGGCCGCGCCCTGCGCGAGCGCCGCCCCGAGCGCCGCGGCCAGGCCGTCGTCCGCGGCCAGGCCGCCGCTGACGAACACGACGCCCTCGACGCCGAGCGACTGGAGCAGGCGGGCGAAGCGGCCCGCCATGCTGTCGTGGATCCCGCGCAGGATGTTGGCGGCGCCCAGGCCGCGCGAGACCATGTTGATCACGTCGGTCTCCGCGAGCACGGCGCAGATCGAGCTGACCGCCTCGGGCTTCTCGGCCGACATCGAGATCGCCCCGATCTCGGCCTGCGCCACGCCCAGGTACCGGCCGATGTTCTCCAGGAACTGGCCCGACCCCGATGCGCACTGGCTCGTCATCTTGTAGCCGAGCACCTTGCCGCGGGAATCCATGAGGACGGCACGGGCATGGAGCGCGCCCACGTCGAGGACCGAGCGCGCCCGCGGATCGAGGTACAGGGCCCCGCGCGCGTGGGTCGTCATCCCGTAGAAGTGGCCCGTCGCGATCGGCGTCGACTCCCCCTCCCCGGTCGTCGCCACGTAGTCGAGCTCTTCGACACCGGCCGCCTCGATCGCTTCGCCGAACGCCTCGTCGACCACGTCGGAGACGCTGCGGCGGCGCACGCGGGCCACGGCGTGGGAGAGGATCCGGTCCTCCCCCTCCCCGACCCGCATCACGGCCACCTTGACGGCCGCCGAGCCCACGTCGATCCCGGCCGTCACGCTCACGCGGCCGCCCCCCGCAGCGCGAAGTGGGCCGCGCCGAGCGCGCCCGTGTAGATGCTGTCGGCGGAAATGTTGATCCGGCGCGCGCCGTAGTTCTCGGCGACGAGGCCTTCGAGCGCCCGGACGGCCGCCGGGTTGCGCGCCACGCCGCCCGTGAAGGTGAACTCGTCCGCGATCCCGCCCGAGCGCGCGAGCAGGCTCATCGCGCGCAGGATGACGGCCCGATGGAGCCCCGCGAGGATGTCCTCGCGCCGCTCCCCGAGCGAGAGCCGTTCGCGCAGCTCCGCTCCCGGCGAACACGGTGCAGGTCGAGCTGATCTTGACGGGCCGCCGGCTCTCGAGCGCGAGCGGCCCGAGCTCGTGCAGGCCCATGTTCATCTCGTCGGCGATGTAGCCGAGGTACCGTCCGCACCCCGCGGCGCACCGGTCGTTCATCTGGAAGCTCGTGACGATGCCGCTGCCGTCCACCTGGATCGCCTTGGTGTCCTGACCGCCGATGTCGAGCACGGTGCGCGTCCCGGGAAAGAGCACGTGGGCGCCGAGGCCGTGGCACAGGATCTCCGACCGGATCTGCTCCTTCGGAAACGGCAGGCGCGCACGCCCGTATCCGGTGCCGACCGTGGCCGACACGCCGAGGTCCGCCGACAGGGCCGCCTCGACGGCCGCGCGCACGCCCGGCGTCTCACCCGCCCGGCCGAGCGCCTTGCCGATGTTTTCGCGGAAACCGAGCTCGACCGGCTCGTTCTCGACCCGCACGATGCACTGGTCGTAGAGCCCGAGCAGCCGATCGAACGTGACGCGGGCGCCCGGCTCCTGCGCCGCTTCCTGGGCGAGGCGCGCATACGCCGATCCGGCCGCATCGCGGAAGAAGTCGGATCGCTCCGGAGGTCGCGGCTCCTGGAATCGAGCCTCCTCCTCGGCCCGGATTCGGGCGAAAATCCCCGCGACCGCGGCGGCGAGCGCGTCGCGCTCTCCGGGCGCGCCCCGGCCGATCTCCTCTTCGATCCGCCCGCGCAGGGTCTCGAGCTGGACCTGCATCTGCTCGAGCCGAAAGGCGCGCAAGAGGCGCGCGAGCGTCTCGGGCCCGCCGGCTTTCTCCACTTCACGCTCGAGCAGGCGGAACCGGGCGCTGATGAAGGCCTCCGTTCGGGCGAGCTCGGCCGCAAGGTCGTAGTTCGAGCGGGAGTTTGTGATTCCGCGGCCGAGCACCTCTCCCCTCTCGTCGAGGACGACCGCCTTGGTCGTCGTCGAGCCGAGATCGATGCCGACGACGCAGCTCATGCCGGAACTCCCGCCTTGCGGGCGTCGAGCATCTGGAAATAGCTCTCCAGCCGGTTCTTGAGATTCGCGGCCGAGAAGTAACGGGGGTCGACGAGGTCCGACTCGATGAACGCGCCCGGGATTCCCGTGCGCCGCTCCACTTCCCTCAGCATCGGCAGCTGCCCCGCCGAGAAGGAATTGCAGGACTTGACCGAGTGGATCAGGAACCCGTCGGCCCGATATTCCTCCGCGTAGCGCGCCAGCATCTCGACGCGCGAGGGCAGGTTGCGGTTGGTGTAGCAGCCGCTGCAGTAGTCGGCGAGCGTGCCGAGCGGGTCGGCCGGGTCGTGGCGGAAGCCGAGGTCGTACGTCCCCCCGACCTTCGAATAGGTGGACGCGACGACGACCGCTCCCTCGTCGGCGAACATGCGCCAGAACTCCCGGAAGTGCGTCCAGTTGGGAGGCCCCTCGACGACGAGGCGGTACTTCTGCCGATCGAGGCGGCCCGACGGCGTCGTGGGGCCTTCGCCGCGGGCAACGCGTCCCTCCACCTCCTGGCGCAGCGTCCGGTAGTAGGCGAGGCCTTCTTCGGTCCCCCGGAAGGCGGAGAAAATCGGCCCGACGTAGTACACCGCTCCGAAATAGGCGTCGATGGGGCTCGGCGTCTTCTTCGCAGACTGGAGGACTGCCACGAGGTCGTCCTCGGCGGCCGCGCTCATCCGGAGGTTCTCGCGCAGCCGCTCCTCGTCGAAGGCGCGGCCCGTGGCCTTCTCGAGCGCGGGGATCAGGCTCTCGCGGATCTGCCGCGCCACGTACGAGCGCATGGCCGGAGACTGCTCCCCGTCGCCCTGGTACGGAATCTGGAGAAACACCATCGGGCAGCGGTACTCCTCGCGGAGCAGCTCGAACCACTTCATGAACGTGTAGCAACCCGTGTAGGAGAGCAGCAGCAGGTCGGGCTTCGGAAGCCGCGTCCCGGTCGGGCTGACGTTGCCGGCCTTGAGCATCCCGAGGTCGCACTTGACGTACGAGCAGACGTCCTCCGAGTGGCCCGCCTTCTCCGCGGCGGCGATGTAGCCCTGGCTCTTGCCGCGCATGGCCGACTGCAGGGCGTTGATCTCGGGCAGGACGGGCAGGGCGCCGAAGGAACGGATCAGCTCGGTCAGGTTTCCCGGCACGAACGTGTAGACGACCGGCTCTCCGGTCTCCGGGGCCGCCTCGAGGCGGCGGTAGTGCTCGGCCAGCATGTCCTTCTGGAGAAGCATCGAGAGGTCCTTGTCGGTCTCGCTCATCCGGCGCCCCCCCAGAGTTTGATCGCGTCCGCGAACGTGCCGGCCTGCTCCCGGAACTGCTGAAACTGCCCCGTGTTCTCCGCGAACTGGAAAGCGATACAGGGAATCCCGGCTTCCTCCGCCCCGGCGCGCAGCATGGGACGGTCGAGCAGGGCCGGATCGCAGAAGCTCGCCGCCGCAAAAAGCACGCCGTCGGCGCGCGCCTCGGCGGCGCGCTCGCGCACGAAACGCCGCTTGCCCGACGGGTCCGGCTCATACAGCGTCGAGTTGCGGGCGGCGTGCCGGACGAAGGCCTCCGCCAGGTTCGTGAGCGGGTCCCCGTCGAGCGGAACATCGCCGCCGATCATCCGGTTGCCGAGCAGGAAGTCGTCGTCCACGATGAAGCAGCCCGCGCGCTCGATCGTTTTGATCAAGCCGATGGGCGGCTGCTCGCAGAAGGCCCCCACGACGATCACGCGCGCCCGGTCGCGCACGCGTCCCGGCTCCGCTTCGACCGCGGCGAGGTAGGCGCGGGCGCGGGCGACGAACTCCTCGAGCGGGACAGTCTCGCCGGCGCGCAGCAGCAGGTACAGCTCCTCGGTCGGCACGCTCCACGGGGCGTCCCGGCGCGCCCGGTAGAGCTCCCGGATGAGCCCGCGCGCCTCGTTGTACGCTCCGATCGCCTCGCGCAGGGCGGCATCCGACGGCGGCGCGCCGGCGATCTGGCCCAGGTCCCGCGCGAGGACGGCGAGCTCTTCCCGCCAGAAGTCCGACGCGAGCTCCGGCTCGGCCACCTGCGGCAGGTCCAGGTAGCGCACGTAGAGCTTGGGGTAGAGCAGCTGCCAGACGCCCGAGAGATTCCGGATGACGTCGCAGGTGGCTGGGAAAAGCACGCCGGACAGGACGTCGAGGCGCCCCGACTGGGCCAGCTCCACGACCGAGCGCGGCAGGTGGCAGATGTACGACTGGTAGAAGGCATCGCCGCGGATGATCTCGAGGCGCTCCCCCGCGCCGTGGATGCCGACGGGGAGCATCCCGCAGGCGCGGATCAACTCACGCGGCGCGTACACGGGCAGGTAGCCCACGGCCTTGCGGCCCGGCTTCTCGGCGATCCAGCCCCGGGCCGCCGCGAAGTCGATGTCCTCCGAGACTTCGGCCGCCCAGTCGACGATCTCGCTGCGCTTCACGAGTTGGACCAGGCCGGCGGCCGGCGCTCGAGAAACGCCGTCAGCCCCTCGATGGGGTCTCGGTGCGCCATCAGATCCTCGAGGTACTGCTTCTCGAGGACGGGCAGGTCGTTCGACAGGGCCGCGGCGAGAAATCTCCGCGAGGCGCGCCAGGCCGCGCGCAGGGCCACGGCGGACTTGTCCGCCAGGGTTTCCTGGAACCAGCGCTGCAGTTCCGCCTCCGCGTCGTAAATGCACCGGTCGATGAGGCCCCACGCCGCCGCGCCCTGCGCGTCGAACGTGTCGCCCGCGACGATCAGCTGCGTGGCGCGCGCGCCCGTCGTCCGCCACGGAAGCGCGATCGCCGCCAACGGCGGAAAGACCCCGAGCCGCGTCTCCGGCACGCCGAAGCGCGCGGAGGGCTCCGCGACGACCATGCCGCACCAGAGGGCGAGCTCGAAGGCGCCGCCGAGGCACTGCCCCCGGACGACGGCGGCCGTCGGGGCCGAGAGCGCCTCGAGGTCCCGGAAGAGGCCGTGGAACGCGGGCAGGAGCTCGGTCACCTTGCCCGGAAGGTGCTCCTGCACCGACGCGCCGAAGCTGAAGTGGTCGCCCGCGCCCTCGAAGACGACGAGCTTCAACGGCCCCGGGTCCTTCGCCAGCTCCCGCAGGCGGGCGCGGACCGCGGAGATCATCTCGAGATCCAGGACGTTGGCCTTGGGCCGGTCGAACAGGATCCTCTGGATCTGTCCCGATCGCTCCACGGCGCATCGGATGGGCGAGGCTGCGACGGATGCGGTCATGCCATCTCCTCCGGGTCGGGGACGAGAACGATGCGCCGGTCCACCCGGCGCGAATGCACGTCGTCCAGCGCCTCGGCAATGCGCGAGAGCGGCCGCAGCGCGGCGTGCGAGACCACGTCGATCCGGCCCGCCAGCACTTTATCGAGGATGGCCGGATAGAGCTCCGGGGCGCACCCCCAGTTGCCGAGGGCCCGCGCGTCGAAGGCCATGAGGTTCGAAAGACGCAGGGACACGGGCTCGAGCGTGAACCCGACGACCATGAGCGTCGCGCCGTGGACGAGAAGACCGAACGCCGTCGCCTGGCCCGCGGAGGTCCCCGAGCATTCGAGGATCGTCCAGCCGGTCGCCGGCGCGCCGCCGGTGCGGGCGAACTCGGCCACGCGTGCGCGCAACTCCTTGCCCGCGATCTCCCGCGGATCGAGAGCGAGGCCGACGCCGATCTTCGCGGCCGCTTCCCGCCGGCGGGGGTCGACGTCGAGGCCCACGACCGCGGCGCCGCGCTCGGCGGCAACCTGCGCCGCAAAGGTTCCCACCCCGCCCAGGCCCACGACGACGGCGAGATCTCCCTCGCCGAGGCCCGAGCGCTCGACCGCCTGGTACGCCGTCGAGACGGCGTCGGCGACGATGGCGAGGTGCCGCAGCGTCAGTCCCGGCGCCTCCCCGAGCGGGGCGTCGGGATCCGACGCCGCCCCGGGCACCGGACAGAGGAAGCGGCCCGGCAGGACCGCATGCGTTGCGAAACCGCCGTCGCGGTCGTTGCCCGGCATGACCTGCGCCGCGCAGATCGTCGAGCGGCCGCTGCGGCAGAGGGCGCACTCGCCGCAGGGAAGCACCGCCGGCACGACCACGGCCTTTCCCACGAGCGCGCGATGGCGGCTTCCCGCGTCCTCGACGTAGCCGCTGATCTCGTGCCCGAGGACCAGGGGCAGCCGATGGCGCGTTCGCACGCCGTCGTACAGGAACCCGAGGTCGGTGTGGCAGACGCCGCAGCCGGCCACGCGGACGAGCACGTCGTCGGCCCCGAGCGGGGCGATCTCTCGGCGCACCGGCTCGAGCGGCTCTCCGGGAACGGTCAGCTGAAAGCCGCGCATCGTCGTCATCGCGGTCAGGCCCCCAGCGCCTGCCCGCCGTCGACGGCCAGGGCCTGGCCCGTGATGTGCCCGGCTTCGGGACCGGCGAGGAAGGCCACGGCTGCGGCGATGTCCTCGGGCTGTGCGGCCCGGCCGAGAGGAGTCTCCGCGAGCGCCCGCCCGCGGACTTCGGCCGAAAGGCCGGCGGTCATCGGCGTCTCGGTGAAGCCCGGCTCGACGACGTTGACCGTGACGCCGCGCGAGGCAAACTCCCGGGCCGCCGACCGGGCGAGGCCGAGCAGGCCCGCCTTGGCCGCCGCGTAGTTGGCCTGGCCGAATTTGCCGCGCCGGCCGTTGATCGACGAGATGAGCACGATCCGCCCGGACGGGCTCCGTCGCAGCGCGGGGGCCGCAGCCCGCAGGTAGTGGGCGGCGCCCGAGAGATCCACCGCGATCACGCGGTCCCACGCCTCGTCGGTCATCTTCCAGAGCACGGCGTCGCGGCAGATCCCGGCCGCGAGAACCAGAAGGTCCAGGCGCCCGCGCCTTCGGAGCAGATCCGCGACCGTCCGGCGCGCCGCCTCCGGGTCCGCGACGTCGGTCTCGTAGAGGTCCGTGCCGACGAAGACTTTCCGCAGCGCGGCCAGCCGCCGCGCGTCGGCGTCCGCGATGGCGACCCGCGCGCCGTCCGATTTCAACCGCCTCGCGCAGGCCAGGCCGATCCCGCTGGCTCCCCCGGTCACGAGCGCCACCTGCCCCGACAGCGCGCGGCGCGCCGTCATTCGAGCCCGCCTCCGCAGAGGCCGCAGTGCTTGAAGGAGGCCGGCAGTCCTTCCGCTCCGCAGGACTTGCAGGTCCGGACGTGGGCGCCCCAGGGCGTTTCGGGCGAGCCGCCAGGCTCGACGGCGCGCCGGCGCACCGCGGCGAAGTCCACGGGACGCTTCTGCGCGAAGGCGCTCATTCCCTCGAAGGGCTCGTAGTCGGTGTAGTGGAGCGCCAGCCAGTCCTGGGCGTGCCGCACCGTGAGCGACCACGAGAAGTCCTTCCAGAAGTTGGTCTGCTGCTTCGTGTAGCGCGCGCACTCGGGAAAACTCCGCAGGAGCTCCTGCGCGAGGCCGTCGACCTCGGCGTCGAGCCGCGAGAGGTCGATGGAGTACCCGTCGGCGCCCTTGCGGGCCTTCTCGATCTCTTCGGGCGAGGCGTTCGTCACGAACTCCGCGCCCCGGCGCACCGAGGGCGCCACCCGATTGACGAGCCCCCATTCGAGGGCCAGGCGCGCCGGGATCGGACGGTTCGTGAAGAGCATCTCGCGGGCGCGCTTGTCCCCCACCGTGATCGGCAGCCACTGCGTGGCGCCGCCGCAGGCGACCGATCCGACGCGCACTCCCACCTGTCCGACGTAGGCGTGCTCCGCGATGACCGCCAGATCGCAGGCGAGCACCGTCTCGTTGCCGCCGCCGACCGCGGCACCGTTGATGCGCGCAACGACGGGCTTTCCCGTCGACAGGATCCCGTCGATGTAGGCGCGGAAGAGGGCCATGTACTTCCAGTAGTCGCGCGGCGCCGCGACGTAGGCCTCCGCGTACTCCTTGACGTCGCCCCCCGTGCAGAAGGCGCGGTCCCCGGCGCCCGTCAGGACGACGACGCCGACCGAGTCGTCGAAGGCCGCGTCGCGCAGAGCCGACGCGAGCTCCTCGAGGCAGGCCGTCGAATAGGCGTTGTATCGGTCCGGCCGGTTGATCGTGACCCGGGCGACGCCGGCCGACTTCCCGTAGAGGATCTCGCGGAAGGAGAAGGAGGCGGCAGGGCGGGGCGCGAAGACGGTCATTGTCGCCTCCCGAGTCTGGCTGGAACAGACGGTGTGTCTATGATTTGAGTCATCCTATCGGCCTTTCGGGCCGATAGTCATTGTGGTCGGCGACGGCAGGCGCCCGAATGATGCATTCACACCACGCCCGCGCTCCCGTCTTCCGCGGGGATCGTGGAGCCGCATTACGGAGGGGGGCATAATCTCGCGAAACTGCAGCGTCGCGCGGACGTAACCACCACCATGAGCCAGTTCCTCCAGGACCTGCGGTTCGGCGCGCGGGGGCTCGCCAGGAGCCCGGGCTTCGCGGCCGTGGCGCTCGCGACGATTGCCCTCGGCATCGGCGCGAACACGGCGATCTTCAGCGTGGTCAACGCGGTCCTGATCCGTCCCCTGCCCTACCCGCAACCCGAACGCCTCGTCGCGGTGTTCCAGACGCTTCCGAGTCAGGGCGTCGCCCAGACCGGCGCCTCGTACCCCAACTATGTGGACTGGCAAGCCCGGGCGAAATCGTTCGACGCCCTTGCGGCCATCCGGATGCACGACTACACCCTGACCGAGCAAGGCGACCCGGCGCTGATCATCGCGGCCACCGTGACCTCCAATCTCTTTCGGATCCTCCAGACACCGCCCCTGCTCGGCCGGACGCTCGCCGCCTCCGATGACGACCCGAGCGCTCCCCCGGTCGCGGTGATCGGGGAGCGTCTCTGGCGCTCGCGATTCAATGCCGACCCGGCGATCGTCGGCAAGCCGATCCTGCTCGACCGGCAGGCCTGCACCGTCGTCGGCGTCATGCCCGCCGCGTTCAAGACGCCCCCGGAAACGCCGCCGGTGGAATTGTGGTTGCCGCTCACGCACGACCCGGTCTTCGGCGACCTCTCCACGCGCCGCGCGGGGCACTACCTGAGAATCGTCGCGCGCCTCAAGACGGGGACCCCGATCGCTCCCGCCGAAGCCGAGCTCGCGGCGATCCAGCGCACCCTGAGCCGGGACCATCCGAAGGAGAACGAGGGCTGGGGCATTCGGATCGTGCCGCTCGCCGAGAGCCTCGTCGGCGGCGCCCGCACGTCGCTCATCGTGCTGCTCGGAGCCGTCGGTCTCGTGTTCGGAATCGCCTGCGTCAACGTTGCCAACCTCCTGCTCACCCGCGCCAGCGCGCGATCGCGCGAGGTCGCCATTCGCACCGCGCTGGGAGCCAGTCGCGGGCGCCTGATCCGGCAGTTCCTCGCCGAGGGTCTTGTCCTTGCGGCCGCAGGCGGGGCGCTCGGCTTCGCGATGGCGGCGGCCAGCCTTCGGGCGCTGCGCGCCTGGCTGCCGCCCGATCTTCCGCGACTCAGCGAGATCGGGCTCGACGGCGCCGTGCTCCTCTTCGCGCTCGCGATCTCGCTTCTCTCGGCGCTCGTATTCGGGGTCGTCCCGGCCTTCCGGGCTTCGAGCCCGAATCTCTCCGGCGCCCTCAAGGAGGGCTCGGCCGGCGCGGGCGAGGGCCGCGGGAAGAGACGTCTTCGAGGCTTGCTCGTCGTGACCGAGACGGCCCTCGCCTTCGTCCTCCTCGCCGGCGCAGGCCTTCTCACGAAGAGCTTCCTGCGCCTCCAGTCGGTCCCCCCCGGGTTCCAGGCATCGAACGTCCTCACGGCCGGGCTCTCACTTCCGAGAAACCAGTACTCGAAGCCCGAGGAGTGGATCGGTTTCTACGAGAGGCTCGTCGAGCGCTTGCAGATCCAGCCCGGGGTCGAAGCAGCCGCCGCGGTCCTCCCGCTGCCCCTGACGGGGGGAGGTTTGAACCTCGCGTTTACGATCGAAGGCCGCCCCGCCGCGGCGCCGGGAGCCGACTTCAGCGCCAACTACACGGCCCTCACGCCGGACTACTTCCGCGTGCTCGGCATCCCTCTTCTTCGCGGACGACTCGTGACGGCGGGCGACGCGCGGTCGGCGCCGAAGGTCTGCCTCATCTCCGACGCCTTCGCCCGCCGCCACTTCCCTCACGACGATCCCCTCGGTCACCGGCTCGTCTTCGGGTTCAAGGAGGGTGTTGCGCGCACGATCGTCGGCGTCGTCGGCGACGTCAAGCGCGACGGCCTCGGCGCGCCCTCGCAGCCGGAGATGTACGTGCCCTTCGAACAGGACCCGTGGTGGGCGGCCTACCTTGCCATCCGGACGAAGGGAGATCCCGTCGCGCTGACAGCCGCGGTCCGACGGGAGGTGGCGGCGCTCGACCCGACCCTGCCCCTGGCGGACATCGAGCCGATGGCGCACATCGTCTCGGAGTCGGTGCAGCAGCCTCGATTTCGCACGACGCTCCTCGGCCTCTTCGGGCTGACGGCGCTGCTGCTCGCCATCATCGGGATCTACGGCGTCATCGCCTACGACGTGGGACGGCGAGCGCGTGAAATCGGCATCCGGCTCGCGCTCGGCGCGCGAGAGGGCGACGTCCTGCGCCTCGTCGTCGGCCAGGGCCTGGTCCTGACTGGCGCGGGTCTGGCCGCAGGCCTGGCGGGAGCCCTCCTCCTCACGCGATTCCTTACGACCCTCCTCTTCGAGACGCGGCCCCTCGATCCGGCCACCTATGCGGGCGTTGCGCTCCTGCTCCTCGCGGCGAGCCTGCTCGCCTGCTGGATCCCCGCCCGGCGGGCCCTCAAAGTCGATGCGATGTCGGTCCTGCGGAGCGAATAGTCGAGATTCCGGAGAATGCGCTTGACACGCAAGGCAGTACCGCCGCTTCTGGGACGAGAGCCTCGATCGGCTCGAGGTCTACCTCCGGACACTTCAAACGAAGAGAAGAGAAATGAGTCGATCCGCACCGCAACTCCGCAGGCGAAAGAGGAATCGATGAACGAGACAGTTTCCAGCACGGCCGACCGGGAGCAGCAGACACTGACCCGCCTCGAGCAGCACCTGGCGACGGAGGTCGGCCGATGAACGCGGACCGCGTCGTTCCGTTTTCGTATTTCCTGCTTCGGCTGGTCGCGGGCCTGCTCTTCTTCCAGGCCGGGGCCTTGATCATTCTCGGCTGGTTCGGCGGGATGCCGGGCGGTGCCGGCTCCCCACCTCCCCTGCTGTCCCAGACCGGCATCGGCGGCCTTCTCGAGCTCGTCGGCGGCATCGCGATCATGCTGGGGCTCTTCACCCGGCCGGTCGCCTTCATCCTCTCGGGCGAGATGGCCGTCGCCTACTGGCAGTTCCACGCGCCCAACGGCCTCTGGCCAATCGTCAACCATGGGGAGCCCGCCGTTCTGTTCTGTTTCCTCTTCCTTTACATGGCCGCGCGCGGCGGAGGCGACTGGAGCCTCGACGCTCTCATGCGACGCAGGGCCCATTTACCATCTGTTGACAGATAATTCTAACGGCTGATCTCTGCACTTCGTTCCGCCAGCGGACCCTTAGGCCCTCCGGCAGTCCGTCGAATCGGGCAAGAACAAGGAGAGGTGAACCATGAGTCATCCGCGCACCCGTGCAGCCTCTTTCGTCGTCACCGCGATGCTCGCGCTGAACGCCCCCGAGGCCCTCGGAGCCGGGCCGGACTGGGAAGCCGCCGAGAAGATCCTTGGGAGACAGGCGAAGGTCCAGCCCGACGGCGTCCGGAGGTTCGGGTTTCCTCGAACCGATCTCCACGTGACGCTCGATGGAGTCGTCATCGAGCCCGCACTCGCTCTGGGTTCCTGGGCGGGGTTCGCGGAGATGCCGGCTGGCCAGGTCATGGCGATGGGAGACCTCGTCCTTCTCGGCCCGGAGGTCAACCCGGTCGTCAGCGCCCTCCAGGCCGGAGGGATCGAGGTCCTCGCGATCCACAACCACCTGATCGGCGAGATGCCCCGCATCCTCTACCTGCACTTTTCCGGCAAGGGCCCGGCGCCCGACATCGCAAAGACCCTGAGAACGGCGCTCGAAAAGACGGCGACGCCGCTCGACGCGCGCGGCGCCGCACCCGCGACGCCGCCGCCCGCGGACGCTGCCGTGCTCCAGCGCCTCGAGGAGGCCCTCGGCCGGACGGGCTCGATGGCCGGCCGCGTGCTCCAGGTCTCCGTGCCGCGCGCTCAAACGATCCAGGAAGACGAAATGGACATTCCGAACGGAATGGGAATGTCGACCGCGCTGAACTTTCAGCTCGCGGGTGAGCGTGTGGCGACGACGGGAGACTTTTCCCTCGTGGCATCCGAGGTAAATCCCGTCGTCCACGAGCTGTGTGCGCGCGGCATCGAGGTGACGGCACTGCATTCCCATATGCTGGCCGAAACTCCCCGGCTCTTCTTCCTGCACTTCTGGGGCCTCGACAAGCCGGAGGCCATCGGAGCCGCGCTCCGTGCCGCCCTCGAGCGCGTCGCGACGAAGCGGGGCAACCCCGCCTCCGCTCGAGTTCCCTGATTGAAGGCCGTCTCGAGGCCGTCCGCTCCCGGCTCGCGGCGTGCCAACGCGCTCGCGGTGGGGCTCTTCGTTTTCGGCTTCGGCGAGGAGCTCTGGTTCCGGTACCTCCCCGCGTATCTGCGGACTCTGGGCGCCTCGGTCTTCGGCGTGGGGCTCTTCGGGACGCTCAAGGACCTCCTCGACGCCACCTACGCCTACCCCGGCGGGGCAATCTCCGATCGCCTCGGGACGCGCCGCGCCCTCCTCTTCTTCGGAGCCTTGAGCACGGCAGGCTTCGCCCTCCTCTGGATGTGGTCGTCGGTCATCGCCGTCTTCGCGGCCCTCTTCTTCGTGATGGCCTGGGCTTCGCTGGGCCTTCCGGCGACTTTTTCCCTGGTCGGCGAGGAGCTCGATGGCAGTCGCCGCGTCGTGGGATTCACCGTTCAGGCCGTCTTGAAGCGCGTGCCGATCGTGCTCGCGCCTCCCGTGGGGGGCTTGCTCATCGAGCGCTACGGCATGGAGAAGGGCATGCGCACCGGTTTCGGCATTTCGGTCGCGCTCTCCCTGGCGATGCTGTTCGGCCTCTCGCGCGCTCTCGCCGGCCGCCCGCCGGGGACGCCCGGACTGCCGCCCACGGCCGGCGTGCGCCTCCGGCCAGCGCTGCGGCAGCTGCTCATCGCCGACTGTTTCATCCGCCTGTGCGAGGGGCTTCCGGACGTCTTCCTCGTCGTGTGGGCGATCGAGATCGTCGGCGTCTCCCCCGCGCAGTTCGGCGTGCTCGTCTCCGTTCTGATGGCCACGGCGATCGCCTCCTACCTTCCGGCGGCGGCGCTGGCCGGACGCGCCGAGAAGAAGCCCTTCGTGCTGCTGACCTACGTCTTCTTCACGCTCTTCCCCGTCGCGGTCCTCGCGTCGAGGACGTTCGGGCACCTGCTCTTTGCCTATGCCCTCGGAGGCTTGCGCGAGATCGGCGAGCCGGCCCGCAAGGCCCTGATCGTGGACCTGGCCGATCCCGCAGCGCGGGGAAGGTCCGTCGGCCTCTACTATTCGATCCGCGGCTTCGCCGTGGCCGGGGCGGCCGCCATCGGAGGGGCGCTGTGGACCATCCGTCCTTCCCTGACGTTCGAAGCCGCCACGGCTCTCGGAGTCGTGGGGACCCTCTGGGCCGCGCGGTATCTGCCCCGGTCTTCGCATTGGAAGGAGCAACCGTCATGAGGTGGGTCACCCGCAGCCGCATTCACGTCAACCGCACGGCCACGGGCTGGCTCATCCGCCGGTTCCTCGACCCCGGCGCGGAGATCCTGTTCGTCGAGCCGGCGGACGTCGCCAGGGTTCAGCGGGACGGGGCCGTCGGCTTCGACGCCCCGGGCGCACGCTATCCGCACGAGGATGCGCTCGGCCGCTGCTCGTTCGAGCAGCTGGTCGCGGAAAAGCTTCCCGGCGATGCGGCCCTCGAGCGCCTCGCGCGGATCGTCCACGGGGCGGACTTTCCCGAGCAGATGGACGTCACGCCCGAATCGGCGGGCCTCTGGGCGATCAGCCAGGGGTTCACGGATGTCGGCGTGGACGACGAGGACATCCTGAAGCGCGCCCTGTTCCTCTACGATTCGCTCTACGCCCACCTGCGTCGCCAGGGCGATTCGAAAGCCTAGTTGCAATTCGTGCGTCATCTTGCCCTTCGGGCGCCCGGGCTTGCCGCTCTCGCGGCGGTCCTGACGCTCGCCCCGGGGCGCGCCGGTGCGCAGGCGCCGGAGCCTCCGCCCGACCTCCTCACGGCCGGCGACACCCAGGGGAAGATCCGTCTCGACGGCCTGCTGGACGAACCGGCCTGGCAGAAGGCCGGAATCATCGCGGATCTCGTCCAGCAGTCGCCGAAACCCGGCGAGTCGACGCCGTTTCGCACCGAGGTCCGGATCCTCGTCGACAGCGACCATCTCTACTTCGGGATCACGTGCACCGATCCGGACCCGGCCCTCGTCGCCGTCCACACGATGCAGCGGGACGGCAACATGCGCGGGGACGACACGATCTCGATCGTGCTCGACACCTTTCACGACCACCGGACCGGATACCTCTTCGAGGTCAACGCGGCCGGGGCGCGGCTCGACGGCCTGATCTCGGACCCAAATGCCGACAGCGCTTCGCTCGACTGGGACGGGATCTGGGACGTCGCGACGCGCAGGACGGCCACGGGATGGACGGCGGAAATCGTCCTTCCGGCGCAGACGATCCGGTTCAACGGCGCGAGCGACCCCTGGGGATTCAACGTCCAGCGGTACGTCGCGCGGGACCAGCTCACGCTGCGCTGGACCGGGACGACGCTCGACTCGAACCTGCTCGACATGCGACGCGCCGGCAACCTGGCGGGCGTGGCCTGCCTCGACCAGGGCTGGGGCCTGACCGTCTCCCCCTACGCCCTCGGACGCTACGAGGTCGACCAGCTCACCGGTCACGACTTCACGAAGGGCCAGGCCGGGGTCGACGTCGGGTACCACATCACGTCGCAGCTCGACGGCGTCCTGACGATCAATCCCGACTTCGCCGAAGTCGAGGCCGACAGCCGTCAGGTCAACCTCACGCGCTTTGCCCTCTTCTTTCCCGAGAAGAGACCGTTCTTCACGGACGGCGCGAATTTCTTCGACTTCGGCCTCGACCTCCAGGAGGCCTTCATCCCCTTCTACTCGCGGACCGTCGGCCTCTATAACGACCGGATCATCCCGATCACCGCGGGACTGAAGGCCGTCGGGCGCGAGGGTCCGTGGGGCGTCGGCGCCCTCGACGTCCAGACGCGGGGCGTGTACGGCGTTCCGGAGACGAATCTCGCGGCCGGACGCGTGACCTACGACCTCAACCGCAACCTGCGGGTCGGGGCGATCGGCACCAACGGCGACCCGAACGGCCGCTCGAGCAACTCGCTCGCCGGCGTGGACGCGGTGTGGCAGACCGCGAGCTTTCACGGCGACAAGAATCTCGGTTTCGGCCTGTGGGCCGCGCGCAGCTTCGGCGACGTCGGCCCCGGCGACCGCAACGGCTGGGGATTCAAGGCCCAGTATCCGAACGATCTCTGGAACCTCCAGGCTTCGGTCAAGGAGTTCGGGGACGCGCTCGATCCCGCGCTCGGCTATCTGCCGCGCCCCGGGACGCGCCAGTACACCTCCTACGTGGCCTACCAGCCCCGGCCCTCCGGCGGTCTCTTCTCGGGCGTGCGACAGTTCTTCTTCGAGGCCAACCCGGTCCTGATCACCGACCTCCACGGCGAGACCCAGTCGTTCCGCACGTTTCTGGCGCCCATCAACTTCCAGACGCAGGCGGGCGACCACTACGAGGCCAACTACGCCCCGGAGTACCAGCGCCTGACGGAGCCCTTCGAGATCGCGCCCGGCGTCGTCATCCCGACGGGGAGCTACCAGTTCAACCGCTTTCGCGTGTCGATCGAATCGTCGGATGCGCGCCCCCTGTCGGCCGGAGGAACCGTCTGGTTCGGCGGCTTCTACGGCGGCCACCTCACGCAGGTGCAAGGGTTCGTGAAGTGGACGGAGGGTTCCGGACACCTGCAGCTGGCATTGAACGTCGAGAACGACTACGGATATCTCCCCGAGGGCGACTTCATCTTCCGCCTCTGGCAGCTGAAGACGGTTTATGCGTTCAACCCCGACCTGCTCCTGGCGGCGTTCTTCCAGTACGACTCCGAATCGCAGGACCTCGGCGTGAACGCCCGGTTGCGGTGGACGATCACGCCCGGCAGCGACCTCTTTCTCGTCTGGAACCGGGGATGGAAGCATCCGATCTCCGAGCGCGCTCCGGACCTGCTGGTGCCCGAGGCCGACCAGGTCATCGTGAAGCTGCGCTGGACGTTCACGCGCTAGACGATCCATATCCAGGTCGGCGAGGCCGGCAACGACGACATGAACAGCCGTCTTCCTTGCTGCGGCTTCTTGACGAGCACGGAGAATCCGGGCTTCGGCGGCGCGATCGACTGCGGGCCGCTCGCCGAGCACTGCCGGAACGGCGACCACACGCGCCCGAACGCGACCTCTCGCCTGAGGTACGATCCGTTCTTCGCCCCGAAAATCGTCGAACGCATCCTGAAGACCGCACCGGCGGGCGGCGACGTGAAGAGCTGGAGGTACTGACTTCCAGAAAGGGGCCTGGACAGCCTCTTGGAGGTCGACATGCGGTCACGCCGGATGATGATGGGCCTGTGGGTTCTGTTCGCGCTGAAGCCAGGTCCGATGCGGGCGCAGCAGCCGGACACGGCAACGATGATGCGCTGGGCCAGCGCCGACGTCATTCGCTACCACATCGTGGGCGTGTACCAGGGCCAGCCGTACATCGCCAGCGACGGCTCGGGAAAGGCCGACGTAACGGACCGCGTCGTGATCGATCTGAAATGGAAGCTTTCCGAGGCGAAGCTGGTCGGAACGCCGACCTTCGAAAACACGAAGTCCGTGCTCACGAACCCGAAGGACAAGGAGCCGTCCTGCCTGCCGCCCGTGCTCAGGGGCGAGTACGAGCACTACGAGATTCTGGGCATCAAGGAAGGCCCGGGCGGCGCGCTCGAGCTCCAGGTTCAGACCACGTACCCCGTCGTGGAGATCGCGCAGTCTTGCACCGCCAGCCGCAAGGCCGTGCCGGCGAGCCGCAAGGCGCGGTCCGAAGATCTGGTCCTGCCGTCGCCGGTCATGATGGGAATGCCACTGCCGGATTCGGACGACCTGCGCGTCTCGAAGGACAAGAAATCCATGATCGTCAAGAAGGGCGGCTGGACCTGGACCTTCACGCCGAGCATCGAGGGTGCGAAGTAGGGCCCCCACGGATGTAGCATCGCGGGCAAAGAGGAGTCAGAAATGCCTCCAACCCGCAGCACGACGGCCCGGGTTCCGTCGCTCGACATCCTCCGCGGCGCGGTGATGGTGCTCATGGCGCTCGATCACGTGCGGGTGTTCTCGGGCGTGCCCGCCGGAGGGCGGACTCCGGCGATCTTCTTCACGCGCTGGGTGACCCATTTCTGCGCGCCCGCCTTCATCTTCCTGGCGGGCACCGCCATCTTCCTGTACGGCCAGAAGCTCGGCGGCCGTGCCGAACGCGGCAGGCTCGCCCGCTTCCTGCTCGTGCGCGGCGCGTGGCTGATCCTCATGGAGATGACGCTCATCCGATTCGGCTGGACCTTCAATTTCGATTACGCGCACTACGCGCTGGCCGGCGTGATCTGGGTGATCGGCCTGTGCATGATCCTGATGGCGGGGCTCGTGTTTCTCCCGGTCGCGGCCGTCGGCGCTCTCGGGGCAGTGATCCTCGCCGGGCACGACCTGATGGACGGGCATTTCTGGCAGCTCGCCGACACCCTGAACGATCACAGCCTGGCCTGGCTCTGGAAGATCCTGTACTTCGGTTTCGCCAGCGGTCCGATCGACGTGCTGGGAGTGCGGTTGACCGTGCTCTATTCGCTCGTCCCCTGGATCGGCGTGATGGCGGTGGGCTACGCGTTCGGCCCGATCATCCGCATGGATGCCGCGCGGCGGCGCCGCTGGTGTCTGACGATCGGCAGCGGAGCGATCGCACTCTTCCTCGTTCTTCGCGCCTTCGATCTCTATGGCGATCCCGGCAAGTGGAACCCGCCCCCGGACACGAGCGCGGCCGCCGCAGAGGGTGCGAAGGCCCGGCCGCAGGCACCCCCGCTCCTGCGCTTTCTCAACACGAACAAGTATCCAGCGTCACTGCTGTTCCTGCTCATGACGCTCGGACCGATGATCGCAGTCATTCCCCTGCTCGAGACGGCACATGGCCGCGTGGCGCGGGTCCTGATGGTCTACGGGCGCGTTCCCTTCTTCTACTACATCCTGCACATCCCGCTCATTCACCTCGCGGCGATCGCGGTCTCGCTCCTGCGCGAGGGGCGCGTGAACCCGTGGCTCCTCGCGAATCACCCGATGGGCAATCCTCCGCCGCCTGACGGGTACGCGTGGGGGCTGCCGCTCCTGTACCTGGTCACCGTCGTCGTAGTGGCAATCCTGTACGTTCCCTGCCGCTGGATGGGCGAGCTCAAGCAGCGACGAGACGAGGCCTGGCTGCGATACCTGTGACTCCTGGAAGGCCCGGCCTCGACTCCGTGACTCGTGCGCTAGGCGCCGCGCTTCACCGCGTCGATCCCGACACGAGCGGCCCCGTAGCGGAACAGCTTGTGGCATTCCTGGCGGAGAAAACCGCCGGTGACCGGGATGGGGTGATTGCCCTTCTCGAGAACGAACCGGCAGGAGATGAGACAGGCCCGCCACTTGTAGTCATCCGTGCCGCGCTTGCTGCCGTAGGCGGCGATGTCTTCCTGCGACACGCCGTAGATGACCGCGCCAATTCTGGACCACACGCAGGCACCGGCGCACATGGCACACGGTTCGTGCGTGGAGTAGAGGACGAAGTCGGGCAGGTAGCGGCCATAGCCGCTCGATACGTACTTGAGCGTCTCCAGCTCGACGTGCTTGATGCTCGAGCCCGAAGTCTTGACCCGGTTGCCGGCGCTCGCGATGACCACCTCGCCCCCGCTCGTAACGCGTGTGATGACCGCGCCGATGGGATAGTCGCCCCGGTCCCGGGCGCGCTTGGCCTCCGAGACCGCCAGTTCCATGAACTTCTTTCGGGGCTTGTAGGAACGAGGAATCATACGGACAGATTATGCTCGTGGAGCCGCCGCGAGCTCCGAAGAGTTGACGCCACCACGTAGAAATCAGAGGACCCCGGCACTCCTCGCGGCCCGAAGGAGTCGGGAACGGCGGGTGGTGAAGGGATCGAACCCCGGCCACATGCGTTCAAAGCAGGCGCCCGACCGCTGAGCGAACGTCGCATTGGGGGCTCTCCGGACAATTGCCAGACCCAATGGTAGAATTATGGCATGAAAACTACCATCGATACTGCGGGCCGGGTCGTCATCCCGAAGGCCGTCCGCGTCCGGCTGGGACTCACCGCCGGCGAACCCCTCGACCTGCGCGAGCGCGATGGGTATCTCGAGATCGAGCCCGCGCCCACCGCCATGAGGCTGGTCAAGAGGAAGGGCGGCGTCGTGGCCGTGCCCCTCAAGCGCCTTCCGACGCTTTCCGATGAAGTCGTGCGCGAAACCCTGGAGCGGTCCCGGCGTTGATCGCGCTCGACACGAGCGTCGTCGTGGCTGCTTTTGCGTCGTGGCATGAAGGGCACGCCTCGGCGGTGGCAGCGCTTGCCCATCGTCCCCGGCTCCCGGCTCATGTCATCGTGGAGGCCTACTCGGTCCTCACCCGGCTGCCCCCGCCTCACCGGGCACCGGCCGCAATCGCCGCGGCATTCCTGCGCGAACGATTTCCCGGGACACCCCTGTCGCTTCCCGGCGCTTCGCACCGCGATCTCGTCGACCTCGCAGCCCGCGCCGGCCTGATCGGCGGCGCCATCTACGACGCGCTCGTCGCAGCGACGGCCCGTCGCGCGTCGGCCACCCTTCTCACACGCGACCACCGCGCGATCCCGGTCTACGAAGCGGTCGGCGTTCGCTACGAGCTTCTGAGCTGAAGATCAGGAAAGCCACGCGCGCCACACACCAAGCTCGCTCAAGCCACGGAGAAGGATGGTGGGAGGTGAGGGGATCGAACCCCCGACCACCTGCGTGTAAAGCAGGCGCTCTACCGCTGAGCTAACCTCCCGCGGCCGATCGGAAGGCTACACCGATTCCATTTGTGTGGAGAGACGAGCCGCAGGAGCGTCGCGATGAAGACGAAGTCGCGACGCCCCCGGGCTACCGAAGGGACCCCGATCCGATCAGGCGATCGGCACCGTCATGACCGGGCAATTCGCCGTCGCGATCACGTGCGAAGAGACGCTGCCCTGGATGAGGCGTGAGATCCCGGTGCGGCCGTGGGACCCCATGATGATCAGGTCGACCTCGTTCTTCTTCGCGGCCTCGGAGATCGCCTCGTTGGGCGAGCCCTTGAGGATCAACGGCCGCGCCTTGACCTGCTGCCCGCGCGCCTGCTCCAGGAGCGGCTCGAGCTTGGCTTCGATGCCGATCCGCAGGTTCCGATCCCACTCCTCGTACACGGCCGGAGCGACGGCTTGCGCCTGGGTCAGGCTCGGCGGCTGGTAGGCGTAACCGATCAGCAACTCGGCGCCGTTCTGCTTTGCGAGATCGAGAGCCTCTTTGAATCCGAGCATCGATGACGTGGAAAGATCCGTGGCAACGAGAATCCGCCGGTAGGGCTTCATGACAACCTCCTCGAGGGAATGGGCTGACACCCTCGAAAAACCCACGACGAGCCTGCCACGCCACCCACTTCCTTCGCGTGATGCAACCCCATCAATTCCGGGTTCGCGGGGGCCCGCGGCCCCGAAATCCGCCTTTTGTGGCGCTCGACTAGATCGCGATGGAGGCGAAGCGCTCGATCTCCTCGACCGGCATCGGCCGCGCGAGCAGGAAGCCCTGGCCGTAGGGAACGCCGAGCGACTGGAGGACCCGCAGTTCTTCACGGGTCTCGATGCCTTCCGCGATGACCTTGGTGTGCATCTTGCGCGCAAAGCTCATGAGCGCCTCGAGCAGGTCCTGCTTGACCTGCTTGCGGTCGATGCCGCGCACGAAGACGTTGTCGAACTTCAGGTAGTCCGGCTCGATGTCGGCCAGCGACGACAGGTTCGAGTAGCCCGTGCCGACGTCGTCGACGGCGATGCGGAAGTTCTGCGAGCGGAACTTGGAGAGGACTTCGCGGAAGAGACCCTCGTAGACGGCGTAGGTCCGCTCCGTGATCTCGAGGACGATGCGGTCGGGCTCGAGGCCCAGTGCGCGCACCTGGTCGCGGAAGACGGGGCCGAGAAACTCCGGGTCCGACGCCGCCGCCGGCGACAGGTTCATGAAGATCTGACGTTTCGGGTTGGCCTTCGCGGCCGCCTCGAGCGCGCGCTGGCGGCACACCCGCTCGAGCGGCAGGAGCAGCTCCGTGCGGTCGGCGAGCGAGAAGAGCGCCTCCCCGCTCTCGAACTCGCTGCCGCGCGGGCCCCGCGAGAGGGCCTCCATCCCGATCATGTTCCCCGTCGCCAGGTCGAAGACCGGCTGGAACACCGGCCGGATGTCCTGGCGCGAGATGACGTCCTGCAGGAGCTGGCCGCCCCGGATCTCGGCGCGCACGGTCTTGCGCGTGACCTGGTCGCGCGCATCCTGGACGCCGCGGTAGAGCAACCGCTCGATGCGGTGTTTCGGGTCCTTCATGATCCGCGAGGAGCCCACGAACGAGCGGAAGCGCGCCGAGACGTCCGCGCGCTCTGCGAGGTACCCGCGGATCAGCTGATCGAGCTCCGCCGACTTCTGCCCGAGCGCGGTCGGGCCCTCGACCATGCCGCCGCCGTCCGGGCTGATGAAGAGGATGATCTCGTCCGACCGCACGTACGGCAGGCAGAGCGTGCCGCCGGGAACGATGCCGTCGGTCTGGAACGCCTTCAACCGCCGCACGAAGTCGAGCAGCAGGTCGTCGTACGCCTCCCACCCCCAGACTTCCTCGACGGCGCCTTCGGAACTCGGACGGAAGACCAGCACCGAGATGCTGCCGAGCTCCTCGAGCTGCTTCTTCAGGTCGTCGACGAGGACGGCGACGGTCGGCAGACCGGTCTCCCGGTCGTACAGGCGGGTGCGTTCCTTGAACCACTTGCCGCGCAGCGCGACCAACTCGCTCTGCTTCTCTTTGGCCAACAGGGCCTGGCGTTCTTTGTCCAGCGTCCAATGAGGATAGCACCGCGCGCCGACGCCGGGCCAGGTCTGTCGGGCGTCAGGGGCCGGCCAGCAGGGGCAGGGGCGAAGCGTCACGGATCCGGGCGATGGCATCATCGCTGCCGAGGACGACGAGCACGTCGCCGTGCTCGAAGCGGTCGGTCGGCTCGGGCACGAATCGCCTCTGGAAGCCCTGCTTCGTCAGCCGCTTCACCGCGAGGACGGAGACCCCGTAGCGCGACCGCAGCGCCGCTTCCGCCATCGTGAGGCCCTCGATGGATGCGGGCACGTCCACCTCGATGAAGCGGTGCTTCTCCGGCAGCTCCAGGTAGTCCACCTCCCCCGCTTCGCCGACCGTCCGGACGCGAGCCATCAGCCGGTTGGTCTTCAGGACCTCGCTGTCGAAGGCACCGAGCAGGTCGCGCTGGGTGACGATGCCGAGGAACTTGCGGCCTTCCGCGGAGTCCACGACGGGGAGCTGCCCCATGTCGCGAAACCAGAGCTTCTCGTTGACCGAGGTCAGCGGCTCCTCCGGCGTCACGAAGGGGATCTCGGTGGCGAGGTCCGCCGCGATCACGAGCGGCGAGAGGTCGCGCTCGGGAAACGACTCCTTGATGTCGTGGATGTCGACCGCGCCCTCGAGCCGGCCCTCCGCGTCGCCCACGTAGAGAAAGAGGCTGCGCGAACGCAGGAAGGCGGCCACGATCTCGGGCAGCGTCGTCGTCCGCGGGATGAGCGCCACGTCGCGCCGCATGATGTCCGAGACCTTCAGGCTCGCCAGCGCCGTCGCCTCCGGCGTCTTTTCCCACACGATGCCGGCCGAGCGCAGGCTCTCGACGTACATCGATTCCTTCTGGACGATGCGCGCCGCCGCCACGGCCAGCACCGAAACGACCATCATCGGAAGCAGGACCGCCGTGTTCTGCGTCAGCTCGAAGATCATGATCACGGCCAGCAGCGGCGCCCGCGTCACGCCGGCCATCATGCCGCCCATGCCGAGCAGCGCGTAGCCACCGACGGGCGCCGCAAGATGCGGCAGCGCGACCTGGACGAGCTTCGCGACGACGCCCCCGAGGGCCGCACCCACCAGCAGCGACGGCGTGAAGACTCCGCCCACGCCGCCCGAGCCGATCGTCGCGGAGGTCGCGAGGGTCTTGCCGACCAGCAGCAGCAACAGGAAGAGCAGCGTCGGGTTGCCGTGCAGGATCTCGTCGGTGGCTTCGAATCCGTTGCCGAAGACCTGCGGCATGCCGATGCCGATGGCTCCGACGAGCGCGCCGCCGATCGCCATGGTGGCCCAGATCGGCAGCTTCGTCGCCGCGAACAGCTTCTTGCCCGCCGTGAGCGCCCGCACGAAAAACGCGGACACGCAGCCGCCGAGCAGGCCGATCGCCGCGTACGGCAGGCTCTCGACGAGCGACTCGGGACGGAAGGGCGCGACCTTGTAGACCGGCTCGTCGCCGAGGACCGAACGCACCAGGATCGTCGAGACGACGGCCGAAACGACGGCCGGACCGAAGAGCGCCATGGAGAATGACCCGACGACGACCTCGAGCACGAAGAGCGTCGCCGCAATCGGAGTGTTGTACGCGCCGGCGACGCCGGCCGCCATGCCGCAGGCCGTCAGGATGCGCACGCGCTCGGGCGAGACCTTCCAGCGGCGCGCGAGCGCCGACGCGAAGGCCGCCCCGATCTGGATGATCGGCCCCTCGCGCCCCTCCGATCCGCCGCTGGCGATGACGGCGATCGAAGAGACGCCGCGCGCCAGCGACGGCCGCAGCCGCACCGACCGGCGGCCGAGCGAGACGACCTCGATCATGTGCGAGATGCCGCTCGGCCCCTTCTCGCCGAAGAAAAAGAGCGCGACCAGGCCTCCGACGAGCCCCCCCGCCGCCGGCAGCAGCACGCGGACGACCGGCTCGAGCGACTGGGCGCCCCGGACGATGTCCTCGGCGCCGACGAGCAGCCGCGTCAGTCGGTGCGTCAGGAACCGGAATGCGATCGCGCCGAGGCCTCCGAGCAGCCCCGCGACCGCCGCGAGGATCAGGAACTGGGTGTTGGGATCGCGCCAGAAGAAGCGGCCAAACCGCGAAGGCCGCCCCGGCGACTGGGGCTCAGGAGCGCTCATTCTCCATCTTCGAGCTTCTGCAGGTCGGTTTCGTCCTCGACGTCGTCCTGCCCGCCGAAGAAGAAGGCATGCGCGCAAGGCTTGCTGCAGAAGCTGTTGCCCCCCATCCGGACCACGCAGGTCTCGCAGGCGGGCTTGCGGCAGGTCTGGCAGAGCGGCAGGGCGTAGGGAAAGTCCTGGTCGCAGGTCACGCAATGGTCCGCGAAACCAGCCATGGGACGAGTATAGCCGGGGGCCGCTGTTTTGCTATTATCCGCCGTCCCGAAGGCGGTGTAGCTCAGCTGGTCAGAGCACGCGGCTCATATCCGCTAGGTCCGGGGTTCAAATCCCTGCACCGCCACCAAACTTCGCCAACCGTGGAGGCCTTTCGTGGCCGACTGTCTGCGCCAGACCCCCCGACTGTCTGCGCCGCGCTCTTCGAACAACCTGGGTGCCGTCACCGCTGGACGACGCGAGGAGTCTGCGGCGGCCTCTGCGCCGGGACCAGGATCCGGCTATGCGGATCAGACTCTTCGAGGGCGATCGAATCGATGCTGACATCGCCGCTGCTTTGAATCGGAGTCAGCCTGAGCTGCCGCAGCGTACCCTTCCATCCGGCATTACCGGCGAGATCGAAGTAGTAGTCCACGTATTCCGGAGAGCTCATCACGGCGTCTACGGTGACGCTCTTCGATTCGCTGAAGGCCGGATCAGCCAGCGTCGCGAAGGAGACCTTCGCCGAGGTTGGCGCGCCGCTGTTTTTCATGCGAACTCGCAGGAACGAGAATCGCGGCACCGGGATGTTGAGGTTATCAGCCGACATGAGCATTGGGCTGCCCCCGGAGCTCGATATCTGGAGCTTGCCGTCGGTCACTGCGAAAGACGAGATATTGGCGAATGGCGACCACCCTTCGACGCCGCTCGCGAATTGCCAACCTTCCTTCCCGTGCGCTTCGAATTCGTAGATCCTGGCGCGCCCGTCGCCCGACACCGTGCCTTGAGTCACGAGCAGTCTGATGAAACGACCGCTTGCCACGACAGCGCGATCGGTCAATCGATCCGTGTTGCCCGTCACGGAGTCGGCCCCGGAGAACGCCAGGCCATCGTCGCTAACTTGGAGGGCAAAGTCACTTGCATTGAGATCATCGGACTCTCCGTTGATCCCGGCGTGCCGGACGACCCACCTGTCGATCTCGGAGGGTTGATCCAAGTCGACCGTAATCCAATTCGTCCCGGCGGTTGCCGAAGTCCACTTCGTGAACTCGGATCCGTCGACGGCGCCGGACGGGCCCTCGTCCTCGGACGCGGAGGAGCTCGCCGTGGGCGTCTTCCCAAGGGTCAGGCTTTTCTCGTTGTGGAAGCGGAAGACGCCGCCCGAAAGGTCCCGATTCTCCGCGTTGGCCCAGCTCATCGTGCCGTAAACGTCGACGGAGCCGGTGAAGGAGGAAGTGCTAGCGAACGACGCCCGCCCCGAAGCGGCTCCAGCCGCGCCGACGAATCGGAGTTTGTCGCCGCCCTCGAAAACGTAGCCGGACTGAGACGACGGGTCCGAGTGGGACTTCCAGAAGGTCGAATCGGTGCAGCCCCCTCCGTCCGCGAGCATTCGCCAGCCCATCTTGAGCTCAAAGGAATCCAGACCGAAGGTGCACTCTCATCGAGACAGCGTACCGAAAGCAAAAGGCAACTGGCGTTCTGGCGTGTGTAAGCGGCGACGAGTCCGATCCATATGCCTGGTCCGTCCAGACGCAGAAACTGCTTGAAACGGGCCCAGGTCGACCATCACCCTTTCTAGCCGGCCATGCTGTGAGCCGCCGCCTACGAGAATCCCGGTGTTGAGGACGGCTCGCCTCGACACCGGAGACCAAATGGTCGTCGCACCGGAAGCTCGAGAGATCGATCAGGTTGTAGGCGGTTGACGACCAGATGTTCTCGACCCAGACCCCGTCCCCGGTTCCTCGAACCGTGAAGGGATACGGCAAGGACAGGAGCGGAGACTGACCCGTAGCCTTGCTCGGGATAGACGACGTCGAATCCACGTATTCCCGAGCGAGGTGAAAGCGTCAGCAAGGCAGGATCGGAGGCGGGGGCCGTGCGTGTTCTTGCCATCGTAGCCGAGGAGTGACACAGGTCCGCGAACCCCCCGGCACTCCCGTCGTGATGGCTGAAACCGCCGAGCGGGCCTCGCAGCTCGACGCCGGTGGGAATCGTCAGCTGCGTCACGCGGTACTCGGCCCGGGGGAAGATAGACCGTGCCTCCGCCCTGGCCTCCGATCGCGTCGAGGGCCTGCCTGGATCGCCGCCGTGTCGTCGGCAAGGCCGTCGCCCGCTGCGTTGAAGGGTTGGGCCTTGACGCTCGCGAAGTTCGTCGCGTTCGAGGGGCTGCGGAATCCCGACGAAGCGCGTAGCTCCAGACTCTCGGTCCCGGGCACGTTGTCCGTATCGACGAAATGCAGATCTGGCTGGCGGTAGCTGTCGACTTCTTCGATCCTGGCCGTCGATTGCGGACGACGAGTCCGTAGAACGACAACTGGATCTTCAGGCAGCTTCTTGATCAGCACGTCCCGATGCGCATCGCGGACGCGAATGCCGTGGACGGCGAGCCCGTCGCACCAGCCAAGCTGAACTCCCGTTACGTGGCTCGACGTATATGTGTCGAGCGCGAGGCGATCTTCGTCGTTCGAGGGCGCGTTGGATCAATGATAGAGCGAGGGGCTGACTTCCAAGTGTCGTTGCCGAAGTTCACACTGGACATCCACGAGAACTCGTCCAACGTTCCCGACCGTGAGGCCCTGATGCAGAACGGTCCCTGCGATGTCGGCCAGGCCTGGTTATTGCTGGCGGACTAGCGATCCCGTCGTAAGAGTCGTACAGACGAAGGTTGAGGGCGTTGGCGCCTTCGTCTGTCGAGCGAGACAGTGGCGGGATATGGTTGGACCGTGTCGTTCGTGAATCCCTGAGACGGGTACCAGATGCTGAGGTCCCGGACGCAGGCCATGAGCGCCGAGCGATATGAATGGGGCAGACGTCTCGTCCCCCTGCCCGAAGGAGGCAAGAAGCAACGTGCCGATTCGATTTGGGTCGCTGCGATCCGTCAGGTCCGCGCCTCGAAGCGTGGTGCTTTCAGGGACGGACAAGCGTTCCGTCGATCCGGTAGCTGCCGGTGGGCGCGAACACGGTGCCGCCGCCGTAGGTCCGCGAAACGGCGGCCAGCGCGGCGGCTGAAGGCCTGCGTCGAGTCCCGCATCCCCGTGGGGTCAGCCAGAAATGGCGGGTCGGTGACGACGGCGTCCGCGACGACGACCTCGGCGCTCGGGCCCTCGAGAGGCACGATACGCGACTTGAGAGCCGGCGGAGCGACGGTCGGGCTGATCTCGACTCGGTCGAGAGCGATAGATCCACTCCGAATGAGGACCCCCAACGTGTGGCGGCCCGCGCCCAGGTAGAGACCGGAGGACCAGACGTCTGCGAAGCCGTCCTGGACGGGCACGCCTTGAGAAGTGTCCCCGAGCGGCCGATCGTCGATGAGCGTTACGAGACCGACCGAAAAACCTGGAGCGATCGTGCGGGCGAAATAGTCGACCTTGTACCAGCCCGCTTGACCCACTTCGACGGTGTACTTCAGCCAATCGCTGATGATGCCGCCCTCAAGCGAACTGATTACATATGAGCCGCCGGGGCCAATGGCGATGTCCACGTCCGTATCGGGTCGGTAGCCGCTATAGCCGCCCTGATTGCCCGGTGTCGCCGCGTAGTGGGCGACGAGCGGGCCGCCGTCGTTGAAGTCGACCGCGCGAATGGTGCCGGGGACGTTATGAGGACCGTTGTGCGCGGTGCCGTCGTCGGCAGTCGCAGCCGCAAGGCCGGCCAACCAGAGAAGGATCAAACCGGCGCCAATAGTGGCGCGTCTCATCATCAGCTGTTGATCGGCCCACCGGCCAGCAGGTCGGACCGCCGAGACACCCTTGCGCACGGGACCAACGCTTTCTACCGAACCGGCGGCGGGCAGCTCAGTTTCTTGCTGGATTCGGTCCGTCGGAGGGGATCGGATTGCTAAGCCTACCATCCGCCCGGGCCTCCGATTGGTCGCCACCCGCCAAATTGGCTTCCGAACGCGGCTCACGAAAGTGTTCTCGCAGAGCAGGGTCTCGTGATTCAAGGGAGAATGTGGCTCAAGATTTCGCCGGCACGTCGAATCTTCGAAGGGGGGAGGCTCGCCGCCCACGGCCCTGCTCTGAAGGCCTGGCAACTTTCTGCGATTCTTTCTGCGAACTGTCCGGCGATGTCCGGCGGTTAAGGGGTCAGCGGAAAAGGAAAGGGCTCTGGAAACCCAAGTTTCCCAGCGCCTTAGTGCCGGACAGTGACGGGCAGTGACTAATCTTTCGCGGGTTCAAATCCCTGCACCGCCACCAAACTTCGCCAACCGTGGAGGCCTTTCGTGGCCGACTGTCTGCGCCAGACCCCCCGACTGTCTGCGGCGCGCTTCTGGAACATCGCGCTTACTGATCGCCGCGCGATGTCGGTCGAGAATCACTTCGCGCCGGCGACGAGCTTCTGGAACCTTTGATTCTGAGCCATCCGGGAGAGAGGTAGTACGGGATCTTCAGTAGCGGCTCGAGCTGGTCGAGCGCCTTCTCCGACTCGCCTACCAGTATGTAGATCCGCACGAGCTGATGCTGGTAGCAGGGGCCTACTGTCGCGTCCTTCGGAATGAGATCCAGGGCGACCCCTCGCATACTCCAGTGGCTAAGGGGGGTCCAGGACCTACCCCCGGCTGCCCCGGAGGACAGTGGGCGTCTGTCGGCCGGCGGCCGGCGGCCGGGTGCCTTGCTCGAAGGATCCCGACTCTGGATTGAAAGGCACCCTGCACCGGGCGCAGAGCCTGGGGCGGCGCTTGTCGCTAGCGACGAGGGTCGTAGCCGAGCAGGCGCGGCACGGAATCACAACGTAGCGCGGGTTCTCCATGGCCGCCTCCAAGACACATGCTACCGCCAGGCAGCCCCTTCGCGCGGGCCCGCTCAAGGTTCGCGTCGAGCAGGTTCCCGACCGTGACCGCCGCCATGCTCGGCGTGACGAGCGCCTCCTTGCCCTCGGCCGCGTTCGAGCAACGCGCGGGAAGCCGCGCGGCGCGTCAAGCCGCTCTGGACGGCCGCCGTCTTCACCGCCGGCCCGATAGCAGCGGCGCTCAACAACCGTCGGGGCGTTGACGGCCTCGAAGCCAGCGCGTACTATCGCCCAGTCTTGAGGCTAGGAAGAGCTTCCAGGTCGCTGGCGGTTTGGGCTGCAACGTCTCTATGCCTCTTCATGCTCGCGGGATCGCTTCCGGCGGGCATCCCAACGAGCGCCGACCTCTCGGTCACGAAGACCTGTAGCAACTGCCCGGAGCCGGCCGGAGCCAGCATCTCCTACATCGTGAGCCTCACCAACGGAGGACCGGACGACGCTCAGAATGTCACGTTGACCGATGCCGTTCCGACGAACACCACTTTCGTATCCGCGATGCAGACCAACGGCCCGGCCTTCACTCTGAGCACCCCTCCGGTTGGCGGCACCGGAACCATCACCGGCACCCTCGTGACGCTCGCGGCCGGAGCCTCCGCTACCTTCCAGTTCACGATCAACGTCAACGCCAGCTTCACCGGCACGACCATCACCAACACGGCCACCGCCGCATCGACGACTCCCGACCCTAACCTCGGCAACAATTCCGCCACTGTCACGAGCACCGGCGGCGTTGTCGCCCAGCTCTCCGTCACGAAGACGGATGGTGTTTCCACCGTGACGGCGGGGGCAAACACAACCTACGCCGTCCTCCTGACCAACAATGGACCGAGCGACGCGCAGAACGTCACTCTGACCGATCCCGTCCCCGCCAACACTGCGTTTGTATCCGCGATGCAGACCAACGGCCCGGCCTTCACTCTGAGCACCCCTCCGGTTGGCGGCACCGGAACCATCACCGGCACCCTAGCGACGCTCGCGGCCGGAGCCTCCGCTACCTTCCAGTTCACGATCAACGTCAACGCAAGCACACTCAACGGCACGACCATCACCAATACGGCCACCGCCGCATCGACGACTTTTGACATCAACCCCGCCGACAACTCCGCCACGGACACGGACACGGTAGGTCCACCCCCCGGTGCAACCGTGCCGATGCTCTCGGAGCCGGGGGTTGCGCTGCTCGGCCTCGGGCTCGCCCTGGCGGCTCTGGCCGTGCTGCGCCAGCGCTAGCCGGGGTAGTCGCTGCTCGCCTTCGCGGCGACCCTGCCGCGCGATTTGTCAGCTGTACGTCCGGGATCAGAGGCCGGTGCTCGGCTCCGGCCCAAAAGCTAGTGAGCCCGGTAACGCTTTTGTAACGGGCCTGCGCCCCCGACTGTCAGAATTCCTGTCAGTAATTCGCCCGCCGCTGCTCGCCTTCTAGCCCCTCGCGCGCGCCCGGCCGAAAAAGAAAGCGCCCGATTTCTCAGGCGCTTGCGGCAGACAGCGGCGGGCGGCGGCTAAGCCGCCTTGCGTTCAAATCCCTGCACCGCCACCAAACTTCGCCAATCGTGGAGGCCTTTCGTGGCCGACTGTGTGCGCCAGACCCCCCGACTGTGCCGAACTTTCTGGGACATCGCGCTTACTGATCGGCGCACGATGTCCGTCGCAGATTACTTCGCGCCCGCGACGAGCTTCTGGAACCTCGGGTTATTGCGCAGCGGTCGATGTTGGGGTCAATATTCAACCAGGCTCTTCTCCCAAACGTCGTGGATCTCGCCCACCATTTTTCGTAAGAAGCTCGCCCAATCAGGTTTACTTGCATGCGTACTCAATATTTCATCCACAGCTCGATCTGCGGTAGGATGATGGCAGGGGGCGGCGGCGCTCCTCGACCTCCGGCAGCGGTCGCGTGACCTCCGGCGGCGGTCGGGTTGCCTGCCGCCCCATCCTTCCGCCGCGACCCTCGTCGATGCACCCCCTGCCCGCCGTTCGCTCTGGCGAGCTCCAAAGCTCGCGCGGCAGGTCGACAGTATGTGAGAAGCCTGAACTCGAGGTGCGGGGCGACAGCCTCTTCGAGCCCGCAGGCGGACAAGAAGGTGCTCGAGTTTCTGTGATGACACGCACCCAGGGCACGCACCCTGACCCTCACGTCGTTGAGAGGCCTTGAAGAGGCACAGTTTCCAAATCCCTGCACCGCCACCAAACTTCGCCAACCGCAGAGGCCTTTCGTGGCCGACCGTCTGCGCCAGACCCCCCGACTGTCTGCGGCGCGCCTTTCGAAGTACTCGCTGCGCGATATCGGTCGAGAATCATATTGAGCCAGCAACGAGCTTCTGGAACCTCGGGGACTTTCGCAGCGGGTCGAAGCTGGGGTCGATCTTGAGCCAGGCAGGAGACCAGAGGCCGGGGAGCTTCATGGACTCGCTCGACGTGATCGAGCGCCTTCTCCTGCTCGCCGACCGCGATGAAGATGCGCACGAGGTCCGCTTCTTGCCAATCTCCTGTCACCTGCCACTCATGTGCCGGGCGCAGCTCCATGGCCGAGTCCACGTCCTGCGATATGCTTGCGCTCCCCATGAGAGCGCGGGCGCTGCTTGCGGCCTCACTGTTTCTTTGGGCGGCGGGATCCAGGGCTTCGACCGCTCCCCTCGTCGTCTTGGCACGCATCGACACCCCGATCCACCCGGCTTCGGCGAGCTACCTCGAGGGCGTGCTGGCCACGGCGGAAAAGGTAGGAGCGGCTCTCGTGGTCGTGACGCTCTCGACTCCGGGCGGCCTGCTGACGTCGACGCGGGACATGAGCTCCGCGATCCTACTGAGCCGGGTGCCAGTCGCGACCTACGTGTCGCCCTCGGGTGCCCAGGCAGCATCAGCGGGCTTTCTCCTGTTGTTGTCGGGCGACGTCGCGGCGATGGCCCCGGGCACGAATACAGGCGCTGCTCATCCCGTTGGCGGAGAAGGCCAGGACCTCCCCAAGAAGCTGAACGAAAAGGCCGAGCAAGACGCTCGCGCCTTCGTCCGGACGCTCGCGTTGCAACACGGACGCAATGTCGAGAAGGCCGAGCTCGCGGTGTCGAAGAGCGCCTCGTACACGGAGGCGGAGGCGAAGGCCGACGGTCTCGTCGAGATCATCGCTCGTGACGTTCCGGACCTGCTCGCGCAGCTCGATGGGCGCCGGTTCACCCGCGTCGGGGGCGCTGAGACGACGCTTTCGGTGAAGGGGTACCGCCTCGAGACTCACGAGATGGGGCAGATGGACAGAATTCTGGGCGTCGTGTCCCATCCCAACGTCGCCTACCTTCTCTTTCTGCTCGGTCTGGTCGGCCTCTACTTCGAGCTCTCGACGCCGGGCGCAATTCTGCCGGGCGTCGTCGGCGTGATCTCGCTGCTCCTCGCTCTCTATGCCTTCTCGGTGCTTCCGGTGAACCTGGCCGGCGTGGCGCTCATTCTCTTTGCGATCCTGCTCTTTGTTGCGGAGATCAAGATCGCCAGCCACGGGCTGCTCTCGGTTGGCGGCGCGATCGCACTGATCGCGGGCTCGCTGCTGCTCTTTTCCGGCAAGGGAGATCGCGGCGGCTACAGGGTGGATCTCGGGATCATTCTCCCGGGCCTGGCCCTGACGCTCGCCGTCGTGGCCTTCCTGACCTGGAATACGGTACAGCGCCGAAAGGCGCCGGTTCGCACGGGGCTGTCCGCCATGGTCGGCCAGGAGGCTCGGGTCGCCGACGGCTTCGGGGCCGTCGCGACGAAGGGCCGCGTGCAGATTTTCGGCGAATACTGGGAAGCGGCCGGGCCGGCCGGAATCGCGCCCGGCGATATCGTTCGCATCCAAAGCATCGAGGGGCGCACGCTGCACGTCGAAAGGAGGAGTGGATGAGAGAAGTTCTCTCGGTACCCGGCCTGCTCGTGGCGGTCTTTGTCGGTCTTCTCTTCCTCTTCAAGTGGATCAACGTCCTCAACGAATACGAGCGGGGAGTGACATTCTGGCTCGGCCGTCTCGGCAAGGCGCCCAAGGGCCCCGGTCTTGTCCTGATCTTCTGGCCGTTCGAACGCATGGTCAGGATGTCGCTCCGGACTGTGGTCCACGACGTCCCGGCCCAGGACATCATCACCAGGGACAACGTTTCGGTGAAAGTCAACGCGGTCGTCTATTTCCGCGTGGTGGAGCCGGAGAAGGCGGTCGTGCAGGTCGAGAACTTTCTCTACGCAACGTCGCAGCTCGCCCAAACGACGCTCCGGAGCGTCCTCGGGCAGGCGCTTCTCGACGAGCTCCTTTCCGAGCGGGAGAAGCTCAACCTCGACCTGCAGAAGATCATCGACGAGCACACGACGCCCTGGGGCATCAAGGTGTCCCTCGTCGAAGTCAAGCAGGTCGATCTGCCGCCCGAGATGCAGAGGGCGATGGCAAGGCAGGCGGAGGCGGAGCGTGAGAAGCGGGCGAAGATCATCCACGCCCGGGGCGAGCTGGAAGCCGCGACCGCGCTCTCCGAGGCGGCCGTGATCATCGACCGCCAGCCGGCGACGCTCCAGCTGAGGTATCTCCAGACGCTGACCGAGATTGCGAACGAAAAGAACTCGACGATCGTCTTTCCGCTTCCGATCGATCTCATCAAGATGTTCCTGCCGAAGGTTTAGGCGGCAAGATGTCCATCCGAGGTTCATGCTGACCGCTTGACCCGACTCGACCTGACTCGTCCCGCCTCGACGCTGCGCCAGACGCCCCGACTCTCTGCGGCGCGCTTCTGGAACCTCGGGCTCTTGCGCAGTGGGTCGAAGCTGGGGTCGATCTTGAGCCAGTCGGGCGAGTACGCGGGTTTCGAGAGGACGCGTGCGAAGATTGGTGCGCCGTGCGGGACTCGAACCTTCAGGAAGCTCTCAACAGGCCCACGAGTTGGGACCACGTGTCCGAGTCTTGTGCACGGTCCCACATTTGTGGCATTCGAAACCGGGCTGTACCCAGTGGAATGGCGTCAGGTCAGCTTGCCGCGCAGAAGATCTTTCGAACCTCGCCCGAATCGTCGGATAACTGCCACGGCCTGATGAATGGAAAGGTCGACCCGGCGCACCCGGTCGGCCGGCAGATAGAAGATGGACCCCGACGATGGGCTGGGTGCCCCGGGCACGTACACGGTCTGCTGGCCGTCGTCGTGCGTCTCGACGAGAAACGCGAGCTGCCATGCGTCTTCAATGCGTGCGAGCACGACGGCGAGCTCTTCCTCGTTCTCCATCCCCGTCGAGCCCGTGAGCATGCTCTTCAGCACGACGTAGCCCGGAACCTTGCCGAGGATCCTCCACTCCATTTCCTCCCGGAGTCGGCGCCCGATCGAGGTCCGCACGGCCAACCCCAGGAGGAATGAGACAACGACGATCAGGACCACCGCCGCGATGGTCGTCACGGTCAGGCCGAGGACGTGGTGGACCGGGAACCGCTGCGCCACGGGTTCGGCAACCTTTTCGGCGATATCCAGGCCTTGCCGGAGCACCATGAGCAAAAGGATGAGCGGAACCATGAAGAGGATCCCGCCCACGAGTGTGGCCTTGAGGAAACGGGTGATGATCCTGGGGGAGCGGGTCTCCCGCAGCGGGTTTGTCGGAGTCATGAACGCCTCCCTTCACTCATGGATAGTCCCGGGCGCGGCGGCGATCGAGTGGCCGTCGACACCACAGTCTTCCACGTCTCCCCACGGCGGCAGTTCTTGATCCCTCGGCGGGGCGGGCCCGAGCGCGTCGAGAAATGTCTTGACGGCCGGCTGGACGACTTCTGGGTGACGCTCTGACCTGTGCAGAGGTCAGGGCACGTTGACGTCCAGCGAGGACGCCCCGTTCAACCTTTCGACTCGATGGAACTTCCGGCCGCCGGGGACGCTCACCGCGTGGCACCCTTCTTGCTCAACTAGAATGCGAAGGCTGTGTCCATGAACAGGTTTTTCAAGGTCGGCTGGAAGATTCAACCGCTGCTTCTGGCGGGCGCGCTAGCATTTGCTTCAGCCCCCGCGGCGCTCGGCCAACATTCGGGCGGAGGGTCCATGGCGGTGGGTCCCATGGCGGTGGGTCCCATGGCGGCGGGTCCCATGGCGGTGGCGGCTATCACGGCGGCGGCGGGTCCCACGGCAGTGGCGGCTATCACGGCGGCGGTGGCGGGTCCCACGGCGGTGGCGGCTACCACGGCGGCGGCGGCGGGTCCCACGGCGGTGGCGGCTATCACGGCGGCGGTGGCCACGGTTACTACGGTGGCCGCGGTTACTACGGTGGCCACGGCTACCACGGTGGCCACGGTTACTACGGTGGCCATGGCTACTACGGTGGCGGCTACTACTACCCCGGTTGGGGCTGGGGTTTGGGCTGGGGCGCCGGTTGGGGAGACTGGGGTTGGGCCTGGCCCGGCTGGTGGGACGGTTACGGCTCGTCCGGCTACGTTTCGACGTACCCGTCCGTAGAGGTCCAGGTGGGCGAGGACCAGAGCGATTGGGTCCAGGACCCGAACCAGTCCTGGCGGGGCAGCGGACCCGGACAGCAACCGCCAGCCGGGGGCCAGCCTGCGCCCGAGCCGGGCGCCGGTACGGTGTCGAAAACGAGGGCCCGCATCGTCCTCCGGATTCAGCCGGGCGACGCGGCCGTCTACTTGAACGACAGTTTCGTCGGGACTGGGGAAGAACTCTCGACCCTGGCCAGGGGCATGCAGGTCCCGCCGGGACAGCACACGGTCACGGTCTCGCGACCCGGTATGAAGACCGAGGAGCGCACGGTGGTTGTGGGACCCGGAAAGAGCGAGACCGTCGAAATCTCCCTGCAGCCGTAGGGGCGCGATCACGGGTTGACCGGCACCGGCCTTGCGGAGCTGCCTGACCGCTTGGGTACCGACGACCGGCGGACTGTCGGCTCGATTCAGTCGAAGATACGAGAAGACGGTCTCATCATTGGCGCCGCGGCTCTTCATATGGACGGCCTCTCCCAGCGGGTCCTCCTCGGTCGACATCTACCTCGGCAAGGCGACCTGACCGAGGTACGCCTGAGCGTGATCAGGCGTCAGGGAGCGACCGCAGTTCCTCGGGTGGCGAGGGTGTAGCGTGAAGGGTGGAGGTCCAGTGCCATGCCAACGGTCAAGTGCGAACGCTGCGGGAAGGCGATGACGCAGGCGCGCAATCTGACGGTGAAGCTTGCGGTGCTCCTGGGCGACGGGACAGACCCGGGCAAGGGCGAGGTTCGCCCCGATGCCTATGTGTGTACCAACTGCGGGCGGGTAGAGTTTCGCGTGCGCGAGCCAGGCCGATTCTCTGATTAGAGGCACGAGGGCCCCAACGATCCCTGTCGAGCCTCGGACTCACTTCCCGCCGGCGACGAGCTTCTGGAACCTGGGGTCGTTGCGCTGCGATCGTCAGGTCCGTCGTGAGTGTATGATCTTGCTCGCGCCTCATCTACCGCAGCCAGGCGACGATGCCATCGAGGAGATCGCATCACGAGAAACCCGGCCTTCCGCGCCGCATTCCTGATTGTCGGGCTCTTGACCGCCGCTTCGTCCGGGGCGGTGACGTTCACGTTCAGCACGGGAACCCCAGATGGGCGGATGGCGACAGGATCCCGGCCGGGCGCCTCTGGCATTCTCGAGATCGAGTCGGCCGACGATTTCGTCCTCCCATCCCAAACGACGATCGACCACGCGACGTTCTTCGGGCTAATCCCATCGGGCGCGAAGCCTTCGGACGTCTCGCAGGTCATCGTCGAGATCTACCGAGTCTTCCCTCAAGACTCGACGAGTCCACCCTCCGGCAACGTTCCGACTCGAGCGAACTCGCCCTCCGACGTTGCGTTCGAATCTCGGGACAGCGGCGGAACTCTGTCTTTCTCGACCACCACCCTCGCGGCGAGCTTTACGGCCTCAAACAGCGTTCTCAACGGAATCCACAAGATCCCCAACCAGACCACCCTCGGAGAAGGGGCCGTGACTGGAGAAGAGGTCCAATTCGATATCACCTTCTCGACAGTCATTACGCTGCCGGCCGGCCACTACTTCTTCGTTCCGCAGGTGGCCCTCGCCAGCGGCGACTTCTATTGGCTGTCGGCTCCCAAGCCGATCGTCGCGCCGGGAACTCCGTTCTCACCCGATCTTCAGAGCTGGATCCGGAATGGAGACCTCACCCCCGACTGGCTTCGCATTGGAACCGATATCGTGGGAGGAGCGACACCTCCCACGTTCAACGGCGCCTTCTCGCTGTCCGGAACTCTGTCGAGCGTCGCCGTGACGGCGGTGCCGGCCCTGGGCACGGTCGGGTTCGGTGCACTGTTGCTCGGTCTGGCCGTTGCGGCGCTCTTCTTGCTGCGCCAGCAGGGAACCTAGGAGCGGACTTCTTCGCCTGCGCGGGCCTTACATGAGTAGCTGAGAGAATTGGTCGCGGCGAGAGAACTTGAACTTCCGACCACTCGGTCCCGAACCCAAGACTGTTGATCCGTTGGGATCAGGGGTGAGACCCACGAATCACGATTCCAGCAACTGCGGCCTGGCCCCCACCGGCATCGGCTGGGGAGAAGGCGGGGTCAGTCCTGCAGACCTCTTCTCAGCCCCTTCGGAACCCTTGTTTGGTTCCGACTGGACCGGTCTGCAGGCCCTTTGCGCTGGAAGGTGCCAAGCGAGCGGGGCGGCCTGGGCACAATCCCGGAGGCCCCTCGAGATCTCGTAGTGATTAGATGCGGCTCTGAAGTACGTCGATCATGGACACCCGGGACACGTCGACCTCTTTTCATTTTTGGAAGTGCGGCCAGGGTCACCAGAACTCGACCGAGCTTTCAGCTGAAGAGCGCAAGCAGGGCGCGATCCTTCTGAAGTGCTGGGTCACCGGGTGCCGAGGGCAAAAGGTCATTCCAGGCAGGACCTCGTCGTCCCGGATCCGCGACGGGTCACCGAAAAGTCCCTAGCGGACGTTGTTCCCCCAACTCGACCCGCTGCGCAAGATCCCGAGGTTCCAGAAGCTCGTGGCAAGGTCGATCTTGAGCCATCCGGGCGAGAGGTAGCAGAGGATTTACAAGAGCACCTTGTAGTCCCGTCCGGTACGCCTCCCCATGCCGCCCGCGCCGAGCGGCATGGATCTTCGGTTCGAGAGGCGCGCTACCGAATTCTATTGTCTGGAGCACCCGGGCCCGCAGCCGGGGCCGGCGCCGCCAGACCGCCCGCAGACTACGGTCAGCGCAACCCGTCGACGACGTATAGCTCGCCGAGGATCCGGCTGCCCCCGTACGCCCACACTCTGCCGTCGGGCGCCACGCGAACCTGGATTCCCTGGATGGTGGCGTCGAAGGGGATTTCCTTCCAGAGCCGCCGGCGGCCTGTCTCCATCTCGTACAACGAGACTCTGGCGGGCCTCTCTCCCCGCCGAAAGACGTAGAGATGGCGCGAATCCTGGCCCCACTGAACGATCCGATCACCGGGCGGCGAGAGGTCCGGCAGGACCCGCGATTCGCCGGTTCCGTTCAGGGGGATGAGGAGCGCCTGGCCGCGGCGGATGCCGATCACGTATTTTCCGTCCGGCGAAACCGGGCTGGTCAATTGCGCGAGCATCAGTCTCTCCGGCCCGATGGCCTGCGGCTTGCCTTCCGGGACCGCCTGGACATAGAGGCGTGAGTCTCCTCCCTTCCCCCGCGCGGAATACACGACGCTCCTGCCGTCCGGAAGCCACGCCCCCCAGTCGTACTCGGCAAACTCTCCTGCGAGCGTCCGCGCCTGTCCCGGGCCGGTCGGAAGGAGGAACAGCGTCTCCGCCTTCCCGGTAGAGGGCAGGCTCTGCGCAAGGACCCACCTGCCGTCGGGAGAAATCGCAAATCCCTCGCCGTCGCCGAGCTTGACGGCCGGCGACCCGTCCGTGCCCCGCAGATAAGCGACGGACAGTGATCCGCTGCCTTCTCCGGCTTCGTTCAGCAGAACGGTCCTGCCGTCGAAGGACAGGTCGGCAAGCCAGGAGTCGTCGAGCCAGGAGAGCTCGCGCCCCTCGGGTTCGGACGTCGAGGCGAACCGCACGACTCGCGAGCTGCTGTGATGACCGAGCAGTACCCGCCCTTCCGGCGATACGTCGTCGAGCTCGAGACTGCCAGGCACGCGCATCAGGAGCCGCCGCTTGCCCGAGAGGTCCACGGCCCACAGCGCGGTCGGTTTGCCCGGTTGTTCCGGCGCCGTGAACCACACCTCGCGGCCGCTGGCGCTCCAGCACGGGACGCCGAACACGGCGCTCCAGCCTTCCGAGAGAATCCGGTGCGCCCCTCCCTGCCGATCGACGACGGCGATCGCCCAGGCGCTGCCCTTCTCCTCCGAGAGGGCGACGGACCGGCCGTCCCGCGACACGCGCAGCGTATCGGCCCCCCGGGGAACAAGAACCTTTCCGACGGGATACTCGAGACGCGCTTGTCCCTCGACGACATGGACGACGGCAAGGTCCTTTCCGTCGAGGGAAAAGTCGGCCCCCGCGTAGGCGACATCCTCGAGAACCTGCCGGGGGGTCCCTCCCGACATCGGGACCAGGGAGAGCGTCCCGGAGGGCTGCCCGACCGGAATGACGAGGATCGCCATCTCGTTCGATGGCGAGATCGCGAGGATGTCTCCCTCGAAATCGAACTTCGCGGATTCGGGGCTGCCGACCTGGGTTCGGTAGAGCCGCGTACCCGGCGGGTCGCCGATCCATCTCGCTCCGTACACGATCGTCCGGCCGTCCGGCGCAAAGCGGGCGTTGCCGATCGCGCCCTGTCGAAAGGTCAGCCGCGTGAAGCGGGGGGCCTCCGGCGCGGCGCTCAGGCGGCCTCGAGCGAACCAGCCGGCGCCCAGTGCCGCGGCGAGCAAGGCAACACCGGCGAGCAGCGCGGGGACACGCCGGCGCGGCCGCGCCGTCGTGGCGAGCAGGGCCCCTGAGCCGCTGGTGACTTCCGAGATGTGGTCGCGCACGCTGGCGAGGTCCCGCGCCAGATCCCGCGTCGAGGCGTACCGCTCCTCGGGCTCCTTGGCCAGGCACCGGTCCAGCATCCACCGCACCGGCAGCGGCAGGTCGGGACGGAGCTTGGCAACCGCCTCCGGCTCCTCCCGGATGATCGCCGACATCGTCTCGGCGGCCGTCTTCCTCTGGAACGCCTTCTGCCCCGTCGCCATCTCGTAGACGATCGACCCCAGCGAAAACTGGTCCGACCGGAAATCGAGCGCCTCGCCCGAGGCCTGCTCCGGCGACATGTAGGCCACCGTCCCCATCACCGTCCCGGGGTGCGTCTCCGGCTGGACCAGCGTCGGCATCGCCGACACCTCTCCCCGACTCCGGCTCCACCAGCTTCGCCAGGCCGAAGTCCAGGATCTTCACGAACCCGTCCTTCGACACCATCACGTTCTCGGGCTTCAGGTCCCGGTGCACGATGCCCAGCCGCGTGCGCTTTCGCCAGGCCCTCGGCGATCTGCGCGGACACGCTCAGAACCCTTCGCACGGGCAGCGGCCCCGAGGCCTCGAGCTCCCGCAGCGTCTTGCCGTCGACCAGCTCCATCGCGATGTAAGCCGACTCGCCCTCCCGCCCGATCTCGTAGACCGTCACGATGTTGGGATGGTTCAACGCCGAGGCCGCTCGCGCCTCCTGCTCGAAACGCAACAGCCTGTCCCGGTCCAGGGCTACCGCCTCCGGCAGTACCTTGAGGGCCACGTCGCGCCCCAGCCGCGCGTCCCGAGCCTTGTACACCTCACCCATCCCGCCCGCGCCGATCGGCGACAAGATCTCGTAAGGACCGAGACGGGTCCCGGCTGAAAGTGCCATCGGATGACCGCTGCGTCGATTCTATGTCGTGGGGAGCAGTCTGGGCGGGGCCGCCCGAAACCACGTGAGAGTCGCATCCGCTATCGGGAACGATACTCGTCGCGCTTGCGGACCGCTGCACGGTGCCGGTCGGCGCTCCTGAAATGGTGGACAGGTCATGTCCGCGCCCGAGTCGTCAGCGTTGCCGCGGCCCTGTGACCCGGAGCAAGAGAGTCCTTCAGGAACTTGACGATTTCGGCAAGGGTCGGCGCCAACGACTAGCAACCGAGCGGCCTGACATCTTGGGAGAACTTTCTGCAGAGCCCGTCGTAACTCTTGTAGTCAATCGACAGGAGGGACGACATGAAGCGAAGAGAATTCCTGGCGGCATCGGCGACGGCCGGAATCCTTGCGGCGTTGCCGCGTTCGGTTTTCGGACAGACCCCCGCGGCCGGGAGAACCGCCGGCGCGGCGAAAGGCGCTGAAAACCCGTCCCCCGCGCTCGCACCCCCCCTGAAAGCACCCGCACGCGGCAGCATCCCCGTCGCCTTTCTCCTTTCGGAGGGCGCGGTGATGATCGATTTCGCGGGACCCTGGGAGGTCTTCCAGGACGTCTACGTGCCGTCGCGCGGCGCGGACATGGACGACCAGATGCCCTTTCGCCTCTATACGGTGTCCGAAACCACGAAGCCCATCCGAGCTTCGGGGGGCCTTCAGGTCGTGCCGGACTACACGTTCCAGGATGCGCCGCCACCGAAAGTCATCGTGATTCCGGCTCAAAAAGGCAGCCCTGGAGCGCAGGACTGGATTCGCAAGGCGGCGACGAGCGCCGACGTCACGATGTCGGTGTGCACCGGCGCCTTCCTCCTGGCGGGCGCCGGCCTCCTGTCGGGAAAGGCCGCTACCACCCACCACTCGTCTTACAAGACCTTCGCGATGCAATTTCCGGACATCCAAGTCCGGCGCGGAGCTCGCTTCGTCGACGAGGGCAGCCTCGCCAGCGCGGGCGGCCTGACATCCGGAATCGACCTGGCCCTTCACATCGTGGAAAGGTATTTCGGCCGCAAGGTGGCGAGCGACACCGCCTACCAGATGGAGTACCAGGGCCAGGGATGGATGAAAGCCGATTCGAACGCCATTTACGCGAAACGACTCGTCTCCACCGACGCCCATCCTCTCTGTCCCGTATGCGAGATGGAAGTCGATCCGGCGACGGCTCCGAGGTCCGCGCTCAAGAGCAAGACCTACTATTTCTGCTCCGCTGACCACAAACAACAGTTCGACGCGGCGCCGGAGAAGTGGCCGGCCGCTTCTCCGAAGAAAGACTAGCGGCCTGTTCGGAAGCGGACAGTCAGTTCGCGAAACCGCTCATATGCAGGAGCGCCGCGCCGGCAATCACATTTCCTATCGAGTAATTGGGGTCGCCGATCTCTGGCACGGATCTCGCCTCTCTGCGTGAAGGCAAATGAATATCGCTCGAGAGGGCGTGGCTGAGAGGAAGTGGCGCCGCCGTTTGATCCTGGCGGCGGAAGCGGTGGTTTCCGCGATGCCCCGATCGCGGTCAAGGCCACCGCCTCGATCAGCGAGCCGCGATCGGCCGCCCGCGCCAGGGTGGGCTTCCCCACTCCGCAGCTTCGAGACGTTCCCATCTGCCATCGTGGTACTGCGAGACTTCGACGATCGAGCCGAGGGCGGGTCGCACGGCCTCGCACCGCGGGCACCGGACCTTGTACTTGCTGATGCTCCGGCTTGAGACAGGGCTCCACCGGACGCGGAGGGCGGTGCCGCAGACGCATTTCACGTCGGTGAGACGAATCCCTTGTTTCAAGAGCCTCCATTATACCTGTCCCTCGGTACAGGTAGGAAGGGGCCTGCCGGCTCAATCGGGTAAGGCATTTGGCGGCCCAGGGGGAGGCGATGGGCTGGCCGCCCCCGCGCGGATTCTCGAGAGCGCATCCCGGAAACGGCGCGCGTGGAGGCTCCTGCTCAGTGAGGAGGCCTCGTTGACGGGTGGGCGGCCGGTCCTCACGCACCCGATCGGGTCGCCGGCATCCACACTTGCCCGGATTTCCGAAGGAATTCGAGGCTTTCACCCGCCTTCAAGTCCCTGCACCGCCGCCGACTTGATCTGCCCGGGAGTCAGCGCAGCATCATCCACAGGTACGCATACTGCAGCGCCGTGACCTGCGCCGTCTGCTTGTTCACCGCGCCGCTGCCGTGCCCGCCCTCGGTGTTTTCGAAGTAATAGACCGCGTGACCCTGCTCCTCCAGCTTCGCGACCATCTTGCGGGCGTGGGCCGGGTGCACGCGGTCGTCGCGGGTGTTCGTCCAGAAGAACGGCGTCGGGTACTTCGCGTCGGGCCTGAGGAGATGGTACGGCGACCATGTCTGGATGTATGCCCAGTCTTCGGGCTTGTCCGGATCGCCGTACTCCGCCATCCAGCTCGCGCCGGCCAGGAGATGGCTGAACCGCCGCATGTCGGCCAGCGGCACCTGCGCGACGACGGCATGGAAGAGGTCCGGGTACAGCGCGAGCGTTCCGGAGACGAGGAGACCGCCCTGGGAGCCGCCCATGATCCCGAGGTGTCGAGGCGACGTGATCTTTCGCGCCGCGAGGTCTTGCGCGACCGCCGAGAAGTCCTCGAAATTGTGGATGTGCTTGTCCTTCACCGCACCCTTGTGCCAGGCGGGACCGAACTCCCCGCCGCCGCGAATGTTCGCGAGGACGTACACGCCCCCGCGCGAGAGCCACGCGGAGCCAATGACTCCGCTGTAGCTGGGGACCTCGGAGACCTCGAAACCGCCGTAGGCGTAGAGAAGCGTCGGGGCCGTCCCGTCCGACTTCACCCCCTTCGGCCGGACGACGAAGTAAGGAATCTTCGTGCCGTCCTTCGAGGTCGCCTCGAGCTGCTCGGTCGTCATACCGGTCGCGTCGAAGAACGCGGGCATCGTCTTTACCTTGTCCGAATTGCCGCCGTTCTGGGAGAGCCACAGGGACTGAGGGGTCGTGAAGTCCTCGTACGTGAAGAAGTAGCTCTCCGACCAGTCGTTCATGGCCGACAGCTCCGCCGTGCCGAGCCCGGGCGCCGGGATCTCGGTCCGCCTCCAGGCGCCGTCGTCGAGCGAGGCCGCCGCCAGGCGGCTCCTCACGTTGTCGAGCGTCTGGAGCAGCACGCGCTCGCGCGTGCGCTCGACGGCGCCCAGCGAGACGCGCGCGCTCGGCTCAAAGAGCACATCCAGCCGGCGCTCTCCGCGCCCCAGCTCTTCGAGCGGCGCGGCCAGAAGAGAGCCTTCGCGGTAGGTCTTTCCGTCCACGGTCCAGTCGCTCCGCAAGGAGAAGAGGAGCCGGCCGTGGAACACGATGCGCGCTTCGCTGTCCTCCGGAATATCCAGCTTGACCAGGCGCTCGCCGACGTAGAGAAACGTCTCCTGCCGGAAGAACGCCGGAACGCGCGTGACGAGGTCGAAGCGGCCGTCGCTCAGGATCTCGGTTCCTCCGGACGCAGCCACGTCCTCGGGTTGGCACTCGTAGATCGTCCTTGCCTCCGAGAGCGGCGCGCCTCGCTTCCAGAGCTTCACGATTCGGGGATACCCGGAGGTCGTCATCGATCCCGGCCCGAAGTCCGTGCCGACCCAGAGCGTGTTTTCGTCGCGCCAGGCCACCCTCGACTTGGCTTCCGGGAGGGAGTAGCCGCCGGGCACGAAGCCCTTCGTCCTCGTGTCGAACTCGCGGTACACGTGGGTGTCCGAGCCGCCGGGCGAGAGGTTGATCATGCATCGCTCGTACGCGGGCGGGAGACAGGTCGCCCCGTGGAACACCCAGGGCTTGCCGTCCGCCTTGGCGAGCGCGTCGACGTCGAGCACCGTCTCCCACTGCGGGGCGGCCGCGCGGTAGGACGCCAGCGTCGTGCGCCGCCAGATCCCGCGCTCGTGCGCATCGTCCTTCCAGAAGTTGTAGACGGTCTCGCCGAGGAGCTCGGGCGTCGGGATCTTCTCCTTCGAGTCCAGGATCTCGAGCGTCCGCGCGTAGATGGGTTTGTACTCCGGCCGGGCTCTCCAGGACCGCGAGCGTCTTCGCGTTGCGCTCCCGGGCCCAGGCGAGAGCCTTCTCCCCCTGCACGTCCTCGAGCCACTGGAAGGGATCCTCGTCGGGAAGAGCCGCGGCCGCGCCCAGGCCAGCCAGTCCCGCAAGTGCGAGCGCAGCCGCCGTCAGCCGATTCGAGTTCGCAAGGGACGTCCTCATTCCTTCATCTCCGAAAGGTGAGGATCATAACGTTCCCGCCTGTGACTCAAGGCACCTTGATGTTCGCCTGCGCGCGCCCCGTGATTCCCGATGTGACCGACTCCTCGGATGCGCCCTTCGGGAGGACCTCTCCGTAAATGATCATGAGTTCCCGGCGCTTGGTGGCGTCTGGAAGATGGAAGAGACGAAGAGTGACGAAGGCGCCATCGAGCTTGAAGCCCTTGGCGCGGAGGAAGTCCGCGGCGGCTTTGGAGTCGGAGCCGGGACGATCATCCATGGTGAAGTAATCTGGGCTCACCCTGACATCGCCCATGAATGCGAGACGTCCGATTGCCAACGGCTTCTGCTCCATTCCCGAATAGTCGTAGCTCTCTTTGTTGTTCGGATAATAGTGCTCGAACTGGATCCAATAGAAGCGGCGGATCGACTGATCGGCCGCGGCGTCGATGAAGAAATATTGCTCTGCTGCGGCAACCTTCAGGATGTCAATGGACTGGCCGCCGGCGTAATGAAATGACTTGTCGAGCACGAACGAAGCGGCGGGGTCGGCCGTCGAGATCAGGGTGCCACCGTTGACTTCGCGCAGCGGTGCGGGCTTGCGAAACAAGCGTGGATGACAGCAGCATGGCCAGAATTGCCATAGGGCGAAGACACATGAGTACCTCCTGGAGACAATACGCCCGGGAATCACTCGGGTTTCGCGCCAGGACTTGACGCTGCATCGAGTCGCGACCCGGGCGCTCCCGCCCCACCGCAGCCACTCGGTCGGAGAGGCGGGCCTTCGGCCCTACCCCTTGCGTCAGCCGCGCGAGAAACGTGCACTTCTCGCAATACGGTCTCGTCACACACTCGCAAACGGCCGCGACGCGAACCCCCTGCCGGACCAAGGAATGAACGCTTCGCGTGGCGTCAGAGCCCGAGTGCCTTGGCCAGGAAGACCGCCATTTGGGCTCGCGTCACAGGGCTATCGGGGCAGTAGCGCAGCGGATTCGCCTGGCACCCGGCCGTGATCCCGGCGGCAAACAGTGCCTCAATCGCCTGGAAGAAGACATATGTCGTCGGGACGTCGGTGAAGGACGCGATGGCGGGCGCGGGGCTCACCGTACGACGCCACCGAGCCTCCACAAATCCGAAGTATTGGTTGTTGGGACTGGCGGCAATTGCAACGTCCAGGATCAGGGGTTGGGAATCGGTCTCAATCCCGGCAGGTGTTGAATTCTCGTCCGTCGCCCAGGAGGCGTGAGGCGAGTTTGAGACAGACCCAAGAAACGGGGTCGCGCCAAGTATCGTGCGCCTCCACAGGGTGACGCTGATCACCCCCGGAGTCCCGTCGTTGAAATTGTTGAGGCCGAGGTAGTCGATGATGACGCCCGAGGGAACTTCGAGCATCGCATAAAAGTGCTGAATGACATTGATCCTGCCGGTTCGACTCAGCGGGGCGACGGGGATGTACGACTCGCCACTGAAAGACAGCGCCGAGATCGTTGTGATCGTATACTTCAAGGTCCCGAACTGGCTGGGCGCTTGAGTCGTCGTCGGGAGCGGGCTGGGCTCGCTCGGGAGCTGAGCCGTACCGACCCCCGCACACAGAATCGCGACCGACGCCAGGCCCAGAACCCGGGGGCCCCTTCTCTCGCTCTGCATGGATACCTCCCTCCAGTTGAAGCAAGCATACGGCCGCGCCGCCATCGGTGGGAAGCGGACGTGGCGGACTCTCACGGTTCGAGCCAATTTACCGGCGGGCCAATGGCACGACGCTCGAAGCCGCTACTCGTACCGCAACGCAACCATTGGGTCGACTTTCGTGGCCCGCCGCGCCGGAACGTAACAGGCCAGCAGTGCCGCCCCAACGAGGAGCAGTGTCACCCCGCCGAAAGTCAGTGGATCGGTGGCCGTCACGCCAAAGAGCAACGACTCCACGGTGCGCGTCAGGGCCAAAGACCCGCCAATGCCAATCGCCACCCCGATGAAGATCGTGCGCAATCCCTGGCCCAGGATCAACTTCAAAACGTCGCCGGAGCCCGCACCGAGCGCGACACGCACGCCGATTTCGCGCGTGCGGCGGCTGACCGAATAGGCCATCACGCCAAACACCCCCGCCGTTGCGAGCAGCAGCGCGGTGATTCCGAAGAACCCGATGAGAATGACGTTGAATCGCCGCGAGCCCAGCGAAGCGGACAACACTTCCGGAAACGTCCGGAACCTCGCCGGAATCTCCGGGTCGAGGTCCTGGAGGATTCCTCGCGCCGCCGATGTGACCAACCGCGTGTCGGCATCGCTCAGCATCGTCAGGGTGATCGCCGCGCGCGGCCGCTGGAACAAATTCACGTAAAGGGTTGGTCGCGGTGGCACGTCGAGGCCATATTCGTGGGTGTCGCCCACGACTCCGACGATCGTCAGCAATCGCAAGTCGCCATCCATGTTTCCAAACTCGATGGTGTGGCCGATCGGGTCCCGACCCGGCCAGCGGTCGCGCGCAAGCGATTCGCTGATCACGGCAACGTGCGGAGAATTCGGGCCGTCGCGCTCGTCGAAGATTCGCCCTCGAATCAGCGGAATTCCGAGAACCTGGAAGTATCCGTCCGTGGCAACGCAGAAATCCGCATTGCCAATACGTTCCTTTTGCTGGAACAGCGCACCCAGACCATCCATCGTCCTGGGGACCTCGTTCGGGGTCATGAGGAGAAACATTCCGTCGGGAAGGCCTCCCTCCGCCAGCGGCAGGCCGCTCGTCGCTCCAACCTTGCGCACGCCCGGGATTTGTTTGAGCCGATCAATCAGATTCGAAAAGAAGATCGCCTGGCCCGCCTTTGCTCTCGGATCGTCCACCCACGGGAGCGAGACGTCCATCGTGACGATGTGGTCCACGCGGAAACCGGGGTTCACTTCGAGCACCTTCATCAGGCTGCGCCCGAGCAATCCCGCTCCGACCACGAGAACCAATGTGATCGCGATCTGCGCCGCCACGATGACACGGCCGACGCGCTGGCTGCCTTGCGACCCCGCTTGTCCGCGCCCGCCTTCCACGAGGCCCTTGCGCAGGTCCCCGGACGTCGCGCGCACGGCGGTGATCGCTCCCAGGCCTGCGGCGACCGCGGTGGAAAGGAGGAACGCGAACACGAGCACCGGAATGCTGATGGAGACGCTGTCCAGGCGCGGCAGATTATCCGGTGCCAGCGCAACCAATCCCGCCACGCCCCCGAGCGCTCCCAGGACGCCAAGGCCGCCGCCGGCCAGAGAGAGCAGGAATGCTTCGGTGAGGAACTGACGGATCAGCCGCCCGCGCGCAGCGCCGAGGGCGCTGCGAATGGCGAGCTCCCGCTCCCTCACCGACGCTTGTGCCAGGAGCAAATTCGCCACGTTCGCGCATGCCACCAGCAGCAAGAATCCCACCGCGCCGAGTAGAATCAGCAGTGCCGCGCGAGCCCTGCCCGTGATCGCGTCCTGCAGCGGGACGACCATTCCATCCTTGAGGAGATAGTCGCCCTGCTCGCTCGATCCGTCGTGAATTCGACGCGCAATCGCGCTGATGTCTCGATTCGCTTGCTCGACCGTCACACCGCCGCGGAGGCGCCCGACGGCGCTGTAGTTATGCGACGTCCGGCTCGGGTTTTCACCATCCAGGTCGGCCGGGAGCCACAGATCCGCGTCTGCGGGAAAGCGAAATCCGGCGGGGAGCACGCCGACCACGGAGAAGACCGTGCCATCGATTTTCAGGTGCGCCCGCGAGAGATCCTGCGGTGATCCGAGTTGCTGCTTCCAGTAACCATGGCTGACGACAGCGGTGGGAGCGGCCCCTTTTTTCGCGTCGCCGGCGGCGAAAGCCCTTCCGAGAATCGGATGGATGCCGAAGACTTCGAGGAAGCGGGGCGAGACGTGCGCCGCCAACGTGCGCGTCGGCTGCGAAGCCCCCGAAACGGACACGAAGTCGTCGCTGTACTTCGCAATCATCTGGAAGCTGCGGTTTTGATCGCGAAAGTCGTCGAAATTCGGATCCGCAAGGCGCGACGGCCTGCCCTTCGAGGTGACTTCGAAGATGGCCATGATCCGGTTCGAATCGGGGTACGGCAGAGGCCGCAGCAACACCCCGTAGACAACGCTGAAAATTGCGGTGGTCGCACCGATGGCCAGTGCGAGCGTGAGGACCATGATCGCGGGGACGCCGGGGCTTCTGCCGAGCATTCGCGCGGCGTGCCGGAGATCCTGCCAGAAAGCGACCATGCTCCTTCGAGTGAATACGGGAGAGGCGACCGAAGGTTACTCGAATTACCGCGAGGACGGTCAGGCCGGACATTCACACCGCCTTTCACACGTGCCCGGACCGCCGAAGGACTGCACGGCATACCCTGCACCGTCAGCATGCTCACTCCTCCCGTGGCCGCCCCTGGCGCGCTGCTTCATCCGGCTGTAAGTTCGCTGTGAACCACGACTCTTCTCACGCCGCGGGGCGTCGAGAGGGTGTAGATTTCCAATCCTTCGTGAAAGGAGCCGACCGATGGCAGGCAAAGTGAAACCCATTCCCGAGGGCTACCACAGCGTGACGCCGTACCTGATCGTGGACGGCGCCGCCGCAGCGATCGAGTTCTACAACAAGGCGTTCGGCGCGATCGAGGTGGTGCGGATGCCGGCTCCCGGAGGCCGGATCGGCCACGCGGAGATCAAGATCGGCGACTCGTACATCATGCTCGCCGACGAGAATCCCGAAATGAATGCCCGCTCGCCCAGGGCGGTGGGCGGCACGCCGTTGTCGCTTCTGCTCTACGTCGAGGACGTCGACAGGACGGTCGAACGCGCCGTCGCCGCCGGAGCGAAACTGGAGCGGCCCGTCGAGGACAAGTTCTATGGCGACCGGATGGGCGGAATCGAGGACCCGTTCGGGCACCAGTGGTACGTCGGGACGCACATTGAAGATGTCTCGCCGGAAGAGATGAAGAAGCGCATGGCCGCAATGGGCCACGCCTAGGAGACCTGGGACCGCCGCCGCGAACGAGTCGGCGGAACCTTTGGAAGCCCGCGAAATTGTCCGCGCCAGGGCTTCGTCGTCTTCGTGCGGTGTCTACCTCTCGGACGACTGGGAGTCCTGGGCCCTGTGAAGGCACGCCGCGAGTCTTTCGCCGAGCGCCTTGACGTTCGCCTCTTCGTCCATGACCGAGGAGTGGTCGCCCGCAACCTCGTAAACCTCGACGTCTTCGCCGCAGAGCTCGACCCATCCCAGGTGCGGGGTAGCGACCGTTGCTGGGTAGGGGCCCTTCCAGCGATCCTTCGCTCGGAAAAGCGTCACTCGGCCTTCATAGAACTTCGGGAACATACCGATCGGCTGCCCGATGATTCGCCTCGAGGACCTCACGCTCTGCCGTTCGCAAGGGGCGGAAAAACGCGTCGTAAACGCGCACGAGAGCACGGACCATGAGCAGTAGCAGGGTTCGCGCTCGCCGAAGCAGATACGAGGGCTTCTCCCTCGCACCGAGTCTTCTTCAAGGCTTCGAGGTGGATCCGCGTCCTCGACGTGCAAACTCGAGACGCGTCGGTCGAGCGGTCCTGGGAAGGAAAATTCGCCGCATCGAAGAAAGCGAGCAAGGCCGATCCTCTCGCCCTCCGCCCGCAGCCGCCGGGCCATCTCGAAGGCGACTTTTCCGCCGAAGGAATGGCCGCCCAGGTAATACGGCCCTTTCGGCTGAAATTCGCGGACTTCACGAAGGTAGTGCGCCGCCATCTCTTCGACGGTCTCGTAGGGCCGTCGTTTTCCATCCAGACCCTGGGCCTGGAGCCCGTAGAAGGGCTGATCCAGACCAAGGACCAGGGCGAGCTGCCGGAAGTAGACGATTCCGCCGATTGCGTGGACGCAGAAGAACGGGGGTCTCGTCCCTTTCGGCTGGATCGCGACGAGTGAAGGGAGCGGGCGCCTTGAGTCCCTCCTCTCCCGGAGCATCTCAGCCAGCTCCGCGACCGTGGGAGCCCGAAAAATCGTCGCCAACGCCACTTGCCGGCCGAGCTGCTTCTCGACTTGCGCCGCAAGCTGAGCGGCCAGCAGCGAGTGTCCGCCGAGATCGAAGAAGTTGTCGTGAATTCCGACCCTCTCGAGGCCCAGGATCTCGCGCCAGATTCGGGCGATCTTCGCCTCGACCGAGTTTCGAGGCGGGACGAAGGTGCCCTGGAGCTCCGGCCGAGACGTGTCCGGTACGGGAAGCGCGTTGCGGTCCATCTTGCCGGTCGCGGTCCTTGGAAGCGCGTCCACGAAGAGGAACAGAGCGGGGACCATCCACTCCGAGAGCTGCTCTGAAAGGGCCTGGCGCATTGCAGCCCCTTCGGGACGGTCCGGGCCCGACGCGACCACGTACGCGATCAGCCGAACCCCGCCCGGGCCTTCGCGGGCCGCGACGGCGGCCTCGCGGACTCCCGGGAGCGCGTTGACGGCCGCTTCGATTTCCATGAGCTCGACCCAGTGACCGCGGATCTTCATTCGTGAGTCCGCGCGACCGACATACAGGAGGCAGCCGTCGGGCAGCAGCCGGCCGAGGTCTCCGCTCCGGAACATTCGCGTGCCCTCGCGGCCGGGGACCGGGACGAACGCCTCCGCTGTCAGATCGGGTCTTTTCCAGTACCCGAGCGCGAGCGTGCGTGAGACGATGGCGATCTCCCCCGTGTCCGCGGATGTCGGGACGCCCACCTCGTCGAGCAGCAGGACCTCGGTCCCGTCGACGGCGTACCCGAGCGGCGCGATCGGCGTCGGACACACCGAATCGTGATCGGCGAACCACTGCCGAATCACGTTCATTTCGGTCGAGCCGAGGCCGACGTGAAAGAGGCAGGTTCTCGGGAAACGCTCCCGATACAGGTCGAAGTCCGAGGAGAGCACCGGCTCGCCGCCGAGCTTGATCAGGCGCAGGCGGGAGAGATCCTCGCTGCCATCGAGCGAAGCGGCGAGCTGTCGGAAGAGGCTCGGGACGCAATGGAGGATCGTGATTCCTTCCTCCACGAGAAAAAGCCGGAGACGCAGCAGCCCGCCTTCCGGCAGTGAAAAGGGGCAAACGGCCGCGCCGTTGAGGAGCGCGCCGTAGACGTCCGAGACGGAGGCGCCGAAGCTGCAGGAGGACAGCAGGGTCAGCCGGTCGTCCGGCACGATTCCGAGGCCGTCCGACAGCTTCAGGACGTTGTGCAGAAGGTTGCGATGGCTCTGCATGACTCCCTTTGGCCTGCCCGTCGAGCCGGAAGTGAACAGGACGTACGCGAGGTCGTCCGGCGAGACGGCCATGCCGAGATCGTCGAACGGGCCGTGGGTGGCGATCTCTTCGACTCGCACGATCCGCGCCGCCTCAGCTCCCATTCGTGCGGCGTCGGCGGCGCCGCCTCGGTCCGTCAGGATCACGGCCGCGTCCGCCTCGCCGAGGATGGCGTGCAGCCGTCCAGGCCCGAGAGCAGGGTCGAGCGGCACATAGAAACGGCCCGCCTTGAGCGTGGCGAGCATCGCCGCAAAGAGGGTCGCTCCGGCAGGGAGCCACAGCGCGACCGGACGACCCGAGTCGGAGAAGGCCTGCAGGCCCCTGGCAATTCGATTGGCGGTCGCGTTGAGCTCTGCGTACGTCCAGTGCTGACCTGACGCACGCACCGCAACCCGATCCGGGTGGGCGCGGACGACGCCCTCGAATCGGCGCGCCACCGATTGCTCGATCCCGCCTGTGGCAGGGGCCGGTAGCCGGCGCGCGGGAGAAATGCGCCGAGACTCGGCGCCGGACATCACGTCGCCCCGTACACGGCCTGCGAGCGCGTGAAGAACTCCCGCGCCCCCGGCCCGTGCTCCGGCGGACCGATGCCGGACGCTTTCCAGCCGCCGAACGGAGCGAAGGCGTCGGCGTCGGCGGTGGCCTCGTCGAGCTTGAGGATTCCGGCGCGGGCCTGCTCCAGAAACGAGCTGCGTTGCTCCGCCGATCCGCCGAAGAGGGCCGCCACGAGGCCCTGCCGAACGCCGTTGCAGAGCGCGAGCGCCTCGGAAAAGTCGGCCGCCCGCTGGACCACGAGAACCGGCCCGAACGTCTCCTCGCCGACGATTTCGCTGCCCGGCGCGGCGCCGAGGACGAGCGTCGGCGGATGGTAAGCCCCGATCTCCCGCAGCGCGCCGAACGCCGGAGCCCCGGAGTGCGGCGCAAGAATCGAGACCGCGCTCTCCCGCGCGCGCTCCAGGACCGCGGCAACACGCCGGCACGCCGCATCGGAGAGAAGCGGCCCCGCTTCGGTCTCCGGCTCCAGCGGATCGCCGCACCGCGTGCGCTCGGTCGCGGCGACGAGCTCGCCGCAAAATTCGTCGTACACGCGCGCATCGACGATCGCCCGCCGGTTGGCGGTGCATCGCTGCCCGGCGAAGGAGAACGCGCCCCTCGCGATGAGCGAGGCTGCGCGCGGCAAATCGGCGCCCTGCCAGACGATCGCCGCGTTATTGCCGCCCAGCTCCGCCTGGAGCGGGATGCGGCGGGCGGCGCAGATCTCCTGGGCGGCCCAGCCGGCCCGTGACGAGCCCGAGATCGAAACGCCTTCGACCCCGGAAGTGCGCATCAGAGCGCCGGCCGTCGCACGGTCGCCCGCAAGAAGGCCGACCACGCCACTCGGCACATCGGCCTGCCGCAGAAGCGCCAGCAGATGCAGGGCGATTCGCGTAGCCGCCGGCGCGGGCTTCCACACGACGGCGTTCGAGAAGGCGAGGGCCGGCGCGATCTTGCCGATCGGAATGGCGATCGGATTGTTCCAGGGTGTCACGACCGCGACGACTCCGAGCGGGCGCCGTCGTGCGAAGGAGCCCGGTCCACAGCGCAGGGACACGGTCTCTTCCGCGGCCGCGATGGAGCGCAGAAGCCCGGCCGAGCGCCGGACCTCGGCCCGCCCCAGCTGCAGGGGCTTGCCGACGTCCTCCGCCATCTCCCGCGCCAGCGGCTCCGCTTCCGACTCGAGCTTCTCCGCCAGCCGCTTCAGACACGCCACGCGCGCGGCGTAGCCCGCGGAGGCCCAGCCGTGCAGAGCCTCGCCGGCGGCGCTCACCGCCGCGGAAGCCTCTGCCTGGCCGGCAGCGGGAACGCGGAAGAGTTGACGGTCGCGCCGGCGCGGCGCGAAGTGAACGATCTCGGGAACCGCGGAGGGCCGGAGCGCACGTCCCCCGATCACCGCGGCCGGCAGCCGTTCCCCCTGTACGGCCAGGACCGCCGCACCGCTCCCGCACCGGCGAAGAATTGCCTCGACCGGCACGAAGCGCACGGCGCGGCCCTCGAGGTATCGCTCGGTGATTGCGGCGTGGATCGGATCGTCGCTCCCGACCGCGTCCTCCGCCACCAGGACCTCGAGGCGGCGCGCGTATGCGTCGAGCACCGTGGCGCGCACACAGCCGTGGAGATGGACACCGGCCACGATGAGCGTGTCGGGCTGGATGGCGGACAGGATCCTGTCGAGCTCGCCGGTGGAGAAGGCGGAAAAGTCGGTCTTGTCAACGACTCTCTCGGCCTCTCCCGGCTGCAGGGATGCGGGCGGATCATGCCCGACCGTGCCGCGGACGCACGTCCACCGCTCGAGTGCCTTCCAGTGGGGCATCCGATCGTCGCGCGCCCGGTCGACCGTCGTCATCGCGTGGACGACCGCGATGCCGAGAGCGCGGGCCCCGGAGAGCAGACGCGTCGCCTGCTCGATGACTTCGCCGGCGGCGGGCTCGAGGCCAGGCGCGCCGAGAAAATCGTTCTGCAGGTCAACCAGGAGAAGGAGCGGCCTCATCGCCGCGAGGGGTGCGCAATCTGTTCCACTGCCGACGCAATGCGTTCGCCCACCTCCCTCGTCCCGACGAGGGAGGTGCCTTCCTCGGCCATGTCGAACGTGCGAAAGCCCAGACGGAGGACCTCCTCGACACCCTGCTCGATCCACGCGGCCTCCCGCCAGAGGCCGAAACTTTCGCGCAGCATCATCGCCAGCGACTGGATCTGGCCGATCGGGTTCGCGCGGTCTTCACCGGCGATGTCCGCTGCCCCACCGTGGTTGGTCTGGTAGACAGCGGCCCCCTGCGCCGAGAAGTTGCCCGAGTAAGAAAGGCCGCGCGAGCCGAGGAGCACCGCCGCGACGTCCGCCAGCACGTCGCCGAAGAGGTTGTCCGCAACGACGACGTCAAACATCGACGGGCACTGGACCAGCTGGTAGGCCACGAGATCGATGTTCACGAATGCGACACGCAATCCGGCACGGGCGGCCACGTCTTCCGCGGTCTCCCGCCACAGGGCGGTCAGTGCGGGGAGCCCGCCATCTTTGACGACGACCGTCAACATTTTTCGTCGACGTGTCGCAAGGACCGCGCCAACCTCCACGATCCGCCGGACCTCGCGCTCGCTGTAGCGAAAGGTGTGCTCACACACTCGCCCCTCGCCCGACCGTGTACTCTGACGGGCTTCACCGAAGTACATGCCGCCGGCGTTCTCGCGGACGATGAGGATATCCGTGCCGCGGACGGCGGCGGCCTTGAGCCGGCCGAGGTGGGCGAAGGCTTCCGAGACGAAAACAGGGCTGATCTTGCAGAAGAGGTCGAAGCGACGCCGCAGCTCGTAAACGAACCGCCCGCCACCAGGACCCGCCAGGATCGCGCCGTCGTCTGCGAAGACCGATTCGCAGAACTTCACGACTCCGTCGGGCATTGGCTGGCCCGTGAGACGCTCGGCATCCCGTCCGATCTCGCCGCCAAACCGAAGCTCGAAGCGAACGCCGCCGGCCCGTTCAATGACCGGCAGCAGGCCCAGCGCCGCGCCGATGACCTCCGGACCGATGCCCTCTCCGGGCAGGATTCCGATCGTGCAGACGCCATTCTTTGCACTCGCTTCGCGCCCTTGCGCAAAGACTGCGCTCGTCCACCGGGCCCGCTCCCGAAGCACGCCGCCGCTCGGCTCCACGCCTTACTCCTTGTTGAGGTGCCATAGTCTAGCCTGCCCGATGGGACAGGGGTGTTCGCGGAATCGTCGAATCCCGACCCCCGGCGATCAAGAAACTCGGCCCGGTAATCTCGTAAGTGGTTCTTTACAAATGATTTCTGGTGGTAGAGCCCGGGCCCGGCTGAGCCTGTTTGGGCATCAGCCAGACAGAATCCAGACCCTGGCTCCGCGCTCGCTACTCGACCTCGATCGCTCCGAACATTCCGCCGTGGCCCACGCCGCAGACCCGCGTGCAGGCGAAGTTGTAGCGGCCGCGCTGGGCCGGCGTCGGAGTGACCCGGACGACGTAGTCGGCCCCGGGGGCGACGTCCTGGCCGAGAGATTCCGAGCACGGGAATCGCCGAGACTCCGTGCACGACGTCGGCCGAGCGGAAGGTAATCTCGTAGGTCACGCCCGCCGTGAGCCGGATGGGCGGGCCGTCGGGGCCTCCCGGCGAGAACTGATACCGCGAGAGCATGACGAGCAGCGGGACCGTCGTGCAGCTCGAGAACGCGGACGTGTCGAGGATGGGCGCAAAGGCGGCCCCCTGGGGATTCGAGTAGGTCCGGACGTCGCGGGTCGTCCTATCCGTGACGGTGATCGTGACGTCGAGGTTCGTCAGGCCGGCGGCGAAGAACCAGTAGTGGCCGTCGCTGCCGCAGCCGTTCAGCGTCTTGACGACGAGCTCGATATTGCTCGGCTCGAAGAACCAGAAGTAGCCGGACTCCTCGGTCAGGCCGACGGCGTGCCCGCTGCCGGAGGCGCCATCGGGCGTCTCTCCACGTCGCCTCGACCTGAAAGCGCTCATCGTTCAGACAGAGCACCGACTCGGAAGTGCAGTCGGCGAGGCCGTCCGCCTGCTGGGCGGCGCCTTGCCTCGCCGGCAAGAGCACGGCAAGGCCGAGCAGGCAAAGGGCGCCGAGGCGGCCTATCGTGGCATCACTTCAAAGAAAAGCGATGGTCGGGTAGTTGCCGAACAGCACCTCGGCGGGATCCGCGCCGATCCAATTGGCGAGGACCGATGCGTAGACCTGCCGGAAGTCGGTCGAGAACTTCAGGTTTCCGTCGGGATCGAGGTCCGTCAGCGAGGGAGGCGCGCCGTAGAGACCGCCCTTGACGCGCGAGCCGAGCACGAAGAGGGGCGCCGCGGTGCCGTGGTCCGTGCCGCCGCTGCCGTTGTCCTCGACGCGCCGGCCGAACTCGGAGTAGGTCATCACGACGACCCTCTGGTCCTGGCCGTGCTCGACGAGGTCGCGGTAGAAGGCGTCGAGCGACAGATCCAGATCGAGGAGCAGCTTCTCGTGATCGCCGAGCTGGTTCGTGTGCGTGTCGTAGCCCCCCTGCTGCACGAAGAAGACTCGCGGGCCGATGTCGGCGAGGAGCACGGCCGCCATCAACCTCAGACCGTAGAGACCGGTTTCCTCCGGATAGGTGACGGTCGAGGTGTAGCTGGCGAAGGCCGCCTGCACGGCTTCGGTGTCCGCGAGCGTGACCTCGCCGATGTGGCTGACGTATTCGCGGTTGGCCGCACCGCCGGGCTTGAACAGAGCCTTGGTCGCCGCCGTCAGGTTGGGATCATCCTGCAGGATAGTTGAACGAGCCCGCGTCGCCGACGACGGGAGTCGTGACGAAATCGCCGTGGAAGGCCGCGACGTCGCCGCTCACGCAGACCGCATGGAGGGCGTCGGCGTCCTGCCGGTAGAGTTGATCGAGGGCGCGGCCGAGCCATCCCGTCGACTCCGCCTCGACATTCATCACGGCCTTCTCCCAGATGTCGTCCCCGCGGAAGTGCGACATGTCTTGACCGGGGTATCCGACGCCCTGAACGATCGCGAGCTTCCCGGAATCGAGATAGCCGTGGAGATGGGAGAGGCTCGGGTGGAGGCCGGTCTTCGAATCGATCGGAAGCAGCTGCGAGCCGGTCAGGCCGACTCGGCGCCGGGCCGCCTGGTAGGCCGGATCGGCAAACGGAACGACCGTGTTCAGGCCGTCGTTGCCGCCCGCCATGTCCACGACGACGAGGACCGTGTCCGAGGCGGCGGCCGTTCGGGCCGCGCGGCGTCCCGGAAAATTCCCGCCGCCGCCCAGCTGCGGCCGCGCTGCGAGCGCCGCCGCCGTCATGCAGGAGCGCGTGATCAAGGTTCGCCGGTCGATGGCCATGGCTTCTCCTACTGGAGCTGATACTCCGGGCTCGACATCAAGAGATAGAGGGCGCCGCGCCCGAGATAGTCGTAGTCGAAGAGAATCGGGCGTCCAGACGAAGGGATCGCCGTCGGCGGCGAGGATAGCCGCGCAGCGCCTGCCGCAGCGTATCCGACGGCGGACACCATGCCGAGCCGGTCGACGAGATAGTCGATGAGCTCGTCGGCGCTCGCAAAGCTCCTTCCGTCGAAGAACCGACCGATGTCCCAGCGGAAGTTCTCGAAGGCTGCGACGTCGCCCAGTCGGTCGGACTGATGGAGCAGCGAGTAGGCGAAGCTGATCCGATTGATGTAGGCCTGTGTCTGGATCCAGGTTCGTCCCCCCTTCCAGCCCGCGACGTTCGGCGGGAAGAAGGGCATCTGGCCCATCGCGTTCGAGTAGAACTGGTAGTCGGCCGCATCCGATTCGGCTCCCAGCGATCGGTACGCGCCCACGACGAGCTCGATGGGCGACTTGATCATGTCGGGCGCGTCCGCGGTCTGGTCGAAGTCGTCGGAGAGGAGGATCTCCCGGACCACCTCGCGGATGTTGCCCGTGGTGGAGACAAACAGGTCCTGGAGACGCTGCGCGAGGTCGGGGAAGGGATCGCCGCCGAGAAAGAGGCGGGCCAGCTTGAGGCTGATGAAGACGGACGTCTCGGGGCGCTGGCCGAGGATCGCGATGATGTCCTCGGGCCGGAAGGTGCCGTAGTGTCCGAGAAAGACCTTGCCGCCGTCGTCGTGATTGTACGGGTCGTAGTAGAAGCGGAACTGCTGTTGGCGGTTGACCGTCCATCCGGTGAGGGCCCGCGCGGACTCCGTGACGTCCTGCTGCGTATAGTTGCCGTGGCCCATCGTGAAGAGCTCCATGACCTCGCGGGCGAAGTTCTCGTTGGGGGAGCCCTTGACGTTGACCTCGTTGTCGAGCCAGACGAGCATCGCCGGGTCGCGCGACACTTCGAGCAGGAGATCTCCGAAGCGCCCCATCCCCAGATTCCGGAAGATCTGGTTCTGCGCGTACATCAGCTCCGGAAAGAACACCTTGTTCATGGACGTCGCGAAGTGGTTGTGCCAGAAGAGCGTCATCTTTTCCTGGAGAGGGCGGGGCCCGTGCTGCATGCGCAGGAACCACCAGCGGGGCAGGCCGGCCCTTCTGGTTCCGGAGCAGCTGGTCGTCCGCCCAATTGGCGAGGTCGAAGCCGAAGAGATCGAGATAGGCGTCGAGTTCGGCGGTGGAAATGCGGTCGTAGTCGACGAGATACGAGACGGCCCCTTCGCGCCCCAGAGAGACGGCGCGATCGAGCTCCTCCGGCTTGCCTCCGAACCCGGCCCGCCGGTACAGGTGCGCCGCGCGTTTTCGGTCCCACGAAGCTGTGGCCATCATCGTCTCCTTGCGCGTCAGAAGGCCGACGTATCGGCCACGCTCGCCAGAGTCCCGCTGGTGTTGTCATATTTCCGGACGTTTAACGTCTGCGTATCGGTGACCGTGATCGTGTACTCGACGTTCGAGAGCGCCCCGTAAAGGACCCAGAACTTGCCGTTGACCCCCCGCCCGTCGAGCACCTTCAGCATCAGCTCGACGTTCGTCTCGTCGAAGAACCAGAAGTAACCCGTATCGGAGCTGACCGGCACGGCCGTGCCGTGACCGGACCTGTTTTGGCCGGGCACCGCCCAATCGACGGAGACCTGGAAGCGCGCCAGGTTGAGGCAGAGCGTGGTGCCCCCCGCCTCGCAGGGGCCGGCCGGTGCCGCCTTGGGTGATGCCTTCTGCGTCAGGGCCGCGTAGAGCGCAGTAGAGCTCGGCGGCCGAGCGAGTCTCGATCTGAGCCCGGGATTCCGACGAGGCGGAAGACTCGGCGCCCGAGGCACCGGCCGAGTCGGGAAAGGCCGCGGTGTCGGCGACGGACCCGAGCGTTCCCGACGGGTTGCCGTAGGTCTTGATGACCCCCGTGTCGGTGTCGGTCACGGTGATCTGGTACTCGACGTTGGAGAGCGCGCCGTAGAAGACCCAGCTGTACCCGTTGATCGCTCGCGCGTCGAGGACCTTGACGACCAGCTCCACGTTGGCGTCGTCGAAGAACCAGAAGTACCCCGTGTCCGCGCCGAGCGGCACGGCTGTACCCACGCCGCTCCTTTGCTGCGATGGGACGCTCCAGGCGACCTTGACCGCGTAGCGTCCTCCGCTCAGGCAGAGCGTGTTCGGGTCGGAAACGCACGCGGTGCTCGCCGCGGAGAGGCCCGCCGGAAACCGGGTGACGAAGCCGTCACCTCCGAAGAAATCGTCGCCTCCGGCGTAGGAGGGCTGTGCGCCTCCCCCGGAGCCGGGAAAGCCAGGCGAGGTCGTCATGCCCGCGACGAGCACTTCACCGGTCTTGGGCTGGACCGCGATGGCGTACGGAGTGTCGTCGCCGCTCGCGCCGAGGTAGGTCGTCTGAACGACGCGCGGTCAACGTCGGATCGAGCCGGGCGACGAACCCGTCGATGCCGCCGCCGCGGTTCGGCTCGCGCGCCCTGTTCCGTGCCGGGCAGATCGGTCGAATACGTCTCCCCGGTGACGTAGACGTCCCCGCGAGTGGGATGAACGGCGATGCCGTATCCGTAGTCGACGTCCGTGCCGCCGAAATACGTCGCCTGGAAAAGCTCTGTCAGGCTCGCGTTCAGGCGATCGATGAAGAGGTCGGATTCCCCGGCCATGACGGGCTGGGCCCCGCCCTCCGTTCCGGGAAGATCGACCTGGTCGGTCCAGCCGACGACGTAGACGTCGCCACTGGCCGGATGAATGGCGATGCCGTAAATGTCGTTGGAGCGGCTCGAGCCGAGGTACGTGCTCTGAATCAGTCGGGTCAGCGAACGATCGAGTCTCGCGACGAACCCGTTGGGATTGCCGGTGAAAGGGTAATAGGCCGCGTTTGCGCCGCCGACGGCGCCGGGGAAGTTGTACGCCCAAGTCTGCCCTGCCACGTAGATGTCGCCGCTCGAGGGGTGAATCGCCAGGGCGTGAAGGTATTCGGGAGCACCGCGACCGCCGCCGCCCAGGTAGGTCGCCTGCAGCAGCGTGCCGAGGGTCGTGTCGAGCCGGGCGATGAAGCCGTCGCGGTGAAGGTCCTCGTCATCATCCTCGGCCGCTGCAGGCTGGCGCGCCTCCCTCGGTGCCCGGGAAATCGAGCGAGGTCGTCTGGCCGGCGACGTAGACCTCGCCGGTTACCGGATGGATCGCGATCGCGACGACCCGGTCGAGAAAGCCCCCGCCGAGGTAGGTGGCGCTGAGAACCCGCGTCAGACTCGCATCGAGCCGGGCGACGAAGCCGTCGTCGCTTCCCGCGTTTGCGCGCTGCGCGCCGGCGAGGGTGCCCGGGAAAGTCGGTCGAGGACGTGAATCCGGCGACGTAGACGTCGCCGCTCGTCGGGTGCACGGCGATGCCGAGGATCTCCTCTCCACCGCTGCCGCCGATGTACGTGGAGTGGAGCAGGCTCGTGAGCGTCGGGTCGAATCGCGCGACGAAGCCATCCACGCCGCGGCCGCTGGTCGAGTACGTGTATCCGGCGACGAGCACGTCGCCAGCTCGAGGGGTCGACCGCGATGGCGTCGACGGAATCCGGGTCGGCTCCGCCGATGTACGTGGATTGCAGAATGGGATCGATGACGAGAGGCGCCGCGTGATCGTAGACGCCGACACGAAAGCCGTACGTCGAGCCGTGCAGGGTGTACGCCACGAAAACCGGCCGTCGCACTCCGTCGCGCTCCTGATAGGCCACTGGCGCCGTGAACCGGACGCGTTCGCTTCCCCTGGACGCGACGAGCGCTCCGTCACGATCGATCGCAAGAGGCCCGCCTCCACCCACCCGCACTCGGATCTGCCCGACGCGCGCTCCCGGCTGGAGCGTGAAGATCTTCTCGACGTTTCGCTCGTGGGCGTGCAGCACGACCGAGACGCCGGGCCACGCCTCGCCGAGGCTCACCTGTTCGTATGTTGGCAGGTCGCTCTGCCACTGACGAGGATCGTTTCCGATGAAGTAGCTGACGTCGCCTGTCGCGCGGGCTCCGGCCTCTGGCACGGGCCTGGCCGAAACGAGGGTCTCCGTGAGTTTCACGCCGAGGCCATACGTGAGCCCGCCGTCGCGCCCGACGAAGACCGTCCCGAGCAACGTCGACGCCGAGAACGCCACATTCTCGGGGAGCTGACCTCTGTTCTCGACGAAAGGAACCTGCAGGTGCGCAACGCGTTCGCGCTGCGCGCAGTCCAGGGCCGGCGCGGCGGCGACCATGTGCACCGCGGCGAGAAGACCGAGGACCGAGAGCGCCAGAAGCGGCCGTGGCGTCCGCATCCGTCGGGTCCTCCGGGCTCTTCGGTTCATGGTCTCATCGCGTGTGCGTACGATTTCACTTTCCACAGGCCCAGAGGTCGACGATTCATGGTTGGCCCAGCGGCTCGGGCACTTACGGCACGAGTCCGAACGTCTTGACCAGGAACACTGCCATCTCTCCGCGCGTGTTCGGGTCATCGGGGCAGTAGAGCAAGGGCAAGGGCGAGTCCTGACAGCCCGCGGTAATCTTGCGGTTGTACAGCTCTTCGATCCAGGGCGCGAACGGGTTCGCCTTCGGCACGTCGCCGAAGATCCCCTTCGCGGCAGGCGGCGTGTAGCCGGAGACTTCCTTCGCCTTCAGGAGGAACACGGCCATCTGCCGGCGCGTCACGGTGCTGTCAGGGCAGTAGAGTCCGCCTCCGCAGCCCGTCGTGATGCCTTCGGCCTTGAGCTGCTCGATCCAGTCGGTGAACTGCCGGGGCAGGAGACGTCGGAAAAGACTCCGGCGCAGGTCGGGGGCACGTACGAGGAGCCGTGCCTGGCCCTGAGCAGGAAGACCGCCATCTGCGCGCGGGTGACGGGGTCGTCGCGGCCGTACGTGCCGTTGCCGTAGCCGGCGGTGATGCCCTTGCGGAAGATCGTTTCGACGTAGTCGTGGAAGATGTCGCCCTGCGGGACGTCGAGCGAAGTCGGCGAACCACAGGTTGCTTCCGGTTCCGAAGGACGCATTGGGATTGATGACCGTGACGGCGTTCAAGGTCCCGGGCAAAAGCGCGGGCGCGAGGGCACTGACCGAGCTCGCCCCTCCGACCGAAGCGGCGTTCGCCGGGGAGTCGCCCATCATGACCCGGGCGTCCGGCTGGAAGCCCGTTCCGGCGATGCCGACGGGCGTGCCGCCGGACGACGGACCGGATGTTGGACTGATGCCCGTGACGTCGAAGGACGCGGCGCCCAGGATGAGGCGGAAGATCGTGCCGCGCCCGGCGTCGCCGCCTGCCGACGTCGCTCCCCAGAGCGCGCCATCGGCGCCGAGGACGAGGCCGGCGTACACGCTTTGGCCAGCGGGGTACTTGAAGCTCTCAAGGGTGGTGAGGTTGCCGGAGGAATCCATCTTGAAGATCGTGCCGTTCTGGGTAACGCCGCCGCTCGCAGGTCGTGCCGTAGAAGTTCCCGTCGGCCAACTGGATGAGCGCCGCGGAAGGCAGGACCCCCTCGACGCCCGTGAAGCTGTGCAGCGGCGTGACGTTGCCCGTCGAGTCCATCTTGAAGACCGTGCCGTGACCTTCCGTGCCGCCGCCCGATGTCGTCCCGTAGAAAGTGCCGTCCGCAACCTGGATGAGCGCCGCGGAGGGAGAGGCCCCGTCGGCCTGATTGAAGCTGTGCAGGGGCGTGAACGTGCCCGAAGAGGTGATCTTGAAGACGGTTCCCAAGGGTGCCGCCTGCCGTCGTGCCGTAGAGGTTGCCGTCGGCGCCCCGGATGAGCGCGGCAGAGGGGTGGCGCCGTCCGTGTTGTCGAAGCTGTGGAGCGTCGTGACGTTGCCCGTGGAGTCCATCTTGAAGACGGTGCCGAAGCCGCTCATCCGCCGTCACGAGTAGTGCCGTAGAAGTTGCCGTCGGCCAACTGGAGGAGCGTGGCGTAGGGGATGGCGCCGTCGGCGTTGTCGAAGCTGTGCAGCGTCGTGACGTTGCCCGTGGAATCCATCTTGAAAACGGTGCCGTAGTCGCCCGCGCCCGCCCGAGGTCGTGCCGTAGAAGTTGCCGTCCTTGGCCTTGATGAAAGCGCCGCGAGGGTAGGCGCCGTCGGCGTTTCCGAAACTATGGAGGGTCGTGATGCCGCCCGTGGAATCCGTCTTGAAGACGGTGCCGTAGCCGCCCGCGCCGCCGCCCCAGGTCGTGCCGTAGAAGATGCCTCCCGGTGCCTGGATCAGAGCTCGCCTGCGGAGAGAAGCCTTCGGTCGGAAAGCTGTAGAGCGTCGTCTCGCTGTTGGAGGAGTCCATCTTGAAGACGGTGCCGACTCCGCCGGCGCCGCCGGACAGGGTCGGCCCGTAAAAGTTGCCGTCGACGGCCTGGAGGAGCCCGGCGGAGGGGGACGAGCCCTCCGGGGCGGTGAAGACTGTGAAGCGTCTCGTAACTTCCCGCGGGGCTCACCCGGAAGATGTGCGGCGCCGCCCGTAGTCGTCCCGTAGAGGTTGCCGTCCGAGGCCAGGATGAGGCCGCCCGATGAGCTCGTCCCCTCGCAACGGTAAAGGTGTGGAGCAGGCGTGAAGGTGCCCGACGTGTCGATCTTGAAGACGGTGCCGGGGACAGAAACGAAGTGGTAGCAGCCGAACTGAGAGCAACGGAACCTGCAGGAAGGAGTGGCCGAGCACACCCGGCCGGTTCGAGATGCGGTTGTCCCGTACAGGTTGCCGCTGGCGTCCTGGACGAGGGCTGCACGAGGGTTGCCGGCCCCGAGGGTGGTGAAAGTGTGAACGACCGTAACGTTGCCGGCGGCGTCCATCTTGAAGACCGTGCCGGGGCCGAGGCAGGCGTTGCCGAGGCAGACGGTCGTGCCGGCGGTCGTGCCGGCGGTCGTGCCGTAGAAGTTGCCGTCCGCGGCCTGGATGAGCGCGGCGTAGGGGTAGCCATAGTGGTGGTTTCGAAGCTGTGCAAGCTCGTGAGGTTGCCCGCGGAATCCATCTTGAAGACGGTGCCAAGGCCGCTGGCGCCGCCGTTGCGGGTCGTCCCGTAGAAGTTGCCGTCCGCGGCCTGGATGAGCGACGCCCAGGGGGCGGCGCCATCCGTGCCGTTGAAGCTGTGCAGCGCGGTCACATGGCCCGCGGGGTCCATCTTGAAAACGGTGCCGACGTTGCTCGTGCCGCCCGCGCTCGCGGTGCCGTAAAAGTTGCCGTCGCCGCCCTGGAGGAGAGCCGCCTGCGGGTTAGCGCCTTCGGTGTATCCGAAGCTATGCAGGGTCGTCAGGGAACCCGAGGCATCCATCTTGAAGATGGTGCCAACCCCGTTCGTCCCTCCCAAGCTCGTCGTGCCGTAGAAGTCCCCGTCTGTGGCCTGGATCAGCCTGCCATAGGCCCCGCCACTGCTCTGGAAGCGGTGAACGACGTCCAGGGTCTGCGCCGCGGCGGATGCCGCGAAAAGGCAGATCGCCGCGAGAAGTAGTCCGAGCCTGGTTTTCATGGTCTTTTCCTCTTTCCAGAGACAGAAGGCGACAACGGAGGAGAAAACCTGTCATCGGGCGATTGACCGGGGGTTTAACGCCCGTTTGATAGGCTTTTGGTCAGTCCGAGTCGGTCAACCCGAGTCTCAATGGCAAAAATTGAAGAGCAAGGTGCTGGGGTCCCCGCCCTTCCGGGCGACGTGACACGGTTGCTGCTCGCCTTCCACTCGCCCCGTGCTGGGGCGGCTGGCCGCGTCCGATGACCCCGGATCGCTGGCGGAAGGTTCAGGAGGTCTTCGCGGCGGCGACGGAGCATGAGGCGGGCTCGCGAGCGGGCGTATCTCGAGGAAGCCTGCCGGGACGATCCGGATCTCAAGAGGGAGGTCGAGTCGCTGCTGTCCTCCTTAGGGGCGGCCGCCTCGGGGTTCCTGGAATCGCCGGCAATCGAGGGCGTGCCGGCGCTCTCTCCGACGGAGAAAGGCGGGCCTCGGGCTGTCGGGAAAGGGACGCGTCTGGGTCCCTACGAGATCCTGTCGCCCCTCGGCGCGGGTGGGATGGGCGAGGTGTACAGGGCTAGCGACGCGCGGCTGGGGCGCGAGGTGGCCATCAAGGTGCTGTCTGCGGACTTGTCTCAGGACGCCTCCCGCGTGAAGCGGTTCGAGAAGGAAGCCCGGTCGGCTTCGGCCCTGAATCACCCGAACATCGTCACGGTCTATGACGTCGGGTCCTCGGGCGGCATCTCCTACATCGCGATGGAGAGGGTCGACGGCGAGACGCTGAGGAAGATCGTCTCTGGCGGCCCCGTTCCGATCAAGAAGCTGCTTCCGATCGCGACCCAGGTGGCCGACGGCCTGACCCGGGCGCACGAGGCCGGGATCGTGCACCGGGACCTGAAGCCCGAGAACGTCATGGTGACGAAGGACGGGCTGGTCAAGATCCTGGACTTCGGGCTGGCGAAGCTGACATCGACGGGCTCGGGCAGCGACGAGGGTTCGAAGCTGCCGACGGTATCGGGGACGACGCCGGGCAGTGATCATGGGGACGGTCGGGTACATGTCGCCGGAGCAGGCGAGCGGGGCGACGGTGGACTTTCGCTCGGATCAGTTTTCCTTCGGATCGATCTTGTACGAGCTGGTGACGGGCAAGCGGGCGTTCACGGGCAAGACGCCGATCGACGTGCTCGGGGCGATCCTGAACGACGAGCCGCAGGCGATCGGCGAGGTCAATCCTCGGACGCCCACGCAGCTGAGGTGGATCATCGAGCGCTGTCTCGCCAAGGAGCCGCGCCAGCGCTACTCCTCGACGGACGATCTCGCGCGCGATCTCGCGACGCTTCGCGATCACCTCTCGGAGGCGACGTCGGGCGCCTCGGTTGGGCCCCGCGCCAAGCGTCGACTCTGGCGGCCGGCTCTCCTCGGCGTCGTCGCGCTGCTGGTGGCCGCCGGCGCCATCTTCCAGCTCACGAAGCGTCAACCGCCGCCCAGGCCGCCGCTCAAGGTGCGCCAGCTCACCTCGAACTCCGCCGAGAACCCCGTCGGGAGTGGCGAGATATCACTCGACGGCAAGTACCTGGCCTACACCGACAAGATGGGAATGCACATCAAGCTGATCGAAACGGGCGAGGTCCAGTCCGTTCCGGAACCGGAGGAGCTCAAGGGTCGCGGGATGGTCTGGTGGATTGGCCCCTGGCATCCCGACGGCACGAGATTTCTCGCGAATGCTCACCCGGCGAACATGGGACGGGCAGGGCTCGAGCGCCGAAGGGAACGAGCATCTGGACCGTGCTGGTGATGGGCGGGCCGCCGCGCAAGATTCGCGACGATGCCGAGGCCTATTCTGTTTCCCCCGATGGTTCTTCGATCGCGTTCGGAGAGAAGAACGGGAAGTTCGGCAATCGCGAGATCTGGCTGATGGGGCCGACCGGGGAACGGGCGCGCAAGCTGTACACGGCCGACGGGGACAGCTCGATCTTCGGGGCCCTGTGGTTCCGCGACGGGCAACGCATCCTCTATCTCAGAATGGACAAGTCCGGAGCGCGACTCGAGAGCCGGAATCTCAAGGGCGGGCCAATCACGAAGATCCTGCCTTACAGTGAGATGGACCAGGCGGCGACCGACCGGATCAGTAGCTTTGCCTGGTCGCCCGATGGGCGGTTGATCTACTCGCTGCAGGAATCGGACCGGGACAACGTCACGAGCGACTCCATTCAACTTCTGGGAGCTGCCCATCAATCCGCATATGGGCGAAGCGCTCGGCAAACCGTGGCGACTGACGAGCTGGACTGGATTCGGCGTGAGTGCCTCGGGCTCTATCGCAGAGGGCAAGCGTCTGGCGTTTCTCAAATGGATTAGTCAGAACACCGTCCATCTCGCGGCTCTCGAGGCGGGCGGAACGGCGATCGCCAGCCTGAGGCACTTCACGTTGAGCGAGAGCGGGAGCTGGCCCGTCGACTGGACCGCGAACGGTAAGACCCTCGTTTTTCGTCTCGAACAGCTCCGGCCATGACGGGATCTACCGACAGGCGTTGAACGACCAGACGCCGGAACCGCTCGTCGTCGGACCGGAGGATGCCGAAGGCGAGTGCGTGAGCCCGGACGGCGCCTGGGTTCTGTATCGAGCGTCTCCCCTGTCGGGCGACGCAGCGCTGCCTGTGCAAATCATGAGAACGCCAACGACGGGAGGACCCTCGCAGCTGGTCTTGAAGGCGCGGCCAGACTCCTGGGTTGGCTGCGCGCGGTCCCCGGCAAGCCTCTGTGTCCTGGGAGAGCCGACGGAGAACGGGAAGCAGATTGTTTTCACGGCGTTCGATCCGGTGAAGGGCCGCGGCGCGGAGCTCATGAAAATCGATACGGACCCGAAAAATGGCTATACGGGCTCGGTGGGCTTTCTCTCTCCGGATGGGACACGAATCGCCGTCTGCTTGAGCCCCGAAGGGGCGATCCACATACTGTCCCTGCGCGGTCAGCCGGAGCAGGAGATCAGGGTAAAGGGTTGGAGCAACATTCGGTCTCTGCGTTGGGCGGCAGACGGAAAAGGGCTGTTCGTCGGGTCGGGCTCCTCGGGGACCGCCGTCTTGCTGCATGTGGATCTTCAGGGCAATGCGCAAGTTCTGTGGCAGCAACCGGGAAGCCACTGGTTGGCCGGCGTGGCTTCCCCCGATGGCCTTTACCTGGCGATCGCGGCCTCGGGCACGGGTTCCAACATGTGGATGATGGAAGACTTCTGAGGATGACGAAAACGCAGGATGGCGGCGCGGGAAGCCCTGCCCCTCCGGGCGAGGTCACCCGGCTGCTGCTCGCCTGGAGGCAGGGAGACAAGAACGCTCTGGATCGACTCATTCCGACTGGTCTACTCCGAGCTGCATCGCATGGCGGAGCGCTATCTGCGGGGGGAGCGCCACGGCCACACGCTCCAGCCGAGCGCGATCGTCAACGAGGCGTACATGAGGCTCCTGCCACGCCAGGGGGCGGACTGGCAGAACCGGGCACACTTTTTTGCGGTCGCAGCCCAGTCGATGAGGCGCATCCTCGTCGAGCACGCGCGGCGGCGCGAGACCAAGAAACGCGGTGGTCAGGGGGCCCGGTACCTTCTGGACACGATCGTTATGACCGAACCGCGGGCGGTGGACCTGATCGCGGTGGACGACGCGCTCGTCAAGCTCACCGAGCTCGACTCGGAGCAGGGCCGGGTGGTCGAGCTGCGCTTTTTCGGGGGCCTGACCGAGGGTGAGACCGCGGAAGTGCTCGAGATTTCGCCGGCCACGGTTCACCGCAAATGGCTCTTGGCCAAGGCGTTCCTCCATCGAGAGCTCGCCAGCTCCTCCGGGTGACTGCGGCGAGCGGGGCGTCGAAGTTGAGCTTCCTCATGCCTCGGATCATTCGCCCCGCTGGTTCGATGCCTAAGGATCGACGACGACGATGGCAGCTTCATGGCGAGTGGCGAGCCCGCAATAGCTGATACTCGCGGAGAGCCTGACCCATTCCGTGTGGCCCGCGCTGCAGAAGTAGGAGAAGGTTCCGGCCTCAGCAAAGGTGTGCGTGAAGCTGGAGGGTCCGGCCTGCACTCCTGAGTCCCAGATGCCATCGGGATCGCAAGGTCGAAATATCGAACAAGTGCCCGACGTAACCGAATGAATCCCGGAACCCCACTCCCACTTGACCGTGTCTCCGATGCGAACATGAATCTCAGGGAGGGAGAAGTCGCAGTTTCGCAGCACGGCGTGGCAACTACGAGTCTTGTCGCACCCGAGCATCACGACATGAAATCTTGCTGTCGGGCAGAACGAGAATGCCGCGGTGTCCTGGATTGGCAGGAACGCGGTACCGAGGGTGTTGGAGTAGGTCTTGACCTCGCTCGTGAAGGTGTCTGTGACCTTGAGCCGGACGCCGACGGTCGTCATGCCGGCGGCGAAGAACCACTGGCCGTGTCCGATGCCGCAGGCGTCGACGGTCTTGACGACGAGCTCGACGTTTCCGGGCTCGAAGAACCAGAAGTAGCCGGCCTCAGAAGTCAGGGAGACGGCATGTGCGGTGCCGGTCTTGCCTGCGGCACTCTGCCACGTGGCCTCGACCTGGAACCGGCCGGCGATGCAGAGGACGGAGTCGCTCTCGGCGCAGCCCAGTGTGAGGGCAGAGCCCGTAGCGGCTTGCGGGGCGACAGGCAGGGCCGTGAGGTCGGTTTCCCCGGGTTCCTCGGGACTGCGTGCGGAGAGAGCGGTTCCGACGGCGGGACAGCTCGAGAGGGAGTCCATGTCGACGATGGGCCTGAAGGCGGTGCCCTGGGGGTTGGAGTAGGTGGTGGTCTTGCCGCTGACGGTATCGGCAACCGAGATCGTGACGTCGAGGTTGGTCAGGCCGCCGGAGAAGAACCAGTAGCGGGAGTTGATGGAGCAGCCGTCGAGGGCCTTGACGACGAGCTCGACGTTGCCGGGCTCGAAGAACCAGAAGTAGCCCGAGTCCGGGGTCAGGCGCAGGGCGTGGGCCGGGCCGGAGGAGCCGTCGGGCTTCTTCCAGGTCGCGGAGATGAGGAAGCGGCCCTGCTGCAGGCACAGCGAGGAGTCGGTCGAGCAGTCGGCCGGGTCCGAGGCCACAGGTACGAGGAATGTGCGGGAGGCGCCGGAACTCACGTGCCCGTTGGCAGCACCCATGACGCCGGTGGCCCCGGTCGTGGCCGCTACGAGCACGGCCAGCGCGAGGAAGCTCAGGGTGCCGCTCTTGCCGCGGGTCCGGAGTCCGAGCGAGGTCTTCATGACTTTTTCCTCTTTTCACCCATAGGAGGCGACAAGAGAAGAGAAAACCTGTCATCTCCCCGCCAGGCGCTACGTGGAGGAGCAAGGGGCTACTCTCGAGGAGGCGAAAGCGAGCCGAAAGGAAGCCGCGGAGCGGTTTCTCGGCTCGACCGGACGCGACTAGAAATTTACCTGGAGGCCCAGGCGCACGATGCGCGGGCCCTGGACCTCGATGGTCTGGTTGAAATACGTGTTCTGCTCGAACTCGCCGTTGTTGTACCAGCCGGCGAACGGGACGGCGCTCAGGACGGCGTTGCCGTTGGCAACGTTGAAGAGCTCGGCCGTGGGGATGACCGTGACGGGGCCGATCTGGAACGTCTTCTGGAGCCGGAAATCGAGCTCGTAGACCTTGGGGAGCCGGTAGGTACCCAGCTTTCCGATAAGGAGGTTAACAGCGCGTGCTCGCGACGTCGTGAGTTTGCGCCTCGACGTAATAGCCGATGGGGTAACCCTGCCGGCCGAAAAAGTTGGCGCCGAAGGTCAGGCCCCACGGACCCTTGTAGAGGCCGTTGACGTTGAACTGCCAGCTCCCATTGATCCCGGCGCCCCAGTTCCAGGAGGATCCGATCGCGAGACCGCCATTGTCGTTCTGGCCTCCGAGATCCCAGAGATTGTTCGGATTCTGGATCGACTGGGGCGTCAAGTACTGACGGAAGCTGTTCCAGCCGAAATTCGCCTGCATCATCCAATTGTTGGAGAGCCGTTTGACGACCGACACATCCACTCCGTAATACCTCTGCGTGACGCCAGGACGGTTCTCCAGCGTCTGGCCCTCAGGCGCCTCGGGCAGCGTGAGGCCGTAGAACGGCTCGTCGAAGTTGAGCTTGAAGCCGTTTGACGCCGTGGCCGTGCCGGTCGCCCGGCCGGCGAGCTGGTACGTCGAGAGGCCCGATCCAATCGGGATCTGTTCCAAGAGGTTGCTCGTGTTTCGGTAGGAGAACGTTCCGGAGACCGCGAGGACGTCGGTGAGCTGACGCTCGACGCCGGCCGTGAGCTCGGTGGTCGCGGCCGTCCGGAGGCCCGGCTGGATCTGGTTGGGATTGTCCGGCAGAACGGCAGGGTCGACGCCGTTGTAGTAGCCGGCGGGTTGATTGAACAGAACCTCGTTGGGCTGGACGTTGTGGTCGTGGTTCAGGTCCGTCCAGTAGTAGTAGTAGCCGTTCGTGAACATCGCTCCGCTCGCGGCGCCAAAAAGGCCCGCATTGAGCTGGTCTGCAAAGCGCGCATACGAGGCGCGCAACAGCGTGTTCTTCTTTTCTCCAAGGGCATAAGTCGCCGAGACTCGGGGCTGCCAGTTCGTGAACTGGTACTGCCAGCCCGTGGCGCCGTGATACTGCACCGCCGGCAGGCCGGGGAAGGACCCGCCGTCGGCCCCGCAGTTCGTGCATGGGCTCGAAAAGAGCGGGTTCTCGAACGACCTGCCCGGATGGTTCTTCAACCGTTGCAGGTCGTAACGCAGCCCGGCCGCGACCGTGAGATTGCCCGCCGTGAGCGTGTCGCCGAGCGTGCCGGCCCAGAACTGCATCTCGAAAGCCCTGGCGATGCCCCGGGAAAGCAGTGCCTTGGGCGGGTCGGAGCCGAAGGCCACGCCTCTGTTCTGGCTGCCCGGCAACCCCGTGGCCGAGTTGACCATCTGCTGGCGGTAGTTGAAGCTGAACTTCAGCTCGTGGTTGATCTTGCCCGTGTTGAAGAACTTCGAGACCTGAAGGTTGGCCTGCCTCTGCGGTTCGTTGCAGCAAAAGTAATTGAACGTGTTGTGCCAGGAGTCGTCGTAGTACTGCATGTCCCTGTCGAGGCCACCGATCGGCGTATAGGTGTAATAGGGGTTCTGGAAGCTGGCGAAAATCGACGCGAAGAGATCCGCGGAGAAGACGTTCGCATCCTCGGCTTTGTAGAAGTCCGTCGGCATGAGCAAGTTCCCGCGGGTCTCGGGAGGACGGTCGGGAAACGCGGGAGTTCCGTTCTCGATCCGATCGCTCCTCTGGAAGTGAAGGGCAGCGGAGTTCGCGTTCGAGATCTGCGCGTTCAGCTTCGCGCTCCACGGCTCGAGGAGCACCGAGACCGGGTAGGCGACCTCGCCGGCATTGAACGTGGTCGGCTCGAGCGAGATGTCCTGCCGCGAGCCCGCGGCCCAGAGCCAGAGCCGGTCTTTCAGGATCGGACCGCCGAGGTCCCCGCCGTACTCGCGGATGTACCGCGTGCTGTTCGTCTGAACGCCCAGGTTCACGGATTCCTGCGGCGTGTTGTTCGACTGCCAGTTGGCGGAAGCGTACAGATACCGTGCGGAGCCCTTGGGCTCGTTGGTGCCGCGCTTGGTGACGACGTTGATCGTCACGCCCGAGCTCTCCTGCTGAAGAATCGAACCTCCCGTCGAGACCTGGACGTTTTCGATCGTCGAGAAGTCGAAGTAGGTGTTCGCGCCGCCATTCTGGCGGCCCAGAGTGTTGCCAAACGTATTGTCCGTGATCGTCGCGCCGTCGATCTGGTAGACGACGTTGCCCGAGCCCTTGTTCGTCAGGCTGGGGCCCTGGAGGATGGCGCTCGCATTGCCCGCGACGTTGACCGTGTCGATCTGGACGCCCGGGACCTGCTGGATGAGGGCCCAGACGTCGCGCGAAGTCGGGATCTGGGTCAATTCCTCGCCCGTGAAGGTCCGGCCCGTTTCGACCTTCCGCGTGTCGAGCAGCGGCACGGCGTCGGTGATGGTCAAGTTTTCCTGGACGGTCGCAAGCCTCAGGGAAACGTCGGCTCGCGTGTTCTGGCCAACCGAGACGAGCACGCCCTCGCGCGTGACCGTTGCAAAGCCCTGCATCGTCACGGTAAGCGTGTATCTTCCGGGCGACACTCCTGGAAGGCGGAAGACGCCGCTCGCATCCACGTTCGCCGTGCGCGGCGCCGCGGCGCCGGTCAGCGTGACCGTGCCGCCCGGGATCGGAGAGCCCCGCTCGTCGGCGACGCTGCCGTACACATTGCCGGTGTTCGTCTGCGCGACGACTGACACCGCCAGAGGCAGGGCCGTCGCCACCGCGAGAAGGGCTCTCCGAAGACTCCTCCGCGTCGCGGTTGCCTGACGAAGCGAGAGCGTCCAGATAATCGTTGTCGTCATCCTATCCCGGCTCGGGAAGACGCCCCGGGGCGGGGCCGCGCCACTCTCCCGCGGCGCAGCACTCCGGGTAGGGAGGCCCGTACCAGGTCTGTCCGAGATCTCGCCCGAACCCGAAGGGCGTACCATTTCCCCGTGGACGCAATTCATATCGCGCTTGCCCGGGCCGCCGAATCGGGCCTCATCCCGCGCGGCAGCGCCGTGCTCCTCGCCGTCTCCGGCGGCGCGGACTCGATGGCGCTGCTCTACGGCGCGGCCGAAACGGCCAAGGAGACCGGCTGGCGCCTCTCGGTCGGCCACGTGCACCACGGGTGGCGGCCGACGCGAGGGCGACCGGGACCTGGCGTTTGTCGCCGAGCACGCCCGGCGGCTGGGACTGCCCTTCTTTTCCAGGCGCTGCGACGCGCGGCGGGCGGCCCGGCAGCTACGCCTGTCGCCCGAGGCGGGGGCCCGGCACGTGCGCTACGCGGCGCTCTTCGAGATGGCCGCCGAAGCGGGCGCCGCGATCGTGGCGACGGCGCACCAGCAGGCAGACGCGGTCGAGTCGCACGTGCTCGCTCGCGAGCGGCAGGGCGGCATCGCCGCGCTCGCGGGCCCGCGCGAAGCGAGGGCGGATGGCGTCGTGCGGCCGCTGCTCTCGGTGACGCGTGACGAGATCCTGCAGTTCCTGGCCGAGCGCGGCATCTCGTTTCGCCGCGACGCCACGAACGGCGACCTCGGCCTCGCGCGCAACCGTGTGCGCCGAACGCTGGCCCGCCTGCGGGAGTCGCCGGGCGGCGAGGACTCGCTCAGGGCGATGGCCCTCGAGATCGCCCGGCTCGGCGTCGAGCGGCGCCTTCTCGAGTCCGAGTTCGAAACGCGCATTCTCCCCGCCGCGAAGATCGCGCCGGACGCCGTCTCGATCGACGCCGCGCTGCTTGCAGGCTGTTCCGAAGAACTGCAACGGCTGGCCCTCTCCCGCCTCGCCGCGCCGTTTGCCCGCCCCGGAAAGCCGCCGATGACCGGGCGCGAGCGCGAGCAGCTGCTCGTGCTGCTTTCCGCCGGCGCGGATTTTCGCTTCGAGGCGGGCCGGCGCATCCGGTTCGAGCGGCGGCGCGGGAAACTGTCGCTGCAGCTCCGTGCGCCCGGACCGGTGTACGATTCGCCCGGTCGGATCTCGACAGAGGACAAGAATCGGGAGGTCGGTCCGTGAGACTCGTGCGGCGCTATGAATCCCGACAGATCGCCGAGCGCGTGGAAGCCGTCGCCGGCGCCATCGACCGGGACCTGCGGGAGCGGCCGCTCATCGTCGTCTCCCTGCTCAAGGGCTCGGCCTTCTTCATGGCGGACCTCGCCCGGAAGCTGCGCGGGCCCTTCTCCTGCGAGTTCATGCACGTGCAGCGCGCGGAGGGGGCCCGAGAAGTGCTTCAGATCGACTTCGCCAGCGGATTCACCGTCCGGGACAAGCACGTCCTGCTCCTCAAGGACGTCGTCCACAGCGGCGTCATCGAGGGCTATCTCATCGACCACCTGCGCGGAGACGGGGCCGCGTCCCTGCACCTGGGCGCCATCGTGGACAAGCCCCTCGAGCGGACGACGGGGGTCACGGTCGACTTTTCCCTCTTTTCCGCCCAGGATTCGGGCCTCTTCGCCGGCTACGGCATGGAGCACGAGGGCCTCCACGCCCACCTGCCGGACATCTACGAGGTGCTCCCGGAGCAATAATTCCCGGCCGGAGTCCGTTAGACTGGGAGACCGGGTTCGGCCCGCGGAAGGAGTACCCTTTTGAACGCCACGATCAAGAACCTGCTTCTCTGGATGGTCATCCTGGTGCTGATCATCCTGGCCTGGAACGTTTTCAAGACCGGGGCCACGACCGTCGAGGAGGTCACGTTCTCGCAGTTCCTCGACCAGGTCGGCCAGGGTCACGTCCAGAAGGTGAAGGTCCGCGGCGAGGAGATCAGCGGCCAGTACGCTCCCTCCGCCGCCAAGCGCGAGCCGCTCTTCAAGACCTACGCCCCGAACTATCCCGACCTCGTCAAGGACCTGCGCGCCAAGGGCGTCGAGATCGAGATCATGCCCCAGAAGGACTCGACCTTCGTCTCGGCGCTCGTCATGTACGGACCGCTCATCCTGCTCGTTGCGATCTGGTTCGTCATCATGCGGCAGATGCAGGCCGGCGGGAACAAGGCCATGTCGTTCGGCAAGTCGCGGGCGAAGCTCTTGACCCCGACGCAGAAGAAGGTGACGTTCAAGGACGTTGCCGGCGTCGAAGAGGCCAAGGTCGAACTGCAGGAGATCATCGAGTTCCTGAAGGACCCGCAGAAGTTCCAGAAGCTCGGGGGCAAGATCCCCAAGGGCGTCCTCTTGATCGGCTCCCCCGGCACGGGCAAGACGCTGCTCGCGCGCGCGGTCGCCGGCGAAGCGAACGTCCCCTTCTTCACGATCTCGGGCTCGGACTTCGTCGAGATGTTCGTGGGCGTCGGCGCTTCGCGCGTGCGCGACCTCTTCGAACAGGGCAAGAAGAACGCGCCCTGCATCATCTTCATCGACGAGATCGACGCCGTCGGCCGGCACCGCGGCGCGGGGCTCGGCGGCGGACACGACGAGCGCGAGCAGACTCTGAACGCCCTGCTCGTCGAGATGGACGGCTTCGACACGAACGAGGGCGTCATCCTCGTTGCCGCGACCAACCGCCCGGACGTCCTCGATCCGGCGCTGCTGCGCCCGGGCCGATTCGACCGGCGCGTCGTGGTGGACCGCCCCGACCTGCGCGGCCGCGAGCAGATCCTGAAAGTGCATACGCGCTCCACACCGCTCTCCGAGAACGTGGACCTCTCGATCATCGCGCGGGGCACGCCCGGCTTCTCGGGCGCGGACCTGGCGAACCTCGTCAACGAGGCGGCGCTGAACGCCGCGCGCTTCAACAAGAAAAAGCTCGAGATGATCGACTTCGAGTACGCCAAGGACAAGGTCATGATGGGACCCGAGAGAAAGTCCATGATCATGACCGAGGAAGAGAAGAAGAACACGGCGTACCACGAAGGGGGCCACGCGCTCGTCGCGGCGATCCTGCCGGACGCCGATCCCGTGCACAAGGTCACGATCATCCCCCGCGGCCGCGCCCTGGGCCTGACCATGCAGCTGCCGTCCGAGGACAAGTACTCGCACACCAAGGAGTACCTCGAGGCCTCGATCACGGTGATGATGGGCGGACGGATCGCCGAGGAGAAGTTCCTCGGCCACATGACGACGGGCGCGGGCAACGACATCGAGCGGGCCACCGACCTCGCGCGCAAGATGGTCTGCGAGTGGGGCATGAGCGAGATGGGCCCCCTCACCTACGGCCGCCCCGAGCAGGAGATCTTCCTCGGGCGGGACCTCGGGCGCACGCAGGACTACTCGGAGTCGACCGCCAACCAGATCGACGCCGAGGTCAAGCGCATCGTCACCGCCGCCTACGACAAGGCGACGCACCTGATCGAAGAGAACGAGAAGGCCATGCACCGCCTCGCCCGCACGCTGCTCGAGAAGGAGGTGCTCGACGGCGACGAAGTGCTGCAGATCATCGCCGACGAGTCCGGCATGGACATCTCCAAGCTGCGCAAGACCGGACCGCCCAAGCCGCCGATCGTGCCCGGCGCCACCCCGGAGATCGCGGACGGGACCATCGGACCGCTGGTGCCGGAGCCGGCTTGACCCTCGCCGAATCGTTCCTCCCCGAATACGACGCCGAGATGGCGACGACGCGCCGACTGCTCGAGCGCGTGCCCGCCGCCAAGTTCGAGTGGAAGCCGCATGCAAAGTCGATGAGCCTCGGCTCGCTCGCGACCCACGTGACGGAGCTCCCGCGTTTCGGCGTCCGGTTCGAGACTCGCCAATGGCAGATGGGCAGCGATAAGCCGCCCGCAATGAAGTCGGCCGCCGAGCTTCTCGCGCGCTTCGACGAGAACGTCGCGGCGAGCCGCGCCGCGATCGCGCGCAAGACGGATGCGGAAATGCAGGAAGACTTCGCGGTGCTGCGCCCGAACGGCGAGGTCTTCCTGAAGCTCCAGCGCAGATCATTCCTGCGCCGCGTCCTTCTGAATCACCTCATCCACCACCGCGGACAGTTGAGCGTCTACCTGCGGTTGAACGACGTCCCCCTGCCGTCGATCTACGGCCCCACCGCGGACGAATCCGTTTAGGAGCGTCCGGCGGACAGCATGAAGGTCGTGATCTTCGGCGCGACCGGGATGGTCGGGGCCGGCGTCCTGCAGGAGTGCCTCGAGGATCCGCGCGTCTCCACCGTGCTGGTGATCGGGCGCAGCTCCGTGCGGGCGCACGCACCCGAAGCTCGAAGAGGTCCTGCACGGCGACTTCTACGACTACAAGAGCATTGAATCGCGCTTCAAGAACGCCGACGCCTGCTTCTTCTGCCTCGGCGTTTCGGCCGCGGGCAAGGACGAAGCGACGTACCGGCACCTGACCTATGACCTGACGCTCGCGGCCGCCCGGGCGATCGCCGCGGTGAGCGACCGGTTGACGTTCTGCTACGTCTCGGGGGCCGGCACGGACAGCACCGGACGCGGCCGCATGATGTGGGCCCGCGTGAAGGGCGCGACGGAGAACGCACTCCGGCGCATGCCCTTCAAGGCGGCCTTCATGTTGCGCCCCGGTTTCATCGAGCCGCTCAAGGGCGTGAAGTCCAAGACTCCGGCCTACCAATGGGCCTACGCACTATTCGGCCCGATCCTGCCCCTGTTGCGCCGCATCGCGCCGCGCCACATCACGACGACGGTCGCCGTCGGCCGCGCCATGATCGCCCTGGCAATCCACGGCTATGCGAAGCCCATCCTCGATCCCGAGGACATCAATAGAGCGGCGGTTTCCGCGGGTTAAACTCCGGGTGTGGCACTCCACGCCGACCTCGTGATCCCCGCCGCCGATGCCGAGACGCTTCGCGAGACCGCGTCCTGGGACGGATTCCGGCCGGCGACCCTCGCCCCGTCGGATTTCCCCGTGGACGTCGTGCGGTTTGCGGGCTCGAGCTCGCGGCCGGTCGTCCTCTCGCGTTCCAGGCGCGCGGAGAGCCTGAAGGCCCTTCCGGCGAGCCTGCGGTCGCGGGCGGAGGCGGCGTTCGAGCGGGCCGCCCGCAGACCCACCGCGCTGACATCTGGCCCATGGCCGCAGCCTCGACTTTTCCGCCGGGCCCGTCGTCATGGGCGTCGTCAACGTCACCCCGGATTCCTTCTCGGACGGCGGCGTCCACTTCGACCGCGACCGGGCCGTGGACGCCGCGCTCTCGATGTTCGAGGAGGGCGCCGCCATCGTGGACGTCGGCGGAGAATCGACGCGCCCCTCGAACTACGGCGCGGCGCGGGAGCTTTCCTCAGACGAGGAGATCGGCCGCGTCGTCCCGGTCATCGCCGGAATCCGGGCGCGCTCTCAGGCGCCCGTCTCGATCGACACGCGCAAGGCGGCGGTCGCGCGCGCGGCGATCGAGGCCGGGGCGGACCTCGTCAACGACGTCACCGCGGGCCGCTTCGATCCGGCCATGGCCGGGACGATTGCCCAGGCTCGGGCCGGCGCGATCCTCATGCACATGAAGGGCACCGACCCGCGCACCATGCAGGACGACCTCGAGTACGCGCACCCCCTCGGCGACATCGCCGCCTTCCTCGCGGAGGCGGCCGACCGTGCGATCGCGGCCGGCGTGGCCTCCGATGCGATTGCGATCGACCCGGGCCTCGGCTTCGGCAAGAGCCCCGAGGGAAACCTCCTGCTCCTGCGTCACCTGCCGGCCCTGCGGTCGCTCGGCCTGCCGATCGCAATCGGAGCCTCGCGCAAGGCCTTCGTCCGGCGCTTCTCGGGGGTCGGAGAGGAATCCAGTCCGGCCGACCGGCTGCCCGGCTCGCTGGCCGCGCTCGCCGCCGCGGCGGGCGGCGGGGCCGCGATCCTGCGCGTGCACGACGTCGCCGCATCGGTCCGGTTCCTGCGCCTCTCCAGCGCGATCACGGGCGCCGCGGCGCCCGCGCCTGCCGGGGCCGCCGTCCGGTGATCCACTCGCTGCTTTCGCGCTTTGGCGCCCTCGGCCACCTGAACTTGGGCTGGAGGGACGCCCTCGACATCCTGATCGTCGCGATCATCACGTACGCGCTGTTGCGGCTGATCCGCGGCACCCGCGCCGTCCAGATGGTGCTCGGGCTGCTCGCGATCTTCTTCGTCTACGTCCTGGCGAGCCTGCTGAAGCTCGTCGCCCTGACGACGGTGTTGAAGGCCCTCATCTTCTACGTGCCCTTCGCCATCATCGTGCTCTTCTCGCACGACCTGCGCCGGGCACTCGCCGCGTTCGGGCGGACGCCCTTTTTCGCCCTCTTCTCGGGATACCACGCCGAAGAGACCGTGTCGGAGATCGTGCTGGCCGTCACCTCGCTGTCGACCCGGCGGGTCGGCGCGCTCATCGTGCTCGAGCGCCGCGAGGGGCTGAAGAACTACATCGAGAACGGCTCCCGGATCGACTCGCTCGTTTCCTACGAGCTGCTCGTGACGCTGTTCGCGCCCGGAACGCCCCTCCACGACGGGGCCGTGATCGTCTCGGGCGACCGGATCGCAGCCGCAGCGAGCTTCCTGCCCCTCTCGCTCAAGGAGGGCCTGCCGAAGCGCTTCGGCACCCGCCACCGCGCGGCAATCGGCATCACGGAGGAGACCGACGCCGTGGCCATCCTGGTTTCCGAGGAGCGCGGGACGATCTCGCTCGCGCGCAGCGGGGAGCTCCAGGAGGACCTGGACGCCAAGTCGCTGCGGGACCTGCTGTTCCGCGAGTTTGCGGCGTACAAGTAGGAAGCCATGCAACTGTCGCGCGTCTTCTTCCGCAACCCCGGCACGAAGCTGCTGGCACTGGCGATCGCATGCGCGACCTGGTTCGTTCTGTCGGGCCAGCGGCGCGAGCGCATTTCGGAGCGCAGTTACCGGATCCCGCTCTCGATCGTGAACGTGCCGGCCGGCACCATGATCGCCTCGCCCCTGCCGGACGCCATCGACGTGCGCATCCGGGGCGCCTTCACCCCGTTGCGGGGGCTCGAACCGGGAAAGCTCGAAGCGGTCGTCGACCTCGCCGACGCGGTCCCCGGCGAGAAGCGTTACCCGCTCGCGCCCGGCGACATCAACGTGCCGCAGGAGGTCGAGGTCATCGCGATCGCGCCCGCCGAGATCCGGTTCGCCCTCGACGCGGTCGCGGAGAAGACGCTCCCGATCGTGGTGGAGGTCGCCGGGCAGCCGGCGCCCGGGGCACACCTCGACGAAGTGACCGCCGAGCCCAGGAGCGCCCGTATCATCGGGCCCGCAAAGACGCTCGCCCGCATCGTCAGCCTCCCGACCGAGCCGGTCTCGGTCGAGGGGCGCGACGCCGGCTTTTCCGAAACCACGACGCTCGCGCTCCAGGCCCCGGGAGTGCGGGTGCGAGAGGGGCAGCTGGTCACGGTGCGGGTCCGGATCCGGCCGGCTCCCGCGCCCGAGCCAACGCCCCGCCCGACGCCGGGCCACGGCAGGAAGGCAAAGACATGAAGCTCTTCGGCACCGACGGACTGAGGGCAAAGGCGGGCGAGTTCCCGCTCGACCCGGCTTCCATACGACTGCTCGGCCGCGAGCTCGGCAAACGCCTGTCCGGCAGCCGCCCGGCCCGCGTCGTCGTCGGCGGGGACACGCGCGAGTCCACCCCGCGCATCGTCGCGGACCTCGCTGCGGGCCTCGCCGAGGGCGGCTGCAATGTCGCCCCCGCCGGCATCATCACGACGCCCGGAGTCGCGGAGCTCGTCCTCGAGCTCGGCGCTGCGGCGGGGGTCGCGATTTCCGCATCCCACAACCCCTACGAGGACAACGGCATCAAGATCTTCGGCCCCGACGGACGCAAGTGGCCGGACGAGGAGGAGGAGTTCCTCGAGGGCAAGCTCCTGGAAGCGGGGCAGCAGGCGGCGGCGCTCCCGACGCCGGCTCCTCCCGACCCGGACCCGGGACTCGTCGCCACCTACGTCTCGCGGTTGAAGGCCAGCCTGCCGGAGAGCCTCGACGGCTTCCCGGTGCTGCTCGACCTCGGCAACGGCGCCGCGTTCCAGATCGGCCCGCGGGCTTTCCACCGCGCGGGTGCGCGCGTGACGGCGATCCACGACGCGCCCGACGGGCGCAACATCAACCTCGAGTGCGGCGCGCTCCATCCCGAGGGGATGGCGCGCGCGACGCGCGAGTCCGACGTGGAGCTCGGCGTGGCCTTCGACGGCGACGCGGACCGGTCCATCTTCGCCGACGAGACGGGGCGCATCCTCGACGGCGACGACGTGCTCTGGATCATCGCCCGCGACTGGAAGCGGCGCGGGATCCTGACCCCCGGCGGCGTCGTGGGCACGATCATGTCGAACTTCGGGCTCGAGGCCGCCCTGGCCCGGGAGAACATCGCCTTCCGCCGGTCGGCCGTCGGCGACCGCAACGTCGCCCGCATGATGGACGAGGCCGGCGCGGTGCTCGGGGGCGAAGCGTCCGGCCACGTGCTGCTGGCTCCCCTTTCCCCCGCCGGCGACGGGATCCTGACGGCCCTGATCGTCTCCACGATCGTCCGCGCGAGCGGGCGCAAGCTCTCGGAGCTCGCCACGCTCGAGAAGATGCCGCAGACGCTGCGCAACGTGCGCGTCGCCCGCCGGGCGCCCATCGAGCAGACCGAGCCCATCCTGCGCGCAGTCGGCCAGGCGGAGCAGACGCTGGGGACGAGGGGCCGCGTCTTCCTGCGGTATTCGGGAACCGAGCTGCTCCTGCGGATCCTCGTCGAAGGCCCGGAGGCCGCCGAGGTCAAGGCCATCGCCGACGAGCTCGAGGCGACCGTGCGGGCCGCGCTGGCAGGCTGAGGATGAAAGAGATCCGCGCCGTCCTCTTCGACGCGGGCGGCACCCTGATCCACATCGATGGCGAGCGGGTTTGCGTCGCGGCGGGGGTCCCGTTCGACGCGCCGTTCTTTCGCCGGGCCGAGGCCGCCGCCGTCAACGCGGTGCGGAGGTTCGTTCTCGAACACCCCGCCTCGACGGACGCACAGCGGCTGCCCCTGTACCTGGACACGATGCTCGTCGGCCTGGGATTCGAGGCGCGTGAAGATCGCCGGGGCGCGGCAGGGCGGGTCTCGGCCGAGCATGCGAGGGCGAATCTCTGGTCCCGCGGCGCCGAGGGCGCTCCCGAGACACTGGCGGCGCTGCTGCGGCGCGGCTACCGCGTGGCCGTGATCTCCAACGCGGATGGACGGGTTCGCGGCCTTCTCGAACGGGCCGGTTTCGGCGAGCTCCTGGAGTTCGTCGTGGACTCCGCCGAGATCGGCGTGGAGAAGCCGGACCCCCGCATCTTCCATGCCGCGACCGGGCGCCTGGGCCTCTCCCCCGCCGCCTGCGCCTACGTCGGAGACATCTACGAGATCGACGTCCTCGGCGCCGCCGCCGCCGGCCTCGTCCCCGTCCTCATCGGGGACGCCCCGGCGCCCGAGGGCGTGCTCCGCGTGCCCAACGTCCGGGCGCTCGATCCCCTCTTCCCGGGATTCGACTAAACTCCGCCCCGAAACCGTCACCGAAGCGAAAGGAGGCATCCATGGCCACTCGCACCACGCACCGCAGCGTCGCGGGCAAGAAGCTGTACGCCGTCCGGGACTCGAAGGGACGCTTCAAGGACATTCAGACGTACGAGCGGGCGCACCGCGCGGACCTCGCGCACAAGAGCAAGGCGGAGAAGGGCAAGGCCGCGAAGAAGAAGTAGCGGCGGGAACCGCTCGCTCTAGCCGTACCTCTCGATTTCCGCCGGGATCTCCCCGATGACGTTGGCGTCCGTGAAGATGACGGCCGTGCCGGCGATCGGAAGGTAGACCGTGTGGTTGCCGGCGGCCATGTCCACGCGGCACTCGTAGAAGCCCTGCGGGGAAATGGTCATCAGCGTCGCCGGCTTGTTCTTGTACTCGAGCATGGGGCAGAACAGGATGACTTTGGTGGGCATGTCCGACTCACTCCTTCCCGAGCATCTCTAACAGGTCGTCCCAGCTCACGACCGGGACTCCCAGGGCCTTCGCCTTGTCGAGCTTCGATCCCGCGGATTCTCCCACGACCACGAAGTCCGTCTTCTTCGAAACCGATCCCGCGACCTTCGCGCCCGCGGCCGCGAGCCGCTCCTCGGCCTCCTCGCGGGTGATCCCGGACAGCGTTCCGGTGATGACGACGGTCTTTCCGGTGAGGGCTCCCGGCGCCGGCCGGGACCGCATCTGTCCTTCGAGCCGAACTCCGTGTCGGCGCAGCCGCTCGACGAGCTCGCGGTGGCGCGGATGCGAGAACCACGCCCGCAGGGCGGCGGCCGTGTTGGGGCCCACTTCCTCGACCGACTGCAGCTCCTCCTCGCTCGCGGCGGCCAGGGCGTCGAGCGATCCGAAGTGCCCGATGAGCGTCCTGGCCGCCTTCTCGCCGACGTGGCGGACGCCCAGGGCGAACAGCAGCCGCGAGGCGTCGTTGGCCTTGCTCTTCTCGATCTCCTCGATCAGGTTCGCCGCCGACTTCTCTCCCCAGCGCTCGAGCTCGGCGAGGTCGGAGGCCTTCAGGTCGTAGACCGAGGCGACGTCGGTCAGAAGCCCTGCCGTGACAAGCTGGTCCACCAGCTTGTCTCCCAACCCCTCGATGTTCATCGCGCGCCGGCCGCAGAAGTGCCGCAAGGCTTCGCGCACCACGGCCGGGCAGGCCGGGTTCACGCAGCGCGTGGCGACCTCGCCCTCCTCCTTGACGACGGGATCGCCGCAGACGGGGCACTGCTCCGGCATCCGGAAGGGCTTCGCCCCTTCCGGCCGATTCTCGAGGATCACCCGCACGACCTTCGGGATGACGTCGCCGCCCTTCTCGATGACGACGGTGTCGCCGACCCGCACGTCCTTGCGGGCGAGGTCCTCGTAGTTGTGGAGCGTGGCCCGCTTGACCGTCGAGCCCGCGAGCACGACCGGGTCGAAGTGCGCCACGGGCGTCAGCGTGCCCGTGCGCCCGACCTGGATGCCGATCTCGCGCACGACCGTCGTCGCCTCCTCGGCCGGATACTTGTAGGCGAGGGCCCAGCGGGGCGACTTGGCCGTCGCTCCCAGCTCTTCCTGCGTCCTGCGGTCGTCGACCTTGATGACGACGCCGTCCGTCTCGAAGTCGAGGTCGCGGCGCTTCTCCTGCCAGGACTCGACGAACTCCCGGACCTCCTCGAACGTCTCGCAGCGCCTCCAGTGCGGGTTCACCGGGAATCCGAGCGACTTCAACCGCGCGAGCGAGGACGACTGGCCCTCCGGCATCGGCGACGCTTCGACGATCGCGTACAGCCAGGCATCGAGCCGGCGTCTGGCCGTGATCCGCGAGTCGAGCAGGCGCATCGTTCCGGCCGCCGCGTTCCGCGGGTTCATGAAGAGCGGCTCCCCTTCCTCTTCCCGCGCGGCGTTGACGCGCTCGAAGGCCTTCTTCGAGTAGTAGACCTCGCCACGGACCTCGAGCGGCGACGTTTCGGGGACGGTCAGCGGGACCGTCCGGATCGTCCGGACGTTGCCGGTGACGTCCTCCCCGCGCGTGCCGTCGCCGCGCGTGGCCCCGCGCGCGAGCCGGCCCCCTTCGTAACGCAGCGAGATGGAGAGCCCGTCGATCTTGAGCTCCACGACGAACCCGCGGGGCTCGCGCCCGAGCACGCGCGTCGCCCGCGCGAGCCAGGCCAGCGCCTCGTCCCACGAGTAGGCGTTCTCGAGCGAAAGCATGACCTCGGCGTGCACGACCGTCGCGAAGCCCTCGGCCGGCTCACCGCCGACGCGGCGCGAGGGCGAGTCCAGGCTGGCGAGCTCCGGGTGCTCCGCCTCGAGTTGGACGAGCTCGCGCATGAGCCGGTCGAACTCGGCGTCGGTGATCTCCGGACGGCTCTCGACGTAGTAGAGCCGCTCGTGGCGGCGCAACTCGTCGCGCAGCGCCTCGGCGCGCTTGCGGGCGGCCGCCGGCGTCGGGCGCCCGGGCGCGGGCGGCTCCCGCAGCGGACGGGGCGCGGTCTTTTTCGCCATCCTCCACATGCTACAGTCACCGCAATGTCCGCGGCAAAATTGCGGGTCCTCGCCGCCGCGCTCTTCGCCGCGGCCGCGGCCGCCCGGCTGCCTGCCCAGCCCCTCGCGCCGCCGGTGGCGTCCTACCAGATCACCTGCCGCCTCGATGCCGAGAAAAAGAGGGTCGAAGGCACCGAGGTTCTCGCGTGGAAGAACACGACCTCGCGCCCGGCGGCGACGCTGCGGTTCCACCTGTACCTGAACGCCTTCCGCAACACGCTTTCGACCTTCTGGCGGGAGTCGAGCGGAGAGCACCGCGACGGAAAGCTGCCGGACTCCTGGGGTTCGATCGAGATCGCCCGCATGACGGGCCCGGACGGCGCGGACCTGCTGCCGGCGATGCGCTTCATCGCGCCCGACGACGGCAACCCGCACGACCGCACGGTCGCCGAGGTCATCCTGCCGAAACCCGTGCAGCCCGGAGAGACGATCTCGGTGGCCATGGACTTCGTCTCGGTCCTGCCGCGCGTGTCCGTCCGCACGGGCTACAAGGACGACTTCTTCATGGTCGTGCAGTGGTTCCCGAAGGTGGGCGTCTTCGAGGACAGCGGTTGGAACTGCCACCAGTTCCACGCCGCGGGCGAATTCTTCTCGGACTTCGGCAACTACGACGTCTCGATCGACGTGCCGGCGCGCTACAAGGGCAAGGTCGGCGCCACGGGCCAGCGCGTCGACGAGCGCGAGACCTCGGCCGGCCGGGTGCTCGTACCGGTTTCGCCAGCAGAGCGTGCACGATTTCGCCTGGACGGCGGACCCGAGCTACGTCGTCCTCGAGGACGCCTTTCGCGAGGCCGGGCTGGGCGACGTGCAGCTCCTGCTCTACCTCCAGCCCGAGCACGCGAGCCAGGCCGGGCGGTACTTCGGCGCGGCCAGGGCGGCGCTCTCGGGCTACGGGCGCGTGCTCGGGGCCTACCCGTATGCCACGCTTTCCATCGTGGATCCGCCCTGGGGCGCCCACGGCGCGGGCGGCATGGAGTATCCGACGCTCATCACCGGCGGCACGTCCTGGAGCGCGCCCAAGAGCATCCAGCGCCCGGAGGGCGTGACGGTCCACGAGGCCGGTCACCAGTTCTTCTACGGCCTGCTGGCCTCGAACGAGTTCGAGGAGGCATGGCTCGACGAGGGCTTCAATACCTACATGACGGGCCGCGTCATGAACGCGACCTACGGCCCGAACCGGGCGGACCTCCAGGTCTTCGGCCTCCACTTCCCCCTCGGCGTCGACATCCGCTCCCCGCTCGACAGCAACCGCCGCTACTTCGAGGTCGCAGATTGGGACGTGCTCGCCTCGGAGAGCTGGAAGTTCCGCAGCCGGCGCTCGTACTCGAGCCACATCTACTCGAAGACGGCCCTCACGATGGCCACGCTCGAACGCCTCCTCGGAACGCCGGCGATGGACCGGGCGCTCTCCCTCTACGCCGAGCGCTGGCGCTTCCGGCACCCCACGACGAAGGACTTCATCGCGGCGGTCAACGACTCCACGGGTGGCGATTGGAACTGGTTCTTCGACCGGACGTTCTTCTCCTCCGGCATCGTCGACTACGCCGTCGCCGAGGCCGAGAGCAAGCCGGCCAGGCCTCCGCGCGGGCTCTTCGAGAAGGACGGCAAGCTCACCGCGGGGCCGCCGCCCGAGCTGGCGAAAGCGAGGGGTTACGACAGCGCCGTCACGGTCGTGCGCGGCGGCGACGTGGCGATGCCGGTCGACGTCCTCCTGCGCTTCGAAGGCGGGCGCGTCTACCGCTCGCACTGGGACGGTGAGGCCCGCTGGAAGAAATTCCGCGTCTCCTCGGGCCCGCGCCTGCTCGACGCGACCGTCGACCCGGACGAGAAGATCCTCCTCGACGCCGATCGGACGAACAACGGCGCCCGCACCGAGCCCGACCCGCGCGCCGCGACGCGGTGGACCGCCCGGGCGGTCTTCTGGGTCCAGAACATGATCGACTTCATGACGGTGGCCTGGTGAGCCGCCGCGGGCCGCGCGCCGTCGAGTGCTTCCTGCGCGGGCTCCGGCTCTCGCTCTCGAAGCCCTATCTCGCCGTCGCGCTGTGGCTGATCCAGCTGATGCTCTCGGCCGCGCTGATCCTTCCCATCAGCAACACGCTGCACTCCCTGCTCGACCGCTCGCCGGCCGGCGAAAAGATGGTCGCCAACCCCGACTACGGCTGGTGGGAGACGGTGCGACGCGTGCACCCGGACGTCCTCGGCAACTTCCCGGAAATCGCCACCGGGTTGCTCTCGTCCGAGGGCATCCACTGGTCGGAGCTGCCCGGGATGCGCGGCGTGGGCGCGACGGCCTTCTCGCTCGCGCTGCTCGCGGCGGTGTTCCACGCGTTTGCGCTCGGAGGGGCGCTCGGCGTGCTGCGGGAGCCCTCGAGCTCCCTCGTGACGTTCGGGCGCGAGGGGATGCGGCGCATGCCGGCGTTCCTGCTCTTCACCTTCGCTTCGCTCGGCGCCGCCTTCGCGGCCTACGAGTGGATCTACGTCGAGTCGGGCGAAGCCCTGCGCAGCCGCGTCAAGGATCTCCACACGGAGCAGGCCGCGCTGGCGGTGACGGGGCTGCGCCTGGCGGCCCTGGTCCTGACGCTCGCCGCGATCAAGCTCCTGGCCGACTCGGTGCGCACCGTCTGGGTCGCGCGCCCGGACCTTCCGCCCGTCTCGCGCTTCCTCTTCGGGATCGGCGGCGCGGTCGCCCGTCCCCTGCGCCTCTTCGGCATCCTCGGCCTGTATTCCGTCCTGACCGCCGGGCTCTACGTCGCCTGGCTGCTGCTCGACCCCTCGGCCGGAGGGGAAGCGCGCTTCGCGCTCGCGCCCCTCATCCTCACGCAGCAGGTCTTCGTGTTCGTGCGGCTCCTGATCAAGATCGGCTACTACGCCGGGATCTCCGAGGCGCTGACCCGCGCGCCCGAGCCCGAGTATTCGTACGTCCCCGGGGACGCCGCCCCGGGGCGCGCCGCATCAGCGCCGGCCGCTGCGCACGAATCCCCGCTCGACGGGGCGTAGCGCCGCGTCGAAGCGCACGCGGTAGACGAAGGGCTGCCGGCGGATCCCCTCCGCGCCGCCCGGCTCCCAGGGCCCCGTAAACCAGGGCAGGAAGCGCAGGTCCTGCACGATGACCTCCGACCCGCCGTCGGCGGTCGGGTACACGGTCTCGAGCGGAAAACGCGCGAAAGCCAGGTACACGCTGATGTCCGGCATCGCACGGGCCGCTTCGAGGGCCGGCGAGGCGGCCGGCCGCTCGAACCGACGGATCGTTGCGCGCTCGGGCGGCGGATAGTAGTCGCGCAGGCTCGAAACGATCTCGCGCCATTTCTTCGGGGGCCGGGGCTCGGCCGAGCCGCGGGCGAAGGGCCCGATGTCGAAGAAGGCAACGTGGACCGCGTCTCCGCGCTCGGAAAGGGCGAGCCAGCGGAAGGGCGAGAGGAACTGCGGAAGGACCGCGACCTGGGCGCCGGCGGGCGGGGCGTCCATCCGCTTCCAGATCGCGAGCGCCCGGGCGTGGAGGACCGCGCAAGAGGCGATGTAGGCGCAGAGCAGCCCCGCGCCGATCGCGGCGACGCGGCGCCCCCGATCCCGGCCGACGAGCGTAAGGACGAGGCTGGCAAGCACGATGCCCGTGAACCAGGGATCGAGGATGAAGACCCAGTCCAGCGAATAGCGCGTCCGGGAGACCGGCGTCCAGAACATCGTGCCGAAGCTCGTGATCCAGTCGAAGAAGATGTGCGTGGCCAGGCCGATCGCGGCGAACGACCAGAGGGTCGCCACGCGCGCCCGGCGCCAGAAGGCCTTCGTCAGGAGCGCGATCGCGAGGGCGAGAAACGGCAGCACCACGAACGAATGCGTCCAGCCGCGGTGATCGCGCAGGTAGTCGAGGCGGGTCGAGATGAACAGGAAGTCCAGGTCGGGCACCATCGCGCCAACGGTCCCGAGCAGCAACGCCGCTCGCGCCCCCGGCCGATTCGAGAGGGAGCGCGCGAAGACGGAACCCGCGAGGCCGTGCGAGATCGTGTCCATGCGAGGGCGGATGATACATTTGGGCGGGTTCTCGGCTCTGCGCCGGAGCCCGCCCGCTCATGCCGGACCAGTCGCTTCGCGGAAAAGTCGCCCTGCTCACGGGGGCGTCGTCGGGCCTGGGAAAGGCCTTCGCGCTGGCCCTGGCCGACGCCGGCGCGAAGGTCTTCCTCGTCGCGCGCCGCGAAGAAAAGCTCCGGGAGGTCGTGCTGGAGATCACGCAGGCAGGCGGCGAGGCCGCGTACCACGTCCTGGACGTGCGCGTCGTGCCGGCCCTCTACGACCTCGTGGACGTGCTGCTTTCCCGCTACAAGCGCCTCGACATCCTCGTCAACAACGCCGGCCTGGGGTACCGCGCTCCGCTCCTGGAGACCCGGCGATCCGAGATCGCCGAGATGCTGGAGACGAACCTCGCCGCCGCGGTCTACCTGACGCAGGCCAGCCTGCACGCGCTGCTGAAGAGCGCGCCCTCGGACGTCGTCAACATCTCGTCGATCGCCGGGCTCGAGGGGTTCGCAGAGGGAACGGTGTACTGCGCCGCCAAGGCGGGTCTCGTCGGCTTCACGCGCGCCCTCGCCGCGGAGTTGAAGCCCGCGAACATCCGCGTCACGGCGATCTGCCCGGGGTCGGTGGAAACCGACTTCTTCGACCGGTTCCGGCCCACCCTCGAGCGGCCGCAGATGCTGCGGATCGAGGACGTCGTGCGGGCCCTGCTGTACGTGCTGACGTCGCCTCCGAATGTCCTGCACGGGGAGATCGTGCTGAGACCTCGTGGGGTTTGAATCCCTGTGGGGTCTGACCCCGTCAGGGGTCTGACCCCAGGTGCCCTCCCCCATCAGAGGGGAGGGGTCAGACCCCCTCCGGGGGTCAGACCCCGCTATACTTTTTTAGATGCCCTCCATCCTTCTCGTCGATGACAGCGGCCTCTTCCGGGGAGCGGCCGAGGAGGTCTTGAAGCGCACCGGGTGCGAAACGCTGACCGCGTCGGGCGGCACGGAGGCGCTCGACATTGCGCGGCGCGAGAGGCCGCAGATGATCGTCGTCAAGGCGGGCATCGCGCCGATGACCGGGTTCGATCTGTGCCGGGTCCTCAAGGCCGACCCCGCGTTCGCGCGGACACCCATCGCGATCGTCGGCCCCGCGGGCGCCGAGGACGCCGCGCGGCGCGCCGGCGCCGACGTCACGCTTGCCCTGCCGCTCGACCCCGAGGCCTTCTTCGCCGCGATCCGGCGCTTCCTCCAGGTCGTTCCCCGCGAGGAAGCCCGCTCGGCGGTCGAGTGGTCGATCACCTTCTGGCGCGACGGCGTGCAGCACACCGGCACCATCCGCGACCTGTCCCGCGGCGGCTTCTTCGTGCACACCGCCGCGCGCCAGCCCATCGGCGCCCGCATCGACGTGTCCTTCGAAGTTCCGGTGGAGCGCGGCGTCAAGACCGTGGTCGCCGAGGCCATCGTGGTGCGCCTCGGCCGCGAGAACGACCGGGGCATCGGCTGCCGCTTCTTCCAGCTCTCCGCGACCTCGCGCCAGCACCTCGAGGAATGCCTCCGCGTCCTCGCGGGGGGTCAGGTCTGATTTCTTCGGACTTTCCCGCGGGCCGCCAGAGTCGAAATCCGAAGAATTAAGACCTGACCCCGGCCAGATCGACGAGCTCGATCCCGGCGTTCTTCGCGACGGCGATGGACCGCTCGTCGCGGTAGAACTCGCCGTAGTAGACGCGGACCAGGCTCGAGTTGGCGATCAGTTTGAAGCACGGCCAGCAGGGACTGGCGGTCGTGTAGATCTCGGCGCCCCCGATCGAGACGCCGTTCTTGGCCGCCTGGATGATCGCGTTGGCCTCGGCGTGGACCGTGGCGACGCAGTGGCCGTCCTCCATGAGGCAGCCGACGTCCGAACAGTGCGGCAGCCCCCGGATCGAGCCGTTGTATCCGGTCGAGAGGATGGTGCGGTCGCGGACGATCACCGCGCCGACGTGCTTGCGGGGGCAGGTGGACCGGGTCGCCACCTGCCGCGCGATGTTCATGAAGTACGTGTGCCAGTCGACGCGTTGCTCGCCCATCGAGGCCGATTATGCCCCGGCTGTCAACGCGCGCGGCTGGACAGAGCGCGGCGACGCCCGCGCGGCTATGTCAAAATCGCCGCGTGACCCGAGACCGCCGCGTCGTCATCACCGGAATGGGAGCCGTGACCGCCATCGGCTCGACGCTCGAAGACTCCTGGCGCAGCCTGCTCGCCGGCGCATGCGGCATCCGGCCCCTCTCGCTCTTCGATGCCTCCGCCTACCGCACGCAGACCGCGGCCGAGGTCCCCGGGATCCCGGACGGATTCCTCACCGCCGCCGAGCGGCGCCGCATGTCCCGCGCGGACCGCATGGGGGTCGCCGCGGCGAGGGAGGCCATCGCCAACGCCGGCCTCGACCTTTCCCGCGAGGACCCGACGCGAATGGGCGTGATCCTCGGAGGGGGCACCTCGGGCCTGATCGACTCGGAGGCCTTCTTCGAGCTGTACCTCCGGGGCCGCAAGGCGCGCCCCTCGAAAGTCCTGAACCACCTTCCCGACTCGATCACCGACCGCGTCGCGCAGCGGTTCGGCCTCGAGGGCATCAAGTCCACCATCACGACGGCCTGCTCGTCCTCCGCCAACGCCATGGGCTACGCCTTCGACGCCATTGCCGCGGGCCTGGCCGACGTCGTCGTGACGGGAGGATCGGACGTCCTCGCGCGGCTGACCTACGGCGGCTTCAACTCGCTGCGCTCGGTGGACCCCGATCCCTGCCGCCCCTTCGACCGCGAGCGCAAGGGGCTGTCGATCGGCGAAGCGGCCGGCATCATGGTGTTCGAGGAAGCCGGGCACGCCCGGCGCCGGGGCGCTCCCATCGTCGCCGAGTTCCGGGGCTACGGCGTGACGTCCGACGCGTACCACATGACCGCGCCCGATCCCTCGGGCAGTGCCGGCGGGCGCACGATCTCCGCCGCCCTCGACAATGCCGGCTTGAACCCGGAGGACGTGGATTACGTCAACGCGCACGGCACGGCGACCCCGCAGAACGACTCGGCCGAGACCGCGGCGTTGAAGGCCGCCCTCGGCGGGCGCGCACGGAAGATCCCGATCTCCTCGATCAAGTCGATGATCGGCCACTGCCTCTGCGCCTCCGGAGCGATCGAAGCGGTGGCGACGGCCCTGACCGTGCGCGACGGCAAGGTCCCGCCCACGATCCACTACGAGAACCCGGACCCGGCGTGCGACCTCGACTACGTCCCGAACGCCGCGCGGGACCACGATGTCCGCGTCGCGCTCTCGAACTCCTTCGCCTTCGGCGGCAACAGCTCGGTCGTCGTCCTCGCGCGCTACGAAGGCCGGTGATGGCCTCCCGCGGGCTCGTCACCGGGACCGGCGCGGTTTCTCCGCTCGGACGCAGCGCCCCCGAGTTCTTCGAGCGCCTGAGCGCCGGCGAATGCGCCATCCGCCCCCTCAGTCCCGAGGAGCGCAAGGACCTCCAGGCCACGCACGCCGCGCGCTACGAGGGGTTCTCGCCGCAGCCGGAGATCCCGGCGATGAAGGCACGCCGGCTCGATCGAGGCAGCCAGTTCGCCCTCATCGCCTGCATGCAGGCGGTGGCCGAGGCCGGGTATCGGATCGCGGACGCGCCCGAGGCGATCGGAATCGCGATGGGAACGGGCTCGGCGGGCGCGGGGGCGCTGACGGAATTCCTGCGCGTGCTCTTCCTCCAGTCTCCCGAGGCGGCGCCCCCGTTCCACTTCCCGAACACCGTCGCCAACGCCCCCGCCTCGCAGACCTCGATCGAGCTCAAGATCTTCGGCCCCAACGTGACGATCACCCAGAAGGACCCGTCGGCCCTGAATGCCCTGCTCTACTCCGCCCTGGCGCTCTCTTCGGGACGCGCGAAGGCGATGCTCGCGGGCGCGGTGGACGAGTGGAATTTCTTCTACGCGATGGGCTTCGATCGCGTCGGGGCCCTGCGCGGCGAGAAGCGGGCCTCCGGGATCGTGCAGGGCGAAGGCGCCTTCGTCGTCCTGCTCGAGCAGGAGGAGACAGCACGGGCCCGCGGCGCGAAGGCCCTGGCCCGCCTGACCGGGATCGCGACGGCCGGAGTCGCATCCGAGCCGTACCGGTTCGCCCCGGACGCCGCGGCGATCGGCCGCGCGATCCGCGGCGCCCTCGAGGACGCCGGCGCGCGGCCCGCCGACATCGGCCTGTGGCTCTCCTCGCGCGACGGCGTCGCCGAGATGGACCGGGCGGAGGCCGGGGTCATGCGCTCGATCTTCGGCGAGTCGCTGCCCCGGGAGCTCGCCGTCAAGGACGCGATCGGCGAGATGGCCGCCGCGGGCGGCGCGCAACTCGTGGCGGCCGCGCGCGCCCTGGCCGGGGGCGGCGGCGCTCCCCGGCGCGCCCTCGTCAACTCGTTCGGCGCGGGGGGCAACTTCCTCGCCGCGGTCCTCGAGGCGGCGGCGTGACGGCCTCCGTGCGCCCGGCCGAGCCGCTCCGGGGCCTGACCCTCGAGATCCCCGTGCGCTTTGCCGAGTGCGATCCCTACGGGGTGGTCTGGCACGGCCGTTACGCGCTCTACCTCGAGCAGGCGCGCGAAGCGTTGACCGCGCGGTTCGGATTCACCGCGGCGCGCGCCCTCGCGATGGGCTACAAGGTGCCGATCACGCGGATGGAGCTCAAGTATCGCGCGCCCGCGATGCCGGACCAGACGATCCGGGTCACGGCGAGGCTGCGCGAGCCGAACGTGGCGCGCTTCGTGATCGACTACGAGATCCGCAGCGAGACCGGCAACCTCCTCGCCTCCGCGGTGACCGAACAGGTCGTATTGAACGCGCAGGGCGAGCTGCTCCTGACGCTGCCCTCCGGCCTTCGCTCCCTGTGCGAATCGATCCTGGAGCACCAGGAATCGCTGGATGACGCCGCCCGATGAAACCGGACGGAAGGGCGGCGACCTCCAACCGGCGCTCGCTCCTCTTTCTCGCCCGCTTCGTGGCCCTGCTCGTCGCCTTCTACTTCGTGGTGGCCGCCAACCCCGTCAACGACGCGGTCATCGTCCCGTTCACGGCCGGCGTGGCGCGGCTCTCGGCCACGGTCCTTTCCGCGATCGGGGAAAAGGTTTCGGTCGCCGGCACCGAGATCCGCTCGGGGGACTTCGCGGTCCACATCGAGAACGGCTGTAACGGCGTCGAGGCCGCCCTGCTTTTCGGCTCGGCGATTCTCGCCTTCCCCGCGCCGTGGCGGCGGCGCCTGCTCGGGCTCGTGGCCGGATTTGCGGCGATCCAGGCCCTGAACCTCGTGCGCGTCGTCTCGCTCTTCTGGATCGGCGCGCACCGGCCGGCCTTCTTCTCCTCGTCGCACACGGTCCTGTGGCAGTCTGTGATCGTGCTCTTCAGCGTGCTCCTCTTTCTTTTCTGGGCGTCGCGCGAGCAACGGACGCGCGCGGCCGAGACCGCCGGAGCGCATGGGCCGCCCGAGGGCCGCTGAGCCCACCCCCGGCACGCGCCTCAGGCTCGACGGGCGGTCCGCGGCGCGCATGGCTGCCGGGTTCGCGGCCGGTCTCGCGTTCTGGGTCGCGTTTTCGGGGCCCTACGAGAAGGCCGTCGCCTCGGCCGCCGGGTTGCTCATCCGGATCTTCGAGAGCCCGGCCGTCACCTCGCTTTCGGCCCCGGGCGGCGAGATCCGGGTCGATCGCTCGGACTTTCCGCCGGCCTCGCCGCGGCCGGGCCTGCCGGCCGCGGACCTCCACTTCAATTTCGTGCTGCTCGCGGCCCTCTTCGCGTTCGTGCCGCATCCCCTCGAGCCCGGTCGCTTCCTGCGCTTCTGGGTTGCCGCTCTCGGGCTCTGGGGGATCCACGTCCTCGCCCTCGTCTTCCAGGTCGAGTCGGTCTATGCCACCCGACTGGGCGCCTGGACCGAGGCGCACTACGGCGCCTTCGCGCGCAACGTCTGGGCGGGAGGGTTCCATTTCTACCAGATCGCCGGCCGCTTCGCCGCGCCGTTCGCCCTGTGGTGGTTGTTCGTGAAGCCGGAGGTCGGCACCCGGCGGACGACGACCTAACCCCTGCGCCCCCGGTCCCGCCTCAGGTACCGGTAGTCCGGAACCGCGAACTCTTTGAGCTTCGCGATGAGGGAGCCTCGCGAGATGTTCAGGATCTGGGCGCCGCGGCTCTGGTTGCCCTCGACCCGGCGCATCGCGCGGTCGATCACTTCGCGTTCCACGGTCTCGACGATCTTCTTCAGGTCGTCCGTCGAGCGGAGCACGATCTCGGCCGGGCTCGCCTCCGCCGACAGGGCGGCGGGGCCGATCGTCGCCTCCAGGCTCTGGCTCACGGCGGGCTCGCCCGCCGCGAGCTCGGCTCCCAGGCCCGCGAAGGCAACCCCGGCGAGCTGGACCACCTCCTCGAGGAAGATCACCGCCCGGGCGGCCAGGCGCGGCGTTTCGCGCACGAGGATTCCGGTGCAGGCGCCCTCGGCCGGCGGCTCGACGACGAGCGTCAGCACGCCGGTCACGCTCTCGGAGCGCGCGAGGCGCTCGCCGGAGCGGATGTCCTGGACCATGCCCGGAGGCAGGGCCGGGTTCTCGCGAAAGGTCGAGGCGAGAGGCCGGAACCCGGCGGCCGCCGAGAACTCTCCCACGGCCCACTCCGACGGCGGCAGCTCGCGGTCGAGGAAATCCGTCAGAGCGGTGGCGAGGTCCTCGGAATTCCGCGCCTGGCGGCAGAGCCGGTAGGCCGCGAGGCGCAGCCCCCGGTACTCCACCTCCGTCGCCGGCAGCTGCGGCGCGGAGGGCGCGGGCGCCGGTGCGGCGACGCCGCCTTCGGGCATCTCCCCGGCCGGAGTCGGCCCCATCGCGGGGGCCGCGTCCACGACCGTGATCGTCGCCTCGCCGATCGTGATCCGGTCGCCGGGCACGATTGCGCCGCCCGAGAACTCGCGGCCGTTCAACTGCACCGCGGCAATGCCGCGAAAGAGGTCCAGGTGATACCCGCCGTCGCGCTCGAGCAGGCGCAGGTGCCGTCCGTAAACCCCGCGCGCGCGCACGACGACCTCGTTGCCCGAGGAGGCGCCCACGGTCGCGCTCGGACCCGCGATCCGATGCATTTCCGCACCCGTACCCGGCCGCCGGCGGACTTCGAGGGTCAACATGACTGCAGGTCTCCTAAAGGACCCTGACACTACACACTTTCGGACGGAGTGTGCAATCGGTATCGTGCTCGGTTGCGCGACCGGCGGTCACCTGTCAGGAAAAGTCAAAAAAGGCCCGATACCCGTCCGTCGTCGTCGACGTCGATCGTCTCGGCGGCGGGCTTCTTCGGCAGGCCCGGCATCGTCATGATGTCGCCGCAGATCGCGACCACGAACCCCGCTCCGGCGAAGAGCCGCGTCTTGTCGACCTGCAGGGTGAAGCCCGAGGGCCGGCCGCCCTTCTTCGGATCGTCCGAGAAGGAATACGGCGTCTTGGCGATCACGATCGGCAGGTTGCCGAAACCCTGCTTCTCGTAGCGCGCCAGGCGGTTCTCGGCCTCCTTCGAGAACGACACGCCGCCGGCGCCGTACAGCCGGCGCGCGATGATCTCGATCTTCTCGGCCAGCGGCCGGTCCCACGGATAGAGCGGGCGATAGCGGGCCGTGCCGCCGGCGATCTCCTCGAGCACGAGGCGGGCGAGGTCCTCGCCGCCCGCGCCCCCGCGCGTGAAGACCTCCGACAGGGCCACCTTCACGTCGAGCTCGGCGCAGCGCTTCTCGAGAAAGGCGATCTCGGCGGGCGTGTCCGTCGGGAAGCGGTTGATGGCGACGACCGCCGGCAGGCCGAAGATCCGGACGTTGTCGAGGTGCCGCTCGAGATTCAGGACCCCCCGCGAGAGGGCCGCGAGGTCTTCCACGGCCAGCATGTCCTTCGGGGCACCCCCGTGCATCTTGAGCGCCCGCACGGTGGCGACGAGCACGACGACCGAGGGCCAGATGTCCGCGTAGGCGCACTTGATGTCGAGGAACTTCTCGCCGCCGAGGTCGAAGCCGAAGCCCGCCTCCGTGACCGCGATGTCGCCGTAGCGCATCGCGATCTTCGTCGCGAGGATCGAGTTGCAGCCGTGCGCGATGTTGGCGAAGGGGCCGCCGTGGACGAGCGCCGGGGTGCCCTCGAGCGTCTGGACGAGGTTCGGGTGGATGGCGTCCTTGAGCAGCGCCGCCATGGCGCCGTGGGCCTTGAGGTCCCGGGCGCGGATCGGCTCCGCGTCGCGCGTGTAGCCCACGACGATCGCGCCGCAACGCTCCTTCAAGTCCTTCAGGTCGCGGGCAAGGCAGAGGATGGCCATGACCTCGGAGGCCACGGTGATGTCGAACCCGGTCTCGCGCGGCACACCGTTGATCTTGCCCCCGAGGCCGATGACCGTGTCGCGCAGCGCGCGGTCGTTCATGTCGAGCACCCGCCGAAACGGGATGTCGCGTTGATCGATCCCGAGGGCGTTGCCATGGTGCAGGTGGTTGTCGACCATGGCGGCGAGCAGGTTGTGCGCGGCCGTGATCGCCGGAAAGTCGCCCGTGAAGTGGAGGTTGATGTCCTCCATCGGCACGACCTGCGAGTAGCCGCCGCCCGCCGCGCCCCCCTTGACGCCGAAGCAAGGTCCGAGCGACGGCTCGCGCAGCGCGATGATCGCGCGCTTGCCCAGACGGTTGAGCGCCTGGCCGAGGCCCACGGTCGTCGTCGACTTGCCCTCGCCCGCCGGCGTGGGCGTGATCGCCGAGACGAGCACGAGCGGCGCCTCGGGCCGGCCCTCTCGCCGCGCGATCGCCGAGATCGAGATTTTGGCCTTGTCGCGGCCATACGGGATGAAATCGGCCGGGTCGATGCCGGCCTCGAGCGCGATTTCCTCGATGGGGCGCAGTCGGGCTTCCTGGGCGATTTCGATGTCGGATTTCATCGAGTCCGGATCCTAGCAGGAGAATGACCTCGCCACCGGCTATTGGGGATCGGGCCCCCGCCGACCCCAATAAGTTGTGGCACCCTCCGGTCCCTTTTGTTACATTTCGCGGCAGATGCTCAGATTAAAACGGGTCGAAATCTCCGGGTTCAAGTCCTTCTACGAGAAGGTCGACCTCGCCTTTCCGGGCTCCGTGACGGCCGTCGTCGGGCCGAACGGGTGCGGGAAATCGAACATCAGCGACGCCGTCGCCTGGGCCCTCGGGGAACAGAGCGCGCGAGCGCTGCGCGGCGAAAAGATGGACGACGTCATCTTCAACGGGTCCGCCCGGCGCCGCCCGCTCGGCATGGCGGAAGTCATTCTCACCCTGAGCGCCACCAACGGAGACGGCGAGAAGGCCGACGCCGACGGGGAGCTGCGCGTGGGCCGGCGCGTCTACCGCGACGGCGAAGGCGAGTACTTCCTGAACGACAAGCAGGTGCGCCTTCGGGACATCCAGGACCAGCTGCTGGGAACGGGGCTCGGCGTGCGCGCGTACTCGGTGATCGAGCAGGGCCGCATCGACCAGGTCCTGTCCACCAAGCCTCAGGACCGCCGGCGCCTGATCGAGGAGGCGGCCGGCATCACGAAGTACAAGCTCAAGAAGCGCCTCGCCGAGGGCAAGCTCGAGGAAACGAAGGGCAACCTCCTGCGCCTCTCGGACATCATCTCGGAGATCGAGCGCAACGTCACATCGCTGAAGCGCCAGGCGTCGCGGGCGGCGCGCTACAAGGAGCAGTCCGACCTGCTGCGCCAGCGCAAGGCTTCGCTCATGCGCGCGCGCGGCGACGTGCTGCGGGAAACCCTCCGGGCGGCCGAGCGCGTCCGCGACGAGCGGCGTGACCGCGAGGCCGAGGCCGCGGCGGCGCTGGCTCGGGCCGAGGCGGCGCTCGCCACGGCCCGACTCGATGCCAGCGAGACCACGAGCCAGCGCGACGCGCTGCGCGAAGTGCTCGCCTCTCTCGAAGCGTCCATCGCCCGCGACGACGCCCTGCTCGACGCCAACCGCCGCGCGTCGATCGACCTGGCCGGCCGGCGCGCCGCGCTCGAGCGCGAGGGCCGGGACTTCTCGGCCGAGCAGACCCGCGCGGCCCGGGACCTGGCGGACCTCGAGGATCGCCTGGAGAGGGCCGTCGCCGAGGCGCGCGCCCGCTCGCTCGCCCGCGAAGAGGCGGACCGAAGGGCCTCGGAGGCGGGATCCGCCTGCGCCATGCTCGAGCGCGAGCTCGAGGAGAGCCGAAGCCAGGCCCTCTCGGCCTCGGGCGAGCGGATCGCGACGCGCAACACCCGTCACGAAGTCGACCTCGCCGCCGAACGCGTGGCGGCGTCGCTCGCGCGCTTGAACCAGGCGGCCGCGAAGATCGTCGAAGAGCTCGTCGGCCGCGAAAAGGAAGCGACCGAGGCCGAGCAGGAGGCAGCGCGCCTCCTCGCCGCCGCGGCCGAGGCCACCACCCGGGTCACCCGGGTCGAGGAAGAGCTCCTGTCGGTCGCCGCCGCCCTCGCCCGGGCCGAAACCGAGCGTGAGGCTGCGCGCGGATCCGCCGGCGCCCTCGAGCACCGGCTGGCGGCGATCGCCGAAACGCTGCGGGCCAGAGACACGAGCGTCAACGAGCTGCGGGGTGTGATCCGCCGAGCGGGCCTTGCCGAGCACGGGACCCTCTCGGACCGCATCCGGCCGCGCGCGGGATGGGAAGACGCCGTCGGGCTCGTCCTCGGCGCCGACACCGACGCGCTGCTCGCCACGGGCGACGTCGGCCGGGCGGTGGACGCCATGCGCTCGCTCTCCGCTGCCCGAATGGTGCGGGCCGACTGGCGGCACGAATCGCGATCCGATCGTCCCGAGGGCGCCCTCGGTTGGGACGGCGTTCTCGAGGGCCACGGCGCGCTTTCCCTCGCCGAGCGCGCGGCGCTCCCGCCGGCCGCCTTCGTCGAGGGCCTGCCGGAAGCGCTCGCCCTGGCCGAGCGCCACCCCGGGTTCACGTTCGTGACCCGCGGCCGCGAGGTCGTTCGCGGGCCGATCGTTCGCGTCGCCGGACCGGCGGCCGAAGCGTCGGGCCTCTTTGCCCTCCGGCGCGAGGAAGAGGCCATGGGTCGCCGTCTTTCCGAGGCTCGCGCCGCGCTCGGGGGCGTCGACCGGCGCGTCGAGGAGCTGAAGCTCGCGCGCCAGCGGGGCGAGAGCGAGCTGCCGCCCCTGCGCGAAAGCGAGCGCGAGGCGCGCGCCGTCCACAGCGCGTTCGCCGCGCGGCTCGACGAGCGCCTGGCCGAGCGCGATCGGCTGCGCCGGGAGCGGGACACGCTCGCGGACGAGCACCGCGCCCTGAGCGACGAGGGCGCCGGCCTCGACACGCGGCGGCGGGCTCTCGAGGAACAGGAGCGCGTTCACGCCGGCGCGGAAGACGCGGCGCACCAGCGGATCGGAGCGCTTTCGGCCGCCCTCTCGGAAGGGCGGGCGTTCGCCCAGTCGGCATCCGACGAGCTCTCTCACCGCAGGACGGAGGCGGAGGTTGCCGCGGAGCGGCGGCGGGCCATGGAGGCGGCCCGCGACACTCTCCTCGAGACGCACTCCAGCCTCGAGCGCCGCCTCGCGGAAGCGACCGAGGAGGAGGCGCGCATCACCTTCCGCGCGGCGGAGCTCGCCCAGGAGGAATCGGACGCGCGCGAGAGGCAGAAGCAGAACCTTGCGGCGCGCGAAGAGAAAGCCGTCGGCCACGGCGCGGCGGTCGAGGCGGCGAAGGAGACCGGCGCCCGCGTCGAGGCGGCCGAGCTGGCGACCCGGTCGGACCGCGCGACGCTCGACGCCGCGCGGGAAGCCCGCTTCGAAGCCGAGGTCACGGCGACCCGCGGAGCCTCCGACCTCGAGCACCTGGTCGCCCAGGCGCGCGAGGAATTCGGCGTCGCGCCCGATGCGCTCGAGGCGCCGGCCGACACTTCGCCCGAAGGGGTCGCGGCCCTCGAGACCGAGGTGGCGGAGCTCGTGGCCTCGCTCGAGCGGCTCGGCCCGGTCAACGTCCTCGCCTTCGAAGAGCACAAGGAGATGTCCGAGCGGCTGATCTTCCTGACGGCACAGCGCGACGACCTGCTGAAGTCGATCGCCGAGCTCCAGGAGTCGATCCGCAAGATCAACGCGACCTCCTCGGAGCGCTTCGCCGAGGCGTTTGCCGCGATCAACGAGAACTTCAAGCAGATGTTCGAGCGCCTCTTCCAGGGCGGCAAGGCGGAGATGAAGCTGCTCGACGAGAACGACATGCTCGAGTCCGGCATCGAGATCGACGCGCACCCCCCCGGCAAGCGCAACCAGTCCATCCTCCTGCTCTCGGGAGGCGAGAAGGCGCTGACGGCGATCGCGCTCCTCATGGCGATCTTCCGATTCAAGCCCTCGCCCTTCTGCATCCTCGACGAGGTGGACGCGCCGCTCGACGAGGCCAACATCGACCGCTTCACGAAGCTGCTGCGCGACATGACCGAAGAAACCCAGTTCATCGCCATCACGCACAACAAGCGCACCATGGAGACGGCCGACGTCATGTACGGCGTGACCATGGAAGAGCCCGGCTGCTCGAAGATCGTGTCGGTGCGGTTCGACTGAGCCGTTCGAGCCCGTTTGACCGGGACCTCCGCTTTCCGTAAGATCCGCGTCCCGGGCCGATGTAGCTCAGTTGGTAGAGCAGCGGTTTCGTAAACCGCAGGTCACCGGTTCAAGTCCGGTCATCGGCTCCAGTCATCCCTAAGCGAACAGAAAAGACGCGAATGCGTCAGCGGTCCGGCTCGTCACAGCATCAGCTGAATCTGGAACCGGAAGAGCTGGTCGTTCGCCGGCGCGCCGGTCGGGCGCTGGCGGTGGGTCCTCGAGTAGTCGAACTGCAGCTTCACGTTGTTGCGCTTGATGTACCAGTCCGCCGCGGCCGTCACGATCGATGCTTCGTCGTGCGGCGCGCCCTGGTTGTAGTCGACGACCGAGTAGCGGATGGCAAGGTCGACTTTGTGCGGCACGATGAGGTACCCGGTCTGCGCATACCAGCCGTTCGCGCGCAGCCGGACCCCGCTCGTGTCGCCCTCGGCGTGACCGAAGAAGTACTCCGCCTGCACGGACAGCCCCATCCACTTGAGCTGCATATCGGCGCTGCCGGACTCGATGAAGATGTTCTCGCCCGTCGTGAAGAGCCCGATGTTGCGCCCAAGCCAGCCGGTCGGGCTGGCGTAGTTGGGGGTGATGCTCTCGAACTGGGCGTCCGTCGTCTTGCGCAGCGTGTTCGTGAACCCGTCGGCGCCGAACGAGAGCGCGGGAGCCGCGTGGCACTCGAGATCCGACTCGCCGATCCCCATCTGGCCGACGGGATTGGCGATCAGCCGGACCATCGGCATGACGTGGTCGGTCGCGCGCAGCGTGTTCTGGCCGTCTCCACTGAACACGCCCGCCATGTACGTCATCGTTCCGCCGAAGAGTGAGCCGAGGATGCCAGCCCCCGTGTCGCGGCCAGGCTTGAAAGTGTCTACGGCCAGCGCCCGCTCCTGGAACTGGATGACGCCGTCGTTGTAGAGCTCGTCGCGGCTGTAGGGCGTCTTCGACTGCCCCATCTGCGCCGAGATCTCGTCCATGAATTTGTAGTTCACCCAGGCGTCGTCGAGCAGCAGGCGCGTGTTGTTCACGTTCTCGAACGCGAGCTGCACGCGGTAGGTCAGCTTCGGGTCGAAGGCGTAGCCCGTGAAGTAGAGCTTGAAGCGACGGATGCGGAACTCGTCCGCGTCGGAGAGCGCGTTGGGGACCTGGTCGAAGTCGAAGCTCGTGAAGCGCGCCTGCAGGTTGAACCCGATCGCCAGCTCGAAGAGCTTGTCGGGCGTCCGAAAAGCGATGCCCCGCAGCGGGATGTACTCGATCGCCGGCCAGGGGGCCGGTGCCGAGGCCGGGGTCGCCGCCGCGGGCTTGTCCTGCTCGGTCGGGACGGCCGGGTCGGGCCCCTCATCGGCCCGCGCCGCCGCGGATCCGAGCATCGCGCCGGACAGGACCGCCGCCGTCAGGGTCTTCATCGATGCGCTCCTTCCTCCCGGTCCGGACAGAGCATCTCGTTTCAAGCGACTCTTTGCAATTGAACCGTATGAAATCGTATAAGATCACCTACCCATGAAGCCAGGCGCCCGAGGACCCGTCACGGCAGCCGACGCCGCGAAGCTGCTCGGCGTCAGCTACCAGACCGTCAAGCAGTGGATCTACAGGAAGCGCATCCGCTCCGTCCGGACGCCCGGCGGGCACCACCGGATCCCGGCGAGCGAGATCCGGCGCCTCGGTGCGACTGGACCCCCGGCGGGCACCCCGGTCGGAATGGATGCGATCAGCGGGCGCAACAAGCTTCTCGGCACGGTCGTCCGCATTCGGGAGTCCGGCCTTCTCGCCGAGGTTACGCTGCGGGTGGCGGATCAGACGCTGACCGCGATCATCACGAAGGCGGCCGTGAAGCAACTCGGACTCAAGTCCGGCTCCTCCGCCTACGCCCTCGTGAAAGCCACAGAGGTCATGATCATTCGAGCCTGACGCCATGAGGAGAGACCGATGAGACATTTCCTGCTGTCGGTTCCGCTCATGGCTGCCGCATTTGCCCTCGGAATCGCCGACCCGAAACCCGAGGTCCTCGTCTTCGGCGCCGCCAGCCTGACCGAGTCCCTGCAGGATCTCGGCAGGGCCTACGAGGCGCAGTCCGAAACGAATATCGTCTTCTCGTTCGGTTCCTCGAACGATCTCGCCCGGCAGATCCAGGCCGGCGCTCCGGCCGATGTGTTCTTCTCCGCCGACACGGCGAAGATGGACAGCCTCGAGAAGGCGGGCCTCGTCAAGGCCGCCGACCGGCGCGAGTTCCTCTCCAACAGCCTCGTGGTCGTCGTGCCTGCCGACTCGACGCTCAGGATCGCGACGGCCGAGGATCTCGCGAACCTCCCGAAGATCGCCCTCGCGGACCCGGCGGCGGTCCCGGCCGGCATCTACGCGAAGAAGTGGCTCACCGCCCTCGGCCTCTGGGAAAAGGTCGAACCGAGGGTCGTTCCGACGCTGGACGTCCGTGCTGCCCTGGCCGCGGTCGAGAGCGGGGCGATCCCGGCCGCGGTCGTCTACCGCACCGATGCCGCCGTCGCAAAGTCCGCGCGCATCGGCTTCGCCGTCGCGAACGGGCCCGAGATTCTCTACTCGCTCGCTCCGATCGCCACGTCCCGGAATCCAAGGGCGGCGGATGCATTCGTCCGGTTCCTGGCGGGGCCCGAGGGGCGGGCGCAGTTCGGGAAGCGGGGATTCGTCGTTCGCGACGCGAAGTGACCTTGTCCACCGACGACTTCTCGGTCCTCCTGCTGACGCTGCGCGCGGCGGCGATGGCCACGCTGCTGATCCTTCCCGTCGGCATCCTCGCCGCGTGGCATCTCGCCCGCCGGCGGGGTGCGGGGCGCACGCTCTTCGAGACGATCCTGTCGCTGCCCCTCGTGCTGCCGCCGACGGCCGTCGGGCTGCTGCTCCTCGAGGCCCTCCGGAAATCCGGCCCCCTCGGCCGGCTGCTGGACCGGGCGGGCATCGAGATCCTCTTCACGTGGAAAGCCGTGGTCCTGGCGACGGCCGTCATGTCGTTCCCACTGCTCGTGCGGCCGGCCCGCACCGCCTTCGAAGAGATCGACCCGCGGCTGCTCGCGATGGGGCGATCGCTCGGCAGCGGGCCTGCGTCCGTCTTTCGCCGCGTGGCCATGCCGCTGGCGTGGCGGGGGATCCTGGGCGGTACCCTGCTCGCCTTCTCGCGGGCGCTGGGCGAGTTCGGCGCCACGATCATGATTGCCGGCAGCATTCCCGGCCGCACGCAGACGATGGCGCTCGCGATCTTCCAGCGGACCCAGATCGGGCAGGACGCCTCGGCCATGCGGCTGGTGGGCATCACGGTCGTCATCGCTTTTGGCGCCGTCTGGACGACGGAGCTGCTGACGCGCCGGCGCGCGCAGAGGGCTGCCCCGTGATCGAGCTCGATGTCACGCTCCCGCTTGCCCAATTCCGTCTCCAGGTCGCGGCGACCCTGACGGCGGATACGGTCGCGGTCCTCGGCCCTTCCGGCTCGGGCAAGACCTCGCTCCTCGAGACGATCGCGGGGCTGCGGCCGAAAGCGTCGGGCCGGATCGCGCTCGGCGGCGAAGTGGTCATGGACACGGCCGCGGGCGTGTTCCTGCCGCCCGAACGGCGCCGGGTCGGCTACGTGCCGCAGGACTCCTGCCTCTTTCCGCACCTCGACGTCCGCGGCAACGTCCGCTTCGGAATGGCAAAGGGCGCCCGTGCCGAACGGTTCGATGAAGCGGTCGACATTCTCGAAATCGGGCCGCTGCTCGACCGCTTTTCCGTCACACTCTCGGGCGGAGAACGACAGCGGGTCGCGCTGGCGCGGGCCATCGCGACCGAGCCGCGCCTGCTGCTGCTCGACGAGCCGCTGGCGGCCGTGGACCCGGCCCTCAAGGGCAAGATCCTCCCGTACCTTCTGCGCGTGCGCGACGCGCTCAGGATCCCGTTCCTCTACGTCACGCACAACGCCGGGGAGGCCCGGGCCGTGGCGCGGGAAGCCCTCGTCTTGCGCGAGGGCGCCGTCATGTTCGCCGGGGCGCCCGACGAAGCCCTGCGCTCGATGTCGCTGGTGGACCCCGAGGCGCGCTTCGACAACATCCTCGCCGGGTCGCTCGCCAGAGCGAGCGGGAGCCCGGAAATGGGATCGCTGCGCGTGGGCGAGGCGATCTTCGCCGTTCCCCTCGAGCACGTCGCACGGCCCGGCGCCGTCGCCGTGTTTTCCGTGGCGCCCGAAGACGTCCTGGTCTCGACCCGGCCGCTCGAGGGCATCTCGGCGCGCAACGTCCATCCGGGCAAGGTGATCTCGTGCGAGATCTCGGGCGCCACGGCCTGGCTCCGCATCGCCGCCGCCGGCCTCGAATGGACCGCACGCCTGACGCGTTCCGCGGCTGCGGAACTCGGGCTCGCCACGGGCCTCGAGGTCTGGGTCGCCGTCAAGACGCACGCGTTCCGGCGGCTGAGTTGAGCGTCCCGTCCCTGGAACGGTCGCGCCCGTCCCGGCGGCGTTGCCGCCCGGGCGCGGGATCCATACTGTCGCGCCCACGGAGGAACTTCCCGATGATCGCTCTGCCCCACATCCTCGCCGGAGTCCTCGCCCTGACGGTCGGAGAGGTCGACGCCGCACGCGCGTCGGACCCGCCGGCGCAGCCGACCCCCGCCGCGAAGCCCTGCGCGGATCCCGCGCACCGGCAGTTCGATTTCTGGCTCGGCGACTGGGACGTCACGACGCCCGACGGCAAGGCGGCCGGGCACAACCGCATCACGCAGATCCTGGGAGGCTGCGCGCTGCGCGAGGAGTGGACGGGCAAGAGCGGCACGCACGGCACGAGCCTCAACATGTTCGACGCCGGCGCGCGCAGGTGGCGCCAGACCTGGGTCGACGACGGCGGCACCGTCCTGCTGCTGACCGGAGAATTCGAGGGCGGCAAGATGGTCCTCGAGGGCGACAGTCCCGCCGCCGGCGGCGCGACCGTGCGTCAGCGGATCACCTGGACGCCCCAGCCAGGCGGCAAGGTGCGCCAGCTCTGGGACTCGTCGGCCGACGGCGGGAAGAGCTGGAAGGTCGAGTTCGACGGGATGTACGTCAAGGCGAAGTGACGGGCGGCGGAGTCTTCGCCGGCAACGCGGCGACCCACGCTTCGAGGATCGCGCGATCCCCGCCCTTGAGGCGCTTCATCATCCCCGGCGCGTGCTCGGCGACCACGATGCGATCGTCGAACGGCAGCTTCTCGTAGAGCTTTCCTCCGGGCTCGTGGCAGGGCGCGCACTTCTGCGCGAGCATCGGCCGCACCGACGTGACGAAGAGGTCGGGCGCGGGTGTCGCCGTCGGGCTCGCGGCCACGGAAACGGGCTTCGCCTGGGCCGCCGGCGCGGGTGTTTCCGCGCCGCAACCCCTTCCGGGGAGCATCAGGGCGACCACCGCGGCCACGCCGAAAAAATATTCAGAGGGACGGACGCTTGAACCGTCGGGCGGCGCCCGCCGGCCCGTCCCCCGAAATGCGGCCTTTGTCCTCAACGACATGTCGCCCGTGGGCGAAAGCGCCGCACCCTTCCGGTTTTTGGACCTTTCGTCCGGAATATTGGTGTTCTCGAGTTCGGCATAAACCGTAACTCCCTGTGTTTCCTTACGTATCAGCCACTGCGACGTTGCAAAAAATCGTAGGAGGTGCGGGATGAAGATCCGGACTTTGATCGTGGACGACGAGCCGCTCGCGCGCGAGTGGGTGCGCAACGGGCTCCAGGACGAGGCCGACGTCGAGATCATCGGCGAGTGCGGCGACGGTTTCGAGGCGGTGAAGACCATCACCGAGCAGAAGCCGGACCTGGTGCTGCTCGACGTCCAGATGCCCGGCCTCGACGGATTCGGCGTGCTCGCGAGCGTGGACGCGGCCGACCTTCCCGCCGTCATCTTCATCACCGCGTTCGACCGGTACGCGCTCAAGGCCTTCGAGGCGCACGCGGTGGACTACCTGATGAAGCCGTTCTCCGGCGAGCGCCTGCACGAGGCCATCGAGCGCGCCCGCGGCGAGGTCGACAAGAGCTCGTCCAAGGACCTGAAGGTCGCGCTGCACGCCCTGCTCGAGGACATCCAGCGCGAGCGCACGTACCCGGAGTGGCTGCTCATCAAGAAGGACGAGCGCAGCGTCTTCCTGCGGGTCGCCGACATCGACTGGATCGAATCCTCGCGCAACAACGTGCGCCTGCACGTGGGCAAAGAGGTCTACGTCTTTCACGAAACCACCACGGGCATCGAGGCGCGCCTGGACCCGAAACACTTCTTCCGGATCCACCGCTCCACGATCGTCCACATCGAGCGGATCCGCGAGATGCATCCCTGGTTCAACGGCGACTACGCGGTGACCCTCAAGGACGGGACGCGCCTCACACTTTCGAGCACCTACCGCGAGCGCCTGAAGGACTTCCGCCGACTGGCCGTGTAAGACAGGCGCATGCAGAGCGCGTCGGCGGAGAGTCGGAACGGGATCGGCGGGGCCCCGCGGCCCGGAAGAGCCTCCGCGCCCGCGATCCTGAGTCTTCCGGCCCGGCGCGACTCCCGGCAGAGCGCGCGCCCGGGGACCGGACGGTGGCGGGGCGCCCTCGAGATCGGGCTCGTCTGGTGCGGTGTGGCGTTCTTCGTCGCGACGCAGCGCTACCTGAGGGGCCCCTCGCTGCAGCCGCCTCTGGCTCTGCCCTGGCGAATGGCCCTGGCGGCGAGCCTGGTGGCGGCCGCAATCTGGGCCGGCATGACGCCGGCCGTCATGTTGATCGTGCGGCGGCTGCGCCCCCGCCGCGGGCGGATCCTGAAGACCCTGCCGCTCTTGCTGGCGGCCGGAATCGCGGCCGCCCTCGCGCACCTGATCATCACGAACCTCTACTGGCAGACGTTCGACGCGGCCGAGGGCCCGCGGGACTTCGTCGCGACCTTCATGGCGACGCTCTCCTTCGGAGGCGCGGCGCGCCTGGCGACCTTCTTCGGCATCGCCGGCGTGACCTGGGGGATCGACGACTTCCACACGTACCGTGAGAAGGAACTGCAGGCTTCGGAGCTCGAGCGCCAGCTCGCCGGGGCGCAGCTCGAGGCCCTGAAGCTGCGCCTGGACCCGCCGTTCCTCTTCAACGCCCTGGCCGCGATCCCGCCGCTCATCCGGACGGAGCCGCGCGCGGCGGCCAGGACCGTCGTCCAGCTCGGGGACCTCCTGCGGCTCGCGCTCCACAACGAGGCGACCGAGCTCGTCCCCCTCAGGAAAGAGCTCGAGTACATCCGCCTGTACCTCCAGATCGAACAGACGCGGCTCCGGGACCGGCTCGAGGTCTCGTTCGAGATCCAGCCGGAAGCGCTCGACGCGGCCGTTCCGAACCTCCTCCTTCTGCCCCTGGTCGAGGGCGCGATCGCCAGCGGCGTGGCGGGGCAAGCGGTCGGGGTCCGCGTCCAGATCTTCGCACGGCTCGACCCGGACGCCCTCCGGCTCGAAGTGCGCTCGACACCGCCCGATTACTCGCAGGCCCCGGTCGCGATCGACGGCTCCTTCGTCCGGAAGACGCAGCAGCGCCTGGACCTGCTCTACCCCGGCCTGCACGCGGTCGCAGTCGCCGATCGCCCAGGGAAGGGTCGGGCCGTGCTGGTGACGCTGCCTCTCTCCGCCGCGCCGGTGCCCGGCCTCGCCGCGGAGGGAGCGGCATGAAGACCATCCCGCAGGCTCTCGGCCGGCGGCGCGTCGCGGTCCTGCTCCCCGCAGCCGCATGGGTGCTGGCCGCCTGGACGCTCGTCGGCATCTTCCGGGCGGCCGACCGGTACTTCAGCGACCCGTTCCAGCTGCACCGGCTGGAGTTCGGCCTCTGGGAGGCGCTGGCGCAGAGCCTGCTCGCCGCTTACATCTGGGCGGCCTTGACTCTGCCGGTCGTCTGGATCGCGCGCCGCTGCCTGCCGTCGCGGGCGCGGTGGGTGGGGCCGAGCGGCAGTCTCCTGCTGGCCTCGCTCGTCCTTCCGGTCCTGCACTGCGCGGCGTACCAGCTCGCCTACCCGTTGCTCATGGGATTCCCGTGCGTCGCCGCCGTCCAACTCGCCGCGGTGCCGAGGCTGCTGCCGCTGGCCTTGCCCACCCACTTCGTCACGTTCTGGGCAATCGTGGGCACGACGTGGATGCTCCGGTACGCCACCCTTTCCCGGGAGCGCGCGCTGCGCGCCTCGCAGCTGGAGACGCGCCTGACGAGCGCGCGGCTCGAAGCACTGAAGATGCAGCTGCACCCGCACTTTCTCTTCAACACGCTCAACAGCATCCTGCCCCTGCTCTTCCGCGATGGCGAGGCGGCCAGCCGCACGGTCGTACGCCTGGCGGACCTGCTGCGGCTCTCGCTGCAGAACGAAACGAACGACCTGATCCCGCTGCGCCGCGAGCTCGACCTGCTCCAGGTCTACCTCGAGATCCAGAAGACGCGCTTCCAGGACCGCCTGACCGTGCGGCTCGACGTGCCTGCGGATCTCGGCGGCGCCCTCGTGCCGAACCTCATCCTGCAGCCGCTCGTCGAGAACGCCATCCAGCACGGCATCGCGTCCAGGCCGGGTGCGGGGACGGTCGAGGTGCGCGTGCGGCGGGACGGGCCAGGACGTATCGCCCTGCTCGTGCGGGACGACGGCCCGGGCCCGCCCGAGGGTGGCCGCCGCGGCGGCGGCAAAGGGGTCGGCCTGAGCAACACGCGCGACCGACTGGAGCTGCTCTACGGCAACGACCACGAATTCGCCTTCCGCGGCGCGCGCGGCCTCGGCTGCGAAGTGGCAATGAGCATTCCGCTGGTGTCCGCGCCGGCCTCCGCCTTTCCGCGTGCCGCGGCCGAGATCGCCTCCCCGGGCCGCGCCGCCGCGCAGATGGCGACGCCGGCATGAACGCGCGCCGTCGGATCCTCGCGCTCTCCAGCGCCGCCGCGCTGCTCGCCGCGCTGGCCGGCGGCGGCGAGCCCCGCAAGCCGCCCTACGCCCGCGCGATCGAGCGGTCCCGCGCGATGCTCGACGAGGTCCTGCAGCTCTATCCCGGCACGTCCGTGGCGGTCGCGGTCGGCGACGAGATCGTCTGGTCCCAGGCGTTCGGGTTCGCCGACGTCGATCGCCATCGGCCCGTCTCGCGCTCGACGCAATTCCGCGTGTACGAGGTCGCGATGCCGCTGACCGCGGCGCTCATGGCCCGCCTGGCCGACGAAGGGCGCCTGGATCTCGACGCGCCGATCCAGCGCTACGTGCCGGGCGTCGAGGACGGCGGTTTCCCGGTCACGGTCCGCTCGCTGGCCGCGCACGTATCCGGCGCGCGGGACTTTTCCGAAGAGGAGGATGCCTCGGCTCCCTGCTCGGGCGCTCGCGACGCCGTGCGGCATCTTCCCCCGCAACTCTTCGTGCGGCCGCCCGGGCTCGGCCACACGATGTCGCGGCCGGGCTACCTGCTCCTCTCGGCGGCGCTCGAGTCGGCCTCGGGCAGGCCGTTTGGGGACCTGCTCGCCGAGACGATCGCCGCGCCTGCGGGAATGGGCTCCACGATGGTGGACGATCCCCGCCGCTTCCTGCCCGGCCGGACGCTCTTCTACGAGCGAGGATGGTTCGGCCTCCTGCGCTCGGCGCGACAAGTCGACACGAGCTGCCGGTCCGGGGCCGGTGGCCTTCTCTCGACGACCGGCGATCTCGCGCGGTTCGGGGCGTCGCTCCTGCGCGGAGAGATCCTGCGCCGCGAGACGCTCGAGGCGATGTTCACGGCCCAGAAGACGCGCGCCGGAGCCGGAACGGGCTACGGCCTCGGCTGGCACGTCGAGACCGACGCGCGCGGGCGCAAGATCCTCTGGCACGGCGGCCGGGGCGTCGGCGGACGGGCCGCCATCGTGCTCATCCCCCACGCGCGGCTCGTGGCCGTCATGCTCTCGAACATCGAGGGCGAAATGCTCGACGAGCACGCTCGCCGCATTGCGGCCTTCTTCCTCGAGGAGACCGAGGCTTCCGGCGGCGTGCCGGACATGTTGCGTGCCTATGGCCCGTCGAAAAGTTCGCCACCCTTTGCGGACAGAGCGCTGCCCGCTCCCTGAGTCCTGGGCTCTTTCCGGCGGTTCACGGCTGTCGGAGAGTTCGGGTCCTGCTTCCACCGGCTCGCGCAGCTCGCCCCGGCTGCGGTGACGGCCGCCGTGATCGGACATTCGAAGTCGCAGATGGCCGAGCCGAGCGCGGTCGCGAAGGAAGCATGAGCGCCAGAACAGACAGGACGCTGAGACCGCTCACCGAGGCGGCCAACCCAAAATGGGACGGCCGGAACTCGAGGCGAAATTCGTGGCGCCCCGAGGGGACGATCATCTCGCAGAAATCGTCGTCGGACCGCCGGACCGCCGTCTCGACACCGTCCAGAAAGCCACGCCAGCCCGGATAGTAGGTCTGCGCGATCCGCCATACCCCTGGACGCTCGCTTTGTATCCGTCCGGACACCAGATTGACCTCTCGGCGGACGTCGAAGGCGGAGCCAGCGGACTCGCCGCCGCGCCCATCCGGCACCAGAGAGACCAGCGGCAATGCCGAGCGATTCTCGAACAACCGCAGGGCATAGCCCTGTAACCGCAACGGGAACCTCTCCGCCAGTCGAGCGAGCGTCTCCGGGCTCTCCGTGTACGTGTTCGCGGCGAGGAAGCGAACGCAGAGTCGATCCAGGAGCCTCGGGTCCGACTGGAGGATCCTGCCCCCATCGAACGGCTTGAGCGGCTCATCCGCCTCGCTGCCCCCGTTGAGAGGCGCGAGCAATCGCGCCGTCGGCTTCAGGACCTGGGGGTAACCCCCGGGGGTGTCGAGCCCGTACAGCATCTCGGCGTTCGCCGTCGCCGTACCCCTGAGAAAGAGGACTCGCTCGCCGGCCGGCGTCTGTGTCCTGAGGAAATCGAAGAGAGGCGACCACGGAAAGACGGCCTTCGCGGCGACCATCGGTACGTGGCCGCGTGAAAACGCGACGAGGTCGACAACCGCGACGATGGCAAGAATCGCCGCCAACCCCGCTCCCCGTTTCGGCCAAAGCAGTCCGACCGAAATCAACGCGAGGGCCAGCAGGGCCAGCACCACGAACTCAGTCCACTCGCCGCGCGGATTCCTTCCCGGCGCCCGGAGCCGGCGATGGAGCTCGAGCGCGAGTGTCGCGAGCCCGATCGATGCCGCGGCGAGAACGGCGAAAATGCCGAGTCGCCTGCTCCGGTAGCGCCGATGCTGCTGCAGGACGGTGAGGCCGAGGCCGCCGAGCATCGCGACCGACAGGTCGAACACGCCCAGGAGACGGCTCCCCGGAAGCCCCTGCAACCGGGGAATCGCGCGAAAGATCGGAGAGAACGGTGGAAAGCCAAATGCGACCTCCACGGCGAACACTGCGGCGAGGGTGAAGTAGGCCGCCAGGCCGCGCCGCTGATGGAAGAGAGCGAGCGGCGCAAGCAGGAGGACCGCCACGGAGGGATAGCTGCACTCCTCCGGGACGTGAATGCCGGCGGAGTTGGGATCGGCGCGAGCGTCCCGGGAGACCAGCGAGACAATGTCGCCTCGTGGGAGTGGTCCCCAGCGTCGGGCCAGCGTACGGGTGATCCGAGGAAGCCATTGCGCTGTCGGAACGAGCTGAACGGCGCAAATTCCGCCCGCCAGAGCGAAGCCCAGCAGAACGCTCCCAGCGAAGCGCGCCGTCCACCGAGCCGGGCGCCCTCGTCGCCAGGCGGACACGAGCATGACCGCGCCGAAGCCCGAACCGACGGCGAGCACATAGAGACCCACCTCCGGATGTCCCGCGAGGATCGGAAATGTCAGGGCGAGCCCGAGCAGGGCTCCGCGGCGCGCGGTCGGCCGGCGGCGGATCGCGAAGAAGCAAAGCATGATCAGCGGCGCCCAGAGAAGGCAATCGGCCTGGGGCCAGCCTTGCCATGCGGTCATGAAGCCGGAGCGCGCGAAGACCACACCGGAAAGCAGCGCTCCCGTCCGGGACGCGCCGATCACCCGCGCGAGCATGGCGGCAAAGAAAACCGCCAGCGCCGTTCGCACGAAGAACTGAACGGACCAGGCCCGGTGAGCCGGCAGAATCGCGAAAAGCCAGTTCGGGGCGTAGAAGACGGCCGAGATCGGGTTCGCGAGGAAGGGGGAACCCATCATGATCTGGGGATTCCAGTAGGGCAAGTGACCGTTCCGAAGCGACTCCCCGAGGTATGTCCGCCACGGATACATGAGGGTGATCAGGTCCCCCTCCTCCGCAAAGCGGGCATCGGGCGGTCTCACCGGCAGCTTCACGCCCTCCCACGCGGGAAACCAGGCCAAGAGGTCCGCTGGAAGGGGAACCTTTCCTGCGATGACCCCGAAATCGCTGACGACAGCCACCCCGAGCGCCACGGCAAGGGCATACGCCGCGAAGGGCCATCGACGAACGGCAGGCCCGAGCGGATCGGACATCATCCTCATCCGTCAGAGAATAGCGGAGACCAGCCGCGTGCAACGTCGGAGAATCGCATGGCCTCTGGCAGTCGGTCGTCTGGAACGCGGCAGCGAGTCCTGAGACGACTCTACTCCGCTCCCACCTTCGATTTGACCCGGGCAACGCCATTGCGCGGGACGTGCGGCTTCCATTTCACGCTCCACTTCTTCTCGAAGTAGGCCTGGTTCTTCTTCCAGAGGCGGTCGTAGTCTTCGGCCGAAAACTTGCGAAAGGCGCCCTGGCCGACGTGGTGGACATACGCGTCCTCGGCGCATGCGACGCGGTAGCCCTTCGCTCGCATGCGAACGGCCAGGTCATCATCCTCGAACATGCCGACGCCGTAGGCTTCGTCGAGAGGACCGATCTCGTCGAGCACCCCCTTGCGCGCGGCCACACAGTACATGGCGGCCACGCCGACTTCGAAGATGCGCCCCCGGTGCTCGCTCGCGCGGCGCGCGGCGTAGGACGCCAGGCCGGCGATCTCGAGATAGTCCGGCTCGACGAGGGCCTCGTTGCCGCAGAAATTCGTCGTCGGACAGACGAGTCCGATCGAGGCATCACGGCGCAGGTGCCCGACGAGCCGTCCCATCAGTCCCGGCGGCACCACGGTGTCATTGTTCAGAAGGACGACGACATCGCCTTTCGAGAGCGCAATCCCCTGGTTGTTCGCCGCGGCAAACCCGCGGTTCTCCAGGTTGTACACGCAACGCACACGCACGTCCCCCGCGGCCACGGCCGCGAGGTATTCGGGCGTGCCGTCGGAGGAGGCGTTGTCGATGACGATCACGTCGAGGCGCGGCCACGTCTCGCGCGTGAGCAGCGACTCGAGGCACGCCTTCGTCAGCTCGAGTCCGCCGTATGTCACGACGACGACGGACACCAGCGGACAGGCCTCGGACAGCCCCTCGTTAATCGCTTCGTACCGGTGCGTCCAGTCGTTCTCCTCGGCGACACGGCGGCGAGCCGCCCGGCGCGGGTCATCCGCGGGCTCCGCGAGGGCCCGCGCGAGCTGCGAGAGGAACTCATCGTGGCCCCGGGCGAGATAGGCGAGCTCGGCGTACGGCAAGAGCTCGGTGAGCGCCGGCGCGACGACCGGCTTGCCGCCGTAGAGGTACTCGTAGAACTTGACCGGGTTCGTCGCCTCGGTGATGTCGTTGACGAGAAACGGAATGATGCAGGCGTCGAAGTTCCAGAGCAGTTGCGGCATCTCGTCGTAGGGACGCTGGCCGAGCAGGCGCACGTTGGGTCGCGACGCGAGGGGCGAAAGATCCACGTCGAACTGCCCGCCGGCGAGCATGATCGTGGCATTCGGGTGCGCGTCCGCGATCTTCGCCAGCAGCGGCACGTCCACCCACGAGGCGAGGGCCCCGTAGTAGCCGATCACCGGATGGCGCAGCTTGCCGAAGATCTCGTTCGGGCGGTAGCGTGGGCGGTAGTGCTCGGCGTCCATTGCGTTGCGGGCAAGCACGAGCCGCGAAGCCGTCCCCTTCCACTTCTCCATGAGACGGTCGGCGGAGACGATGGTCGCGTCGGCCCCGCGCACGAGCGCTTTCTCGAGGGACAGCACGCTCTGCCCGAAGCCGGGAAAGTTCGTCCACTCGTCCATGCAGTCGTACACGACTCGCCAGCCCAGCCGTTCGCGCAGGCGCTCCGCGAGCGGCGCCCAGAAAGGGATCTGCACGAGGCACACCGCATCGCCCACGGCCAGGTCGGCCGCAACGCTCTCGAACGCGGCGGCGAGCGCGTCGACGTCCGCCGCTTCGAGCCGGCCGCTGTAGACGTTCAGTGCGCGGCAGGACCGGATCCGGAGCTCTCCGACGCGCTCCGCTTTCCGCACGAGGTCCCAGGCCGGCCCGCCGGGCGAGAGGAACTGCGTCGTCGACAGATAGAAGACGCGATGTCCGTGGCGCCCGAACTGTGCGGCCAGCTGCTGCGGGCGCTGAAAGCGAAAGTCCCAGTCGATGATCGAGAAGACGACCACGTCGTAACGGCCCGCGGGCTCCATCGGCACGGCGTCCGTGAAGCGACGGCCGGGCGCAGCTCGACGCCCGTCGAGTGGAACCAGCCCATGGGATCCCGCCACCGGGGCGACCACCCGTCTCAGCCAGCGCGCGAGCGGCCGCGGGATCAGGCGCGAGCCGGCGGCAAAGAGCGGCGTGCCCGGCGCGGTCGCCCTGCCCGCGGCGCCCCGCACCTGCCGCGCGGCCTTGCGGGCCCGGCCGAGCCACGACTTCTCCCAGCGCTCGAGCTCGGCGAGCGCGGCCCCGAGCTGTTTCTCCCGCACCGCGATCTCGCCGCGCAGGAACTCGATCCCCTCGCCGAGTTCCCGACGCACGCGCATTCGGTCCTCGCCGAGCGCGAACGCCCTCCGGGACAGCGCAAGCGTGGCCTGTCCCAGAAGCCATGCGAGATCCGGCCCGGCCTGCGGCCGAGCGGGCGGTTCGCGCAGAATCGCGGCGGCCAGCGTGGCGTTCTGCCGAGCGCCGCGGGAAAGCCCCGCCATCGCCGACAACATCCGGGGCCGCAGCGATTCGCGGTCCCCGAGCGCGCGAGCGAGGCGCTCGGAGACGGACGAAGCCTCGAGGGAGGCGAGATCGAGGACGAAGTCTCCCAGGCCGGCCGCTTCGAGGAGGCTCCGAACCTTCGGGTCGTAGGAGAGGGCCACGACCGGAACGCCCTCCCGCAGGCCGAAGGCTGCGGCGTGGAGCCGCATCGCAAGCAGCAGGTCACATCCCGCGACGAGCGCCGCCATTTCCAGCGGCCGCGGCGTCCGAGCGAGGCAGGTGGACCGAGCGCCGAGCGCCATGCGCGAGCGCACCCTCTCCGCGACCAGCCGGTCGTCGACGAGATCGCCCGGCGTGTCCTGAAACGGAAGGAACAGAATCCGGGCCTCGGGGCGACCCTGGAGGAAGGCGTCGAGCCCTGCCGCCACGCCGGCCTCCCAGTTGTCGGGCGTCACACCGACATCCCAATTACGAAGCGCCACGCCGAGCAGGGGCCGCCCCGGCCCCGGACCCTCGCTCTGCCAGATCCCAGCCGCCAGCGCCGGCGGTGCCGATTCCATCCGGAAGGCGGGATCGGCCGTCACGATCACGGCCGCCGCGTCGAACCCGGCCGTCTCGAGAACCGTGCGCGACGCCTCATCGCGGACGGTCGCCACGCTCGCCTGCTCGAAGGCCGCGCGCGTCATGCGACGGCCCGTCTCCGTCTCGAGCGGCCCGACACCGACCGCGTAGATCATCAGGGGCTTGTCGAGAAGCGCGGAGAGCAGCGGCGCCGTCGCGACGAACGACAGGGAGCCGTGTTCCGGCGAGAGCGCGGTTTCGGCCTCCGCCCCCCAGTAATCGTGAAAGAGGCCGCCGCCCCCGAGCAGGATCGCCTCGGACTCCCGGGCGGCGTCGATGAGTCGGGGCACGTCCGTGAAGAGAACGGCCCGGACACCATGGTCCCGCGACGTCCCGTCGGGGTCCCCGGACACGACGATGGCTTCGAGATCGGGGATCTCGCCCCGCAGATCCCGCAGCATCCCGGCGAGGATCGCCTCGTCGCCGGTGTTGCGGAAGCCGTAATAGCCGAAGATCAGAACTCGCCGCACAAGCCCCCCGCACCCTCCGCGGCCGCACCTGTCTGGAGCGCGCTCCGTCGGTGGTCGAACCTCATTGTTCCATGGCTGGGCGCTGCCGGACAGAGGACGTCGAACCGTTGCACGGTCGGGAGGAATGCCGCGCTTTCGGGAAGTCCCGGGGGCAGGAAGGTTGAGGGGCGAGGAAAAGAAAAGCCGGCGGACCGAAGTCCGCCGGCTTGAGAATCAGTGGGGTCGAGCTTTCGCCTGACCCCCGCGTTTCAGAAGCTGATCCGCGCGCCGAAGCGCACGATCCGCGGGCTCTGCATCTCGATGATCTGGTTGTACACGCCGGCGCCGGCGTCCACCCTCGCGTTGCGCTGAAGGATGGTTCCCTCGTTGAGCGCGTTGAAGATGTCCGCCGCGAGCGTGATCTGCACGGGGTCGACCGAGATCACCTTCTCCAGGCGCAGGTCGAGCTCATAGACGTTGCCGTACCGATTGCTCGAAAGCTTTCCGATGATGTTGTCGCGGGGGCCCAGGCCGTCGCCCGGATCGAGGCGGTAGTAGTTGATGTACGGATAGCCCTCGCGCCCGAAGAAGTTGGCAGCGACCGCGAAGTCCCACGGCAGCTGGTACAGGCCTCCGACGTTGAACAGCCAACGGGAGTTCAAGAACACCTCGTTGCGCGATCCGCTCGAGGAGCCCGCAGGCAGGGCCGCAATGTCGTCGCCCGCGCACGTGGAGCCCGTCTGGATGCCGATCGGGGTGCCGGGCCAGAGCTCGTTGATGCCGCCTCGGTTGCTCGTCGGGTCGTAGCAGGATCCGGCGCCCCCGTTCTGGTTCCAGATCTGGTAGGTCGCGCCGCCGCGAACGAGCCACTTGTTCGTGAGGCGCTTCTGAAAAGTGAGGTCGACGCCGTTGTAGGTGGTGTTCCAGTCGGGCCGGTTGCTCAGGGTGACGCCCGCGGGAACCGGAACGCCCGGCTTCAACTGGTAGTAGGGCTGATTGAATTCTTCGCCGTTGTAGAGCCGGCCCGTGAGGAACCCGCCGATCTCGTAGTCGTTTTCGGTGAGGCCCGTGCGGTGCGGATAGAGCGCGCCTTCGTACTTGCGGTAGGTGTAGTTCACGCCGACCACGAAATCCCGCATGATCTCGCGCTCGACGCCGCCGATGACCTCGGTGGTCTTTCCGGCCTTGAGGTTCGGGTCCACCCGGTTGGGCGAATTCGAGGAGCCGGGGTTGGCGGGATCGACCCCGTAACTGCCGACCAGCCTGCTCAGATCGAGCTCGTTGGCCGTGATGACCTTGTCGCCATTGATGTCGTTCCAGTAGTAGTAGAGACCCGCGAGCGCTCCCGGGTTGGTGAACGCGATCGCGTTGGAACCGAGCTGATCCGCGTACTGCGAGTAGCTCGCCCGCAGCAGCGTCTTGCACTCCTTGCCAAGCGCGTACGTCAGGCCGATGCGCGGAACGACGTTCTGCCACTCGAAGGGCGCGCTGCTGCCGATCGTCGTGACCTCCGGGAGCAGGTCCGGAACCACGGGGTTGCCGGGCGTCGCCGAGGTCAGGTTCTTGCCCTTTTGCTGGTCGTACCGCACGCCGAGGTTGACCGTGAGATCTCCGAGCGTGAGCGTGTCCGAGAGATAGCCGCTCAAGTACTGGAGGCTCGTCCGGACGAGCGCCTGGCGGGTCAGGGTCGCGACGGGTGCGTTGAAATTGGCGAGGTCGCCGTAGTTCCCGTTGCCGGGCCAGGACGAAACCGACGAAATGTCCGTCGTGCGGTAGTTGAAGCCGAACTTCAGCTCCTGGCCGACCGAGCCCGTGTTGAAGAAGTAGGAGCCGCTGGCCGTGGCCTGCTGCTGCGGCCGGACCGTGTCGAAAAACAGGTAGCTGCCGATGTACTGGCCATCGGTGTTGATGTACAGGTTGTTGACGTCATTGCCGCCCTGGGGCGTCAACGAAAAGCCGCTGGATACCGAAGAGTACGACGCGGTTGCGAAGAGCGAGGAGGAAAAGACCTGCGAAAGCTCTCCCCTCCAGACCGTCGTCGGCCCCGTCTGGTTCCAGGACGCCGGCGGCGGACGCGAGAAGCTCACGTTGCGCCCGACCTTCTCCTTGTTGCCGTTGCCGAAGGTGCCCATCAGGGACGTCGAGTCGAAGAGCTGCAGGTTCATCTTTGCGTTGTAGTCGATGAGCGTCGTGTTGTCCGGGTTGCCCTGAGCGTTGAACAGGTTGATCTGGTTGCGGCCCGCCGCGCCCCACGCCCAAAGCCGGTCGCGCCAGAGCGCGCCCCCCAGCTCGACGCCGTAGTCCTGCACCTCGTTGATGCGGTTGCCGCCGTTGCGCACGCCCTGCGCCACGTCCAGCGGCGTGACGTTGTTCCACTGGAGGCTGCCGTCGGCCAGGTAATACCGGGCCGAGCCGCGCACGTCATTGGTGCCGCGCTTGGTGACGAGGTTCAACTGCACGCCGGGCGTCGCCGCCGTCACGTCGCTGCCGCCCGTCGTCGCCTGGATCTCCTGGAACGACTCGAAGTCGTAGTAGGTCGGCGAAGAGCCGAGTGCGCCCATGTCCGTGATCGTGACGCCGTCCACGTTCCAGGTATTCTGGCTCGAGTCGGCGCCCTTGCCGACGTAGGTCGACTGCTGGCCGCTCTCGTTGCCGCCGACGTTGACGCGGTCGAGCTGCACGCCGGGGACTGTCGAGAGGATGACCCATGGGTCGCGGGCCGTCGGAATCTGCTGCAGCTCCGTCTGGTCGACGACGGCGCCGGTCTCGACCTTGCGGGTGTCGAGCAGGGCCCCCTCGCCGGAGACGGTGACGGTCGCTTCGATGCTCGAAATCTTGAGCGTCGTGTTGGTCTCGGTGTTCTGACCGACGGAGACCTTGACGTCCGGCTTCGTCACGAAGGTGAAGCTCTGCAGTTCGTACGTGAGCGTGTAGACGCCGGGAGAGAGGTTCTGAAAGCGGTACTCACCTCGCGCATCGGTCGTCTGGACCTTCTTGGCCCCGATGCCGGACAGCGTCACCGTGACTCCGGGCAGCCGCGCGCCCTGCTCATCGGTGACGTTGCCGATGACGTTGCCCGTCAGCTGTTGCGCCGGGGTAGCGGGCGCGAGCGCGAGCAGGGTCGCCAGAGCAACCGCTGCCCACCTCCACGCCGTCACTGGCCTCGATCTCGTGTTCGCGTTCATTCTTGCCAATCCTCCTTTACGCCGCGCGTGGTGCCGGCGCACTTCCCTGAAGAGCAACGCCGGTGCCACGGGCGAGAACCGGCGGCTCCGGGCCGAGGGGATTTCGGAGGTGGACGAGGTGCCGCGCGCGGCGGACGAGGTTCGGAGCCGTCGTGCCAGTCGAAGCGCCGGATCCAGATTCGTGGACGGGCGATTCAGCCCGCCGGAAGCCGCGGATGTTCGCGGAACTCAGGACGGAAAAGCGGTCTTGGACGACGAAGCGTTTCGCGGCAGGGACTTGCTCATCGCGCCTCCACCCGCAGAACACCGGGGCTCCGAAGTCTTGGACGTTTCGGGGCCGCCGAACGCCTGACACGCGAAACGGCCGCCTTTTTGGGGCGGCCGTCGCAACTTTTCCGAAAAATCTTGGGGCCGGTCAGTGTGTTCCGCACCGGCCGCTCCATGCTGTCGAGGCGTCGCGCGAACAGGGCGTCGAGGGAGATCGGACCCGCCCCGTAGGCCCCGAGCCACAGCAGGAGCGCGATATAGAGGTACTCGGCCATGCCGAAGAGGTCCGAGAGCTCGTGGATCTCCTCCTTCTTCGCCGTCAGGATCGCGACCAGCATCGTCGCGATCAGCGGCAGGCTCGCCACCCGCGTGAACAGCCCGGCGAGCAGGAGGGCGCCGCAGACGAGCTCCGCCGTCGCGGCCAGTGGCGCCTGGAACTGGGGCGCCGGAATGCCGAGGTCGCTGAAATACGCGATGACCTTGGGCAGATCGTTCAGCTTGCCCCAGCCCGACTGGAGGAAGATCCAGCCCACGGTCAGGCGGGCGACCGTGGGCGGTAGCCAACGCAAGCGGTTCGAGACGGAGTGAATCAGCCGGCGCAGCCGGGACGCGCGATCCATCAGGGTTGGCATGACGCCTCCTTGGTTGGGAACCCCATCAGAACCAGAGGTACTGGTAGGTCAGGCCGGTCGTCGTGAAGTCCTGGCCGATCCGGGTGGTGGCCCCTCTCGCCCATCCCACCTTGATCGCATGCCCGTGGCCGAGGGGGACTGCGAGGGTCGCTCCGAAACGGGAGTTTTTCAGCCGGTCGGCGCCCAGAACGCCGTCGACGGTTGTCTGCCCCCCCGTGTACCACGTCCCGTCCAGAGCCAGCCACAGGCCCGGGCGAAAGTTGTAGCCGACGTGCCCCTGGAAGACCGGGATCGGTGCCTGCGTGCGGCGGTTCCCGCCGAAGAAATCATCGTTCGCCGTGTAGAACCAAACAGCCGTGTAGAACTCGAACGTCCATTTGCCGACCGGGCAGAACAGACCGAGCTCGGGCTTGAACGCCCAGCGGTTCGTCCCGATGTTGATGAGCTTCGTGCCGTCGTACTGACCGATCGGCATCGAGACGATGAGGCTCGCGCCCAGCGTCGTCCCCTGCTTCGTGTGGGCGAACTCCTGCGGCGTCAGTGCCGGGCCGCCCAAAATGTTCGTGCTGAAGCGCATCAGCATGTCGCCCTGGCCCGAGCGCGTCAGCGTCCGCGCCTGCTCGCCGACCTCGCCGGTCACTTTGGCCCAGACGTAGGGAACGGTGATGATCGCGCTCGCGGAGCGCCCGAAAAAGGAAAACGTGCGGTCGTAGAAGACGTTGAGGATGTTGATCTTCGCGTCCACGTTCTTGACGGGCAGGGACGGATCGGTGATGACCGCGCCCGTCTGGTAGAGGTACGGCGTCCGACGATATTCAGACCGACGGGACTGGGCGCGTAAGCCCGTGGCTCGAGCTGCTGTGCCGCAACGGCGCTTGCGCCGACGACGAGCAGCCCCGCCACGAGACAGGTCGTTCTTTTCATCCTTTTCCAGCTCCGCCGTTGAGGCGGCGCAACCGGTCGAAATCGGATCCTGTCGAAAGTACGGCCGCGCTCATCTCCCGCGGCGCTCGGCCAGCAACAGCCAGACCGCGACAACGGCATGCAGCAGGACCGCCGGCCACAGCAGCAAGCCCTGCATGTGCCCGACCGTCCCCAGGTACCCGAGATACAGGGCAATCAGGGCGTTGTACGTCAGCATGCCACGGAAAGCCGGCGACTCCGCTCTCGGCGTGCTGGCGGTTCGGGCAGCACGCCAACCCCAGGCCGAGCAGCGCGATGCCGAAGCATCGGCCCAGCGGCTTCCCCAGGCCGGAGAGGTCGGCGCCCAGCAGCCATTCGACGACGATCGCCGGATCGATCATCAGGGCGAGACCCGTGCCCGTCTCCACGACCGCGGTAAAGGCGAGAACCTTCCTGAGACCGCTGAGGCTCGCTTCGCTCATGGGTACTCCCCGAACGGTCGTTCTCGACGCCGCGCGCGATGACCGCGGCGCCGCAAAGGGCCGGCCGACCGTCCACACGCTCGTGCCCCTGCCTAGTCGGACGCCCTGGCGATCGCGACCTGCGCCTTCTTCCGGTCCGCCTCTGCCAACTGCGACGGGCCGAGCTTGATCGTCAGCTTGTCGATCTTGCCGGTGAAGCGGAACGGGACCTCATAGCTCGAGTCCACCGGCGTGCGCAGGTCGACGCCGACGTCGAAGGTTTCGTCCGCCGGCAAGATGAACGGGACCGTGTGCTCCAGCTTCTCCGTGGCGAGCACCTTGCCGTCGACCTTGAGCACGCCGGATCCACCCTTGGCGATGCCCGGACCGTCGTACGTGAAGTCGAACACGATCGTGTGCTTGCCGGCCGCGAGCGAGTCGCCCATCACGTCGTGGCTTCCCACGCCGCCTTCCCAGCGCGTGCGCTTGAGATCGAGCAGGTTGTAGGTGAAAACCGGTTTGCCCTTGAGGATGTAGAGACCAAAACCGCCAAAGCGCCCGCCTGCGGTGACGAGCATCCCTTCGCCGCCACCCTTCGGAACCTCGATCTCGGCCGTGATCGTGAACGACTTGTTCAGGATGTTCGGCGCGTTGCCGAACGGAATGCCGGGGTTCTCGCCGGAGTACGTGAAGACCGTTTTCCCCGCGATGGCGCTCGGCCGCGGCTCGATCGCGCGCGCAAACGAGGAGTTGGCCAGCGGATACACCTGGTACTTCTTCGCTTCCTCTTCGAACAGAGCCTGCATCTCCTTGAGTTTCGCCGGGATTCTTCGCGGCGAGATCATCGGCCTGGGAGTAATCCTCGGCGATGTTGTAGAGCTCCCACTTGTAGGCGCTGACGTCCGGCATCTTCGCGTTCAGCACCCAGGGCGGCACCGGCGGTGTCGTGTTGGCGTACCAGCCGTCGTGGTAGATCCCCCGGTTGCTCATCAGCTCGAAGTACTGGGTCTTGCGGGCCGAGGGCGCACCGGCGTTCTTCGCGTCGAAGGTGTACGCCATGCTCACGCCCTCGATCGGCTTCTGCTGGATGCCGTCGACCATCGCCGGCGCCTTGATGCCCGTGGCCTCCAGGATCGTGGGCACGATGTCGATGATGTGGTGGAACTGGGTGCGAATTCCGCCCGGATCCTTGATGTGGCCGGGCCACGAAATGGCCAGGCCCTGCCGCGTTCCGCCGAAGTGCGAGGCGACTTGCTTGGTCCATTTGAACGGCGTGTCGAACGCCCATGCCCAAGCCACTGCCATGTGCGGGTAGGTCGACGACGAACCCCAGTCTTCCAGGTGCAGCAACTGGAGCGCTTCGGGGACGTCCAGGATGCCGTTGTAGGCCGTGTACTGATTGAACGTGCCAGACAGAGTGCCTTCGGGGCTCGTCCCGTTGTCGCCGTCGATGTAGATGATCAAGGTGTTGTCGAGCTTGCCCATGTCCTCGACGGCCTGGATGACGCGGCCGATCTCGTAGTCGGTGTATGCCGTGTAGCCCGCATACACCTCGGCCTGACGCGCGTAGAGCTTCTTCTGAAGGATCGAAAGCGAATCCCACGTCGGCAGCTCTTTGGGCCAGGGAGTCAGCTTCGCATTGGCCGGGATCACGCCGAGCCGCTTCTGGTTGGCGAAGATCTCCTCGCGCATGACGTTCCAGCCCTTGTCGAACTTGCCCTTGAACTTCTCGATCCATTCTTTCTTCGGCTGGTGCGGCGAGTGGCTTCCGCCGGGAACGTAGTAGACGAAGAAAGGCTGATCCGGCGCCGCCGCGTTCAAGCCCCTCATGTGCGCGATCGCCTCGTCCGCGAGATCCGTCGTCAGGTTGTAACCGGGCTTGCCGATCCACGGAAAGATCTGGGTGTGGTCCTGGACCAGGTACGGCTCCCACTGATCGGTCTCGCCGCCCATGAAGCCGTAGAAGTACTGGAAGCCCATACCCGAGGGCCATTGATCGAACGGGCCTGACAGGCTGTACTGGAATCCCGGCGTGTTGTGGTTCTTTCCGAACCAGGACGTGGCGTAGCCGTTGCCGCCGAGGATCCGGCCGATCGTCGCGTTGTCCGGGCCGATGATGGAGTCGTAGCCCGGGTAACCGGTCGACAGCTCCGTGATCACGCCGAAGCCCACCGCGTGGTGGTTGCGGCCCGTGATCAACGCCGCGCGCGTGGGCGAGCACAACGCCGTCGAGTGGAACTGGGTATAGCGCAGCCCGTTTTTCGCGATGCGATCGAGCGCCGGCGTCGGGATGACGCCACCAAAAGTGCCGGGCACGCCATAGCCCTGGTCGTCGGTCATGATGAGCAGGACGTTCGGTGCTCCCTTCGGCGGCACGATGCGCGGTGGCCACCAGGTCTTGGAGTCCGTCGCGCTCTCATTGATCACGCCGCCGAACTTCGGAGGCGGTGGCGGGAGCTGCTGTCCGTTGATGGTGGTCGTGGCGCTGGGCGAGCCCAGGTCGCCGGTGACCTGCTGCGCCGCAGCCGACGCGGCCGCAAGGATGCCAACGCCGAGGACCCCCAACCATGGTTTGCTGCCCGTTTTCATCGTCTCCCCCTTGTCGGTGCGGAAGATCAAACCACAACCGCAGCGGGGGTCAGGTCTGAAAACTTCGGACTTTCAGCCCGGGACCAAACTCCGAAGAATCCAGACCTGACCCCCTACTGGCCGCTCTGCTGAATGAGCTTGGCGACGAGGCCGGTCCAGCCGGTCTGGTGGCTGGCGCCGATGCCGGCGCCGTTGTCGCCGTGGAAATACTCGTAGAAGAGGATGTGGTCCCGGAAGTGCGGGTCGGTCTGGAGTTTCTCGGCCCCTCCGAACACGGGGCGGCGGCCTTCGCCATCCTTCAGGAAGATCCGGTTCATTCGCCGCGAGATCTCTCCGGCGATGTCCCACAGCGTGCACATCTGGCCGCTGCCATGCGGGCACTCGACCTTGTAGGTGTCGCCCAGGTAGAAATGGAACTTCTGGAGCGACTCGATGATCAGGTAGTTGACCGGGAACCAGACCGGCCCGCGCCAGTTGGAGTTCCCGCCGAAGAGCCCGGTCGAGGACTCGGCCGGCTCGTAGTCCACGCGGTGCTCCATGCCCATGACCTCGAGGACGTACGGATGCTCGCGATGAAACCGCGAGACGGCGCGGACGCCGTGGGGGGAGAGGAACTCGCTTTCGTCCAGCAGGTACCGGCAGACCTGTCTGAGACGGTGACGATTGACCAGAGAAAAGAAACGCTTCACCTGTCCGTCCTGCGTCGTCTCGGTCTCGACGTGCTGGGCGAAGTCCGGCCGGTTCTCCAGGAACCACTGCATCCGCCGCTTGAACCCCGGCAACCGGTCGATGAGCTCCGAACTGATCGTCTCGACCGCGAAGAGCGGGATCAGGCCCACCATCGAGCGCACCTTCATCGGGAACTTGCGCCCATCGGGCAAGTCCAGCACGTCGTAGAAGAAACCGTCCTCGCGGTTCCAGAGCTCGATCCCCTCCCCGCCGATGTTGTTCATCGCCCGGCAGATGTAGACGAAGTGCTCGAAGAACTTGGAGGCGACGTCCTCGTATGCCGAGTCGTCTTTGGCGAGCTCGAGCGCGATCGCCAGCATGTTCAGGCAGTACATGCCCATCCAGCTCGTCGCATCCGACTGCTCGATGTGGCCGCCCGTCGGCAGCGCCGAGCTGCGGTCGAAAACGCCGATGTTGTCGAGGCCGAGGAAGCCGCCCTGGAAGACGTTCTTGCCCTCGGCGTCCTTGCGGTTGATCCACCAGGTGAAGTTCAAGAGGAGCTTGTGGAAGACGCGCTCCAGGAACTTGCGGTCGCCTCTGCCGCTCCTCTTCTTGTCGATCTTGTACACGCGCCAGGCCGCCCACGCATGGACGGGAGGGTTGACGTCGCCGAAGGCCCACTCGTACGCTGGAAGCTGCCCGTTCGGATGCATGTACCACTCGCGCAGCAGCAGCAAGAGCTGTTGCTTGGCGAACTCAGGGTCCACGAGCGCCAGCGGAATGCAGTGGAACGCGAGGTCCCAGGCGGCGTACCAGGGGTACTCCCACTTGTCGGGAATCGAGATGACGTCGGCGTTGAAGAGGTGCGCCCACTCGCTGTTGCGGCCGTGGAGGCGCTCCTTCGGCGGATCGGGGCCTGCCGGGTCGCCGTGCAGCCAGCGGGCGGCGTCGTAGCAGTAGAACTGCTTGGACCACAGCATCCCGGCAAAGGCCTGCCGCTGCACCGCGCGCGCGTCCTCGGAGAGGTCCGGTGTGGCGAGCGTCTCGTAGAAACGCTTCGCCTCGCCGACGCGCTCTTCGAAGACCGCGTCGAAGTCCGCGAATGGCTCGCCGGCGGCCGCTGCCTGTGAGAGGCGCAGGCGCACCGTGGCCGACTGCCCGGCCGGGATCGTCAGGACGTAGTGCGCGGCGCCCTTCGAGCCGATGCGATCGGGATGGACGGCGTCCGTCACGCCGTGAACGACGTAATCGTGGAGGCCGTCCTTGACGTGCGCCGAATCGTTGCCGGCGCCCCAGAGGCGCTGCGCGTTCGACTCGTTCTCCGTGAAGAGCAGCTCCGGCGACCCCTCGCAGGAGAGCGCGAGGTGCCCGTAGTACTCGCTGTCGGCGTCGATCGCCGCAAGCCCCTTCGGCGCATCGCCCGCCCGCATCCGCTGCCGCCGCGCTCCGAGGCCCCACGACCAGGTGTTGCGGAACCAGAGCGTCGGCAGGACGTGCACCGTAGCCGCTTCCGGCCCGCGGTTGAAGACGCGCACGCGCACGAGGATGTCGTCCGGCGAGGCCTTCGCATACTCGGTGAAGACGTCGAAATACCGGTCGTCGTCGAAGACTCCCGTGTTCAGCAGCTCGAACTCGGGGTCGTTGCGCCCGCGGTTGCGGTTCTCGTCGAGCAGCTGCTGGTACGGGAACTCGCGCTGCGGATACTTGTACAGCGCCTTCATGTACGAGTGCGTGGGGGTCGAGTCGAGGTAGTAGTAGCACTCCTTCACATCCTCGCCATGGTTGCCCTGGGGCCCCGTGAGCCCGAAGAGCCGCTCTTTCAGGATCGGGTCCTTCCCGTTCCAGAGGGCGATCGCGAAACAGACGTACTGGTGGCGGTCGGAGATGCCCATCAAGCCGTCTTCTCCCCAGCGGTACGCCCGCGAGCGCGCGTGCTCGTGGGGGAAGAATTCCCAGGCCGAGCCGTCGGGGCTGTAGTCCTCGCGTACGGTCCCCCACTGCCGTTCGGAAAGGTAGGGGCCCCAGCGCTTCCAGTTGCGCGTCCGCGTCAGGTCTTCTTCGAGCCGGAGGCGCTCGGGGTCGGGCTTCGTGCTCGCCATGTTCAGAGCCTGGATGCGGTCTGAGGCTTCTGGTTACCGGCTTGCCGCTCCGGAGCCAGGATGACCCGGTCGATCCGCAGCAGTTCTCCGACGGACCAGGCCTGGAACGGGCACCCCCGCGGCGTGTGCGGCGCGTCACCGTCGGCGATCTCGCAGATGTGGCCGAGGCCGGCCTCGTCGAGGTGCGCCATCAACGGCCCGAAAAAACGGCCGCGCGCCTCCGTTTTCGCTTCGTCCGTGTCGCCCCGCACGCGGACCCACGCATCCACGAACGCTCCCGCGAGAAAGGGCCAGACGGTCCCCTGGTGGTAGGCCCCGTCGCGCTTTCGCGGACCGCCCTCGTACCGCCCGGTGTAAGCCGGATCGTCCGGGTCGAGCGAGCGCAGGCCGAGCGGCGTCGCGAGCCTCGCCTCGACGGCGTCGACGACCCGGCGCGCCCGTTCGCCCTCGACCAGCGCAAACGGGAGCCCGCCCACCGCGTAGATCTGGTTCGGACGAAACGTGGCGTCCGCGGTACCGGGCGCGTGATCGGGGTCCACGACGTCGTACAGGCAGCCCGCGGCCTCGTTCCAGAATCGCTCTTGAAAGGATGCGAGCCCCCGGTCGTGGAGCTCTCTCCACTTGTCCGAGAAAGCGCCGGCGATCCAGAGCGCGTTCAGCCAGAGGGCCTGCACCTCGACCGGCTTGCCGATCCGCGGCGTCACGACCCAGTCCCCGACTTTCGCGTCCATCCACGTCAGCTGCACGCCGGCCTGCCCGGCGGCGAGCAATCCGTCCGCGTCGGCGCGGATCCCGAAGCGCGTCCCGGCGGCGTACCCGGTCAGAATCGCATCGATCGCCTCCCCGAGCCTGCCCACGGTGGTTCGGGAGGCCATGCGCCCGGCCGCGGCCATGGCTTCGAAGTAGTCGTAGACCGCGACGACGTACCAGAGCGAGGCGTCGACCGAGTTGAACTCCGGCTCGCTCGCAGCGTCCGGGAAGAAGTTCGGCAGCATTCCCTGCGACACCGCGCCGGACCACTCGAGCAGGATGCCCTCGGCCTCGTCGAGCCGGCCGGTCGCCAGGCACAGGCCCCGGAGCGCGATGAACGTGTCGCGGCCCCAATCGGTGAACCAGGGGTAGCCCGCGACGACCGTCCGCCCGGCGCCGCGCCGCACGAGGTAGGCATCCGCAGCCCGGTCCAGCCGGTCGCCGAAGGCCGCCCGACGACTCCGCTCGGCCGTACGGAGCATCTCGAGCGAGCCCTCCGGCCCCGCCCCGCGTAGCGCGCCCTCGTGCCCTTGAGCCGCTGCGAGCCAGACGGCTTCGCCCGAGAGATCGAAGCGAAAAGCGCCGGGGCAAGCGAGATCCTCGGAGAAGTCGAGGCCCCGCGCCTTCTCTTCCGCGTAAAGGAAGTTCCGGTACCAATCGGGCGAGGGCGTGAAAACTCCGTTCGTGTGCGCGAAGACAGCCGGCAAGTCCGCATACGGCTGGAAGCGCAGAAGGCCGCCGGCGTCCGCCGCCGCCTCGAACCGAAACGCCGGGTTCTCATGATGCAGCGAGTGGTAGTCGCGTCCCGAGAAGAAGGGCCGGACTTCCAGAGCGACGACGCCCGTCCCGGCGAGGAGCTTCCACGAGACCGCGACCGCGGAGGAACCCTTCGGCACGAAGATCTCCTGCGCCACCTTCGTGCCGTCCGGCAACTCGAGGACCCAGCGCGGCCAGGGCTCCGCCTCGAAGGAAACGATGCGCGTCGCTCCGTCCGGGTAGGTCACGTCGGGGCCGTACGCCTGCGAAGAGATCGCGTGGCGGCCGCTCGCCGTCTCGACCCATGCGTCGAAGCCGTTGACGAGGACCCTGCGCCCGGTCGGGGGCGTCGTCGCCATCAGCAGCAGCGCGTGGTAGCGCCGGGTCCGGATACCCGCCGCGGTCCCGGAGGCGAATCCACCGAGACCGTCCGCTTCGAGCCACTCGAACGTGAGACGTGAAACCGGAGAAGGGAGACGAGGCGCGTCGCTCATGGCCCTATCCTCTTCCGTCTAAGGCCTTCCGTCCACCGCCTTCCGTTTCCCGACGCCTCACGACTCGAGACTCAGGTTCACATTCTCGAACATCCCCTCGGCGACCCAGTCGCGCAGCCAGCGGAAGAGCTGCTGTCCCGGATCGCCCTGCCGGCCCTTCGCGGCGACGGCCACGGCCTTGCCGAAGGGGCGCCCCTTCGCAAGGGCGCTGAGGAACTCGTGCGCCGGCTTCGACAAGTCCAGCCGCCAGACCTCGTAGTTCTTGCGCCACACGGCGACCCACGTGGCTTTGCGCGCCGTCCCGGGATGGTCGTGGTCGTCGTCCTTGACGGACTGGAGGTACGCGTTCACCGGATAGGCGAAGGCGCAGAGGCGAAACGCGGCGATCGGACGAAAGACCGCCCCCGCCCACGCGTCCTGCGCAATGCTCGCGATCTCCTCGGCCGGCCAGGCCGGCGACTGCGGCGCGTCGAACACCTCGGTGATCGCGAGCTCGAGGCGCGCGAGGTCGGAGGCGAACGCCCGCGTGCGGACGCCCTTCGAATCGCGGACGAACCCGGGGAAGTCCCGGCCCAGGCGGTTGAACGTGTAGCTCACCGACGGATGCGCCGCGACGTAGCGGGTCACGAGCGCGCCGAACTCTTCGTCGCCCAGCAGGTGGGCCACGGCGGGATAGTCGCCCTCGAGCGCCTCGATCATCCGCAGCAGGTACATCCCCTGGTAGACGCCGACCCGCTCGACGGCCGTGAGCGTCTTCGAGGGCAGGATCACGCGCCCGATGTCGGCCGGATCGAGCTCGGCGCGCGCAGCGGGAGTCGCGACGGCTTCGTCCACCGTGCCCGGCTGCTCGATGACCGTCTGCATCCATCGCTGGACGCGCGCCAGCGGAAACTCAAGAGGCGGCCGCAACGGCATTTCCTTCGCGCCGGTACGCGCGGGCCTTCAGGGCCTCGGCGTGCACCACGTCGAACTCCGGGATGTCCGCGTCCCACTCGAGCAGCGTCGCCACGTTGCCCGTCCGCGCGACCGAATGCCGGTAGAGGTCCCAGACCGCCTCGATCACGTGGTCGTTGTGGGTGTCGATGATGTGCGTACCCTTGTTCGTGTGACCGGCCAGGTGGTACTGCGTCACGCGCGCGGGGTCGATCGCGTCGAGGTACTGCTTCGGGTCGAACCCGTGGTTATAGGAGCTGACGTAGACATTGTTGACGTCGAGCAGCATCCCGCAGTCGGCGTCTTCCATCAGGCGGGCGAGAAACTCCCACTCCGGCATCGACGAGGACGCGAACTCCGCGTAGGTGGACGCATTCTCCAGCATCAGCGGCCGCTCGAGGATCTCGGAGACCTGCTTCACGCGCTGAGCGACGTGGCGCAGGGCCTCTTCCGTCAGCGGCATGGGCAGCAGGTCGTGCGTGTTGCGCCCGGCAACGCCCGTCCAGCAGAGGTGATCGGACACCCATGCGGCGCGCGTGCGCGCGGCGAGGGATTTCAATTTCGAGAGGTGGTCGCGGTCGAGCGGATCGGTCGAGCCGATGTTCATCGAGACGCCGTGCAGGACGACTGGATAGCACTCGGCGACCTGGTCGAGCACCCAGACGGGGCGCCCGCCCGTGTCCATGTAGTTCTCCGAGAGGACCTCGAAGAAGTCGACGTCAGGCCTCTTCTCGAGGATGTGGGGGTAATGGACGGTCCGCAGGCCGACGCCGATGCCGAGATCGGGAAGGCCCCAGCGGTTCCGAATGCGAGTTTCCTGTTTCACGTGTCAGGTTCCAGGTGAAAGAAATCCCGGGGCCGCGGCCGCACCGCTGGCCCCGGGACAATTCGACCACGAAGGAGTTAGGCCGCCTTCTTGACGGGAACCGCGCAGCCGCCCTTGCCCTTGCAGGAATTCTTGCCCGCGCAGCTGGCGTCGCCGGTCTTGCAGCCGCCCTGGCCCTTGCAGGAGTTCATCCCCTTGCAGGAGTGCTTCAAGTCGGCCGAGGCGCAGCCGCCCTTGCCCTTGCAGGAGTTCTTGCCCGCGCAGCCGGCGTCGCCGCTCTTGCAGCCGCCCGAGCCCTTGCAGGAGTTCATCCCCTTGCAGACGTGCTTGTCCGAAGCGGCCTTGGTGTCCTTGGCCTTCTCGTCGCCCGCCTTGGCCGAGGTGTTGCCCGCGCCCGCCGTGACCATCGCGCTCGCCAGGCCCGTGCCCGCGAGCACGCCCGCGATCGCCAGCCCGATCGCCTTCGTCGTCAAATCACCCTTCTTCATCCTCGCCTCCTTTGCCTCCCCCTCACCCGGGGACGCCTACGAATCGGTTCAGCCGAAATGGCTGCGCCGAGTTACTGCCTTCTGGAACTCGAGTCGCGACCTCCCGCCGGATCGGGGCCGGTTGCGCCGAATTCTACCCTCCCCACAACGCAGTGGCGCGAGTCTTAATGCCACCCGCATTCTTCGCCACTACGCCCGAGATTGGAAGGGGCCCGCGGTCCCCTGCTCGTCACCCTCGGAGTGCGCGGAGCCGGCGACCGCCGGATCTTTCTCGACCGGCCGGGACAATAATTCCCACATACGCCGGCTCTGAGCGTCGTCCCGGGAAGGGCCAGCGGGATGGATCGTCATGCCCCCCTGGATGCCCGCGCCTCAGGACGGTTTCCGGAACCGGCCGCCTTCGACATCCTTGAGAAACCCGATCAGGGCCGCGAAGTAGGCTTCCTGGTCGTCCCACATCGCCAAGTGGCTGCCGTTCTCGCAGATCGCGACCCGGGAATTGGGCAGGAGTTTTCCCATCTTCCGGATGTCGTCGGGGTTCATCTCGTCGTAGCGGGCGCCGATGACGAGCGTCGGGACCTGGATCTTCGGGAGGTCCTTCCATCGGTCCCAATCCTTGAACGTTCCGGTGACCACGAACTCGTTGGGCCCCTGCATCGTGTTGTAGACCTGCGGGGAGATGTGCTTGAAGGCGCGGGCGACGGGGTCGGGCCAGGGATCCACGCGGCAGACGTGCCGGCCGTAGACCTCCCTGAACATCACTTCCTGGTACTCGGCGTTTTCGTAGTCCCCCTTCGCCTCGTACTTGACGAGCACCGCGAGAACCCCGGGCGGAAGCGCCGCGCGCAGCGTGTTGACGTACTCGACGTAGGACGCGATCGAAGCCGTCATGCTGGAAAGGACCAGCCCCTTCAGGTGCTTCTGGTACTTCAGCGCGTACTCGATCGCGAGCATGCTGCCCCACGACTGCCCGTAGAGAAAGAAATCCTCGAGGCCGAGCGCCGAGCGCACCTGCTCGACTTCCTCGCGGAAGCGGTCGATCGTCCACAGGCTCTTGTCGTCGGGCTGGTCGGAGTAGAACGAGCCGAGCTGATCGTAGTAGTAGAACTCGACGCCCGCCTGCGGCAGGAAGTCCTCGAAGCACTCGAAGTACTCGTGCGTCACACCCGGTCCGCCGTGCAGCGTCAGCACCTTGATCTTCCCGGCGCCGACCTTCTTCGTCCAGACCTTGTACTTGCCGTCCACGGTGATGAGACGAATCCCGGCGGTCTTGACTTGCTTCGGCGGCGGCGGCCCCGGGGCGGGCGTCGCCGCTCGAGCCAGGCGCGCATGGAGGAGCGAGGCGGCCGACAGGGCGACGAGGGCGCGGCGGTCGATGGTCATGGACGGATCATATTCGGCTCACGGCCTGGCTTCGGCGGGTCCTGTGCAGGTATTCGCGGTCAGACCCCGGTCCCGGCGTGGTTGTCTCCCGGCCGTTCGATGCCGCCGGCACGGCGGCGGTTTCACCCCCCTCCCGGGGCCGGAACCCGCCCCGGTGGCGCGGCCCCCATTTTTTGACATAATCCGCCCACCTTATGGAATTGACCACCCGCGAAGACGGCGACATCACGATCCTGACGGTGACGGGAGACCTCGTCATCGGCGAGCCGGAGACGACTTTCAAGAAGGCGATCACGAAGCTTCTCGAAGAGGGCCGGGTCAATCTCCTCGTCGATCTCTCGGCGGTGGGCTTCCTCGACAGCTCCGGCCTCGGCGCCCTCGTTCGCGCGCTGACGCTGGCACAGAAGGAGGGCGGCTCGGCCAAGCTCGTGCATGCCGGCGCCCAGGTGCGCAAGCTCCTCCAGATGACCAAGCTCGATTCCGTCTTCGAGGTTCACGAGGACCTGGAGGCCGCGGTCTCGAGCTTCTAGAGTTCATTTCCTTCAGGCTCCCCGCGCTCGGGCGCAAGGAGACGCGTGGCGGACGAACCCGACGAGCCCGAGGACGAGGCGGTCGACACGGAGGACGGCGGTCAGTCCGCCGAGTCAGAAATGTCCGCACTCGCCGAGCTGGCGCTCTGCGAGAACCTCTCTCAAACCTCTGGGTGGGCGGCCCGCTGGAGCGCCAGCATGGCCGGGGCCGACGCCACGCTGCTCTGGGCGCCCGACACGGTCCATCCCCTGTTTCTTTGCATCGGCGCTTCGGGCGAGGGCGTCGATGGCCTCCTGAGGCGGTCGGCCCCCCGCGAAACCGGGTTCGTTCACGATCTCGTGCGCGACCGCCAGGCGCTCGTGCTGGCGGGCGAGGAGCTCGCGTCGAGCGACCCCTTCATCCGCGGCGTGCCCAAGGCTCTGCGCGCCTGCCTCGCCGTGCCGCTCGAGGCCGAGGGGCTCGTCGTCGGCATCCTCGCCCTGTTCTTCACCGAGATACCCGATGCGGACCAGGCGCTGGCGCGCCTCGAGCGCTTCCTCGAACAGGCAGCGCCGGCGCTCGGACGAGCCTTGCGGTCGGAGCGCAAGACGGTCGGCATGCTCCACGCGATCGAGCGGCTGACAAACCTCTACGACCTCTCCAAGGCCTTTGGTTCGACGATCGACTTCGACGAGCTTTCCGACCTGATCGTCCGCAAGGCGGTCGACTTCGCGAGCGCGGAGATCGCCTCCCTCTGGACGCTCGACGAGGAAGACGTGGCACTGGCCGCGACCGCCGTCAACGACAACTACGACGTGGAGTCCGCGCCCGAGGCCGTCGGTGCCTCCGTCGTCGGCGACGTCATCGCCGGGTCCGAGAACATGCGCCGGAACCGCATTCCCGACTCCGATGCACTGGCGTCGGAGAATGAAGGGTTCCCCATTCGCTCGATCCTCGCGGTGCCGCTCATCGAGGACGAGGTCTGCATCGGGGCCCTCGTCCTCGCGAACAAGCGGGGCCGCCATCCGGAGTTTTCCGGGGAGGACGAAGAGCTCCTGGCCGACCTGTCGCGCCAGGCCGTGCGGGCTCTCCACAACGCGCGCCAGCACGAGGCGGAGAAGAAGGTCGAGGAGCTCGACGCCCTGCTCGCCGTCAGCCGCGAGATCACCTCCACGCTCGACCTCGACAAGGTGATGCACACGATCGTCAACGCCACCTCGGCGCTGATTCCCTACGACCGCTGCGGCATCGGCATCTTCGAGAAGGGCCGGCTGCGGCTCGGGGCGATCTCGGGCTCGCCGGAGATCGACCGCAAGGCACCGGACGTCAGGCGCATGGAAGAACTGCTCCAGTGGGTGTTCCTCTCGGGCACGGACACCGACGTCACCCAGACGGAGGACGGCGAGATTACCGCGGACCGGCCCGAGACCGAGGAGAAGTTCCGGGCCATCTTCAAAGAGACGGGACTGCGCTCGTTCTCGGGGGTGCTGCTCAAGGACGAGGAAGGCAAGCTCGGCGTCCTCGGCTTCGAGAGCAAGGAGCCCCTGCTCTTCGACGAGGAGACGAAGGACCTGCTCTCGATCCTGGTGAACCAGGCGACGGTTTCCGTCCGCAACGCGCAGCTCTACCAGCAGGTGCCGCTCGCCGGCTTCCTGCAGCCGCTGCTCGAGCGGCGGCGCCAGTTCCTCGGCATCCCGGTACGCCGGCGCCAGGCCTGGGGGATCGGCGCGCTGCTCGTGCTGCTCGCCCTCGTCGTCGTTCCCTGGCCGCTCAAGATCGAGGGCCCGGTCCGCGTTTTGCCGGGCAGCCGGGCCGCGGTCGCGGCGGGCGTCGACGGGATCGTCAAAGAGGTCCTGCATCGGGAGGGCGACCGGGTCAAGGCCGGAGAGGTGATCGCCACGCTCAAGGACGAGTCCTACCAGGCGGCGCTCGCCGAGGCCCGGTCCGCGCTCGCGATCGCCGAGAGCGAAGTGGCGCTCCACACGCAGGAGGGAGACCCCGGCGCGACATTTGCCGCTCAATCGCGGCGCGATCAGCTCCGGGCCCGGCGGGCGCTCGCCGAGGAACAGCTCGCCAAGACGCTGCTGCGCGCGCCAGCCGCCGGCGTCATCGTGACTCCGCACATCGAACAGCGCGTGGGCCAGGCGCTCTCGCGAGGGGCCGAGTTCGCGGTCATCGCGAGCGCCGGCTTCGTCACGGCCGAGGTCGCGGTGCCCGAGTCGGAGGCCGCCTTCGTAAGAGCCGGCGAGCCGGTCGCGCTCAAGATGAACCCCTTCCCCACACGGGTCTTCCGCGGCGAGGTGCGGCGCGTCGGCGCCGAACTGCGCCAGGAGGGCGAGGAGAGTTTCGTGATCGCGGAAGCCCGCGTGCCGAACGAGGACGAGTCCCTGCGGGCCGGCATGCTCGGGACGGCGAAGGTCTCGGCCGGCACCCGCCGGCTCGGGGCTGCCCTCTTCCGCAAGCCCCTGCGCTACCTCTGGCTGAAGATCTGGCCGATGCTTCCGTGAGTGCCCGGCCCCGCCCGGCCGCCCTCGTCTCGGCCGCGCCGCTCGAGAAGGGCGTCGGCGCGCTGGCCGCCCGGCGCGGCGCCGCGGGAGACCGCCCGGCCCTGAAGCCCAACCTCGTCGCCCGACGCGTCGTCCAGATGGGCGAAGCGCAGTGGGTCGTGAAGAACGTCGACGCCACCAAGTACTACAGCTTCGACGAGGGCACCTGGGGCCTCATCCAGCTCTTCGACGGGACTCGCACGCTGGGCGAGATCCACGACACCTACCAGGCGATGTTTCCGGACGAGGTGGTTGAGGCGACGCTCATCCTCGAGTACGAGGAAATGCTGCGCAAGATGGAGCTGCTCCAGCAGTCCGTTGCCGAGCGCAACCTGCAGGAGCTCTCGCGCATCAAGGACTCGCGCCGCCGCACGGCCGAGCAGAAGGCGGAAGGGTTCGACATCTTCCTGATCCCGTTCCACGTCTTCGACCCCGACAAGTTCATGAACCGCACGCAGAAGTACGTGCGGTGGATCTGGCGGCCTCCCGCCGTGATGATCTCCCTCGTCCTCATCGCCGTGATGACGGGTGTCATCGTCGCTCACTTCGGCACGATCTGGGCCCAGACGCTCGATCTCTACGCGTTCCTGCGTAAGCCCTTCTGGGACGCCGTGCAGTTCTTCGTCATCCTCTCGTGCATCGGCCTCGTCCACGAGATGGCCCACGGCTACGTCTGCAAGTTCTACGGCGGCGAGGTGCACGACATCGGCGCCGCCCTGCTCTACTTCATGCCCGCCTTCTACTGCGACACGACCGACGCCCTCCTTTTCCCGAGCAAGTGGCATCGGCTCTGGGTCGTGCTGGCCGGCATGTACATCGAGGCGATCATCTGCTGCTTCGCCACGGCGTTGTGGGTGGCGTCCTACCCGGACACCCTCCTGCACGAGCTGGCCTATAAGCTCATGCTCTTCACCGGCATTTCGACGCTCTTCTTCAACATCAACCCCCTGCGCAAGATCGACGGCTACTACGCGCTCTCGAGCGTCCTCGAGATCCCGGAGCTGCGCGAGGACTCGATCGAATACCTCGGCGCAATCTTCAAGCGCCATGTGCTGCGGCTGAACGTCGAGGTCCCCGCGCTGTCGCGGAGGAAGCGCCGCATCTACCTGATCTACGCGCCGCTCGCTCTGGGCTTTCTCATGCTCATCATGTATTTCATCGCCAACCTCTTCTACAACTTCTTCGCGAAGTACTTCCCCAACATCGCCATCGTCCTGCTGATCCTGACGCTCCTGCGGCTCTTCCGGAAGGACGTGCGGGCGCTCTACCAGGGAACCCGGCTGGTCTACCTCGACAAGAAGGAGCTGATCATGTCGCGACGCGTGCGGACGTACCTGCTCGGCGGCGCGGCCGCCCTGCTTCTGGTGCTCGCGGTCCCGTGGGCGCCGTGGACGATCGGCACCGACGCGGTCCTCCGGCCCTGGACGGAAGTCCGCCTCGAAGCTCCGGAAGACGGGACGATCGTCGAGGTGCGCGCCCGCGAGGGTGAACTCGTGCGGAAGGGAGAGGTCGTCGCCGCGCTCGCGAGCCAGGCCGCGGTCTCGGGCCTCGCCGACACCGCGGCGGAGCGCGAGGGCCTGCGCAAGCAGTCCAACCGGATGCGCGAGGCCGCCGACGCCTCCGGCGTCTACGAGGCCGAGAGCCGGGAGGCCGCCTCGCAGATCGCCATGCTGCGCGAGCAGACCCGCCGCGACCGCCTGGCCGTCCGCAGCCCGATCGAGGGCCGCGTCCTGACGCCGCGCATGCAGGATCTCCAGGGGCGGTTCCTGTCCGCCGGCGCCCCGATCGCGACGATCGGCGACTGCGCGCGCCTGAAGGCCGAGATCCCGGTCAGCGAGCGGCTGCTCCCGTACCTGCGCAACGGGGCCGCCGTCGCGGTGCAGCTGCGCTCCCGGCCCGGGCACATCCTCCGAGGCTCGATCGTCCAGATCGGATCGGCGGCGCGCGATCTGCCGCCCACCGCGGACGGCGCGGGCGCGGTCCTGCGGCCGGCCGAGCGGCCCGAACGCTTCAACGCCGTCGTCGTCTTCGACAACGCGGACGGGGCGAGCCTTCCCGGCATGTCCGGCTCCGCCAAGATCTCGCTCGGGAGAAAGTCGTTCCTGTGGCGCACCGGACGCGTGCTGCGGCCACTGGCTGCAGACCGTCGTCTGGTGGTGAAAAGGAAACGCCCCGCCGCGCGGGGCGTTTCAGGACTCCGCGGAGAAGACGCTTACAGCGCCTTGGCAGCCCGCATCGCCTTGGCGGCGCGCATGGCCTTGGCCGCACGCATCGACTTGGCGGCCCTCATCGACTTGGCGGCGCGCATCGACTTGGCAGCCTTCATCGACTTCGCGGCCCGCATCGCCTTGGCCGCGCGCATGGACTTCGCCGCGCGCATCGACTTCGCGGCACGCATGGACTTCGCGGCCCGCATCGACTTGGCCGCGCGCATCGACTTGGCGGCACGCATCGACTTGGCCGCGCGCATCGACTTGGCGGCGCGCATCGCACGCGTGGCCTTCAGCGAAGAGCTGGCGGCGGGCGCCGACACGCTCGGGCTGGCGAAAATGTTCTCGACGCGAATCTCGGCATGGGTCTGACCCGTGGCTTGCCGGATCTTGGTCTTCTGTGCTTCCGTGAGCTTGATCTTGACTTCGTTACCCATTTTTTCTTCCTCCCTTTACCGAGATCTAAGGGCAAGATCGGGGCCAGCCTGGCGCTGCAAGACCTGTAGTTGATTGCTCTGTGTTTTCAGCAGCTTAGATTCTGCGGCGCGGGTGGCTGGGACATTCGGTTGAAAATTTACCCGCCCATGAGTTGAGTTTTCCAACCATGAACTCTAGAGCCCGTATTTCCTGCAGAGATACTTGATCTGGTTCGCGTCGAGGCCGAGCCTTCGCGCGGCTTCGGCCTTGACGCCGCCCGCGGCCGCAATCGCCTCCGACAGGAGCCTGCGCTCGTAGTCCTCGACCGCCTCGGCGAACGGTTTGGGCGGCGCGCCGCCGGCGTCCGCTGTGCGGTCGTCGCGCAGCGCCCGCGGCAGGTCCTCCAGACCGATCTCGTCGGCGTCGGAGAAGAGTACGAGCATCTCGATGGCGTGCGCGAGCTCTCGCACGTTGCCCCGCCAGGGGTGCGCCTCGAGCCGCTCGAGGACCGCCGGGGCCAGACGCCTCGTCTTCTTGCCCTCGCGGGCAGAGAACTTCGCGAGGAAGTGCTCGGCCAGCATGGCGAGGTCGCCCGGCCGCTCCCGCAGCGGCGGAACCGCGATCGGGATCGTGTTGATGCGGTAGAAGAGGTCCTCGCGGAAACTTCCCGCCGCGACGCGCGCCTCGAGGTTCTCGTTGGTCGCGGAGAGCAGCCGGAAATCGACGGGAATCGCGCGGCGCCCGCCCACGCGCTCGATTTCGCGGCTTTCGATCGCGCGCAGCAGCTTGGACTGGGTGGCGGCCGAAAGTGTCCCGATCTCATCGAGGAAGAGCGTGCCTCCCTGGGCCAGCTCGAAACGGCCCGGGCGCGAAGCCACGGCGCCCGTGAAGGCCCCCTTCTCGTGCCCGAAGAGTTCCGATTCGGCGAGGGATTCCGGCAGCGCCGCGACGTTGACCGCGACGAAGGCCCGGTCGCGGCGGGGACTGCCGGCGTGCAGAGAGCGGGCCACGAGTTCCTTGCCCGACCCGCTCTCTCCCTGGATCAGGACGGTCGCATCGCTGGCCGCAACCTTTTCGATCTCCTTCAACATCCGCCGGAAGGCCGGACTGCGCCCGATCAGCTGCGCCGGCCCTTGATCCGCGGCGGCCTCCCTGCGCAGCTCGCGGTTCTCCGCAACGAGGCGGCGGCGCTCGAGCGCCCGCTCGAGAATCACGACGAGCTCGGCCGGGTCCACGGGCTTCTGGAAGAAGTCGAACGCCCCGAGCGCGATCGCCTCCAGGGCGTGGGCGCGCTCGCCTTCGCCCGACATCATCACGACCGTCGCCTCGGGATCGCGGCGGCGCGCGTGGCGCAGCAGGTCGAGTCCCTCCTGGACCTCGTTGGACGGAGGCAGGCGCAGGTCGAAGAGATAGAGATCGGCCTCCGGGCCGCAGAGCGCGCGGCCCTGCGTCGCGTCCCGAGCCGAGGTGACGACGAACCTTCCCTTGAGGGCCCAGGTCAGCTGCTCGACCAGGAAGGGATCGTCGTCCACGATGACGATCCGGCCGAGCGCCCGGTCCGCCGGGGCATTCATTCGGGCTCCGCCGCCGGAAACGAGAGACGGACGAGCGTCCCGCCGCCCGGGTGCGAGAGGATCCGAAGCGTTCCGCGGTGGAAGCGCACGATCTGGCTCGCCGTCGCGAGGCCGAGCCCGACACCCCCCGGCTTCGTGGTCTCGAAAGCCCGGAAGAGGCGGTCGCGCAGAAATTCGGGCGTCATCCCGGCCCCGTTGTCGATGATCTCGACGAGGACGCGAGGACGCCGGGCCGTTCCGCCGGCGTAGGTGCGCACGAGGACGGTCCCCTCGGGGCCTGCTGCCTCGAACGCATTCTCGAGCAGGCTCGCGAACGCATCGCCGAGATAGAAGGGGTCGCCCCATATCCTCGGCACGGCCCCGAGCGCGAGCTTTCGCGAAGCGCTTCGGGCCGGGCGCCCCCGCCGCGCGGGCTTCTCCGCGACCTGGCGCAGGAGCCCATTGACGTCGAGGGCGATCTTGATCAGCACCGCGTTCTCGTGCGCCGCGGCGCGGCCGACGATGTCCTCCAGCCGCTCGACGGTCGAGGCGAGCAGCTCGCGGACCGTCTTCTGAAAGTCGGAGTCCGCCCAGTGGTCGTCCAGGTTGGAGAGCAGCAGTCTCAGGCGGAAGGAAATGTTCTTGATGTCGTGGACGAGGACCCGGTCGAGCGTCGAGCGCAGGCGGGCCGAGGAACGCGCGGACGGTGCGGCCATTGCGCTGCCCCGCCTCAGCGGGACGCAGCCCGCGAGAACCGGATCTTGACCGCGATCCCCGGCCGCAGCACCGAACGCGCCGTTTCGCGCCGGACGCGAATGACGACCTGGAACGTGCCGCTGGCGGCATCGACCGCGGGGCTGATGAACTGGACTTCCCCGGTCGTCCGGACGTCGGGGAACCGCTCGGCGACGACCTCGACGCGCTCCCCGACCTTGACGTTCAAGAGCTCTTCCTCGGGGAGGTACACGCGGGCGAGCAGGGGCTCGACCGCCGTGATCTTGAAGAGCGGCTCGTTCTTGTCCTCGATGACCTTCTGGCCGATCCGGGCGTACTTTTCCGTGACGACGCCCCCGAACGGGGCGTGGATGACCGTGTAGTCGCGCAGGGTCTTCGCTTTCTCCCACCGGGCTACCGCGACCGCGTACTGGGCCTTCATCTGGTCGAGGTCGGCCGTGCTCATGACCTTCGAGGCCGCGAGCGACTGCGCGCGGTCGAATTCGGCCTTCTTGAGCTCCATGTCCTCTTTGGCCTCGCGGACGTTGGCGTCCGCCTCGCGGGGGTCCAGGGTTGCGAGGACCTGGCCCGTCGTGACCGCGGCACCGCGATCGACCGCGATCGCCTCGACGATTCCACCAATGCGGGAGGCGACGACCACTTCCTGATCGACCATCAGGTGCGAGGCGTAGGTCTTCTCTTCACCCCGAGCCGCAGCGGCAGGGCCGACACAGAGCAGCAAGCCCGCGAACAGTACTTTTTTCACGGTGTTGATCGAACTCGGGGATGCTATCGTTTATGTCGGTTCATGTCGATTGGCCTCGCGAGCGACACGCCCACCGCCGAGCAAAAGGGCCTTCGGGCGAACTTCTGTTGGACGATGGCGCAAGCCTGGGACGAGCGGCGGCTGGCCGCCTTCCTGATGACGAAGCACCGCCGGAGCGATTCCGATTGGACCCGCCGGCCTTCTCCGTTCTTCGCCTCCCTCGGGCAAACGACCGTGGAGTGCTCGGTGCCGGTGGCCCGGCCCGAGACCCTGGCGGAGCTGGCCGCGATCCTGACGGGCGAGTTGAAGGGCATCCTCATTGGCGCCAGCCAGATCCACGCCCAGATGATGGCCGGCGAGGACTGGAAGTCGGTCGCGCCGCCCTGAAGGCGGGGGTCCCGGCCCCAGACTGCCGGTTTCGGGGGGCGGGACCAGGGTGCCTTTTCTCATGGCTCAAATCCGGGGCGCCCGGTATACCCTTTCCCCGCCCCGGACCGGGCCCTCGAGCCCGGCCGGACGACCGCAGGAAACTTGGGGCTGGAGGTGGCCATGATCTCGGTTCCCTCGCTTCGCCTGAACCAGTTCGGCGTGCGGTTCTACGAGGCCCTGCTCTCGGGTGCGGACCTGCAGTCCCTGGTCGGGTTCGAGGTCCTCTCCTTCGGGCCGGGCAGCGAGACGACGCGCGGCAAGGCCAAGGCTGCGACCGGAAGGGTCAACTGGGAGTTCCTGGAACGGCGGATCTCCGCCTCGGAAAAGGCCTTCCAGCGCCCGATCATCAAGAAGAAGATCGACGAGCTCGTCGCCTACTACCTCCAGTGCGCGGATTCGGGCACGCTGCCGGCCATCCCGGGCAGCGTCCTGCTGGTCTCGGAGCAGCGCCTCGAGTTCGCGGCCTCGAGCGGCCGCTCCGACGCCGGGTCCCTCAAGCTGCCCGAGGAATCCGGGATCCTGCGCGCCCTCGACGGGCAGCACCGCCTCCTCGCGCTTCACCAGCTGGCCGAGAACCATAGCCTGAAGGACTTCCAGGTGCCCGCGGTCGTTTTCGACAGCCTGACGGCGGATCAGGTGGTCGAGCTCTTCGTGACCATCAACAGCAAGCACACGAAGTTGAACCCGTCCCACCTGATCTCGCTGGCGGGCCGCCGGCTCTACCGCGACGACAACCTCGCCGCCGCCCACGACGTCATCCGGACGCTCAACGAGGACGAAGGCTCGCCGTTGAAGGGCTCGATCAAGGTCCTCGGCATCGGAAAGGGCACGGTGACCCAGGCCTCGCTGGCCGACGAGCTGCGGGACGTTTTCGCGGCCATCGACACGGCCGGCGGGCGGATCGCACGGGAGTTCCGCGAAAACTCGCGGCGCTTCTTCCTCAACTACTTCAAGGCCGCGGCGCGGGCCTTCCCGACGGCCTTCGCCGGGCGCAAGTACTCGATCAAGAGCTCGACGTCGCTGCGGGCCTTCATCCGGATCGTGCCCTACGTCATCGCGATGGTCCGAAAGCGCGGCGGCGACGTGTGGTCGGGCGGAGAGCTCGACGCGGCGCTGCGCCCCTGGGCGGAGGCGATCGGCGACCGGCGGTTCGAGACGGAGACCGTCTGGAAGGAGAAGCTCACCGGCGGGACGCGCTCGGGCGTGGAGATCCTGGCCAGGGAGCTGCGGCAGGGGCTGAACTCTTGAGACGGCAGAGGGCCGACGGAAACTGCGGCCCGCGCCCCGCGTAAGTAGAGATAGAGGGACACTCACAAGATGGCGGCTATCGGGGGGTGCCTGACGCTTCTGGTCGTGATCGCCGTTCTCGGCGCGGTCTGGGCCATCTGGCGGTACAACAACCTCATCTCGCTGCGCAACCAGGCCACCAACGGCTGGAAGCAGATCGACGTCCAGTTGAAACGCCGGCACGACCTGATCCCGAACCTCGTCGCGGCCGTGAAGGGCGAGATGCAGTTCGAGCAGGACACGCTGGAGAAAGTCATCCAGGCGCGCAACTCCGCCGTCGCGGCGCGGGGAGTGGCGGACGCGGCCGACAAGGAAAACGCCCTGACACAGACCCTCTCGCGCCTCTTCGCCCTGGCCGAGAACTACCCGAACCTCAAGTCCAACGAGCAGGTCAAGACGCTGATGGAAGAGCTCTCCTCGACGGAGAACCGCATCGGCTTTGCGCGCCAGTTCTACAACGACGTCGCGACCCGCTACAACACCGCGCAACAGCTCTTCCCCGACAACCTCATCGCGCAGACGTTCCACTTCCAGCCCGTCGAGCTCTACGAGATCAAAGACGAGGCGGAGCGGGCGGTGCCAAAGGTGGACCTGAACATCCGGTCGGACCAGACCAGGTCGTGACGGGTCGCGGGCCGAACGCCCGGCCCTAGGCCGCCCCCCGTGCTCAATCTCTACGACCAGCAGAAGCGCAACCTCTCCAACACTCGCCTCTTCATCGCGGGCTTCGTCCTGCTGCTGGCCCTGATCGGCCTCGGAGCGGACGGCATGCTCTACGCCGGGGGTTTCTCGCCGGGGATCCCCTTTGCGACGCTCGGCGCCCTCTGCTTCGGCGGCATGTCGGCCTGGTGGTCGCTCCACGGCGGCGACCGGGCGGTCCTCGAGTCGGCGGCGGCCGTCCCGCTCGACCCGTCCGACCCACTGCAGCGACAGCTCCAGAACGTCGTCGAGGAGATCGCGATCGCGGCCGGCCTCCCGACGCCGGCCATCTACATCATCCCGGACTCGGACCCCAACGCCTTCGCCACCGGAAGCGGGCCGGAAAAGGCGTCCATCGCCGTGACGCGGGGGCTGCTCGAGAAACTCGACCGCGACGAGCTGCAGGGCGTGGTGTCCCACGAGCTTTCCCACGTCAGGAATTACGACGTGCGCCTCATGACCGTCGTGGCCGCGCTGGCGGGCGCCATCCTGCTGCTCTCGGACTGGAGCCGGCGGGGGCTGGGTTGGGGCGGCGCCCGCCGCAGGAGCTCGGATGGCGGGGGCGGCGGAGCCGGGATCCTCTTCGCCCTGCTCTGGGTCGTCTCGATCGTGCTCGCGCCGATCATCGCGCAGATCGTCTCGCTCGCCGTCTCGCGCCAGCGCGAATACCTCGCCGACGCTTCGGGAGCGGAACTGACGCGCAACCCCCTGGCGCTCGCCTCGGCCCTCGAGAAGATCTCGGCGGCCGTCGCGCCGACGCCCTCCATCAAGCAGGGCATCGCGCACCTCTGCATCGAAGATCCTCGCGGACGCGCCCTCGACCAGAAGGAGGGCTTTTTCGCGAATCTCTTCTCGACCCACCCTCCCGTCGCCCGGCGCATCGCGCTCCTGCGCGAGATGGCGTACCAGACGACGTGAGCGGTCCGCCCGCCCTCAGAAATAGCGGCGGCCGTCGAAGAAGACCCGGACGAATCCAAAGTACCGGGTTTTCAGCGGGGGCACGGGCTGCCCCGGAATGAGCGATTCCGCCGCGATGGGCGTGTCGAAGCCGGCCCCGAACTGCACCAGCGTGGAAAAACTGTAACGGGTTCCGTATTCGCGCAGAGGCCGCAGCTCCACCAGCGGGAAGTTCCATTCGATCGACCGGAAGGCGACCGGCTCGAAGATCGGCGCCCCATCCGACCCGCGCCCGGACACCGCGAGGAAGGCGTCCTTCCCGCCCAGGTACCCGAACAGGTTGACGGCCATCTCGCGCCCCGCGACGAACTGGAGCGACCCGATCGGCGTCGAGAGCTTCGTTTGCCACGGAATCAGGCCCCCGTCGGCGGCCACGATCACCATCTTCTCCAGGAGCTTCGGATCCGTAAACGCCAGAACGGGAGTCGCGAGGATCAGGTCGCCGGGGATCAGCCAGAAGGGAAGGCGCACCCGGAAGGAGAGAGCGGAGCGCGCGGGCAGGCCGGGAACGAATTGCGCCAGGAGCGGATCGCTGGGACAGTTCGCCCCGCACCCGCCCGTGGACCGGGACTGCAGCACGATGCCGCCCTGGAGGAAAACGAGGCCGTCCCCCGAGTCTCCGAGCAGGGCGTCGAGGCCGACGCCGAGCTTCAACCCGACGTCGAGGGAGCCCACCAGGCCCCCCTCCCGGTTCGCGGAGAACCCCCCGTCGGCCCCTTCCGCGAGGACCCCGCTCGCGATGCCGACGAAGGGGCCGATCTCCGCTCGAAACCGCGGAAGCGAAGCGTAGCCGGGGCCGCGAAAGGGAATTGGCGTCTGCCGCACGACGTCCTGGAGATCGGCGGCGAGGGCGGACGGCACGGCCCATCCCGGCATCGCCGCCGCCTTGCAGATGTCGAAGGTTCCGGACGAAATCTCCTCGGGCAGCACGATCGCCGCGGAGTCGCAGCGGACACGCGAGTCCGGCACGAGCGCCTCGAGCACCTGGACGACGGAGAGCCGGACGGCCTCGCCCGCTCTCTCGAGGTCGGGGGGCCGCATGTGGCCGTCGCCGAAGAGAACCATCGGCTCGTTGTCCCAGGTGTCCGCGTCGATTCCGTGCTCGTTGTAGTAGTCGTGCGTCCCCTTGCGTTCCGCGGTCGGACCCCAGGAGCCGGCGATGTGCCCGGCCGCGAAGGCGTCTTCGAGAAAATGGAGGGCGAAGCTCTCGAGGGCCAGGATCCTCCGCGCCTCGGCGGCGCGCTCCGGGGGCGACGCCCCCAGCGCCGGGAACCGCGCGGCCCGCTGCAGGGCGGCCGCGTGGAACAGCACGTAAAGCCCTATGACGTTCGGCTCGACGCCCGCCCGGAGCGCATCGGCGATGTACTGCTTCGGGTCGTTGCCCGCGCGCGGGAGCAGGTGGTGCGCGTTGTTGGCGCCGGCGCGCGTGCTGTAATCGGGATCCGCCCGCTCGAGGCGCAGGTCGCCGTTCATCTGCGCGTTGCGCTTCTCGCTCTCGGTCTTGGCGCTCGCGATGCTGGCCCCGGCTTTCGCGGCGATGCTCGCCACCCGGACGATCCAGTCGCTGTCCAGGATGACCCGCAGCATGTCCTCGGGCGAGCAGGCATGATCGCCATTGACCGAGGGCCATGACGCGAGGTCGATGCAATCCGGTCTGCCGCCCTGATCGCCGGCGTCCGGCACCGGGCAAAGCCGGGCTTCGTGCCCCTCGCGGGCGGCCTCCCAGAGCCGGTCGAGCCCGGCCCGCTGGCGCGGATCGAGCGTGTCGATGCCGCGGGCCGTGATCGCGCGGTGCTCCGAGTAGATCCAGGCGCGCGCGGCCCCCGGCCAGGACGCGAACAGGATCAGCGCGGCGAGGATCCGGGCCGGGCGAAGCCGCGACGGCTGGCTCAATCCAGGTCGATGTCGCGAACCGGCTTCGAGGTGTCGCCCTTCGTCTTCTCGAAGAGCTCCGAGAACTTCTTGTTCAGGACGTCCTTCTTCGACTTCTCGGCCTCGATCGAGGCGACGAATTTCTTCTCGCGCTCCTCGTCCTGGCCCTTCAGCGCACCGAGCGCGTCGTCCACGGAGGCGTACTTGCGCGGAGTCTTCGGGATCTCATGATCGATGACGGCCTTGAGCTCGGGATCGACCTTGAGGCGCGCGTTGCAGCAGGGGCAGAGGACGTCGAAATCCATGGAACAAGTCTATCGCTCCGGCCGGCCCTACCAGCCCTTGAGCTTACGCCGCTCGCGGCGTTCGCGCTTGTCGGGCCTGCCCGAGTCGCCGCGCGGGGCGAGCATGCGGTCGAGCCGGCGGGCCTCGAGCACCCCGGCGGCGGGCGGCGGCGTCACGTCCTCGTAGAGCTTGCGGGCCTCGGCCTTCGGGATCGAGCGCTCGGCCAGTCCGCGGACGATGAATTCCCGCCGGGCTCCGTCGCGCCCCGAAACGCCGATGCGGTCGCCCGCCCGGATCTCGCGGTGCGGCTTGGCCCGCGCTCCGGCCACGTCGACCTTGCCGCCCACGCAGGCGGCCTTGGCCTGCGAGCGCGTCGGAAAGAGGCAGGCCACGTCGAGCCAGACATCGAGGCGGACCGAGGCAAGCTCCGGCTTCTCGCCGACAGGCATCGGTGTCAGGCCGTGCGCTTGTCCTGGGGCCGCGACGCCATCCAGGTCCGGAACTCGGACGTTGCGGCGGGAGGCTCGGCGGCGGGCCGGGCGAGGAAGTAGCCCTGCGCCGCGCCCACGCCCTCGGCGGCGCAGACGTCGAGGTCCTCGGCCGTCTCGATGCCCTCCGCGACGAGGCGGAACGCGAATTCCCTTCCGAGGTCCGAAAGGAACTTCAGGATCGCGCGCCGGCGCGGGTCGTGCGCGATGCCGCGCGTGACCTCGCTGTCCACCTTGATCCACTCGGGCTGCAGCGCGTGGCAGAACTGGAGCGTGCCGTAGCCCGAGGTGACGTCGTCGAGCGCGATCACGGCGCCGAGATCGCGCGGCACGGTCAGCGCGGGCGCAAGATCCGGGGGGCTCGGCAGCGTCTCGACCTCGACGAGGTCGAGCACGAGCCGCGAGAACGGCACGCCGCGCCGCTCGGTTTCCTCGCCGAGCGCGACGAGGGCGTGCTCCGAGCGCTCGATGAGCCTCGGGTTGATGTTGAGAAAGAGCAACGCATCCCCGGGCAGGCCCTTCGCCGCATCGAGAACGCACGTCCAGGAGAATCGCTCGAACGTGTGCTCGAGCTGCAGCGCCTCGGCCGCCGGAAAGATGTCGGCGGCCAGGCGCATGTTCCCATCCGGACCGCGACCGCGCAGCAGCCCTTCGTAGCCGATGACCCCGCCCGAGGCGAGGTCGAAGATCGGCTGGAACTCGACGAAGAACTCCCCCATCGTCAGTTCATCCGCGAGCCAGAGCGCCTCGACCTCCTGCCGCGCCCGCGGCAGCGGCGTCAGGCGGCTCATGGCATCCCACTTGGTTTGGCGCATGTCCTCGGGTGCGACGCGCACCCGCTCGGCCAGTGCCCCGAGGCCCTTCTCCAGCTCTTCGAGGAATTGCTCGGGCGTGCGTTCGACAAGGAGCCGCCGCGCCCGACCGTACATCGGGGCGCGCCCCCAGCTTCGCCCGAACGCCGCGGCGACAGCGCGCTCGGCCTCCAACCCATCGGGCCGGACGAAGACGGCGCGTGCCTTCCGCCAGCGATCAAGCCGGCCAAGTATCTGGCCGTCCAGAACGCTTCCGGATGCTTTCACCGCTTCGATTGTACGGCGGGCGGCCTTCGGGAGGACGCAAAATCTCCGGGCTGCCCCGATTTCGCGCGCCTGCCCGCGCGAGGTCGCGTCAACCCGTCTTCGCGCCCGGTTGCTCCACAGCGGCGTGAGCCGGCGAAGGGCCCGGCACGAAGAACGCGATGCGGACGTCCGCACCGAGCATGGCCCCGCTCCCGGACACTCCCCCGGCGCAGACGAGGTCCGCCTCCATGCCGCTCAACCACGGCAGCTCCTCGATCAGCTGGGACACGCGACCGAGCAGCTCCTCGATCCCGCAATCCCTCGGCATCTCCGCGGCCTCGACGATTTCCCGGATGTCGTTGTCCGTCAGCGGAGTGATGCGGACCACCGGGGGGCTTCCGGGCCGGCGAACGCGAAGCAGCGGCCCGAAGCTCGGATCGGAGCTGACCTCGAGACGGAGGCGTTCGGCCGCACGACGGGAGACGTCGCCGGAGCCGCCTCGGTACGGATTCCGAAGAAGCCCAGGATCCTGCGGGCGGACTCGCCTTCCACGAGCAGCACTTCGGCGCGAGGCGGCAGTCCAGCATCCCGGTGACCTCCTGCCGGGCCGCCGCGGCGTCCACGTCCTCGTACCAGCGCAGGCGCCCGGCCGGACGCCTGCGAAACGCCGCGTACTGCACCGCCCGGGACAGGGCCAGGGCGGCGGACTCGGGAAACCGGTAGGAGGGAAAGACGCGCCGGGACGCCGCGGCCCGCGCGTCCTCGTCGCGGTGCGCCTGCACGTCCGCGGCCCCGCCGATCAGGCAGAGGAGCGTCGGCTTGGAGAGGCCGGACCGGCGCTCGGCGCGCAGGACGCCGCGGCGAATCGCGCGGCCCACGACCTTCGGGTGGCAGTCGCCGATGCAGGCATGGATGGCGATCAGCGCGTCCACGTCGTCGCGCTCCAGGGTCTGCTGGACCGCGCGCTCGTAGGCGTCCACCGGCACGAGCGGCCCGAGGTCGATCGCCGCGCCCGCGCCGACCGAGAGCCCGTGCGTGTCGCAGGCGTCGGCGCAGATCGTCAGGACGCCGCCCGAGTTGCTGATGATGCCGACGCGGTTGCCGCGCGGCAGGGGCTGTTGGGCCAGCAGGACGGCCACGTCGAACATCTCCTCCAGCGTGTCCGCGCGGATCACGCCGGCCTGCCGGAACAGCATCTCGACGTTGGTGTCGCTCTGCGCGACGGCCGCGATGTGGGCGCGCGCCACGTCGCCGCCCGCCCGGCTGCGCGCGCCCTTCACGCACAGGACCGGCTTGCGGTACCCGATCCGGCGCGCGATGCGGGCGAAGCGGCGCGGATTGCCGAACGTCTCCAGGTAGAGCAGGGCGATGTCGGTGGACGCGTCCTCTTCCCAGAACTGCAGGAGGTCGTTGCCGGACACGTCGGCGCGGTTGCCGGCCGAGACGAAGGTGGAGAACCCGAGGCCGCGCTCGGCGGCGTAGTCGAGGATCACGAGCCCCAGCGCGGCCGAGTGCGAGTAGAAGCCGATGCGCCCGCGCGGCGCGAGCAGGGGCGCGAGGCTCGCGTTCAGCCGGACGTCCGGGTGCGTGTTCATCAGGCCCAGGCAGTTGGGGCCGATCAGACGGGCGCCGTGGGAACGCACGAGCTCGACGAGCTCCTTCTGGAGGGCCGCGCCTTCCGGACCGCTCTCGGCGAAGCCCGAGGTCACGACGAGCAGGCCCCGCGCGCCGGCCTGCAGGGCTTCCGCGGCGGCCTCGAGGACGTTCCTGGCCGGCACGGCGATGACGGCGAGCTCCGGCGGCTCGGGAAGGTCTCGCGAGGACGGGTAGGCGCGAACGCCGTGCACCGACGTCGTCTGATTGTTGACCGGATACACCGTGCCGCCAAAATTGCTCCGCAGGATCGCCCGGAAGATCATGCTGCCCACCGCGGCGGGATCCCGCGAGGCGCCGATGACGGCGACCGCGCGCGGCCGAAGCAGCGGAGCGATCGAGTTGGCGGTCGCGATGCGCTCCCGCAGTTCCACCCGCTCGCGCAGCGACTCCGGCCCGCCCACCGGAAACTCGACGTGGAGGCTGCTGCCGCCCAGGGCGGCCTGGTGCACCTCGAATCCGGAATCCCGGAAGACGTTGATCATGGCCTGGTTTTCGTAGAGCACCTCGGCCTCGAACCCGGTGAAGCCGACGCCGGCGGCGATGCCGGCCAGCCGCTCGAGCAGCAGCGTGCTGATGCCGCGGCCCTGGAACTCGTCCTGCACCAGGAAGGCCACCTCGGCCCGTCCCCCGACGCCGATCGAGGTGTAGGTGCCGGTCCGACGACGCGGGCGTCCTCGTCCCCGCCCGCGATGGCCAGCAGGCAGAGGCGGTCGCGGGGCTCGCCGGTGCACATGAACTCGACCGCGCTGCGCGAGACGTACGCGACGGCCCCCATGAACCGCATCTGCAGGGCCTCCGGCGAGACGCTTCGCATGAGCGCTTCGACCGCGGGGACGTCCTCGGCGGTGGCCGTGCGCAGGAGCACGCTCTCGCCGTCGCGCAGCAGGACGTACTCGCTGTATCCGCGGCCCTCGGCGATGATCCGGAACATGGGCTGTCGATTATAGGTTTCGGTCAGGACCAGTACGGGCGGGCGGCCTCGAGAAGCCGCTGCGCCACCTGCCGGTTGCGGCGGGCGATCTCCTCGCGGTTCGGGATGTCGGCCGCGAGCGGACTCGGGTCGTGAAAGGCCCTCGGGCGGCTCTTTGCCGAGGACCTCGCTCCATCGGCGGCGCCAGACCTCCGGGATCTCGGTGGCCACGGGCAGGTCGTGGATCAGCAGGTACAGCATTGCCCACACCCGCGGCGCCGCGGAGAGCGAGTAGCCGCCTCCCAGCGTGAAGAGGACGCGCCCCGCGGTGAACGCGTCGGCCCACTCGAGGATGCGGCGGAAGATCCTCTCGTAGTCGCCGGTCGTCAGCATCAGGTCGGCGAGCCGATCGTCGAAGTGGGCGTCCGCACCGGCCTGGACGACCAGGACGCCCGGCCGAAAGCGGGAGAGGGCGAGCGGCACGACCTGCTCGAAGACCTCGAGGTAGCTGGCCCCCTCGGTGAAGGGCTCGAGCGGCACGTTCAGCTTCAGGCCGCGGCCCACGCCCGAGCCGAGCTCGTGAATCTCGCCGGTCCCGGGAAAAAGAGCCCTGCCCGACTCGTGGAGGCTGATCGTCATCACGCGCCGGTCCTCGTAGAAAATCTGCTGGACGCCGTCGCCGTGGTGGACGTCGATGTCGATGTAGGCGACCCAGAGACCGTGCCGGGCCAGGCAATCGATCGCCACCGCGAGGTCGTTGTAGATGCAGAAGCCCGACGCGAAGTTCCTCCGGGCATGGTGGAGCCCGCCGCCGAGCTGCAGGACGCGCTTTTCTCCCGCCTCGCAGATCCGGCGCGCCGCGGCGAGCGTGCCGCCCACGTGCCATCGCGCCGCCTCGTCCATGCCGCGGAAGGCGGGAGTGTCGGGCGTGCCGAGGCCGTAGTCCTGGCAGTCGGGCACGTCCCGGCCCGCGGAGAGCTCCTCCACGCGCCGCACGTAGTAGTCCTCGTGGACGCCGAGGATCTCCTCGCGGGTGGCGGGCTCGGGCGCGACGGTCCGGACGTCGTGCCCGAGCGCCCGCAGGAGGTCGAGCGTCATGTCCACGCGGACGGGACTGAACGGGTGGTTCTCTCCGAAGCTGTAGTTCCGGTAGGCCGGGTGGTAGATCACCGAGGCCATGGCTTCTCGGGCGGCCACACGACGTCGAACTGCGAGCGCCGCAGCTCCTCCGCGAGCAAGCGCGTCTCGATCGAGCCCACCCGAAGGACGGCCCGCACGCTCGCGGCACTCTCGGGGTGCGTCAGGATCGAATGGACGTTCAGGCCGCGCTCGCCGAAGAAGCCCGTGAGGCGGGCGAGCTCGCCGGGGCGGTCCGGAAGGCGCACTTCGAGGCGCCCCGAGGGCTTGTCCACGCCGGTCATCCGCAGCAGCGCGTCGAGCAGGTCGAGGCCCGTGATGATGCCGACCAGACGGCCGCCGTCCAGGACCGGAAGGCAGCCGATCTTCTTCTGCCGCATGGTGCGCGCGGCGTCCTCGACCGGGTCCGCCGGGTCCGCCGTCTCGGGATTCCGCGACATCACCTCGGCCACGCGGCGGTCCGGCGAGAGCGGCGAATCGGCGAGGGTGCTCGTCGCCAGGCGCAGATCCCGGTCGGTGACCACGCCGACGAGCGCCTCGCCGTCGCGCACGGGCAGGTGGCGAATCTCCGCCTGCTGCATCGTTCGATAGGCGTCCTGCAGCGTCGTGTCGCCCGAGACGGCGATGGCCGGGCGCCTCATGATGTCCCGGACGAGCATGACCCGGCCCCTTTCCGTTCGGAACCCCGGCGCGGGGCCGCGGACGGAACGGCCGCTTCGCTCGAAAACCCGAGGAGTCGGACCCCGATCCCGCGCTACTCTTCCTTGCCGAACTGCTTCAGATCTTCGGGCCCTTCCTTGGTCGCCACCTTCTCCTTGCCCTGGACGGCGACGCGGATCTGCTCGACCACGTCGGGGTTGGCGAGCGTGGTGATGTCGCCGGTGTCCAGCGTGTTCGAGATGGCGGCCAGGACCCGCCGCATGATCTTGCCCGACCGGGTCTTCGGCATGTCCGGGACGATGTGGACCTTCCGCGGACGCGCGATCTTGCCGATCATCGTCTCGATCGTCGCGATCACCTTGTCGGTGATCTCCTTGCTCGGCGCGTACGCCGGCTTCAAGGCGATGTAGACCTCGGGAACCCGGCCCTTGACCTCGTCCGCCACCGGGACGACCGCGGCCTCGGCGACCTCTTCCACGGTGAGGCAGGCCGACTCGAGCTCCTTGGTGCCCAGCCGGTGCCCCGCCACGTTGATGACGTCGTCCACGCGGCCCAGGATCCGGAAGTATCCGTCGGCGGGCAGGACCGCTCCGTCGGCCGCGAAGTACGGCCAGTCGCGCCAGTCCTTGCTCTGCGGGTTCTTGCAGTACTTCGAGTAGTACTGGCGGACGAAGCGCTCGCGATCGCCCCAGATCGTCTGGAAGATGCCCGGCCAGGGGTTCCGGATGCAGATGTTGCCGGCCTTTCCGGAACCCGCGGCGACGTCCTGGCCCTGCTCGTCCTTGATGATCGGGTAGATGCCGGGCATCCCGGGTCCGGCGCTGCCGGGCTTCATCCGATCGATGGCGGGCTTCGTGCTGCACAGGAATCCGCCGTTCTCGGTCTGCCACCAGGTGTCCACGATCACGGCCTCGCGCTTGCCGACGACGTCGTAGTACCACCTCCAGACTTCCGGCTCGATCGGCTCGCCGACCGTCGTCATGTGCTTGAAGCGGTAGTGGTACTTCTTCGGCTCCTCGGGTCCCGCCTTGCGCAGCATGCGGATGGCGGTCGGCGAGGTGTGGAAGATGTTCACGTCGAGGCGCTCGGCGATGCGCCACACCCGGCCCGCGTCGGGGTACGAGGGCACGCCCTCGTAGATGACCGAGGTCGCGGCCAGCGCCAGCGGCCCGTACACGATGTACGAGTGTCCGGTGATCCAGCCGATGTCCGCCATGCACCAGTAGACGTCCTCGGGATGGATGTCCTGGATGTACTTCGAGGTCCCGGTCACGTAGGCGAGGTAGCCTCCGGTCCGGTGCTGGCAGCCCTTGGGCTTGCCGGTCGTGCCGCTCGTGTACATCAGGAAGAGGGGCGCCTCGGCGTCCATCGGCACGGGCTCGACGCGCTTGCCGCGGTAGTTTCCGATGACGTCGTCCACGAAGAAGTCGCGCCCCTTCACCATCGGCGCGGCCGAGCACGTACTTGCCGGGGTAGCGCCGCCACACGAGGACCTTGTCGATCGTCTGCCCTTCCTTCTCGGCCGTGGCGACCGCGATCTCGGCGGACGCCTTGTGATCGATCATCTTGCCGCTGCGGTAGTAGCCGTCCATGTAGATGAGGACCCGGCTGCCGGAATCGGCCGCGCGCATGCCGCAGGCCTCGCCGCTGAACCCGCCGAAGACCACCGAATGGATCACGCCCAGGCGCGCGCACGCGAGCATCGTGACGGGCAGCTCCGCGACCATCGGCATGTGGATCGTGACGCGGTCGCCGGCCTTGAGGCCCGCGAAGTCGCGCAGCAGCGCCGCGAACTCGTTGACCCGGATGTAGAGCTCCTGGTACGTGATGGTGACGGGGTCCTCGTTCTCCAGCTCCGGGACGGCGATGATGCGCCGCCTTGTTCTTGTACTTCTCCAGGTGGCGATCCACGCAGTTGAAGGAGGCGTTGATCTTGCCGCCCACGAACCATTTCCAGAACGGCGGATCGTTGGTGTCCAGCACCGTGTCCCATCGCCTGGACCAGGTGAGCATCTCCGCGTATTCTTCGAAGCACTTCGGGAAGTTCTTCTCGGCGAAGCGCTCGTTGACCGAGGCGTCCTTCAGATTGGCCTGGGCGACGAAGCTGGCCGGAGGGTTGAAGTACTCCTCTTCCTTCCAGTGAACCGCGATCTGGTGCTCGGTCGTTTCCGCAACCGCCGGCGTCGTCTTCGAATCCGCCATGACTCTGCCTCCGTCTGATTGCTTCGATCGGTGAGGGAGCTCACCCGGTCCTGGATTCGGCAACCACCGGCCGAAGCGTATGGCTTCCCCGCCCGCCGGCATGGTGAAAACGCATCATGGCGAAGGGTCGACGCCGCGGGAAGATCGCGGACGGTGCGGCGGCACGCGCAGACCCGGCCCTGGCGGGGCGCCTCGACGACGGCCTCCGGCGGGCCGGCGCTTCTCGTGAAGCAAGGCCTCGAGGAGCCTCTCGGTGGCGTCTGCCATGGCGATTCCTTTCGGCGACAGGACCGCGATCCCGTGAGAGGGCCGCAATGTTATCCCTTCGGACCGGGCGCAAGAGCCGGCGTCGCGGCCGGCGCCTCCCCGGGGCCGGTTCGGTCCCAGCCGGCCGGGATGGCGCGACTTGCCCTTGACACGGGTCGCCTCTTTCCAAAAGACTGCAGACAAATTCGAGGTGCCGGGAACCATGGCTTCTTGCCGGACCGCCAGCGCGCCCTTCGAGCCGACCCACGGACGGGCAACGCGCCCGCCGCGAGGAGGATTCGCGACGGCCTCCCGGCCGACCCGGTGGCTTCCCCGTCCGAAGACCCAGAACCCTGTACGCCGGCCGGACGCCGTGGCGCTCGCCCCGACGGTCCGGTTCCGGAATTGCGCTGGACGTTGAATTAGGGAGGGATCCAAATGGAGACAGCCTCAGCGGAAACTCTGGCCCCGGAAGAAAAACGGGTCATCTTCGCCTCTTCCCTGGGCACCGTCTTCGAGTGGTACGACTTCTATCTCTACGCGACGCTGGCGCCCTTTTTCGCGGCCCTTTTCTTCCCGCCGGGAAACGCCACGGCCGCACTGCTCTCGTCCTTCGTCGCCTACGCCGCCGGGTTCCTGGTGCAGGCCGTTCGGCGCCCTGGTGTTCGGCCGTATCGGCGACCTCGTGGGCCGCAAGTACACCTTCCTCGTCACGATCGTCGTCATGGGCTCCTCCACGGCCGCGGTCGGCCTGCTGCCGACCTACGCCAAGATCGGCTTCATGGCGCCCATCCTGCTGGTCGCCCTGCGTCTCCTCCAGGGTCTGGCCCTCGGCGGCGAATACGGCGGCGCCGCGACGTACGTCGCGGAGCACGCGCCCCACGGCAAGCGCGGATACGACACGTCCTGGATCCAGACGACCGCGACCCTGGGCCTTCTCCTCGCCCTGGTCGTCATCGGCGTCTGCCGCGTCAAGATGTCTCCGGAAGTCTTCAAGAGCTGGGGCTGGCGGATCCCCTTCCTCGTCTCCGTCATCCTGCTCGCCTTCTCCGTCTACATCCGGTTGAAGCTGCAGGAGTCGCCCGTATTCCAGAGAATGAAGGCCCAGGGCAAGGGCTCCAAGGCGCCGCTCACCGACAGCTTCACCAAGTGGTCGAACCTCAAAGTCGTCATTCTCGCCCTGCTCGGCGCGACGGCGGGCCAGGGCGTCGTCTGGTACACGGGCCAGTTCTACGCGCTCTTCTTCCTGACCCTCTATCTCAAGGTCGACTACCTGACCACGTACTACCTGATCGGCATCTCGCTCATCATCGGAACGCCGTTTTTCATCTTCTTCGGCTGGCTCTCGGACAAGATCGGGCGAAAGTGGATCATCATGGTGGGCTGCCTCGTCGCCGCCCTGACCTACTTCCCCCTCTTCAAGGGCCTGACGCACTACGTCAACCCGGCCCTCGAGCAGTACGCGTCCAGCACCCCGGTCAGCGTCGCCGCCACCGACTGCTCGATGCACATCTTCCCGACGCCGAAGACCCGGTACTCCGACTGCGACAAGGCAAGGGACTTCCTCACCAAGAACGGCCTGTCCTTCCAGGAGATCCCTGCCGTCGGGAGCGAAACGGTCGTCACGAAGATCGGGGCGATCGAGCTCCATGGCTGGGACGAGGACAAGTACAAGGCCGCCCTCAAGGACTCGGGCTATCCCGCCACCCTCGACAAGGCGGCCATCAACTGGCCCATGACGATCCTGATCCTCGTGATCATGGTGATCTACGTGACGATGGTCTACGGCCCGATCGCGGCCTTCCTCGTCGAGCTCTTCCCGACGCGCATCCGCTACACGTCGATGTCCCTGCCGTACCACATCGGCAACGGCTGGTTTGGCGGCATGCTGCCGCTGCTCGCCACGGCCATCGTGGCCTCGCGCGGCAACATCTACGCGGGGCTCTGGTACCCCATCGTCGTCGCAATCATGAGCTTCGTCATCGGCAGCTTCTTCATTCGGGAGACGAAGGATCGAGACATCCAGCAGGATTTCTGAGGAGACGGGCACCGACCGTCGGAGGGAATCATGGCCAAAAAGAGAAACCGCGGCATGACACGTAGGCAGTTCGCCAAACTGGCCGGCGCCGGAGCGATCGCGGCCGGCGGGCCTGCCTTCCTCTTCCCCGACCGCGCCCGCGCGGCCGGGAAGACCCTGAAGATCATCCAGTGGAGCCACTTCGTCCCGGGCTACGACAAGTGGTTCGACGGCGTCTTCACCAAGGAATGGGGCCAGAAACACGACACGGAGGTGATCGTCGATCACGTCGCGATCGGCGAGGTCAACGCCCGCGCCGCGGCCGAGGTCGCCGCCGGGAAGGGTCACGATCTCTTCATGTTTCTCTCGCCGCCGGCCGCCTACGAGAAAAAGGTCATCGACCACCGCGAAATCTACGAGACCGTCGAGAAGAAGCACGGGAAGATGATCGGGCTGGCCGAAAAGTCGACCCTGAACCCGAAGACCAAGAAGTATTTCGCCTTCTCCGATTCATTCGTGCCCGATCCCGGCAACTACAGAAAGGACCTCTGGGAGAAAGTGGGCTATCCCAACGGGCCCGACACCTGGGAGGACCTGCGGATCGGCGGCAAGAAGATCAAGGATCAATTCGGCAACCCCGTCGGCGTCGGTCTTTCCCAGGAGCTCGACACGAACATGGCGATGCGGGCCCTGCTCTGGTCCTTCGGCGGCTCGGTGCAGGACGCCAACGGCAACGTCGCCATCTATTCCAAGGAGACGATCGAGGCCATCAAGTACATGCGTTCCCTCTACAAGGAGACGGAGACGGCCGAGGTCTTCACGTGGGACCCCTCCTCGAACAACCGGGGCATCCTCGCCGGCAAGCTCTCGTTCGTCTGCAACGCGATCTCCGTGACTCGAACGGCCGAGAAGGACAATCCCGACATGTCTTCGAAGATCTGGGTGTCCCCGGCCCTGAAGGGCCCGGTGCGCCGGATCGCGGCCGAGCACGTCATGGACTGCTACGTCATCTGGGACTTCGCGGAGAACAAGGAAGGAGCCAAGCAGTTCCTGGTCGACTGCATCGACAATTTCGAGGCGGCCTTCAAGGCGAGCGAGTTCTACAACTTCCCGTGCTTCCCCTCGACCGTGCCGAATCTGGCGCAGCAGATTTCCAACGACCCGAAGGCCAATCCTCCCGACAAGTACAAGGTCCTCGCCAACGTCCTCGACTGGGCCACCAACGTGGGCTATCCGGGCTATCGCGACCGCGGCCATCGACGAGGTCTTCAACACGTTCGTCATCCCGACCATGTTCGCCAAGGCGGCGCAGGACGTGATGAGCCCCGAGGACTCGGCGCGCGCGGCCGAGAAGGAGATCAAGCGGATCTTCGACAAGTGGAAGTGACGCCGACGTGGCGATCGTCCAGACCCGGGGCGCTGACGAAGGTCTTTCGCCAGGGTCAGGTCGGGGCCGTCGTTGGCGTCGATCTCGAGAGCCGGGAGGGCGAGTTCCTCGTCCTCCTCGGCCCGTCGGGGTCGGGCAAGACGACCCTGCTGCGCATGATCGCGGGGCTCGAGGAGCCGACATCCGGCGAGATCCTGATCGGCGGGATCGTCGTCAACGACCTCACGCCCCGCGAGCGGCGGATCGCGATGGTGTTCCAGAGCTACGCGCCTGTACCCGCATCTGACCGTTCTCGGCAACATCGTCTTCCCCCTCAAGGCCCAGCACGTGCCGCGCGCGGACCGCGAGACGAAGGCCCGGTGGGCGGCCGACCTGCTCGGGATCGGCCATCTGCTCGCGCCGCCGGCCCCGGGAGCTCTCGGGCGGCGAGCGCCAGCGCGTCGCGCTCGCCCGGGCCATCGTGCGGGAGCCGAGCGTCTTTCTGCTCGACGAGCCCCTCTCGAATCTCGACGCCAAGCTGCGCGCCTCGGCGCGCGAGGAGCTCGAGCAGTTCCAGCGCCACGTCGGCGACGACCATGATCTACGTCACGCACGACCAGGTCGAGGCGATGGCGATGGGAGACCGCGTCGTCGTGATGAACCACGGCGTCGTGCGCCAGATCGGCACGCCGGCCGACGTCTACGACGAGCCGGCCGACACCTTCGTCGCGACCTTCCTCGGCTCTCCGCCCATGAACCTCGTCGAGAGCGGCGAGGCGATCGTGGGATTCCGGCCCGAGCACTTCCTGCCCGCAGGATTCGCCGCCGCATCGGGCCCGGCCGTGCCGATCGCGTTCCGGATCGGCCACGAGGAGTACCTCGGAGCCGAGCGCATTCTGTACGGACGCATCGAGGGCGGGCGCTTCGAAGGAAAGGCCGTCTCGCGGCTTCCGGCGAGCTACCGGGAGCGCCTGCGCCGCGGACTCCCTCGCACGTTTCGAGGTCGCCGAAGGCAACCTGAAGTTCTTCGACCGAGCGACGGGCACCCGGCGAGACCCCGTCCGGACGCCATGAAACCGAGCCGCCTGCGGCAGCGCTGGCTGGGGCCGGCGATGCTGCTGCCGGCGATCCTCTACGTGCTCGCCGTGGTCGGCGTGCCATTTCTCCTCGCTTTCTACTACGCCGTCGGCGACGTCAAGGTCGCCTCGACGAGCTACCACTTCGTCGGCCTGGCCAACTTCAGGTCGGTACTCGAGAGCCCGGCATTTCGCCGGGCCCTTCAGAACTCGATCGTCTTCACGATCTGTTCCCAGGCCCTCGTTCTCGTGCTCGGCAACATCCTTGCCCTCGTCCTCAAGGACGCCTTCCGCGGCCGGCGGCTCATTCGGTTCCTCGTGATCCTGCCATGGGTCGCGCCCGTGTCGATCGGCTCGATCGGCTGGAAATGGATCCTGGACTCCCTCTACAGCGTCATCAACTGGATCCTCATCCGCCTGCATCTCGTCAACGAGTTTTCGCCGCCCATGTGGCTGGGCGAACCGACGCTGGCGATGATCTCGGTCATCCTCGTTCACACCTGGCACGTGCTTCCGTTTGCCACGGTCATCCTCCTCGCGGGCTGGACCTCCATCCCCCGGGACATTCCCGAAGCCTGTGCGGTCGACGGTGCGGGCTACTTCCGGACCCTCTTCCAAGTCACCCTTCCTATGCTTCTGCCCATCATCAACGTCGCGTTGCTCTTCGGCATCGTCTTCACCTTCACGGACATGACGGTCATCTACATCCTCACGCGGGGCGGTCCCTACGACACGACCCAGGTGCTGCCGTCGCTCGCCTTCTTCACCGGCGTTCTCGGGAGCGATCTCGCGGAGGGCGCCGCCATCTCGATCTTCCTGCTGCCGCTGTTGCTCCTGGTCGCCTGGAGGATGCTCCGGACGGCCCACCGAGCGGAGGTCGGATAGATGGCGTTCGGACGCCGGCCCCGACGCGCGCTGGCCGCCACGTTCCGCTGGGGGATCCTCGTGTCGTTCTCGGCGATCCTGTCCTTCCCCTTCTACTGGATGCTGATCACGACCTTCAAACGCACGAGCGACCTCTACAACCTGAAAAACAACCCTTTCCTCTTCCACGAGCCGCCCACGCTCGAGCACCTGCGCCTTCTGTTCACGGAAACCCTCTTCCCGCGCTGGCTCTGGAACACGACGCTCGCGGGCGTGCTGGTGGTCGCGATTACGCTGCTTCTCGCCGTGCCGGCGGCATACGCCCTGGCCCGGCTCACGGGCCGCTGGGGCGAGCGCCTCGGCATCGCCATCTTTCTGACCTACCTGGTGCCGCCGACCCTCCTGTTCCTGCCCCTCTCGCGCGTCGTCGCCACCCTCGGGCTCCAGGACACCATCTGGTCGATCGTGGTCGTCTACCCGAGCTTCACGATCCCGTTTTCGACCTGGCTGCTCATGGGCTTCTTCAAGTCCATCCCGCGGGAGCTGGAGGACGCCGCGATGGTCGACGGGCTGACGCGATTCCAGGCGTTCCTCCGCCTCGTGGTTCCGATATCCGTCTCGGGCATCCTCACGGTCGTCATCTTCTCGTTCACGCTGGTGACGCAGGAATTCGTCTATGCCCTCACCTTCATCTCCTCCGCGGCGCACCAGACCGTCGGGGTCGGAGTTCCGATTTACCTGGTCCGGGGCGACGTCTATTACTGGGGCTCGCTGATGGCGGCCTGCCTGATCGCCAGCCTTCCGATCGGCATCGTCTACAACCTGTTTCTGGACCGCTTCATCGCCGGGTTCACGTTCGGCTCGGTCAAATGAGGGAAATACATCACGATGGCGGGCCGGGGTTACGTTAGTGTTAAGCGGTTCGGGAGGGGGATGCGAAGTCGAACGGCTTCGGTCAGCGTCCTCGGTTCCCGCCGTCGCGCGGGACGCGGGGAAACTGTCGGTCGCACGACTGCCCACCTGCCGTCCGCCCTGAATTCCGCAACATGGTTCCCCGCGTCCCGGCGACTCCTCGCCGCGCCGACGCAACTCGTTTTAGAAGGACAAGGAGGGGTCAATGAGGTCAGTGGTGCGTACCACGGTCATCCTGGCATCCACATTTCTCCTCGCGGCCGTCGCGTCGGCCCAGGCCACGGTCAACCTCGGAAGCGCCGGGACCCTCACGTTGAAGGGCTTCATCAGCGCCACGGCGTTCGCGCAGAATCAGAACACGACGTTCGGCAACGGCCAGAACGCCGAGTTCCCGACCGGGGCCCAGTGCGAGGTCGACTGCTGGTTCGGCGGCGGCGACATCCGCAACACGCGGCTCACCCTGGCCTTCGACGGCCCGAAGATCGCTCGGCGACTGGAAGCCCGGCGGCGTGGTCGAAATGGACTTCTTCGGCGGTTTCGCCAACCCGACCAACAGCGCCTTCGAAGATCAGCAGCCGGTGCCTCGCCTGCGTCTGGGTTATCTCTCCTTCGGCAACGGAAGCACGACCATCCAGCTCGGCCAGAATTGGTCACCGCTCTTCGGCAACACGGCCGTCTCTCTCTCGCACATCGCCTTTCCGCTCGGCTACGGCTCGGCCGGCGACATCGGCTGGCGCTTCCCGGGCCTCTTCGTCATCCAGAAGCTGACGGGCAAGGACTCGGTCGTTCAGGCAGACCTGACGGCCGCCATCATGTCCGGGAGCTGGAATGGCCCGGATTGCGCGGTGGACAATCTGAACTGCGTCAACTGGCAGACCGCCGGAAACGCCACCTGGCCGCAATTCGAGCTGCGCTTCAACGTCGGCGGCAAGATGGGCGACTCGAGTACGTGGAGCACTTACATCGTCGGCCACGTCGACGAGAAGGATCTCTCGGGAGCGGGCGCGTCCGGATGCAAACCGATACCCCCGGCGACCACGAACCCCTGCGGCGCGGGCGTCACGAACGACAAGCTCACGGGCTCGGCGATCGAGATCGGGGCCAAGTTCCAGCTCGGGCCCGTGCTCATCCAGGGCAACGGCTACACGGGACACTCGATCGGCCAGCAGTTCGGGATGATCAGCCAGTTCGGCAAGATCCAGGGCCAGGGAGGCTGGGCCCAGCTCGGCTTCGACATCACCAAGACCTGGGGCATCTTCGCTTTTGCCGGCATCGACAACCCCAAGAACTCCGACGTGCTCGCCGCCGTCGGGGCCGCGGGCCGCATGAAGAACCTGATGTACGCGGGAATGCTGCGCTGGAAGTGCGGCCCTCTCGCCTTCGGCTTCGAGTACATGTACGACAAGGTGTACACGGGGGCCCTCGAGGTCCAGAAATCGGGGTCGCAGCTGGCGCTGTCGGGCCTCTACAACTTCTAGGAAACCCGCTCCGGCGATTCGGGCGGGAGCGACGGCTCCCGCCCGATATCTTCTTCAGGTCCGGTTCGCGCGCACCTGCGTCGCGCATGGCGCTCCAGGCCTCCCGGGCTTCCTCGACCGAGCCTTCGTCCTCGATCGTGGTGATGTCGCCGGGCTCCATGTCCAGCGTGACGGCCTTCAGAACGCGGCGCATGATCTTGCCGCTGCGGGTCTTCGGCAGCGAGTTGACGAAGTTGAGGTCTCCGATCACGGCGACCGGCCCGAGCTCGCGCCGGACCGTTTCGAGAAGGTCCTGCCTCAAGCCGTCGGACGGAACGTGGCCCTGCTTGAGGACGACGAAGGCCGCGATGACCTCGCCCCGAAGCGGATCGGGACGCCCCGTCACGCCGGCCTCGGCCACCGCCGAGTGCTGGAGGCAGGCCGTCTCGACCTCGATCGTTCCGATGCGGTGCCCCGCGATCTTGATGAGCTCGTCGGCCCGTCCCGCGAACCACACGTACCCGTCCTGGTCCACGTGGGCCGAATCTCCGGTGCAATAGACGCCGGGGATCTTCTCCCAGTAGTCGCGGCCGTACCGCTCGGCCTCTCCCCAGAGCGTCGCCGTCAGGCCCGGGAACGGGCGCCGCAGCACCATGATCCCCTTCTCCCCGGTGCCGCAGGGGGTTCCATCCATGGCGACGACCGCGGCGTCGATTCCGGGCAGGGCGACCGTCGCCGACCCGGGCTTGATCGGCAGCATGGCGATGCCGTAGGGATTGCCGAACACCGGGCCCGCCGTTTCCGTCTGCCACATGTGGTCGATCACCGGCACCCGGCCGCAGCAGGACCCTCTCCTGGAGCCACTCCCAGGCGGGGGCGTTGAGCACTTCCCCGGCGCAAAACACCCGTTCGAGCTTCGAGAGATCGTGCCGGTGCGCCGGCGCTTCGCCGTAGCGCATCAGCAGGCGCACGGCCGTGGGCGACGTGAAGATGCCGGTGACGCCGAAATCCTCGGCGATCTTCCACAGGGTCTCGGGGTCGGGATGGTCGATCGCCCCCTCGTAGGCCAGCGTCGTGCAGCCCGCGAGCAGCGGGGCGTAGACGATGTAGCTGTGCCCGACGATCCAGCCGATGTCGGACGTCGACCACCAGACGTCGTCGGACCTCGAGGCCGAAGCACCAGCGGGCCATGCTCGCGATGTGCACCGCGTAGCCGCCGTGCGTGTGCACCGCCAGCTTCGGCTTGGCGGTCGTGCCCGACGTCGCGAGGATGAAGGCCGGCTCGTTGGACTCCATCGGGACGTGCTCCCCGCTCTGCCCGTGTCCGCCCTCGAGGAAGTCCTCCCAGCCGAGGTCGCGGCCCGCGGTCATCGGAGGCGCCGCGGCGCCGCGACGCCAGACGACGACTCTTTCGACGGCATGGCCGCCGCCGGCGAGCGCCTGGTCGACGATGCCTTTCAACGGCACGTCCTTGCCCTTTCGGAACGTGAGATCGGCAGTGAAAAGGAACCTCGATCCGCTGGCCCGCACGCGGTCGCCGAGCGCTCCGGACCCGAATCCGGCGAACACGACGACGTGGATCGCTCCGATCCGCACGGACGCGAGCATCAGCAGGATGGCTTCGGGGCAGGTCGGCATGTAGATCGTGAGGCGGTCGCCTTTGCGCACTCCCAGGCCGCGCAGGCCCGCGGCGACGCGCTCGACCTCCGAGAGCAGCTGCGCGTACGTGAAGACCCGGCGTTCGCCGCGCTCGTTCAGGCCGACGAGCGCGGCGTGCCCGCCTCGACCCTGCTCCACGTGGTGATCGAGCGCGTTCCAGGCGAGATTGGTCTGCCCCCCGACGAACCAGCGGAAGGTCGGCGGCTCCCAGACGAACGTCCGATCCCAGGGCCGGAACCAGTGCAGCTGCCGGGCCGCCCTGTCCCAGAACAGGTCGGGATCGGAGCTGCCGTCTTCGAGCCAGCGGCGCACGAGCGGATTGACGAGCCTCATCGCGGCCCCCTCTGGAATTGCCGATTCGAGCGGGGACGTTCCCGACTCGACATGTCACAGGCTACTGCAGGACCCTGGCTCCCCCCTGATGTAAATGGCTCATGCCCGCTTCGTTCCCCGCCGCCCTTGCGGCCCCGCCTGCCGAATCCCCGCCCGGTCGGGAGTAGCATGGCGCGGCCACGACGGCGAGGCCATGCGTATCGCACTTCTGACCGACATCCACGCGAACATGGAGGCCCTGGCGGCCTGCCTCGAGCACGCCGATCGTGCCGGGGCGGACCGGTGCGTCTTCCTCGGGGATCTCGTGGGGTACGGGGCCGATCCCGGGCCGGTGCTGGACACGGTCATGGCCCTGGTCGCCCGCGGGGGCGTGGCCGTTCTCGGCAACCACGACCAGGCGGTCCTCCGGGGGTCCGACCAGATGAACCCGGAGGCGCGCACGGTCGCCGCATGGACGCGGTCCCGCCTCGGGCCGGCCCAGCTCGGATTCCTCGGGGCGCTTCCCCTCGGGGTCGAGGAGGCAAGGCCGGCTCTACGTGCACGCGAACGCGTGGGCGCCGGACCGCTGGGAATACATCACGTCGTCCTTCGACGCCGGCAAGAGCATGCGCGCGACCCGCTCCTGGATCACCTTCTGCGGCCACATGCACACGCCCGCGCTCTACCACATGGCCGGGGACGGCCGCGCCTCGGCCTTCACGCCGGTTCCGGGAACGGGGATCCCGCTCGGCCCGCAACGGCGCTGGCTCGCGGTGCCGGGATCGGTCGGGCAGTCCCGCGACGGCAACCCGGCCGCCTGCTACGCGCTCTTCGACGACGCGGCAAACCTGTTGACCTACCACCGCGTGCCGTACGACGAGCAGGCGCCGCTGCGCAAGATCCGGGAGGCGGGGCTGCCGCTGTCGTTCAACGCCCGCATCGGCGAGGCGCGCTGATCGCCGATGGCCGAAGCCAGGCAGGTCGGCGCCGTCCTCGACGGGTTCGAGCTCGAGGAGAAGATCCACCAGGGCAGCATGGCCGAGATCTGGCGCGTCCGCCGCGCCGACTCGCCGACGGCCATGGTGATGAAGATCCCCTCGTTCCGGGACAGCGACGATCCGGCCGCTCTGGTGGGGTTCGAGGTCGAGCAGATGATCCTGCCAAAGCTCTCCGGCGTGCACGTCCCGCGATTCCTCGCCGCGGGCGACTGGTCCGTCCAGCCCTACATCGTGATGGAACAGATCCGCGGTCAATCTCTCCGGGCCCGCCTCGACGAGGCGCCCCTCGATCCGCAGGAGGTCGCTTCGATCGGGACGCGGGTCGCGGCCGCGCTCCACGACCTCCACACCCAGCACGTCATCCACCTCGACGTCAAACCCAGCAACGTCATGTTTCGCGAGAGCGGAGAGGCCGTCCTCATCGACTTCGGCCTCTCCCGCCACGACCGCCTCCCCGACCTGCTGGCCGAGCAGTTCCGCCTTCCGATGGGCACCGGCCCTTACATCTCGCCGGAGCAGATCCGCCAGGTACGCAACGATCCGCGCAGCGACCTCTTCTCCCTGGGCGTGCTGCTCTATTACCTGGCCACGGGCGAGCGCCCGTTCGGCAATCCGACGAGCGTCCGAGGCCTGCGGCAGCGCCTGTACCGGGACCCCGTACCTCCCCGAGCGCGAAACCCGCGCTGCCCCCCCTGGCTCCAGGAGGTGATCCTGCGATGCCTCGAGGTCTCTCCGACCGATCGTTACGAGACCGCGGCGCACGTCGCGTTCCAGCTCCAGCACCCCGACCAGGTGACCCTGACCGCCCGGGCGCACCGGACGGCCCGCGATGGGATCGTGACCGTCCTGCGGCGGCGTTTCCGCCTGATCGGCGTGGAACCGGATCCGCGCCAGTCCGCCGCCGAGCAGATCTCGAAGGCGCCCATCGTGGCCGTCGCCCTCGACCTGGCCCAGGGGTCCGAAGCCCTGGCCGAGGCGCTGCGCCTGACCACACGGCGCGTCCTGCAGACCGAACCCGGTGCCCGCCTCGCCTGCCTGACGGTGCTCAGGACGCCGCGCCTGGCGATCGACGCGAACGTCGACTCCGAAGGCGGCAGCCTCCGCATGCGGCTGCTGGTCGAGCTCCGGCACTGGGGCCTGCCCCTCGGCCTCGGCGTCGGCCGGATCACCCACCACGTCCTCGAAGCGCCCGATCCGGCGGCGGCCATCCTCGATTTCGCGGGATCCAACCACGTCGACCACATCGTGATCGGCTCCCGGGGCAGCTCGACTCTGCGGCGTTACCTGGGAAGCGTGTCTTCCCAGGTCGTGGCCGAGTCCAACTGCACCGTGACCGTGGTCAAGACGCCGGACCCCGAAGTCGGCCCGGACGGGACCCCCCGGGATTAGCCTTTCCCCCGGAGAAAATTCAGGAGCCGAACCGCTTGACAAGGGAGGCCTCAGGGTCTTGAATTAACTCTATACGCGCTCCTTGCTCGGGGTGTCCTTGCGAAGGGGGGGCCCATGGAGTTCACGCGTCGCGGGTTCCTGAAGGCCACGGGTCTCGGAACCACCATCGCCCTCGGCTTCGACGTCTCCAAGGCCGAAGCCGAAATGCGCGAGTTCAAGATTTCGCGCACCACCGAGACGCGAAGTATCTGTCCCTACTGCGCGGTCTGGTGCGGCGTCATCATCCACACGCTGGGGGACAAGTCGAAGAACGCCACAGCCGGCCGTCGTCCACATCGAGGGCGACCCGGATCAGCCGGTTTCGCGCGGCAGCCTCTGTCCCAAGGGCATCACCCTCAAGGACGACATCGACCAGCAAGAACCGCCTGACGAAACCCCGCGTCCGCAAGCCCGGCTCGACGGCCTGGGAGGAGATCTCCTGGGACGAAGCGATCGCGAAGATCGCCCGCCACGTCAAGGACACGCGCGACAAGGCGTTCGTGGCGAAGAACGCCAAGGGCCAGGTGGTCAACCGCAACCCGGGCATGGCGATGATCGGCGGTTGCACCGACACGAACGAATTCAACTACCTGCAGTGGAAAGTCGTCACGGCGCTGGGGGTGCCGTACCGGGATACCCAGGCCCGGGTTTGACACGGTCCGACGGTGGCCAGTTTGGCCGCCACGTTCGGCCGGGGGGCGATGACCAACGGATGGGTCGACATCAAGAATGCCGACGTCATCCTCGCGATGGGCGGTAACCCCGCCGAGAATCACCCCTGCGGATTCAAGTGGTTCCTCGAGGCGCAGAAGACCCGGAGCGCCAAGATCGTCGCGGTCGACCCGCGATTCACGCGCACGGCGGCCGTCGCCGATTTCTACTGCGCCGATCCGGGCCGGGACGGACATCGCCTACCTGCTCGGGATCATCCGCTACGCCGTGCGAGACCAACCGGTTCCACGAGGACTACGTCAAGCTCCACACGAGCGCGCCGCTGCTGATCAACCCCGATTTCGCGTTCGACGAGGGCCTCTTCCGCGGCTTCGACGACAGGGCCGGCAGCTACAGCGCAAAGACACCTGGACCTACCAGCTCGACGCCAAGAGGATTGGCGAAGAGCGGATCCGACGCTCCAGGATCCGCAGTGCGTCTTCCAGCTCCTGAAGAAGCACGTCGAGCGCTACACGCCGGAGATGGTCGAGAGGATCTGCGGCACGCCCGAAGGACACCTTCCTGAAGGTCTGCCGAGATCGTCACCTCCACCGGCAACGCCGAACGCTGCGGCACGATCATGTACGCGCTCGGCTGGACGCAGCACTCGACCGGCGTGCAGATGATCCGCGCGGCGGCGATGCTGCAGCTTCTGCTCGGCAACGTCGGACGGCCCGGCGGCGGCGTCAACGCCTTGCGCGGGCACTCCAACATCCAGGGCGCGACCGACACGGCCGGGACCTTCGACATCCTGCCCGGGCTATCTGAAGACGCCCGCGGCCCAGTGGCACGACCCTCAAGGAGTACGTCGAGGCCAACACCCCCAAGCCGCTCGGGCCCTCCATGAACTACTGGCAGAACTACGACGAAGTTCATGGTCTCGCTCCTCAAGGCCTGCTACGGCAAGGCGGCGACGAAGGAGAACGACTACGGCTACGACTGGCTCCCGAAGATCGACGGCAACTACTCGTGGATGTACATCTTCGACGACATGTACCGCGGCAACTCGACGCGCGCCGGCGGCAAGGAGCCGGGCCCGGAGGGCCTCATCACCTTCGGCATGAACCCCGTCGGGCATCGGCCCGAACTCGCAAGAAGATGGATCGCGGCGCTCGCCAAGCTCAAGTGGCTCGTCGTCGTCGAGAACCATCGAGATGGAGACCGCGACTTCTGGAAGGCGCCCAAGGAGTACGGCGGGCCCGAGGCCGTCGCAAGATTCCGACGGAGGTCTTCTTGCTTCCGGCCGCCAACTTCGCCGAGAAGGACGGCACGTTCACCAACTCCGCGCGCTGGATCCAGTGGAAGTGGAAGGCGCTCGATCCTCCGGGCCAGGCGAAGACCGACCAGGAGATCCTGGCGCGGATCTTCCTCGCAGTGCGCGAGCTCTACCGGAAGGAGGGCGGCGCGCTGCCCGAGGCCGTGCTCGAACGTCGACTGGGGCTACACCAATCCGGTCGGCACCCGATCTGTCGCGACGTCCTGAAGGAGCTCAACGGCAAGGCGCTCGCCGACATCCCCGACCCGAAGGACAAGACGAAGGTCCTGAAGACCGCCGGCCAGCAGCTCGACGGCTTCGGCCAGCTCCAGGACGACGGCTCGACGATGTGCGGCAACTGGCTCGATGTCCGGCGTGCTTCACGGAGGCCGGCAACCTAACGCAGCGGCGGCGCCGACCGACGACCCGACCGGGCTCGGCATGTACCACAACTGGGCCTTCTCCTGGCCCGCCAACCGCCGCGTCATGTACAACCGCGCCTCGGCCGACGCGGAAGGCAAGCCCTGGGACCCGACACGCGCCGGCATCAAGTGGAACGGCGAGAAGTGGGTGGGCGACGTTCCCGACATGAAGCCCGACGCCCCGCCCGGGGAGTTCGGCGCGTTCATCATGCTGCCGGAGGGCGTCGGCCGGCTCTTCGCCCCGCTCGAACGACGGCCCGTTCCCCGAGCACTACGAGGCCGTCGAGGCGCCGATCGACAACCTCCTCCACCCGAAGGTCACTTCGAATCCCGTCACGAAGAAGTTTCAAGTCCGACAAGGACGTCTACGGCAAGAGGGAGGACTTCCCGATCGTCTGCACGACCTACCGGCTGACCGAGCACTTACCACTACTGGACGAAGCACCATCACGAGGGCGTCCTGAACGAGCTCCAGCCGGGCTTCTTCGTCGAGATTCCGGAGGCGCTCGCGAAGGAGAAGGGCATCGCGAACGGAGGCCAGGCGCGAGTCACTTCGGCGCGCGGCTCGATCGAGGGAGTCGCGATGGTCACCAAGCGCCTGCGGACCGATGCAGATCGACGGGAAGCCGCATCTGGCAGATCGGCTTCCCCATCCACTGGGGCTACGCAGGCGATCGGCCGACCACACCGGGCCGCTCGCCAACTTCCTGACGCCGTCGGCCATGGATCCGAACACGTGGACGCCCGAGTTCAAGACGTTCCTCGTCAAGCTCGAGAAGGCGTGAGGGAGGCGGCACATGAGCACTCAAGACCTCGAGATCCGCCGCTCCTCGGCCTCGGTCCTCGGAAGCCTCTCCGGCATACGCTCGGTGACGACGGTCTCCAAGTACATCGACACGACGACCTGCATCGGCTGCAAGGCGTGCGAGGTCGGCGTGCAGGAGTGGAACGACCTGCGCAGATCGTCCCACCCAGCAGATCGGGCACGTACCAGACGCTGCCGACCCTTCACGCCGAGTACTGGAACCTGATCCGCTTCAACGAGCGGGATTTCGACGGCGGCATCGTCTGGCTGATGCGCAAGGACCAGTGCATGCACTGCGACGAGCCGGGATGCCTGGCGGCCTGCCCGGCGCCCGGCGCCATCGTCCAGTACGCCAACGGCATCGTCGACGTCAACCCGGACCAGTGCATCGGCTGCGGCTATTGCGAGACCGGCTGCCCGTTCGACGTTCCCCGCTTCCACCAGACCACGGGCAAGATGGCCAAGTGCACGCTGTGCGTCGACCGCGTCTCGGTGGGCCTCGAGCCCGCCTGCATCAAGGCGTGCCCGACGGGCTGCCTCCAGTTCGGGACGAAGGACGACATGGTCGCGCTCGGAACGCGCCGGGTCGAGCAGCTCAAGGCCGGCGGCTTCACCCAGGCCGTCCTCTACGATCCGGCGGGAGTCGGGGGCACCGGGCGTCATCACCGTCCTCGCGCACGGGGATCACCCGGACTGGTACGGCCTGCCCGCGGACCCGCACGTCCCGCTGCTCGTGAAGTTCTGGAAATCGGTGCTGCGGCCGGTCGGCGTCATCGCGATCTTCGGCGCGGTCATCGGCGCCTTCGGCCACTTCATGAATCACGGACGCAAGGGCGTCAAGGGCGCCGACGCCCACGACGCCAATCTCCCGGACGCCTAGGGCGAAGAAGGAGGACGACCATGAGCGCAGCCAATCCTCCCCGCCCGCTCGACCCGGCGGTCCTGGTGGCCCGGGAGAAGGAGGACGTCGCCGTCGGCGACGAGATCGTCCGCCATCGACTTCGCTCTCGCGTCGTCCACTGGACCGTCGCCGTGACCTTCTTCGCCTGCCTGTTGACCGGCATGCCGATCTGGACGCCGGTCTTCGGCTGGATGGCGCAGTTCTTCGGCGGCCTCTCCGTCTGTCGCATCCTCCATCCGTGGATCGGCCTCGCCTTCTCCGCTGCCGCCACGGTCATGACCTTCGACTGGTGGGCGGAGATGGACCTCGACCGCACGCAGAAAGGGTGGTGGGGGCCGCGGCTCTTCCACTACCTGCGCTGGGAGCTCGAGGATCAGAACGTGGGCAAGTACAACGAAGGCCAGAAATTCTATTTCTGGACGGTGGGCCTCGGGGCCCTCGGCGTGCTCCTGTCGGGCCTGATCATGTGGTTCCCGCGGTCGTTCCCGCAGCTCGTGCGCGAATTCGCCTTCGTCCTCCACGACCTGACCTTCATCCTGTTCGCGGTCGCGGTCATCTTCCACATCTACCTGAGCACGTCGGCCGAGCCCGGCACCTTCCGCTCCATGACGCGCGGCACCGTGACCCGCAAGTGGGCGCGCCTGCACCACCCCCGCTGGTTCCGCGAGGTGACCGGTGAGGACGCCCGTCGCAGGTAGCGCCCCGGCAGTCGCCTCGGAGTTCGAGCGCCGCGCCGCGCGGGCGGAGCTGCTGGCGCGCTCGGCTCCCGCGGCCGAAGAGCCCTTGCGGTTCACGGCCGGACTCTCCCGCGCGCAGGCGCGCCTGGCCGCCGCGCTCGAGGCGCTGCATGCCGAGGAGCCGCTGACCGGCCACGCCGACGAGGACGTGGACCGATTCCTCGAGTCCACGGCCATCGTCACCCGGTACGCGGCGGAATCCGGCCCGGTCGCGCTCTCGGAGGACGCCTGCTCCCGCCGCCAGGACCTGCCGTCGACGGCCCGCGCGCGGCTGCTCGTCTACTGGGAGGGGGGCCGCCCCTCGAGCGAGGACTACCTGTCGCGGGCGATTCTCCGGCCCTACGTCGAGCTGCTGCGCCTTGCCCGGGTCGCCCTCGACCGCGTTCAAAGGCAGGGCGCGTGCCCCCTTTGCGGCGGCGCGCCGTGGGTGGCGGCGCGGCGCGAGGGCTCGCTGATGGAAGGGGCAAAGCGCATGCTGGTCTGTGCGCTGTGCGGCGGCGAGTGGCAGTTCGGACGTATCCTCTGCCCGTCCTGCCTCGAGCAGAATCCGGAGCGACTCCCGTCCTTTTCGGTCGACGCGCACCCGACGGTCCGGTTGGAGGCCTGCGAGACGTGCCATCGCTACGTCAAGTCGATCGATCTGTCCGAGGACGCCCGGCCGATCCCGGAGGTCGACGACCTCGTCTCGATTTCCATGGATCTCTGGGCCCTCGAGAAGGGCTTCGAGAGGATCGAGCCGGGAATTGCGGGCCCCTGAGGTGCTGGACTCGCTCGCGTTTCTCGACGCGGCGCAGACCGCGCTGCGCGTCCGCTTCCTCGACTTCGTCCGGCGCCTTCGACCGCCGCGACGAACCCGCCTACCGGCTGGCTCTCGCGGACTTCCACGACGGACTGTGCCGCTGGACCGAGGCCGAAGAGCAGGCCCTCCTGCCGGCGCTCTCGCGCGCCGCCCTTCCCGACCGCGACCCGAAGCGCGAGCTCACCCTGGAATACGTCCAGCTTCGGGAGCTCACGCGCCACGTCCGGATGCAGATCGAGGCCCGCGCCCCGATGGCCGATCTCCTCGGCCTCGTCGACAATCTTTCGCGGCGCTTCGAGGCGCACGAGCGCGGAAACCTCGGCGTCTACTACCCGGCCGCGGCTCCCCTGCTGACCGCCGCGGAACGACAGTCGCTGGAGAGCGCGACGCCGGCGGCGGACACCGTCTAGCCGAGCTGCGGGATCTCCGGGACCGCCGCCACCTGCTTCGGGATCAGCGCTTCGTAGGCGATCGCGAGACGGTCCTGCGGCCAGCCGAGGAAGAGGCCGTCGCCACGGTGAAAGCTCCCCGAAGGCAGCTCGACCAGGGTGATCGCTCCCTCTCCTTCTTCGGACGAGATCGCCAGGCGCCAGGCCGAAAGCGTGACGGACGCTTCGCGGGCGCGCATCGCGACCCTCTCGAGCCCGAGGCCCCGGGGATTCGTCAGTCCCGCGACGCCCATGGATTCGGCCAGGGTCAGGGTCTCGCCTTGCACGAGAAGATCTGGGCGCGGGCGCCGTCCCGGAGGATCAGGTCTCCACCGGCCTTGAGCGCCTGGTCGGCGCAATCCCCGGACGCCTCCCCGCTCGTCTCCGCGCACGCGGCCGGGGCCGCGTCGCCCAGATAGACGCAGCCTTTCGCGGCCTCGCGGTCGCCCGTGATCCGGACTCGGATGGCGGTGGACGACCGGGGGGATGGCGTCGGCGAGGAGGCCGACACCGGCGCCGCCGGCGCGGCAGGAACCGGTACCGGCGTCGGCGTCGGCGTCAGCGTCGGGGCCAGTGTCGCCGCCGGCGGGCGCGGGGCAGGTGTCAGGGCCGGAGGCGCCTCGGGTGCGGCCGCCTCGTGAGGGGCTGCCGCCCTCCCGGAACAATCGTAGGCCTCTCCGGCCGGGCCCCTCTCGAGAAGGGTGTCGCCGCCGGCGCGCCGGACCTGGTAACGCAGGCACTCCTCGGGGGTCGGCTGGACCGTCAGGCCGCAGCCTTTGGCCGTGTCCCTCGAATCGACGTGCTCGATGAGGCGGCACTCGGCGACGTCTTTCGCATTGGTCGTCACCCGAACGTCGTAGATCGATTTCGTCGCGCCGACGTCCTGGCTATACCCGACGCAGCCGCCGCCGATCGCGGCGAGCAGGACGAGCGCCGAAGCCGCACCGGCTCCCGCCCCTCTCCGGCTCGAACGCCATGCGAAACGCACTGCAAGCAAGCGTATCAGTTCGGAGGCTTCCCGCAAGGCTCCCCGACCTCCACGCCGGGCCGGCGCCGCGGCATCCGGATCGGACCTCAGACCCGTTCGTTGCGGCGGATCGCGCCGGCGACGAGCCGTTCGCTCGAGACGACGGCCCGGCGGTGCGTGCAGCGGCCGATCTCGCCGCCGCGATCGTGCGCGATCACCTCGAAGAGATGGAGCTTGCCGTCGCGCCCGAGATACCGAGCCGTCGCTCCGACCGCCACGCCCTCCGGCGTCGCGGCGGAATGCGCCACCTCGACGGTCACGCCGACCGAAAGCTCGCCGGGGGCCAGGATCGGCCGAAGCAGGCGCGCCGCGGCAAGCTCCATGAGGGCGACCAGGCGGGACGTCGAGAGCACCGGCGGGAACGCGTCCTCGGGCCCCAGGCGCAGCGCGCTGGCGAGGTCCGAGGCCGCAACGACGAGCTGTGCCGAGGCGGTTGCGCCGATCTCGAGTTCCTTCATGTCGGACCTCCGTTGCCCGTCAGCGCTTACGCGCTGCGCCACTTCTTGAAGATTCTCTCCACATCCTTCTGCGCGGCGGCCGCAGCGGCTTCGGCCGTGATTTCGTCGCGGGCGACGCGCGCGAACATCGTCGGGATGAGGAACGTGTTGAAGACCTCGTCCGTCGCCGCGTTGGCGTACCCCGGGAAGCCGACGTTCGTGGCCCAGTCGAGCACTCCGGAGAGCGCCCTGTACTTGCCCGGCGGGTCGGCCTTCGGGTCGTTCGCGAGCAGCTCCGCGATGTTCGGCACGGTCGAGGGGAAGCACGGGAAGTTGTAGAACTCGCTCTCCCGGAAGACCGAGCCGAAATTGCCGACGAGGTCGACGAGAAACTGCTTCGCACCGTCGATGTTGTCGGCGAACTTCCAGATCACGTAGCAGTTCATGACGTGCTCGGCCGCGATCCGCCGCACGGGGCCCTTCAAAGCGGGCACGAGACCGATCTTCCTGGCCATCGCCGGGTTTTCCTTTTCGGCCGTGCGCGGAACCGAGATGGCGTTCTGGATGAACGACGCCCGGCCGGCGAGCATCATCCGGTTGTTCGACGAGGGATCCCACGTGAACACCTCCGCCGTCTCGGTCTCCTTGTAGAGCGCCCGCATGAACTCGAGGGCCGCGACCGTCTCCTTCGAATTCAGGACGACGTTACCGTCCGCGTCCTGCTCGGAGCCTCCGAAGGACCAGAGCAGGCCGCGCACCGCCATGCTGGAGTCCACCTCCTGCGAGAGGCCGATGCCGACCGGGTTGCCGAACTTCTCCTTGATCCTGCGGCCGCCGGAACGCAGGTCCTCCCAGGTGTCCGGCCCGTTCGGGAAGCCGACGTCGCTCCAGAGGTCGATGCGGTAGTTGCCCGGATCGGGCACGTAGGAGTCGGAAAAGGCGAAGTACTTGCCGGTCTTCGGATCGAGCGTGGATTTCGAGGCGAGCGGAGTCATCTTGCCGTGCTGCCGCTCGACTTCGTCGACAATCTCCCGGTGGTCGATGACCTGGCCCGCGTAGGCTGCCGGCGGCGAGATGAACAGGAAGAGGTCGTGCCCGTTCCCCGCGGCCGCTTCGGCCGCGCCGCGCGCGTTGACCTCGGTGGCCGCCATGTGGTCCACGACGACTTCGGTGCCGTGCTTCGCTCCCCATTCCTTCGTGTAGACACCGTCGAACCACCGGTCGTACCCCGGGACGAAGTGGCTCCACTGCAGGATACGCAGCGTTCTTGCCGCGCGCGCCTTCTTGTCGCCCGGCGCGCAAGCCAGGCCCGGCAGCGCCCCGGCGCCGAGGGCCGCTGCGGCCGCCTTCACGAACTGGCGGCGCGAGAGCCGGCCCCGCCTCGTTCTGCTCATGCGACGCTTTCGCCTCCCCGCGACCTCGACAACCCCGATCGCGACCGGTCGGAAGTCTATAATCGCGCGCGTGGCCGCACTGGAACCCGGAGCTCTCTTTCCGCCGCTCGCGTTGCGCGACGCGCGCGGAGCGCGGCTGGATCCTCCCGCGGACGAGACCCTCTACGCCGTCTTCAAGACGACGTGCCCGGTGTGCGAGTTCACGTGGCCCTTTCTCGAGCGCATCCGGCAAAGGACGGAGGGCGAAGGTCTCCGGATCCTCGCCGTTTCGCAGGACGATCCCGGCCAGACCGCGGCCTTCCACGAGCGCCTCGGCGTCCATCTCGCGACGGCGTTCGACCGGGAACCGTGGAGCGCCTCCGACGCGCTCGGAGTCACGACCGTCCCCACCCTGTTCCGGGTCGGGCCGACGGGAACGGTCGAGGAGACGATCGTGGGCTTTGATCGCGCGGGCATGGAGGGGCTCTCGCGCCGCGCCGCCGCGCTCTCGGGCCGGCCCGCGACTCCCCTCTTCCGGGCGGACGAGCACGTCCCCGCCATCAAGCCTGGCTGAAGCTCCCGCAACGCCGGCAGGTAGCCGGCGAATTTCGGATTTCGGATTTCGGATCCCGGACTGGCAATCATCAATTCTGAGGGGGCAACCCGGTGAAAAAGGCTCATACATTCGGAGAATTGAAGGCGTCGGGTTACAAGCCCCGCGGCGTCAAAGAGGAGCTGCGGGAAAACCTGCGCCACGCGCTGTCCCGCGGCAAGAGCCCGTTCGAGGGGATCCACGGCTACGAGCGCACGGTGCTGCCCTCGCTCTACAACGCCGTGCTGTCGAAGCACGACTTCCTGCTCCTCGGGTTGCGCGGCCAGGCGAAGACGCGCCTCTTGCGGATGCTCGTCAACCTCCTCGACGAGGAGATCCCGGCGATCGCCGGCAGCGAGCTCTCGGAGGACCCCTTCGTTCCGATCACGAAGTACGGGCGCCGCATCCTCGCGGAGAAGGGGGACGACGCCCCGATCGCGTGGATTCCGCGCGAGGAGCGCTACCGCGAAAAGCTCGCGACCCCCGACGTGACGATCGCCGATCTCATCGGCGACATCGACCCGATCAAGGCGGCCACGGAGCGGCGCTCCTACGCGGACGAGGAAGTGATCCATTTCGGCATCGTGCCGCGGACCAACCGCGGCATCTTCGCCATCAACGAGCTCCCGGACCTGCAGCCGCGCATCCAGGTCGGCCTGCTCAACATCCTCGAGGAGCGCGACCTCCAGATCCGCGGCTTCCCGGTCCGCATCCCGCTCGACATCCTGCTGGTCTTCTCGGCCAACCCGGAGGACTACACCAACCGCGGCAACATCATCACGCCGCTCAAGGACCGGATCTCCTCGCAGATCTTCACGCACTACCCGGAGGACGTGAAGACCGCGGCGAAGATCACGGCGCAGGAGGCCTGGGTCGAGCGGGACGGCGGACCGGCGATCGAAATCCCGGAGCTCTTCCGCGAGCTCGTCGAGGAGATCGCCTTCGCCGCGCGCGCCTCCGAGTTCGTGGACCAGTCCTCGGGCGTTTCGGCGCGGATGCCGATTTCCGCCGTCGAGATCCTCGCGTCGAACCTCGAGCGGCGGGGTCTCAAGAACGGCGAGGCGAACGTCTCGCCCCGCCTCTGCGATCTGCCGGCGACGCTGCCCGCCATCACCGGAAAGGTCGAGATGGTCTACGAGGGCGAGCAGCAGGGCGCGGAGGTCGTCGCGAAGAAGCTGATCGGCACGGCCGTCAAGAAGCTCTTCGACGCGAAGTTCCCGGCGCCCGACGCCGGGCGGCCCACGGAGCGCCGCCGCCAGGAGCCCGACGAGGACGAGGAGCCGACCGGGCCCGTCCGGCGCGCGCGGCAGGCGCCGGCCCCGGCGGCCGAGAAGATTCACCCGCTCTACGAGCCGATCGCGGCCTGGTTCGCGGCCGGCAACCGGATCACGATTTCCGACGACACGCCGTTCGCCGAGCACCTGGCGACGCTGCAATCCGTGCCCGGCCTGAAGAAAGCCGTGGAGGCGCACTTCTCCCCCGCTTCGAAGGAGGAGCTCGCGATCGGCATGGAGCTCGTCCTCGAGGGCCTGACCCAGCACCTGAAGATCGCCCGCGAGGACCTCGACTCGCGCGTCTCCTACGCCGAGATGCTGAAGTTCAACCTCGTGAAGAACCGCTCGAATTGACGATGGCGGATGGCTCCCTGCGCGCCCGGGTCCTCGCGCGCGAAACCCTGCTCGGTTGCTTCGTGACGTGGCCGACCGAGGGCGTCCTCGAGCTGCTGGCCCTGGCCAACTTCGACTTCGTCGTCCTCGACACGGAGCACGGCTCCTTCGGTCCCGAGTCCGTCGACCGCATGGTGCGCGCCTCCGACGGCGCGAAGATTCCCGCGATCGTCCGCGTCCCGAGTTGCGCCGCGTTTTCCGAGGCCGGCCGCGCGCTCGACGCGGGGGCCGCCGGAACGCTCTTCCCGCGGGCGGATGGCGCCGCCGTCGTGCGCGGCGCGGCCGAGTCGGTCAAGTACGCCCCCGTCGGAAAGCGGGGGCTCGCGGGCGTGCGTGCCAACCGGTACGGGTCCATCCCGTTCGACCACTGGGTGCTGGAGGCCAACGAGACGACCGCCGTCTTCGTGCAGATCGAAACGGCCGGAGCGTTGAACTCGGTCTCCGAAATCGCCGCCGAGAAGGACGTGGACCTTCTCTTCGTCGGCCCGAACGACCTCTCGCAGGCCCTCGGCGTTCCAGGGCATTACGACGAGCCCCGCTACCGCGCGGCCGTCGAACGCGTCGGCGCCGTGAGCCAGGAGCACGGCAAGGGCGCCGGGATCATGCTCCGCTCGCCGGACGAGATCCCCGGGCTCGCGAAGCAGGGATACCACGTCTTCACGACCAGCGACCGGGGACTCTTCTCGCAGTCCGCCCGCGCGTGGCGCGCGGCGCTTGCGCGAAGCTAGCCGTGCGCTACCGCTACGAGGACTACCCCGTCGACCTGCTGCGGCAGCTGCTGACGATGCAGGAGCTCGTCAAGCTCTTCCTGCAGCTCGTGCTGCAGGCCGGAGGCGACGTGGAAGAGGCGCTGCGGTGGATGCAGTACCTGCAGGACCGGGGCATGATCGACCCCGGCATCGACCTCGAGGAATTCCGCAAGGCCCTGCAACGGAGCGAGATCGTCGAGGACCGCGGCGGCCAGCTCGCGCTCTCAGCGGTCGGCGAGCGCCGGATCCGCCGCTCTGCCCTCGAGGAGATCTTCACGTCGCTCGCGAAGGCGGGCTCCGGCTACCACGCCGTGCCGCGCGCGGGTGCGGGCGGCGAGCTGCTGCCGGAGACGCGCGCGTACGAGTTCGGGGACAGCCCGAGCGCGATCGACGGCGTCCGCTCGATCGGCAACGCCGTGCGCCGCGACGCCGCGGACATCGCCCTCGAGCCCGGGGATTTCGAGGTCCACGAGGAGGAGCACCTGACCTCCTGCGCCACCGTGCTCGCGATCGACATTTCGCACTCGATGATCCTCTACGGCGAGGACCGCTTCACCCCGGCCAAGAAGGTGGCGCTGGCGATGGTCGAGCTCATCCAGTCGAAGTACCCCAAGGACTCGATCGACGTGCTGCTCTTCGGCGACGACGCGAAGCGGGTTCCCCTTTCCGAGATCTCGAAGACGCAGGTCGGCCCGTTCCACACGAACACCAAGGCCGGCCTCGCCCTCGCCCGCAAGCTCCTCGTCCACCGCAAGAACCCCAACAAGCAGATCTTCCTCATCACCGACGGCAAGCCCTCGGCGATCTGGGAGCGGGGACGCCTCTACAAGAACCCGTTCGGGCTGGACCTCAAGATCGTCAACCGCACGCTCGAAGAAGCCGACGCCTGCCGGCGCGACGGGATCACGATCACCACCTTCATGATCGCGACCGACCCCCACCTCGTCGAGTTCGTGGACAAGCTGACGCGCATCAACCGGGGCCGCGCCTACTACGCCTCCCCCTACAACCTCGCCGAGTTCCTGTTCACCGACTACATCCGGAACCGCAAGAAGTTCCTGCACTGACAGAGGGTGCGGCCCGGCCGCGGCGGCCGGATCCGTATCCCGGCGGCCCGCGAGGAGATATCTTCGGAGGCGCTTGAGCACCATCGTTCTCGTCGTCGCGGGCGCAGCGGCCGTCGTGGCCCTCATCCTCGTGGTGCCCCGCACGCTCCTCGGACGGGCGCAGGACCGCCTTGCAAAGCGGCTCCTGGAGGAGGAGCGCGCGCCCTTCCAGCTCCTCACCCGGGCCGAGCTCTGCGCGGGGAAATACCGGCGGCTGCCCGGAGTCCTCGGGCTGACCGGGGGCGCGGTCGAGTTTCGCGGCGTATTCGGCGAAACCGAAACGATCGCGACGCCACGCATCCGGAAGATCGTGACCGGAAGCCGGCTCTCGAACGGACGCCGGCTGCTGCGCCGTGAAGCGCTCCGACTCGCGCGTTCGAACGGCGAAGACCTCGAGTTCGTGTTGAGCCGTGCCTCCGCCTCCGCCTGGCGCAGCCACCTGGGATCGTGGGCGGTCGCCGAGCGCAAGGCGGCGATGGATCTCGTCACGCCCGGGCGATAGCACGCTGTCGGGAAAGTCACGGCATGGCCTTGCGGATGGCACCGGCCATGGGCCCGGGGCGTATACTTAGTCCTTCAGCCTCATGGCGATAGGATCCAGTCAGGACCCGACAGGCGGCCGGGTACCGAGGTGGGAGTTCGTCTGCACACTCCTTCTGATCGCGTTCACGGGTATCGCCTGCTTCAAAGATCCGATCACCGCCCCAATCACGAGCACCCAGGCTCCGACGCAAGCTCCCTCCTCGACCTCGACGCCCCTCGCGGCGAGCCCGACCGCGCTCGCTTCCGTGTCACCGACGACGACGCCATCCATCACGGCGACCTCGCCGCCCGCGTCCGGGAGCAGGACGCCCACGCGTACGCCCGGGACGCCCGGATCGACCGCAACCGCCGTGGCTTCGGCGACGAAGACGCCGTCGGCGAACGCGACAAGAACGGCGACCCCGGCCGTTCCACCGACTTCCACTCTCGTGCCGACTCGCACTCGGACATTCACGGCCACCTCGACCTCGACACCCTCCCCAACCGCGACGGCGACATTCACGGCGACTGATACTCCGACCCCCATCGGACCGCCTCCTCCCACGACGACACCGACCGCCTCGCACACGGAGACACCAACGGAGACTCCGCCGCCGACAGCGATTCCCACCGATCCTCCGGCGCCGACCGAAACGCCAAAACGCCGGCTCTCACCTTGACCTCGTCAACGGGAAGCTCGAGGCTGTATGCAGGTTGTCGACTCTGACTCGATGAGAACGGGGACCGTGTCGCGGTGCCAAAGGAGGAGTTCATGAAGCCTTGGTCAGTCCGATCCCTGCGCTCTCTCGGCGCCCTTGCTTTTCTTCTGCAGGCCGCAGCGGGCCGCGCTCAGACGGTCGCCGGACCGGACCCGAACTTCGTCGGCGCGCCGCCCCCTCTGAGCAAGGACGCAATCGTGAGGGTCTTTTCCGAGGAGGAGGCTCGTGCCAGAGCGGTCACACCAGGTGAGTTCGGCGTCGCGAGCTCTTCCTCGACCGTGATCGGCTATCTCGACCTGCACCCGACCGACAGCGCAGTCTCCTACTCCTCGGACACGACGAACGGAACGCGGTGGAGTAACAGCGCCTTTCTGTATGCGGACCTTCATGGCATCCCCCATGGCGCGTTGATCACGCAGGTCGACTTCTACTTCATCGACAACGATGCGACAAAAAACTTCCAGGGCTTCCTCGGCTACTACTACGCGACCAGCAGCGGCAGCGGTACCCCGTCTGGCGGAACCTCGCTGGTCGCGGTCGCGAGCTCCGGCATGCCGGGTGATGGCGTCCTATCCGTACCCACTCAAATTGCGTACTCGGAAGCCCTCGATGCGAACGCCGACCAGCAGCTCGACGCGGTCCATTGGTTCGTCGCCGTGGGCGTGCCCACGACGGAAACCAGGGTCAAGATGATTCGGATCCTGTGGAGGCGTCAGGTCAGCCCGGCGCCGACCGTGGCCAGCTTCACGGACGTGCCGACCAACCATCCGTTCTTCCAACTCATCGAGGCTCTCTACGCGGCCGGTATCACGTCCGGGTGCGGCACGAACCCTCTGCGGTTCTGCCCGGAAGCGCCGGTCACCCGCGGCCAGATGGCGGTATTTCTTGTCCGTCGCGCTCGGCTTGCAGTGGCCGTAGCGTCGTCTCGAGAATCTCGATGGTCTCGACCGGCAAGACGGCTTATCTCATTTTCGCGAGCGTCGAGACAATAGGAACAACCGTCCAGGAGTTGGCCCGGGACTCGCCCCTCTGCTATAACCCCGGCACCGAATGAGGAGGCTTCCCGTGACGTCGAAAGACTGCCGCCGCCCGATCCCTGTCGTTCTGACGACCCTCGGCCTGGCCCTGGCCGCTCTCGGCATCGTGCTGGGTCCGGCGGGTTGCTCGAAGTCGGCACCGGAGGTCGGCTCAACCGCTCCAGCGACTCCAGCTGCCGCGGCCGCTCCAGCCGCAGCGACATCCAAGTTGCCGGCGCCGAACCCCGACAACAACGCCTACTTTGGCGATGTCCACGTCCACACCGGCTGGTCGTTCGACGCGCTGACCAATGGCTCCAAGACCACGCCGACGGATGCCTATGCCTGGGCGCAGGGCCGGCCGATCACCGGCAGCGGCGGACCGGAAATGCAGATCAAGACCCCGCTCGACTTCTACATGGTGGCCGACCATGCCGAGTACATGGGGGTTTTCAACCAGATGTCGAACCCCGACAGCCCGATCAGCAAGACCGAGGTTGCCAAGGGTGTCAACTCGCCCGACGCCAACGTGCGGATTCAGACCTTTGCCAAGATCCTGCGCGACATGAGCGACGGCAAGCGGGACCCGGCGCTGAGCGACCCGGCGCTGGCGCGCACCGTCTGGGCCGAAATCGTCAAGGCGGCCGAAGCCAATTACGTCCCCGGCAAGTTCACCACCTTCGCCGGCTTCGAGTGGACATCGAACCCGCAGAAGCGCAACCTGCACCGCGTCGTCGTCTTCCGCGATACCGCGCACCTGCCCGACCTGGTGCTGTCGGCGCTCGATTCGGACGATCCCGAGACACTCTGGAAGTGGATGGATGCGCAGCGCGCCAAGGGCTCGACGCTGTTCGCCATCCCCCACAATGGCAACGCCAGCGACGGCCGCATGTTCGAAATGGTGAAGTTCGACGGCAAGCCGATCGATGCGGCCTACAACAAGACCCGCGCCGAAAACGAACCGCTCTATGAAATCACCCAGATCAAGGGCACCTCGGAAACCATGCCGGTCCTGTCACCGACCGACGAATTCGCCGGCTTCGAACTGTGGGATTACACGCTGTCGGCGGATTTCGAGCGGCCGTCTCATCCCAGGGGCAGCTACGTCCGGCAGGCCCTGCTCGATGGCATGAGCCAGGCGGCGGGCGGCGCCGGCAACCCGTTCAAATATGGCTTCATCGGCGATACCGACACGCACAATGCCGCGGCCAGCAACGAGGAATTCAACTTCACCGGCAAGTTCGCCTTTGAAAACAATCCAAAGGAACGGCTGACGGGTGTCCCCGGCTCGCCGGCGGGCCAGATCCAGCAGATCCAGGAGTTCAGCTCGGGTGGCCTGGCCGGGGTGTGGGCCCCGCAGAACACCCGCGAGGCCATCTGGGATGCCATGCAGCGCAAGGAGACGTTCGGGACCTCGGGCCCGATGATCAAGGTGCGCTTCTTCGGCAGCTTCGACTACGCCGCCGACGATGTGAACAAGGCCGACTTCGTCAAACTCGCCTACGCCAAAGGCGTGCCGATGGGCGGCGACCTGAAGCCCGGAGCCGGCAAGGCGCCGACGTTTCTGGTCATGGCGCTCAAGGACCCCAGGAGCGGCAACCTCGACCGTGTCCAGATCGTCAAGGGCTGGCTCGACGCGGCTGGCCAACAGCACGAGAAGATCTTCGATGTCGCCTGGTCCGGCGACCGCAAGATCGGCGCCGACGGCAAGCTGCCCCCGGTTGGCAACAGCGTCGACCTGAAGACCGCGACGTACACCGACACCATCGGCGCCCCGCAACTGGCCACCGGCTGGACCGATCCCGATTTCAAGACGGACCAGCGCGCCTTCTACTATGCCCGGGTCCTCGAGATACCGACTCCGCGCTGGAACACCTATGACGCGGTCCGGATGAACATGCCGCCGCTGACCAGGGTGCCGGCGACCATCCAGGAGCGCGCCTGGAGTTCGCCGATCTGGTATGCGCCCGGGAAGTGATCCGAACTTGACGACACAGGAGACTTGCAGAGCGTGACCCCTTCGATCCGATCCGGGGTGAATCGATAAGTCACTTGCGCCGCGTCCTGCGCCGGCCTCGAGTCCACAGTCACCGACGTCATTGTGCGCCTCCACCACGCCGACGGCCGGTTAGAGAGCCATCTCCTGCGTCCGGACACCCGCCCCCCCACCGCTCGTCACACGCGCCCGGCGACCTTCGCTCGCGGCGCGCGAAGTCTCCCGACCGAAGGGAGGGAGGAGGCGCGCGACGCGGGAGCCGCAGCGAAGCGAGGAGTCAGGCGTCCGGTCGAGCCCGCATCCGGGCGAGCCGGACGCCGGTGCGCCCCGACGGGGCGCAGACGCCTCGCGCAGCGGAGGCGACGGTGGCTGTGGGGGGTGGAATCGAACCACCAACCTTCCGGTTAACAGCCGGACGTTGTACCAATTCAACTACCCCACAACGGCACGATCATAGCTCCGGCAGAAACGGGATGACGCGCTCGGCGAGCGGCGAGGGGATCGCGGACAGCGCCCGGCGGATCTCCTCGGGCCGGTAGCGCTGCGAGAAGTGCGTCAGGACGACGGCCTCGTTCTCGAAGAGGTGCGCGCGCTCGAGGATGTCGTCGAGGTGGATGTGCGCGTACTCGCGGGCGCGCTCCTTGTCCTCGGGCAGCAGGAACGAGCACTCGAGCAGCAGCACGCGGGCGCGGAAGATCTCCGGGCACGCCGTGAAGATCTCTTCGCCGCAGTCGCCCGGATAGGCGAGCAGCGGGACCTCTTCCCGGCGCGTGACTTCCACGCCCCTGCCCCGCAGCGCCGCGATGTCTGCCCCGCTCCGATCCAGGAATTCGTCCCTGAGCTTCTGCTTGACCTCCGAGAAGAGATACCCGACCGTCGGCACCCGGTGGCGGCCCGGCAGGACCGTCACCTCGAGGTCGTTGCGCAGGCGGATGCGATCGCCGGGCGCCGCGCCGACGATCTCGATCTCATAGTCGATGTGCTCGAGCTTCTCGCAGGCCTCGACCCACTGCTCGACCAGCGGCCGAACCTCCGACGGAACGAGCACGCGCGCCGCCGGCAGACGGGCCAGACGCCGCCGCGAAGCGTAATGCGCAAGGCCCGTGATGTGGTCGAGGTGCCCGTGCGAAACGCAGACCGTCTGGAATCCGAGGACGTCTTCCGGGGCGCGGCCGAACTCGAGCAGGGTTCGAAAGCCCGGCAGCTTGTAGTAGGACTCGTGGCCCGCGATCGAGACGCCCTCGATCGGAATGCCGGCGGCCGTGACGTGGACCCGCCCGCGGCCCTCCGGATAGTCGCCTGCCATCGCAGGCAGAGTACTTCAGCGCACGGCGAGTCCGGAGGCGCCGAGCGTCAGGGCGACGCCGAGAGAAAGGCCGGCCGTCAGAGCGAGAAACAGGACCAGGCCGGATCGATATCGCTTTGCGAACATGGTGATGACTCCCCTCCCCCCTGTCCACTGCAGGGCCGGTGCCAGCGCTGCCCGCTCGGGCTAAGTCGATGAGCCGGCGCAAGCTGCTCCGAGGCACCCCCGGCCCGCCAGGCCCCCGGCCATCGCACCTGTTACCTTCGGTGACATACCCTACGCGCCGTGCGCGTGGATCTCTTCGACTACGAGCTGCCGGCCGACCGGATCGCCCAGCAGGCCCGGCCCCGCGGCACGAGCCGCATGCTCACGCTCGACCGCCGCACGGGCGCCGTCGGGCACCGCCTCTTCGCACAGCTGCCGGAGCTGCTGCGAGCCGGGGATCTCCTCGTCCGCAACGATGTCCGCGTCCGGCCGGCCCGCCTCTTCGGACGCGACGCCGAGAGGCGCCTGGTCGAGGTCTTCCTGCTGTCGAACGAGGACGCCGCGCGCACGCGCTGGCGTGCGATGGCCCGCCCCGGGCGGCGGGCGAAAGCCGGACGAACAATCTGCTTCGACGAAGGGCTCACGGCGGGGGTCGCGCAGGTCGATGACGGTGGCACGCGAACCGTCGTCTTCGACCGGCCCCTCTCGGAGGCGATCCTCGAACGGATCGGCCACACGCCACTTCCCCCCTACATCCGCCGCGAGCCGGGAGCGCCGGACCGGGAGGAGGACCGCTCGGCCTACCAGACCGTGTTCGCGCGCGAGCCGCTCGCGGTCGCGGCGCCGACGGCGGGGCTCCACTTCACGGTGGAGATCCTCGAGCGCATCCGCGCCCGCGGCGTCGAGATCGCGGACCTGACGCTCGCGGTCGGCGCCGGCACGTTCAAGCCGGTCACCGTGGACGACACCGACGACCACGTTCTTCATCCCGAAGAGATCGCGATCTCGGCCTCGACCCGCTCCGCCGTCGCGCGCGCTCGAAAGGAAGGCCGGCGCGTGATCGCCGTCGGAACGACCGTGGCGCGCTCGCTCGAGGCCGCCGCTCTGCGCGAGAATGCCGGACCCGATGGCGATCTGCGGTTTGCGACGGACCTCTTCATGACGCCGGGCTTCGCGTTCCGGGCGATCGACGGCCTGCTGACGAACTTCCACCTGCCGCAATCGACGCTCCTGATGCTCGTCTGCGCCTTCGCCGGCCGCGAGCACGTTCTCGCAGCGTACGGCGAGGCCATTCGAGGGGACTACCTCTTCTACTCGTTCGGCGACGCGATGCTCGTGGCCTGAGCGCGGGTCCGGCACCGATAGAATGGCCACGCGATGAAGATCCCCGCCTCCCGGTGGATCGGGTACCCGGCGGCCGTCCTGGTGGTTCTCGCCTCCGTCGGTCTGCTGCGCCTGTTTCCGGAGTTGACCGTTTCCTCGGTCGCGCTGCTCCTGCTGCTCGCCGTCTTCCTCTGCGCCTCGGTGTGGCAGAGCGGGCCCGGCGTCCTCGCGGCGGTGCTCGCGACGCTCGCCTTCAACTACTTCTTCATCCCGCCCCTCTTCACGTTCACGATCTCCGATCCGCGCAACGTCACGGCGCTCTTCGTGTTCCTGGTCTCGGGCCTGCTCATCGGACGACTCTCCGCGCTTTCGCGCGAGCGACTCAGGCTGATCGAGGCCGAGCGCCGGGACCTGATCGCCCTCACGCAGCTCTCCCAGGGCTTCCTCGCCGACACGAACCGCGAGTCGCTTCTGGGCGTGGCGGCCGACCGCCTGCGCCAGGCGCTCCAGTGCGAGCAGGTGGCGCTCCTGCTCGCGCGGGAAAACGGCGAGCTCGCGCCGCCCATCGCAACGCCCGAGGCGTCTTTTCGGACCGAGATCGCGGAGCTCGCCTACCGCCAGGGCAACTCGGCGGCGTTTCCCTCCGATCTCGGCGGCACCGACATCTACCTGCCGATCCCGGTCGGGCTCCAGCGCGCCGGCGTGCTCGTGGCGCGCGGGCTGCGGTCGAGCGAGCGCATGGCGGAAGCCTGCGCCCTCCTGCTCGGCCTGGCCGTCGAGCGCGAGCGGTTCCTGATCCTTGCGCGGGCCGCCGAGGAAACCCGCACGAGCGAGCAGATGAAGTCCACGCTCCTCGCCCAGCTCGCCCACGATCTGAAGACGCCCGTCGCCGCGGCGCGGGGGGCGATCGAAAACTGGGAGGCCGAGACCCGCGGCTCCGCGGCCTCGCGGATGGCGACCGGGCAGCTCGATGCGCTCAACCGGCGCATCGGGGAGCTGATGGACGTCGTCCGGCTGGACTCCGGGAGCGCGCGGCCGCGCCCCGCGCTGGTCACGTGCGCCGAAATCGTGGAGGCTGCAGTGGCGCGATTCGGCGAAGCGCTCGCGGGCCACTCGCTCTACCTCGATCCGCCCGCGCCGGACCTCGCGGTGGAAGTGGATCCCGCGCAGATGACGGAGGCGCTCGGCCACGGCCTCGAGAATGCGGCCCGCTACTCGCCCGAGGGCTCGACCATCCGGGTCTCCGCGACGGCCGACGGAGAGCACGTGCTTCTTTCGCGTGGCCGACCAGGGCAAGGGCGTCCCCGGGCCCGAACGCGAGCGCGTCTTCGAGCGCTTCGTGCGCCTCGAGGAGAACGAGGAGATTCCGGGCAGCGGGCTCGGCCTCTCGATTGCGCGCAGCCTCGTCGAGTTGAACGGCGGCCGTCTGCGCCTCACGAACACCCCGGGCGGCGGGGCGCTGTTCGAGATCGCACTGCCCCGCGTGGGGACATGAGCCGGGTCCTGGTCGCCGACGACGAGGCGGGCATCCGCAAGGTGGTCCGCGACGCGCTCGAACGCGAGGGCCACGAGGTCGTCGCGGCTGTCGACGGACAGGAGGCGCTCGACGCGTTCGAGGCCGGAGAGTTCGACCTCGTCGTCAGCGATCTCGCGATGCCGAGGATGGACGGCCACACGCTGGTCGCCGAGGTTCGCCGGCGGTCCGCGATTCCGATCCTGGTTCTGACCGTCCGCGACGAAGAGCGCGAGAAGGTCCGCCTCCTCGATGCCGGCGCGGACGACTACGTGACGAAGCCCTTCGGCGTCTCCGAGCTCGTCGCCCGCGTGCGCGCGCTGTTGCGGCGGACCGGATCCTCGAAAGGGCCGGCGCTCTCCCGGTGGGGCGACATCGAGGTCGACCCGGAGGCCCGGTCGGTCCGCAAGGGCGGAAAGCCGGTGCACCTGACGCCGCTCGAGTTCTCGATCCTCCTCGCGCTGCTCTCGAAGCCCGGCGCGGTCTGGACTCACCGGCAGCTGATGAGCGCCGTCTGGGGCACGACCGCCGGCGTCACGAACGACACGCTGCGGGTCCACATGGGCGGGCTGCGTCGCAAACTCGAGGACGACCCGAACCGCCCGCGATGGTTCCAGACGGAGCCCTGGGTCGGTTACCGCTTCGCGCCCGAGGGCTGACGCCGCCGAAAAAGGGCCGTGCGGCCAGGCCTCGGCATGGTCCAAACGCATCAGCCGGTTGGACTTCCCGCAGGCTACGCTGCGGACAACGTGCTCTTCCTCTTTCGAACTTCTTTCGGCCTTCCTCCGGACTTCCTTCCGCCCGGCGCGCGATGCTCTGCCCATGACGGAGACAAAAGGCACTGGCCTTCGTTGGTCTGGCGCTCGCGGCGCTCTCCGGCGGTTGCGGGGCGGCACTCGTCCTGGGCCGATACGAGGTCGCCCTGGTGGCCGCGGGGTTCGTGGCGTACGTCTTCCTGGGGAGGCAGGCAATGGTTCTCTGGCGCGTCGATGACATCGTGTTCGACCACGGGCGCAAACGCGCCGGGGTCTATGCCGGACATCCCGCCCGGCTCGTCGCCGCGATCCTGTTTCTCTGGCTCCTGGCGGGTTCGCTCCTCGCCCAACAGACCATTTTCAACGTCCCTTCCGCGGACGTGCTCGACAAGTGCCATACCTACCTCGAAGCCGACGCGCTCGGGCGGCCCCAGGATCCCTCCTATGGTTTCTTCACGATGCGCGGCGTCTACGGCTTCGGGTCGAACATCGAGGCCGGCGCCAATTTCGGGGGCTTCGCGGCGACCGGCCGCTCCGTTCCGTTCGCGACCGTGAACATCAAGTGGCAGCCCTGGCACAACGAGAAGCTGGCGTTCACGACCGGCGCCTTCGGCCTCTTCTACCTCCGCGGCTCGCGCGACGGCGACCCCGCGGCGCTCTGGTACGGCGAGGCCTCGTACAAGATCACGCCGACGACGCGCCTCACGGTCGGCGGGTACTGGGCTTCTTCCGGCTACGCGGCACCGGACCCGCAGGCCGGCGCGCAAATGGGTTTCGAGCAGAAGATCAACGATCACCTGAACCTCATCGCCGACTGGTACAGCGGAAAGAACGCCCTCGGCTACTTCACGCCCGGCGTCTCCGTTCCCATCGGGGACTGGACGATCTACGCCGGCTATTCGATCAAGAACGGCGACTCGAAGGGCAACGCGATCCTCGTGGAGCTCGGGTTCACGTTCTGAGGAGAACGCACATGGCCGATTTCATTTTCCTCGGCGTCACGGTCCTGCTCTTCTGGGCCTCGATCCTCTACACGCGCCGCTGCGACAAGGTTTGAGGAGGACGCCATGGGTTGGGAAGACATTCTGGGTCTCGTCGTGAGCGTGGCGCTGCTCTGGTACTTGCTGTCGGCCATGCTCAAAGCGGAAAAGGTCTGACGTCATGACGACCAAGAACGCTCTGGAAATCGTCGTCTACCTGGCGGTCATCATCGCCCTCACGCCGATACTCGGCGCCTACATGAAGAAGGTGTTCGCCGGCGAGCGCACGTGGCTCGACCCAATCCTCCGGCCCGTCGAGCGCGGCATCTACAAGGTCTGCGGCGTCGACGCCTCGCAGGACCAGGGCTGGGTCGAGTGGACGGTGACGATGCTCATCGTCAATGCGGCATCGCTCGTGGTCCTCTACGCGATGCAGCGCCTGCAGCAATTCCTGCCCCTCAACCCGAACGGATTCGGAGCGGTTTCGCCGGACTCATCGTGGAACACCGCCGTCTCCTTCACGACGAACACCAACTGGCAGGGCTACTCCGGCGAAAGCACGATGTCCCACTTCACCCAGATGGCCGGACTCGCCCTCCACAACTTCCTGTCGGCGGCCACGGGAATCGCGATCGCCATCGCCATCATCCGCGGCATCGCGCGCGAGAAGGCGAAGGGCATCGGGAACTTCTGGCACGACTGCACGCGGGCGATCCTCTGGGTGCTGCTGCCCATCTCGTTTCTGGCCGCCCTCTTCTTCGTCTCGCGCGGCGTCGTCCAGAACTTCCGGCCGACGTCACCGTGAAGACGGTCGAGGGCGTCGAGCAGAAGATCGCCCAGGGCCCGGTCGCCTCACAGGAGGCCATCAAGGAGCTCGGGACCAACGGCGGCGGGTTCTTCAACGCGAACTCCGCGCATCCCTACGAGAACCCGACGCCCGGAACGAACTTCCTCGAGATGGTCCTGATCTTCGCGATCGGCGCGGGGCTGACCAACACGCTCGGCCGGATGACGGGATCCGTCCGGCACGGATGGGCGGTCTTCGCGGCGATGGCGTTCCTGTTCCTCGTCGGGGCCGTCGTGGCCGAGATCGCCGAGCAGCGGGGCAACCCGATCCACCAGAAGCTCGGTGTCGCGGCCTCCCGACGGCCGGCGGGACCGGCGGGAACATGGAGGGCAAGGAGGTCCGGTTCGGGATCGGCGACTCGGCACTCTTCGCCACGGTCACGACGGACGCCTCGTGCGGCGCCATCAACTCCTGGCACGACTCCTTCACGCCGATCGGCGGCCTCGTGCCGCTCGCCAACATCGCCTCGGGAGAGGTCATCTTCGGCGGCGTCGGCGCCGGCCTCTACGGCATGTTCCTGTTCATCGTCCTCTCGGTCTTCATCGCGGGGCTCATGGTCGGCCGCACGCCCGAGTACCTCGGCAAGAAGATCGAGGCGCACGAGGTCAAGCTCGCGATGCTCTCGGTCCTCGTCCTGACGCTCTGCATCCTGGGGTTCAGCGCCGCGGCCTCGGTCCTGCCGGCGGGACTGTCGTCGCTCGCCAACAAGGGGCCGCACGGCTTCTCCGAGATCCTGTACGCCTTCACGTCGGGGGCGGGCAACAACGGCTCCGCTTTCGCTGGCTTGAACGCCAACACGCTCTTCTACAACACGACGCTCGGCTTCGACATGTTCTTCGGCCGCTTCTTCATGCTGATCCCCATCCTCGGGATCGCCGGCTCGCTCGCGGCCAAGAAGAAGGTCCCCGAGTCCGCGGGCACTTTTCCGGTCGACCGGCCCGCTCTTCAGCTTCCTGCTCGTCGGCGTCATCCTGATCGTCGGAGCGCTGACCTTCTTCCCCGCCTTCTCGCTCGGCCCCATCGTGGAGCAACTGCTGATGAAGGCCGGGACGCTCTTCTAAGGAGGATGCCGTGGCTCAACCCCGACGCACCGCCCTTTTCGATCGCGCGATCGTCCGCGCCGCGATCGGCGACTCGTTCCGCAAGCTCGATCCGCGGCTCCAGGCCCGCAACCCGGTCATGTTCGTCGTGCTCGTCGGGGCGGTCCTGGTCAGCGTCCTGCTCGTGCGCGACGTCGCCCGCGGCAAGGACGTCCTCTTCAACGTCCAGATCGCGCTCTGGCTCTGGTTCACGCTCGCTCTTCGCCAACTTCGCCGAGGCCATGGCCGAGGGGCGCGGCAAGGCCCAGGCGGCTGCGCTGCGCCGCGGGCGCACCGAAACGATGGCCCGCCGCGTGACGAGGAAGGGCGAGGAGGCGGTTCCCGCGACGAGCCTGCGCAAGGGCGACCGGGTCATCGTCGAGGCGGGACAGGTGATCCCGGGCGACGGCACCGTCGTCGAGGGGATCGCGTCGGTGGACGAGTCGGCGATCACCGGCGAGTCCGCTCCGGTCATCCGGGAGTCCGGAGGCGACCGGTCCGCGGTCACGGGCGGCACGCGCGTTCTCTCGGACCGGATCGTCGTCGAGATCACGCTCCAACCCGGGCGAGACCTTCCTCGACCGCATGATCGCGCTCGTCGAAGGCGCCTCGCGCCAGAAGACGCCCAACGAGATCGCCCTCTCGATCCTGCTCTCGGGGCTGACGATCGTCTTCCTGATCGCCACCGTGACGCTGCGGCCGTTCGCGCTCTACGCGCAGGGCGTGGCATCGACACCGGTGCTCATCGCGCTGCTCGTCTGCCTGATCCCGACGACGATCGGCGGCCTGCTCTCGGCGATCGGCATCGCGGGCATGGACCGGGTCCTCCAGCACAACGTGCTCGCGATGTCCGGCCGCGCCGTCGAGGCGGCCGGCGACGTCAACGTGCTGCTCCTCGACAAGACCGGAACGATCACGCTCGGCAACCGCCAGGCGACCGAGTTCTTCCCGGCGCCCCACGTGCTGCCCGGCGACCTCGCCGAGGCGGCGCAGCTCTCGTCGCTCTCCGACGAGACGCCGGAGGGCCGCTCGATCGTCGTCCTCGCCAAGGACCAGTTCGGCCTGCGCGCGCGGCGGATGGAGGGCATGAAGTTCGTCCCGTTCTCCGCGCAGACGCGCATGTCGGGCGTGGATTTCAACGGCCGCCAGATCCGCAAGGGCGCGGGCGACTCGGTGGCCGACTGGGTCCGCGGCGCAGGGCGGAACGATCGACCCGGTCGTCTCCGACCTGCTCAACCGGATCTCGGCCGAGGGCGCCACGCCGCTCCTCGTGGCCGACGGGACCCGCGTGCTCGGCGTCGTCGCGCTGCGCGACGTCGTCAAGGCCGGCATGAAGGACCGCTTCGACCGCCTGCGGGCGATGGGCATCCGGACGATCATGATCACGGGCGACAACCCGCTGACGGCAGCCGCGATCGCGCGCGAGGCCGGCGTGGACGACTTCCTCGCCCAGGCGACGCCCGAGCAGAAGCTCGCCCTCATCCGCAAGGAGCAGGAGGGCGGCAACCTCGTGGCCATGACTGGCGACGGCACGAACGACGCGCCGGCCCTGGCGCAGGCGGACGTCGGCGTCGCGATGAACACGGGCACGCAGGCGGCGCGCGAGGCGGGCAACATGGTGGACCTCGACTCGAACCCGACCAAGCTGATCGAGGTCGTCGAGATCGGCAAGCAGCTCCTGATGACGCGCGGCTCGCTGACGACGTTCTCGATCGCCAACGACGTGGCGAAGTACTTCGCGATCCTGCCCGCGATGTTCGCGGCGACCTATCCGGCCCTGAACGCGCTGAACGTCATGCACCTCGGCAACCCGAAGTCGGCGATCCTTTCGGCCGTCATCTTCAACGCCCTGATCATCATCGCGCTCATCCCGCTCGCCCTGCGGGGCGTCAAGTACCGCCCCCTCGGGGCGGCGCGCATCCTCGCCCGCAATCTCTGGATCTACGGCATCGGAGGCATCGTCGTCCCGTTCGTGGGGATCAAGCTGATCGACTGGATCGTGCTGGCCCTGCATCTGGCCTGAGGAGAACACCATGAAACTCATCGTTCGATCGACCCTCTACGTCGTCGTCCTGACCGTTCTGCTCGGCGGCCTCTACCCCGCCGCCGTCACCGGCGTCTCCCGGCTCTTCTGGAAGGACAAGGCCAACGGATCCTTCGTGACCGCCGGCGGCCGCGTCGTCGGCTCGGAGCTCATCGGCCAGAACTTCAAGAGCCCGCAGTATCTGCATTCCCGTCCTTCCGCGGCGGGCAAGGACGGCTACGACGCTACCGCCTCCGGGGGGCACGAACCAGGGGCCCACGAGCGCCGACCTGGCCAAGGCGATCACGGCGGCCGTGGCCGCGGCACGCGAGGACCGCCCGGGCGACAGCGGCCCCGTGCCCGCGGACCTGGTGACCACCTCGGCCTCGGGCTTCGATCCGCACCTGTCTCCCGACGCGGCGCTGTGGCAGGCCGCCCGCGTGGCCAAGGCGCGGGGCGTCCCGGAGGAGAGGGTCGCCGGGATCATTCGCAGACACATCGAGCCGCGCACGCTCTGGCTCCTCGGCGAGCCCAGGGTCAACGTCCTGCTGACGAACCTCGACCTCGATCGCGAGATTCCGGCACGCCCTTAGAATTGGAAGATGCCGCAGGACGAGCACCGGCGCACCTCCCCGGACGTCTTTCTCCGCCTGCTGGAGAAGTCGCGCCGCGGCAAGCTCAAGATCTACATCGGCCACGCCGCGGGCGTCGGCAAGACCTACCAGATGCTCGAGGACGCGCTCGCCCTGAAGAAGCAGGGCGTGGACGTCGTCGTGGGCCTCGTCGAGACCCACGGGCGCGCGGAGACGGCCGAGCGGACGACGGGCCTCGAGATCGTCCCGCGGGTCGCGGTTTCCTACAAGGGCAAGACCCTCGAGGAGATGGACCTGCCGGCGATCCTCCGGCGCAAGCCCGAAGTCGTGATCGTGGACGAGCTCGCGCACACCAACGTCCCCGGCACCGACAACGTCAAGCGCTACCAGGACGTCGAGGACCTGCTCGCTGCCGGGATTTCCGTCATGACCGCCGTCAACATCCAGCACTTCGAGTCGCTGCAGGACATCGTGTCCCGGGTGACGGGCGTGGACGTCCAGGAGCGCGTGCCGGACCGGGTCCTGCGCCAGGCCGACGCCATCGTGAACGTGGACCTGCCGTCGGAGGAGCTCCGGGAGCGGCTCAAGGCCGGCAAGATCTACCCGGCCGAGCGGATCGGCCCGGCCCTCGAGAACTTCTTCACCGAGGAGAACCTCGCCTCGCTCCGCGAGCTCGCGATGCGCCAGATCGCCGACCGACTCGAGGCCGATCGCCGCGGCCCGCACTCGACGGCCGCAACCGAGCCCGTCGGCACGAAGGCGATGGTGGCGATGTCCTCGAATCCCGACACGACCCGGCTCCTCCTGCGGCGGGCCTCCGCGCTCGCCGGCAAGCTCAGCACGAACTGGTTCGCGGTCTACGTTCGAACGCCCCGCGACAGCCCCCAGCGGATGTCCGCCCGCGAGCACCGGCTCCTCTCCGAAAACGTGACGCTCGCCATGGAGCTCGGCGCCAAGGTCGTCTGGCTGTCCTCGGAAACGCGTGGCCCAGGAACTGCTGCGCTTCGCGCGCGAGCACGGCATCACGCTCGCGATCTTCGGCAAGACCCGCCGCCCGTGGTGGATGGGCCTCGTGCGACAGAGCCCCATCGAGACGTTCGCGAGCGCGGGAACCGGGATCGACGTCTACGAGATCGAGACCGAGGGCCGCGCCGATTGAGCCGCCACTGCGTCGAGCCGGGTCCGCAGCGCCCGGGTGTGCTCGGCCGTCGTCCCGCAGCAGCCGCCGACGATGCGGGCGCCGAGGGCGACCCAGCGAAGCGCCTCGGCCGCGTACTCCCAGGGAGCGAGCGCTTCGGTGAAGCTCCAGCCCGGGCCGTCGGCGGGGAGTCCCAGGTTGCCGTAGGCGGATAGCGGCACGCCGGGCGCCGCGGCGGCAAGGCGGGCCAGGTCCTCCGCCAGGCGCGCGGCGGGAACGCAGTTGATTCCGATCGCGTCGGGAGCCAGCGGGACGAGCACCGCGGCGGCGTCCTCGAGCGTTTCGCCGGAGAGCAGCTTTCCGGCTCCATCCGTCACGAGCGAGACGACGACCGGCACGCCGGCTGCCTTTGCGGCCCCCGTCGCGGCCGCCGCCTCCCGGATCGTGTTGTGCGTCTCCGCCAGGATCAGGTCCACGCCCGCCTCAGCGAGGAACCGCGCCTGTGCCGTGTGCTCCCGCTCGACGTCGTCCTGCTTCGGAACGAGATCGGGTCGGTAGCAATCCTCGAGAGGCGAAAGCGACCCGGCCACGAAGATTTCACGGCCCGGCACCGACGCGGCCTGGTGGGCAAGCCGCACGGCCAGTGCCGAAAGCTCCCCGGCCCGGGCCTCGAGCCCGGCTTTCGCAAGTGTGCGGGCATGCGTGCGAAACGTGTTGGCCGTGACGATGTCCGCACCTGCGGCGGCCTCGTCGCCATGGATCGTCCAGACGAGCTCCGGATCGTCCATCAGCGTCCGGGCGCTCCAGAGCGGCAGCGCCGTGTTCGCATCGCGCCGCTGGAGCTCGGTGCCCATCGCAGCGTCGAGCAGCAGCGGCGGCCCGGACCGGAGCCGCTCCAGGAACCGTTTCGAGAGAACGCCCATGAATCACAGTCTACAGGAGCCTAAAAAAATAAGGCCAGAGTTGCCTCTGGCCTTATTACATTAGGAACCGGTCGATCGGAGCCGTTTTTGGAAAGATCCCCGATCAGTACGTCTCCACGTACTTCTGCGTCTCCCACGGATGCACCTTCGAGATGTACTCGGCCCACTCGCCGCGCTTGGCCTCGAGGTAGTGGGTGAGGATGTGCTCGCCGAGCGCCTCGGTCACGACCTCGTCCTTCTCCAGGTTGTCGAGCGCCTCGGAAAGGTTGGCCGGGAGCTGATCGATCCGCAGCCGGCGCTTCTCGCGCTCGCTCATCTTGAAGATGTTGCGGTCCACGGGCTCGCCCGCGTCCATCTTGTTCTTCACGCCGTCGAGACCCGAGGCCAGCATGACGCCGAAGGCGAGGTACGGGTTGCAGGAGGGATCCGGCATGCGGACCTCGATGCGGGTTCCCATTCCGCGGCGCGCCGGGACGCGGACGAGCGGCGAGCGGTTGCGCATGGACCAGGCCACGTTGATCGGGGCCTCGTAGCCGGGCACCAGGCGCTTGTACGAATTGACGAGGGGGTTCGTGATGGCGACGAAGGCGCGCGCGTGGCGCAGGATGCCGCCGGTGTAGTGCATGGCGGTCTTCGAGAGCTGGTACTTGGCCTTGGAGTCGTAGAAGACGTTGTTGCCCTTCTTGTCGAGGAAGGACTGGTGGACGTGCATGCCCGAGCCGTTGATGCCGTAGATCGGCTTCGGCATGAAGGTGGCGTGTAGGCCGTGGTCCATCGCGACCTTCTTGACGATGAAGCGGAAGGTCGATACGCGGTCGGCGGTCGTGACGGCCTCGGCGTACTTGAAGTCGATCTCGTGCTGGCCGGCCGCGACCTCGTGGTGGGCGGCCTCGACCTCGAAGCCCATCTGCTCGAGGGCGAGGACGATGTCGCGCCGCGCCTCTTCACCGCGGTCCACGGGCGTCAGGTCGAAGTAGGCGCCCTCATCATGGGTGTCCACGATGGGATCGCCGTTGGCGTCGCGGCGGAAGAGGAAGAACTCCGCTTCCGGTCCCGTGACGAGCGTGTAGCCGAGCGCGTCGGCCTTGTCCATCTGCCTCTTCAGCGTCATGCGGGGGCAGCCGGCGAAGGGCGTCCCGTCCGGGTTGTAGACGTCGCAGATCAGCCGGCCGACCTTCTGGCCGTTCGAATGCGCCCAGGGGTAGATTGCGAACGAATTCAGGTCCGGGACGAGGTTCATGTCGGACTCTTCGATCCGCGTGAACCCCTCGATCGAGGAACCGTCGAACTGGATCTCGCCGTCGAGCGCCTTGGCGAACTGCGAGCTCGGCAACTCGACGTTTTTGATCACGCCGAAGATGTCGGTGAACTGGAGCCGCATGAAACGGACGTTCTCCGTCTCGCACACCTTCAGGATCTCGGACTTCGAAAGACCCGGGCCCGCCGCATCGAACTTCAGAACCTTCGCCTTTGCCATACGATCCCCCTTTTTTGACGTTGGAGCAGGATTCTACGGTCATTCTTGCCAAAATCAAGGTCCAATTTGCAACTTTGACGTCGAAAAGTGGCCTGACGTGCACATTCCTGTGTGCATCGCGCATCATTCGGCCCCCTTACCGCCTCGCGCGCCCCGCGGCTACAATTCCCACCGTGACGACCGGCCGCTGGCCCACCCGCGACGAAGCCCGCGCCCTTCTCTTCGAGTTCACGCAATCGGAAGCCCTCCGAAAGCACGGGCGCGCGGTCGAGGAGGCCATGCGCGCCTGCGCGCGGCGCGCGGGCGTCACGGACCCGGGCGAAATCGAGCACTGGGGCATCGTCGGCCTCCTCCACGACTTCGACTACGAGCAGAACCCGACGGAAGACACCCACCTCCACGTGGGCGGGCAAATCCTGCGAGAGCGGGGCTATGCGCAGGAGATGGTCGAGGCCATCCAGTCGCACGCCGATTACATGAAGATCGCCAGAGATACCCCCATGAAGAAGGCGATCTACGCCTGCGACGAGCTCGTGGGCTTCATCGGGGCCTGCGTGAAGGTGCGGCCCACCAGGAAGATCGCCGACCTGCCGGCCACCTCGGTCGTCAAACGACTGAAGGACAAGGCTTTCGCCCGCTCGGTCGACCGGTCCTACGTGTATGGCGGGGCCGACGCGGTCGGGATTCCGCTCGAGGAGCACATCGCCTTCCTGATCGAGGCGCTGAAGCCAATCGCCGACGAGATCGATCTGTAGCGGCGGAGGCGGCAGCGGAATCTGGTATAAATATCGTTCCCCTTTGGAGCCCAAACTTGCTGTCATAGAAGGACTTGCCGCCATGAGCACAGTCGAGACGGTCTCGCCCCGGGCCATTCGCGCTCGATCGATCGCCAAAGACCTCTCGGGTGAAGAGCTCCGCGCTCTTGCCCGCTCCGGCGAGAAGACGACCGAGTACGGCTCCCCGGTCTACGCCACCCGCATCAAGAACCGGTCCGCCAAGAAGACCTACATCGTCGCGGACGTGCCGGTCGGCGTCATGCAGCAGCCCATCGAGGCCGCCCGCGCCCTGGAGAAGATCCGCGAGGTCCAGGACGCGCTCTCGAAGATGGACCTGATTCAGGTGGACCGGCGCATGGGGATGAACCACGAGGTCCCGATCCACTGCCGGCTCTTCGTGCCGAAGGAGTACGCGCGCATCGCGTACATGTGGCACAACATGCTCTTTCCCTCGAAGTCTTCCCAGGAGCCGGACTTCATCTCGGTCTACGTCCCCGACTGGCCCGAGACCTTCATCTTCTGCGACGTCAACCAGGGCTACACGTACATCCTCGGCACCGACTATCCCGGCGAGGCGAAGAAGTCGATGCTGCGGCAGGCCATGTACTGGATCAAACGCAAGGGCGGCCTCGGCCTGCACGCGGGATCGAAGATCCTCCGCGTGATCGGCCAGGACGGAGAGCTCGCGGACGTCGGCTTCCTGCTCTTCGGGCTCTCCGGCACGGGTAAGACGACGCTCACCCTGCACGACCACGGCCTCCAGGAGCCCGAGAAGGCGATCATCAAGCAGGACGACGTCGTGCTGCTGACGCGCGACGGACGGGCCTTCGGCACCGAGGACGGCTTCTACATCAAGACCGAGGGTCTCGAGCCCTCGCAGACGGTCCTCTGGGGGGCGGCCACGCACCCGACGGCCGCGTACGAGAACATCGCGGTCGCCGACGACGGGAAGGTCGACTTCCTCGACACGTCGCTGACCTCCAATGGGCGCGGCGTCGTGCTGCGCCGCTTCATCAAGGGCTCGGGCGACGGGATCGACCTCGAGAAGGCGAACAAGATCGTCTTCATCACGCGCCGGAACGACGTCGTCCCGGTTTGCGCGCGGCTGACCTCGGAGCAGGCCGCGGCGTACTTCATGCTCGGCGAATCGATCGAGACGTCCGCGGGCGATCCCACGAAAGCCGGCCAGGCCAAGCGCGAGGTCGGCACCAACCCCTTCATCGTCGGCCCCGAGGCCGAGGAGGGCAACCGGGTGCTCCAGATCCTGCGCGAGAACCCGGACATGCACGCCTACATCCTGAACACGGGCTCGATCGGCGCGAAGGCCGGTTCGGCGGGCGACAAGATCACGATCAAGATCTCGACCGAGATCATGAAGCAGATCGCCAGGGAGGGAATCCGCTGGGAGAAGGACCCCGACTGGGGCTACGAGGTCCCGAAGGACGTCCCCGGCATCGACCTCGCGAGGTACGATCCGCGCCGGCACTACTCGGCCGAGGAGTACACGGCCTTGATCGACAAGCTGCGCGCCGAGCGGCGCGAGTGGCTGACGAAGTTCCCGGGGCTGGATCCGGCGATCCCGAGGGCGGTCGAGCGGGCCGGAACGGGGGTCTGACCCCGCCCCCCGGATCTATTCCCCGAGATACGCCTCTTTCACCTTCGGGTTGGCCGCGACTTCGGCCGACGTGCCCTCGAGGGCCACGTGCCCCGTCTCCAGCACGTAGGCGCGGTTCGAGTGGCGCAGCGCCGCGTTGGCGTTCTGCTCGACGAGCAGGACGGGAACGCCGGCGCGGTGGATCTCCACGATCGCCTCGAAGATGGCGTGGACGACGATCGGCGCGAGTCCGAGCGAGGGCTCGTCGAGCAGGAGGACGCGCGGCCTGGACATCAGCGCGCGGCCGATCGCCAGCATCTGCTGCTCGCCGCCGGAAAGGGTCCCCGCCGTCTGCTTGAGCCGTTCCTTCAACCTCGGGAAGAGCGTGAAGACCTTCTCGTAGTCGGCCGACACACCCGGGTCGCGCCGCGCATAGGCGCCCATCTCGAGGTTCTCCTGGACCGAGAGGTTCGCGAAGACGATGCGCCCTTCCGGCACGAGCACGAGCCCCTCGCGCACCAGCCGGTGCGTGGGCATCGAGCGGGTGGGCTCCCCGCGATAGCGCACCTCGCCGCCCGAGGCGGGCACGAGGCCCATGATCGCGCGCAGCGTCGTCGTCTTCCCGGCGCCGTTGGCCCCGATCAGGGTGACGATCTCCCCCTCGGAGAGCGACAGCGACACGCCCTTGAGCGCCTGGATGGCGCCGTAGGAGACCGACAGGTCGCGGACCTCGAGGATCGCGCTCACGCGCCTCCCAGGTAGGCTTCGATGACCTTCGGATCGCGCTGGATCTGCGCCGGCGGCCCGATCGCGATCGTCGAGCCGTAGTCGAGCACGTGCACGGTCTCGCAGATGCCCATCACGACCTTCATGTTGTGCTCGACGAGGAGGATCGCCATGCCGAAACGGTCGCGGATCCACCGGATGAGCTCCATCAACTCGGTGGATTCGTGCGGGTTCATTCCGGCGGCCGGCTCGTCGAGCAGGAGCAGCCGCGGCGCGGTCGCCATCGCGCGGGCGATCTCGAGGCGCCGCTGGCTGCCGTAGGGCAGGTTCTTCGCGCGCTCGTCCGCGAGGTCTCCGAGCTTGAAGATCTGGAGCAGATCGCGGCTCTCGCGGTCGATCCGTGCCTCCTCGTCCTTGTGCCCGGACGTCCGCAGCACGGCGGTCGAAAGGGTCGTCGCCTGCCGGCAGTCGAAGGCGACCTTCACGTTGTCGAGCACGGACATCTCCCCGAAGAGGCGGATGTTCTGGAAGGTCCGCGCGATGCCGCGCCGCGTGATCTTGCCGCAGCGCTCGCCCCCGATCGGGCTTCCCTCGAACGTGATCGTGCCGGAGGTCGGCGTGTAGACCCCGGTGATCACGTTGAAAACGGTCGTCTTCCCGGCGCCGTTGGGGCCGATCAGCCCGTAGAGCTGGCCCGGCGCGATCGCGAGCTCGAGGTCGTTGACGGCGTACAGGCCGCCGAATTTCATCGTCACGCGGGAGAGCTGGAGGATGGACACGCGAATCCGCCTACGTCGTCCCGGTCGTGCCGGGCGCGGCGCCGATCGAACGGCGCCGTTTCGTCAGGAAGGTCACGAATTCCTTGTGGCCGAGGATCCCCTGCGGCCGCACGATCATGAGGATGATCAGCAGGAGCGAAAAGAGCACCATCCGGTACTGGGCGAACTCGCGCAGGCCCTCCGTGAGGGTGATGAAGAGCACGGCGCCGAGCACCGAGCCGCTGATCGAGCCGAGGCCCCCGATGACGACCATGATGATGATCTCGAAGGACCGGAGGAAGGAGAACGAGTTCGTGTGCACGTACATGAGGTAGTGCGCGAAGAGCCCGCCCGCGACCCCCGCCATGGCCGACGACACGACGAAGGAGATGACCTTGGCCCGCGTCGTGTGGACCCCCATCGCCTCGGCCGCGATCTCGTCCTCGCGGATCGCCACGAGGGTCCGGCCGAACGACGAGTGCACGATCCGGTAGACCACCAGGATCGTCACCGCCGCGAAGAAGTAGATCCAGAAGAAGTTGGCCAGCTTCGGGATGCCGGAGTAGCCGCGCGCGCCGCCCACGGCGTCGACGTTCAGGATGAAGACCCGGATGATCTCGCCGAAGCCGAGCGTGACGATGGCCAGGTAATCGCCCCGCAGCCGCAGCGACGGCACGCCCACGAAGAAGCCGGCGATCGAGGCCAGCACGGCGCCGATCGAGAGGGCGGCGAGGAGCACGAGGCTCTCGCGCCCGAAATCGGGGAGGAACCCGAAAGCGGCCCGCAACCGCTCGCCGAAGGTCACCGTGAAGTACGCCGATGAGTAGGCGCCGATCGCCATGAAGCCGGCGTGGCCGATCGAGAATTGCCCGGTGAAACCGTTGATCAGGTTCAGGCTGACCGCCAGCGTGATGTTGATGCCCGCCAGGCACAGGACCTGGAGCAGGTACGGAGGCATCGCGACGCCCGGCAGGAGCGCGCCCGAAAAGAGGCTGTTCAGGAGCAGCAGGCCCGCCAGCACGCCGGCCGCCGCGAGCCAGCCCCTCATACCTTCTCCTTGTGCACGCGCCCGAGGAGGCCCTGGGGCCTCAGGATGAGCACGAGGATCAGGATGCCGAACGCGATGGCCTCGCGGTAGGTCGAGGAGAGATAGCCGACCACCATCACCTCGGAGGTGCCGATCAGGAGGCCGCCGAGCACGGCGCCCGGAATGCTGCCGATGCCGCCGAGGACGGCCGCGACGAAGGCCTTGAGGCCGTACATGATGCCCATCAGCGGATCGATCTTCGGGATCTGCATGCCGATGAGCACGCCGGCCGCGGCGGCCAGGGCCGAGCCGAGCGCGAAGGTCACCGAGATGATCCAGTCCGTCGAGATGCCCATGAGCCGCGCCGCGTCGAGGCTGAACGAGACCGCGCGCATCGCCTTGCCGGTGCGCGTCTTCATGATGAAGAAGCGCAGCAGCACCATGAGGAGGAACGGACACCACGATCACGGTGATCTGCTCGCTCGTCAGCCGCACTCCGGCGACGATGAAGTCCGACCGCGGCGCCAGCGAGGGGAAGAACTTCGGGATCCGGGCCGAACACGAGCTGGGCGACGTTCTCGATGAAGAGCGACACGCCGATGGCCGTGATGAGCAGCGTCAGCCGCGCCTCGCGCCGCACCGGGCGGTAGGCCAGCCGCTCGATCAGGATCCCGAGCACGGCGCAGGCGATCATCGAGCCGAGCATCACGAGCAGCGCCGACACGAACGACGGCTGGCTGCCCTGCAGCCGGCGCGAGAGGAAGTAGCCCGCGTACGCGCCCACCATGTACACGTCGCCGTGCGCGAAGTTGATCAGGCGCAGCACGCCGTAGACCATCGTGTAGCCGAGCGCGATCAGGGCGTAGATCGACCCGAGCGACAGGCCGTTGACCAGTTGCTGGAGAAAAGTGGTCATGCGGAGGAGCCCGCAGCCCTCTCCGCGAACCCCCGACCCTCTACAGCTTCACCGCCTCGGCTTTGATCGTTTCGACGAGCAGGAACTTTCCGTTTTCGATCTTCAGGATCACGGCGGGCTTGACCGCGTTGCGGTCGGCGTTGATCGAGATGGATCCGGTCACGCCCGGGAAATCCTTCGTCTCGGCGATCTCGTCGCGCACCTTCGCGCCGTCCGTGGAGCCGGCCCGCGTGATCGCGTCGCCCAGGATCCGGGCCGCGTCGTAGGCGAGCGCGGCGAGGGCATCCGGGGTCTGGCCGTACTTGGCCTTGTAGTCCGCGACGAATTTCTGGACCAGCGGGTTCGGATCGTCGGTCGAGTAGTGGTTCGAGAAGTAGCAGCCGTTCAGGGCCGCGCCGCCGATCTCCCAGAGCTTCGGCGAGTCCCAGCCGTCGCCGCCGAGGAAGGGCACCGTGATGCCGAGCTCCCGGGCCTGGTGCACGATCGTGCCGACCTCGGTGTAGTAGCCCGGGAGGTAGATGGCCTCCGGATTGGCCGCCTTGATCGCGGTCAGCTGCGCGCGGAAGTCCGAGTCGCCCTGGCTGTAGGACTGCTCGACCACGACCTCGCCCCCGAGCTGCCGGAACTGCTGGCGGAAGAACGTCTGCAGGCCCACCGAGTAGTCGCTGCGGACATCGACCAGGATGGCGACCTTCTTGAGCTTGAGCGTGTCGGCGGCGAACTTCGCCATGACCGCGCCCTGGAACGGATCGATGAAGCACACGCGGAAGATGTAGTTGCCGACCTGCGTCACGCGCGGGTTCGTCGAGGACGGCGAGATCATCGGGATCTGGTTCGACTGGCAGATCGGAGCGGCCGCGAGCGAGTGGGAGGAGGCCACGTGGCCGAGAACGGCCGCGACGCCGCTCTGGTTGATCAGCTTCGTGACGACGGTGCCGGCCTCTTCGGGCTTGGACTGGTCGTCCTCGACGAGCAGCTTGACCTGCTTGCCCAGGACGCCGCCCTTCTTGTTGATTTCCTCGAAGGCGAGCTCGGAGCCGTTCTTCGTCGAAATGCCGAAGGTCGCGATGCCCCCGGTCAGCGAGCCGTACTCGCCGATCACGATTTCCTTCTGGGATCCCTTCGAGCCGCAGGACAGCGTCGTGGCCAGGGCGGCCACCAGGCAGACTGCGGCAAGGATGCGGAACCTCATGTTTGCGACCTCCTCGTCATCCGGATTGCGGAAAGACGGCGTATTCTTTCGCACCGGGCGCCGGAAAGTCAAAACATCCTTTCTGTCAATGGCTTAAGCTAGAATCCTTGGGCTAGAATCCCCCCCGAGAGAGGCGCACCCTCATTAACGACACCAGCTTCCGACTGACCGACACACCCGCCCCCGCCCCGAGCTCCGAGCCAGCCCCCCGCATCCGGCCGCGCGGCGAGCACGCCATCTCGCGCTCCCGGATCGACCCGGACGCGCTGAAGGTCCTCTATCGGCTGCAGGGCGCCGGGTACAAGGGCTACCTGGTCGGAGGCAGCGTCCGGGACCTGCTGCTCTCGCGCGTCCCCAAGGACTTCGACATCGGCACCGACGCCCATCCCGGGGCCCTGCGCAAGCTCTTCCGCAACTGCCGCATGATCGGCCGCCGTTTCCGCCTCGCGCACATCCTCTTCGCCAACGGCAAGGTCGTGGAGGTGGCGACCTTCCGGCGGCGACCCGAGCCCGCAGCCCAGGGCGCGGGCCCGCAGCTGCTGCAAACCGAGGACAACACGTTCGGCACCCCGCGCGAGGACGCGCTGCGGCGCGACTTCACGATCAACGGCCTCTTCTACGACATCGCGAGCTTCGCCGTGATCGACCACGTCGGGGGGCTCGACGACCTCGCGGCCGGGCTGATCCGCACGATCGGGGACCCGGACATCCGCTTCCAGGAGGACCCGGTGCGCATGATGCGAGCGGTCGAGTTCGCCAGCCGCCTCGGCTTCGCGATCACGCCGGACGCGTACGAGTCGATCCTGCGCCACCGCAAGGAAATCGTGAAGTCCGCCCCGCCGCGGGTCACCGAGGAGCTCGCGCAGGCGCTGCGCGGCGGGCACGCGCTGCCCACGCTCCTCCTGATGCGGGAGGTCGGTCTGCTCGACGTGCTGCTCCCGGAGCTCGCGGACGTGCTGCGCCAGATCGATCCGGACCACGCCCACGGGACCGGGCACCTGTTCTGGGCGCTGCTCGACGTGCTCGACGCCGAGCGGCGGCGCGGGCGTGTTTTCGACGACGCCGTGCTCTTCGCGCTCCTCTATCTGCCGATCGTGCGCTCCCGCGTGCGCGAGGCGGCCCCCGACGGCGACCCGGAACCCGTCGGCCTCTCGACGATCATCGAAGAGGTCGTTTCGCCGCTCGCCTTCCGGATGTCGCTTCCGCGCGCAGCGACCGAACGGATCAAACAGGCGCTGTCGATCGTGGGCAAGCTCTCCCACCGCCCCGACGGAAAACTGCCGGCTCGCCGGCTCGCGTTCCGGGACGCCTTCGGCACGGCGCTGGACATCTTCGAGCTGACCGCCATGGCGACCGGGCGGGGCCAGGAGCTCGTCCGCGACTGGCGCGCCCTCCAGGCGCGCATCGCGCGCGCCCGCGAGACGGGAGAAATCCCGCCCGTTCCCGCTCCGCCGCCCCGGCGCCGCCGCCGCGGGGGGCGCGGGAAACGCGGGCCGGCGCCGGCATAGCTCCCGTCGGCCGCCATCCCGAGGAGCGAGCGACGAGGGACCCGGCAGTCGGTATGCGACCGTCCCTGTCGAGCACGGGATCCCTCGCTGCGCTCGGGATGACCGAATTCGAAATAGAATCCGGTCATGTTCCTCTCGTCCAATTTCCTCGGCATCCCTCCGGAGGAGAACACGCTCGATGGTAGCCGCGTCGCGATCCTGCCCTGCCCGTACGAGCGCACGGTCTCGTACGGCGTCGGCACCAAGAACGGCCCGCAGGCGATCCTCGAGGCGTCGCACTACGTGGAGCTCTACGACGACGAGCTCGACGAGGAGGTCTACCACGTCGGCGTCCACACGCTGCCGGCCTGGCTCCCGGACAACATGGAGCCGGAGGCCTGCGTCGTCGGCCTCGAGAAGGTCGTGGGCGGGCTGCTCGCGAAGGACCGCTTCGTCCTGACCCTCGGCGGCGAGCACTCGATCGCGCCCGGGCCGATCCGCGCGCACCGGGCGAAGTTCCCGAACATGTCGATCCTCCACTTCGACGCCCACGGGGACCTGCGCGACTCGTACGAGGGCCAGAAGTACTCGCACGCCTGCGCCGCGCGCCGGTGGGTGGAGCTCGGCATTCCCTCGGTCCACGTCGGCATCCGGTCGATCTCGAAGGAGGAGATCGACTACGTCCGCCAGAGCGGAACGATGATCGTCTCGAACCGGGAGATGCACGGCTCCGACGCCTGGATGGAGAAGGCCCTCGCCAGGTTGACGGGCGAGGTCTACGTCACGTTCGACGTCGACTTCTTCGACGGCTCCCTGGTCCCCGCCACCGGCACGCCCGAGCCGGGCGGCGGAACGTACGACCAGGCCCTGTCCATCCTTCGGAGGGTCGCGTCCGAGCGCAGGATCGTCGGCGCCGACGTGGTCGAGCACGCGCCGCTGGCCGGCAACCGGGCCCCGGATTTCATGGTCGCCAAGCTCTGCTACAAGCTGCTCGGGTACGCGTTTTTTCCGGAAAAGGCCCGCAACCCGGTCCTGTCCCCGAAATAACCGTCCGTGGCTCAACGAGTTCCGAGCCCCTCCTCGCGGGACATTCCGCGAACTTTCCCGGAGCATCTGCGTCTTGAGTCACTGAGGGCCGCGTGAGCACCACCGACGAAAAGGACCTGGTCTCCCGCTGCCGTGAAGGCGATGACGATGCCTGGAGGGAGCTCGTGGATCGGTTCGGCCAGAAAGTCTATGCGATCGCGTACCACTTCACGTTGAAGCGCGAAGACGCCGAAGAGTTGTCCCAGGAGATCTTCCTGAAGCTCTTCGAGAACCTCCACCGCTACGATGGGGGCTTCCCCCTCGTGGCCTGGATCCTGTCGGTTTCCCGCAATCTCTGCATCGACCGGTACCGGCGCCGCAAGCGCGAGAAGTCCTTCCATTTCGTCTCGGATGACGCGGTCACGGCGCTCCTGAAGTCCGACGACGATCCGGCCAGCATGGCGCTCAAGAAGGAACGCACGCAGATGCTCTTTTCGGCGCTCGCCGAGGTCCCCGAAGACCTGGCCGAGATCCTGATCCTGCGCGACCTGAACGGACTGGCCTACGACGAGATCGGCAAGGCCCTCGAGCTGCCCGAGGGGACCGTGAAGTCGCGCCTCTTCCGGGCGCGCGCCGAAGTGGCCCGCACGATCCGCGAGCGCCATGAAAGCAAGGGCGCGCCGGGCGCGCTCGCCTCTCTGGCGATCGCCGCGGCGGGGCTCGTATGAGCTGCCGCGAGCTCGAGCGTTTCTTCGTGGCCGGGGCCCCGGAGGCGCAGCAGCTGGCGCACCGCGCGACGTGCGCGGACTGCGCGCGGCTCGGCGCCGACCTCGACCGGGTCGCGCCGCTCGTCGCCCATCTTCAACCGCCCGTGTCGAGCCCGCAGCTGCGCCAGGCGCTGCTCGCGGTCCCGAGGATGACGGTGTCCTGCCAGGGGGCGGAGATGCTCCTCGCGAGCGCCCTCGAGGGCGAAATCGAGAAGGCCGACGAGGGCCGCCTCCGGAGCCACCTTTCGCGGTGCGGCGGCTGCACCCAGGCGGCGGGAGCGCTCTACGCCATGCGCGATCTCGCGGCGCCCGAGCCGCCCCCGTGGCTCGCGACGCGGCTCGTGGCCGCCAGGCCCGCGAAGAAGAAGTCTTTCTGGCGCTCGGCTTTTTCCGGAAAGATGGTCATCACCTACGCCTATACCGCCGCGGTCCTCGTGATGCTGTTCGGTCTGAACCCGACGGCCGTGGTCCGCAAGGCGGGTTTCGCGAGCCTCGGCGAGAGCACGCGCAACGCCGTCACCGTGGCGCAGAGCTCCGTCGGCGACCGGCTCGGCCTGCTCCAGCAAAGGACGCTGCGCACGCTCGCGGTTTGGAGAGGCCGTGTCGGCGGCTACAGCCGCGCGGCCGTGTCCAACGCCATCGCGATCGTGTGGAAGCCGGAGACGAAGAAGGCGCCCAACCGCCCGCGCCTCGGCAAGGAAGGCGGCGCCGCCGCGGGACCCGGGGACTTTCAGCTGGTGAGCGGGCACAACCGGGAACCTTTACCCCCCCGATTTCGTGTGTAAGAGCGACGACGGAAAGTCGACGAGGAGAATGAAATGAACGAAAGCTTCAGCTCACAGCCCGCGGCACCGCAGCCTCCCCCGGCTCCGGCCGCCGTCCCGCCGCCGCCCGTGGTCACGCACCCGGTGGTCGTGGACCGCAAGTCGCCGGCGCTGGCGGGATTTCTGTCCATGTTTCCGGGCCTCGGCCATCTGTACCTCGGCCTCTACCCCCGGGCGTTCGCCGTGGGCGGCGCGTTCATCCTGGGGATCATGATGACGTCGCACGGGGGGCCGGGCGAGTTCTTCGGCCCGCTCATCGCCTTCGTGTGGTTCTTCGCGATCATCGACGCCGTGCGCCAGGCCAACGCGATCAACCGGGGCGAGGTGGCCGCGGAGGGCTTCGCGCCCGAGCAGCAGCTGCGCAAGGCGGCGGCGGGCACGGCCGCCCTGACGTGGGGCGTCATTCTCGTCGGGCTCGGCTCCCTGCTCCTGATCGATCGCTACTTCGAGATCGACTGGTCCTTCATGTCCGAGTGGGGCGGGCCGGCGGCGTTCATCCTCCTCGGCGCCATCCTGATCGTCAGCCACATCCGCAAGCGCCGCCGCGAGAACGAGGCGCAGGTGGGGATGCCGCCGCGCAGCTCGTAAACCGCAAGACGTGAGTCGTAAGCGGGAGGCGAAAGTCTCCCGCTTCGTGTTTCTAGTGTTCTGTCACCGAAGTGTTGATAGCGCCATGCGGCTTCTTATAACCACCGTGGCCCTCGCTCTTGGAATTTCTTGCATCTTTCGAGCGGAGAGATTGGTATCGTGACTTCGGTTACAGGACACTAGCGGCGTTTGAAGTACTTCTCGAGGTCCTCTTCGGACATCGAGAGCACCACGGGCCGGCCGTGGGGGCAGGTGAAGCGATCGCGGGTCTTCGCCCAGTCCGCCACCAGGTGCCGGATCTCCTCGGGCGCGAGGTGGTAGCGGATCGTCACCGCAGAGCGGCAGGCGAGGCTGGCGGCGATGCGGTCGCGCCGCGTGGTTTCGTCCGCGCTTCCCGAGTCCGCCAGCGACGCGAGGGCCATTCGCAGGGTCTCGTCCGGATCCCGATCCGTCGCTTCCGCTGGCAGTGCTGCGATCGCGTACGACCGGCCGGACATCGGCTCGATCTCGAACCCCGCCGCGGACAGGTCCTCGGCCCGGCCCGCCAGCGTCTCCACCTCTTCGGGGGTCGCCTCGAACAGCACGCGCAGCAGGAGCCTCTGCGATAGCACGCGGCCAGAGCCGATGCGGTCCCGGATCCGCTCGTACAGCGTCCTCTCGTGCGCGGCATGCTGGTCGATCACCAGCAGGCCCTCGGGCCCGGACGCCAGGATGAAGGATTCGCGGTGCTGGCCGATCGGCACGATGTCCGGGATCTTTTTCTCGATTGGCGGCGCCCCTGCTGCCCTCGAGGGTTCGCCTTCGTCCACCGGCGGCGCTGGAACGCCGACGGGAACCCCGGCCGGCGAAGCAAACGGGTCGCGGTAAGGAGCCTGCGGTTCGGCCACGACGGAGCCCGACGGAACGGGCCGCAGCCGGCGCTCTTCCTTGCCCGCGAGCAGCGCCGAGTGCAGCGCGTGGTAGACCAGACGAAACGCGGTCGCCCCGTCGGCAAAGCGCACCTGGGTCTTGCCGGGCGACACGTTGACGTCCACCGCGCCCGGTTCCGCGGTGAGGTAGAGGAACACGCCCGGATGCCGGTCGATGCGGATGGCATCGCGCGACGCCTGCGAGATGGCCCGCGCGAGCGCGCGGTCCTCCACCGGGCGGCCGTTGACGAAGAGGTACTGGTACCGCCGGCTCGGAAAGGTCACCGAGCCGCGCGTGGCGTAGCCCGAGAGGCGCAACGGACCCGATCGCGCCTCGAAGGGCTCGAGCTCCCCGAGGGCCGCGCGGCCGAACACCTGGAGGATCCGGGCCCCCCGGTCGACGGCGGCCGGAGCGTCGAGCGTCTCGCGCCCGTTCGAGCGAAGCGAAAACGCGACGGTGTGGTTCGACAGGGCCGCCTTCGTCACGGCGACCGCCACCGCGCGCGCCTCGGCCTCCGGGGACGCAAGGAACTTGCGGCGCGCCGGCGTCTTCGCGAAGAGGCTCTCGACCAGCACGTCGGTCCCGCGGGGGCGCGCCGCCGGCTCCTCGGAAACCGGCCCGCCGCACTCGATCTTGAGCCGGATCGCCTCGGGCGAGGATCCGTCGGAGGTCGTCAGCGTCAGCTTCGAGACCGATGCGATCGACGGCAGGGCCTCCCCGCGAAACCCGAAGGTCGCCACCCTCATGAGGTCGGCGTCGGTCGAGATCTTCGACGTGGCGTGGCGCTCGAGCGAGAGCCGCGCGTCCTCGGCGGACATTCCCGAGCCGTCGTCGCGCACGAGGATCCGGTCGACGCCGCCCCCGTCCACCTCGACGTCGATGCGCGAGGCGCCGGCGTCCAGGGCGTTCTCGACGAGCTCCTTGACGGCGGAGGCCGGGCGCTCGACGACCTCGCCGGCGGCGATGCGGTCGATGACGGGACTCTCGAGGCGGTGGATGCGTGGCACGGCGGGAAAGTCTACCCCGCCGCGCCGCAAGGGCCCCCGCTCGCGACAATCAATAACTAGAGATTCGCCGGCGAACTCCGCAAAAGGAGTTCGACACATGAGAAGGAAGCTCGCGCCCCTGCTCGTCCTCTGCGCCCTCGTGACAACCAATTCTGTCAGCCGCGGCCAGAACGGCCCCGACGCCGACCCGGATGCGGCGCCCGGATACGCCAAAAGCGTCTTCCACCACGCCTCGGTCGATTCGGTCAACGTCTACAACGGGTCGCTGACGATCCCGATCGCGATCGGGCCGGCGTACCCGGTGGGGCCGAAACTGAATTTCCAGGCGATGCTTTCGTACAACTCAGTCGTGTGGGAGTTCGGCAACCCGGGGCCCAACAACCAGAGCGACGTCGGGCTCTACGAGCCGATCAAGGCCGACCCCGCGCTGGCCGTCGGCTGGAGCCTGCTCGCGGGCGCGATCAAGCCCTGCGGCGTCGTCCAGAACTCGAACTGCTACGTCGGCCCGGACGGCTCCGAGCGCCTGTTCGACCAGTTCCCCGGCGCGAACTACTACCGCACGAGCGACGGCGGCCAGCTGCTGCTGCACTCCCTCGGCGCATCGGGCTTCGAGATGTGGGACGGGGACGGCAACCGCTACGTCTTCGGCTGGCACGTCACCGGCTACGACGACCTGGCGCAGGACTACATCCACGACCTCGGCCGCGGACGCAACGGCTGGTACCTGACGAGCCTGACCGACCCGTTCGGCAACGGGATCACGCTCGACTACTACAGCGGCCTGGGCGCCGCGAGCCCCTGCTGGACGTCGCCTTGCCCGACCGCGGCCAACTCCTGGATTCTGAAAACCGTACGGCGCGGAACGACGACGCTCGTCGGCGTCAACCTCGGCACGGATTCGGGCGCGCCCGGCATCACGAACCTCGTCACCTCGATCGACGTGGCCGCGGCGGGCGGCTCGATCGCGCACTGGTCGCTCTCGCGAGCGATGGTGACCGTGACGCGCGGCGACCCGAATCTCCGGTCCCTGGCGCTGCCGGTCCTGACCGCTCTGAAGCTCCCGACGATCCCGGCGCCGCAGTACGCGTTCACGTGGAACGCGGGCGGCTCGGACAGCGGCTACGGCGGGCTCCTGAAGTCGGCCACGCTGCCGACGGGCGCCGTGCTCTCCTACTTCTGGGGGGGCTACAGCTTCTACCACGGCCGCACGGCCTCCATCGGCCCCAACTGCACCCCGATCGGGCCGCCGAATGACGCGCAGGTCAAGCAGTCCGGCCGGCCCGCACCCGGCGTCAAGACGAACGGACCCGAGCCGCTCGAGCCGGAGCCCGCCATCGCCGGCACCGACTGCAGCCCCCAGAATCCCAGCCGCTGGCTCGACACGATCCGGGGCGTCATCCGCCGCACCGAGACGTTCACGCGGTCGGACGGCGCCATCGTCGACGCGGTGACGGACTACTCCCAGTACGCCTTTCCGTTCGGAGAGCAGGGCACCGCCTCCGACAGCGACGGCCCGCAATCGCTGACGCTCGTGGCGAATCCTGCCGACCGGGACGGCCACCGCGCTGCCACGGCGACGCTCTTCTGGGGCGCCCGCATCGGCACGACGGGAGGCGGCAGCCCGGGCGGCCGCGTCGGCGCCGACATCCGCCTGGCGACGTACGACCACGATCCCTACCCCGGCTTCATCAGTCCCTTCCCGCAGCCTCTCTGCGGATCGAGCGCGGACGCCCTGTGCGTGACGCACTCCATCCGCGTGGCCCGGCGCACGTACGAGTACGACAACGCCTCGAATGAAAGCGGGAACCGCCGGCTCAAGCAGGAGACGACGTACTTCGGCGCGACGGCCGCCGACGGCAGCTGCCCCGGCTGCGCCAGCCACACGGTGGTCTTCTCGAACGCCGGCTCGGACACGTGGGAGAGTAACGGCCGCCACTTCGGCATCGAGACGCACTCGGGCAACCTCGGTGGGGACGCCCGTACCGTCACGACCGACTGGGCGCCCGTCAACTGGACGGCCATGCCTGCCTCGGGCCAGCGGCCGCTTCCCAATCTCGTCAACCAGCGCACCGAGGCGCAAGGGTCCTCGATCGCCGACCGCTACTTCGAGTTCGACCCGGCGACCGGTTTCCTGAAGGGCTCCTTCGTCTACGACCCGGCCAAGGACGTCGCCCTCGTCCACTGCCGGTACGCCGATGGCAACGGCAACGCGGACCGCGAGCTCACGAAGACGCTCGCGTCGAGCTCGCCGCCCGCGCGCACCTACTGCTCCAACACCTATCCGTCCTTCCCGAATGTCGGGACCGACGGCGACATGTTCGGGAAGGCCTACACGTTCCAGGACGGCCAGGCCCTCACCGCGCGCTGGGTCAACGGCTCCACCTCGACCGCGACGTTCTTTATTCGCGACGTGACGCGCGACCCCGCGACGGGCTGGATCACCGCGTCGCGCGACGCGGCGGGCCTGGCCACGTCCTACGCCTACGACGGCCTCGGCCGGCCCACCCAGATCACGCCTCCGCCCTCCGCGGAGCTCAAGACACGCGTCTGTTACGACGGCCCGACGAGCACGACGGCCTACCGCGCCAGCGCCGCGCAGTCCTGCCCCGTGGCGAGCTCGAACCCGAACGTCACGGTCTGGGAGCGCTACGACTACGACGGCCTCGGGCGGCCGATCCGCGCGCAGCGGCTCCAGCCCGGCGCCGCGGTCAGCAAGCGGTTCACGCTCTTCGACGGCGCGGGGCATGCCTATTTCCAGTCCGAGTGGGTGACCAGCGCGACGACGGAGTCGATCGCGGCCGACGTCGGAACGACCTGCGCGTTTTCCGGCAGCAGCGTCGCCACCGCGCGCCCGTCCTCCGCACCCGGAACGTACCAGCTGTGCTGGGACCCGTTCGGCCGCCCGCAGCAGGTCGTCGGGGCGAAGCACTCGTCCTTCGCCGCGATCGCCCGGTCGGACGGCAGCACGCCCTACAGCAGTACGTGGGAGCAGGTCACCACCTACTGCGTCAATGGGACGTTCTCGGCGCTCGCGGGACCGTCCTGCACGCCGGGTTCGACGAATCCGGTCGTCGGCACGCGGCGGGATGCCTTCGGCCGCATCACGAGCGTCCAGGAGCCGACCGGCGAGATCACCACGTACGCCTACGACGTCAACGGCAAGGTCCTCTCGGTCACGCAGGGCGTCCAGTCGCGGACGTTCGGGATCGACACGACCGGCTTCCTGCGCTCGGAGACGACGCCGGAGGAGGGCCCGGTCACCTACGGCTCGATCGGGAGCCTCGGCAACGCGCGCCAGCAGACGCGGCCCGGAGGCGTCGCCGTCACCCGCGCATTCGACTTCGCCGGCCGGCTCACCGAGGAGGACGCCGGAGGCCTCAAGTACCTCGTCAACTGCTACGACGGAAAGCCGGCGTGCGTCGACGGCACCGCCGGGTCTGGCGGCGGCTCGTACCCCGCCGGAAGGCTCACGCGCCGCTACGGATACAACTGGATTCCCACGGTCGGCCCGGTCGTGGACGAGCAGTTCGAGTACAGCGACGGCGGCGGGCGGCTCTCGAAGCTCGTCACGGGCGCGGGCAACGGCGGCCTGGCGCTCTCGGCGAGCCAGACCTGGACGTACGGCAACCTCGGACTTCCCACGAGCCACGGGCATCCGCGGTCGACCGGCTCATTCCCCGTCGGCAGCACGTACACGAACGGCCTACCCACGGCCGCAAGCGGCAACGGGGCGATCGTGGTGACGGCAGCGACCTACAACCCCGCGGCCGGTCTCGCCTCGTGGACGGCCGGCATCTCCGGGGCAGGCGTCGTCACGACCATCGCGCAGGACGCGACGATGCTGCCGCGGCCCGCCGGCATCTCGAACTCCCTCTGGTCGAGCGGCGCCTACACGTACGACGGAGCCGGCAACATCCTGAAGATGGGTGCGGGCGATGCGTTCACCTACGACTCCCGCTCGCGCCTGACATCGGCGCAGTACGGCTCGACGACCCGCCGCTTCGCTTACGACCGCTACGGCAACCTCACGCAGAACGGGGCGGCAATCACGGTCGACCCCGCCAACAACCGGGTGACGAGCGGTTTCGCGGCCTACGACGCGAGCGGCGACATGATCGCCTACGGCGGCGACGCGATGAGCTACGACGCGGTCGACCGGCAATACCGCAACAGCAACGCCTCCGGCGACTGGATTTCGCTGTTCAACGGCGCCGGCGAGCGCGTGGTCAGGTTCCCGGCGAGATTTTCCGTGCTGCGCCGCGAGATGGCCCGGTACATCGCCGAGGCCAACATCCTCGCGAAGGGCTGGACGCTGCCCGCATGCGTGCAGGTCTTCTCGGACGTCCCGTGCTCGGACCCCGACGCGCGCCAGGTCAAGCTCGCCCACGACAAGGGCATCACGGTCGGCTGCAGCACGACCCCGCCCCAGTACTGCCCCGACGCGACGCTGACCCGCGCCCAGATGGCGGTCTTCCTCGTCCGGGGTTACAAACCCGACGGCTTCCCCGCACCGGCCTGCCAGGGAACCTTCACCGACGTTTCGTGCTCTGGCAGCTATGCCCCATACGCGGGGTGGATCGAGCAGCTCTACCGCGACGGCGTGACCGCCGGTTGCAGCACGAGCCCACTCCAGTTCTGCCCGGGCAACACCGTCGGCGAGTGGGAGATGCTCGTCTGGCTCGCCAAGGCTCCAGGCCCGACGCCCGGGACCCGCTTCTGGAGCGCCTACCGCCCCGTCCCGCGCGGCTCAATCTATACTTTGCGCGACGAGCAGAATCGCATCGTGACGGAAATGGCGGGAGGCTCGAGCGGCTCCTCCACGGCCACCCTGTCGGTGACCCGGGACAACGTGTTCCTCGGCAATCTGCTCGTCGCCTCCTACGTCGCGTCGCCGGCGGGGTGGCAGTACACCGGTTCCGACCATCTCGGCAGCCCCCGCGTTGTTTTCAACCAGGCGGGTCAAATGATCGAGACCCACAAGCACTGGCCCTACGGCGAGGAGACCACCGCCACGCCGCCGACACAGCGGCTCGCCTACGCGCTCATGGAGAAGGACGATGGCGCGGCGAGGTACTACGACCACGCCAGGACGCACGACTATGGGTTAGGGCGATTCCTGAGCCCGGATCGCGTGGGAGGAACGCCGGCGAATCCGCAGAGCTGGAACCGATATGCGTACACGCTCGGGAACCCGATGAAGCACGTCGACCCGGACGGGCTGCTGACGATCGTGGTGCCCGGCACCCAGTTTCGAAAGCCGAACCTCGACTTCACGCCGGGGGGAGCGTTCTTTCAGCACGTTTCCAGGACGGTCGGAGATCGAACGATGGCTACCTTCAGCTGGTCTGGAGGTGACAATCATTCAGCCCGAATCTCAGCCGCCGGCGCGCTGGCCAACTTCATCCGACACTACAAGTTCGCGCCCGGAGAGCAACTGAACATCATTGCGCATAGCCATGGAGGAAACGTCGCGATCGCGGCGATCAATATGGGCGTCGGCCACAAAGTCGACAACCTCGTGACCCTCGGAACGCCATCCGTTCCGTCTTACCGGCTCAATGGCAACGCCGGGGTCGGCACATGGGTCAACGTCTTCAACCCGAACGATAAGGTACAGAACCATGGCGGTGGAGACGAGTCCAGCCGTCTCCAGAGCGGCCCCGCGGCGAGGACACACCCTTGGGCTTTGAATATTGGCTGGGACGTTGATCTCGGCGACTTCAACTCCCACGAGGCCCTGCACAGCCCCGCCGCGTGGGACTACACCCTTCCACACTTGACCCTCAACCCTACCTGCAGTCAGCAGTTTCAGTTTTGGGTGCACGAGTGAGCACGCCCGATACCTCGGGCGCCCACCGCTTGCTCATTCACATGTGTCTCCTCGTGGCAGCAATCGCTCTTGAAATCGCGTTCTACCCGGACCTGGCGACCTCGATCGACGGCCTTCTCGGAGGCAAGAGTGGACCTGGGAGCTCGATGGGTTACTTTCGTTACTTCTACGTTCTGCCTGCCGGCCTCGCCTTTGGAGCCTTCGCGGGCTTCGGACTAGTCTTGATGGCCAGACGGGGTCGCAGGTCCCTCGATCGCGCGGCGGTCGCCGTCTGGGTCCTCAATTTGGCTGCACTCGTTGTTTCGTCCATCTGGTATTTCCACTCGATTCGCGAGGCTGGGAACTACCGCGGATGACGGCGTTCGGCCAGTACGAAATCCCGCTTCTGCCTGCCTGAGCTTTCCTCGCCCTACCGCGAATACACGACCCGGCCGCCGACGACGGTCGTGTCGAGTTCGATCTTCTCGAGGTCCTCGGGCTTCGCGCGGAACGGGTCCGCAGCGAGGATCACGAAATCGCCCAGCTTTCCGGCCTCGAGCGTCCCCTTGTCCTTCTCCTCGAACCCCGCGTAGGCGGCCGAGACGGTGTAGGCGCGCAGGGCCTCCTCGACCGAGATCTTCTGCTCCGGGACCCAGCCGTCGGGGTTCTTGCCGTCGATGGTGCGGCGGGTGACGGCGGCCGCGATGCCGAGGATCGGCGAGATCGGGGCGACGTCCCAGTCCGAGCCGAAGACGAGCGTGGCCTTGTCGTCGAGCAGCGTGCGGAAGGCGTAGGTGCCCTGGGCGCGCGTCTGGCCGAGGCGCTTCATCGCCCAGCGGCCGTCGTCGACGCAGTGGTACGGCTGCATGGATGCGATGACGCCGAGCTCGGCAAAGCGCGGGATGTCGGCGGCGCGCAGGTGCTGCGCGTGCTCGATCCGGAAGCGCCGGTCGCGCGGGCCGTTCTGCTTCTCGACGCGCTGATAGATGTCGAGGAGATCGGAGTTCGCCCGGTCGCCGATCGCGTGGACCTCGACCTGGAGGCCGGCCTTGTCCGCGCCCGCGATGTGCCCTTCGATCTTCGAGAGCGGGATCGCCTCCGCCGAGTAGACGCCGCGGTTTCCCGGCTCGTCGGTGAAGCCTTCGAACATCACGGCCGTTCCCGATCCGAGGGAGCCGTCCATGAAGCCCTTGACGCCGCCGATGCGGAACCAGTCGTCGTTCTTCATCGAGGACTGGAGCTCTTTCGCCTTCGGCCAGTCGGGGAGCGCCGGCCGGTAGTTGACCCGCACGGTCATTTCCCCGGCGTCCCGCAGGGCAACCCAGGCGGGCACGTCGGCCGGTGTGCCCGGCAGGTCCTGCACGGAGGTCACACCGAACCTCGCCGCATTCTTCATGGCCGCCCGAAGCGCGGCCGCCATCTCCGCGGGCGACCGCGGCGGGCGCTTGACCCACACGAGGTCCATCGCACCGTCCTTCAAGACGCCGGTCGGTTCGCCTTTCGCATCCTTGACGATCACGCCGCCAGGCGGAGCGGGTGTGGCCGCGGTCACTCCCGCGATCTTCAGCGCCAGGCTGTTGCAGACAATCGCGTGGCCGTCCTGACGCGAGAGGCACGCAGGATGGTCGCCGGTGGCGGGATCGAGCAGCGCCTTCGTCGGCAGGACCGGCGGCGTCCACCGCGTCTCGTCCCACGCACCGTCGGTCAGCCACTCCCCCGCCGGACGCGTCTTCGCGTACGCGGCGAGGATCCGCGTGAAGTCGGCCGGATCGGCTGCCTTGCGCAGGTCCACCGCCAGGAGATCGAAACCGCCCCCGGACATGTGCGTGTGGGAATCGATGAACCCGGGCACGACGCGGCGCCACCTGCCGTCCAGGACGACGGTCTTCGGGCCCTTGAGCGCCTCGATCGCCTGGTTCATCCCGATGGCGACGATGCGCCCGTCGCGCACGGCCAGCGCTTCCGCCTCCGGGTTCTTCGAGTCTCCGGTCCAGATCTTCGCGGACAGCAACACGAGGTCCGCCGGGGGTTGCGGAGAGGCCGTCGCCGCGAGCAGGACCGTCATGGCAAGCACCGTCAGCATTATTTCTCCTATGCCGTCGAGGACGTCCCGACGTTCTTCTCGGCGAGCGAGGCCCGCGCCGCGGCCAGCCGCGCGACCGGGACGCGGAACGGCGAGCACGAGACGTAGTCGAGCCCGACGTGGTTGAAGAACTCGATCGAGCGCGGATCGCCGCCGTGCTCGCCGCAGATGCCGACCTTCAACTTCGGCTTGACCTCGCGCCCTCGCCGCGTGCCGATCGCGACGAGCTCGCCCACGCCGTACTGGTCGAGGCTCGAGAACGGGTCTTCGGGGAGGATCCCCTCGGCGATGTAGACCGGCAGGAACGTGCCCACATCGTCGCGCGAATATCCGTACGTCATCTGCGTCAGGTCGTTGGTGCCGAACGAGAAGAAGTCGCAGTTGAGCGCGATCCGGTTCGCGCGCAGGGCCGCGCGCGGCACTTCGATCATGGTCCCGATCTTGTACGGGATCTCGAGGCCCGCCTCGGCGATGACCGTCTTCGCGGCGTCCTCGACGAGGACCCGCAGGCGCTCGAATTCGCCCCGCGCGCCGACGAGCGGGATCATGATCTCCGGGTTGGGATGGAGCCCCTCGCGCATCGCCGCAGCCGCGGCCTCGAAGATCGCGCGGACCTGCATCTCGTAGATCTCGGGGTTCGTGATGCCGAGCCGGCAGCCGCGGTGGCCGAGCATCGGGTTGGTTTCCTTCAGGGCGTGCGTGCGCTCGCGGACCTTCTCGATCGGGACGCCCAGGTCGTGGGCCGTCTTCTCCATCGCCTCGTCGTCGTGCGGCAGAAACTCGTGCAGGGGCGGATCGAGCAATCGGATCGTGACCGGGCGTTCGCCCATCTCGCGGAAGATGCCGAGGAAGTCCTCGCGTTGCATCGGCAGGATCTTCGCGAGCGCGGCGCGCCGCTCGACGAGCGTTTCGGCGAGGATCATCTCGCGCACGGCGACGATGCGGCGGGCCTCGAAGAACATGTGCTCGGTGCGGCAGAGGCCGATCCCCTCGGCGCCGAAGAGCCGCGCGATCCGCGCGTCATTCGGCGTGTCGGCGTTGGCGCGGATGCCGAGCCGGCGCCGGCCATCGGCCCACTCGAGGATGCGCGTGAACGCGCGATGGACGGCCGAATCCTCCGGCCTGATCGTCCCCTCGATCGCGACCTGCAGCACTTCCGACGGGCGCGTCGAGAGCCTGCCGAGCAGCACCTCGCCCGTCGTGCCGTCGATCGAGAGCCAGTCTCCTTCGGCCGCTTTCAGGCCCCTCACATTGGCCCGGATCTCCCCATGCGCGTGGTCCACGGTGATCTCGCCGGCGCCGACGATGCAGGTCTTGCCCATCCCGCGCGCCACGACGGCGGCGTGCGAGGTCGCTCCACCGCGGGTCGTGACGATGCCGACGGCCGCGTTCATGCCGGCGATGTCTTCGGGCGACGTCTCCTCGCGCACGAGCACGACGGTCTCGCCCTTCGACGCCATCGCCACCGCGTGCTCCGCCGTGAGGGCGATCCTGCCGCAGGCAGCGCCCGGGCCGGCCGGCAGGCCGGTGCCGAGCAGGCGGCCGTCCTTGACGGCGGCGGTCTTCTCCCTCGCGTCGAAGATCGGCGCGAGCAGCTGCACGAGCTGCTCGGGCTCCACCCGCAGCGACGGCCTCCTCGGCGTCGATCAGGCCCTCGTCCACCATGTCCGTCGCGATCCGCACGGCCGCGAAGCCGGTCCGCTTCCCGTTGCGCGTCTGCAGGAGATACAGCTTCTCCTCCTCGATCGTGAACTCGAGGTCCTGCATGTCGCGGAAGCGCTTCTCGAGCCGCTCGCGCACGAGCTGGAGCTCCCCGTACGCCTTCGGCATCGTTTCCTCGAGCGACAGGCCCGAGCCGTCGGCGTTCAGGGGGCGTGGCGTGCGCAGCCCGGCGACGACGTCCTCGCCCTGGGCGTTCGGAAGGAACTCGCCGTAGAACTTCTTCTCGCCGCTGGCGGGGTCGCGGGTGAACGCAACGCCCGTCGCGCAGGTGTCTCCGCGATTGCCGAAGACCATCGCCTGCACGTTGACCGCGGTGCCCCAGTCGTCGGGAATGTGATGGAGCTTTCGGTACGTCTTCGCGCGCTCGTTTTCCCACGACCGGAAGACCGCGCCGATCGCGCCCCAGAGCTGCTCGCGCGGATCGTCGGGAAAGTCGTGGCCCGTGCGCTGGCGGACAATCTGCTCGTCCCGGCGGACGATCTCGGCCAGGTCGGCCGCGGTCAGGTCCGCGTCGGAGGAGACGCCGCGCGCCTTCTTGACCTCCTTCATCGCCTTCTCGAACTCGTGCCGCGGCACGCGCAGCACGACGTCGCCGTACATCTCGAGGAAGCGCCGGCGGCAGTCGAAGGCGAACCGGTCCCCGGAGCGCGCGGCCAGGCCCTTGACGGTGCGCGAGGTCAATCCCAGGTTCAGGATCGTGTCCATCATCCCCGGCATGGAGGAGCGCGCCCCGGACCGCACCGAGACGAGCAGCGGGTTCTCGGAGTCGCCGAAGTGCTTGTCGGCGTCGTGCTCGAGCTTTTTCAGGGCCGATTCCACCTCGGGGCGGATCCCGTCGAGCGAGGCGCCGCGCGAGACGTCGGCGCAGACGGATGTTTCGATCGTGAAGCCGGGCGGGACCGGGATGCCGAGGGCCGTCATCTCGGCCAGCCCAGCGCCCTTGCCCCCCAGCGTCTCCTTGCCGAGGCCGGCCCCTTCCGCCACGCCGTTGCCGAACGAATAGACGCGCTTCATTTTTCCACCACGATTTCGGAAAAGTCCGCGAGGCTCGTAAACTCCTTCTGGATCGACGCGAGCAGCGCGAGGCGATTTCGCCTCAGGTCTTCCTCGGGGCAGTTCACCAGGACGTCGACGAAGAAACGGTCGAGCGACGGGGCGATCGAGGCGATGGTCTCCATGGCCTCGCGATAGTGCCGTTGTCCGACGAACCCGGCAATCGCCTGTTTCGCCTGCAGGACGTCGGAGGCGAGCAGGCGCTCGGCTTCCTCGCGGTAGTGCTCGGGGCGCGGCGCACCGGGGCTCTCGGCGCCGACGATGTTCCGGATCCGCTTGAAGGCCATGATGAGACCGCGGAAGTCCATGTGGCGGCGGGCCTCCGAGAGGGCGCGCGCCCGATCGGCCGTATCGGCGAAATCCCACACTCCCACGTTCAGGACGGCCGAGATCTCGTCATGGGTGTGCCCGCGGCGCTCGAGGAGGCTGCGCAGCCGCTCGGAAAAGAAGCGGCCGAGTTCCTCGAGAGTCTGCTCGTCGTCCGGCCCCGCGAGCTTTTCCGGCAGGAGGGACAGGGCCTTGCGCGCGACCGGCCGCCAGTCGATGCGCCAGTTGCGCGCGATGGCGATCGCGGCGATGCCGAGCGCCGCGCGGCGCAGGGCGTAGGGGTCCTTCGACCCCGTCGGGACGAGGCCGATCCGGAAGAGCCCGCACAACGAGTCGAAGCGGTCGGCCATCGAGAGGATCGCGCCCGAGGCCTCCCGCGGCGGATCGTCCGACCCCGAGGCCGGCCGGTACTGGTCGTAGATTGCCTTCCACACCGCGTCCGGGTACCGCTCCCGGCGCGCGTAGATGCCGCCCATCACGCCCTGCAGGTCCGTGAACTCCTTGACGACGAGCGTGTTCAGGTCCGCCTTGGAGAGCAGGGCCGCCGTGCGCACGGACTCCACGAGATCGGCGCGTCCGGTCAGCCGGGCGATCTCCTCGGCGAGGTCCTGGATGCGGGCCGTCTTCTGGCGGTAGTCACCGAGCTTGTCCTGGAAGGTCAGGCGCGAGAGTTGGGGCAGGCGCGCTTCGAGCCGCTCCTTCACGTCCGCCTCGAAGAAGAAGCGCGCGTCCGCCAGGCGCGCGTTCAGGACCCATTCGCTGCCCTTCGCGATGAACCCCTTGCGGTCTTCCGTGTTGTCCATCACGGCGATGAAGTGCGGCAGCAGGCCCGAGGGCCCGCGCACCGGGACGTACTTCTGGTGCGTCCGCATGGCGGTGACCGTGATCTCCTCGGGCAGCTCGAGAAATTCCGGGGCGAACGCGCCGCGCACGAGGCCGGGCCACTCGACCAGGTCCGCGAGCATGTTTGCCAGGTCCGCGTTGGCCTCGATCTGGCCGCCCACCTCCGCGGCGAGCTTGCGCGCCCGGTCGAGAATCTGGACCCGCCGGGCCTCGCCGTCGGGCTCGACGAAGGCCTGGCGCAGTTTCGCGAGGTAGTCGTCGGGGCCGGATACGCGGATCTCGCCCTCGGAGAGGACGCGGTGGCCGAGGGTCTGGTCCGACGCGGCGACCCCGAAGAGCTCGATGGGAACCACGCGTTCGCCGAAGAGCGCGACCACTCCGCGCACCGGGCGCACGAACGCGCGGTCGCCCGAGCCCCAGCGCATCATCTTGGGGAACGTCAGGCTCGCGACCACGCGCGGGACGACCTCGGCCAGGACCTCTTCGGCGGCGCGGCCCGAAATGGACCGGCGCGCGGCCACGGTCTTGCCGCGCGGCGAGTCCACGACGACGAGGTCCGCGACGTCCACCTTCTGGGCCCTGGCGAACCCCTCGGCCGCCTTCGTCGGCTTTCCGTCGGCGTCGTAGGCATTGGCCGCCGGAGGGCCGAGCACTTCCGAGGCCCGGTCCTGCTGGCGCTCGGGCAGCCCGCGCAGGACGGCCGAGAGACGCCGCGGCGTCGCGTACGACTCGGACGAGGCCGGCGTGAGGCCCTCCTCCGCGAGCGCGTCGGCAAGCCGGCGAACGAGATCCAGGCGCGCCGCCAGCAGCGCCGGCGCCGGGATCTCCTCCGTGCGGATCTCTAAAAGGAAGTCTTGGATGTTCACTCGAGCGTGCTTCGAAATCGGTTGGAGGTTCGGCCCCTCAAACAGCCGCCGGTTCCGGCTCCGCGAGCGGGAACTTCTGGCCTTCCTTCCTGGACACGTAGGCACGCGCGCACGCACAAGCGAGTTCGCGAATCCGGCGGACGATGCCGACCCGGTCGGTCGCCGAAACGGCGCCGCGCGCGTCGAGAATGTTGAACTGGTGCGAGCACACGAGCGTGGCCTCGTAGGCCGGAATGACGAGGCCCGCCTCGAGGCAGCGCCGGGCCTCCTTCTCGTGCCGGTCGAGCATCAGCGTCGCCAGCTCCGCGTCGGCCACCTCGAAGTTGTACTTCGACATCTCGACCTCGTCCTGGTGGCGCACCTGTCCGTAGGAGAGCGTGTCGTTCCACATCACGTCGAACACCGAGTTCGCCTTCGAGAGGAACATCGCGATGCGCTCGAGCCCGTAGGTGATCTCCGCCGTCACCGGCGAAAGGTCGATCCCGCCCGCCTGCTGGAAGTAGGTGAACTGCGTGATTTCCATCCCGTCCAGCACGACCTGCCAGCCCACGCCCCACGCGCCGAGCGTCGGGGACTCCCAGTTGTCCTCCTCGAAGCGCACGTCGTGCTCCGCGAGCACGACACCCAGCCGCTCGAGGCTGCGCAGGTACATCTCCTGGACGTTTTCCGGCGAAGGCTTCAGGACCACCTGCAGCTGCGTGTGCCTGCCCAGGCGCATCGGGTTCTCGCCGTATCGGCCATCCGCCGGCCGCCGCGACGGCTGCACGTAGGCGCAGCGCCAGGGATCCGGCCCCAGCACCCGCAGGAACGTCGCCGGATGCATCGTCCCCGCGCCCACAAAGAGGTCGTAGGGCTGCTCGATCAGGCACCCCTCCCCCTCCCAGAACGCGGTCAGCTCGCGGATGAGCTTCTGCAGTGTGAATGCGCCGGAGCGTTCCGACAGCGAATCGACGAAGTGGGCGTCATGCTTCATGTGGGACTCGGAAGGAAGGCCGCGGCGGCTAGGCACGGGAGAGGACCTCCTCGGAAAACACTGGCCGCAGTTTATCCCAGCCGGGAGCGCCATTCGCCCAGAGCGAGAGTGACCGCCTTCAGCTGGAACGTCGGTCCCCCGTGATGCTCGGAATAGGCGATGAACCGGCCATCGGGCGACCAGACCGGGTCGTAGTTGACACCCGCCGACCAGCCGCACCGGAGCTCCGCCGTCGACGGCGACCTTGAACAGCGGCTGCTCCTTGCCCTCGGAGGCGACGACGGCGATCCACTTCCCGTCCGGAGACCAGGACGGGGCATCGCGGACGTCGAGCGACTCCGGCGAGGCGACGAGCGCCCGTGCCATCCGCCGCCATCACGTGGAGGCGGGACTGCTTCTCCGTCACGGACGACGAAGCAGATCCGGGTGCCGTCGGGCGAGATCGCCGGCGCGGCGGTGACCGAACCCTCGCTCCCTCTCCACAGCTCGGTCGCGACGCCGTCCTTGAACTTCCAGAGCCCATCGGCGCCGCCCTTGGACGACAGGAACAGGACGTAGCCGGGCCCGAATCGCGGAGCCGACGCGCGCACGGCGGGAAGAGAAAAGCGACTCACGGCCGAGTCGTCCACGACATGATCCGAGATCGGCGCCGTCCAGAGATGCGACGTCGGATTCGCGACGGTGGCGACGAGGCGCCGTCCGTCGGCGCTCGCCGCGACCGAGACGTACTCCTCGAGGCCGAAGCTCACGGCATGGGGAATCCGCCGGTCGACGTCCATGGCGTAGAGCCCCGATCCCGAACCGTCCGGGCGGGACGCCGTAAAAAGCAGCGTGCGCGTCGTCGAGAAACGCAGGGTATGCGACGCGCGAGTCGATAATTCGTCAGGCGCTCGGCCGTGCCGCCGGTCGACGGGATTCGCCAGACGTCCATGTCGGAACGGATTCGTTGATTCCGCGGACGAAATAGATGAAGCGTCCGTCGGGCGACCACGCCGGGTAGTGGTTGTGAATCCCCGGCGTTGTCGATGAAGATCTGCCTGGCATTGGCACCGTTGCGGTCGGCGACGAAGAGGGGATCCCCGGGGTCGGTCGTCTGGTAGACGATGCGCGCGCGATCCGGAGACCAGGCGAGCGAGACCGCGGTCTGACATGAAAGGGCGCGCGTCGCCGCCGATCGTCGGCATGAGCCACGCGTCGGCCGTGTCCTCGTCCCGGCCAGGGACGCGTGATGCGGAACCAGACGTGGGCGTCATCGCCCGAGAAACCGAGGTTGCGGACGGCGGTCGAAGTAGAGCTCGGGAAGCTGACCCCTGGTGAGATTGAGGAACTCGTCGCTGCCCACCTGGGTCACCCAGGCGTCGAAGGGACCGTCCCGGTCGGAAAGGAACGCGACGAACTTGCCGTCGCTCGAGATGGCCGCGTCGACCTCGGAGCCCTCCCAGTCGGTCAGGCGCGTGAAGCGGGCGCCGGCGAGCGGGTTCTGCCAGAAGTAGTCGCTGCTGACGCAGGCGCCAGGCGACGATGCCGAGCGGCGAGGAGGATCCCCGCGGCGATGACCGCCCGGAATCCACCAGCGGCGCCTCGGCGCTCGACGCAGGCTCCATCGTCGGAACGCCTCGACGCGCGGTGGTTGCTTCAGAGAGATGATCGCGAATCGTCGCGAGCTCGCGGGCGAGATCCTCGGTCGAGGCGTAACGGTTCCGCGGGTCCTTGGCGAGGCATCGCTCGACGACCCAACGCAACCGGCGCCGGCATCCTGAGGTTCAAGCGCGGCGATCGGCTCGGGCTCGTCGTGGATGATCGCCGTCAGCGTCTGGGGCGCCGAGGCGCGCAGCGAAAGCCGCGCCGTCCGGTCGCCATCTCGTAGAGGATCGAACCGAACGAAAACTGGTCCGACCGGAAGTCGATCGACGCGCCCGTCGCCTGCTCGGGCGACATGTAACCGACGGTTCCCAGGATGACTCCCGCGTCGGTCGCGCCCGATGACCGTCGGCGCCTGCGTCGCGCCGCCGCCGCTCGGGTCCGGCTGCGTCAGCTTCGCGAGACCGAAGTCCAGGATCTTGACGAGCCCGTCCTCGGTCACCATGACGTTTTCCGGCTTCAGGTCCCGGTGCACGATGCCCGCGCGCATGCGCCTTGGCAGCACGCCGGCGGCATCGACCGGTTGAAACTCAAACGGCTGGAGCTGGCCGTTTCATAAAGGCGGTCGCGGGCCGAGCCACGTTGCGCGGCCTCGTCTACCCGAGGACCTCCGCCAGCACGCGCTGGGACTTCAGCTCGTGCCCCAGAAAGTGCCGGCGGGCCAGGCGCGCGACGCGGCTGATCTCGGGCAGGCCTTTCGGCCGCGAGTCGGGATCGAGCGGGCCGGACAGGAAGGCAAAGAGGGTCCGGCGCGCGTCCGGGGTCAGTCGCAGGACTTCGCCGCGGCGGCACTCGGCGCCGACGAAGCCGGGGCGTGACTCGTCGTAGAGGAGCGGGTCCGTGTCCTCGAGCGGCCGTCCGCAGCCGGCGCATTCGCGCGGTGAGGGGAAGAGGCCGGAGAGCTTCAAGATCCAGACGTCGAAGTACGCGGCGGCGAGCGCCGCCGGCGCCCCGGCGAAGAGCGCGTCCATGGCGTGGCGGGCGAGGCGGTAGAAGGGCTCGGCCGGATCGGACTCGGAGACGAAGGTCTCGAGGCTCTCGGCCAGCGTCGAGAGGAGCAGCGCCTTCTCGAGCTCGCTCGAGAGGGCGAACGAGGGCCGGATCGGATCCGCGGCGTTGATGGAAACGAGGTCGCTGCTTTCCTTCTCGTAGTACACGACGCGGGCTTCCGTCATCGGCTCGAGCGCACCCGAAAAAATGCTCTTCGGGCGGCGCGCGCCCCGGGCCACGCCGCGTTTCTTGCCGGCGTCGCGCGTGAGAAAGGAGACGATGCGGTCGGTCTCCTTGAGGGCGTAGGTGCCGAGAATGAAGGAATCCGAGGAGTGGAGCCGCACGCGGCGATTATGATGAGACGGCACGGGATAAGCTTTCCTAATAAAATTAGGCAAGATATTAAATATTCATAATTAAATATGGCATACAGGCAGAAGCAACGAATAGAACCCGGCGTCCTGCTTCTCGGCTGGGTTTCCTTCCTGTCGGACGTGGCCTCCGACATGATCTTTCCGCTTCTGCCCGGCTTCCTGACGCGCACGCTCCACGCCGGGCCCGCGGCGATCGGGCTCATCGAGGGCGTGGCGGAGGCGACGGCCTCCTTCATGAAGATGCTCTCGGGCTGGTGGTCGGACCGCGTTCGGCGCAGGAAGCCGATGGTGGTCGCCGGGTATTCGATCGCGGCCGTGGTGCGGCCGCTCGTCGGACTGGCCGCGAGCTGGGGACAGGTGCTGGCGATCCGGTTCGCAGACCGCGTCGGCAAGGGCATTCGCACGTCGCCGCGCGACGCGCTTCTGGCGGACATGGTCGCGCCGGAGCACCGCGGCCGCGCCTATCGGCCTGCAGCGCGCCATGGACAACGCAGGCGCCACGGCCGGGCCGTTGCTCGCAGCCTTCCTTCTCAAGTTCGTCTTCGAGGACGAGCGCTCGGTCTTTCTGCTCGCCGCGGTCCCTGGCATCCTGGCCGTGCTGCTCCTGATCTTCCGTCTGCGGGAAACGCCCAGGCGCGAGCCGCCCGTTCCGCGCGAAGCTCCCCCGCCCGCCGGCCCGCTTCCGCGAGTGTTCTGGGCCGCCATCGGAATCTTCGTCTTCTTCACGCTCGCGAGCTCGACCGACGCCTTCCTGCTCCTGCGGGCCAGCGACACGGGCATGCCGATCTGGCAGCTCCCGCTGCTCTGGGCGGTTTTCCACGGCGTCAAGGCGGCCGCGGGCGTTCCGGGCGGCGTCCTGGCGGACCGCCTGGGGCGGGCGCGCACGATCATCGCCGGGTGGGTCGTCTACGCGATCTCCTACGTCGGCTTCGCGTACGTTGCCGGCCCGACGCAGCTCTGGGGCCTCTTCGCGTTCTATGCGCTCTTCTACGCCCTGACCGAGGGGGCCGAGCGCGCGCTCGTTGCGGACCTCGTGCCCGCACACGTTCGCGGCCGGGCGTTCGGGGCCTTCCACGCGTGCATCGGCCTGGCGTCGCTGCCGGCTTCGGTGCTGTTCGGGGTCTGGTGGAAGATGTTCGGGCCGCATGCCGCATTCCTGATCGGAGCGGCGATCGCGCTCGTCGCCAGTGTGGCGCTCGCGATTTTCGGGATCCGGACACACCGGGGACGCCTGCTCGAAACTTGATAGCATTCTCGGCGGGGGTACTCATGGGACCGGTCTGGCGGCTGATCAAGGGGCAGAAGGACATGTGCCACCGCTGCGGCAAGGAGATCCTGGACTTTCCCGCGGTGGGCCGCGTCGTGGACTTCCAGTTCAAGGCGGAAGAGAAGTACTGCTGGGACTGCTACGGGTACCTGACGCCCTTCGTCGACGACGTCGCCCCGGTCTCCCAGGATCCCTTCCAGGCGGTCACCAAGCCCGCCATCCCGTGACGGAGCTGCTTTCGACCTTCGGCGGCTCGGACCTCGCGCCGATCGCGGAGAAGGTCCTCGGCGGCGAGCGTCTCTCCTTCGAAGACGGCGTCGCGCTCTTTGCGACGCGGGACTTCCTCGGCCTCGGGCGTCTGGCCAATCACGTCCGCGAGAAGCACCATGGCAACCTGGCCTTCTACAACGTCAACCGGTACCTGAACCCGACCAACCTCTGTTGGGTGGACTGCGCCCTCTGTGCCTGGGCGAAGAAGGTCAACGAGCCGGGCGGTTACGAGATGGCGATCGACGAGTGCGTCGCCGAGGCGGGCAAGGGCTACGGCGAGGCGGTCACCGAGTTCCACATCGTCGGCGGGCTGCACCCGACGTGGCCGTTCGAGTACTACACGGGGCTCTTGCGGGCGCTGAAGGCGAAGTTTCCGGGCGTGCACCTCAAGGCGTGGACGATGGTGGAGCTCGACTGGATCGCGCAGATCGGCCGGCGGCCGCTCGGCGCGGCGATCCGCGAATTGAAGGACGCGGGAATGGACTCGTGCCCGGGCGGCGGCGCCGAGATCTTCGCCCGGCGCGTGCGCGACATCATCTGCAGGAACAAGATCTCGGGCGAGCGCTGGCTCGAGGTGGCGCGCGAGTGCCACCGTCAGGGCGTGCGGACCAACGCGACGATGCTCTACGGGCACGTCGAGACGGCCGAGGAGCGCGTGGACCACCTGCTGCGCCTGCGCGGCCTGCAGGACGAGACCGGGGGGATCCCCGGGCTGATTCCGCTGGCGTTCCACCCGGACAACACGCCCCTGGCCCACCTGCCGGCCTCGACCGGGCAGCTCGACCTGCGCGTCATCGCGGCCTCGCGCCTGCTCCTCGACAACGTCCCGCACATCAAGGCTTACTGGATCCAGATCGGGACCAGGCTCGCGCAGGTGGGGCTCTTCTTCGGGGCGGACGATCTCGTCGGAACGGTCGTGGACGAGATCATCACGCACGCCGCCGGCGCGACGACCGCCTCCGGCATGACCCGCAGCGACTTCGAGCGCATCATCCGCGAATCCGGCCGCGAGCCCTTCGAGCGCGACTCCGACTACCGCCGGGTGGAGCGGGGATCGGGGTCAGGTCTGAATTCTTCGGAATTTCGCCTCCCTCGCGTCAGCCTCGGCGCCTGACTCTCAAAAGCCGAAGAATCCAGACCTGACCCCTTATTGGATCGCCGTCTCGGTGGAGACGGTGAACTTCTTGTAGTCGCCGTATTCGAAGACGGCGTCGATGCCGCCGCCGAAGAAGAGCAGGACCTTTGCGGCGCCGGTGAAGCGGGCATCCGACGGCAGCCAGATCTCGCCGTTGACCTTGCGGCGATGGAAGTAGGAGGTCGCCCCCTTCTGGAGCCGCACGATGCCGGCGGGGCCGACGCCGAGGTTGTCGAGGAGCCTGGCCTCGACGCGCACGAGCTGCCGGTCTTCCTCGTCCACCCAGGCGCGCCCGGTGATTTTCTGAAGAAACCTGCCGCCCTTGGTGACGGCCTTGTACCCGGGCCGGGGCGCGAACGCCACGACGATCACGGAGCGCTCGTCCATCGTCTCGCGGCCGACGATTCCGACTTCGTAGATCCGGGGAAGCTCCTCGACGATGCGCTCCTCCTCGCGCCGGTCCTCGTCATCCTCGGCGCTCCGGCGCTCGGCCTTCTCAACCCGTGCCTCGTGCTTGCGGTCCTGTTCGGCGAGCTCCTTCTCCGGGACCGGCACGCCGTCGCGCGCGACGAGCCGGCGGTACATCCTGCCCGACTCGAGCGAGGGGTAGACCTCGTAGACGTCCGTCTTCGTCTTCTTGACGGCGCCCTTGCCGTCGAGCCGCTGTTCGACGCGCTTTTCCGTGAACGTGTACTGCTCGAGGAGCTGGCGGTCGCTGCGCAGATTCTGCCGGACCTCCTCGATGAAGGCGGCCGTTTCGGGCAGCGGGCGCGGGTCGTCGGACCCGGCCGCCGAGAGCCCCGGCGGCGCGGCCCATAGAAATAGCGATCCCGCAAGAAGCAATCGCCTCATCCGAAGAGAAAACAGGCGGGCCCCACCGCCACATTCCAGCCTGGAAACACCAGCCGCCACGCCGCGTCGCCTGCATATAATCCGGAGGGCGGGGTCATCGAGCCCGCCGGGAGGCGACGCGGATGTTGGCAACCAGAGGATTCGCCGGCTCGTCGATCGGCCGCAAGGTCATCATGGCCGTCACGGGCGCGATCCTCGTCGGGTTCGTCTTCGTCCACATGATCGGCAACCTGCAGGTCTACCTCGGGCCCGCGGCCCTGAACCACTACGGGGTCTTCCTGCGCGAGTTCCTGCACGGCGCCGGAATCTGGATCTTCCGGTCCGTGCTGCTCGTCGCCGTCCTCCTGCACATCTGGTCGGCGACGTCCCTGACGCTCGACAGCCGCCGCGCGCGCCCCGAGGGCTACCGGCAGCAGAAGTGGAAGGAATCCACCTACGCCTCGCGCACGATGCGCTGGGGCGGCGTCATCCTCCTGCTCTTCGTGATCTACCACCTGCTGCATCTGACGACCGGCGCCGCGCACCCGAGCTTCATCGAGGGCGACGTCTACCATAACTTCGTCGCCGGCTTCCAGAGTGTCCCGGTTTCGCTCTTCTACATTCTCGCGATGCTCGCGCTCGGGCTCCACCTGCGGCACGGAGTCTGGAGCATGTTCCAGACCCTCGGGGTCTCCCACCCTCGCTACATCCGCATGGCGCACGTCGGGGCCTGGATCTTCGCCGCGATCATCGTCATCGGCAACGTCTCATTCCCCCTGGCCGTGCTCGCCGGGATCGTGAAGTAGCCCGAGGAGGCCCACCGTGGAACTCAAGTCCAGCATCCCCTCCGGGCCGCTCGAGAAGAAGTGGGACAAGCACCGCTTCGAGATGAAGCTCGTCAACCCCGCCAACAAGCGCAAGTACACGGTCATCATGGTCGGATCGGGCCTGGCCGGCGCGGGCGGCGCCGCGTCGATGGCCGAGCTCGGCTACAACGTCAAGTGCTTTTGCTACCAGGACTCGCCCCGCCGCGCGCACTCGATCGCGGCCCAGGGCGGCATCAACGCTTCCAAGAACTACCACAACGACGGCGACAGCGTGTTCCGGCTCTTCTACGACACGGTGAAGGGGGGAGACTTCCGCGCCCGCGAGGCCAACGTCTATCGCCTCGCCGAGGTCTCGGGCAACATCATCGACCAGTGCGTGGCGCAGGGCGTGCCGTTCGCGCGCGAGTACGGGGGGCTGCTCGACAACCGCTCCTTCGGCGGCGCGCAGGTCTCGCGCACGTTCTACGCGCGCGGCCAGACCGGGCAGCAGCTGCTGCTGGGCGCCTACCAGGCGCTCGAGCGGCAGATCGGTCTGGGCTCCGTCGAGATGTACTCGCGCCACGAGATGCAGGAGCTCATCGTCGTGGACGGCCGGGCGCGCGGCATCGTCGTGCGCGACATGGTCACGGGCGAGGTCGAGACGCACATGGCCGACGCCGTGTGCCTGGCGACCGGGGGCTATGGCAACGTCTTCTATCTCGCGACCTACGCCAAGGGGTGCAACGGCACGGCGATCTGGCGGGCCTACAAGAAGGGCGCCGCCTTCGCCAACCCCTGCTTCACGCAGATCCATCCGACCTGCATCCCGGTCACGGGCGAGTACCAGTCGAAGCTGACGCTCATGAGCGAGTCGCTGCGCAACGACGGCCGGATCTGGGTGCCAAAGGCGAAGGGCGAAAAGCGCGCTCCCGGGCAGATCCCGGAGGCCGAGCGCGACTATTACTTGGAGCGGATGTACCCGAGCTTCGGGAACCTGGCGCCCCGCGACATCTCCTCGCGCGCGGCCAAGCGGGTCTGCGACGAGGGCCGCGGCGTCGGGCCGAGCGGGCTTGGCGTCTACCTCGATTTCCAGGCGGCCATCGAAAGGCTCGGCCGGGACAAGATCGAGGAGAAGTACGGCAACCTCTTCGAGATGTACGAGCGCATCACCGACGAGAACCCCTACAAGGTCCCGATGCGCATCTACCCCGCCTCCCACTACACGATGGGCGGGCTGTGGGTGGACTACAACCTGATGAGCACGATCCCGGGCCTCTTCGTGCTCGGCGAGGCCAACTTCTCCGACCACGGAGCCAACCGGCTGGGCGCATCCGCGTTGATGCAGGGCCTGGCCGACGGCTACTTCGTCATCCCCTACACGATCGGCAACTACCTCGCGCGCGAGAAGTTCGCGCCGGTCCCGGCCGACCACGCGGAGGTGCGGGCCGCCGAAAAGGCCGTGGCCGACCGCACGCAACGCCTGCTCTCGATCCGCGGCAAGCGGACCGCGACCTCCTTCCACCGGGAGCTCGGCAAGATCATGTGGGAGCACTGCGGGATGGCACGGGAACGCAAGGGCCTCGAGCACGGCATCGGCACGATCCCGGGACTGCGCGAGGAGTTCTGGAAAAACGTCACGGTGCCGGGCTCAGGCGCCGAGCTCAACCAGTCGCTCGAGCTCGCCGGCCGCGTGGCCGACTTCCTCGAACTCGGCGAGCTCATGTGCCTCGATGCGCTCGAGCGCGACGAGTCCTGCGGCAGCCACTTCCGGACCGAGCACCAGATGCCCGACGGCGAGGCCAAGCGCAACGACCAGGACTTCTGCCACGTCGCCGCCTGGGAGTACACCGGCGACGGGAAGAAGCCCAACCGGCTCGTCGAACCACTGGTCTACGAAAACGTCGAGCTCGCGGTGCGGAGCTACAAATGAACATCACCCTCAAGGTCTGGCGGCAGAAGAACGCGAAGGCGAAGGGCGACTTCGTCACCTACGCCGCCACCGGCATCAGCGAGGAGATGTCCTTCCTCGAGATGCTCGACGTCGTCAACGAGGGCCTGATCGAGAAGGGCCAGGACCCGATCGCGTTCGACCACGACTGCCGCGAGGGCATATGCGGCACCTGCGGCGTCGTCGTCAACGGGCGCCCGCACGGGCCCCGCGCCAGGACCACCGCCTGCCAGCTCCACATGCGCACCTTCCATGACGGCGACACGCTCACGATCGAGCCCTGGCGCGCCGAGGCGTTCCCGGTCGTCCGGGACCTCGTCGTCGACCGCGGCGCCTTCGATCGGGTCATCGCCGCGGGCGGCTTCGTCGCCGTCCCGACCGGGAGCGCGCCCGACGGCAACTCGCTTCCGGTCCGCAAGGAGAACGCCGACCTCGCCATGGATGCCGCCGCCTGCATCGGCTGCGGCGCCTGCGTGGCCGCCTGCCCGAACGCATCGGCCATGCTGTTCGTGGGCGCGAAGATCTCGCAGCTGGCGCTCTTGCCGCAGGGCCAGCCCGAACGCTGGGACCGCGCGCGCAACATGGTCGCGCAGATGGACGCGGAGGGCTTCGGCTCGTGCACCAACCACGGCGAGTGCGAGGCCGCCTGCCCCAAGGGCATCCGCGTCGAGTTCATCGCCCGCATGAACGCCGACTTCGTGAAGGCGAGCGCCACGTCGGGCCGCCGCGCGTCCGGCGGCGACGGCGGCAGCGGCTAGGAGCCCGAGATGACCGACAGCAGGAAGACCCGCACCGAATCGGACACGATGGGCAAGATCGAGGTGCCCGCGGGCCGATACTGGGGCGCCCAGACCGAGCGCTCGCTGGCGCACTTCAAGATCGGCGGCGAACGCTTCCCGCGCGAGATGATCCGGGCGCTCGGGATCCTCAAGAAGGCCTGCGCGACCGTGAGCGCCGAACGGGGTGTCCTGCCTCCGGAGAAGGCGAAGGCCATCATCCAGGCCTCGGACGAGGTGATCGCGGGCCGGCTCGACGACCACTTTCCGCTGGTCGTCTGGCAGACGGGCAGCGGAACGCAGACCAACATGAACGCCAACGAGGTGATCTCGAACCGCGCCATCGAGATCCTCGGCGGCGAGATGGGCTCGAAGAAGCCGGTCCACCCCAACGACGACGTCAACAGGAGCCAGTCCTCCAACGACACGTTCCCCACGGCGATGCACATCGCGGCGGTCGAGCAGATCCGGCACCGCCTCCTGCCCGCCGTGCGACACCTCCGCGACACGCTCGACCGCAAGGCGAAGGAGTTCGCAGGCATCGTGAAGATCGGCCGCACGCATCTCCAGGACGCCGTTCCCATGACGCTGGGTCAGGAGATCTCCGGCTGGGTCTCCCAGCTCGACCACTGCCTCGAGCACATCGAGGCCGCCATGCCCCACCTGCAGGAGCTCGCGCTCGGCGGCACCGCGGTCGGCACGGGCTTGAACGCACCGAAGGACTTCGGCCACCGGGTGGCGAAGGAGATCGCGAAGCTCACGGGCCAGCCTTTCGTCACCGCGCCCAACAAGTTCGAGGCCCTGGCCGCGCACGACGCGCTGGTGCATGCCCACGGCGCAATCCGCACGCTCGCCGCGGCGCTCATGAAGATCGCCAACGACGTGCGCTGGCTCGCCTCCGGCCCCCGCTCGGGGCTGGGCGAGATCCGGATCCCGGAAAACGAGCCCGGCTCCTCGATCATGCCGGGCAAGGTCAACCCGACGCAGTCCGAGGCCCTGACCATGGTCTGCGCGCAGGTTTTCGGCAACGACGTCGCCGTGACCATCGGGGGGGCCTCGGGCAACTTCGAGTTGAACGTCTACAAGCCGCTCATCATCTCGAACGTGCTGCGCTCGATCCGGCTGCTCGCCGACGCCTGCGACTCCTTCGAGGAGCACTGCGCGCGGGGCATCGAGCCCGACCACGAGCGCATCCGGGAGCACGTCGGCCGCTCGCTCATGCTCGTGACGGGCCTGGCCCCGAAGCTCGGCTACGACAAGGCGGCCGCGATCGCCAAGAAGGCGCACAAGGACGGCTCGACCTTGAAGGAGGCGGCGCTTTCCCTGGGGCACATCACGGCCGAAGACTTCGACCGCGAGGTCCGGCCCGAGAAGATGGTGGGACCGGACGACTGATGGGCGCCACGCCCATGCATCATTCGGCGGCTTGAGATGGGCGCGAGCGACGTTCCGATCTTCCAGTGGTCGACCGAACACATCCTGCTCGTCTCCGTCGTCCGCCTGGGCCTGGCCGCGCTGTTCGGGGCCGTGATCGGCCTGCAGCGCGAGCGCGTCCACAGCCCGGCAGGATTGCGCACGCACATGCTCGTCAGCCTCGGCGCGGCCTTCTTCGTCCTGGCGGCGATCGAGTCGGGCGCGACCGCCCCGGACGTCAGCCGCGTCATCCAGGGCCTCGTGGCCGGGGTCGGCTTTCTCGGCGCGGGCACGATCATGAAGATCGGCAACCGCGCGGAGGTCCACGGCCTCACGACCGCGGCGAGCATCTGGATGACCGCCGCCGTCGGGACCGGAGCGGGGCTCGGTCACATCTGGCTTCCGGCCATCGGCGCGATCCTCGGCTGGATCATTCTCGGCCCGATCGGACGGCTCGAGAAGCACCGGCCGCCCGCGCCTCCGCCGGCGTAGCCCCTCAAGGGGGGTGGGCTATGCGTGCCGGGCGGCGAGCTTGACGACGGTCGTCTCCATGCGGAAGGTGACGGGCGCGCCGAGCGCCCTTTCGAGCCGCGCCATGCAGGTCAGGGCTTTCATCGATCTCTTCCGGCAGAGCCAGTAGACCTCCCGGCCGCGGACATGGAACGCGTTCGTCTCGGAGCCGAGCTCCATCACCCGCCGCCTGACGGCGGTGCCCGGCGCCTCCTTCAGAAATCCCACGTACAGGAAGGCGCCCTTCGGGCTGAGCTCGACTCTGCCGAAGGGCTTCTGCCGCGCGACCTCGGCGAGCCCGGCGGGCGTGCGCAGAAACGCCGGCACCACGTGCCCGAGCCTCTCCTTCAGGTGGCGCTCGATCCTCTCTTCCAGTGCTTTGGGGCTGCGCGAGGCGGCCGTGAAGATCACGTTGCCGCTCGCGATGAACGTCTCCACCTCGGAGAACCGCAGCTCCTCGAACAGGCTCCGCAGGCGGTCCATCTTGACCGTGCGGCCGCCCACGTTGATTGCGCGCAGGAACGCGACGTACCTCATCCGGGCTTCACGGAATGACGACGAGCGGCAGCTCGATGAAGCTCGCGTTGTCCGGCGCGTGGTAGACGCGCTGCGTGGCGGCCTTGTAGTCCTCCGGCTTCGCCCAGAAGATGTTGGGGACGAACGTCTGCGGGTTGCGGTCGTAGAGCGGGAACCAGCTCGACTGCACCTGCACCATGATCCGGTGGCCGGGACGGAAGACGTGATTGGCCGTCGGCAGCTCGAAGCGGTAGGGCAGCGGCGCGTTCGCGGCGAGCGGCTTTGCCGTCTCGAGGCTCTCGCGATAGCGGCCCCGGAAGATGTCCGCCGAGATCATCAGCTGGTAGCCGCCCATGCCGGGGTCCCCCGCGACCTCGGGGGGATAGAGGTCGATCACCTTGACGACCCAGTCGGAGTCCGTGCCGCTCGTGGATGCGATCAGGTTCGCGATGGGCTGCCCGCTGATCTTCACCGGGGCCGCCAACACGTCGGACACGAAGACCGCGACGTCGGTGCGGCCCGACGATTCGCGCTGGTCGTCGGAGAGCCACTTGGCCCAGTCTGTGCCGCTGTTGTCCACCGGCCGGGGGCGGTAGGGCACGGGTCGCGCCGGATCGGAGACGTACTCGGAGTACGCCGCGCCGCCCGCGGGCGGCGCCGAGAGAACGAGCCGGGAGCCCGAGGACAGGTATGCCGGCGTCGGTTTCACTGCGCAGCCGCTCGCGCAGCCGGCCGGCCACGCGGGCAGCCGCCGCCACGCATTGGTTCCGGTCTCGAAGGCCGTGACCGGCGAGACGTCCGCTTTGGGCGCGCCGTCCTTCAGGTACTGGGCGAGGAACGGCCGCAGGACGTCCTGGCGAAACGACAGCGCCGTGTCGCTCCCGAACTTGATGGCGCCGAGCGCGCTGCCGTCTCCGATCTCCTGCCCGTGATGCCACGGGCCCATGACCAGGAACACCTTGTCGTTGCCCGTGTCCTTCGGCTTGATGGCCTTGTAAACCGCGATGGCGCCGTAGATGTCTTCCTGGTCCCAGAGGCTGTCCACGAGCATGACCGGGACCTTCAGGGGCTGGCCGGCGAGGATCTTGTCCACGGCCTGGTCCCGCCAGAAGGCGTCGTAGCTCGGGTGCTCCAGGATCTTGCGCCAGAAGCCGACCTGCTCGAGGCCGTGGCGCCGCCCGAGCTCCCCCGCCGAGACCGCGTCCATGAACATGTCGTAGTCGTCGTAGTGGCCCCGCCACCACTTCGCATCGTTCTTGCGCGTGGCTTCCTGCTCGTAGATGTACTGCATGCCCTGCTGGCGAAAGGCGCCGTTGTGGAACCAGTCGTCGCCCATCCAGCCGTCGACCATCGGGTTCATCGGGACCGACACCTTCAGCGCGGGATGCGGATTGACGAGCGCCATCAGCGGCAGGAATCCGTCGTAGGAGATGCCGAGGATCCCGACCTTGCCGTTGGACTCGGGGAGGTTCTTCACGAGCCAGTCGATCGTGTCGCATGTGTCGGTGGCGTGATCGACCGGCGTCGGATTCTGCGGCCCGTGCAGGGGGCGGTTCATCACGTAGTCCCCCTCCGAGCCGTACTTGCCGCGCACGTCCTGGACGACGCGGATGTAGCCGTCCTCGACGATCACGTCGGTGGCGTTGTCGTAGCCGTACAGCGAGGGCCCGAGGTGCGGGCTCTGGGCGTGCGTCGTGAGCACTGTCGCGTCGTAGGGCGTGCGCGTCAGCAGGATCGGGGCCCCCTTCGCGCCTTTGGGCACGAGTATGACCGTGTGCAGCTTCACGCCGTCCCGCATCGGGATCATGAGGTCGCGCCGGACGTAGTCGAAGCCCGTTTCCGCGGGCTTCAACGTCGCGGGCATCTCGCTCGGCAGGGCCGGGTACTTCGGGGCCGCCGCGGCCTGGCCGGCCGCCGAACCGGGAAGGAGCATCGCGCCCACGCCCAGGGCAAACAGGACCCGCGCACGAAACCGTTCGATCCGCTTCATGAAAATCTCCCCCGGGCGCGAAAGAGGGGCCGCGCCAGCGCCCGTTTCGCCGCGACCGCCGGACATCATGTCAGAGTCGGAAAGGGACGATCAGGACACCGCCGGGACGCCGTATTTCGAGGCGAGCACCCCGAGATGGTGCCGCACGTGACCCGCCATGATGAACGCGATCGCCCGCACCGACGTGGGGCTGCCGTTGGCCGTGCCGACGCGCGCGACCGCGGCCGGGTCGAGGTGCGCGAGCATGGAGACGTGGCTGCGGCGCAGGGCCTCGAATTCCGCGACCAGGTCGGGCAGCGCATAGCGGTCGTGGCCTGCCGAGGCGGCATAGTCGTTCTCCTCGAAGCCGGGCAGGGCCGTCTTGTCCCCGCGCGCGAAGGTCAGGGCCCGAAAGCCAAAGACCCGTTCCGCATCGGTGAAGTGGCCGACAACCTCGCGAATGCTCCACTTGTCCGGGGCGTAACGGAATCCAGCGCGGTCGCCGGAGAGCTTCTCCATCGCCGCGCGCAGGTGCGCCGGTTGCCGCGCGAGCACCGGAAGCGCGTCGTCCTCGGGCACGAGCGCGATGTAGCGCTCGAAGGCCTTGTGGTATTCGCCGGGAGCGGGTCGTTCGATTTTCATGCGCGCATTATGCCTCTGCGGTATTTTACCCTGTTTTAATTGACATAATTATACCCGGCAGTTATTATTCACGAATGTCGAATCAGGAATCGTACGCGGCATTCGCCGCAGAGCGCCTCGTTCATCGCGGTCCGCTCGTCGATGTGCTCGCGGCTATCAAGCTCGACCATTTCGATGATCGAGACGGGCCGCTGCTGATCTTCGAGAACAAGACGGGCCGGCAGGTCGACTTCGATCTTCGTGGCTCGCTGGACGACGTCCTCGAACGCGTGAGGGCGCGGGAAGCGCCGAAGGGCCCAGGACGGCCGCGGCTCGGTGTCGAGAGCCGCGAGGTCACCCTGCTGCCACGGCACTGGGCGTGGCTGGAGCTCCAGCCGCGCGGCGCCTCGGCGGCGCTCAGGCGGTTGATCGACGACGCCAGCCGGCGCGTCGATCCCGAGGAGGGCTCGCGGGAAAGACGCGATGCCGCCTACCGCGTCATGTCCGTCCTCGCGGGGGATCGTGCCGGCTTCGAGGAGGCCGCGCGGGCCTTGTTCGCGGGCGACCACGAGCGCTTCAACGCGTTCGCCACGAAATGGCCGGAGGACATCCGCTCCCACCTTTCCTGGCTGATCGGGCCGCCATCGGAGGGAACCCTCTCGTGAGCGCCTCCCCCTCGGGGACGCGGGGAACGAATCTTTCGAAGACCCGATCGCATTCGGGCCCGCGCGGGTCGTTCCAATCTCATGCGCGCACTCTGCCTTCGGGTCCTCTTGCGGGCCACCTCCCGCACCGCACTCAATCGATCTTCGCGCCCCGCTCCTCGAGCAACGCCCGGAGGATCGAACGGTGGCAGCGGCTTTCGTCCACGCAGTAGCAGCCCACCGAAAAGTCCGCGTCGCCCGACAGGGCGGCCAGGAGATCCAGGACGCGGCTCGTCTCGGGCCGCTTCATCTCCGACCGGTAACTCCGGGCGAAGGACCGCCATGCCTGCAGGTCCTCGGCCTTGAGGGCCCGCTTGAGCAGCGCCTCCGACGGCGCCAGGTTCGGCAGCCACACGTCGTAGAAATTGCGCGACGCGAACTCGTGCTTCGGCACGCCCCGCGGAGGGCGGCGCACCGTCCCGATGCGCAGCCCCTCCCCCTTTCCGCGGGGCGATCCGAGACGGACGATGCGGACGGCCATGCGTCACCTCGCCTTCAGGCGCCCATGCCCTCGAGCCGGGCCGCGCACTCCGCGACGCCCTCGGCAACGTTTGCGCGCGCGTACAGGTCCCGGGCCTCCCGCCACAGGGCGGCCGCCGCCTCCGCGTTTCCCGCCCTCTCCTTGAGGATCGCGAGCGGTCGCAGGGCATTGGCCAGGTCGAGCGGATCGCTCCGATCGCTCGATCGGTAGAGCGTCAACGCCTCGTGGTAGCAGAGCGCGGCGAGGTCCGCGCGGCCGGCGCCGCGGTGGATGTCTCCGACGTGCCGCACCGTGTGCGCGAGGGCGAGCGGATCGGCCGTCCTCCGGTAGATCACGGCCGCCTCCTCGTACAGGAGGAGGGCCGCGTCGCCGTGCCCGAGGTCCCGCTCGATCTGGCCGAGCGCCTTCAGCGCCTGCGCCAGCTCCGGCGGCGCCCCCGACCGCCGGAAGAGCGCGACCGCCTCGGCCAGATCGCGGCGCGCGTCGTCCAGCCGATCCTCGTGCCGCGCCCGGTTGGCCCGCTGCACGAGCTCGAGAGCGGAGGTCGGCATCGCTGCGCTTTCTACCCCAGCGTCGCGACCAGGATGGCCTTGATCGTGTGCATGCGGTTCTCGGCCTGGTCGAACACGACCGAGGCGGGCGACTCGAAGACGTCCTCGGCAACCTCGAGGCCCTCGAGGCCGAACTTCCGGAAGAGCTCCTCGCCCTTGGTCGTCTCGCGATTGTGGAAGGCGGGCAGGCAGTGCATGAACTTCGTTCGCCGGTTGCCGGTCGCCTCCATCAGCGCGGCCGTGACGCGGTACTTTTTCAGGAGCTGGATGCGCTCGGCCCACTTCTCGGCGGGCTCGCCCATCGAGACCCAGACGTCGGTATGCAGGAAGTCGCAGCCCTTGACGCCCTTCTTCGGGTCGTCGGTCAGCAGGATCTCAGCTCCCGACTCCGCGGCCAGCTCCTTGGCGCGAGCGACGACCGAGCCCGCCGGCCAGAGGGATTTCGGGGCGCACAAGCGCACGTCCATACCCATGCGCGCGCCGACGAGGAGCAGCGAGTTGCCCATGTTGTTGCGCGCGTCGCCGAGGTAACAGTACGCGATCCGGTCGAGTGGCTTGTCCGAGTGCTCCTCCATCGTCAGGAGGTCCGCGAGCATCTGGGTCGGGTGCGACTCGTCGGTCAGGCCGTTGTAGACGGGCACGCCCGCGTTGTCCGCCAGCTCCTCGACGACGGTCTGCTTGAAGCCGCGGTACTCGATCGCGTCGTACATCCGGCCGAGCACGCGCGCCGTGTCGGCGATCGACTCCTTGTGCCCGATCTGCGAGCCGGATGGATCGAGGTACGTCACGCCCATGCCCTGGTCGTAGGCCGCGACCTCGAAGGCGCAGCGCGTGCGGGTCGAGGTCTTCTCGAAGATGAGGCAGAGGTTCTTGCCGCGCAGCCGCGGCACTTCCGTGCCGGCATACTTGGCGCGCTTCAAGTCCCGCGAGAGATCGAGGAGGAAGCGGATCTCCTCCCGCGAAAAGTCGGACATTTCGAGGACGGAGCGGTTGCGAAGGTTGAACGGCATGGGGTTATTTTCTCCTATTCCGGAGCAGGGCAATCACGACGCCCACGGCGGGGGCGGCACGACGCCCACGGCGCGGTCCGCCTCGAGGGTCGCGGCGTCCACGGCTTCACCGATCCTGGCGAGCGCCTCGCGGTCCGGCATCTGGGGCGGGATCGCGAGCGGCTCGCCGAAAACGGCGACGCAGCGTGAAAATGGCCTCGGAACCAGGTAGCGGTCCCAGGACTTCGCAAACCAGGGCCGGTTGCTCGCGGCGCCAAGGGGCATGATCCAGGCGCCGGCCTTGCGAGCGACTTCGAGGACGCCCGCCTGGGCGACGCGCGGCGGGCCCTTGGGTCCGTCGATCGTCAAGGCTGCGCGGTGGCCGGAGCGAACGTAGTCGATCATCTCCTGCAGCGCGGCCAGGCCGCCCTTGCGCGTCGAGCCGCGCACCGGGATGTACCCGTTCCTCACGAGCCACCGCGCGATGATCTCGCCGTCCTTCGACCGCGAGGCCATCGTGACGATGTTCTCGTGCCGGCGCGCGAGAATGCAAGGGACCATCCGACCGTGCCAGAGCGCGTAGACGAACGGCACCCCCTTCGCCATGAGGTCCCTCTCGCGCTCGGGGTGAATCTCCTCGATGCGGATCGTCGCGCGCAGGCCGAGGACCCCCGCGCCGACGACGCCGGCCGCGATGCGCGCTCCGAACATTCGGTTCTCCGGCTAAGAGCGGGGCGTCGCGAAGTGCGCCGCCACCTTCTCGTACACGCGCGGGATGATCTCCGGAACCTCTTTCACGCCCTTCGTGAAGACGGCGACGATGAACTCGCGGCCGTTCGGCAGGGCGATGCGGGCAACGAGGTGATGAAAGTCGTACGCGTCGCCGGACTTTGCCCAGATGCGGCTGGCCTGCGGGAGCCCCTGGGCCGCCAGGCGCGCGTCCTCGAGCTCCAGGTCCTCGAGCTTCTCCGGTCCGGTCGTGCGGGACAGCAGCGTCAGCATTTCCTGGGTCAACTTCGGCCCGGCGACCTCGCCCCGCACGATTTCCTTGAGGATCTGCGCGGCCTCGGCGGCAGTCATCCGATTTCGGTTCTTGCCGTCGTCCCGAAAGGCCTGCTCGCGGCCGTAGGCGTCTTCGCAGAAGGTCTTCTGGTTGGCATTCAGGTTCGTGTAGCCGCGCGCGCGGTAGTGGACGTTGACGGCATCGCGCCGGCCCTTCCACTTCCGCCACTCGGCGGCATCGGCAATCTCCGGGCCCGAAGTCGTTCCGGTGATCGAGTCGACCACGAACCCGGTCGCGTCGTTCGAGGAGATCGTGATCATGTCCCTGACGGCGCGGACGAGCTCCGGGTTGTCGGCGAGCTTTCCCGATTCCTTCTGCGACTCGTAGTAGGCAAGAAAGCACAGCTTCACGACCGAGCAGGGGTAGTAGTTCTGGTCGCCCCGGTACGCGCCCGAGGGCAGGGACGCCGCCGCCGGCCCGGGCGACAGGTCGATGACCGCGATCGAGATGCCCTCGGCGGTAAGCCCCGACTTGCCGAACTCCTCGACCGCTTCCGCCGCGATCCCCGCTGCCAGCGCATCGAGCTCGGCCGAGGGAGCGAGCTTCGATACGGGTGCAGGCTTTTCAGCTCCGAGCGAAATCGCGAAGAGGGCCGCCAGGGCCGTGAGCGCCGCGGTGCGCTTCAGGAACGGGCTCCGCTCGAATCCGGGAAGGGCAGCGGGGCGGCGGGCGTCGGCCGGGACGCCTCGTGGCGCCGGCGCGCGCGCACGACCATCAGGATCAGCCCGCCGACCATCGCGAAGGGCATCGAAACCATGAGCAGGATCGACCAGTACATGCCCCGCCACATCGAGTTCGAACCGCCGTTGTCCGCAACCGCCGCGGCGTCCTTGCAGAGAGGGCAGGCGGCGGCGAGGGCCGGAACGAGGACCGCGAACAGCAGAATGACGGCGGCGACACGGACAGCCGATTTCATCCCCATCACCTTACCCGAATCGGCCCCGGGGGGTAAAGGCGGTACAGCATGAGGTAGATCACGACGCCCGTCACCGACACGTAGAGCCAGAGCGGGAACGTCCAGCGGGCGATCCGGCGGTGCTGCGGGTCCCGGCGTTTCAGGCCGAGGTACAGGGTGCGCAGGACGAGCGGCACGATCGCCGCGGCCAGGATCGTGTGCGTGATCAGGATCCCGAAATAGACGGCCCGGACCGGCCCCTGGCCCGTGAACCGCACCGACCCGACGCGGGCGTGGTAGAAGAGATAGCAGGCCAGAAACACCGTCGACACGGCGGCCGTGGCGAGCATCAGCCTGCGGTGCCGCTCGATCGCGCGGCTCCGGATCGCCCGATACGCCAGGATCAGCAGGACCGCCGACGTCGCGTTGAGCGTCGCGTTGACGGCGGGAAGATCCGTGATTTCCAAGGGACGGTCGAATCCCGTCTGGGGTCAGATGAGATACACGATGGCGAAAAGCAGGATCCACACCAGGTCGACGAAGTGCCAGTAGAGCCCGAGCGTCTCGATCCCGAGATGGTGCTGCTGCGTGTACTTGCCGAGGAACGCCTTGCCGGTGCACCACGCGATGCAGACGACGCCGCAGAAGACGTGGAAACCGTGGAACCCCGTCATCGTGTAGAAGGTCGAGCCGAAGAGCGACACGTGCGGGTTGAACCCCTCGTGGAGCAGGTGCCGGTACTCGAAGACCTGCACACTCAGGAAGATCGAGCCCCCGAGCAGCGTCAGGCACATGAAGAGCTTCATCTTGCGGGTGTCACCCCGCTGGATCCACTCGAGCGCCTTGACCATGGTCACCGAGGAACAGATCAGGATGAACGTGTTGCCCGCCGTCAGCCAGATGTTCAGCTGCGTCTTCGGGTCGGGCCACGCCGACCCGAACCGCAGCACGATGTACGAGCCGATCAGGCCCGTGAAGAACATCACCTCGGAGCAGAGGAAGACCCACATCCCCATCTTGTCGTGGGGAATGCCGGTCGTCGTCTCGTCCTCGACGGCGTGCGGGTCGAACGTGATTGCTTCAGCGTCCATCGTTCTCGCTACCTGCTTTCTGCCGACTCCCTGCGGCCCTGCGGCTGACCGACCTCACGGCTTCGGCAGCACCTGTTCGCCGATGCCGACCGAAACCAGGATCATTCCCAGGATCAGGGTCGAAGCGAACAGGATGCCCATGACCCTGCGTTCGAACTTCAGGTGCATGAAATAGAGCGCGACGAGCACGGCCTTGATGACCGCCATGGCAACGATGCCGCCGCCGAGGACGAGCTTCGAGTCGTGGGGCAGGATCGCCCACCCGATCTCGACGATCGTGAGCCCCAGCAGCCACCAGAAAATCGCCATGTAGTTCGGAATCGTGTGACCGTCGGACGTCATCGGGCCTCCTTCAATGCGCCGCCCGCGAAATGATGAACAGGATCGAGCCGACAAACAGCGTGACCCAGATACCGATCAGGACCCACAGCACGCGCCGGTTTCCCGCGGCCTTCGCGCTCATCGGTCGAACACCATCAGGCCGAGGAGCAGCGGCAGGTAGATCACCGAGACGAGGAAGAGGCGCCGCGCGGCGCCGGTCGAGCGCTTCCACAGGAAGGCCAGGGCACAGGCGAGAAAGAGGACGCCGAGCGCGAGCGCGCCCCAGAGGTACGCCCTCCCTGTCGCCGCGAGGAGCCCGGCGGCCAGCGTCACGGGCAGCAGGGCCGTCGCGTACAGGGACGCCTGGCGCCCGGTCGAGGATCCGTCGCGGTCCTTCACGGCCAGCATCGGAAAGCCGCCGCGCGCGTAATCCTCGCGGTAGAGCCAGCCGATGGCCAGGAAGTGCGGCAGCTGCCAGAGAAACAGGATCGCGAAGAGCGCCCACCCCGCCGGGCCGAGGCTGCCCCGCGCGGCCGCCCAGCCCATGAGGGGCGGCAGCGCTCCCGGGATCGCGCCGACGACGGTGCAGAGCGAGGTCACGCGCTTCAACGGCGTGTACGCCAGGACGTAGGCCGAGAGCGACGCCGCGCCGAGCGCGACGGTCAGCAGATTGACGGCGGCGAGGACCACGAGCCCCAGCGCGGAAATCGCGAGGCCGAAGGCGAGGGCGTCCGGGGGCGACACGCGGCCGGCCGGCAGCGGGCGCAGTCTCGTGCGCGTCATGCGGGCATCCGCGTCACGCTCGAGATACTGGTTCAGGGCGGAGGCGCCCCCGCAGAGCAGTGCGGTCCCGACCATGCACAGGATGAAGTTCATCGGCGAAAGGGCGGCTCCCCCGCCGACGGCGTAGCCGACCGCGGCGGTCACGAGGACGAGGGCCGTGATGCGCGGCTTCGTCAACTCGGCGAAGTCGGCGACCCGCGAGGGCGCGACGGCCAGTCCCGCGGTCGGGGCTACTTCCACACGGCCGCCTTCCCGGCCACGGCCGGGCGGATCGGGATGACGTTGCCGCGGCGACCCTCGGCCGCCAGCGACGAAATCGCGAAGGCGATCGTCGAGCCCAGCAGAAGGGCGCCGGTCGCGACGTGCGCCGTCGTGACGATCACCGCCTTGCCCGTCAGGACCGCGGCGGCGCCGAGCGTGATCTGCGCGAGGACCAGGCCCGCCATCCAGAGCGCGGCCTTCTTGGCCCCCGGGCGGCCGGACCGGAACGCCCGGACGACGCAGAGCGCGACGAAGGTCGCGACGACGAGGGCGCCCACCCGATGGGCGAAGTGGATCGCCACCGGGAAGGACGTCAGCGGCGGAATGACCTTTCCGAGAGCCAGCGGAAAATCCGGGATCGCGAGGCCGGCCTTCTCGTGGCGCATGACGGCGCCCAGCAGGAGCTGCAGGAAGACCACCGCGCCCGTGGCGGCGGCGATCCGCGCGACGGGGTCGGCCGCCAGAGCGGCCCGGACGCTCGCCGGCGCGCGATCTCTCCAGCGGGGCGACGTGACGACCGCGATCGCCACCGTGAGGCAGAAGAAGGTCTGCGCCAGGCAGGCGTGCGCGACCGACACGGCGGGCGGCAGAAAGAGGAGCACGGTCAGGCCCCCGAGCAGACCCTGTGCGACGACGGCTCCGAGCGCGAAGAAGCCCAGGCGCCGCACCCAGCGGCGGGGCTCGCGGCGCGCGAGCCATGTCGCCAGGATGATCGTCAGGAACCCGACGGTCGAGGCGATCAACCGGTGCGTGTGCTCGAAGCGGATTCCACCGACCATCTTCGACAGAGGAAACGTGAACATGTTCTGCCCGTAGGTCGTCGGCCAGTCCGGCACGGAGAGGCCCGATTCCGTCGAGGTCACGAGCCCCCCGGCGACGATGAGGCCGAGCGTCGCCGCCGCGGTGAAGACGGCGAACCGGTGCAGGCCGGCACTGCCGGCCCCGCTCCGGGCGAAGGATGCCTCAGCCATGCGACCTTGTCGGGGCCGGGGTCGGTCCGGGCGCCTCGTTCTGCGGCCAGTGGTCCGAGCCGTGGCCCGGGACGCTGTACTCGTAGGGCCCGCGGTGGACCGTCGGGACGCGGCCGACGAAATTCTCGTGCGGGGGCGGCGAGCTCGTCTGCCACTCGAGCGTGTTCGCGTGCCAGGGGTTCGGGCCCGCGAGCTTGCCTCGGCGCAGCGAGAGCAGGAAGTTCAGCACGAGGATGATCTGCCCCGCTCCGAGGACGAAGAGCGAGATCGTCATGAACTGGTTCATGGGCTGCAGGCCCTTCAGGTGCGTGTACTGGGAGTAGTCGTAGATGCGGCGCTGCATCCCGCGCATCCCGAGGAAGTGCATCGGGAAGAACACCAGGTTGAACGTCACGAAGGTGATCGCCCAGTGGATCTTGCCCCACCGCTCGTTCATCATCCGGCCGAACATCTTCGGGTACCAGTAGTAGAGGCCGGCGAAGGCGCCGAAGAGCGAGCCGCCGAAGAGCACGTAGTGGATGTGCCCGACGATGAAGTACGTGTCGTGGATGAAGATGTCGACCGGCGTCGAGGCCATGAAGATGCCCGACAGGCCGCCGATGACGAACATCGACACGAAGGACAGCGCGTTCAGCATCGGCGTCGTGAAGCGGATGTTTCCGCCCCACAGCGTCCCCAGCCAGTTGAAGGTCTTGATGGCCGAGGGCACCGCGATCACCATCGTCGAAATCATGAAGGTCGTTCCGAGGATCGGGTTCATGCCGCTCTGGAACATGTGGTGGCCCCAGACGATGAATCCGAGGCCGGCGATGCCGCACATGGAGTAGGCCATCGCGCGGTATCCGAAGATGGGCTTGCGCGAGAAGACCGGCAGGATCTCCGAGGTGATGCCCATCGCGGGCAGGATCATGATGTAGACCTCGGGGTGGCCGAAGAACCAGAAGAGGTGCTGCCAGAGGAGCACCTGGCCGCCCCCGGCGTTGGGCCACGGCTGCCCCGAAATGATCAGCCCGGCCGGCAGAAAGAACGTCGTGCCGAGGATGCGGTCGAAGAGCAGCATGATCAGCGCGGCCGAGAGGACCGGCAGCGCGAGCAGCAGCAGGAGCGCCGTGATGAAGAGGGACCACACCGTCAGCGGCAGCCGGAAGAAGGTCATTCCCGGCGCGCGCAGGTTGATGATCGTCGTGATGAAGTTGACCGCCGTCAGCAGCGACGACAGGCCCAGGATCAGGAGCGAAATGAGCCAGAGCGTCTGCCCCTTCGGCTGGATCGCCGAGAGCGGCGCGTAGGAGGTCCATCCGCCCGCGGCCGCGCCGCCCGTCACGAAGAAGGACCAGATGATCATCACCGCGGCGGGCACCGCCACCCAGAAGGACATCATGTTCAACTTCGGGAAGGCCATGTCGCGGGCGCCGATCTGGATCGGGACGACGAAGTTCCCGAACGCGCCGATCAGGATCGGCATGATCGCGAAAAAGATCATGATCGTCGCGTGCATGGTGAAGAGCGAGTTGTAGTACTCCGGCAGCATCAGCCCGCCCGGCATGCCCTCGGGCGCGAGCTTGCCCATGAAGGGCAGCGCGCGGCCGGGCCAGGCCAGCTGGTAGCGGACGAGCGTCGCCAGGAGCCCCCCGACCACGAGCATCGCAAGCGCGTAGAAGAGGTACTGGATGCCGATCACCTTGTGATCGACCGAGAACACGTACTTGCGCCAGAAGGAGGTGGGGGCCGCATGGACCCCGGCGTGGTGGACTTCCCGCGGCTTGGCGACCGTGCTCAAGAATTGCCCCCCTTTTCCGGCGCTGCGACGGCCTGCTGCTCCGCCGCCTGCTCGGCGAGCCATTTCTGGTAATCCTCGGCGGTGTCCACCGTGACGAACCCCTTCATCCGGTAGTGGCCGAGTCCGCACAGCTCGGCGCACGCGATTTCCCAGTGGCCGACCTTGTTGCCCTCGAACCAGATGCGCGTCTTCATCCCCGGGACCGCGTCCTGCTTGACGCGGAACTCGGGCAGGAAGAACGAGTGGATGACGTCCTTCGACGTCAGCTCGATGATGACGGGCTTGCCGACCGGGAAGTGGAGCTGGTTGAGAGTCAGGATGTCGTCGGGCGTGCCGAACTTCCCGTCCGCGCCGGGATAGCGGAAGTTCCATGCGAACTGCTCGCCCGTCAACTGGATCTGGATCGCGTCGTGGGGCATGCGCTCCTTGATCTCCTCCCAGATGCGGCGCGACAGCAGCGCGAGCATCACGCAGATGAGCGCCGGGACGATCGTCCAGACGACCTCGAGGCGGTTGTTGCCGTGCGTGTACTTCGCGACGCGGCCTTCGCGGTGGCGGTACTTCCAGAGGAAGATCAGCAGAATCGCCTCGACGACGACGAAGACCACCCCGGTGATCCACATGATCAGGTGGAAGATCCCGTCGATCTGGGGCGCGTAGGTCGAGGCCTGCTCGGGCAGACTCATCCAGGAGGGCCAGGCGCGCGCCGCCGCCGGCCAGAGCGCCGCCCCGCAAAAGAAAAGCGCCGACCGGAGTGCCCGGGCGGCGCGGGGAAACCGATTTGTGTTTTTCACAGCGGCTTAGAGTACCGGACTATCCCTTGAAGTTGAAGTCCACCGTTTTCGGCGTCGGTCCCGGTGATCGTCACGTTCTGGGTCTGGGTGCCGAACTTCTCGTGCCACGCCTCGATCACGTAGTTGCCCGGCGGCAGGTTCTTGATCTCGAAGGCGCCCTGGTCGTTCGTGACCGCGAAGAAAGGATGGCTGAAGACGCCCGTGTAGGCGCCCATCCACTTGTGCACGTCGCACTTGAAGCGGATCGGGACCTCGGTGCTGTCGAACTTCTTGACCGTCTCCATGCCTTTGAACGGCTGGCCGATGTTGAACTCGGCGTTCTTCTTCGGCAGGGCGTGGATGTTGTGGAGGGTGCCGTCGCTGTTCAGGACCTTGAGGGGCTGGCCGGCCTGCATGCCGAAGACGTGCGGCCGGTACTGGCAGCCGTGCTGGTCGAGCGTGATCGCCTCGGTGGGCACCGGGTAGGTCCCGGTGACGCCTTCCTTGACGTAGACGAGCACCCACTCGAGCGTCTTGTTGGGGTTGACCACGACCTCCTGCTCGTAGACCGGCTCCTTGTGCTCGGACTTGCAGAACGCGTCGGCGTCCATCTTGATGGCCGCCATCGCCGGGGCGGCCCCGTCGAAGTTCACCTTGCCCGTGACCGTGGCGCCGCCCGTGGCGGGAGCGGCGGCCGCCGCGGGGGCGGCGGGGGCCGCGGCCGTCGAGGCCGACGCGGCCGGCTTGGAGGACCCCTCGTCCTCCATGAGGGCGTCCTCGTCTTTCTTCCCGCCGCAGGCGAGAAGACAGAGGACCGCGGACGCAACGACGCAGAGGGAGAGGGCGCGCTTGAACATCGAAAAGGCTCCTTTGTGAGATCTGTCGGGCTGCCGGGACGCTGCCGCACTGGCTCGAGGCGCCCCCGAAAGCCGCCGGATCATATCGGAGCCATCTGCGCGTTTTCAAGCGCCGGGTGGGTGGTATCTTGCCGCCGGACCATGCCGACGACGACGATCGCCGCCGAAAAGCTCTCCAAATCCTTCTCGGGAGCGCCGCTGTTCTCCGACCTCTCGTTCACGGCCGCCCGCGGCCTCGTGGCCGTGTCCGGGCGAAACGGCAGCGGAAAGACGACCCTTCTGAAGATCCTGGCCGGGCTCGCGCGGCCCACCAGCGGAAGCGTCCGGGTCGGCCGGGAGGGCGAGCCCCCGCTCGAATCCTCCGCGCGGCGCCTGGCCGTTGGCTGGGCGGGACCGGACCTCGCGCTCTACGGCGAGCTCACGGCCGTCGAGAACCTGCGGTTTTTCCGAAAGGCCGCAGGGCGCGACGCCGACACCGACGACCTCGTCCGGCGCCTGGCCGAGGTCGGGCTGGCCGAGGAGGCGATGCGCCGGCGCGTCGAGGAATACTCGACCGGCATGAAGCAGCGGCTGCGGATCGCCTTCGCCACGCTCTTCGATCCGCCCGTTCTCGTGCTCGACGAGCCGATGGTCGGCCTCGACGTCGAGGGCCGGGAAACGGTCTTCCGCGCGGTCGCGGCGGCCCGGGCGCGGGGCCCGGTCCTGCTCGCCTCCAACGACGAGCGGGACTTCGTCGAGCCGGACGATCGGATCGAGCTCGGAGCCGGCAGGCGCCGGTCGTGAACGCTCTGGCGCGCGTGTGGGCCGTCTGCGCCAAGGACGCCACCCAGGAACTGCGCAAGAAGGTCGCCATGGTCGCCGTCTTCTTCTTCGCGGCGACCGCGCTCACGCTGGTCTCCTTCGCGATCGGACCGTTCGGCCTGCCGGCCGACGACCGGCCGGCGCTGCAGGCGGCCCTCCTGTGGATCATCCTCTTCTTCGCCGCGGCGACGGGCCTGCCCCGCGCCTTCGTGGCCGAGGAAGAGACGGGGACGGGCCTCGCCCTGCGCAAGGCCGTGCCGGCGGTCGTCGTGCTCGCCGGAAAGACGCTCTTCAACTTCATCCTTTTCCTCGCGATGGCGGCCGTCACGATCCCCGGCTTCCTGATCCTGCTCGACTGGAAGGTCGGCTCGCCGCTCGCGGTTGCCGCGACGATGCTCGCGGGCGGCTACGGCCTGGCCGTCGTATCGACCTTCCTTTCCGCCCTCGTGGCCCGGGCCGGCCAACGCAACGTCCTGTTCGTTCTGATCGCGTTTCCCCTGGTCCTTCCGCTCCTGCTGACGGCCATCGCCGCGACCATCGAGGCGACCGGCGGCGGCTTTCCGACGACCCCCCTGCGCGTCCTGATCGCCTACGACGGCGCCGCGACCGGCGGCGCATATATGCTGGCGAGCGTGGCGTGGGAAGATTAGGGGCGGTTTCGAGGTTCGAAATTGGAGCCGAGATGAAGTTCCTGAAGTTCCTCCTGCTTCCTTACATGGCGGCTGTGGTCGGCGCGGCGTTCCTGTGGCCCGAGCCGGCCAAGGGGTTCCTCGGCGAGTCCTCGCGGATCGTCTTCTTTCACGTCCCCTGCGCATGGGCTTCGACGCTCGCGTTCGTCGTCGCGGCCGTGTACTCGGCCGGCTACCTCTGGAAACGCAATCCCTGGTACGACGACCTCGCCGCCGCGGCCGTGCGGATCGGGCTGCTCTTCGGCGTCCTGACGCTCATCACGGGATCTCTCTTCGCCAACATCATGTGGGGAACCTGGTGGAACTGGGACCCGCGCGAATCCTCGTACCTGCTCCTCGTCTTCCTCTACGCGGCGTACCTCTTCCTGCGCGCAGCCGTCGAGGACCCCGAGCGGCGGCCGAGGATCGCGGCCGCGTACGCCCTCTTCGCGGCGGTGCTGATGCCTTTTCTCGTCTTCGTGGCGCCGCGGGTGACGGCGTCCCTGCACCCCCAGACCGTGATCAACCCGCAGGGCAAGATCCTCATGGACACCCCCACCCGGGCCGTGTTCTTCAACGCCCTGATCGCCTTTTCGGGCCTCTTCGTCTGGATGCTGTCGATCGAGGCCCGGGCGGCGCGGCTTTCGCGAAAGCACTAGCCCTTCGCGACAAGCCCGCCCTTCCGGTCGACCCGACCGAATAAGGAAGGGATCACGCTCCGGCGCCCACCCGTGGGTGAGCCAAAAAGGCGGCGGCGAAAGCCGCCGCCGCCTGATCGAAATCCGAATCTGGAACCTTACTTGGCGAGATCCAGCACCCAGGCGCTCCGTCCGTGCGTTGCCGCATAGAGCACGACGGGCGCCGGAGTATGATCGTGAGGCCGATACACGGCGACAGGCGGGAAGCTGCCGGCCGCGGGACACCCATGTCGTGGTTCCGATGCGGCAGCATCGCATGACGCCGAAGTCGGATGGCGGCGAAGAGGTCTCCGGTCACGCCGTCGCGGCGCAAGGCCGGTGATCGGCAGGTCGCGGGAGGTTGTAGCTGACGATCCGCCCACGTCGCGGTGCCAAGCCCGCATCGCAAGTGACTTCGAACACGTGACCCGGCTGCGAAGGCGTCGATACGCTGTACCCGGAGAAGGAGACGAAAGCGTGGTTGGCGTTGGCGGGGTCGATCGCGATGCCGCTAATGAAACGCCGCGGCTGAGCAGCGGTGTCGATACGAGTGAAAGTCACGCTGGAAGCCGGCTCCGCATCGGCGTTCTTCGAGATGAACACTCGCCCGCGGCGCGTCGCCGCCCAAAGCGTGCTGCTATCGCTTGATGCGCGTTCCGTAGCGACGACGTAGTTGTTGGTCGCAGTTCTCTTGTCCGTACCGTAGAACGTACCCGTCAGGGTCGGAACACCGAGGGGAACCCAGTCGCCGCACTGCGCGACGAAGTCCCCGAAGAACTGGTTGCAGTGCAACTCGAGGTAGGCCTGTGGGCCGCCGTTGTCCTTCGTCCTCCAGACGTGGTTCAACCCGGTGAAGATCGTGCCGTCGACCTTCGGATCCGGGATGATCGGAATGTAGAAGGCGCGTGACTCGGAATTCCCGGGCGGGATGAAGAACGAATCCGACACCCAGTTCCACCCCAACGGGTCGGTGCCGTGGAAGTTGCACGTCGATCTGAGCGTCAAAATACGTGTGGAAGCGACATGCTCGACGCTGGTCGCGTTGGTGCCGGACTGGCCGCCGTCGCCGCCGACGGATTCGAACCAGACTTCAGCTCCCTTGTCCGTTGTAAGCCCACGTGCCGTTGTCCTGCGTTCCGCCGAGCACGTCGTTGACCGGATTTTGGCGGGTTGAGCGACACGCTCTGGAACTGGAGCGTCGCCACTTGGTCGTTCATGCTGAAGATCTGTCGTTGGGACGGCCGTCGAGCACATTCTTTGCACTGGCGACAGGATTCGGCTCCCGTCAGGCCACGGTGTGTCGCAGTCGCTCGAAGTGTCGGTATAGACGGCCGTTGGTCCGCACGACGCCGCCGTCGGATCCCACGAACGCGATGTTCGGATCGTCCGGCGAAGCGCGATGGCGTGCTGGTCCGGGTGCATCCCGAGAGGGGGCACCTGCGCGTCGTTCGTCATATCGGTGAAGCCGACACCAGCGTTGGTCGACCGCTGGACGGCACGGCCGTTGGACGGCTGGTTCGCGGTGAAGATCTCGGCCGTAGGATCATCGAACCGCCGAGCCAGACGACGTCCGGCTGGCCAGGAGGCGTAGCGACGAACATGTCGTAAAAGCACTGGCCGGTGCAGAAGTTGAAGGAGGCGAACCCGGGCTGCCCCTTCGGTCGAACTCGTCAGGTTCTGCCAGCCGCCGGGTGTGGGCACTGCCTTCGAGGCGAGAAGCGTCGCGGCCGTTTGGTCCGCGTTGTCCGCGCGCCAGAGGGTCGCGGCAACCGCACTTCCGCCGAACACCACGTAGATGCGGGTGTGTCCATCCTTGGTCGTCAAGGACAGATCGGAGCGGTCAAACGCGCCGTTCGGCGGTCAGGATCTGATGAAACGCGTTGTCGCCATCCAGGCGTGCGGACCGCCGCCAGATTCCCTTGGAGAGGGTAGCCACGTAGACCGTCGCGGGATCCACTGGGATCGAACGAGATCTTGTAGATGTCGCCGTCGGTGCGGCCGACGGAGAAACGATTCAGCAGTGAGCGAAAACGTCACTCCACCGTCGGTCGACTCGTAAACACCGGCGAGGAAAGCGGGTTCGACGTCAGGACCGCTCCGCCGCCAACGCGAGGCGCCGCCATGGATCCCGAGCGCCGTCTCCGAAGTAGATGTGGTTCGAGTTGGTCGGATCGACCGCGACCGCGCCGATCGCCCGGTCGTACGAGATGGCGACGCTGCCGGGCAGTACCGACCAGGTCTTGCCGAGGTCGGTGGACCTGAACACTCCCACGCCGGCCTCGGAATCGGCGGAGCTGTTCGGCTCGCCGGTTCCGACGTAGAGCGTCTTTCCCTTGGGATCGGTCGGATCGAAAACGATCGCGCCGATGGCATTGGAAGTCAGGCCGTTGCTCGAAGAATGCCAGTTGGGCTTTGACGCGAGGGCATTGTCTGCCTCCCAGATGCCTCCGCCGGCCGCCGCGACGAAGATCTTGCAGTCGTTGGCATGGCAGTCCGGCGAGACCGCCAGCGCTGTGACCCTCCCGGAGTTGACCGTCGGCCGACCGGTGTAAGTGGCCTCGGCGGGCACGAGCAGGCGTAATCGGCCCGATCTCCTGCCAGTTAGTCTTTTTCCCGCCCGGCAGCTTGGCAACCGACTGGAATGCCAGGAATGCCGCCTGCTGTTGCGCCTGAGTGACGACCGTATCGGGAAACGCACGGTTTTCGTAGCGTTCCTGTGCGGGAGTCGAGCGCCCGTCGGTTTCGCCGCGTGGAGCTTCTCCTCCCTTTGCGGTGACTGCAGCGATCGCGCGGTGATTCTGGACGAGAGTCTTCGTCGGCTGCTTCCCGGCCGCTTTCTTCTTCTTGCTCGTGTCTGCCGCCGCCGGCGCAGCCGCGAGCAACACGGCCAGAGCGACGCTCAGCGAGGTTGCGGCGAATGCACGCTTCAGGATTCTTACGATTATTCATGGGATCCTTTCGCAAGGGCTGGAGCCCTCAATATTGAGCGGCCGACGCTAGATAGGCGTCAACCCGCTCGCCAGCTCGACAGCGTGACAGCGCGTCCATCACGGCGGCCTTGCCGGACGGGCTAGATCATGGTGAGATCTGAAGCGTCCGCGCTCAGCCCCACCCGATCAGGCGCGGCGCCGCTCCGAATTTCGATCGCGGTAACCTATCATGGCAGCGGGGTCGAGCGCTTCAGCCGGCACCCCGATCAGCACGCCATGGCCGAAGCGATGCCGTGCTGCGGGGCAACCTACTGCTCGGCTTGCAACCTGTCAACCCCGAGATATTTGCGACAAAAAGTCCTTACCCCTGATACATTTTCATCAGGCGCCCGGACCTGTCCTGGACGACAGTTGCATGGGACGCGAGGGAAGGGGAAACTGACCATATGACGAGCCTCGGATACCTGGCAGCGGTCAACGTCGTCATCTGGGTCGGTCTCTTCGCCTACCTCTGGCGGCTGGACCGCCGCGTCTCGGAAAAGGAGCGTTCCTAAATGAAAAGAGGCTATTGGATCGCCGCCGTCCTGACGCTCGCGTTCGTCGGATTCGGCCTGACCGCATTCCAGAAGACGCTGACGCCCTACCTCTCGTTCGAGGAGGCCAGGAAAGCCCGCGGCGCCGTCCAGGTCATGGGCGCCCTCGACAAGGAGAGCGACCGTTACGACACGAAGACCGAGGAGCTCTCCTTCGACCTCGTGGACCCCAACGGCCACCACATGTCGGTCGTGTACCGCGGCGTGCGGCCCGGCAACTTCAAGGACGCCATCTCGATCGTCGCCATCGGGCGCTTCCACGACGGCCACATCGAGGCCGAGAAGCTGCTCGTCAAGTGCCCGTCCAAGTACCAGGGCGCCGAGGTCGAGAAGGCCTACGCATCCCAGCCCGCCCCCGGTAAAGCCTCCTGATGTACGTCTGGCCTGGCGTCGTCGCGATCTGGAGCGCCCTCTTCGCGGGTCTCGCCTCCGCGATCACCTATCTGCGGGTCGACCGCGGGCGCAAGGACCTGCTGCCCCTGGCGCGCACCACGTATACCGCCTTCGCGATCTCGGTCGTGGCCTCCGCTGCGATCCTGATGACGCTGCTCCTGCAGCACCGGTTCGACGTCTCGTACGTCAACTCCTACTCGGCCCGGGACCTGCCGCTTCACTACCTGATCTCGACGTTCTGGGCCGGCCAGGAAGGCTCGTTCCTGCTCTGGTGCTTCTGGGGCTCGCTCATCGGCCTTTTCGTCTGGAGAAGCGCCAAGGAGCAGGAAGCCCCGGTGATGGTCGTCTACCTCTCGACCTTCCTCGGCATCATCGCGATCCTCTGCAAGCAGAGCCCGTTCAAGCTGCTGCCGCCCCCGGCGCCGGTGGACGGAACGGGGCTCAATCCGCTCCTCCAGGACCCGTGGATGGTCATCCACCCACCCGTGATGTTCCTCGGCTTCGCGTCGCTGTCGGTGCCGTTCTCGTTCGCGATCGCGGCCCTCTGGAAGAAGCGCTGGGACGGCTGGATCGTGCGCGCACTGCCCTGGGCCCTCCTGACCTTTCTGACGCTCGGCACGGCGATCCTGATGGGCGGCTACTGGGCCTACAAGACGCTCGGCTGGGGCGGATACTGGGGCTGGGACCCGGTGGAGAACACGAGCCTCGTGCCGTGGCTCTTCACGACCGCGCTCGTCCACGGCATGTTCCTCCAGCGCGCCAGGAAGCGCCACCGCAAGGTCAACCTGCTGCTCGCCTGCACGGCCTACGCGTCGATCCTCTACGGGACGTTTCTGACGCGCTCGGGCGTCCTGGCGGACTTCTCGGTCCACTCGTTCATCGACCTCGGCATCACGGGGTGGCTCATCGGGATCCTCGCGACGTTCATCGGGCTATCGGCCGTGCTGATCGCCTGGCGCTGGCGCGCGATCCCGAAGACCGAGGACGAGGAGCCGGCGCTTCTCTCGCGCAGCGTCTTTTTCATCCTCGGCATCGCGGTCTTCTGCGCGCTGGCGACCGTGATTCTGCTCGGGACCTCCGCTCCGATCCTGACGCGGCTCGGCGGGACGCCGTCACAGGTCCAGACCACCTTCTACGGCAAGACCACGACGCCGGCCGGGTTTCTCCTCGTGCTGCTCGCCGGGCTCGTGCCCTTCGTCGGCTGGAAGGGCGAGAAGGGGCGCGATCTCTTCAGGAGCTCCCGGCGCTCGCTCGCCGTGGCGGCCGTTCTGACGTTCGTGTCCTTCGCCCTCGGCGCCGACAAGCCCGACACGCTCGTCCTGCTCTTCGCGGCCTTCTTCGCGGCCGACATGAACCTGCGCGCCGTCATCCGCAAGGCGTCGACCGGCAAGTTCGGCGGCGCCGGCGGATACCTCGCCCACGCGGGGGTCGGCATCATGCTCGCCGGCATCGTCGTCTCCGGGGCCTACGCCGTCTCCAAGCGCCTGACCCTGCCGATCAACGTCCCGAAGAAGGTCGGCGACACGACGCTGACCTTCCTGCGGATCGTTCCCGGGGCCGGCGACCGCAAGCAGGCGATGGAGGTCCGCGTCGAGACGGCCAAGGAGAAGACCTTCTACGCCTACCCGAAGATGTACGAGAACACCCGCACGGGGCAGCTCATGGTCAACCCCTCGATCCGCAACTCGGCGACGATGGACCTGTACATCGCGCCCCAGCAGTACGACCCGGGCCAGCCCCAGACGATCGGGCGCGAGGTGCAGCTCAAGAAGGGGACGACGACCAGCATCGACGGGACCGGCTTCACGCTGCGCGACCTGAACGCCGACCGGTCCGCGATGATGACGGGCAAGCAGACGATCCTCGTCCTGGCGGACTTGACGCTCACGCCTCCGGACGGCTCGAAGCACGACGTCACGATCAAGTACGTCTTCGACCTCGCCAGCCAGTCGGCGGATACCGAGGACGTCGCGCTGCCGGGTTACCCGAACGCGAAAGCCCGCATCCTCGCCGTCTCGCCCAACGACGGCGCCGTCGTCCTGCGCCTGACGGGAGTCTCGAAGAACCCGGCCGAGGAGTTCCAGGCGGCGACCGTCGAGTCGCTTTCCGTGGACGTCACGCACAAGCCGCTCATCGCCCTCGTGTGGGGCGGCTTCTACGTCATGATGGCCGGGGGCCTGCTCGCCTTCGTCAAGCGCTCGCGGGAGGCCCGCAAAGCCGTCCTCCTCGACGCCGCACCGCAGCCCGTCCGCTCCGAGGCCCCCGTCGTCCCGACCGGCCCGGCGCTGCCCGCGCACACGCGATCGCGGCTCGGGAAGTAGGACCGGTTTCAGTCCCGCCGGACGATCCTCTGCCGAAACCAGATCGTCAGTGACTCGGCGTCCATCTCGCCGCGGGCGACGGCGAGGGTTGCTCTCTCCATCTCGACGTCCGAGGCATCGAGCATCGCGTCGTTCAGCATGATGAAGAGTTCGGCCGCCGCGGCACCGATGCGCTTGTTTCCATCCACGAAGGGGTGGTTCATCACGAGGGAGTGCAACAGCGCCGCCGCCTTCGCGGAGAGGTCGGTGTAGAGGTCTTCCCCGTCGAACGTCATCGCCGGCCGGGCAGCGGCCGATTCGAGGCCCGTGCGCTCGCGCAGCCCGGGCGAGCCTCCGAACTTATGCATCTGTCTCTCGTGGATCCGCCGCAGCTGATCGACAGAGAGATAGACCGTCACTTCGCGAGCTCGCGATACAACGCAGCGCGCTTCTCCAGGAGATCGTCGAGGAGCCGCTCGAACCGCTTCGTGACCTTGCCGTCCTCGAAGTATTTGATCCCCGGGCGCACGGTGACGGCGCCGGTGACGGGATGGACCGACACGTCCACGGTCTGCCCCTTCTTGAGCTTGAACTCGTGCACGACCTCGGCCGGAAGGGTCACGGCGAGGGAGCTGCCGACCTGGACGATCTTTCTTTCCATATAAGTATTAAATACTAATTCGACCCGTTTCTCAAGACCCGACGTCCATCTCCAGCCCGTCGTACGCGGCGGTGACCGTGCAGCCCGGGGGGTTCGCGGCGGCGAGCTCTCCGAGGGCCTTGCGGAGCGCCTCCTCCCCCATCTCGATGGGGTCCTTGCCGAAGTGCGAGAAGGCTGCCCGGAGGATGCCGTGGCGGGCGAGCCAGCCGAGCTGCGCGCGCACGGTCGTGTGGCCGATGAGGACGCCGGTCTCGTGGCGGCGCACGAGCTTGCCCGTCAGCGTCGAACCGTCGCCGACGTAGAAGTCCACGCCGGACAGCGCCGTGTCGGGATCTTCGAAGGCGACGATGTCGGCCGAGTAGACCAGCGTGAAGCCGTCGAGCTCGATGCGCGCGGCCACGCACGGGCAGCGGATCGAGTGGATCACGGGAACCGCCGTCAGCCGGAAGGGGCCGACGGCGACGGGCTCGCCCGGCGCGAGCACCACGCGGCTCAAGAGCGGGACCTCGGCGAGAAGCCCGTGGGTCGCCGCGGAAGCATGCACCGGGAGGTCCGTTCCTTCCCAGAGGCCCCAGCAGTGATCGGGGTGCGCGTGCGAAACGAAGATCGCGTCGGGGCGGATCTTCTCGAGCATCCCCTTGCGGTTCTCGCCGAAGTCGCACAGGAGGCGGAACCCCTTCGCTTCGAGCACGAAGGCCGAGTGGCCGGCGTGCTCGCGCGAGGATTCCGGGACGTTGCCCTTCGTGCCGTAGAAGCGCAGGCGCACCGGGTCAGTCTAGCTGCAGCGCGGGGAAGCGTCGGCGTTACGGCCCCGTGGCGGCCGCGGCGATGAAGATCCCCCAGCGGCGGGCGGGCGCCGCGCCCTTCTCGGACGGCCGGGCGTAGACGAGCTCGAGGAAGGCTCCCCCGCCGCCGACGACGCGGAATGCGAACGATTGGGTTCCGGCCGCGCCCGGCCGGGGCTTGTCGGCCGGCTCGAATTTCGGCTCGCCGACGGGAGCCACAACGGACGGCGCATTGGACGCCAGGGCCCACGAGAACCCGGTCGACGGAGTGGATGGCAGCCGCACCTGGATGGCGTCGCCCTGCGTCAGGAAGATGTGCGACCCGTTGTCGGGCTCCTCGAGGATGAGCCCCCGGGGCCCCACGCTCTCCTTGACCGTGACCAGGACGCGAAAGAGGCCGCCCGGTTGGGCCTTCGGGTCGGACGGCGTGCGGCAGGCGAGGCCCAGGCTCGCCGAGCCCGTGGTGACGGCCTTGAAGCGGAAGATCGGCGCGCCGGGCGCCGCTGCCGTGTCCGGGCCCAGGATCGCCGGGTCGTTGAACACCACGCCCCAGGCACAGCCCGACGGGCCCGGGGGCAGGCGGACCTCCAGCGTGTCCGCCGGAGCGAGGTTGACCGTGCCGCCGGCGTAGAGATCGCCGATCGCGACCGTCTGCACGGCCCCGGAAGCGGCGGCCGACGCCGCAATCAGCGCGGCTGCGAGCGCCGCGACCCGCGTCACTGCACCTCTCGAAGCGCCGTCGTGATCTTCAGCCGCGCGGCGCGGGCCGCCGGGAAGAAGCCGCCGATGACGCCCATGGCGAGCGCAAAGGCGAGGCCGCCGGCGATCAGGGGCGGGGTCATGCGGAAGTTGAACAGCACTTCCGAAAACGTGCGGAAATTCATCGTGCCCGTGGGCGCCGTCAGGAACAGCTGGAAGGCGAGAAACGTGAACAGGACGCCGAGCAACCCGCCGAAGAAGCAGAGCATCAGGGCCTCGATCACGAACGACGCGAGGATGGAGCGGCGCGAAAACCCGATCGCGCGCAGCGTCCCGATTTCCCGCGTGCGGGCGGACACCTGGGCATACATCGTGTTCATGGCTCCGAAGGCCGCGCCGATCGCCGTGAAGAAACCGACGATGAAGGCCAGCGCCTTGATGGGCGCGCCCGTGATCATCTGCTCGTCGAAGTACTTGCGCTCGGTCTTGCCCTCGAGCTTCAGGCGCTGGTCGCCCTTGACCGCCTCGATGAAGCGGTTCGCGGCGTCCGCGTCAGGAAGGCGCACGAAGACCGTCGAGAAGATGTTGCGCTTGGTCTGCTGCTGAAGGTCCGAGACGTCCGTCCAGATCTCCGACTCGTAAGCGCTGCCGGAGGCGTCGAACAGACCGACGACCACCCACCGGAAGCTGCCCGACTTGATCGTGTCGCCGACCTTCATGCTGGCGAAGCGCCTCGAGAGGTTCCTGGAGACGATCGCCTCGTTGGTCGCCGCCGTGAACATCCGGCCGTCGACGATCTTCACGCCCGGGCGCACCGCGAGCCCGGCCGGCGAGAGGCCGCGGATCTGGACGTTCGAGCTCGACTTGCCGTCCGCGCGCGGGACGTTGATGAGCGTCAGCAGCTCGGCCGACACGGCGGGCTTGCCCGAGGCGCTCCTCTCCGGGCCCGGCAGCGCCTGGATCTGCTCGGCCTGGTCGCGCGTGATGACGCTCTGCATCTCGGCCTGGGATCCGATCCGCATCGCGATCACGTTCCGGTTCGAGGCCACGACCGACAGGGTCCGCGTGACGCCCTGGACGAGGGCGAGAACGCAGAGAAAGACGGCCACGACCAGGCCGATGACGAACGCCGTCATGCCGGTCGAGACCTTGCGGGCGACGAGATTGCGCAGGTTGTACTTGATGGGGATCGCCACGGCTACACCACCCGCCGCAGGCCATCGACGATGTTCAGGCGCGAAGACTGGATGGCCGGCAGGAATCCGGCGAAGATCCCCACGCCCACCGACACCGCAAAGGCGAGCAGCCACGTTTGAGAAGTCACCCGGAAGTTCACGAGCCAGATTGAGACCGCCGTCTTGTCCCCGACGGCCACGAGCAGCGGGATGAAGACGAACTTGGCGATGAGCACGCCGAGAATCCCGCCGATCAGCGACATCAGCACCGACTCCGACAGGATGAAGCCGAGGATGTGGCCCCGGCCGAAGCCGAGCGTGCGCATGACGGCGAGCTCGGTCACACGCTCGCGCGCCGACATCGCGACGGTGTTCGCCACGATGAGCGTCACGGCGAAGAGGATGATGAGCGAAATGCCGTTGATGAGGAACTTCACGTTGCCCATCATTTCCATGAAGGAGAGCTGAAACTGCTTCTCGGTCAGGGTCTTGGTGGGCGTGTCGCTGTTCTCGAACATCTTGTCGATCGCGGCCGAAACGCGCGGAACGTTCTCGGGGCGGTCCACCTTCAGGTAGTAGATGCCGGTCACCTTGTTCGCTCCGAACCAGTCGGACTGGTTCAGGTATTCGTTGTGGAAAAAGACGTTCGTCTCGTCGCCCGCGCTGAACGATCCGACGTAGACCAGATCCAGGTTCAACGGAATGTAGGTGCCCTTCAGGACGATGTGATCGCCCTTCTTCCACTGGAACTTGTCGGCGATCTTCTTGCCGGCGACGAAACCGTTGCGCGTCGCCTTCCACTCGGCGTTGACCGCCGGATCGATCGTCGCGTCGTCGAAGACCTTGTCGAAGTAGATCTCGGGGTCGCACGAGAGCTGGCCGATCCAGTTCTCGGGCCGGTCGTCCTTGTACACGCCGCCGAACCAGGTCTGCGGCGAGACGGCCAGGACGCCGGGAATCTGCTCGATCCGCTGCCGCTGGGAGAGGTTCAGGAAGTTGCCGAGGCCCGTCGCGTGCTGGACGACGAGGCGGTTCGAGCCCTTCCCGCCGGACGGATCGGCCTGCATCGCCTCGAGGAGCGATGTCAGGATCACGATCAACGTGAGCACGAGGACGATGGAGCTGGCCGTCAACGTCGTCCGCAGCTTCTTGCGAAAGACGTTGCGAGCGATCAGCTTGAGGTACTTCATACGGTCCTCATCGAGCCCGCGCGCTCGTCGGCGTGCAGGACGCCCTTGTCGAGATGCACCATCCGGTGCGCCCGCGCGGCCGCCTTCGGGTCGTGCGTCACCATGACGATGGTCTTTCCGAACTCTTCGTTGAGCCGGCGCAGGAGCTCGAGGATCTCGTCCCCCGACTTGGCGTCGAGGTCGCCCGTCGGCTCGTCGGCTACCAGGATCTTCGGGTCGGACACGATGGCGCGCGCAATCGCGACGCGCTGCTCCTGCCCGCCCGAGAGCTGCCTCGGATAGTGATCCATCCGATCGGCGAGACCGACGATCGAGAGTGCGGTTTCGACGTGGTTCTTGCGTTCCGCTTTCTTCAGGTGCGTCAACAGCAGCGGCAGCTCGACGTTCTCGAAGGCGGTCAGGACCGGCAGCAGGTTGTAGAGCTGAAAGATGAAACCGACCGTGTGCGAGCGCCACCGAGCGAGCTCGGTCTGCCCCATCGTCGCGATGTCCCGCCCGCCCACGAGAATTCGGCCCCGGGTCGGCGAGTCGATGCCGGCGATGAGATTCAGGAGCGTCGTCTTGCCCGAGCCCGAGGGCCCCATGAGGGCGACGTACTCGCCCTCCGGGATGTCGAGGTTCAGGTCGACCAGGACCGGGATCTCGATCTGATCCCGGTGGTACACCTTCTCCACGTGGTCGATGCGAATCAGCGGGTCCGCCATTTCACCTCTCCTGTCCTTCCGGCCGCAGTTTCTCCCCTTCCTGGATCAGCGCGCCGCCGGAAAGCGAGACGAGCCGCTCGCCGCCCTGCAGGCCCTGGGTGACCTCGACCTGGCCCTGCACGTCTCCGCCCGCCGTGACCGGTGTGAACGCCGCCCGGCCGTCCACGATGCGGAAGACGCCCGTCTTGCCGTCCACCGTCGTCAGGGCCGTCTTCGGAACCACGACGCGCGACCGCGTTTCCTTTCCCTGCGTGGGCTGCGCCGTGAACGCGACCCGCGCCGAAAGATCCGGCAGCACGCGGTCGTCGCCGTCCAGAAACGCGACCTTGACGCGGACCGTGGCCTTCTGGCGGTCGGCCGCCGGAACGATCTGCCGCAGCCTTCCGTGGTAGACCTTGTCGGGCACCGCGTCGAGGGAGATCTCGGCCGGCTGGTTCCTTCCGAGCTTCGAGAGGTTCGCCTCGTTGACGTCCGCGCCGACGTAGAGCGACGAGAACTCGACGATCGTCGCGATCGCGCCGCCCGATCCGCCGCCGGAAGGCGAGGAGCCGAAGGGCGACACGGCTTCGCCGACGAAGGCCCTCTTGGCGGTGATCACGCCGGAGAAGGGCGCGCGGATGATCGTGTAGTCGAGCAGCGCCTCGACGTAGCGCACCCGCGCGTGCGTGGCGGCCTCGGCCGCCACCGCGGCGTCGAGCGCGGATTTCGTGTTGAGGCCCTGGCCGAAGAGGTTCTTCTGCCGCTCCAGCTCCGCCTGTGCGTTGACCCAGTTCGCCTTCGCCTCCGCGAGCTGGGCGTCCAGGTCCGTCGAATCCAGCCGCGCGATCACGTCGCCCGTCTTGACACGGGTCCCCTCGGTGACGTTCAGCTCGGTGATCCGCGACGTGATCTTCGGCGAGAGGTCCGCCTTGCGCTCGGCCTCGACGTAGCCGGTGGCCGACAGCAGCGTCGTGGCCTGGCCCTCGGTGACGACGGACGCGGTGACGACCTCGACCTTCTTCGGGCGCAGGCCGCGCCCGGCCGCGAGATAGGCAGCCACGCCGGCACCGACGACGAGGACCGCGCCGAGCAGCAGCCAGCCACGCACGCCGCTCCTGGGCTCCGGGTTGCGCCGGATGCGCAGCGCCGACAGGTCGGCCGGTTTCTGGGCTTCCTGGGTCATGGTCCTCCGGTTCGAACTCGCCATTCTATTCTCGACTCCCCCGGCCATGGGAGGCCGCAACTCCTTCATATGACAAAGGGTTCTGCCGGGTTGCGGCCTGTCCAGCTCTGCGCGGGCCGGCGGGCCTGCATGGTACGCTTCTGCCTTGGAGGTGGGTCATGAGGAACCGCCTGGTTTTCGTCGCGGTCCTGCTCGCCTGCGCCCTCGCGCTCCGGGCGGAACAAGGGTATTACCAGGTTGATCTGCTGCCTTCCGGCAGCGTGATTTCGACCGATCTGCCCGTCACGAAGGGCACCATGGTCGTCTTCCACAAGTATCCGGGCGGCACCCTCGTGAGCATGCGCCGCTCGGACTTGAAGAAAGTCACGAAGATCCCCCCGGCTATGGCGCTGGCCACGAACCCCCCGGACCAGGCGATCTCGATCGGCAACCTCGCCATGCAGGGCGGCAGCGCCCAGGCGGGCCCGACCAACGCGCGCGCCGTCAGCGCCCCGAAGAACACGTCGGGCCTCGGAACGGGGTTCTACAGCGACATCGTTCCGGGCCAGACGGAGGCGATGCCGAACTCCGCCAACGACTACCAGGTCGGCCGGACGTATGCGTACGCGCCCTCCAACGCGACGCAGTCCTCGCCGGGAGCGCCGCCGACGAATTCGGCCGCCACGAGCGGGCAGAATCCTCCGCAGTAACCGTCGCGAGAGCTTCGCTCGGGATCTGCGCCCTTCGAGCGCACCGGCGTCCGGCTCGCCCGGATGCGGGCTCGACCGGACGCCTGATCCCTCGCTCGTCGCTCCCGCGGCGCGAACCTCCTCCCTCCCTTCGGTCGGGAGACTATTCGCGCCGCGTGCGATACGAGCAGCCCACCTAGATGTGAATGGCGTGACCCTGCACCGCTTCCGCGGCTTCGTGGATCGCCTCGGACAACGTGGGATGGGCGTGGATCGTCTTCACGAGCTCCTCGGATGTCGCCTCGAGCTTCATTGCAGCGCCGGCTTCGGCGATGAGCTCGGTGGCCGCCGGGCCGATGATGTGCACGCCGAGGACCTCGTCGTACTTCTTCTCCGCCACGATCTTCACGAAGCCGCTCGCCTGGTTCAGGATGCGCGCCTTGCCGATCGCCGAGAACGGAAACTTGCCGACGACGACGTCGTGGCCGCGCTCGCGGGCCTTCGCCTCGGTCAGGCCGATGGAGCCGATCTCGGGAGAACAGTAGGTGCAGCCCGGGACCTGGTCGTAGTTGATGGGGCGGGTGGGTTTGCCCGCCATGTGCTCGACGGCGAGGACGCCCTCGGCGGACGCCAGGTGCGCGAGGGCCTGCGTCGGGACCACGTCGCCGATCGCGTAGACGCCGGGCACGTTCGTGCGCATCGTCGCGTCCACCGTGACGTAGCCCTTCTCGGTCGCGATGCCCAGGGCCTCGAGGCCGATGCCGTCCGTGAGCGGCCGGCGGCCGACCGCCATGAGCACCTTCTCCGCCCGGAAGGTCTCGGTCTTGTCGCCCGCCGAGCGCGCGATCAGCTCGACGCCGCCCTCGCCGCGGGTCATCCGCTCGAGCCGCGTCTCGGTGTAGATCGCAATCCCCTGGCGCTTGAACGAGGCGGCGAGCTCGCGGGAGATCTCCTCGTCCTCGACCGGAACGATCCGCGGGAGGACCTCGATGATCGTCACCTTCGCCCCGAACCGGGCGTGCATGGAGGCAAACTCGACGCCCACCGCGCCCGAGCCGATCACCACGAGCGACTTCGGCACTTCGGTCAGCTCGAGCATCGAGGTCGAAGACAGGACCGCCTTGTCGTCGATGTCCATCCCGGGCAGCGATCGCGGCGTCGATCCGGTCGCGACGATGACGTTCTTCGCGGAATACATCGTTTCCACGCCGTCGGTCCCGGTCACCGCGACCCGCCCGGGCCCGGCGAGCCGGCCGAAGCCGCTCGCGACGTCGATCCGGTTCTTCTTCATGAGGTAGGAGATGCCGTTGGTCGACTGGCGGACGATCTTCTCCTTGTGCTTCATCGCCGCCGGCATGTCGAGGCGCACTTCCCGCGTGGCGACGCCGACCTCGGCCCCGTGACGGGCCTGCTCGAGCAGGTCCGCCGTGTGGAGCAGCGCCTTGGTCGGGATGCATCCCCAGAGCGTGCAGACGCCGCCGAGCCGCGGCTCCTTTTCGACGACCAGGGCCGTCATTCCGAGCTGCGCCGCGCGGATCGCTGCGACGTAGCCGCCGGGTCCCGAACCGATGATGCAGAGGTCGTAGGTCTTGTTTGAGCTCATGGTCCTCTCTGTCGCGAAGGGCCGGCTAGACTATCAAAGGGTCGCGCTTCCCAATCGCGGCCCTAGCTGTCCACACCCTCACCCGGCATCGTGGGCTCGAGCGCGAAGGCATTGTTGAAACGGTTGAAGTACGCGAAGAGCCCCACCACCGCGGCGATCTCGACGATCTCGCCCTCTTCGAAGTGGGCGCGCAGCGCCGCGAACGTGGATTCGGGGACCCGGTTGGAGTCGCGCGTCATCTGCAGGCCGAAGCGCAGGGCCGCCTTCTCCCTGTCGGTGTAAGGGCCGCCCTCGAAATCGAGCAGCTGCGCGACCTGCTCCTTCGTCGCCCCGGTCCGTTCGGCGAGCACCGTGTGGGAGCTCGCGCAGTACCGGCACTCGTTCTCGAGCGAGGTCTGGATGGCGAGCAGCTCCTTGAGCCTGACGGGCACGGTGCCCGAGCCCATGACGGCCGCAAAATGCGCGTCCATCGTCGAGAGCAGCCACGGGCGGTGCGCGAACACCCGGTACATGTTGGGGATGTTGCCGCGCTCGACGATCTTGCGTTCGAACGCTTCACGGGCGCTGCCCGTCGCCCGGGAGCGGCCGACGAGGGGAATCTGCGACATGGAACCTCCGTCGTGAAACGTGAACGTCAGGGCGAGACTTTATCGCCAAAGTCGCGACGCACGACGCACGACCGCATCTAGAATGACCCCATGCGTCGAGTTCCGAGGGCCGGATGGATCTTCGCGATTGTCCTCGCGGCCGCCTGCGGGGGCGAGCGGGCGTCGGAGCCGCAGGGCGTCAAGATCGGCTTCTTCGGCGCCCTGACCGGCCCGACGGCGACTTTTGCGATTTCCGGCCGAAACGGCGCGCTGCTCGCGGCCGACGAGATCAACCGCGCGGGCGGGGTCCTCGGGCGGCCGATCGCGCTCGTGTCCGAGGACGACCGGGGCGAAGCGGCCGAAGCCGCCTCCGTGGTCTCGAAGCTCATCACGCGCGATCACGTCGTCGCCTTGATCGGGGAGAACGCGTCGTCGCGCTCGCTCGCGGCGGCCCCGATCGCGCAGAGCTACTCGGTTCCGATGGTCTCCCCCTCGTCGACCAACGTCGAGGTCACGAAGAAGGGGGACTACATCTTCCGCGTCTGCTTCATCGATTCCTACCAGGGCAAGGTGCTCGCGGCATTTGCGCGCCGGGACCTGAAGGCGAAGGCCGCCGCGATCCTCATCGACTCCCGCAGCGACTACAGCGTGGGCCTGGCCGAAGCGTTCCGCCAGTCGTTCACGGCGCTCGGGGGCACCATCGTCGCCGAGCCCAGGTACGCCGAGGGCGACAGCGATTTCTCGGCGCAGCTGACCGCGATCCGGCCCTCGAACCCGGACGTGCTCTTCATCCCGGGCTACTACACCGACGCGGGGCTCATCGCCCGCCAGGCGAAAGCGCTCGGCATCAAGGCCACCCTGCTCGGCGCCGACGGCTGGGACTCGCCCAAGCTCGTCGAGATCGGCGGCGAGGCGATGGAAGGCGCGTGCTTCTCGAACCACTATTCGGTCGACGACCCGGCGCCCGCGGTCCGCAGGTTCGTCGACGCCTACAAGGCGAGGTACGGCGCCGAACCCGACTCGATCGCGGCGACGTCCTACGACGCGATGCGGCTGATCGCGGACGCCATCGCGCGGGCGGGCTCGACCGAGGGCAAGCGGGCCCGCGACGCGCTCGCTGCCACGAAGGATTTCCCGGGGGTCACGGGCACGATCTCCATGGACGCGGACCGCAACCCGATCAAGCCGGCCGTCGTCCTGCGTGTCGAGGGCGGACGCTTCCGCTTCGCCGACTCGGTCGCGCCGTGAACTAGCCCGCGGGCTCCAGGACGAACTCGTCGAAGCCGGCCTCGCCCGGCCCCGCCGCGGCCAGGCCGGTCTTGCCGGTCGCGGGCTTCGGATCCTTCGACTCGAAGAGTTTCTGGCCGTTGAAAAGCACCGTCAGGGTCGGCCCGGAAGCGACGACCGAGAACTTCTCCCATCCCCGATCCAGGAGAGCGCGGCCGCGACCGAGCTCGGTCGCCTTGCCGTCGCGGTAGGAGGATAGGACCGCATCCCCGGAGCCCGAGTCGACGAGCAGAACGAGAAAGTCCTTTTCACTCTCCATGCGCAGGATGAGCCCCTCGAGGCCCGCCCCCCGCTTGATGTAGGTGGACACCGTGCCGTCCTCGAAGACGTAGTTGCGCCGGATCGCGGCAGCGATCGAGCCGGTCGGGCGGTCCTGGGTGACCTGCGAGAGCCGGTTCGGCGCCGAAGGGGGATTGAGGTCCGCCAGAACCAGCCACCGCGCCGGCCCGGGCGCTCCGACCACGACGAAGTCGAAAAACCCGGGCGCTCGCCCTGCCGTGTCCGTGTCGAAGTGGTTGCGCACCCCCTCGGCAGCCGGCACGGAGGCGGCCAGAAGAAGACCTGCGAGGAGGAGCGAGAACGGCTTGCGGCACATGTTCGTATTCATCAGGGCCGAAAAACGTCCCGGATGCCCTAAAATTCCCCCATATGCAACCAAACTCTCCCGACCGCTCCCGTGTCTACCGCGCCGACCGCGACGGCTTTGCCTTCGTGCTCGACCGCCCCAACGTCGAAAAACTCAAGGCGATGCCCGATTTCGAGGGCCGTGAGGAACCGGCCGTCGCCGAGGACTTCCTGCGCTCGCGCACCGAGGCGTGGGCCGACGTGCTCGCCTCGGCCGGCGCCGAACCCGGCGAGATCTCGGTCGAGATCGACCCGCATCAGAAGAAAGCCAGACTGACGAAGGCGACACGGATCGTCATTACCGCGGATATCTGACTCCCGGCTAGAAGCTCAGGATCCCCCGGATCTTGTTCTCCAGCGCCAGAAACGCCTGCCGCGAGTAGGGGTCCACGACCACGCGGATCTCGCTCGGAGCGGGGACGTCGTCGGCGATCGAGGCGGCGAGCCGCTCGGCCTGGCCGTCGAAGAACGCTTCCCCGATCTCGTCGTCCGACTTGCCGCGCGAGCCCGCAAGCTCGCGCAGCCGGGCGAGGTCCGGCGGATCGAGCCGCAGCCTGTAGCCGCCGCACTCGCGGTAGAGGGGCTCGCGGCGGTCGATGAGGTCGGGGCGCGGCGCCGCGGCCTTGCGTGCCGGCGCGGAGTCCTCGACGCTGCCCGTCACGGCCTCCGCGACCGGGGCCGGCCCCGGCTCCACGAGCTCTTCCCCTTCGTCCGGGGGCAGGATCGGATCTTCGGGATTCATCGTGTCACCGTCCCGCCAGGACGTTCTTCGAGATCACGATCCGCTGGATCTCGCTCGTCCCTTCGTAAATGGTCGTCACGCGCGCGTCCCGATAGTACCGCTCGACGGGGTACTCCTTCGAATAGCCGTACCCTCCGAAAATCTGCACGGCCCGCGCCGCGATCGCATTGGCGGCCTCCGTCGCGAACACCTTGGCCATGGAGGACTCCTTCGAAAAGCGGACGCCGGGCATTTCGGATTTGAGCGCGGCCCGGTAGGTCAGGAGGCGGGCCGCGTCGAGCTGGACCCGCATGTCGGCGATCTGGAAGGCGATCGCCTCGTGCTCGGCGAGCTTGCGGCCAAACGACTCGCGGGTCTTCGAGTACTCGGTCGCCGCAGCGTACGCGGCCTCGGCGATCCCGATCCCCTGCGCGGCGATGCCGATGCGCGAGTGATCCAGCGTCGTCATGGCGATCGTGAACCCCTCGCCCTCGGCGCCCAGGCGCCGCCCGGCCGGCAGCCGCACGTCCTCGAGGAAGATCGCCGCCGTCCTCGAGGAGCGCAGGCCCATCTTGTCCTCGGGCGCGCCGACGCGAAGGCCCTCGTCCTCGGCGGACACGAGGAAGGCCGTGATGCCGCGCGTGCCCGCCTCGTGGTCGGTCATCGCCATGACCACGTACCACTCCGCCTCGCCGGCGTTCGTGATCCAGGCCTTCGCACCGTTCAACACGTACCCGGATCCGTCGCGAACGGCCCGCGTCTTCTGGTTCGCGGCGTCGGAACCGGATTGGGGCTCGGTCAGCGCGTACGCGCCGAGCGCAGCACCCGAAGCGAGCCGCTTCAGGATGGTCGTCTTCTGCTCCTCGGAACCGAACTTCCAGATCGGGTAGCACGCGACCGAGTTGTTGACCGAGACGATGACCGCCGTCGAGGCGCACACGCGCGCGAGCTCTTCGACTGCGAGCACGTAGGACATCGCGTCCGCCCCGGCGCCCCCGTAGGCCTCCGGCACCATCATTCCCATCACGCCCAGCTCTCCGAGCCGGCCGAGGACCTCCCTCGGGAAGTGCTCCTGCCTCTCCCACGCTGCGACCCGCGGCGCGATTTCGGTCTCGGCGAAGGCGCGCACGGCATCGCGGATCCGTCTCTGGTCCTCGGTGAGCTCGAAGTTCATGGCCTCGGCCCGGCCGGCGCGGGCGGGGCGCCGCCCGGCGGGCCGCCCGGTCCGCCCCCCGGACCGCGCCCCCGGCGGCGGCGGCGACGACGACGCTTGGCGCCGGCCGCGGCCTGGCCGGCTTCGGGCGCCGGGCCTGCAACCTGGGCCGGGGGCCTGCGCTGGGGCGACGGCGCGGACCGCGGCCCCGCAGGGCCTCTCTGCGGGGGCGCGCCGCCACCTGGCGGTCCACCTCCGGGGCGGCGATCTCGATCGCGATTTCGGTCGCGTTGCTGAAGCTGCCCGCCCGGACGCTTGTCCTGAGCGCCCCGTTCCTGACCGCGCGCGCCGCTCCGGCCGCCCCTGCGGCGGCGCCGGCTGGCGTCCCGGCGCGGCTCGGGCGTGTCGACCCAACCCTCTTCGAGATGCCGGAACGTCACGAGGATCTCGGGCCGGCCGATCTGGGCGCGAATGTGCTCGACGATCTTTGCCCGCAGTGCCGCGGCGGGGTCGGCCGTCAGCGTCGGGATGCGCTCCGCGTCGAACAGCACCATGCGCGTCCAGCTGATCCGCTGGCGCGCGCCGTCGGGCGCGTCGAAGTCCATCACGAACATGTCGCGCTCGTGGTCCAGCGAATGCTCGCGGAAGACGTGCTCCGGCAGCGCCTCTGCGCAAAGCTGTTTCAACAGCGGGAGGTGCTTCTCGCCCCCCTCGAGCGTTTGTTCCATCGAGACCACCCGGTCCCGGAACATGCGTGTCTGGCCCATGGATTCAGTTGTGAGTGGCGAGGCTCACGACCCTCCCCTCATCCAATCACCAGTCCCGAATCGCGAAAGATCTCTCTCGCGATGATCAGCCGGTGGATTTCGCTCGTGCCCTCGTAGATCTCGGTGATGCGCGCATCCCGGAAATTGCGCTCGACCGGGTATTCCTTCGTGTAGCCGTAGCCGCCGTGGATCTGGAGCGCCTTGGTCGTCACCCGCTGCGCCATTTCGGCCGCGTACAGCTTGGCCGTGGCGGCCTCCATCGAGTAGCGGCCGCCGTTCTTCTTCACCGCGTCCTTGGCCGCCGCCGCCCGGTGCACGAGCAGGCGCGCGGCGTCGATCTCGGTCGCCATGTCGGCCAAGTAAAAGCGCAGCACCTGGAAGTCGGAGATCGGCTTGCCGAACGCCTTGCGCGCCTTGGCGTAGCGGACCGCCGCCTCGAAGGCCTCCTGGGCGATCCCGACCGCCTGGGCCGCGATCCCGATCCGCCCGCCGTCGAGGGTGGCCATCGCGATCTTGAACCCGTCCCCCTCCTCGCCCAGACGGTCCGCGACCGGCACCTTCACGTCCGTCAGGAAGATCTCGACCGTGCCCGAGGCGTTGACCCCGAGCTTGACCTGGTGGTGCGACCGGTCGAACCCGGGGGCGCTCGCGTCGACGAGGAACGCGGAAATCCCCCGGACTTTCTTTTCGGGATGCACCATCGCAAAGAGCAGGCAGACGTCCGCGTCCGAGCCGCAGGTGATGAAGACTTTTTGTCCGGAGATCCGGTAGAAGTCCCCCTCCCGCACCGCCCGCGTCTTCTGATTGCCCGCGTCCGAGCCCGCGTCGGGCTCCGTCAGAGCGAAACAGCCGAGCTTCTCGCCGCGGGCCAGGGGAACGAGGAACCGCTTCTTCTGGTCCTCGTTTCCGAACTTCTCGATCGGGTCGCAGACGAGCGAGTTGTTGACCGAAAGAATGACGCCCAGGTTCGCACAGGCGCGCGAGATCTCTTCGATCGCGATCGCATACGAGACCGTGTCCATGCCCGAGCCGCCGTGCTCAGGGGCAACGGCCACGCCGGCCAGGCCGAGCCCGCCCGCGGCGGTGAACGTCCCGCGCGGGAACTCGCCCGTCTGGTCGATCTCGGCGGCCCGGGGACGCGCAACGCCCTCGGCGAACTCGCGGATCGAGGCCTGGAGGAGCTGCTGTTCCTCCGTGAGCTCCAGGTTCATGGGAGGCGGAGTATACCGGGAGCAGGCGGGACGCGGCAGGCGTCGCCCGGCGGCTTGCGTGCGCTCGGCCGGCTACGGACAGGTGAAGGCCAGCGTGTCCTGCAGCGGCGCGAACGGCGTGCCGATCGGGTTGTTGTAAGTCTGCGACGCGCCGGTCCGGGTGTCCTCGACGATCAGCGTGACGCCCACGTTGGTCAGGCCGCCCGCGAAGACCCAGAAATGCGCCGACGGCAGCGTGCACCCGTCGAGGACCTTCACGACGAGCTCGATGTTGGCGGCATTGAAGAACCAGAAGTAGCCGGAGTCGCCCGTGAGCGGCATGCCCATGCCGGCGCCGCTCGAGCCGTCGCCGGTGGCGTAGAAGGCGGTGACGCGGAACCTCGCGTTGTTCAGGCACAGCGTCGTCGCGTTGGCAACGCAGGGGCCGGGAGAGCCTGGCTCCAGCCACTGGCGCACCGAGGGAAAGGTCACGGAGAATTTTCCCTCTGCCGTGTCGTTATTGACGTTGTCGCAGTCGTCGCTTGAGTTCGTGCCACATTCGGCGAATTCCTGCCCCACGACCCGCAGATCCTCGAGATAAACGGGCGAGCCGGAGCTACCGGGGGCGGTCCCGCCTTCGATGTCCTTTTCGTACATGAAGTTGCTCCGGGGCGCGTCGGACTCGCACACGAAGGGTGGATCGGCCAGCACCTGCTCGCGGGTGAAGACCATCGGATTGCCATTGGCGTAGCTCAGGCGGTAAAGGACGAGACCGTCGGCCTGAGAGACGTCAGCCGTCGTCCAGCCGAGAAGAACGCTGTCGGAAGGCGGGTTCTGCGAGAGCTGGACGAAGGTGAAATCGCTCGAGGTCGGAAGGGCTCCCGTCGCGAGCAGCGTCGAGCCGAGCGTGCGCGGGAACTGGCTCTCGGGCGGATACACACCGTTGCAGGTCGCGGTCCGGTATTGCCAGTACGCCTCGAGAGACGTCGCCGAGGCCTGCGACGAGAAGCAGTGGTTGGCCGTCAGCAGGTATGGAACGGAACTCCCGGACGTCGTGTTCATCAGCCCGCCCGTACAGAGGTACGACGAGCCCTGGTCGACGAAGGTGAGTTGTCCGATCGAGCGCGTGGCCCCGTCCACGTTCGGGAATTCGGCCGGCGTCACGCAGCTGCGGTCCACGAAGCACGCGTCCGACTTCGGACGCACGAGGAAATCCGCCTTGTCGGCGGCCGAGGGAGCGAAACCCGGATGCTCGAGGTGGACGATCTCGCCGACGACGAGGACGGCCTTGCCGAGCTCCGCCGCGGTCGTCGCGGCCGGAAATTGGGCTTCCAGAAAAATCCTGTCGGAAAAGATCGTGTTGGTCCAGAACCCTTCCGGCCGCGTGCCCGAGTCGAAGGTGTAAGGGCCCTGGACTTCGCCACGTTCGCCGTAAACGTAGACGCGGCTGCCGACCGGAAGGCGCGCATCCCGGATGAAGAGCCGCAGCGCGCCCGCGCCGGCCGACGAGAAGGAAGCCGTCCACGCCAGGCTCCCGTCGGCGGCCCGTTCGAGCAGGCCGCCGGAGACCGGCCGCGACTCGCCCGGCCCCAAATCCGCAGGCAGCGCCTGGAAGCCGACCGGCCGAGGCAGGGGCCGCGAGATACCCACCTTCATCGCGGGCTTCTTCGAGCGCACGCCGTTGCCCCGCCGGTCGGGCGCCTGCAGCTCCCGCCGTTCGGCGGGCGTGAGCGCTCCGAGGGCGTGGCGGGCCCCGTCGGGAAGCCGGGGCGCGGCGAGCACGAGGTCCGAGGGGCGCGGGGCCGCCCTCGGCGCGGTCTGCGGCGCAAAGGCAGCCGGGCCGACCTCGACGACGGGCGCCGGATTCTCCGCCGCGCGGGCCGCGCCGGCGACCACGGCGAGCGCGCCCGCCCAGACGGCCAGAGTTCCCGCCCGCATCACCACGGGCGATGATAACCCCCGGCCCGGCGCTCCTATGCCCGACGGAGCCAGAGCCCCTTCAGATACTCCCCTTCCGGGCAGTCGAGGGAAACCGGGTGGTCCGGGCCGGCGCCCTGGCGCGCGACGAGCGCGAAGGTGGCGCGGGCATCCACACTGGCCGAGAACACGATCTTCTGGAAGAGGTCGGCATTCACGAGGCCGGAGCAGGAGCACGTCAGCAGCCAGCCGCCCGGGGCGACGAGCGCCATGGCGACCCGGTTGACGTCCTTGTAGCCGCGCGCCGCCCGGTCGACGTCGGCCTTCTTCTTCGCGAAGGCGGGCGGGTCGCAGACGACGACGTCCCAGCGCTCGCCCGCGGCGGCCCGGCGGCGCACGTCCTCGAAGACGTCCGCCTGGACGAAGTCCCCGTCGGCGACCGGCATGTCGTTGGAGCGCCGATGTTCCCGCGCGATATCGAGCGCGGCGGCCGAGGAATCCACGTCCAAAGCCCGCGCGGCCCCGCCCGCGAGAGCCGCGACCGAGAAGGCGCCCGAGTACGAGAAGAGGTTGAGCACGGTCTTGCCGCGGGCGAGCGCGCGCAGGCGGGTGCGGTTGTCGCGCTGGTCGAGGAAGAAGCCCGTCTTCTGACCGCCCGAGACGTCGGCGAGGAAGTGGAGGCCGTTCTCGAGGAACGCGGACGAGCGGACGCTCGGATCGCGGGGTTCGGATTTCGGACTTTCCGGAGTCCCGGGCGGAGCCTGTCTCGCGGACGATGAGCTCCTTGGGCGCGAAGACCTCGCGGACAGCGGCCTCGATCCCGGGGCGCCAGACCTCGGTGCCGCGGGTCGCGAGCTCGAGGACCGCGACGTCGCCGTAGACGTCCAGCAGGACGCCCGGGCAGAGGTCGCCCTCGGAGTTGACCGCCCGGTAGCCCGTCGTCTGGGGCGGCAGGCACTCTTCGCGCAGCCGGCGCGCCGCGGTGAAGCGTTCGCAAAAGAGCGCGGCGTCGGGAGCGCGGCCGTCGAAGGTCCAGAGGCGCGCCACGATCTGCGAGTCCGGCGAGTACGCGCCGCGCGCGAGCAGATGCCCGCCCTCGTTCACGACCTCGGCGTGCCCGTCCGCGCCGTCGCCCGACGCCGACGCGACCGCCCCGGAAAAGAGCCAGGGATGCCGGCGCGAGAGGGACGCCTCGCGGCCGCGCCTGACCGTGAGACGGATCAAGAGCCCTCGAGCAGGTAGATGTCGCCGGCCTTGCGCGTGACCGAGAGCCTGAGCAGCTCGTATGAACCAAGTCGGGTGCCGGCCGGAAGGGTCATCGCGGCGTCAAAAATACACCCTCAACAAACACCGGCCTGCCTCCGTATTACAGGCAGACACACGATCTCCTCCTTCGGGCCCCTCGCGAGAGGGGCTATTTTTTTGGAGGGGGGCCGGAGGCAGACCCTCAGTGGGTCAGCGCCGACAGGACGCCGTAGCCGATGGCGCCGATCGCGGCCGCCATGGGAATCGTCAGGATCCAGGCATAGACGATCTTGCCCGCGACGCCCCAGCGCACGGCCGAAACGCGCTGCGTGGCGCCGACGCCGATGATCGCGCCGGTGATCGTATGGGTGGTCGAGACCGGGATCCCCCAGACCGACGCCGCGATGACCGTCGCCGCGGCGGCCGTCTCGGCGGAAAAACCGGAAAAGGGCTTCAATTTCGTGATGCGGCTGCCCATCGTCCGCACGATCCGCCATCCGCCCGTGAGCGTGCCAAGGCCGATCGCGGCGTGCGCCGAGAGGATGATCCACCACGGGATCGCCTTCAGGTCCGGCAGGTGCATCCAGTGCAGGCGGGAGGCCGGATTCGCGAAGAGCCCGTGGTTGGCGACGAGCAGGCCGCCGATGATGCCCATCGTCTTCTGGGCGTCGTTGGTGCCGTGCGACAGCGAGAAGGCCGCGGCCGACCCGAGCTGGGCGCGGCGGAACCAGCGGTCGACCGACCCATACGGCGACTTGTGGAAGATCCACGACATCGCGACCATCAGCCCAAACCCCATGGCCATCCCCAGCAGCGGCGACAGCACGATGAAGGAGAGCGTCTTCACCCACGCCATGCCCGGGACGATCGCCCGAACGCCCACGCGGGCGACCGCGGCCCCGGCGTAGCCGCCGATCAGGGCGTGGGAGGACGAGGAGGGGATCCCGAAGTACCACGTGATCAGGTTCCACGCGATCGCGCCGAAGAGGCCGCCGAGCACGACGTCCGAGTTGACGACGGTGATGTCGATGAGGCCCGAGCCGATCGTCTTCGCCACCGCCGTCCCGAACACGAACGCCGCGACGAAATTGAAGAAGGCCGCCCAGAAGACCGCCACGAACGGCGAGAGGACGCGCGTGGACACGACCGTGGCGATCGAGTTCGCCGAGTCGTGCATCCCGTTGATGAAGTCGAAAACCAGTGCGATCGCGATGATCAAGAGAACGTAGATCATGAAATGGTCGCGGGACGGCGGGTGATGGATGGTGCCGGGGCGCTCACGTCTTGCCCGGCTAGGAGTGCTTCAGAACGACACTCTCGAGCACGTGCGCGACCACCACGCACGAGTCGATGCAGCGCTCCATGTTGTCGTAGACGTCCTTCCATTTGATGACCTCGATCGCGGGCAGGCTCTCCCGGAAGAGCGAGGCGATCGCCGCGTGGTAGGCGACGTCGCCTTCGTTCTCGAGCTGCTTGATTTTGATACAGTGCGCCATCACGCCCTTCTGCTGGCGCAGGCGCGACACCGCCTCGACGAGCTCGGCAGTGGTCGACACGATGAGCCGGGAGAGGGCCGTCGAGATGGGCGTCGGCTCCTCGATCTGGAAGAGCGACACCCGCCGCACCGTGCCGTCGATCAGGTCGATCACGTCGTCGAGCCGCACTGCGAGCTGGTGGATGTCCTCGCGGTCGATGGGCGTGATGAACGTCCGGTCGATGCCGCGCAGGATCTCGTGGGAGATCTCGTCGCACTCGTGCTCGAGGCGCTTGATCTCCCCGGCCACGGTCCCGACCGGCGCTTCGCCCTTGAAGAAGCGCTCGAGGATCTTTGCCGATTCGTGGATCCGCACCGCGAGCTCCGTGAAGCGATCGAAGTACTTTTCGTCCCGCGGCAGGAAGTTCAGCATGGGCGCTCCGGAAGGCGGCGCCATCCTATCGCAGAACTTTACGCCGACTTTACAGCCGGCTTTACAGGGGCCTTACGCCGCCGCCGCGGGGAAACGCACGAGGAACGCGGCCCCCTGCCCCGCCTCCCCCTCCACGTCGACGGTGGCGCCGTGGAGCTGGGCGATGTGCTTGACGATCGCCAGGCCCAGGCCCGAGCCCGGGCGCTGCTTCGACCGGGACCGGTCGACCTGGTAGAAGCGCTGGAAGATCTTGTCCCGCTCCGCCTTCGGAATTCCCGGGCCGAGGTCCTCGACGGAGAAGCCCGGGTGGCCGCCCTGCCGCCATACCCGCACGACGACCGGCGCGCCCTCCGGCGAGAACTTGATCGCGTTGTCGAGCAGGTTGCGCGCGAGCTGGCCGAGCCGGCGGCGGTCGCCGACGGTCGAGACCCCGGCGTCGCCCGTGACGCGCACCTCGACCTTCCTCTCCCGCGCAGCGGCCTCGAGGTCTTCGGCGGTCTCGACGAGCAGGTCCTTGAGCGGAATCTCCTCGCGCTCCAGCGGCACCGCGCCGCTCTCGATCTGCGCCAGGTCCATCAGGTCGTCGATCAACTCGCGCATGCGGTCCGACTGGCGGCGGATGAGCCCCGTCAGCTCCGCCGCTTCGGTCCGGTCGGGGCTGCCGTCGGCGAGCGTCTCGGCCGCGGCGGCGATGGACGCGATCGGCGTCCGCAGCTCGTGCGAGACGTCGCCGACGAACGTGCGCCGCATGGCCTCGGTGCGCTCGATCCGGGTGACGTCTCGCAGCACTCCGACGGCGGCGGCCCGGTGGCCCTCGGGCAGCGGGGCCACCGTCACCTGCCACACGCGTTCGTCCGGCAGGTGCACCGTCTGCTCGGCGGCTTCCCCCGTCTTCACGGTGGCCTCGAAGCAGTCGTACAGGGGCCGCTCACGCAGGACCTCGTAGACTCCCCGCCCGGCCGGCGTCGGAATGCCGGTCATCTCGGCGAACCGGCCGTTGCACTCCAGCACGCGGAGTTTCGCGTCGACGACCACGAGCCCGTCCGGGAGCCGCTCGAAGACCGTCGCGGTCAGGCGGCGCTCGGCTTCCGCGCGCTGGACGGCCTCGTTCAACGACGTCTTCATCCGCTGCATGGCGCCCCCGAGCAGCTGGACCTCCTCGCCGCCGCCCGAAGGCAGGTCGCGCGCGAAGTCTCCCGCGGCCACGGCCGAGGCCGCGCGGGTCAGCTGTGCAATCGGCTCGGAGAAGCGGCGCGAGGCGCTCGCGCCGATGAGAAAGAGCAGCAGGCAGACTCCGGCGATCGCGGCGCGCATCGTCCACAGGTATCCGAGCTCGACCTGCCGCAGCCGCGCCTGCGCGACCGCGAGGCGCAGGACGCTTCCGTCGGGCAGCCTGCGCGCCACGTACAGCATCGGCTTCTGCTCGGTGGGCGAGAGGCGAAGGGACATGCCGATTCCGCCGGCCACGGCGGCCCGGACTTCCTCGCGGTTGGCGTGGTTCTCCATGCCGGGAACGTCGGCCGGTAAGAGATCAGTGTCGTCCAGGACCCGCCCATCCGCGGCGATGAAGGTGATGCGGCACTCGAGGGCCGCCGCCGCGCGTCTCAAAAAGGCGTCGCGCGCCTCGGCCCCGGGGGCTCCGTGGGCGAGGTCGTCGGCGAGGTGGTCGAGCTCGCGGCGGAAGCGCTCCGACACGCGCTCCTCCACGGAACGGCGGACCGTCGCGTCGGAAACGAGAACGAGGAAGACGACCGCGAGTCCGGCGAGGATCGCGAAGAGCGCGGTGAAACGGGAGCGGAGCCTCATGGGGCTCGGCGGGTTTCGGAGCTCGTATTTCGGACCAGGGGCGCCACCGTCTTCAATTCCGAAATCCGAAATCTACTTCGCGGCCGCTTCACGGTAGCGGTAACCGAGGCCGACGACCGTCTCGATGCGCTCGTCCCCGAGCTTGCGGCGCAGCGCGCGGATGTGGACGTCCACCGTGCGGGTCTCGACGTCGGCGTCATAGTCCCAGAGCCGCGCCAGGATCGCGTCGCGCGTCACGACGCGGCTTCGGTTGCGGATCAGGAGCCAGAGCAGGTCGAACTCCTTCTTCGTCAGGTGGACCCGCTCGCCCTTGAGCGTCACCTCGAAGCGGGCGCGATCCACGTGGAGCTCGCCATCCCGGAAGACCTCTTCCTCGGACGTCTCGAACGCCGCGACCCGGCGCAGGTGCGCGTTGACCCGGGCCAGCAGCTCCCGCATCGAAAAGGGCTTGGTGATGTAGTCGTCGGCGCCGATCTCGAAGCCGAGCAGCTTGTCGCGCTCCTCGACCCTCGCCGTCAGCATGATGATGGGAACCTTGCGCGTTTCGTCGGCGCGGCGCAGCTCCCGGCACAGCGCGAGACCGTCGATGTCCGGCAGGTTCAGGTCGAGGATCACGAGGTCGAAGGGCTTCTCCTGGAGCGCTGCCAGGGCCGCGATCCCCGAGACGTAATGCTCGACCTGGTAGCGCTTCTCCTTGCGCAGGTTGAGGCGGATCGTGTACGCAATGTCCGCGTCGTCCTCGATGAGCGCGATACGCTTCATCGCGCCCGTGTGAAGCTCGCTGCGCGGGACGGTCGGCCCGTCCTTGCCTCTGGTCACCACGGCTTTCATTCTGTCCCTTTTTCCGGCTAGCCGAAGCGGCCGGTGATGTAGTCCTCGGTGATCTTCTGGCCGGGATTGGTGAAGATCTTCTCGGTCCGGTCATGCTCGACCAGGCGGCCGAGCATGAAGAAGGCGGTGAACTCCGAAACCCGGGCCGCCTGCTGCATGTTGTGCGTGACGATGACGATCGTGAAGTCGCGCTTCAACTCGTAGATGAGTTCCTCGACCTTGGACGTGGCGATCGGGTCGAGCGCCGAGCAGGGCTCGTCCATGAGGAGCACCTCGGGCTCGACCGCGACGGCCCGCGCAATGCAGAGCCGCTGCTGCTGGCCGCCGGAGAGCCCCATCGCGGAGGTGTCGAGGCGGTCCTTGACCTCTTCCCAGAGGGCCGCGCGCCGCAGGGCCTTCTCCACCCGCTCGGGCATTTCGGAGCGGGAGCACATCCCGTTGATCTTGAGTCCGTAAGCCACGTTTTCGAAGATCGACTTCGGAAACGGATTCGACTTCTGGAACACCATGCCGACTCGCCGCCGCAGATCCACGACGTCGACGCCCTGGCCGTAGATGTCGCGGCCGTCGAGCAGCACGTCGCCCTCGACCTGCGTGTCGGGGATGATGTCGTTCATCCGGTTCAGGCAACGGAGGAACGTCGACTTGCCGCAGCCCGAAGGCCCGATGAAGGCCGTGACCGTCTTCTCCGGGATGGGTATGGATATGTCCCACAGCGCCTGCTTCGGTCCGTAGGAAAAGTTGAGCTTGCTCGACTGCATGCGGAGCTTGCGCCCCGCCGTCGCGGCGTGACCGGCGTTGCCGCCGTCGGCCGCGCCCGGCGCCGTCGCCAGTGTATCCGGCGGGATCGACATTTCGCTCACCACTGTATCGCTCATGTGCGATGCATCCTTTCGAGCCTGCGTGTCACGACACGGGCCAGCACGGAGAAGATGAAGATGAACGCGACGAGAACGAGGGCCCCCGCCCATGCCTGGCGGTGCCAGTCGTCGTAGGGCGAAACGGCATAGGTGAACACCTGCACGGGCAGCGACGAGATGGGCTGGTCGAGCCGGGTCGACAGGAACCGATTGTTGAACGCCGTGAAGAGCAGCGGCGCCGTCTCCCCCGCGATGCGCGCGAGCGCCACCAGGATCCCGGTCATGATTCCCGGCAGCGCTGCCGGCACCATCACCGAGAACGCGGCCCGGGCGCGCGTGGCGCCGAGAGCGAGCGACCCTTCGCGGAGGCTGCCCGGCACGAGGTTCAGGAGCTCCTCGGTCGTCCGCGTGATGATCGGGATCATCATGAAGCCGAGCGCGAGCCCGCCTGCGAGAGCCGAGAAATGCTTGACCGGCAGGACCGCGAGGCCGTACGCGAATATGCCGATGACGATGGATGGCACGCCGTTCAGGACGTCGGCCGTGAAGCGGACGAGCGACCCAAAGGGCTTCGCGCCGTATTCGGAGAGGTAGACGCCCGCGATCACTCCGACCGGAATGGCGATGGCCGACGCGATGCCGATCAAGTACAGCGTGCCGACCATGGCGTTGGCCATGCCGCCGCCGGACTCGCCGACGGGCTTCGGCATCTTCGTGAAGAAATCCCAGTTGAGGGAGGAGAACCCCCTCTGGAGGACGTAGGCGAAGACGAAGAAGAGCGGCACGAGCGCCGCCGCCACCGCCGCGGCGCAGAGAAACACCACGACCCCCGAGAGAAATTTCCGCCGCGCGCTGAGGTTCATGCGGCCGCCTTCGGGGTCTTGAAGGCCATCGTTCCGACGGCCCGCGGCGTCTTGACCTTGATCTCGCGCGTGACGCTCCAGATCAGGAGCCGCGACAGGGCATTGACGATGAGAGTGATGATGAAGAGCACCAGGCCGATCTCAATCAGAGCGGAGAGGTACAGGTCATCGGCCGCCTCGGTGAACTCGTTGGCGATGACGGCGGCCATCGTGTACTGCGGCTTGAAGAGCGATGCCGAGACCTGGGGATTGTTGCCGATGACCATCGTCACCGCCATGGTTTCGCCGACGGCTCGGCCGAATCCGAGGATGATCGCGCCGATGATGCCGGTTCGCCCGAAGCGCAGCGCGGCCTGGATGGCCTCCCACCGCGTGGCGCCCAGGGCGTAGGCCGCCTCGCGCTGCGTGTACGGAACGGCCTTCAAGACTTCCCGGGCCACGGACGACGTGAACGGGATGACCATGACCGCCAGGATCAGCGCCGCGGCTCCCATGCCGACCCCGAGCGGCGGCCCCGAAAACAGGGGGAGCCTGCGCATCCAGTCGGGTGTTCCGACCTGGAGCTGCCGCACCAGCGGAACGAGCACGAAGACGCCCCAGAGCCCGTACACGATCGACGGGATCGCCGCCAGCAGCTCGGTCAGAAAGGCCAGGGGCGTTCGCAGCACCTTCGGCGAGAGCTCGGAAAGAAAGATCGCGATGCCCAGGGCGATCGGAGTCGAGATCAGCATCGCAAGAAGCGACGAGTAGAGCGTGCCCCAGATGAAGGGAAGCGCTCCGAACTCGCCCGAAACCGGGTCCCAGGTCTTCCCCGTCCAGAACTTGAAACCGAATTTTGCGATCGAAAGATGCGATGTCCGGTACAGCTCCCAGAAGATCCCGGCGACGAGCAGGACGACGAGGAGGGCAAAAAACCCCGTCCCCAGCCGGAAGCCACGATCGTCCGCGCTTCGGCGGCGGGACGGGGTTTTCATGAGGATCGACTCCCCCCGGGTTAGAGCGAGATGCGCTTCAGGGCTTCCATCTCCAGGGTGATGACTTCCGGCGACAGCGGGGAGTAGCCGAGATCCGCGCAGTACTTCTGGCCTTCCGTCAGCGCCCACTTCATGAAGTCCACCATGATCTTCGCCTTCTTCTTGTCGCCCGGGTGCTCGTAGAAGAGGAGCCAGGTGAACGACGAGATCGGGTAGACGCCCGCTCCGGGCGCGTTCGTGATCGAGACGCGGAAATCCTTGGGCATCGCCTTGGCGGCAGCGGCGGCCGACGCGGTCACCGAGGCGAGCGTGGCAGAAACGAACTCGCCGTTCATGTTCTGGACCGAGCCATAGGAGATCTTGTTCTGCTGCGCATAGACGAGCTCGACGTAGCCGATCGAGCCCGGCGTCTGCTTGACGAGACCCGCCACACCCTCGTTGCCCTTGCCGCCGACGCCGACCGGCCAGTTGACCGACGTCGCGACGCCGACCGTCTTCTTGAAGTCGGGAGACACCTTTGAGAGGTAGTCCACGAAGATGTAGGTCGTCCCGGAGCCGTCGGAGCGGTGCGCGACCGTGATGTCACTGGCGGGCAGGTTCACGCCCGGGTTCAGGCTCGCGATCGCCTGATCGTTCCACTTGTTGACTCTGCCCATGATGACATCGGCGAGCACCTTGCCCGTGAACTTGAGCTGTGCGTCCACTCCGGGGATGTTGTAGATGGGCACGACCGCGCCGAGCACCGTCGGGAGGTGCAGGACGGCCCCCGGGGCCCCCTGAATCTGATCCGGCGTCATCGGACCGTCCGTCGCGCCGAAGAAGACCGTCTGGTTCGTCAGCTGCCGGATGCCGCCGCCCGAGCCGATCGACTGGTAGTTGATCTCGACGTCCGGGTGCATCTTGTTGTACTCGGAAAACCACTTCGAGTAGATCGGGTACGGAAACGTGGCTCCTGCGCCGTTGATCTGAACCGTCTGGGCCTGCGCGACGACGGCCGGGAACGCCAGGAGGGCGCCGAAGGCCGCGGCAAGCATGAATCGAGTCGGTTTCATCGTTTCTCCTCGCTCATAAACATGAAGTGTCTTCGTAAAATCCGCGCGAAGCTCGGTTAATCAGAAGTTGAAGAGCGTGTAGATGCCGTAACGCTCCTCTTTCGGCCGTTTCACGGCGTACTGGATGTACTTGACCTGCTCGTAGCCGAGGAGCACCGACGCCGTGACGCCCTTCATCGTGTTGAACCAGTAAGCCGGGCCGACGATGAAGCGTTCCTTGTGGGCCGCGTCGTTCTGCACCGGCTCGAACCAATCGTAGCGAATGAGAGCCTCGAGACCGAAACAGGTGCGGGGCGTCACCCAGACCGAGTAGCCATCCGACTTGACGATCGCCTTGGACGCGGAGGCGTTCTGGTCCTGGGTCCACAGGTAGTCGAAACCCGCGTTGATCCACGGATTCTCGAAGGTCGCCTGGGCGACGGTGCGCTCCCTCTTGGCGTTGTTGACGTACTCGTCCTTGTCGTAGAAGCCGGTCAGGCGCAGGCCCTTGATGATGGGGATCATGGGCAGCGGCCGCAGGGTGCCGCGAATCTGGAAGGCCTTCGTGTTGTTGAGCTCGGGGCGCGTGTAGCCCTCGCCGTTGTAGTAGCCGACGTGAATGTCGCCGAAGTTCCCCGGGGCGTTGAAGTGCGCCGAGGCGCCCAGGTCAGACGACGTCATGAAGCCTTCGCGTTCGACGAAGATCGTCCCCTGGAAGCGGTACCGGTATATCTGCTCTTCGTAGTCGATGAGCGGGGTCTGCTGCAGGCCCAGCCGCACCCACGATCCCTTCCACTGCAGGCCGCCGACCGTCTGGTCGAAGTCGTCCAATCCGAACTGTCCGAATGCGTACTTGAGGCGATACGTCAGCGTTCCGGTGAGCCCCGGGACGTCCTGGTTGGTGTCCCCGACTTTGACGGCGCCCACGCGCACGACGTCCGGCGTGATGCGGAACGAGATCCAGTGATTGATCTGGCCGGTGACGTTGATGTACGCGCGCGTGATGTTGAATGCGTTCTGGTGGAACTTGTTTCCGTCCGTGTCCGTCGCCAGGGGCTCCTGCGTGTACTCGTAGTTGGCGTAGATCGTGCCGCCGACCTTGACCGCCGGTGTGTCGTCCGGGGGCGTATATCCGGCTGCCGGTGTGACCTGCGCTCGGGCGGCGCCCGCGAACATCATCGCGGCCGCCACACACGCCGCGGGGAAAGATCCAAGCCTCTGCTTCATGGTTGCTCTTCCTCCTCTATTGAGCCGCGAGTTGTAAAGGCCGGCCGTCAACGGACAAGGAAGTCCATGTAAATTCGGATCGAAGTCGGGGGAGTCGCGGCGCCCCGAGGCGCGAGGTCTTCCTAGTTGGCGAAGGTCGCGCGAATCACGGCGTCGGAGATGCCGGCCTTCTTCCAGTCGAGGATTTCCTCCGCGCCGAGCGGCGGCGTCGGGCGGCGCGAGCGGACGTACGCGGCGATGACGTCGTCGCCGACGCCTTCCTGCACGAGCGCCAGGACCTTGGCTTTGAGCGCCGCCGCGCTCTCGGAAGGAGCGGGCGCCGCAACGGCCACGGCCGAAGCGGGAGCCGTCGCGGGCTGGCCGGACGGAGCCGGCGCGGAAGCAACAGCCGGCGCCGCAACCGCAGGCTCATTCTTCTTGAAGGTCCAGACGAAAAGACCGCCCTCGGACTTCGGCTTCAGCTCGGCGAGAGCGGCCTGGGCCGAGGCATCGCACGCGTAGTAGGCGAACGACACCCTGTACCAGTTCTGCGCGCTGTCGGCGGTGCAATCCCCCGCCTGCGATTCGGCGCAGTCCGTCCTCTTGAGCGTCATGAACCTGTAGGACCTGACGAGGAGGACGTTGCCGCCGCTCGACGCCGTCGCGTTGCGCTGGACCCGGTAGGGATCCGACGTGTGCCGCTCCTGCTCCTGCTGCTCAATCGGCCCGCCTGACCCGACGAACCTGCACCCCTGCGGAAGAGGTGGAGCCGGGGACCCTTCGGTTTTCAAGTCCGCCTGGTAGACCTTGACGGCGGCTGCATCCGGTGTCATCGACGCGCAGCCCAGGCCCACCGCCGCGAACAACGCGAGTCCCATCGCTTTCCGCATACAGCTTCTTGTTGCCTTTCCTTGCCGCGACCGCCCGGATTCTACCGCCCCTCAAAAAAAGGGCCCCGATCGCTCGGGGCGTGTTGGAGGGGTGTGCGACGCAGTGCGGGGAGCATCCGGCTCCGGCATTAAGACGCACGCGAAGCGACGTCAAATCCGTGTAAAGAAACGCCTTCACCAGCGGTGTTCCTCTCGCTGGCGATGAAGGCCATTCCGATGGGAACGGCCTACGCGGTCTGGATGGGCGTGTCCCTGGTCGGCGCCATGGTCGTCGACGCCGCGTTCTTCCGGGAGCCATGGAACGCGGTGCGCATCGCCTGCGCGATACTCATCGTCGCGGGCACGTGCGGTCTCCAGCTCGCGTCGCCCCGCTGAAGGAACCTTCGCACATCCGCGCGGCGAATGGAGATACGATCCCGCCGTGATCTGGATCGAGTTCGTCGAGCCGGACGAGGAGCAGGCGGCCGAGACGTCCGAGGCGTTGGCCGCCCTCGGGACGAGCGACGGCGACGGCCTCGCCGCGATGGAAGCGGCGCTCTCCGACTTGCTCGCCGCGGCGATCCCGGGCGACCCGTCGGACGACGCAAGCCCGAAACCCGCGCCGCCCCGGCTCGTCGAGAAGGCACGGCGGCGGATTCCCCGCCGAAGGCTCAGGGCGCCGCGCGGCGTCCCCATCCGGGAGGCCGTCCTGCTGGCCTTCGCGCGCATCGTCTCGACGGCGCGCGGGACCGTCCGCCACGTCGCCAGCGAGCCCGAAGTCGCTCTGCACGACTTTCGCAAGTCGGTCCGCCGGGCCCGCGCCCTCGTGTCCCTGCTGCTCCCCGCGCTCGGCCGAACGGCGGCGCGCGGTCTGGCCGGCGAGCTGCGCAGCGCCTTCCAGGCCACGGGGGCCCTGCGCGACGCGGACATCCTGATCGCGACGCTGCGGACGGTCGCCTCGGACGACCCGGCCCGACCGGATTTCGAGCGGGCGCTCGCGCAGGAGCAATCCCGCGACGGGTCGCTCGCCGCCGAGGCGCTCGCCGCCGGGAGCCGGATCCTCCGGCCGCTGCCCGACGTCCTCCGGGTCACGCTCCCGCAGGCATTCTCGATGGACGATCTCGCGCGGGGGCTCGCGCGCAGCTGCCGACGTGTTCGAAGCACCCTTGCCGAGGCTGCGGCGACCGGCAGCAACGCCGATTTTCACGAGTGGCGAAAGCGCGTCAAGGAGCTGCGCTACCAGATCGAGCTGCTCGCCTCCTCGGGAAGCCGCGAGTTGAAGCGCCGCGAGAAGGCGCTGGCCGCCCTGGCGGAGGAGCTCGGCAAGGTCACGGACCTCATCGTTCTCCAGGCGGCGCTGGCCGAACGAGAGAGGTCCGGAGCCGTCTCGCAGGCTCCGGCGCTGGCCGAGGCCATCCAGACCGCGATTGCCGGGCGCTCGCGAGAGCTCGTCGAGCGGGGCCAGGCCTTCTTCACCGAGTCACCCGGAGATTTCGCCCGACAGGTCCTCGCCGAACGCGGCTGAGGGCCGCAGGCCCGAAGGATCCCCGTCCCAGCCTCGGGCCCCCCTACGACGCCCGCGCCACGGCAAGACGCCGCATCCAGTCGTGCATGCCCCGCAGATCGTCCACGATGACGCACCCCCCCGGCGGATGGCTGCGCCGGGCGCCCATGCCGCCGACGAGGATGAGGACGCCCGCGGGGATCGCCCGGCGCAGCTCCTCGAGCTGGTCGCGGGAGCGCGGGCCCGCCGTCGAAGCGGAGATGCTCACGCCGACCGCGGCCGAGCGCCGCGCCTTGAACGCCGCGACGATCTCCGGAACCGGCGTGTCGGTGCCGAGGACGTGGGGTTCAAGACCCACGAAGGCCGCGATGAGCGCGGTCATCTGAATGCCGAGCCCGTGCTCCTCGCCGGAGAATGCCGCGAGCGTGATTCCCGGGCCGGAGGCGCCGCGCTCGAAGGGAAGCCGCACGTTGCGCAAGACGTCCTCGAGCCGCTGTGAGAACAGGTGCTCGTGGTGGATGCCGAGCTCTCCGCGCGCCCACGATTCCCCCACTTCCGTGATCATGGGCACCACCCGGAGGCGGAGAAACTCGAGGGGCCCGAGTCCGGCCGCGTCGGCGAGCAGCGCCGAGGTCAGCTCCGGCCCCCTGTGCCCGCGCACCAGGTCCATCAGCGACCGCAGGACTGGCGGCCGCTGCGGGCCCGCTGCGCCCGTCAACTCCCGGTCCGTCAGGAGCGACTCGAGCCGGGGTTCCGCAAGCGGAACCACCTGGCCGGGCCGGTGTCCCCGGGCGAGGGCTTCGGAGATGCGCCGCAGGCGGCGCACGTCGGCCGACGAGTACAGCCGATGCCCCGACGGCTTTCGGCGAGGAACGGGAAACCCGTAGCGCTTCTGCCAGACGCGCAGCGTGTCGGGAGAAAATCCCGTCGCCTTGGCGACCGCGCCAATCGAGAGCCGGGGATCAGACCTCAGACTGCCGGATTGCTGTTGCAAGAGCGTACGTTCCGGAGGGAACCCGGGCCAAGCTTCCTTGTGCTCATGGTTCGAGCGGAGGATTCGAACAGCCTCATCTCGACAATCAGATTCAACATAATGGAGCCACAAGATAATGCGGTAATTGTCGGATCAAGTTGCATTTCAAACAAGCACTTATCCTGAACCATCGGCGTGGTACATACTCGACTAGTCACACCCGATATCACCGGGCGCCTCGGTGACGTTACGGTCCGCCACTCGGGCAGTGGTAGTCTGCCGGCTACTCGAGGACTGGAGTACTGGAGAAACGATGAGCGAAGTTCAATCCATCGGTAGGTTGCCGACTCCGCGACGACCGCTCAAGGACCATTCGCTCTACTTCAATCGCGAGATCTCCTGGCTCGCGTTCAACCGCAGGGTGCTCGAGGAAGCGCTCGACCCGAGCTGGCCGCTGCTCGAGCGGGTGAAGTTCCTCGCGATCTTCCACTCGAACCTCGACGAGTTCTTCATGATCCGCGTCTCCGGGCTGCACGAGCAGCTCGAGGCGTCGGTCACCGAGCGCAGCGCCGACGGGTTGTCGGCACCCGAGCAGCTGCGCATGATTCGCGAGATCGTGCAGCGCGACGCGGGCCTGGCCATGCGCACCCTGAAGGACGACCTGCAGCCGAAGCTCGCCGAGGCGGGCGTGCGGATCCTCGCGTGGGAGGAGATCGACCACGAACGCCGCAAAGAACTGGCGTCCTACTTCGAGAACGTGGTGTTCCCGGTCCTGACGCCCCTGGCGTTCGATCCGGCCCATCCGTTCCCGTTCGTTTCGAACCTCTCGCTCTCGCTGGCGGTGGAGCTGTCCGAGAAGAAGGAGAAGCGGCCCGCCTTCGCGCGCGTGAAAGTGCCGGCGTCGCTCGGACGGTTCGTCCCGGTCCCCGGCGCGCCGGGAAAGACGCTCGAGTTCGTCCTGCTCGAGAAGCTGGTCGAGGCCAATCTCGACCGCCTCTTCCCGGGAATGCAGATCCTCGGCGCCTCCGCGTTCCGCGTCACCCGCGACGCCGACATCGAGATCCGCGAGGACGAGGCCGGCGACCTGCTCGACAGCGTCGCCGAGAACGTCCGGCGGCGACGCTTCGGCGCCGCGATCCGCCTGGAGGTCGAGGAGCGCTGCCCGGAGGCTGTGCGCGAGCTCTTGCGCGGAGAGCTCGAGCTCGAGTCCGAGGACGTCTACGCCGTCGACGGCCCGCTCGGCGCGGCGGACCTGATCTCGGTGCTCAAGCTCGACCTGCCGCAGTTGAAGGACGTGCCGTATCTGCCGTCCTCGCGCACGATCTTCGACCGGCCGGCCGACCTCTTCGAGACGATCCGCAAGGGGGACATCCTCCTGCACCAGCCCTACGACTCGTTCGACCCGGTGCTGCGGTTCCTCGAGGAGGCCGCCGCAGATCAGGACGTCCTCGCCATCAAGATGACCCTCTACCGGACCGGCACGGACTCCCCGATCGTCGCCGCTCTGGCCCGGGCCGCCGAGAACGGCAAGCAGGTGGCCGTGCTCGTGGAGCTCAAGGCACGCTTCGACGAGGAGAACAACATCCAGTGGGCGCGCTCGCTCGAGCGGGCCGGGGTGCACGTGGCCTACGGCGTCGAAGGGCTGAAGACGCACGCCAAGATCGCCCTCGTCGTCCGCCGCGAGGGCAACACGATGCGGCGCTACGTGCACGTCGGCACCGGCAACTACAACCGGGCCACGGCGCGCATCTACACCGACCTCGGCCTCTTCACGGCGCGGGCGGACTTCGGCCACGACGCCTCGGAGCTCTTCAACTTCCTGACGGGATTTTCGAAGAAGACGAAGTACCGCAGGCTGACCGTGGCGCCCACGCTGCTCCACGACAAGGTGCTCGCCCTCATCGACCGGGAAGCCGAGAAGGCCCGCGAGGGAAAGCCCGCGTCGATCGTCGGCAAAGATGAACGCGCTCGTGGATCCCGCCGTCATCCGCGCGCTCTACCGCGCGTCACAGGCCGGCGTGCCGATCGAGCTCGCCGTCCGCGGCATCTGCTGCCTGCGGCCCGGCGTTGCCGGCGTCTCGGAGGGCATCCGCGTCTCGAGCGTCGTGGGCCGCTTCCTCGAGCACAGCCGCGCCTTCTCGTTCGGCGTCGGTGACGAGGAGGAGATCTACATCTCGAGCGCCGACTGGATGCCGCGCAACTTCTTCGCGCGCGTCGAGCTCATGATCCCGGTCCTCGACGAGAAGGCGAAGGAGAAGATCCGCCAGGAAGTCCTTGGCCCCTTCCGCACCGACAACACCCGCGCCCGCGACCTCGAGAGCGACGGCACCTACGTCCGCCGCCGTCCGGCGGCCGGGGATGCTCCGCGCGACGCGCAGCAGGACCTGCTCGACCGCCTCGCACGCCGGGGCCTGAAGGCGGTCCCGGCGCTCTGAGACAGGGCCCCGGGCTTCAGGCGGCCGGACGCAGGATGCGCGTCTCCCTTCCGATGCGCAGCGGCCTGCCGCGCCACGAGACCGAGCGCCCGGTGAGTCCTGCCAGGAAGACGCCCGCCGCGGCAAGGTCCCTCAGGGCAAGCAAGGCCCAGTCCGTGGCCGACAGGCGTCGGCCCAGCCGGGCCGCGACCGCACTCTCCATCGCATACCGCACCGCGAGCAGAAGAGCGGCAGGCGCCCAGGCGCCCGCGGCCGCCGCGGCAAGGGCCCAGACCAGCGGACCGGAGAAGACCTCGCACAGGTAGAGGGGCCCGCCCAGGCGCCGGCGCATCATGGCCCAGCGGCGGTGCCGGGCAAACGCGACTTGCGCGGTCTTTCGCACCTCCGTCGTGTCCAGGATGTCGGCCGAGAGCACGACCCGGTACCCGGCCCGGCGCACCTCGCGCCCGATCAGGTAGTCCTCCGCCAGGAAGTTCTCGAGCGCGGGGAAGCCGCCGATCACCTCGAGCGCGGTGCGCGAAACGAGGATCGACTTGCCGACGACGCAGGGCATGCGGAGCAAGCCCGAGAGGGCCGCCGTGCCGGGCTGGAGGCACCCGTTCACGAAGAGGGACTCGACGCGCGAGGCGAGGCTGACGGCCCCGGTCGCGAGGAAGAGGTGCGACACCAGGCCCACCCGGGATTGCGCGAAATGCGAGACGGCCCGGCCGAGGAAGTCCGGCCGCACCCGGACGTTGCCGTCCGAGCAGAGGATCATCCGGTGGCGGGCCCGCGCCAGCGCCGCCGCGAGCCGGTCGACCTTTGCATTGCCCCCGCCGTCGCGCCCGTCGAAGACGAACGTGCTCGGGACCTGCGGGTGCCGGTCGGCCACCCGGCGCGCGACCGGGTAGGCCGGGTCGGTGTCCGCCGCGAAGGAAAACACGAGCTCCAAGCGCCGGTAGTCGAGGCGGAAGAACGACTCGAGGTTCTCCTCCAACCCCTCGTCGAGGCCGCAGAGCGGCTTCAGGATGGACACGGGCGGCGCGAAGGCGGGCGCGGGATCCCCGCACGACGTCTTTCTCAGCCGCAGCAGGGCCAGCGCCGCCGCCGCGTAGATCACGGCAGAGGCCAGCAGGCCCGCGAGCGCGAGCGCGGCCGGGAGCGTCATGCCGTGGCGGCCTCTGCCGGGGAAAGGCGCAGCACGCCGATCCCCGTCCCCCGCTTCAGTGCGGCCAGGACGCTTTCGCGCGTCTTCTCCGCCGTCAGCAGCGACTTCCACGCGTACAGGTGCTCGGGCCGGTGGAAATCGCTGTTGGCCAGGTGCGGCAGGCTCACGCGCGAAATGACCGGGTAGAGCTCCCAGCGGCAGCCGACCTCCCAGAGGTCGATCAGCGGCGCCACGAGCTTCCGGCGGTTCCAGAGGTACCAGGTGTTGGCGAACCACTCGCTCATCTCGTGCGGGTGGCAGGCGACCGAGACGGCGCCGCGGGCCCGGATCTCCCTGATCATGTCGAGCGGGTCTCCGTCGGCCGACAGGAACTCGTCGAGGCCGAGAGCGAGGACGTGGACCGAGGTGTTGCGGTTGATCGTGTTGCGGGTCATCTCCGCGCCGGGCAGCACCAGCATCCCGTAGGTGCTCCAGGCGCGCTCGGCCTCGCGCCCGATCTCGTCCACGAAGCGCTTCCAGCTCTCGGGGTCCAGGCTGTTTCCGATCCGGTGGGCGACCCTGCCGAGCCCGCTGTCCCGGTTGACGATGTGATCGGTGATCGCGATGACGTCGTGCCCCGACTGGCCGAAGAGATCGACGACCTTCGGCAGCGGCAGGACGCCGTCCGAGTACGTCGTGTGGATGTGAAAATCACAGAGCAGCATGATTGCAACCGCGCCCGCATTGTCGGCGCCCGGCGCGAAGACCGGGCGAGCGGCGCCGGAAGAGCGCGGAAAAGCTTCGTAAGAACGGCGTGAATCGCCGCGGAGTCAGTGCGCGGGGGGAGGAACGGGGCGCCGCGCGACCACCGCGACGGGCCAGCGGCCGACCCGACGGGGGACCACCGGCGAGGGGCCTCGCGAGCGGTGCGGCCGGTGCGTGGACTGCCACCAGGCGATCCACCGCCGCCTCGCATCCGTCGGAAGCGTCACTCCATCCATGTGGTGGACCTTGAGGTCGGCGGATTTGACCTCGGCCGTCTGCGTCGCCGGCGAGAGGAGGATGTGCACCGGCAGGGCCACGTCGCCGCGCAAGGCGAACGAGAACCAGAATCGCTCGGCGTCGGCGGCACAGCGCAGCTCGCGCGAGAAGCCCGCAATCGGCACCGAGCGCTCGGGCGTCAGCTGGGCCACCGAGGACCAGCCGGCCGATTTCCGCTCCACGTCATGGCGGCGGCCGCACGCGCATCGGACTTCCCGGTTCGCACCGGACCCGGCGGGCTCGTCGAATTCGAGCGGTTTGCCGCAATCGCAGGGACCGACGACGTGTTCCATTCCGGGCAGACTAGGATCGCGACATGAAGAGGGCGTGAAGAATCGAGCGATGCGGGGCAAGGCTCCCCCAGGCCATAATCCGCCCGTGGAAGGCCTGCCCGACTACCACGTCCACACGTTTCGCTGCGGTCATGCCGGCGGCAGCTCGCGGGATTTCGTGCTCGCGGCGATCGACCGGGGTCTCTCCGAAATCGCCTTTACGGACCATATCCCCCTCTATTTCCTTCCGGAAGCCGAGCGCGACCCGAAGCTCGCGATGCGGGAGGACCAGTTCGACGGGTACGTGCGCGAGGTCGAGGAACTGAGGCAGGAGTTCGCCGGCCGCATCGCCATTCGCCTTGGGCTCGAGGCCGACTACGCGGAGGGGCACGAGGAAAATCTGGCGCGATGGCTGTCCAGGGCGCAATGGGACCTGGTCCTCGGCTCTGTCCACTGGGTCGGCGGCGACTGGATCGACGACCCGGCACGCTCGCCGGCCCGCTTCGAGCGCGATGGCGCCGAGGCGCTTTACGACGAGTACTACCGCCTGCTCGCCAGGGCGGCGCGGACGGGCCTGTTCGACGTCCTGGCGCATTTCGATCTTCCGAAAAAGCACGGACACCGGCCGGCGGCGCCGCGGACCCGCGCCGAAGACGACGTGATCGCCGCGGCGAGGGAATCCGGCTGCGCCGTCGAGATCTCCTCGGCAGGGCTGCGCAAGCCCGTGGCCGAGGCATACCCCGAACCGCGGCTGCTCGCCCGCGTCGTGGCGGCGGGCATCCCCGTGACGTTCTCCTCGGACGCCCACGCTCCCGCGCAAGTCGGCTGGGGCTACGAACGCACGCGGGCGCTGGCCCTCGAATGCGGAGCGGCCGAGTTCGTCACGTTCGAGAGGCGGCGGCCGATCCGCCATCCGCTGCTCCGGTGAACTGCCGGCCGAGCTCGGCAAAGAGGTCCGCGGAAGGGCGCCGGCGCCGCGCGAACGTCGCGTAGTCGACCTCGAAGAGCCCGAAGCGCGGCCGGAAACCCTCGAGCCACTCGAAGTTGTCGATCAGCGACCAGTAGAAGTACCCGTCGATCCGCGCGCCGGCGGCGCGGCGATGCGCCAGCACGAGGGCGTGCTCGCGCAGAAAGTCGCGCCGCAGCGCGTCGTCGCGCGTGGCGATGCCGTTCTCCGTCACGATCACGGGGAGCCCCGCGGTCTCCGCCTGCCGAAGGACCCGGTCGAAGCCGTGCGGATGGATCTCCCAGCCCATGTCGGTCAGGCCCCGCGATTCCGGGTCGCGGTAGAGGAACTGGCCGGCGGCGCCGAGAACGCCGCGAAAACGGATGTGCACGCGGCTGTAATAGTTGACGCCCACGAACTGGTTCGCCGCCGGAAAATCCGGGATCCGGAACCGCGTGCGCCCCTGGCCGGGAAACGACCAGTCCATATCGCCCGTCGCGATGGCCTCGAGCAGCGCCAGGTTGTAGAGGCGCTCGCCATGTCTCGCGAGGCGCCGGTCGAAGGCGCTCCCCCGGCGGTCCGGGGCGAACTCGAGCATGTTGTGCGCGATCCCCACGCGGCTGCCCGGGCACTTCGCCGCCAGAATGCCCGCAGCCTCGACGTGCGCGCGCATCAGGTGCTCGAGGGCCCGCGCCGCCGAGGCGAAGCTCTTCGAGCCCGGGGGAATGAGGCCGCCGAGGTATCCGCCGAGCAGGAACACGACCGGCTCGTTCAGCGTGACCCAGACGCGCACGCGCGGGCCCAGCGCGTCGGCCACGACCGAAGCGTACCGGCCGAAGCCCGCGACGCTGCCGGGATTCTCCCAGCCGCCCTGCGCCCAGAACCAGTTGGGGTGCGTGTAGTGGTGGAGCGTGACGACCGGTTCGATGCCGAGCCGCGCGAGCGAATCCACGCGGTCGCGCTCGATGCGCAGCGCCTCGTCGGAGAAAAACCCCGGCTCGGGCTCGATGGCGCTCCTCTCGATCGAGAGCCGGTAGGCGTTGGCGCCGAGCGTCGGAAGCAGGTCGAAATCCGCCCGCCACCGTTCTCGGTGCCCGGCCGCCTCGCCGCAGCGCTCGTCGCGGACCTTCAGCCTCTCCTGCCGCTCCCACTGCGTCCAGTCGTTCTCGGAGGCGCCCTCGATCTGGTAGGACGACGTGGCGACGCCCCAGAGGAAAGGATGGGTCATGGTCGGCGAACGGTGGACGGGAGGGGGACAACCGGAGACGGAGTGGATCGACCTCTACCGCTTACCGGCTCCCCCCTTCCGATTCATGGCAGCTCGGCCGCATGGTGCTTCACCCAGCGCGCTTCGGCCATGAAGATCGTGTCCTCGCAGATGTTGGTCGCGAGGTCGCCGACGCGCTCGAGGTTCTTGGAGATCGAGATGAGCTCGATGCAGTACGTCGTCAGCGCGGGGTACTCGGCGATATAGGTCAAGAGCTCGCGGATGATCGAGACGTTCTTCTCGTCGAGGATGTCGTCCTTCTTGATGACGCGCTTGGCCAGATCCGCATCGCGATTCACGAATGCGTCGAGCGACTGTTTCAGCATGGACATGGCCACCTCGGCCATGTATGGGATGTCGATGAACGGCTTGAACGGCCTCTGCCCCGCCAGCCGTTCCGCCCCCTCGGCGATGTTGACGGCGTGGTCGCCGATGCGCTCGAGATCGCTGTTGATCTTCAACGCGGCGATCAGGAAGCGCAGGTCCACGGCCACCGGCTGCTGCAACGCGAGCAGCGCGATCGCGGACTCCTCGATCGTCATCTCCATCCGGTCGATCTCCTCGTCGGCGGCGATGACGCCGCGGGCCTTCTCGGCGTCCATCTCCGTGAGCGCGTCGATCGAGCGGTGAATCTGGCGTTCGACCTCCCCTCCCATCAGGATGAGCTGGCGCCGCACGTCTTCGAGCTGTTCTGAAAAATGCTCCTTCACGGTCTCTCTCCTGCTCCTGGCGTTTTCGCTCCTAGTTCCACAGGGCTTCGGCGGAAAGGATCTCGAGGTCCTTCTGGTGCACCGCTTCGCCGCTGCCGGCGGGCACGGCCCGGAAGGACACCCCGCGGTCGAACACCCGCTCGAACATGTTCGCCTTCTTGCGCGCGGCGTCGAGTTCGGGCTCGCAATCGGCCCGCGCGCTCGCGTCGAGCTCGATGCGCCGGGCCTTCACGCGGCAGGTCGCGGCCGTCACGATCTGGCGATGGCTGTGGTCCAGGCCGTCGGCGATCCGCAGGACCGCGGCGAGCTTCTCGACCACGGCCTGCAGGTACGGGTTCAGGCGCCGCCAGTTCTCGTGCGAGTCCTTCGGGCGGCCGCCCTTGTGGTACCGCGCGAGCGACGCGAGCACTTCGATTTCGTCCGCCGAGAAGCCGGTCAGGTCTCCGTGGGTGATGAGGTAGTACGAGTGCCGCTGGTGCTTTGCGTATCCGATGTAGCAGCCGACGTCGTGCAGGAGCGCCCCGTACTGGAGCCACTCCCGCTCGGTCGCCGTGAGCTGGTGCAGGGCGTGGGTCTGGTCGAAGATCTCGAGCGCCAGCCGCGCGACGTGCGCGGCGTGCAGGACCTCGGCGTTGCCTCGGCGCAGCAAGCGGTCGACGCTGCGCGCGCGCATGTCCCGGTTGACGGGGATCCGCGTCTCGCCATGCCGGGCGACGTAGTCGAGGAGCAGCCCCTCCCGCAGGCCCCGCTCGCCCACGGCGATGGCATCGGCGCCCGTGCGCTTCAGGATCCAGGCGAGCAGGAGCCCGCCCGGTACCGCGATGTCCCGGCGCCGCGGATCGAGCCCCGGCACGCGCAGCTTGTCCTTTTCGCTCGTCCCCTGCAGCAGCCGATTGACCTTCTTCAGGGCCGCCCGGGTCAGCGTCCGGTGGCCGGTCGGGTTCGGCTCGCGCCCGAGGATCGCCGCTTCGTGGACGAGCGAGAGCGACTGGATCGTCCCGGACGAGCCGACGCAGGTCTTGAAGCCCCTCTTGCGGACCGCCTGGACGGCGCGCTTGGCGACGACGCGGATCGCCTTCTTCATTGCCCGCATGTCGCGGTCCGAGGGCGGATCGCTCCTGGCGTGCCGGTCGGTGAGGCGGACCACGCCGAGGGGCAGGCTCTCGGTCAGGAGCACGCGAGAGCCGTTCGAAACGACGAACTCGGTGGACCCGCCGCCGATGTCCACGAGGAAGAGGGGATCGTTCGTCGCGGGAAACTCGCTCCGCACGGCGAGGTTGATGAGGCGCGCCTCCTCTTCTCCGGAGATCACGTCCACGCGAACCCCCGTGCGCTTGCGGACGGCGGCGACGAAATCGTCGGAGTTCTTCGCCTCCCGCACGGCGCAGGTGGCCACGGCGCGAACGACTTCCGCGCCCGATCCCGCGGCGAGCTTGGCGAGGTGCTCGACGGTAGACGCTCCGGCCTCGATGGCCTCCGGCGAGAGCAGGCCCGTCCTCAGGGTCTCGCTGCCCAGGCGCACCATCGCTTTCTCGCGCAGCACGACGTCGAGGGTCCCGTCCTCCTCGACGTTGGCCACGAGCAGCTTGATGCTGTTGGTGCCGATGTCGATCGCGGCCAGGGTCTTCATGGAGGAGCCAGTCTCCCGCCGCGGCGGCGGGACTTCGTGAAGGTCGCGTGAAGAACGCGTGAAGTGATGCTCCTGTGTCCTCGCGCCCTATAATAGCGCCCCGTGAAGCAAAGCGCTCCGGTCTGGAAGGCCCGCGTGCGGGAGCTCGAGGCAGCCCGCAAGGCCGCCCGGCGCGCAGACCCCGAGGGGTTCCGCGATCTGCGCAGCGCGCTTCAGCGCATCCGGGTCACGGCGCGGGCCCTCGGGCGCCGCGGGATCGCGCGCAAGGCGAAGCGGATCGCCCGCTGCCTCGCGCGTCAGACGGAGCTCGAGTCGGACCGGCGCCTGCTCGCGCGCATCGGACGCCTCGGTTTCCTGTCGCCCGACGCCGTCGCTGCGCTCGCCGCGCGGTGGGAGAAGCAGGCAGCCCGCGACGCACGCCGGGCGGCCCGCGCGACCGACGGGCCGAGGATCGATCGCCTGCGGCGCCTGCTCGCGCGCCTCGCGCGCCTGGGATCCGGGCGCGGCTTCGAGCGCCTGGAAGCGGCGCGCCAGCGCGTGGAGTCCGCGCTCGCCCGCTCGCTCGAGGGACGGGACGACGCCGCGCTCGTCCGCTGCCGGCGCGCGACCGTCCGGTCCCGCTGCATCGCCGAAGACCTCGCCGCCCTCGGCCTGCCGGCCAACGCCCCCCACGCCGCCCGCGAGGCCGCGCTCGAATCGGCCCTCAACCGCTGGAGGGAGCTGCTCCGGTTCCGGCGGCGGCTCGTGAAGAGCCGGAACGAGGCGGAGCTGAGGGGCTCCGTGACGCAGGCCAGCGAGCTCGAGCACCTGCTCCGCGCGCTCGAGCCCCCGATCGCGTCCCTGCGCGCGGCCGCCGTCGCGGCTTCGCGCCGGACCGCGCAAGTCGTCCCGATGCGGCGCGCCGCCGGCGCCTAGATTTAGCCCCGCCCGGCGTCCGGCCAGGCCGCCCCTGTTACAATAGGTGGGCTCTCAACAGCCCAATTTGTAATGAGTTCGCCGACCCACAGCGGCAGGAGGCGGCCTGCGGCCCCGGATCGCGCCGGGACTCTCTCGGCCCTTGCGGAAGCATTGTTCGACGAGATCACGCGCCAGGCGGCCCAGGCATGCGGGACCGAAGCGGCGGCCCTGAGCCTGCTCGAGGAGGGCCATCACTGGTTCAAGTCCCGGGGCGGCGTCGACCCGGCGCAGATTCCGCGCGCCATCGCCCTCTGCACCGAGACCATCCGGCTTCGCGGCCCCTTCGTGCTTCCGGATCTCCAGAGAGACGAGCGATTCGCCGCCGGGTCCGAGGATCCCCGGGGCATCCGCTTTTTCGCGGGCGTTCCCATCCTCACGGCGCGGGCCGGAGTGATCGGAACGCTGTCGGTATTCGACGTCGCCCCGCGCGAGATCGAACCGCCTCAACTGGCGTCGCTCGAGGAGTTCGCGCGCGAGGCCGGACGGCAATTCGACATCCGCCTCGGCGCCAACGAGGTCCTCGCGCGGGTGGCGCCGGCCGAGCCCCCGGTCGGGACGCCGTCCGGCGAACCGGAGTTCCGGCGCCTCGTCGAGCAGCTGCCGCTCGGAACCTACCTGATCCAGGAAGGGCGATACCGGTACGCGAACCCGAAGCTCGCGGAGATCCTGGGTTACTCGCAGCCGGAGCTGATCGGCTCGGACGTGGCAACGCTCGTGATCGAGGGCGATCGACCGGCGGTGCTCGGCCGCATCCGCGACGGGCTGGCCGGCCAGGCCGGGACCCCGTACACCTTCCAGGCGATCCGGAAGGACGGAGAGCTCATCGACGTCGAAGTCCACGAATCGGCGACCGAGATCGACGGCCGGGCCGCGCTCATCGGGTCGCTGCTCGACGTCACGGACCGCAAGCGCGCCGAAGCCCAGGTCGCCGAGCGCGCGTTCGTCGACGCGCTCACGCGCCTGCCCAACCGCGTCCGGTTCATGGAACGGCTGGAAACGGAACTCGCGCAGTCGCGCCGGTACGAGCGCAAGCTCGCCGTCGTGCACATGGATCTGGATTCGTTCAAGTTCGTCAACGACAACTGGGGCCACAGCGCCGGAGACCGCCTGCTCCAGTCGCTCGCCCTTCGCCTGACCCGCGGCGTGCGGGAGGTCGACACGATCGCCCGCATCGGCGCCGACGAGTTCCTCGTCCTGGTGCCGGACCTGCGGCCCGGCGAGGACCTGTCCCGCTTTGCGCAGAAGCTGCTGACGCTCGCCAGCCGCCCCATCGAAGTCGACGAGCGCAGCCTCCAGGTCACGGCGAGCATCGGCGTCGCGACGTACCCCGACGACGGGCAGGACGCGGATTCCCTGTTGCGCGCCGCGGACGCGGCGATGTACCGCGCCAAGGACCTCGGCGGAAACAGCTTCGAGCTCTGCACGCCGGAGCTCACGGCGATGGCCGTCGAGCGGCTCGAGCTCCAGAACGGCCTGCGGCTCGCGCTCGACCGCGACGAGCTGCTGTTGCACTACCAGCCGCTCGTCAGCATCAGCACGGGCCGGATGGTCGGCCTCGAGGCCCTCGTGCGCTGGCAGCATCCGCAGAAAGGCTTCCTGCCGCCCCTGACGTTCATCCCGGTGGCGGAAGAGTCCGGCCTGATCCTGCCCCTCGGCGACTGGGTGCTGCGGGCTGCCACTCGCCAATTGAAGGCCTGGCATGCGACCGGCCTCGCCCTGCGCATCTCCGTGAACTTTTCGGCCCGGCAGTTCCGGGAACGCAGCCTCGTCCATACGGTCGAGCGCGCTCTCTCGGAAGCGGGCCTCGAGCCAAAGCACCTCGAGGTCGAGATCACCGAGTCGATCGCGATGGAGGGGGCGGAGATCGTCGTCGCCAACCTGAATCTGCTGCGCAGCATGGGCGTGGGAATCGCGATCGACGACTTCGGGACGGGCTACTCCTCGATGACCTACCTCAAGACCTTCCCGATTACGTCGCTGAAGATCGACCGATCCTTCGTGACCGACCTGGCCGCCAACCCCGCGGATGCCGGCATCGTGCGCGCGATCGTCGAAATGGCGCACGGCTCGAAGCTTGGCGTCATCGCCGAAGGCGTCGAGACACAGGAACAATTCCAGTTCCTCCAGAAGTACGGGTGCGACGAAATGCAGGGCTACTGGGTCAGCCGCCCGCTGCCGATCGATGGGGTCGATCGCAAGATCGAGGAAGAGCTCGCGCTCTGGAGGCAGGGGAACTAGGAGCGGGGCGCCGGGTTCATGCCGCGCCCAGGCCCGCTTTCAACTGCCCGGCGAGCATGCGGTGGAAGAGGTGCTCACCGCCCTCGCGGCGCACCGAGAGGCGCCCGGCGCGGTAGGCGCGCGAGCCCAGGCCCCGTTGCACGGAGTCGCAGATCGCGAGGTCTTCGTCCTGCACGCGGTTGCCCACGTCGATCGAGGCCCGGCATTTCGCGAGCGCCTCGGGGGTCGCGACGTCGGTGAAGTAGAAGTCGAAGATGACCTCGGCCCTGCCGGCGCCGAGCGGGCGGACGAGGTTCGTGTCCATCACGCCCTCGTACCAGTTGACCATGAAGTTGGGGTAGAGCCAGTAGTAGAGCGCCTTTTCGCCGCCGCGTACGGCTGCCACGCTGCCCTCGGCGTTCGAGTGGTCGATCGGGCTCCACTGCAGGCACCAGTTGTCGCCCGTCTCGATCATGTACTGGCTGTAGTCGAGCACGGAGGCCAGGCTCTTGTGCAGGTGCGGCACGTGGTAGCCGCCGTCGAGATAGTTGTCCACGAACACCTTCCAGTTGCACTCGAAGGTCCAGCGGCGGCGCTCGACGAACTGGAAGCGGGAAAGGTCGAGCTTCGCGAACTGCCCGACGAGGGGGCCAAGCGTCTGCTCGAGCGCAGGGCCGCCCGGCACCAAGCGCACGAAGACGAACTTCTCCCACGTCGCCGTCTCGACCGGCACCAGGCCGTTCCTGCCCTTGTCGAATCCGCACACACCGGCAAAATCGGGAGTGCCCTTGAGCTCCCCCGCGAGCGAGTAGGTCCAGCCGTGGTACGGGCAGCGCAGGATGGGCGCCTTCCCGTCCGGCTCCGTCATGACGGAGGCCGCATGGTGCCGGCAGACGTTGAAGAAGCCGCGCACCACGCCGTCCTCCCCGCGCACGACGACGATCGGCTCGCCCGCCAGAACGGTCGTGATGTAGTTGCCGGGCTCCGGGAGTTGGTCGAGGCGCCCGACCATCTGCCAGGTGTGCGAGAAGACCGTCCGGCGCTCGAGCTCGGCCACCCGCTCGTCCACGTACCAGGGCGCGGGGATGGTCCAGGCTTCCTCGAGCGGGGCCTTCGCGTCGTAGGAATCGAGGATCTCTTTGACCGAAGCGTCCATCAGGCCTCCCGGGTCGGGGCGCCGCTCTACGCGATCGGCGTTGCGGTCTTCCGTGGAGGGTTGAAGAACGGCATCTTGACCACGGTTGCCGGCACCCGGTGGCGCACCGCTTCGACCGTGATCTCCATCTCGAGCTTCGATCCGACCGCGTTGGCGCCCCGCGCGACGGTGGCGAGTGCGATCATCTTCTTGAGCGTCGGCGACCACGTCGTCGACGTCGCCTTACCGACCTGCTCGCCCTCGCGGTACACGGGGACCGACACGCGGGAGGCCGCGGCCGGGATCTGCGGCGCGAGGTTCAGCTTCTCGTAGATCGCCTCGACCGCGTTCCAGTGGAGCTCGAGGCCGACGATCTCGCGCGCGGGCCCCTCCTTCGCCTCGCGGCGCAGCGCCTCCTGGCCGACGAATCGCCCCTTGTCGAGGGCGACCAGCCGTCCGAGGCCCATCTCGAGCGGCGTGTACTTCTGCGAGCCGATGAGCGCTTTCTTCGAGCCGTTGAAATCGACGTCGATCAGGAGCAGCCCCGCCTCGATCCGCGAGACGTCGAGCGCGAGCATGCCCGCCGCGTGGACGTCGAAGGCTTTGCCCTTCGCCATGAGCTCGTCCCACACCCGGACGGCGTCCTTCCACGGGATCCAGATCTCGTAGCCGAGGTCCCCGGTGTAGCCGGTGCGCGAGATGTCGACCGGGACTCCGGCGATCTTGCCCGGGGTGACCTTGAAGTACTTGAGATTCTCGATGTCGGCCTCGGCCACCGCCTTGAGCAGGCGCCCGGACGTCGGGCCCTGCAGCGCGAGCGCCGCGACGTCATCCGAGATGTCCTCGATCTGGACGTCGAGCCCCGCCGCGTTCTGGTGGAACCAGCGCAGGCTCGGGTCGGCAGCCGTCCAGCGGTACGTGTTCTCGGCCAGGCGCGAAACCGTGCCGTCGTCGATGACCTTGCCGTGCTCGTCGCACCAGGGCGTGTAGATGACCGAGCCGACCGACACCTTCTTCAGGTCCCGGGTCACGATGCGGTCGACCAGGCGCGTCGCGTCCTTGCCCGACAGGCGGTACTTGAAGAGCGGCGAGATGTCGATGAGCGCCGCCGCGTTGCGGATGGCGTTGTACTCGTGCTCGTGGTGCGCCTCGTAGGCGCTGACGGAGTAGTAGCCCGACCACTCGCGGTAGTTCAGGCTCTCGCAGAGCGGAAACGTTCTCTCGTGTACGGCGGTCCCGATCGGCACGTCCAACCTCGGATCCGGCCCCCGCTTCCGCAATGACGCAGAGTCACGTGGACCTTGTTGCGCGGTGCGAATTATAAGTATGCTCCGGCGCTCAGGGCAAGGCCGCCGAAGAAAACCACGGGTCACAATCGAGGCGGTCGAGGGGCGCATGAGTTCAAAGTACGACGTCATCGTCATCGGCGGCGGGCACAACGGCCTGGTCCACGCGGCCTACCTCGCGAAAGCCGGCAAGAAGGTCCTGGTCCTCGAGCGCCGCCACGTGCTCGGCGGCGCGGCCGTCACGGAGGAAGTCTTCCCGGGGTTCAAGTTCTCGGTCTGCTCCTACGTCGTCTCGCTGCTCCGGCCCGAGATCATCCGCGACCTCGACCTGCCGCGCCACGGCCTCGAGATCCTGCCGCTCGACGGCACGTTCACGCCGATGTTGAACGGGGACTACCTCTGGCGCGTCAACGACCACGGCAAGACGCGCCGCGAGATCGCCCGGCACTCGAAGCTCGACGCCGACGCCTACGACGAATACGGCAAGGCGATGGCCGACATGGGCCGCTTCGTCAAGCCGATCCTCTGCATGACGCCGCCGGACCCGACGAAGCTGACGCTCAAGGGACTCCAGGACCTGCTCTTCCTCGGCAAGCGCTTCCAGCAGCTGTCGGGCGAGGACAAGTACAACCAGGTCCAGCTGATGACGATGTCGGCCGTCGACTTCCTCGACCAGTGGTTCGAGACCGACGTGCTGAAGGCCACGATGTCCGCCTCGGGCATCATCGGCACGTTCCTCGGCGTGCGCTCTCCCGGCACGGCCTACGTCCTCCTGCACCACTACATGGGCGAGATCGACGGCGCCTTCCGCTCGTGGGGCTTCGCCCGCGGCGGAACCGGCGCGATCTCGAACGCCATCGCGGACGCGGCCCGCGAGGCCGGCGTCGAGATTCGCACGAAGACCGCGATCGCGAAGATCAAGCTCGTCAACGGCAGGGCGAAGGGCGTCGTGCTCGAGAACGGCGACGAGATCGACGCGACGGTCGTCGTCCTCGAGCGTCGACCCGCGCCTGACCTTCATGAAGATGATCGGCGAGAAGGAGCTCCCGGGCGACTTCGTCGAGGACATCCAGCGGTACAAGTTCCGCGGGTCCTCGGGCAAGGTGAACCTCGCGCTCGACGCGCTGCCGGACTTCACGGTCGATCCCGGGCCCGGGCGCGCACCTGCGCGGCGCCATGTCCATCTCGCCCTCGGTCGAGTACATGGAGCGCGCGTACGACGACGCCAAGTACGGCCGCTTCTCGCGCCGGCCCTACATCGACATGGTCATCCCGACGCTGACCGACCCGTCGCTCGCCCCCCCGGGCAAGCACGTGATGTCGTGCTTCGTCCAGTACGCGCCCTACAAGCTGAAGGACAGCGGACTGGGACAAGGAAAAGGAAAACTTCGGCGACACGGTGATCGACACGATCGCCGAGCACGCGCCGAACATCAAGAGCATCATCAAGCACCGCCAGGTCGTCACGCCGCTCGACATCGAGCGCGAATTCGGCCTGTCGGAAGGCAACATCTTCCAGGGCGAGCTCTCGCTCGAGCAGCTCTTCTTCCTGCGGCCCGCGCCGGGCTGGGCGCAGTACCGCACGCCCATCAGGAACCTGTACATGTGCGGCTCGGCCACGCATCCGGGCGGCGGCATCATGGGCGCCAACGGCAAGAACGCGGCCGAGAAGGTCCTCGAAGACTGGAAGCGCGGGAAGGTCTAGCGATGGCCGAGAAGAAAGACGTCGTCATCATCGGCGGCGGGCCGAACGGCCTGGTCGCGGCCTGTTACCTCGCCAAGGCCGGCTTCAAGCCGGTCGTCCTCGAGAAGCGCAACGTCGTCGGCGGGATCGCCGTCACCGAAGAGTTTGCGCCCGGCTTCAAGGTCTCGTCGGTCCTCCACGCGGCCGGGCCGTTCCTGCCGTCGATCGCGCGGGACCTCGGACTCGACCGGCATGGCCTGTCATTCATCCAGACCGAAGTCCGCGTCTTCGCGCCGGCCCCGGACGGCCGCAGCATCACCCTCTACAGCGACGCCGCGCGCACGGCGCGCGAGCTCGAACGGCTCTCCCCGCATGACGCGAAGGGTTACCTCTCGTTCCAGGACACCCTCGGCCGCATCGGCAAGGTCCTGGAGCCGCTTCTGACGATGACACCCCCCTCGATCGACGATCCATCCATGTCGGAGCTCTGGCAGCTGCTCGGGGTCGGCCGCAAGTTCAAGGGACTCCCGCGCCGCGACGCCTTCCGGCTGCTGCGATGGGGGCCCATGGCCATCGCGGACCTCGTGGCCGAGTTCTTCGAGATGGAGCTGCTGCGCGCCATCGTCGCCGCGCGGGGCATTTTCGGAACCGCCGCCGGCCCGTGGTCTGCAGGCACGAGCCTCGGCATGATCATCCAGGCGGCCTCGGACTCGAACGCCGCCGGCCCCGCCACCTTCGTCCGCGGCGGGATGGGCGCCCTGACCGAGGCCCTGGCGGCCGCCGCGCGCGGATTTGGCGCCGAAGTCCGCACGGGCTCGACCGTCGCCCGCGTCGTCACGAAGGACGGCGTGGCCACCGGCGTCGTCCTCTCGACGGGCGAGGAGGTCCCGGCGCGCGCGGTGGTTTCGAACGCCGACCCCAAGCGCACGCTGCTCGGCCTGGTCGATCCCGTCGACCTCGACCCCAATTTCCTCCACAAGATCCGGAACTACCGGTCGTCGGGAACGATGGCGAAGGTCCACCTCGCGCTTTCGGGCCTGCCCGAGTTCTCGGCCCTGAAGTCCGCGGGCGCCGCAGCCTCCGGAGCGCTCTCAGGCCGGATCCACATCGGGCCCGACATCGACTACCTCGAGCGCGCCCACGACGCGGCCAAGTACGGCGATTTCTCGCCGCATCCGTACTGCGACATCACGATTCCGACCGTCACCGATCCGTCGCTCGCACCCAGCGGCAAGCACGTGATGTCGGTCGTCGCGCAGTTTGCTCCCTACAAGTTGAAGGGCGACTGGAACGCGAAGCGCGAGGCCCTCGGCGACACCGTCGTGGACACGATCGCCGCCTACGCTCCGAACCTCAAGAGCCAGATCACTCACCGCCAGGTCCTGACGCCGCTCGATCTCGAAGAGGCGTACGGCCTGACGGGCGGCCACGTGTTGCACGGCGAGCCCGCCCTCGACCAGCTCTTCACGATGCGCCCCCTTCTCGACTGGGCCCAGTACCGCACGCCCGTCAAGGGCCTCTATCTCTGCGGTTCGGGTACGCACCCGGGCGGCGGCGTCACGGGCGCGCCGGGCGCGAATGCCAGCCGCGAGGTCCAGAAGGATCTTCGCGGGCGTTAGCAGCCGTCGTGCCGCGCGCTCTGCCGCGGCGCTCCTCCCCACAATACCGTGACGTCCCATCCCTGGAACGGTGCGGCCGTCATCCCGAGGAGCGTGAGCGACGGGGAATCCCGGTTGAACTCTTCGGGGGTCAGTGCCTCTCCACCACCCTCCAGTTCGCGTCGGTTTCCAGAAGCAGGCGCTTTTTCGCGCGCGCATCGGCAGCGAGCAAGTCGCGGATGTTGCCGGTCTCGGACACGCGCCGGGCGGCCTTCCACATCGGGTAGCCGCCACCGCCGGAGGCGCGGTACGAGTTGACGGCCACGATGAAGACGTCGGCGTCGGAAACGTCCCGGCCGTCACGCCGGAGATAGACCACGCGCCGGCCTTCCGGGCGCGAGAGGTCGAGGGCATACTCGGCGCCCGCGAGCGTGTCGCAGGCGCGGCCGAGCTCCGAGGGTCGGGTGACGCAGTTGGCCGAGCGCTCGAGCGCGGCGCGCACCTGCCGGCCGGTCGCCTCGATCGTCACGAGGCTGTTCTCGTAGGGATAGAACGCCCAGACCTCGCGCAGGGTCAGGGGCCCCGCTGGCCAGTCCGGCAGCTGCGCCGGCAAGAGCGAGCAAAACGAGAACTGCGCCTTCCCCGCCGAGAGCTGCACCCCGTGGAGCCAGTCGAGCAGGCCCGTATCCCGCAACTTCGCCCCATGCGCCGAGACGCGGGCCTCCAGCACGGCGAGCTCCTCCGCGAGAGTACGCATGGTGGCGTCGTGCTCGGCAGCGATTACGGCCACGATCTCCGCGTCGGGAACGACACTCGTCATGCGCAGGTTTCGACCCCGGATGTCCGTGACCGTCCAACGCCCGCCGGCCCTTTCCAAAGCCACGTCGTAACGCGTCAGGGTGTTTCCCCAGCGGCCAGGCTCGGAAACCCAGGTCTTTCCGAGGCGCCGCGGCGCAATCACCGCGTGCGCGTGGCCCGCCAGCACGAAATCGATCCCCGGCACCTCGGTCGCCAGCGCATATGCCTGGTTCTCGCCGTGGTCGCCGCGCTCCCGCCCGGTCGCCGGGTCGTGTTCGAAGCCCTGATGAGCGAGGACGACGACGAGATCGCAATGTTCCTCTCCGCGAAGAACGGGAACGTAACGGCGCGCGGCGGCCACGGCATCGCCGAACCGCAGGCCCCCGAGCAGGCCGGGGCTCTCCCAGTTGGCGACGTGAGGGGTGACGAGGCCGAGAATCCCGACCCGCACTTCGCCGACCTCGAGGACGACGTAGGGTGGGAATGCCTGGCTGCCGTCCGCCTTCGTCGTGTTGGCGGACAGCCATGGAAATCGTGCCTCCTTGCGCGATTTCTGCAGTCGCTCGAGGCCGAAGTCGAACTCGTGGTTGCCGATGGCCATGGCGTCGTAGCCAACGACGTTCATGGCGCGAACGATGGGGTCGCTCCCCTCGCCGATCTGGCCCGCGAACACGAGCGCCTGGGTCGGTGCGCCTTCGATCGTGTCCCCGGAATCGAGCAGGAGCGTCGGATTGCCCTCCGCCCGAATCGCCTTGACCGCGGCCGCGACGCGCGCAAGCCCCTCCCCGAGATCCCTGTCCGCCAGCGCGTCGTGCGGGTGGACGCGGCCGTGGAGGTCCGAGGTGTGGAGGATCGTCAGGGTTACGGCCGGCAGGGGCGCGGCCGCGAGCAGGAGCGCCAGGGCGGCTCGAAGACGGCGCATGGACGACGAGTCTAGAATGCCGCCCCATGGTCAGAAAGCCCAAAGAAACCTTCGAGGAGAAGAAGCGCCGCGCATCCGCGGTCTTTCGGCGGCTGAAGGCCGCCTACCCCGATGCGAAGTGCGCCCTCGACCATCGCAGCCCGCTCGAGCTGCTCGTCGCCACGATCCTGTCGGCGCAATGCACGGACGTCCGGGTCAACATGGTCACGCCGCACCTCTTCGCGAAGTACAGGACAGCCGCCGACTACGCGCGCTCACCTGCCGGCGAGCTCGAGCGGGAGATCCGCTCGACCGGCTTCTTCAATTCCAAGGCGAAGAGCATCCGGGCGGCCGGCGCCGCGATCGCCGCGGGGCACGGCGGCAAGGTCCCGGATCGGATGGAGGCGCTCGTCGCGCTGCCCGGCGTCGGCCGCAAGACGGCCAACGTCGTCCTCGGAAACGCTTTCGGCAAGGACGAGGGCTTCGTGGTGGACACCCACGTCGGGCGCCTTTCACGGCGCCTGGCCTTCACGCGGCAAACGGATCCGGTCAAGGTCGAGCTGGACTTGAACGCCCTCGTCCCAAAAGGCCGGCGAACACTGGGAGCCCATCTCCTGATCCGCCTCGGGCGCGCCGTCTGCGCCGCCAGAAAGCCCCGCTGCGGCGAGTGCCCGGTGGAAGCCCTGTGCCCGAAAACCGGTGTGTAGACGGCCGAAAGTTAGCGCCCGCTTAGCGGAAATCAGTTTTCCGTAGGAACGGTGGAAAACCCTGTCAATAACCCTGCGGAAAGAGCCCGAAAAATACGAAAGCGGGCGGTCTGCAAGCGGAATGCACCATCCTCTGTGCTATCTGGTAAGCCTTTTGTCATCAATACTTTAAGCATAATGCCCAAGGGGGTGTGCAGAGAGGCCATGGTCGCGAAACAGGCGGCAGGCTTTTTTCCACACGTGCAACCGGTTCAAATTGTGAAACTTAAGCCCCTCTTCAGGACCGAAACGCATCAGCCACCGGGTCGGTACTCGCCGTAGATTTCCTTGAGCGCCGACACGATCTCGCCGAGCGTCGAGCCGGCCGCAACGGCCTCGATCAGGGCCGGCATCAGGTTGCGGTCCTCGCGTGCGTCGCGGCGCACGTTTTCGAGGGCGGCGCCAGCCCGGGCGGCGTCGCGCGAGGCGCGAAACGCGCGCAAACGCCGGATCTGCTCTTCCTCGATCTTCGGATCGACCATGAGAAGGGGCAGCGGGGCATCGTTCTGCTCGCGGTGCAGGTTGACGCCGACGACCTGGCGCTTGCCCTCCTCGATCTCGCGCTGGGCCGTGTAGGCCGCGTCCTCGATCTCCCGCTGGAAGAACCCCTGCTCGATCGCGGCGACGGATCCCCCGAGCGCGTCCACCTTGCCGATCAGCGCGCGGGCGCGGTCCCGGATCTGCCCCGTCCAGGCCTCCACGAGGAAGGAGCCGCCCAGCGGATCCACGACGTCGGCCACGCCGGATTCACTCGCGATCACCTGCTGGGTGCGCAGCGCCAGACGCGCGGACTCCTCGGTCGGCAGGGCCAGGGCCTCGTCCTTCGAGTTCGTGTGCAGGGACTGGGTGCCGCCGAGCACGGCGGACAGGGCCTGGAGCGCGACGCGCACGACGTTGACCTCGGGCTGCTGGGCCGTGAGGGTGGATCCCGCCGTCTGCGTGTGAAACCGCAGCTTGAGCGACCGGGGGTCCTTCGCGCCGAAGCGGTCGCGCGCGATTTCGGCCCAGAGCGCCCGGGCCGCGCGGAACTTGGCCGCCTCCTCGAAGAAGTTCGAGTGGGCGTTGAAAAAGAAGGAGAGCCGCGGCGCGAAGTCGTCGATGGCGAGCCCGCGCGCGAGGGCCGCCTCGACGTAGGCGATCGCGTTCGACAGCGTGAACGCGACTTCCTGGACCGCCGTCGATCCGGCCTCGCGGATGTGGTACCCCGAGATCGAGATCGTGTTCCAGCGGGGGACTTCCTTGCCGCAGAAGGCGAAGAGATCCGTCGTGATCTTCAGGGACTCCCGGGGCGGGAAAATGTAGGTCCCCCTGGCGATGTATTCCTTGAGCAGGTCGTTCTGCACGGTGCCGGCCAGGCCGTCCCAGGCGACGCCCCGCTCCCGCGCCGTCGCGAGGTAGAGGGCGAGCAGGATGGAGGCCGTCGCATTGATCGTCATCGAGATGGAGATGCGGTCGAGCGGCAGCCCCTCGGTCAGCGCCCGCATGTCGTCGATCGTCGCGATCGCGACGCCTACCTTTCCGACCTCGCCGCGGGCGACGGAATCGTCGGAGTCGTAGCCCATCTGGGTGGGCAGGTCGAAGGCCACCGAAAGGCCCGTCTGTCCCTGTTCGAGGAGGTACCGGTAGCGCCGGTTCGACTCGCGGGCCGAGCCGAAGCCCGCGTACTGGCGCATCGTCCAGTACCGGTCGCGGTACCCCTCGCTGGAAATGCCCCGTGTGTACGGAAACCGGCCGGGCTCGGGAGAGCCGTAGTGGCCGTCGACCGGAATGCCCGAGCTCGTCGTCCCGGGCGGATCGGGGCGGCCTTGCCTGCGATTCCCGTCGCTCACGCGCGGGATTCTGTCACGGGACGCCGCAGCGGGGTGGGCGGGTGCTAAAATCAGGCCCTCGCCAATGACCGATCATTTCCGGGGAAGGCTCGAGGTCTTCGGCCTCGCCGACCTTCTGCAGTGGATGGAGCTCAATCGCCGTTCCGGGCGGTTGACGGTGACGCGCGGCCACGACCGCAGAACGCTCGACTGGAAGGAAGGCGAGATCGTCTACGTGTCGGGGTCCCTGCCCCGCCACCGCCTCGGTGTCCACCTGTTGCGCAGCGGCGCGCTCCCCGCCGCGACGCTTTACGAGCTCCTCGCGCGGAACATGACGACGCAGGAAAACCTGACGCGCCTGATCCTCGAGATGAACCACGACACCCTCGACGGCCTCTCGTTGCGCGTCGAGGAGCTGGCGCGCAAGCTGCTTTTCGAAATCTTCGAGTGGCGCGAAGCGAACTTCGAGTACGACCCCACTTACCGGGTGCAGCCGATCCTGAGGATCGGGTTGACGCTGCGCGGACAGGCCCTCGCCTTCCAGGGCGTCAAGCAGCTCGACGACACGCACCGGCTCTCGCGCAAGGAGCGCCGCGAGACGTGGGAGGCGGCCGACGCGTGGGTGCTTCCCTTCCTGCCGGACGGGATCGAGGAGCACTTCTGGGAGGCGACCGAGCGCATGGGGGCGACGATCGATCCGCTCGAGGCCCGCGGCCACGCGGCACGGTTCCGCGAGTTCGCCCGCCGGATGCGGGAGCGCCTCATCCGCAACTACCTGATGCGCCCCGTCCACCACGACACAGCCGGGCTGCTCCTCGAGCTCTTGAAGCGCAAGGGGCCCCTCGACCCCGCGGCCATCGTCCCGATCGCGGCCCTCGACCAGTACCTCACGCTCGACCTGCTGATCCTCGCCAACTCGCTTTCGGTGGACCGGGAGAACTCGGTGGGCACGGTTCCGGACGCGCTCGACCGAATCGGCTCCCGCGCCGCCACGGTCCTGATCGACCGGCTCTCCTCGCCGGATTTTCCCTCGCTGCCGAGAAACGATCCGGCGGCGCGGGCGGTACGGCGAGCGAGCCTGGCGGCGGCCGTCGGGGCGGGACGCTACGCCGAGCGCTATGGCATCAGCCGGGAGCGCGGGTACACCCTGGGCCTGCTGCATTGCATCGGCTACGCGGACCTGTTCGAGATCGTCGGAGAGATGAACCTGCCGGCAGGGCCCTTCCGGGGCGCCGTGCTCGAGACCTACCGGCCGGCGGTCGGCCGCTCGCGGGCCGAGATCTGGGGGCTGCCTCGAGACTTCGAGGCCGTTCTTTCAGACGACGGCACGGACCCGAGCGCCTCGGCCGCCGTGGTCCGCAAGGCCCGGTCCGCCGTGCCCGCCTGCGCGATCGGCAGCCAGCCGGTCGAGGCCGACGACGACATGGAGTCCGAAGAGCTGACGGGCGAGGTCAACATGCTCTTCGATTACCTCGGCCTCGAAGCGGTCGCCGTCGGCCGGGAATAGCCGGGCCGGGACCGTCCTCCCTCGGGTTTTTCCTGGAATCAGGACACTGCGGAATCCGGCTGCCCTCTTCCGCGTTCTTGGGGACGGGTCCCGGGCATCGACCCGGGACGATCGAGAAAGGACCGATACCATGCGATTGCTGCCAACGGCCACGGCCCTGACCCTCTGCGCCGCCGCGGCGCTCTCCCAGCAGCGGACCGAACCGCTGCCCACCTTCTCCGAGAGCGTCGAAGTGCGCGTCCTGAACCTGGACGTGGACGTGAGCGACTCCAAGGGCAATCCCGTTACGGACTTGAAGCGCGAGGACTTCACGCTCAAGATCGGAAAGAACGCCGTTCCGATCGACTACTTCTCGCTCGTGAACGACGGGACGCTGCACGCGCCGGACCTGGCGACCGCGACCCCGGAGCAGACGCTGGCCGCCTACAAGAAAGGCGACGAGGCCTACGTCCCGCGCAACTTCCTGGTCTACGTGGACATCGGCTACCTGCCCCCGGGCTACCGCAACCGCAGCCTGAACGCGATCCGGGACCTCGCGACCCGCCTCGGGCCCAACGACGCGATGCGCGTGGTCGTCTTCGACCGCTCGCCCCGGGTCCTCGTGGACTGGACGACGAGCAAGGAAAACGCGATGGCCGCCCTCTCGCAGATCGAAACCAAGGGCGTCGGCATGTCGCGCCTCCAGGAGCAGACGCAGGCGATGGCGGAGATCGACGGAATGGGACAGGGCCGCCGCAACGCAAATTCCCGGCTGACGATCGCGCGGCAGTATGCCCAGCAAGTCGGCGCCGAGATCGAAGACATGATCGACAGCATCCAGTCCGAGCTGGTCACTCTGACGCCGCTGAACGGCAAAAAGGCGTTTCTCTTTCTCTCGGGCGGATTCGAGTACCAGCCGGGCTACGTCATGGCGCAGTACGCGTCCGGCAGCTACCTTCCGACGATGGCCAACATCAACGTCCGCGAGATCTCGACCCGCCTGACCAAGATGATCCAGCGCGCCAACGCGGACCAGATCACCTTCTACACGGTCGACGGCACCGGCCTGACCGGCGACGGCACGCCCGCCTCCGTGGGCTCCCCTTCGACCAACGTCTTCGCGATCGAGAGCCGGCCGAACCTGCGCTTCCAGGCGCAGCAGGACCGGCAGAACGGCCTGCAGCAGATGGCCACCGAGACCGGCGGGATCGCTCTGCTGAACACGAACGACTTCCAGAAAGGCCTCTCGCGAATCTACCAGCAGGTTTCGACCTACTACACGCTCGGAGTGACCCTTTCGAAGCTCGGGCTGACCGGCTACCAGGACGTCAAGGTGACCGTGAATCGCCCCGGGGTGACGGTGCGTGCCCGCAAGGGCTTCGAGCCCCTCTCGGAGAACCAGAAGGTCGCCAGCCGGGCCCGGGCGACCATGGAAACGGACCTCACCTACAACGCGATCCCGGCCACGATCCAGACGGAGCCCGCAACCCAGGACAAGAAGTACTACATCCTGCCCGTTTCCGTGATGGTTCCCGCCTCGGCCCTGACGTTCGTGCCCGACGGCGACAAGGAAATCGCGCACGCCGAGTTCTACATCGGATCGACCGACGACAAGGGCGGCTCGAGCGAACTGAACCGCCTGGAGACCACGTTTCAGATCCCGGCCGGGAAGTCGAAGGACGGCGACGCAATGCTGCGCTATGCGGCGCAGCTCCAGACGAAGAAGGGCAACTACCGGATCGTCGTCAACGTGCGCGACAGCGCGAGCGGAAAGATGGGGACGGCGCGCGCGAACGTACGGGTCGAGTGACGGGGCCGTAGGCCGCGTCATCCCGAGGAGCGCGAGCGACGAGGGGTCCCTTTCGAGAGGCGGAACGGCTCAAAAAGGGATCCCTCGGGCCTGCGGCCATCGGGACGACAAGAACCAGCCTTACGGCTTCTTCGGCTTGGGCGCCGGCGCGGCGGGCTTGGCCGTCGCCTTCGGCGGCATCGAGCCGTCGGGCATGAGGACGATGAAATCCTCCTTGCGTTCGATGCCCTTGTTGGCGACCGAACTGCGGGCCGCATTCAAGTCCCGCACCGTGATCATGAACGTGTAGTAACCCGGCTCGAAGGACGCCAGAGGGATCTCGCTGCCCGTGCTGAAGAAGCCGGGCGAGGTCTGGACGAGCTCCGCGGGGCCGGTGAACGGCGCGAAGGCGTCCGCTCCGTCCCTCTGCACGTTGATCCGCGTCATGACGCGCGGCTTCGGGGCCTCGGCAGCCGGGGCCGGCGCCGCGCCCGCAGCGGGGGCGGCGTCTGCGGCCGGCGCCGGCGCCGCCGGATTCGCGACTCCGTAGAAGTACCAGAGGCTGTCCGTCTTCGAGAATGTCCGGTCGCCCTTTGGCTCGACCTTGATCGGCTTCTCCACGCCGAAAACGAACGGGTCGGCGGGCCCGGGCCTCTTACTCAACGGAACCAGGCCGTTGGAAAGAATCAGCGGCGAGACGCCGAAGTCCGTCGACCTCGGGTCGAGGTGGAAGTCGACGGAAGCGGACGCCACCGGCGGCTGTCCCTCCGCCGGGAAAAGACCGAACACGCCCTTGTAGCTGCCCGGCTGAAGCGTGACGGAACGGTCGAACACCCGGTCCTTGCGCGTGCCCTCGGCGACTTCCGCAAAGGTCACATCTTCCCAGAACGAATCCACTTCCTTACCCGACTCGTCGGTGACGATGGCGCCGAACTTCAGGGGCGTGGCCGTCCCAAAGGCCGGCTTGTTGGACGCGAGGTAGAACTGGATGGCGAGGAAGGAGTCCCCCGCCGCCGAACGAAACGTTCCCGACCAGAACCCGGCATCCCCCGTGGACTTTCCGGCGACGCCCTCGAGCGCCGACTTCACCGCGGCGGGAAGGGGCATGGTGGGCACCCCGGCCGGGGCGGCGGTGCCAGACGCAGCGCCTGGACCGGCGCCCGCGGCGGGGACCACCGGCGCCACCCTGGCGGCGGCGGCCGGTGCGGCGGCTGCGGCGGTGAGCGTGGCGTTGGGATTGACGATCGACCTCTCGGCCATTGTCGCCATGGCCTTCTCGACTTCCCGCGTGTTAACGAGCGTGTCCCGGCCTTGAGCGGGATCGACGGTGATGCCGGCTTTCAACTCCGGGATCCCCGAGCCCGCCGGAAACTTGTCCACGGCGTAGGTCCACGTGTAGGAGATCGCGGTCGCCGCGGTGGCTCCCGAGCGCGTGTCGATCGACAAAATATCTCCGCCCTCGGCGGCAGCGCCCTCCTGCGCGCGGGACTGCGAGACGCGCGACGGCGTCCCGAGGACGACGAGCAGGTGGCCGCGCACGGAGTCGGCGCCCCGCTTGTAGCGCTGCATCTTGAACTGCTGGTCCGCGGCAGCGATCCGGCGCGAGATCTCCTGTTTGAAGGGCTCTCCGCCGCGCCGCGCATAGTAGAGCGCGATGAACTTGTCGGCTTCCTCGTCCGAAGCGACGGCCTTCCATTCGGCGCGCTCGGCCGAGCTCAGAAAGTAGGCCTCGGGACTCTTGTCCCAATCCTTGTTCTTGGTGAGCTCCGCCAGCGCGGAGGCGGCAAGCACGATGCCGGCGAGAGCGAACAGCAGCTTCTTCACGGTTCCTCCAAACGGTTCGTCGTTAGAAAACGCGGATTGTATAGCCGGGAGGCAGGGGGGGAAAGCAAGTAAGCGGAGGCCGGATTCGGTCAGTGACCCGGGGGGTTGCCCTGCCTGCCGCCGGCCGCCTTCCGGCTACCTCTTGTCCGACCGGGGGTCGGCGTAGCGGCGGCCGGGAATGCGTGCCAGGGCAAGGGTCCGGTCAGCACCCGAACGCCGGGCCTCGACCTGCTCCCGCATCGCCAGGAGGATCTTCTGGACATCCCCCTGCATCGTCTCCATGCGCTGCTTCATGTGGAGGATGACGTCGACCCCCGCCAGGTTGACTCCCAGGTGCCGCGTCAGCGTGAGGATGATCTCGAGGCGCTCGATCGTGTCGTTGTCGTAGAGGCGGGTGTTCCCCTCGGTTCGGGCCGGGCGCAGCAGGCCTTCCCGCTCGTACATCCGGAGGGTCTGGGGGTGGATCCCGTAGCGCGCGGCGATCGCCCCGATGCGAAAGACGTCGACGCCGACGCCGTCCCGCGGCTTCAACGCGCCTTCCTCGGCTCGACCGGGATCGGCTGACCCAGGTGGGCCTTCGGGGCCACGACGCGCAGCACCCCCGCCCGCAGCGTCGCCTTGATCTGCCCAGCGTCGAGGGAGACCGGCACCGGGAAGTCGCGCGAGAAGCTGCCGTAGATGCGCTCCATGCGCACGAAATGGCGGGGCTCCACGCCCTCGTCGGCCCGGCGATGCCCCGAGACCCGGAGCTTGCCGTCCAGGGCCTCGAGGCGCACGTCGTCGAGCCGCACTCCCGGCACCTCGATGTTCAGGACGATCTCGTCCGAGCTCTCGAAGACGTCAGCCGCCGGGGACCAGAGGGCCGTATCGAGGCCCTCCTCCGGAAACTCCGTGCGATGGATCGTCTCCTCGAAGAGGCGATTGACCTTCTCCTGAATGGCGAAAAGGTCCTGGAGCGAATTCCAGCGGAAGACGGTCATGGGATTGCTTGCGAGAGTTTAGCGCGGGTGACGGTCATTCCGAGGCCCGAAGGCCGAGGAATCCCGAGCTGACAAGCACGGGATCCCTCGCGGAGCCTGCCCGGAGCGAAGCCGAAGGGCCCGGGATGACGGGCGCGCCCGCGCGCCCGTCACTTCTTCTCCGAGTCCACGTATTCCGCGTCGATCACTTCGTCCTCCTTGGGCGCCCCGGATTCCGAGGCCGGGCCCGAAGGATCGGCTGCCCCGCCGGGCGCTTGCGCGGCGCCCTTGTACATCGCCTCGGCGAGCTTGTGGGAGGCCTGCTGCAGGCGCTCGAACGCCTGGTTCAGCCCGTCGGTCCCGCCGGCTTCGAGCGCCTTCTTCGCATCGGCCAGCGCTCCTTCGACCATCGAAGCGTCGGCGGCCGCGAGCTTGGACTTGTGCTCCGTGAAGGTCTTCTCGGAAGAGTAGACGAGCGAATCGAGCCGATTCCTGGCTTCGATCTCCTCGCGCCGTTTGCGGTCCTCCTCGGCGTGGGCCGAGGCGTCGCGCACCATTCGATCGATCTCGTCCTTGGCCAGGCCGGACGAGGCGGTGATGGTGATCTTCTGCTCCTTGCCGGTGCCGAGGTCCTTGGCCGATACGTTCATGATGCCGTTGGCGTCGATGTCGAACGACACCTCGATCTGCGGCACGCCCCGCGGCGCGGAGGGGATACCCACGAGGTGGAAGACGCCGATCGTCTTGTTGTCCCGCGCCATCTCGCGCTCGCCCTGGAGCACCTTGATCTCGACGGACGTCTGGTTGTCGCCGGCGGTGGAAAACGTCTCGCTCTTCTTCGTGGGAATCGTCGTGTTGCGTTCGATCAACCGGGTCGTCACGCCGCCGAGGGTCTCGATGCCGAGGGAGAGCGGTGTCACGTCGAGCAGCAGGAGGTCCTTGACGTCTCCCGCCAGCACTCCCCCCTGGATGGCGGCGCCGATGGCGACGACTTCGTCCGGGTTGACGCCCTGGTGCGGCTCCTTGCCGAAGAACTCCTTGACGAGTTGCTGGATGCGCGGCATGCGCGTCTGGCCGCCGACGAGGACCACCTCGTCGATGTCCTTCGGCTCGAGGGCGGCATCCTTCAACGCCTGCTTGCACGGGCCCATCGACTTCTGGAGGATGTCCTCGACGAGCTGCTCGAGCTTCGCGCGGGAAAGCCGCAGCTGCAGATGCTTCGGCCCGGAGGCGTCCGCCGTGATGAAGGGCAGGTTGACCTCCGTCTCGACGACGTTGGAAAGCTCGATCTTCGCTTTCTCGGCCGCCTCTTTCAGGCGCTGCATGGCCATGGCGTCCTTGGAGAGGTCGACGCCCTGGTCCTTCTTGAACTCGGCCAGGATCCAATCGATGACGCGCTGGTCGATGTTGTCGCCGCCAAGGTGCGTGTCGCCGTTGGTGGACTTGACCTCCACGACCCCTTCGCCCACTTCGAGGATCGAAATGTCGAAGGTGCCGCCGCCGAAGTCGTAGACGGCGATCGTCTCGTCCTTCTTCTTGTCGAGGCCGTACGCGAGCGCGGCCGCGGTGGGCTCGTTGACGAGCCGCTCGACCGTGAGCCCGGCGATCTGCCCGGCGTCCTTCGTGGCCTGGCGCTGCGAATCGTTGAAGTACGCGGGGACCGTGATGACCGCGCGCGTGACCTTCTCGCCGAGGTAGGCCTCCGCGGCTTCCTTCAACTTGCCGAGGATCATTGCGGAGATCTCCGGCGGAGACGAGTCCTTGCCGCCCGCCTGGATGCGGCAGTCGCCGTTCGAGGCCTGGATGACCGCGTACGGCACCATCTTCATTTCCTCGGAAACCTCCGAGTACTTGCGCCCCATGAAGCGCTTGATCGAATAGATGGTGTTGGTGGGATTCGTGATGGCCTGACGCTTGGCAACCTGGCCGACGAGCCGCTCGCCCGTCTTCGAAAAGGCCACGACAGAGGGCGTGGTCCGGTTTCCCTCCGCGTTCGGGATGACGACCGGGTCGCCACCTTCCATCACGGCAACGCACGAGTTCGTGGTGCCGAGGTCGATACCGATGATCTTGCTCATTTCCTACTCCTATCCACCCGTATTGGGAGGCTTGACAATAAGATATGAGCGTAGCTCTGTCAACTATTTTCTTGTCGTTATTAAGCCTATTAGACTCATATTCTTCCGTTACTCGACGACCTGAACGCTCGGGCTCTCGACCTGAACGGGCGGACGCGAGCGCCCCGGCTTCAATCCCGAGACCGGCGCCAGGCTCCTCTCGAGTGACAGGTCGAGGTCGATCTGGCCGCCGGCGTTGCGGCCGTAGAGGCCGAACTTCCCGTCCTCGGCCCGGAGGATGTAACGGTAGAAGCGGTCGTACGGATCCCGCAGCGCGTCCTCCTCGAGTATGCCCGCGACGACGAGGTCCTCGAGGCTGCGCGGGTACCGACCGCTCGAGTCGTAGTAGATCCGCACCGCACGCTCGATCGAGACGGCGCGGTTCAGGGAAATGGCCTTCAGCAAGTCGGCCGTCTCGCGCATCTGGCCCGACCGGCGCAGCATCAGGTTCGCGGGGTTTCTCGGGATCAGGTAGAGCGACAGCGCCGCAAGCAGCGCGAGCACCACCCAGAGGCCGATCGCGCGACCGGAGGTCCGCGCGGCCGCGGCGGGGGCGACCGGCTCGGGAGGCGCCGCGGGGACCTCCTCCTCCACGCGCCCTCTCTCGATGAGGTTGCGGGCCAGGAGGTCCACGGTCCCCTTGAGGACCTCGAAGTCCGACAGGAATGCGCGCTCCATGATGTCGGCCACGCTGCGCCGGCCATCGGTCCAGCGCCACGTCTCCGCCTCGGGCCGCGAGACCGAAAGCGTCCCTTCCGGTGGGTTCTTCTGGCCCGTGACGACATGGAGGCTCTCGACGCCCGGCGCGCGGCGGAAGACCTCGGACAGCGACCCGACCTTGCGCTCGAGCATTGGCCATTCGTCGACGATCTGCGCCGCTTCCATGAGGACCGAATCGGTCGAGACCGGCGCCACGTGATCGGCGTCGTAATCGACCGTGCCCTCCTGCGTGAAGTGGAACCGCCCGTCGGGCCACCGGAAGGCCGCATACACGATGCGCGAGATCTGGACGCGCAGCGCCTCGCGCAGCTCCTCCAGCTCGACGAGCCCCTCGCGCACCAGGAGCGACCCCATGGGCTGCCGGGTCTGCTTCTGGATCGCGAGAACGTGGTCGAGCTGTTCCTGCGTGACGTAGCCGGCGCGCAAGAGCAGGCTCCCGAGACGGTTGTCCAGCCGCCGAGCCCTGGATTCCGCCGCCACGACGGAGCCACCGAGGAACGAGATGGTGACCGAGTCGTCCTCCCCCTCGACGGTCAGCACGCCGGTCTTTCGCTGCAGGCCGAGCATCTGGAAGATCTCGGTCAGCGAGAAGACCTTCAGGGTGCCTTCAAGACCCACCGGGAGCCCTCCTGCCGACCAGCTGCGCCCGGATCCACACCAGCAGCGCGAGCACCGCGCCCAGGACCACCGTCACCCGCAGTCCCGCGGGCGGCGGCAACGTCAGGGGATCGAACAGTCTTTCGTCGATGATTGCGGCCGCCAGGCCGAAGAAGAAGGCGAAAAGGGTGACCGCGCCGGCGACGGGCCGCTCCTCCAGGAACGCGTGCGAGCCCGGCAGCAGCAACGACACGATCCGGCTGGCACGCGCGCGGCCCGACGCGCGGTCCTGCATTTGCCGGGCCTCGGCGACCTGGATCTCGATGTCCACGCTCTCCTTGCGCAGGAAGGTGCGGCAGCACATCGTGCAGTACAGCGCCGGGTCACCGTACCGCCGGCAGCGATTGCAGAAGGCGCGCCCGCAATGCTCGCACAGCGAGGCCAGGCCTCGCCGGCGGCGCAGGCGTGCGAGCAGGACCCCGAGCAGCAGCACGCCGAAAGGGGCGAGCGCCCACGGCGAGATCAGGGCGCGCCACGGCCGGATCGCGGTGCCATGGCCGGGCAGCCGCCGGCTCTTCGGCTGCGCATTCCAATCGGCGATCCGGGCGCGCGCCCGGGCGAGCGGGAAACCGGCAGACACGACGCGGGACAGCGTCGGGGTCCCGGTCCACGCGGCGACCTGGGACGCGGAGAGCTCGCGGGCCCTTGCGATGGCCAGGGCCTGCCCGTCGAAATCGTAGGCTTCGCCGCGCGCGAGCGACAGGTTGTAGTACGTCTCCGCCGCCGCGGGCGCCCGTTTCGAGGCCTCGGTGTAGTCGCGGATCGCCTCGGTGTAGTCCCCTTCGGTGAAGCGAACGTTGCCCCTGTTCAGGATCGGCCGGTAGTCGCCGGGGTCGGCCTGAATGGCCCTGCCGTAGTCCGACTGCGCGCGGTCGAGGTCCCCCGACCGCTCCGCGTAGACTCCGAGAAGGAACCAGACGTCGGGGTCTTCCGGAAAGACCGCCGTCGCCTGGCGCAGACCGTCCTCGGCGCTGGCGTCCTCGCGGCGCTCCTCGAGATCGATCGCGGCCACGTACAGCGGAGACCGCTGCCGGATGTTCTCCTGCGTAATCCACGCCACGAGCGGCCCGACCAGTGCAAGGGCCACGAACCCGACTCCGAGGACGGCGCGCTCCCGGCCTTCGGAATAGGCCCACAGCAGCGCGCCCCAGTAAAGGATGAGCCAGACGGGCCCGAAACCGATGAAGAGCGGAAGTCCCGCGATGACCAGGCCGAGCGGCAGAGCCCCACTCGGCCCGAAGGAGCGAAGGGCGGTTTCCCGCAGGTCGTGCAGCGCGCGGGGGGCGTGCCGCAGCGCGAGCGCCAGAATCACTGCGGCCAGCGTCGCTGCCGCGGCGGCCGTGGTCCAGATCCCGAGCGACGACAGGATCGCCACGCGCGACTCGTGAGCGGCGAACAGGCCGGAGGCGGCCTGCGGAGCGCTGCGCAGCGCCTCCCCCACCCTTGCGCGGCGGACCAGGAACGAAAGCCGCGCCAGGACCGCGTCCGGGTTGGCGTCGTCCAGCATCAGGGCCGCCTGGTAGGCGCGGTCCGCGCGCTCCCGCTGACCCTGCTCGTCCGCCCGGCGCCCGAGGAACACGGCGGTTCGAGAGAAGTCCGAGAGCCGCCGTACGCCGACCTTGCGGGCCGCCCGCACCATGGCGTCGAGGGCCCGGGTTTCGGCCGCCGTGTCATTCTCCTGAAAGGCCGAGAGAAACTCGAACCAGTGCGCGCGATAGAGGCCGCGGGTCACGGGCGGCGGAAGCGCGGAGAGGGCTTCCTGCCCGCGGGCGAGCGAAGCCGGAAGGAGAGCGAAGAGGATCCAGAGGCTGCAGGCCGCGCTTCGCCGACGGCGGACGGCGCCGTCGCGTCCGGGGCCATTGATTCGTGGATCCATGCCGGCTCTTACCCGACCGGGGGCGCCGGCTCCCGGCCGGGAGGACGCACGGCCTCGACGTACGCCATCCGCAGCTCGTAGAGCGCCCGCGAGAGCAGGTCGGTTTCCTCGAAATTCAGATTGCCGCGCGACTTCTGCTCGAGAACCACGAGCCACTCGATCATCTGCTGCGCCGCCGCGGGGTCCCGGCGCGGCAGCGCCTTTCCGGTCATCGCATCGATGCCGAGGGCCGCGTACACGTTGGTCGCCAGAAAGCTCACGAGCGTCAGGAACGCCTGCGAGGTGGCCCGCTCGGGGACGGCATCCGGCGCGGCGGGCGCCTGCGGCGCGGCCGATCGCGGGGGCGGAGCGGCCGGAGGGGCCTTCTCCGGTTCCGGGGTCTCGTCGGCCTCGAAACCGGGCCGCAGCTCTCCGTCGGATGTGAACATCCGACGATCGACCACGCGGATTGACTTCTCGTCTTCGCTCACGGCCCCCATCCTGCGATTGGAACTGCAGGGAGTTTAGCAGGCCGCCGCGCGCCTGCGAGTATCATCCGCCCGTGTCCGAAGCGCTCGATCGGCTCGTCGCGCTCGTCGCCCGCCTGCGGCGAGACTGTCCATGGGACCGCGAACAGTCCTTCGAGACCTTGAAGACGTACCTGCTCGAGGAGACCCACGAGACGCTGGCCGCCCTCGACGAGGGCACCCCGGAGCCGCTCTGCGACGAGCTCGGCGACCTGCTCTTCCAGGTGCTCTTCCTCTCGCAGCTCGCCGAGGAACGGGGCTGGTTCGGGGCCGACGCCGTCGCACAGCGCATCACGCAGAAGATGATCGAACGCCATCCGCACGTCTTCGGCGATACGCCCGCTTCGAGCGCGCAGGAGGTCAAGAACGCATGGGAACGGCGCAAGCGCCTGCAGCCCGGCGCCACCGAGGACCCCCTGGGAACGCTCCCCGCGGGCCTGCCGTCCCTGGCGACGTCCTATCGCCAGACCCTGCGCGCCGCGGACCTCGGGTTCGACTGGGAGCGCGACGCCGACGTCGTGGCGAAGATCGAGGAGGAGCTGGCCGAGTGGGCTGCGGCCGAGAAGACCGGCGACCACCGGGCCGAGAGCCACGAGATCGGCGACCTGCTGCTCTCCGTCGTCAACCTCGCCCGCCGCCGAAAGATCGATCCGGAAGCGGCTCTGCGCCAGGCCAACCGGAGATTCCGGGACCGCTTCGCCGGCGTCGCCCGCCGCGCGAAGCAAAGCGGCCGGGACGTGTCGGAGGTGCCGATGAAGGAGCTCGACGAGTACTGGGAGGAGGCGAAAAAGGAGTGATCCGGTGACGCGGGACGCGGGGCCTCAGCGCACGAGCTCGCTCACCCTCACCAGCCGCACTCCCCGATTCGCCAGTCCCGGAAGTTCCCTTTCCAGCACCGCCAGAGTCGAGGGATACGGGTGCCCGATCGCGACCGCCTCGCCCTCCTGCTGGGCCCGCCGCACGAGTTCCGCGAGTTGTCCCCGCACTGCCGTCTCGGTCGCCACATCGTCCAGGAACACGCGGCGCGACACGGCGGGCACCGAGGCATCCTCAGCCGTTTTCTCGGCGACCGTCGCGTCCGTCGTGCGGCTGTCGAGGAAGAAGAGACCTCGCCGCGAAAGGACCGCGACGACGGCGCGCATCACGCGCGGGTCGGCCGTCGCCACGGAGCCCATGTGATTGTTGACGCCGAGGGCGCCCGGGACCGAGGCGAGGTCCTCCTCGAGTGTGCGCGTGATCTCGGCGTCGGTCTGGGACCGCAGGACGAGGCCCGGGCCGGGCCGCACCCCGGGATAGCCCGCCGGCTCCATCGGCAGGTGCAGAAGGACTTCTTTGCCGCCGCGTCGCAACGCATCCGCCGAGGCGGCGCTCCAGCGCACCTGCGGCAACACCGCTCCCGCAACCGGTTCCCGCCACCCGGCGATCCGCTCGGCCGGAGCGAGCTCGTTTCCGAGATCGTCGATCACGATCGCCACGCGCGGCGGCCCCGCGGCGGGCGGGCCGGTCTTCTCGGGAAGCCGCGTCGGGCGGGGCGACGGGACCGCAGGGCGGGTGCGCGCGGGCGGGGGCCGGCGCGCCGTGGGCCTCGGCGCGGGCGAAGGCGGCGAGGGGCGCGAAGGGCAGGACTCGAAGTAGAGCGCGACGGCGAGGACGAGGGAAAGGAGCGCGAAGACGAACGCTGCCGGGGAGAGCCGGCGGCCGCGGCGAGCCAGGGCTAAGCGGCCTTGCGCGCGGCCGGTTCACCGCGAGCGACTTCGAGGCCGCGCTCGAGGATGGCGTCCCGGTCGCCGGGTTCATGGGGCATCACGATGACTCGTTCGTCCGGCGTGAGCCCCTTCCCGCCGAGCACCTGCCCGGACGGCGAGACGTAGCGCCCGACGGTCATGTAGAGGCTGCCGCCTTCTTCGGTCGGCACGTTTCTCTGGATGATCGCCATGCCCACGGTGGTCTCCCCGACGGTCACAGCGTTGGCGCGGTCGTGCAGGGCGGCCGCAAAGACCTCGGCCGCACCCGCCGTGGAATCGTCGACCAGGAGCACGACGCGCCCCTTCCACACGGGGTCGCCCGGGGCCTCGAGCGCCTTTTCGGGCGCCTTGCGCGAGGTCACGGTCGCAATCGGGCCCTTCGAGAGAAAGAGCGAGGCCGCGGGCGCAGCGTCCGGGATGGCGCCCCCGATCGAGCCCCGCAGATCGATCACCACGGTCTGGATCGAGCGCCGCGAGGCCTCGTCGAGCTCCTTGCGGACGGCGGCGGCGGTCGACGGCGTGAAGGCCGGGATCTTTAGAATCGCGACGTCGCGCTCCCACTTCACGCCGACCGGCGGCGGCTCGAACCGCGCGCGGGTGACCGGGATCGTCACGCGCTTCTCGTCCCCGCCGTGGAAGAGAACGAGCTCGCACGAGGACCCTTCGGGGCCCTCGAGGGCGGCCTTGATCTTCCAGACCGGCGCGTTGCGCAGCGGCTTGCCGTCGATCGAGTCGATGAGGTCGCCCGCCTTGACCCCGGCCTTCTCGGCCGGAGAGCCCGGCAGCGGGCCGACGACGTACGGGTAGCCGCCCCGGCGCGCGAAGACGATCCCCGTGCTGGGCGCGCCGGCGGCCTGCTCCGCCTTGTACGCCGCCATCGAGGAGGCGGGCACGTAATACGAAAACGGATCGAGGGCATCCGACATCCCGTCGTACGCGCCCTCGAGCAGGGCCTTCGGGTCGGTCGGCTCGACGTAGTTGGAACGGGTCAGCGAGAACACTTCCGAGAAGATCGAAAGGGCCCGGGTTGCCGGGTCGCGGCCGGACCCCTCCGGACCGGTCACGGCCCGAAGAGACGCCAGGGCGCAAAGCGAAACGACCACGAAAAGGACGCGGGAGCGGTTGGATCTCATCGTGGCGATGGTAACACTCGACCGACAGGAGGACATTTCCGCTAGTTCGGCCTCAGCCGGGGCGCCGTCGGCCGCACACCGAGCCCGCGATCCGCAAACTGCTGACTGCCGGCAGTCTCTTCATCTCAGCCAGGCCACGGGGTCACTCGCCTTCTGCCGGTCCCGCACCTCGAAATACACGCCGGACTCGTCCCTGCCGGGGCCATACCCGGCCAGGCCGATCTCGGCGCCAACGGCAACCGGCTCTCCCGGCTTGACCGAAACAGCCTGGAGCCACGCGTAGAGGGTCAGCATGCCGTCGCCGTGGTCGAGGATGACGAGGTTCCCGTACTCGGCCAGCCACTGGGCATAAACGGTCTTGCCGGAGTAGACGGCCCGCACCGAAGTGCCGAGCGGCACGGCGACCGCGACGCCGTTCGACACCGTATAGGTGTCGAACTTCGGATGGCGATGGCGGCCGAAGGTCTCGACGATCGTGCCGCGCGCGGGCCAATCGAGAACGCCCTTCCAGGGCCGGATCCCGCCCGAGGGCCCGACCGGCTCCTCGCCCTCGGTCTGGCGCGCCAACGTCTGGAGCAGGCGCTCAAGCCGCGTGACCTTGTCGGTCAGCGCCGAGACCTCGCGCCGCCGCGAGGCGGAGGCGTTCTGCTCCCGCGCGAGCAGCCGCTCGCGCTCGGTCTTGAGCGAGGCCACGCGGGCCTCCTCCTGCCGGCTCCTGGCGTAGAGCCGATCGATCTCGCCCTTGAGGGCCCGCTCGCGGGCCAGATTCTGCTCGAGCCGCTCCTCGGCGAACCGGTACTGGCCGAGCAGGCGCCCGTCGCGCCGGGCCAGGCTGTCGAGCCGTTCGATGGATTCGAGAAACGCTGGCAGATCGTTCGCCTCGAGGAGCACGCGGAAGTATCCGAAACGCCCGAAGCGCTGCAGGAGCCGGGCGCGCGCGAGCAGCAGCCGGCGGCACTCTGCGGCCGACGCCGAGGCGCCAGCCCGCTCCCGGGTCACCGCCGCGAGCCGCTGCGCAAAATCTTCGCGGGTCGCCGCGACGAGCTCGCCCTCGCGCGTCGCGATTTCGAGCTTGAGCTCGAGGCGTTTCAACTCCTCGGCCAGCGTCGCTTCCTTTTTTTCGCTCTCGGCCAGCCGCGACTTCAGGGTTCCGATCCGGCCCTGCAGCCGCGCGAGGTCGGCCGCGCGGTCGGAGTTGGCGGGAGTGACGGGTTCCTGTGAGAGCAGGCGCGCGGCGACCAGCAAGACGGTGGCGGCCAGACCGGGTCGACCGACCCTCACCAGAGGGACTTCCCCGCCGCATCCGCGACGGCCGGGCCGCCGACCAGCGCGCGGACGGACGCCGTCACGTCCGCGATACCCGGCACGCCCTCCGCGTGAAACGGCTTCGACGAGAACAACACGCCGCGCACGAGCTCCGGGTCGAGCGAGCAATGGTCGCCGCTCCACACGTCGCGGTTGTCCTCGAACACGTTGCCCGTGGGCACGCCGAGCGACGACTGCCACGAAACGCGGTAGCCCGGCCGGTTGGCGACGACGAGGTCGGGGATCAGGCGTGGATCGTAGCGCCGGTAGATGTCCTCGCGCTTGAAGACGCGCGACACCGCTTTCTCGCCGTTTTTCGGATCGGTCAGGCCGGCAAGCCGCGTGATCAGCTCGGCGCGCAGCGCCTCGTACTCGGCGCCGGGCGCGACGATGCCGTCCGATTCCCGGCCGCTCAGGTTGACGTAGATGTCTCCGAGGCCCATCGCGTAAGCCTTCGACTTCGGCCAGTCGACGGCCTCCCAGAACTGCCCGCGCGAGAAGAGCGCCTCGAGGTTCTGCCGCTTCGCGCTGCCCTTCAATACCAGGTAGCCGTTCTCCACGAGCCAGGAGTTGTAGTTGACCGAACGCCGCCAGGTCGCGAAGCCGTGGTCCGAGAGGACGATCAGGATGTCGTCCGGCTTCAGGGCCTTCGCCGTCTCCTGGACGATCTGGTCCATGGTGCGGTAGGAGTCCTCGACGGCATGGCCGTACTTGCCCGCGAGGGCCGCATCGTAGGCCGGGTGCTGCGGATCGCGGAAGCGCCAGAAAACGTGCCCCACGCGGTCCGGAAACTCGAAATAGTAGAAGAGCAGCTTCTGGCCGCCCGCGAGCAGGCCCCGGAGCATCTTGCGCTCCTGTTCACCGGTCTCGCGGACGTCCTCCAGGAACGCCTCTTCCGAAAGCGTCGCCGACTGGATCGACCACGTGTCGATCCCCCAGCCCATCGTCTTGTAGCGGCCGAACCGCTCGACGAGCTCCTTTGCGAACCCCGGCGGGGACGAGATCGTGAAGCCCGGGGGCAGGCGGTCCGGGTCGAACTGGATCGGAGACAGGTAGAGGCCGATCTCCGGCGCGATCGCCGCCAGGCGCAGCCTCGCGTAGCCGTGAATGGTAATCAACGGGTTGACCCGGAAGTCGAGCGTGAGCCACTCGCTCCATTGCCCGGGCTTCAATTCCGCGCGCGCGCTTCCCGCTTCCAGGATCAGGCGGTCGCGGGCCTCGGGCACGGTCAGCGTCAAGGGAAGATCGATCGTGCCCTCCTTCCCGAAGGCGCGCCCCGGAGGGCCGGCGATCCTCGCCACCTGCCTGCCCGTGTTCGATTCGAGCCGCGTGATCTCGACCGAGAAATCGTTGCCCTCGCGGGGAGCGAAGAAGGGGTCCGAGGTGTAGTACGCCGGCTTTCCGATGCGCCCCGAGAGGTCCGGCACGCCGAGCCCGGAGAGCATCCTGCCGCCGTCAAACGCCTCGGGCGGGAAGGTTACCGGCATCCGGATCACCGTCGCCGGCCGCGCGCCGGCCTCCTGCCAGAACACGGGGCCGCGCCGGTTGTTGCGAACCCACGGGCGCGTCGCCGGAAGCCAGGCCCTGGCGGCGAGGAATGCGCCGCAGGCGCTCCCGGCGGCCAAGACGAGCAGGACCGAGGCGAGCATGCGCTTTCGCCGCCAGAACAGCAGCAGCGCCGGCAGCCCGAAGAGGGCCGCCGCCCCGGCTGCCAGAGCCGCCGGATTGTTCTTTCCGAGCAGGAAGGGGACCTGGAGCTCTTCGGCCACCGCGAAGGTCGGGATGCGGTTGGCCGGGTCGCGCTTCAGGAAATCGAAGATCTCGTGCCCCCCCGGATCGAGGCCCGTCGAGAACGTGGCCCAGGACACGGGCGTTTGCGCCGGGATGGTCGGCGTCAGGGGCGAGTAGCCGCCCCGCATTCGCAGCTCGGCGAGGCCGGGAAGCTCTCCCTTTCCGAGCATCTCCTCGACGACGTGGGCGTCCACGCCGTCGAACCCCAGGATGACGACCCGTCCGGGGGCCGCGGCCGGCGCGGCGAACGCGGGCACACCGGTCAGCAGGAGGCCGAACAGCGCAGCGGCGAGGGTCTTCATGCGATGGGGCCACAGTGTAGCCCGCCGCCGCCCGGCACTACAATCCGCGGCGTGACGGGCCGGACCGAAGACCTCGAGACCCTGCTCGCGCGGATTCCTGACCCGGACATCCGCGGCCTCTTCTCGCCCGAGTTCATCCTCTGCGCCGAGCACTTCGACCGTTTCACGATCGAATGGGTCCTCCGGCTCGTCCGCGATCTCGGGCTGACCGACGAGATCGCCCGCGGAGCGAGCGCAGCCGGGATCGTGTCGGCCCGCGGCTTCGCGCCGCGCGCCCGCATTCCCATCGAGTGGTTTCTTGCAAAGCTCGCCTCCGAAGGCCTGCTCGACGCGTCCAGCTCCGGCCCCGATCCGGTCTACCGGGCCCGCGGCCCCCTTCCGCCGGGCGACCCCGATCGCGCGCAGGCGCAGGCGCGCGCCGTCGATCCGCGGTCGATGCCGGCCTTCGCCGTCGTCGAGGCCATGGTCGAACATGTGCCCGAGTTCCTGCGGGGCGAAAAAACCGGAGAAGAGATCCTCTTCTCCCCCCTCCGGCTGCCCCTGTGGCTCGACTACTTCTCCAACGACAACCTGCTCTACCAGATCAACAACCGCCTCGGCGCCGAGGCCGTCGCCCGCGAGCTGCCGGCGACGCGCCGCTCGACCCTGGTCGAGATCGGCGGCGGCTCGGGCTCGGCCGCCATCGCCCTCGGAGAGCGGCTGGCCCGCGACGCCGCCCTGCCCCGCATCGAGCGGTACGTCTTCACCGAAATCGTTCCCACCTTCCTGCGGCGGGCCGAGCGCTCGGTCCGCGGGCGATTCCCGGACCTGCCGATCGAGTTCTCGCGGCTCGACATGAACGCGGACTTTGCCGCGCAGGGCGTGGCCGCCGGGATCGCCGACGTCGTCTACGCGGTCAACACCGTGCACATCGCCCGGGACCTCGGAGCAACGCTCGCGCGCATCCGCGAGGCGCTCAAGCCCGGGGGCGTGGCGGTCTTCTCGGAGTGCGTGCGTCCCTTTCCGGGCCAGCCGATCTACGTCGAGTTCGTCTTCAACTTCCTCGAGAACTTCACGGGGGTCATGACCGACGCGGCGACGCGCCCGAGCCACGGATTCCTGACGCCGGAGAACTGGCGGCGCGCGTTCGAGGCCGCGGGATTCGAGAAACCGCGGATCCTGCCGGACGTCGAGGAGCTCGCGAAGCACTACGACTCGTTCTTCGTGGCGGCCTTGAGCGCCCGCAGACCGGGCCGCTAGGCGGAAGACGAAGGGGCCGTCCTCTACCGTCTCCCGTCTTCCGGTTTCCGGGACGGGTCGTCCCAGAACGGATAGAAGCAGTACCACTGCTCCGGGTACTCCCGCACGTATCGCTCGAGGATGGCGACGTACCGGGCGATGTTCGTCCGCAGGGCCGCATCGCGATCTCCCGCGGTGTCGATCGGGAGCGGCCCCTCCACGATCGCGCGGTAGCGCCCGTCTGGCATGCGTACGATGAAGGCGGGCAGGACCGTCGCGCCCGAGGCCATCGCCACCCGCAGGGGACCCCGCGGAAAGAACGCCTCGCGCCCGAAGAAGGGGGCCGCGACTCCCGTGTTGTCGAAGTCCCGATCGCCCTGCATGGCCACGATCCCGTTGGAACCGAGGGCGCGCAGGACGGCCAGCGTCGGGACGATGCTCCGGTCGACGCGGATCTCGGTCACGCCGCAGCGTTCGTGGAGGCGCCGACGCTCGCGCTCGACCCCGGGGAACATGTCGGGCACGAGCACCACGTGGATGGGCTGCTTGACCCGCGCGAGCATGAGGCCCCCGACCTCCCAGTTGCCGAGGTGGGCGGTCAGCAGGAGCACCCCCTTGCCGGCGAGGCGGCCCTCCACGATGTGGGAGTAACCGATGACTCCTTCGATCAGGCGCGCGGCATCCTCGGGAGGCCGCGTGGCGAAGTGCAGGAAGTCGACCCACGCCGAAAAGTGCGAAACCACCATCTCGAAGGCGAGGCGCTCGACCTCGGGTGAATCCTCGGGGGCGCCGAGGATCACCGCGAGGTTGGCGCGCGCGGCCCGCAGGTACTTCGGCCGCAGGCGGTAGTAGATCGTTGCGAGCGCCCGCCCGCCTCGGTGCATCGAGCGCCTCGGCAGGTTACGGGTAAAGGCGAGCGTGGCCGGAAACCAGAAGCGCGAAAAGGCCGAGGAGATCGCGAGCGCGATCGGATTGCGCGTCGCCATCTTCTCCTGCACGGGAGGTATCCTAAGGGAATCGGGAGACGGGAGACGGGAGACGGGAGACGGGCGCGCCTGGCGGCGGCGTTACCGTACGCTGTCTTCGCGCTGCTCGCGTTCATCTCCTGGCAGCGGTGGATCGAGCCGTACATCGACACCGGCCGCGAGCTCATGGTCCCGTGGCGCCTGGCGCATGGCGAGCGGCTCTACCGCGACGTCCACTTCCATCACGGGCCCCTCGGGCCCTATCTCGCCGCGATCACCGACGGGCTCGCGGGGCGATCCCTTCCCGCGCGCACGGCGCTGTACGCGCTCGTCGCGCTCCTCCACGTGGCCGCGCTCGACCGGCTCTCGCGCCGCATGCTCTCCCCCGGGCGCGCCGCGCTCGCAACCTCCACGGCGATCGCCGCAGCCGTATTCCTGCGGCCGGGAGGATGGCTCTTTCCGTTCAGCTTCGACACCGCGATCGCCGTCGCCGCATTGACGTGGGCCCTCGTGCTGGCCGCCCGCCCGGAACCGACCCGGGCCGACGTTGCGGCGGGCCTGTGCCAGCTCGCCGCCCTCCTTTCCAGGCCCGAGCTCGGTCTGGCCGGGGTCCTCGTCCTCGGGGCAGCCGCCCGGCGCCATTCGCGGCGGCTCGTGCCGCTCGCAGCCGCCCCGCTCGCGGCCGCCGCGGCCGGGTACGCCATGCTCTCGCTCGGGATCCCCCGGGCCCGCCTCGTCGCGGACGGCTGGCTGCGGCTCATCGAACCGCCGGAAGCGTTCCAAAACGTCTACCGGGCATACGCGGGACTCGACCGGGTGGGGCTGCGGATCACCGAGCTCCTGCTCGCCGCGATCGTCCTCGCCACCTTCGGCGCGCTGCTCGCCGCGGCGGCGTGGATCGCCGCGCGCCTCAGCGCGGTCGGGCATCGTGCCGCAGGAGCGGCCGTCGGCGTGCTTTCGATCGCGGCGCTCGCCCTCGCAGCCGCGATCCGGTTTCGGCCGCCGGACTCGCTCGCTGACCGGCTCGCCCTCTTTCCCCCGCTCGTCCGCGTGATTCCCCCGGGCCTTGCGGTGGCCGCCGCCCTGCGGCTCTTCGCGGCCCTTCGCGGCAGGAACCCGCGGGGCCCCTTCTGCGCGGTGCCCGAAGCCGTCCTCTGGATGGCGGCCGTCTTCGGCGCCCGCCTTCTCCTCGCAGCGGGCTACGTCGGGCCCTACGACGCCTTCTTTCTGCCGCTGCCCGTCGTCGTGGCCGCGGCCGGACTCTTCGGCGCGGCGGATCGCGCGGCGCCCGCGCTCGGCAGCGCACTGCCCCGCCTCGCCGCGGTGGCGCTATCGGTGTTCCTCGCGTTTCGGCTCGTCGCGATGGGCGAGCTTTACCGTGGTGTCCCGTGGAACCCGGTCACGACGCCGGCTGGAAGCCTCCGCCTCCCGGGTCCGGTGGCCGAGGCGACCGCCGGGGCCCTCGCGGAGCTCGGCCGCCTGCCGCCGGGCGCGACGCTCGCGGGATTTCCGGAGGCCGGGTTCTTCAACTATGTCCTCGGGCTCCGGAATCCCTTCTGGCTCGAGCAGTTCTTTCCGGGGCACCTCGACCCGGAGGGCGAAGCGCGGGCCGTCGCCGTGCTCGACGCCGACCCGCCCGATGCGCTGCTCTCTGCCAACGTGCTCGCGGTCGGCGAGGGCGCGCGCGCGTTCGGGGAGGATTACCTCGGCGGGCTCGCCGTCGCGGCGCGCGCCCGCTATCCTGCCGCAACCATGTTCGGACCAGGAGCCCGGCCGGGCGCGCGCATCGGCGACGCCCAGTTCTTCGTGCAGATCTCGACCCCGCTTTCGCCGCGCCGGAAGACCGGCCCATGAGGCTCGATCTGGCGGTCTCGCATCAGTTCCAGCTTTCCCGCCGCGCCGCCCGTGAAGCGGTGCGCTCGGGGCGTGTCGACGTCGCCGGAAAGCCGTGCGACGAGCCGGGGCAGGAGGTGCCGCCCGGCGCGGAGCTTCATTTCCACGCCGACCGGCCCGTGCGCCGCCATGTGAAAACCCGCCTCGCCGTGTTGTTCGAGGACGACGACCTGCTGATCGTCGACAAGCCGGCCGGGCTCCTGACGGTCCCCACCGAGGCCCGCGAGAAGGACACGCTCTGGAGCCGGGCGCTGCACTACCTCCAGCATCGTTACGGCGGCCGGCCACACGCCGGGATCGTCCACCGCCTCGACAAGGACACCTCCGGGGCGCTGGTTTTCGCACGCAACCGCGCGGCGCACCACGCGCTCCAGGACCGGTTTCGCACGCACGCGATCGACCGGGAGTACGTGGCGCTCGTCGAGGGCATCCCGGCCGACAGCGGCACGTTCGACGCGGACCTCGTCCGCGAGCCGGGGCTGCGCCGGTCGATCGCCCGCGCCGGCCAGGAGGGCCGCCGCGCCGTCACGCGCTACAGGATGGTCGAGGACCTCGGCAATGCCGCTCTGGTCTCGATCCGCCCCGAGACCGGGCGCACGCACCAGATCCGCGTGCACTTTTCCGCGGGCGGACACCCGATCCTCGGCGACCGGGTCTACGGCAGGCCCGCAACAGGCGCGCGGTCGGCGCCCCGCCAGATGCTCCACGCCCGCCGGCTCGGGTTCCCGCACCCCAAGACCGGCGAAAACGTCAGCGCCGAATCGCCCCTGCCCGACGACTTCGAGAAGGTGCTGTCGCTCTTGCGGGCCAAAAAAAGCGGCCCGGCAATGCCGGGCCGCAAACCTGGTCGGAGAAAGTCGAAAACGAACTAGGCGAGGACGACGACCACCACGCGGCGGTTCTTCGAACGGCCTTCCTTGGTCTTGTTGGACTCGACCGGCTCCGACTTCCCGTAGGAGATGGTCGACATCCGGTTGAGCGCGACGCCCTGCTTGTTGAGGTAACGGCGCACCGCTTCCGCCCGGGCCTCGCCGAGTTTCAGGTTGTAGGAATCCGAGCCCGTGGCGTCCGTGTGCCCCTGGATTTCCAGGTACACGTTCTTGTTCTCGCCCTTCAACCTCTCGGCGAAGGCGTTCAGGGCTTCCTGGGCTTCCGTGGAGAGCTCGTGCTGGTTGACCGGGAACTTCGCCGCGTCATCCGAGAGAACCAACGAGTAGACGAACTTGCCTTCGGCCAGCTTGCCCGCCTGCTGCGCGCGCTCGAGGGCCTGGCGCGTGGCATTGTCGAGCTCGGTCAGCTTCACGTCGTGCTGCTTGACCTTGGTCTGCGTGGCCTCGACCTGGGACTCGACATCGTTGATCCGCTTCTCGGTGACCGCGCTGCTTTTGGAGACCTCCTCGCCGACGTACTTCTTGGATGCGCACGCCGTGAGACCGAAGGTACCCAAAAGAAGCGCCCCACCCGCCAGACTCATAGAAACCCTGCGACCTTTGTGCATCTGCACCTCCTGAAAAAGGTTTACGAACCGCCCGGGGCTGTCCCCCGGTACCCTCTGCGAGTCCGGACGACCCAGGAACCGGGTTTGGCCACGGACACGAACACAATCCTGTACTTTACATCCCCTTGGCCCGACGGGGCAAACCCCAAAAGATACTGCTGGCGCACCTCGCTGGCGATGGCGGCGGACAGGGGTCTCAGGTCCTCGTCCCCGGAAACCAGGTGCATTCTGCCCCCGCTCGAGCCCGCCAGCATCCCGAGGGTGTCGACCGAGAGTTCCTGGCGGCTCCTTTCGGAAAGGGTATCGAAGGCCCGGTCCTTCATGCCGACCGCATAGACCGGCACCGACACGTGCTGCAGGATCTCTGCCATCTGGACCGAGGAGAGCTGGCTCGCGTTGTCCACCCCGTCGGTGAAGAGCAGGATGGCCCGCTTGTTGTTGCGGCCCTTCATCATCCTCTCCGGGGTCGCCGCGACGGCGTCGAAGAGGGCGGTCTGACCCGACGCCTCGAGATCCCAGAGCGCCCGGACGAGCTTGCCGGGGTCCGGGGAGAAATCCGAAACGAGCCGCACGTCGCCCTCGGAGAAGGCGAACAGCGCGAAGTCGTCCCCGGGACGACCGGCCCGGATGATGCTCCGGATCGCGTTCTTGGCGTTCTCGAGCTTGTTGCCGACGCCCATGCTTCCCGAGGTGTCCAGAAGGAAGGCGAAGGACACCGGGGCGCTTTCGTCCCGGTCGAAGGTACCCACGTCGACGCGGGTCTCTCCGACTTTCAGCACGAAGTCCTCTTTTTGCAGACCATCCGCGAACTTGCCGTTCTTGTCCGTTACGAGGACCGGCAACATTACGTACTCGGCCCCCGCGCTCTCAGAGAAGGTCGGAGGGTCCTCCGGCCTCTGGGCCGCGGCGATGGCCGCCCAGAGGAGGAGCGGAAAGAGAAGGAAGCGTTTCACCGATAGATTATAAGGCTTCCCGGCCCCCCGTGATTCCGCCCCTTCGGTATCTTCCGGACCCCGCTACCCGTTGTGTAGACTGTCCTCCTTTGACGACGCCCGCCCGGTCGCTCGTTCTCGTGCGGCCCCACAACGCTTCCAATCTCGGCTCGGTGGCGCGCGTGGCCAAGAACTTCGGCCTCGAGGGCTTCTCGGTCGTGGAACCGGCGGTCCTGGCCGATCCGGACTCCGCCCGCCTGGCCGTCGGAGCCGCCGACCTGCTCGGCGCGATCGCGCGGCACCCCAACCTCGAGGCCGCGGTGGCCGACTTCCCGGTCGTCGTCACGACTTCTTCCATGCGGGGCCGCGGGCGCGCGCGGCTGCTCGAGCTTGCCGACCTGCCCGGGTTTCTCTCCGAGGCGGGATGCGTCCCGGCGGCCTTCGTCTTCGGGCCCGAGAGGAGCGGCCTGACCGAGGGCGAGCTCTCGCGCGCCTCGGCGTGCCTGCGCCTTCCGACCGACGAGGCCTTCCCCACCATGAACCTTTCGCACGCCGTGGCACTCGTGCTCGGCGTGGCGACGGCCTTCGCCCCGACGGAGAGCGAAATCGCCGAGCCGCCCGAGCCCTGGGCGCCCGCCGCCGAGATCGAATCCGCCATCGCGCACTGGGACCGCGCCCTCGAAGCGATTGCTTTCTACGACACGGGCCATCGCGAGCGGTCGCTGCGCGACTGGAGGCGGCTCGTGGCCGGTCGCCCGATGACGATGCGCGAGGTGGCGATCCTGCGGGGCGTGGCGAACCGGGTGCTGGTGACGCTGCGAAGAAGCGGGATGTCGTAAGGGCGGCCGACTAAATCAGCTCCGCTCCCCCGAAGAAGAACGCGATCTCGTTGGCCGCGTTCTCCGCCGAGTCGCTTCCATGAATCGCATTGCGCTCGATGTCGGTGCCGAAGAGGTTGCGGATCGTTCCGGGATCGGCCTTTCGCGAGTCGGTCGCGCCCATCGTCCGGCGCAGGTGGGGCACGGCGTCGGCCCGCTCGAGCGCTGCAACGATGACGGGCCCCTCGGTCATGAAGGTCACGAGCGCTCCGTAGAAGGAACGCTCCCTGTGCACGGCGTAGAACGCGCGGGCCTGCTCGGGCGACAGCCGCATCTTCTTGACCCCGATCAGGCGGAAACCCTCTTTCTCCAGGTGCGCCAGGATCGCGCCGCTCTTGCCCGCGGCGACCGCGTCCGGCTTCAGGATCGTCAGTGTCCGTTCCAAGTCGTTTCTCCTTCGTTCGGTCGCGCTAGCGTTCTGTCACCGAAGTGTTGATAGCGCCATGCGGCTTCTTATAACCACCGTGGCCCTCGCTCTTGGGCTTTCTCGCATCTTTCGAGCGGAGAGATTGGTATCGTGACTTCGGTTACAGGACGCTAGCGCCCGAGCATCTCCTTGATCTTCTTCCCGATGTCGGCGGGCGAGCGCACCACGCCGATTCCCGCCGCTTCGAGCGCCTTCATCTTTTCGGCGGCCGTGCCTTTGCCTCCCGCGATGATCGCCCCCGCGTGGCCCATCCGCCGGCCCGGGGGCGCCGTCTGGCCCGCGATGAACGACACGACCGGCTTCTTCAAGTTGCCCGCGACCCAGCACGCGGCCTCTTCCTCGGCCATGCCGCCGATCTCTCCGATCAACACGATCGCCTCCGTGGCGGCGTCGTCCTTGAACGCCGCGAGGCAGTCGATGAAGTTCGTGCCGTTGATCGGATCGCCGCCGATGCCGATCACCGTCGACTGCCCGAGGCCGAGGCGCGTCAACTGGTCCACCGCCTCGTACGTCAGGGTGCCCGAACGCGAGATGACGCCGACCGTCCCCGGCGTGTGGATGCGCCCGGGCATGATGCCGATCTTGCACTGCCCCGGCGTGATGATGCCGGGACAGTTCGGTCCGATCAGGCGCACGGCCTTCCCGGCCGCCGCCAGCCGATCCAGGACGCCGCGGGCCCGGAGCATGTCGTTGGTCGGGATGCCCTCGGTGATGCACGCGATCACGCCCACGCCCGCATCCGCCGCCTCGACGATCGCATCCGCGGCGAAGGGCGGAGGCACGAAGATCATCGAAGCGTTGGCGCCCGTTTCCCGGACGGCGTCGGCAACGGTGTCGAAGACCGGGATCCCTTCGTGCGTCGTCCCGCCCTTGCCCGGCGTGACGCCCCCGACGACCGCGGTCCCGTACTCGCGGCACGCGAGCGCGTGGAACGTCCCCTCCCGGCCGGTGAGCCCCTGGACCACCAGCCGCGTCTGCCGGCCGACCCAGATGCTCATCGCACGGCCTCCACGACCTTCCGCGCCGCATCGGCCAGGCCGTCCGCCGGCGTGATCTTCAAGCCGGACTCGCGCAGGATCGCCTTGCCTTCGTCGACGTTGGTGCCCTCGAGGCGCACGATCACCGGGATCGACAGGCCCATCTCCCGCACGGCCGCGACCACGCCCTTGGCGATGATGTCGCAGCGCATGATGCCGCCGAAGATGTTGATGAGCACGCCCTTCACGTTCTTGTCCGAGAGGATGATGCGGAATGCGTTCTTGACCTGCTCCTCGTTGGCGCCGCCGCCCACGTCGAGGAAATTCGCGGGCTCGCCGCCGGCGAGCTTGACGAGATCCATCGTGCCCATGGCCAGCCCCGCGCCGTTGACCATGCACCCGACGTTGCCGTCGAGCTTGATGTAGTTCAGGCCGAATCGCGAGGCCTCGACCTCGAGCGGGTCCTCCTCCGCGAGGTCCCGCATCTCCTTGATGTCGGGATGCCGGAAGAGCGCGTTGTCGTCGAACGTCATCTTTGCGTCGAGCGCGAGGACATCGCCCTGCTTCGTCACGAGCAGCGGGTTGATCTCGGCCAGGCTCGCGTCCGTCTCGACATAGGCCTTGAAGAGGGCCTGCATCAGCGCGACGCCTTTCTTGAAGCTCTCGCCCGAAAGGCCGAGCGCGAACGCGAGCTTGCGCGCCTGGAAGGGAAACATGCCCGCCGCCGGATCGATCGCCTCGCGGAGGATGGCGTTCGGGTCCTTCGCGGCGACTTCCTCGATCTCCATCCCGCCCGAGAGCGACGCCATCATCACGGGCACCCCGCGCGAGCGATCGAGCGTGACGCCGAGGTAGAGCTCGCGGGCGATGTCGAGGGCTTCCTCGACCAGGACCTTCTGGACGAGACGGCCGGCCGGGCCGGTCTGCGGCGTGACGAGCGTCATGCCGAGGATCTTCCTGGCCAGATCGTGGGCCTCTTCGGGGTCCTTCGCGAGCTTGACGCCGCCGCCCTTGCCGCGGCCGCCGGCGTGGATCTGGGCCTTGACGACGACCCGGCCGTCCAGCCGCTTGGCAATCTCCCGCGCCTCGGCAGGGCTATCGGTGACCTCGCCCCGCGGCACGGCCACGCCGTAGTGGGCGAGGATGGACTTGGCCTGGTATTCGTGGACTTTCATGGGTCCTTACTCTTAAGGAGCGGGGATTATAGGGGAAGTCGTGCGTCGTGAGTTTCGGCCTTTCTAAAACCGGAAGGCGGCGAGCGAACGCAACCCGAGGCTCGACAGGATCGCGAAAACCACGATGGCGACGACCGCCGCGAGCCTCCGGGCCCGGCGACCGGGCGCGAGGCCCCAGGTGTCCGCGAACGTGAAGAGCCCGACCGAGAGGTGCGCGGTTGCCCCGAGGAGCCCCGCGACATAGGCCGCGTGCATCCACGGGCTCGAGAGCACGGCCTGCATCAGGCGAAAGAGATCGAGACTCCCGTGATCGCGGACCTGGACGAGCCGCGCCGTCCACAGGTGCAGGAGGATGAACCCGAAGAGCAGGACGCCCGTGACCCGCTGAAGAATCGAAAGCGCCCGGCGGCCGCGGCCGGGGAGCAAGGCACCCGGCGGTTCCGTGGCCGTCAGGAAGAGGCCGTAGATGCCGTGGAAGAAGATCGGCAGGGCGAGGACGAAGACCTCGAGCACGACCGCGAGGGGCAACCCCTGCAGGCGCCGCGCCGTCGCGTTATAGGCGTCCGCGCCCCCGGACGCCGAGGCGTTGACGTAAAGGTGGAACCCGAGGAACACGCCCACGGGTACGACGCCCGAGATGGAGTGGAGGCGGCGCAAACGGGAACGGTGCGCAACCTCCATCGCATCCGGCCCGAGCGGTCAGACTTTCAGGATGCCGAAGAGCTCGCGGACGGCCGCCGCGGACTTCGCCAGGGCGACAGCCTCGTCCGGAGTCAGGGCGATCTCGATGACCTTCTCCATGCCGGAGGCTCCCAGCTGGACCGGGACACCGAGGTACACGTCCCGCATCCCGTACTCCCCCTGGAGGTAGGCGGCGCACGGCAGGATCTTCTTCTTGTCCTTCAGGACGGCGTCCACCATCTCGACGACCGCGGAGGCGGGCGCGTACCAGGCCGAAGTCTTCAGGAGGTTGACGATCTCGGCCCCGCCATCGCGCGTGCGCTTGACGATCGCGTCGATCTTCTCCTTGGGCAGCAGCTCCGGGATCGGAATGCCGGCCACCGTCGAGAATCGGGGCAGCGGCACCATCGTGTCGCCGTGGCCGCCGAGGACGAATGCGTGCGTGTTCTCCACCGAGACGCCGAGCGCCTCGGCGATGAACCACCGCATGCGCGCCGAGTCCAGGACGCCCGCCATCCCGAAGACGCGCTCGCGCGGAAGCTTCGAAACGCGGCGCGCCACCTCGCACATCGCGTCGAGCGGGTTGGAGACGACGATCAGGATCGCGTCGGGCGAGCCCGGGAGGACCTTGCGCACGACGTCGGCCACGATGCCCTCGTTGGTGGCGACCAGGTCGTCGCGGCTCATCCCGGGCTTGCGCGGCACGCCCGCGGTGATCACGACGACGTCCGAGCCTTTCGCGATCTCGTACTCGTTCGAGCCGGTGATCCGCGCGTCGAACTTCTCGACCGGCGCCGACTCCATGATGTCGAGCGCCTTGCCTTGCGGCACGCCCGGGATGATGTCGATCAGGGCGACGTCCGCGATCTCTTTCTCGGCGATCCGCTGCGCGGTGGTCGCCCCGACGTTTCCGGCTCCGACGACGGTCACTTTTTGTTTCATACGAACGGAGATTCTACCCAAGAGGCCCCGCGGGTCGTGATGCGTTTGCATCGGTCTTGGGGCTACAATGCCGCCGTGCCGGAGGAACGCCCCGACTACAAGCTGCATCCCCTCTGGACCGAGGCGATGGCGCTCGCCCACGAGGCGTACGCGGTCGCGGAACAGGTGCGGGAGCGCGATCCCGAGGCGGCGCGCCAGCTGCGCAAGGCCGCCGTTTCCGTCCCGGCGCGACTGGCCGGAGCCCTGTCGGCCGACGAGGCGTTCGCGCGCGAGACGGATGCCTCCGAAGCCCGCGCGGCCCTGGCGGAAGTGGCAACCCGCGCCGAGGGGCTGCCGACGCGGGGAGGCCTTTCGCGCGCCCTGGTGCGGCACGCGCGCGACCTCGAGCGCTCCGTCCGCCGGACGCTCGGCGACTCACAACGCTTCGTCTGCTGATGGACGCCCAACGGAAGACGCGGCGCCGCCTGCTCGCCGCGGCCGTGATCGTACCGGCCCTGCTCGCCGCGGCCCTGTGGCTGCCGCGGTGGTGGGAAGGCCGCGAGCTCTCGGAGGCCCGCAAGATCGCCGGAGTCGGGTCGCAGCTCTCGGCCGGCAGCATGACCGACGCCCGCAAGAAGATCGACCCCGGCCTCACGTCCGAGAAGATTGCGGCGGCCATCGGAAAACCGGGCTTCGCGGTCGGCACGGACGGCCGCGACGTCAAGCACGAGATCTGGACCTACTACTTTTCCGACGGCACGATGACGGTCAACCTGACCGACGGCGCCGCCGTGAGGATCTCGACGATCTACGGGCCGCCGCGAATACCTAAGAAAGGCGGAGGCTGGTGACCGCGGCGACGCCCGAAAGACCGGACGCAAGGGAGCCTTCGATCCGCGTCATAATGATGCCCAAGGACACCAACGCCCACGGCACGATCTTCGGAGGCGTGATCCTTTCCTACATCGACCAGGCCGGCGCCGTCGAGGCCAAACGCCACGGCACCCAGTTCCTCGTCACGGTGGCGATGCGCGAGGTCGTCTTCCACGAGCCGGTCAACGTCGGCGACCTCGTTTCGTTCTACACGCGCCTCGTGAAGATCGGCCGAACGTCCATCACCGTGTCGGTCGAGGTCTTCTCCCAAACCGGCGAGGGGATCGGAAACCGGGTGAAGGTGACGGAGGCCGAGGTGACGTACGTGAATCTCGACAAGAACCGCCGCCCCGTTCCGATCGCGAAGTAGTTCCCCCTACAATACAGTCCCGATTCCTCGGGACCTTCTACTTCGCCGGCCGGCAAGGGCCCGGCAGCGGGATCTACGCGGGAGCCATCCCGATAACGCCCGAAGCCCACGCGCTCACCATTCGGTCTCGTCCTCGCTCCCGAGCTCCGCACCGTCCAACTCGGCCTCGAGCTCGTCGAGCTCCGGTGCATCGGCGTCCAGCTCCGACGCGGAGAGCTCATCCCGCCATCCCTCGGCCGCATAGACCTCGCCGACGGACGCCGCGGCAAATGCGGACGAGGCGGGCCGGCTTGCGGCCTTCGGAGCGGAACCCTTGACGACGGCCTTCTTCGCGGGGACCTTCTTTGCAGCCATCCTCCCGGACGCCGGCTTCCTGGTGGCGGACTTCTTTGGGGCAACCGCCTTCTTCGGGCGCCGTGCCGCCTTTGCAGGAGCCTTCTTCGCGGGCCTCCCGGCTTTCTTCGCCTTCTTCGAGGATTTCCCGGCCTTCGTCGAGGTCATTTTCGCGGTCTTCTTCTTCTGCGCCACGCTTTGCCTCCTCCTGGCCCAGCCTTTCGCCGGGACTCAAATCATACAATCGGGTCATTGGAGATCGGCAAGGGGTCCCGCATCGAGATCACGCCCCGGGCGGGCGGGCTGACCGTCACGATCCCCCCGCTCGTGCAGGACCCGGCATGGCGGCGGCGGATCGCCGCAATCGCCCTGGCGGTCGCCGTGGCGGCCCTTCTGGGCGCCTATCGGCTGGGTCAGGCCTGGGACTCGGGGATGCGGCGGGGGGACTTCGGCGACCTTCCCATGCCCGTGCTCATCTTTCTGTCGCTCGCGGTTCTCGTGTCGGCGCCGCTTGCTCTCGTGGGCCTCGCGGCGCTTGCCTTCGCCGAGGAGCGCATCGAGGTCGGGCCCGAGGCGGTCACGATCCGGACGACGGCCTTCGAAAAGACGAAGACCGAGGTGATCGCGGCCGACGCACTCGAGTGCTGGCGCGAGACCTGCTGGCCGCTGTCGCCATGGTGGACGTGGGCGGTGAAGCGCCTGGCCGCGCGCTCCGCGGGCCGCCTCTACCCCATCGCCGGCGCTGCCGGCCCCGCCGAGAAACGTGCTGTCGGCGAAGCCCTCGCCGCCGCGACCGGCAAACCCCTCATCGGCGACTGGAACCGCCGCATCCGGTGATCCGCGGCTCCCGTCTGCGGTAGTATCTTCGCCGCCTCCAATGACCTCCGCCACCTCCGAAAGCCACCTGACCGGAACGCTCCTTTCCGACTACCCCATCCCGGATGAGGTCCGCTGGGGCATCGCCGAGGCCGGATTCGTCTTCGCGACGCCGATCCAGGCCAAGGCCCTTCCGATCTCGCTGGCGGGCAAGGACGTCGCCGGACAGGCCCAGACCGGGACGGGCAAGACCGCGGCGTTTCTGATCACGATCTTTGCGCGGCTCCTGCAGAAGAAGCCCGCCCACGCCCCCCGCGGCCCGCGCGCACTGGTCGTCGCGCCCACCCGCGAGCTCGTCGCCCAGATCCGCGCGGACGCCGAGGTGCTCGGGCCGCACACGGGCCTGTCGACGCTCGCGGTTTTCGGGGGCATCGACTACAAGCTCCAGCGGGAGGCGGTGCAGCGGATCCCCGACCTGCTCGTCGGCACGCCCGGCCGGCTGCTCGACTACGAGCAGCAGGGGGCGGTCTCGTTTCGAGACGTGGAGATCCTGGTGATCGACGAAGCAGACCGGATGTTCGACATGGGATTCATCAAGGACCTGCGCCGCATCCTGCGCCGCTGCCCGCCCTACCACCGGCGCCAGACGCTGCTCTTTTCGGCGACGCTGTCGGTCCGCGTCATGGAGCTCGCATACGAGCACACCAACAACGCCGAAAAGGTGGAAATCGAGCCCGAGCGCGTGCTCGCCCACGGCATCACGGAACTGCTCTTCCACGTGTCCTCGACCGAGAAGTTCCGCCTGCTGCTCGGGCTGCTCGAGAAGGAGGGCGGCAGCCGCGTCCTCATCTTCGTCAACCGGCGCACGACGGCGGCCGACCTCGTACGCGGGCTCTCGGCCAACGGCTACCCGACGCGGGCCCTCGCCGGCAACGTGCCCCAGGACCGGCGCCTGAAGATGCTGGAGGAATTCAAGGACGGGCGGCTCGCGGTCCTCGTCGCGACGGACGTCGCCTCGCGGGGACTCCACATCGAGGGCGTCTCCCACGTCATCAACTACGACCTGCCCGAAGACTCCGAAGACTACGTCCATCGGATCGGCCGCACCGGCCGGGCGGGCGCTCTCGGGACGGCGGTGTCCTTCGCCTGCGACGACTACGTGTTCTCGCTCGACGCGATCGAAAAGCGCATCGGGCGCAAGATCCCGGTCGAATGGCCTCCGGAGAGCCTCTTCCGCTCCGGCCGCGTCGCGCAGGCCCCGCGCGCCCACGCCGGATTCCGCTCGCGGCCCGACGCGCGGCGCGAGGCGCCCCCGAAACCGAAGCCGCCGTCCGAAGCGGATTTTGGAAGAACGAAGCGCAAGAGCCGGAGGCGTTAGGTCGATTCGAGACGGCGCAGCGGGCGCAGCGCCTAAAAACTCTTGAGAAAGTCCGAGTTCGTCTTGAACTTCGAGAGCCTTCCGAGCACGAGCTCCATCGCCTGGATCTTGTCCACGGCGGCGAGCGCGCGCCGCAGCTTGACGATCCGCGGCAGGTCCTCGGGACCGTAGAGCTTCTCTTCCTTGCGCGTCCCCGACTGTGGGATGTTGATGCAGGGGAAGATGCGCCGGTTGAAGAGGTCGCGGTCGAGGACGAGCTCGGTATTGCCCGTGCCCTTGAACTCCTGGAAGATGATCTCGTCCATCCGCGAGCCCGTGTCCACGAGCGCGGTCGCAATGATCGTCAGCGAGCCGCCGCCCTCCGCATTGCGCGCGGCGCCGAAGAAGCGGCGCGGCTTTTCCATCGTGCGGGCATCGATGCCGCCCGACATGATCTTGCCGCCGCCCTTCTGCATGTGGTTGTACGCGCGCGCCATGCGGGTGATGGAGTCGAGGAAGATCATCACGTGCTTGCCGCACTCGATGAGCCGGCGCGCGCGCTCCGCCACGATCTCGGCCGCCGCGATGTGATTCTCGGCTGAGAGATCGGCCGAAGAGGCGATGACCTCGCCGCGCGTCACGCTGCGGCGAAAGTCGGTGATCTCCTCCGGGCGCTCGTCGATCAGGAGCACGATCACGTGCACATCGGGCTCGTTGACCTCGACGGCGTGGGCCATGCGCTTCAACAGCGTCGTCTTGCCGGCCTTCGGGGGCGCCACGATCAGGCAGCGCTGGCCGCGCCCGATGGGCGCGAGCAGATCCACGACCCGGCCGCACATCTCGTCGGGCTCGGTCTCGAGCTTCATGCGCGAGTTCGGGTCGATCGAGATGAGCTCGTTGAACGCGGAACGCTGGCGGAAGGCGCCCGGCTCGAGGCCTTCGACCAGCTCGATCCGGCGCACGACCGGGCGGTTGCCATCGACGGCGATCCCGGACACGAAGGCTCCGGCCTCGAGGCCCTCCCGGTTGATCAGGTCGCGCGGGACCAGCGGGTCCTTCGGGGACGGCAGGTAGTTCGCCTTCGCGGAGACGAGAACGCCCGGAGCGCTCTCCTTTGGCGGAAGAAACAGAACGCCTTCGACGGACCGCTCGGGACCGGTCGAGGTCGACGAGACCTCTTCGGGCCTCTCGAACGCGGCGCCGCCGCCACCGTTGCCTCCACCGCCCCCGGGCTGCCCACCGCGGCCGCCGCGACGACGGCGGCGACGGCGGCGACGGCCGGGCCCGGGCCGCTGCTGTCCCTCATCGGACATCGGGCCTTCCGGGTGCGAGGAGGTCTCCGAGGTAACGGAGACGGACGCAAGACTTTCCGGGGTCAAGGGATCTTCGGACATGGACTCCCAAACACCCGCCGCGCTGACTCTGGGTCCGGGCGGGAACGACTGCATTCTACGACGAAAGAACTGGAAAAGCGATCAAGTAGAAAAACGACCCCGAAAGCCTGCCGCAAGCCCAAGGGCCGCAAGCTGTTAGGCAAAGAGCCCGAGGATCCGCTCGGGTGTCAGCGGGGCGATCTTCGCGAGGGCGAAGTCCTCGGCTGCGTGTTTTGGGCTGGACACCCCGACCAGAGCGGTCGTGACCCCCGGCGCTGACCGCGCGAACTGGAGGGCCTGCTGACCGGACGTCTGCAGGCCGGGGAAGGCCTCGGCGATCTCCTCGGGCAGCTCGACCGCGGCCAGACGACCCTGAAGGATGGAAGCCGAGCCAAACGCGGCCAGGCCCAGGGCCCGGGCAGCCGGCAGGGCGGGCTGACGGCCCCCGCCGGCTTCCTGCGAGCGATAGACCATGCCCTGCGCCATCTGAAGGTTCGAGGGCAGCTGCACGGCCCGGAAGTGATGCCCGGCGCCGCCGACTTCCCTGGCAAGCGCGAGGACTTCGGCCATCGAGAGGTGCTCCGGGTGCTCGGGCGGCACGCGCAGGCCGTCCCATGTGGCCAGGCCCCACGCGGCGATCCGCCCCTGGCCCGCTTCGTCTTCCAGCGCCTCGATCGCCTGCTTCAGGCGCTCCCGGAACGTGGCGCGATCCACGGCCCCGAGCTGCGTCTCGACGTTGTGCAGGTAGTAGAGATCGACCGTCGCCAGCCCCAGGTTCTCGAGGCTGCGCCGCACCTGGTCCCGGAGGTACGAGGGCGCGATGCAGTGGCACTGCCGGGCGATCTCGTCTTTCGGGGCGAGGCCCGACGCGAGGAACGACTCCTGGACGTAGAGGCGAGGAGGCCGCGGATCGTCCCCGTCGTGCGGCAAATAGCCGCCCTTCGTCGAGACGAAGACCTCGTCTCTCTCTGCGCGGCCCTCGGAAAATGCCTTCGCCAGCGCGCGGCCGATCGCACGCTCGCTCTTCTGCCCGCGGTAGTTGATCGCGGTGTCGAAGACGTTGATCCCAAACTCGAGCCCGGCCGCGATGCAAGCCTCGTAGCCCGCGTCGGTCGCCGCATCCTCTGCGCCGAGGTAGGTGCCCAGGCCGATCGAGGAAAGGCAGAGGCCCATCCCGTCGCGAAAATGCCCGGCCGCAGCGCCCGAGCGCCCGGCGAAGCGCCGCGTTCCGTCCTCTGTTGCCCGTCCCTCGATCACGCGGCGAGGCTATCAGGTCGCGCAAAGACGGCTCGGCGCTGAATCGCGATCGATGTCGTCCGGGGGGCCACACGGACCTTCCCGCGGAGATTCTCCGGGCGATGTGCCCCGACCCCGAAATGCCGCGGCGCGCGCCTGCGTTATCATCGCGCCGTCCCATGAGAAAACGCTCTGCTCTGCTCGCCATCGCCCTGCTCGCCTTCGCAGCGGGGGCCTCGTCCCAGACCTCGACGACCGTCCCCGAGGGCGTCCTCTATCCGACGCAGGACAAGGCCCGCGTCAACGGCGTCCGGATCCAGGTCCAGCCCGACGGCTCGGTCTGGTTTCTGGAAGCGACCTCGGACAGCATCGCCCACCTGAAGGACGGGATCATCAAGCGCTGGCAGATCCGGTCGAACGACCAGCTGGGCGCCAATCCGGTCGACTTCCAGATCGACGGCGACCTCGTCTGGTTCATCGAGACCGGACAGAGCCAGATCCCCGGCGGGACCTGCGCGTATGCCCGCCTCGATACGTCGAAGTTGGAGAACAACCTCACGGAGTGGGTCATCCCGGGCACGATGCCGGCCGCGTTCTACAGGGCACCGGACGGGCTGGTCTGGCTGCCCCAGAGCGGCGCCGTGCTGCAGTCCTTCAACCCGGACACCCTCGAGGTCATCAACTACCGGTCGACGGCGACGTATGCCTACGCGGACCTGACGGTGGCGCCGGACGGATCGTTCTGGCTGGCGGACTTCGGAGACAACCGGATCGTGCACTGGGCTCCGGGCGCGACGACCGAGACCTCCTGGACGTTCTTTCCCCTCTCGAACGGCCGGCTGAACCCGGCGCAGATCGAGCTCGACGCGAGCGGTGAGCTCTGGATCGCCCAGCGCGGCAGCGCCACCCTCCCCGTCAACCGCGTGGACCACTTCGACCCCGCGACCAGCATTCTCACGAGCTACGCCGGCGTGACCAGCCCGATCCACTTCGACATCTTCCAGGGCCGCCTGTACATCACGTCGATCGCGGCAAAGTCCGCCGTGACGGTGCTCGACCCGAACATCGCCGTCCCGGCCGGCACGTCGCAGCTCACGCCGCTGACGCTCGACGTCGGGAGCTCGCCTTCACTGCGTGCGGTGACCATCCGCACGACGACGGTCGTCCCGACCGAATTCGCGTCCGAGCCCGCGGCGATCGCATCGAGCGACTTCACGGTCGTCAACCCCAACGCCACGCAGGGCATGCTGACCACGACCTTTTCGACCTCCAACACCTACGGCATCGCGGTGGTCGGCGGCCGCGTCTACACCGGGACCGACGGCAATCTCGCGGTGCTGAACCTGCAGACGGTCGGCAGCGCGACCGACCAGGCCGTTCCGGTGGCGTCGAGCCTGACGGGCCCGGCGGACTCGAAGATCCAGGTCGACATCACGCTCGCCAATCTCGGTGCCGCCGCGATCGGCGGACAATCGCTCTACCTGTTTTCCCCGGGCTCCTTCGCGCCGAGGACCACCTTCACGCTCAACCCGGGCGCGACGACCCTGTTCGCGGACAATTTCGGCAACGTCGCCGCCCGACTCGTCAACGGGCCGGTGCGCCTGGGCGCCACGACCGGCAGCGCGGCAGACCTGTTCGCGAACGTGCGGACCGCTCGGACGACGCCTTCCGGGGGCTCGTTCGGCTACCTGCTCCCGGCAACCTCGGTCACGTCCGGCCTGACCACGGGATCGACGACGACGCTCTTCACCGGCGCCTCGGACTCCGAGGTCTCGATCCTGAGCCTCTCCTCGCTCGCCGAGGCCAAGGCGACCCTCACGCTCCTGGCGCCGGACGGGACGACCCCCCGCGGCTCGGGAGATTTCGAGTTGGTCAAGAACGCGTCCCTGATATTCAACCCGGCCGCGTCGGCGTTCGGCGTCGCGCCCGAGCCCGGGGACGTCGTCCGCGTCGCCGTGACCTCCGGCTCCCTCGAAGCCGTCGCCCTCGTCTTCGATTCCGCCACGACCGACATTGCCCCCTCTCTGCCGGCCGCGGCGGCCACGCAGGGGGTCTTCCCGTACGTCGCCGCCATTCCAGGTGCGGAGCAGAGCATCGTCTCGGATCTCTTCCTCTCGAACCCGGCCGCCGACGCCGCCGCCACGGTTTCGATCGCCTTCTACGCGATCGGCGCAACCGGCGCGCCGCAGTCCGCGACGGTCACCCTCCCGGCCCTCGCAAGCCAGTCCGTCGCCAACGTCCTCCCGACGCTCTATGGCATCACGGCCGGAGCGGGAGCCCTCGTCGTCTCCTCGAATCTTCCGGTGGCGGCCTCCGTACGGCTCGCCACGACTACGGCGGCCGGCGACTACGGCACGTACGCCAACGCGATCGACGGCACCGCCGGAGTCGCGGGCGGCCAGGCGGGCATCGGCATCGGCCTTCCGCAGACGGCCACACGGGTCGGCTACCTCCTGCTCTACAACGACGGCGCCGCCGGCAGCGTCACCGTCACCGGGTTTCGCTCCGACGGGGCCGAGGCGGGCCGCCTGACGGTCCCCCTCGGCGACCACGCGGCCGGCTTCGTCGCGGCGGTGTTCGCCCAACTCGGCGTCTCGAACCAGGCGGCCGGCCGGATTCGCATGGACGTCCCCGCGGGGATGCACGTTTTCGGCTGGACGGCAGCGCTCGACGTCCCGACCGGCGACATCGACATTTCGCCGCTGCAGTAAGAGAGTTTCAAACCCGACCGGGGGGCCTCCCCCTCCGTTAAGATCCCCTCGTGCCCTCCCCCAGAATGGTCGTGCGCGGCTCGGGCATGTTCGTGCCCGAGGGCGTGGTCACCAACGAGCGGCTCTCGCTCGTGATGGACACGACCGACGAGTGGATCCGGCAGCGCACCGGCATCGAAGAGCGGCACTTCGCCCGCAGCGGCCAATCCTCCTCCGTGCTGGGGGCCGAAGCCGCCCGGCGCGCCCTCGCGGACGCGGGCCTGGAGGCCGGCGACCTCGACCTGATCGTGTTCGCCACGATGACGCCCGACCACTACTTCCCGGGCAACGGGGGGCTGCTTGCCCGCGCGCTCGGCCTCGACCGGACCGAGGCGCTCGACATCCGGATGCAGTGCGCCGGGTTCCTGTCCGGGCTGCAGGTCTGCGACGCGTTCATCCGCTCGGGTGCCGCGCGGCGCATCCTGCTCGTCGGGGCCGAGTGCCACGCCTCGTTCTTCCCGTGGGGCGAGGCGGACTGGGCCGTGCTCTTCGGAGAATCGGCCGGACCGGTTTCCGAGCCGGCGCGCGCGTGGGGCACCGCGCACCGGGACCGCGCCGTGATCTTCGGCGACGGAGCGGGCGCGTTCATCCTCGAGGCCAGCGCCGCGGACGACGGCCGGGGATTCCTCGGCTTCCTCATGCGCACCGATGGAAATCACTGGGACAAGCTCTACGTGCCCGGCGGAGGCTCGGCCAGCTTTCCCTACTTCTCGCCCGGGATGTTCTCCGACGACCGGACGGTGCCGATCGTCGAGGGGCGCCAGGTCTACCGGCTCGCCACCACCGCGATGCCCGAGATCGTCCGCGAGACGCTCGAGCGGTATGGCGAAAGCCTGTCGGGCCTCGCGCTGCTGCTCATGCACCAGGCCAACCTCCGCATCAACGAGGCCGTGCAAAAAAACCTCGGCCTCTCCGAAGAGCAGGTCTTTCACAACATCCAGCGGTACGGAAACACGACCGCGGCGACGCTGCCGCTCGTCTATCACGAGGCGAAGGCGGCCGGGCGGATCCGGCCGGGCGACCTCATCGGCTTCACCGCGCTCGGCGCGGGGCTGCACTGGGGCGCGGGCCTGATGAGGGCGTAGCGGTGGCCGACACGAGGACGCCCGTTCCCGCCCCATCGCCGGCGCCGGCGCCCCGGGTCGATGCGCTTCCCGGGTGGCTCCTGGCCGCGTGGGTGGCGACCGGGATCCTGCTCGTGATTCTCGCGGCCCTGGCGATCCGGCGGGAGGAGCGCGTGGAACGGGCCGACTGGGGGTCGCAACTTTCGCAGCTCGCGGACGACCGCCTCGCCGTGGCCGAGCGCGCGATCCACGAGTGGCTGCAGGAGGCGCACCTGGTCGGCCAGCTCGACAGCGTGCGCGCTCTCATGTCAGGGCGGGAAGTTTCCGCCGACGAGGCGGCCACTGCGCACCGGGAGCTCGCCGAAACAGCCGGGGACGAGGCCGGTATGGTCCTTGGCGTAACGGATCGCGCCGGCCGCGTGCTTTCGGTCTCGGACCAGGGTGGCACCATCGGGCCGGAGCTCGTCTCCCCGGCGCGGCTGGCCATGGAGGAAAGACACAATCTGGTGGTTCGATCGGCGCGCGAAGGCTCCGACGCCCTGACGCTCACGATCGCCGAGCCCGTGCTCGAGGATTCGGGGGCCACCGCGGGAACCGTGCTGCTGGTCGTCGACGCGCGCCGGGCCCTCGGGGATCTCTTCGCACGTGCCAACGCGGTCGCTCACGAGCGCCTTTTCATCGTCGTCCCGGAAGGCGGACGGATTCTCGTCGTCTCTCCAGAGTGGTGGGGCGAGCCCGGGGCCTCCTTCCGCGTTCCGGCATCCGACCGGACCACATTCGCCTCGGCGGCGCTCTCCGGGGCGCGGAGCGCGGGCGAGTTCTCCGACGGCCGCGGGCACCGGGTGCTCGCCGCCACCCGCCGCATCCCGGAGATCGGCTGGGCCATCGTCGTCGAGGTGAATCGGGACCAGGCACTCGCCGAGCTCGGGCGCCGCAACCTCTGGATCGTCGGCGCCGCCTCGGCCCTCTTCGCCGCCGCCGTCGGCCTTGGCTTTGCGTGGAGCCGCACGGCGCGGGCGCGGTATTACCGCCATCTCGCTCAGCGCGATGCCCGCTACCGCGTCCTGCTCGAGCAGACGCAGGAGGCCATCGCCGTGACCGTAGACGGGTTCGTCGTCTACGCAAACCCGGCCTGCGTCGAGATGTTCGGCTACAAGAAACCGCTCATCGGCGTGCCCGTCACGATCTTCTTCGCGCCCGGCTCGCGCGAGCAGGTCGAGGAGATCGTTCATCACCGCATCGCCGGGCACCCCGCGCCGGAGCTCTACGAGGCCCTCGGGCTGCGCGGGGACGGAACGACGTTTTCGGTCGAGCTGCGCGTGACGCCCGTCGACTTCGAGGGCAAGAGCGGCTCGCAGGCGATCCTGCGCGACATCACGGGGCGCAAACGCATGGAGGCGGAGATCCGCGAGTCCGAGGAGCGCTACCGCCTCCTCTTCGAGCGCAACCTCGCGGGGGTCTACCGATCGACACCGGATGGCCGCCTGCTCGAGTGCAACCGCGCATACGCGAAAATGATGGGCTTCGCCTCGCCGGCCGAGGCCATGGCCCAGCCCGGCGCCGCATACCACTCCGACGGGCGCGCGCGAGAGCAGTTTCTCGAACGCCTGCGCCGTGAGGGCAGCCTCGTCAACGACGAAAACCAGGTGCGCCGCAAAGATGGCAGCTTCATCTGGATCGTGGAGAACGTCTCTCTCATCTCCGACGAGGACGGCGAGGAGATCCTGCTCGGTACGGTCTTCGACATGACCGAGCGCCGCCGGCTCGAAGAGCAGCTCCTCCAGTCCCAGAAGATGGAGGCCGTGGGCCGGCTGGCCGGAGGCATCGCGCACGATTTCAACAACCTGCTGACGGCCGTCGCGGGCTACAGTGAGTTGCTGCTCAACCAGCTGCCCGAAGGAGACCCACGGCGCGAAAGCGCCGAGGAGATCCGACAGGCCGGCAGCCGCGCGGCCGCGCTGACCCGGCAGCTGCTCGCGTTCAGCCGCCGGCAGGTGCTCGAGCCGCGGGTCCTCGACCTGAATACGGTCATCTCCGGGATGGAGCGGATGCTCCGGCGCGTGATCGGCGAAGACGTCGAGCTGACCACCGCGCTCGGGCCCGAGCTCTGGCGTACCAAGGCGGACCCCGGCCAGATCGAGCAAGCGGTCCTGAATCTCGTCGTCAACGCCCGCGATGCGATGCCGCGGGGCGGCCGCCTCACGATCGAGACTGCGAACGTCGAGCTCGACGAGAAATTTGCGGGACTGTACGCCACCGTCCATCCCGGACCGCACGTCATGCTCGCCGTCTCGGACACCGGCGTGGGCATGGACGCGGAGCTCCAGGCCCGCCTCTTCGAGCCCTTCTTCACCACGAAGGAGCGCGGAAAGGGAACCGGGCTCGGTCTTTCCACCACGTACGGCATCGTGAAACAGAGCGGCGGCTCGATCTGGGTCTACAGCGAGCCGGGCCACGGCACGACGTTCAAGATCTACCTGCCGCGGTGCGAGGAACCGCTCGAAGACCGCCTCGCCCCTGCGCCGCCGGTTTCGCCGGCGACGGGGACCGAGACGGTGCTCCTCGTCGAGGACGAGCCGGAGGTGCGGCGGCTCGTCGAAAAACTGCTCGGGCTGCGTGGCTACAAGGTGCTCTCGGCGGCGAGCCCCTCGGAGGCGATTGCCGTCGCCCGGCGCCACGAGGCGCCGATCGAGCTCCTGCTGACCGACGTGATCATGCCCGGGATGAACGGGAGGGAGCTCGCCCGCATTCTCGCCGAGACCCGGCCCCGCATGAAGGTCCTCTACATGTCCGGGTACACCGACGTGGCGATCAGCCAGCAGGGAATCCTCGCGCCGGGGACCGCCTTCTTGTCCAAGCCCTTCACCCCCGACGCGCTCGCCCGAAAGGTGCGGGAGGTGATCGAAAGTTCGACCGCAACCTGAAGAGTTCATGAGTTTCCGGGCGCGGCCCCGGGGCGTCCCCCAGGCTCGGCCGGGGAAGGGAGATCCATGCGCAGATTCGTACTGGCTTCGTTCTTTCTGACCGTCCTCATGCCGGGGCTCCGGCTCGCGGCGCAGGAGACCTCAGCCGCACCGGCACCGACCCCGGTGGCCACGGCGGCTGCGGCCGCGCCCGAGAAGGAAGAGGCGATTCCTTACCGGCCCATCGAGGGCCCGGTCATCATCAACCTGCCGTCCGTCGACGTCCCGAGGAAGGGCACGCTCACCGTCTTGTTCGCCCACCGATTCCAGACTCCCGTGCAGGGATCCAGCATCGACAACCTGTTTTCGTTCGACGATGGCGCCAACATCGGAATCGGCCTCGGCTATGCGCCGGTCGAGAAGTTCGCCCTCTACTTCTACCGCTACTCGAACTTCAACAAGACCTACGAGGTCAGCGGGAAATACAGCCTCCTGGCATGCGGGCCCTTCGCGATCTCGCTCGGAGCCGGCGGAGACTTCCGCACGCTCCCGGATCCGGAGTCGCCCCCCCCGCCCGCGCCGCAAATTGCGCCGATCACCAACCGCAGCACTTTCTTCGCGCAGGCCATCTTCGCCTACACCCCGTTTCCCTGGCTGCGGATCACGGCCGAGCCGATGTATCTCAACCACACATCCGGCCAGCCGACCTACAGCGTCGGCACCATCCCGGACCCCGCCTACTCCATCGTGAGCCCCGAACCGTTTTATGCCAACGTCGTCAACGTCCCGGTTGCGGTATCGGTCGCGCTGACGCACTCCATCACCGTCCACGGCGAGGTCGTTCCGAGCTACTCGCGCACCGACGGGGTCACCCGCTTCGACTGCGGGCCGGTCGACCAGCCCTTCGCCGCCTGCCCGACCGTTTCCGAGAAGATCTCGCCGGGCGTCGGATGGATCGTCTCCGTCGAGAAGACTCTGCTGAGGCACCGGTTCGCCTTCACGGCGGGCAACATGAGGGAGACGACCGTCGACCAGTACCTCTTGCCGAGCGCAGGCGGATTCCCGAAGAACATCTACCTCGGCTTCTACCTCAGCCGGCAGTGGCCCCTGATCCGGTGAGACGTTCGCTCCGCATGCGACACAATGGGCCGCCATGGCCGAACCGTTCGAGCTCGTCGTCCCGTCGCTCGGGCCGACCGACCGCCTCGTCGAGCTCGTGGCGGTGCGCCTGCGCGACGCGCGCACGGGTGCGCCACCGCGCCTGAAGACCGCCGTCCGGGTCGGCCTGCGCGGCCAGGACCTGTGCGTCCGGTTCGACGGCCGCGACGAGGGGGTCGTCGCCACCCTCACGCAGCGGGATGATCCTCTCTGGCAGGAGGACGTCTTCGAGGTCTTCCTGTCGCCTGCGGATCCGCCCGGCGTCTATTACGAGTTCGAGGTCAATCCGCTCGGGACGCTCTTCGACGCCCGCGTTTCCTCGCCCGACTTCTCGCGGGCCACGATGCGCGTCGAGACCGCCTGGGACTGCGCGGGCTTTGCGGCGCGGGTGACGCGGGGCGAAGACCGCTGGTCCGCAAGCTTGCGCATTCCGCTCGGGCCCCTCTGCGCCGGGGCGCCCCCGGCGCTGTGGCGCGCCAACTTCTACCGGATCGACCGCGGTGCCGTGGACGAATACTCGGCGTGGGCGCCGACGCTGGCGGATCCTGCCGATTTTCATGTGCCGGAGCGATTCGGGACGCTGAAGTTCGGGCCCTGACTCACGACCCTCTCTGGACGATGCCTTCCCGCTCCAGCCACTCCACCGCCCGCTCCCGCGCCCGCCGCTCCTTGTATTGAAAGAAGTGCGATTCCTCCCTCGGGTGGCGCAGGAGCGCGGCGCGGAACGCGGATGGAGCGTCCGCGGCGGACAGGGCCGCCTCGAGGTCGCGGCGGCACGAGGCGTCTTCGCAATGCGCGGCGAAGTCTTCGAGGTCTCCCCGCGACCGTTCGCCGGCGTCGCGCGGCACCGCGGCATAACGCCGGTCCGCGGCGAGCGCCGCATGCCGGTCGGCGTCCGACTCCAGGACCTGGACCACGTCGCCGGTCTGTCGGTCGAAGAAATGCGTGATCCTGTGCGAGCGGCTCTCGAAGGCCACCACGAGCCCCTCCCAGTCGATTTCGGCCGGCATAATCCCGATATGATAGGTGTTCCGGGAGAGTTATGAGAAAGATCGCCACGTTCGACGACTGGATCGACGCGTTCCGCGCCTGGCAGGGGGACATCGGCCTCCACCTGCCGAAGTACTCCGACTACGACTTCGAGGCCAAGTACGGCGAGCTCCGGACCGACGAGATCGAGTTCGGCGACTTCCGCGGCGAGAAGAAGTGGGAGCGGGTCGCGCAGATCCCCCAACAGCAGATCCGGGACGCGCTCCTGAACCTCATCGTCTACCAGGGCGACACGGAATTCGCCTCCGTCGAGCAGCAGCGCAACCTGCTCGAGACCTCGCCGTCGGACTACGACACCGACAGCTGCTGCCGGATCATGGTCGAAGAGATGCGCCACGGCTGGCAGATGTGCCACCTGCTGGTCAACCACTTCGGCGAAACCGGCAAGATCGAAGCCCGCAAGCTCCTCGAGCGCCGCTCCTGGCAGAACAACCGGCTGCTCGGCTCCTTCAACGTCGACGTGGACAACTGGGTCGACTTCTTCACGTACACCGAGTTCGTGGACCGGGACGGCAAGTTCCAGCTGAACATGCTCTCGACCTCCGCGTTCGCGCCGCTGGCGCGCTCGATGGGACCCATGCTGCGCGAGGAGGGGTTCCACCTCGGCACGGGCCACATGGGGCTGCAGCGCATCGTGAAGGCCGGAAAGCTGCCCGCGCCGCTCCTCCAGAAATACATCAACAAGTGGCTCTCGACCGCCTATGACCTCTTCGGCAAGGACTCCTCGTCCTCGGCGGAGTGGTTTTACGTCTGGGGCGTGAAGGGGCGCTACGACGAGGCAAAGCAGCCCGCGAACCCCGACAAGGCCCACTTGAACGAGCTCTCGCGGGAGCTGTACCGGCAGGAAGCGGACAAGCTGCTCGAGGCGATCAGCCGCCTGCTGCCTCCGGGCGCGACGCCCTTCGTGGCGCCGGACCTCAAGTTCCACCGGGCGATCGGCGAGTTCGCGGGCAAGCCCTACTCGCTGACCGGCGAAAAGCTCTCGCCGGAAGCGTATGCGAAGCATGTGGCCGAGGCGCTGCCCAACGAGCAGGAAAAGGCCTTCGTCCGGGCGCTGATGAAAGAACCGGACTGGATCGCGCCGCGGACCGAGATCACCACGTCGTAGGCGGAGGATCCGCGGCGGTCCGCCGCAAGCTCCTGGCGTGGTTCCGCCGCGAGAAGCGGCAGCTGCCCTGGCGCGGCACACGCGACCCCTACCAAGTCTGGGTCTCGGAGGTGATGCTCCAGCAGACGACGGTCGGGGCCGTCCGCCGGCGCTACGAGGCGTTTCTCTCGCGTTTCCCCGACCTCGCCACGCTCGCCCGGGCCCGATCGGAGTCGGTCCTTGCCGCCTGGTCCGGGCTCGGCTACTACGCCCGGGCGCGCAACCTGCACGCGGCGGCGCGCCAGGTCCTTCGCCTCCACGGGGGACGTCTGCCGCCCGAGCCGGCGGCGCTGCGCGCGCTTCCCGGATTCGGGGAGTACATGGCCGCCGCCGTGGGGTCGATCGCCTTCGGCGCCCGGGCCCCGGCCGCGGACGCCAACGTCACCCGCGTGCTGTCGCGGCTCTTCGCCATCGAGGGCGCCGCCGGAACGCGGGCCCACGCCCGGAAGGTGCGCGCTCACGCCGCGGCCCTGCTCGCACGGGGCCGCCCGGGCGACGTCACCGCGGCCCTGATGGACCTCGGCCAGTTGCTCTGCACGCCGCGACAGCCGGACTGCGATGCCTGCCCGCTCTCGGCCGCGTGCGCGGCGCGGCGGCTCGGGGCCGTGGCGCGATTCCCGCGACAGAAGCCGCGGCCGCGGACCTCGCGGGTCTTCGTGGCCGCCGCCCTCGCGCAGCACGACGGGCGCCTCCTGCTCGTCCGATCGGCCGAGGACCCGCTGCGCGGGCTCTGGCTCTTTCCGTCCGCGCAGGGCGACTCCCCGCAGCGCGCCCTTGCCCGCCTGCGCGTCGCGGCGCGAGGCCTCGGCCTGCGGCTTGCGCGCGGCGGCCCCGTCGGAATGACCCGTCACACCCTCGTTCATCGAATCCTCGAGATCGCGGCGTATCGAGCGGATCTGTCGCCGGATCCGAAATCCGAATCCCGAGATCCGCGACCTGTGCGCTGGCTCACAGCCGCGCAGCTCCAGACCGCCGCGATCCCGACCCTGACACGGCGTATCGCCGTCATCGCAGGTTCCCCGCCACCGGGCCCCGAGGGCTGACCGACCAGCGCCGATCGGCTATACTTTTTCCACTCTGAACCCCATTTCGCCGGCCCTCCTGCCGCCTTCCGAAGCCCCGTCCGCGCGGATCCTCGTCATCGACGACGACGAACAGGTCCGCCGGCTGCTGCGCCGCCTCCTGACCCCGGCGGGGTATGCCGTCGAGGAATCCGCAACCGCCGAAGAGGGCCTCGCCCGCATCCGCGCGGACTCGCCGGACCTCGTGCTGCTCGACCTGCACCTGCCCGACCGCAGCGGCCACGAAGTGCTCGAATCGATCCGCGCCGACCCGGCCACGCGCCTCCTGCCCGTCGTGATGCTGACGGGAATGGCAACGGCCTCCGAAAAGATGCGCGCGCAGTCCGAGGGCGTGACGGACTTCGTCCCGAAGCCCTTCTCGCAGGAGGAGCTGCTTCCCCGCGTCCGGGCCCTGGTCATGCTCAAGCTCTTCGCCGACGAGCACGAGCACGCCGAGCACGTCATCCTGACGCTCGCCAGGACGATCGACGCCCGCGACCCCTACACCGCCGGGCACAGCGGCCGGGTCGCCGAGTATGCCGACCGGATCGCCATGCGCATGGGGCTCGACGCCGCCGCGCGCAACGACATGCGCCGCGGCGCGCTCTTCCACGATCTCGGCAAGATCGTGATCCCGGACGCGGTGCTCCGCAAGCCCGGCGCGCTGACGGCCGAGGAACGCCTGATCATCGAGGAGCACCCGGTCGTCGGCAACGAGCTGCTCTCGCCGATGAAGACCATGCGAAAGACGCTCCCCGTCGTCTATCACCACCATGAGCGCCTCGACGGCTCGGGCTACCCGGAGGGGATCTCCGGCGCTGCGATCCCGATCACGGTGCGGGTCGTGACGATCGCCGACATTTTCGACGCCCTGACCACCGACCGCGCCTACCGGGGCGCGCTGCGCGTGGACACGGCCTTCGAGATCCTGGCCGAGGGCGTGACCAGGGGCTGGTGGGACAAGGACGGCGTCGCGCTGCTCAAGGCCGTCATCGACGATGGCGGACTCTCCGCGTCGGCCGGACTGCAGGCCGGCGTCGAGACCGCCTGACGGCAGGGAGGGCACAGAGGCGATGGAGATCTCCTGGAAAGGCCAGCCCACGCGGATTCGGGAGATGGGCGAGGGACCCGCCGTCGTCCTCGTCCACGGTTATCCCCTCGATGGCGCGATGTGGTCCGGCGTGGCGCGCGCGATGTCCGGAGGGTTCCGTGTCCTGAAACCGGACCTGCCGGGACGCGGGGAGACACCCGCCGCTTCGGAAGGACGCATCGAAGACTATGCGGACTTCGTCCAGGCGATCCTCGACGCCCTGCCGGAGCCCTCCGGCCTCGCGGGGTTTTCCATGGGCGGCTACGTGGCCCTCGCCCTGGCTCGCCGGCGGCCCGGAAAGCTCGCGGCGCTGGCCCTCGTGGACACGAAGGCCTCGGCCGATGACGACGCGGGCAGGGCAAAGCGTGACGAGGCGATCGCCATGGTGCGCTCGGCGGGCGTCGCCCCGATCGCCGAGGCGATGGTCCCGCGCCTGCTCGCCTCCTCCGCCCTCTCGAATCCCGACCTCGTCGAACGCCTCAACCGGATCATGCTCCGCCAGAAGCCGGAGACGGTCGCCGCCGACCTCGCGGCGATGCGCGACCGGGCCGATGCGCGGGACGCCCTGCCGGGCATCGCAATTCCGACGCTCGTCGTGGTCGGGGACGCGGACGTGCTCACGCCGCCGTCGGATGCCCGGGCGATGGTCGAAGCCATCGGGGGTGCGCGCCTGGTCACCGTGCCCGCGGCCGGGCACATGACGCCGATGGAGCGGCCCGGCGCCGTGGCCCGGGCCCTCGGCGACTTCTTCGCCGCAGCACTCGTCCGCTAGAAAAGAAAAGGGCGGGACTTTCGTCCCGCCCGGAGTCTTTCGTCGAGATCGTCGCCTAGAACGACACGCGCAATCCGAAGCGCACCGACCGCGGCGACGTGCGGGCGAGCGCCGACTTGTAGTACGGGTTGCAGTTGGCGTCGTCCGGTCCGCCCGTGCCGCAGATGTGATTGGCGTCGGTGAACTCGGCCGTGTTGTACGACTCGTCGAGGAACACGGCGCGCTGCGCGTTCAGGACGTGGAAGATGTCGACGAGCGCATTGACGGTCACCGGGCCGAGCTGCAGCGGGTACCCGAAATGGAGGTCCACCTCGTAGTCCGAGGGGACGCGCCCGTCGGCGCCGCGCTTGCCGAGGAAGAACTCCCAGCGGTCGTACGCGCTCGAGTATCCGAGCCTCGTGATCGGAGTCCCCGTTTCGTAGTACGCAGTGAGCCCGATGTTCAGCCTGAAGGGAGTGACGTAGGTCCCGTAGACCTTCAAAAGGCTCGTGCGGTCGTTGGAGAGCGGCCCGGTATTGGTGATGCGGTTCAGGTTCTGGCCGTTCGTGAAGAAGTCGTAGTAGTCGTAGGCGGCTGAGATATTTGGGTCCGCAGTGCCGCGGGGCTGCGTGTACGGGGCGAACCCGCCGTCGTAGTTTCCCGTGAGGTTCGACCAGAGGTACGAGGCCACCAGCCCCCAGTTGTCCGAGAACTGCTTGGTCACGGTGACTTCGGCGCCGCGGTAGATGCGCTGCGCCTTCGGAGCCGGATATGTCGTGGGGTCGTCAGAATAGTTGAGCGTCAGGAGACGACGCATGATCCCCTGGCCGGGGTTGCCGACACAGTAGGTGCCGTCGGCCGAGCACAGGAAGTCCTCGATCACCTGTCCATAGTTGCGGTAGAGGTACTTGCCGCCCACCGCCCAGTTCGGCGCGAATTCCCGCTCTGCTCCGATGAGGAACTCGCGCAGGTACTGGCCCTTCAGGTTCGGGTCCGAGGGCGTGCTGAACCCGCCGAGGACCTTGCCGCCGCCCTGGGCCGCCGCGTTCGGGTCACCGGCGATTTCCGCCGCGGACTGATTCAGTCCGATCCCGACGGGATCGAAGTTGTAGATGACCGGCTGCTGCTCGTAGCTGTACTCGCGAATCACGAGGTCCATCGGGATCTGCTCGTAGAAGTAGCCGAAGGAGCCGTAGACCTTCGTCCGGTGGTCGTTCGTCGGGTCCCAGATCACGCCGAGGCGGGGGGCCCACTGGTTGTTGATGTTGATCTGCTGGACGCCGATCGAGTCGTAGATCTTCTGCCCGTCCCAGCGGATCCCGGCGTTGACCGTCAGGTTGGGCAGCACCGACCACGAATCCTGGAGATACCCCGAGAGCACCTTGTGCGAGGGAGTGGCGTTCAACTGCGCGAGCGGGACGTTGTCCGGCACGGAGGCCCCGGGTACGGACCAGTAGAAGTGGCGGTACACGGGATTCGAGGGGTCGCCCGGGTTCTCGACGATCTTGACCTGCTGAAGGCTCGAAAACCGCTTGATGACCGTGGCGTCCTGCGTCTCGTACTCGAAACCGGCCTTGATCTCGTGGTCGCTCAGGTACTTGGAGACCGACGCGCCGTAAAAGTTGCGCTGGAAGTCCTTCTTCTGGACCAGGCCGAAACCTCCCGACTGCTCGTTGTTCGCGCCCGGCCGGGAATCGATGTACTGAATTCCCGCCCCGGGAATCGTCGAGGGGCCCACCGAGTTGCGCTCCGAGTGGAAGGCGTACTGCGCGGCCACCACCCAGGACGATCCGAAGATGCCGTTGTACCGCGCGACCCAGTTCTGGCCGCCGAAGTCCTGACGGCCGAGAAAGGTCGAGGGCGAGCCGTTCAGGGTATGCGCCCCGTCGTTGATGGCGCCCGTCTGTGTCGAGGGGTCCTCGAAGAAGCTGCCCATCAGCGTGTTCGACGCGTTGAGCATCAACGTCAGCTTCGCGGAGGCCAGGTTCTGCACGCTCGGGCTGTCCACCAGATCGCCCTCGCTCGGGCCGGCCGTGAGCTGGTTGATGACCTTGCCTTTCACGCGGTCGTAGGCGCCGAAGAACCAGATGCGGTCCTTCCAGGCATAACCGCCCGCGTCCAGGCCCCAGTCGTAGCGCGAGAACCCCTCGCTCGTCCCGTAGAGGTTCTCGTCGGGGTACTTGTTGCTCGCCTGGAGCGAGTCCGCGTTGTAGTACCCGAACACGTCGCCGTGGTACTCGTTGCCGCCCGACTTGGTGATCACGTTGACGATGCCGCCCGTCGAACGGCCGAACTCGGCCTGGTAGCCGCCGGTCTTGACCTCGACCTCCTGGATGAACTCGTAGTTGAGGTTGGTGCCCTGCGCGCCGTACTCGACGCCCGTCGTGTTCGATCCGTCGAGGATGTAGCTGTTCTCTAGGCCCGTCGAGCCGTAAATCGAGATCGTGCCCGCGAACGTGTTGGAGTTCGAGGACTGCGTCGTCACGCCCGGAGACACGAGGACGACCGCCGAGAAGTTGCGGCCGGTCGGCAGCGAGCGGATCTGGCGGCTGTCGAAGTTCGACCCCGCGGCCACCGCGGTCGTGTCCACGATCGGCGCCTGCCCGGACACGATGACCTGCGCCTCGACCGCGGGCCGCAGCCGGAAATCGAGCGTCGACGACTTCGCGAGCGAGACGGTCACCGTCTGCTCGACCCGCGCGAACCCCTGGAGCGCCGCCGTCACCGTGTAGACGCCGGGCGGCAGGAGGACGAGCCGGTACGTCCCGGTTGCGTCGCTGACCGAAGTCCGGGTCCCCTGGAAGGCGGGGCTGCGCCCTTCCACCGAGACGCCGGGCATCGGGCCGCCCTGCTCGTCCGTCACGTGACCGACGATGTCTCCGGTGGTCTGCGCGAGCGCGAAGGGGGTGGCAAGGGCCAGAAGAAGGAATGGAATCACGGAAGAGAATCGGCGCATGGGGCCTCCTCCAAATTTGCCAAGAATCGTAGCACGGCGTTGCCGGCCGGGAGTCCATCGCAATTGTGGTAAACACCAGCCGACGCACGATGCGACTCTTCCGAAGGTCCCGCGACATCCCCGAAGGGGCTCTCGAGCCCCCGCGCCTGCACATCGGCTGCGGCCAGCAGTCCATCCCCGCCTGGATCAACATCGACAACCAGGGGCTGCCCGGGGTCGACCAGGTGCTCGACGTGCGCCACGGGCTGCCCTTTGCGAACGTCGCCGCGATCTATGCGGAGCACTTCCTGGAGCACCTCGGTCTCGAGGACGGCCTCGACTTCCTCGCCGAATGCCGGCGCGTGCTCCGGGAGGATGGGATCCTGCGCCTTTCGACGCCGAACCTCGACTGGGTTCTGCTGACCCACTACCGGGGCCCGCAGGCTGCAGACGACGACGCGCGCGAGGATGCCATCCGGCTCAACCGCGCCTTCCACGGCTGGGGGCATCAGTTCCTCTATAACCGGGCCATGCTCGCGTCGGCCGTGAAGTCGGCGGGCTTCGCGCGGGTTTCCTTCTGCCGTTATGGCGAGAGCGACGTCGCGGAGCTCAAGGGGCTGGAACGCCACGAAACCTGGGAGGACACGCCGGATCTGCCGCACGTCCTCATCGTCGAAGCCTCGGGCGCCGCGAGGCCCGAGAAGATCCCGGAGAAGCTCCTGCGCGAGTTCCGGGAGGCCATCGGGTCGAAGTAGCTTCCGGTTTCAGGTCGGGAGGCGATGGTGGTCGTGTCGCTCGCGATCCTTCTCTTGCTCGGATGCGCCGCGGCCGCGGTCGCCGGCGCCGCGCGATGGCTCGACCGTCCGATTCCGGCGGGCGCTCTGGCGGGTTTCGTCCTCGTCGCGGTCCTTCCGTATCCGCGCGCGTTCGTCTCCGAAGCCACACCGCTGCCGCTCGACCACGCGGTCTCCCTCCAACCCTGGAATTTCGAACGCGCGGTCACGCCATACAACCCCTACCTGAACGACATCGCCACGCAGGTCCTGCCGTGGGCCAAGGCCGCCCGGCTCGCCTGGAAAGAGGGCGCGCTGCCGTTGCGGGACCGCTGGAACGGCTGCGGGACGCCGCTGGCGGCGAACAGCGTCTCGGCGGCCTTCTGGCCGCTGACGCTGCTGGCGCTGCTGCTGCCGCTCGCGCGCGGCTTCACGCTGATCGGCGCGATCAAGCTCCTGCTCGCCGCCTCGGGCATGTGGCTCTGGGCCAGGGAGCTCGGCGCCTCGAAGAAACCGGCGGGATTTGCGGCCGTGGCCTTCGCCCTCTCCTTCAGCTTCGTCCCGCCCTGGATCTTCTATCCCCAATCGAACGTCTTCTGCCTCTGGCCCTGGATGCTCTTCGCCATCGAGCGCTGCCGCGACGGACGCGGGCGCGCGCGCGCGATTGCGGGGCTCACGGCGGTGTTCGCCCTCATCGCGCTCGGGGGCCACCCCGAGTCGGCGGCAATGGGCTTTTTCTTCGCCGCCCTGTGGCTGGCGGCCCGCCGGCCAGCGGGCGATCTGCCGGAGATCGCGCCGCTGGCGCGCGCACTGGCGCTCGCCGCCGCCATCGCGGTCGGGTTGACGGCCTTTCTGCTCCTGCCGTCCGTGCTCGCGATCGCCGCCTCGGGCCGGCTCGCCGCCGCGGCGCGCCCCTACTGGGAGCCGCACCTCTCGCTCTTTCCCCACGCTCCGCGATGGCTCGGCATCCTGCCGGCCTTCTTCCCCCACACGCTCGGAAACGCCGTCACCGCGCCGACCGTTCCCGGCGGCACCGGGACCTTCTGCGAGATGGCGATGGGCTACACGGGCATCGTCGGATGGGCCGCCGCTCTGCTCGTCTTCCGGCCGGGCTCGAAGCGCGGCCGCGCGGAGTGGGTGCTCTGGGGGCTCCTGCTCTGCGGGTTCGGCGTCGCGGTCTGCGCGTGGCCGCTCGCCGAGATCTTCGCCCGCATTCCCGGCATCCGCTACGTGTTCCCGCTGCGCTTCAACGGGTGGGTTGCCCTCGCGGCCCCGGCGATCGCCGCCCTCGAGCTCGAGCGATACGCCAAGGACGCGCGAGACCGCCGCGCCAGGCCGACGGCCGGCGTGGTCATCCCCATCCTGCTCGCCGCCGGCGGCGTGGCGCTCTACGAGCTCGCTTTCGGGCTGCGCCGCGCGGATGGAAGCCTCGGCTTCCAACGGCGCCAACTCGCCGTCGTGCTCGCCGTCCTTGCGCTGTCTGCGCTCCTTGCGATCGCCGCGCGCGGCCGCCCGGGCGGCTACATCGCCGGGATGACCTTCCTTTGCGGCGCGGAGCTTCTGTTCCAGTGGGCCGGGTTGAACCGGCTCTATTCGCCGGACCTTCTCTTTCCCGAGCCCCCCGTCGTCCGCTTCCTTCACGCGCAATCGGGGCCGTTCCGCGTCCTGGGGATGGGTCCCACGCTCTTTCCGAGCACGAACGTCTTCGCGCGCCTCGAGGACGTCCGCACGCACGACGCCGTCGAGCGCCGCGACTACATGGCCTTCCTCGACGCCACCTGCGGCTACCCCTACGCCGACTACTTCAAGATGGTCCGCAACGCCGATGCGCCGGCGCTCGACTTCTTGAACGTGCGTTTCGCCCTCGGCGGGCCGCAGGACACGGCACCGGGCCCGCGGTGGCGCCCTGTCTACGCCGGCGCGGACGGCACCGCCTTCGAGAACGCGAACGTGCTGCCGCGCGCCTTCGCCCCGGCCCGCATCCGCTTCGTCGCTGCCCCGCCGGCGCGCCCCTGGCCCGTATTCGACGCCGCTTCCGCGTTCGGCCCCGCGTTCCGGGAGATCGCCGCTCTGACCGACTGGCGAGCGAGGGCGTACGTGCTCGCGGACGGCGGCGCCGAGGCGGGGAACCCTCCGGTCGAGGTGTCGGAGTACGCGGAGTCCACGAACAGAGCCTCCTTCCGGGCGCGGGTCCCGGCGGGTGGCCCGGACGGATGGGTCGTTCTCTCGCTCGTGCAGGACGGCGGATGGTCGGCCCGCGACTCCGAGGGAGCCGCGGTGCCGGCGCGGCTGGCCAACGGGCCGTTTCTGGCGCTGCGGATCCCGCCGGGCGACCGGCGCATCGGGCTGCGTTACTGTCCACCGGGAATGCGGCTCGGCAGCGCGGTCTCCATCGCCACACTGGGCCTGCTCGCGGCCGCCGCCGTGCGGGTGCGGGCCCGAAGGCGCCCCCGTTGACCCATCCCGGATCGCCGTTCTGGGTGCCCTCGGCCGCGCTGCAGCACCACGTCAATCGCACGGCCTCGGGCCACCCGTCGGTCGACTGGCTCTCGCACGTGCGCACGCGGCACCTGCCCGCCGAGCTGCCGCGCGTGCTCGTCGTCGGATGCGGCGAGGGGTTCATCGAACGCGCCCTCGCCCGCATGGCCGGCGTGGGCGCCATCACGGCCGTCGACGCCGACCCCGTGGCCGTCGAACGCGCGCGCCGCAGCGCCGGCCGGCGCGGTATGGCCGCCGTCTCCCATGCCGTGCTCGATCCAAACGCGGCGGTGCTTCCCGCGGGCCCGTGGGACGCCGTCATCGTCCACGACACCCTCCACCACGTCGGCCGGCTCGAGGAGCTCTACGGCCGCATCCACGACATCCTCGCACCGCGCGGGCGCGTCGTTTTCGTCGAGTACGTCGGCCCGAACCGATTCCAGTACCCGGCCGAGCGCGCAACGCTCGTCGAGCGCTACTTCCGACTCCTGCCCCAGCGCATGCGCCGGGACGACAGGACCGGCCAGCCGGTCTGGCGCCGCGAGCCCGTCGACGCGGCGCGCCTTGCGCGCGAGCGCCCTTTCGAGGCCGCGTGCAGCGAGGACCTGCTCCCGCTGGCACGACAGTCGTTCGTGCCGGAGGCCGAGTACTCGGGAGGGGGAGGCCTGCTCCATCCCCTGCTATCGGGGAGCGAGCGCAATTTCGGCCGCGCCCCGGCCGAGGAGGAGCGCCTGCTCGACGTCCTCTGCGCCGCCGAGGCGCGCCTCGAAGCCGAGGGGCGCGTGCCGAACGACTTCGCCGTCTTCGTCGGCCGCCGCCGGACCACGCGGCCGGCGGTGGCATAATTCCCGTCCTCCATGCCCCGGCCCCTGAACGTCATCCTCGACCTCACCTCGCGGTGCAACCTGAAGTGCGTGATGTGCTACTTCGCGGAAACGGACCGCCTCGCCTTCCCGCCTTTCGACCGGCAGCTGTCCGACGACGGCAACATGCCGGTCGAAGTGTTCGAGAAGATCGCCGCCGACTTCTTCCCGCGGGCCTGGCGCGTCGCGCTCGCCTGCGCGGCCGAGCCGATGATCCATCCCCGCTTTCGCGAGATCCTGGAAATCGCCGGACGCTACGGCGTGCCCGATCTGTGGTTCCCGACCAACCTGCTCGCGCTGACCGAGGCGACGGCCGAGGCACTGGTGAAGAACGGCGTCGCGACGGTCGCGGCATCCATCGACGGCGTGACGAAGGAGACCTACGAGAGGATCCGGGTGCCGGCGAAGTTCGAGCGGCTGCTGGCGTGCCTGGACACGCTCGAGCGCGTCCGGCGCGCGGCGAAGTCGAAAAGGCCACGGCTGCGGATCATTTTCACGTGGATGAAGTCGAACCGCCACGAGCTGCCCGCCCTGCCCGAGTTCGCGGCCGCGCATGGCGCTTCGGAGATCGACGTGCGGTACGTCTCGCCGACGGCGGGCGTCGACGTGACGCCCGAGCTGCTCTCCGGCGAGGACCCGGCCGCGCTCCATGCCGAGCTCGGCGCGACGGCGCGAGAGGCCGTCCGGCGGGGCCTGAAGCTCTCTTCCTATCCCGAGTTTGACGGGCCCGAGGACCGGCCGCGGGCACTCCTGCCGCGACTGCAGCGCCGGCTCTGGCGCCTGAAGGCCGGGGTCGACCGGGTCGAGAGCTTTCGGCACTTCTTCTACCAGCGCCTGCTCGGGTGCGCCTACCCGGATCGCAACTACGTCATCCGGCCCAACGGCGCCGTCAACCCCTGCATCTACTGGGACCAGGACCCGATCGGTTTCTACCCGGCCGACGGCCTGGATCGCATTGCCGCGGGCGCACCGCTCCAGCGCATCCGCGAGGGATTGCGGACGGGACACCCGGTTGGCACGTGCGCGACGTGCACCGAGCGCCGCGACGCGCTGTACCGCCCGGGCGCCCTCGATGCGAGCAGGAAGGATCGCGGAAGGCCCAAAAAAGAAAAGCCCAGAAACCAGTCCTGGGCTAAAAAATAATTCCCCGGCAACGTCCTACTCTCCCACGCGGTCTACCGCGAAGTACCATCGGGGCTGAAGGGCT
>CAWATD010000002.1:0-659807 GCA_963784935.1 uncultured Acidobacteriota bacterium
CGCCGGGTATGAGCCTTTCGGCCACCTTCGGGAGCAGGCTCCGGAACTGCGCGGACGAAACGACCGAGGCCTCCCGGACGGACGCACGCACCTGCTCGATGCCTTTGGGGACCTCCTCGACGAGCTTGAGCCGTGTCGTCCGAAACTTGACCTTCTGGCCCTCTTCGAGAACGTCGGCCTTCCAGTCCGCTCTGAAGACGGTCTTCTTGCCGTCTTCCGGAACGAGCAGGATCAGGTGGTTGTGGTAGACGTAGGCGCGCACCGTGGGCTGGGGCGGCAGGGCCAGGAGCGCGTTCCGCGTGGCGGCGTCGCTGACGACGTGGCTGCAGCCGGCCGCGACGAAGAGGACGAGGAGGAGCCCGGCAGCGCGTGCGGGGACGCGCCCGTGCGTCGGGCCGGACCGGTTCCGACTCGAAGAATCTAGTGGGGGCGCGTCGCGCCTCTCATGCGGCTTCGGCAAGTCAGTTTCCGGGACCGCATTGTGCCATGGCGGGGCTGAGCGCCCGGTAAATCTGCTCGGGAACCTCGGCAATGTGCGGCCCGCCTCGCAGCTGGCTGAACCGGACGCCCCTCTCACTGCGGCGAGGATGGATCAAAGACCTGGACCGGCAGTTTCACTGTTCTCGCCAGGATGTTGACCAGCCCTTGCCCGACATCCTTCGCCGGAGCGAGGCGGATCTTCGGGTCGTCGAGCTTTCCCGTGACCTTCGCCGCAACCGAGAGGAAATTCCGCCCGAGAATGTACCGGAGGACCGGGATCTTTTGAAGGATCCTGTCCACCGTCGAGAAGGGGCGCGCCAGAATCGTGAGATCCAGGGACTTGTCGAGGTATCCGACCGTCCCGCTTCCCACCATCGTGAACGACGGCGCCTTGAGGGCCGCCTCGCGAATCGTAACCCGGCCGTCTTCCATCTGCCCTTCGACGGTGAATTCGTCGAAGGGCATCGCCTCGCCGATCCGGGCCCGGCTCTTGCCCCCGAAGACCTGCGTCATGTTGACCACCGCCAGAACTCTCGTCACCACGCTGGACTTGCCCATGGTTCCATTCGAAGCCTGGAACGCGAGCGGGCCCTGCAGGGCCCGGGAAAGCTCCGCCGCCCTGGCTTTTCCCTCAGCCTGGAGGCTCGCTTCGTAGCGTCCGGTGATCCCGACGTTCTCGAACCCGAGACAGGTCAGCGAGGCAGCGATGTCCGGGCCCATGGAAGCGACACGGACCATGGCGGACATCCCGCCGCCGCGGAGAAGCTGAAGCTCGCCCGTCGTCGAGATGCCGCAGACCTCGGCGTTTTTCACCGTGGCGCTGACGGACTCCTTCGCCAGCTCGATGTCGGCGAGAACCGGCTTCCACGCAAGGTCTCGAAATGTGAACGAGCCGATGGAGAGACGCAGGATGCCGCTGATCGGGAAGGAGGATGGCTCGCGTTCCTCCGTCCCGGCGGCCACCTTCTTCTGGGACTTCATCCGGTCGAGGACCTTCTCGACGTGCTCCCACGCGATCCCGCTCGTGGCGGCGTCCATATCGAGGACGATTCCCTCGTCCTGGAAGGTGGCATTTCCCGTGACCGAGAGGCGCTGGTCCTCCAAAGCAAGGGTCGAGGACGACGCGGTGAGCCGGTTCCCCGCAGCGCGAAGGTCGAGGTCCTCGATGGCGACTTCCCCGGCTGGAGTGGGAATCATCAAGCCTGCCACCTTCAGCGTTCCCTCAGCCGAGGTCTTCCCGAGGTGATGCCGGGGCACCAGCGCATGGAAATCGCCCTCGATATGACCGTGTCTCTCGTTCTCGGTCGCGAGCAGTCCCTCCATGGTCGCGGCGGCCAGGTGGCCGGTGAAGCCGACTTCCAGCTCTTTCTTTCGAAGACCCAGAGAGATCGAGGCGTCGGAGAGGTTGTCGGCGATCGTGAGGTGCCGAACGTCCGTTCCCTCTCCGCTCTTGATGAGATCGAGCGTCACGCGAGGGCCGTTCCGGAAGGCAAAGCTCCCGGCCAGGGTGAGCTCTTCGCCGCCGGCGAGCCCGACGCGAACCTGTCGAAGGGCGATCGGCGCCGCCGGAAGGAATTCGACGGGGAGCGACGCCTTCTCCCAGATCCAACGGACGGCCTCCGGCCCCGTCTCTCCGTCCACCGCCGCTTCGAGCTTTGGAGGGCCCTGCCGGAGGCCACTGAAGACGCCGGAGACCCGGAGGGCCGCGTCGCCGGTCTGCGCCTCGAGCCCCGTCACGCGGATCGCTTCTTCATCGATCCGGAAACCCCCGGATTTCACCTCGAGGGCCTCGGGGAGCAATGACGTTTCCAGGACGAGATCCTTCACGGATCCCGTCGCTTCGTATTTCCAGTCCGACGGCCGGGAGATCGGCCCGGAAAGACCGCCGACGGACAGCCCGATGGAGCCCCGCAACCCGGCGATCTTCGTCGCAAGCGCCTCCATCCCCTTCCGGGAGGCCAGCCAGGGGAACAGTTCGTCCAGCGCCAGCTCGAAGGTTCCGGAGACTTCCTCGAAGCGAGGTGAGTCCCCCAGTCGAACCCTTGCCACCAGGGCGGAGAGCGTCGAGCTTCCGATGTTCCCGGAGAGCTGGCTCACGCCGACACGATCGCCGTCCAAGAGGAAGGTCCCGCGCCGGATCCGGATTGGCCAGGGAAGCCGCCGGTAGCGAGCGGAGAGCTGCATCTCGGACACGGAGACCTTCGTCTCCAGAGTTGCCGCCCGGTCCCCGATCGTGATCCGCGCTGTCGCGCTCCCGGCGAGATCCTCCACGAGGGAAAGCTCCTCGTGGAAGGATCCGTCGCCAACCACTCGGGAGAGGATCCCGGGAAGCTCGGAGAGATCCGACCGCACCGTGGCCTCGACCCGCAGCGTGTCGTCGTTCGCCACGAGCCCGATGCGGACGCTTCCATCCGATGCCTGCGATTTTCCGATTCGTGCCGCGGCGTGCACCGCGGTGAGGACTCCATTCTCGACGGCGACGTCTCCGCGCGCTTCTTCGAGGTCGAGGCCCACGCTCCCGATCCGGACTTTCCCGCCGGCGAGAACGGCCTGGATCGACATCCGCTCGAAGATCCCGAGGTCCCCCGGGGTCTCTCCTCCGTCGGCGAAGGAGAACGAGGTCAACGTGCCGCCCTGGAAGATCGCGAAGATCGCCGCTATGGTGGAGTCGTCCCCGGCGAAGGGGAGAAGCTTCCCGCGCAGCGCCGTCACGTCGAGGCCGCTGCCGCGGGCGGTCAGGTCGACCCGCGGGGTCGCGCTGTCGGCGGAGAGAGCGATCTCCGCAAGAAGCCGGGGCGACTCCGTGGAAAACCGCGAGAGCGTGACCGCTGTCTTCCCGTTCTCGACGTCCAACGCGCCTGCGATCCTCACGCCGCGGATCTCCAGGACCCGCCGATCGGTCCGCCGAAGGGAGAGGGACGAAGCGGAGACCTGCCCGGACACGTGGAGCGGGGGGCCCGTCGGCGGGACCGTGACGCTCACGTCGAGGTCGCTCAGGACGGCGAGCTCCATTCCGTTGCGGGCAGCCGCCAGCCGCCCTTCGTGGATCTCGACGACCATGCCGGAGGCCTTCGAGGCGAGAGCGACGAACGGCGTGAGGCTCTGCAGCGGATCCGGACGAGAAACCGGCTTCTCCTCTTCCCCGGTCGCCTCGGGAGCATCGACGGTCAGGTCCGGTCCGTCCACCCGGATCGTGGAGATGCGGAACCGGCCGCGAAGCAACGAAACGAGCACGGGAGAGAGGCTCACGGACCGGACGGCGCCATGGATTTTTCCCGGGCCGGGCAGTTCCACTTTCCGAATTCCGACTTCGAGGCGCGGGAAGTAGGAGAGCTCGAATCGTCCAACCCTCACCTCGCGGCCGAGGGCCGAGGAGGCGGCGGACTCGATCCTCTTCCGGACCGGCTCGAAGTTGATCCAGCGGGGGGCGAGAGCGACGGCGACGACTCCGAGGCTGCCAAGGATGCCCACGACCCATGCGACCGCCTTGACGACCTTCCGGCCCGTCATCGCCATCGTCGTGGCGAGGCCTCAGAGATCGACGCCCGGAGGCGTGATGATTTCGTGCGAGCCAGGACGAGTACCGGCAGTGTCATCGCATGATTGCGGCACGGATCAATCTTATGCCGCGAAGATGGAGGGCGGCTTCTCGCGACGGCCCTTCACGCGCGAGGCGGCCGCTTCCCGGCGACTCCGGCGTGGAGCTCCGGAGCGTCCGGACCGAGCGCCGCGATCCTCTTCGCATAGAGCGCAATGCCGGGCTTCGCGCTCAGGCCGTGGGCGAAGATGCTCAGCAGCACCGTGGCCATCACCGTGAGAACGATGGTCCGCTCCCCCGGCAGGTGCGTCTTGCCCTCCAGATAGACGAGTCCGAGGACGATGGAGGCGAGGCCCCGGGGACCGAACCATCCCATGAAGATCACGGTTGCCCGGTCGAGGCCCGTGCCGACGAGCGCGAGGGCAACCGGCAGCATGCGAATCGCGGTCAGACTGAGCAGCGCGTAGACCACGATCGGGACGGAAAAGCCCGCCCCGGCCCGTGCCACGTGCAGCCCGAAGAGATAGAAGACGAACAGGTTGAAGAGCTGTCCCCACTGCTCCGCGAACTCGACGCTCTCCTCCCCCGCCTTCTCGAAGCCAAGCTGGACGGCCAGGCCGCAGACGAAGGCGGCGATGAACATGCTCGCGTCGACCGCCTCGGACGCAACACCGCAGAGCAGGGGCAGCGTCACGAGCGCGATCTGGCGAAAGGCGGGCAGAACGATCCCGCGGCGGCTCGCGCTGCCCAGCAGCCACCCGCCGGCGAGGCCGATCCCGACTCCGAGGGCCGTCCCGTACCCGAGTTGCTCGACGACGAACGTCCAGAGGTACGCCCGCCCTCCCTGTCCGCCCGACTTCGCGAGAGCCAGGAAGAAGAGGAGGAAGGGCACCGAGAGGCCGTCGTTGAGGCCGGCCTCGACGTTCAGCGCCTGGCGAATCCGCATCGGCACCTTCTCGCTCGAGACGACGACCTGCCCGAGGCCCGCATCCGTCGGGGCGAGAATCGCTGCGAGGATCCCGGCCTCCCAGAGGGAAAACGTCGGAAACAGGGCCAGCGCTCCGAGGGCCCCGAGCAGAAGGGTCGACAGCATGCCCGTCGTGAGGAGGCGCACGGGCGAACTTCGGATGCTTCGGAGGACCCGCAGGTCCGTCCGGCTCGCGTCCGTAAAGAGAAGAAGCACGAGGCCAGCCTCGGCGATCCGAAGCAGGACTTCGGGATCCCCGTTGCGGTCGCGCAACGACGGCACGGCCAGGAAAGCGCACACGCCCCCGAGCGTGAATACGATCGGTGGCGTGACGGGCGTACGCTCGAGCCACGCCGACACCAGGCCGTAGGCGAAAAGGAGCAGGACGAAGATCACGAGAATCGTCATATCGGAACGCCGGCGGTCAGCCTCGCGAGGCGGCGCGGTCGGTCAGCAGGAGGGCCCGTTCGCTCCACACGCACCCCGTTGGGATCGACCGGTCCGGCTCCACGCGTCAGCGCCCCTCTCGCGCGCTGATCTGCAGCGAAACGAGCCGGGCGATCAGGATCGCCGGATACAGCTGGCCGACGAGAGCCTCGGCGATCGCAAGGGAGCGGGCGACCGGGTGAACGGGCACGGTGTCGCCGTACCCGAGCGTCGTCAGCGTCACGAAGCTGAAGTACGCAAAGTGAGCATTGTTCCTCGGCGGGGCTCCGCTGGCCTGGATGGCCCCGGGCGAGAAGCGTTCCACGAGGATGTAGCCGAAGGTCCAGACGAGCCCGAGCAGCAGGTATGCCACGACGGCGCCCCGCACCCGGTCGGCCGTGATGGGGCCCTCCCGGAAAACGTGCTCGAGCACCAGCCCGGTCAGGATCAGCATCGTCAGCAGCGATAGCCAGGCCTGACCCGACCCGTCGACCCCCTGGTCCGACCCGTACCGCGACCAGCGCAAGGCGAGCCAGATCACTCCGCTCACCGCCACCGCGCCGGCCAGCCAGCGCCGGCGCGAGAAGGCGATCACTCCCGACACCAGCACCAGGGAGAAGAAGAGATCGAAAGGGAGCTGTCCCAGTACGGTACGGAGCGGCGCTCCGACGAAGAGCGCCAGCACGAGGAAGACGAGCATCGCGGTCAGGCCCCACTGTTGCCACCAGACCGGAGAGAAGGCCGCCGGGCGCCTCACGATTTCGCCGCCGCGGTCGTCGCATCGAGAACGCGCGAGAGTCCTTTCAACGCCTCGGTGCCGGAGAGGATCCCGACGTGCGTGTCGCCGTAGCCCATCATGCGCGTCGCCGCCGCCCCGCAAAGTGCCTGTAGCGCGTTCTCTCGTCCCCAGCCCGGTAGACCTCCCCCATCCCACCTGCACCGAGCGCTGCAAGGATTTCGTACGGGCCGAGACGAGTACCGGCTGAGATTGTCATTCGGCGATCGCAATGCGGATTCTAGACCGACACCATGAGCGGCGAGGCGTGCGAGCCTCGAGCAGGCGACCCCAGCCGGCCTGATTGCAGGCCAGGTCCTCTGCGCGCCGATGTGAGTGGTGAGCCGTGTAGGACTCGAACCTACAACCTAGAGATTAAGAGTCTCTTGCTCTACCAATTGAGCTAACGGCCCACTCGGGGCGCGGAGAATACAGGATCGACGCCCGCGCAGGCAAATCGGGAGCGCTATCCCCCTCCGACCAGCTCCACGACCTCGAAGGTGTCGCCGTCGGCCAGAGGAGTCCCGGGGTACTCGGCCTTCGGGAGGATCTCGCGGTTGCGCTCGACAGCGACGCGGGGCGTCGCCACCTTGAGCCGCTCGAGCAGGTCGGCGACCGAGGCGCCGGCCGGCAGGCGCATCGGCTCGCCGTTGACCCTGATCTGGACCTCGGCGCTCATTTCTTCTTGATGGGGTACTGGACCTCGGAGCTGGCCTTGCCCCCGGTCACGCGGATGACGGCCGCGGCGCTGCCGTTGGGGAACGTGGGGACCATGAAGGACAGGAGGCAGGACCCGTCCGAGGCCGTCTTGCCCTGGAACGCGGTCGAAGCACGGGCGGAGGTCGAGAGGATGCGCACGGAAACAGAAGCCCCGGCGAGCGGCCGCGCGGGCGACCCGGAGGTCGCCTTGAGCTTCGTCTGGACGGACCGGCCTGCGACGAAATCGGGAGTCGGCGACAGAATGAGATCGACATCGTCCGGGACCTCCTCGGAGGCGAGGTATTCGAGCACCATCTGGTCCAGGCTCCGGTCGCTTTCCGCCAGCGGGGACTTCGTCCCCGGCGCGACCGTCGCGTCGCCTTGTTCGGTCTTCGCCGGCCTCGCGCCCTTCTCCACCCTCTCGGCCTTCGCGGCCTTCGCGGGCGCCGGCGCGGGCGGCGTCGGCACAGCGGAATCCGAAATGGACGACATGCCCTCCGGGATCTGGACGGACCCGTTCGGGCCGTCGAAGCGGCCGCGCTGGATGGCCGCGATCATCGTGCGGTGCTGCTGCTCCATGAGGTCCTGCACCGCGTGGTCGTCGCTGCCGGCCTCGAGGACCTCGGCGTACGAGGTCCGCTTCGTCGCGAGGATCTCGCCGCCGACGTAGACGAGCGACTCGACGCACGGGTTCGCGTCCCCCTTGTCCTCGGTCTGGATGTGGAAGACGCGGTTCCTGTGCTTGAGGTCTGTGTTGAATCCGGTGATCACGGCGAACGCAAATTGTAGCGCGGCCCGCCGGACCCGCGCGCCCCGTCTCCCGTCACAGGAGCTCGAACTGCGCCGTGAAGTGGCGCAACGCCGGCGCCTGCTTCACGATCTTGACGCCGCGCAGGGCCTTCGGGTCGGCCCGCAGCCGCGCCGTGACCCCGGCCACGTACTCGAGGTGGGTGTTCGTGTAGACGCGCCGCGGCACGGCCAGGCGCACGAGGTCGAGGTCGGGAAGCTTTTCGTGGCCCGGACGCTCGGGGTCGGGCTTGCCGAACATGACGCCCCCGATCTCGACGGCACGGATCCCGCCTTCGAGATACAGCGCGATCGTCAGCGCCTCGGCCGGGTAGTGCTCGGGCGGCAGGTGCGGGGCGAACGCACGCGCGTCCACGTAGACCGCGTGGCCGCCGATCGGCTCGACGACGGGCACGCCCGCCTCGGCCAGCGCCTCGCCGAAGGCCGTCACCTGCCCGATGCGGAAGGCGAGGTAGTCCTCGTGCAGCACTTCCTTGAGCCCGATGGCGATCGCCTCGAGGTCGCGGCCCGCGAGGCCCCCGTACGTGGGAAAGCCCTCGATCAGGATGAGCTTGTTCTTCAACCGCTCGACCCACGTCTCGTTGCGCAGCGCCAGGAAGCCCCCGATGTTGGCGAGGCCGTCCTTCTTCGCGCTCATGGTGCAGCCCTCGGACAGCGAGAAGACCTCGCGCACGATGTCGCCGACGCTGCGGTTCTCCTGGCCCTTCTCGCGCTGCTTGATGAACCAGGCGTTCTCGGCGAAGCGGCAGGCGTCGATGATGAGCGGGACGCCGAATCGCCGGCAGATCTCGCTCGTCCCGCGCACGTTCTCGAGCGAGACCGGCTGGCCGCCTCCGGAGTTGTTCGTCAGCGTCAGCATCACGAGGGGCACTTTGCCCCGGTTCTCCCCGAGGCATTTCTCGAGCTTGCCGAGGTCCATGTTCCCCTTGAAGGGGTGCTTCGTGCGCGGCACCTTGCCCTCGGGGATCACGAGGTCGAGCGCGACGCCGCCGTTGGCCTCGACGTTGGCGCGCGTCGTGTCGAAGTGCGTGTTGTTCGGCACGATCTGGCCGCGCTCGAGCACCGTCGAGAAGAGCAGGTTTTCCGCCACGCGGCCCTGGTGCGTGGGGATGACGTGCGGCAGGCCGAAGATGGAGCGGATCGTCTCCTCGAAATGGTAGTAGTTGCGGCCCCCCGCGTAGGACTCGTCGCCGCGCATGAGCCCGGCCCACTGGGCGTCGGACATCGCGGACGTCCCGGAATCGGTCAGCAGGTCGATGTAGATGTCCTCGGCCGCGATCCCGAAGACGTTGTAGCCGGCGCGGCGCAGGCGCTGCTCGCGGGCGGCCCGGTCGATGCGGCGGATCGGCTCGACGACCTTGACCCGCCACGGCTCGGGCTGCGTGTTTCGCATCATGCGGGGCGCAGTTTAGCGGAAACCCTCTATCCTTGGAGCAATGCCCCGCCTTGCCCGCGCCGGCTTCCCTCGAGGAGCAGTGCTGCTCCTGGTTTTCACCCTGTCCGGCGCGAGCGGGCTGATCTACGAGGTCCTCTGGACGCGCCGCCTGACGCACATCTTCGGCTCGACCACGCTCGCGGTCTCGACCGTGCTGGCGGCTTTCATGGGCGGGCTGGCCATCGGCAGCGTGCTCCTCGGGGGCTGGGCGGACCGCCATCGCGGCCGGGCGCTGCGCGCTTACGGCGTGCTCGAAATCGCGATCGGGTTGCTCGGGCTCTCGATCCCGCTGTTGCTCCGGGCGGTCGAAGCCGTCTACCTGCGGCTCGCGCCCGGGCTCGAATCGTCGCCGATGGTCTTCTTCGTCGCGCAGTTCCTCCTGGTGGGCGCCGTGCTCGTCCTGCCCTGCGCGCTCATGGGCGGCACGCTCCCGATCCTCGCGCGCTGGCTGGTGGGGCGCGAGCAGGAGATCGGAGGGCGGGTCGCCGTCCTCTACGCGGCGAACACGCTCGGCGCGTGCGCCGGGGCGGCCGCGGCCACCTACGTGCTCCTGCCGTTGGCCGGTGTGCGCGAGGGCGAGCTCGTGGCCGTGGCGATGAATCTCGCCGCGGGGGCCGTCGCCCTCCTGCTTGCGCGCGGATCACGGCCGGCGGCGGAGCCGGATGCGGTCGAGCTCTCGCTTGCCGACGCCGATCCGGCGCCGCTTCCGGCCGCGGGCGAACGCGCGCTGCTCCTGGCCATCGCGCTCTCGGGCTTCGCGGCCATGGTCGACGAGGTCGCCTGGGCGCGCCTGGTCGGCCTCGTCTTCGGCAGCTCGGTCTACGCGTTCGGCCTGATGCTCCTGCTCTTCCTCGCCGGGATCGGGATCGGGAGCGCGGTGTACTCGCGCTTGCGCGGCGCCGATCCGGCCGGCGTGCTGGGGGTCGCGCTCGTCGGCGGCACGTTCATGGCCCTGCTCGGAATCGCGTTCGTGCCGCAGCTGCCGATGGCGTACATGCGCGGCTTCCCCGCCGCGAAGGACTCCTTCCTGCTCCAGCAGGCGTTGCAGCTCGTCGCCACCGCGCCGCTCCTGCTGCCGATCGCGATCCTCTTCGGCGTCGCCTTTCCCGCCGCCGTCGCCGCGACCGCGAAGCTTCGGCACATGGGACGAGGCGTGGGCCGCGTGACGGCCTGGAACACGGTCGGCACGGTCGTCGGGGCGTTTCTCGCGGGTTTCGTCCTGATCCCCCGGATGGGGCTGCGCGCGTCGCTCACGCTCGCCGCGGCGTCCACCGCCGTTGCGGGCGTCCTCGCCCTGTCGCATTCCGCGGCCCGGCCCTGGCGGCACCGGGGCCTCGTCGCTGCCGGCGCGGCACTCGCCGTCGCGCTGCTGCTTCCGGCCTGGCCGCGCAAGCTGCTCTCCATGGGCACCGGCTTCTACGCCGCGATCTACGGGTCGGTGGAGAACCTGCTTGCCGCCGAGCGCCGGTCGGAGCTGCTCTTCTACGAGGACGGGATCGCGACGACGCTGTCCGTCGACCGCCAGGGGCCGTACCTCTTTTACCGCTCGAACGGCAAGACCGACGCCTCCACCGACCCGGGCGACATGGCCAACCAGCTCCTGCTCGGGCACCTCCCGATGCTGCTCCACCCGGATCCGCGCGACGTGTTCGTCATCGGGCTCGGCACCGGCGTCTCGGCCGCAGCCGCGGCGCGCTACCCCGCTCGATCGATCGAGATCGCGGACATCGAGGGCGCGGCCCGCGAAGCCACGCAACGGTTCGCGGCGCAGAACCGCAACGTGCTGGCCGACCCGCGCGTCCGGTTTCTCGTGGCGGACGGGCGCAATGCGCTGCTCGCGCGCAAGCGGACCTTCGACGTCATCATCTCCGACCCATCCGACGTGTGGGTGGCCGGGGTCGGCAGCCTCTTCACGAAGGAGTTCTACGAGCTCGCGCGCACGCGGTTGAAGCCGGGCGGCGTGATGGTGCAGTGGTTCCACATGCACTCGCTGCCGCCCGAGCAGATGAAGCTCATCGTGGCGACGTTCCGATCGGTCTTCCCGCAGACGTCGCTGTGGCGCCCCAACCGGGGCGACGTGATCCTGATCGGCACGGTCGATCCGGTGCCGTGGAACCTGGAACGCCTGCGCCGGCGCATCGAAACGGTTCCCGGCGTGGCCGAGGACCTGCGCGGGATCGGATTCTGGCACCCGCTCTCGATTTTCGCGGCCTTCGTCCTGGACGGCGAGGACCTCGGAAGGATGCTCTCGGACACTTCCGGCCTGCATACGGACGACCACCCCGTCGTCGAGTACCTGTCGCCGCGCTCGGGCTACGTCGACACGACGACCACCAATGACATGGGGGTCCAGGCCCTGCAGACGAAGCGCCTGCCGGTGATCGCAGGCTACGACGAGGCGCGCGATTTCGATGCGCGGGCCCGCTACCTGCTCGGTTTCGGCCTCGCCTCGATCGGGCGCGTCGACGCCGCGATTCCGCTCATGGAAGAGAGCGTCCGCGGCGAAAAGCCGGACCCGAAATTCCTCATCGGGCTCGGAAACCAGTACCGCGCAAAGGGGCTCTCCGCGAAGGCGATGCGCGCCTACGAGCGGGCCCTGTCCCTCTCGGCGGCGGAAACCGAGGCGTCGCTCAAGCTCGCGGAGCTCTCGCGCGCGCAGGGCGACGACGCGGGCGCGGAAAGAGTTCTGCGGGCCGCGCTGGCGCTGGCGGGAGAGGACGCGGAGCTGGCATCGGCCGCCGCGCGCATCGCCCTCGACGCGGGCCGCCCGGCCGAGGCGCTGGCGCTGCTTTCGCCGGCCCTCGAGAAGCAGCGCGATGCCGGGGAGCTTCTCCTGCTCGAGGGCGAAGCCCTCGCGAGGATCGACAAGCACGCCGAGGCCTTCGCCGCGATTCGCCAGGCCGCCGCGGGCTCACCCGACGGCGCGGACATCCAGACGCGGGCGGGCGACGCGCTGCTCGCGCTCGGCGATTCCGAAGGCGCCGCGGCGGCATACGGGCGCGCCGCGGCCATCGAGCCGGGCAGGGTGGCCGCGCTCGTCGGGTTGGCGGCGGCGAGCTTCCAGAAGGGCGATGTGGCGGCCGGGCGCGACGCGCGCGACCGCGCGCTGGCAATCGATCCCTACAACGCCGCGGCGCTGGCGATGACGGGGCGGTGACCGCCATTTTCGAGCTGAACGGTGGCTCTCAAGGGATCGGGATCCCGGAAAGAGGGCCGGAGTGATCGCCCCGACAGGCGATCAAGGCTTCTTCAGCTCCCTCTTTCGGAACATCAGGAACGACTCGCGCGTCTCGTCCTTCTGGACGGTCCAGGTCTGGCGCGTCCAGGTCTTGCCGCCGTCGCGCAGGCGCCAGACCGTCCGCTGGATCCCGGCGTTCGGGTTCGCGTCGGTTCCGGTCGTGGCCTGGATCCACAGGGACTTCTTGTCCTTGCCCCACTCCGCCTGGACGGTCCCCTTGCGCCCCCCGCCCAAGGCCTTCTCGTAGAGCCGCCCGTCGACGACGATCTCCTCCGCCACGAGCCAGGGGCGCTGCTGCTCGATCGGCTCCATCCAGATACGGTCGCCGCTCTGGCGGATCGAAATGACGGCCTTCTCCATGTTCTTCGAAATCCCCTGGCTCTTCTTCAGATCGATTTCCCAGACACCGGAGAAATCGAGCGGCGCCTTCGTGGTCGTCGGCGCTGCCTTCGGAGGCGCCGTCGGCGCGGGGGCGGCCTGCGCGCCCAGGAGCGCGGCGACGCAGAACGCCGCAGCGGCCGCAGCGAGCCGGGGCCCCCTCATGCCCGCGCCCTCTTGCGCGTCGCGCCCAGCATCCGGCGCAGGAACTGCCCCGTGTGCGAGGCCTTCACGTCGGCCACTTCCTCGGGGGTCCCCTGCGCCACGATCTTCCCGCCGCCCGCGCCGCCCTCGGGCCCGAGGTCGATGACCCGGTCCGCCGTGCGGACGACCTCGAGGTTGTGCTCGATCACGACCACCGTGTTGCCTTTCTCGGTCAGCGACTGCAGGACTTCGAGCAGCTTGTGGATGTCGTCGAAGTGGAGGCCCGTGGTCGGCTCGTCGAGCAGGTAGAGCGTGCGGCCCGTCGAGCGGCGCGCGAGCTCGCGCGCGAGCTTGACGCGCTGCGCCTCGCCGCCCGAGAGCGTCGTCGAGGACTGGCCGAGCTGGATGTACCCGAGGCCCACCTGAACGAGTGTACGGCAGATGTTCGCGACGGGGGGGACGTTGGCGAAGACCTCGAGGGCCTGCTCGGCCGTGAGCGCGAGGATGTCCGCGATGGACTTGCCCTTGTAGTGGACCTGCAGCGTCTCCCGGTTGTAGCGCTTTCCCGCGCAGACGTCGCAGGTCACGTAGATGTCGGGCAGGAAGTGCATCTCGATCTTGATCTGCCCGTCGCCCGCGCACGCCTCGCACCGGCCGCCCTTGACGTTGAACGAAAACCGGCCCGGCTGGTAGCCGCGCGCCCGCGCCTCCGGCGTGCGCGACATGAGCTCGCGGATGGGATTGAAGACGTTCGTGTAGGTGGCCGGGTTCGAGCGCGGCGTGCGGCCGATCGGCGCCTGGTCGATGTTGACGACCTTGTCGATTTCGAAGATGCCCTCGACCTGGTCGTGCGCTCCCGGCTTCTCGGCCGCGCCGTGGAGCGCGCGGGCGAGCGCCCGGTAGAGGATGTCGTTGACCAGGGTGGACTTTCCGGAGCCCGAAACGCCGGTCACCGCCGTCATCACGCCGAGCGGAAAGACCGCGTCGATGTTCTGGAGATTGTGCTCGCGCGCGCCGCGGACGACGATGGCCTTGCCGCTGCCGGGCCGTCGCCGTTCGGGAATCGGGATCGTCCGCTCCCCCGACAGGTACTTCCCCGTCAGCGAGTCGGGGAACCGCTCGAGCTCCTCCGGCGAGCCTTCCCCGACGATCCTCCCGCCGTGGAGGCCCGCGCCCGGGCCGAGGTCGATGACCCAGTCCGCCGAGCGGATCGTCTCCTCGTCGTGCTCGACCACGATGACCGTGTTGCCGAGGTCGCGCATCGAGATCAGCGTGTCGATCAGCTTGCGGTTGTCGCGCTGGTGGAGGCCGATCGAGGGCTCGTCGAGGACGTAGAGCACGCCCATGAGCTTCGATCCGATCTGCGTGGCGAGCCGGATCCGCTGCGACTCGCCGCCCGAGAGCGAGGCGGAGCCGCGGGACAGGTTCAGGTACCCGATCCCCACGTTCGCCAGAAAGCGCAGCCGGTCCTGGATCTCCTTCAGGATCTTTCCGGCGATCTCCTTCTCGCGCGGGGACAGCTTCAGGTCTCCGAAGAAGGCGATGGCCTCGGAGATCGTTTCGGATGAGACCTCGTCGATCGCGCGGCCGCCCACGCGCACGGCCAGCGCCTCCGGCTTGAGGCGCCGGCCGCCGCAGGCCGGGCAGGGCTCGGCCGACATGTAGGCCTCGAGCTCCGAGCGCTGCTCCGGGTTCTCCGTCTCCCGGTACCGCCGCTCGATCATGGGGACGAGCCCTTCGAAGGACGAGCGCCAGTGGTATTCGCCCTTCTCCGCAACGTACGAGAACTTGATCTCGTCCTCCCCCGACCCATACAGGATGACCTTCTGCGCCGCTTTCGGAAGCTTTCCGAACGGCGTATCCAGGCGGAACTTGTAGTGCTTTGCCAGCGTGGCCATCTGCCGCGACCGCCAGTTGGTCGAGCCGGGCTTCAGGATTGCGATGGCCCCGCTCTCGATCGATCGGCCCGGGTCGAGGACCAGGCGATCCGGGTCGGCCTTGAGGTTCGTGCCGAGGCCCGAGCACGTCGTGCAGGCGCCATAGGGCGAATTGAACGAGAAGAGGCGCGGGGTGATCTCGGTCAGCGACGTGCCGCAATCGGGGCACGCGTAGTTGGCCGAGAGGACCTCCTCCGGCCCGTCCGCCACCGAGAGGATGATGAGCCCGCCGGAGACCCGCGCCGCGGTCTCGATCGAGTCCGCCAGGCGCTTGCGGTACTCCTCGTCGTCGGCCGGCTTGGCCACGAGGCGGTCCACGACGATCTCGATCGTGTGCTTTTTCTGCTTGTCGAGCTCGGGCGGATCGTCGAGGTCCACCATGCGTCCGTCCACGCGGGCGCGCAGGAATCCCTCCTTGACCATCTCCGACATCTGCTTCTTGTACTCGCCCTTCTTCCCCGCGACGTAGGGCGCGAGCACGACGAACTTGCTCGCGAGGGGAAGCCGCAGGGCGCGGTCCACCATCTCCTGGATCGTCTGCGCCTGGATCGCGCGCCCGCACCTGGGGCAGTGGGGCTTTCCGACCGACGCATACAGCAGGCGCAGGTAGTCGTAGATTTCGGTCACGGTCCCGACGGTCGAGCGCGGGTTCTTCGACGTCGTGCGCTGCTCGATGGAGATCGCCGGGGAGAGCCCCTCGATCGAGTCGACGTCCGGCTTCTCCATCTGCTCGAGGAATTGCCGCGCGTACGCCGAGAGCGACTCGACGTAGCGCCGCTGGCCTTCCGCGAAGATCGTGTCGAACGCGAGCGAAGACTTGCCCGAGCCCGAGACGCCCGTGATCACGATCAGGCGGTTGCGGGGGATGTCGCAGGAAACGTTCTGGAGGTTGTGCTGCCGCGCGCCGCGGATCCGGAGGAAGTCCATGAGGGGGGAGATTCTAATCGCGCCATGTTTTCGCTAGGAATGGCGCGCCTCGGCCCCTAGAATGGAAGAAGGCGACCCGGGGCCGTTTGGAGCGGGTTCGAGTTTGAAAGTCGGACGTTCTTGAGGGCAAGCCGCGCCCGAACATCGGCACTCTTTCGGGCATTTCTTGCCCTCGTCCTCGTTTTCCCTCCAGAGCCCTCCTCCGCCGGAGTCGACTGCGCTACGCCCGGGCGCGACGGCTCCGGCAGCCTGACCGGGATCGTCAACACCTACTACCCGGCGACCGCGTCGGCCGCCGCGGGCGCGACCACGATCAGCGTCGGCACCCGCCGCGGCGCCGCGACGGCCATCACCGCCGGCGACCTGCTCCTGGTCATCCAGATGCAGGACGCCGACATCGATTCCACGAACACCAACGCCTACGGCACGGCGTGGCGGCGGCACGCCAGCGGCTCGACGACTCTCAACAACTCGGGCCGCTACGAGTACGTCGTCGACGGGGCAGCCTGACCGCGGCGGTACCCTCACGCTCCGGGACCGGGGCCGGAACGGGCTTCTCAACGCCTACACGAACGCCACCGCCAACAACAGCACCCAGGGACAGACGGAAGTTCCAGGTCGTCCGCGTCCCCGAGTACAGCTCGGCCACCCTGACCTCAGGCCTGACGGCGGCCTCCTGGAACGGGTCGAGCGGCGGCATCCTTGCGGTCGACGTCTCCGGGCGCCCTCGACCTCGGCGACTGCGGCGGTCAGCGTGGACGGTCTCGGGCTTCCGGGGCGGCGGCGCCCGCCAGCTCGCAGGCGACACCGGCGGCGCTGAATACGGACTACGTCCAGAGTTCCGCGAAGAACTTCGACGGCGCCAAGGGCGAAGGCATCGCGGGCACGCCCGGCTGGATCTACGACGCCGCGACGGCCACCACCGTCGCGTCCGGCACCGACTACCCCAACCAGAGCGCGACGATCAACGGGGGCACCGCCCGCGGCGCTCCGGGAAGCGCCGGCGGCGGTGGAAACGACGGACAGCCCTCCGCCAACGACCAGAACTCGGGCGGAGGCGGTGGCGCCAACGGCGGAACCGGAGGCAAAGGCGGGAGGTCCTGGAACACCGGCCTCGACATCGGGGGCTTCGGCGGAACGTTCTTCCCGGCCTCGGCGACCCAGGTCGTCCTCGGAGGCGGCGGAGGGTCGGGCACGCGAAACAACAGCAGCGGCGCATTGTCGAGCGGGGCTGCGGGCGGCGGCATCGTCATGATCCGGGTCGGCAACATCACGAACACGGGCACCATCTCCGCGAACGGCGCCACGGGCCCGGTGCCGTTGAACGACGGCGGCGGCGGCGGCGGGGCCGGCGGCAGCATCGTCTTCACCGCGCTGAACGGCAACCTGACCGGGCTCACGGTCGCCGCACGCGGCGGTGCGGGGGCCAACGCCTGGCCGACGTCGGGCCCCGGGACCGGATGCGGCAACACGCCTCCCGGCGGCGCCTGCAACTACCACGGCCCTGGCGGCGGCGGAAGCGGCGGCGTCCTTCTTCTGTCGAGCGCCCCGACGAGCTCCGACGTGGCCGGCAGGCGCCAACGGGACGACGACGACCGACGCAAACGCCTACGGCGCGACGGGCGGCACCGCGGGGACGATCTCGACCAGCGTGCTGCCCACGACCATTCCCGGCTCGAGCTCGGGGGCGGAGTGCCTCCCGACCCCGACGCCCACGAACACGCCGACCCAACACGCCCAGACGCCAATACGGCCACCGCGACGTTCACGGCGAGCAACACACCCACGAACACACCGACCCGGACGCCGACCAATACGTTCACGCCGTCGAACACCCCGACCAATACCGCCACGGCGACGTTTACCGCGAGCAACACTCCCACGAACACACCGACCCGGACGCCGACCAATACCTTCACGCCGTCGAATACCCCGACCAACACGGCCACGGCGACATTCACCGCGAGCAACACGCCCACGAACACACCGACCCTGACGCCGACCAATACCTTCACGCCGTCGAATACCCCGACCAACACGGCCACCGCGACATTCACTGCGAGCAACACCCCAACGAACACGCCGACCCTGACCCCGACCAATACCTTCACGCCGTCGAATACCCCGACCAACACGGCGACCGCGACATTCACGGCGAGCAACACCCCAACGAACACACCGACCCTGACGCCCGACCAACACCTTCACGCCGTCGAATACCCCGACCAACACCGCGACGGCGACGTTCACGGCGAGCAACACCCCACGAACACGCCGACCCTGACGCCGACCAATACGTTCACGCCGTCGAACACCCCGACCAACACGGCCACCGCGACATTCACGGCGAGCAACACACCGACGAACACGCCGACTCTGACCCCAACCAACACCTTCACGCCGTCGAACACCCCGACCAACACGGCCACCGCGACGTTCACGGCGAGCAACACGCCCACGAACACACCGACTCTGACGCCGACCAATACCTTCACGCCGTCGAATACCCCGACCAATACGGCTACGGCGACGTTCACCGCGAGCAACACACCCACGAACACGCCGACCCTGACGCCGACCAATACGTTCACGCCGTCGAACACCCCGACCAACACGCGCCACGGCGACGTTCACCGCGAGCAACACACCCACGAACACGCCGACTCTGACCCCGACCAATACCGTTCACGCCGTCCAACACGCCGACCAACACGGCCACCGCAACATTCACGGCGAGCAACACGCCCACGAACACGCCGACGCTGACCCCGACCAGCACGTTCACGCGCACGCACCGACCAATACGGCGACCGAACACGCCAAGCAGCACGCCGACGAGCCGACACGTCACGCCGACCAGCACGGCCACGGCCACCGCAACAGCCACGCCGACTGGGACGATCACGGTAACGGCGACTCCGACTGCAACGCGGACATCGACTCCCGTGACCGGGACGCCGACCCGCACCCCGACGCCCCAGCCGGGAACGGGCGCGGACCTGATCGTGTCCAAGACGGCGGCCAGCAATCCCGCCATCCCGGGCCAGGCCCTGACCTACACCGTCCAGGTCGTCAACCGGGGACCGGACGCGGCCGCCGCGGTCACCCTGAGCGACCCGCTTCCGGCCGGCACCACTTTCGTTTCCTGCGCGGCCAATCCCGGGGCCTGCGCCGGACCGGCGGTGGGAACCAACGGGACCGTGACCGCCGCCTTCGGGACGATCGCCGTGGGCGGCTCGGCGACCGTCACGATCGTCGTGAACGTGACGGCGACCTACGGAAACCTGGTCAACACCGCGACGGCCACTTCGACGACTCCCGATCCGGATCCGGACAACAACCACGACACCGCCGTCACGACCGTCGACTCCGGCATCCCCATGCTGTCCCCGCAGCTCCTCGGCCTTCTGGCTCTCATGCTCGCCGCCGTCGGGCTCTGGTTCGTCCGCCGCGACTAGACCCACTAGAATTGGCGGATGTTTTCCTCGGCCGATGCGAAGTTCGTCGTGCTCGCGTTCTCCTCGCTTTTCTCGGTCATCAACCCGATCGAGGCGGCGCCGATCTTCGTCGCCCTGACTGCGGGCATGCCGACCGAGCGGCGCAAGATGGCGCTGCGGGCGAGCGCCGCGGCGGCGCTGATCCTCGCCATCTTCGCGCTCACCGGCGGCGCGATCTTCGCCACGTTCGGGATCACGCTGCCGGCCTTCCAGATCGCCGGAGGCATTCTCTTCACGATCATGGGGCTGTCCACGCTGCACAACGACGACCGGCCCGAGCGCGCCGACGTCGTCCTGACGAGCGATCCGTCCATCGTTCCGCTCGGCATGCCGCTGATCGCCGGTCCCGGTGCGATCTCCACCGTGATGGTTCTCGTCGGGCAGGCGCGTGACGGGGGTCACAGGACGGCACTGGCGGCAGCCATCGCGGGGAACATCCTGCTCACCCTCGTCATCCTGCTGGCCGCGCCCAAACTCGTTGCCCGGATTGGAGTAACCGGGCAACGCATCGTCTCGAAGGTCATGGGACTGATCACCGCGGTCATCGGCGTGCAGTTCGTATTGAACGGCGTCGAAGCCGTCGCGCTCGCCATCCTCAAGGCGGCGAGAACCTGAATCGGGGTACCTGTCCTTCGGCCGGCCGAGGAGCGGAAAAGGACAGGAGACGTAAAGCGCTGACAGCGCTATAATTACGCCACTCGAAAAAATGAGCGTTCCAGTCCGGGCACTGCTCGTGGACGATGCCGCGTCCAGCAGCGCTCTCCTCTGCGAGGAGTTGCGCCGCGGAGGCTTCGAGCCCGAGATCCGGAGGGTGACGACGCGCGAGGACTTCGAAAACGCGCTCGCGCTCGGTTCCTGGGACGCCGTGCTCTCCGACATCTCCGCGGCGGGCCTGAGCGCCTTCGACGCGCTCGCGGCGCTCAAGGAGAAGGACCTCGACGTCCCCTTCCTCGTCGTTTCGGAGACGCTCGCCGAGGAGACCGTGGTCCGCGCGATGAAGGCGGGCGCGCAGGACTGCATTCCGCGCTCGAGCCTGCTGCGGCTCTCCACGATCCTCGAGCGCGAGCTGCGCGAGGCGCAGATCCGGCGGGAGAGGCGGCAGGCCCGGGAGGCCCTCTCGGAGAGCGAGCTGCGATTCCGCAGCCTCGCCGAAAGCGCGCCCGACGCGATCCTCATCCTCGATGCGTCCGGAACGCTGCTCTTCGCGAACCGGTCGGCCGAGCGGCTCTTCGGCCACCCCGTCGCCGCCCTCATCGGCCGGCCGGTCACCTCCCTGATTCCCGACTATCAGCCGCAACGTCCGCCGACCGACGGCCACGGCGGGGCCGCCCGTGCCGCGGCCCGGGGGCTCGACGCCGCGGGCCAGGCCATCGCCCTGGAGCTCGTCCACGGCGAGCTCGTGCGCGACGGCCGGCGCCTCGCCACGGTCTTCGCCCGGACCCAGGGCCTCGCCGCCCCGCCGGAAGAGACCCTCACGCTGCGCGAATCCGAGGCCGTCTTCCGGCGCGCTGCCCTGCAGTCGGCCGACCTCGTGCACGAGTGCGACCGCGCCGCCGGCCGCATCACCTGGTTCGGCGACGTCGATCGCATCCTCGGCTGCTCGCCCGACGAGTTTCCCCGGACTGTCGAGGCCTGGGAGAAGGTGATCCACCCCGAAGACCGGGCGCGCGTCGCCGCCAACGCGTCCCGCCACTTCGAGACCGGTGAACCGTTCTTCGAGGAGTACCGGGTCCAGACCTGGGACGGCCGCACCCTGCACTGGCACCACTCGGGAACGCTCCTGCCGGCCGCCGGAGGCCGTGCGGCCCGCAGCATCGGGACCCTCACCGACATCACCGGGCGCCGCCAGATCGAAGAGGCCCTCCGGGTGTCCGAGCGCCGGTATCGGGCGCTCTTCGAGCGCAACCTCGCGGGCGTCTACCGCTCGACGATCGATGGCCGCCTGCTCGACTGCAACGAGTCTTTCGCCCGCATTTTCGGTTACGCATCGCGCGAGGAAGCCCTGAGGCAGGCGGCCTGGGATTTCTACGCGAAGCCGGAGGACCGCGAGGCGGCGCTGGCGAAGCTCGTCGAGCGCCAGAGCCTGACGAACTACGAGCTGTGCCTCAAGCGCCGGGATGGCAGCCTCGTGTGGGTCCTCCAGAACGAAAACCTCGTCGAGGGCCCCGACGGCCGGCTCTCCGTCATCGAGGGGACCGTCATCGACATCTCCGAGCGCAAGCGGGCCGAGGAGCAGGTCACCCACCTCGCCTTCCACGACCCGCTGACGAACCTGCCGAACCGGCTGCTCTTCAACGACCGGCTCACGCTCGCCGTGGCGCAGGCCCACCGGCACAACCAGCGGCTGGCGGTCCTCTTCCTGGACCTCGACCGATTCAAGGTCATCAACGACTCGCTCGGCCATTCGGTCGGCGACGAACTGCTGCGGCAGGTGGCCGAACGGATCCAGGAGCACGTCCGCGAGGGGGACACCGTCGCGCGCCTCGGCGGCGACGAATTCACCCTCCTCGTCCCCGGAATCAGCGCGGAGGAGGACGCCGCGAAGATCGCGCGCAAGATCTGCGAGGCCATCCACGACCCGTTCTGGATCGACGGCCGGGAGCTCTTCGTGACGACGAGCCTCGGCGTCTCGGTGTATCCCTCCGACGGGCACGACGGCGAGACCCTCGTCCGCAACGCCGACTCGGCCATGTACCGCGCCAAGGAGCAGGGCCGCGACAACTACCAGCTCTACACCCCGGCCATGAACGCGAAGGCCGTCGAGCGCCTTTCGCTCGAGAGCCGTCTGCGCCAGGCCGTCGCCAACGACGAGCTGGAGCTGCACTTCCAGCCGTTCATCGATCTGCGGACGGCCGAGGTGCTCGGCGCCGAGGCCCTCGTCCGCTGGAGGCATCCCGAGCTCGGCCTGATCCCGCCCATGGACTTCATTCCCCTGGCCGAGCTCTCCGGCCTGATCGTTCCAATCGGCGAGTGGGTCCTGCGGACCGCCTGCGCCGAGGCGCGCAAGTGGCACAAGAAGGGGTTCCAGAAGATGACCGTTTCGGTCAACCTCTCGAGCCGGCAGTTCCAGCAGGCCGACCTCGTCCGCCAGGTGACGAGCGCCCTGGAGGAGACCGGGCTCGCGGCGGACAAGCTCGATCTCGAGATCACCGAATCGAACGCGATGCAGAACGCGGAGCATTCGATCAACACGCTCCGCGGCCTGAAGAAGCAGGGCGTGCGCATCTCGATGGACGACTTCGGGACCGGGTATTCGTCGCTGAACTACCTGAAGCGGTTCCCCATCGACCGGATCAAGCTCGACCAGTCCTTCGTGCGGGACCTGCCGAGCGACAAGGACGACGCGGCGATCGCGATGGCGGTCATCGCGATGGGCCGCAGCCTCGAGCTGGTCGTGATCGCCGAGGGCGTGGAGACCGAGGAGCAGCTGGCGTTCCTCAAGGGGCACGAGTGCGACCAGCTCCAGGGCTTCCTGCTCTCGCGGCCGCTGACGCCCGAAGCCTTCGACCGCTTCCTGGACGACAGCCTCGAACCCGCGTCCGCCAAGGAGCGTTCGCGGTTCGCCCGCGCGCACTGACGCACGGCCCCTTGCCCCGCCCGCTGATTCGGGTACTATGCGCCCCGTGAGCGCGGTCCCGCAGAGCCGGCCTGGCCGGCACCGATCGATCTTCACGCCCAGCACCGACGGCGAGCGGGCCGAGAACTTCGAGTCGTACTGGGTATTCACCCAGCGCCACGACGGCCCGATCCTCGAGGACCGCCGCGAGCTGACGCGCAAGAACGAGCTGCTCGCGGGCTTCCAGGGCAATCCCGTCCGTTCCCGCAAGCCCCTGCCCGACCCCGAGCGCTTCTATCGCAACTACGTGCACATGAAGGACGACCCCCGCACGTTCGACCGCAAGACGCTCCTCCTGACGTTCCTCTACAAGTTTGCCCGGCACGAGTGGGTCGGCATTTCGGCCGCATGGGACCAGATCCCGACCATCGCCCAGTCGCGCAAGACGAGCGAAAAGATCAGCCGATACCACCTCTGCGAGGAGTTCTGCCACGTCCGCCTCTTCCACGAGATGTTCCGGACCATGCAGCTCGACCGCGTCGAGTGGGTGCCGCTCGGCAAGTGGATGGGCCGGGTCTACCGGTTGTTTCCCAAGTTCCCCGAGGCGATGATGTCGCCCCCGGCCTTCGTGAGCGAGCTGATGGGGCTGACGCTCTACCTGCACATCGACAAGATCCTCGACGACGTCTTCGAGGACGAGCCCGAGGCGCGCGACCGGATCCGGGCGCTCCTGCGCGAGATCATGACCGACGAGATGGCGCACGTCGGGCAGCGCCGCAACTTCATCGGTCCGATCGGCATCCGGATCTCCCGGGCGATGGTCGGACCGATGTACCGGGCCTTCTTCCGCGACATCCCCGAGTCGAAGCTGCTCTTCGACGTCGACCAGATGATCCGGGACGGCAAGGCGTTCGACTACAGCACGATTCCCCCGGACGTGTTCCAGCGCAGCTGGATCCCGTCGTACTGCGAGGCCGTCGCCTCCGCTTAGCGAGGGATCTGCGCCCCTGCGGGGCGCACCGGCGTCCGGCTCGCCCGGATGCGGGCTCGACCGGACGCCTGATCCCTCGCTGCGCTGCGGCTCCCGCATCGCGAACCTCCTCCCTCCCTTCGGTCGGGAGACTATTCGCGATGCGACGGGGGATCAGGCGAGCCGTATCATTTCGTACCCGTCCTTGCCGCGGCCGTAGTAGGCGCGCAGGGTGCGCGTGCGTTGGAAGCGCTGGCCTTCGTAGAACCGGATCGCGGCCGCGTTGCGGACGTCCACTTCCAGACGGATCTGGCGCGCGCCCGCGGACTCGAGCCGCCGCGAGAGCTCGGCGAAAAGCCGTCGCCCGAGTCCCCGGCGGCGAGAGTCCGCGGCGATGTCGATCGTGACGACGTGCCCGCGGGAGCCCCGGCGCTCCGCAATCGCGAAACCGACCAGCTTCCCGCCCGCCTCCGCCGCGAGGGCGATTGCGCCCGGCCGGGAGAGAAACGACCGGATCTCGGCCCGGGAGTAGGCAATTCCGGGCTCGAAACAGGCCTGGTCGAGGGCGTAGGCCGCCTCGAGATCGTCCGCTCGGAGGTCGCGGAGCTCGATCGCCGGCAGCGCCGTCACCGCCGGCGCATGTCCCGGTCCGCCTCGCGCTTCAGGTCGCGGTCGCGGATGGCGTTGCGCTTGTCGTGGAGCTGCTTGCCCTTGACCAGCGCGATTTCGACCTTCGCATGCGAGCCCTTGAAGTAAAGGGAGAGCGGGACGCAGGTGACCCCCTTCGTGGCGACCGCGCTCGCCCAGCGATCGACCTCCCGCTTGTGGAGCAGGAGCTTTCGGTCCCGCTCCGGGAGGTGGTTGGTCCAGGACCCGGCCGCATAGGAGGAGATGTGGGCCCCGATGAGAAACGCCTCGCCGTCTCGAAACTGGACGTACGAGTCCTTGAGCTGCGCCCGGCCCCCTCGAAGAGACTTGACTTCGGTGCCGGTCAGGACCAGACCGGCCTCGGTTCGATCGGAGATGAAGTACTCGTGGAAGGCCTTCTTGTTGGTCGCGATCGGCTTGACCACGGCGGCTTTTTTGGGCCGCCCATCCGTTGGTTTCATGAAGGGCAAGGAGTCTACCCTGCCACCCCGGTAAGCCCCGGGCAGTCCCCGGGGCTCTCAGAGGGCGCGCCCGCGTCGAATTCTCGCCACCGATTCCAGGGGCAGGAAAAAACCTTCCGTATGCTAAACTTCACCGGAATAACGACATACCCATGGGCGGTTTGCCCCCCCAGAACTTGTACTGACACAGCGGTTCTCCGGGCTGCGTAAAAGAAGGCATGAGGCAGCAAACAACACTCAAAACGACCGTATCGATCGACGGCGTTGGCCTCCATTCGGGCCACCCCGCCCGCGCGCACTTCCACCCGGCGCCGGTCGACCACGGCCTCGTATTTCTCCGGCGAGAGCATGCCGACCAGCCAGTCCCGGCTGAGCTCGAATCGGCGTCCACTTTCGACTACGCCACCACCCTGAAGAAGGGGCGCGTCTCGATCGGCACGGTCGAGCACGTCCTGGGGGCGGCGGCAGGCCTCGGCCTGGATAATTGCCTGATCGAGATCGAGGGTCCGGAGGTGCCGATCCTGGATGGCTCGGCCCTGCCGTTCGTCCGCCTCTTTCACGCCGCCGGCTTCGAGCGGCAGGACGCCCTCGTCCAGCCGATCGAGCTCGGCGAGACGGTCGAAGTCATCCGGGAGGATCGCCGGGTGCTCTACGAGCCGGGCGGCCCGGGCCTGACCATCACCTACGAGATCGACTTCCCGCACCCCATCGTGGGCCGCCAGGAAATGACCTTCACCCTGCGGCCCGACGAGTTCGCGTCGCGCATCGCGCCGGCGCGGACCTTCGGCTTTGCACGGGAAGTCGAGGAGCTCCGGTCCCGGGGCCTGGCGCGCGGCGGCAGCCTGCACAACGCGGTCGTCCTCGACGACACCGGCATCATCTCGGGTCCGCTGCGATTCCGCGACGAGTTCGTCCGCCACAAGGTCCTCGATCTCATCGGGGACCTCATGCTGCTCGGGCGGCCGCTGCAGGGGCATATCCACGCGCGCAAGGCCGGACACGCTCTTCACGTCGAGTTTGCCCGCGCCCTCGCGGCCGCGCTCCTGAACCCGGCCATCGAGGCGGCCGACGACGAGGCGGATCGGTTCCGGGCTTCCGGGCGCACGCAGGCGTAGGCCCGCGACTCACTCCCCCAGCAGCTTCGTTTCCAGCACCTGCTCGGCGGAAAAGCCCTCCAGCCGCAGGTAGTGCTCGGCCGCCGCGTACAGCGCCTCGGCCGGGGAGAGGCCCACGATCTCCGAGCCGACGATGGCCACCCCGTGCCGCTCGGCCTCCGAGCGCACACACTCGAACACGCGATGCAGCGGCGTCTTCTTGAAGTTGGTCATGTTGATCGAGACCTGGACGATCCCGCGGTCGGCGAGCTCGACGCCCATCGCCTTGACGTAGCGAAAACCGCCGGACAGGTGCCGGATCGCCTTCGCGATGCGATCGGCGATCGCCAGGTCCCTGGTCGCAAGGTTGATGTTGTACGCGATCAGGAAGGCGCGCGCGCCGACCGCGACGACGCCCGCCGAGGCATGGGGCGCGGCCGGACCGAAGTCGGGCGCCCAGCGCGGGTCCTTCATCTTTTCGGCGAACCCCTCGAACTGGCCCTTGCGGACCTCCGCGAGATTGCGCCGTGCCTCCGAGGACGCCGAGTCCTCGTAGAGGTAGACGGGCACTCCAAAGTCCCTCGCGATCGCCGCCCCCACTTCGCGGGAAAGCGCGATGCACTCGTCCATGGAGCTTTCCCGGATCGGGATGAAGGGCACCACGTCCACCGCCCCCATCCGCGGATGCTCGCCCTCGTGCCGGCGCAGATCGATGCGGTCGATGGCCGCCCGGAAGAGGGCCGAGACGCCGGCCCGGATGGCCGGGGCGTCGCCCACGAACGTCAGGACGCTGCGATTGTGCGACGCGTCCGAGGAAACGTCGAGCAGGCGTACGCCCGGGGCGGACCGCACGGCGGCGGCCATGGCCTCGATCGACCCGCGATCCCGACCCTCGGAAATGTTGGGCACGCACTCGATGATCGTTCTCATGTCGTAAGTTCCTGACCGGACAGTTTATAATCTTCGGCACCGTGAAAGAGACAAACCGATCCTGTCCGGCCGCGGCCGGTAGACCCTCATGAGCGGAGAGACCCAACCCGGCGCCTACCCGGGCAACCCCTCGCTGCCGCGCGAAGTGCGGGAGAAGATCCTCTCCACCTTCCGCCACACGCTCAACCTCTACAAGGAAGGCAAGGCGGACGATTGCCTGATCGGGTGCGACTTCATCCTGAAGATGGACTCGCGCTTCGCCCCGGCCCGGCAGCTGATGGAGAAGGCCAGAAATCCGGCCAGCGAGATCGATATTGCCCACCTTGAGGCGATCGTCGCCGAGACCCCCACGCGGCAGGATCGGGGGGTTTCGGGCGAGACCGACCGCCTGCTCGTGCGGGCCGCGGAGAGCTTCAACGCGCGGGAATTCGACGCCGCGATCGCGGCGGCGGAGCAGGTCCTCCAGGTCCTCCCGGGCAATCAGGACGCGACGCAGATCCTCGAGAAGGCCCGGCAGAAAAAAAGCGCCCAGCCCCAGTTCGAGGTCGCCCGCCAGCGTGCGATCGCGGCGCTCGACGGCCGCCGCACGAGCGAGGCCCGCGCGGCGCTGGAAAAGATGCGAAGCCTCGACCCCGAGCACCCGGCCGTGGCCCTGCTCGAGCGGCGCCTCGCCGCCCCCGCTCCCGCCGAGGTGGGCGAAGACACGAACCCCGGGCTCGCGATGTCGCCCGACGCCGCGGCCGCTTCGGGGCAGGATTCCGCCGGGGGCCTCGGCGACCTCTCCCTGGATTCGCTCTCCCTCGATGACGCGAGCCCGGCGGCCGTTCCGCTGCCGCCCGACATGCGCGATCATCCGGTGCCGGGCCCGCTGTCGCCCCCGGGAAACGACTTCTCCGATCGGCTTTCCTCCGCGGCCGGCGGTGCCCCCAATCTCTGGAACGAGGCGCCGGCGGACCAGGCCGGCCTCGGAGATCTCTCGCTCGACGCGATCCCCGAGGCGGCATACGCCCCCGGGCCGGCCTTCGCGAAAACGCCCGAGCCGGCGTTCTCCCGGGCGCCCGCACCCCCGCCCCGGGCACCCGAGCCGCCCTCGCAGCAGGAGGAGATCGAGTCGCTGCTCCAGCGCGGCGACGACGCGGCCCGGACCGGCAATCGCCAGCAGGCGATCGAGATCTGGTCGCGCATTTTTCTCATCGACATCAACAACTCCGAGGCGGTCGGCCGGATCGAGGAGGCCCGCAAGGAGATGTCCGAGGGCAACAGGAGGGCCGCCGAAGGTCTCAAGCGCGGCCGCGAGGCGTTCGAGGCGGGCGATTTCACGGGCGCTCGCGAGGCCTTCCTCGAAGTGCTGGCCCTCGACGAGACCGACGCGACGGCCCGCTCGTACCTCGACCGCATCGAATCCGAGCTGGCGCGCCCTTCCTCCGGACTCGATCTGTCCAAGAAGTCGCCGCAATCGGACATCCTGTCGGAGGAGATGGCGCAGGCCGCCGAGCCTGAACCCGAACCCGAAACGGTTGCCCCGGCCGCCGAGGCAAAGAAGAAGACGCCGCGGGCAAAGGCCCCCATGGACCGCAAGTTCCTGCTGGCTCTCGGGGCGGCGATCCTGCTCGCGGTGGCCGTCGGAGGCTATTTCTTCCTGCGTCCCGGCCACGGCGGGGCACCTGCCCCCGGCGCCCCCGGGGGCGGCCCGTCGCTCGAGCATGCGACGGCGCTTTTCCGCGACGGCAAGCTCACCGAGACGATCGCCGAGCTGCGCGAGATCTCGCCGCAGCATCCCGACTACGCGAAGGCCCAGAAAATGCTCGGGACACTGACCCGCAAGGGCGCCGAAGGCGAGGCCGCGGGATCTTCCCAGCCCGGGTCCGCGGCCCCGCCCGCCGCTTCCGCGTCGGGCCCGTCCCCCGAAGCCCTGCGGCAGCGCGAGCAGGCGGACAAGGCGCTCGCCGACAAGCGGTACATCGACGCGCTGACCGGATTCAACCTCGCCGCGCCCTCGTTCCACGACGACCCGACTTTCTCCCAGTCGCTCGGCGCAGCGTCCGAGAAAGTCAGCGAGCTCACGCCCGCGGTCAAGCTCTACAACGAGGGCGAGTACGAGACCGCGATCCCGATCCTCTGGCGCATCTACCAGGCCGAGCGCGACAACCAGGACGCGCGCTCCTACCTGCTGCGCAGCTATTACAACCAGGGGATCGCCCAGCTCCAGAACGGCCTCTATCCGAAGGCCGTCGAGAGCTTCAAGGAAGTCACGGCCATCGATCCGGCGGACGCAGACGCCGTCCGCCACAAGAAGTTCGCCGTACGCTACCTGAAAGGCGACCTCGATCTCATGGGTCGAATCTACGTCCGTCACGTCCAACAGCGGCCGTAGCAGGGAGCAGTCATGGCCGATTCGGGTCCGGGCGACCCCCTCGGGGACTTTCCTCTCCAGGACGAGTTCGGGCCGCTTGCACGGCCAGTGCCCCCGGCCGCCGGGCCGGCGGCCGCCACGGCCGCTTCGACCCGGGCCGCCCCGCTCGGGGCGCGGCTGACGGCCGCGGCCGCCGACACGGCCGCCGTCCTGCTGCTGGGAGCCCTCGCCGTGCTCGCCGCGCGCCTGGCCACGGGGGCGAGCCCGCGCCCGGCAGGGATTCCGTGGGTCCTCGGCTTTCTGCTCTACCTCTCGCTCTTTGCGACCGTGCCCGCACTCGTGCTCTTCGGCCGGACCGTCGGAATGGCGCTGTCCGACCTGTCGGCGCGCAGCGCCGGCGAAGCCGGCCTCCCCGCCCGGGCGGCGCTGCGGCGCTGGGCCGCCGGCATCGCCACGGGCGCGACCGGGGGACTGCTGTTGTTGTGGACGGTGCGCGATCCGCAGAGCCCGACGCCGGCCGACCGGTTCTCCGGCCATCCGCTGACCATTGACTAGATCGCGATCGCCGCTGCGGGTCGCCGTCGCCCAGATCGACACGACCGTCGGCGACTTCCCGGGCAACGCCGGGAAAATCCTGGCCGCGGGCCGCCGCGCGGAAGGAGCCGGCGCCGACCTCGTCCTCTTCCCCGAGCTCGCGGTGTGCGGCTATTCGCCCCGGGACCTCGTCGAGCGGGCGTCCTTCGTTTCCGCGACGGAGAAGGCCGCGGACCGGATCGCCCGGGCCTCGGGCAATGCGACGTGGATTTTCGGCGCCCTCGCCGCCAACCGGGGACGAACCGGCCGCAGCGTCTTCAACGTCGCGGTGGCCGCCCGCGGGGGGCGCCGCGTCGCGACCTATCGCAAGCGCCTGCTGCCCAGCTACGACGTCTTCGACGAGGGCCGGTACTTCGAGCCCGGCGATCGGCCGCTCGTCCTGCGGATCCGGGGCCGGCGGGTCGCCGTCACGATCTGCGAGGACATCTGGAACGACAAGACGTTCTGGAAGCGGCCGCTGTACGACCCCGACCCCGTGGCAGAGCTCGGGTCCCTGGCGCTCGATCTCCACGTCAACATCTCGGCTTCGCCCTACACCCTCGGAAAGAACGGCCTGCGGCGACGCATGATGGAGCGCATCGCCCGGTCGAGCGGCGTCGCGCTGGTCCACTGCAACCTCGTGGGCGGCAACGACGACCTCGTCTTCGACGGGTCCTCGGTCGCGTTCGACGCACGTGGACGCCTGGTCGGCGCGGGCCGCCGTTTCGAGGAGGACTTCTGGACGATCGACCTTCCGGGCGGACGGGGCCCCCTGCCGCCCGCCGAGTCCGCCATCCCGGGCCTGCGGCGCGCCCTGGTGCTCGCGCTCTCGGACTACGCCGGCAAGTGCGGGTTCCAGAGCGCCGTCCTCGGGCTCTCGGGCGGCATCGATTCGGCCGTGACCGCCGCGCTCGCCGCCGAAGCGCTTGGCCCCGAGCGGGTTCTCGGCGTGGCCATGCCCGGACCGTACTCTTCGGCGGGGAGCCTGCGGGACGCGAAAGCCCTGGCCGACCGGCTCGGCATCCGCTTCGCCGAGGTTCCGATCGGCAGGGTCCTCGACGCGTACCGGGCGACGCTCGGGCCGCTCGTCGGCATGAAAGGGCCGTCGCCCACCGAAGAAAACCTCCAGGCGCGCATCCGAGGGGCGATCCTGATGGCGCTCTCGAACCGGTTCGGCCACCTGGTGCTTTCGACCGGCAACAAGTCCGAGATCGCGGTTGGCTACTGCACGCTCTACGGCGACATGGCCGGCGGCTACGCGCTCATCTCGGACGTTCCGAAGACCATGGTCTACGAGCTGGCCAGCGAGCTCAACCGCGGCGCCGAGCGCATCCCGCAGGCCTCGATCGAGAAGCCGCCGTCGGCGGAACTGCGCCCGGACCAGAAGGACACCGACTCGCTGCCCCCCTACACCACGCTCGATCCCATCATCGAGGCCCTCGTGGACCTCGCGCTCCCGATCGCGAAAGCGGCGCGGCGCGCGGGAGTCCCCGCCGCGCTCGTGCAGGAGATTTCGGACCGGATCGACCGCAACGAATACAAGCGCCGGCAGATGCCGCCCGGACCGAAGGTCACGGCGCGTTCTTTCGGCGAGGGCCGCCGCTACCCGATCGCCCAGAAGTTCCGTGGCTGACACGTCCGAGCGCTACGCCTGGAAGGAGATTCCGGGCTCCTCCCACGACCTGCTGCGCCGCCGCATCCGGGCGCTGCCGGCGGGGCTGCGCCTGCTCGATCTGGGCGCGGCGGGAGGCCACCTCGGGCGGGCCGTGCGGGACCGTTGCGCGTACCTCGCGGGCGTGGAGCCCGACCCGTTGCTGCCGGCTTCGGCGCGCGAAGGCTACGACGACTGGCGGGCGACCGACGCGCTCGGCGCCGGAACGTGGAGCCAGCCGTTCGATGCGGTCGTGTGCGCCGACGTCCTCGAGCACCTGGCCCGGCCCGAAGAGCTGCTCGGCTCGATCCGCGGCTGGCTGCGGGCGGGCGGGACGCTCTTTGTCTCGCTGCCGAACGTGGCCAACGTGACCGTGCGCGCCGCGCTCGCCGCCGGCCGCTTCCCCTATGCGGACCGCGGGATCCTCGATCGTACGCACCTGCGCTTTTATACGCGCCGGACGGCCTGCGAGCTGCTCGCCGCCTCCGGGTTCGCGCCGCGGTCCGTCGCGGCGACGGCGATGCCGTACGAGCTCGGGGCTCCCTTCCTCGCGAAGGCTCCCTGGCGCGGGCCCGTACGGGCCTTCGCCAGCGGTTCGGCGCGGGTCTGGCCCACGCTCTTCGGCTACCAGTTCGTCATCGAAGCGGAGATGCGATGATTCGGATTTCGATCCCGGGCGCGCTGACCGTGCCTTCAAATTCGGCAATCGCCTCGCTCGTCGTTCCCGCGTACAACGAGTCGGGCCGGATCGAGACCTGCGTCCGCAGTGTCGCGCAATGGGCGCGAGCGCGGCCAGGCGGATGGGACTGGGAGACGATCCTGGTCGACGACGGCTCGACCGACGACACCGTTGCGCGGGCGCGCCGCGTGGCCGCACAGGAGAGCCACGACCTGAAGGTCATCTCTTACGGCGCCAACCGCGGCAAGGGCGCAGCCATCCGGGCCGGCGTGCTCGCCTCGTCGGGCGACCCCGTCCTCGTCTCGGACACCGACCTTTCGACGCCGCTTTCGGAGTGGGTCAAGCTCGCCGAGCGCCTCCCGACGCACCCGATCGCGATCGGCTCGCGCGCGATGGAACAGGCCCTCGTCCGCAAGCGCCAGCCGTTCTACCGCCAGCTCATGGGCCGGACGTTCAACCGCTTCGTCCGGCTCTTCACGGTCCATGGCATCGGCGACACGCAGTGCGGCTTCAAGCTCTTCCGCGGAGACCTCGCGCGCGAGCTCTTCCGCGCGGCTCGCATCGACCGCTTCGCCTACGACGTCGAGATCCTCTACCTCGCGCAGCGCCGCGGCATTCCGATCGCCGAGGTTCCGGTCGTGTGGATCAACTCGCCGGAGTCGAAAGTCGCGGTCGTCCGGGACTCGCTGCGGATGCTGCGGGACCTCCCGCGAATCCGCTGGATCCACCGGGCCGGAGGCTAGAGTCCAGCCGGCCTGACTTCCCGGAACCGCACGGCGACCCCCGCGGCCACGAGCGGCGCGAGCGCCGCGGTCGTGCGCGGGAGGGTCGTCTCGATCAGCCAGGCGGGTCCGCGGACGGCGAAGGCCGGGATGATCAGGTACGCCGCGGCCGCGCAGGCCGCAAGGAGGAGCAAGCGGTCGCCGGCGGGCACATGGTGTCCGAGCACGACGAGGACGAGCAGGAGCGCCAGACCGGCCCAGGTCGCCCACCCGACCAGGAGCACGGCGGCCGCAATCGAATCCCGGACGCGTTCCATCGAAAACAGGCCCCACTCGAAGTCCGCCAGCGGCAGCCGGCTGCGCCACGGAACGTGAAGGGCGCGCACGAGGACCGCGGAACCCAGGGCCGCCACCGCGATCTTCCACCGCGATTTCGCCCCGAAGATCAGCGCGAGGAGCGAGCCCGCCACAGCCAGAAACAGGCCCTCGTTCTTGAGTGCCGCAATCAGCGCGGCGGCGAAGGCCAGGCGGCGCAGCGCTCCCGCGTTCGCCTCGTCGAGCGCGTCGGCGAGGGCGGTTCCGAACAGCAGCGTGCCGAAGGCGAGCGGCACCTCCGCCATGCCCGTGAGGAACCCGGAGTAGAGCGGCTCGAACCACGCGACGGTCGCCGCCGCGACGCCCGCGACGGCCGACGAGGCCCCGCGCCGGCGCAACCACCCGAAGAGCACCAGGAGCGTCGCGACCTGGAATAGCGGGAAGAGCAATGCCATCGCGTGGTCGTCCCAGCGTCCCGTCAGGAACGCGAGGCCGGCATAGAGCAGCGGAAGGCCGAGCGGATACTCCGGATGTGCGAACTCGAGCCCGCGCAACCGCTCCGGATACCCGCTCGCGCCAAAAATCGTCTTGCCCTTCAACCCCCAGATCGCGATGAAGTCGTTGGCCCACATCGGCTCGGTCAGGGAGCGGAGCGCGTAGAGGACGACGCCGAGAATGATCAGGGACTTGAGAAAAGCCCGGGATCGCCCCTCACCCCAAACCTCTCCCGCCGGGAAAGGGGGACTGTCATCCCACGCCGGCCAATCGACTTCCGCTCTCCCGATCTTCCCCGCTCCCCCACCGAGGGCGAGCCGACCCGACGCTGCGGCAAGCAGCACGGCCAGAATCAGAAAGGCGATCCAGCCCGGTCGAACCCCGACGAGCAACGACAGCGGCGCAAAGGCGATGAGGACGCCGCACGCGAGGGCATAGCTCCAGCCGAGCCGCTCCGCGCGATGACGCGGTGAGGACGGGACGAGCGCTCCGGACACCGCCCACCCGATGGCGCAGGCTGCCAGAAGCACGGAGCCGACTCGGACGAGTGAAAGCAAGAAGGCCGTCACGGCAGCGGACCCTCGAGATAGCCCTCCGGGAACCGCGCGAGCACGCCGAAGTCCGGTGGAGGCGTAGGGCCGTACGTCGCGACGATCCAACCCGACGGTCTCTCCTGGCCCGAAAATCCGAATGTCACGGGGTGCGGCGCGAACTGGTAGCTCGCGAGATAGAGGTGCGTCTGGTCCGCCGGCGCGCCCACCATCACGACGCCCTTGGCCGACACCGGAATGCTTCGCCGCGCGTTCTCCAGGAACGAGAAAAACCTCCGATCGAACGCCGTCCCCGACCCGGCCAGCCGCCGCACCGCGAGCTCCTTCGGCGCGAAGACCGCGAGAACACGGGCGCGCCGCGGCAGCTCCGCCCAGGACTGGCTCGCGAGCACCAGCGCCAGCAACAGGGCGGCCGCGGCGCGCGCCGCCGCGCGACGCGTCACGCCAGGGGGTAGGCGGCGCACAACTCCTTGACGGTGCGCCGAACACGGGCATGGACGTCAGTGTCCTGCGGGGCCTCGATCGCGCCCGCGATGGCGTTGCCGATGATCTCCATCTCCGGCACTCCCATTCCGCGCGTCGTCACGGCAGGCGTCCCGATCCGGATACCCGATGCAACCATCGGCGAACGCGTATCGAAGGGGATGGTGTTCTTGTTCACGGTCAGCCCGATCTTCTCGAGCAGATTCTCGGTGTCTTTCCCCGAGATCCCCTTCGCCCCGACGTCCACCATCATCACGTGGTTGTCGGTGCCGCCGGAGACGAGGCGCAGGCCACGCTTCGTGAGGGCCGCCGCGAGCGCCTTCGCGTTCTCGACGACCCTCTTCTGGTAGGCGACGAACTCGGGCGTGGCCGCCTCGGCGAAGGCCACGGCCTTGGCGGCGATGACGTGCTCGAGCGGCCCGCCCTGCAGCCCCGGGAAGACGCTGCGGTCGAGGTCCTTGCCGTGGGCCGACCGGCAGAGGACGAGCCCCCCGCGCGGGCCGCGCAGGGTCTTGTGCGTCGTCGTCGTGACGAAGGGAGCGTGCGGCACGGGCGACATGTGCAGTCCCGCGATGACCAGGCCGGCGATGTGCGCGATGTCGCACATGAGGACGGCGCCGACTTCCTCGGCCACCTTCCCGAACCGCCCGAAGTCGATCTCCCGCGCGTAGGCCGAAGCGCCCGCGATGATCATCTTCGGCCGGTGCTCGCGCGCGAGCGCCGCCATCGCGTCGTAGTCGATGCGCTCGTCCTCGCGGCGGACGCCATACGCCACGACCTTGTACGCGCGGCCCGAAAACGAGAGCGGGTGCCCGTGGGTCAGGTGCCCGCCGTGCGAGAGGTCCATGCCGAGGATCGTGTCGCCCGGCTTCAGCGCGGTGAGGTACACCGACATGTTCGCCTGGGAGCCCGAGTGTGGCTGGACGTTGGCGTGCTCGGCGCCGAAGAGCGCCTTCGCGCGGTCGATGGCCAGCTGCTCGACCCGATCCACGAACTCGCACCCGCCGTAGTAGCGCTTGCCCGGATATCCCTCCGCGTACTTGTTGGTCAGGACCGACCCCTGCGCTTCGCGCACCGCGCGCGACACCCAATTCTCGGAGGCGATGAGCTCGAGGCCCTCGTTCTGGCGGCGCCCCTCCGCCTCGATCCAGCGGGCGATCTCGGGGTCGACGACGGCGAGGTCGCGGTCCATCAGGGCAGCGGCGGCGACGGGGGCTTGCGGCATGCGCTCCTCTTTCTCTTTGTCTCTCTACTCGACGACGAGCTGGCGGTACTCGGTATTGCAGTAGCTGTCGGTCATTCCGGCGATGTGGTCGGCGATCGCCCGGTAGAACTCCGGCCGCGTCCGGTAATGCGCCGCGACCTCGCGGTCGATGGACGCCAGCGGGAGCTCGCGCAGGAACCGCACGCCGAGATCGCGCTCCATGCCCCGCAGCACGTCGTCCGGAAGCAGGCGCGGATTGTCGCGGTAGGCGGCGAAGAGCGCGGCGAGCACCCGCCGCGCGTGGCCATCGTGCCGCGACACCGGGAAGGAGTGGATGATGTGGCGGTACACGAACTCCCGCAGCTGCGTGTAGAGCTTGCGGCCCTCGTCGGTGAACCCGACGAGGTCTCCGGGCAAAGCGTCCCGGCGCGCGTAGAAGGCGTCGGCGCTCGCGATCCCGGTCTCCCCGAGCCACCGCTCGATGCGGGCCCGGGACCCCTCGACGAGGTCCGCCGACAGCGTCGCGATCATGCCGCGGATGAGCGCCGCGCGGCGCGAAGCGGCGTCGTTGCCGTACCCCCGCGTCGAGCGCACGAGGCGCGCGATCGAGAGCTCTTCGATCGCGGCCTCCTCGGTCAGCGGCAGACCGTCCTCGAGATCGTGGGTCTGCTGGGCGATCTCGTCGGACCAGTTGACGGCCTGCGATTCCAGCGTTCCCCCCGACCCGAAGCGCAGCCCCTCGACGAAATCGAGCGGGAACGGGAAATCCTTCGACCACGCCGTGTGCTTGAACATCCCCTCACGCACGTCGTGCGTCAGGTTGATGCCCGGCTCCTCGTACCGCTTTTCCAGCAGGTCCACGACGCGCACGGACTGGTAGTTGTGCTTGAACCCTCCCGCGTCGGGGTGGCTCTCGCGCAACAGGCGGTCGAGCACGTATTCCCCGGAGTGGCCGAACGGCGTGTGGCCGAGGTCGTGGCCGAGGGCGATCGCCTCGGTCAGGTCCTCGTTCAGGCCGAGGGTGCGGGCGACGCTGCGCGCGATCTGCGCGACCTCGATCGTGTGGGTCAGGCGGGTCCGGAAGTGGTCGCCCTCGTACGGAATGAAGACCTGCGTCTTGTGCTTGAGCCGTCGGAAGGCGCGCGAGTGGATGATGCGATCGCGATCGCGGCCGTAGTCCGTGCGGGCATCGCCCGGGCTCGAGGACACGGCGCCCCGGGGCCGGTTGGCGCGGGCGCTCTTGGAGGCGTAGATCGCGAGCTGCTCCTCCTCGAGGCGCTCGAAGTGCTCCCGCGTGAAGGACGCGACGACCGTGGTCATGGCCTCTCGGAAAAACGGCCGGAGTGGAGCAGGGAGCGCGCCTCGCCGACCAGGTAAAGCGATCCGGCCACGATTATAGTTTCGCTGGAGACATCGGCGAGCAGCTCTTCGAGCGCGGCCTCGAGCCCCGGCGACGCCGCGGCGTCCGGCCGCCCCGGGGCAAAGCGGCGAACCAGCTCCTCCGGCGACGCCGCTCGCGGCGAGCCGGCCGGGACCAGCCGGATGCGCCGCACGACCGGAGTCAGCTCCGTGCCCATGCTTTCGATGTCCTTGTCCGCCATCGCTCCGAAGACGAGGTCGGGTCGGAGCCCGGCGCCCGCGATGAACGTCGCCAGGGCCGCCGCCCCGTCCGCGTTGTGGCAGCCATCCACGAGGACCGTCCTGCCCCGGACGGGGAAAGACTCGAGCCGGCCCGGCCAACGGACCGAGGCGACGCCCTGCGCGATCGCCCCGTCATCGAGGCGCAACGCGGGGGCGAGCAGCTCCGCGGCGCGCACGGCGGTGGCGGCGTTCTCGGCCTGGTGCCGCCCGGAGAGCGGCGTGGCCAGTTCGTACGTGCCCAAGGGGGTGGTCAGCCGAAATCGCGTCCCCGAAAGCGATGGCTCGTCCGCCTCGATCCGCGTCTCATCCAGCATCCGGTGCAGCGTCGCCCCCGCCTGCCGCGCCGCGTCGTCGAACACGGCCAGCGCCTCGGGAAGCCGGCTCGCCACGAGCGCGGGGCGTCCCGGGCGGAAGACGCCCGCCTTCTCGAGAGCGATCCGGGCAATCGTCGGGCCGAGGTCCTCCACGTGGTCGAGGGAGATCGAGGTGATCACCGCGAGAATCGCGGGAGACACGTTGGTCGCGTCGAGGCGTCCGCCGAGGCCGACTTCGAGGATGGCCAGCTCGAGCCCGCGCCGCGCGAACGCGACGAAGGCGGCCGCCGTCATGGCCTCGAAGTAGGTCACCGGCACCGCGGGCGCCCGGTCTGCCGCCGCGAAGACTTCGCCGAGCGCCCGGTCGAGCTCCTCGGCAAGCACGTCATCGGCGCCGATCCGGATGCGCTCGGTCACCTCCACGAGGTGCGGCGACGTATAGAGCCCCGCCCGGATGCCTCCCGCCGCGGCGATCGACGAAAGAGTGGCCGCCGTCGAGCCCTTCCCGTTCGTCCCGGCGACGAGCACCGAGGGCACGCGCCGCTCGGGCCGGCCGAGCCGCTCGCACACGGCGTCGATGGCGGCCAGGCCCAGCCGGACGCCGCGAAGATCCAGGGATTCGAGGCGGGACAGCGACGGGAAACGAGCGCTCAACCGCGCCAATCCGTCTATCGTCTGCCGTTGACCGTCTGCCGGCCGTCATCCCCGAGCAGTCGCAGACACCGCCCCAGCGTCGCCTTCATCTCCGAGCGATCGACGATCATGTCGAGCATCCCGTGCTCGAGCAGGAACTCGGAGCGCTGGAATCCCTCCGGCAGCGTCTGCCGGATCGTCTGCTCGATCACGCGCGGTCCGGCAAAGCCGATGAGGGCGTTGGGCTCGGCGAGGTTCAGGTCGCCGAGCATCGCGTAGGACGCCGTCACGCCGCCGGTCGTTGGATCCGTCATGACGGAGATGTACGGGACGCGGTGCTCGGCCAGGCGGGAAAGCGCCGCCGAGATCTTGCCCATCTGCATGAGCGAGAGGATGCCTTCCTGCATGCGCGCGCCCCCGGACGTCGAGACGATGATCAGGGGCCTGCGCTCGGCGAGCGAACGCTCGGCCGCGCGAGCGATCTTCTCCCCGACGACCGACCCCATCGATCCGGCCATGAAGAAGAACTCCATCGCGCCGATGACGACGGGGATGCCCTCGAGCGTTCCGGAGGCGACCACGATCGCATCCGAAGGGCCGACGCTGTCTTCGGCGTCGCGCAGCCGGTCGCGGTACTTCTTGCTGTCCCGGAACTTCAGCGGGTCGGACGAGCGCAGGTTCGTATCGTGCTCCACGTATTCCTCGTCGTCGAAGAGCATCCGCAGCCGCTCGGGCGCCGACAGGCGGAAGTGGAACCCGCACTTCGGGCAGACCTTGAAATTTCGGGCGAGCTCCTTGTTGTAGAGGATCTGGCGACAGCTGTCGCACTTGACCCACAGCCCCTCCGGGACCTTGCTCGGCCGCCCCTCCCGGGACTGCTTGGGCGCGCGATCTTTTTTGAACCACATGAGAAAGGGACTGGATCGTAGCAGGATCGGAGCGAAAACGCCGTGCGCGCGGCGTCGAATGTATTCCAGGACTTGGAGTTAGACGTCGAAAGACCCGGATGGCAGGACCCCGCTGCGGACCCCGAACCGCGCCCCGCGCCGCTCGAACGGTGCGCCGTAAGCCCGCCCCAGGTTCTCCGGGGTCAGCACATCGTCCCGGGGGCCGCGCGCGATCGTCCGGCCGGCCTTCAGAAGCAGGACGGAGCTCGACAGCCCTGCCGCAAGCCCGATGTCGTGCGTCACCAGGAGCACCGTCGTCCCGCGGTCGCGGTGGACGCGCCACAGCGTCTCGAGGAAATCGAGCCCGTGGCGCGGATCGAGCCCCGCGGTCGGCTCGTCGAGCAGCCAGACCTCGGCCTCCTGGCACAGGGCGCGCGCGAGAAAGACGCGCCGCCGCTCGCCCCCCGACAGCGCGGAGGCGTCGCGCTCGGCGAGCGCTTCGACGTCGCAGGCCCGCATCGCCTCGCGCGCGCGCAGAAAATCCTCCCGCGTCTCGGCGACGAAGCCGTTGCCGTGCGGGGCACGGCCCTGCAGCACGAGGTCGAGGGAACGGATCGGAAACACGAGGTCGACGCTCTGCGGCACGTAGGCGATCCGGCGGGCGGTCTGGCGCCGTGGCAGCGCATCGAGGGCGTGCCCGTCGAAGTCGAGAACGCCGCCGGAGGGGCGGAGCACGCGCGCCAGGATCTTCAGGAAGGTGGACTTGCCCGACCCGTTCTCGCCGAGAATGGCCACGACTTCTCCGGCCGGAATCGAAGCGTCCAGGCCGTCGAGCGCGCGGCTGTCCCCGTAGTGCGCGGTCAGCCCGCGGGCCTCGATCAGGCCCGCCGTCACGGCGTCCTCAGGAGCAGCCAGGCAAACAGCGGCGCCCCGAGGGCCGCCGTGATCGCTCCGATGGGCAGCTCCACCGGCGCGAGCGCCGCCCGGGACACGGCGTCCGCCGCGACGAGCAGGGCCGCCCCGGCGAGCGCCGAGAGCGGAAGCAGCGTGCGCTGGTCGTTGCCCGCAATCGCCCGCACGCCGTGGGGCACCAGCAGGCCGACGAACCCGATCACGCCCGCAAACGCGACCGCCGCTCCCGTCAGGAGGGAGGCCGCCAGAAAGACGATGCGCTTGGTCCGCTCCGTGTCCACGCCGAGCGCCGCCGCGCTCTCCTCGCCCACGGCGAACAGGTTCAGGCGCCCGGCCGCGGCCAGAAGGACCGCCGCTCCGCCGAGCGCGTAGGGGGCCAGCGCCGCCACCTTGCCGGGCGTGGCGTCGGCGAGGCTTCCCATCATCCAGAAGAGCATGGTGCGCGAAGCCTCGCCCGAGGCGATCGAGAAGGCCGCAAGCAGCATCGCCGAGAAGAACGCATTGGCGATCAGGCCTGCCAGCAGCAGCCTCTGCAGATCGAGCCGGCCGCCGCGGCGGGCGAGCGCCGCGACGCCGACCGAGGCGGCCGCGGCGCCGAGAAAGGCGGCCGCCGGCGAGACGAGCGGCGACGCCCCGAGCAGGGCCGCGCCGGCCGCGCCCGCGGCGGCGCCGCCCGAGGTCCCGAGCAGGAAGGGGTCCGCGAGGGGATTCTTGAGCAAAGCCTGCAGCGCGGCCCCCGCCAGCGCGAGGCATGCCCCGACGAGGCCCGCGAGAAGGACGCGCGGAAGGCGCAGGGCCGCGAGCATCCGCGCTGTCTCACCCGCCTCGCCGCGGCCGGGCAGAAGGTCTGCGAGCGCGAGGTGCACGCCGCCGACCGAGAACGCGATCGCCGCGACGGCAACGACGCAGAGGGCTCCCAGGGCGAGCGCCGGGCCGCGCGCGATGGGCCTCATGGCGCCGCCCCGGCCAGTCGCTCGAGCGCGTCGAAGACGCGCGGCCCCGGCCGCGTCAGGGCGGCTTCGTCGAGGCGGACCCTCCGGGCGCGCGCGATCGGTCCCCGGGAAAGCGCCCCCGTCGCGAACGCGCGGTCCCACGCGGGCCGCGTCTCGGCCGAGTCGGGTGCGACAACGAGCTCGACCGGCACCGTGGCGACGTACTCGCCGGAGAGAATCGGCCAGCCGCGGCGGTCGCCCACGATGTTGTCCGCACCCGCCTCCGTGAGCAGGTCGTTGAGGAACGTCTGCGCGCCGGCCGCCTGCGGCGGGTCCGGCCAGACGAGCAGGAGCGCTTTCGGCCGTCGTGGGCGCCCCGCGACGCGGGCGCGCACCGCGGCGCGCCGGCGCGCGAGGTCCTCGGCGAGGCGCCGGCCCTCCTCGGGCCTGCCGAGCTTCCCGGCCACGATGCGAATGCTCTCGAGCACGGCATCGAGCGACCCCGAGGGCGTGACGGTGACGGGCAACCCCGCGGACTCGAGCGCGCGCACGCTGCCGCCGGCATTGCCTTCGGCGACCGCCAGCACGAGGTCGGGGCGCAGTGCTGCGACCTTCTCGGGATCGATCTCGAGACCCCCCACGCGCGGGATCGCCCGCGCCGCTTCGGGATAGTCCGAGTACTCCGAAACGCCCACGAGGGATCCTCCGGCACCCAGGGCGAATACGATCTCCGTCAGGTTCGGAGCCAGCGTGACGACGCGGCGCGGGGCGGCCGGCGCCCGCACCGCCGCGCGAGGCTCCGAGCGGCAGCCGAGCGCGAGCCCGGCCGCCGCCAGAAATCCGGGAAGGGCTCGGAGCAACGGGGAGCGCCGCAGCCCGGCTCCCCTCGCGACGGGGATCAACCCTGCGATTCGGCCTCTTCGAGCTCGTTGCGGACGCCGAGCCGCTGGCAGGCCGCGTCGTACATCTGCCGGGCCGCCTTCTGCGCCGTCTGCAGCTCGGCCAGCCGGTCCTTCACCTTCGCGAGCTCTTCCTGGATCTCGCCTTCGAGCTCCTGGATCTCGTGCTTGGTGACCGCCAGGGTATTTTCGTAGAACTTCTTCTGATCGTTGGAAAGGGACATGCCCGTTGACCTCCTCAAGTCGTCTCGACTCCGGACTCCGGATTAGGGTTTCACTTCCACGATGAGGGGACGCCACATCTTGACCGGGGTGCCGTTCTTCGTGCCCGGCCGGAACTTCGCGGTGCGCACGGCGGCGAGGACCGCGTCGTTCACCGCCGCCTGGGAGAGCCCCTGCTGCAGGCGCGTTTCGACGGCCTTGCCGTTCTCGTCGACGAGCACCATGACGACCACCCTCCCCTCCGCCCGCTGCTGGCGAGCGCTCGGAGGATAGACGATGCGCGGCGGCGAGATGAGCGCCGGCTCGATGACGTCGGCGCCGGGCCCCACGAGGTCGCCCCGGCGGGTCTCCGGTTCCTTCTCGGGGACCGCGACCGGTTTCGGCGCCTCGATCGCGGGCGGCGGCGGCTCGGTCGGCACGGGCGTCGGGACCGGAACCGCCGTCGGCGGAATCGTCGGCACCGCCGTGGGCTCGGGCGGCGCCGTGGCCGCTGCGGCGGGTGCCCCGGCGACATTCGCGCCCGCATTCTTCTCGGCCACGACCGTCTTCTCGAGCTCTTTGCGCCTGGCCGCGAGCTGCCGCTGCACCTCGGCTTCGACCGCCCTGGGGTCGATCGCGGGCGCGGCCGCCGTCGGCACGGGCGCCGCGGCCAGGGGTGCGGCCGTCGGGTTCACGGCGGTCGTCCCGGGTGTCGGATTCGCGGCCGCGACCGGGGCGGCCGTCTGCGGCTTCATGAATTTCCACGCGAGGAACGCAGCCAGGGCCACCGCAGCCGCGGCGACGCCCACGACGAGCGGGGTCCGGCTGGACTTCTCGGCTTGCGCCGATCCCTCGAGCGAACCGAACACCTCGGGCGCCGGGCGCGCCGGCTCCCGGGCCGGGGGCGGCGGCGCAATCGGAGCGGGCGGCTCGTGAGGGGGCGGGGCCGGGGGCGCGGGCGGACGCGGCGCCGCGCCGACCTTGCGCGAAACCGGCGCCCCCTTCGACTTGCGTTTGCGCGCGGCGGGCTCGGCTTCGTGGGCCACCTGCGCAACCTCGCGCGCCTTCACCTCGGCCGCCGAGCCCTCCTCGGCCTGGAGCCGGTGGAGGTAGATCGCGACGTCCGCGCTGCCCGGAGCGGGCGTATAGGAGTAGAGAACCGAATCGAGGTCGCGCAACAGGTCCGACGCGTTCGCGTAGCGGTCGTCGGCCTCCCGGGCCAGCGCCTTCAACACGACCGCATCGAGGTTGTGCGGGACCTCCGGGTTCGCGCGCGAGGGAGGCGGGACATCGGCGGCCCGCACCTTCTCGAGGACGTTCATGTCGGTGTCGCCGCGGAAGAGCCGCTCGCCCGTCAGCAGCTCGTGGAGCACGACACCGAGCGAGAAGAGGTCGCTGCGGCGATCGATCGGCTTGCCCCACGCCTGCTCGGGCGACATGTACTGGATCTTGCCCTTGAGCGCCCCCGACTGGGTCTTCGAGGCTTTCGAAGCCGCCTTGGCGATGCCGAAGTCGCAGAGCTTGATGTCGCCTTCGTAGGAGATCAGGATGTTCTGCGGCGACACGTCGCGGTGGACGATGTTGAGTTCCTGCCCCTCCGCGTCGCGACGCCGGTGGGCGTAGTCGAGCGCCGAGGCCACCTTGGAGGCGACGTACACGGCGAGCGGGACCGGAAGGGGCACGCCCATCTCGCGGCCCGCCTGCTGGATCGCGCGCAGGTCGCGTCCATCCACGTATTCCATCGCGATGAAGTAGCCGCCGGCCTGGATCTTTCCGAGGTCGTAGATGTGGATGATGCTCGGGTGGTTCAACTGCGCGGCGAGCTTGGCCTCGTCGGCGAACATCGTCACGAACTCTTCGTCGTCGGCCAGGTGAGGCAGGATCTTCTTGATCGCGACGATCTTCTGGAACCCCTCGACGCCCGTGCGCTTGGCCTTGTAGAGCTCGGCCATGCCTCCGCTGGCGATCCGCTCGAGGATCTCGTACTGGCCGAAACGGTCGGGCCCCGACGAAGCGACGGCCGCCGCCGGCTCTTCGCGCTTGCGCGGCGCGGCGGGCGCCGCCGGCGCGATGGAGGAGGGCGGGGGCGTGGCGCCGGCTGGCGCCCTGGGACGCGGCACCACCATGCCCGACAGCGTGTCCGAGATGATTTTGTCGACGTCGGTGTCCGAGGAGAGTTTCTGGCGCGCCGGCGGGGCCGGGGGCATCCCAGGAAGGGGCGTCTTGTCGGACGGCGCTGCCGGCCGCGCCGCCCCGCCGGGCCGCGAGCCCAGGAAGCCCGAGAGGGTGTCCCGCAGACGCTTGTCCATGTCGCTCTCGGGCGGCAGAGTCCGGGCGGCCGGTGCAGCAGGGGGCGCGGGAGCCGGGGTTGCGGGGGCCGGCGCCGCCGGCGGGGTGGGGGGCGCAGCGAGAGGCGGGGCCGGGGCCGCCGGCGCGGCGGCCGGAAGCTCACCGGTCAGCTCGTCGAGCACGTCGGAGAAAATGTCCGACGACGTCAGCGGCGACGCGGCCGCGGCGATCTGCGACGATTCGATCCGCATCGTCTTTGCGCCCACGTCGGTCGCGTCCACCGCGTCCCGGACGGTCGCCATGAAATCCTGGTCGGAAAAGGGGCGCAACAGGATGTCGAAGGCCCCCACCTTCTGGGCGTCGGCCTTTCGGTTCGAGCCCTTGTACCCGCTCATCATCAGGATGATCGGCGGCGCCGTGGCGCCCCCCTTCTTGCGGATCTCCCGGATGACCTCCGCGCTCGGAAGACGCGGGAGCATTCCGGACAGGAGGATCAGATCGAATTTCGAGCCCCCGAAGGCCTGGAGCCCGGCCTCGCCGTCGTGGGCCTCGGTCAGGGCGTGCCCGAGCGGCGCCAGCAGATTGCGAACCCGCTCGATGTAGCGCGGCTCGTATTCGATCAAAAGAACCTTCTTCGGCATGGACTGGAACCTATTGTCGCTGGAAACGCAATTAAATCAAGGAGAACCGGGGATCCTGCGGGAGACGGAAGACGGAAGACGCAGAGGCGCCCCTCATGTCGTCTCCCGTCTCCCGTTTGCCCTCTTGCGACCCCATATAATCCGCCCGAACGACTGACTGAGGAGTCCACGATGTCCGGTCACAGCAAGTGGAGCACGATCAAGCACAAGAAGGGCGCGGCCGACGCCAAGCGCGGGCGCGTCTTCACGAAACTGATCCGCGAAATCACGATGTCGGCCAAGCAGGGCGGCGGCGCACCCGAATCGAACCCCCGCCTGCGCAAAGCGATCGACGACGCGAAGGCCGTCAACATGCCGGCCGACAACATCAAGCGCGCCGTCCAGCGGGGCACGGGCGAGCTGCCGGGCGTCTCATATGAAGAGATCACCTTCGAGGGCTACGGCCCCGGAGGGACGGCGGTCCTCGTGGAGACGCTGACGGACAACAAGAACCGGACACTGCCGGAGATCCGGACGATCTTCTCCAAGCACGGCGGCAACCTCGGCGAGGCGGGCTCCGTGCGCTTTCTCTTCCAGAAGAAGGGCTACATCGCGATCGAGAGGGACAAGGCGAGCGAGGACGCCGTGATGGAAGCGGCGATCGAGGCGGGCGCCGACGATGTCGCGACTACGGACCAGTACCACGAGATCCAGACCGCTCCGGACGGCTTCGAGCAGGTCAAGAAACAGCTCGAGGCCAAGGGACTGCCGCTGGCCGTCGCCGAGATCTCGATGATCCCCACGACCGAAGTCGCCCTCGACTCGCGCAAGGCCGATCAGATGATGAAGCTGATGGAAGCGATCGAGGACCACGACGACGTGCAGAACGTGTGGGCGAATTTCGACTTCGCGGAAGCGCCCGCCGAGAAATAGTGAGGATCCTGGGCCTCGACCCCGGCACCGTCGCGACCGGTTTCGGAATCGTGGCCTTCGAGGGCGGGCGGCTCACGCTCGAGTGCTGCGGGGTCTGGCGCCCGCCGGCAAAGCTGCCCCTGGCGGGCAAGCTCGAGTTCCTCTCCGTGGCGGCTTTCGCGCTCATCGGCCGGGAGGGCCCGGCGGCCGTCTCGGTCGAGACCGTCTTTGCGGCGAAAAACATCGCCTCGGCCCTGAAGCTCGCCCATGCCCGCGGCGTCCTGCTCGCGGCCGCCGCCCGCGCGGACCTGCCCGTTTTCGAGTATGAGCCGCGCCTCGTCAAGAAGGCGCTGGTCGGCTACGGCCAGGCGGAAAAGGGGCAGGTGCGCGCAATGGTGCTGTCCCTGCTCTCCCGCCAGCGCGCCCGCATCCCCCTCGACGCGGCCGACGCATTGGCCGTGGCAATCTGCCACATTCACGCTGCGCCCCGGTAGCCCTCGCGCCACACATCCCGCCCTCCCAGCCTGCCCTGCGCCCCGCCGGGGTGCTAGCATCTGAAGGCTTATGTCTTTCCAGGGTTCCATCCAGGAGCTCCCGGTTCCCGACATCATCCAGCTCGTCTCGGTCTCGGGAAAGACCGGGATGTTCATGCTGGTCCGGGGTGCCGAGCGGGGCTACATCTACCTGCGCAATGGCCGGATCGTCCACGCGGAGCTGGGCGGGGTCACGGGCGAAGAGGCCGTCTACGCCCTGGCAATCTGGTCGACCGGCGACTTCCAGTTCACGCCCGGCAAGGAAACCGAGACGTCCACGATCGACAGGACGAACACCTCGCTGCTGATGGAAGCCGCCCGGCGCCTGGACGAGTGGAAGGTCCTCGCGCGCAAGGTCCCGGACGTCGACCACGTCCCCGTCCTGAAGCCGCGCAGCATGGGCGAGCCCGTCACGCTCTCGCCGCCCGAATGGAACCTCGTGATCCGCATCGACGGGCGCAAGAGCGTCGAGGAGCTGTCCCGCGCCACCAGCTCGAACTCGTTCGAAACCGCCAAGGTCCTGTACGGCCTCGTGACGAGCGATCTCGTGGACATGCGCCCGCGCGACGCCACGGCGCGGGCGGCGGCCCTCGTGGCCGCGCCTTCTCCGGCCTCGGCCGCAGTCCCGGCGGCCCATCCGGCTCCGGCCGCGGCGCAGGCTCCGGCGCGCCCCGGCGCCGCTTCGCCCCAGGCCGCCGCACCGGCGTCGGGGGTGCTCGGCGACGAGAAAAAGATCCTCATGATCCTGTGCACGCGGGTCAAGCAGGAGGCCGAAGGGGCGATCGGGGAAGCGAACCTGCCCGGCATCGAGCGGCCCTACAAGCAGGCCCTCGCCGAGATCGACAAGGGCCGCGGAGTCGAGGCCGTGCGCGACCTGATCCGCTACACCGAGAAGGCCATCTCTTCCATCCGGGGCCCGGCCATCATGCGGACCTTCCAGGAAAAGATGTCCCTGGTGATGCAACCGAAGGTCTAGCCGCTTCCCTTCCAAAGCCGCGCGCGTCCTGAAGGCGAGTTAAGCAGCGGCGGGCCGGCAACACCGCGACTCTTCGCCCACCAACGGACCGGCCCGCTCGTCTGCTTCAACTCGCCCGGAGCCGAGAGACTCAAAGGTACCTGTCCGGAAGGACACCCACCTGCCCGAGCAGAAGATGTTTGGCAATTCGGCGAATTTAGTCTTATTCTATTCGGCAGCTACGTTTCCCGTTCCCGGTTCGAAAGGAGACACTGATGGCGAAGCGGACCGTGCTCCTCGGCATGCTCATCGGCCTGGTCGGCGCCGCTGCCTTCGCGCAGCCCGCCGTCATCGCCCCCAACGCGGGCGGCGACATCGGACTCTTCACGATGACCACGGCCGACGGCCCCCGGGCAGGGCAGCTCACGCTGGGGCTTTATGGCTGGTACCTGCCGCGCACGGCCGGGCAGATCTATACGGACCAGCCCTCGAACTCCCGGTACTTCACGCAGTTCGGCGGAGCCGGCTCGGTGGGACTGGGCCTGACCAACTGGTGGTCGGTCTGGGTCGCCGGCGGCGGTCAGACGTTCCGCAGCGGCGGCGGCTGGCAGGGCGGCACCATCGACGGCGTCGGACTGTCCGGGCCCATCGACGTCAGCGGCGGATCGAAGATGCGAGTTGGTACCAAGATCAGCTTCCACTCCGAGACGGACGTGGATCTGCGCTTTGCCGGCTGGTTCGTCGGGCAATTCTCGGTCGGCAATGCCCGGGTCGGCAACGGCGACGAAGCGGTCATCACCTCGCTCAACTCCGGCAAGTCGGACTGGGAGTGGGGCGCCGCGGTGACCAAGTCGTTCTTCACCGGCATGGTGTCGTACACGCTCGTGGGCCAGCCGTCGGCCGACGTCCGCATCCCGAACAAGCTCGTCTTCGGTTTCGGAGCCGAGGTCCCCGTGTCAATCATCCACCTGATCGGCGAGGTGTATTACACCGTTCCCGACGGCGGGGATCGGCCCGAGCCCGCCTGGGCGACCCTGAACACGGGCGCCCGGATCTGGTTCGGCAAATCGGGATGGGGTGTCTCCGGCGCCCTCAGCACGAATCTCAACATCCTCTTCGACCACGGCGTCAATCCGAATCCCTTCGGCGGCATCCTCGGTTTCACCTACGCCGCCTGGCCCCCCGCGCCGCCGCCGCCCGTCGTGATTCCCGCGGCCGCCGAGCCGGTGGTCGAACAGCCGAGCGTCGCGGTCGCCGCGCCCGCCGCCGCCGCGCCGGCCCCGCAACCGCCGCCCCGCCCCGCCCCTCGGACCACCACCGACGAGATCTTCTTCGACGGCAAGAGCGCGCGGCTGACCAACATCGCCAAGGCCGTGCTCGACGGCGTCGCGCTGAGGATGAAAAACGACCTGAACGCCACGGCCGTCGTCCTCGGCTACACGGACAACTCCTCCGCGGAGCAGGCCAACGCCGAGCTCGGCATGAAGCGCGCCGAGGCCGCCAAGCAGTACCTCGTCACACGGCACGGCATCGATCCCGGCCGCATCTCGGCCGTATCCAGGGGCGCATCCGAGCCCGCCTACGACAACGCCACCGCCGAGGGCCGCGCGAAGAACCGCCGCGCCCAGATCGTCGTGACGCTCGTTTCGGGAACGTGATCCGAAGGACCTCGGAGCGCATCGCCCAACCCCCTCCCCAAGAGGGGGTTTTTTGACTCCGCAGGCGGCCGAGGCGGCGGCGCCCCCCGGCCCGCCGCCCCCCCGGATCGTCGGCCTCACCGTCATCTCGACCGCAGCGGTCGTCGGGCTCCTCTACTACGGCCGCGCCCTGCTCATCCCGATCGCGTTCGCGCTTTTCCTCTCCTTCGCGCTGCGCCCATTCGTGTCGCTCCTGGAGCGCGCGGGGGTGCCCCGGGTGCTCGCGATCCTGCTCATCCTCTTCGTGATCGTGGGCGGCGTGGCGCTGCTCGTCATCAACGTGACGGCACAGCTGAACCAGTTCTTCGCCGAGCTGCCCCGCTACCAGACGCGGATACGCGACCTGTTGACCCGGGTCATGGAGTTCGTCAACGGGCTGCGCGAGCGCATGGGCTCGATCCTCCCCGAGGATTCGCGCGGCGTCCGGGAGGTGAAGCTCACCGAATCCCAGCTCGACACCACCCGCGCGCTCTTCGCCCAGGTCGGCGCCACGCTCGGCATCATTCTGTACGCCGCAGCAATCCCCTTCCTGACCTTTTTCATGCTGAAGGACCGGGAAAAGTTCGGCCGCGTTCTGGCCGGCATCTTCACGCGCAACGAACGGCTGGGCGAGGCGGACGTCACGGGCGCGATCTCCCGCACGATGACCGCCTATGCCACCGGGCTCTCCTTCGTCATGATGATCATGGCCGGCGCCACGACGCTCGCCCTGATGGTCCTGCGGATCAACTACTACTATGTCCTCGGCCCGATCGCCGGGATCGCGATCCTGCTGCCCTACGTCGGCGTGATCCTCTCGACCGTTCCCGCCGTGGCCGTGGCGTACTTCCAGTTCGATGGCGAGAAGGCCCTGGTCGTCCTGGCGGTCTACTGCCTGATGCAGTTTCTCGAGGGCAACGTGCTCACGCCGTTCATCGTCGGCGGCAAGGTGCGGCTCTTTCCCCTGACCGTGATGATCGCGTTCATCTTCTGGGGAACGATCTGGGGCGTTTCCGGCGCGGTTCTCGCAGTGCCGCTGACCTCGGCCCTCAAGGTCGTGTGCGAGCACGTCCGCGGCTGGGAGGGCCTCGCCCGACTGCTCGGGGAGCCCGACCTTCCCCACTTCAAGAAGAAGGGGCGGGAGAAGGTCGTCGAGGTGAAGGCGGGCCCGGAGGATCAGGACGAGTCGGGAGGAGTTGGGAAGAGTTAGGAAGGGCCCGCCTCCCCGACTCCCCCGGACTCCCCCGACCGTCCCCAACTCCTCGTTACGGTTTCGGCGTCGGTACCGGCTTGTCCTTGCCCTCGATCTTCTTCGCTTCGCCGCTGACGGCCTTGTCCGCGTCCTTGGCGCCCGTCGAGACGTCCTTGCCCACCTTGCTCGCATCGGCGCCGGTCGCCTTGGCCGCCTTGGAGGTGTCCTTGGAGACGTCCTTGCCAGCCTTGCTCGCATCGGCTCCAACCGCTTTGCCGGCCTTCGCGGCGCCAGCGTCGACCTTCTTCGCCTCGGTCCCCGTCGCCTTGGCCGCCTTGGAGGTGTCCTTGGCGACGTCCTTGCCCGCCTTGCTCGCATCGGCTCCGACGGCTTTACCCGTCTTGTCGGCTTCCTTGGCAACGTCCTTGGCGCCGGCCGACACGTCGGTGCCGACCTTCTTGGCGTCCTTGTCGACGTCTCCCTCGAGCTTCTTCATCTCCGATTCCTTGGGCGCCTTGGTCGGAGCTGCCTGCTGAGCGATCGCCAGCGATGCCGAGACTGCCGCCAGGCCCACCACGAGAATCCATCGTTTCATTTCCGATACTCCTTATTCCGCATCACCCTTGAGCCGTCGATTCCGCCGGCGAAGCCCAGGTGAAATGCGCCGAGGAGTCTATACCCGGAGAAAGGCAGGCGGGCGTGCGACTTCAGGTCGATCCGCGTCAGCGTGGAGGCAGGCTTCCGGCGCCAGCCGGGCGCTTGCCGGTCAACTGGTCGAGCACCTGCCGCGCTTCGGGGTCCTGCGGATCGAGCTCGACGAGCTTCTTCGCGTAGCCGATCGCCGCCGCCCATCTCCCGGCCTTCGCGTTCATGGAGACCAGGGCAAGCAGGATCTCGCGGTTGCCGGGGTGTCCCTCATGCGCCCCCGCGAGGACCTCGAGAGCGCGCCCGGTCTGGCCCGCGGAGTCGAGCGCCACGCCGTACACGTACACGTACCGGACCCGCTCCGGGGGCAGCTTGGCTGCCCGCTCGAGCTCCACGAGCGCATCGGGCATGCGCTTCTGCCGAACGAAAGTCAGGCCCAGGGCGTAGTGGATGCCGGGGTCCTTTGGCGCCACCGCGAGGCCCTGGCGCAGCACGTTCTCGGCCTCATCGTCGCGGCCCTTCTGCCGGTAGAGGTCCGCGAAGTTGACGTAAGTCCCGGCCAGGGCCGGCATGAGCGCCAGCGCCGTCCGGTACTCGCCCTCAGCCCGGTCGAGCTCGCCCTGCTCGACGTAGACCCCGGCCAGGTTCAGGTGGGCCTCCGCCCGGTCGGCGTCCACCATCTGCGACTGCACGTACTCCGCGAGCCCCGCCTCGAAGGCCGCTCGCTCCGAGGAATTCATCGTGTCCTTCGGCACCGAAGCGAGCGCGCGGGCGGCGGCGATGCGCACCGTTCGCACGGGATCGCGCAGGAGCGGCGACACGAGGGCAAGCCGTTCCGCGGGCTCCACCGCCTCGGCCGCAGAGAGCGCCCCGTCGCGGACGAGGGGATCGGGGTCCGCGAGCGCCCGCGAGAGCGCTTCGCGGTTGCCCGTGCCGCGGTTGCGGCCGAGCAGCGACGCCGCGGTCGCTCGGCGGATCGCAGGCCTCCCGGGATCCTCGACGAATTTCTGGATCGCCGCACCGGCCCCCGCCAGCTCCTCCTCGGCCGCATGGATGATCTCCCCGTAGTGCGGCTCGGTCCGGATTTTTCCGCCCCACCACTTCAGCGCCGCGTCCGCAGCCCACTGGCTCGATTTCTCCTTGTGGCATTGCGTGCAGGCGTTCGGCGTCCCGATCGAAACCGAGAGGTCCGGCCTTGGCACGCGGAAGCTGTGGTCGTGGCGCGCATGCACGACCATGTAGTCGCGCGTCGGCATGTGGCAGGAGACGCAGCTCGCCCCGGTCGAATTCGCTTTGTGGAAGTGGTGCGCGGGACTGTCGAACTTCTCCCTGAGGTGGCAGGCGGCGCACACGCGGTCGGCCGACACGGGCACCTTGAGATCGTGCGGGTTGTGGCAATCCGAGCAGCTCACGCCCGCCGCGTGCATCTTGCTCTGCCGGAACGAGGCGTACTCGTAGACCTCGTCCTGGATCTGTCCGTCCGGGAAGTAGAGCCCTTCGCTGAGCAGGGCCGGACGGTACGTCTGCATGAGCGGCTGCCCGAAGGCATAGTCGGCGGCGACGACCGAGCGACGGGCGTGGCAGCGCGCGCACATCTCGATCTCCAACTGCGAGGTCCGGGGCACGCTGCGCTTCGCGAGGCCGGTCTTCATGTCGAGGTCCCAGGTCGCCTTCCCGCCGGGATCCTTGAGGAGGACGGCCATCCCCTTGTCCGCGTCGCTCTTCTTCGCCTTTCCTGCCTTGACCGCCTCGGCCCAGGCCACGTGCGCCGAGCCCGGTCCGTGGCAGGCCTCGCAGGAGACGTTCAACTCCGACCACGTGGTGGCGTAGCTGTTCGACGCCGCGGAGAACCCCTTCTTCACGTTCGTCGAGTGGCAGTCGGCGCACATGTAGTTCCAGTTCTGGTACGGCCCGGTCCAGTGCAGGGGGTCGTCGTGCGCCACCTCCTCCTTCGGGTACAGGTGAAACCAGCGCTGGCCGCCGTCCTTCGCCGGGCGCGTGTCCCAGCAGACGTTTAACGCCTGGTATCGGCCGCCCGGGAAGGCGATGAGGTATTGCTGAAGCGGGTAGACGCCGTACGTGTAGGCGATCGGGTACTCGCGGAGCTTGCCATCCGGACCGTCGGTCTTCGCAAAGAACTTCCCGTCTCGCTTCGAGAACGTGGTGGTGACGCCAAAGTGCGTGAACGTCGTGTTGTCGAAGTTTCCGAGGACCGTCTTCTCGGAGACCTCCTCCATGGCGAGGTCGTGGTGCGAGCCCTTCCAGCGACGGTATTCCCCGGCGTGGCAGCCTTTGCAGGCCTCGCGGCCGACGAAGGCGGCGCTCGCACCGGCGCCGGGCACGGAGGGCATCGGTTTCGCTGTGCCCGTCGGCGCATCGGAGCGCCCTCGGCACGCGCTCGCGGTGCAGACGAGTGCCGCGACGGCCAGGGCCGCGAGGATCCGTCCCTTGCTCCGCACGGGGCGCATCATAACCATGGCGGCAATCACGCGCCGCTGGGCTGGGAACCGGGCTCGACCCGAGCGAAAAGCTTGCGAGCAATCGCACGGTACGCCAGCGCGGCCAGCACGGATCCCGCGAGCAGCGTCAGTATGAGCACGAGTCCCCGCCAGAACGCGCGGTCGACGACGCGCTTGCGATGTGGAGGAGCGTAAAAACGCTGCCAGCGCCAAGCTTGCTCAACCCGCTTCCCTTCTGCGTTTCCTTCTCCGTCTTCAGCGCGAATTCACGAAAGTGGATTGCACCAACGCTGCGCTCGCGGGGATTCTGCTCGCGCCACTCGACGATCAGGCCCTCGAGCTGCTGGCGCTGCTCGGGCTCGAGGATCTGGTCCGCGAGGGTCCACGCGCCCGCCTCGAGCTCCCGATGGGTCTGGATGAGCGGCACGACGGCGGCGCCGAACTCCTCCCTCGTCCTCGCGTCCTCCACCACCATCCGGGAAACGGCGGCAAGAACGACGACGTCCAGGGCGTCCCACACGGGATTCTCCCCGGTGGCGCTGACGTAGACCGCGGTGGCCTGCTCGAGCTTCCACTTGAGGCCCGCCACCAGCGCCTCCCGGGTTCCCGCGATCTTCGCCGCCTCGTCCGCGGCATGCGCGACGGACGAGGCGTAGTCGTCGGCGAACCGCAGGAGCTCGCTCTGCAGCTGCGACACCGTCAGGTTTCCCTGGCCCGGGGCGGCGATGTTCGGAGCCGTTTGCGGCTTGCGGAAGAGCGAGCAGGCACCCGTAAGAAGCAGGGCGGCAAGGCAGAGGGAGCCAATGGCACCCCGGCGCGGTTTCTTGATTTCGTAGCCGTTCATCGGCGGGCTCCTCCAGAGGGCGAGTGAAAAGGGCATCTTTCCGAGTCTAGCGCCTCGGGTGATACGATTTCTCCTTCCAGGAGGTCAGTCATGAGGAACCGCATTGGCGTCGTCGCGATGGCCCTGCTCGCCTGCACCTTCGCGCTCGAGGCTCAGCAGAACATGTACAAAATCAAGCTCAACCCCTCCGGCTCCATGGTGTCCCTCGACAAGCCGGCCCTGGTGGGCGGGAAATACGTGTTCCACGCCTGGCCGAACGGAGAACAGACGGCCCTGCGGCAGGCGATGGTCCTCGCGATCACCCAGCTGACCGGGCCCACGCAGGACACCATCTACCAGATCGAGCTCACTCCATCCGGAACCATGACGGCCCGCGACAACCCGACGCTCAAGGGCAATACTTACGTGTTCCACGACTGGAGGGATGGAACGCTCATGAGCCTGCGCCAGTCGGACGTCAGGAAGATCACGCCGCTCACGGGCGACAAGGCCTTCTGGGTGGAGCAGGGGTTGATGGGCGAAAAGAAGATCGGCAACTTCGCGATGCAGGGCACCAACAGCGTCGTCGAAATCGGAACTCCTCCGGCTTCGGGCGGCAGCAGCCAGGCCGGGCCGACGAACGCGAACGCCGTCGGCCACCGCGGCGGCACGGGGAGCAATTCCGGGATCAGCGGCGCCCCGGCCGGCAACTGGCAGTACGAGGGAACACCCGGCACCGCCGACGCGTGGGGCCCGGCCAACGCGACGATGAACAATGGCGTGCCGACGATGCCCGCCGCGACCGACGGAAGCGCGCCCCCGACGCAGCAGCCGCCGCAGTAGACCGAAGCCGTCTTCCCGGGAGAGCTGACCGTCAGGCTGAGCGAACCAGCCGGTCATCCTCCGTCCTGAGAATTGAGACTCTTCTAGACCACCATCTTGAGGACCATGTCGAGCAACTTCGGAACCGGAAGCACGGTCAGCACCAGGGGCGTCAGAGGAACCAGTGCGGCCAACCCGAGCGCAATGGCATCTTTCGGGTCGAAGGGGACCGGCCGCATCCGGTAAAGAAGATCGCACCCGCCGCCGAGGTCCGCGAGCGACGAGATCTCGGGCGCGCCGAGCGGGACCTCCCCCTGCCCGTGCTGGCCCTGCACCCACTTGTCGTCGAAGAGGCGGTTGTGCAGCACCGCGAGGGCGCCGTATTCGTGCAGGCTCCTGCGCTTGGCCCGGCCCATCGCCGGCGCGAACATCGTCAGCGGCAGGAGAAACACCGCGAGCACCAGCGCGACGTAGCCGCCGATCAGGAACTTGAAATCCACGAGAGGCACTCCCCCATAAACGATCTCGTCGCCCAGTACGCCCGCGGCCGTGAAGGAGAACGCCGAGACGATGATCCAGAAGAAGCGCTGGCCGTCCCCCACGAACCCGAGCCCGGCCGCGCGGTCCGGATGGGTCGCGATCAGCCGCAGATCGAGCCTCGACATTCGCCAGAGGAAGCCGTACCAGATCAGGAGCCGCCAGAGCCAGCGCCACAGGAGAAACTGGAACAACGCCACTCCGACGACCAGGTACCACCATCCCGCGAGCGTGCGCGTGTGGCCCGCCGCCGACACGAACGATCGCCACGTGGAGAAGCCGAAAGGAAACTCCTCGACGACGAGAACGGCGCTGCCGGCCGCCATCGCGAGGAGGACGACTTCGGCCAGCGTCGAGTCGCGCATCCTCCGCGCCCGCTCCAGCGCCGACACGTACTCTGGCCTATCCGACTCGGAGATGAGCCCCGAGCGGCCGAAGTGAGCCGCCACGGCCGCGATTTCGTGACCGACCAGCCCCTCGGCCAGGATCAGCAGCGGTATGGCGACGAGAAACCTCGTGTACGCCGCGAAATCGTGGAGGAAGGGGACCTTCACCGCGTGGCCGGTCGCCAGGCCCTGGGCCGCCGAGAGCGCCAGCAGCGGGAACCAGGTCAGGAGCGTGGAGAGCGCCGCCCGCCGGCCGACCTTCAGCGAGCTCGGCTCCAACAGGCCCAGCTTCTCCTGAAAGCGGTGCCACGGCCCCCCTGCAACGAGGGAGAAGTGGTCCGGCGCGGAGGATTCAGTCTCCATTTCGCGTGTCCCTCGATGCTCGACGGGGTTCCCGCGCGATGTCAGGCCGCGATGATCTCATGGAGACCTTCTACGGCGCGAAGAAGCTCCTCCGGCGACACGCGGCCGAGGCGTTCACCCAGGCGCTCGACGGACAACGTGCGAATCTGGCTGACCTTCGCCCAGGATTGCTTCAGAAGACCACCGCTGGCCAGCTCGACGGTCAAAGGGAAGCCGGCCCGCTGTGGCCGGTGCAGCGGTCAGGATTGGACGATGCGTGCCGCGGCGAGCTTGTTCACAGAAGCCAGGAACTCATACAGCCGCGACAGGTCGGAGAGCGCCTTGCTCGTCCACCTCAAATCCATCAGCGCGGAAGCGGCAGCGGTTGGTCGGTGTCGAGGCTATCGGCCCACGCCTGCACGGATTGGTGGGCGATGACGCTCCCGGCATCCACGTCGGCCAGGGCCTCGCGAGTCAGGCGGCTGCGCTCCTCTTCCTGATCGATCCAGGTCGACAGTGCCTGTTTCACGATCCAGCCCCGGGAGCGTTCCAGGCGAGCCGCCATTCGATCGACTTTCGTCGCAAGCGCCAGCGGCACAATGCGCGGTAAGCACCTTCGTATTCGTCAATCACCTCTAGTCAGATTAAGTCACTTAGGTGCCCAAACATGACCAAGTCAGTTTACAACTGAAGTTGCAACCGCAGCTGGTAGAAGTTTGTGCGGCCGACGACTCCCGCGCGCGCAAGCTTCCCGTAGCCGTAGTTGAACTCGAAGCGCGCATGGTCCGTCGGGTACCAGGAGAGCGCGCCGCTCAGGCGATCGAACTTCCCGCCCTGGACCATGCCGCTCGTCAGGTCGACGCTCGAGTAGCGCGCCGCGACCGCCCAGGCTCCGAGCCCGCTGTGCTTGAACGAGAGGGGCGCCGCCGGGGTGATCCTGCCGAACACGCCCTGCAAGTGGTCGTAGGGGCGCGTCTCGCCCGTGATCACCCATGACGCCATCGCGTAGTAGCCCGAGAAGCGCGGATCGCCCGCCTGAGGAGAGTCGATGCTCGTGTACGTGTATTCGCCCGAGACCGTGACCGGCCCCTCGACCAACGCGAGCTCGCCGGCGACCGAGGTGCCGCTCTCTGCCGGAAAGGACCCCGTGTCGACGAAATTCGGAGCCTCGTAGACCTCGGGCACGCTCTTGAGGCGGAAGTCCTGGCCCTTCGACTGCCTGTAGACGGCCGAAGCACCCAGGTGCAGGAGCCGGCGCCCGCCATCCTGCTCGACGGCCAGGCCCGTGACGCGGCCGCCGAAGATGTTGCCGCTCTCGTCGAAAGAAAGGTCGTCCGCGAGCCAGTTGTTGAACCAGCCCGCGGACCACGTCATGCGCCCGGCCGCGGCCGTGCCGGAGAACCGGATGCCGACGATGTGCGAATCCACGAAGGCGAAGGCCGTCGACATCGTCGAGCGCTCCATGAACGGGAGGTCCCGCCCGTTCTCGAGCATCTCCATGCCGAGGCCCTCCTTCTGCTTGCCGACCGTCACCGAGCCGAGCGCGCCGAGGGGAATGGCCAGGTAGGCGTACGTCAGCGTCCAGGACGAGGCGCTCGTCGGATCGAGACCCTTGTAGTCGCCGGCCACCTCGTAGCGCCACGGGTGCGGAAACTTGATCTGCCCCGAGAGCGAGAGCTCGTCGACCCGGAAGAGCCCCTCCGGGGTCAGCTGTCCGACCTGCTCCTTGCTGGCCGCGTTCTGCGAGTAGAACGCGCCGTCCTCCATGATTGCAGCGCCGAGGCGAACCGAGATCCAGGACGCGTCGAGCTCGTTCCACGGATGCGCCGCCGGCGCCGCTGCCTGCCCGAACAGACTGCTCGTCCGGCCGACAGCCGCGGCGATCAGGATCACGACGAAGAGTCGGCGCGGACCAGCCAGTTGCAACCGGTGTTCCCGGAGCTACTTCTCGAAGGAGAAGATCTGCTTCCAGTCCTTCTGCATGCTGATGACCGTCCAGCCCTTCTTCTTCGCCTCGTCGTAGAGCGCCTGCGTGAAGGTGCCGACCTTCGTGTCGGGAAGCCCGGCGGCCGGACCGTAGGCATACTCCCGCTTTGCGTCGTCGTGCAGCACGAGCATCATCAGCCGCGCGCCGTCGCCGGCTCCGGTGTACTCCAGCATCTGCTGGTCGCCAGTCGAGTTGCCGAAGGCCGCATGGGGCCGCCGGCCGATCATGAGGTGAATGCCCTCGGCCTTTCCCCCGTTGTTGTCGTTCAGGACGAGCTTGGGCTCCTTGGTCAGGACCGGGCGGCCGTCCTTGTCGTAGCCGTACCTGGTCGCTCCCGCGGTGCCCACGACCTGCTCGGGGGGAATGCCGTAGACGCGTTCCGTATACGTCCGGACGAAATCCTGCCCGCCGCCCGTCACGATGTAGGTCTTGTAGCCGTTGGCGCGCAGGTACTTCAGCACTTCCTGCATGGGCTGATAGGTCAGCTCCGTGTAGGGCCGCTTCCAGCGCGGGTCCCTGGCCGCTGCCGTCCACTTCGTGGCTTCGGCGGTGAACTCGTCGACCGACATGCCGGTCAGCGTGGCGACCGCGATCTTCTCGAGGTCCGCTGTCGACAGCTTCGCGATGGCCTCCCGATCGCCGGACATCACCGTCTTGAACGGTTCGACGCCGGCGAGCTCGGGCTTCGCCTTGACCACCGCCGGGACCCGCTCGAGGCAATACATGACCTGCGAATAGACCGGATGCTCCACCCACAACGTTCCGTCCTGGTCGAACGTGGCGACGCGCTCCTCGGCCGGGACGAACTTCGGGCTCCCCTGGTTCGTCGTCGTCTGGACGAACTCGACGATCGCCTTCTTGGCGGCGCCGTCGTTCCAGGACGGCAGAGGATCCTGGGCGCGAACGGCGGCCGAGGACGAGACGACGGCCAGAGCGAGTACGGCGAGAGCGGTACGGATTCGGATCATGACCTCTCCTCTCCTGGCCGAACTCTAGTACGGCTTCGCCGACCCGATCTGCGGCGCGGGCACCGGCTTGGCCATGCCGAAGAAGATCGTGACGCCCTGGCCGCCGCAGCGCGTCGAGAGCGCCTCGACTGTGACGCGTCGAGCCTCCTTTTGATCGGTCCCCGTCGGCGACGGCCGACGGAGGATCGACGAACGGCAGGTTTCAGGGAGCGGATTCCAGGACCAACGGTCGGGGGCCGGCATCCCGGGCACACCGCCTGCAAAAAACCGAAAGGCTTCTGAGGGCCGTCGAGCCACCGGGATGGAGCGGGCGGCCCTTTCGGACCGCCCGCGAATGATCGATGATCCGTCCTTCGACTACTGTCCGGGGACCTTCTGCGCCTTCTTGAGCTCGCTCATGACCTGGGACAGGTTGTAGCTCGCCGGATCCTGCATCGGCGGGTACGTCTGGTAGGTCTCGAGCTCGTGCAGCCAGAGCGACTGACCAATGGGCAGCATGTTCCAGTCATAGAGGTAGGCGGTATAGGGTCCGGCCAGAACGCCGCCCATGCCCATCAGGGTCTTGTATTGCTGACCGATGGATGTTTCGAAGGGATCGCGCTTGATGTTGACGACCTGCGCCCAGGAATATGGCATCACGCCCGCGATGAAGCCGGCCGGGTCGTCGGAGACCATGGCGAAGTAGATCTTCCAGTTCTTGTACCGGACCGCCGAAGGATGGGAGCCGGAGTAGTAGAAGAACGTATCGCGCGCCGACTTCTGCGTCTTGCCCAACAGGTAGTCGGCCTGATCCACGCCGTCGAGTGTCGTCTTGACGATCCCGGGATAGGTCCCGGACTCGATCTTCTTCTTCAGCCCGTCGCCCTTCGGACCGCCGGCGAGGTTGACGAGCGTCGGCAGCCAGTCGAGGGACGCGAAGATGTCGTTGAGGATCGTCCCCGGCTTGATGTGACCCGGCCAGCGCACGAGCATCGGAGCCCGCATGCCGCCTTCCCACGTCGAGAGCTTGCCGCCCTTGAAGGGCGTGGTCCCGCCGTCGGGGAAGCTGATGGTCTCGGCTCCGTTGTCGGTCGTGAAGCAGAGAATCGTGTTGTCGAGCTGACCCATGTCCTCGAGCTTCTTGATCACGAGGCCGATGTTGTCGTCCATCTGCTTCATGCCGGCCTCGTTCATGCCCCAGTCCTTGCCGCCGGGCTCGCCGACCATGGCCTGGTACTTGTCCGAGAGGACAGTCGTGACGTGCATGCGAGCCGGGTTGTACCAGACGAAGAACGGCTTGTTGGTCTTCTTGGGGTCGTTGCGGTCGATGAAGTCGATGACCTTGGCCGAGATCTCTTCGTCCACGGTCTTCGAGCGCTCCAGCGTCAGCGGCCCCTGGTCCTTGCAGGTCTGGTTCTTCGCCGTTCCATCGGAGGACGTGCACCAGATGACCGGGCGCGGCGGCGTCAGGCAGGTCGTCGTCGCCGGGTCCACGGCTCCCGGCACCTCGGCGAGGCCGGGGATCGGCGTGTTCTTGCACGGGGGCGCCACGGTCTGCAAGAGCGGCGTCTTGTTGATGTCCGGGAAGCTCACGCCCTGCATCGCGTCCAGGTGATACAGGTAGCCCCAGAATTCGTGGAACCCGTGCGCCGTCGGAAGCGCATCGGTGTGATCGCCCAGGTGGTTCTTGCCGAACTCGCCGGTGTTGTAGCCGAGATCCCGCAGGAACCACGCGAGCGCCGGCGTGCCGGGCCGCAGATAGGAAGGGCTGCCGGGCAGCTGCGGCGGAATCATGCCCGTGCGCAGCGGATGCATGCCCGTGAAGAAGGCGTTGCGTCCGGCCGTGCAGCTTTCCTCGGCGTAGTAGGTCTGGAAGAGCGCGCCTTCGGCGCCGATGCGGTCGATGTTGGGCGTCTCGCCCACCATCAGGCCGCGGTGGTAGATGCCCGGCTGCATGATCCCGATGTCGTCGCCCATGATGAACACGATGTTGGGCTTCTTGTCCGACGACTGAGCGAGAGCCGAGGCACTCGCCGCCAGACAGATCAGAAGAGACAGAAGCGTTCGAAACCTCGTCTTGACCACGTTTCCTCCTTTTCCGTTAGCGACCACTACCCACCGAGTCGAGTGTAAGAAACGAAATGTACATCTCCTTCGTGACACGGCGCGCAATCAACCGGATTTCGCGGCTGCCCCCTTCTTGAAAAAGTAGTCGAACAGCTTCGTCTCGCCCGTCAGGCTCCCCAGCTCCCAGAACGCGAAGAACGGGATGAAGGCGACGAAGATGACCAGGCCCCTGCCGAGGATTTCGTAGATCCCGGTGTCCCGGAACGCCTCGAGGCTCGCGACCAACGACTTGCCGTGCACCATGCCCTCGATGACGTGCTCGAGGACGGCGAAGACCGCCACGAGGACGCCGTACACCAGCGACGAGCGCAGGACCTTGAACGCCACGCTCCGGCGGACGTCCTTCCTGCCGAGCCCCATCGCCTTGCCGATGAGGATGACCTTGGCGATGATGGCCGCCTCGATCAGCGCGTAACCGTAGTGGAACGAGCTGACCCCGAACTCGCGGGAGATCAGTCGCCGGTACGTGAGGAACGCCACGAAGAAGGCCGCGAGGTACGCGGCGATCATCCAGAACAGCCGAAGCTCCTCGGCCGCTTTCTCCTTCAGGTGCGCTTTCTTCTCGCTGTCCATTTCGTCATCGTACGTACGCCCGTCCACGAAGTCGCAATCGTCGAAGGGAACCGACCTTCGATCGGGAAGCATATCGCTCGATAGCGCGAATTCCGAGCGACGACGATCGGGTCCGGGCGCTGCCGTCTGGCATGGCTCCTGCCCCGACGCTGGGGCCGAATAACGAAACTCGCCATTCTCGGACAGGGCCCCGGTTCGACGAGCCCTGAAGGGGAAACACCGCCGCGTCGCGAGACTCGCGGCGTCCGACCCCGGGCGGGGTCGGGCGGCATTGGTCCCGGGCCTATGCCGCCCGGCCGCTCTAGAAGCTGAGGGTCACGTAGAGGCGCGGCCCGTAGTACGAATACGCGAACTTGACGTACGTGTTCGTCTGTTCTCTCTTCAGGCTGAACCTCTGGTAGTTGAACGCCGCGCTGACGCCGAAGTTCTTCGACGCGAACCAGTCGACGTGCGCTTCGCCGTCGAACACCGCGCCCGTGTACGGCGAAACCGGCGCGAAGATGCCGTTGAAGATCAGGCCCGCGGAGAGCCCCTCCCCCAGTTCCTGGTCGAACTTGAGGCCGAGCAGCGGCACCGGCAGCTCTTCCTTCGCCGTCCTGGTCACCGTCTGCCCGACGATGGGGCCTCCGGGCCCGACGACTCCCGCCGAGGCTTCGAGCTCGGCCTTCAGGACCACGTAGGCGGCACCGAGAGAGACGCCGAATTGCGTGTGCTCGTTATGGAAGAAGTTGAAGCGGAAGTCGACATACGGAAGGTCCGAGCTCGCGGAGGCCGAGGCGGAGGCGCCCGCGGTGTAAATCACGTCGCCGTAGGGGATGTCCACCGAGAACGCGCTCGAGCGGCTCCGGCGAAAGCCCGTGTAGCCGAAATCGAGAGAGAGGGGGCCGAGGAAGTTCCAGTAGCCCCGGGCCGCGAAGCCGGGCCTCGAGGATTGCAGCAGCCCCAGGCCCTCCATGTCGACGCCTTCGCCGATCGGCCCTCCGGGAGTCAGGTTTTCCTGGAAGGTCACGGTCGTGTTGAACCAGGCGTACATGCCGCCGGCATAGAGCCGGAACGTGTTGGGCACGTTTCCGGGAAACGTGTCCTGCGCGGACGCGGAAGCGGACGCGAGGAGCAGGGCGGCAGCGGCGAGGAAGGGCCGCAGCGTCCTGAACGCAGGCTCGACTTTTTCGGGGAACTTGAATTTCATGAACACTCCTTTTCAATTGCAGGGCGCCGTAGGATACCAACGCGGCCCAATTCTTCCAAGGCCTCTCCGGAACCGCCTGACGCAACTGCATCAGGCTGTCAGCACGACGCCTGAGGATCGGCCATTGCCGCCTGTCTCCTTCTTGCGACATGCTCTCGGGTGCCAGCCATGAACGACGTGCCGATCGTCCTGCCCATGGCCTTCGTCATGGTCACGGGACCGCAGATCGTGACGGCGATCCTGCTGGCGACGGGCGTGCACCCTCGACGCGACTCGGCATCTTTCCTTCTCGGCGCCGGAGCCGCCACGGCCATCGGCGTGACCACCGCCTATTGGCTCACCGGACTCCTGGGCAAACACGCGTCGCCGCTCCCGGGAGACGACCGGATCGAGCGCGCCGTGGACCTCGCGATCGTGGTCTTGCTCCTGTTTCTCGCGTGGAGGGTCTTCCGGCAACGTCGCAACACCTCGCCGCCGCGGTGGATGGCGAAGCTCGAAACGGCCACGCCGCTCTTCGCCCTGAAGATTGGAGTCCTGCTGTTCCTGCTGCTGCCGGGCGATCTGCTGAGCATGGCGACCGTGGGCGCCTACCTCGCCCACCATGATGCTCCGTGGTGGCACAGCCTGCTCTTCGTCGGTCTCACGGTCCTGCTGGCCGGCATCCCGCTGTTCCTCCTGATCGCCCTCGGACGGCGCGCCAAGGAACTGCTTCCGAAGGCGCGCGGCTGGATGACGACCAATTCCTGGATCGTCAGCGAAGTGGTGATCGCGTTCTTCCTATTGATGGCCCTGAAGAGCCTGCTCGCCGCATGACCAAAACGGCGGCTCGCGCCCCCGCTCAGACGATGCGCGTGGCGCGGCGGGTCTCGCGCTTGCCGAGCGACAGGAAGCTGCCGACGAGGCCGGCGGCCGCGCCCGCTGCGGGCAGCAGCAGTGCCGTGGGAACGCTGAGGAACCCCACCCACAGGACCGAGAGCACGGGGTGGGGCTCGCGCGCCAGCCAGTAAGTGGCGAAGCGATACGTCGCGTACAGGAGCCCGAGGGCGACACCGCCGCCGATCAACCCTTCGGCTGTCGCGTAGAGCCAGAACGGCGCGCGGATCGCGGACTCGGTCGCGCCCATCAAGCGCATGATCCCGACCTCGTCGCGATGGAGATCGAGCGCCAGGCGCACCGCCGAGGCGACCGAGAGCACCGCCGCGAGGGTCAGGACTCCTCCGAGAAAGAGCCCGGCGTTGCGCACGAGCGCGATGGCGTCCCGGAAGCGGCGCGAAAATTCCTCCTCCGACTCCGCCGACTCGACACCCGTCCAGAGCCGGGCCGTGGCCGCGATCTCCGGCGCGGTGCGCGCCGAGGCCCCCGGTTTCAGGACGACTTCGAGCGACGGCGGGAAGGGCGCTTCCTTCAGGTCCGACAGGGCGTTGCCGAGGTCCGGATAGGCCCGCCGGAAGCGCTCGAGGGCCGCCTCGCTGCCGACGGTGCGCACGGTCTTGATTCGCGGGTCCTGCGCGAGCTTCGCGGCGAACGCCGCCGCGTCCGCCTCCGGCTGCAGCGTGACCACGACCGACGTCGGCTCGGGCTCGGCAACGGCCAGGCGGCCGAGGTTGCGCGAGAGCAGCGCCAGCAGGCCCGGCACGTAGAGCGCCAGGGCGATCAGCGTGATCGCGGCCGCGGTCTGCCGCGGGCTCGACCGCGAGATCGACCAGGCCTCGCCAAAGACGTAGCGGGGGCTCGCCATGGGTCAGGACAGCGGCAGGAAGGGCGCTTCGCGCACCATCGGCGCGCTCTCCCGCGCGCGGTCCATGTCGTGCAGGTGGCCCCGCTCGAGGGTGAGGGTGCGCTTGCCCATCCGGCGGATCATCTCGACGTCGTGCGTCGCCACAACGACCGTCGTGCCGCGGATGTTGAACTCGACGAAGAGCCGCATGATCTCCTCGGCGAGGACGGGGTCGAGGTTGCCCGTGGGCTCGTCCGCCAGGAGCACCGTCGGCTCGTTGACGATCGCCCGCGCGATGGCGACGCGCTGCTGCTCGCCGCCCGAAAGCTCGTCCGGGTACGCGTTCATCAGGTGGTGGAGGCCGACGCGCTTGAGCACGTGGTACGCGCGGCGCTTCTGCTCGGCGCGCGCCAGGCCCAGCACGTTCTGCACGAAGGAGATGTTCTCGAAGACGGTCTTGCGGCCGATCAGCTTGAAGTCCTGGAACACGACGCCCATCGTGCGGCGCAGGTACGGGATCTGGCTCTGCGGAAGCACGCCGATGTTGCGCCCGTTGACGAGGATCTGGCCGGACGTCGGCGGCTCCTCGAGGAAGAGCAGGCGCAGCAGCGTGGACTTGCCGGCACCCGACGGGCCCGTCAGGAACACGAACTCCCCCGCCTGGATCTCGAACGAGACGTCGATGAGCGCGTCGCGGAAGGGGCCGTACTTCTTCGTGACGCCGAAGAGCTGGATCATGCGCCGGACCCGAGCGCGCGCGTCAGCGCCTCGCGCACGGCGGCCGGGTCGGCCCGGCCTCCCGTCTTCTTCATGACCTGCCCGACGAGCCAGCCGAAGGTCTGCGTCTTGCCCGAGCAGTAGAGCTCGACCTGCGACGGATTGCCGGCGATGACCTCGGCGACCGCGGCTTCGAGCGCGCCCGTGTCGCGGATGCTGCCCAGCCCCTTCTCGGCGACGATCGCGGCGGCGTCGGCCGGCGAATCGAGCATCGCGGCGAGGACTTCCTTGGCGGAGGCCGCGGACACTTCTCCCGCGTCCACGAGCCGGATCAACCCCGCGAGGCGCTCCGGCGAAACCGAGAACGACAGCGCCTCCTCGTTCGAGACCTTGCGCTCCTTCATCCAGCGAAGGACCTCGCCGGTGACCCAGTTGGCGGCGAGCTTCGGCGGCGCGGCCGCCGCGGTCCGCTCGAAGTAGTCCGCGAGCTGGCGGGACGACACGAGCGTCTCGGCATCCTGGAGCGAAAGCCCGAATGCCTCGACGAAACGCGCCCGCCGCGCCCGCGGCAACTCCGGCATGCCGCCGGCGGCCTCCGCGATCCAGGCCTCGTCGACGACGAGGAGGCCCAGATCCGGCTCGGGAAAGTAGCGGTAGTCGTGCGCCTCTTCCTTGCTGCGCATCGCGACCGTGCGCCCGGCCTTCTCGTCCCAGAGGCGCGTTTCCTGCACGATCTTCTGGCCGCGCGCCAGCGCCTCGGCCTGCCGCTCGATCTCGTGCTCGATGGCCTTCGCGACGAACCGGATCGAGTTCAGGTTCTTGATTTCGACGCGCGTGCCGAACGGTGCCGTCTCCGCCGGGCGCACCGAGACGTTCGCGTCGCAGCGCAGGCTCCCCTTTTCCATGTCCCCGTCGCAGACGCCCGTGTAGCGCAGCAGCCGCCGGAGCTCGGTCAGGTAGCTCGCCGCTTCCTCGGCCGTCCGGATGTCGGGCTCGCTGACGATCTCGACGAGGGGGACACCCGCGCGATTCCAGTCGACGAGCGAAACGTCCGTCGGGACGTCGGCGTACGGCGTGTCGTGAAGAAGCTTGCCCGCGTCCTCCTCGAGGTGCGCGCGCACCAGCCGGACCGACTTTTCGCCCTGCGGCGTGTCGATCACAACCGAGCCGCCCGTCGAGAACGGCCGGTCGTACTGCGAGATCTGATACCCCTTCGGCAGGTCCGGGTAGAAGTAGTTCTTGCGGGCGAACTGCGACTCGCGGTGGATCGTCGCTCCGACGGCCGAGGCGAGCCGCAATGCCAGTGTCACCGCCTCGCGATTCAGGACCGGAAGCGTTCCGGGAAACCCCAGGCAAACGGGACAGGTCGCCGAGTTGGCGGGCTCTCCGATCGTCACCGGGCAGGGGCAGAAGATCTTCGAGCGGGTCTGGAGCTGGGCGTGGACTTCGAGCCCGATGACGGGAAAAACGCTGATTTTACGGGGCGTTTCGACGGCCGACACCGGGGAATCTTAGCACGCGCGCCGCCGGTATCGCCGCCGCCTCAGCCGCCGTCGGCAGCGGCCCGGCGCATCACCAGCAACGTGATGTCGTCGTCGTGCCCCTGCTCGGGCGGCCGCTCTGTCCAACTCTTCACCGCGTCGAGGACCCCGTCCGCGAACTCGCCCGAGCCGAGGGCCGGCAAGGCCTCGAGCAGCTCCCGGAGCCGGTCGGATCCGAACTCCTCGTCCGACCGGCTGCGGGCCTCGGGGATTCCGTCCGTGTAAACGACGCAGCGATCGCCGGCCTCGAGCGCCACCTGCACGCCCGAGTACTTCGCGTGCGGGAACATGCCCAGGAACAGACCGTTCTCCTGGATCGCGCGGGCGCTGCCGGCCGACTTCCCGTACAGCACGAGGGGAGGATGTCCTGCCCCGGCGTAGTCGATCGTCCCCTTCTCCATGTCCACGAAAACATAGGCCGCGGTCACGAAGTGGCTCTCGAACTTCCCGCAGAGCGCCTGGTTCAGGCCCGCGAGGACTTTCGCCGGGTCCGAAGCATGGGGTGTCTGGGCGGACAGAGCGATCTTGAGCATGGAGGCGACGAGCGCGGCCGGCACGCCGTGGCCGGAGACGTCGGCGACGAGCGCCCCGAAGCGCTTGTCGTCCACCTGGAGGAAGTCGTAGAAATCGCCCGCGACGGCCGTCATGGGGACGTAGCGCGCGGCGATGTCCAGGCCCTCGATCCGGGGAACCTGGCGAGGCAGGATCGAGAGCTGGATCTCCCGGGCCATCTCGAGCTCCTTGTGGATCTCGGCGAGGCGCTCGGCCAGCTGCTCGCGCATCCCGCGAAGCATGAGGTGCGTCTGCACCCGCGCCTTGACGACGGCGGGCGAGAACGGCTTGTGGATGTAGTCCACCGCGCCGACCCCGAATCCCCGCGTCTCGTCCTCCGCCTCGGTCCTGCCGGTCAGGAAGATCACGGGAATCTCCCGCGTCTCGGCGTCGGCCTTGAGAAGCGTGCAGACCTCGTACCCGTCCATCTCCGGCATCTCGACGTCGAGCAGGATCAGGTCGGGCGCCGGCTTCCCCTTCGCGAGCTCCAGGGCCTTCGCGCCGCTCGTGGCGATGCGGATCCTGTAGTCGTCCTTGAGGATCGAGTTGGCGACCTGGATGTTGGCGGGCGCGTCGTCCACAAGGAGGATCGTCTTTTTCTCTTCGCCGCTGCTCATGTCGCCGCCTTCTCTCTGCCGCCGCATTCTTTCTCGATCTCCTCGAGCCTCGCCAGCGCCGCCTCGAAATCGAAGTCGTCGATCGCCCGGGCAAGGGCATCGAGCCGGGCCTTGCCGACGGCGCCCCCGACGGCGCCGGCGAGGGCCCCCAGGGCTTCGGCCGCGCCTCCGTCGCTCTCGGAGAGCAGCTTGCGAAGCCGTGCAACGGCCGCGCCCGCCGCCCCGGGATCGAACGCGGCCGCCGCCGCCGGAGCCGATTCCGGCGCCGTGGCGCCGAGCGCCCGCCGGATGGCCTCGACCTGCGGCCCGAGCAGAGCGGTGAACTCCGAGAGCGCGGCCGGCGCGGCCGCATCGGCGCCGCGGAGCGCCCGCTCCAGCTTTTCCGCGCACGCGTGGATCCGCTTGATTCCGAGATTGCCCGCGACCCCCTTTACCGTGTGGGCGAGGCGCTCGGCCAGCCTCGGGTCGCCGCCTTCGAGGGCCGCCGCGACCTGCACGGCGGCATCGGCCTGTTTGGATGCGAACTGCTCGAGCAGGCTGCGGTAGAGCCGCGCGTTGCCGGCCACCCGCATCAGGCCGTCCGCCGTGTCCACGCCCTCGATCGCCGGAAAGGCTCCCTCCGGCGCAGGCGCAACGGACTTCGCCGGCGGCTTTTCCGGCACCGCCGGCGCCGGCCTCGGCTTCACCCAGCGCTCGACCGTGGCGTAGAGCGCCTCGGGGTCGATCGGCTTGGACACGTGGTCGTTCATCCCCGCATCGAGGCACTTCTGGCGTTCCTCGACGGTGGCATGGGCCGTCATGGCAATGATCGGAAGCTTCGCGAAGCGCGGGTCCGAGCGGATCTTCGCCGTCGCCTGGTAGCCGTCCATCTCCGGCATCTGGAGGTCCATGAGGACGACGTCGTAGGGCGGCGGAAACACGACGCCGGTCAGCCTCCGGACGGCTTCCCCGCCGTGGTTGGCCACCTCGACCCGCGCGCCCACGCCTTCGAGGAGCTCGACGGCGATCTGCTGGTTGATGAGGTTGTCCTCGGTCAGCAGGATGCGGACGCCTCCGAGCCGATCGGGCCGTGCCTGCTCCGCCGCCCCCTCGCGGGCCTCCTCGGCCTTCGGCGCGAAGATGGAGACGAGCGTGTCCACCAGCATCGACTTCGTGACCGGCTTCAACAGGAAACCCGCGATGTCGAGCTTCTCCGCCTCCTCGCGCACCTCCTCGCGCCCGAACGCGGTGACCATGACGACGGCCGGGGGCTTCTTGACGAGCGGATCCTGCTTGAGACGCCGCGTCGCTTCGAGCCCGTCCATCCCGGGCATCCGCCAGTCCATGAAGACCACGTCGTACGGGCTCGCCGCGTCGTGCTGCTTCACGGCCGCGATGGCCTCGGGGCCCGAGCCGACCATGTCCACGCGGTCGCTGACGCCTTTCAGGGCGTCCGCCAGGATCTCCCTGGCCGCGGGATTGTCGTCGACGACCAGCATCGTCAGGTGCTGGAGGCGATCGGGGTAGAACTTCGCCTGGGGCTTCGCCGATCCGAGCCCCAGCCAGGCGGTGAAGAAGAACGTGCTGCCCTCGCCCGGCCTGCTCTCGAGCCAGATCTGGCCTCCCATCAGCTCCACGAGGCGCTTGGAGATCGTCAGGCCGAGCCCCGTGCCTCCGTGCTTGCGGGTCGTCGACATGTCGGCCTGCGTGAAGGGCTGGAAGAGCCGGGCCGACTGCTCCGGCGTCATGCCCGCGCCCGTGTCCCGGACCGAGAAGCGCAGCTTGACCCGGTCGCCGGTCTGCTCGACGAGCTCGGCCTTCATCCGCACTTCGCCCTTCTCGGTGAACTTCACCGCGTTGTTGACGAGGTTGGTGACGATCTGGCCGAGGCGCAGGGGGTCTCCCATCAGGTTCTGGGGCACGGAGCCCGGCACGTCCGCGAGAAACTCCAGGCCCTTGTCGTGGGCCTTCTGCCCCGTCACGGTCGTGACGGTCGAAATCACGTCGTCGAGCTGGAAGGAGGTGGCCTCGAGGTCGAGCTTGCCGGCCTCGATCTTCGAGAAATCGAGGATGTCGTTGATGATCCCGAGCAGCGAGGTGCCGGCGTTGTGGACCTTGCCGATGTAGTCCCGCTGCTTGGGGGTCATCGGCGTCTTCAGAGCCAGGTGCGAGAGGCCGATGATCGCGTTCATCGGGGTCCGGATCTCGTGGCTCATGTTGGCGAGGAACATGGACTTCATCTCGGTCGCTTCCTCGGCCTTCTTCTTGGCGACCGCGAGCTCGCCCTTCTGCTCCTCGAGCTCACGCGCCTGCGCCTGGGTCTGCCCGAGGAGCTCCTGCGTCCGGATGTTGCGCGTCAGAATCTCCATGCTCATGCCGACGACCGGCAGGAACTCGTCGAGCAGGGCCTTCTCGTTCGCGCGGAGCTCGCGGAAGGAGGCGAACTCGAGAACCGCGAGCAGCGAGTCCCGGGACATCACTGGCCACGCGACGACCTGGACCGGCACGGCTCCTCCGAGTCCCGAGGAGACGCGCAGATAACCCGGCGGCAGGTTCGTCAGGCCCACCGGCTTTCGCTCGCGGGCGCACTCCCCGGCGAGGCCCTCGCCGACCCGGAAGGAATCAGCCGGGCTCTGGTCGTCGGCCAGGCCGTAGGTGGCGATCCGCCGGAGCACCCCGGCGTCCCCGTCCAATTCGTAGAAGCCCGCCACCCCGCCGCCGAGAACCGGCGCGAGGCCCGAGACGAGCCGCCGGCCGAAGTCGGAAAGGGAGTCGGCGCCCTGCAGCTCGGCCGCGAGCTTCGCGGCGTGGGCCTTGACCCAGCGCTGTTCCTCCATCGCCGCCGCCCCGCGCTTGAGCACGTCGATCGAACGGGCAAGCTCGCCCGTTTCGTCCGCCGCCTTCGTGAAGGGGACTTCCCTCGCGTAGTCACCGGCTGCGACGGCTTCGACCGTCGTCCGGAGGGCCCGGATGGGATGGACGATCCTCCGAAACGTCCGGTAACCGATGGCGCCCGAGAGCGCCAGTGCGAGGAAGAGCGCGATGAGCACGGCCCGCTTCGACCGCTCCACTTCCTCGACGGCCGCCCGGCCCGCGTTTCTCGCCACCTCCTCGTCGCCCCGGATCCACTCGGCCGACACCTTGCTCAGGCGCAGACCGAGCTCCGCCATGGGACCGGCCAGCGTGGCCACGGCCTCATCCCGGCGCCCCGCCGCCGCGACCGCCATCACGTTTTCGGCGGCGGCGATCCACTCGCCGCTCAGGCTCCGAAAGTCGCCCAGCAGCCTTCGTTCCCGCTCGTCCGAGACGAGATTGTCCGCGTATCGGCGCAGCAAATCTTCCAGCGCCGCCTTGCCCGCGTCGAAGGCCTCCCGGGCGCTGGCCCGCTCCTCCTCGCTCACGCCCAGCAGATAGCTTCGGACATGAACCCGCAGCTCCGTGTAGGTCCGGGAGATGGTGCCGATCGCGGCCAGGCTCTCGATCTGGTCCTCCGCCAGGAACCGGCTGCGCGCTTCGATCCTCGTCAGCCGCACCGTGCTGAGGATGCCCAGAGCGAGAAGCACCACGAAGCGGAACGGCCAGAAGGAGGATCAACCGTCGTGCGATCGTCATGGATCTTGCTCCCAGTCGCGCGAAACGAAGGACGGGCGCGGGGGGATTATAGGCTCGGTCCCCGGAAGCGTTCCGCGGCGCGGCGCCCGTTCACCCGGTCCCCCGCCCTACAATGGGCGCGATGAGCGACGGCGACTGGCTCGACCAACGGATCGGGGATCTTGCCGTCTTTCGGCCCGCGGCGCCTCTGGAGCGCATCGTCGTTGCTTTTTCTGGGCGCGGGCACGCGCCCGATGGCGAAGCGACGCCAACGCCCCATCTCGCGCGCCGCTTCTCCAGCGCGCTCGGCCTCGACGGCATCCCCATCCACTGGGCCAGGCAGGTCCACGGCGATGCGGCCGTCACCGTGCGCGCCGCGGCCGCGCACGGACTGGCGTCGGACTCCGGCGAATGCGACGTGCTGGCGACCGACCGCCCCGGCGCCGCCCTCGTCGTCCAATCGGCCGACTGCGTCCCCATCCTGCTGGCGGCCCCGGGCGCCGTCGGCGCCGCGCACGCCGGCTGGCGCGGCTCGGCCAAGAACGTCGCATCGGCCGCGGTCAGGGCCCTCGGCGGACTCGGCGCCGCGCCGCAGACGCTGCGCGCGTGGATCGGCCCCTCGATCGGGCCCTGCTGCTACGAGGTTGGCGGCGAAGTCGCCGCGCAGTTCGCCGGCGACTTCGTGCGGGCCGGCTGCGGCGGCGGTTTCCGCCTCGACCTGCGCGCGGTCAACGTCGCGCAGCTCGAAGCGGCCGGCATCCTGCGATCGTCCATTTCGGTCCACCCCGCGTGCACGAAGTGCGGCGGCGAGGGATTTGCCAGCTATCGCCGCGACGGGCAACGGGCCGGCCGGATGATCGCCCTCGTCGCGCGCCTCGAATAGAAGGCGGCCTGGCAGTCACCGTGGGCTGCGGTTGTAGCGCTCGATGTCGTCGTGCTTCACGACGTCGACGAAGTAGATCGTCTCCCCCTCCACGCGGAAAACGATGCGGTCGCCGGCCGAGATCCTCGCCTCGAGATAGTACTTTTCAGGCTGGATCGGCTTGACCCGCAACCCCGGAGGAGACTCGCGTCTGATGAGCGCGAGAACCGCCCGGTCGCAGGAGGCCTGCCCCTCCGGCGCCAGCTCGGCGTAGCTCGACTTCCATCGCTCCGACCAGAGTGCGGACAGGAAGGTCTGTCGGCGGCCCATTGCGCGGCTACTGGCCGCGCTTCTTCAGGCGGTCGAGCAATGCCCGGGCTTCCCGGGGCGTCCGTGTCCGCTCCCCCCGGCCCTGGCGCAACTCGCCCTCCCCTTCTTCGATCCTGCGCTTCATCTCCGGGTGATGGAACCAGAGCTGGTCCTTCGGCACGAGAGCGGCCGGCACGATCTCATAGGTCCCGTATGCCGTCCTCTCGAGCAGAAGCAGATCCCCCGCCTTGACGCCGAGATCCTCCCGGACCTCCTCCGGCAGCGTGGCCCGCCCCTTTTCGTCCAGGGTCAGATAGGCACGATCTTCACTCATGTCCCACAGTGGGAAAGTACCACTCTCGCCACCCCGACGCAAGGGAGCCCTCTATGCCGGCGTCAGGTCCGCGTAGCGCGCGACGAACTTCTTCTTGCCGGCGCGGTCGAAGTACACCGTCAGGCGCGTCTCCTCGCCCGAGCCTTCTTCCGTCAGGATGACGCCGTAGCCGTAGCGCGGATGGCGCACGCGCTTGCCGCGGCGCAGCGGGCGATCGTCCTTCGGCTGCTCTTCGTATGCACGGGCGGCGAAGATCGTCGGCGCGGGCCGCCCGAAGTATTGCTCCTCGAGCGACGCCCTCGGGATCTCTTCCACGAAGCGGGAGGGCCGGCGCGCCTCGATCCGGCCGTACACCATCCGCCGCTCGGCGAGCGTCAGGGTCAGCGAGTCCTTCGCACGGGTCATGCCCACGTAGAGCAGGCGCCGCTCCTCTTCGAGCTCGTCCTCGTCTTCGGAGGATTGTCCGTGCGGCAGGTAGCCCTCTTCGAGCCCCACGGCGAAGACGGACGAGAACTCGAGGCCCTTGGCCGCGTGCAGGGTCGAGAGCGTCACGGCGCCGCCCGTCCCGGCGGCATCCGCGTCGGTCGCGAGCGCGACCGTGTCGAGGTACTCGTCGATCGTCGCGCCCTCGGCGTTGCGGCGCTCGAACTCGCGCGCCGACGACAGGAGCTCTTCGATGTTCTCGCGGCGCGCGACGTCCTCCCGGTCTTCCGAGCCCTCGTAGAGCGCCGCGTAGCCGGTGACCGCGAGCAGGTGCTCGAGCAGGGCCGACGGCGTCCATGTGGCCGACTTCTCGTGGAGGTCGAGGACGACCTCTCGGAATCGCGCCAGCGCCGTGCGCGCCCGCTCGGTCAACCCGGCCGGGTCTTCCGAGACCTCCCACCAGGAGTGCCCGCTCTCGCGCGCCGCCGCGGCGAGGCGGTCGAGCGTGGCGGCGCCGATCCCGCGCGCCGGCACGTTGACGACGCGCCGGAACGCGAGGTCGTCCTCCGGCCGCGCGGCCAGCCGCAGGTACGCCAGGACGTCCTTGACCTCGGCCCGCTCGTAGAACTTCATGCCGCCGACGACGATGTACGGGATGCGGCGCCGCACGAGCTCTTCCTCGAACGGGCGGGACTGGGCGTTGGTGCGGTACAGAATCGCCATCTCTCCCGGGGGCCTGCCGGAGGAGGCGATCTCGCGCCCGACCGCCTCGGTCTCGGCGCGGTCCTCGTCGAAGCGCCACAGGCGCACGGCCGCGCCCGCGCCGCGATCCGCGCGCAGGCGCTTCTCGCGCCGGCGCCGATTGTGCGAAACGAGGCCCGCGGCCGCGGACAGGATCTTCGCGGTGGACCGGTAGTTCGCCTCGAGCGCGACCACGCGGGCGCCCGGAAAATCCTCCTCGAAGTGGAGGATGTGCTCGACCTCCGCGCCGCGCCAGCGGTAGATCGCCTGGTCCTCGTCGCCCACCGCGCACAGCGAGTCCGCGCCCTCCCCGAAGAGCTTCACGAGCGCATCCTGCGAGGTGTTGGTGTCCTGGTACTCGTCGATGAGCAGATGTCGCACGCGCCGCCGTTCCTCCGCGAGCAGCGTCGCGTTGCCCGAGAGCAGCCGCACGGAGCGGGCGATCAGGTCGTCGAAATCGAGCGCACCCGCCGCGGCGAGCTTCTTCTCGTAGAGGGCGTAGACCTGCCCGATCCGCTCCCCGGCGAAGTCGGTCTGCGTGGCCGCGAATCGCTCCGCGGTCATCAAGGCATTCTTCGCGGCCGAGATCCGGCCCCGCACGGCATTGGGAGGCAGCACCTGTTCCGAGAGCGAGAGCTCCGCCATCGCCTCCTTGATCAGGGACAGCTGGTCGGACGAATCCGCGATCGAAAAGCGGGGCGGCAGGTTCGCCTCGCGCGCCCGCCGGCGCAGCAGGCGCAGCGACCACGAGTGAAACGTGCCGATGAAAGACCCGAGCGCGGCGCCGCCGATCAACTTCTGCGCGCGCTCGCGCATCTCGGCCGCGGCCTTGTTCGTGAACGTCACCGACACGATGTGCCACGGGTCCACGCCGCCCCGCACCAGGTGCGCCAGGCGGTGCGTGATCACGCGCGTCTTTCCGGAGCCCGCGCCCGCCAGAACGAGCAGCGGGCCCTTCGTGTGGAGGACGGCTTCGCGTTGTTCGGGGTTCAGGCCGGAGAGGAGGTCGGTGTCGGTCACCGCGGGATCATAAGCCAGTCGGATTACTCGACGGTCACCGACTTCGCCAGGTTCCTCGGCTGATCCACGTCGCATCCCAGGCGCACCGCGACGTGGTACGCGAAGAGCTGCAGCGGCACGACCGACAGGATCGGCTGGAGCTCCGGGATCGTCTCGGGAACGAGGATCACGTGGTCGGCGATCGCGGCGACCTCGTCGTCCGGCCGCGTGCCGACGACGATCGCGATGCCGTCGCGGGACTTGACCTCGCGCAGGTTCGAGAGCGTCTTCTCGCGCCACGCATCGTGGGGCGCGAGCACGATGACCGGCATGTTCTCGTCGATCAGCGCGATCGGCCCGTGCTTCATCTCGCCCGCCGGATAGCCCTCGGCGTGGATGTAGGAGATTTCCTTGAGCTTCAGGGCGCCCTCGAGCGCCACCGGGTAGTGGAGGCCGCGGCCGAGATAGAGAAAGTCTTTCGCGTGCTGGTAGCGCCGGGCGAGCTCCTCGAGCTCGGGTTCGATCGCGAGCGCCCCGCCGACCGCCTTGGGCAGGTGCGCCAGGGCGAGTCGCTCTTCCGGCGAGAGGACCGGCGCAAGGCCCCGCGAGGCGCGCAGCTTCGCCGCGACCAGGAACAACACCGCGAGCTGGGTCGTGAAGGCCTTGGTGGAGGCGACGCCGATCTCGGGCCCCGCGTGCGTCGCGAACACGGCCTCCGCCATGCGCGCGATCTGGCTGCCCTCGGCGTTCACGATGGCCGCGATCGGCGAGCCCGAGCGCCGCGACTCGGACAGGGCGGCCACGGTGTCCGCGGTCTCGCCGGACTGCGAAATTCCGATCGTCAGCGTGCGCTCGTTGACGACGGGCCGGCGGTACCGGAACTCGCTTCCGTAGTCGACCTCGACCGGGATGCGCGCCATCCCCTCGATCAGGAACTTGCCCACCGTGGCCGCGTGCCAGGAGGTCCCGCACGCGAGCAGCAGGACGCGGTCGAACTGCGCCACGCGCTCGGGCGACAGGAGCGGCGTGTCGAAAAAGAGCTCGCCGGTTTCGAGCGAGACCTTGGTGCCCAGCGTTTCGGCGATCGCCGTCGGCTGTTCGTGGATCTCCTTGAGCATGAAGTGGCGATAGCCGCCCTTCTCCGCGGCCACCGCATCCCACAGGATCCGGTGGACCGGGCGATCGAGACGATCGCCCTTCGCGTTGACCACGCGCACGCCCGCGGCGTCCACGCGGGCAACGTCCCCGTCCTCGAGAAAAATGACGTCGCGCGTCCAGGGCACGAGGGCCACGGGGTCCGAGGCGACGAAGTTCTCGCCGTCTCCGAGGCCGAGTGCGATCGGAGGCCCCGAGCGCGCGGCCACGAGGACGCCCGGCTCGAGGCTCGAGGACACCAGCACGGCGTAGGCGCCGGTCAGCTTGCCAACCGCTGCGCGCACTGCGGCGAGGAGGTCTCCCGTAAACGCGGCCTCGACCTCGTGCGCGAAGACCTCGGTGTCGGTATCGCTCGGGAAGCGGTGCCCGGCGGCCGCCAGCGCCGCCTTGCGCTCGACGAAATTCTCGAAAATGCCGTTGTGGACGACGACGATCTTCCCCGTGCAGTCGGTCTGCGGGTGCGCATTCGGCTCGGTGGGCCGCCCGTGCGTGGCCCAGCGCGTGTGCCCGATGCCGGTTCGCCCCGGCGCGGGGCTGCCCGCGAGCTTCTGGACGAGGTTGCCGAGCTTGCCGGGCGACCGGTGGATCGTGAAGTGGCCGTTCTCGAGCGTCGCGATCCCGGCCGAGTCGTAGCCGCGGTACTCGAGCCGCTTCAATCCCTCGAGCAGGAGGGGGCTGGCTTGCCTGGGCCCGACGTATCCGACGATGCCGCACATGGGGCTACGCCGCGAACGGGAAACGGGCCGAATCGTGAATTGTCATGGGAGCGCGTATTTTAACCCGATTTCCTGTCTTTGCGGCGGGCCGCCCAGCCCGCCTTGTTGACCTGCGGCAGGCGGGAAATGGCCAGGGCCCCGTCCGGGACGTCCTCCGTGACGGTCGTCCCCGCGGCCACGTAGGCGCCGGCGCCGATGGTCACGGGGGCGACGAGCTGCGTGTCCGTGCCGACGAATGCGCCCTCGCCGATCGTCGTCCGGTGCTTCGTCTGGCCGTCGTAGTTGCAGGTGATGACCCCCGCGCCGATGTTGGATCCGGCCCCCACGTCCGCGTCGCCGAGGTAGGCCAGGTGCTGCGCCTTGGCGCCCTTGCGCACGATCGTGTTCTTGGTCTCGACGAAATTGCCGATCCGGACGTCTTCCTCGAGCTCCGAGCCGGGCCGCAGCCGGGAGAAGGGCCCCACCCGCGCCCGCGCGCCGATCTTCGCTCCCTCGGCCTCGCAGTGCGGCCCGACGACCGCGCCGGCGGCAACGGACGTATCCACGAGCCGCGTGAAGGAGAGGACCTCGCAGCCCTCGGCCAGCGTCGTCCGCCCCCCGAGCGACACGAACGGGTGCAGGACGACGTCCGGCGCGAGCCCGACCCGCGGTCCGATGCGGACCGTTGCGGGATCGAGCACGGTCGCGCCCGCGTCGAGCGCGCGTTCGACGCCGCGCCGGTGCTCCATCTCCTCGGCGGCGGCGAGGTCGCGGCGCGTGTTCACGCCCCAGGCTTCCCGCCAGTCCTCGGCCTCGATCGTCTCGATCCTTCCCTTGCCGGCGGCGAGGATTGCGACGGCGTCGGTCAGGTAGTACTCCTCCGAGACCGGGTTGCGCTCGATCTTCGCGAGGACCCGGGCAAGGGCTTCGGCCGAAAAGCAGTAGACGCCGGCGTTCACCTCGCCGATCCGCCTCTGGCGCGCCGACGCGTTCCTCGCCTCGACGATTCCGGCGGGGCGGCCCCGGCCGTCCCGCACGACACGGCCGAAGTCCCCGGGCTCCGGCGGGCGGAAGGTGAGGAAGACGAGGTCGAGGTCCTTCTCGCACCGAAGGCTCACCAGGCGAGCGAGCGTTTCGGTCCGCAGCAGCGGCGTGTCCCCGGCCAGGACGACGACCGGCCCGCGGCCGCTACCGATCGCGCCGAGAGCGCGAGCAACCGCGTCGCCGGTGCCCAGCGGCGGGTCCTGGGTCGCGAAGTGAACGTCGCGGCCCTCGAGCAACGCGGCGATGCGCTCGCGGTCGGCCCCGACGACGACGACGACCCGGGACGGCGACACGCCCTCGGCGGCGTCCAGGACGGCCTCGACGAGGGTGCGCCCCGCCACGCGGTGGAGCACCTTGGGAAGCCGGGAGCGCATGCGCGACCCGACCCCGGCGGCCAGGATCACGACGCGCGGGGATCCCGCGGCCGGAGCGGAAGGCGCCTTCCGGGTCCCTCTGGAGGGCTTCTTCATCGGGTCCGCATAGAGGGCTGCCTGCCGCTCCCGTCCTGCGATTTACGACGCCAGCAGCTTCTGAAACTCCGGCATTTCGCGCACGGGGTCGAAGTCCCGGTCGTGGCGCGCGAGCACCCTGTGCCGCTGGTCTTCCTCGATCGCCTTCTGCAGATGCGCCAGGGCGGTCTCCAGATCGCCCTGCTGCGCGTGGCAGCAGGCGAGGAGGAAATCCACGCGGCCGCTCCCGTTCTTCTTCGCGGCGCGCTGGAGGTGCTCGATCGCCTCGGCCACGTTGCCGCGGTTCTTCTCGATGACCGCCGCGTAGTAGAAGTCTTCGGGCTCGGTCAGGGCGGGCCGCGGGTCGCGCCGCTGGCGCTCGCAGACGGTCAGGTAGATGCGGGCGCGGTCCACGAGCTCGCGCTCGTCGGGGTACTTCTGGATGAGGTCGAGAAAATGCCGCTCGGCCTCGTCGAGCTTCTTCTTCTGGAGGGCCCCGACGCCGCGGTCGTACTCCTTGCGGGCGTTCTCCGTGAGCTTGGAGAGCTCCCGGAGCGTCGTGGCCTTCTTCGGCGCCGGCGCATCGGCCGTTGCCCCGGCCAGGCCCAGCTTCTCCATCTTCTTCTCGAGCTCGTCGATCCGCACCGAGAGCGCGTCGGCGAGGGCCTGCACGCTCATCTTTTCCGCGTTGTCCTTCAAGAACCGCAACTCGGCTTCCGACCAGCGTTTGACCATCGATGAGACCTCCAGGGCGCGTTGTGAAAAACGGCGTATTCTAGGGGGCTGCCGGCCCGCTGTCAAATGGCGGGTCGGAGGCGGGGTTTGCGAGTGAGGTGAAGACGATGCGCCGGTCCCTGACGATCGCCCTGCTCTGCCTCGCAAGCGCCGCGGCCCTCGCGGCCGCCCCGCCCGACCGGTCCCTCACGGCGACCGGCACGATCGCCGGGCTGACGGCTTCCGAACGGACGCTCACCGTCACGCTCGCGGACGGCTCCGAGGCCCGTTTTCTCTGGAACGCCGACACGAAGATCAACGGCGTCCTCTCCCCGGGAGCGAAGGTGACGATCCGATACGAGGCGGGAGCCGACGGAAAGAACCTCGCCCGGCAGATCAGCGTCTCGCGCAGTTAGCGGCGAGAAGCCCGGAGGGTGGAGGACCGGCCCTCTTTTGCTAGAATCGCGCCGCAGCGCGCACAAGCCGCGGCCAGGAGGAAAGAGCCCATGGGCATGTACATCATCGCGGAACCGTGCATCGGCACCAAGGACACTGCCTGCGTCGACGTGTGTCCGGTCGATTGCATCCACCCCCGCAAGGACGAGGCAGGTTTCGCGGCGGCCGAGATGCTCTACATCGACCCCGATGTCTGCATCCAGTGCGGCAACTGCGAGCCGGCCTGCCCGGTGACGGCGATCTTCACCGAAGAGACGATCCCCGACAAATGGAAGCACTTCCAGCAGGTCAACGCCGACTGGTACAAGAAATGACGTGGGGGCGGCCCCTGGGCCGCCCTTGTCCCCGGTGCCACCGCCGGCGTTACTTCTTCAACACCTTCGCAAAGAACGCGTCGGTCCTCGCGTCGGCGTCCTTCGCGTCCGCGGTGTTGTACGTCTTCGGGTCCTTCGAAGACGCAAATCCATGCCCGGCATCCGGGTAGATCTTGAAGTCGATGCTCTTGCCGTCCTTCTTCGCCGCGGCCTCGAACGCGCGCACGCTCTCGGGCGAGATGCCCTGGTCGAGCCCGGCGAAGTTGCCGAGCAGCGGCACGTTCAGCGACGCGATGGTCGCGGGCTCGGTCACGAGGTGCCCGTAGTAGATGACCGTGCCCGCGAGCGTCGGCTCGGCCAGCGCGAGCTCGAGCGAGAAGCCTCCGCCCATGCACCAGCCGACCGACCCGATCTTCGACGCGTCGACGTCGGGCCGTGTCCGCAGGTACGCGGCGGCCGCCTTCAGGTCCCGCAGCGCCCGGTCGTCCGGCAGCCCGCGCATCAGCTGGTGCGCCATGTCGGGATCTGTCGCCACCTTGCCGCGGTAGAGGTCGATCGCAAGGGCGACGTAGCCCTGCCTGGCGAACGCCGTCGGCCTTGCCCCGGGCAAAGTCGCTCAGGCCCAGCCAGTCGTGGATCACGACGACGGCCGGCTTCTTCCCCGCGCCCTCTGGGACGGCGAGGTAGGCCGAAACGGTCTCCGAACCGCTCGGGTACGAGACCATGGTCCCCGCGCCGGCGCGCGCGGCGAAAGGCACGAGGCCGAGAAGAGCGAGGGCGATCTTCTTTCGATGCATGGTTCCTCCTGTTGCTGCTGCTAATCTTATTTCGGTGCAGCTCTCTTTTCCCATTGCGGAGCCCGAACCCGAGGCCCGCCTGCAGTTTCTCTACGACCGCCTCGCCGCCCGGTTCGGCTTCGACCCGGCGCGGGTGCGGATCTCCCGGCGCAAGCTCACGGGCGGCGTGATCGTCTACGGCCGCCCGCACCGCATCACCATTTCGGGCCACCTCTCCCCGTCGGAGCAGGAGGACACGCTCCGGCACGAGGCCGCGCACGCCTGGGCGTGGCGCTTCGAGGGGGCCCGGGCGGCGCACGGCCCCCTCTTCCGGCGCCTGTCCCGCTGCCTCGGCGCCCGCGAGGGCCACGCGCCCGAGACCGCGGCGCTGCGCAGATTCCGCGATTCCCGGATCCGCGTGGCCTATCGCTGCGAGGGCTGCGAGCGGCTCTTCCGACGATTCCGCCCCTTCCGCGGAACGCGCGAGTGCCTCGCCTGCCATCGCGCCGGGCGGCCCGCGCGCCTCGAGCGCGTCGAGCTTCCGGCCGTGCCATGACCTCCCACCGCCGCGGGATCCTGCTCGTGGCGGCCGCCGCGCTGCTCTGGTCGACGGGCGGCGTCGGCATCAAGCTGCTGTCGGAACCGCCGCTCAAGATCGCCTTCTACCGCTCCGCCACGGCCGCCGTGGCCCTCTTCCTGATCTTCCGGCCCCGCGTCTGGCGCTGGACGCCGGCCTTCCTGATCGGGATCGCAAGCTACGCGGCGTGCCTCACGACCTTCGTCCTGGCGACCAAGTGGACCTCGGCGGCCAACGCGATCTTCCTGCAATACTCGGGCGTCGTCTGGGTGCTGCTGGCCTCGCCGTTCGTCCTGAAGGAGCCGTTCCACAGGCGCGACGCCACGGCGGTGGCGGTGGCCTTCTGCGGGATGCTGCTCTTCTTCGTCGGGAAGTTCGAATCGCGCGGCCACGCGGGCGAGATCGCGGCCCTCGTTTCGAGCGGCTTCTTCGCCGTCCTCGTGCTCGCGCTGCGGCGGGAACGCGGCGGCGGCTCCGAGGCCGTCGTCACCTACGGCAACGTCCTCGCGGCGCTCGCGCTGCTTCCATTCGTGCACGACGACCTCGCGGTCACGCCGCGGTCGGCCCTCGTGCTCAGCTTCCTCGGCGTGCTCCAGATCGGCGGCGCGTATGCCCTCTTCGTCGCCGGCCTGAGGCACGTCACGGCCACGCAGGCCTCGCTCGTCGGGATGCTCGAGCCGGTTTCCAATCCGATCTGGGTCTTCCTCGTCCTCGGCGAGCGCCCGGGGGCGTTCTCGATCGTCGGCGGCGCGATCGTGCTCGGGGCCGTCGCGTGGCGCACGCTTTCCGGGGGTGCCGTCGTCGCGGGGCCGCCACCGGACTGACCGGCGGACCGCACGACCGCCGGTCATCCTGAGGGCCGTGAGGCCCGAAGGATCCCTTCGAAATCTCGACGCTGCTAAGAAAGGGATCCCTCGCTGCGCTCGGGACAGGTCCTGAGGGCCGTGAGGCCCGAAGGATCCCTTTCAAGTCTCGGTGCGGCTGGGACAGGGATCCCTGGCCGCGCACGGGATGACAAGAAGACCTACGGCCGCTCGATCCGCACGAGCGAGAGCAGGGTCGGGGATCCTTTCTTCGGACCGACGAACTGGTCCAGGGAATAGCTGCCGAAGGACGGGCAGCGCTCGAGGACTTCCCACCGGAACGGCAGGTCGGCGAGCCCGGGCTCCAGGCTCGACTTCAGGACCACGAAGGCCTGGCGGTGCCGCATGCGCTCCGGAATATCCCGGACGGGGTCGAGCACCGGAATCCAGTCGAAGCCGGAGTAGAACTCGAGGCTGGTCACTTCCTCCCCGTACACGAAGCCGTCGCATCCCTGCGCGCACGCGGCGCGGGCCCTCTCTCCCCAGGCCGGCAGCGGATCGAACCTTCCGAAGCGCTCGTCCGCGAATCGCATGCCCAGGCACAGCAGGCCGCACGCGAGGACGACCGCGAACAAAGCCGGGGACCGTCGCGGCGCTGCCACGCACGCGAGCAGGGCCGCCGCCAGGAAAGCCAGCGCGACGCCGACGAAGAGGGTGACTCCCGCCCCCGCCACGCCCGCGAGCAGCGCGTACGTTCGTCCCCAGAGCACGAGGACCGTCAGCGCCACCAGACGCCGCCAGCGCAAACGGGACGGCCTGCCACCGGGAACGCCGGGATTCGCTGCCGCCCGATCCATTCCCCGACGAGCGCGGCCGCCGCCGGAAGCAGGGTCACCGCGTAGACCTCGCGCTTCATCACGAGCGGCGACCAGAACGCGAGGCCGAACAGCAGGGCGCCCAGCGGCAGGCTCGACGGCCTGCGCCGGGAGAGCGCGCCCGGCACGAGGAAGGACCAGGGAAACAGGCCCCAGGCCAGCACGCCGACGTAGTAGAGCGCGCCCCGGTGGGGGCGCATGTAGAGACGGCTGGCGCCGCGCAGGAACTGGTTGCGCCAGTAGAAGACCTCCCAGAACTCGCGCCCCAGCCGCCGGTCCATGGCCCAGTGGTACGGAGCCAGGATACCGAAGAGCACGAGCAGCGCCCACGCGCCGCGGCGCCAGGCGCGCACGGGCATCGTGCGGTCGACGAGCAGCGTCAGCCCGACGGCCCCGACCGGAAGCACGATGCCGATCAGGCCCTTGCACCCGAAGCCCAATGCGAGGGCAGCCCCGGACAGCGCGCCCCACGCGGCGTCGTTCCCGTCCGAGCGGCGGCAGGCCTGGTCGAGAAGGATCGACGCGACGACGATCGCCAGCGTCAGGAACGCGTCGGCGGCGTACGTCATGCCCGTGAAGACGAAGAGAAACGAGAACGCCAGGATGAGGCCGGCGAGCAGGCCGGCGCGGGTTCCGGCGCGGCGCCGGATCCAGAGCCCGAGCACGAGCGCGGTCACGAGGCCCGCGATCGCCGTGGGCAGCCGTTCGGCAGAGACCGAAACGCCGAGCATGCGGTACGTGGCCGCGACGATCCAGAACGGCAGGATCGGCTTGTCCAGGAAGTGCTCGCCGCGATACAGGGGCACGAGGTAATCGCCGTTGGCGAGCATGAGCGCCGGCGGCGACGCGTACATCGCCTCGTTGCCCCGCTGCAGCGGTGTACCGCCGAGGCGGCCGAGGTACAGATAGAGCGCGAGCGCAATGGCGCGCGAGGGCGAGTGCCCACGACAGCGGATCCAGGCGGTCCTGCGGCACCGCGCGGGAATCGTTCGAGATCGACGGCCCCGGAACGCTCATTCGGGCAGGTCGAACTCGCGGCGCAGGCGCTCTCCGTCGGCGCCGAGGGCGGGCGGAAAGGCGATGCGGGGCTCTTCTCCCTGCACGCGGATCGGTGGCGCGACGAACCGGACGCCTTCCGACTCGATCACGCTGCGAAGGGCCCGGGCCGTCTCGGATCGCAGCGCTTCGAGCGGGCCGCGGACGGGCCCGGCGGGGATTCCCGCCGCGCGGCACCGCGCGACCCAGAATTCGCGAGGCTCGCCGGCAAAGACGGCCTCGAGCTCGCGCTCGAGCGCGCCGCGGCTCTTGACCCGGGCGTCGTTGGAGGCGTACGGTCCGCCGCCGCTCCACTCGGGGCGGCCGACGAGCGCGGCCAGGCGCTCGAACTGGCGGTCCGTGCCCACGCCGAGCACGAAGTCCCCGTCGGAGGCCGCGAACGTCCGATAGGGAACGATCTGCGGATGCGCGTTGCCGTGGCACAGCGCCTCCTCGCCGGTCAAGAGCGCCGACTGGGCAACGTTGATGAGCGAAGCGAGCGTCGCGGAGAAAAGGTCCGTCTCGACGTGCGTGCCGCTGCCGGTCCGCTCGCGCGCCACGAGGGCCGCCAGGATGCCGATCGCCGCATAGCAGCCCGCGAGCAGGTCGGACACCGCCACTCCCGACTTCGTCGGCCCGCCCTCCGGCGTCCCCGTGATCGCCATCAGGCCTGCGCCGGCCTGCGCGAGCAGGTCGAAGCCCGGCGCCGAAGCGTCCGGACCCGAGCGGCCGAAGCCCGTGATCGAAGCCGTGACCAGGCGCGGGTTCGCCGTTCGCATCGCCGCGAGCGAGAGGCCGAACTTCTCGAGGCCGCCCGGCGGAAAATTCTCGACGACGACGTCCGCCCGCGCGGCGAGCCGCCGCACCGATTCCGCTCCCGCGGCGGTCGCAAGATCGAGGGCGATCGACTCTTTGTTCCGGTTCACGGAGAGGTAGTACGCGGACATCCCCGTGGCCGCGTGGTACGGCGGCCCCCATCCGCGCGTCACGTCGCCGTCCTCGGGGTGCTCGACCTTGACGATGCGCGCGCCGAGGTCCCCGAGCATCATCGTGCAGAACGGCCCCGCGAGGACGCGGGACAGGTCGAGGACGAGCACGCCCCCGAGGGGAGGGCTCACGCCGTCAGCGGGCCGCGGCCGGCGCGGGGCGCCAACCGAGCGGACCGGCCAGGAAGTGGAAGATGCCGAGGGGCGTCACTTCGACCCCGTCGACGCGCCGGGACATCGCCCAGTACTGGTCCGCCCCCCAGAGAAAGTCGGCCGGTGGGTCGGCCGCAAAGACCCGGGCCACCTGGCGGTAGAGCTCGAGCCGCCGGGCGGGGTCGAGCTCGGTGCGCGCCGCGTCCATCAGGCGGTCCGCCTCGGCGTTCCTGTAGAAGCCGGCGTTCTCGCCCCTGGGCGGCCACTGGCCCGAGTGAAAGAACGGGTAGGGGTCGAGGCTCGGCGGAAAGAAGATCTTCCCCGCAAACTGCACGTCGAAATCCCCGGCCTCGGCGCGCTCCGAGAACGCGGCCCAGTCGAGCGGCCGCATGACCAGCTGCACGCCGACTTTCTCGTACGCACTGCGAAAGATCTCGCCCACGCTCGTGTAAATCGCCTGGCCGGTCGGATGCAGCATCTCGATCGAGGCTTTCTTGCCACCCTTATGCCGGATTCGATCCGGGCCGAGCTTCCAGCCCGCCTCCTCGAGCAGCCGCGCGCTCTCGCGCGTGTCGTAGGCCGGCGGGGCCAGGCCGGGCGCGTTCTCGGGAACGCCCGGCGGATAAGGACCCGAAACGAGCGCGGCCCCGTCGGGGGGGTACAGGCGCTTTGCGGTCTCTTCCCGCGGCCAGGCGTGCGCCAGCGCGAGGCGAACCCGCGGATCGGCCAGGAACGGGCCCCGGCAGTTCCAGATGAGCAGCGCTTCCATGAACTGGGGCACCTTCAGGATCTGGAACCGCGACAGGAAATCCGGCGACGCGTCCGCGGCCTTCCTCTGGTCGCGGCTCAACCGGAACTCGTCGAGCTCCCCGCGCATTCCGGCCTGGTAGCGCACGGCGCCGTCGGGGATGACGCGAAAGACGATCTCGTCGTACCGGGCGTCGGCGTTTCCCGCGCCGTCGCGGCGGACGAGCTTCAGCTTCTGGTTGGATTCCCAGGACTCCAGGCGGTATGGGCCGCTGCCGACCGGCTTGCGCGCGGTTTCCGCGGCGTCCTTCGCGCGGCCAAACGCGGCCGCGGACACGATCGGCAGGTCGAAGGCGAGCATCCGGTCGGCGGACGGCTTGCTGAACCGGAAACGCACCGTCGCGGCATCGGGGGTCTCGATCGCCGCCAGGTCCTCGAGGCCCGCGCGCCAGGTCAGCGCCGCGACCTTCGGGTCGCGGACGCGCTCGACCGTGAAGCGCACGTCGTCGGACGTCACGGGCGCGCCGCTCTCCCAGGTGTACCGGGGATCGAGGCGGAGCTCGTAGGAGAGACCGTCGGGCGAGACCGTCCACGAGGAGGCGAGCGCCGGCACCGGGTTGCGCTGCCCGTCGATGCCGATGAGGGGGCGGAAGATCATCGCCGCGACGAGCAGCCCGGGCTCCTCGGTCGAGGTCGTCGGATCGAGGCTGGCCGGATCGCCGATGAGGTGGCGCCGCAGCGTCGTTCGGGAGGACGCCGACGGCTCGGGGCGGCCGCAGGACAGCGCCGCGGCGACTCCCAGGACGGCGAGAATCCGCGAAAGGCGCTTCATCGAGGGTCCGGGACAGAATAGCATCCCTTCCCGTGGCGACCGTCGTCCTCGACATCGAAACCGCGGGTCACCCGTGGGACTCGCTCGACGACGCGCAGAAGACCTACCTGGCCAAGAACGCGCGCTCCGACGAAGAGCGCGCGCGCCTGCCGGAGACCCTGTCCCTCTGGCCACTGACTGGAAAGATCATCGTCGTCGCCATGCTGAACTCCGACTCCGGCCGGGGGCGCATCTGGTACGAGAAGGCAAGGCGGGCGCAGCGAGGAGACGTCCGAGGACGGGCGGTTCAAGTTCGTCGGAGACACCGAGCCGCGATTCCTGGCCGAGTTCTGGAAGGCGATGCGGCGCTTCCAGCGGTTCGTCACCTTCAACGGAAGGGGGTTCGACGGCCCATTCCTCATGCTGCGCAGCGCCGTGCTCGGCATCCCGGCCACCCGCAACCTCGTCGGCTACCGCTACGCGATCCGGCCCCACACCGACCTGCTCGAGGCGATCACGTTCTTCGGGGCGTCCCGCAAGTGGAACCTCGATTTCGCCTGCAAGGCCTTCGGCGTCGAGAGCCCGAAGGAGCACGGCATGGACGGCTTCTCGGTCGGCCCGTACTACCGCGCCGGGCGGATCCGCGAGATCGCCGCCTACTGCCGGCGGGACGTCGAAGCCACCGCCGGGCTGTACCGAAAACTCGAAAAAACGCTGCTCCCGGCGCTGGAAATCCGCTGAATGGCCCCTCCCGGGGGCGCTATGCTAGGATCCTTGAAATCCAGGAATTGACGGTATTCCAACCCCGAGGGAGCGCCCCATGAGCCGCAAACCGGCCGAAGAAAGAGCATCCGAGCGCGTCCGCATCGGCGCTCCGGCCACGCTCAAGTGGGGCGAGCAGGAATTGACCGGATTCGTGGAGGTGGTCAACCTGGCCGGCATGTACGTGGCCACGCCTCGCGTTCCGCAGCCGCAGATCGGGGACTACGTCGAGCTCGTCTTTTCCCTGCCGGGCGACAATCGGAGCTTCCGCGTGCGCGGCAACGTGGTGTTCCTCGACGGCACACAGAGCCCGAGCCCCAAGAGGCCGGGATTCGGCGCCCGCTTCGAACGCCCGCCGGTCACCCTCCTCGACGCCATCCGGAACATCAAGCGGGAGCACTGAAAACAGGCTCCCGGTCCCAGGTTTTCCGGTCCCTTCAGTCGGCCTTGGCCTGCACCTGGGTCAGCGTTTCGAACCAGAACTGGACGTCCGCAGCCACCTGCGCCATCACCCCCGACCCGGACGACTGGAGGTTCACCGGGGTCACGCCCGTCAGCTCCCACCGCACCAGGATGGTCCCGTCCGCCGTCCGCACCACGAGCGAAGCGTTCTTGGTCGCCGGAGCTCCCGTGGCCGTCAGGCTGTTCAGCCAATCCTGAAGCCGGTTGAGCCCCTTCTGGGTCACGGAGATGGTGAAAAGGCGCTGGTCCGGCGAGTAGGCCGTGTCGAGCCGGCGCGAGTCGCTGCGGGTGACGGTGTTGTGATTGAAGTTGATCTGGTAGCCGACCACCCCGGCCGTCAGGACGCCATCGACATAGAACTGGAAGCTCTGTTCCGACTGGGCCCGGAGGCCCGCGGCCGGCAGAAGCAGGGCGGCAAACAACAGGCAGCGGAATCGAAGCATTCTTTCCTCCCGATCTCTCGAGGCGGAGCCTAACATCCCGGCCCGGGACCCCTTGAAATCGGCCCGCCCGAGTCGTACAAATACCGATAACGCGGCAAGCCGGAGACCGAGGGAAGGCCGTCGCCCGTGCTCCGGCCGCCATTTTCGAGAGGAGGGCGCATGAGACGGAAGGCAAGGGTGTCAATCATTTCGGTGCTTCTCGCGACCGGCATCGCCGTCGTGGGGGCACCGCCACGAATCCGTCGGGAACCTACGACGTCACCGCCGACACGATCGAGGGCTGCTCCTGTCCCCTGTTCTGCACCTGTTACTTCGGCGCCTCGGCCGACGAGCACATGTGCGAGGCCAACAACGTCTACAAGTTCCGCAAGGGCAGCCACTGGGGCGACGTCGACCTGTCCGACCAGATCGTGTGGCTGAACCTCGACCTCGGCGGCGAGTGGCACAAAAAGCCCGGCCCGGGCATGCCGACCGAGTGGGCGCTCGTGACCTTCGACAAGAAGACTTCGCCGGCGCAGCGCGAAGCCATCGGCAAGGTCCTGAACACGGTCTTCCCCGTCAAGTGGAAGAAGTTCTCCTCCCGCGAGGATTCGCTGACGTTCCAGGACGACGCGAAGGGCGCCCACGCCACCATGGCGAGCGGCCTGGCCGAGATCTCGCTCGACAAGAGCGCGACCAGTCGTCCGGACAAGAATGCCCCCGTCTCGATCAAGAACCTGCAGTACTGGTTCTCCAACTCGAACGAGGGGTTCAATCTCGCCTACTCGACGCACCACTTCAACGGGGCCGACGGTGATCCGAAGTACTCCTACGAGAAGCGCAACGGCTTCACGATCGCCTGGACGGCGAAGGGCGAAATCAAGCCGGCGAAATAGGACCCAGGGGTTGGGGGGAGAGTCAACTCCCCCCAACTCCCCTTGACTCCCGCCGGCACCTGTCGGCTAATACCCGCATGACTCCAGACGACATCGCACCCGAGTTTCGCTCGCAGCCCAAGGACTACGCAAAGCCCGCTCCGATCGAGGGCGTTCGGATCCTCCGCCTCAGGCGCTTCACCGATGATCGCGGCTTCTTCATGGAGATTTTTCGCTCGAAGGCGAACCATCCGGAGAGCCGCGAGCTCGCGGACTTCTTCCAGGGAGTGCCCGTCGCGCAGCTGAACTTCTCGATCGTGGACGCCGAGGGCCACATCAAGGGCCTGCACTACCACCTGAAGCAGGACGACGTCTGGTTCGTGCCGCCCGGCTCGAAAGCCAAGTTCGTCCTCTACGACGTCCGCAAGGATTCCCACACGTTCGGCAAGACGCAGGTCATCGTCGCCGGCGGCGGCCTGGACGTCCTCGTCCGCATTCCTGCCGGCGTGGCGCACGGCTACCGGCCCCTCACGAACCCCTGTGCCCTGCTCTACTTCGTCACCGAGACTTTCGACCCCTCGGCCCCGGATGAGCTCCGGATCGCGTGGGACCACCCGGACGTCAAGCACCTCTGGGACGTCCCGAACGGCTAGCAGAGGGCCGGTGGACGGTGGACGGTAGACGGAGGCTACCGGACCGCCTTTGCGAGCGAGCGCATCGCCTCTTCCTCCAGCGAATAGTGCACCCAGTCTTTCGTCGGACCGGCGCCGAGGCGGCGGTAGAAGCGCATCGCACCTTCGTTCCAATCGAGGACCGCCCAATCGATGCGCACCGCCTTGCGCGCCACGCCCTCGCGGGCGATCGCCGCCACGAGTGCCTCCCCGACGCCCCGGGAGCGCGCGGCCTCGCTGACGACGAGGTCCTCGAGGAACAGGAATGGCCGGGCTCGAAACGACGAGCCGAGGCCCTCCCAGAAGATCGCGATCCCCTCGATCCGTCCCCCGAGGTCGGCGACGAAGGCCTCGATCTCGGCCGCGCGGCCGCGTACGGCCCTGGGGTCGAAGATCTGCGACGCCAGCCGCTCCGATTCCGCGTCGTCCGGGGGCCTCATCTTCTCGAATCGTGCGAGCTGCCGGTGCAACTCGACCATCCGGGGCCAGTCCTCGCGACGCGCCCGGCGCACCTCGACCGAACCCGGCGTCACTTCGCCGCCGCGACCCGGGCGAAATCCACGTAGGTGAGCAGCTTCAAGGCGGCGTCCCGATCCACGTTGGCGCCCTGCGCCAGCACGAGGCGCGCGGGCAGCACGATGACGGTCACGAGGGTCGTCGGATTGATGCCCGTCCGGTCCGTCACGGCGAAGGCCTTGTGCCCCGAGAGCACGGCGTCCCGCACCTCGACGCCCTGGTGCGTGGCGGCCTCGGCCACCGCCTTCTTCAAGTCGGCTTCGACGTTCTTCTCCTTGCCGTAGTCCTGGACCACCAGCTGGAACTGGCGCGTCACGGTCGGGCTCTCGATCCGCTGGAAGAATCGGGCCACCTGGGTGAACACGCCCATCTCGTTTTCGTCGGTATCCGGGAGCGGGTCGGTCGGCGCGGCGATGTAGCCGGGCAGCTCCTTCGGCAGCCCGTCGGCGAGCGAAAGGGGCCACGCCGCCTTCTTCTCCGGGACCTTCTCCTGCGCCGCCGCCGGCAGGGCGGCCGCGAGGAGGAGCAGCACGATCCGCACTCTTCTCACGAGGAGAAAAGAATAGCGCATTGGTACAATCCCGGAAGACGAATTCCCCTCCCGTGAACGAGACGGACCGCGAGCGCATCCGCATCTTCCTGAACGACCCGGAGGGCCGCGGCGATCAGCTCGTCGAGTCCTCCCCACCCGAGAAGACCGAGGCCGGCCCCTGGGGCTTCCGCGTGGACGGCAAGGCGCCCGGACCGCGCGCCTACGAGCCCGACACGCGCGAGTTTCTCTACTGGCAATTGTCCTCCGCGCTCGACCGCGGCAAGCGGCTCTGGGCGCGGAGGCTTCCCGATCCGGGAGTCTGGATTCCGGGCCCGGTGCTTCCGGCCGTGGCCGTCGCCGGGCAGGACCTGAATGCCTACTACGACCGCAAGGCGCTGCGCTTCTTCCGCGACGTGGACGCGACGACGAAGCGAATCGTCCAGTCCGGCGACAGCCCGGACATCGTGACCCACGAGCAGGGCCACGCCATCCTCGACGCGATCCGGCCGGATCTCTGGGACGCGCCGCACTTCGAAGTCGCCGCATTCCACGAGGCATTCGGCGATCTCGCGGCGACCTTCGTGGCGCTGGCCGAGCCCGAGCTCGCCGAGCGGGCCCTCTCCGAGACGAAGGGAGACGCTGCGCGTTCGAACCTCGTCTCGCGCCTGGCCGAAGAGCTCGGCGCGGCCGTCCGCGACCGCTGGGGTGCCGACGCCGCCCTGCCCGGGGCGCTGCGCGACTCCGTCAACACGTTCGCGTACGTCGACCCGAAAGGACTTCCCGATTCGGCGCCCGCCCGGTCCCTCTCGGCCGAGCCGCATTCGTTCTGCCGCGTCATGACGGGCGCCTGCTGGGACGTGCTCGTGGCGATCTTCCGCGCGGGGGCCGGGCCCGATCGCGCTGCGGCCCTGTCGCGCGCGGCCGAGCGGACGGCGGCGATCGCGGTCGCGGCCGCCGAGACGGCCCCGTCGGGGGCGGACTTCTTCGGGCGGTTCGCGCGGCGCATCGTGCGCGAAGCGCGCACGGCCACCGACCCGGCCCTCGCGCCCGCGCTCGCAAAGGCGCTCTTCGAGCGCGGGCTGCTCGCGAGCCCCGATGGGCCGGCGGAGATGTCCCCGGACCCGGACCCCGGGGTCATTGCGCCGCCCGAGGGCGAAGCGCCCTCTCCCGAGCTCGTGCGCGCGATCGAGGCGAGGCTCGGCCCCGCGCGGGACGGAGACGTTCTTCTGCTCGGCACTCGCGGCGTCGAACCGGGGCGCACCGGCGTGCTGCGCGGTCGCCGCCGCAGGGACCTCTTCCTGCGCGGGGCGGAGTACGGCCCCGCAGACGGCGCCGCCGTCGAGATCTCCGACGCCTTCGCGCTCGGGTTCACCGAGGCGGGATCGCTCCGCGCCTCGCGCGTGCATCGCGCCGGGGACCGCGACGCCGACGACGCGCGCGCCTTCGTCCGGTTTCTCGCACGGCGCCGCCGCATCGGGGAGACGCGGAGCGTGTCTTTGGATTCGCAGCAACTCGCCGGGGCCGGACACTCCCACGCCGTGGTCCTCGAAACGGATGGCGTTCGCCGGTTGCGACGCGCATGGATCGCGTGAAGGGAGACGCCTTGAAGAACGCTCGACCGTTACTCGCCCTGATCGCCGCGCTCGCCGCGGCGGCGCGCTGCGCCTCGACGCCGGCTTCGAACCCTCCGCTCCCCGAGCCCATCACGCCCGCGGACTTCGTCGCCTCGATCGCCGACGTCGCCACCGGCCAGAACGCCGCCGTCGCCGAGGCGGGCCTCGTCCTCAAGAAAATCGAATTCCATCTCGTCGTCGGGACGGAGATGAAGGGCGGCGGCAAGATCGAAGTCCTGCTCCTCGACGCGGAAGCCTCGCGCTCGACCGAGACCGCGTTTCTCCAGGAGCTCACGCTCGAGATCCCGGAGACCCGGACTCGCAAGGCCGCCGCCTTGCCGCTCGTGCCCGGCGTACGCGAGTTCATCGACGCGGCGATGAACACCGCGCGCGACCTCGCCCGGGCCGCCGACGCCGCGGGCCTGCCCCAGAAGGTCCATGCGGTGGAGCTGACGGCGAAGATCACGCGCTCGCGCAAGCTGGGCGGCGGGATCGCGGCGACCATCCCGGGATGGATGAAGCCCTCGATCGGCGGGGAGCTCTCTTCGTCGCGGGAGAACGAGAACGTCGTGAAGCTGACGTTCGCGCCGAAGGGCTAAAAGAAAAGCGGCCCCTTGCGGGACCGCTTCTCCGTTGCCCCTCGAGCGGGGAGTTACTTCTTCACGCCCAGGATGGCGTCCTTCGCCTTCTTCGAAACGCGGAACTTCACCACGCGCTTGGCGGGAATCTTGATCTCTTCGCCCGTGGCCGGGTTGCGTCCCATGCGCGCCTTCCGATTCACGAGGACGAGCTTGCCGACGCCCGGGATCGTGAAGCTGTTCTTCGCTTCCTTGTAGGCCAGAGCCGTCAGGTCATCGAGGAACTGCGTCGCGACCCGCTTCGTGGTGCCCGTGGACTTCGAGAGATGATCGGCGATCGAGGATTTGGAAAGCGCCTTGGTTTCTTTTGCCATATGTCCTACCCCTTTTCTATCTGGAATCGCCCTTGGTGGGCGTATCAAACTGCGACCGCATTCTAGACCCCTCCGCGCGTCCGGGAGCAACAAAATTTTTCGACTGGCTGCGTGTTTTCTCATCTTCGCCCGGGGCCTCGGGCAGCGCGGCAGAGGGAGTATGATCCCGCCGCCGATGCCTGCGCCTCCCCGGTCCCGCGCATTGAGGAACCGGCCGCTCGTGCTCGGCTTCGCGCTCGTGGCGCTCCTGGCCGCATCCGGCTGCGGCGAAAATTCGCCTTCCCACGTCGCGGCCCGGACGCTCGAAAAGTACCGCAAGACCTCGGGGGCCAAGCCTTTGCCGGCGAGCGGGATGACCCGCATTCGCCTCTCGTCCTCGGGTGAGAGGCCGCCCGCGTCGGGCCTCGACGAGGTCCTCTGGGCGCCGCACCGGTACAGGGAGACCGTCACGTCGGCCGGCCTGACGACGGTCCGTGGCCTCGAATCGGGCAAGGCCTACTTCACGGATCAGGACGGCGTGACGCGCGTCGCATCGGACCAGGTCCTGCGGGAGGTCACGACCCGCTCGTACTTCTGGCGCAAGGCGTGGCTCTTCGAGCAGCGTGAGCGAGCCTGGTTGAACCTCGCCCGGGCCGAAGACGCCACGGTATCGCTCGGCCTGACGCCGGAGGGCGGCAACCCGCTCGTGCTGACGTTCTCGCGCCCGGACGGCCGGCTCCTCTCGGCGCGGTCGCCGCGCTTCCGGCTCGAGTTCTCGTCGCCGGACTCCTTCCTGGACCTGTCCGACCCCCGCACCCCATTGCGCGGCGAGATTGCCTGGGTCGGCCTCCCCACGGGCCCGATCCCCCAGCCGTACGCCGGCGGAGGGCGCGCGCAGTTCGGGCAGACCCGGGACGGCGCGGCGTTCGAGGGCCGATCGGGGGCGCTCCTCGTTTCCGCCGCGGTGTCGGGTCGGGCTGTCCGGCTCGCGATCGACGCCGCCGCCGACGGGCCCCTCGTCGTGTCGCCGGGTCTGGCCTCGCGGCTCGGCCTGGCCTTTGCGCCCGACGTGTTCGGGCGGACCGTGGCGCCCGGCGCCTCGCTCGAGATCGGCGGCGCCACCTATCCGTCGCTCTGGGTCCAGCAGTCGGCGGCCATGCCTCCCGGAGCCGACGCGGTGGCGGGCGGATGCCTCTTTCGCGAAGCGATCGTCGAGTTCGATGCGGAGGCGGGCCGGGTGCGCCTCCACGACCCCGAGGGGTGGGCGCCGCCCGAGGGCTACTTCCGGATCGTGATCGACGACGACGACGACCGGCCCGTGGCGATCCTGAACCGCGGCAAGAAGGAGATCCGCCTCACTGCCGGCAGCGATACCGGCGGGGCCGCGCTCGTTCTGGCCGCCCCGAGCGCGCAACGCGTCGGCGTCTCGGGCAGGATGACGGCAGGCAGCTTCACCTGGGGCCTCATCCAGCTGCCGGAACTGCCGATCGCGATCGCGCAGGACGGGTTCTTCCCCGACTGGGGAGACGACGGGGAGCTCGGCTTCCCACTCCTGCTGCGATTTCACGCCTTCGTGAACATGCCGCAGCGCTGGATCTACGTGAAGGCGCTGGCGCCCTGAGCTCGAAGGACCGTCTCTCCCAGGGGCAGGGCCTGTCCCCGCCCGCATCTGCAAGACCGTCCCTGACGCGGGCCCGACTTTCTGCGGCGCGTGCCGGCGACGCCTAGCTCGTGCCGCTTCGGCGGCGCACGGAGACGAGCGAGATCTCCGCATCGCAGCGCCCGCACAGCAGCTCGGCCTGACCCTCGAGCCACTCTTCCTCGAGCCGCAGCTCCGAGGCGCAGGAGGGGCAGGCCAGCACCACCGCCGGAGGCGCCGGAATCTCGGCCTTGTCGGGCGCGCCGCGGCGGGCCATGCCTCCGCGCCTCATGGGATCGAAAGGGACAACGTTTTCATGCTTCACCGTCGTTCCTCCTGTCCGAAGTGCCGCTGCGTCCCGGCAACGGCCGTGCCTCCGGGGGGACGGGCGAGGGACAGGCGCGCCGGTCCCCGCTTCTTGCCTCTGCGGATTGCGGCCAGGGCCAGGCCGACCACGAAGAACACCGCTCCGGTCGTCAGCAGGCTCGCAAACGCGGCGCGCACGGGGCGCGGCGCCTCTGCCAGGTCGCGCCCTCCGGCGCCGACGACCACGCCGCCGAAAAAGATGCAGAGCAGTGCGACGAGCAGCAGGCTGCGCGGCCGGTCGGCCGACCGGCGGGAAGGCTGCGACCAGACGAGCCTCAGGCCGCGCATTCCGCAGGGAAAACCGCGGCGGTCCGGGCCGGCCGCCGCGTCACTGCGTTCGGAGCGAGGTCGAATGCCAATCGGCCCTCCGAAGCGTCCGGGAGTGCGGGGAGGGTCCCCGTCCCGATTTTCAACGCTTTCATTGTAACCGGCGCGCGCCGGCGCGGCAACGGAATTATGCTTGCCGCGCCTTTCGAAAGGACAAACCCGGATGAGATCCACCTCTCGCTTCCTGCCCGCGATCTTCGTCCTCGCCGCCGCTCCCGCGCCGGCACCTCCCGCGATCCCGCGCGGGTTCTTCCCCGAGAGCGCCGCCGCGCAGCAGAAAGTCGAGCGCGAGTTCCGAGCGCTGCCCGATCCCGCCGTCGCGCGCGAGTCGATGCGCCGGCTGGCCGCGGCGCCGCACCACCTCGGCTCGACCGAGGGAGCGAAGAACGCCGAGTGGATCCTGGCACGCTTCCGGGAGTGGGGCCTCGACGCGCGCATCGAGATCTTCGACGTGCTCTTCCCGACGCCGAAGGAGCGGATCGTCGAGCTCGTCGAGCCGTTCAAGTTCCGCGCCGCGCTCGCGGAGACGGTGCTTGCCGATGACCCGACCTCGGGACAGACCGCGCAGCAGCTTCCGACCTACAACGCCTACTCCGTCGACGGCGACGTCACGGCGCCGCTCGTCTACGTCAACTACGGGATTCCCGAGGACTACGAGCGGCTCGAGCGGCTCGGCGTGGACGTGAAGGGCAAGATCGTGATCGCGCGCTATGGCGGCGGCTGGCGCGGCATCAAGCCGAAGGTCGCGGCCGAGAGAGGCGCCGTCGGCTGCATCATCTATTCCGACCCCAAAGAGGACGGCTTCTACGAGGGCGACGTGTACCCGAAGGGCCCGTTCCGCCCGGAGCAGGGCGTGCAGCGCGGCAGCGTGAAGGACATGCCGCTCTACGCGGGCGATCCGCTCACGCCCGGGGTGGGGGCGACGAAGGACGCGAAGCGGCTCGACCGCGCAGACGCAAAGACGATCACGAAGATCCCCGTGCTGCCGATCTCCTGGGGCGACGCGAAGCCGCTTCTTTCCGCCCTCGAAGGGCCCGTCGCGCCCCCGAGCTGGCGCGGAGCGATTCCGATCACGTACCGCGTCGGGCCCGGGCCCGCGAAGGTCCACCTGAAGCTCGTGTTCGACTGGAAGCTCGTGCCGGCCCGCGACGTCATCGCCCGCATCGAGGGGTCCGTCTATCCCGACGAGTGGGTCATCCGCGGCAACCACCACGACGCCTGGGTCAACGGCGCCGAGGACCCGATCAGCGGCCTGGTCGCGATGCTCGAGGAGGCGCGCGCCTACGGGGCCCTGCTCGAGCGGGGCTGGCGCCCGAAGCGGACCATCATCCTCTGCGCGTGGGACGGCGAGGAGGAGGGGCTCCTCGGATCGACCGAGTGGGCCGAAACGCACGCCGAAGAGCTCTCCGCGAAGGCCGTGGCCTACATCAACACCGACGGCAACGGCCGGGGGTTCCTGAACGCGGGGGGATCGCACACGCTCGAGCCATTCGTCAGCGGCGCCGTCGGCGAGGTCGAGGACCCCGAGAAGAAGATGAGCGTGCTCGCGCGCTCGAAGTTGAAGGAGATCGCCGACGCCGAGAAGCCCGAGGACCGGCAGAAGTCGCGGCAGCGGGCGGCGCTGCGCCTGGAGGCGCTCGGCTCGGGCTCCGACTTCACGCCCTTCCTGCAGCACATCGGCATGGCGTCTTTGAACCTCGGCTTCGGCGGCGAGAGCAACGGCGGCATCTACCACTCGATCTACGACGACTTCACGTGGTACTCGCGGTTCGGAGACACCGACTTCGTGTACGCCAGGGCCCTGGCGCAGAGCGCGGGGACGATGACGCTGCGGCTGGCCAACGCCGACGTCCTTCCCCTGGACTTCGCCACCGCCGCCGAGTCGATCGCGCTCTACGTCAAGGAGGTCTCGGAGCTGGCCGACGCGAAACGCCGCGGCGCCGAAGAGGCGAACCTCCAGCTCGAAGAGAACCTCCCCTTTGCGATCTCCGATCCTCGCAAGCCCTTCGTCGCGCCGAAGAAGGAGTCCGTTCCCCCGCACTTCGACTTCTCACCCCTCCAGAACGGCTCGGACGCGCTCACCGCCGCGGCCGGCGCCTACGCGCGCGCCTTCGACACGGCGTTTGCGCCCGGCGCCTCGCCGATTCCGCCCGAGCGCCTCAAGGCCTTGAACGCGGCCCTTCGCGGATTCGAGGCGAGCCTGACCTCGGCAGCCGGTTTGCCGGGACGCCCCTGGTACCGGCACTACATCTATGCGCCCGGCGCCTACACCGGCTACGGCGTCAAGACTCTGCCCGCTGTGCGCGAGCCGCTCGAGGAGAAGCGCTGGAACGACGTCAATCCCGGCGCCGTCGCGACCGGGGCCGTGATCGAGAAGGCCGCCGAGCAGGTGCGGGCGGCAGCGAGGCTACTGTCGGCGAGTCCCTAAGAAGGGGTCAGGTCTGAATTCTTCGGCTTTCGGAAAGTGAGCACCTGGGGTCAGACCCCCTGCGGGGGTCAGACCCCACGAAGACTTTTCAGGGCGCCACGCCCCCGCCGCGCATGCGCTCGTAGATCTCCTGGCTGTCGGACTTGCCGAGGGCGATCGCGCAGGTGCCGTCACAGCGGGCGGTGACGCGGCCCTCGGCGTCGAAGATCTCGGCCGCGGCGAACACGAGGCTCAACCCGGCGCGGATCAGGCGCGCCTCCGCGACGATGCGGTCGCCCCGCGTCGGCCGAAAGAAGCTCATCGAGAGGTTCACCGTGGCCGAGCGCGTGTCGGGGCGCGTCAGCCAGCCGACCGTGCCGATCACGAGGTCGAACAGCCCGGCGAGCACCACCCCGTTGATCGCGTCCGTGCCGAGCCCGCCGCGGTGCACGGAGGTCACCGGATCGATCACCGCGCGCACCCGATCCACCCGCTCGAACTCGAGCCGCGCGCCGAAGTGCTTCATGGGCGGCGAGGCGTTCCACATTTCGCCGAGCGCACGCAGGGATTCGAGCGTCGGATAGGCGGGCGAGAAAAATCTTCCGTCGTCGGTCATGCCGGGGGGAACTCTACTTCAGCGGACATGGGGTCAGACCCCGCGACTATTTCAGGCCCTCGACGACGAAGAGGTCGGACAGGAGGCGCGTGAAGCAGTACGCATACCCCTTCCCGTCGGGGGTCACGAGCACGTTCGAGATGCGCTCGACGCCGGAAGGATCCACGGGAAGCAGCTCTTTCCACACCTCGCGTTTTCCGGTCTCGATGTCGATCCGGGTCACGCGGGCCGGGACGTCCCCGCGCTTCCAGAGATAGAGGGATCGGCCGTCCACCGAGAACCGGAGGGGAAACTCTCCATCCAGAATTCCGGAAACCGTCCGCGGCTGCCCGCCCTCGACGGGAAAGAGGACAGCCTTCTGGTCGGAACCGATCGCCGCGACCCATTTGCCATCGAGCGACACCGCAAAACCCGGGAGCGCGGCGACGATGCCCTCCGGCGAAATCGGCCGCGGCTTTCCACCCTCGATGCTCTGGACGTAGAGCCGCAGCTTGTGGCCCGGTTCGCTGCCCGCAAAGACGATGCCCCGGCTGTCGGGAAGCCAGGCCGCCGCCTGCTCGGGACTGACCCCCTCCACCGTGAGCGAGCGGGGGTCCCCGGTTCCGGTCGGGAGGAGCTTGAAAGGCGAATTGGGTGTCGGAGCCATCGAGAGCGCCCATTTCCCGTCCGGGGAGATCGCCATGGCATTCCCCTCGCCGAGGCGCACGACCGGGGAGCGATCGGACTTGCGGAGAAACACCGTGTAGTTGGCGCCTCCCGCTTCTCCCTCCTCGTCGAAGAGCAGCACGCGGGCATCCGCGGAGATGTCGGCGGCGAAGGAGTAGTCGAGGAAGGACATTTCGCGCTCCCGCTCGTCCCCCTGCAAGATCCCGAGGATGCCGACCCGCGGGCTCTCCCGCGTCAGGAGCACGCGGCCGCTGCGGGCGACGTCGTGGAGCTTCAGGCCCCCCGGCACGCGCGTGACGACGCGGAGCTTGCCGGAAAGCGTCGCCGCCCAGAGCGACCGATTCGCGCCGGCTTCCGTCGCCGTGAACCAGACTTCGTCGCCCGCGGAAGACCAGGCGAGGCCACCCTCGCTCGCCCACTTTCCGGTGAGCGTCGTCTTCTTGCCCGCGAGGTCGATGACGGCCACGGTGCCGGCGTCGTCGAGCGGGAAGGGATGATCGAGGAAGGCGATGCGGTCGGCTTTCGGAGACAGCCTCGCGTAGCTGATGTGACCGGAGGTCTCGTAGAGGACCTTGCCCATCGGAAACTCGATCCGCGACTTCCCCCCGACGTCGCGCACGACCATCAGCGTCGCGCCGTCCGGGGCCCAGTCCGCCTCCTGGACGCCCTCGGCCACGTCCCGCGGCGATCCGCCGGTCAAGGCTGCGCGGGCGAGCGTTCCGGCGCACACGCCCGGGTGGTTCGAGCGGCAGCCGACGGCGATGGCCATCTCGCCGGACGGCGAAATCGAGAGCAGGTTCGCGCTCGGCAGCTCGAGCGGCAGTGAGTCGGGGCTCGAAGGGTGCTTCAAGAAGAGCTTCAGCGGACTGCCGTCCCAGGCCGCGCTGTAAACGATGGTCTGCCCGTCCGGGGCGAAGCGCGCCGAGCGGATGGTGCCGCTGCCGAAGGTGATCTGCTGATACGACGGCGGCAGGGTCTTGACGAGGCGCTTCTGGAGCAGCGCTCCCGCGCCCAGGGCCGCCAGGATCGCCACGCCCGTGAGGATTGCCCGCAGGGGCGAAGGCTTGCGAGGCGAAGAAGCCGGCGCCACGGCGCCCGAGACGTCGCCGGAAACCGGAATCGAAGCTTCCGAGAGGTGCTCCCGGATGCCCCGCACGTCCCGCGCCAGGTCGCGCGTCGAGGCATAGCGCTCCTCCGGATCCTTCTGCAGGCACCGCTCCACGATCCACCGGAACGGGGCCGGAACCGCGGCGTTGATCTGGCTGACGGGGGCCGTCTCCTCGCGAATGATCGCGGTCAGTGTCTCCGCGGTCGTGCCGCGCTGGAAGGCGCGCTTGCCCGTGGCCATCTCGTAGAAAATCGACCCCAGCGCGAACTGGTCCGAGCGGAAGTCGAGCGGCTTGCCGCTGGCCTGCTCGGGCGACATGTAGCCGATCGTGCCGAGCACCGTGCCGACCTGCGTTGCCTGCGCCGTCGGGAGATTCGACGTCTCCTCCGGCTGGGTTTTCAAGAGCTTGGCAAGGCCGAAGTCGAGGATCTTGACGGTCCCGTCCTTGGTGACCATCACGTTCTCGGGCTTCAAGTCCCGGTGGACGATGCCGGCCGTGTGCGCCTTGGCGAGCCCGTCCGACATCTGGTAGGCGAGGTCGAGGAGCCGCTTCGTCGGCAGCGCTCCGGAATGGAGCACCTCGCGCATGGTCTTCCCGTCGATGAGCTCCATCGCGATGTAGATCGTCGACTCGTCGGATCCGATGTCGTAGATCGTGACGATGTTGGAATGGTTCAGGGCCGAGGCGGAGCGCGCCTCCTGCTCGAAACGGTTGCGGCGATCCGCGTCGCCCGCAAACTCCGGCGACAGGACCTTGACCGCCACGTCGCGCCCGAGGCGCGAATCCCGCGCGCGATAGACCTCCCCCATCCCGCCCGCGCCGAGGGGCACGAGGATCTCGAAGGGACCGAGTCGCGTTCCTGCTGAAAGTGTCATCCGTTGTGTCGCGGGGATTCTAACCAGATTGGCTTAGAATCGCCCGCATTCTTTGGAAGAAGAAGGGGCGGGACCAATGAAGCTCGCGCGATGGGTCGGTGTGCTCTTGGGCCTGGCGGCGATGGCGTCCGCGGCCGAGCCCGAGGTCGTCGCCGTCAAGACGGGACGCCTGATCGATCCGAAGGCCGGGTTGGCGGTCCCCGGTGCGGTCGTCCTCGTGGAGAACGGAAAGGTCAAGGCGGTCGGACCCGGCGTTGCGATCCCCGCGGGGGCAAGAGTGATCGACCTCTCCGCGATGACCGTCCTGCCCGGCCTCATCGACTGTCACACCCACCTCGTCGGCGACTACGTCAACGACTCCGATCCCTTGACGGAGCTCAAGACCTCCTCCGCGCAGCGCGCCTTCGAGTCCATTCCCAACGCCAGGGCGACGCTCGAGGCCGGATTCACGACCGTCCGCGACGTCGGCACGTACCGCGCCTTCGTGGACGTCGCGATGCGCGACGCGATCGCCAGGGGCTATTTCTCCGGACCGCGCATGTTCGTCGCCGGGGCGTACCTCACGATCACGGGCGGCGGCGGCGCCATGTCGGGCGGCCTCGCGCCGGACATCGGCCTTCCGTGGGACCTCAGGTTCGGCGTCGCGGACGGCGTGGACCAGGTCCGCCAGCGCGTGCGCGACATCGCGCAGCACGACGTGGACCTGATCAAGATTCTGGCCACGGGAGCATTCCTGGCGCACGGCTCCGATCCGCACGCCGTCGAGTACTCCTACGAGGAGATCCGCGCGGCGGTCGAGGAGGCCGCGCACAAGGGCCTCAAGGTCGCCGCGCATGCCCACTCCAACGAGGGCATCAAGAACGCCATCCGCGCCGGCGTCGCCTCGATCGAGCATGGCACGTACATCGACGACGAGGGCATCCGGCTCATGAAAGAGCGCGGCACCTACCTCGTCGCCGACATCTACGACGCCGAGTACATCCGCCAGGGCAAGGCGGCCGGGATTCCGCAGGACTTCGCGGCCAAACAGCCCGAGGGCGACGAGATCCAGCGCCAGAATTTCAAGAAGGCCGTCCAGGCGGGAGTCCAGATCGCCTTCGGCACCGACGCGAGCGTCTATCCGCACGGATTGAACGCGCGACAGTTCGCGTGGCAGGTCAAGTACGGCCAGAGCCCGATGGAGGCGATCCGCTCCGCGACCGTCGGGGCCTCGGACCTGATCGGCCGCAACAACAACGCCGGCTCACTCGAGCCCGGCCGGTGGGCCGACCTGATCGCCGTCAAGGGCGACCCCCTGGCGGACATCCGCGTTCTCGAGAACGTGGCCTTCGTGATGAAGCAAGGCAAGGTCTACAAGGACGCCCGGTAGACTCCCGTCACTTGCCGAGCCCGGCGGCCCAGTCGAGCGTGACCACGATCGGCGGCCGGGCGCGCGCATCGGTTCCCATCTGAAACAGGAAGCGGTCGCCGGCCGCCGTGACGTCGAAGTCGATCGCGGCGGCCCCCGCGGAGAAGAGGACCCGCGGGGAGCCGAAATCGATCCCGGAAGGCCCGGGCGCGACGGGGACCGCGATCAGCCGCCCACCGCCGTCGAGGTAGTAGAGCTCGCGGCCGTCGCCGCGCCAGCGCGGGTGCTCCCCTCCCGTGGACGAAACGCGGCGCCGCTCGCCGCTGCCGCCGGCCGGTACGAGGTAGACCTCCGGTTCGCCCGACTCCTCCGAGACGAGGGCCATCCAGCGGCCGTCCGGCGAGTAGCTTGCGGCGTACTCGCTGTAGGGCGGACCCGCGGTCGTCGGCCCCGCCCCCGCCTTCTCGTCCGTACCGAGGGGTACGACACCGATCCGGAACGGGGGCTTCCGGGCCGGCGAATAGTCGCCATACGCGATGCGCGCCCCGTCGGGCGACCAAGCGAACGGGGTCTGTGTGCCGAGCAGCGAAAGCAGCAACTCTTCGCGTCCGCTCGCGAGGTCGACGAGGTAGATGTCCGGGGCGCTCTGCCTCGCCGAGGCGTAGGCGAGGCGCGTGCCGTCCGGCGACCAGATCGGCTGTAACCCGTCCCCGGACGACGAGGTCAGCCGCGTCGGCAGGCCGCTCGCGACGTCGTAGATGCAGACGTAGCGGATCCCCGTTTGCGGGTCCCTCACCGACACGGCAACCCGCCGGCCGTCGGGCGAGAGGCGCGGCGGCTGATGGAAGATCGAGGGCGCCCCCAGGGAACCGAGCGAGCGTCCACTCCGGTCGAGCCACTCCAGGCGCGATTCGAAGGGTAGCGGCTCGTAGGCGAGGACGTTTGATCGAGCGGAGATCGAGAAGGCGCCGGAGCCAGACCGGCGAAAGTACGCGATGGCCTGGGCGATCGGGATCGCCTCACCGGTGAAGGTCAGGCTCCCCGCGTCGAAAGGCCGCGCGAGAAGCACCGCGTCGCGAACGAAAAGGAGGTAGCCCGGCGAGGCGTAGTCCACCCGGCTGTCCGCCTCGAAGAGCGGCCGGACATCGCTGGAGTCGACCGAACCGACGTTAACGACATGCTTCTCGCCGTTCATCTGATGATCCAGAAAGAGAAAGCGCCCCCCGCCGGGAAGAAACTGGGGCCACAGATGGAGGTGATTTTTCGCGGCCCTCGTCAGGGCGACGGGACTGCCGCCTTGCGCGGAGACGCGGAAGATTCCACTGTCGCCCCCGCCTTCCCACTGGCCGATCAGGATGACGTCCCCGGGGCCCCACGCCCCGGAGCTTCCGAAAAGGGTGTCGCAAATCACCTGCGGGGGCCCTCCGGCCACCGCGATCCTCTGGAGCTTGCCTCCGGCGAAGAAGGCGACTTGCCGGCTGTCGGGAGACCAGAAGGGCGAGGCTGCCCATTCCGTCCCCGGTAGAGGTCGCGACTCGACCTCGTCGAGCGAGCGAACCCGGAGCCGATATCGCGAGGCGGACCCGGCGACGAAGGCGATTCGACGGCCGTCGGGAGATACCGCCAGCCCGGTGACCGGCGGCCGGGCGAAGAAGGAGGCGCTCGAGGACGTGTCGACCAGGAAGCGGGTCGGACCGACGGCCGGCGTCTCCTTTCGGGCCGGCCGCAGCAGAAACGCCGCCGCCAGCGCCGCGAAGGTGGCCAGTCCCAGCGCGACACGCAGCCTTTTCGGCGAGCGTGCACGCAGCGGGGTCGCTGCGCCGGACGTCGCGCCGCCTGCCTCCGGGAGTCGGTCGCGCAGGTTGGAAAGGTCCCGGGCCAGGTCGCGCGTCGAGGCGTAGCGGTCGTCGGGGTTCTTCGCGAGGCATCGCTCGACGATCCAGCGCAAGGGCGCCGGCGAGAGCGGGCTGAGGTCCGCGATGGGCTCCGGCTCTTCACGCAGGATCGCGGTGAGCGTCTCGGGCGTGTTGCCGCGTTGGAACGCGCGCCTGCCCGTCGCCAGCTCGTAGAGGATCGAACCGAACGAGAACTGGTCCGAACGGAAGTCGAGCGCCTTGCCGAGCGCCTGCTCCGGCGACATGTACCCGACCGTCCCCATCACGATCCCCGGCTCCGTCGCGCCCGAGACCGTCGGCGCCGCCGTCGCCCCCGACGAATCCTCCGGCTGCGTCAGCTTGGCGAGGCCGAAGTCGAGGATCTTCACGAACCCGTCCTTCGTGACCATCACGTTCTCGGGCTTCAGGTCCCGGTGGACGATTCCCGCGCCGTGCGCCTTCGCGAGCCCGTCGGCCACCTGCGCCGCGATGGCCAGAAGCCTCTTCGTGGCCAATGTGCCGTCGGCCAGAAGCTCCCGCAGCGTCCGCCCCTCCACGAGCTCCATGGCGATGAACGACGTTCCGCTCGATTCGCCGACGTCGTGGACCGTGACGATGTTGGGGTGATTCAGCGAAGAAGCCGCCCGCGCCTCCTTCTCGAAGCGCTTCAACCGCTCGGGATTCGAGGACAGGGCCGCCGGCAGCACCTTCACCGCCACCTCGCGTCCGAGCCGCGGGTCCCTCGCCCGGTACACCTCCCCCATCCCGCCTGCGCCAATCTGGCCCAGGATTTCGTAGGGGCCGAGCCGGGTGCCGCCTGGAAGTGCCATCGCCTGCGGGGGATCTTACCCTTCGGGTGCCCCGCGCCCCGGTCATTGCGCTACGCTCGTGGCGTGCTCAAGCGGACGACGGGGAGTGCCATTCTCTTCCTGGTCGCGCTCGTCGCGACCGTGGAGGCCCAGCAGCCCGCGGACCGACGCGGGGAGGCGCAGGAGCAGGTGCTCGTCGAGCGCGTCGTCCTCGACGCCCACGTGACCGGGCCCGACGGAAATCCGATCCCGAACCTGGGCACCGCGGACTTCCTCGTGAGGGTCGACGGAAGGCCCGTCGCGCTCGAGTCCGTCGACTGGCTGCCCGCGGGAACTCCGGAGGTCGACGCGGCCGCGATCGCGGCCCTGGCGCCCGCCGACGGCGCCCCCCCGCCGGACATCCCGCCGGGCCGGCTCATCGTCTTTTTCTTCCAGACGGAACACGAGGTCTCGCGCCTGACGGGCCTGCTGCGAATGGGGATCCAGGCGCGGAGGTTCGTCGAGAAGCTCCAGCCCACCGATCGCGTCGCCGTCGCTGTCGTTCGACTCGAAGCTGAAGCTGCGGCAGGACTTCACCGACGACCGCGCGAAGATCGACACGGCGATCAACGCGGCGATCCGCCGCGGCGAGCCTCCCGCGCCAGATCCGGACAGCCATCCCGCGCTCGCGAAGCATCTCGACCACGCGGCCGCAAGGAAGTGCGCCACGCCCGAGCGGGCCCTGGAGGTGATCGCCCGCGCACTCGCCCCGATCGCCGGCGGCAAGACGCTGCTCTACTTCGGATGGGGGCTCGGCACGTTCGGCGGCATGAGCGGCCCCAACGCCGGCGAGCAGAAGGCCTGGGTCGAGGCGCTTCACGGGATGTCCGAGGCGCGGACCACGATCTTCACGCTCGACGTGACCGACGCCGACTATCACACCCTCGAGGGCTCGATCCAGCAGATCGCCGAGTTGACGGGCGGCACGTACCAGAAGACGAATGTCCACCCGGATCTCGCGATGGACCTGGTCGGGCGGGCGATCTCGGGACGCTACGTGCTCGTGCTCGTCAAGCCGCCCGGGCCGCGCGGCGAGCACTCCGTGGAAATCGCGCTCGCGGGGAAAAAGGGCCGGGTGATCTCCCGCCAGTACTTCGTGGACACGGAGCCAGCCTCAGCGGCGCAGTAGCTGCGCCCTTCCCCCGCTCTCGGTGATCAGCGCGTCGGAGGCGAGAAACGCCTTCGCGTTCGCGTCGTCCTTCAGGTACGCCTCCCAGAATGCGAGGCTCGCGATCTTCACGTCCTTGAAGATGGCGACCTCTTCCTCGACCGTCGCCGACGCCTTGCCCTTCGCGCGCGGGATCGCGGCGCCGGGCTCCGCGGTAAGGCCCGTGAGCGAGAGGTGGCTGGCGCCCTCGATGAAGACGGCGTACTTCCCGCCTGGCGGCGAGAGCTGATACGGGTCCAGCCGCCACGACGGGTCCTGTCCCTTCACGCCCTTGTCGAGCGTTCCGGTGACGACCATGAGCGGCCGCTCGACGGCGGCCCAGGACTTGTCGGTCAGGCCCTGCTGGCCCTTGCCCTGCGGGGAGAGCAGAAGAAACGCCTTCGGGATCGGATCGGCGAAGCTCCTGGCCTTCGGCCCTTTCGGAACGTCCACGGTCGCCCCGGCCAGCAGCTGCGCCGCGAAAGCGCCATAGGCGTGACCGCCGACGCCCACCCGCCCTCCGTCGAGCTTGTCCTTCAAGACCGGCACCCGGGCCTCGACGGCGGCCGTGGCGGCGGCAACGAACGCGAGATCGCGCGCGCGGTTCTCCCATCCCTTCGGGTCCAGCGCCGCGTCGTTGACCGTCTCGCGAACGGCCCCGGGCGTCGGGTCCTTGCCCTTGCCGGACAGCGAGTCGGCGTGCGTCGGCGCGAGCACGACGAACCCGTGCGACGCCCAGAACCGGGCGAGCGGCTTGCAGGTCTGGCCCGAGCCGCCGGCCCCGTGCGAAAACACGACGACCGGAAACGGGCCCTTGCTCTCCGGGTAGGTGACGTGGACGGGCACGTCGCGGCCGCGCGAGGAGTCCGTGAGGGTCACGTCGGCTTCGAGGACGACCGACAGGCCGCTGCGGGCGAGCTCCGCGGCCGAGGGTGGTGCGACCGGCTGGGGCGGCGCAGGCGGAGGTGCCTTGGGCTGCGAAGCGCACGCCGTCGCCATGGCGAGCACGGCGAGCAGCGCTCCGATCTTCTCGACCTTCGATCCGCGACCCTCGACGTCTTTCCTCATGGCCGATAGACCAGCTGAGCATATCCGCGCACGGCCCGGATGCGAGGCGCATCGCTCACGATCCAGCCGCCGCCCACGCGGCACGTGATGGTACGGCCGAACTCCGGAGGGATCAGCCGATCCAGCCGCACCTCGGCGCCCGCGACGCGGACCGGCTCGGGCCGAGCCCCCCCGCCGTTCCATGCGCGCGCCCAGTCGGCGTACAGGACGATGGGGACCGCGCTGCCCGCGAGCTCGAGGCGATACGCCTCGAACCGCTCGCCGACCTGGACGTCAGCGGGCAGCGCCGGGATCTGGATCCGATTGCGGTCGAGCCCGGGCGGCAGGATCGCGGAGGAAGCGCCTCCGATCGCGAAGCGGTCGAAGCGCGTCGGATCGCCTCCGGTCTCGCCCTGGCGCAGACCGGCGGAAAGGCTGGCGAAGGGCAGGATCCCGATCACGCGCGCCCCCGCCGACCATTGCGTCCAGGAATTTCCATCCGTCGCGCCCAGGGACCCGTGCGCATCCAGGTCGAACCCGAACCCCGAGCGGTCGCGTGTGCGCCGCCACACGACCGACCCGCCTCCCGAGCCGAGCGCGCGGCCGAACGTCCTCCCGCTCGCAAAGGCCTCGACGCGCGTGGCTCCGCCGCCGGCGCGGGCCTCGATGCGTCCCCAGGAAAACGGTCGGGCCCAGGCTGCATCCACGTACCCGCCCCAGCGCTCCTGGTCGAAATCCGGCCGGGCCGCCAGGCCCTGGTTGCCCGGCTTCTCGATCGCCGAAAAGAGCTGGAGGACGAGCGCCACCGGCAGGCCGCGCCAGGCCGCCGCAATCGAGCCTCCCCTCGGCCCGACCGCGTTGCCGATCGACCCCATCCCGAGCAGATGCAGTCGGCCGAGCACGTCGGCGCTGTCGGCGCCGAGCTGCACGGTGTTGCCCGACGGCCCGAACGAGAAGTCGAGCAGCGGACGGATCGCCTGCGTCGGCCAGACCGAGTACGGGCGCGCCTTCGAGACCGGCGCCGCCGCGAACGACGAGGCTTCGACCGGCGCAGGAGGAAGCAGTGGATACGCGCCCGCCGGGCGCTCGAGGGCGCCGAGAGCGGGGCCTCCGAGCGCGAGGCGACGTATGCCGACGCCGCGTGCCGCGAAATCGAGGAAGAAGAGCGCCGTCCCGTCCGGCGTCGGAGCGGGAGCGATGGCGCCGCCGGTCACGCGCGTCAAGAGCTCCTCGCCTCCGGCGCCCGACGCGTCCACGGAGACGATGTCCCAGATTCCCGAACCGTCGCTCGTCACGAAAAGCCGTGAGCCGTCAGCGCTCCACGCGGCAGCGGAGGCGGGCGAGCCGGCAAAGCTCAACTCCTCGAGCTTGCCTCCCTCCGCCGGCAGCGTCACGAGCCGCCACCGGCCGCCGGCGTGAAGAAGCGCCGCGATAAGCCGGCCGTCGGGCGAAAAACGCGGGTGGCTCCAGACCGCCCAGGCATCGGCGACGGGCAGCCGCACCGGGATTTCGCTCGTCTGTCCGGTCGCGAGATCCACGCGCACGAGCGTCGACGCCCCGTAGCGGCTCCGGACCGCGACAGCCCAGGCGCCGTCGGGAGACGGATCGGCGTCGCTCGCATCGACGTCCCGCGTGACGCGCTCGACGCGGCCGGCCTCGAGAGTCCACCGGTACAGGTCCCAGTGGAGCGCGCCGTCGGCAGCCGGGGCGCGCCGCGAGAAGAGCACTTCGCGGCCTCCGGGCATCCAGCGGGGATCGGACGCCGCGTGCCCGTTCGCGCGCGGCAGCGTCCAGCCGGGCTCGCGCGGTGGCGGCGACTCGGACCGGTCGGCCACCTCGTTGGCGTCCTTTTCGAGCTCGGCGTCCGCCTGACGTCGCGCCATCTGCGACTCGCGCTCCACGGCCGTCGGCGAGATTTCCCAGACCGCGAGCGCGCTTCGACCGCGCGCGGGATCCCGGCGCACGAGCAGCCTGCTGCCGTCCGGCGACACCTGCGCCGCCAGCGTGCCCCCGGACAGACGCTGCCAGAGCTCCCCTTCGACGAGCCCGGCCTCTTTCAGCCGCTTCTCCTCCGTGAGCGCGCGCGCCGTCAACTCGGCGCGGAACCGGTCGTAGAGGGTCTTCGGCGATTCCCCGAAGATGCCCTGGAACGCCCCCGAGAAGCCGCCGCCCCGCGAAGAGGCCATCCGCTTCCACAGCTTCGGAAGGACGCCCTTGCCGTCCCGGTCGGAAAGCCACTCGAGGTACGCCGAGCCGACGAGATATGGAATCGATCCGCCGAGCCAGCCCGGCGTCCCGTCCAGGTCGCCGTAGTCGGGCAGCTTGCCCTCGATCGCGAGCTGCCGCAGCACCATCGCTCGGAAGGTCGACCCGGGCCGACCCGACCCGGTCAGCGCCCCTTCGACAATCGTCGCGTAGCCCTCGGTCACCCATTCTGGCGAGGAGAGCGCCAGGGGGCCGAACGGCGCCGGCGAGAGCAGCACCAGGACGGCCGAGGAACGGTTGCGCGGACGCGCGAGGTGGACGACGTGCGCGACCTCGTGCGTCGTCAGGAGCTCCATCCAATCGCCGTAGTCGCCGATGCCCGACTCCGACTCCGGAGCCGAGGTCCAGAGCAGGATCTCGGGCCGGTCGAGAAATGGAATCGCAGTGCCGTTCGAATCGGCAGCCGGATCGGCGACCACGACTTCGATCCGCCGCTCCGGGACGTAGCCCACGAAGTCGGTCACCCGCGCGTGGATCGATTCGATCTCGCCGGCCGCGTGGAGCGCCCAGGCCGCGAACGGCGCCGGATAATGGATCCGGAAATGGCTCGTCTCGACCGTGCGCCAGTCGGCCGCCGGGCCCTGCGCCCGGGCGAGGCCGCACGCGAAGAAGAGAATTGCTGCGAGCCCGGCCCGGCGCATGGCGCAAAGGCTATCAGCGGCCCGGCGCTTGATACACTTCGCGCGCCCGACCTTCTCGAACGACCATGCGACAGCGGATCTCAAGTCTCTGCGCCTTCGCCGCGGCGGCGATCCTCGCCGCGCTCCCCGCCCGCGCTGCCGATCCGTGGACCGCGATCGGACCGTGGGGCGGGCAGATCAACGCGCTCGCGATCGATCCCTCGGCCCCCGCGACCATGTACGCGGCCAGCTACGGCAGCGGCGTCTACAAGTCGACCGACGGCGCACAGCGCTGGACGTCTCTTTCCGGAGTTCCGCGACAGGCGAGCGTTCTTTCCTTCGCGATCGCCCCGACGAAGCCGCAGGCCCTCTTCGCCGGCACCTACGGCGACGGCCTCTACCGCTCGACCGACGGCGGCGGGACGTGGAAGGTCGTCCTCACGGTCGCCCGGCCGCAGACGCAGGCTTCGGTGACGGCGATCGCCGTGGATCCCGGGACGCCGTCGACCGTCTACGCCGCCACCGACACCGGCCCCAACGACGGCGTCTTCCGCTCGAGCGACGGCGGGCTGACCTGGAAGCGATCTTCGGACCCGCAGGGCCTGCCCCACAACTTCCGGATCACGTCGCTCGCGATCGATCCGAAATCGCCCTCGACACTGTACGCGGGCCTCATCCTGAATGGCGTGTACAAGTCCGCGGACAGCGGCGCCACGTGGTCGCCCGCCGGGATCCAGGGGGACCACGTCCAGGCCCTCGTCGTCGATCCTGCTTCCGGAACGCTCTTCGCGGGCACCGTCTCGCGAGGAATCCAGATGAGCTCGGACGGAGGTGCCAACTGGAAGCCCTCGACATCCACAAAAGAGCCGGGCCCCAAGACGAAGACGTATTCGCTCGCTGTGGATCCGGCCACGCCCGGGACCCTCTACGCGGGGCTCGCCAACGGCGTCATCCGCACGACCGACGGAGGGCGCAACTGGTCCGCCCTCGGCGGCGACTTCCACTACGTCAACTTCCGCGCGATCGCTCTGGACCCGTCGGGAACCATCTATCTCGGCTCGAGCCGCGACGGCGTCCTCAAGTCCGCCGACAAGGGCCGGACGTGGCAGGACGCGGTGGCCGGCCTCCATGCCATCGACGTGACCGGACTGGCGGTCGACCCCGCTGCCCCGCGCACGATCTACGTCGGCAACCCGCAGGCCGGCGTCTTCCGCTCGAGCGACGCCGGTGCGACCTGGACGCGCAAGAGCGAGGGGCTCCGAACGAGCGCCCTCGCCCTCGAACCCGCGGCGCCGCGCATCGTCTTCGCGGGCACGAACGAGGGCATCGCCCGCAGCGAGGACGGCGGCGACACCTGGGCGCTCGTCCACAAGGACATCGTCACCACCGGCGTCAGCGCCTTCGCCTTCGACCCGGCCAATCCCGGGTCCCTCTGGGCCCGCGACGCCGACACGGTCTACCGGAGCACCGACGGCGGAAAGAAGTGGATCGACCTGCCGGACCTCGAGCGCGGCGGCAGCCTCAACGGCCAGTTCGCCTTCGGCACCGTGCCGGGCACACCCGACACACTGTTCGCGAGCACGCATGTCGGCCTCTTCAAGAGCACTGACGCCGGAAAGACGTGGGCGCGCAGCGACTCCGGCCTTCCCCCGGCCGTCCGCGTTCAGGCCTTCGCCAGCGATCCGGCGGGCAAGACTCTCTTTGCGGGGACCGAGGAGAACGGCGCGTTCTTCTCGACGGACGGCGGAGCAAAGTGGACGCCGGCCGGAAGAGACCTGGCCGGCGCCAACGTGCAGTGCCTCCTGGTCGATCCCGACTCCCCCCGCACGATCTACGCCGGCCGGTGGAAGAAGGGTGTGTTCAAGTCGTCCGACGGCGGGGCGACATGGGTGAACGTCGGGGGTGAGCCGCCGCACCCCGATATCGTCCATCTCGCGATCGACCGTTCCGCCCCGGGTCGCCTGCTCGTCGGCACCGGAGGCGCCGGCGTCTGGAGGCTGGATGCCTCCGCCGCCGAACCCCAGCCGGCCGCCGCCCCAAAGAAGAAATCGTAACCTTCCTCCCGCCGGGCGTCCGCGCGACGCCCGGGATGATTCCATGCGTGGTCGCCATCCGGCGGTGATAGAACACCCCCAACAACGACAAGGGGGTGCGCGTGAGTCACGACGTCGATTCCCACCAGCACGGACCCGGGCTCGCCCGCGAGCTCAGCCTCTTCGACGCCATCAATATCGTCATCGGCGTCATCATCGGCTCCGGCATCTTCCTGGTTCCGTCCGAGATCGCCCGCGCCGTCCACACGCCCGGCTGGATGCTCGGAGTCTGGGTGATCGGCGGGGTCCTCACCATGCTCGGCGCCCTGTCTCTGGCCGAGCTCGGCGCCGCGATGCCGGAGGCGGGGGGGCTCTACACGTTCATCACCCGCGCCTTCGGGACGCTGCCGGGGTTTCTGTGCGGCTGGATGCTCTTCACCGTCGGCACATCGGGCTCGATCGCCACGCTCGGCGCGGCCTTCCCGATCTACCTCGGCGGCTTCGTGCCGCTGACGAACACGACCGCCAAGATCGCGGGCATCGTCGCCATCGCGGCGCTGACGTGGATCAACGCCATCGGCGTCAAGAACGGAGCGCGCGTCGGAAACGTCCTCACGGTCCTGAAGGTCGGCGGGCTCGTGGCAATGATCCTCGCGATCTTCCTTCTGCCCGCGCCGTCCGGGGCAATTCCGGCCGCTGCCGTGCCCGAGCTTCCGACCGGCCCGGTCCCCCTGACCGCGGTTGGCGTCGCCCTCGTGGCGGTCCTCTGGGCCTACGAGGGCTGGCACGACCTCACGTTTGCGGCCGGCGAGATCCACGAGCCGCAGAAGAACTTTTCCCGCGCGCTGGTCGGGGGCGTCGGAATCGTGATCGTGCTCTACCTCGCCGCCAACCTCGCCTACCTCCACGTCATGACGCCGGCGGAGATCGCCGCCTCCGAACGGGTCGCGCTGACCGCCATGACGCGTGCGACCGGGCCCTGGGGAGGAAAGCTCCTGACGGCCGCGATCCTGTGCTCGATCCTCGGCGCGATGAACGCTCTCATCCTCGCGGGACCCCGGGTCTACTACCAGATGGCCAAGGATGGCCTGATCATCGACCGGATGTCCCGGGTCCATCCGCGCTGGCGCACACCGGTCGAGGCGATCGTCTTCCAGGGACTCTGGTCGAGCTTCCTCGTTCTCTTCATCGGGGGTTTCTCGCAGCTCTTCACGTACGTGATCTTCGGGGCGTGGATCTTCTACGGCCTTGCGGTCCTGAGCGTCATCCCGCTCCGGCGCAAGGAGCCGAACCTGCCGCGGCCTTTCCGCGTGCCCGGCTACCCGGTCGTCCCGATCCTCTTCGCCGCCATCGCTCTGGCGATCGTCGTGAACACGTTCGTCCAGACGCCGCGCGCGTCGGGCATCGGGCTGGCGTTCATCGCGCTCGGCATCCCGCTCTACTACCTGCAGCGGATGCTCAGCCGCCGCAAAGTCGGCTAGTGTCCCGTAACCAGAGTCACGAGCCAATCTCTCCGCTCGAAAGATGCAATAAGGCCCAGGAGCGAGGGCCACGGTGGTCGTAAGAAGCCGCAATGCGCCATCAACACTGCGGTGACAGAACACGAGTTCCGCCTCGGGCAAAAGAAAAGGCGGACCCCCGTGCGGGTCCGCCTCGAATTCGCGGAGGTCGGCCTTTCGCCGCCTGCCTCCAGCGCCAGTGACTATTCGGAAATCATGAGGACTTCGGTCCGCCGGTTTTCGGCCCGGCCCTTCGCCGTGGCGTTGTCGCCGACGGGGTCGGCCTTGCCGCGCCCCGAGGTCGAGATCCTGCTGGCGTCGACGCCGCGCTTGACGAGGGCGGCCTTGACGGCCTCGGCCCGGCGCTCCGACAGCTTCAGGTTGTACGCGTCGCCGCCGACGCTGTCCGTGTAGCCCACCAGGGAGATCTTGGCGTCCGGATACTTCTTGATGAAGGCCTCGGCCTTCGCGATGTCCGCATCATCCGCCTTCTTGATCGTCGCCTTGGCGGTGTCGAAGTTGACGTGCAGGGTCAGGCGATCGACGACCTTGCTGACACCAACCGTCGCGGAGGCGTCGCGGGAACCGCCCGCGCCGGTCGCGGAGGCCCGGTACTGCGTCGTCGACGTGGGGCAAACCTGCTTGGACCCGCTGGTATCCACTCTTCCGACACCGTTGTCGATCGTGACTCCGGTGGCATTCGTCGAGGACCACGTCAGCGTCGAGCACTGGCCCGCCTGGATCGAGGTGGGGCTCGCCGAGAGGGAAACCGAGGGCGCAGGCGCCGGTGGCGCTGCGGGCCGGGTCTCGACCACGGCGACGGGCTTGGCCGGGCACAGCGCGTTCAACTTGGCGGTCGCCTCATTGGCCATCGCGATCGCCCTCGCCGTGTCGCACGGCTTGCAGATCGCATAGGCCTCGTTCTTCATGGCTTCGGCCGCGCCGAACTCGTTCGGGCACTCCTTGTCCTTGCCGGCTTTTCTTGCCGCCTCGACCGCATCGTTGGCCGTGACCAATTCCTTGGGAACTGCGCACCCAACCAGTGCGCCCAAGAGAACGAGGCAGATCGCCATCGAGAGTTGGGTTTTCCGTTTCAATAGATCAGACATCCTCTACTCCTTCCTTAATACTCTTGAATCTAGCCGCGATTTCCAGCACGGCGGATACTAGCACCGGCCCATGTAAACGCGAACGGCCGTCCAAAGGCTTTTCTCGAACGCCGAGCCCCCGCCGGGCCGGTCGACGCTACCCGGCGCCGGCAGCGGCGAAAGACTCCCCAAGCAGGGCCAGGGCCTCCCCGACGTCGCCCCGCGTGACATTCAGGGCGGGCGCGATCCGGAAGCAGTTGCCGTCCAGGCCGCCCTTCCCGATGAGCAATCCGCGTCTCCTGGTCTCCTCGAAAACCTTTGTCGTAAAGGCTTTAGCCGGAGTCCGGTTACCCGCCGTCTCGTCCTCGACGAGCTCGATGGCCTGCATCAGCCCCATGCCTCGGACCTGCCCGATGGAGCGTGGGTACCGGCGCTGGAGCTCCTCGAGCCCGGCCCGCAGGAGGGCCCCCATGCGTGCGGCGTTGCCCGGCAGGTCCTCCTCCTCGATGATCGCGAGCGTCGCGTTGGCGGCCGCGCTGGAGACGGGGTTTCCGCCAAAGGTCGAGATCGTCAGGGCCTTCAAAGACGCGGCGATCTGGGGCGTCGCGATCGTGGCGCCCAGCGGCAGGCCGTTGGCGATGCCCTTGGCCATGGTCATGATGTCCGGCTGGACACCCCAGTGCTCGATACCCCACATCTTGCCGCCCGTGCGGCCGAATCCCGTCTGCACCTCGTCGCAGATGAAGACACCCCCGTACTTCTTGATGATGCCGACGGCGATCTCGAAGTACTCGGGCGGCGGCGTGATGAACCCGCCTACGCCCTGGATCGGCTCCGCGATGAACCCCGCGATGCGCCCGGTCGTCGTCGTGCGGATCAGGTCCTCGATGTCGCTCGCGCAGGCGATGCCGCAGGAGGGATAGGTCAGCTTGAGCGGGCAGCGGTAGCAGTACGGCGACACGGCGTGCTTGACCGCGGCGACCTGGGTCGGCAGCGGCCGCCAGGTCGAGTGTGCCGTCAGCGACTGCGCGAGCATCGAGCGGCCCGAGTAGCCGTGCCGCAGGGCGATGATCTCCGTCGCGCCCGTGGAAAGCTGCGCCAGCATGACCGCCGTCTCGTCGGCCTCGGTGCCCGAGGTCGCGAGGAAGCACTGGGAGAGGTCTCCGGGCGCGAGCCTCGCCAACCGCTCCGCGAGCTCGACGACCGGCAGCATCGGGTAGAGCGTCGACACGTGCGAGAGGCGCGAGATCTGCGCGACGATCGCGGCGTTGACCCTTTCGTTGGCGTGGCCGACGGACACCGTCAGGATCCCGCCGAAGAAATCCAGGTACTCGTTGCCGTCCGCGTCCTTGATCCGCAGGCCCCTGCCATCGGTCAGGACGATGGGATCCTGGTAGTACTGGATCGTCGCGGGGAGCATGTACTTCGAGTGCTTCTCCCGCGTCGTTCGCGTCAACTCGCTCGTCGGAGCCTGGGTCTTCGTGGTGCTCATCGTTTCCTCCGCTTGCCAGACGTTTACGGCACCCACATCAGAGCCATCGTGAAATCACGACCTTCTTGTCCGTGTAGAACTCGTACGCATCGCGCCCGTGCGCCTTCAGGTCGCCGAAAAAACTGTCCTTCGCCCCGCCGAAAGGAAACTGCGCCATCGGCGCCGCGACGCCGATGTTGACGCCCACCATCGAGGCCGTGGCGAGGCGCGCATACTCCCGCGCCGCCTTGCCGCTCGACGTGAAAATCGACGTGGCGTTCGCGTTCGGGTGCGCGTGCATGACGGCGATCGCGTCCTCGAGCGTCTTCACGGGGGTGATGGAGGCGACGGGGCCGAAGATCTCCTCGCGCCCGATCGTCATCGCGGGTGTGACGCCGTCGAAGAGCGTGGGTCCGAGGAAAAAGCCGTTGGGTCGATCGGCCACGGGATTGGTGCGGCCGTCGAGCACGAGCTTCGCGCCCTCGGCGATCCCCTTCTCGATGTAGCCGACGACCCGCTTCCGATGGCCGGCGCTGATCACCGGGCCCATGCCGACGCCGTCCTGCGCGCCGTCGCCCACCCGCAGGGCACGCGCCGCCGCGGCCAGCCGCTCGCGGGCCTCGGCGTGCACGGGACCGACGGGCAGCAACACGCTGCCCGCGAGGCACCGCTCCCCCGCGCACCCGAAGAACGACTCCGTGATGATCTCGATCGTCCGGTCGAGGTCCGCGTCCGGCATCACGACGATGAAATTCTTGGCCCCGCCGAGCGCTTGTACGCGCTTGCCGGCGTGCGTTCCGCGCTGGTAGACCGCCCTGGCCACGGCGGTCGAGCCGACGAACGAGACGGCGCGGATGTCCGGATGGTCGCAGATCGCTTCGACGACCGAGCGGCCGCCGTTGACGAGGCTGACGACGCCGGGAGGCAGCCCGCACTGCTCGAGCAGCTGCATCATGAGCCGCTGCGTCAGCGGAACCTGCTCGGACGGCTTGACGATGAACGTGTTGCCCGTCGCCACGGCGAAGGGCAGGAACCACATCGGCACCATCGCGGGGAAGTTGAACGGAGCGATCGCCGCGCAGACGCCGAGCGGCTGGCGGATCACGTTGCAGTCGATGCCGCTCGCGATGTTCTCGAGCCCGTACCCCATCATGAGCGACGGCGTGCCGCACGCGACCTCGACACACTCGATGCCGCGGCGCACGCTGCCGCGCGACTCCTCGAGCGTCTTGCCGTGCTCGCGCGTGACCGTCGCGGCGAGCTCCTCGAAGTGGTCCTCGAGCAGCTGCCGGAACCGGAACATCGCGCGCGCGCGCGCGACGACCGGCGTGTCACGCCAGGCGGGGAAAGCCTTCTTCGCGGCCTGGACCGCCGCGTCGAGGTCCTCGCCCGTCGAGAGCGGCGCCTTCGCGATGATCTCGCCCGTGGCGGGGTTGTGGACGTCGAGCGACTCGCCCGATCGCGAGGCGATCCAGCGTCCGCCGACGAAGTTCGTGAGAGTTTCCAAGGGATCCCCTTCCCGGTCTTCGGTGTCAGGCTCCAGCGTTCCGGAGGGGGATTCTACTCGTCGCAGTCCGGGCAGCCGAGGAACGGGATCCGGTCGGCCGGAGCGGGATGCGCGTCGCCTTCGATGCCGGCCCAGGCGCCGCCGTGGGCGTGCCAGAGATAGCACTCGAGCTGGTAGGCCTCGTTCGAGTCCTCCGCCAGGATCCACCCGAAGAGCACGTTCGGCCGGCCGAGGCGCGCGTGCTGGAGCAAGCGCTGGCGCAGATCCACGTCGTCGCGGCCGACCCGTTCGGAAACCTGGCCGTCCGCACCGACGCTCTTCAGGAAATAGACGCCGGGACGGCCGGGCGGCACCGTCCGCGCGACGTTCGATTCGGTCAGCCGGATGGCAGGCTGGATCCGCGACGAGGGGGGAAGGCCGGGGAAGAGGGACAACTGCGCCGCATTCAGGGGAGGCGGCTCGTACCGCGGTCGACCGGCAAGCCTCATCGGGACACTAGTTTAGCGCGGAAAGCGCTTCCGCGCCACTCGATCTGGTGACAGACTTCGCGGACGAAGGCCGGCGATCACCGTCGGCGAAGGAGGGGCGATGAGGATCAAATCCGTTCTGGGGTTCCTGTTCGCGGTGGCACTCGCATCGACGGCGCTCGCCGGGACCAAGATTTCCGGCACGTCACAGTGTAAGGCGGATCCGCCGGCGCCCGTCGCGATCCCGGACCAGCCCAACCACGCCTATGCGATCGTCAAGGCGCAATGCACGTGGCCCGCGCCGATCACGATGGCGGGCGTGCAGACGAAGTCCGGCGACCAGATCGTCCAAACCGAGATGAGCGGCAACGATGCCTCCGATCACGGTTACTACCTGGGCACCATGGCCAACGGCGACAAGTTCACGGTCAAGTTCGCCGGTACGGGCCATTCCAAGGACGGCAAGCCCGTCGGCGGCGAAGGCACATGGTCCTTCGTTGACGGAACGGGAAAGTTGAAGGGCCTGAAGGGCAGCGGCACGTACAAGGGCGCCGCGAACCCCGACGGCACGATGACGTCGAAGATCGACGGCGAGTACTCGCTGCCCTAGCGCGCCAGCCGGTTTCGTCGCCGGGGCGCCTCCGCGTACAATCGCCCGCCATGACGCGCGTACGCGGCTGGAAAGCCCCGACCATGGCGACCCTGGCCCTCCTCGGGCTCGCTGCCGCAGCCGGCGCGGCGGGGCCCGAGGAGTGTCCCGCCATCGACGTCCCCGCGCCGATTCGGACGGCCCCGCGAGTCCGGGCGTTCGTGGACCCGGCCACGGGCAAGCTGCGCGAGCCGACGGCCGACGAGCTGCGCGAGATCGCCGAGGCGCGCTTGAAGTCCCGCGCCGCGCAGGCGCCGCCCGTCTTCGAGGTCGTCACCCACCCGGACGGCATGAAGACGGTCGACCTCGGGGACGCGTTCCTCATGGACGTCCGCATCGAGACGCTTCCCGACGGATCCGTGAAGACCACGTGCGTTCCGCACGCGACGCCGGCCTCGGCCGGACCCGAGAAGTAGGCGTGCGAGTCACCCGCGCGGCCTCCCTGCTCCTCTCCGGCGCGCTCCTCGCTTCCCCGCTCGCCGCCGCGGCGCGCATCACGATCGTCAACGCCAACCAGGCCGGCGTCGGATTCAACGACTCGACGCCCGCGACGCCGGTCGGCGGCAACGCGGGCACGACGCTCGGCCAGCAGAGGTTGAACGCCTTCCAGAAGGCGGCCGAGCTCTGGGGCGCCCTGCTCGACAGCGACGTGGAGATCCGCATCAAGGCGACCTTCGAGCCCCTCGACTGCACCGCCACGACCGGAACGCTCGGGGCTGCCGGCCCCTCGACCAGCGTGCAGGGCTTCACGAACGCGCCGCTGCCGCGCACCTGGTACGTGGTGGCGCTGGCGAACAAGATCGCCGGGAGGGATCTGGCGCCGACCGCCCCCGGCCACATCGTCGCGAAGTTCAACTCGAACGTCGGCACGACCGGCTGCCTCACCGACAGCCAGTGGTACTACGGCCTCGACAACCAGCACGGCAACCAGATCGACCTGGTGTCCGTGCTCCTGCACGAGTTCGGGCACGGCCTCGGGTTCCTGACGCTCGTCGACCCGGACACGGGGGAAGAGTTCCTGCACGACCCGGATGTGTTCGAGCAGCACATCCTGGACACGTCCACCGGGACCCACTGGAACACCATGACTCCCGCCGACCGCAAGGCATCCGCCGTGCGGACGGGCTCGGTCGTCTGGGACAGCCCGACCGTCGCGGCCTCCGTCCCGACCACGCTGCGCGGCCTGCCCCTGCTGACCGTCACGGAGCCCGCGGCGATCGCCGGCGATTTTCCCGTGGGCACGGCCGACTTCGGCGCCGCCCTGACCACCGCGGGCCTCTCCGGCGACCTCGTCGCCGCCACCGATGCCGGAAACGCCGACGGGCCCGCGACGACCGACGCCTGCTCGACGGTCGACAACCCTGCCGACCTCGTCGGCAGGATCGCGCTGGTGGACCGCGGCACCTGCTTCTTCGTCGACAAGGCGCGCAACGTCCAGGCCGCCGGCGCGATCGGCATGGTCCTGGCCAACAACGTCCCCGACCCGAGCGCGCTCGGCATGGCCGGCGACGACACGTCCATCACGATCCCGAGCGTCAGCGTGACGCAGGCCGAAGGGGCGACGCTGCGCGCCAACCTCGCCGGCGGCGTCGCCGTGCGGCTGCGGGTGGACCCGGACCATCGCTCGGGCGCCGACTCCCAGAACCGGATGTTCCTCTTCGCCCCGAACCCCGTCCAGCCCGGCTCATCCACGTCCCACTGGGACTCGAGTGCCTATCCCCACCTGTTGATGCAGCCGAACAACTCTTCGGACCTGCCGCACGCGGTCGACCTGACGCTGCCCCTGCTCCAGGACATCGGGTGGGAGACCGCGCCGGGAACCGAGCCGCCCCCGGGCGAGCCGCGCGACGCGATCCACCGGGTTTCGCGCGGCGAGTCGACCCGCGACGTCGAGCGGCCCTAGGGAGCGGGACGCGCCGACATCTTCTCGATCTCGGCCCACTCCTTGTCGGAGACGGGCATCACCGAGAGGCGCGAGATGCGCACCAGAGGGAAGTCCGCGAACTTCTCGGACGCCTTGATCTCGGCGAGCGTGACGGGGCGCGCGAGCTTCCTGACCGGCACGACGTCGACGGCGAAGAGCTTTCCGGCCGGGTCCTTCGGATCCGGATAGGCATCGCCGGCGGCCCTCGCGATCCCGACCACGGCCTTCTCGTCGCCCGTGTGGTAGTAAAAAATCGCGTCGCCCTTCTTCACGGACCGCAGGTGCTTCTGGGCCAGCGGGTTCTTCACGCCCGTCCAGCTCGTCTTTCCGTCGCGCTTCAAGTCATCGAAGGAGTAGTGCGTCGGCTCTTCCTTGAACAGAAAACTCATGACCCGACTCCTTTCGCCAGAGGCGTCACTTCCCGTCCGGCCCGTCGAGAACCAGCGGCGCTTCCGTCTTCTGGAGCTCGGCGGCGACGCGTTCCATCTGCCGCATCGCGCGCAGGTGGTTGCGGCCGGCGATCTTCATGACGTCTTCGTCCGAGTAGCCGCGCCGCAGCAGCTCGGCGAAGAGATACGGGTAGCGCGTGACGTTCTCGAGCCCCGGAACCATCGAGCCGGTTCCCTCGTCGTAGAAGTCGGCGCCGATCCCGACGTGGTCGATCCCGGCCATCTTGACGGCGCGGTCGATGTGGTCGGCGACGAGGGACACGGAGCCGAGCGGCTCGGGGTTCGCCTTCTCCCACTGCTTGACCGCCTTGTCCAGGGCCGTGTCGTCGTCCGCCTTCGCCTGCAATTCCTTCTTCGCCGCATTGCGCCGGGCTTCCCAGGCGGCGTGATCGGGCGCGATGAACGCCCCGATGAAGTTGACGTGGACGACCCCGCCGTTGGCGGCGAGCGCGCGCAGGACGTCGTCGGGAGCGTTGCGCGGATGACCGGCGACGCCGAGGGCGCTCGAGTGCGAAAAGATCACCGGCGCGCGCGACACACGCAGCACGTCGCGCATCGTGTCGGGGCTGACGTGAGAGATGTCGACGAACATGCCGAGCCGGTTCATCTCCCGGACGAGCTTCTCGCCCCGCTTCGTCAGCCCGCCGTGCTCGGGCCGGTCCGTCGCCGAGTCGGCCCACTCGACGTTGTCCCAGTGCGTCAGCGTCATGTACCGACCGCCGAGCTCGTAGAAGATCCGCAGGGCCGCCGGGGACTGCTCGATCATGTGCCCGCCCTCGACGCCGATGAGCGAGGCGATCCGGCCCGCCTTGTGGATCCGCTCGATGTCGTCGGCCGTGCGGGCCAGCTCGAGCCGGGGCTGGCTGCGGATGAAGCGCAGGGTCACGTCGAACTCGCGCAGGGCCTCGTGCAGCGCCGTGTGCGTCGACATCGTGGACGACTCGACGAAGACCGACCAGTACTGCGCGCCGACTCCGCCCTCGACGAGGCGGGGCACGTCGGCGCAGAGCGCGGCCTGGACCGTCGCGAGGTCCACCTTCGTCAGGTCGCCCTTGTACTTTTCGAGCAGCATCGTGGGCAGGTCGTTGTGGGTATCGATGAGAGGCGCCGACGCAAGCAGCGTCTTCGCCCGAGCGACCAGCGCCGGGTCCGCCGTCTGCCCTGAGGCGAAGCCGGCAAGAAACAGGAATACCGACGCGACCCGCATGACTCGCAACATCCGCCCCTGCCTCCTGCCTCCTGCCTCCTGCTTACTGCTTACTGCCAACTGGCGCTGGCCGATTCCGGTACTTCTCGTAGAGCCGCTTCTGCTTGTCGGTCAGATCGAGCGCCCGCCCGTCCAGAAACGCTCCCACGACGCGCGACCGGAGGTCCAGGATGTCCCCGTCGGTCAGGATGAACGTCGCGTCCTTGCCCGCCTCGAGCGAACCGAGGCGGTCGGCCACGCCGAGCAGCTTCGCGGGCTCGAGCGTCATGCCGGCGACCGCCTTCTCGCGGGGAAAGCCGAACGTGACGGCCGTCGCGACGTCGTGCGGCAGGTTGCGTACGTTCGTGGCGCTACCGCCTCCCTCGTTGAAGAGCACGCGCACGCCGGCCCGGGCGAGCTTGCCCGCGTTGGAAAACTGGGTGTCGTAGGCCTCGTCCTCGCGGCGCGGAAGGTCGAGCGGCGAGTCCACGATGACCGCAACGTCGGCCTTCGCGAGCTCGTCGGCCATGCGCCAGGCGTCGGCGCCTCCCCAGATCACGAGGCGCAGCTTCTCTCCCTTCGCCCACTTCACGGCGTCGCGGATCTGCGCGAGCTCGTTGGCGGCGACCACCACGGGGATCCGACCCTCGAGCGCGGGGCCAAGGGCCGCGAGCTTCGCGTCGGCGTCGTGCTTCGGGATCCCGGACTGGCCCTCGGCGGCAAGGGCCTTCGCGTAGGCGCGCGCATCGAGAAAGGCGTTCTTCAGCTTCGCGACGCCTTCGTCCCGCTTCTTCTCCTGCGACTTGACGGAGCGCCGGGCCGTCGGCGAGCGGTCGATGACGAGGGTCGGCCAGAAGACCGTGATGGCCGCGGGGTCGCGCAGCGTCGCGTCCTCGCGGGTCCAGCCTTCCATCTTCATCGCGGCCACGCTGCCCGAGATGATTCCGCCGATCGGCGTCACGCCAGCGACGAGGACGCCGCCCGAGCGCGCCACCGGCAGCAGCTCGGAGTCGAAGTTGACGGCGACCGAGCCGCGCGCGCCGGGGTTGATGTCGCCGATCTCGCTCGTGTCCACGGTCGCCCGGACCGCGTCGATCTCCTGGAGGCCGAGGACCGTCATCGGCGGGAACAGCGAGGGATAGAGGTGGCGGCCCGCGGCGTCGATCGCGGGGACGTCGGCGGGCGCCGCGCCCCCCGAGACCGAGGCGATCTTCCCGTCGCGCACCACGAGCGTCCCCTTCGGGATGTCGGCCCCGGAGACCGTGTGGATCGTCGCGCCGACAATCGCGTACGACCGGGGAGCGGCCGGAGCCGCCTTCGGGTTGGCGGCCTGAGCCGGTAGCACGCCCGCCGACAGCGCCGCCAGAGCGCATGCCGCAAGAAGGCGCCTCATCGCGTCACCCCCGACATCTGCGCCGCCGGCTTGTCCGGCGTCTTCTTGTCCTTGTCGTCGGCTTTGTCCTTGTCGCCCTCCAGCACCGCCTTCGCCTTCGCCACGAGCGCCGTGCGTTCGGACTCGAGCGCCGGCCGGGCCGCGACGTCGGCCGCGCGGTCGAAGTACTTCTTGCCCTCGATCCACGTCTCGAGCGTCATCGAGGAGGTCGCGAGTGGATCGCCGCTCCACACGACGAAGTCGCCGTCCTTGCCGACCTCGAGGGATCCGACGCGGTCGGCGATGCCGAGCTGCTTCGCCGGGTTGGAGGTGACGAAGGCCAGCGCGTCGGCGGGCGGCAGATTGCCGTACTTGACCGCCTTCGAGGACTCGAAGTTGAGGCGCCGCGCGAGCTCGTCCGAGTCCGAGTTGTAGGACACGGTCACGCCGCGGTCGTGCATCAGCGGAAACGCGTACGGGATCGCGTCGTAGACCTCGAACTTGTAGCCCCACCAGTCCGAGAAACCCGAGGCGCCCGCGCCGTGCTTCGCGATCTCGTCGGCGACCTTGTAGCCCTCGAGCACGTGCTGGAGCGTCGCAACCTTCACGCCGAACTCCTCGGCCGTGCGCAGCATCTGCAGGATCTCGTCCTTGCGGTACGAGTGACAGTGGATCCTGCGCTTGCCTTCGAGGATCTCCGCGATGGCCTCGAGCTGCAGGTCGGGCTCGGGCGGGATCGCGTGCGCGCCCTTGACCCCGGCCGCCTTCGCGTACTCCCGCTGCCGGCGCCGGTAGTCCTGCGCCTCCAGGAAAGCGACGCGGATCGACTCGGCGACGCCCATTCGCGTTTTCGGGTAGCGCGGCTGCGGGTTGCGCCAGTTGGACTGCTTGGGATTCTCGCCGAGCGCAAACTTGATCCCCTCGGGCGCGCCGACGAAGAAGAAATCGTCCGGCCCGCCTCCCCAGCGCCACTTGACGATCTGGTTCTGGCCGCCGATCGCGTTGGCCGAGCCGTGCAGCACGTTGGCGGTCGTGGTCCCGCCCGCGAGCTCGCGGTACACGGAGACGTCGAAAGGACTTATCACGTCGTGGATCCGCACCTCCGCCGTGACGTTGTGCGTGCCCTCGTTGACGTCGCCGTCCACGGCGGTGTGCGAGTGCGCGTCGATGATGCCGGGGGTCACGTGCTTGCCGCGGCCGTCCACCTCGACGGCGCCGGACGGGGCTTTCAGGTTCTTTCCGACGGCGGCGACCTTTCCGTCCACCACGAGCAGGTCGGACTCCTCGAGGATCCCGGCTCCCCCCTGCGTCCAGACCGTGGCGCCCCGAACGACGACGGCCGGGGGCGCGGCCACCGGCCCTGCCTCACGGGCCGGCAGCGTCCGAATGTCCTTCCTGGGAGCCGGAGCCGCGGACTTCTCCACCACGGCAGATTCGTCCTTCTTCTCTTCCTTGAGCTCGATCCGCGACCCGTCGATCCAGATCTCGGACACGCGGCTCTTCTCCGCGAAGGGCGCGCCGGTCTCGACGACGAGGTTGGCGATTTTGCCCGGGGCGATCGTGCCGAGGCGGTCCTGCAGGCCGAGCTGCCGCGCCGGGATCGTGGTGACCGCGGCCAGCGCGTCGTCCTGCGACAGTCCGCGTGCCATCGCCTCGCGGACCCGCTTGTCGAAGTCCTTCGCGTCGTCGAGCCCGGCCGTCGTGAACGAGAACGAGAGCCCTGCGTCGCGGAGCCACTTCGGATTGGACGGCGCGCGGTCGATCGCCCGAAGCCGCGACACGGGCACGTCGAGCCACTCCTCCTCGACCGCCGGCTTGTCCGGCTGCGGGAAGTTGACGCGCAGCACGAGGTCCGGCTGAACGCCGGACACCTCCGAGAGCAGCCGGTACTCGTCCCCGGCGCCGACATAGCGCGCCTTCAGCTTCATCTCCTTCGCGACCTTTGCCGCGCGCAGGAGCGCCAGGACGTCGGTCGCCTCGAAGACCACGACTTCCTTGCCCTGCGCCGCCGGCACGAGCGCCGCCGTCGCTGCGCGGTAGCGCGGGCGCGCCTGGCCCGACGGGCTCGCGGCATACGCCGCCTCGGCCTCGCGCCACCAGTTCGCGTCGAGGAACGCCTGCCGCGTCACGGCGACGGCGCCCATCTTCGACACCGGGTACGGACCGTCGTCGTCGTCCGTCGAATCGGGCTCGAGCGAGACGTATTGCCCGCTCGTCGTCTGGAGAATGCGTCCCGAGATCGGCCCGTCGGCGAGGCTGACGACCGCGCCGCTGCCGCGCAGGACTCCCGCGCTCGGCGCGGCGTTGACGACCGCGAAGCCCATCCGGCGGTAGGTGTCGGCGACCTCGTCCTTGACCACCAGCGCGTCGATCGCGCGGTCCTCCGCGCGGACGGCCGTGACCGGGTGGCTGGCCGGGCCGGCGGCCCGCTTGGACGCTCCGGAGCCGGAAGAGGAGCCGCTCTCGTCGTCGTCGCGGGGCTTCTTCGGCCCCTTGCCGGCGAGCCGGTCGGTCGGGACATGGGGGTCGATGAAGGCGGCGTGGACGACCTTGCCCTTGACGTCGATGACGCGCGCATCCGCCGGGATCGGCGTCGATCCGGCCGGCCCGACCGCCTCGATGACGCCGCCCCGCACGACCACGACGCCCGGGTCGAACACCTTCCCCGGCGACACGATGACGCGGGCCCCCTCGAGGGCGTAGGCGAGCCGGTCGCTGCCGGGAGGGCCGGCGGCCGAGGCGGGCAGGGCGAGAAGGACCAGGAGAAGGCAGGCCAGGGCGCGGCGCATCAGGTGTTCCATGACGGCGCGGGATTCTATATGCTTCGCCGTCGCGGGACGGCCCGAACGTGCGGGCCGCCGCTCCAACACTGGGACAGGAGGACACAATGATTCGCAAGGCATCCATCCTCGGGATTTCGCTTCTGCTCGCGGGCGCCGTCATCGCGTCGGCGCAGGACAAGAAGCCGCTTTCGCCGGCCGGCACGGCCGCGACGATGGTCGGCGGCACGTGGAGCGCGCCGGACAAGGACGGCGAGCGCGCCTACTCCGGCGGCAAGTGGATCGAGGTGACGTACAGCCGGCCGATGCTGCGCGGCCGCACGGACATCTTCGGCAAGGGCGCGGACTACGGCAAGGCCGTCAACGGCGGCGCGCCGGTCTGGCGCGCGGGAGCGAACCAGACGACCAAGCTCACGACCGAAGTCCCTCTCTTGATCGGCGCCAAGACGCTCGCGCCCGGCAGCTACGACGTGTTCGTCGCGCTGAAGGAAGGCGCGTGGACGCTCATCCTCTCGACGCAGCCGACCCAGGACAAGTACGACCCGAAGGACAAGACGACGATCTGGGGCTCGTACGACTACGACCCGAAGTTCGACGTCGTGCGCGTGCCGATGACGATGGTCACGCCGGCGGTGTCGATCGAGCAGTTCACGATCGCTTTCGTCGACATGACGGACACCGGCGGCAAGCTCGCCCTGGCCTGGGAGAAGACGGCCGGCGTGGTTCCCTTCACGGTCGGCAAGTAACGTCATGCCTTTCGTAGCGGGAGGGGCCAGGCCCCTCCCCTACACTTCGCTCCTGGCGCTGCTCCTGTCCGCCGCGCCCTCTGGCGCTCAGGACCGCAACATCCCCTTCTGGCCGAACACGGTCCCCTCGGCCATCCACGCGGAAGTCGACGGCGTTGCCGCGCTCGAGACGGTGCGTGAGCTCGGCCGCTACCACCGGGTCCAGGGCTCGCCCGGGTTCGCCGCCGCGGCCGAGATGATGAAGCAGAAGGCGATCGCCGCCGGCCTGACCGACGCCGCGATCGAGCGCTTCCCCGCGGACGGGAAGACGAAGTACGCGCACTTCCTCTCGCACGTGGGCTGGGACCCCGTCAGCGCCACCCTCGAAGAGATCTCCCCGGCGCAGCGCCTGATCGCCGAGTACCCCGCCCTTCCCGTCGCGCTCGCGGACTACTCCCAGGATGCGGACGTCACCGCAGAGCTCGTCGACGTCGGCAAGGGGACGTCGGCGAAGGACTACGAAGGCAGGGACGTTCGCGGCAGGATCGTCCTCGCCGACGGGACGCTGCCCACCGTGCACCGCCTCGCCTGCGAAGATCGCGGCGCCGCAGGCTTCCTCTCCGCCTACCCGAACCAGTCGACGCCCTGGTCGGGCGACGACCGCGACCTCATCCGCTGGGGACACCTGTCGCCCTACCAGCTCCAGAACCGTTTCGCGTTCATGGTCTCCAGGCGCGAGGCCGAGGAGTTCCGGGCGCGCCTCGCCGGCGGCGAGAAGATCGTCCTGCGGGCGCGCGTGAAGGCCAAGATGGTGCCAGCCACCTACGACGTCGTCGTGGCGACGATCCCGGGAACGGACCCCGCGGCGGGCGAGGTCGTCATGACCGCGCACATCTGCCACGAGTCGGCCGGCGCCAACGACAACGCCTCCGGCAGCGCGGCGATCCTCGAGGTCGCGCGCGCGCTGGCCGCGGCGATCCGGAAGCAGGCGCTGCCGCCGCCGCGGCGCACGATCCGTTTCCTCTGGCTGCCCGAGATCACGGGCTCGCAGGCCTACCTCGCGCGCCACCCCGAGATCGTGGCGCGCCTCGTGGGCGGCGTGCACATGGACATGGTCGGCGGCATGCTGTCGACGACGAAGGGAACCTTTCACCTCTCCCGCACCGCGGAGAGCCTCCCTCACGTGGCCAACGCCGCGGCCGCTGCATGGTTCGCCGAGGTCTCGGCGGCATCGGCCCGATACGCCGAAGGCCGCGGCGACGCTTACGCCGGCTTCGTCTGGCCGCCGGGCTCGTGCGAAGTGTTCCTCGGCGACATCCGCGCCCTCAACATGGGCAGCGACCACGAGGTCTTCGAGGCCGCGGGCTTCCGCGTGCCCATCGTCTACTTCCACGACTACCCTGACGTCACGATCCACACGCAGAAGGACCAGCCCGAGAACCTCGACGCGACGAAGCTCGGACGCGTCGTCTACATGGGCGCCGGGCTGATCTACACCCTCGCCGCGCTGCCCGAGAGCGAGGCCGACGCCCTGCTCGCCGTGACGCGGGCGGACGTCGAGAGCCGCATCGCCATGGCGAAGGCCGCGCGTGGTCCGGACGCCGCCCTCGTGCGGCGCGAGGCGATCGCCTCCGGGATCGAGACCCTCGATTCCGTCGCGCGCCTCTGGCCCGGCACCGCGAAGGCGGTCGCGGCCGACACGGCGGCCCTGCGCAAGAGCCTGCCTCCCGCGGCGCCGCCCGCGGACCGACGCATCCCCACCCGCAATCCCTCGATCGTCGGCCCGCTCGACGTCTACTACTACGACTACTTCGCCGACATCCCGGGCGCCGACCTGTCGCACACCGCCCTCGCCCAGCGCGAGGACGGCGACGTCATCGCCTACGAGGCGATCAACCTCGCCGACGGCAAGAGGTCGGTCTCGGAGATCCGCGACATCCTGACCGGCCGCTACGCCCCGGTTCCCCTTCCTGCGGTCGCCGAGTACTTCGAACTGCTCGCGAAAGCCGGCGCTGTCCGCCTCTCCCCGTGAGAATCGCGCAGATCGCGTCGGTCTGCTTCTCCGTTCCGCCTCACTCCCATGGCGGCACCGAGATCGCGATCGACCGTCTGACGCGGGGGCTCGTCGCGCGCGACCACGAAGTGACCCTCTTTGCCTCGGGCGATTCGCGGACGACGGCGCGGCTCCACTCTGTGGTCCCGCGGGCGACGCAGGACGATCCCGACGTTACGTCGTACCTCGAGCGGGAGTTCGAGGTGCGCAACGCCGCCGAGGCGTACGCCCTGGCCGACCGCTTCGAAGTCCTGCATTCGCACTGGCCCACGCCGGCCGCGTACTTCGCGAGCACGACGCGCCGGCCGAGCGTCATGACGTACGCCTACATCGAGAAGCACCTCCACGACTACTACCGCGCGCATTGCCCGAACCTCCATCCCGTCTGCATCTCCGAGGGGCAGAACCGGATGCTCGGCGGCGGACTCCCGGTCATTCCGTACGGCATCGACGTCGAGCGCGTTCCCTTCGGTGCGGCGCCCGGCGACTTCCTGATCACGGTCGGCCGCCTCGTCCCTCACAAGGGCGCCGACCGGGCCATCGCAATCGCAAAGCGCGCGGGATTGCCGCTCGTGATCGTCGGCGACGTCACGCCCTACCTCGCCGAGAGCGGGCCGTTCTACGAAGAGAGGGTCCGCCCGCACGTGGATGGCGAGCGCGTGCGCCTGTTCCGGACCCTGCCGAACGACGACGTCCTCGCTCTCATGAGTCGCGCCCGCGCCTTCCTCTTCCCCATCTCCTGGGACGAGCCCTTCGGCCTCGTCGTCGCCGAGGCCATGGCCGCCGGCACGCCCGTCATCGGAACGCCCCGCGGTTCCCTGCCCGAGCTCGTCGAGCACGGAGTCACCGGTTTTCTCGGCGGGACCGACGACGAGCTCCTGCGTTTCGTCGCCCGGACGCCCGAGCTCGACCGTGCCGCCTGCCGCCGGCGCGCCGTGGAGCGGTTCTCGCAGGAGCGGATGGTCTCCGACTACGAGGCGTTCTATAGGAAGATCCTGAGCTGATGCCCTTCGACTTCTCGGCCGCCGCGCTCGACCGCGAGTTCCCCGTCCGCAGGAACTTCATCCATCTCAACCACGCCGCCGTGGCGCCCCTTCCCCGGCGCGTGGCCGACGCGATCACGGCGCACCTCGAGAACGTGCGCGACCGGGGTTCCGCGGACTGGCGCTCCTGGTACGGGATGGTCGAGACGACGCGCGCAAAGGTCGGCGCCTTCATCGGCGCGTCCGCGGCCGAGATCGCGTTTCTTCCCAACACCAGCTGGGGCATCAACCTCGTGGCGCTCGGCTTCCCGTGGAAGGAGGGCGACAACGTCGTCACCGACGACATGGAGTTTCCGTCGAACGCCTTCCCCTGGCGCGCGCTCGCCGAGCGCGGCGTCGAGTGCCGCGCGGCGAAGAGCCGCGGCGGGCGGATCACGGCGGACGACATCGCCGCGCTCGTGGACGGCCGCACGCGCGTCGTCGCCGTCTCGTGGGTGGCCTTCCACAACGGCTTCGTCTTCCCGCTCGCCGAGATCGGCCGGATGTGCCGCGAGCGCGGCACCCTCTTCGTCGTGGACGCGATCCAGGGCCTCGGCGCGCTGCCCATGGACGTCGCGACCGCGAACGTGGATGTCCTCTGCGCCGACGCGCACAAGTGGCTCTACGGCAGCGAGGGCGGCGCGGTCTTCTTCGTCGCCGAGAGCGCCCGCGAACGCGTGCCGGCAAGAGCGCTGGGATGGTGGAACCTGAAGACGGAGGGCGAGTACCTCGAGTACCGCGCGAACCAGTACGCCGGCGCCCGCCGCTACGAGCCGGGCACGCTGCCGACGGCCAACATCGCGGGACTTTCCGCGGCCGTGGACCTTCTGAACGCCATGGGTCGCGACGCCGTGCAGGCGCGGATCCTCAGCCTCGTCGAGGCGCTGCGCCTCGGCCTCGAAGCCCGCGGCTGGAGGATCGCCTCACCGGCGCCGCTTTCCTCGGGCATCCTCGCGGCCGCGCCGCCCTCCGGCAACCCGCGCTCGTGGGCGAAGGCCCTCGAGGCGCGCGGCGTCCTCGTCGCACCGCGCGAAGGCTGCGTGCGCTTCTCGCCCCACGCCGGCAACGACGCCGGCGAGATCGAGCGGGCGCTCGCCGCGATCGACGCCGTCCCCTGAAGCGGGAGCCGCCCTAGCGGGCGAGCGGCGGCATCGGCGGCGCGGGCCGCGGTCCCGGCGGCCCGGACGGCGCCGGGGGCGCGGGAGGAGCGGCCGTGAGCAGCTCCCGGATTCCCCCGAGGGAGGAGAGCACTCCCGAGGCCTCGTAGGGAACGAAGACGACTTTGTCCGCTCCGCCGCCCATCTGGCCGAGCGTTTCGAGGTAGCGCTGCGCGATCAGATACTGAGCGGGGTTGCCGGCCGCCCCGATCGCCTCGGCGACGGCGCGGATGGCCTGGGCCTCCGCCTGCGCCACCCGCAGTCGGGCCTGCGCCTGGCCCTCGGCCTGGAGGATCGCGGACTCCTTCTGGCCCTCGGCGTTGACGATCAGCGCCTGCTTCTGCCCCTCGGCCTTCAGGATCGCCGAGGACTTCTCGCCCTCCGCGTTGGTGACCATCGCGCGGCGCGAGCGCTCGGCGGTCATCTGCTTTTCCATCGTGAGCTTGATGTCCTGCGGCGGGTCGATGTTCTTCAACTCGACGCGCATGATCTTCACACCCCACTGCTGGGTGGCCTGGTCGAGCGCCGCGCGCAGCTGCGTGTTGATCGTGTCGCGGGAGGTCAGCGTGTGGTCGAGGTCGAGCGCGCCGATCACGTTGCGCAGGGCCGACAGGGCGAGCTGCTCGATGCCCCAGGCGAGGTTCTGCACCTCGTAGGTGGCGCGCACGGGGTCGGCGATGACGAAGTAGATGACGGCGTCCACCTTCATCGTGACGTTGTCGCGCGTGATGACTGCCTGCGGCTCGATCTGCGTGATCTGCTCCCTGAGATCGGTCGTCGCGCGGACCGAATCGAGGAACGGCACGATCACGTTCAACCCAGCGTCGGCGCGCTTGTGGAAACGCCCGACGCGCTCGATCAGCTTCACCTGCTTCTGCGGAACGACCTTGATCGACTTCGCGAGCACGATCAGGGCGAAGGCGACGAGGGCGAAGAGCACGACCGTCGAAGGAGACGCGGGCATGTCAGAGTCCTTTCTGCACGGGCGACACGAGCAGCACGATCCCGTCGGCGCCATCGATGCGCACACGGCCGCCGGCGGGAATCGCGACGGAGGCGCGCGCGGCCCAGTCGTGCCCCTCCACGTTCACGCGCCCCAGGCCCCGCACCGGATCGATCGGTTCGGTCACCTCGGCGAGCTTCCCCGTGATCGCCTCGGTGCGCGACGGAACGCCGGGCCCGCGCAGCCGGTGCACGAAAAAGCTCCGCAGCACGAGCAGGAAGATCAGCGTCGACGCGGCGAAAGCGATGACCTGCACGGTCAGTCCATAGGCGAGCAGCGCGAGGACGGCTGCGAGCAAGGCCGCGAGCGAAACGAAGATGAACCCGAAGGCCGGGACGGCCACCTCGAGGATCCCGGCCCCGAGGGCGACGACGACCCAGACCGCGACCTGCGACATGTTCGGGCTCCTGTTTCCCGTCTACACAATCGCAGGCAGGGGTGAAAGTCAATGGAGCGGTCATTCGGCCGCGCCGGCGTGTCGGAGTTTAGGGACCCCCGTCCGGCACGGCGTCGATCGCGAGGCCCGACTCGTCGGAGAGCGCCACGCGGTTGCGGCCGGTCGACTGGGCCCGCTTCAGGGCGGTGTGGGCCGCGCGCAGCAGGGCGCCTCCATCGCTCGCCGCCTCGCCCCCCTCGGCCGCGACTCCGAGCGACAGGGTGATGGACACCGGGCCGGCCGAGGTGTGTACCGGCTGGTCGGAGAACGACTCGCGGATCCGCTCGGCCACCGTGAGGCCGCCGAGCCCGTCGGAGCCGGGGAGCACGATGAGGAACTCCTCCCCGCCGTAGCGCCCGACGGCGTCGTAGGGGCGCAGGGTGGAACTCATGCGGCGGGCGGCCTCGCGCAGCACCTCGTCGCCGACGGGCGTGCCGAGCGTCTCGTTGACCTTGCGGAAGGCGTCGAGGTCGGCGAGCACGACTCCCACCGAGCCGCTCTTGCGGCGCGCGCGCTCGCGCTCCTTGTGCAGGAAGTCGAGGATGGCCGCGCGGTTCCAGGACCCGGTGATCGCGTCGCGCGTGGACTGCACGCGCAGCGCTTCCTGCGAGGCGCGCAGGGCCCGCTCGATCTCGACGATGCGGGCGCCCGTCCGGACACGGGCCTTGACCTCCACCCCGTCGAGGGGCGCGAAGAGGAAATCGTCGGCGCCCGCGTTGACGCCGTCGAGCAGGTCCTCCTCGCCGCGTTCACCGGCGAAGAGCAGCACGTAGACCGACGGCAGCTCGGTGTGCAGCCGCAACTTGCGGCACACGTCGATGCCATGCATGGATTCCATGCGCCAGGAGAGCAGCACCAGGATCGGCTCCCGCTCCGCCTCGAGCCGGCTCCACGCCTCGAGGCCGTTCCTGGCCGGCATCGCGTCGTAGCCCCAGCGGGTGAGCCAGCCCTCGAGCTGGCGGAGCCTTTCCGGATCGCTGTCGGCGACGAGAGCTCTCATGGTGTCTTTCTTCCTGCCGCTCGGGGCGTTGCCCAAATCCTAACCGAAACCGCGCTCTACAGAGCGTCGTATCCGACGAGCTCGATTCCGAGGGCGCGCACGCGCTTGCGAACCCCGGGGTCGCAGAGCAGCTCGATCTCCCACTCCCGCTCGACCACGTAGCTCGATCCGTTCTTGAGCTCCTCGTCCACGCGGCCGGGGTGGCACATCAGCTCGGAGATCCCGTCGGGCACGTCCTCGAGGATCCGGTCGAGCGTTTCGAAGCGAACGCCCTCGGCGTGGAATTCGTCGAAGAACCGGTCGGGGGTCCGGACGCCCGCCGCGCGCAGGGCCCGGCGCGCCTTGTCGTTCGACGCCCGGACGGGCAGCGAAAGGGCCCGGGCGAGGGCCGCGAAGACCGGCGCGATCGACGGATGCAGCGCGGCATGGTGGTGAGAGTCGAGGTGCGTCGGCGGCTTCCGGGCGAGGACCTGGAAGATGTCGATCTGGGCCTCGAGCTCCGCGCGGACTTCCTCCGGAGGGATGTGCGGCGGGAGGTCTTCGAGGCGGCGGGGAAAGCGCCCGTCGGGCGCGAGGGTCGGCACCGCCCGGGCCGCGGCAGCCGGCCGGCCGCCGCCCGTCACCGCGAAGTGGAGGCCGAGGGACATCCGCGGCGCCCGCTCCGCCGCCGCCCGGATGCCGCGCGCGGCCGATGTCTCGAGGACCATCACGGTGGCGGCAGTGACGATCCCGCGGGCATGTGCCTCGAGCGTGCCGGCATTGACGCCGGGCGAACGCCCGAAATCGTCCGCGTTGACGATCAGCTTCTTCACCTTCGACAGCATTCTGCAACAGATTCGTCGGAGATAATCAGCGGGATGGCCACACGGGGAGTGCGGGGCGCCACGACGGCCGATTCGAACGATTCGAGCGCAATCCTCGAGCGCACGCTCGAACTGCTGCGGATTCTGGTCGAGCAGAACGGAATCCTCCCCGAGGACGTCGCCAGCACGGTCTTCACCGTGACCGCGGACCTGGACGCGGAGTTCCCGGCGCTCGCCGTCCGTTCCCTCCCCGGCTGGGACGCGGTGCCCCTGCTGTGCGCCCGGGAGATTGCGGTGCCGGGCTCGCTCGGCCACGGGATCCGTGTCCTGCTTCACTGGAACACGGACAAGCCGCAGCGCGAGGTCCGCCACGCGTTTCTGCGCGGCGCGCGGCAGCTGCGCCCGGCCTGGGCGGTGCGCGTGCCGGGCGACGATGACACCCCTCCTGTTCGCCTGCCGGCCCGGGACTCCTCGCGGTGAACCGGCCCGCGGTCGTGGGCCTCGGCCTGATCGGCGGGTCCTTTGCTCTGGCCGCCGGCGCGCGCGGCTACGACCGCGACGCCGGGGTCCGCACCCGCGCCCGTGCGCGGGGCATCGAGACGGCCGATTCGCTCGAAGAGGCGGTCGCGGGCGCGGACATCGTCGTGACCGCCGTCCCGACCGCGCTGACGCCGGAGCTCCTGCGCGAGATCTCGGCCATCGCTCCCGGAGCGGTGCTGACCGACACCGCCTCCCTGAAGAGGCCGATCGTCGAGGCGGCCCGCCGGCTTCCCGCCGGCGCCCGTTTCGTCGCGGGCCACCCGATGGCCGGCGCCCGGCGCCGCGGCATCGAGGCCGCCGCGCCCGATATCTTCCGCGGCCGGCCCTGGGTCCTCGTGCGCACCGCGCACAGCGACAATGACGCCGTGGCCGCAGTCTCCGAACTCGTCCGCTCGATCGGCGCGCGCCCGGTGGAGCTCGACGCGGACCGCCACGATCGCCTGATGACCTGGGTGAGCCACCTGCCCCACGCCGTCGCGACCGCCCTGGCCGGGGCCGCGGGCAGCGCGGCCGGCGGCGATCTCGCGAAGCTCGCCGGCCCGGGCCTGCTCGACACCACGCGACTGGCGGGCCAGCCGGTGGCGCTCGCGCTCGAGCTCGCGCTCGCCGATCCCGAGGCCCTCGCCGCTGCGATCGACGCCGTCTCCACGGAGCTCGGGCGGCTCTCGGGCGCACTGCGCGGCGGGAACGCCGACGCCGTCCGCGCATTCTTCGAAGAGGCCGGGGCGATCCGGGCCTCGCTCGAGGGCTGAGAGCCCCGGGCGTCGATCTCGGCGGGCCGCCGCAACAGCGCCGGTCGGTGCGATACGATTCGGACGCCTCGCGGCACGTCGACCCACTCGGTTCCCGAAGTGCCGTCCGAGCGCACACAGGAGGAACCATGAATTCGACGAAGAACGATCTCTCCCCCAAGGCCCGCAAGAAGGTGATCGAAACGCTCGCGGACCGCCTGGCCGACGCGACCGACCTCATGCTCCAGACCAAGCAGGCCCACTGGAACGTCAAGGGGCCGAGCTTCATCGCGCTCCACGAGCTCTTCGACAAGGTCAACGGCGCCACGCAGGAGTGGGTCGACCTGATCGCCGAGCGCATCGTGCAGCTCGGCGGGACGGCCGAGGGCACTCTGCAAGCCGCCGCGAAACGCACCTCCATGAAGGCCTACTCGTTGACGATCGTCAGCGGAAAGGACCATGTCGAGACGCTCTCCTCGGCGCTCGCCTCCTTCGGCAAGAAGGTGCGCGCGGCCATCGACAAGACCGGCAAGGCCGGCGACGCCGACACGGCGGACCTCTTCACCGAGGTTTCCCGAGACGTCGACAAGTACCTCTGGTTCGTCGAGGCGCACAACCAGAGCTAAGGAAAGGTTACCCGCGCCGCATGCCGTGGCGGGCGACGAGAAACGCCGCCGCGGCGGTGCCGGAGACCAGGCCCACGACTCCGAACGCGCCGAGGCGGACCCAGTCGGAGACCTGCACCGGGGCGAGGATCCGCCCGAGCGCGCCGGCATAGTCCACGCCGAGCCCCGGGTGCGAGCGCGCCGCCTTCAACGCGGCCAGAAGCGCGGAGAGACCCAGCGCCGACGCGAATCCCGCGATGGCCAGGACCGCGCTCGTCAGGACGAGCCGCGCCCGCGACACGGGTCGTGTGGCGACCGCCTCGAGCGCATCGAGCGCCGGTTCGCGGCCGCCGATCGGGGCGAACCGCTGGAGCAGCAGGAGCCCGGGAATCGAGGCGGCCGTGCAGATCAGGTAGAACGGCGTCCATCCGACCGCGTCGGCCGTGAACCCGGCAATCGGCCCCGGCAGGATCCGGCCGACGGCGAAGATGCTCGAGAAGAGCGCGTACTGCGTGGCCGAGAACTGCTTCTGCGTCATGCGCAGGAGCATCACCCCGAACGCCCCGGTGGCCATGCCCTGGCAGAAGTTCTCGACGAGCACGGCGACGTACATCACGAGCCGGTGGTCCATCGGCTGAACGACGCCGGCCGCCCCGCCGGCGCACGGAGCGCCCGGAGTCAACTGATCGATCGCGATGTACCCGAGAAATCCCACGGCCTGGATGCAGCCGAAGATCCAGAGGCTCCGCGTCAGGCCGATCCGCTCGGTCGAGGCGCCGCCGAAGAACGTCCCGGTGATCAGGCCCGTCAGGCCGATCGTCGCCGTGGCGATGCCCACGTCCTCCGGAACGAAGCACTTCTGGATGAGGAACGGGCGGGTCAGCGCGGTCGCGAGGTTCTCGCCGAACTTGTAGAGAACGAGAAAGCCCAGGATCGACACCGCGTCCGAGCGCCGGAAGAGCTCGAGCAGCGGATCGAACACGGCCTGCCGCAGCGACCGCGGGGGCGACGGCGCCGCTACGGGCTCGGGCGACTTCAGCACCACGACGGCCATCGGCACGAAGAGCAGCGCCAGCACGACGAAGACCGCAGGCCAGCCGAGCCGCTGCCCAAACGTGATCGTGACCGCGCCGGACAGGAGCACCGCCGTGCGGGCCAGCGCCGTGCGCGCGCCGACCGCGATCCCCTGCTCCGAGCGCTCGAGCACCTCGACGGCGTACGCGTCGATCACGATGTCCTGGGACGCGGAGGCAAACGCGATGAACAGGGCGAGCAGGGCGACCGTGCCGACGTCGGCCGCGCCGCCGACCGCCGCCAGACCCAGGATCCCCACCGTGAGAAGAACCTGGCAGATCAGGATCCATGCCCGCCGCCGCCCGACGCTTCCGAAGCGGGGACCGTAGCGGTCCATGAGGGGCGACCAGAGGAACTTGAAGCTCCACGGCGCCTGCGCGAGCGAGAAGAGGCCGACGGTCTTGATGTCGAAGCCGCGGTAAGTCAGGAACGCCGGCAGCGCGATCCAGACGAGGCCGAGCGGCAGGCCCGAGGAGAAGGACTGCAGCGTCACGGCCCCGATGCGCCGCGAGGCGGCGGCCGCCTTCAGACTCGCCCACACCCCGACGCGTTCGCTCGTCGCTGCCACCGCTCGACAGTCTACGATCCTTGACACGCCAAACGCGCCGGTGATCTTGTGTCGTCCATGCTGAACATCCTTGCCGCTCCGGCGCTCGCCGGCCTGCTCGCGCTGCCGGCCGCTTCCGGCTCGCCGGCGCTGGCTCCGGTCAACGCGATCTATCCCGACCTCGAGGCCTTCTACATCGACCTGCACCAGACGCCCGAGCTCTCGTTGCACGAGGAGAAGACCTCGGCCAAGGTCGCCGAGCGGCTGCGCCAGCTCGGGTACGAGGTGACCGATCACGTCGGCGGCTTCGGCGTCGTGGCCGTGATGAAGAACGGCAAGGGGCCGACCGTCCTGATCCGCACCGACATGGATGCGCTGCCGGTGGAGGAGCACACGGGCCTGCCCTACGCGAGCAAGGTCACGGTCAAGAACGACGCGGGCGTGGTGGTGCCCGTCATGCACGCCTGCGGCCACGACGTGCACATGACCTCGCTCGTCGGCGCCGCGGCGCTGCTCGCGAAGGCGAAGAACCGGTGGACGGGCACGCTCGTGCTCATCGGCCAGCCCGCCGAAGAGGGCTGGCGACGGCGCGAAGCGCCATGCTGCAGGACGGGTTCTTGACGCGCTTCCCGAAGCCCGATTTCGCCATCGCGCTTCACGACACGCCGCAGCTGCCGGCGGGGACGATCGGCTGGACGGCGGGCTATGCGCTCGCGAACGCCGACACGGTCGACATCACGATCTACGGCCGCGGCGGCCACGGCTCGACGCCCCAGAACACGGTCGACCCGATCGTCATCGCCGCGCGCATCGTGCTCGCCTTGCAGACCATCGTCGCCCGCGAGAACGATCCGCTCGACCCCGCGGTCGTCACCGTCGGCTCGATCCACGGCGGCACCAAGCACAACATCATCCCCGACGAGGTCAAGCTGCAGCTGACCGTGCGCAGCTACAAGCCGGAGGTGCGCAAGAAGCTGCTCGCCGCGATCGAGCGCATCGCGAAGGCGGAAGGCCGTGGCGGCCGGCGCTCCGAAGGAGCCGCTCGTGAAGATCGACCAGGGCTACGATGCGACGTACAACGATCCGGCGATGACCAAGCGCGTCGCGGCCGCGCTTGCTTCGGCCTTCGGCGCGTCGCGCGTCGTCGAGTCCCGACCCGTCATGGGCTCCGAGGATTTCGGCCACTTCGGGACGGCCGCGAAGTGCCCGTCCCTCATCTTCTGGCTGGGTGGCACGGAGCCCGGAACGTTCGCGGCGGCACAGGGCGACACGACGAAGCTGCCTTCACTCCACTCCTCCGAGTGGGCGCCGGATCGGGAGCCGACCCTCAAGACCGGCGCGGCGGCGTTGACGGTCGCCGCGCTCGAGCTGCTGGGCAAACCGTAATCTGCCGTAGGATTCCCTGCATGGCCAGCGCACGACCCCTTCGACGCCCGCGACGAGTTTCCGATTCGCGTCCCCGGCCGCGCCCGGAAGGCCGGCGATTCACCGAGGCCGCCGCGCTCTACGGGATCCCGCACTGGGGCAAAGGCTTCTTTCACGTCGACGACGAGGGCGACCTGGTGGTGCGGCCGACGCGGGAGGCCTCGCGCGGCGTGGCCCTGAAGCAGATCGTCGACGAGGTCGCGCTGCGGGGCATCGCGACGCCGATGGTCATCCGCTTCCCGCAGATCCTCTCGGCGGCGGTCGCGAACCTGAACGACGCCTTCGCGCGGGCCATCGACGAGTACGGCTACGCCAACGTCTTCCGGGGCGTCTTCCCGATCAAGGTCAACCAGAAGCGCGTCGTCGTGGACCACATCGTCGAGGCCGGGCGCCGCTACGGGTACGGCCTCGAGGCGGGATCCAAGCCGGAGCTGCTCGCCGCGATCGCCGCGGACCTGGGCCCCGAGTGCCTGATCACGTGCAACGGATACAAGGACGACACGTTCGTGGGCATGGCGCTGAACGCCGTCCGGATGAAGAAGAAGGTCGTCCTCATCCTCGAGAAGGTGTCCGAGCTCGAGCGCATCCTCGACGTCGCGAAGGCGCGCGGGGTGCGGCCGCTCATCGGCATGCGGGCCAAGCTCTACGCCCGCGGCTCGGGCAAGTGGGCCAAGTCCGGCGGCGAGGCGGCGAAGTTCGGCCTGACCACGCCCGAGATGCTGGAGACGGTCAAGATCCTGAAGTCCCGCAAGATGCTCGACTGCATGGTCATGCTCCACTTCCACATCGGGTCCCAGATCACCGACATCCGGAAGGTCAAGGAGGCGATCCGCGAGGCCGGACGCGTGTACGCGAAGCTGCGCGCGCTGGGCGTGCCGATCCAGTACCTGAACCTCGGCGGCGGCCTCGGCGTCGACTACGACGGTTCGAAGACGGCCTTCGATTCTTCGATGAACTACTCGGTCCAGGAGTACGCCAACGACGTCGTCTACACCGTCAAGCAGATCTGCGACGAAGAGAAGGTGCCGGCGCCGGTCCTCGTCACCGAATCCGGCCGCGCCGTCACGGCCTACCACTCGGTCTTCGTCACCAACGTCCTCGACGTGGCCGACCGCATCGAGGAGGGCAGCCGCGTGCGCGTGTCGGCCGCCGACCCGACGGTGCTCCAGGAGCTCTCGTCGATCTACCAGACGGTGAACGCGAAGACGCTGCGCGAGAGCTACCACGACGCGCTCCAGTACAAGGAGGAGCTGTTCACCCTCTTCAACCTCGGCCACCTCTCGCTCGAGGATCGCTCGAAGGGCGAGATCCTCTTCTGGCAGATCTGCGAAAAGATCCACCGGAACCTCAAGACCCTGAAGGAGGTCCCCGAGGAGTTCGAGGACATGGAGACGATGCTGGCGGACAAGTACGTCCTGAACTTCTCCGTGTTCCAGTCCCTGCCCGACATCTGGGCGATCGACCAGCTCTTCCCCATCCTCCCCATCCACCGATTGAACGAGCGGCCGACCGAGCTCGGCACGCTCGCCGACATCACCTGCGACTCGGACGGCAAGATCGAGAAGTTCATCGACCTGCGGGACATCAAGGAGACGCTCGCCCTGCATCCCATGCGCAACGGAGAGCCCTACTTCGTCGGGGTCTGCCTGATGGGGGCCTACCAGGACGTGCTCGGAGACCTGCACAACCTGTTCGGAGAAGCCAACGAGGTGCTCGTCACCGTCGACGAGCACGGCAAGGCGCACATCGAGGACGTCCGGCCCGGCGAATCCTGCGAGCGGGTCCTCGAGTACATGGACTACGACCGGACCGCGATGCTCGACGCGATCGGCAAGCAGCTGCGCCGCATCGCCGGCCGCCCGCTCAAGAAGGACGAGTCGCGCGCCATCTACCGCGAGTTCGAAGAGGTCTTCCCGCGCTACACCTACCTCGAGCGATGACGCGCCTGGCCGCAGCGCTCGGCGCCTGCCTCGCGGCGTTGCCTGGCGCGGCCGGCGCCGCTTCGCCGTCCACCCCGCCCGAAAGGATCTGGCGGGTCGGCGTCTTCGAGGCGCCCCCGTATGCGATGCGAACGACCGACGGGCAGTGGCGGGGCCTCGTCGTGGATCTCTGGAAGGAAGTCGCGGGCGAGGCGAACCTCCAGTACCGCTTCGGCGAAGCGTCCCCCGACACGATCCTGGACGACGTCGCCCACGGCCGCCTGGACGTCGCGGCCGCGCCATTCGCCGCGACGATCGCTCGCGAGGGGCTGGTCGACTTCTCCCACACCTTCCTGTCGATCGAGATGGGCATTGCCGTCCGCCGAAACGCCGAGGGGGAGCGCTGGTTCACGATCGCCCGCGCCCTCGCCACGCCCGTGGCCGTGCGCCTCTATCTCGGTATCGTCCTGCTCGTCTTCGTCGCGGGCGCGGCCCTCTGGCTTCTCGAGCGGCGCCGCAACCCGCAGTTCTCCGGAGGCGCGCTGCAGGGGTTGGGCTCGGGCTTCTGGTGGTCGGGCGTGACGACGGTGGCGGTGGGCTACGGCGACAAGGTCCCCATCACCTTCTGGGGACGGCTGATGGCACTGCTCTGGATGTCGGTCAGCCTGATCCTCGTCACCGCCTTCACCGCCTACGTGACGGCCAAGCTCGCCGTCTCCGAAGTCGGCCAGGTGCAGGGGCCGTCGAGCCTGCGCCAGGCGATCGTGGGCACCGTGGAAGGGGCCGTGGCCAACGAGTTCCTCCGGGAGCAGCGCATCCGCCATCGGATCTACCCGACGGTGCCGAAGGCGCTCGAGGCGCTGCAGCGGGGCGAAGTCGGCGCCGTGGTCTACGGCGCGCGCACCCTCGATTACTACGTCGCGCGCGACCCGCACCTGGACATCGAGGTCCTCCCGCAGACCTTCGACCGCCAGGAGCTGGCGTTCCCGCTGCCGGACGAGAGCCCGCTGCGCGGCGCCATCAACGGGGCGTTGCGCCGCTACCTGGCGCAGCCGGGCTGGCACGACCTCCAGGATCGGTATCTGGGCGCGGGCAGGCCGGCGGCCCACGACCAATGACCCGCCGGCGCAACGCCTCGAGCGCACCCGGATGTCCGTCATGACCCCGGGGCCCTCTACCGCAGCAGGAACTCCTTCATGAACTGCACCGTCGCGTAGAACTCGAAGTCGCGGTTCGACTTCTTCGCGAACCCGTGGCCCTCGTCCTTCGCCATCAGGTACCAGACGGGCGTGCCGACGCCGCGGATGCGCTTGACCATCTGCTCGGATTCCGAGAGGGGCACGCGCGGATCGTTTGCGCCCTGGATGACGAAGAGGGGCTTCTTGATCTTCTCGGCGTTGGTGAGCGGCGCGATTTTCTCGAGGAACGCCCGCATCTTCGGGTCCCGCTCGTCGCCGTACTCGACGCGTCGCAGGTCCCTCCGGTATCCGGACGTGTTCTCGAGGAAGGTCACGAGGTTCGACGGTCCCACGACGTCCACGGCGCACCGGATTCGATCGCTGTAGAACGTCGCGATCGCGAGCGTCATGTGGCCGCCGTAGCTGCCGCCCTGGACCATGATCCGGTCGGCGTCGAGGTCGGGGCGCGCCGCGATCCAGTCGAAGAGCGCCGCGATGTCCTTGTACGAGTTCTCTCGCAGGAAGCCGTTGTCGAGCTGGACGAACGTCTTGCCGTAGCCCGTCGAGCCGCGGATGTTCGGGGTGAGCATCGCGACGCCGAGCTCGTTGATCAGGTAGTTGTCCCGGCCCATGAAACCCGGCCGCTCCTGGCCTTCGGGGCCCCCGTGGATGTCCACGACCACCGGACGCTTGCCGGGAAACTTCGATTCCGGCGGACGGTAGAGGAATCCCGAGATCTCGCGGCCGTCGAAGCTCTTCCAGGAAACGAGTTCCGGCTCGACGAAGTTCGCGGCGTTCAGGCCGCCCGTCTCGCTGAAGGTCCACCGTTCGACCTTCCCCGTCGCGGGCTCGTAGGAGTACGCATCGGCGCTCGACCGGGCCGAGGTCATCGTGAAACCGACAGCGCTGCCGTCCCGGTGCCATTTGAGGCCGGAGACGGTCCCGTACGGAAGCCGCGGCGCCGGCTTTTCCTTGCGCGTCGCCGTGTCGAAGAGGCGCAGGACGCTCGCCCCCTTCTCGTTCGACACGTACACGATCGTCTTCCCATCGGGCGAGAGGTCGAAGGAATCCACGTCGGCGTTGTCGGGCGTCAGAAGGGTCACGGCCTTCGTCGCGAGGTCCATGTAGCCGAGGCGCTGGAATTCAGAGCTGCGGTCGCAGGTGACGTAGAGGCCCTTGCCGTCCTTCGCGAACCGGGCCGCGCCCCAGGCGACCGGCTCGCCGCCCTTCGGCGTCAGCAAGGTCTTCTGCCCGGTCGCGACGTCCACGAGCCAGAGGTACGACTCGTTGACCGAGATCCCCTCCTCGACCAGAAGCTGCCGATCGTCCGCCGACCAGTCGGCGACTGCCCAGCCTCCGCCCGAGAGCTCGACGACCCGGCGATCGGTTTTCGGGTCCATCGGGTCCACGACGTAGATATCCACGTCGTTGCCCGTCCGGCGCGTCGAGCCGTACGCGATCCACCGGCCCGTATCCGACCAGGCCCGCCCGGTGTTGCGCGACTTCCCGTCGGTCAAGAGCGTGATCGAGCCCTCCGCGAAGCCGTAGCGGTAGAGCTGAAAGAACTCGTCTCCCCCCTTGTCCTTGGAAAAGACGAAGGAGTCGCCGTGACCGCGGTCGAACTCCCCGGCGCCCACCCGGTCGGGAAAGAACGTCAGCTGCGTGCGCGCTCCCCCGGGCGCCCGGACGACGTGGACCTGGCTCGTGTTTCCGAAGCGCGTCGAGATCAGCATCTCGTGCCGCCTGGGGTGCCAGCTCGTGAACGAAGCGCCCCGCGCTTCCGTATATCGCAGGGAATCTTCCGCGATGGAGGCCGGGATCGGCGGGACTCCCTCGACCACGAGGTTCTCGCCGGGCTTGAGGTCAGCGGTCTGGGCGAACAGGGTGGCGACGCAGAGAATCCCGGCGGACAGCGCGACGCGGATCTTCACGATGAGCCTCCTCGACGAGGACGGACATTAGTCTACCTGCCGCGTACGCGGCGCCCGAAAAGGCGTTCTGGCGACGGTCCCGTCAGGCAAACTCAGGTCTTCGGAGGCGCGGCCGGAGCCGCCGGTTTCGGGACCACTTCCTTGCCCGCCGGGGCCGCCTTCTTCGCGTCGGGCTCTTCCTTCGGCATGGGCTTGCGCGGCAGCATCGCGTCGCGCATCGCGGCGTTGTAGGCGAAGGTGGCCATGACGACCGCGGCCTGCTCGAGGTCCTTCTTCACCAGCCGCTCGTAGAGGTCCATGTTCGTGTGGTGCGTGCGCGTGTCGTACTCGATCTCGTCCTGGATGAACTGGAACCCGGGCAGGCCCACGCCGTCGAACGACTCGTGGTCCGTACCGCCGGTCGTGTTCATCGTCACGGTCGTCGCGCCGAGGTCGTGGAAGGGCGTAAGCCACGCCTCGAAGATCGGGACGACGGCCGCGTTGTTCTCGGCGTAGATCCCGCGGATCTTGCCCGTGCCGTTGTCGAGGTTGAAGTATGCGGCGAGCTTGCCGTGCTCGGGCTTGACCGTGAGCGGGCCCTTGTCCTTCTGGAGGTACCAGGGCTTGTCCTTCTCTTCCGGCGTCGGCTCGGGCCGCGAGGCGAAGTGCTGCGAGACGTAGGCGCGCGAACCGTAGAGCCCCTGCTCCTCGCCCGACCAGAGCCCGATGCGGATCGTGCGGCGCGGCCTCACGTTCAGGGCCTTCAGGATCCGCATGACTTCCATGGCCACGGCCGAGCCGGCCCCGTTGTCCGTCGCGCCCGTGCCGGCGTGCCACGAATCGAGGTGGGCGCCGACCATGACGACCTCGTCCTTCCTGTCGGTGCCCGGGATCTCGGCGATCGTGTTCCACTGCATCAGGTCTTCGTCGATGAATCGCGCCTTCACGTCGAGCTCGAGCTCGACCGGCACGTCGCGGTCGAGCAGGCGCGCGATCCGGCCGAAGTGCTCCGACTCCATCGAAAGCCACGGTGTGGCCGCCATCGGCTTCGACTTCCTGTGCTCGCCGCCGCCCTGCACGTTGAACGTCCCGAAGTCGCCGCGGCCGAGCTCGATCACGGCCAGCGGCTTCTCGTCGGCGAGAAAGGCCTCCGCGGCCTTGCGCAGCTCGTACCGCTTCACGTAGTCGGCGCGGTCGTACCGCGGCGGCCCGCCCGGCATCTGATACGCATAGACCTCGGCGAGTGACTTCTCGTCGTAGCGCGACAGATCCGGCTTGTCGTGCGGCTTGACCTCCCGCACGTCCCCGTACAGAACGATCTTCCCGGCGAACTTACCCTTCAACTTCTCGAGCTCATCCTTCGACTTGACGTTCAGCCGCTCGATCTTCGCCCGCACCGGACCGTTGGTCCCCGGCGTCCAGGCCTCGGGCAGCGCGAGCAGCTCCGCGTGGTCCGGGGCGACCATCCGCACGGCGCAGGCCTCGTACTGCCAGCCGCGGCCGAACGGGCCCCAGGTCTCCAGGTGGGCGTTCGAGAGCCCCCACTCCGCCAGCTGCGTCTTCGTCCACTCGTTGGCTTCCTTCATCTGCGGAGAGCCCGTCAGGCGTGGGCCGATCCGGTCCATCATTTCGCTCGCGGTCTCCATGACCTTCGAGTGCTGGAAGCCCTCCTGACGGATCTGGGTGACCATGTCGAGATCCACGCGCTCCTCGGCCGGGACCGACACCGACGCCATGCAGGCGAGGACGACGAATGCGGAGAGACGCTTCAAGAGAGACCTCCTTGTTCGGGGCCCGGGGACGGTACCACCGGGGGTTTCGGGGGGTCAAATGGGTGAAACGCCGGGACCGGGGTCGAAGGCGGCGCTCACCGAAGTCCCTCGGCGACCAGGAGCTCCGCGGAGTAACGATGGTGGGTGTAGATACAGATCTTGCCGTCGGCCGCGAACAGGGTCGCGCCGATGCCCCCTCCGGCCGTCGGGGGCACGGGGGGAATCTCCTTCCAAAGCTGCGTCTCGTTCCGCGGGGAGCCGGACCTGTATCGAATTGCCTCACCATCGGTCGCGGCCCCGGTGCCGGATTGACCGCTCGTGCCTCCGTCGTCAGAATGCCTCCGCCATGCAAGTCGGAGGCTTGGCCGCGCGCGTGACCCTGATCGCTCTCTGCGCAGCGGCGTCGCTTGCCGCGCAGGACCAGGGTCCCGGCTTCGTGCTCCAGGGGGAGGGTGGGCTCGTCACGGCATTCGCCCTCGACCCGTCCACTCCTTCCACGATCTATACCGCAACGGCTCGCGGGCTCTTCAAGACGACCGACGCGGGCGCGACCTGGAAACAGACCGGCGGCGGCTTGCACAACCATTCCGTTCTCGCCCTCGCCGTGGACCCCCTCTCAACATCGGATCTGTATGCGACGACCGACACGGGAGGGGTCTTCCGCAGCACCAATGCCGGTGAACACTGGACCGAGGCGAACGAGGGCATCGCGGCCCGTTACGTCGGAGCGATCGCGGTCGACCCCCACCGCCGCGGCAGCGTCTTCGCCGGCGCGGAGGCCGGACGAATCTTTCACAGCGAGGACGGCGGCGCGACGTGGAAGGAGCTGACGCCGCCGACCACGCACGTTGCCGTGACGGCGGTCGCCGTCGACCCCGAGACGCCCGGCCGGCTCTATGCCGGCACCAACAGCGAGGGCGTCTTCTGGAGCACGGATGGCGGCTCCACCTGGTCGCGCCCCTCCGGCCGGCTGGGGCACGGAACCGTCTGGAACCTGACGTTCGCCCGCGCCTCGGGGCAGATGTTCGCGGGGACCCACGACGGACTGTTCCGCAGCTCGGATCACGGCGCAACATGGACCGCGGCCAACAAGGGCCTGCGCAGCTGGAACGTCCTCTCGATCGTGACCGACCCCTCGTCTCCCGACATTCTGTACGCCGGCACCGCCGCCGCGATCTACAAGTCGGCCGACTCCGGGCAGTCCTGGACGGAGCTCCAGGCCGATCTTTACGTATCGGCCCTCGCCATCGACCCGCGCGCGCCCTCGACGCTGTATGCCGCCACGCACCTGGGCGTCATCAAGACCACCGACGGCGGAGCGAAATGGACGGCGCTCCACCTCATCGGGGCGCCCGCGGAGGCGCCCGTCGCGGCGTCCCTGCCGAAGCTCCCGATCCGCTCGACGGCCACGCCGCCCCGGGGGACGGATCGCCTCCCATCTTCCGGAGTGCCGCCGGCCGGAGCTGCAGCGAGGCCGTCCCTGCCCCCGCTGCCCGTCGTTCCGCGCCCGGGCCGATAGCGTCTCGTCCTGGTGGCCAACTCCTGACCAAACGGTAGGAGAACCCTGAGACTTTCCGTTCGGCCGGCGTTATCGTTGGGAACAACTGAGGAGGGCGTCATGAAGAAGGGAGATTCCGATTCCCCGAAGAAGCAGGCGCAAAGGCGAAAGATTGCTCTCGGTCTCGTGGTTTTCGTGGCCCTCACGCTCGCGGCGGTGGCCCGCGCGCAGACGGAGGCGGCGAACCTGTGGATCACCAGCGGGCCGGCAGGCGGCGTCCTGTCGCTCGCCATGGACCCGCACGACTCAGCAACCCTCTTCGCCGCCACGGAGACGGGGATCTTCAAGACCACGAACGCCGGACAAGCCTGGAACGAGCTGCCTTCTGCGCCGACGGGCGCGCTCTCGCTCGCGATCGATCCGGGCAATTCTCAGAGCATCTTCGCGGGGGGGGCGAGTGGGGTCTACCACAGCACCGACGCTGGGGGCCATTTCTCCCTGACGGGCCTTCAAAACCGGACAGCGGCGCTGGCCATCGACCCGACGAATTCCAGGACGATGTACGCCGGCGGAGCCGTCGCGGACCTCAAGAAGAGCACGGACGGCGGCAGTACGTGGAATGGCCTTTCCACGATGACCCTCGTGCGTTCCATCGCCAGCCTGCTCATCGACCAGAGGCATTCGGCAACGGTCTATGCGGGAGGGGACTGGGATTATTCCTACTACTACTACGCCCCTTTCCATGGGGTCATCAAGACCACTGATGGGGGCACGACCTGGCGGCCGGCCTTTCCCTCGATTTGGGACGGAGCGGTGAAAGCGCTCGTCGCAGACCCGCGGTCGAGCGACGTTCTTTACGCAGGCGACGGGCGGGGCTTCGTCGCCCGCACGCAAGACGGCGGAAACACCTGGGTCGCCCGTCAGGTCTTCCTGAGCACGAACGTCTCTTCCCTCGCCATCGATCCGGCAGAGCCGACGACCATCTATGCGGGCACGGACCTGGGCGTGTTTCGCAGCATCGACTCGGGCTCAAACTGGGCGCGGTTCGGCGAGGGATTGCCCGTTCTCCCTGTGAGCTCTCTGGCCATAGACCCGACGGGCGAGTTCCTCCACGCGGGGACGGGAAGCGGAGTCTTCGACCTTCGCGTCCAGCGGGTCGTTCCCGTGGCTCCCTGCGCGCCCGGAGCCCACAATCTTTGCCTGCTCGGCGGGCGGTTCCTGGTCACACTTCAGGCTCGGGACCCGCGAACAGGCTTCTTCACCGACGGTGTCTCGGTTGTCCAGGGCGACGGCTTCGGCTATTTCAGCTTTCCCGCCTTCACGGGCGATAAGGCGCTGCCGGAGGTCGTCGTCAAGATGCTCGATGCCAGCGCGTCCGAGTGGAGGAGCTTCTGGTTCTTCTTCAGCGGCCTGACCGACGTCGCGTACGCAATCACCGTCATCGATACGATCACCGGCCAGTTCCGAAGCTATCAGAACGATCCTGGCAGCCCCTACTGCGGCGGCGCCGACACATCGGCGTTTCCGGCCGACGGCGCCGGCACTCAGACCGGGACCGCCCACGCGCGCGCGGCGTCGACGCTTTCGGCCTCGGGCACGGAACTGTCGCTCCTGTCCGGGCGCTTCACCCTCGCGCTCTCCGCGACCGATCTGCGGACGGGCAGAACGAGCATCGGAGCGGCGATCCCCCAGAACGACCGCTTCGGGTACTTCAGCCTGCCGAGTTTCACCGGCGACGCGAACTTCCCCGAGGTCTTCGTCAAGATGGTCGACGCGACATCTTTCGCCGACGACTTCTGGCTCTTCTACACGGGCCTGACGGACCTCGACTACATGCTGACCGCCACCGACACCGTCACGGGCCAGACTCAGATCTACACGAGCCCCGCCGCCTACTGCGGCGCCGCGGATACCGCCGTCACGAGGCCGTGAAGAGGGTGAGGGCGAAGCGTGCGTCGGGTTCGATCCACTGCTCGTAGCAGCGGAAGCCCTGCGCCTCGACGAGTTCGACGACCTCGCCGGCGTCGTACTTGTAGGAGCTCTCGGTCCAGATCGCCTCGCCCGCGGCGAAGGCCACCTCGCAGCCGGCGCGGGGGATGCGGACGATCTGGAAGCGGTTCGAAACGAGGTGCATCTCGACGCGCGATTCGCCCGCGTTCCAGACCGCGCGGTGGTCGAAGGCGGCAAGGTCGAAGTCCGCCAGCAGCTCCGTGTTGATCCGCAGGAGCAGGTTCTTGTTGAAGGCCGCGGTCAGCCCGAGGGGATCGTCGTAGGCGAGGAGCAGGTCCTTCTCCGGCTTGACGAGGTCGGCGCCGAGCAGCAGTGCGTCCGCGGGGCGCAGCGCCCGGCGGATCTGTGCCAGGAACCCGCGCGCGGCGGGCGGATCGAAGTTCCCGATGTTCGAGCCGAGAAAGAGCACGAGCATCGCGCCCCCGGGCGGCCGGTCCTGCGCGGCATGCCGGAGCCCCTCCTCGTACGTCGCGCGGTGGCCGACGACCGAGACGTGCTCGAGGCGCCCGAGCGTGCGCTCCGAGAGCTCCAGGGCCGAAGGCGAGATGTCGATCAGGTGCACCGCCACGGGCCGCCGCCGCAGGCGCAGCGCCTCGGCGATCATCGCGAGCTTCTCGCCGCTGCCGCAGCCGAGTTCCGTCAGCGTGACCGGGTCGCCGATCGGAGCCACCATCTCCGCGGCAAACCGCGCGAGCAGCCGCCCCTCCGCGCGCGTGATGCGGTACCAGGGCAGGTGGCAGATCGCCTCGAAAAGCGCGGAGCCGAGGCCGTTGTAGAGGTACTTCGACTGGAGCTGCCTCGGCGAGAGCGCGAGGTCGCGCCGCACGTCCTCGGCGAAGTCGCGGACCGACTCGGCCGGCGGCGTCTGCGCGTTCGTCGGGATGGCCACGGCTACGCCACCGTCCGGAACTTCGCGTAGACGTAGGGGTACGTCGCGCGAAACCAGTTGCGAAGGCTCGGCCGGAGCAGTTCCTTCGCCGTCGCCGGCGATGCGCCCTTGAGCACGTAGTGCATGCCGTCGAAAAAATCCGCCGAGTACTCCGGGTAGGACGGCATCGGACGGAAGCCCTCGAATCCGGCAAAGACCGTCGCCGTCCACTCCCAGCCGTTTCCGACGAGATCGCGCACTCCCCAGGCGCTGTCGCCCCGGGAGAAGGACCCCACGGGAACCGGGTCCCACCTCTCGAAATCGAAGTTGCCCCGTGTCGCATCCGGCGGCTCGTCGCCCCACGGGTACCGGCGCTCGCGGCCGGAGGCCGTCCCGAACGCGGCGCGGTGGAACTCGGCTTCCGTCGGCAGGCGCCGACCCTTCCACCTTGCGAACGCGGAGGCCTCGGCGTGCGTGACGTACGCGGGCCACGCCATCGGAAGCGGCACGAGGTCCCACATGCCGCGCCAGAAGCACGCGCCGCGGTGGAACTCCCAGAAGAGCGGATGCCGGGCGTCGTGCGCCTTGCGCCACCGCCAGCCGTCCGCATCCCACAGGGTCTCGTCGAGGTATCCGCCCGCGTCCACGAACTCGAGGAAGTCGCGGTTTGCAACGCTGTCGCGGTCGATCGAGAAGGCGGGAACCTCGACCGCATGGGCCGGCAGCTCGTTGTCCCAGGCGAAGGCGACGAGGTCGGGATCCGCGCCGAGAGTGGCGCGTCCTGCCGGGATCCGAAGAGCGTGCGGCTGCGGTGGCTCGCCGCCGACCCACGGCGCAGGCAGATCCGCGGGGCGCCGCTTCTGGTCGTAGGGCAGCCGGTGCCAGATGTAGCGCAACGTTTCCTGGTGCATCGGCTCGTGCTCGAGCATCGTGTAGGCCGCGAGTCCGCGCGCGAGCACCGGGTTGTCCTCGTCCGCGATCACGCGGTCCGAAAGCGCCGCGAGGATCTCCCGGTCCGCCTGCGCCGCGTACGCGCGGATCTCGATGCGCGAGGGCCACTTCGTGGCGCTTCCGGGAACGTGCTCCTCGTCCTCCGGATCGATGCCCCGTTCGAAGAGCACTTCGTAGCCCGGGTCGATCCCGGGGTCTCCCAGGCCGCGCTTCAAGAGCGTGTTCACGGAAAATGCCGGCAGGTGTCCCTCGTAGAAGCAGATCGGATTGCGCAGTGCGATCGGTCTGGACTCGTAGGACTCGGGCCGCACCGAATCGAACAGAGCCTCCGAGCGCTCGCGATTGCGGCGGTACCAGGCGGCGAGGGCCTCGCGGTCGAGCCCTTTCGGCGAGGCCTCGGGCAAACCCATGGCCCAAAGATAATGCTAGATTCCGGCGGATGAAGGCGATCCTGGCCCTGGGGATCCTTGCGCTCGCCGGCGGGGCGGCCCTGCAGATTGCCCCGGACGTCCCGCAACGCCTGAAACAGCTGCCGGCGACCCCGATCGACTACGACCGCTCGCTCTTGGACGAGCGCGAAACCCGCGTTCTCGCCGAGCTCATCGAGGCCTCCCGGCCGGTCGGCGAGATCTTCCTGCGCCAGGTTTCCGACAAGAACCCCGACCTGCGCCGGCGGCTCACGAGCGAAGCCGCCCACCAGGTGGCAGGGGCCCGGGACGCCCTCGCCTATTTCCGCATCAACGCCGGACCCTGGGACCGCCTCGCCGGCAACGCCCCCTTCATCGGGTCGGCTTCGAAGCCGCCCGGCGCCGGCTTCTATCCCGCGGACCTGACGCGGGAGCAGTTCGAGCGCTGGGTCGCCGCGCACCCCGACGACCGCAAGGCCTTCGAGGGCCTCTTCACCGTGATCCGCCGCGACGGCCACAGCCTGACGGCGACCCCCTACTCGCGCGAATACCGAAACTTCCTCGAGACGACGGCGGCGCACGTGCGCCGCGCCGCCACCATGACCGGCAACGCCTCGCTGCGCGCCTACCTCGAAAAGCTCGCCGTCGCTCTCCTGAACGACGATTACTACGCTTCGGACCTCGCCTGGATGGACCTCGATTCGGACATCGAGGTCGTCATCGGCCCCTACGAGGTGTACGAGGACGACCTCCTCAACAACAAGGCCTCCTTCGAGTCCTACGTCTCGGTCCGCGACAAGGCCGAGAGCGATAAGCTCGCCGTCTACGCGAAACACCTGCCCGACATGGAGAAGAACCTTCCGATTCCGGACGAGCACAAGAACACGTCGCGCAAGTTCGAGTCGCCGATTCGCGTCGTGCAGGAGGCCTTCGCGGCCGGCGACGCCCGCGCCGGCGTCCAGACGAGCGCGTTCAACCTTCCCAACGACGAGCGCGTCCGGCAGGCGAAGGGCTCCAAGAAGGTCATGCTCAAGAACGTCCTGGAGGCGAAGTTCCGCGTTTCCGGCAAGCCGATCGCCGAACGCGTCCTCGAGCCGGCGCAGCTGCCGCTGGTCTCCTTCGACGCCTACTTCAACGACACGCTCTTCCACGAGCTCGCCCACGGCCTCGGTCCCGGAATCATCACGGGCCCGGACGGTCAGAAAGTCGATAAGCGCATCCCCCTGAAGAACCTCTATTCGACGATCGAGGAGTGCAAGGCGGACGTCGTCGGGATGTGGATCCTGCTGCAGGCGGTCGACGAGAAGTGGTTGACGTCCTTCGACGCGGACGCGCTCGCGGTGACGGTGTCGGCGCTCTTCTATCGCTCGATCCGCTTCGGCGCGGACGAGGCCCACGGCGGAGGCGCCGCCGTCCAGTGGAACTGGTTCGTCGAGAAGGGCGCGGTCGTCCCCGCGGCGCCCGGCCGCTTCCACGTCGAAACGTCGAAGTTCCGCGAGGCGGTCCGGTCGCTCGCGAACGAGCTGCTCATGATCGAGGCCACGGGCGACTTCGCCCGGGCCCGCAAGCTGCTGGCGGACTATGGCAAGCTCACCCCGGAAATGGAACGCATCAATGCGCGGTTAAAGGACATTCCGGTCGACATCGCCCCGGTGTATGTCGCGGCCGGAGAGAAATGAGGGAAATCATGGACAACGAAGAAGGCACGGGCACGGTGGTGGAGATCGGATCGACCCGTCGGCGCAAGGCACCCGCCCGGCGCAAGGCCGCCGCCGGCAGGCGCCCGGCGAAACCGGCCGCGCGGCGCAAGGCACCCGCCCGGCGCAGGGCCGCGGGCAGCGGCAACTCGTTCGAGGGCGTGATCCGCTCGATCACCGCGAGCGTCTCGGTCGCGCGCGAAGCGATCGCGGAGGCCTCGGGCCAGGGTGCCACGGCCGTGCGCCGCGCTTACGGGACCGCGTCGAAGGCGTCCCGCAAGACGGTCACGCGTCTGGCCAACGAGTGGAAGGCGATGGACCCGAAGAAAAAAGCGGGCATCCTCGCCACCCTCCTCGGCGCGGCCGCCGCGGCCTCGGCGCCGCTCGTGCGCAAGGGCCTGAAAAAGTAGCGCCGGTGGCGACGGCCCGGCCCTCCACCCGGTCCCTTCCGGCAGGGACAGGACGCAGAAGCGCGGCCCTGGTCCTCGCCGCGGGCCTGGCACTGCTGCTCGTGCCTGCGGCGCCGCAGGCCGAGGAAGCCGCGGGCACGACCTACGCGCTGACGCCGCCCTCGACCGGGGGGCTGGAGGCCGTGGACCGGATGTTGCGCAAGCTCGGCACGCACCGGCGGTTGCTCGTCATCGGCGCGCATCCGGACGACGAGGACACGGAGCTGCTCGCCCTCGTCTCGCAGGGGATGGGGGGCGAGGCCGCATACCTCTCGCTCTCCCGCGGTGAGGGCGGTCAGAATCTCGTCGGCCCGGACCTGGGAGTCGGCCTCGGCCTCGTGCGCTCGCAGGAACTCTCCGCGGCCCGCCGCCTGGACGGCGGCCGCCAGTTCTTCACGCGCGCCTACGACTTCGGCTACACGCGGTCGCTCGAAGAGGCGTTCCGAGAACTGGCCCAGAGAGGTCCTGCTCGAGGACGCGGTGCGGATCATCCGGCGATTCCGGCCGCAGGTCGTCGTCAGCGTCTTCTCCGGAACGACGCGCGACGGCCACGGGCAGCACCAGGCGGCCGGCGTCACGGCGCAGGACGCGTATCGGGCCGCGGGCGACGCGGCGTCGGTGCCGGCGCTCTCCTCCGAGGGCCTCGCGCCCTGGCAGCCGAAGGCGCTCTACCGCTCGGTCTACTTCCAACCGAAAGACGCCACGATGGTGCTGCCGACCGGCGGCATCGACCCGCTGACCGGGCGCTCCTACTACCAGATCGCCATGGCGAGCCGCAGCCTCCATCGCTCGCAGGACATGGGCATGCTTCAGGAGCCCGGGCCGAACGAGACCCGCGTCGCCTGGATCGCGGGCGGCAAGGGGCGGGACGGGGCCGATCTCTTTGCCGGCGTCGACACGCGCCTCTCCGCGCTCGCCGCCGAGGTCCCCGAAGCCGCCCGCCGCGTCGACATGGAGAAGCGCCTCGACCGCGTCGAGACGCTCACGCGCGAGGCCCGACGGCGGCTCTCGACGCCGGATCTGGCCGGGACAGCTCCCGTCCTCGCCGAAGCGCTCACGGAGCTGCGCGCGGCGCGCGCCCTGGCGCGGCCGAGCGACGGCGGGGTGCCCATGCTGCTCGAGGAGAAGATCGCGCTCGCGCAGGGAGCCCTCGCCGGCGCGGCCGGAGTCACGCTCGACGTGCTCGCCGATCGCGAGGTCACGGCACCCGGCGAGTCCACCGAGATCACCGTGGGCGTGTGGAACGCGGGCGGACAGCCGCTGCCGGTCGACGGCGTCGCGCTCCAGAGTCCGGACGGCTGGGGCGTCGCCCCGGCTGCCGGAGCGCGCACCGTCGCACCGGGAGCGCTCGAAGAATTCAAGATCTCCGCGACCGTTCCCGCCGCCGCGCCGGCGACGATCCCCTACTTCCTCTACCAGCCGATGCAGGGAGAACTCTACGACTGGAGCGCGACGACCGCCGCCGTTCGCGGCGAGCCGTTCCAGCCCGCCCCCCTCCACGCCCGCGTGGCCGTACGCATCGCGGGCGTTCCGGTCGCCCTCGAGCGCGACGCCGCCTTCCGCTACCGGGACCAGGCAATCGGCGAGATCCGCCGGGCCGTCCGCGCCGCTCCGGCCCTCGATCTCGACGTCCAGCCGGACCTCGTCGTTTGGCCGCTGTCGCAGAGGGACAGGCGGCTGGAAATCACGCTGACGTCCAACGCGAAGGAGGCCCTGAAGGGAACGCTCAGGATCGCGCCCCCGCCCGGCTGGCCCACGGCGCCAGTCCGGACCTTCTCGCTCGCCCGGCCCGGCGAGCGTCAGTTCTTCGACATCCCGATCGCACCTCCCGAAAAACTGGCGGCGGGCCGCGTCCCGCTGCGCGTCTCGGCAGTCCTCGAGGACGGCAGGACGATGGACCTCGGCATCCGACTCATCGACTACGGCTACATTCCGCGCACGCCGATGCCGCGGCCGAGCGGCGCCTCGATTTCCGCGGTGGATATCCGCCTTCCGCCGCTCCAGCGCGTCGGCTACGTCCGGGGCGCCGCCGACCGGGTCCCCGAAGCGCTCATCGCCGTCGGCGTCCCGGTCGAGATCCTCACCGAGCGGGACCTCGACGCCGGCGACCTCTCGCGCTACGACGCGATCCTCGTGGGCAGCCGCGCCTACGAGACCGACCCGGTGCTGCCCCGCACGAACGGGCGGCTGCTCGACTACGTCCGCGCGGGCGGCCTCGTCATCGTGCAGTACCAGCAGTACGCGTTCCTCCAGGGCGGGTTCGCGCCGTACGCGATGGAGATCACGCGCCCCCATGACCGCGTCACCGACGAAACGGCAAAGGTGACGGTCCTCGATCCGCAGAGCCCCATTTTCACGACGCCGAACGCGATCGGACCCGCCGACTGGGACGGCTGGGTGCAGGAGCGGGGCCTGTACTTCGCGCACACGTGGGCCCCCGAGTACACGCCCCTGCTCGCGATGGCCGACCCCGGGGGACCGGAGCAGAAGGGCGGGCTCCTCGTCGCCCGCATCGGCAAGGGCCGCTACGTCTACACCGGCCTCGCCTTCTTCCGCCAGCTTCCCGCCGGCGTGCCCGGCGCCTACCGCCTTCTCGCGAATCTGCTCGCGTGGAAGTGACCTTTCATTAAATAGGGACCTCTCAGATGGAGCCGAAATCGTGAAGAAAGCCTTCGTTCTGGCAGCCTTCTTGTCGTTCGCCTCGACCATCGCGTACGCGCAGTTCGAGGGAATCGCGAATTTCAAGATGACCACGAGCTCCGGCTCGGAAATGACCTCGCGGGGCGACGGCAAGATCTTCCTCAGTCCGGCCGGCTACCGCGTGGAGTGGATGATGGACCTCTCGTCGATGAAGAAGGACCAAGGCGCCAAGGCCGCGCCGCCGACGATGGCCATGACGATGCTCGCCCGCAAGGCCGACCCCGGGAAGCTCTACATGTTGAACGATGCGAAGAAGACCTACTCCGTCGTCGACATGAGCAAGGCCGCCGAGGAACGCGGGAAGACGCCGAAGGACTCGTTCACCGTGAAGAAGCTTGGGACCGAGACGGTCGCCGGGCTCTCATGCCAGAACGTGCTGCTGACCTCCTCGAAAGGCATGGAGATCGAGGTCTGCGCCGCGAAGGAGCTCGCGGCCTCCGGCGACTGGCTCGCCTCGCTCAACCGCCGCAACCCCGAGGGCACCTCGTGGCTCGGGGCGCTCAAGGAGCAGGGCATCGAGGGCTTCCCGGTCCGCTGGTTGATCCGGAAGAAAGGCTCCACGCAGCCCCTCACGACAATGGAGGTGACGCACCTCGAGAAGAAAACGCTGCCGGCCTCGCTCTTCGACGTCCCCGCCGGCTACACCCAGACGCAGTTCGCGATGCGCGGCCTCACGCCCGAGCAGGAGAAGGCGCTGTCGCAGATGCGCGAGAACATGACGCCCGAGCAGCGCAAGGCCTACGCGGACATGATGAGGCGACACGCCCAGCCGACGCCGGAGCCGTAGCAGCGGGCGGCTTCACCAGATCGTCTTCAGCTCCCGGAGGCTGCGCAGCCGCGCATCCTTGCTGATGACCGGGGCGCCCGCTTCGAGCGCGGTCGCCGCGATCATGCGGTCTGCCGGATCGCCGGGAAATTCGGCCGCGAAGGCCGCCGCGGAAACGGCCACCTCCGGCGTCAGCGGCAGAAGCTCCACGCGCGGCAGTGCCAGCGCCTGGCGAACAAACACCAGCGCGTCCCGATCGAGTCGAATCCGTCCCTTCGCGACGAGCATCGCCGTCTCCCAGCAGCTGATCGCGCAGACGCCGACCGCGTCGGCCTGCTCGATGGCGGATCGAGCGCGCGACGAGAGCCGCGGCGACTCGGCTGACCACCAGATCCAGGCGTGCGTATCGAGGACGATCATTTCTCGACGTCCCATTGCTCGCCCACGGGCGAGACCAGGTCCCCTTCCCAGACGATGCTGCCCTTGAGGCCCCGCGGAACTTCGGCCGGGAGCAGCCGGGCGACCGGCTTTCCGCGCTTGGTGACGACGAGCTCCTCGCCGGTCTCGGCAACCCGGTCGAGGAGGGCCAGGCACCGGGCTTTGAATTCGCCTGCAGGCACGGTCTTTTGTTTGACCATAGTCATATGATTATAGTCATATATGTCACCTGCTAACATCCCCGCCTCCATGCGACCCCTCCCGACCCGTGCTCAAGTTGCTCTCCTACTTATTGTTGTCGCAACCGCCCTCGCGGGTTGCCGGCGCGACGGGCGGACGCCGCTCGTCCTCTACTCACCCCACGGGAGGGACCTGCTCGGCCTCGTGGAGAAGGAGTTCGAGCGCGCGCACCCCGAGGTGGACGTGCGCTGGCTCGACATGGGCTCGCAGGAGGTCTACGACCGCCTGCGTTCGGAGAAGGCGAACCCGCAGTCGGACGTCTGGTACGGCGGTCCCGACACGATCTTCGCGCGCGGGGCGGGCGAGGGCCTGCTCGCTCCGTACCGCCCGGCGTGGGCGGACGCGATCGCACCCGCCAGCCGGGAAAAGGACAACCTCTACTTCGGCCTGTACCGCACGCCCGCGATGCCCGTCTACAACTCGAAGCTCGTCGCCACCGCGGATGCCCCGCGCGAGTGGGACGACCTGCTCGACCCGAAATGGAAGGGCAAGATCCTGATCCGCGACCCCCTCGCGTCCGGCACGATGCGGGCGGTCTGGGGCTACTTCCTCTCGAAATCCGTGCGCGAGACGGGCTCCCCCGCGGCCGGCTTCGCGTGGCTCGCGCGCCTGGACGCGCAGACCAAGGAATACGTCTTCAATCCGATCCTCATGTACGAGAAGCTCGTGCGCGGCGAAGGGCTCGTCACGATCTGGGACCTGCCCGACACGCTCCTCGAGCGCCAGCGCGGCTCTCCGCTGCAGTACGTGTTTCCGAAGAGCGGCACGCCCGTCATCGACGACGCCGTGGGGCTCGTCGCCGGCTGCCGCCACCCCGACCTCGCCAGGCAGTTCATCGATTTCCTGGGTGAAAAGGAGATGCAGCGCCTCGCCGCCGAGAAGACCTTCCGCCTGCCCGCACGCACGGACCTCGGCGAACTCATGCCCGCCTGGGCGCGCGAGATCGACCGCGCAATGGTCCCGGCCGAGATCGATTGGCCCCTCGTCGAGAAGAACGGCTCCGAGTGGATGGCGACCTGGGACCGGACGATCCGGGGCAAGAAGGCCTCCGCGGCGCGGTGAAGGACCGGCTTCGCCTCGCCCCCGCTTCGGTTTGAGATAACTTCCCGCGGCAGGATGTCCGATTTTCTCCGCCTCGACTCGCTCGAGAAGCGCTTCGGCGAGCTGGCCGTCACGCGCCAGGTCTCGATCGGCGCCGGCAAGGGCGAGATCGTGGCGCTGCTCGGCCCGTCCGGAAGCGGCAAGACGACGGTGCTGCGGCTCGTCGCCGGATTCGAGGCCCCCGATGCGGGGCGTATCCTCGTCGAGGGCGAGGACGTCACCGCGCTGCCCCCCGAGCGCCGGCGCTTCGGGATGGTCTTCCAGCACTACGCGCTCTTTCCGCACATGACCGTCGGCGAGAATGTCGCCTTCGGCCTCGCTTCGGACGGTGCCGCACCGGCCGCGGCGCGGGCCCGCGTCACCGAGATGCTCGCGCTCGCCGGCCTCGAGGGCTTCGAGGACCGCCGCGTGACCGCCATCTCCGGCGGCCAGCAGCAGCGCGTGGCGCTGGCGCGCGCGCTCGCGCCCAATCCGCGCGTGCTGCTGCTCGACGAGCCCCTCTCGAACCTCGACCCGACGCTGCGGGAGAAGACGCGCCGGGAGTTGAAGCGAGCGATCCGCAAGGTGGGCATCACGACGCTCTTCGTCACGCACGAGCAGGAGGAAGCCTTCGAGCTCGGCGACCGCGTCGCGGTGCTCAACCAGGGCCGCCTCGAACAGCTCGGGACGCCCGAGGAGTTGTTCGAGCGGCCCGCCACGCGCTTCGTCGCCACGTTCGTCGGGCGCTCGAGCGTCGTTCCCGTCGTCTGGAGGGGTGGAGCGCGCATTCCGGGCGGGCCGGCCTGGCCGGCCGTCGCCGGCGGCGGCCTGAAAGAAGACTCCGACGCGGACCTCGTCCTCCGGCCCGAGGGCCTCGCCTTCGCCGCGGGACCGGCGGCGGAAGCCCTCGAGGGCACCGTCGTCGAGCGGCGCTATGCGGGCCGGGCGGCCTATTTTCTGGTCGCGACCACCGAAGCGGGCGAGCTCGAGGTGCTTGCCGCCCCCGATGCCGCGCGCGAGGGCGATCGTGTGCACGTCGTCCGGGCGCCGAACGGCCCTGCGCCCCACGTCTTTCCGAGGCAGCGGTGACCCGCCCGCGGGGAGGCATCGCCGCCCCGCTGCTGACGCTGCTGCTCTTCTGGCTCGTCGGCTATCCCCTCCTGCTCACGCTCGCCGAGGCGCTCGGAGCGCCGCACTGGACGCTTTCGCACGTGGCCGAGTTCGCGGCGCGTCCGGCCGAGTGGCAGGCGCTCTGGGCGAGCCTCTGGATCTCGCTGGCGACCGTGGTCCTCGCCGCGGCGATCGGCGTTCCGCTCGCATTCCTCTTCGAGCGCAACGAGTTTCCCGGACGGGGGCTTCTCGGGGCCCTCGTGGCGCTCCCCGTCGCGCTGCCGCCCTTGATCGGCGTCCTTGCGTTTCTCTTTCTCTACGGCGAGAGCGGGTTCGTGTCGCGCGGCGTGCAGGCGCTCTTCGGCCTCGCCGAACCGCCATGGCGGCTCACGGGCCCGGGCGCGATCCTGTTCGTGCACGCCTACTCCATGTACGTGTACTTCTACCTCTTCACCCGCGCGGGGTTGGCGCGGGCGGACGCCTCGCTCCTCGAGGCCGCGGCGAGCCTCGGCGCTTCCCGGACCAGGGCAACCCGGCGCATCACGCTGCCGCTGCTCGCGCCCGCGCTCGGTGGGGCAGCGCTGCTGACCTTCATGACGTCCCTCGCCTCCTTCAGCGCGCCCTACATCTTCGGCGGCAGCTTCCGGGTCATGACCACCCAGATCGTCGCTTCGAAGTTGAACGGCGACAGCGCCCTCGCCATGGTCGAGACCGTCGCGCTCGCGCTGATCGGCTTCGCGGGGCTGGGGATGCTGCGCAAGGCCGAGCGGCACCGCGAGGTCGCGGGCGGAACGCGGGGCGTCGCGCCGCGCCGCCGGCAGCTCGCGGGCGGAAAGTGGGCCGCGACCGCCGCCGGATGGGTGCTCGCGATCCTGCTCTTGCTGCCGCACGCGACGCTCGTCCTCGTCTCGCTCGTCCCCCGCAACACCTGGACGACCGAGGCGCTGCCGCCCGTGCTCTCCCTCGGAAACTACCGCGCGCTCTTCTCCGAGGCCGAGCGCCTGCGCCCGATCGTGAACTCCCTGTGGATGGCGTCCGCGGCCACGGCGCTCGCGATCCTGCTCGGGTTCGCCGCGGCGTCGCTCGCCGTGCGGCGGCGCAGCGGCTGGAGCGGGCCCCTCGAGACCCTCATCGCGGCGCCGTGGGCCCTCCCGGGGACCGTCTTCGCGGTCGCGCTCGCGGCGGCCTTCAGCGTGCACGCGCCGTGGGCCGGCCGCTTCGTGCTCGTCGGGACGTTCGCGATCCTGCCGCTCGGCTACCTCGTGCGCAGCCTTCCGTTGACCGGCCGCGCCGCGTTCGCGGGCCTGCGGCAGATGGATCCCGCGCTCGAGGAGGCCGCGGCATCGCTCGGTGCCTCACGCGCGCGCCGCTTCCGGCGGATCGTCCTGCCGCAGATCCGGCCCGCGCTCGCCGCGGGCGCGAGTCTGGCATTTCTCGCCGCTCTCGGGGATTTCGTGGTCTCGATCGTGCTCTACACTTACGACACGCGCCCCATCTCGATCGAGATTCTCTCTTCGCTCCGGGTCCAGGAGATCGGCGCGGCCGCCGCGTACGGCGTGCTCCTGACCGCCCTGTCGGCCGCGGCGTTCCTGGTCTGGGGAAGAAGGGCGCAAGCCTGAGGGCCGGCCGCCCGCGGCCCTAGGGTCGAGTGACGACCCGCGGCACGCGCCCGCCGGGAGTCGGAACGACCGAGATCGGCAGGTACCCGAAGGCGAGCGTTCGGACCGCGGGCGTCGCGCCGTTGTTCACGACGGTCACGTCCACGAGCCCTGCCGGGTGCGCGGGAGTGATCGCCACGAGCGCCGTGGGATTCTGAACCTCGACCGCGGCGGGAAAGGCGCCGAAGTAGACGCGGGTCTGGCTCGTGAAGTTGGTTCCCGTGATCGCGACCGGTTCTCCACCGCGCGTGAAGCCGGAGGCCGGGGTGATGGTGTCGATCGTCGGAGGCAGGGCGGCGGGAGGGGCGATGAGGTACAGCGCGCCGGTCGACGTTCCGACGAAGAGCTCTCCGGAGTCGTCTTCTCCGAACGTCGTCAGCTGCGGCAGGCTGATCGGCAGGAGAACGGGAGACCAGGTCCCGGACTGATGCGACGCGGCCCAGATCCGACCCGAGCAGAAGTCGCCGTAAAGGTAGAGGCCCGCGAGATCGGGGATCGCGCGGCCGCGGTACACGTAGCCGCCCGTCACCGAACAGTTCCCATTGTCATGGCTGTACTCGAGGATCGGCAGCGTGTACGACGGGTCGCCGCACGCGGCGACCGGTCCCGCGCACCCGGAGCTGCCCCCCGTGCCGCAGAGCGTCCCCTCCATGATCTTCCAGCCGTAGTTCTCGCCGCCGCGGCTCGTCAGCGGCTGATAGTCGATCTCCTCGCGCGCGCCCTGACCGACGTCGCCGATGAAGAGGTCGCCCGTCAGCCGGTCGAAGGAAAACCGCCACGGGTTGCGCAGGCCGTAGGCCCAGGCCTCCGCGGGACCGCCGGTCGAGACGTACGGGTTCTCGGCCGGGATGCCGTAGTACGGCGAACGATCGACGCTCTGGTTCACGTCGATGCGCAGCATCTTGCCGAGCAGCGAGTCGCTCGACTGCGCGTGGCACTGCGGGTCGTTGGCGCTGCCGCCGTCGCCCATCCCGACGTACAGGAATCCGTCCGGGCCGAACTGCAGCTGGCCGCCGTTGTGGTTCGTGTAGGGCTGATCGATCGTCAGGAGGACCGCCACGCTGAAAGGGTCCGCGGTGTTGCGGTCCCCCACCGAAACCCGGTACCGCGCCACGACGGTCTGCCCGGCCCCATTCGTGTAGTTGACGAAGAAGAACCCGTTCGTCGCGTAAGAGGGATGGAAGGCCGTCGAAAGCAGCCCCTGCTCACCACAGCAGATGATGAGTGACGAGATGTCGAGAAACGGCGTGGGCAGGACCTGGGTGCCGTCCCAGATGACGATCTGCCCGTGCTGGAGCGTCACGAAGACCCGTCCGTCGCCGGCGTTCGTGATCGCCGTGATGCCGGTCAGGTCCCCGGCCAGCGGCAGCAGCTGGACGGTGGGCACGACCGCCGCGGCCTCCTTGCGGACCGTGGACGCGGCGCCGTGGCCCGTGCGCGACGCGAGCACCGCGCCGGCCGCGGCCAGAGCGACCAGAAACCGGACGGCCCGTTTCATGAACCTTCAGTTTACGGCATCACGGCCTGTTCCGGGCCCCGGTGAACTCACGGCACTCCCGCGCGCAGCGGGACCCTCAGAATCACCGCGTCCTGGAGGTCGGCGGGCCCGGGCGGATTCTTCAGGTCGTAGTACCGGTGCCCTTGATTGTTCGCACTGACGTAAAGGGCGCCGCCGACGACGGTGCCCAGCGTCGGCTCGTCGAAGTACGGGTTGTTCATCTCGAGAATCCGGCCGCGGGCGATCTTCGCGCCGCCCGGGGCGAGCTCAAGGAGCAGGATGCGGTGCGGCTCGATGCCGTTCTGGATCGCGACGAGGCAGCCGTCCGCATAGACGAGCCCGTCGATCCCGCTCAACGCGAGGTCTGCCGGCACCGGAATCGGCGCAACAGCCTTCGTCGCGACGTCGATCCGATACAGGCCGCCGTAGTCGGACACATAGAGCGCCTTTCCATCGGGCGTGGCCGCGAGGCCCTGTGTTCCCCGCATCGCGTCGGTCTCCAGGAACACGGCCAACTCGCCCTTGCCCGGGTCGAGCGCGTAGATGCGCGGGGTGCGGCCGTCGTTGACGTACACCCGGCCATCGGCGGCGACCGTCAGGTCGTCGAAGTACGGCGGCTTTTCCGATACCGGCGGGACGTGCTCCCGGCGGAGCTTGCCCGTGTCGAGGTCGAACTCGAAGAGCGCGCTCTTCGGCGGATCGCCTTCGCGCGCCCCGTTCATCTGCGGGATGGCCTCGCTCGCAACCCACAGCGTGCGCCGCTTCGGGTCGATCCCCAAGCCGAGGGCGCTGCGCAGGCCGCTGCCGGAGGCGATGAAATCGGTGATCTTTCCGTCCGGCCCGATCCGGACGACCTTGCCCTTCCGGACACTCGCCACGAAGAACGCCTTCGTGACGGAGTCGTAGGCGACGCCCTCGGGCGCGACTTCCTTTTCGGGAATCGTAAACGCGACGCTCGAGCCCGAGCCGATGCGCTCCTTGCGCAGCGCCGCCGTCTCGGCGACGACCTTCTTGTAGCCCGCGGTCTGCCGGATCGAGTCGAGGTCCTTGTCGCCGTCGAAATCGGCGACGACCCTGAGCGCGCCGAATTGCTCGAGCGAGCGCACGGCGGCCTCGGTCTGTCCGTTCACCGCCTGCGCGCAGGCCAGGTTGTAGACGATCCAGGCGTCGCCCGGCCGCAGGCGCGCGGCCTCCTCGTAGTCCTTCAGGAACGCGGCCTTGTCGCCACGCTGGTAGGCGGCGGCCGCCTCCTTCACGAGGACGAAGGCGTTCTTCGGCGGGTCGGCGGCGCAGAGCGGTGCGGCGCACGCCGCGAGAAACGCGACCAGAACGACCTTCTTCATGGAGCGGAGCCTCCTCTCACGCTCTACGGATCGGCTGCGCGAGAGTTTCCCGGAACTCAGGCCACCACGGCGTAGGCGCGGACGGGGAAGCTGCCGAGACCGTGGAAAGGCGCGGGCACGCAGTGGAAGCGAAAACCCGCCGGCGGCAGCGCGCCGAGGTTGCAGAGGTGCTCGACGATCGGAATCCCGGCCGAAAGCAGCAGCGTATGCGCCGGGCGCACGCCGTCGCCCGTGTCGTCGATGTTGAGCGAGTCGATTCCGACGAGCGCCGGGCCCGCTCCCGCCAGGAACTCCGCGGCCGCGCGCGTCAGGTGCGGGTGGCCCTCCGCATACCGCGGCGTGCGCCAGTGCGCGTCCCAGCCCGTCCGCACCAGGACCGCTTTGCCGGCGAGGTCCCAGCCTGAAAAGAGCTCCGCGTCCACGCCCCGCCCCCGTCCCGTCGCATCCACGACGAGGCCGTCGAGGTCGGCGAGGCGCTCGAGCGGCAGGCCGCCGATGTCCTTGCCGTGCGCGAACCGGTGGAACGGAGCGTCGAGGTAGGTCCCCGTGTTCGCGACCATCCTCACGCGCGCGATGTGGAACGTCGTTCCTTCCGCGTAGTGCCCGCGCGACGCCTCGCGGCCCATGAAGTCCGAGACCACCGGCCCCGGCAGGCCGGGATACGTGATCATCCCGTGCTCGATCGGGTGGGACAGATCCACGAGCCGCGGCATCCGAGGAAGGCTATCGCAAGTGCTTCCGGTCGCTCCACAGGCGCTTGAGCGTCTGAATCTGGCCCGTGTGGTACACGTCGTGCGAGGCCACGCCGTAGACGAGCGTGTCGGTCCTGCGCTTGCTGCCCCGCCGCTTCCTGCCGAGGTCCGCGGCGGACAGCTTCTCGACCGCACGGCGCAGCTGCCGGTGCTGGAGATCCAGAGCCGCGAGGTCGGCCTTCCAGGCGCGCTCGGTCGGCGACGTGGGGCGCGCGAACCAGTTGCTCCCCTTCTCCGGAAACGCCCCGCGCTTTTCGCCCGTGAGCAGGCGCCAGACCACGTACTTCCAGTAGGCCGCGTGCATCACGAGCTCCCAGATGTTGTGGCGGCCGGGGGCTGGCCTCCACGCCGCCGCCTGCGCCCCCACACCGCGGAGGGCTCCCCGCAGGTTCGGTCCCTGCCACGCACTCTTCTCGTACGACTCGTCCAGCATCCGGAGCAGCAGCGCGATCTCGTTCATCGACGACCTCCTTCGGCCCGCAGGGGGGCCGCGTTCTCCTCGGCCGGGGCGACTGTGCGGCGGGCTCCGTGGCGAATGATGAGCGCCACGGCCGCGACGATGACGACGGCGGCGATCATTGTGCGTGCCGTCACGGACTCGCCGGCGAAGAGCCATCCCAGGAACACCGCGACGAGCGGGTTGACGTACGCGTACGTCGAGACTCGCGCCGGCGTCGTCGCGCCGAGCAGGAAGACGTATGCCGAGAAGCCGAGCAGCGAGCCGGCCAGGATCAGGTAGCCGAGCGCGAGCACCGACTTTCCCGACACCGCGGCGGGCGTGAATCCCGCCCACTCGCGGGTGAGCGCGGAGACGGAGAGCAGGATGAGCCCGCCCGCGATCATCTCCATCGCCGTCGCGAGCAGCGTCGAGGCCGGCAGGCCCGCGCGCCTGGAGTAGAGCGATCCGATCGCCCACAGAAGCGCGGCCGTCAAGAGAGCGACCGCGCCCCAAGGGTCGACGTGCTTTCCCCCGGCGAACCGGCCCGGCGCGACGAGGAACGCGATTCCGGCGATCCCCATGCCGAGCCCCACGAGCACAACGCCGTGCGGCCTCTCGCGGCGGTCGAGACCGTCGAGGAGCGTCATCCAGATCGGCACCGAGGCCACGATCAGCGCGGCCAGACCCGACGGGACCTTCTGTTCCGCCCAGGTCACCAGCCCGTTGCCTCCGAGCAGCAGCAGGCCCCCGACGATCGCCGCCCCGCGCCAGTTCTTCCACGTCGGCCACGGCGTGCCCCGCAGGCGCAGCCATCCGAACAGGATCGTCCCCGCCGTCAGATGCCGGATGCCCGCCATGAGAAACGGCGGGATCGTCTCGACGCCGAACCGGATCGCGAGGTACGTCGAGCCCCACAGGACGTAGACCGCCGCGAACGCCACGACGATCTCGGCGCGCGAAGCGGCGCGGCGAAGCGGGCGCGGCTCAGGCATGCAGCGTCTCCGCGGGCCTCTCGCAGCCGAGGTCCGCCTCCCCGGGCGAGACCGTCTCTTCGTCCTCGCCCCCGTAGCGGATCACGACCGCCACCGCACCGACGATGACGACCGAGGCGAGCAACACGCGCGCCGAGAGCGCTTCGCCCGCCAGGGCCCAGCCCAGGAACACCGCGACGATCGGGTTGACGTAGGCGTAGGTGGACAGGCGCGACGCCGTCGTCACGCGCAGGAGCCAGACGTACGCGGAAAACCCGATGATCGAGCCGAACACGAAGAGATAGATCGTCGCGAGGACGGATTTCGCGCTCACGGCCGCCGGATCGAACCGGCCGAGCTCGCCCGCGGCGACGCCGACGAGCGCGAGCAGCGCGCCGCCGCACAGCAGCGTCAGCGCCGTCGCCATGATCGGCGAGGCCGGCAGGCGCGAGCCGCGGGAGAAAAGCGATCCGCCCGCCCAGCAGAAGGTCCCGACGACGAGCACCGCCATCGCGGCGAGGTCGAAACGTCCGCTGCCGAGGACCATCCCGGGCCCCGCCAGGATCGCGAGCCCGGCCGAGCCGAGCGCGATACCGGCCAGAACGGCTCCCCGGGGCAGACGGCGGCGTCGCATCGCTTCTATCAACACGAAGGACATCGGTTCGGTTGCAACCACGAGCGCCGCGACCCCCGACGGGATCGAATGCTCGGCCCAGACGAGCCCTCCCGAGCCGCAGACGAAGAGCAGGAAGCCGGTCACGGCCGCTCCGCCCCACTCCCGCCCGGAAGGCCGGGCGGCGCCCGACGCGAGCGCCCACACGAACATGAAGCCGCCGGCCAGAAAGAAGCGCACGCCCTGCGTGAAGAACGGCGGGAGGGTCTCCATCGAGAAGCGGATGCCGAGGTACGTCGAGCCCCACAGGATGTACACCGCCGCGAACGCTGCGACGAGCTTCCCGAGGGAGGGAGCGGCCGGGCGCGGATCAGACACGGACCGACTCCGACGACGGCGCGGGTGCGTCGATCGGCAGGTGCGAGCCTTCCTTCACCGTGCCGAGGACGATGATCGTCCGGGTCGAATTGATGGTGTCGATCCGCCCGATGCGGTCGCGGAGCAGCCGTCCGAGCGACTCCGTGTCCTTCGCCCTGACCTTGGCGAGAAAGCCGTCCTCGCCGGCGACGTGATGGACCTCCAGCACCTCGGGGATCTCGGCCACGCGCCGCGCCGACTGATCCGCCCCGGGTCCGTCGGTGTCGCGCACGAAGACGAAGGCGAGCAGCGGCAGCTCGACGGCAGCCGGGTTGATCCGCGCGCTGTAGCCCTGGATGACGCCGCGCTCCTCGAGCTTGCGGATCCGCTCGAACACGGCGGAAGGAGCGAGGTCTACCTGGCGCGCAATCTTGGCGTTCGAGACCCGGGCATTGAACTGGAGTATCCTCAGTATCTCGAGATCAATTCCGTCGATCATTCTGAAATACTACATGAATTAAGTGGATTCCACCATTTGTCACCAAGTCCATGGCCGTCAATAATTTGGCAAGAACGAACCTCCGCGCACGTGCGTCTAAGGAAATCGGGGCCTCAATCAGGAAAGGAAGCCGATGAAAATCCGCACTCTCCTCGGACTCACTCTAACGTTCGCATCCGCATCGGCCGCGGGCCCGGCCGCAGGTCAGACTTCGCCGGGAGTTTCCGAGGCGCGGCTCTCCGCGATGGAGACCGCCATCCGCGCCGGGGAGTTCAAGAAGATCACGAGCGTCCTCATCGCGAAGAACGGGACTCCGGTCTTCGAGGCGTACTTCAACGGCGCCGACGCGGGGACGCTCCACAACACGCGCTCGGCCACCAAGACGATCACCGGGATGCTCGTCGGCATCGCGATCGACAAGGGCGTGCTTTCCGGCATCCAGGCGCCGATCCTCCCCTTCTTCCCCGACCGCCAGCCCCTGCAGAACCCGGACTCGCGCAAGGCGAAGATCACCGTCGAGGACTTCCTGACGATGAGCTCGCTGCTCGAGTGCGACGACTGGAACGAGTACTCGCGGGGCAACGAGGAGCGGATGTACGTCATCGAGGACTGGGTGAAGTTCACGCTCGATCTCCCGATCAAGGGCTTCGCGCCCTGGGCGAAGAAGCCGGCGGACTCGCCCTATGGCCGCAGCTTCAGCTACTGCACGGCCGGCGTCTCGACGCTCGGCGCGGTGCTCGAGCGCGCGACGAAAAAGCCCGTGCCCGACTTCGCGAAGGAGAACCTTTTCGGCCCGCTGGGGATCGAGAAGGCCGAGTGGCAGTTCTCGCCGCTCGGCACTGCGCAAACCGGCGGAGGGCTCGGCCTCTCGACGCGCGACCTCGCAAAGCTCGGGCAACTCTACTTGGACGGCGGCGCCTGGAAGGGCCGGCAGGTCGTCCCGGCGAAGTGGGTCGCCGACTCGATCCGACCCCACGCGCACATCGACGAGGACTGGGAGTACGGCTACCTGTGGTGGCTGCGCACGTTCAAGTCGGGCGAGCGTTCCTTCGCGGCGTACTGCATGAACGGCAGCGGCGGCAACCGCGTGGCCGTCCTGCCGGAGCAGGGCCTCGTCGTCGTCATCACGACGGTCAACTACAACGAGCGGGGCCCCCACGCGATTACGGACAAACTCTTCATCGAGCACGTCCTCGCGTCGGTCGAGCCGGTCAGCGGGCCGTAGGGGCGGGGCTTGCCCCCCTCGCCTCTGGAACACGGTGACGACTGCGGGCGGTCATGAGGGCCGCCCCTGCGACACGAGAGGCGCGCGAGCTCTACTCGTCCGGGCCTACACCGCGAAGTAGCGCGCCTGCGGGTGGTGCAGGACGAGCGCCGAGACCGATGCCTCGGGATCCATCATGAATCCCTCCGTCAGCTCGACGCCGATCTTGCGGCCGTCGAGCAGGCGGAAGAGCGTCGCCTGGTCCGCCAGGTCCGGGCAGGCCGGGTATCCGAAGCTGTAGCGCTTGCCGCGGTAGCGCGCCTGGAACCGGTCGCGCATCGTGGTCTCCGGCGCGTCGGGAAAGCCCCACTGCTCGCGCAGACGACGGTGCAGCCATTCGGCCGCGGCCTCGGCCGTCTCGACGGCCACGGCCTGGAGCGCGTGGCAGAGCAGGTACTCGCCCGCCGTCTTCAACTCCTCGGCGCGGGCGCGCACACCCTCTCCGGCCGTCGTGATGAAGAGCGCCACCGAATCCGCAGCCGTCTTGCCGGGGTGGACGAAGTCGGAGAGGGCCAGCCGTTCGCCGGCGACCTGGCGCGGGAACGTGAAGCACGCCTCGCCGCCGCCCGGCAGAACCAGGTGGAGCGTGTTGCCGTCGGAACGCGCCGGAAAATAGCGGTACATCGCGCGCGCCGAGATCCAGCCCGACGCCTGCACCTTCGTGATCACGCGCTCGAGCTCGGCGAGCTTCGGATCTCCCGCTTCCTTGAGCTTCCAGTAGCTGCCCCGCAGGCCGAGGTGCTTGGCGTAGAGCATGTGCGGGTTGAGGTACTCCCAGACCTGGCCGAGATCGACCGACTCGAGCACGTGCTCGTCGAGATCCGGCGCGGCGAGCCCGTCGGCGACCGCGACCTCGGCGCTGCGCACGGCCGGTGCCGCGAGCGGGGCCTCGTCTTCCGAGCGCGTGGCGCCGGCGATCGCCGCGCGGCGCTTGTCCGCCTCGGCCCGCAGCGCGGCGCGCGCCGGCTCGCCCGAGAGAATGCGGTCGGCGAGGGCGAGGCCGCGCATCGCGTCCTCGGCGTACGTCACCAGGCCGCCGTACGCCGGAGCGATCCGGTGATCCGTGAACTTCTGCGAGAGCGCCGCGCCGCCGACGAGCATCGGGGTCGTCACGCCCGCGGACGTCAGGTCCTGCGCCGTCGTGACCATCTGCTGCGCGCTCTTGACGAGCAGGCCCGAGAGGCCGATGAGATCCGGCCGGTGCTGCGCGGACGCCTCGACGAGCTTTTCCGGCGGCACCTTGATGCCGAGGTTGATGACCTCGTAGCCGTTGTTCGACAGGATGATCTCGACGAGGTTCTTGCCGATGTCGTGGACATCGCCCTTGACCGTCGCGAGCAGCACCTTGCCCTTGCGCGACTCGGTCGTCTTCGCCATGAATTTCTCGAGGTGCGTGACGGCCGCCTTCATCGCCTCGGCGGACTGCAGGACTTCCGCGACGATAAGCTCGTTGGCATTGAAGAGGCGCCCGACCTCGCGCATGCCATCCATGAGGGGCCCGTTGATGACGTCGAGCGGCGCCATCCCGCCCGTGCGCACGGCCTCGAGGTCGTCGACGAGCCCCTCTTTCGAGCCCTCGAGGATGTAACGCGGAAGCCGCTCGAGGGGCGTGCCCGCGCGCGCCTTCGGGACCTTCGGCGCGGCGCCCTTCGCCTTGAAGTAGTTCGCGAAGGCGGCGACCGGATCCTCGCCGCGGTTGTAGAGGAGGTCCTCCGCCAGCCGTTTCTCCTCCTCCGGGATCGACGGGTAGCGGACGATCTTCTCGGAGTTCACGATCGCGAGGTCGAGCCCCGCGCGGGTCGCGTGGTACAGGAACACGGAGTTCAGCACCTCGCGCCCCGACTCCGGCAGGCCGAACGAGACGTTGGAGATGCCGAGGATCGTCTTCGACTCCGGGAACGCGGCCTTGATGAGGCGGATCCCCTCGATCGTCTCCTCCGCGCTGCCGACGTACTTCGCGTCGCCGGTCCCGCACGGAAAGACCAGCGGGTCGAAGATGATGTCCTCGGCGGGAAACTCGTACTTCTCGGTCAGCAGCGTGTAGCTACGGCGCGCGACCTCGAGCTTGCGGTCGCGCGTGACCGCCATGCCGTTCTCCGGGTCCTCGTCGATCGTCCCGACGACGAGCGCCGCGCCGTAGCGCTGCGCCAGCGGCACGACGGCCTGGAAACGCGCCTCCCCGTCCTCGAGGTTGATCGAGTTCAGGATCGACTTGCCCTGGCTCCACTTCAAGCCGAGCTCCATCACCTTCGCGTCCGTCGAGTCCAGCATGAGCGGCGCCTTGACCATCCGGATGGCCCGCTCGAGGAACGCATTGACGTCGGCGACCTCGTCCCGGTCCGGGTCCTGGAGGCAGACATCGATGACCTGCGCTCCGTTCTTCACCTGCGCGCGCGCGATCTCGGCGGCCGCCTCGAACTGGCCTTCGGCGATCAAGCGCTTGAACTTGCGGCTGCCGAGCACGTTGGTGCGCTCGCCGACGAGGACGGGCCGGTTGTCCACGTCCACCTCGAGCAGGTCGATCCCGGACACGAGCGTCTTGTTGTGGATCGGGACGCGGCGCGGCTTCTTCCCCGCGGCCGCCGCCGCGAGCGCCCGGATGTGCGCGGGTGTGGTGCCGCAGCATCCGCCGACGATGTTGACCCAGCCTTCCTTCATGAAGCGCTCGAGCTCGGCCGAGAGCGACTCGGGCGTTTCGGAGTACTTCCCGTCGGCGTCGGGCAGGCCCGCGTTCGGGTAGCAGGAGGTCAGAGTCTTCGCGACGGCCGAAAGGCTGCGGATGTGGTCCGTCATGAACTCGGGGCCGGTCGCGCAGTTGATGCCGACCGAGAGCAGCGGGGCGTGCATCACCGAGGCGTAGAGCGCATCGACGTCCTGCCCGGCGAGCATCGTGCCCATGGGCTCGATCGTCACGGACACCATCACGGGCGCGCGCCAGCCGACTTCGGCGAACGCCTGCTCGATGCCGATGAGCCCGGCCTTCAGGTTGCGCGTGTCCTGGGTGGTCTCGAGAAGCAGCGTGTCAACGCCGCCCGTGAGCAGGCCGAGCGCCTGCACCCGGTAGTGGCCGATCATCTCGTCGAAGCTCACGCCGCCTGTGACCGTCATCGCCTTCGTCGTCGGCCCCATCGAGCCCGCGACGAACCGCAGGCGGCCCGGCGTCGACGCCTTTTCGGCGGCCTCGCGCGCGATTTCGGCCGCGCGGCGGTTGATCTCGAGCGCCCTGTCCGCGAGCCCGTACTCGGCGAGCACGAGCGGCGTGCCGCCGAAGGTGTTCGTCTCCACCATGTCGGCGCCCGCGGCGAAGTACTCCTCGTGCATACGGCGGACGAGATCCGGCCGCGTCCGCACCAGGTTCTCGTTGCAGCCCTCGAGGTCCGGCCCGCCGAAGTCCTCCGCCGCCAGGTCCTGGCTCTGCATCCATGTCCCCGATGCTCCGTCGAGCACGAGGATCCGTTCGGCGAGGAGCTCCTGGAGCGCCTCGGCCCGCTCGCGCTGCGACGTGCCGTCCGGGGACCGCTTTTCGGCCATTGGAATGCGCATTATGCGGGATTGGCCGGTCTCGCCGTGCGAGCCGAAAACGAACCGCTTCGCATCCCCCTGATATCCTCTCTGCGCCAATGAGCCGCGCTGGTCCCACAATCGTCGTGATCGGCGGCGGATTCAGCGGGACCGCGGTCGCCATACACCTGCTGCGGCGCGGCGCGGCGGCCCGGGTCGTCCTCGCAAACCGGTACGGCCCCATTGGCCGGGGCGTGGCCTACGGCACCCGCCTCGAGGCGCACGCCCTGAACGTCCCGGCGGGCGGCATGAGCGCGGTCGCGGACGATCCCGACCACTTCGTGCGCTGGGCGCGCACGCACGACGACGCCGTCTGCGCGGACACCTTCGTGTCGCGGCGCCTTTACGGCGAATACCTGGAGGGCGTCCTGCGCGAGGCCGAGCACCACGCGCCGCGGGCGGCCCGCCTCGAGCGCCTGGTGGGCGTCGCGCGCGACGTCGATGTGCGGCCCGACGGCGGCTCGGCCGAAGTCGTGTTTGCCGGCGCCCGGATCCCGGCAGACCACGTGGTGCTCGCGCTCGGCAACTACTCCCCCGCGAACCCGGCGGCCGTCGGCGGGGAGTTCTACGAAACCGACCGCTACGTCCGCGACCCGTGGGTCCGCGGATCGCTCGACGCGGTCCGTTCCGGCGAGTCGGTGCTGCTGCTCGGCTCGGGACTGACGATGATGGACATCACCCTCGACCTCGCGGCCAGGGGCGCCCGACTTCCACTCTTCGCCGTTTCGCGGCACGGCCTCCTGCCGCGCGCGCACGCCTTCGGAAGGGAGCTGGCGCCAGCGGACGCGTGGCCCCCGGGCCTCGACGCGCCGCCGCACACGATCGCCCGCTACGTGCGCCTGGTTCGCGAGCACGTCGCCGCTCGCGCAAAAGGCGGAGGCGACTGGCGCGGGGTGATTGGCGCCCTGCGGGGGGCGACGCCGGCGCTATGGGCCCTGCTCGACCCCGTCGAGCGCGCGCGTTTCCTGCGCCACGTCCGGCCCTGGTGGGACGTCCACCGGCACAGAGCGGCCCCGGAAACCGCGCAGGCGATCGAGCGGATGATCGCCGCGGGCGACCTCTCCGTGCGCGCCGCGCGGATCCTCGGATACCGATCCGTCGCGAACGAAGTCGAGGTGACGATCCGGCCAAGGGGCGCCTCCGCCGCGGGCCGGATCCACGTCCACCGCGTCGTCAACTGCACGGGCCCCTCGAGCGACGTCCGCCGCCTCGGCGATCCTCTGCTCGACGGGCTGCTCGCCCGCAACCTCATCCGTCCCGATCCCCTCGGCCTCGGACTCGAGACGGCTGCGGACGGCTCGCTGCTCGACGCCGCCGGGCACCCGTCGCGCGTCCTGCACCTGGTCGGACCGCTGCTCAAGGCGGACTACTGGGAAGCGACCGCCGTGCCGGAGCTGCGTCAGCACGCGGCGCGACTGGCCGAGCGGCTGCTGCCCTAGGAAGACCCGACCGCCGCCGACGACGCCTCGCGCGAGCCGGCGGCGCGCGCCTTTTCGAAGAGGTCCGCGGCCTCGGAAGCCCTTCCCAGTGCCGCCGCGGCACGCGCGAGCTCGTAGAGCGTCACGTCGTCTTTGCAGACCCACATGAACGAGAAGTCGTGCCCCGTCCGTCCGCGCCAGAGCGCAAGACCCTCCTCGAACGGGCCGCTGCCCCCTCCGGCGCGGGAGAGCCCGGCCAGCGCCTGGACGAGCAGGTGCCCGCCGCCGAGGCTGCGCGGCCGCCCGCGCAGGTGCGAGGCCGCCTGGGCGAAAGCGGCCTGCGAGGCCGGCGCATCCTCTTGCTCGAGCGCGGTGCGGCCGAGCGCGCAGAGGCCCACCCCTCGAAACGTGTCTCGGTACATGAAGTCCGACTTCTCAACGGAAGCGAGGCCCTCCAGGCAGCGGTCCCGCGCCTCGTCGAGGCGGCCGAGGCGCCGGAGGCACTCGCCGAGGTAGCCGGCGACGCCGGCCGTCGGGCCCATTCCCGCCTCCCCCTCGAGCGCGACGGCCTTCTCGAGACACCACCGGGCTTCTCCGCCGTGGTCGAGCTCCAGGTGCGTCCAGCCGAGCGCGAGCCACGCGAAGCCGTGGCCCGGGTCGAGCGTGACGGCGCGCTGAAAGAGGGGAAGGCTTTCCGCCGCGCGCGAGACCTGCGACATGCAGATGCCCGCGAAATAGAAGGCGTAGACGCTGGCCTCGTCGAGCTCCATGGCGCGCCGCTCCTGCTCCACCGCCTCATCGGCCCGGCCCAGCCGCGCGAGGGCATACCCGAGCCAGACCCGCGGCTCGGCGAGGTTCGGGTCGGCGGCGATCGCTCGGCGCGCGTAGCTTTCGGCAATCTCGAGCTCCCGCGGGTCGGTCTGAAAGGGAAAGCGCATGCAGTGCGCCGCAGCGAGGCCCGCAAGGGCCGGAGCGTAAGCGGCGTCGGCGGCAACGGCCTGCTCGAAGAGCGTCTGCGCCTGGTCGAGCGACCCCTTCTCGAGCCGGTGGAAGAACCGCCGTGCCCTCTCGTAGCGCTCGTACACGTCGATCTGCGGAGCGGGGCGGACCGCCGGCGCCGCGCCGCCCGGCCGAAGCCGCTCGGTGGCCGAGGCGGAAAGCCGGTCTTGCATGGCAAACATCTCGTCCACTTCGCCGTCGATCTTCTCGGAGGCCACGACTTCCCCGGTGGGGCCGTCGGCCAGCTGCGAGGTCACGCGCAGACGGTTTCCCGCGCGCTGGTACGCGCCGGAAAGAACCCAGCGGCAGCCCAGGGCCCGGCCGAGCTCGAGCGTTCCCCCACCGACGTCAGCGAGGACTCTTGCGACCTTCTCGCGCGGCACGAGCGAGACCCCCGACAGCCGCGCCAGGTCCGCGCCGAGGCTCTCGGCGAAGCCGCTGCCGATCCAGTCGTCGTCCTTGCTCTGCGAGAGATTGCGGAAGGCGACGATCGCCAGCGTGTCGGGCAGCGAGGACTCGAGCTCCCCCGACCCCAGGGCACGCAGGTCCGACAGAAAAGCCGCCGCGGAAGCATAGCGGCGCTCCGGATCGCGCGCCATCGCCCGGGCGAGCACGACGCTGACTTCCGAAGGCACTCCCGAGGCCCGCAGCGGCTCGACCTCGGCCGTGAGCGTCGCCGCGATCCGCTCGGCAGGCGTCTTTCCGGGATAGGCCGGACGCCCGGCGATCATTTCGTAGAAGACGGCGCCCAGGGAGAAGAGGTCCGACCGCTCGTCGAGCGGCTGTCCGCGGAGCTGCTCGGGCGACATGTAGCCGAGGGTGCCGATGACGGCGCCCGCCTCGGTCAGGGCCACCTCGGTCCGGTCCTCGCTGCCGGCGTCGCCCTCCTGCAGCCGGGCAATCCCGAAGTCGAGCAGCTTGCCGAGATGGTCGCCCGTCACCATGATGTTTTCCGGCTTGATGTCGCGGTGCAGGACGCCGGCCGCGTGGGCGTGGACGAGCGCCTCGAGCAGCGACGCCGCCACCGAGAGCGCCTGGGGAAATGGCATCGGCCCCCGCCGCAGGCGGTCCCGCAGCGTCTCGCCCGCCACGAACTCCATCGCGAGGAAGGCCACCCCGTCCGACTCGCCGGACTCGAAGAAGGTCGCGATGGCCGGGTGCTGCAGCCGGGCGCAGGCCTGCGCCTCGCGGAAGAGCCGCGCGCGCGCCTCTTCGGTCAACGAGGACGCCAGAACCTTGACGGCGGCCGCGCGGCCCAGAGCCAGGTCGCGGGCGAGAAAGACCTCGCCCATTCCACCCGACCCGAGGCGCTTTTCGATCCGGTAATGAGAGAGGGTCTTGCCGACCAGACTTGCCTCCGGTGCGGCGATTATCCTCCCGACTGACCGGCATACAATCGCGGCCGACCTCCATGCCGATCTCGCCAGGAACGCGCCTCGGACCCTATGAAGTGCTCGCGCCGCTCGGCGCGGGCGGGATGGGAGAGGTCTACCGCGCGCGGGATGCGAAGCTCGGCCGCGACATTGCCGTCAAGGTCCTCCCGACCGCGATGGCCTCCGATCCGGACCGGCGCCAGCGCTTCGAGCTCGAGGCACGCTCGGCCTCGGCGCTGAACCACCCGAACATCCTCACGGTCTATGACATCGGCGAGGCCGACGGCTCCCTCTATATCGCGATGGAGCTGGTCGAGGGGAAGACCCTGCGCGAGCTCGTCGCTTCCGGCGAGCCGCTGCCGACGAAGAAGCTGCTGGACTATGCCGTCCAGACCGCCGAGGGCCTCGCCAAGGCGCATGCCGCCGGAATCGTCCACCGGGACTTGAAGCCCGAGAACCTGATGGTCTCGAAGGACGGCTACGTCAAGATCCTCGACTTCGGGCTCGCCAAGCTCACGGAGCCCGTCTCGCAGGACGCCTCGGTCGCTCCCGACCGCGATCGCGGCGCCGACGCAGCCGGGCACCGTCATGGGCACGGCCGGCTACATGTCGCCCGAGCAGGCGAGCGGCCAGTCCGTCGACTACCGCTCCGACCAGTTCACGCTCGGCGCGATCCTCTACGAGATGGCGACGGGCAAGCGCGCCTTCCAAAGGAAGACGGGCGCCGAGACGCTCGTCGCGATCATCAAGGAGGAACCCGAGCCGCTCTCGCAGGCGGCGCCGAAAGCCCCCGCTCCCGTGCGCTGGATCGTCGAGCGCCTGCTCGGCAAGGATCCCGAGGAGCGCTACGCGTCAACCCGAGACCTGGCCCGCGATTTGAAGAGCGTTCGCGATCACCTCACGGAAACCTCCTTCTCCGGCGGACTCGAGGCCGCCGAGCCCGCAAAGGCCCGCCGCCGCGGCTGGGCCCTGCCTGCGGTCGCCGCGCTCGTCGTCGGGATCGCCGCGGGCTTCCTGCTGCGCAGCCTCACGGGCGCGAAAACGGGGCCGCCTCCCGAGATCAAGCGTCTGACCTACGCGCGCGGCGCCATCCGCAGCGCCCGTTTCGCTCCCGACGGGCAGACCATCGTTTACGGCGCGGCGTGGGAGGGCCTCCCCCTCGAGATCTTCTCGACCCGCGCGGACAGTTCCGAGTCGCGTTCGCTGGGACTCCCGAGCGCGGACCTGCTCGCCATCTCGTCCACGGGAGAGCTCGCGATCTCGCTCCACCGCCGCTACATGTTCGGCTTCCAATCGGTCGGAACGCTGGCCCGCGTCCCGCTCGCTGGCGGCGCGCCGCGCGAGGTCCTCGAGAACGTGGAGGACGCCGACTGGTCACCGGACGGCTCGAACCTCGCCGTGACGCGCATGGTCGCCAACCGCGGCCGCGTCGAGTACCCCGTCGGGAAAGTCCTCTATGACAACGCGGGTTGGACGAGCAGCGTCCGCGTCTCGCCGGACGGGCGCCTCGTCGCCTTCATCGATCACCCGCAGAAGGGCGACAACAACGGCGCCCTCAAGGTCGTCGACACGAACGGAAAGGTCCGGTTGAACGGCCCCTTTGCCCTTCGCGGAATTGCCTGGTCGCCGAACGGCAACGAGGTCTGGTCGAGCGGCCGCGGCGGCATCACGGCGACCTCCCTCGACGGGAAGAGCCGGATCGCCTGGCTCGCTCCCGGTGGAGGCATCACCGACATCGCGCGCGACGGGCGCGTCCTCTGCGCCGTCAACTCCTCGCGGCGCGAGATGGTGGGTCTGGCCCCGGGCGAGAAGACCGAGCGCAACCTGACCTGGCTCAACTGGTCGTTCCCCATCGACATTTCCTCCGACGGCGGAACCATCCTCTTCAACGAGCAGAATCTGAAGCCCCTCGGCATCTACCTGAGAAAGCTCGACGGTTCGCCGGCCGTCCGCATCGGCGAAGGCAATGCGGTGGGCTTCTCGCCGGACGGGCGCTGGGCGCTCTCCATCAAGGAGCTCGAGAACGGGCAGTTTACGCTTCTGCCGACCGGAGCCGGAGAGCCGAAAGAGCTCGCGAAAACCGGCATCGCCTGCAGCTCCGCGACGTACTTTCCGGATGGGCGCCGGATTCTCATCTCGGGCAACGAGCCGGGACACGGATCCCGACTGTTCGTCCAGGACATTCCGGGCGGTAAGCCCCGCGCGATCACTCCGGAGGGCGTCAGCTTCACGTTCGCCGCCGCGCTGACTCCGGACGGAAAATCGGTCGTGGCCACGGGACCGGATCGCCGACTCGCCATCTATCCGATCGAACCCGGCGAGCCCCGCCCGCTGCCCGGGCAGGATCCCGAGGACGTCCCTCTGCGGTGGACGCCCGATGGAAGCGCGCTCTTCGTCTATCACCCGTCGGCGCCGCCCCTGAGGGTCGAGACGATCGACGTCAAGACGGGACGGCGCGCGCTCTGGAAGGAACTCCGGCCTCCGGATCCGTCCGGTGTCGACCAGGTTGGCCCGATCCTGATCGCGCCCGACGAGAAATGCTACGTCTACTCCTACCGGCGCGCGCTCGATGAGCTCTACCTGGCGACGGGGCTTCGGTGAAAGCGTGAGCCTCTCGACCGGAACGAAACTCGGGCCTTACGAGATCCTCGCGCCGCTCGGCGCGGGCGGGATGGGCGAGGTCTACCGCGCGCGCGACGCGAAGCTCGGGCGTGAGATCGCGATCAAGGTGCTCTCCGCGGCGACGGCGTCGGATCCCGACCGGCGCCAGCGCTTCGAGCAGGAAGCGCGCGCAGCCTCGGCGCTGAACCACCCCAACATCCTCACGGTCCACGACGTCGGCGAAGCCGACGGGACCGTCTACATCGCGATGGAGCTGGTCGAGGGCAGGACGCTGCGAGAGCTCGTCGCCTCGGGCGAGCCCCTGCCGACCAAGAAGCTTCTCGACGTCGCCGCCCAGACGGCCGAGGGTCTGGCCAAGGCGCACGCCGCCGGCATCGTGCACCGGGACCTGAAGCCCGAGAACCTCATGGTGTCGAAGGACGGCTACGTCAAGATCCTCGACTTCGGCCTCGCCAAGCTGACCGAGACGGTCTCGCAGGACCAGTCGATCGCGCCCACGGCGATCGCCGCGCCGACGCAGCCGGGCACCGTCATGGGCACGGCCGGCTACATGTCGCCCGAGCAGGCGAGCGGCCAGCCCGTCGACTATCGCTCCGACCAGTTCGCGCTGGGCGCGATCCTCTACGAGATGGCGACCGGCAAGCGCGCTTTCCAGAGGAAAACCGGCGCCGAGACGCTCGTCGCGATCATCAAGGAGGAGCCCGAGCCGATCGGCCAGCTCGCGCCGAAGGCCCCGGCGCCCGTGCGCTGGATCGTCGAGCGCCTGCTCGCCAAGGACCCCGAAGAGCGGTACGCCTCGACGAGGGACCTCGCGCGGGAGCTCGAGAGCGTCCGCGACCACCTGACGGAAACCTCCCTCTCCGGTGGCCTCGAAGCCGCCGGGCCCGCAAGAACACGGCGCCGCGGCTGGCTCGTGCCGGCCCTCCTGGCGCTCGTACTCGGAGCGGCGCTGGGTGTGTTCGTCAAGGCAACTCTGGGAAGCAAGCCTGCCCCTGCGATCCAGTTCCAGCAGCTGACGTTTCAGCGGGGGCAGGTTCAGTCGGCGCGGTTCGCTCCCGACGGCCAGACGATCGTCTACGCCGCCGCCTGGGAGGGCCGCGCCCCCGAAGTCTTCACGACGCGGCCGGAAAGCGCCGAGTCCCGGTCCCTCGGGCTGCCGGGCGCCACGGTGCTGTCGGTCTCGTCGGCCGGCGAAATCGCCGTCTCGCTCAACCGCCATTTCATCATCGGGTACGAGGGGACGGGGACGCTCGCGCGCGTGCCGCTGGCCGGGGGCTCGCCGAGAGAGGTCCTCGAGGGCGCCCAGGACGCGGACTGGTCTCCCGACGGCAAGGACCTGGCGGTGTGCCGCGTCGTCGGCAACAGGAGCCGGGTCGAGTACCCCGTCGGCAAGGTCCTCTACCAGGCGGCCGGTTGGACGAGAAGCGTCCGCGTTTCCCCGGACGGCCGGCTGCTCGCCTTCATCGACTGTCTGCAGCGCGGCAACAATGACGGCCACCTCAAGATCATGGACACGAGCGGCAAGCTCCGGATGACCGGGCCCTTCGTGAGCGGCAGCGGAGCCCTCGCCTGGTCGCCGAAAGGGGACGCAGTGTGGTTCGGCGGAATCGAGGCCATGTCGCTCGACGGAAAAGTCCGACCCGTCTGGACCTCGCCGCTGGCCACGGTCGAGGACCTCTCGCGCGACGGCCGCGTGCTGCTCGTCGAGTCCACGGGCCGCCGTGAGCTCGTCGGCTTCGGCCGCGACGGGGCACCGCACAACCTCACGGCGCTCAACTGGTCGTTCCCGAGCGACATCTCCGCCAGCGGCGATACCGTCCTCTTCTACGAGCAGATCCGCCAGCCGCCCGGCGTCTACGTGCGAAAGCTCGACGGGTCTCCGGCAGTGCGCCTGGCCGACGGCGAAGGCTATGGCCTCTCTCCCGACGGGAGGTGGGCGCTGACGGTCAAAATTCCCGAGCGCCGGTCGATCACGCTCGTCCCGACGGGCGCGGGCGAGCCGAAATCAGTCGACATCGGCAACCTCACGTTTCTCTGGGGCAACTGGTTCCCGGATGGCAGGCGCATCCTGATCAACGGCAGCGAGCCCGGCCGCGGACCGCGCCTGTTCGTCCAGGACCTCTCCGGGGGCAAGCCCCGGCCGATCACCCCGGAAGGCGTCTCGATCACCATGCAGACCGTCTCTCCCGACGGCCGGTCTATCGTGGCGCGCGGGCCGGACGGCCGGCTCGCCCTGTTCCCCGTCGAACCGGGCGGCGAGCCGCGGCCCGTCCCCGGGCTCGAACCGGAAGACATTCCGATCCGGTGGACGGCCGACGGGCGCTCGCTCTACGTCACGCGGCTCTCGGCGCTGCCCGGGATCATCGACGTCGTGGACATTGCCACCGGGCTTCGGACGAAGTGGAAGCAGTTCCAACCACTCGATCCGAGCGGGGTCGAGCAGGCCGGCCCGGCGATGATCTCGCCCGACGGCACGACCTACGTGTATTCGTTCCGGCGTGTGCTCGGGGATCTGTTCCTTGCAACCGGAATGCGCTGAGTTTCAGGCGAGCGAGCGGACGGCCGAGCGCGCCGCGGCGAGATAGACCGGCTTCGGATTCAGCGCATGCTCGCGCAGGCACGCCTCGGTGAACTTGATCGCGTGCTCGTCGCCGGTTGCGACCGCGCGGTCCACGAGATCCTCGCGATCGCTCCCGGGCGCCGCCACGGGTGCCGGGCTCGACCATTTCCCGCCGCTCGCCGCGTACAGCGCCGCGGCACCCTGCCAGCCGTAGCGCAGCAGCGTCGCGCGGGCTTTCGCGTCGAGGTGCGGCAAGAGGAGGCGGATCGCGCTCGGTCCCGTGACGGCGTGGATGTAGGTGATGACGCTGCCGGGCGGCACATTCTGGAGATAGACGGCCGCGAACGTCTCCGTGAGGCTCGACAGGAACGCCGACGCGTCGCCGCCCGCGTCCACCAGGCTCGCCACGCCGGCGAACGGCGTAAAGCGATCGAGGGGCGCGAGGCGGTCCGTGATGTTGCCGGTGTGGGTCTGCAGTTCGGCAGGAAGCGATGCGACCTCGGGAATTGCCGCGAGCGGCGCGCGATGCCCGGCGGCCGCGGGCGATTCCGGGAGCACCTCGTAGGTCGCGGCCCAGTATCCGAGGCCCTCGGCCAGCTCGCGCCGCCGCGCGCGCGACTCCCTCGCGTCGAGGCTGCGCACCGCATGCGCCGTGCGGATCACGCCATGGAAAGCGGCTGCGATGACCCCGGGCGACAGGCGAGGCACCCACTCGGCGAGCACTTCCTTCCAGGCCCGCTCTTCGACCTGCCGATCGAAGAAGACGATCCAGTCGCCGACGCGTCCGCCCTGCCCGAGCGCATCGCGCCACGCCGTCGCGTCGATCGGGTGTCCACCGGTCGGGTGCTCGTGGAGTCGACGCCGGTACGCCTCGACCCAGGGCACGACCGCGTCGGGCCGCCCGAGGACGACGAGCGCCTCGGCCGCCATGGGCCCGTGGTTGGCGAGGCGGCCCGCGTACTCGGGGCCGGTCTTCGCGAGCAGGCCGAGCGCCTCTTCCATCGCCTCGGCGCCGCGGGTCGTCGTGTCCATGGATGCTCCGGTTCCGGCGAGGATTCGCGGAGCCACACAGGCGGCCGAAGCGGCCGTTGCCGCGTGGCGAAGAAAGCGGCGCCGGGACAGTGTCATGACCCGGCTCGAATCATACCGCCTGCATGCCCAGTGGGAACCGCCGCCGCGCGTTCTTGAAAAAAGCAGGCGGCGCCCGGCAAGGCGCCGCCCATAAAGAAGGATGGACGTCAGAACGTGAAGAGCACCTGGCCGACGAAGCGGCGCGGCGGAATGACGTGGGTGCCGCCGAATACCGAAAGGATGTTGTAAACGCCCTTCGTGTCGAAGGCGTTCAGGAGCATGAACTGCAGCTGCAGGGGCACGCCGACCTTCGCCAGGTCGTAGCCCACCTGGAAGTCCGCGATCGTGCGCGGCTTGATCCGGTTGGGATCGAGCTCGGTTCCGCTGTTGACGTTGACGTAGGGAGCGGCGAACGCGTTGTCCGGGTCCTGCAGGAGGTCGGCCGGGTCGGCGTCGGTCACCAGGCCGGAGTCGTACCGGACGTTGCCCCCGAACCAGAGTCCGGTCTTCGCGACGTCGTAGTACACGCCCGCCTGGATCTGCAGCTTCTGGTCGTGGTCGATGAGGAACGGATCGCCGGTGATCGCGTCGAGCGAGCCCTGGTCGAGGAAGAGTCCGCCCGCGGGCGGGGGGTCGTAGATCGCGTGCACGTGGCCGGCCGAGACGTACCCCCGGAAGCCCGCGGTCGGCGCGAGGTCGAGGCGCAGGTCCCAGCCCTGGTAGTGCCCGCTCGCGAACGAGATGGGGAAGACGATGCCGGTCGTCAGGAACTGGTCCTGGTCGCCGGCGTTCTTCGAATCGCGCCACCAGTAGTCGAAGTCGAGGCGCACCTTCGATCCCAGCGCCTGCTGCAGCCCGACCGTGTAGGCGTTCTGGCGCTCGGACTGGACCCGGAGCACTCCGCCGCCCAGCGGCCGCGAGTCCTGCACCGCGGGCGGGACGATCGCCGCGGCGGCGGCCGAGGACGAGAGCAGGATGTTCTCGAACTCCGGCGTGTAGAGGACCCGGCTGTACGTCGCGCGCAGGACGGAGCCGGTCGAGGCCAGGTAGTACGCGAGCCCGATCCGGGGTGAGAACAGCACGTTGGTCGTGGGGAGGTTGTTGTTCTCGTACCGGACTCCGATGTTCGCCGTGAAGTTGTTCCAGCGGATCTGGTCCTGGACGTACGCCGCGTAGTACTTGTCGGTGCTGGTGTCGGTGAACTCGAAGGACGTTCCGCCCCGCGTCAGGTCGTAGGGCGCGATGTTCGGGTTGTAGTCGGGCGAGGAAGGGTCGTTGAAGGCCGGGTCGGTGATCCCGAAACGGAAGAGCTCGCGGATGGGATACGCCTTGAAGACGCCGCCCGCCTTGATTTCGTGGATTCCGGTCGTCCAGGTGAAGGAGGGCGTGATCCCGAAATTGTCGAGCGATCGGTTCGAGTCGGCGGTGATCGGTGTGTCGCCCGCCGACGGGTAGAGCGTGAACCGCGCGAGGCGCGCGTACGCCGTGACGTCGAGGACCGTCGAGGCCGACAGGATGTCCTGCCAGCCGAGGTTGTAGTTCTGGTCGTACGTCTGGACGCGGTCCGCCTGGCCGGCGTCCTCCTGGGAGTAACGGTTGGGGACGTCGCGGTTCGTCCGGCCGAGCAGCGCCGAGAGTCGGAAGGCGTTGCTGAGCCCAGGCGACGCCGCGTCGAGCCGGATGAAGGCCCTTTGCGTGTCGCCGTCGTTGTGGAGGTTGTCCGGGTTGGGGGCATCGGTGAAGTAGTTGGATCCCGCGGCATTGACGGAAGCAAACACGCCGAACGCCTGCGTGCCCCCGCCCATCGAGAAGCCCGCCTGGTAGGTGTCGAACGTCGCGAAGCTGCCGATCACGTTGCCCTTGAACGGCGCCCCGAGACCCGACTTGGTCGTCATGTTGATGACGGCGCCGATTTTTTCGCCGAACTCCGCCGGCACGTTGCCGTAGATGACTTCCATCGATTGCGCAATCCCCGGGTCGATCGAGTTCGAGAAGGTCACGCCCGTCTGGTCGGCGATCGTCTGACCGTCGATGACGAACTCGCTCTGGCTGTGCGCGCCCTGGAAGTGGTAGCGGCCGTTCTCGTCGAGCGCGAAGCCGGGCGTCGATGTCACGATCTCCTCCATCGCGCGCATGGGCACCGCCGCCGGGGCCCGCTGGATGAACGACTTGTCGATGTCCACGTGCGAGGTGGTGCTGTCGGTCTCCAGCTGCGCCGCCGTCGGTTCACCCATGACGCTGACCGACTCGGTCACCGCGGGCAGATCGAGCTTGATCTCTACGTCGCGCGGGATGGATGTCCGCACATCGAGGTTCTTGTGGACCGGCGCGAAGCCCTGGACTTCCACGTGGAGCTCGTAGGGATTGAAGGGGACGTTGAAGAAATGGAACGTGCCGTCGCGTCCTGTCGTGGTGTCGGCCTTGAACCCGGATATGTCGTTGCGCAGCTGCACGAGGACCGCCACGAGCGGCGTTCCGTCGGGACCCACGACCCGGCCCTGGACGACACCCGACGCGCCGACGCCCAGCGCCTCCGGGGAAGGACCGAGCGACAGCCACAGGGCCGCCGCGCACGATGCCAGCAATCGCAATGGCATTTTCGCCATGGTGGATTCTCCTTACGACTTCGAGATTTCCAGCGCGCATGGCGCCGGCCGCGCTCCGCAGGGAGCGCGCCTCGGGTTGATCGAGTTGTGTCGGGGTCGGAGTTAGAGGAGAGCGGGAGGAGCGCGGCTGCCGCCGGCGTGCCGGACGACGGAGCCCGGCGCGACCGTGACGAGCGCGACGGCGAACTGGAGGGTTGTGGGCTGCGCGCCGACACACGTGTCGGACGCAATGCCCGCCATCCGCTGGCTTTGGCAGGCGAGGCAGGGGGCTTCCTTGACGGAGACGCCCGAATGCCAGTGCGCAGCCTTCGACAGCGGGCTGTGGTTGGAAGCGACGCGCTCGGTCGCCGCCCCCGCGGCGCCGCCCTGGAACGCGCCGAAGAGGTCATCGTGGTGGTGCAGCCCGCCGGCGGCCGCGAGGACCGCGAGCAGCAGGACAGTGCCCGCGAGGCGGCGGCGAAGAACCGAGGACCGCGACATGGAGGTCACAGGGTACGGGAGAGGGCCCGGCGAGGTCAAACCGCCCCCCTCACCCTAACCCTCTCCCCCCACGGGGGAGAGGGAAATCATTTTGAGGCGCGCTCTCTCGAGGGTTCCCTCTTCCGGCGGGACCCGTCCAGCGAAGGCAGACCCGCGGCATTAGGGAACGCCGTGCAAGGCACGGCGTTATCGGGACAGGGTGAGGGGGCTCCTCCTCGCTACTCGATCTTCTTGATCGCCGCTTCCGCTGCCCAGCGGATCCGCGGGTGCTCGGCCAGCTTCTTCAGGATGGGCAGTCCCGGCGTCGCGGCGGGCTTGCCGATCGCGCCGAGCGCTCCCGCGCAGGCGCGCAGCACGTGGATCTGTTCGCCCTTCACGGAGCATGCGGCGATGAGCGCGGGCACGGCGGGCGCTGCCCCCTTGCCGATCGCCGCGATGGCGTTGGCCGACATCAGTCGCACGTTCGGGTCGCTGTCCTTCAACGCCGCGGTGAGCTCCGGCAGCGCCGGCTGCGCGCCCGCGCCGAGCTTCACGAGCGCCATGGCCGCGAGGCCGCGCGTCACGGGGTTCGGATCCGAGAGCGCCTTGCCGAGCTCGGCCGCCGATCCCGTCGGAGTCCGCGGCTCCTTGACGTTGGCCGCGGCCGCCCAGGCGGCGGCTCCCGTCTTCGCGAGGACGATGTTGTCGACGCCGAGGCTGTAGCCCGTGGACGCAGCGTTCTTTCCGAGGCACACGTAAGTCAGCGTGTGACGCCCCTTCGTCAGCCGCGGCCAGCCCACCTGGTACGCCGCGCCGACGTACGTCTCGTAGGCGTAGCCATCGAACTCCATCTGGGGGCGCACGTCCGCGCCCGGCTCGTGCTCGAGCTGCGGCGCCACGGGGGGCTTGCCGTCCAGGAGCACCGTGTAGATGCCGTAGTCGGACGCCTGCGCGAGCTCCGTGTAGAGCTCGTAGTCGCCGTCGTCGGGCACGGTGAACGGGATCTCGAGCGTCGAGTCCTTGCCCTCCGCCTCGAAGAGGATGACGTCCTTGGACCAGAAGAGGTCCGGCACCATCGACATCTTGCCCTTCACCGCCTTCACGGCGGCCATGTCGGCCTCGACCTCGATCTGCGTCGCGTTGCCCTGCGGGAGACGCGCCGAGCCATACGGCACGGGCGGCTGGTCCTCGGCGATCCCCTCCTGGTACCAGAAGGCGACGGAGGACATCAGATCCACGCGCTCGCCGAAGCCCGACTTGACCGAGCCGTCGGCGTTGAACGTCCAGCCCTTGTGCTCGATGTCGAACTTGAGCGACTTCGTGAAGGGAATCGGATCGACGAGGTGCCAGCGATAGGCCGTCATGCGCGAGCCGAGCCCCGTGCCGTCGGCCACCGTGACCCCGTAGTACGGCCCGTCGTCCACGTGCAGGCCCCACGCGTCGTTGAAGTAGTCCTCGCTGCCGGTGCCCTCGATGGACGGGTACTTCTCCCCGTCCACGTAGAAGAGGTCGTCGCCCTCGCCGAACCAGCCGGCCTCGGCCTGCACGACGGAGAGAACCGTTCCGACGTAATGCCCCTTGCCCTTCACGTTCAGGAACTCGTAGTGGCTCCCGTCGGCCGGCGCCGGAAGCGACTGCCGGTAGCGCGCGTGGAAGTACGGCGTGTTTGCCGGAAGCGACGGGACCTTCTCCCAGTCCACGTGGAAGTAGAGGTTGGCCACGCGCCGGCGGCCCTCGTTGGTGATCGTGACGCGGCAGGACTTGCGGAACGGCATCGGCCAGTAGCTGTTGCGCGCGCGCCCCGCCGAACTGTCGCGCACCATGAGCGACTTCACCGGCCGCTCGAACCCGTGTCCGACCGCGAAGAAGTCGCCCACCGGCGCATCCACGCTCGGCGTGGTACTGCCGTCGTAGTAGACGCGCAGGCGCAAGAGGCGCGGCCAGCCGTACTCGTTGTCCGCGATCGTCACCCACATGTGCGTCAGCACGCCGGGTCCCTCGAGGTCCGCGAGGACGGTGGTCTCGCCGGGGATTGGCCGCTTGCTGTCGTCGTTGGAATTCCAGTCCGCGTTGTTCGACCCCGAACGATGGGCCAGGAAATCCTTGGGCTCGAGCAGGTGGTACGGATCGGGCAGGCCCGACGGCGGCTGCTGCGCGCGGACCGGGAACGCCGCCGCCAGCAACGCGAGTGTCGCCACGGCTCGGACGAGGGTCTGCTTCATGATTCCTCTTCTTTCTTGGGGGGTACTCTAGCAACCATGCCGGCCATCTCCAAGAAGCTCCCGAGGATCGTCGCCGCTCTCGAGGAGCTTTACGGCCGCCTGGCGGCGCCGGTCGTCACCGACCCCCTCGAGATGATCCTCTGGGAGAACATCGCCTACCTGGCCGACGACGCGCGACGCGCGAAGGCCTGGGCCGAATTTCGCCGACGCGTGGGGACGAAGCCGGCCGAAATCCTCGCGGCGCCGCGCGCGCAACTCATGGCGATCGCCCGCTCCGGGATCCTGGCCGCCGACCGCGTCGACAAGATCCGCGAGATCGCGAGGCTTGCGCTGGAGGATTTCGGCGGAGAGATCGGAAAGGCCCTCGACGCGTCGCCCGCGGAGGCGAGGAAGGCCCTCAAGCGATTTCCCTCGATCGGCGACCCGGGCGCCGAGAAGATCCTGCTCTTCTCGCGCCGCGAAAGGGTGCTTCCTCTCGACTCGAACGGCCTGCGCGTTCTCCTGCGGCTCGGCTACGGGTCGCAGGAGAAGAGTTATGCCGCAACCTATCGGACCGTCCGGGAAGCGACTCGGCCCGAGTGGAGAGAGGACTTCGATTGGCTCATCGCCGCGCACCAGCTGCTGCGGCGGCACGGCCAGGAGCTCTGCAAGGCGGGCCAACCGCGCTGTGAAGCGTGCCCGCTCCGGCGGGACTGCGCGCACTTCCGGTCGTTCACCCGCAAGGCATAATGGCCGGATGCAAAGAGCTCTTGCGATCGCGCTTGGCGCGCTGGCCTTCTCCACCGGGACGAGCCTGCGGGCCCAGGGGCCGGCGGCGACGGATCCCGTTCTCGTCGGAGCTGGCGACATTGCCGACTGCGGCGAGCTCTCCGGCGCCGCGAAGACGGCCATTCTCCTGGACCACATCGAGGGAACCGTCTTCACTCTCGGGGACAACGCCTACGGAAGGGGGACGCCGAGCCAGTTCGCGGACTGCTACGGGCCCACCTGGGGACGCTTCAAGGCTCGGACGAAGCCGGCGCCCGGCAACCACGACTACAAGACGACCGGCGCGGCCGGCTACTTCGGCTACTTCGGTGCCGCCGCGGGCGACCCGAAAAAGGGCTATTACAGCTACGACCTCGGAACCTGGCACGTCGTCGTCCTGAACAGCAACTGCGGTGAGATCGGGGGCTGCGCGGCCGGCTCGCCGCAGGAGAAGTGGCTGCGCGAGGACCTCGGGGCCCACCCCACCGCCTGCACCGCGGCGATGTGGCACCACCCTCGGTTTTCCTCCTCGGCCGAGCACGGTGACGACAAAAGCACGAAGGATCTCTGGAAGGCGCTCGAGGAGGCTGGCGCGGAGCTCGTCCTGTCCGGCCACGACCACGACTACGAACGCTTCGCCCCGCAGGATGCCGATGGCCGGCGCGACATGGAGCGCGGCGTGCGCCAGTTCGTCGCGGGGACCGGCGGAAAGTACGAGTACAAGTGGGGCAAGCCGGGCGCAAACAGCGAAATGCGAAACAACGACACGTTCGGCGTCCTGAAGCTCACGCTTCATCCGGATGGCTACGATTGGGAGTTCGTCCCGGTCGAGGCCGGTCGCTTCACGGACTCGGGCAGCGCGAAATGCCACTGAGCCGGCGCTTCCTCGGCGCTGAATCCTCCTCTCTGGACTGCCTGAGGACCGGAGACCGCTGGGTTCACCTGGGCCTTTGCCTGTCCTGCGGGCACGTCGGCTGCTGCGACTCCTCGAAGAACAAACACGCCAGCGCCCATTTCAACGCCACGAAGCACCCGATCATCCAGTCCTTCGAGCCCGGCGAGAACTGGAAATGGTGTTACGTGGACGAAACGTATCTCCGAGGTCGTCCCGTCCCGCTTCAGGGCGCCGTGCTGGCGAACGGGTGCTCGAAGCTCAAGTAGAAGAGCATCGAGTACTGTCCGCGGCTCGGGCCGAGGCCGATCGGAACGCCGACGCCCGCGACGATCTGCAGGCCGCTCTGAAAGGTCCAGGCGTACCGGAATCCGGGGGAGAGCAGCAGGGTCTGTCCCACCTCGACCGAGCCCGCGTCCGAGACCGATTCGGTCCGCACCCAGAGCGTCTCGAGAAGCGCATTCCAGTTCGGATTGGCGAGGAACACGACGCTCGCGCCCGCATACGGGACGACGAGCGCGGCGCGATCGCCCTGCGCGTTCCGGGCCTTCGGCGATCCAGAGGGCCCCTGACGTTGCCGTGCGCGACGAAGCGATCGGAAAGGACCACGCTGACGGGTACGCCGACCTGGAGCCCGACCGACCCGGCCCCGAGCCTGTCGGCGTAGCTGCCCGTCGGAAAGAACACGGTGAGCCGCGGCGCGACCGCCACCTTGGCCTCGCCGCTTCCGAGGAGCTGGTAGCGGTAATTGAGCGCAAAGTCGCCGAGCCCCGTGCCGCCGCCTCCCCGGCGCTCGACGCGAGACAGAAGCGCCGTGAACGAGAGTTGATTCGTCTGATCCGGCACGGGCCACTCCTGCGTGAAGGTCCAGGCCCACCCGCCCGACTTCCAGTCCCAGAGAAAGAGCTGGGCGTGCTGCACGACGCCGCGCTCCTGGTTGTAGGCCTCCTCGACGAGAAAGCTGTTGTCCTGGATCGGTCCGCTCGGCTCCTCGCCGGCGCCGGCGCGGGCCGGGCCAGGGCCAGGATCAGTAGCGACGCGGCTCGCTTCACGCCCCGAGAGCATATTCCCGGGGACGGAGAAATTCCCGCCCCCTGCTATCCTCGCATCATCAAGAACACCGGCGCCGCCGGGGTCGTCCTCGTGAGTCTGCTCGCGATGCCCCTCGTCGCCGCGGAACCGACGAAGACTCCGCCCGCCTCCCCCCACGCTCGACGTCACCCTGACGAAGTCCGGGACGGCGATCAGGCGGCTCCAGGCCAGACGCGGGGCAACGGAGCGCCTGCGAAAGATGTACTGAGCACGGCCGCCCGCCGTTAGAATTCTCCGCCGGTGGAGAAACCGCGCCGGCGCTTCTACGAACTGCGGCCCATCGCGGCGCCGCTCTCCTATCTCTGGTGGGGCTTGAACGTCCTTGCCGTCATCGCCTGGGCCCCGTTCATGGCCGTGTTCCGCCTCGTGACCAGGAACAACGATCCCGGGCGCCATCGCATCGGGCGCATCCTGCGCAACGCGGGCACGTTCACCGTCGGATTCAACCCGTTCTGGGATTTTCGCGTCATCGATCGCATCCACCCGGACGCGAAGCGGCCCTACCTCTTCGTCTCGAACCACCGCTCGATGGCGGATGTCTATCTACTCGCGCAGCTTCCCTGGGAGATGAAATTCCTCTCCAAGGACTCGGTCTTCCGCATCTGGCTGCTCGGCTGGGAGATGAAGGTGGCCGGCGACATCCCGGTGACGCGCGGCGACAAGGAGAGCGCGCGGCGCGCGATGCTCGAGATGAAGCAGCGGCTCCTGGACAAGAGCTCGGTCGTGGTCTTTCCCGAGGGCACGCGCAGCGCCGACGGGAGCCTCGCGAAGTTTCGTGATGGCGCCTTCCGGCTCGCGATCAACCTCGGCATCGACATCGTGCCGCTCGCGATCTCCGGCACCGAGACGGCACTGCCCAAGCACTCGCTCGTCCTTCATCGCACGACCGCCACGGTGGAAGTCCTGCCCCCCGTGTCGGTCGCCGGCCTGACCCCGGCCGACGCTCCGGCCCTGGCCGAGCGCGTGCGCGGCGAAATCGCGCAGACGCTGAAGGTCGAGTTGGGGCCGGCATGACGGCGCTCGACATGGGGCTCGTGCTCGAGGCCCGCAAGGCCCTCGAGGGGCGCATCCGGCGCACGCCGATCGAGTCTTCCGCCGCGCTTTCGGAGATCGCGAAGGTCCCGGTCTTCCTCAAGCTCGAATCGCTGCAATTGACGGGTTCCTTCAAGATCCGCGGCGCATTCTTCGTCCTGCTGAATCTCTCCGACGAGGAGCGCCGCCGCGGCATCGTCACCTGCTCGGCCGGCAACCACGGCAAGGCGGTCGCCTTCGTCGCACGCGAGCTCGGCGTGCCTGCGGAGATCCACGTTCCCGGCAGCGTGGACGAATCGAAGTACCAGGGCATGCTCGCCCTCGGGGCGAACGTCGCGCGCTCCCGCTTCGACGGGTACGACGAGACCGAGCGACTCGCCAGGCAAGAGGCGGCCCGCACCGGGCGGCGCTTCATCAGCGCGTTCGACGACGAGCTGATCCTCGCCGCCAACGGCGGAACGCTCGCGGCCGAGACCCTCGAAGACTGCCTGCCCGCGAGGACTTTCCTTCTCCCCGTCAGCGGCGCCGGCCTGGCCGGGGGCTTCGCCTTCTACGCGAAGACGGCGCTGCCGGGCTGCCGCGTCATCGGCTGCCAGCTCGCGCTCTCGCCCGCCCTCGCGCTCTCCCTCGAGAGGGGCGAGGCAGTCCTCAGCCTGCCGCCGATCGTCACGACGGCGGGAGGGCTCGAGGGCGGAATCGGGAGGACCGGGTTCGACATCCTCAAGTCGCGTGTCGACGGAGTCGCCTTGATCACGGAAGAGGAGATCTTCGAGGCCGTGCGCTTCATGCTCGACAAGCACCAGTACCTGATCGAGCCCTCCTCCGCCGTGACCGTCGCCGCAATCCTGACGGGAAAAGCGGGCCGCCTCGACTCCCCCGTTGCCGCCGTCATCTCCGGCCGCAACGTCGCGCTCTCGACCGTTCGCCGGATCCTTGCCGCATGAAGGTCGTCGGTCAGGAGGAGATCCGCAGATCCGTGAGCCTGCAAGGCGCGATCGCGGCCATGCGCGAGGCCGTCATCGCGCAGTCCCGCGGCGAATGCGACACCCCCATGCCGATGCATCTCGACCTGTCTGCGGGCGGAGGCGGCGAGGTCCACATCAAGTCGAGCTACCGAAAGGGCGGCCGCCACTTCGTGCTCAAGGTCGCCGGCACGTACGCGACCCGATCCTACGGCTCCGTCGTCCTCGTCTCGGTCGAGACCGGCGAGACCGTCGCCGACTTCGACGACGGCGGGTACCTGACCGACCTGCGCACCGCGGCCGTTTCCGCCATGGTGGCCAAAGAGCTCGGCCGAACGGATACCGTCCTCGGCATCCTCGGCACCGGCGTCCAGGCTCGCCTGCAGGCACAGCTCCACGCCGAGGTCCTGAAGCTCTCGGACGTGTTCGTCTGGGGCCGCAACCCGGAGCGCGCGGCCGCGTGCGCGCGTGAGATCGCCGTGCTTCTACCGGGCGCGCGCCTCGTCGCGGCGGCTTCGCCGGCCGAGGTCGCCGCGGGCGCGAAGCTGATCGTCACCGCGACCGCCTCGCGCGCGCCGCTGCTCCACGCCGCGGACATCCGGCCCGGCACCCACATTTCTGCCGTCGGCTCCGACTCCCCGGGAAAGCAGGAGCTCGATCCCGAGATCCTGCGAAGGGCCTCTCTCCTGCTCGTCGACTCGCTCAGGCAGTGCGAGAAGCTGGGAGAGCTCCAGCACGCGCCGTCGGAAAAGCCGCGCGCCGTCGAGATCGGCGTCTTCTGCGCGGCCCCCGCCGCCTACGACCGCGCCGGCATCACGGTCGCCGACTTCACGGGGTTGGGCGCCGAGGACCTCTTCATCGCGGAGGCCTGCGACGATCGGCTCGCGCGGGCGGAGGGCGAATGAGCCGGTTTCTCTGGATCTGCGTCGGCGGCGCGGCGGGGACCGGCGCACGGTACCTGCTTTCCGGCTGGGCGGTCACGGCGTTCGGGGCGGGATTCCCCTACGGCACCCTCGCGGTCAACGTCCTCGGCTCGTTCTGCGTCGGCCTGTTGATGCAGGTGGGGGTGTCGACGCCCCTGATGTCGCCCACGCTCCGGCTGGCGCTGACGACGGGTGTGATGGGCGGCTTCACGACCTATTCGACGTTCAACTACGAGACGATCCGGTACGTGCAGGACGGCGCCTGGCGCCTCGCGCTCGGCAACGTGGCGGTCATGCTCGTGGCGTGCCTGGCCGCGGGCCTTGCGGGCCTGGCGCTCGGGCGCTCGATCTTCGGAGGGTAGCCATGCGGGTCCTCGACGGCGAACAGGTCCTGATGCGCATCTTCATCGGCGAGTCCGACCGGTGGCACCAGCAGCCGCTCTGGATGGCGCTCCTGCAACGCTTGCGCAAGGAGGGCTACGCCGGCGCGACGGTCTTTCGCGGCATCGGCGGCTTCGGGGCGAGGAGCGTCCTGCACACGACGCTGCTCGAGCGGCTCTCCCAGGACCTGCCGCTCGTCATCGAGATCGTGGACACGCCCGAGCACGTCGAGCGCCTCCTGCCGGACCTCGACGAGATGGTCGCCGAGGGGCTCGTCACGATGGAAAAGGTACGGGTCCTGAAGTACTCACCGGGCAAGCGGCCGCTCGATCCGGGGACGTGAAGCTCAGGCCTTCTTCTCGCCCGCGGCCTTTTCCGGGACGACACGCCGCAGCTGCACGGTGATCGGCACGGTCGCGTCCGCGCGCCGCACGGTGAACGCCGCGGCGTCCCCCCAGCGCTTGCCCGCCATCAGACGCGCCAGCGTCGCCTTGTCCGGGATCGCGACGGCGTCCATCGTGAGCAGCACGTCGCCGACCTGGAAACCCGCGGCCGAGGCGGGCGTGTCTTTCTCGACGTCGAGGACCTCGAGGAGCTTGTCCTCCGCCCGAAAGTGCGTCGCGAGCCCCAGATCGGGATAGAGCGGTCCGACCTCCAGAGGGATGCCCCACACGAAGTTCGCGTAGGACGCCTGGACGCTCCTGACCCGCCCCTTCTTCTCGTCTTCGACGGTCACGGGAATGACCGAGGCGATCCTTCCCTTGAACCACTGCCGCACCTGCCGCTCGATCCCGAGGCCGTACTGCACGTGGCCCGAGCCGACGAGCACCACCATGACGGCTTTCGGGTCCGCGTCCTTGCCCAGCGGGGCGACGGCGTTCCAGCCCATCGTGGCGTCCCACGTGCACTGGGCATTCAACATCGCCTGCCACTGCTCGTCGCTGCCGCCCATGTGGAAGCTCTCTTCTTCATCGAACGAGGCCTTGAAGAGGCGCAGGTGGTCGGCGTTCTTCGCCTCGATCTGGGTCGGGATGTGGGCCGCCTCTTCCGGCGTCAGGCCCTTGAAGCCCTTGTTGCGCACGGCCGAGACGACCTCGCGGGGAGCGTTGATCGCGTACATCCGCAGGTGATTGTCCCGGGCGAAGAGAAAGATGTCGCGGTAGTAGAGCCAGTTGTAGTTCCAATTCCCGTACCAGCGCGAGCCGGCCAGAAACGCCTCCTCGGTGAGCCTGCCATCGCTCCAGTCGTCGAGCCAGCGCTGCTCGGGATACGGGTACATCTCCAGCCCGATCAGGACCCTGCGGCCCGCGCGGTGGAGCTCTTCGATCACCCGCCGCTCGACGCGGTGCGAGTCCATCCCGATGTGCTCCTCGCCGACGAGGACGAGCCGCGCGTCCACGAGCCTGGCCGGAAGGTCGGCGGGCGTCAGCAGGACGCCCGAGGCGGTGTCCGTGATGGCGTCGAGCACGACGGGCGTCTCGCGGCCCTTGCGGGCCGGGTCGCCGATCGGGAGCCTGAGCAGTTCCTCGCCCGGGGCCGCAGCGGCGAGGGCGAGCAGGGACAGGAGCAGAAGGCGGGCGGGTCTCACTTCCACGGCGCGATGGCAATCACTTCGACCTGCCCCTCCGCCAGGTTCAGGCGGTCTCCCAGCCGGGAGCCGAGCAGGCGTTCGGCGAACTCCGACTGGTAGGAGTAAACGCCCTCCTCGGGCTTCGAGTCCCATGGGCCCAGGATCGTCGCGTCGCGTTCGGCGCCGCTCGAGAGATCGCGCAGCCGGACGCGCGCGCCGACCCGCACTTCCGCGGTGTCGATCTTCGTCGGGTCCAGGGCCCGGGACCGCGACAACTCGTCGGCCAGCATCGCAATCCGCGCCGACAGGTACTCGTGCTTCTGACGCGCGGCGTGGTACTCGAAGTTCTCGCGCAGGTCGCCGTGCTCCTTGGCCGTCTTCATCGCGACCGAGTTGGCCGGCAGCTCGACCTGCTTCAGGCGGATGACCTCCTGGCGGCGCGCCTCGATCGCCTCCGCGGTGGCGTAGAGGTACTCGCGCGCTGGCGCGCGCAGCTCGGGGAACTTCATCAGGAGCGCCTCGCGCACGGTGGCCCGCCGGTGCTCCTCGAGTCCCGGCACGCGGTCGAGCGCGTGGAGCATCTCCCGCGCCTCCTCCTCGGAGCCCGCCGTGCGCACGAGCGCGACGCCGAACCCGCCCGGTTCGAAAAACTCCTTCATCCGCAGGCGCAGCCCCGAGAACTCGTCCATCCGCAGCGCGTCGGTGAGGGCGAAGAAGAGGCCGGGCGCGTCGGTCCTGCCCTCCGCGTGCATGCGGTCGCAGAGCAGGACGAAGGCGCGCGGCGCCGATCGCGGCGAGCGCAGGATCTTGCGGGACAGATCCGCGGCCCGATCGCCGAGGGCCTCGAAGAGGGCCGTCAGGACCCGCGCGTCGTCCTCGCGGCCGATCTGCTCGATGAAGACATCGGCCCAGTCGGGCCGGCCCTGCCGGACGGCCTGGAGGGCCTTTTCGCGCGCGCCCTGATCGCGGATCTCCCCGACCACGCGCCGCAGGTCCGCGGAGGCGAGCAACGCCTCGGCCGGGAAGGCCTCGGGCTCGTCGGGCGCCAGCCGGGCCGCTGCCTGCGAAAGCTCCCAGGCGAGCGCGGGCTGGCCCGGCGCCACCTTGAGCGCGTCGCCCGCAAGTGACTTTCCGAAGAAGCGCGCCAGATCCTTGGACCGTTTCGCGTGCTTGCGCGCGAGGTCCACGCGGGCCGACGGCGTGGCCTTCGCGAACGCCTCGCGGACGGTCTCCTCGGCGGCGTCGGCGCTGTCGCTCCAGGTCACCTTGGCGGACTTCGCGCTGCCCGAGACCAGCACCTGGCGGTTCTTGCGCGCAGCCGTCCAGAACGTCGTCCAGCGCTCCTCCGGCACGATGCCGGCAAAGTGGTCCTTGACCTCCTGGACCGTCAGCGACCGACCGAAGCTCGTCAGCAGCAGCCGCAGCGCCTCGGAGGGCTCGCCCTCGGCAAACGCCACGAGGCCCTTCGGGTCTTCCACCTTGCGCCGCAGAAAGTGGCCTTGCGGCAGCGGCACGAGGTTCTTCTCCGCCGACACGAGCGAGAGCGGCATGCGCGCGCCGCCCACCTCGAGCCGCATCACGTCGAGCGCCGGGTTCATGTCCACGAGGCGTCCGGCGCCGCGGCCCGGCATGTAATAGATCTCGTTGGGCTGGAAGCTCAGCCAGCGGGCGATCCGGCCCGCGACCTCGGATGGATCGGCGGCTTTCTCGAGCGGAAATTGCGCGATGACCGCGGACAGCGCCGGGTGACCGGCGTGGCGGGCGCGCAGCGCCGCCGTCAGGTCCTTCCGGACGCTCGCGTCGGTCGGGGACATCCGGGCGAGCTCGAGGAGCACGCGGATGAGCGCCTCGTTGGCGCCCACGTTGTGAAAGTCCGCGAGGGTGCGCAGCCACCCGACCGCCTGGGTGCCGCCCCCCTTCTTCTTGGCGGCCGCGGCCAGGTCGAAGAAGAACGGGAAGTCCTCCGCGTTCTCCTCCATCTTTTTCGTCCAGAGCTGCCCGAGGGCGTCGAACTTCTTCTGGTCGACGAGGTGCTGGACCTCGGGGGTCAGGTTGGGGAAAACGGTCAACATGAACCGCTGATACTAGCTCACGACGGTCGTCAGGCGTGGACGTCCACCGCCGGGCTGCGCAGAAACTCGGGCCGCGGGGCGACGCCGAGCCCCGGCGCCGCCGAGGAGGCCATGCGGCCGCCCCGGCGCTGCGGCGCGCCCTCGGCGGTCGAAACCGTGATGTAGCTGTTGAAGTCCGTGGACGTGAAGAGGTGTTCCGGAGGCGTCGAGTGGGCCAGGTGCGCGATCGCGGCCGTCGTGACGTCTCCACCCCAGGAATCCTCGATCGTCATGCCGATCCCGAGCGAAACGCACAGATCGCGGGCCTGGCGCGCCCGCGTCAGGCCGCCGAACTTCGAGATCTTGATGTTGACGACGTCCATCGCCAGGTCGTTCGCGGCCCTGAGGAGGATTCCGATGCCGTCGATCGTCTCGTCGAGCACGAACGGATGGTCCGTGCGGCGCCGCACCGCGAGGCATTCCTCGTAGGTGGCGCACGGCTGCTCGATGTACACGTCCACGTCGCGCACGGCGCGCACCACCCGCGCGGCCTGGTGCGCCAGCCAGCCCGTGTTGGCATCGGCCACCAGGACGTCCGTCGGCTCGAGCACCGAGCGCACCGCGCGGATGCGCGCCACGTCCACGTCGGGATCGCCGCCCACCTTCAACTGGAACCGCCGGTACCCCTCGGCGCGATAGCCCGCGACCTTGCCCGCCATCGCGTCGGGCGCTTCCTGGGAGATCGCGCGGTAGAGGACGAAGTCCTCCCCGTAGCGGCCGCCGAGCAGCGTTGCGACGGGGAGCCCCGCCGCCTGCCCGAGGATGTCCCAGCAGGCGATGTCGATGCCGGACTTCACGTACGGATGCCCCTTGAGCGACGCGTCCATCCGCCGATTCAACCGCTCGAGCTCCCGCGGGTCCTCGCCGAGCAGGTGGGGCGCGAGCACCGCGATCCCCGCCCGCACGCCCTCGGCATACGCGGGCAGATAGGCCGGGCCGAGCGGGCAGACCTCGCCGTGGCCGACGAGCCCCGTATCCGTCTCGACGCGGACCAGCGTGCTGTCGAAGACCGCGACGGACTTGCCGCCGGACCACTGGTAGCTGCCTTCGCGCAGCGGCAACTCGGTGCGATAAGCGGCGATGCGGCGGATCTTCATGGTGGCAACTCTAACGGATCGGGGCCCGGCTCCCTGCTAGGATGACGGCAGCGTGCCTGACGCCAAGACGGTCCTCTTCCTCGCCCTCGGTGTGGTCGCCGCCGTGTTCCTCGTGGCATGGGCGCGCTCGGCCCTGCGCGGCCCCGATGACCCGAGACCCGGCCCGCTCGCACTGGCGATCGGCTTCGTGACGAATTTTTTCGACACGCTCGGCATCGGCTCCTTCGCGCCGACGACCTCGATCTTCAAGCTGAGGGGGCTCCTGCCGGACGAGCAGATTCCGGGCACGTTGAACGTCGGGCACGCGATTCCGACCATCGTGCAGGCGTTCATCTTCATTGCGATCGTGGAGGTCGAGATGACCACCCTGATCGGCATGATCGGGGCCTCGGTCGCCGGGGCCTGGCTCGGCGCGGGGCTCGTCGCGAAATGGCCGCGGCGGCGCGTCCAGGCCGGAATGGGCATCGCGCTGCTGGCCGCGGCCTCGTTTTTCGCGATGACGAACCTCAAGGTGTTTCCTTCCGGCGGCGACGCCCTCGGCCTCCATTCACCGCTCCTGTGGGCCGGCCTCGCCGGCAACTTCCTGCTCGGGGCGCTGATGACGCTCGGCATCGGGCTCTATGCCCCGTGCATGATCCTCGTGGCCCTGCTCGGCATGAACCCCCGGGCCGCCTTTCCGATCATGATGGGCTCCTGCGCGTTCCTCATGCCGATCGGGGGGCTGCGCTTCATCGCGAAGGGCAGCTACAACCTCAAGGCCGCCGTGGGCCTGACCATCGGGGGCTTCCCGGCCGTCCTGCTCGCGGCCTTCGTCATCAGGTCGCTGCCGCTGGAGGCTCTGCGCTGGCTGGTTTTCGCCGTCGTGCTCTACACGGCGATCGCGATGCTGCGCTCGGCGATGGCCCCGAAGCCCTCGGCCGGGCGCTGAGCCGGGCCTCCCGCCTGCATTTTTGGTCGGCAAATCGGCCCGCGGCGTCATATTCTTCGCGCCAGGAAGGGATGTCTCCGTCCGACTGCCCGGAAGCCTTCTTGGCGGGACGAGTCCTCACGCTTCCGGGAGGAATCTCGATGCACTCTCGCCGAGTCCGGGCCGCCACGCTTGCGGCCGCTGCCCTGCTCACCGTCTCGACCGCCTGCCAGAAAGGCGCCGCTCCCGCCGACTCGAAGGTCACGCCGACCGCCGGCCCCGCGACGGCCGCGTCGTCGGCGGCGAGCGCCGCGGTGGCGATGGAGCTCTTCAAGGCCATGAAGCTGCCGACCAACATCCAGGACACGTCGGCCGCGATGATCGATTCCGAAGTGGGCCGCAATCCGGGCCTCACTCCCTTTCGCGAGACCATGCTGACGTGGCTCAAGAAGTACATGACGTGGGATGCCATGGTCCCGGAGCTCACCAAGCTCTACACATCGACCTTCACCGACGAAGAGCTCAAGCAGATGGCCGCGTTCTACGGCTCGCCGGCCGGGCAGAAATCCCTGGAGAAACTTCCGGAGCTCATGCAGCGGACCGCGATGATCGGGGCCGGGCTTGCGCAGCCCCACTCCGACGAGCTCAAGGCCGCGATGACCGCACGCAGCGAAGAGCTCAAGAAGGCCCAGGCGGCCGGCGCCGCTGGAGCGCCGGGTGGGCCCGGCGGGCCGGGTGGAGCGGGTGCCCCCGCCAAGCCGCGCCCCGCGAAGCCGGCCGCACCGAAGCCGTAAAGGTCGCAGGTCGACTCAAGAGGGATCCTTCGCATCGCCCAGGCCCACCGAGGGCCCGAAGGATCCCTTTCGTCGCCGCGAAATTTATTTCCTGGCCCGGTGCTCCGCCGCCAGCGTCTTGAGCAAGCCCGCTGGCAGCGTGCCGCTGATCGACACGCCCTCGCCGTCGCTCTGGATGCGGAAGCCGCGCAGCACGGAGACGAGCTCGGGCGACTTCTCCTGCACGGACAGGCGCCACATGGCCAGAACGCCGCGCAGCGAATCCTCGAGCAGGCCTCGGTTCTCGGCGTCGCTCGTGAGCCCCGTGGCCGACACGTCGATGGCGTCGCCGTGCATCTTCGCCTGGAGCGCCAGCAGCGAAACAGACTTCATGACGCCGACGATCGCCTGCGACGGCCCCTCGCCGCTGTCCGCGTGGATGCTCACGTGCGCTTCGCGGTTCTGCGTGGAGGGAAACCGGGTGAAGTCCACGAGCGCCCAGGCGGAGGCGTCGCGGTCGACGCGCGAGAGGTGCCTGCCGAGCCCCTGCCCGGACATGAGGCCCCCGGCGCCGCCGGATTCGCGGCGCGTGAGGGCGTCGACGACCGCCGCCTCGGCGCCCGCGATGAGCATGCGCGCGTTGACGAGCGCCACGGCGCCCTCGTGTTTCTCGCCCTTGTCGGCCAGCCGGTAGTACTCGCCGCTCGGAGCGGCCTGCTTCGTCGCGCCGCGCGCGACGAGCGCACCGGCGATGCGCGCCACATCGAAGCGGCCCTCGAAGATCACCAACCCGTCGCCCGATCCGCCCGCCGTCTGGTGCGTCATCGCGACGACGACGGTGTCGATGTCCTCGCGCGGAGTCAGGCCCGTCTCGCTCAGGAAGCGCGCGGCGTCGCCGTCCGTCGAGACGTGATCCATCTGCGCGAACACCTGGGCGCCGAGCGGACTCGAACGCAGTTCGTTCCAGTGGATCACGCCCACGGTTGACGCATTGGCGGGCACCAGGGCGAGCGGATCCTCCGTCCGGTGCACGCCGAACGCCGAGGCCGCCGCGAGGAGCGCGAGGCCGGAGGTCAGAACGACGCGAGCGATCCGGTGTGGTGTGTTCATGTCAGAAGTCCTTTCTGGAAAAGAGCCACGAAGCGAGCGAGAGGGACGCGACGGCGAACACCGCCGTCGAGCCGTAGATGGCGAGGTGGTTGAGGTCCGCGAGCGGCGCGGGCGCTTCCTTGCCGGCGACGAGCGAAACGGTCGCCTGTCCGAGCTCCGCCGTCTTGGGCAGGACCCAGTACAGCCCGTTCACGATGCGCGCGGCGAGCTCGGTCGACACGGCGGCCGCGATCCGGTTGTGCGCGGAGAGCAGCGCCGCGAAGAAGAAGACGGCGTAGGTCGCCATCAGCGAGACGCCGGTCGAGGACGTCACGACACCCACGAGGAACGCGAAGGCGAGCAGGGCCGCGATCGTGAAGAGGATCACGCCTCCCGCGAGCAGGAAGCGCGGATGGAGCACGCGCGTCTTCCAGACGACGATCGCCCACATGGACCCGATCAGGTAGACGAGGTTCGCCGCGGCCAGCAGCAGCCCTCCCGCGTAGCGCGAGAGCAGCAGCGGCACCCGGCCGACCGGGCGCGAGAGGTAGAGGTCGATCGTCCCCTTCTCCTGCAGGCGCGGCACCAGATGCGCCGTCGCAAAGAGCGCGAGGAACGTGCCCACGAGGTAGAGGAACCCCGAGAAGCCCGACTCGAAGCCGAGGACCAGCTTGTCGATGTCCACCGACCGCTCCCCGATCTCGAGGGACTGCCCGAACAGCTTCGCACCCGCGAGCGCCCCGTCGACGATGTCGAGGTTGACGGCCAGGGCGAAGACCAGGATGAAGAGCGAGGAGAGCGCGAAGTAGGCGATCAGCGTCCACCGCGCCGCTGCCTCGCGAAAGACCTCCTGCACGCTGGCGGCAAGGGCCCTCATGACGGCGTCTGCCTGCCGTTCGCAGCCGGATCGGCGTCGGTGACGAGGCCGACGAAGACGTCCTCGAGGCTCGAGCGCACCGGCGAGAGCTCCTGGAGCTTCGCGCCGCCCGAACGCAGCCGGTCGACCAGCGCGTTCAGATGATCGAGGTCCTTCGCAGTGAGGTCGAAGTGCCCGTTCACGCGCTCGATCGACGCGCCGGATTCGCGGAAGGCGGACATCAGCCTCTCGTCCACGCCGCTGGCGACCAGGCGATACCGCGTGCCGCCGGCCGTGAGGTCCTCGATGCGCCCCTGTGCCACCACGCGCCCCGAGCGCAGGACGGCGACGCGGCCGCACATGCGCTCGATCTCCGAAAGCAGGTGCGAGTTGAGCAGGATCGCCTTGCCCCGGGCGGCCTCCTCCTGGAGCAGGTCGCGGATCTCGCGGCGCCCGACCGGATCGACGCCGTCGGTGGGCTCGTCGAGGAGCAGCACGTCCGGGTCGTGGACGAGCGCAGCGGCCAGGCCGAGCCGCTGGGTCATTCCCTTGGAGAACTTCCTGACCCGCACGTCGGCCCACTCCGCCAGCCGCACGCGCTCCAAGAGCCCGGCGGCGCGCTTTGCGAGCGTCGCGTTGTCGACGCCGGACATCCGGCCGAAAATGATCAGCGTCTGGCGGGCGGTCAGGTAGCCCGGGAAGCGGTGCCCCTCCGGCAGGTAGCCCACGCGCCGGCGGCTCTCCGGGTCGCTCGAGGGCAGGCCGAAGAGGCGCGCCGAACCCTCCGTGGGGCGGGTCAGGCCGAGCAGGATCTTGACGGTCGTGGTCTTGCCGGCCCCGTTCGGACCCAGCAGGCCGAAGACCTCCCCGGGCTCGACCCGCAGGTCTATCCCGTCCAGGGCGTTGACGTTACGTCCCCGCCACCGCGCCCGGTAGACCTTGCGTACGCCTTGCGCCTCGATCGGCAGAATCGCCATCGATAGAGCTAACGAAAGCGCCGGCGGAAAGTTCGGCGCCGCGGCCCGGCTTCTACTGCCTCGGGGGCGCCGGCGGCTGGGCGGCCTCGGACCAGGGCGGCGCCACGCCGTTCATTCTCGCGTATGCGATCGACTGGCCGAGGTGCTCGTGCATGTGGTTGCCCATCGTCATGATCAGGGCGCGTTCGCTCATCTCGCGGCCGCCGAAGACCCTGACCTTCTTTTCCAGGTCGGCGTCGGGCGTCTTCAGGACGACCGACCGCACGTGGTCGAACGACTGGCGCAGCATCGCGACGACCTTCGTCTTGTCGGTGACGCCGGTCTCCGTGGACCGGTCGATCCCGGCGGGCGGCTGCACGCCCAGGAAGGACGGGAGGAAGTAGTTGGCCACGACGACGTGCATGTACACCTCGCTCACCGAACGCACGCCCTTTTCCGGCCTCCAGGAGTACTTGTCGCCGGGCAGCGCCTCGGCGAGATCCACGATCTTCTTGCTCACGTCGTCGAGCTGGCCGAGAAAGTCGGCCCGAAAACCGGACGACGGCACGGCGGGGGCCGGGGCGGCCGTCGGGGCCGGCGCCTGGGCCGTCGCCAGAGCAGACGCGGCGAACAGGATCGCGGGGACGAGTACCGTGCGCTTCTTCATGGATTCTTACCTCTCGATCTTCGGCGCCGGAGCCACAGGCGGGATTTTCGCCTCTGCGACGGCGCGATTGAAGTCCTTCACTCCGGTGTCGAGAATGGCCTTGTACTCGGCCCTGGCCGCGTCGAGCCTGGCCTTGAGAAGGCCGTAGTACTCGACGGACGCCGGCGTCGGCTTCGCGTCCGCGCTCGCGACGATCGCCGCCAGGTACACCCAGTCGTGGTCGAGCTTCGGCTCGTAGTTGAGATCGTCCTCGTCCGCCACGATCAGCGGATTGGTGAGCTGATCCTCCACGGCGGTGAGCCTCTGCGCCACGCCCGAGGCCTGCTTCGCGAGCGCATCGCCCTTGCCCAGACGGGCCGCCCGGGCGCCGAGACCGTCGACCTGCTCCCGCGTGTCGCGAATCTCGAGGACCGTCTCGTGCGTTTCGGAAAGCCGGTCGCGAATCGCCCTGAGCAGCTCATGCTGCGCCTTGAGATCGGCGGCCGTCGCGTACCCCGCCGGGTGGGGCCGCAGCTCGATCGGCTGGACATACGTCCTGTCGCCGACGGTCAGCCGCACCGAGTAGGTGCCCGGCGCGATCTTCGGCGGATTCTTCGTCCCCTCATTGAAGACGGCCTTCGGCACGAGCGTCGGCTTCATGATGCGCAGGTCCCACACGAACCGGTTGACTCCGGCCTTGGGTTCGAGCGGCTTGTCCCGATCCTTCTGCTCTTCGGCCAACGCGGCCTGCTCCTTGAGGTCTTCGGGCTGCTGCGGCTTATGGTTCGAGTACGAGCGCAGGACGGTGTCGCCGTCGAGAAACTCGAGCTGGATCCGGTCGTTCGGCTTTGGCGCATCCTTGAGCCAGTAGTCGACGACGACGCCCGCCGGCATGTTCTTGCCCGCCGCTTCCGTCTCGTCCTCGTCGCCTCTGGCGTCGATGTCCATCCGCACGGTGGCGCGCGGCGGGAAGAGGTACGCCGCCGAGCCCGCGACCGTCTCGTCCCACTTCCGCAGGGCGGTCAGATCGTCGAGAATCCAGAATGCCCGCCCCTGCGTCGCCACGACGAGATCGTCGTTCTTGACGGCGAGGTCGGTGACCGGCGCATAGGGAAGGTTGCGCTGGAACGGCTGCCAGCTCGCGCCGTCGTCGAAGGAGACGTAGAGACCCGCCTCGGTCCCGGCGTAGAGGAGCCCCTGGCGCACCGGGTCCTGGCGGACGACGCGGGTGAACGCCCCATCCGGGATTCCGTTGACGATCTTCGTCCAGGTTTTTCCGTAGTCGGTCGTCTTGTAGAGATAAGGCCGGAAGTCGTCCCACTTGTACATGGTCGCCGCGACGTAGGCCGTCCCCTTGTCGCGCGGCGAGGCGTCGATGGCGTTGATCTGGATCCACTCGGGAATGCCCTTCGGGGTCACGTTCTGCCACGTCTTTCCGTTGTCGCGCGTGACGTGGACGAGGCCGTCGTCCGAGCCCGCCCAGATCACGCCCGGATCCGCCGCAGACTCGCCGAGCGCGAAGATCGTGGAATAGAGCTCGACGCCCGTGATGTCGATCGCGATCGGTCCGCCCGACTTACCCTGCTTCTCCCTGTCGTTGCGGGTGAGATCGGGCGAGATCTCTTCCCACGTCTCCCCGCCGTCGCGGCTGCGCAGCAGGATCTGCGAGGCGTGGTAGAGCGCCTTCGGGTCGTTGGGCGAGATCATGATCGGCGCGTTCCACTGGAACCGGTACTTCAGGTCCTTCGTCGCATGCCCGTCGGCCAGCTGCGGCCAGGCCATGATGTTGCGGGTCTGCTTCGTCCGGTGGTCGTAGCGCGTGATCTGGCCGCCGTACTCGCCCGCGTACACGATGTTCGGGTCCTTCGGATCGACCGCCATCCAGCCGCTTTCGCCGCCGCCGGCGGAATGCCAGTCGGTGAGGTCGATCTGGCCCCCGACGACGCCGCTCGGGATGGCGACGTTCGAGTTGTCCTGCTGCGAGCCGTAGACCCAGTAGGGGAACTGGTCGTCGGTCGTGACGCGGTAGAACTGGGCGGTCGGCTGGTTGTTCAGGGTCGACCAGCTCTTCCCGCCGTTGTACGAGATCGTGGCGCCGCCGTCGTTGCCGACGATGAAGCGGGCGCCGTCGTCCGGGTCGATCCACATGTCGTGGTTGTCCCCGTGCGGAACCGACATGTTCGCGAAGGTCCTTCCGCCGTCGATCGATTTGTGCATCCGGACGTTCGGCAGGTACACCGTGTCGGAGTTCTTCGGGTCCGGATAGATCCACGAGTAGTACCAGGCCCGCTCGCGAACCTTGTGCTCGTCGTTGACGTGGGTGAATTTCTCGCCGGCATTCTCGCTCCGGAAGAGCCCGCCGTGCTTCGCGTCGACGAACGCGAAGACCCGCTCGGGCGTCGCCGGCGACACCGCGACGCCGACCTTGCCCCAGAGCCCTTCGGGAAGTCCCTGCGTCAGCTTCTTCCAGGTGTCGCCGCCGTCGGTGGACTTCCAGAGGCTGCTGCCGGGACCGCCCGAGACGAGCTCCCACGGGCGGCGGACGACCTGCCAGAACGCGGCGTAGAGGATGCGCGGGTTGGCAGGATCCATCGCGAGGTCCGAGGCGCCCGTCTTGTCGTCGACGAAGAGGATCTTTTTCCAGGACTTCCCGCCGTCTTCGGAGCGGAAGATGCCGCGCTCGGCGTTGGGACCCCAGACGTGCCCCTGCGCCGCGACGTAGACGAGGTCGGGGTTCTTCGGGTGGACCCGCACGCGCGCGATCTGCCGCGTGTCCTTCAGGCCCACGTTCTTCCAGGTCCGGCCGGCGTCGGTCGACTTGTACACGCCGTCGCCGTTCGAGACGTTGCCGCGGATCGGCTCCTCGCCGGTGCCGACGTACACGACGTTCGGGTCCGACTCGGCGACGGCGATCGCACCGATCGACCCGGTCTTGAAGTCCTTGTCCGAGAGGACCTGCCAGTTCGAGCCGCCGTCGGTGGTCTTCCAGACGCCTCCGCCGGTCGCCCCGAAGTAGAACGTTCGCGGGTCGTGGCGCACGCCCGAGACCGCGGTGACGCGGCCACCGCGGTACGGGCCGATCGCCCGGAACTCGAGCCCCTCGAAGAGGTCGGAGAAGCTTTTCTTCTTGGCGTCTTGCGGCGCTGCGGCGGGCTGGGCGGCCACCCCCGCGGTCGCGAGAATCGAACACAGGGCGATCAGCGCCCCCGAGCGGAACACGCGCTTCATGATTCTCCCTTCAAAAGGGGGCCAGGTCTCTCAATGCGTCAGTTTTCTCAGGGCGGATCGTACACTCAGCGCGGCCCGAGGCTTCAAGTTTGGAATCTGGAGACCTGACCCCAATGCCAAGGCCGCTTGTGACCGCAAGTTTTCTCTCCGTGGGCATGCTCCTGCTCGCGTTCGTCCTGATCGTGGCGACCATCGTCCTCCGGCAGGATCGCCTGCTCTACTTCCCCACGCGCGCGCTCGCCTCGGGCCCCCTGGCGTTCGGGCTTCGCGCCGAGGAGCTATCCCTCCGCGCCGAGGACGGCGTGCCGCTCCACGGCTGGTGGATCAAGGGAGAGGGCCGGCGGGCCCTGCTCTTCTTTCACGGCAACGCGGGAAACGCCGCCGACCGGCTCGAGAGGGCGAGGGTCCTGAACCGACGTTTCGGTCTCGACATCTTCCTCGTCGACTATCGAGGCTACGGGCGCTCCGGCGGCTCACCCTCGGAAGACGGGCTGTACCGCGACGGCCGGGCCGTCTATCTCGAGGCTGTCCACCGCGGCTTCGGCGCGGACCGGATCATTCTCTTCGGCGAATCGTTGGGCTCGGCCGTAGCGATCCAACTCGCGCTCGATCGACCCTGCGGGGCGCTCGTCCTGGAGACGCCCTTTCTCTCGATCCCGGCCATGGCGCGCGAGCACTATCCCTTCGTTCCGGCCTTCCTGATTCGAGCCCGATTCGACAACGAAGCCAAGCTTGCCCTCGTGACCGCCCCCACGCTGCTGATCGTCGCCGAGCGCGACGAGATCGCGCCGCCGTCCCACGGCCGCAGGCTCTTCGAGCTGGCACGCGGACCGAAGCAGCTCTTCGTCGTTCCCGGCGCCCACCACAACGACACGTACCTCGTCGGAGGCGAAACCTACTGGCGGGCCTGGGCGGACTTCCTGCTGCGTTACTCCCGCCATCCCGAGTGAAGCTCGCTCCTCACGATGACGCTTTATGGAGCCGCGGGCTCGACCAGGCGGTTGTGCTTCTTGAGGATCCGCCGCAGTTCGTCGTGCGGCAGCGCGCGGACGACGAGGTCGTTGGCGCCCTTCATCGTTTCGGCGGCCACCATCGCGTTGATGATGGCCTCCTCGACCGACTGCACGGTCGCCGCGAAGATCGGGTTCATCCGGTCGTTCGGGACGTCCGTCAGGGAGATCATCCCGGTGGGTTTCGCGGCGCCGGGGTTGGCCGTCGAGAACGCGATGAAGATGTCGCCCGAGCCGTTCCCGGCGATCGAGCCGTCGCGGGCGAGGCCGAGGCAGGCGCGGCGGGCGAGGCGCTTCAACTGGTGCGGCAAGAGCGGCGCGTCCGTGGCCACGACGATGATGATCGAGCCCGCATCGTCATCGCGCGTCCCCGAGCCCGCGATCTCGCGCCCGACCGGGACGCCGGCGACGAGCAGGTCGGACTTGCGCCCGTAGTTGCACTGCACGAGCGCGCCGACCGAATAGCCGCCCGCCTGCTCGGGCAGCCTGCGCGAGGACGTCCCGATTCCGCCCTTGAACCCGTTGCACACCATCCCGGTGCCGCCGCCCACGCTGCCCTCGGCGACCGGCCCGGTCCGCGCGGTCGAGAGTGCTTCGAACACGTTGGCCTCTTTGACGTGGAACCCGTTGATGTCGTTCAACTCTCCGTCCCACGTTTCCGCGACGACGGGATTCGACCACCAGTACCCGGTCGCGTCCGGCCCACCCTGCTGGATCCGCCACGCGATCGTCGCTTCGTGCACGGCGCCCACGCTGTGCGTGTTCGTGATCATGACGGGCCCTTCGAGAAAGCCCGACTCCTCGACCCAGGTCGTGCCCGTCATCTCCCCCGCTCCGTTCAATGCGAACCAGCCCGCGAAGACGGGGTCGTTCAAGGTCGCCCTACCCCGCGGCAGGATCGCGGTCACCCCTGTGCGCACGGGACCCACGCCGACCTCGAGGGCTCCGTCGCCCCGGATGATCGTGCTGTGTCCGACCGCGACCCCGCGCACGTCGGTGATCGCGTTACCGGGACCCGGCACGCCGTCGAAGGGCACGCCGAGGTCGCGGGCGCGCGGCTTGTCCGCAGCGCCGACGACGGCCGCCGCAAGAAAGCCCGCCAGGAAGATCCCGGACATTCTGCTCATGGCGGGCATTTTATCGCCGGGCCCGATTTCGGAGGCGGGTCTTGTCCGCAATGATCTGGCAATTGTTTTCAGATCGCCATCGGTGTGGTAGACAGACCCCGTGACCACCGTCGGCATCTTCGGTTTCGGCCGGATCGGGCGCAACCTCTTCCGGTTGCTGTACGCCCGGGAAGACATCCGGATCGGCGCGATCAGCGACCTCGCCGACCCGGCCGGCCTCGCCTACCTGCTGCAGTTCGACACGCTGCTCGGCCGCTTCACCGAGGACGTGACGGTCGAGGATGGGCGGCTGCGCGTTGCCGGCCGCGGCATCCCGCTGCTGACGGGCAAGGACCAGCCGCCCGTCCCGCGCTGGGGAGACCTCGGCGTCCACACGGTGCTCGAGGCGACCTCGCGGGGCCGCACGCGAGCGGAGGTCGAGGCGCACCTGGCGGCCGGCGCGCGGCGCGTGATCCTCCTCGCCCCGCCGCTCGAGAAACCGGACGCCACGATCGTCATGGGCGTCAACGAGGGCGCGATCGTGCCCGCGCACCGCATGGTCTCCAACGCCTCCTCCACCGTGCACTGCCTCGCGCCCGTCCTCGCGATCCTGAAGGACGCGTTCGGCATCCGGCGCGCCATCTTCACGACCATTCACTCCTACACGAGCGCGCACCGGCTGGCCGACGTCCCCGCCGAGGACAAGCGCCGCGGCCGCGCGGCGGCCGAAAACATCATCCCGCAGGCGTCCCGCTCGCCGGCGATGCTGGTGGACCTCTTGCCCGAGCTCGATGGGCGGCTGTCCGGCTACGCGATGAACGTGCCCGTGTCCAACGGCTCGGTCGTGGACCTCGTCACCTGGCACGAGAAACCGGTACGCGCCGCCGCGATCAACGAGGCCCTCCGCGCGGCCGCCGCGACGGAGCGCTGGAAGCGCGTGCTCGACTTCGAGGACGCCCCGATCGTCTCCTCGGACATCGCGCGCTCCCGCTTCTCGGCGACCTTCGATTCACTCGCGACCATGACGCTCGGCGAAAACGTCTCGAAGACGCTCTCCTGGTTCGACTCCGGCTACGGCTACGCCCACCGTGCCGTGGACCTCGTCGAACGCTTCGCGGCGCTGGAGCGGCCGTGACCGCCGTGCGCGTCGGCATAAACGGGTTCGGCCGCATCGGCCGCAGCGTGTTCCGCATCCTCTCGGATCGCGCCGACGTCGAGGTGGCCGTCGTCAACGACCTCTACGACAACGACCACCTGGCCTACCTCTTGAAGTACGACACGGTCATGCGGGTCTTCCCGAAGGACGTGACGACCGACGCGGAGAGCATGACGGTGGCCGGCCGCCGGGTCGCCATGACGGCCGAGAAGGACCCCGCGAAGATCCCGTGGCGGCGGCACCGCGTGGACGTCGTGGTCGAGTCGACCGGAAAGATCCTGACGCGCGAGGCGCTCGAAAAGCACCTGGCCGCCGGGGCGCGCAAGGTCATCCTCACCGTTCCCGCCAAGGACGAGATCGACGCCACGATCGTCATGGGCGTCAACGACGCGACCCTGCGACCCGAGCACCGCATCGTCTCGAACGCCTCGTGCACGACCAACTGCCTCGCCCCGATCGCGAAGATCCTCGACGAGGCCTTCGGCATCGAAGAGGGCTTCATGACGACCGTGCACGCCTACACGAACGACCAGCGCCTGGCCGACGTGGCGCACAAGGACCTGCGCCGCAGCCGCGCCGCCACGGAGAACATCATCCCGACGACGACCGGCGCGGCAAAGGCCGTGGGCAGGGTGCTGCCGCGCCTGAAGGGCCGCCTCGACGGCATGGCGATCCGGGTCCCCGTCCCCGACGGCTCGATCGTGGACCTGACCTGCCGCATGGCCCGGCCCGTCTCCGTCGAGGAGGTCAACGCGGCCGTGCGCGCCGCGGCCCAGGGATCCCTCGCGCGGATCGTCGAGTACAGCGAGGTCCCGCTGGTGTCCTCCGACATCATCGGCAACCCGCACTCCTCCATCTTCGACGCGCTCTCGACGCAGGCCGCGGGAGACGGCTATCTGAAGGTCCTCGCCTGGTACGACAACGAGTGGGGCTACTCGAACCGGGTCGTGGACCTCGTCGACCGGCTTGCGTCGCTTTAGCCGGCTTCGCGGCGGCCTTCTTTTCCTGATCGCGGCCGCGGCCTGCGCGGAGGACCTCGCGGCCGGCCGCGTGACCGAAAAGATCGCCTGCAGCCAGGATCCCTCCCGGTCCTACGCCCTGTACCTGCCCTCGACCTACACGCCGGAGAAGCCTTCGGCCATTCTCTACATGCTCGACGCGCGCGGCCGAGCGCTCCTGCCGATCGAGCGGTTCCGCGCCGCCGCAGAGGAGTTCGGCTGGATCCTCGCTTCCTCCTACAACTCCCACAGCGACGCGGCCGACGACCCGAACACGCCCGCATTGCAGGCGATGTGGCGCGACACGCATGCCCGCCTGGCGATCGACGAGCGCCGCGCCTACCTCTCGGGCTTTTCCGGCGGCGCGCGCGCTTCGGTCGACATCGCGCTCAACGTCCCGAAGGCGATCGCCGGCGTCATCGGCTGCGGCGCGGGCCTGCCCGACGACCGGGCGCCGGTGAAGAGCCTGCCCTTTCCGTATTTCGGCACGGCGGGCAACCGCGACTTCAACTACTACGAGATGCGCGAGCTCGAGGGCAAGCTGACCGATGCAAAGGTGCAGCACCGAATCGAGTTCTTCGACGGCGGCCACGACTGGCCGCCCCCGGAGCTCGCGCGCAGCGCGATCGCCTGGATGGACCTCGCGGCCATGAAGAGCGGCGCGCGGAGCCGGGACGACGAGCGGATCGCCGCTCTTTACGCGCGCGACCTCGGCCGGGCGAAGGCGTTTGCGGCGCAGGGAGACGAGACCGGCGCCTACCTCGCGTACGCGCACGCCGCGGAGGATTTCGGGGGACTGGCCGACGTCGCGGCGCCCGCGGAAAAGGCCGCGGCGCTCGGAAGCTCCGCGTCCGTCCGCAAGGCTCTTCGCGACGCCGAGAAGCGCGACGCGCGCGACCGCGCCACCATCCGGGAGCTGGCGCGCAAGGTCGATGTGGCGCTGCACTCGCCCGACGTGCCTCTGCCCGCCGCCGTCACGACCGGGATGGGGATCGAGGGGCTGCGCAAGCAGGCGTCCACGGGGCCCGCCGAGGACCGCCTCTCGGCCGAACGGATCCTCGCGAACCTTCGGGTCCAGGCCTCCTTCTATCTGCCCCAACAGTTTTTCGCCCAGAAGGACTACCAGCGGGCGCGCCTGGCCCTCCTGATCGCCGCGGCGATCGACCCGGAGGACCCGTTCGTGTACTACAACCTCGCCTGCGCGTCAGCGCGCGCCGGGCAGGTGGGACGCACGCTCGCCGACCTGCAGGATGCGGTCGCGAAGGGGTTCCGCCGTTTCGCGATGATCGACGACGACCCCGACTTTGCGGCGGTGCGCGACGACCCGAAGTTCCAGGAGTGGCTCGCGAGCGCACGCGCCCGCGCAAATGCTCCTACCTCTTCTCCGCCTTGACGACCCGCTCCCGGTAGCCCGCCATGCGGGCCCGGATCACGCCGACCCGTTCCGCCGCCCGCGGCACCATCGCGATGGCCTTCTCGAGATTGGCGAGCAGGCGCGGGGTCTGCAGCTCCTGGCGCAGCTGCGGGACGTACGCCTCGAGCTTGGCCCAGACGAAGAGGGCCTCGCCGCCCGAGTCGAAGAAGAGCTCGGGATGCAGGACGCCCTGGGCGACGAACGAGGTCGCCATGTCCCAGTAGGTCGTCACCATCCGGTAGTGCGTGTTGTCGGCGCCGGCCGAGAGCGCGACGGCCTTGACGTCCTCGAACGACTGCGGAAAGAACTTCGCGCGGAACCACTCGCGGGCCTCGCGCAGCTTCTCCTCGCGGCGCAGCTCGTAGAGCCGGAGCACGAGCGCGGCATCTTCATAGGTCGGCGGAATCAGTGCGGCCATCACAACCTCCGTTGGAGCTCGGACGCGAATCTTACTTGAGGTCGGCGGGCCCGACCATGGCCGCCAGGCCGCGCAGCGCGAAACAGATCTTGCGGACGCGGGCGAGGGCGCTGGCTCCGTTCGCCGTCATGTCGTCACTTCGCCAGCAGCACGATGACCTCGTGGCCTTCGCCGCTCGCAACGACGGCGTCGGCCCTGTGATCGCCGTTCAGGTCGACGAGCAGCACGCGCTCGGGCTTGTCGGGAACCGGGACGCGAAGCGCGCGCGACGGCGACAGGCCGTCGGGTCCTCCAAATACGAGGGTGAGATCCGAGCTGCCGAAGTCCGCGGTCACCACGTCGGTGAATCCGTCGCCGTTGACGTCGCCCGCGGAGAGTTGAAACGGCCCGCGGCCGGTCGACAGGCGCGGGCCCAATCGGAACCGGCCCTTGCCGTCGCCGAGCAGAAACGTGATCGCGTCGTCGCCTCGGATCGGTAATCTGCCCCGAGTAGTTCGAGAACGCGAGGTCCGGGAAACCGTCGTGGTTCAGATCGCCGACATCCACGGTGAATGGGGCCGGGCCCGCGGGAATCGGATCGCCGGCCTTGAAATGGCCGCGCCCGTCGCCGAGCAGGATCGTGACCACGCCCTTGCCGTAGCTCGGCGCGACGATGTCGCACTTGCCATCGCCGTTGACGTCGCGCAACTTGAGGTTCCGGTATGGCTTGCGGCCGACCTCGATCGCCAGTCCGGGCGTCTGAAACCCGCCCTTCCCATCGCCCAGCAGAAGCGTGAGCCGCTCCTCTTCCCAGCTGTCGATGACGAGGTCGAGGTTCCCGTCGCCGTTGGCGTCGCAGCCGTCCACCGTGTGCGGGTGCGGCTTGCTGTGGACGGTCAGCGGCGAGCCCGACGCGGGGCGAAAGCCGCCCTGACCGTCCCCGAGGAGGATCGTGACGAAGCTCGTGTCGTGGTTCGCGATCGCCAGATCCGGATGGCCGTCCCGATCGAAATCGCCGACGAAGATCTCGGCCGGGTTCGCGCCTGCCGGCACCGAGGCTCCCTGGCGAAGACCGCCCCGCCCGTCGCCGAGCAGAACAGTGACGTCGTTCGAGCCCTCGCTCGCGACGACGACGTCCATCTTTCCATCCCCGTTGAAGTCCCCGGCGGCAAGCGCCGAAGGGCTCCGCGCCGCGCCGATCGCGATCCGTGACGGCGGGCCGAATGGAGAGCCCATTTCCGCCGCCCGCGCCGCACCCGCCATCGCCAGCGTCACGAAGACAGCCGCGCGCCTCACTTCCCCTCGGAGAACACCCGCGCATGGTCGCGCGCGAACTGGCGGAACGTGTGCGGCTTCTTCTTCGTGACATCGGCGACGGTGCTGGTCACCCCGGCGCCGTACCCTTCGCGGAAGGACGCGAAGAGGATGATCATGTCCTCCGCGAGCCAGCGCGGCACGCCGTCGGCGAGCATCTGCTTCTTCGCGTATTCCGGCGGGACGTGGACGTACGAGACCTTCTTTCCGATCGCCTGCGAGATCGCGTCGGCCACGGCGTCGTAGGAGAGCGCCTCCGGGCCCGTCAGATCGTAGATGCGGTCACCGTGCCCGTCCTCCGTGAGCGCGCAGACGGCCGTCGCCGCAACGTCCTCGGCGTCCACGAGCGCAATCTCGCCTGCCCCCATCGGGGCTGAAAAGCTGCTGGTGGCCGCGATCGAGGGCGCGTACGAAAACATCTGCTGCATGTACAGCGTCGGGCGCAGGAACGTGAATTCGATCCCGGAGGCTTCGATCTGTTTCTCGGTGGCCCAGTGCCATCGCCCGATCTGCGTGCCGGCGTCGGGCCCGCCGGCGACCGACACCTTGACGATGCGCCGGACGCCCACCCGCTGTGACGCCGCGAGGGCATTCGACTGGAGCTCGACCTGGTCGGGCGCGGCGGGGGTGAGCAGGAAGACGCGATCGACGCCGGCGAAGGCGGCGGCGAGCGTCTCCGGCCTGGCCAGGTCCCCCACCACGATGTCGATCCCCGGGATGCGGATGTGCGAGGCGCCCGCGGGGTCATGCACCAGCGCCCGGGCCGGCACGCCCGCGGCCGCGAGCTGGCGGACGACTTCCTGCCCTACCTTTCCCGTGGCGCCGGTCACGAGGATCACGGTGCATCACCCCCGATCGAGTCGAAGGCGCGTCAATTCTCCCGGAATCATTTCACACCCGGCGGGAGGGCCTGTGCAGGGGATGAGCAGGACCTTTCCGTCGTGAGCCGGCCTTCGAGGGCCCGGTGGGCCTCGGCCGCGTCCCGCAGCGGAAACTCCCGGCCGATCCGCACCTTGAGGCGGCCGTCCCGGATCCAGGAGAGCACCTCGCCCGCCCGCGCGACGAGCTCCGCGCGGGTCGCGATGTAGTGAAAGAGCGACGGCCGCGTCAGGAAGAGCGAGCCCCCCTGCGAGAGTACCTGCGGATCGAATGGCCCGACTGGCCCGCTCGACTGCCCGAAAAGCGCCATCATCCCGCGCGGGGCGAGGCAGCCGAAGCCCATCTCGAACGTCGTCTTGCCCACCGAGTCGTAGACGGCCTGTACTCCCGCGCCGGACGTGAGCCTCAGCACCTCCGCGACGAAGTCCTGCCGCGTGTAGTCGATCGTTTCGTCGGCGCCGGCTTCGCGCGCGAGCCGCGCCTTCTCTTCGGTCGAGACGGTGCCGAACACGCGCGCGCCGCGCAGCTTCGCGATCTGCGTCAGCAGGAGGCCCACGCCCCCGGCCGCGGCGTGCACGAGGCATGCGTCGCCCGGCTTCAACGGGTAGACCGTGCACGCGAGATAGTGGGCGGTCATGCCCTGAAGCATCGCCGCGGCGCCCCGTCGCGCATCGACTCCCTCGGGCAGCTTCACCAGGCGCGCTGCAGGCACGGCCGCCTGATCCGCGTATGCGCCGAACACGCCGGCCCACGCAACACGGTCGCCCGCGGCGACGTCCTTCACGTCGGAGGCGACGGCGAGGACCGTGCCCGCGCCCTCCTGTCCGAGGGTGATCGGCAACGCCGTCTTGTAGAGCCCCGTCCGATGGTAGACGTCAATGAAATTGAGGCCCGCCGCCTCGACGCGCACGACCGCCTCGCCGGGTTTCGGCTGCGGCTCGGGCACGTCCTCGTAGCGCAGAACCTCGGGGCCGCCGGGCGCGTGGACGCGAATGGCCTTCATGGGCTGTGCTCCGTCACTCGTTCTTCGCGTCCGGGAACGGGTTGACCTTGTTCTTGATGGGCTTGACCGTCTTCAGGTAGTCGTAGATCGCGCCGAGGTCCTCGCGCGTCATGCCCGCGAAGCGCGTCCATGCCATGACGGTGTTCTTGCCCGGCGGCGCCATCGGCGCGTTGTCGCCGTTCATGCCTTCGAACGACTTGAACCGGCCGATGAACTCCTCCCGGCTCGCCTGGCCCATGAAGTTGTCGGAATCGGGCGTGATGTTCGGCCGATCACGACGCGGCCCCAGGGCCCGACCATCTCCCATCCGCCCGAGTAGTCCATGCCCGGGGACGAGCTGGCCCTTGTCGTCGTGCGGCGTGTGGCAGTCGCGGCAGGGCCGCATCGTGACGAGGTACTTGCCGTAGGCCAGCGTGTCCTTCGGATCCGGCGCCGGGACGGGCCCGGTGATCGGCTTCGGAGCGAACTTGATCGAGCAGGTTCACCGGAAAGTCGAGCTGCGCGCTTGCGATCTCGTGGTGAATGGGCTTGAGCGTGCGCAGGTAGACCACGATCGAGCGCGCGTCCTCGTCGCTCATCGCGTGGAAGAACCGCGTAGGGCATCATCGGGAAGAGGGCCTTGCCCTTGCGGTCGACGCCCTCGCGCACGCGCGCATGACCTCGCCGTCGGTCCAGGCGCCGAGGCCGTACTCCGGATCCGGCGTGATGTTCTGCGCCTGCACCACGCCCGGCACGCCGAGCTTCTTGTCGAACGGGATAGCCGCCCTGTCCTTCCGTGCCGGCCTTGACGGGAGACGCGAAGCGGTCCGCCGTGGACGTCGGAGTGGCAGGGCAGGCAGTCCGCGACGTGGTGGACCAGGTACTCGCCGCGCGCCAGGCGCTCCGGGCGTCGGCTCGACCTTCTCGGTCGGACGGCGGCAGCCGGTCCGGAGATCGCAGGACCAGCCACGCGAGCAGGATTCCGGCGCGCGACCACGAGCGCCGCGACGATCCAACCGAGAATCTTCAGAACTTTCATCGCACTCTCCGGCTAGTTCGCCTTGTAGATCGTCTTGCCTTCCTTGATCGTCTCGACGACCTGGATGTCCTTGATCGCCATCGGGCCTACCTTGAGCGGATTCTTGTCGAGGATCACGAGGTCCGCGAGCTTGCCGGGCTCGATCGAGCCCTTCGATTTCTCCTCGAAGTACTGGTAGGCCGCGTTGATCGTGATCGCCTTCAGCGCCTCGAGCGGCGTGACGCGCTGGTCCGGTCCGATCACCTCGCCGCCGCGGGAGACGCGGTTGACGGCGGTCCACACCACGAACATCTGGTCGATGGGGCACACGTTGAAATCGGTGTGATTCGTCGGACGCAGCCCCTTGTCGATCGCCGTGCGCATCGGGCTCAGAAAGTAGGCCTGCTCTTTGCCGCGATCTGCCGCACGTGGGTGTCGCCGAAGTAGTAGGCGTGCTCCGTGAAGAACGACGGGATGAGCTTGTAGGCGACGTACTTGTCGAGCTGGTCGAGACGCACGAACTGCGAGTGGATCACCGTCGTTCGACGGTTCTTGTCGAGGCTTCCCGCGGCGGCGAACTCGTGCGCCTTCAGCAGCACGTCGATCGCGGCGTCGCCGTTGGCGTGCACGTTCAAGGGCAGGCCGAGGTCGTAGACGCGCTTGAACCACGCCGTTGACGGTGTCCTGGGGGAAGGGTAGCTCGCCGGTCCAGTTCTTCTGGCCGTTCGGGCCGTCGACGAGATAGGGCGTGGTGAAAAAGCCGGTCCGGCCCTGAGACGGAGCCGTCGAGCGTGATCTTCACGCCGCCGAGCTTGAGGCGGTTCTTGTACTGCGCCGAACGTCGCGGGCGGGTTGTCCTTCAGGATCGGATCGAGGTCGAGGATGAAGGGAAAGGCGACGATGTCGATGAGCGTGGCGCCGACCGGCGGCCGCGCGCTGCATGAGGGCGATGTCCGTCGCGTGCGTGGCGCCTTCCTGCGCCGTCGTGATTCCGGCCGCGGCGTACATCATCTGGCCGGCCTTGCTCGACTCGACCTCCTGTTCCGCGGTCGGCTTGGGCAGGGAGGCGAAGATCGGCATCAATGCGGTCTCCATCACCAGCCCGTCGGGCTCGTTCGACCCCTTCTTGCGAACGATGATGCCGCCCGCGGGGTCTTCGTCGCGGCGGAGATGCCGTACTTCTTCATGGCGGCCGAGTTGAGGACCGCGCCGTGCAGGGAGACGTGCCCGACCATCACCGGGTTGTTCGGGAAGTCCGGTGTCGAGATCGTCGCGGCTGAGCGTGCGCCCGCCGGGCATGCTCGGTCTCGTCATAGCCGTAGGCCATGATGATCTCGCCCTCGGGGATCTTGCGCGCGTCGCGGAACTTCCTAGATCTCGGCGACGATCGCGTCGACGTCCTTGCCGGGCCCCGCCGGCGGCGGCGAACACATTGACCTGGTTGGCCAACGTGAGCGCGTTGATGTAGTGGCTGTGCGGGTCGAGGAAACCCGGCAACAGCGCCTTGCCGGCGAGATCGACGACCTTCGTGGCCGGCCCCTTGTTGGCGCGCTCGATGTCGGCGCGAGCGCCGACGGCGAGGATCTTGCCATCCTTCACCGCGACCGCCTCTGCGGCGGGCTGGGCGTCGTTGATCGTGACGATGTCGCCGCCCGTGTAGATCGTGTCCGCGAGCGACCGCAGCCGGCACCGCCGCGACGTCGGGCATCTTCTTGCACGCCGCGGTGAGCGACAGGCTGGCAACGGCAGCCAGCAGCAAGATCGGTCTGAGCTTTCACGAACATCCTCTCTCGAGACGAGCCTGTCTTCACGGAGCCGGCCCTAGTTGACCGGCTCCTCCGCCATCCCCTCCCCGGTCGGGGACGGCGATGCGTGGTGGTGGACGAGGCGCCACTGGCCGTCGACGCGGCCGAAGAGGTTGGTGGCCTGCATCCTCGCGGCCTCCGACTCCTCGTCCGCGCCGAACGGGACGATGATTTCGACGCACGTGACCCAGGCGAGGTCTCCGGCGAGCGCGATCCGGATCTCCTCGCACGACACGGCCCAGGGACGCGAGTTGGCAAAGATATTTGCCCACGACCGCTCGACCTCGACCCACCCGTCGAGGCGGTGCCAGCCCGGGTGGACGCAGCTGACCGACTCGTCGTGGTACCAGACGGAAGCCATGGTCTCGAGGTCGCGGGCCTCGAGGGCGCGATAAAAAGCGAGGTTGGCGTCGGCCACGGCTGTCGCTTCCGGCGTCACCCTCATACGATATACCGCAGTCATGGCCGACGACACCGGGATCGGGGAGGGATCGGGCAAGTTTCCCGCGACGCGGCATTCGGCCGTCCTCGCGGCGCAGAGCGCCAGCCTCATCGAGCGCGAGCGGGGCCTCTCCATCCTGGTCGCGGCCTACTGGAAGCCGATCTACAAGTACCTGCGCATCCGGCATCGCGAGGCCAACGAGGAGGCCAAGGACCTGACGCAGGGCTTCTTCGCGCGTGCGCTCGAGAAGGAGTTCTTCGCGGCCTACGACCCGGACAAGGGCAGCTTCCGCACCTACCTGCGCACCTGCCTCGACCGCTACGTCGCGAACGAGAGGAAGGCCGCGCTCCGGCAGAAGCGCTCGCCCGGCGCCCCGGTCGTCCCGCTCGATTTCGAGCTCGCCGAAGGCGAGCTCGCGCGCTCGCACCCGCCGCCGACCGGACGATGGAGCAGTACTTCCACGACGAGTTCGTCCGCAGCCTCTTCGCCCTCTCGGTCGAGACGCTGCGCGAGGAGTGCGCCCTGCGCGGCAAGGACCTCCCCTTCCGGATCTTCGAGCGCTACGAGCTCGACCGCGATCCGGAGCGAGCGCCTCACCTACGAGCGGCTCGCCGAGGAACTCCACCTGCCGGTCACGCAGGTGACGAACTTCCTCGCCTTCGCCCGGCGGGAGTTCCGGCGCATCGTTCTCGAGAAGCTGCGCGAGATCACGACGAGCGACCGGGAGTTCCGCGAGGAGGCGAGGAGCCTGCTGGGAGTGTCGGAATGAGGTGGCTTTCGGACGAGACCGTCCGGCATCTCAAGCGCGTCGCCGAGTGGCCGGACCTCGGCGAGACGAAGTACCGCCCGCTCGAGGAGCTCGGACGGGGCGGGATGGCCACGGTCTACCTCGCCGAGGACACGGTCCTCGGCCGCAGGGTCGCGCTGAAAGTCGTCTCCACCGCTGCCGCACGCCCGGAGATCGTCGAGCGCATGCGCGCCGAAGCGCGGGTGATCGCGCGGCTCGAGCACCCGGGCATCGTGCCGGTGCACGACGCCGGGACGCTTCCGGACGGCCGCGTCTACTACGCGATGAAGCGCGTGGACGGCAAGCGGCTCGACCAGCTCGCCGGGGGCATGGCGCTGCCGGAGCGCCTGCGCGCTTTTCAGCGCATCTGCGAGGCCGTCGCCTTCGCCCACGCGCACGGCGTGGTGCACCGGGACCTGAAGCCCGAGAACGTGATGATCGGCCCTTTCGGCGAGGTGCTCGTCATGGACTGGGGCGTGGCCAGGGTCCTGGCGGACGGCGCCGGTGAGTCTTCCGCCTCGCCGGCACCCGGCGCCCTCGTCTTCCTCGACCGCCGCCGGGACCATCATCGGCACGCCCGCGTACATGGCCCCCGAGCAGGCCGAGGGATCGACCGACGCGGGTCGGGACCGCCGCCGACGTCTACGCCCTCGGAGCGATCCTGCACTTCCTGCTGACGCAGACGCGCGCCCTTCGACGACGCGGCGGCCGAGCGCCGGGTCCGCGGAGAGGCCCGCCTCGCGCCGGTGCCTCCGCGTCGGATCGACCCCGATGTCCCGCGCCCGCTCGAGGCGATCGTGCTCCGCGCGATGGCGGCCGAGCCGCGGGAGCGCTACGGGGCGGCTTCCGAGCTGGCCGCCGAGGTCGCCCGCTTTCTCGACGGCGAGCGCGTGTGGACGCATCGGGAGAGCCTTCTCGAGCGGGCCGGGCGCTTCTTTTCTCGCTACCGGACGGCCATCCTGCTCGTGCTCGCCTACCTCGTCATGCGGACGGTCCTTCTCTTCTCTGCCGGAGGCGTTAAAGGAATTCCGGGCCGTCGTTGAATAGAAGGGTGGAGGAACAATGAGCAAACCGCTTTTTGGACTGCTGCTCGGGGGCGTGCTCGGAATCTTCGACGGTCTGACGGCCTACTTCACGCCGGAAGTCCGCAATCAGCTCGTGGGCATCGTCATCGGCTCGACCTTCAAGGGCGCTCGTGGCGGGGCTCTCGATCGGCTTCTTCGCGCGCAAGGTCCACTCGCTGTCGCTCGGAGTTTTCTTCGGCCTCGCCGTCGGGCTCGCTCCTCGCGTGGATCGTCGCCGCGATGCCTGACCCAATGGCAAGCACTACTACTTCGAGATCATGCTTCCCGGCGCGCTGGTGGGCGCCATCGTCGGATACGCGACGCAGAAGTACCGCAGTTCGCTCGCCAGGACGGCGTGAGCACGGACGGCGGACGGCAGAACCGTCCGGTCGCCGGCATCCCGAGCGCCTGTTGCCCTCATCCCGAGCGACGGGAGGGACCCCGTACTCGATCGAGATGGCCGCGTGTCGAGTCCGGGGCCCCTCGTCGCGGAGCCTGCCCTGAGCGGAGCCGAAGGGCTCCTCGCGATGACGTCGCATGGACGCGTCACACCAACGATGCGATCTTTTCGAGATCCACGTTGCCGCCCGAGACGATCGCGACCACGCGCGCGCCGTTCGCGGAGCGCGATCTTGCCGGCGAGCAGCGCGGCGGTCGCCGCCGCGCCGGAGCCTTCGACGTAGAGCTTTGCGCGCGTCATCAGGATCGCCATCGCCTCGCGGATCGCCGCTTCGGTCACGGTCACGATCTCGTCCACGGCCTCGCGGCGATCGCGAGCGGCAGCGCGCCGACGAACGGCGGCGTCATGCCGTCGGCCAGCGTCGCCGGGCGCGGCGACCGGAACCGGCTTGCCGGCGGCGAGCGCCGGCGCGAGGCCCGGGCCGGCCTCGAGCTCGACGGCGATCACGCGCGCGCCGGGCTCGCAGCTGCCTGACCGCCGAGGCCACGCCCGCCATCAGGCCGCCGCCGCCGACCGGGACGAGCACGACACTCGACGTCGGCACGCGTCCTCGGCGATCTCGAGGCCCGCGGTGCCGGCGCCGGCGAGCACCGACGGGATCGTCGAACGGGTGGACGAACGTCAGGCCGCGTGCGTCTCTCGCTCCTCGTGCAGCCGGTCGAAGAGCGTGGTGCGATCCGCGATGCAGCACGATCTCGGCGCCATAGCCGCGCACCGCCTCGAGCTTCGAGCGCGGCGCGTCCACCGGCATGACGACCGGCACGGCGCGCCCGCCGTGCGCGCCGCCCAGGCCACGGCCTGCGCGTGGTTGCCGGCCGAGACGGTGATGAGCCCGCGGGCGCGCTCCGCGCCTCGACAGCGACAGCACCTTGTTGAGCGCGCCGCGCGCCTTGAACGAGCCGGTCTTCTGGAAGCTCTCGCACTTGAGGAAGAGCCGCGCGCCGGCCCGCTCGCCGAGCTGACGCGGATGACAGCAGCGGCGTGCGGTGGATGCGGCCCGCGAGCCGCTCGGCCGCGGCGCGGATGTCGGAAAGGGAAATCATCGGCAACGCGGCCAAGCTTACCTCCCGATCGGGCGCGATCGTGCCGCGCGGTCGTTCCGATAAGATTCTCCGCCTGTGTTGCGGTACCGCGACTTCCCCTTTCCCCTGAACGTGCTCCTGAACGTCCTGACGCGGGAAGAGGGACGCGCGGAGAACATGCACTACGGCCTCTTCGAGGCGGCGGGAGATTCCATCGCCGCGGCGCAGGAGCGCTCGACCGCCCTGCTCCTCTCCCGCCTGCCCCCCGCGCCCGCGCGCCTGCTCGAAGTCGGGATCGGCCTCGGGACCACGCTCGCGCGCCTCGGCTCGCTCGGTTACGACGCCGAGGGCATCACGCCGGATGCGGTGCAGGCGGCGGCCGCGCGCGAACGTTTCGGCGATCGGATCCGCGTCCACACGACACCGCTCGAGACGTTCGAGCCGCAGGGGCGCTTCGACATCGTCCTCTTCCAGGAGTCCTCGCAATACATCGAATGCGAGACGCTCTTCCGAAAGGTCCGGGATCTGTCATCCCCGAATGCCACGGTCGTGGTGCTCGACGAGTTCGCGCTCGCCGCGAACGACCGGCCGCAGAGCCTCCCGCGGCTCGATCGCTTCCTCCTGGCGGCCGCCGGCGCCGGCTTTCGCCTCCAGGAAGAGCTCGACCTGTCCGACGCCGCGGCGCCGACCGTCGACTATTTCCTCGAGCGCATCCCGAAGCACCGGACCGCCATCGAGTCCGAGCTCGCCGTGAGCGCGTCCGACCTCGACGGCCTGCTCGAGAGCGGCGCGGCCTACCGGGAGCTGTACCGCACGGGCGCGTACGGCTACCGGCTGCTGCGCTTTCGCGGCCCGGGCGGGATCGCGCCGTGAGCATGGCCGCGGGCGGGAAGCGCCGGCGCATCGCCCTCGGGGCGACCATCGCGTCCGTCGCGCTTGCGTGCTACTGGTTCGTCGAGGCCTACCCCGCCTTCATCTACGACTCGTGGGGCTACTACTCCCTGAGCGAGATCATCCGCACGCAGGGCCTGCTGGCCTGGCCGACCGACATCCGCACGTACGGGTATCCGCTCTTCCTGGCGGCGGTCTCGGGATTCCGCGCCATGCCCCAGGAGGAGCTCGCGGGCTCCTGGTGTTCGCCGTGCAGCTCGCCGTTTACCTCGTCGCCTGCGCTTACGTCGGCCGCAGGCTCGCCGACGTCTTCGACTCCCCGGGGCTCGGCGTGCTCGCCTACGCGGTCGGCGCGCTGAATCCGATCCTTCTCCTCCACGTCTCCGAGACGTTGAGCGACCTGTTGTCGGCCGTGCTCATCCTCGTCAGCGTCGCCCTCGCGTGGAAGGCGCCCGGCCGCGGCGCGCCGCGCTCGCCGACGCGCCAGATCTTCCTCTCCTTCTTCTTCGCCGCTGCCGCCGTCGCCGTGCGGCCCGCGAACATCGTGGTCGTCGTCGCGCTCGTGCTCGTCTGGGCGGTGCGCGCGCGCGCTGGCGCGACGTCGGCTTCGCGGGAGCCGGTGCGGCGATCGCCGGGCTCGTTCCGCCATTCATTCCGCAGGTCCTCATCAACCACCGGCTGTTCGGGACGCTGAACCCGCTCATCGAGAAGGACCTGTACCGGCAGCAGGCGATCTGGGGGATGGCCGCGCTGAAGTACGCGACGCTGGTCCAGCCGGATCGGTCGCCATTCCTCGTCTACACGAATCCGCTCTACCGCGGCGATGCGACGCCGGCCCTCTTCCTGCGCAACCACCCGCTGCACTACCTCGCGACCCTCGCGCTGCACGGCTTCGGGATGATCGACCCCGATCTGCCGTTCACGTACGTGACGGACCTCGAGCCGTGGTACCGCTGGCCGCTCGCGGTCTTCGGCTACCTGCTGGTGTACGCGGCGCTGGCCGGGATCCTCGTCGGCATCTCCGGGTGATCCGGCGGCGCGAGCTCGACGCGGGCGCCTTCGTCGTCCTGAGCACCGCGCTCGTCGCCGGCGCCTGCCTCGCGCTCTACCTGCCGGTGGAGGTCGAGGGCCGCTTCGGGCTGCCGCTGCTGGCGCTCGCCGCGCCGATCATCGCTGCCGGTGTCGCGCTCGCTTCGGGACGGACGGCCGTCGCGTCGCTCCGCGCAGGCGATCTTCCTGTTCGGCGCCCTCGTCGCGGTGCTTTGCGGCGTGTCCCTGTCGCGATGGATCTCCACGACGCGGACCAACCCGAAAATCGAGAGCCCGGCAAACGCCTTCGTGATGAACCCGAAGCGCGCCGGAGGCGTCCCGCGCTCCACGCCCCCGGCGCCTTAGGCGTCGTGCCGAGGTGCGACCATTCCCAGCAGGGCCCGGGATGTCCTCATGAAACCTCCTCAGTCGAAATCTGCGATGACGGGAGCGTGGTCGCTCGTGCCGACCTCCGGCCGCACGACGCACACTTTCGCGCGTTGCGCGAGCGACTCGCTCGCCAGGATGAAATCGATCCTCCAACCCATGTTGCGCTGCCGCATGTTTCGCCATGGCGGCCACCAGGTGAAGAGGCCTTCGTTGTCCGGGTCGAGCGCGCGGCCGACGTCCACGAGGCCGTGCGACATCAGCTTTTCGAACAGGGCCCGCTCGTCCTCGCGCTGGCCGATCGCGCCGGCCTTTCTTTCCTTCGGATGCACGTCGCGGTCGGTGCGCGCCACGTTCAGGTCGCCGCAGATCAGGAGCTCGCGTCCGGCCGCGCGGCGCTCCCGCGCATAGCCCTCGAGCGCCTCGAGGAAGCGCAGCTTGGCCGGATAGTCTTTTCCGCCGTTGGGCACGTAGACCGACGCCACCGTGATCGTTCCGATGTCGGCCGCGACGATGCGGGTTTCGTGATCGAACTCGGGGTGGGTGAAGGTCGGCCGGTCCGGGCACAGCTCCTTGCGCACGTGCAGCGCCACGCCGGAATAGCCCCCCGCGCCGTGCCAGTAGCACCAGTAGCCCTCCGACTCGAAGAGCATCGCCGGCACCTGCTCGGGCTTCGCCTTGATCTCCTGCAGGCACACGGCGTCGGGGCGGTCGCGCGCGATCCACTCCCGCACCTGGGATTCGCGGGCGCGGATCCCGTTGACGTTCCAGGTCGCGACCCTCATCGCGGGACTGTGTCCGGGCCGCCCGTCGCGAGCCGCTCCTGCAACTCGGCGCGGGCCGTCTCGAGCGCCGCGCGCCGGCCGGGGTTCTCGGTCTTGCCCAGCAGGTCCTCGATGCGGGCCAGCGACAGCTCGAGCGACCGGCGCCGCGCGAGCTCTTCCGCGTGCGCCCGGTCGGGCCGCGCCGCGGCCTTCTGCGCCGCCTCGCGCGCGGCCTCCTTCTCGGCGCCGAGATCCTCTTCGCTCCTGCCCCAACCACGGGCCATCCCATAAAGCTATACCCTTCCGAGAATTTCGCGAACTGCGCCGTGCACCCCTCCGCGCTCCCGTCGGGCGCGTCGAGCGCCCCTCAAGACGACGGAGCCCGTGTAAGCTCGTCCGACGGAGGTTTCCCCCATGATGCCGCCGCGGGCCTTTGGCGCCGACCAGGTCAGGATCCGGGAGAGCGGCGAGATCGAGCTGGTCTGCCCGTTCGAGAAGGCCTGGACCGCGCGCAGCGCGAAAACACTTCGCACGGCCGAGTATCCGGGCACGGCGGTCGAGTGGGACGGCCGGATCTTCGAGGTCCTCGACGCGGAGCCGAACGCGGGCGGAGGAGTGCGATACCGCCTTGCCGCCTGGCCGGAGAACCACGCCATCCGGCGTCTCGAGCGCTACGACCCGGTCTCGGAAGAGGTCCGCGCCGGCGATCGCCGCGACCGCCGCAGCGACCTCGGAAAACGGCGTTTCGCCATCCTTCTCTCCCCGCTCGCCGGCCTGCTGCCCGCCGAGCTCCAGAAGAAGATGGAGCGGGACTTCGGGGCGCCCGCCCTGAAGATGACGATCGCCTCGGCTGTGCCGCTCTTCGTCATCGGCGTTCTCGGGCTCGTCGCGTTCCTCGTCGGCAACGCGGGCGGCACGCTCGACCTGCCCGGCTGGATCGCACCGTCTCTTCCGATCGCGGCGTACCTCTTCGGCGAATCGGCCCTGCGGATGGCGAGCGTGATCGCGGGGCAGGAGCCGATGGGGTCGCTTCCCGTCGTCCTGGGGGCTGCCCTGTGGCAGTCCCTGCGCAAGCCGAACGACTCGACGCCGGCCGCCGCCGTCGCGCTCGACGAGCAGAGCCTGCAGGATCGCTTCAAGGTCCTCGAGCCCGTGCTGGCGTTTCTCTCGGTCGGCGAGCAGGAGTCGCTCGCGGGCCGCTTCGGCTTCGACGCCGTGCGCTGGGGGCGGATCACCGCGTCGGTCCTGCTCGCCGCGTCCGTGCTGAACACCCTCGTATCGCTTTCCGCGTTCGGGGCCGGAGACGGCCTGGCGTGGTCGCTGATCTGGCTTCTCCCGGTGGGTTACCTCGCCGTGGAGCAGGTCCGGCGCCTGAAGGACCTCGCCCGCGGCGAGCCGGCCGGCAGCATCCTCGGCCGTCTCGTGCGGCCGTTCGCTCGGCCGCTTCTGCACGCGCCCGCCCCGGCCGACCCGCTCGAGGAAACCGGGCGCTTACTTCGCTAGCCCCAGGACGAACGCGGCGACGGCAGCGATCCCTTCCTCGAGGTTCTGCGCCTCCGTCCGGCCGGACCGCGCCGGCGGCTTGAAGGAGTGGTCGCCGGCCTCGAGCCACGCGATCCGGATCGCGCCCGAAAGCGAGTAGCCCGCGACGTCCTCGCGCGTGCCGAAGGGGTCGCGCGTGCCCTGGACGATGAGCGTGGGGGTGCGAAGGTCCGCCAGGTGGGCTGTTCGCAGGCGCAAGGGGTCGCCGGGCGGGTGGAACGGGTAGCCGAGGCACACGAGCCCGCGCGCCTTCACCTCGTCGGCGACCATGCTCGCGATCCGGCCGCCGAGCGACTTGCCCCCGACGGCGACGCGGGGCCCGCCGCCGAACTGCTCGATCACTTCCTTCCAGCGCGCGCGCAGGGCGGGCTCGCGGTCCGGCGCGCCGCGCTTGCCTTCCGTGCGCCGCTTCGCCATGTACGCAAATTCGAAGCGCGCGACCCGGATCCCGTGCGCGGCCAGCCCCGCGCTCACGCGGTTCATGAAAGGCGAGTCCATCGGCGCACCCGCGCCGTGCGCGAGCACGATCGTGTGCGCTGCGTCACCGGGGCCTTCGATCAGGAATTCATTCAGCACGACTCGGTCCGCATTAAGGGCGCCTCAAGGTTCGATGAGCGCCAAATGAAAGTCGCCGCGGCGCGCCCGGGCACATCCTAACCTGCTCCGGCCGGTCGAACACATCCCCGACCGGAAGGAGGTTCCCATGGTTCCCTCGAGAAAACGGACATCCCTGGCGGTCGCGGCAATGGTTCTCGTATTCGGAGCGGCGGCCGCGCGCGCCGCGCAGAGCGCCGGCACGTGGTCGGGCACGGTGGCGGCCGTCAAGGGCGACGACATCGCCCTGGTCGGCGTTCCGGCGCACTTTCGCCTCGCGGGAAGCGTGACCGAGATGGCTTCCGGGCGTTCGCTCGCTGCGCCGACCCTGGCGCCCGGCACGTCGGTGACGCTTCGCGTCGGAGAGCGGGAGGCGGACGGTCGCTTTCGCGCAGACCGCGTCGTCGTCGAGTCGAAGAGCCCGCTCTCCGTGACGGGCGCGATCGGGCGGATTGCCGACGACCGACGCCACATCGAGGTACAGGGCGTCGAGATCGAGATCGACAGAACCACGGGCTTCTCGGGTATCAGCAGCTCCGGCAGACTGCGCTCCGCGCGCGACCTGCGTCCGGGAGCGATCGTGTCGGCCTCTCTCGTGCCGACGACGGCGGGGACGCTGCGCGCCGCCGACATTCGCGCCGCGTCGGGCACCGCCGAGGCCGGCCAGGACCAGGAGCTCAAGGGCACGGTCACGAACATCACGGACACCGCGTGGACGATCGACACCAGGGTCTTCGCGATCACGGACCAGACCGTCTTCGAAGGCGATCCGGGCCTCGGCGACTTCGTCGAGGTCAAGTTCCATGACGACGGCACGGGCACGATGGTTGCCGACCGCATTTCCAAAGAGGACGACGCCCCGGGTCTGGAAGTCGAATTCATGGGCATCGTCGAGGCGATCGGGGACACTTCCTGGACGATCTCCGGGTCTGTCGTGGGCATCGATTCCGCGACGCAGATCCTCGGCAGCCCCCGGATCGGCGACACGGTCGAGGTCCATGCGAACAAGGCGGCCGACGGCTCGCTGACCGCGAGCGAGATCAAGCTCGAGGACGGCGCTGACGACAATGGTAACGACGGCGGCAACCACGACGCCGGCGATGACAACGGCGGCCAGACCGGCGGCGGCAACACCGGTGGCGGGACCGACGACGGCTCCAACCACGACGCCGGCGACGACCACGGCGGCCAGACGGGCGGCGGCAACGCCGGCGGCGTCAACCCGACGTCGGGCGGCAGCGGCAGCGGCCACCACGGAAGCGACGACTCTGGCAGCGACAACTGATCGGGTCTCCCCCGTTCCTCCCTTCGCGCCGGCGGCCCTCCGGGTCGCCGGCCTTTTTCCTGTTCCTGGCGATCGTCGCGCCGGCCGAGGGTACGGTCGGTCGGAGGCACGGACGGCACCTCGAATCGGCCCAATTTCCCACCGCCGTCCCAATCGAGGGAGACCGCGCGGCCCGCGAGAAGGCGTGCCGCGCGCGACTACTGGATGCGCTGGGGCGGAGCGGCCGCCGCGGCATCGGCCGTGCGGCGCTTGCGCCGGCCGCCGAAGGACAGGCCGAGCACGAAGAAGAGCGCGGCGCCAATCAGGCCGCCGATCGCCTGGCCCTGCATCAGGCGCGTCGTCGAGTAGCGCACGACCTCGGGCAGGTTGACCATCGCGGCGGGCTGGCCGCCCTTGGCGAGGTAGCCGGCCTCGTTGTACCAGGACAGCATGGGCGGGACGATGAAGGAAGCCGCTACGATCCCGAGCAGCGCGCCGAGCAGGACCCAGATCAGGATGCCTTTCATCGAACTACCTCCCACCGCGGCGGATGCCGAGGATCGAAAGCACGTGGCCGTCCGGATCCCGAAAGTCGGCCGCCAGCTTGTCTCCCGTGACGATCCGGGGCTCGATGCGGAACTCGACGCCCCGCTCCCGCAGCCGCCGGTACGCGGCGTCGATGTCCTCGACGTGGAACACGAGCTCGCTCCACCGCGCGTCGCCCGCGGGCTCGAGGCCCGCCGCCGCGCGGAGCACCAGCGCCACGCCGCCGGCCGACAGGAACGAGAACTCGGCCGAGGCAAACTGCACGGCGAGCCCGAGCCGGTCGCGGTAGAAGGCAACGGATCGGTCCATCTCCCGCACGCCCAGCATCACCGTGCCGAGCCGCAGCGACTCGTCCCCGGACATCGCGCTTCCTACCGCTCCGGCTCGACGAGAACGGCCGTCCCGTAAGCGAGCACCTCGGTGACGCCCGCCGAAATCTCGTTGGCGTCATAGCGGAATGCGATCACGGAGTTGGCGCCCATCTGCTCCGCGTGCCGCGCCATGAGATCGAAGGCTTCCTGGCGGGCGTGCTCGCACATCTCGGTCCAGAGCGTGATGTTGCCGCCGAAGAGGCTCTGGATCCCGGCGCCGATGGTGCCGACGATGCTCCTCGAACGGACGACGATCCCCCGCACGATGCCGTAGTTCCGAGAGATCCTGTAACCTGGCAGATCCAGGGCGGAAGTGACGAAGGCCCGGTTCAGCATCGCAGGAGTATCTCGCAACTCGGCCTCCAGGCCGACCCCCGCGCCAACCGGAACGCTAGCCGGCCTGCTCGGGGGCGAACTCCGGCTCGAAGCGCAGCAGCGGCCACTCCTTCTCGGAGGCGACAGGGCGCTGGCGCAGCTGCGGGAAGATCCGGGCGCGGTTGGCCCCGGCGACGCAGCCCACGATCACCAGGCCGAGGCCCGTCCCGATGGGAAAGGCAAAAAGGCTGATCCCGGCAAACGCGAACGCGAAATTCCGCGCCCAGAGCCGGTAACGGCGCAGGTGGAACCCGACGAGCGCATAGCAGCACGCCAGGATCCCCGACATGGACGGCAGCAGCAGATCCTGGGCGCTCCCTCCCGAGAAAAAGACGTGCGCGCCGACCCCCGCCGTCACCAGGGCCTGGACCGAGAGAAGGTAGAAGACGAAGCCGCCCGCCTGGACCAGGCGCCGGGCCACGCGATCGTTCGAGGGACCCACAGGTCTCAAGGTCATGTCGCTGCCTCCCTATGCCCCACGCGCCGCGAGGGCGCAAAAAAAGAAGCGGGCGCAACTCGGCGCCCGCCCCGGTTTCACGATGTCCTGTCTCCTGCTTCCAAGCTCGTCTGCGCTCCTTCACCCTTCGATGATCCCGGGTCCACCGCAGCTTCAGCTATTTATAACATGTCCTGCGCCGAGGGGGTCAAGGAGTTTCCGGCGCCGCTTCGACTTCCATCGCGGCGCGAAATCCGTAGTCGGAGTAACGCGCCTCCGGCACGAGACTGCTCTTCGCCGACGGCGCCGACCAGCGCACCGCATGGCGCCACGAGCCGCCGCGGCTCGCGCGCCGCCCCGGACGATCCCAGTCGAGGCACCACTCGTGGACGATCGTTCCCATGTCGAAAAGCCCGTAGCCGTTGGGCGTTCCGCGACCGGCTTCCCACGGGCCGCGCAGCGGACCCGAGGGAATTTCGCCGGCGGGAATCGCGCCGCCCCAGGACGTCGCCGGCGCGACGAGACCTCCGCACGCCGCGTGTTCCCACTCTGCCTGCGTCGGCAGCCGCCAGAGCCCGCCCGCGACCTCCGAGAGCCATGCGCAGAAGGCCATCGCGTCGCCCCAGCTCACTCCGACGACCGGCTGTCCTGGCGCGGAGAAGTCGGAATCGGTCCACCAGGGCGGCGCGGCGCCGCGGCCCGAGGCGAGGAACGCGGCGTATTCGCGGTTCGTCACGGGGGTGCGCCCGAGCAGGATCGGGCCGACTCCAGAATGCGCCGCGGGAATCCGAACGGTCCCCGGAACCCCGTTGCGGATGCCTTCGATGTCCACCGTCGCCGCGGTCGCCCGCCCTCCCGTCACTCGAGCCGGATCGGCGCCAGCCCCGCGGCCGCCAGGGCCGCATTGGCCTTCGGAAGCCCGGTCCTGAGAAAGTCCTTCCAGCGCGCGAGCCCCTGCTCGACGGCCTCCTGTCGCTGCCCGAACCCCGCGACGGCGTCGGGCGTGGGCGCGGCGTCCGCGCTCTCGACCGTGCCCTGGAAACGAGCGAGCGAAACCGTCAGGCGCAGGAGGCTCGTCGGCGCCGCGTCGCTGAGGTTGTAGAACTCCTCGGGGCTCACGGCGGGCCCCGCGACGGGAACGAGCTCCCTTTCGAATTCGGCAAGCGCCGCCGAGCCGTTTCCCGAGGCCTTCTCCGAGAGAGCCGCCGCCTGCCTGCGCAGCAACGCGGCGGACCCGAGTGCGGCGGCAAGGCGGACCCTCTCCGCCTCGACCCGGCGCGCGAGCTCGAACTGCCGGACGAGGCCTTCGTCCGACGCCGGGACCCTCGGGTCTTTGACGACGACGAGAGGCTGCGTGAGCGTGCGCCCGTCCGCCGAGAGTCGCACGGCGTAGCGGCCGGGCGGCGCCCAGACGCCGGCGCCTCGCGATCGGCGCGATCGCGACAGCTCCTTTGGCGCCTCGTAGTGCAGGTCCCAGACGTATTGGTGCATTCCCGCCGAGGCCGCGGGCGGCCGGGGAGGCGGGACCCAGTCCTCGGTGACCTGGATCTTCTGCAGGTCCGGAGGCTCGATCTTGTCGTCGCTCGCGTAGCGGCGCACGACGCCTCCCTTCGCGTCGAGGATCTCGATGACGACCGGCGAGCCCGGCGTCTTCAGGACGTAGTCGAGGACCGCGCCCCTCGGGGGGTTCTCGGCCGCGGGCTCGTCCTTCGGATCCGGAGTGCCCTGAAAGCCGGCCGGGTTCAGGCGCACGGCGTCGCGTGGCGCGAAGAGCCACACGCTCGCCGCCGCCGCCTTCGGGTCGAGCTGGCGCAGCGGCGACAGATCGTCGAGCACCCAGAACGAGCGCCCGTGGGTCCCGATGACGAGGTCGCCCCGGCGCACGGAGATGTCGCGCACGGAGCAGTTGGGCAGGTTCATCTGCAGGGGCTGCCAGTGGTCGCCGTCGTCGAAGGACACGAAGACTCCGGTTTCGGTTCCCGCGTAGAGAAGCCCCCGGCGCTCCGGATCCTCACGCACGACGTTGACGAAGCTGCCGGCCGGAATGCCCCGCGCGATCGGTGTCCAGGTCTTCCCGGCGTCGCGCGTGCGGTAGATGTACGGGGCGAGGTCGTCGAGCCGGTGGCGGTCGACCGCCGCGTACACGCTGTCCACGTCGAAGTGGGACGCCTCGAGGACGCCGACCTTGGACCAGGGGCCGAGGTCCGGCGGCGTGACGTTGTCCCAGTGCCCGCCGTCGTCGCGAGTCCGCCACACGAGCCCGTCGTCCGTGCCGCACCAGAGAAGACCGTCGATCATCGCCGAGGCGGCGATGGCGTACACGACCCCGCGCCGGGGCCCGGCCGTCGCGCTGTCGGCGGCGGTTGCGGGGTCGAGCGTGGGCGGCACACCGGGCGCCTCGCGCGTCAGGTCGGGGCTGATCTTTTCCCAGTGCTGCCCGCCGTCCGTCGTCCGGAAGACGAACTGGTTGCCGAAGTAGAGCGCGAACGGCGCTCGCGGCGACCTCGTGAGCGGCAGCGTCCACTCGCCGCGGTAGTCGCCCGGATACGCGAGCGTCGGGTCGACATCCTGTTCCTGCAGCGTCTTCCAGTCGAAACGGGCGACGCCGCCTCCGTAGACGATCTCGGGGCTGCGCTCGTCCGGCGCGACGTAGCCGTTCTCGCCGCCCACCGAGATCGGCCGCCAGTCGCGCAGCGTGATCGAGGGATAGTCGGTGCGCGAAGGCGTGGCGGCCGCACCGCTGTCCTGCTGCGCGCCGTAGATCCAGTACGGGAACCGGTCGTCGGTCGCCACGTGGTAGAACTGGGCGGTCGGCTGGTTGTACCAGGAGCTCCACGTCTTTCCGCCATCCACGGTGACGACGGCTCCCTGGTCGCTGCCGACGATCATCCGGCGCGGGTCCGACGGGTCGATCCGCAGCTCGTGGTAGTCGTCGCCTCCGGGCGCGCCCTTCACCGGGAGGAAAGTCCGGCCGCCGTCGGTCGAGCGATACATCGAGGTGTTGCAGGCGTAAACCGTGTTCGGATCCTTCGGATCGACCGAGACGCCGCCGAAATACCAGCCCCGTTCCCAGATCCTCCTGTCGGCGCTGGCGCGTTTCCAGGTCGCGCCGCCGTCCTCGGAGGCGTAGAGCCCGCCCTGCTTCGCGTCCACGAGCGCGTAGACGCGGCGCGCATCGCTCGGGGCAATCGCCAGGCCGACGCGGCCGAGTTTCTCGGAGGGAAAGCCCCCCGCGATCGCCTTCCACGTGTCGCCGCCGTCGTCGGAGCGGTAGAGGCCGCTGCCGGGGCCGTTGGAGGGCGGATATGTGTTCCAGGGCGGCCGGCGCGTCTGCCAGAGCGCGGCGAGGATGGTTCTCGGGTTTGCCGGATCGAGGGCGAGGTCGATCGCCCCCGTGTCGTCGTCCCGGAAGAGGACGCGCGACCAGGTCCGGCCGCCGTCGGTCGAGCGAAAGACGCCGCGCTCGGGGTTCGGCCCGTATCCGTGGCCGAGGGCGGCAACGTAGACGCGGTTCGCGTCGCGCGGGTCCACCACGATCCGCCCGATCTGCCGCGTGTCCTCGAGCCCGATGTGCGTCCAGGTCCTGCCGCCGTCGGAAGACCGGTACATGCCGTTGCCGTGGGAGATGTCCGAGCGCATGTCGGCTTCGCCCGAGCCGACGTAGAGGACGCGCGGATCCGACGGCGCCACGGCGATCGCCCCGATCGACGCGATGGGCTGCCCGTCGAAGACCGGCTCCCAGGTGCGCCCGGCATTGTCGCTCTTCCAGACGCCGCCGCCGACCGCGCCGAAGTAGAATTGGTCGGGCTGCCCCGGAACTCCCGCCACCGCCAGCACGCGCCCGCCGCGAAACGGCCCCGCGAGCCGCCAGCGCATTCCGGAAAAGAGACTCGGGTCGAACGGCTGCGCCGCCAGCCGCAGCGCCGCCCCCATCGCGAGCCCGGCCAGGAGAAGGTGCCGCCGCAGCTGCATCACGCTGTCCCTCCTTCGGAGGCGGGGATTATACGGGCCTGTGACATTGCGTCCCGGAGCCCGGCGGGCCGGCGCACCGTGACGCCGCGGCACACCGGAGATTTCCGTCGAGAGGGCGAAACCCGGGAGGGGAAAATACGTCTCAATAAGTGCGGATGAAACCCAGGCGAGCGGGCCCACAGACCCCGCTCTCCCTTCCTCCTCGCCGCGGCCTTCCCGAAGGAGGCCGCGGTTATTTTTTTATGGAGCCTGCCCGGTTGATCGTTCGCATGGCGGCGGAAGGGGTCCTTCGCCGCTCACCGGCGTGGGCCGCTTTGTCGATCGGTTGTACGGCGGCTGAAGGGATCCTTCGCCGCTCACGCGGCTCAGGATGACACCTGCGCAGGTGCGCGCGCAGGTGTCACTCGCCCCGCAACGCCTCCAGCGGATCGACGCGGGCGGCGCGGATGGCGGGAACGGCGCTTGCGGCGACGGCGATGCCGAGCAGCAGCAGCACGACCGCCCCGAACGTCACGGGGTCCCTCGGCGCCACTCCATAGAGCATCCCTTCCATGAGCCGCGTCAGGAAGAGCGCCGCCACGGCGCCGACGACGATTCCGGCGCCCGCGTAGGCGACGCCCCGCAGGAGCACGATTCCGAGAACGTTCGCGCGCGAGGCCCCGAGCGCCATGCGAATGCCGATCTCGCGCCGGCGGCGGCTCACGAGATAGGCGAGCACGCCCGCAACCCCGACGCCCGCCAGCAGGAGCGCGAGGCCGGCGAAGATCGAGAGCAGCGACCCCGTCAGGCGCGGCGTCGCGAGCGACGTGTCCACGACGTCCGTCATCGGCCGGACGTTCGCGATCGGGAGATTCGGGTCGATGCGCTTGACCGCCGCGCGGATGGGACCGACGAGCGACATCGGATCGGCGCCCGTCCGCGCGACGAGCGTCATGCCGCGCGCCGCATCGCCGCCGCGCGCTACGGGGAACTGCGCGTACGGGACGTAGAACTTCTCCTTCACGACCCCGGTCACACCGTTGTGCCGCTCGTTCCTCACGATCCCCACGACCGTCATCCACGGCCGCTTCGCGTTCGAGCCCATCCGCATGCGCCGGCCGATGGGATCCTGTCCGGGCCAATAGGTCTCTGCCAGGATCTCGTTGACGAGCCCGACTCCCACCGCATCCGCCGAGTCCGCCGGTGTCAGGGCGCGGCCGCGCACGAGGCGCTCGCCCAACGCCTCGAAGGCGCCGTCGGACACGACCTGCCAGTCGCCCTTGGCGTGCGTCCCGGGCGGCGGCACGTAGCCCTCGATCTCGAGGCCCCAGTCCCCGATCTCGCTCGCCAGAGGCAGCACCCGGACCATGCCCGCGGCCTGCACGCCGGGCAGCGCCCGTACGCTCTCGAGCAGCCGCCGGTAGAACGCGACGACGGATTCGGGCGTGCGATACGCCGCTTCGGGCGGCCGGAGCTGGAGCGTGATCACGTGCTCGGGCTCGAAGCCGAGATCGATGTGCATGAGCGCGTCCAGGCTGCGCAGCATGAGTCCCGCGCCGAGCAGCAGGAGCACGGCCAAGGCCATCTGCGCCGCGGCGAGGATGCCGCGCAGGCCCACGCGCCGCAGCCCCGCGGACGTGTTCGCCGCGCTCTCTCTCAGCGCGTCGGTCAGATTGAGGCGCAGCATCTGAAGAGCCGGCGCCAGGCCGAAGAGGAACGTCGTCAGGATCGAGAGCCCGGCCGCGAAGAGCAACATGCGCGGATCGATCCCGAGTGGCGCCAGCGCCGGCAACCCGGCCGCCGCCCGCGCGGCGATGATCCGAACGCCTGCCCACGCGAACCCCAGCCCGAGGATCCCTCCCGCCATCGCGAGCACGAAGCTCTCCGTCAGCAGCTGCCGCGCGAGCCGCGCCTTGCCCGCGCCGATCGCCGCGCGCACCGAGATCTCGCGCTGGCGCCCCTCGGCCCGGGCGAGCAGGAGGTTGGCCACGTTCGCGCACGCCATCAGCAGCAGGAATATGACCGCGCCGAACACGAGCACGAGGGCGCGCCGGGCGCCCCCGCGGATTTCCGTCTCGAGCGGGACCGCGAACGCCTCGAAGCGCATCTCCGGCGGATAGAGACCCTGGCGCGTCAGGTTCGACGCCAGCGTCTTCAACTCCGCCGTCGCCCGCCCGGCCGTCGCGCCGCGCACGAGGGTGGCCGCCGCGTAGTAGCCGTGATTGCCGTGGGAGAGGTCCGCGAGGTCGAGTTGGAGCGGAATCCAGACCTGCGAGGGCTCGGCCGCGTTCGCCGTGAAGTCGGTCGGCAGCGCGAAGCCCCGCGGCATCACGCCCACGACCCGCCGCGCCACGCCGTCGAGCTCGATGATGCGGTCGAGGACGCCGGGATCGCCGCCGTACCGGTTCTGCCACAGGCCGTAACTCAGGACCGCGACGGGAGCGCCGCCCGGTCGTTCTTCGTCGGCGGTGAAGCCGCGCCCGACCTGGGGCCGGGCGCCGAGCGCCGCGAACGCGTTCGCCGTGACCGCGGCCATGCCGATCCGCGCCGCCTCGCCCTCCGCGCCCGTGAGATTCGCCTCGTCGGTTTCCCACGCTCCCACGCTCTCGAAGCTCGGGACCATGCGCCGGTAGTCCATGAGCTCGCCGTCGGCGACCCAGGTCTTGTCGAAGCCGACCCACTTGCTCCAGACCATGACCCGCCGTTCCGGCTCGGCGTACGGCAGCGGCGACAGCAGGACCGCCCGGATGACCGAGAAGATCGCGGTCGTCGCGCCCATGCCGAGGGCGAGCGTGAGGATTGCCGCGGCCGTGAACCCGGGCGCCCGCCGCATTCCCCGCAGTGCGTACCGGATGTCCTGCATGAGAATTTCCACGTCCGCCTCCCCTTCCGGGCACACCGATCCCGCGGCCCCGATAGTCCCTTTGACGGCAGCGGTCGGGAAAAGTTCCGGCCCCGGGCCGAAACGGACCCGTAATCTTCCGACCCCCCGGCTCGTTCTCACGGATGACAGGGAACGCCCGGCGAAATGCGGCCGGCGCCCGGAGAAAGGAGCATCAGTCTGATGAAACGGTTTCCCGGATCTCGAACGCTCGTCGTCCTCGGACTCGCGGTCGCGGCGGCCGCCGCGGCGGAGCAGGGCGCTCCCACCGGCCCCCACGGCGGGATGATGGCCTGGGGCCATCACCAGATGGAGAAATGCCTTGCGACCCTCGATCTCTCGGCCGCCCAGAAGGCCGCGATCGACGAGGCCCACGCGGCCGGCAAGATCACGCTCAGGGCCGACGGCGACGCGATGAAGGCCGCGCACCAGAAGATGCAGGCCGACCTCGCGGCCGGCGCCGACAAGTCCGTCCTCGGCCAGAACGCGATCGACCAGGACGCGGCGCACGCCAAGATGAAGGCGGACGCCCAGGCCATCCATGAACAGGTTCTTGGAAACCTGTCGGCCGAGCAGGTGGACCAGTTGAACGCCTGCACGGCCGCGGCCGCCGCCGCGGCCAAGGCGCGCCACACGCGACCGGCTCCGCCGGCCGCCCAGTAACAAACTCGTCCCTCGCGTTCGGCCCGGGCTTTCCGACGAAGCCCGGGCCGCTTCTTATTCCTCCGCCATCTCGCCCTTCGCCTCCTGGTAAGCGCGGTCCACGGCGGAGCGCACGAAGAAGTCGTCGAACGCGGCACCCTGCTCGAAATTGTCGCCGGCGAAGATCTTCTTCTGGGCCACGAGGTCCACGCGCGCCTGGGTCTGCTCGAGCGTCGCGCCCTGCTTCACCTGCGCCTCGACCTGTCGGCGCACCTCGGCGAGCAGCGCCGAGACCTTCTTCGCGTAGCTCCAGTCGTGCATGACCGGACCGTGACCCGGGACGATCACCGTCGCGCCCGAGGCCATCAGCGCGTCGAGCGTCGCGATCCACGCGGCCGGGTGGCAGCCGTATCCGTATGGCGTCGGGCTGACGAGCAGGTCCCCGGTGACCGCGACCTTCGCGTCCGGAACGAAGACCACGGTGTCTCCAGCCGTGTTGCCCTTGCCGAGAAATGCCATACGGACCTCGCGCTGCCCGAGATAGATCCGAAGCTCGCGATCGAACGTCAGGGTCGGGACGACCGCCGCCGCGCCCGCGAGCTCCGCCGCCTCCAGCTTGATGTCGGTCACCTGGCTCGCGAGGTACCGCTTGAGCTCGTCCGACATCGGCGAGCCGTCGCGGCGTTTGCCCTTCGCGACGACGCCTTCGAGGTACTCGACGTAGCCCTCGTCGGTCTTCACGAGGTCCTTCAGGTACGGCACCTGCTTCTCGACGATCTTGCGCCGGGTGAAGTCCGTCGTGACGATGGCCATTCCGGGAAACGCCTCGCGAAACACCTCGTCCGAGGCGATGTGGTCGAGGTGCCAGTGGGTATGGACGAGGTAGCGGACGGGCTTGTCGGTTTTCGCGCGGATCTCGGCGATCATGCGCCTGGCGAGGGTGGGGAACCGTCCCGAGTCGACGACGAGCACCCCGTCGTCGCCGACGATCGCGACCACGTTGCCGCTCGGGATCGGGCCGTTGGTCGAAGCGGCGATGAAGGCGTAGATGCCGGGCGCGGCCTCGACAGTCTGGAACATCCGGGCGGACGGGACCTCGGCGGCCGGCAGGGCGGCGCGCCACGAAAGCAACGCCGCGAGGCCCAGGGACTTCCCGAAGAGCCCTGTCCGCATCATGCAGATTTGAACGAATCGCCGGGCGGATTGTTTCGTCCCTGCCGTCGGGGCGACCCTTACTCCGCCGGCATCACCTGGAATTGCTCGATCTGGCCGTCGGGCATGTCGCGCTCCCAGATCGAGAGCGCTTTGTCCGGGTACTTCACCTCGAAGAGCCGGAACGTCATGCCGCCGCGGTCGTTGCTGCGCGCCTGCGTGATCTCCTTGATCGCTCCGAGCGGCGCGAGGCTCGAGGCGAAATCCCCGATGGCCTGGTCGGTGAAATAGCTGTTTGCGTTGGAGGTGAAAATCGCGCGGTCGATCCTGCCCTTCTGCAGCCCTTCCATGATCTGCCGCGCCCGCGTCTCGGCCGGACCGGCTCCGCCCTTGGCAAAGATAATCCTCGCGATCTTCTGGCCGATCGCCCCGGACGCGCCGATCGAGTCCTGATTGACGAGAACCACGATGGCCGCGCGATCGTCGGGGAAAACGACGTTTTCCGCCGTGAACCCCGATACCTCGCCGCCGTGCTCGAGGACGCGGCGGGCATTCCAGCTCGTGACGTCGATCCCGAGCCCGTAACGAATGCCGAGGCCATTCTTGAGCAGGACCTCGGTCTGCATCTGCTTGTACGACGCGGGCTTCAACAGTTTCTGGTCGAGCATGCCCATGTCCCACCGCGCGAGGTCCTCGGCCGTCATGGCGAGCTCGCCCGCGGCGAAGAGCCAGCCCTTGCCCTCCTTGGGCGCGGCCCGCAAGGGGCCGAGCGCGTAGCGCTTGTACCCGACGGGATCGTTCGGCCCCAGAGTCTGCCGGTCGATGTCGACGATGCTCGCCATGCCGAGCGGCGCGAAGACACGCGACCCGAGGAACGCCAGCAAAGGCTTCCCGCTCGCTTTCTCGACGATCACTCCGGCGGCCACGTACCCGGTGTTGCTGTACTGGTACTGCGTGCCCGGCTCGAAGTCGAGGGGCTTCTTCGCCCACTTGTCGAGGATCGCAGCCGCCGTGACCTCCTGCAGCATGAAGGGCGGCACGTAGTCCTGCGGCCAGTAGTCCTGGTAGCCCGACGTGTGCGACAGGAGCTGCCGGATCGTCACCTCGTTCGCGCGGGTGAGATCGGGCAGGAACCGCGACACCGGGTCGTCGAGGGAGAGCTTCCCCTCCTCCGCGAGCATCAGGATGGCCGTGGCGGTGAACTGCTTGCTGACCGATCCGATGCTGTAGCGCATCGCCGGGCGCGCCGGGGCCCGCGGATCGACTCTCGCGTCGCCGTAGGCCTGGACGTACGCGATCCTCCCGTCCCGGACGATCGCCACCGAGGCGCCCGGAACGCCGGTCGTGGCGATCACCTCGTGGGCCGCGGCGTCGACCGCCGCGCGCATCTCGGCGGGCAGGCCGGCCTCGGGCTGCGCCAGCGCGGGATTCGAGCGGAGGGCGAAGGCCAGACCGAGGATCGGGAAACTCTTCAGGAACGTCCGTTTCATTCTTGCTCCTTCTCCCGTTTTCGGTCGGCCCCAGTCCGACCTAGGACCGCGTCCAGTAAACCAGGATGAGCGCCGCCGCTCCGGGCACAGCCTGGAGCCACAGGATCGAACGCTTTGCAGTGGCCGCCCCGAAGAGCCCCGCCACGATCACGCACGCCAGAAAGAAAACCTTGATGCCGAAGCCGGCGGAACCCAGCAACAATCCCCACACCAGTCCGGCGGCGAGGAATCCGTTGTACAGGCCCTGGTTGGCGGCCAGAGGCGCGGACGCGGCCATCACATCGGGCGGAAGGCCGAACACGCGGCGGCCGATCGGCCCGGACCAGAGAAACATCTCGAGGACGAGAAAGCCGCAATGCAGCAGCGCCACGAGCGCGACGGCCATGCCAGCCAGTGTCGTCATCGGTGCTCTCCCGTCTCACCTTGCCCGGGCTCAAATCCCGAAGTTGGATTCATCGTATATAAATCGGGCCGCCATCGAGGAGCTGCCCGTGTTTATGCGCAACCTTGACCCGTTACGGCGCCGCGCCCTCGTCGCCCGAGGGTCCGTATATCGAGGGCACCTTTCCGCCCATCGGTCGGATGTACGTCGAGAGTTGCCCTCGGTGATGGACGCCGTCGAAAAGGATCCAGAAGCAGTGGTCGCGGATCGGCCCGGCAAAGACGACCTGGCCGCCGGCGAGGAACCTTCCCGGCGAGCTCCACTTCGCATCGTCCATCGCCTCGGCCAGAGACGTCAGCCGCGCGCCGTGCGTCTCGAGCGCCTTCACGAGCTCGCCGTGCGACCCCGGCTCGGGGCTGTTCGCCCAGTGGCTCTCCCCTTTCTCGATGATCTCCGCCACGCTGCGGATCTCCTCGGCGAGCCCCCACGCGATGCGGCCGGCCGTGCGCGATCCCTCGTGGGGCTTATAGTCGAGACGGTCGGCGGGAAGGGCCTTGAAGACCTTCACGAATACCGGGAACTCCTGCTTCCAGCGCTGGACGAAAAACTCGCGGTCGTTCATGACTCGATCCTAACGCCGCAATCCGACTCCCGAACACGAAAGGCCATGATGAACCGGCCGCCTCTCGCCCTCGCCTCGATCCTCGCCCTCGCCGCGCCGGCGAAACCGTAGCCGCCGATGGAAGGCCTGGACCTCGACGGCCTCCTGAGCGGGTTTTCGCTCGCGACGCTCCTCTTCGCCGTCCTCTTCGGCCTCATCGGGTTCGCCGCGTTTCGCCACGGCCGGAAGAACCACGAGCCGCGTCCGCTCTTCCTCGGCATCGCGCTCATGGCCTACGGCTATTTCGTCTCGAACGCCTGGGTTTCCCTCGCCATCGGATCGGCCCTCACTCTCGCTCTCTTCTTTCCCCGGTAACGTCGCGGCTGAAAAACAGCGGCACGGCAGCGAGCCGCTCGCGGCGCGAATAGTCTCCCGACCGAAGGGAGGGAGGAGGTTCGCGCCGCGGGAGCGTGAGCGAGCGAAGCGAGCGGAAGCGACGGCAGGTGCGCCCGTGAGGGCGCAGACCCTCGAGCGAAGCGCTCGCGACGTTCAGAGCATCCCGACCGCGCGGGAGGCGAGGATCGCGATGATCGAGAGGGAGATGAGGGCCTGCAGCATGCAGAGCGCCTTCGCCCAGCGCGAAAGGATCGCCGTGTCCGTCGGAGAGAATGCCGTGCTCGTGTTGAAGGCGAGAAAGACGTAGTCGACGAAGCGGGGCGACCAGTTTTCGGGATGCTCGATCGGAGCGCCGTCCATCATCTGGGGAAAGAAGAAGGCTCCCGCCGTGTGCCGGCTTCTCTTCTCGCGTCGGTGCGGACCGCCGGCGTCGAGCCGCCAGTACCAGATCGCGAAGACGAGGACATTCACGATCCAGAGCATGGTCGCCGAGCGCAGCAACGACCCGGCCGAATCGGTCTTGGACGGAAGCCGCAGGATCAGGAGCCCGAGCGATCCCGCCAGGGCCAGCGTCACGAGCGCGCTGATGACGTACCCGAGAAGGGCGTCGATCCGGTGGTTGCCCGCCCGGTGCGCAAGCGTCGCCGGGACGAGGAGGACGAGGACGACGGCGAGCAATAGCCAGCGCGGCCCGAGCACGAGCGCGTGCGGCAGCGAGAGCGTGATGCCCCCCACTCCGAGCAGCGCAACCAGCACCGGCCATCGCGCCTCGGGGTTCGCCAGCTTCGACGTGCCGGACACCGGACAAGCCTAACAGGCCCGCCCTACCAGGCGACGCCGTAGTCGTCGCCGTAGTCGCTCGAGCCGCCCCACATCGTGCCGTGCTCGCGGTCGAAGAAGATCGCGTTGATGGGCCCCGAAGTCTTCGCCGCGGCGCGAATCCTGTAGCCCATCTTCTTCAACTCGTCGCGCACCCACGGCGGCGTGGACTCGTTGATCTCGATGGCTCCCGGGCGCGACTCGTGCGCGCCGAACGAGCTGCGCATCTGGAAGCTGTTGATGTTGGGGGCCTCGACGGCTTCCTGGACGTTCATGCCGAACTCCACGACGTTCAGGAAGAACTGCAGCAGGTTCTGGTCCTGCGTGTCTCCGCCCTGGACGGCGAACGCGAGGTACGGCTTGCCGTCCTTCAGCGCCATGGACGGCGTCAGCGTCACCCGGGGGCGCTTGCCGGGCTGGAGCACGTTGAACGGATTCTCCGCCGGGTCGAGCACGAAGCTCTGCATGCGCTGGCTCATCCCGATCCCCGTCCGGCCCGCGATGCAGACCGGGTTCCAGCCGCCCGACGGCGTCACCGAGACGACCCAGCCTTCCTCGTCGGCCGCCTCGATCGAAGTCGTGCCGGCGAGGAAGCCCTCCTGGAACGTGCGTACCGCGCTCACCTTTTCGACGCGCGAGTCGCTCTTCCACCGCGCGAGGTCGTCGAGGTACGGGTTCTTCCCGTCCTGGAACGGGTAGGGATCGCCCGGCTTCGCGTTCGCGTCGTTCTTCGTCCAGTCGATCCCCTTCGCCCGCGCCGCGGCGTACTCCTTCGAGAGCAGCCCGCGGCGCGGCTCGGCCGGCGGGAAGTCCGGGTCGCCGTAGTAGAAGTCGCGGTCGGCGAACGCGAGGTTCATGACCTGGTAGAGCGCGTGGATGTAGCGCGCGCTGTTGTAGCCCATGCCCCTCAGGTCCATCGGCTCCATGAGATTGAGCGCCTCGAGCATCGCCGGCCCCTGCGTCCACACGTCGAGCTTGTAGACGTCGATGCCCTTGTACGTCGTCGTGACGGGCTCTTCGAACCTCGGCTTCCAGCGCGCGAGGTCCTCCATCGTCGCGAGTCCTCCCTGCTCCCTGGAGCCGCGGACGAACTCCTGCGCGATGTCGCCTTTGTAGAACCGGTCGTACGCGGCAAAGATCGCGTCTTTCCTGCTCTTGCCGGCCTTGAGCGCCGCCCGCTCCGCGGCGACGAGCTTCTGGAGCGTCGCCAGCAGATCCGGCTGCCGGAACATCTCGCCGGGTCGCGGCGCCTCGCGGGCCTCCCCCGCGTGCGTCAGGAACAGTCTTGCCGAGTACGGCCACTGCCTGATCTGCGTCTTCTCGCGCTCGATCCCGTCCGCGAGCTCCTGCTCGATCGGATATCCCTCGGCCATCTGCATGGCGGGCGCGAGGACGTCCTCGAGCGACAGCCTGCCGTACTCCGCCAGCATCAGCATCAATCCGCCCGGCGTTCCCGGCGTCACGGCGGCCAGCGGACCGTACTCGGGCGGGTACGCCATGCCCCGGCTGCGGAAGAACTCCGGCGTCGCGCCCGTCGGGGCCACACCCAGCGCGTTCACCGCGATGACCTTTCCCGTCTTCGGATTGAAGATCAGCGCCTGCGTCTCACCGCCCCACGACAGCGTGTCGAACATCGTCGTCGTCGCGGCGAGCATCGCGCACGCCGCGTCCACCGCGTTACCGCCCTTTTGGAACGTCATGGATCCCGCCGTCGCCGCGAGGGGCTTTCCGGTGATCGCGACCCAGTGCCTGCCGTGGAGAACCGGCTTGTTGGAAGCGGACAGCGGCGGCGCGAACGGGATCAGGGCGGCAACCAGACCGATCCACAGCGACCTTCCTGCCGGATTCAAACGCATGGCTGGCCCTCCGTTGTTAGCCACGATACAGCGAGCGGAGTATCTATAATCCATCAGTCCCGACCGGACGCCATGCTTTCCGTCAATCCGACCATCGCCATTCCGGAGCAAGAGTTGCACGAGCGGTTCGTGCGCGCATCCGGCCCCGGCGGCCAGAACGTCAACAAGGTGGCCACGGCCGTGGAGCTGCGCTTCGACGTTCTCGCTTCCGCGTTGCCGGAGGATGTGAAGGCGAGGCTCGTCACACTCGCGGGCAGGAGGATTTCCGCCGAGGGAGTCCTCCTCATCGACAGCCGCGAGCATCGGACCCAGGCCCAGAATCGCGCCGCGGCCCGGGCCCGCCTGGCGGATCTGATCCAGCAGGCCGCGAGGAAGCCGAAGTCGCGCAGGACAACGCGCCCCTCGCGGGCCGCGAAAGAGCGGCGCCTCGAGGCGAAGGGACAGCGCGCGCACATCAAGGCGCGGCGCGGCCGCGTCCGGGGCGACGAATAGGAGGGCCGAGCCATGGGACGGAGAGACCCCCGCGTGGATGCCTACATCGCGAAATCCGCCGACTTCGCCAGGCCGATTCTCCGACGCCTCCGCAGGCTCGTGCACCAGGGCTGCCCCGGCGTCGTCGAGCAGATCAAGTGGGGTATGCCCCACTTCGACTACGGCGGCATGTTCTGCGGGATGGCTGCCTTCAAGGGGCACTGCACGTTCGGCTTCTGGAATCGGGCGATGAACCTGAAGAAGAACGAAGAGGCGATGGGCCAGTTCGGCTCCATCACGAAGGTCTCGGACCTGCCGGGAGACTCCGTGATCCTCGGCTACGTCCGGCGGGCGAAGCAACTCGCCGACGACGGCATCAAGATCGGTCCGGTCCGCAAGCCGAAGAAGCCCCTACCGGTTCCGGCGTCGCTGACGGCCGCGCTCAGGAAGAAGGCGGGCGCGGCGGCGCGGTTCCGGGAGCTGAGCCCGAGCCAGCGGCGCGAGTACTCGGAGTGGATCCTCGAGGCGAAAACCGGCGCCACCCGCGACAAGCGACTCGGGATCGCCGTCGGCTGGATCGCCCAGGGCAAGTCGCGCAACTGGAAGTACCAGCGCAGGGCGAAGCCGAGCGCGTAGTCACGGAGGGCGAGGACGGGCCGCCCCTGCGACACGCCGAAAACCTACGCGCCCGGGTCGTCCGCCGACGGGCCGTAGATGGACGGCACCTTCGCGCCCATCGGCCTCAAGTAGCTCGAGAGCTGGCCCCGGTGGTGGACCCCGTCGAAGAGGAGGCCAAAGAGCATGTCCCCGAGCGGCGCCTCCCACGCGACCTTTCCGTCCATGAGGAACTGCGCCTTCTTTTCCCAGGCCGCGTCGTCGAGCGCTCCCAGCCGCTTCTCGATTTCCCCGGCGACCTTCTCGAAGGCAGCGATCGATTCCTGGACCGCGGGAGCGGGCGTCATGGCGAACTCCACCTTCGACTTGTCGATGAGTTCGCGCGCGGAGGCCCACTCGCTCGCGATCAGCCAGGCGATGTCGCCGGCGGAATTGCACTTCGGGTGCGGGCGATACCCCGCCTCGTTCGCGGGCACGGCCTGCAGGACGCGGAGGAATATCGGCTTCTCAGACTTGAAGCAGTCGGCGAAGAACTGACGGGTGTTTTTCATGGCTCTCCTTCTGGAGCCGGCGCCCTGCGCGCCGCTCTATTTCTTGTGGGTGGAGTCGCGGCGGCCGAAAAGCTTCTCGTACTCCGGCCAATCGTCCACGAGGCGAAGACCGAATCCGGGAGAGGTCGGGGCGGCCGGCGCGCCCTCGACGCTGCGAACGACCCTTCCGGTCAACGCGAGCTTTCGCCCGCCGGGAAGATTGACGGTCAGCCGCACGACGGGACCGGTCCCGGGCGCGAGGTTCGAGCGCACGAACATTCCCCGGCGAGAGATGTCCCCGGTGACGCCGTTTCCCTGCAGAGCGCCCTGGCTGAACTCGACCGTCATCTCGGCCTTGTGCCGGCGAATGGTGCGCGTCTCCCGCTTTCCGATCCGGCCTCGGCGCACGGGCGCGGGCGTCTCGGCTCGCGCCGGAGCGGCCGCCGGCTCGTACGGGAACTCCACGCCCTCGATCCGCCCGCTGACCGTGCGTTCGTCGACGGGCACGAGACAACGGAAGGCGATCGGAAAGATGGCGGAGGGATCTCTGGCGAGCGACCGCCACTGCTCCGCAAGCACGTCCTTGTCGGGCGGTTCGTCGAACCAGAAAGAGACGGGGCCCGCGGGCGTCAGGATCACCGGCTGCAGGTAATCGAGGCCGCCGTTCTCCGCCGGGAAGCAAAACCCGGAGTGCCGCTCGAGATCCAACAACTCGAACTCCGTCGCGGCGAGGAAGATCTCGTCGTCCGCCTGGGATAACGCGGCCCGCTTCGCCGGCGAGACCATCGCCTCGGCGCCGCTACCTCCCTCGTAGCGCCACACCGGGCTCGCGGCGAGGTCTTCGACCGTCAGGTCCATGAGGCGTTTCACGGGGATAGGTTATGACAGAACCGCCCGAAAAGGAGGCCGGCGCGCGAATCAGTGGTCGCGGCGCTCGCCGAACCTCCGCTCCATGACGCGGCGGTCGAAAATCAGGTCGTTCGGGCCCGGAGAGGATCCGGGCGAGCGGCGCTCAACGCGGCGGCGGTCGCCTCTGCGGCGCTCGGGCGAGGTCAGGGTGTACGGCCAGGACTCGAATTCCGGTCTTGCCGCGACAGCCTGGATGGAGGCCACGATCGCGGCCGGCGGGTGCACGGCAAAAGGCGAACTCTCGACCTCGTCGCTGACCGCAATCTCCAGGTCCGGCCGGCCGACCGGGTTCGACACGTCCTGGACGAGCCAGTGCTCGAGCGCGTCGGTCGGAATGTCCCGGGTGGCGTTGATCGCGGCCACGATGCGGCGCGCGTCGGCGAGCGTGCGGCCGCGGACGACGATGGCGGCCTTCGCGTCGCGGATGTAACGCCCGTCCTGGGTCCACGGCTCCGGGGAATGGTACGTCTCGATCTCGTCCGCGGGGAAGGGATCGGAGGGTTCCGTGGGGACGTGTCTCTTGGTGCTCATCAGGGCGTGACGATCACCGGCGATTATCGCACGCGAATCGCAACCTTTTGCCGCACGTGCGTGTTTTGTGGGGTGAGACGAGGAGGCGAAGGCGATGACCGCATACAAGATCCTGGCGATCGGGGAAGGGCTGGCGGAAAAAGTGCGCCGCGCCCGCGTGTCGCCGGGTTATGGACACCCGGTCCATGCCGAGGTCGCGACCGGCTACGGCCCGTGCCGCCTCTGCCTGCGGGACTTTCGCGTCGGCGTGGACCGCCGCCTGCTCTTCACGCTCGATCCCTTCCATGGCACCGAGCCCTTCCCGCTGCCGGGCCCCGTCTTCATCCACGAGGGCGAGTGCGACCGCCACCCGGAGCACGGCGGCTTTCCCGAGGACCTCCGGTCGCACGACCTGACCGTCGTCGCGTACGGACGCGGGCGCCTGCAACGGGCCGAGGAGCGGATCGCGGGCGGCGCGGATGTCGACGCCGCGATCGGGCGGCTACTCGCGCGCGAGGACGTGGACTACCTCCACGTGCGCGACACGCAGGCCGGCTGCTACGACCTGCGGGTCGAGCGGCCGTAGCCGGCCCGGACGCCGGGACGATACGAAGGGCCCCGGCTCGAAAGGGCCCGACGAGCTCCGCAAATCAGGACTGACCCCTCCTACTCGCACCTCAGCGCGAGCGTCGGCGGGATCCGGGTGGCCTTGCGCGCGGGCACGTAGGCCGCCAGCGCGGTCACCAGCGCCATGGCCGGCACGACGACGAGATAGACCACGAGGTCGACTCCGCCGGCGTTGAACAGCATGGAATTCATGAGCCGCTCCAGCCCGAAGCCCATCGCCAGTCCGATCGCCGTTCCCACTCCCACCAGCACCAGGCCCTTGCCCATCACCAGACGGATCACATCCCGGGGTCTCGCGCCGATGGCGATGCGAATGCCGATCTCGCGCGTTCTCCGGCTCACGTTGTACGCGACCAGGCCGTACAGGCCGGCGATGGCCAGCAGCAGGCCCACGGCGCCGAGGGTGCCGACCAGCTCCACCGCCACGCGCGGGCCTTCCACGGTCGAGTAGCGGTAGAGGTCCTCGTAGGTCCTCGTTTCCAGCGTCGGCATGTTCGCGTCGAGCGCACGGACGACATCCTTGACGGCCTGCACCAGCTGCAGCGGATCGCCGCTGGACTTCAGCAGAAGGATCATTCGCGGCACGGGATGCTGCGCGAGGGGCATGTAGACGAAATCCTCGGCGGCCAGACCGGACCCGCTCCCGTACTTGATCGTCTTCGCGACGCCGACGACCTCGACGGGCGCGCCGTTGGCGCCATCGAGCCGAATGCGCTTGCCCACCGGATCGGCGCCCGGCCAGTAGTGCTTCCCGAACTGTTCGTTGACGACGGCGACGCGCGGCGCGGTCGCGGTGTCGGACGCGCGGAAGCCGCGCCCGCGCAGAATCGGGACTCCCATCGTCTCGAAGTACCCTTCGTCGACTGTGTCCATCGTCGACGTCAGGTGCTCGCGATCGCGCGGCATCTGGAATGCTTCGGGCACGAAGGCGACGCGGTCGAAGTCGCCGAGGCCGAGCGGAGGGTTCTGGGTGAATCCCGCGCTCTCGACCCCCGGAGCCTCGCGCACGCGCTCGGCCAGCTGCTCGTAGAAGCGTTGGGTTTGGGCCGCGTCGTACTGCACGAGGCGCGGGTCGAAGCGCACCATCAGCAGGTGATCCGTCGCGTGGCCGGCTCCCTCCCCGATGCTGTGCTGAAATCCCCGGATCATCAGGAAGGAAGCCGCGAGCAGCATCATCGACATGGCGATCTGCGCCACCACGAGCGCGTTCCGGCCCCACAGGCGCTTGCGGCCGCCTCCGGGCTCGTCGCCGTCGGCCGCCTTGAGGCCCTTCACCAGGTTCGTGCGCGTGCTCTGCAGCGCCGGCGCGAAGCCGCAGAAGAGCGCGCTCAGCACGGACAGCCCGAAGCTCGCGAGCAGCATGCGCCCGTCCATGCGAAACGGAATCTGGACCGGCAGCTCGGCCGGGATGCTGAATGTCTGCATGGCCCGGATGCCGAGGTACCCGACCGCGATCCCACCCAATCCTCCGAGCAGCGCGAGGACCAGGCTTTCGGTCAAGAGAAGCCGGATCAGCCGGAAGCGCCCCGCGCCGATCGCCAGCCGTATGGCGATCTCCCGCGTCCGCGTGCGCGCACGGGAGAGCAGCAGCCCCGCGGCATTCGTGCACGCCACCAGCAGCACGGCGAGCGCCAGGGTCGTGAAGATCACGCCGAACTTCCAGTTGGCGTCGCCGTCCTGTGTCCGCATCTGGAACATGGTCCGCACGGCGGCGCCGCGCTCGCGATTCAGCTTCGGGTACTCGCGCTCGAAATCCCGCGCGACCACGCCGAGCTCGTTCTGCGCCTGGCGCAGCGTGGCACCCGGCGCGAGGCGCGCCCTCACGGTCAGCCCGCGCGCGTCGCGGTCCAGGAAGAAGTCCTTCTTCGGGCCGGTCGAAAACACGCGCGCCATCGCGAGCGGAATGTAGAAGTCGGGCCGGTCGAAGATGTACAGCCCCGTGAACGTCTCCGGCGCCACGCCGATGATGGTGAAGTTCTTTCCGTTCAGGTGCACGACCCGGCCGACGGCGGAAGCGGCGCCCGCGAACTCGCGCTGCCAGAAGTCCCACGAGAGAACCACCACGGCGTCGCGGCCGGGCGCCTCGTCCTCGTCCGCCCGGAACCCGCGCCCGAGCTGAGGCTCGACGCCGAGCGCGCGGAAGTAATTGCCGGAGACGAGCAATCCGCCCCGGATGAGCGGCGTGGCCTCGCGCTCGGCGCTGAAGCCGACGGTCGAAAGCGGTGCGTTGGCGATCACGCCGTCGTAGCTCTTCGTCCGGTCGCGAATGTCGAGGTACTCGAGATAGGAGAAGGACTCGAAGCCGCTGTCGCGAGACGTGCTCACGAGCGTGACCACGTCGCCCGGATGCGGCACCGGGTACGGGCGGAAGATCAGCGCGTCGAGCATGCTGAGAGGCGTCGCGGTCATCCCGATCCCGAGGGCGATCGTGACGACCACGATCGCGGTCAGTCCCGGCGTGCGGCGCAGACTCCGGACGGCGTACCGCACGTCGTCGACGAAATCCGTCAGCCAGTGCACGCGCCGCGCGTCGCGGATCTCCTCCTTTTTCTGATCGAGCCCGCCCATCGCGCGCAGAGCGCGGTAGCGCGCCTCCTCCGGCGAGAGCCCCTCGGCGATGCCTTCCTCGATCTTGTGCTCCAGGTGAAACTGCAGCTCTTCGTCGAGCTCGTTCTCCACCCGGCGGCGGCGGAAGATGGACTTGAGCCGCAGGGGCGCCGTGAACCACCAGTGTTCGAATCGCATGCTCTAGACCTCGGTAGCCGTCATCCGGCGCGCCGGCATGGCGGCACCCTTGACGATCAGCCACAGACCGAGCGACACCTCGAAGGCGAGCATCGGCAACCACATGAGCATGTTGATCGGGCCGAGGGTGATGCCAGCGAGCTCCATGGGAAGGAGGATCACCACCAGGATCGACGCGAGCACCCCCAGCCAGGCGAGCGCGACGGGGACGATCCGGCCGCGCAGAAGAAGGCCGGCGAAGATCGTGCTGCCGACGGCGAAGAAGGTCGCGGCGAGGGTCGAGCTCCAGTCCGGCAGCTTCATCAGGAACGCGCCGAGCGCGGCGGTGGCTGCGGGGTCCGGCGCCTCGGCGCCGGCCGCCGTCGCGAGCCAGAGCCTTCCGGCCGCCCTCGGCAGGGAGACCGCGCCGATCACGCCCTCGGCGACGCGGCAGGTCATCGCCAGCAGCGCGAGGTCGGGATCCACGTCGCGCGTAATCGCGTACAGCGTCACGGCCAGCACCAGGGCGCAGAAGCAGCCGACGAGCTCGAGCACGACTGCCAGCCGCACGGTCGGCGCATGCTGAGCGATCCCGGCGAGCTTCGCGGCGATCCCTTCCCCGCTCGCGGCGCGGCTGGAGAGAATCATTCCGCTCAGGGCGGCGGCGATGTAGAGGAGGAAGGCGAACCCGGCGACCCTGGCGTTCGTTCTGCGAGTCATGCGTGACCCTCCTTACGCCTCGGAAAGCTGAACGACGTGCGAGATGGCCGTTGACAGCCGCTTCCAGTTCGCCGTCTCCGATTCGAGCTCTTTTCTCCCCAGGCGCGTGAGCGAGTAGAACTTCGCGCGCCGGTTGTTTTCCGTCTGCTTCCACTCGGCCTCGATCCAGCCCTCCTGCTCGAGCTTGTGCAGGGCCGGGTAGAGCGATCCTTCGCTGACCTGCAGAACGTCGCCGGAGATCGTTCCCAGGCGCAGGCTGATGGCCCAGCCGTGCAGCGGACCGAGTGCCAGGATCTTCAGAAGCAGCAGGTCGAGAGTGCCCTGGACGAGGTCGGTTGGTTTGCTCATATCGGTTTCCTAGGGGAGTCTACGGCAGACTCCCCTCGGTAAGCAAGGGGTACGGGAAGCGGGCTTCGAAGTTTCGGGCTCCTCCCGGAACACCCGCCCAACCCCGGCGTATCTGTCTCATCGGGAGGGAGATCATGCGACCAACCGCCACCCTTAGCCTTCTGACCCTGACCGCGATTGCCCAGGTTGCCGGAGCTCAAACCGCACCGAGCCCGCCGGCCGCCCTGCGCGCCGAGGTGCTCGTGCTCGGCACGTACCACATGGCGAACCCGGGACACGACATCTTCAACACGCAGGCCGACGACGTGCTCGCTCCCGCGCGCCAGAAGGACCTCGCCGAGCTCTCCGCCGTGCTCGCGAAGTTCCGCCCGACGAAGATCGCCATCGAGTCGAACTACGGCGAAGAGAAGTACTCGAAGCGCTACGCCGAATACCTCGCCGGCACCTACGCGCTTTCGCGCAACGAGATCGAGCAGATCGGCTTCCGGCTCGCGAAGGACGTGGGCCACGCGACGGTCTACCCGGTGGATGCCGACGGCGACTTCCCCTTTCAGCGCGTCGTGAACTACACGAAGGCGACCGGCCAGTCCGCCGGGCTCGAAGCGATCATGGCGGACATCGGGAAGATGGTGAAGGCGCAGGACGAATACCTGAAGACCCACACCGTGCTCCAGACGCTCCTCCAGATGAACTCCGACAAGCAGGTGGCCGAGGACATCGGCTTCTACCACCTCGAGGCGCGCTACGGCGAACCGGGCGACTACGCCGGGCCGGATCTCCTGGCCGAGTGGTACCGGCGGAACATCCGCATCTACAACAACGTCATGAAGCTGGTGGCGACTCCCCAAGACCGCATCCTGGTCATCTTCGGGGCCGGGCACCTCGGCTGGCTGCGGCAGGATTTCGCCTCGAACCCGAACCTGCGGCTTCGCAAGCTGGAGGAATTCGCGCCCCGGTAAGCCTGAGGGGCACCCTACCCGCAATCAGCGAGGAGCCGCGTCGTCCCACATGTGGCGGGAAATCCGCCACGACCCATCTGGCATCTTCCTCATCACGTTGAGGTATGTGCCCGGGTGGCCATAGGTCTTCGTCACACCGTTCTCGACCGAGGTCCATCCGACGTCGTCACGTCCGTGAACGTAAGCGATCCGGCAATCTCCCTGGAGCCCCTCGGTCGTGATCTCGAGCTTGGTGATCGTCGTCGGCGGAGCCCCGGCGGGGAACCAATAGCTCCGGATCGCCGCCATCCCGACCACGGCCGAAGCTCCATGCGCGGGCAACAGCACCGCGTCGGGCGCGAAGGTCCCGAGAACGCCTTTTTCGTCGCCCCGCAGCCACGACGTCCGGTACGCCTCGATCACCCCCCGAATCGCCGCGGCGTCCTGCGCCGAGAGCGCCGCGCAATCCGGGGATTCGGACGAAGCCGTTGCACACGCCAGGGCGAAGATCGCCACGCTCGCAAGGGATCGGACGCGGGAGGAGACATGTCGGCGCACGGTGAGCCTCCAGTATGGAGATGTCTACGGCACCGGGGAGGAAAGGTTCGAGTGAGGGGTCAGTCTTGCTGATCAGCCTGAAGTCAGCAAATCCAGACCGACCCCACAAGTCGTAGACTCCGTGCCGGAGCCTTCGATGACCGTCGACACCAGAGCCACCACCGTCGGAATGTCCGCCGCCACTCGCGCGGCGCGGGGCAAGGCGCTGCTGCTGCCCCAGCAGGTCATCACGAGCCCCGAGACGCGGCTCCGGTATCGGATCGACAGCCTGCTCGGCCAGGGAGGCTTCGGCCAGGCCTATCTCGCAACGCGCGTGACGCGCTCCCGCGCGGTGCCGGCCCTCGTGGCGATCAAGGCGAGCCAGCACATCGACGGCTGGCTGCGGGAGGCTTACTTCGGGCAGATCCTCGCGGGGCACTCCCGGGCGATCCGCGTCTTCGACGCCTTTCCCCTGGTGGAAGCCGACGGCAGCGTCACCTACTGTCTCGCGCTCGAGTACGCGAAGCATGGCGACCTGCGGGCCTACCTCGACCGCACCGGAAAGGGCTGGCCCGAGAGGACCGCGCGGCGCGAGATCGCGGGGATTCTCGAAGTCCTCGGCAAGCTCCACCGGGGCCAGATGCTCCACCGCGACCTGACCCCCATGAACGTCTTCGTCTGCGACGGCGTGTCGCCTGAAGCTCGGCGACTTCGGCATCGTGAGCCACCAGAGCGACCGGCGCGGCATCGCCGCGCGCACGCTGAACCCGTGGGGCGTTCCGAGCGACATCCTCTCGGGCGCGGCCCCCAAGTGGCAGGCGCGCGACGACGTCTACCAGGTCGGGCAGCTGCTCGGAATGCTCGTGAAGGGAAGCGCGGCCGCCCGGATCCGGACCGGCGAAGTGCGGGGCCTGCGCTGCACCGATCACTTGAAAGAGATCGTCTACCGCTGCATCGGCGAGCGCCGCAAGCGATACGAGAGCGCCCGGGAGCTGATCGACGCGCTCACCCATCCTCCCGCGGCGCTCAAGGTCGGACGTCTGAAGACACTCAAGGGAGCGCACCTCGCCTTCACCGGCATCCTGAGCCGCCCCCGCACCGAGGCCGCCCGCGCCGCGCGCCGCGCCGGAGCGAAAGTCCACGGCGCCCCTTCCGCGAAAACGACCGTCGTCGTCCGAGGCCGCCCGAACCCGCTCCAGGCCGCCGGCCGGGACGCGGGACGGAAGCTGCTGGAAATCAAACGGCTCCGCGAGAAGGGGCACCGGATCACGCTGTTGAACGAGACGCAGTTCTGGCGGTTGGCGGGGCGCAAGAAGAGTTCCTGAAGTCAGCCGACTAGTCGGCGACCTGCGGCACGAAGCCGGCCCGGATGGCGCCGACGACCGAGCGCGGGGTCAAGACGATCACTTCCTCATCGGGCGCGGCGTCCACTCCGGGACCGTAGCCGTCGAAGCTCCACGGACGCAGCTTTCCGCCCCAGATCAGGTGCGGAGCGCCCGCATGCTCCACCATCGTCCCGTCGGGGAGAGACGACAGGGCCGCGCGGTACGTCTTCTTTCGTCCATTCCGATCCACCCGCTCCGCGTGCAGAACGCGATCGATCGCTTCCGCATGGAGAAACCGCGGCGCCGCATCGCGCCCGCGTCTGGCCGCGTCCCATGCGGTGCGGAACTCCACGTAACGCGACCTCCGGCACTCCGCGCAGGGCCGGTGCCCCGCCGAAAGCGAGGTAGCCTCGTCCAGGAAGAACAGCTCGCTGTACCGGTTGGGAGCGAAGACCGCGCGCCGAAGGCCCTTCCAGCAGAGGACGCACGTGATCCACCGCGGCAGCCGCCAGTCCGCGACAACACGCTTCGACGCGTCGTGCAGCACCCCACGATTGCCCATCCAGGCCCCGCGCTCCTCCGTGGCGCGCAGCGCTCCGTAGGGGTCAACGCGATTCTGAAGAGCCATTGGGTCCGCGCCCGCGTGGCCGCCTACTTCCGACGCGCGCGCTGCTTTTTCGACACCGACCGCACGATGAGCCGGCCGCGACCGCTCTTGCCGAACGGCACGCGGGCCTGCTTCACGGCCGCCGCAATCAACGCCTCGACCTCGGGCCGCTCCAGGACCTTTGCCGAGTCCAGCCGGATGAAGCGATTCTGCTTTCCCTCGCCCAGAAGAATCCCCTTCGGATCCGGCAGCGTCGAGCCGCGATAGAACGACAACCCCACGCCGCTCGCCCCCGCGGCAATCGACAGGATCGAGTCGGACGGCCGCTCCGTCGCGCTGTAGCCGATGACGAAGAAGTTGTAGTTGTCCCAGACGAGCTCGTTGGCGGTCGGCAGACGCCGGCGCACCGTGCGCCGCACCGCCCGGATCAGCGTCTGCATCTTCGGCTCGAACTTCGCGATGAACGCAGCAAGCTGCTTCGCGGGATCCGGGGCGGCGCTCACGGCTCGATTCTAGCGGCGGTCCGCACGGATTTGTTGCTCTGCGTCGCCGTGCCCGTCACGTCGATGAACACGTCGGCGACGAACGGGAGCGCCTGCCGGATCTTCCGGTCGAGCTCGTCCATTGCGCGGCCGAGCTCCTCGATGTTCAGCTTCGGCGAGGGACGGGCCTTGGCGAGAACGACCACTTCCTCGGGCCCCGAGTACATCGCCTGGAGCACGAGAAGCTCCTCGATCGCCGGGTCCCCCTCGACGACCGCGCGCAGCCTCTCGAGCTGCGAAGCCGCGATGGACCGGCCGACCAGGAAATCCGCGAACGGGCGGGCCAGCGCGAACGCCGTGAACGCGAGCAGAACCCCGATGAGCAGCGATGCGACGGAGTCCGGGGTGTTCGAGCCGGTGATCCTGCTCAGGAGCAGGCCCACCGCGGCGAAAACGAGACCGACCAGCGCCGCGCTGTCCTCGACGAGAACGGCGCGCACCACGGGGTCGCTCGCGCGGACGAGGTAGCGCCACACCGTGAGCTCGTAGTCCTTCGCCTGCCGCCGCGCCTGCCGCATGGCCTGCAGCCACGACGTTCCGTCCGCCACGAACGCGACCGCCAGAACGATCCACGGCGCGACGCCCGCGGCGACCGGGTGGTGGCGCGCCTCGAGCTCCCGGATCGCGATGCCGATGGACAGGCATCCGCCGAGCAGAAACGAGGCGATCGCGGCCATGAAAGCCCAGAGGAACCGCTCTCGAGCGTGCCCGAGTGGATGTGCATCGTCCGGCGGCTGGCGGGCACGGTAGAGGCCGACCGCGAGAAATATCTCGTTGACCGAGTCGGCCCCGGAGTGAGCGGCCTCCGCAATCATGGCGGTCGACCCGAATGCGAGGCCGGCGAGCAGCTTCGCGACGCCGATGACGACGTTGGCGAGGAGCGCGATGACGACGGTGCGAACGCTCTCGCCTTCCTCGGCTCTCCGAAGAGCGATGGCCGAGCGGCGCGGGGGAATGATCCGAAGGCGCGTCAGCTTGCTGCCCCTAGGACGACGGGCTTTCCCGTTTCCAGACAAGATCCCACGCCTCGCGCCGCTGCGCCAGCCCGGCGATCTTTCCCGCCGCGTCGCGAAGAAGGATGTACCGATACCGCCGCTTTCCCGGCACGAAGAGCACGTCCGGCGCCTCCACCCGCAACTCCTCCGGTTTGCGCCCCGTCTGCTGCCCCTCGAGCCCGTCACCCTTGCGCCGGATCTCGTAGACGATGGAAGGCGTCAGCGCATACCGCCCGCAATAGCTCTCCAGCGCCGCCGCGGGCAACGCGATCGCCGGCGGATCGGTGCGGAGCGCCAAAACTTGGCTCGCGATCAGCCGCCATCCCACGGCCGTTTTCTTCCAGGCGTCGGTCGCGCGGTACTGACAGTGAAGCTCATGCCCGTGGTAGTTCTCGTGCTCGTCCTCGACGTAGGTCGTCGCCGCCACATCGCCATGGTCTGCCACGTCGAAATCGATGACCGCGATCGAGCCCCAGACCCCTTCCGGCAGGGGCTTCAACTGATCGAGCATCTCCTTCTTCGTCGCGACCGTGCCGCTCTCGTCGACGAACAGGACCCGGGCGTCCAGGTACTTGTCCCACACCGCAACCGACCCTGTCCCGACCGCGTCGGCGAGCTCCTGCGTCTGCCGCTTCAGCACGGCGGGCACGTCTTCGGCGCGGGCCGATGCCGGCACGGCGACGGCCACAGCTAGAAAGAAGATCCAAGAGAAGCAACTATTCGGCATGCGTGAGCCTCGTTTGGACGATCCTACCGCCGGGGGCCCATCTCCCGAGTGTATGGCGGAAGTCCAGATCGCCGACTTTTGCGTTCGGGGCTTTCGGTGGACTAGGATTTCTCGCGGGAGGGAAAGTCGTCATGGCTGGAGCACCCAAGACCATAGTCCTCGTTCACGGCGGATTCGTCGACGGCTCGGGCTGGGAGGGCGTCTACGGCATCCTCCGGAAGCACGGTTACCCGGTCAGCGTCGTTCAGAATCCGACGACCTCGCTGGCAGACGATGTGGTTACGACCAGGCGGGTCATTGCCACCGCACCTGGCCCCGTGATTCTCGTGGGTCACTCCTACGGCGGCGCCGTCATCACCGAAGCGGGAAATGATCCCAAGGTGGTCGGGCTCGTGTACATCACCGCATTCGCGCCCGATCAGGGTGAGTCCGTGGCGAGCCTCATCAAGGACCCTCCACCGGGAGCTCCCGTGCCCCCGATCCTGCCGCCCCAGGACGGCTTTCTCTTTCTCGATCGGGCGAAATTCCCCGCCGCGTTTGCTGCAGACGTGCAGGCCGACAAGGCGGCCTTCATGGCCGACTCCCAGGTCCCGTGGGGAGTCGAGGCGCTGAGCGGTGCAATCACGAAGCCAGCGTGGAAGTCGAAGCCGAGCTGGTACCTCGTCGTAACCGAAGACAAGATGATCCCGGTCGCCGCCCAACGGTTGATGTCCAAGCGCGCGGGAGCGAAGGTCGTCGAGGTCGGGGGTAGCCACGCGATCTACGTCTCGCAGCCGGCGGCCGTTGCCGCACTGATCGAACGGGCCGCCACCGAAACGGCCTGACGAACGGCACCCCCCTCTCTTGAATAGAATTCAAGCCGAAGGAGAACGCCATGAAGAAGCTCTCGACCTGGACCCTCGTCGCGCTATCTTCCCTCTTCGCCGCCTCCGCGCTCGCGCAGTCCGCCTCCCACGTCATCAGCCCGGTCAACGAAGCCAGGTGGGGACCCGCCCCGTCGATGCTCCCCCCGGGCGCGCAGCTCGCCGTCCTCTCGGGAAATCCCATGGGCGCCGGCGCCTACGCCGTCCGGATCCGCATGCCCGCCAACTACGCCATTCCCGCGCACTCCCATCCGACGGACGAAAACGTCGTCGTCACCGCCGGCTCCCTGACCTTCGGCATGGGCGACAAGCTGTCGAAGACGGCGAAAGACAACAAGACCCTCCCCGTCGGCGGCTTCGCCATGATGCCGGCCGGGATGAACCACTACGCGTTCGCGGGCAAGTCCGGCGCGGACATCGTTCTCTTCGGACAGGGCCCGGTCGAGTTCAAGTACGTGAACCCGGCCGACGACCCGAGAAACGCGAAGCCGGCGGCGAAGTAGCGGGGCCGTGAGACGCAGAAGGCGCTGGCATTCGAACAAGCAGCCCGCCGCAAAGCGCGGGGCCGGGGCGGTTGGGGCCCTGGCCGTGGGAGCCCTCGCGGTCGGATCGCTGGCCATGGGAGCCCTGGCGATCGGAGCGCTTTCGATCGGCGCCGTCGCCATCGGCCGGCTCGCGATCCGACGACTCGCCCTTCGCGAGTCGCGCCTGGGCTCGTTGAGGATCGGGACTCTCGAAGTCGATCGCCTCGAGGTCGGTGAGCTCGTCGTGAGCCGCTCGCTCGAGCTGCCGCCCGGGACGAGCCCGACGCTCGCCTCCTCGCCTGCGACGGCACGGGTCGGGGACTCCGGCGACGAAGGGTAGGCCCGACGGGGCTGCGGTAGATCCAACCTCTCGAGGAGACTACTTGCTCGGAACGACGATCTCCCACTATCGGATCCTGCGCGAGCTCGGCGCCGGCGACATGGGCGTGGTCTACGAGGCGCCCGAATGACCGAACGCCCCACGGCGCCTCCGCCTCCCTTCCAGACACGACGTTTCGTCCCGCACGCTCCCGCCCGGGTGTTCCAGGCTTTCGCGCAGGCGGAACGGCTCGCCCGCTGGTGGGGACCCGCCGGGTTCTCGAATACGTTCGAGACCTTCGAGTTTCGCAGGTCGGGCCGATGGAAGTACGTCATGCACGGTCCCGACGGCAAGAGCTACCCGAACGAGAGCGTTTTCGTCGCGCTGGATGAGTCGTCCCGGATCGTCATCCACCACCTCTCTCTGCCCCACTACGCCCTCACCATCACGCTGACCGAGCGCGACGGCGGAACCGAGGTGGACTGGAATCAGCAGTTCGAGGACCCCGTCGCCGCGGCCCGCCTGCGTCACATCGTCGAGCCTGCCAACGAGCAGAATCTCGACCGCCTCGGCGCCCTCCTCGACGTCGAGTCGAGGAGTCGCGCTGGGCGAGCGCACGCTCTCTTGACCTAGTTGCGCCGGCTCGCGGGCGGCACGATGCCGTTCATCCGGAGGTACTCGACCATCTGCCCGTAGTGGTCGTAGGCATGCGCCACGGCGTAGGTGGTCATGTAGAGCCGGGTCCGGCCCCTCGACACGTCCTGCAGCATGTTCTGCTCGGTCAAAGACGCCGCGGCTCGGTGGCCCATCGCGAACGAGTCCTTGAGGAACTTGAGGATCTCGGCTTTGGTCTTCAGGTTCTCGGGACCGTTGCCGCCCTTCCAGTCGTCCGCGATCTTGTCTGCGGTCACCGGGGACCAGATGGCATAGTTCGACGCCGCCACGTGGCGGATCTGCAGGGCGAACGAGCGCACGCCCTTGTAGTCGGCGCCGGGAATGCCCAGGCCCTCGGGCGAGAAGTCGAACTTCGATTCGGGCATGGCCTCGGCCGCGTCGACGACGCGCTTCTCGACGGCGCTGATCTGGAGGTCGACGGTGGAAGCGAGCGTCGCAGGCGTCGTCGCCCCCGGCGCCGGCGTCGGTGTTTCGGGCGCCGCCCTCACGCCATCCGCACAGACCGCCAGCGCTGCGAACAGGGAGAGAACTGCCGTGGCTTTCATACGCACCCCCGTTGCTTGAATACGGCGGAGTCGGAGCAAGGTTTGGCGTCGAAGTTTGGTAGCCTTGCCGCACATTCGGGAGGACCAATGCGAGCGAGACTCATCGCGACCGGAATCGCCCTCGCCTTGATGACCTGCGGCTCCGCGGATGCGCAGAACAAGGGCCCGAAGCCGGATGTCGGAGACGGCCGGGTCGCGTGGTTCGACATCACGACGACCAACCTCAACCAGTCGAAGGCGTTCTACGCCGGGCTCTTCGGGTGGGAGTTCACGTCGGTGCCCGGAGGCGAGAATCTGGCGTGGGAAATCGTCTCCGGCGGGCAGCCTGTCGGAACGCTTCGCGTCGCCGAGGGCAAGATCAGCCCCTTCGACGGCGTGGTCTACATTCAGGTCAAGGACCTGCCCGCAAGCTGCGCGAAGGCGAAAGAGCTCGGCGGCATGATCCCCCCGGGATTCCCGTTCAACCTGTCCGACGGAAGGGGCGCGATCGCCCTCGTCGCCGACCCGGCCGGACACCCGGTCGGGATGTATTCACGGACGCCGCTTCCGGCGGCGGCGAAATAGAGCGACTGCCGCAAATCGAAGCCGACCGACGCAGGGAGCGAGCGAGCATGAAGCCGAAGAACACGATCTGTCTCTGGTACGACAAGGACGCGCTCGAGGCCGCGCGCTTCTATGCCGCGACGTTTCCGGACAGCCAGGTCACGGCCGTCCACAAGGCGCCGAGCGATTACCCGAGCGGCAAGAAGGGCGACGTCCTCACCGTCGAGTTCACGGTCCTCGGTATCCCCTGCCTCGGCTTGAACGGCGGTCCGCAGTTCAAGCAGAGCGAGGCGTTTTCCTTCCAGGTCGCGACCGACGATCAGGAAGAGACCGACCGCTACTGGAACGCCATCGTCGGCAACGGCGGCCAGGAGAGCGCCTGCGGCTGGTGCAGGGACCGCTGGGGCCTCTCCTGGCAGATCACGCCGCGCGCACTGATGGAGGCGCTCGCGGCCGGCGGAGCGGAGGCCAAGCGCGCCTTCGAGGCGATGATGTCGATGGGCAAGATCGACGTGGCTGCCATCGAGGCGGCGCGGCGGGGCTGACTCGCCGGCGAGGGGCGATCGACCGCGGCCCTTCCTCCTTCGTTGATAGCATCCCCCCGTGGCTGACAAGCTCAAGTCGTCCTACGAGCTCGCGATGGAGCGGCTCCGGGACGCCGATCCGAACGCCGGCAAGCAGAAGCCTCTGGCTGCCGCGCAGAAGGAGAAGATCACCGAGGCCCGGCGGGTCGCCGCCGCGCGGCTGGCGGAGCTCGACATTCGTTTCAACGACGCGCGCAACCAATTCCGCGATCCGGCCGAGCAGGAAAAGGCCGAAACGGAGAACCAGATCGACCGGCAGCGGGTCAATGCGGACCTCGACCGCGCGATCGCCGAGATCCGGCGGGGGCGCGGGGATCGTTCCTGACCGCGGAGTTCCGAGGCTCCTCCCAGTCCGATGGCTCGCGTCTTCATCACCGGCTCCGCTGCAGTGATATAGCCAGTTTTCGGAGATGTCGTTGTTGATCGCAATGAGGTCGCAAACAGATGACGCTCGAATTCATCAATCCTCCTGACCTGCCCACCCCGGCAACCTATTCCCAAGTCGTCGTCGCAAGGGGTGCCAAGCTGGTTTTTGTCTCTGGCCAGGAGCCTGAAGACATAGAGGGAAAGCTTGTCGGCCCGGGTGATTTTGCGGTTCAAGCGCGCCAGGTATTCACCAATCTTGGTCGAGCGCTTGCATCTGCGGGTGCTCTTCCTCAGCACGTAGCCAAGATTACGATCTACGTCGTCAATTACCGGCGCGATTACCACCTACCGATCGTCGAAGAAGCTCGGGTGACGCTGTTCGGGGATCATAAGGCGGCCGACGTTGTAATGGGGGTTGCGGCCCTATCTCCCGGCTATTTGATCGAGGTCGATGCGGTTGCGGTCGTCGATGGCTGAACTGCCACGGTCAAGACTCTTATGGGGTCAATCGTGCGTTCGTGTATCCGACGAGAACGCATGAACGCACGGTTGACCCTATCGCCCCCGATGCCCGAGAAAGGTCCGATTCCTCGGGCCTTTCCGGCGAACAACGGCTGAGGAGTGGTGAGCCGCGCAGGACTCGAACTTACACACAAGTCCCAAACACTACGGGCGCCTTTCGGCGCCCGCAGTCGGCCTCAAGCGGCCCCACCCCGAACTAAGTTCTAGCTGCAGCCCGACGTCGCCCCGCAGTTCAGGCACTTGTAGCAGGCCGCTGACCTGACCATGATCGACCCGCACTCGTGGCACGCGGGTGCATCCGTGGATGTCTCGAACGTGAGCTTGTTCGCGCCCTCGGAGTTCCGCGTCGCGACGCCCTGCTGAATCACGGGCATCGGCTCGTTCGACGACGAATCCCTGGCGATGATGCCGACGGCCAGCTTGTCGTCGGCCGACAGGAACTTCGATCCCAGCCAGCGGAACACGTAGTCCACGAGCGACTTCGCGATCGGCACTTCGGGGTTCTTGGTGAAGCCGGCCGGTTCGAAACGCATGTGGGTGAACTTCTTGACGAGCGCTTCGAGCGGCACGCCGTACTGGAGCGTGAGCGAGATCGCCGTCGCGAACGCGTCCATGAGGCCCGAAACCGTCGAGCCCTCCTTGGACATCTTCAAGAAGATCTCGCCGGGCTTGCCGTCCTCGAAGAGGCCGACGGTGATGTAGCCCTCGTGGCCGCCGACGTCGAACTTGTGGGTGATGGAGCGCCGCTCGTCGGGGAGCTTGCGGCGGAAGGGCGCCGGGACCGGCGCGGCGGCCTTGCCCATGTACTCGAGCGTGCCGCGCGCGGTCGGAGACTTCGTGTCGCTCTTGGAGGCGGCGGTGTTCAGGGGCTGCGTGCGCTTGCAGCCGTCGCGGTAGATCGCGATCGCCTTCAGGCCCTGCTTCCAGCCGTCCATGTAGACGCCCGCGATCTCTTCGGGGGTCGCGTCGGGCGGCAGGTTGACCGTCTTCGAGATGGCGCCGGAAAGAAACGGCTGGACGGCCGCCATCATCCGGACGTGGCCCGAGTAGTGGATCGACCGCGTGCCGTTCAACGCGCGGAAGGCGCAGTCGAACACGGGCAGGTGCTCGGGCTTGAAGCCGGGCGCGCCCTCGATCGTGCCCTTCTCGTCGGCGTAGCCCACGATCGCGAGGACTTCGTCCGCCGTGTAGCCGAGGCGCTTCAGCGCCAGGGGCACCGTCTGGTTGACGATCTTGATCGTGCCGCCGCCGACGAGCTTCTTGTACTTCACGAGTGCCAGGTCCGGCTCGACGCCCGTCGTGTCGCAATCCATCATGAAACCGATTGTCCCCGTCGGCGCGAGCACCGTGACCTGGCCGTTCTTGAAGCCGGACTGCGTGCCGGATTCGAGGGCCGCGTCCCACACGGCCATCTGCGCACGCCCGAGCTCGGCGGGCACGGCCGCCGTCGGCACGGCGTAAGCCGCGTCGCGGTGCATGCCGATGACCTCGAGGAAGGCCTCGCGGTTGGGCGCGTAGCCGGCAAAGGGGCCGAGCTCGCCCGAGATCTTCGAGGACTGGAGGTACGCCTCGCCGCACATGAGCGAGGTGATCGCGGCGGCATACGCGCGACCATCGTCCGAGTCGTACGGCACGCCCGCCGCCATGAGCATGGCACCGAGGTTCGCGTAGCCGAGGCCGAGCGGCCGGAACTTGTAGGAGTTCTCGCCGATCGCGGGCGTCGGGTACGAGCAGTTGTCGACGAGCATCTCCTGCGCCGAGATCACGACGTCGCAGGCGTGGCGGAAGTTCGCGACGTCGAACGAGCCGTCCTCGGCATTGAAGAACTTCATCAGGTTCAGCGACGCGAGGTTGCAGGCCGAGTCGTCGATGAACATGTACTCCGAGCACGGATTCGACGCGTTGATCCGGTGCGTCGCCTTGACGGGGTTCCAGCGGTTGATCGTCGTGTCGTACTGCATGCCGGGGTCGCCGCAGATCCAGGCCGAGTCGGCGATTTTCGCCATGAGATCCCGCGCCTTGTACGTCTTGTAGGGCTGGCCGGTGATGACTTCCTTGGTCTGCCACTGGCCGTCGGACTCCACGGCCTGCATGAACTCGTCGGTCACGCGGATCGAGTGGTTCGCGTTCTGGTAGAAGATCGAGGCATAGGCCTCGCCGTTGAACGAGCCGTCGTAGCCGGCGTCGATCAGGGCCCAGGCCTTCTTCTCTTCGTTCGCCTTGGACATGACGAACTCCTCGATGTCCGGGTGGTCGATGTTCAGGATGACCATCTTCGCGGCGCGACGCGTCTTGCCCCCCGACTTGATCGCGCCGGCGAAAGAGTCGAAGCCCTTCATGAAGGAAAGCGGGCCCGAGGCCGTGCCGCCGGCCGAGAGACCTTCATGCGATCCACGGATCGACGAGAGGTTCGAGCCGGTCCCCGAGCCGTATTTGAAGAGCATGCCCTCGGTCTTGGCGAGCGAGAGGATCGAGTCCATCGAGTCGCCGCAGGAGTTGATGAAGCAGGCCGAGCCCTGGGGCTTGGGCTCGATGCCGACGTTGAACCAGACGGGGGAGTTGAAGGAGGCGACCTGGTTGACGAGGATCGCGGCGAGCTCGTCGTGGAAGGCGTCGCGGTCGGCGGCGGTCTTGAAGTACCCGCCCTTCTCGCCGTAGCCGGTGATGGTCGCGGCCACGCGCTCGACGAGCTGGCGGACCGACGTCTCGCGCTCGGGGGTCCCGAGGCGCCCGTGGAAGTACTTCTGGACGACGATGTTCGTGGCCGTCTGGGACCAGGACTTCGGGACCTCGACGTTCTTCTGCTCGAAGATCGTCTCGCCCTTCTCCGACACGATGGCCGCGGTCCGCAGCTCCCACTCGATCGCGTCGTACGGCGATATCGTCGGGTCCGAATAGACCCTCGCGAACGTGAGTCCGCGCAGGCTCTTGCCCGTGGTTCGGGGCCTTTGCCCGACCACCGCCTCGACGTCTTTCAGGCCCTTTTCCGTTGCACTCATCCCCCGGCCTCCTTCCCCCTCGAAGCGAATGCTCCGCCCAAATCTGTGAATCCCGTTCACCCACCCAACGATGCGGAGAAACCGTCAGCGTTGCCAATCAGACTAAGACCGGCGGGAATACCGAGTCAAGCAAAAATACCAGATGTTGTGGTCGGGGCCCCCAGGGGCTCATGGAATGGTGGCACGTCGATTGCTGTTTAACCCGGTGTGAGCCGGATTTTCCGCAACGGGCTTCCAACGGTGATGGGCGAACGGGCACCCCGCCCCCGCAGAGCGGAGATTTCCTTCCGATCGGTCTTTCTCCGTGAATGGATCGCGCCTGGCGATCGGCCGCTTCAACCGGCCCCTGGCCGACGAGGAGTGCCGCACGCTGCGCCGGGCCTGGGAGCGTTCCAGGCTTCCCGGCGTCGAGGATTTCGAGGTCACGGCAAATCAGGTGTCCTTCGTGACGCCGCCCGTGGCCGTGGACTCGACCTGGCGCTCGATCGACACGCTGCTCGCAACTGCCTCCTGAGGAATGACTTCGGCTCCGCTTGCACCTCCGGCCGCCCGGAGACCATAATTGGGGTCCAGGAGAATCAAATGTCCACCATTTCATCCACCCCGACTCCGATCACGATGGGCGCCACCGGACCGTTCCTGTCGCTGACGGAGGCCGCGGTCGCCAAGGTCAAGTATTTCGCCGGAACGATGCCCGACTCGGAGGGCAAGCCGTTGCGGATCTTCGTTCAGGGAGGCGGCTGCTCCGGTTTCCAGTACGGGTTCACGTTCGATGCGAAGAAGGACGACGACACCGTCGTCGCGACGGGCGGCATCGAGGTCGTCATCGACCCGCAGAGCGCGACCTATCTCAAGGACGCGACCGTCGACTTCGTGGAAGACATGCGCGGCGCCGGCTTCTCGGTGACCAACCCGAATGCCACCGGCGGCGGCTGCGGCTGCGGCAAGTCCTTCAACGCCTGAGGCGGTATCGACGCTCGCCGCCACCGCATATGCGGGATGGGTCGTGAGCAGGGCGCTGGAGGAGGAAGGCGGGAGCGCCCGGCTCTGATCGGCCAGGGGGCGATGCGGCGCCAGCCGTCCTGAGCTCCGACTTCCTACTCGGGTTTCTTCTTTGCCGCGTCGAGCGTCGTCAGCGTCTGCGAATCGCGCTGCAGCACGTTGGACCCGTAGCCCTTCTTCGAGACGAAGACGACGTCGACCTGCAGGTAGGAAATCCCCTTCGGCAGGAGCTCCTTCCGGTAGTGCCAGACCTCCTGGTAGTTGTTGTCCGACTGCGCGGCCTGCGTGCCGGGCCCGGAGTGCTGATCGGCGATCGCTGCCTGCTGCCCCGACGAGATGGGGCCGGCCGCGGCGGCCTGGTGCTGGGCCATCATCGAATCGAAGGATCCGACGGAGGACATTCCCGCCGCCTCGGAGGAGTCTTCGCCCGCCTTGATCGGCCGCCGCCCCCCGTACGTGGGCGGCCCGAGAAGGACGAAGACCATGCCGCGGTCCGTCAGGCTGCCGCGCTTCTTCTCGTCCTGCGCGAACTTGGCGTCGGCGAAGGCCGCGCGCCGCTCGAAGCCCGTCCGGAACGTGTTGTCGCCGGTCCCCGGATTGGGATTGCGCGCCTCCCAGAACTTCTCCACGAACTCGACGCGCTCTCCGTTGCTCCTGAGCTGCGTCCACGCGCGCTTCTCTTCGGCACTCATGAGCCACTGCACCGGCCCTTCGGCCCAATTCTCGCTCGGCGGCTCGCTGATGTTGGCCGGAGGCCTGTACTCCTGGTAAGCGTTGAAGAGCGAGGGCCCCCCGGTCCTCGCGGGTTCCGGCTTCGCCCCGGACTTGCGGGCGTCCTCGAACGCCGCGACGGCCTTCTTCGAGTACATCGCGGGATCGATCGAGGCGTTGGGCTGCTCGCCAAGGAACACTGCGAAATTGTCTCGCGCCTGGTCGGACTGGCCGAGGTTCGCCTGGCAGACGCCCCGGTAGAACGCGAGGGGTCCCACCAGCTGCTTGCGGTAGCCCTCGTTGCCCGGTTTGGCCGCCTCGGTGTCCAGGCTCGCAAAGGTCGAAAGGGCCTCCTGCCATGCGCCGGCCTTGACCTGTTCCTTGCCCTTCTGGAAGAGCTCGGGCACGGTCTGGGCCAGAAGGGCTCCGGCGGCGAGCGAAACGGCGAGAAAGAGCACAAGACGCCTCATGAAGGATGCCTCCGCCGAAAATTCTATGCCCGGAATTGACCCGGACTTTCCTTCCGGCCGCCGCCGGAGTTGAAATATATTTCCCCCGCTTCCCATGGCTCAGATCTTCCATCGCAGCACGAACACCATCTCGCGGGTGTCGGTCTTCGGCGCCGTGTTCTTCGTTGCGCTGCTCGGGTGGCTCTTCGACGCCCTCAACCGCTCGCCGTACACGACCCAGCAGGGCGTCGCGCGCGTCCAGCCGGTCCAGTTCTCCCACCAGCACCACGCCGGCGCGATGGGGATCGACTGCCGCTATTGCCACACCTCGGTCGAGCGCGCGGCCTATGCCAACATCCCGCCCACCAAGACCTGCATGAACTGCCACTCGCAGATCTGGAACCAGTCGCCCGAGCTCGAGCCCGTCCGCGAGAGCTGGCGGACGGGACGATCGATCGAGTGGGTCAAGGTCTACGACCTGCCCGACTACGTCTACTTCAATCACTCCATCCACGTCGCCAAGGGCGTGGGGTGCGAGACCTGCCACGGCCGCGTCGACCGGATGCCGCTGGTGTCGCAGCACCCGAACCTGCAGATGTCCTGGTGCCTCGACTGCCACCGCGCGCCGGAGAAGCACCTGCGTCCGCAGGCCGAGATCTTCTCGATGGGCTACGTGCCCGCGGGGGCCCAGGAGGAGATCGGCTTGAGGTTGAAGGCCGAGTACCGCATCCGGCCAGCGTACGAGTTGACCGATTGCACGACGTGCCACCGATGAGTCCAGAGTCGAGCGTGAGCACGGAGAGGCCGGGCATCGAAGAGGCGCGCAGCAGGCTCGGGCAGCTTCGCGGGCGCGAGTACTGGCGCAGCCTCGAGGAGCTGCTCGAGACGGAGGACTTCCGCGAGCACCTGCACCGCGAGTTCCGCGTTCCGATCGAGTCGGGCGTCAATCGCCGCGAGCTCCTGACGCTGATGGGCGCCTCGATCGCGCTCGCGGGCCTGACGGGCTGCACGCGGCAGCCGACCGAGAAGATTTTCCCGTACGTCCGGGCGCCGGAAGAGCTCGTCCCCGGCGAACCGCTCTTCTATGCGACCGCGCACGTGCACGGCGGGTATGCGCGCGGCATCCTGGCCAAGAGCTACGAAGGCCGGCCGATCAAGATCGAGGGCAACGAGCTCCACCCGGCCAGCCTCGGCGGCACCGACGTCTTCGCGCAGGGATCCCTCCTCGACCTGTACGACCCCGACCGCTCGCAGGCGCTGACCGAGCGGGGGCAGATCCGCCCGTGGAGCGCCTTTCTCGCCGCCGCCCGGCTCGCCCTCGAGAAGGAGCGCCCGGCCCGCGGCGCCGGAATCCGGATCCTGACGGGGACGGTCACCTCCCCGACGCTCGCCAGGCAGATCGGCGACATCCGGACGGCCTTCCCCGACGCGCAGTGGGTCGCGTGGGAGCCGGCCGGCCGCGACAACGTCGCCCGCGGCGCCGTCCTCGCCTTCGGCGAGCCGGCCGAGCCGCGGTACGCCTTCGACCGGGCCGACGTCGTCCTCTCGCTCGAGGCCGACTTGCTCGGCTCGGGCCCGGCCATGCCGCGCTCGGTCCGCGATTTCGTTTCGCGGCGAAAGGTCGAAGGGACCAATCGCCTCTACGTCGTCGAATCGACGCCGACTTTGACCGGCGCGAAGGCGGATCACCGGCGCCCGATGTCGCCCCGGCAGATCGAAGCTTTCGCGGCCTCCCTCGCCGTCGCGGTCGGCGCGATCGCCTCGGCCGCCCCGACGGATCCCTTCGTCGAGGCCGTTGCCGCGGACCTGAAGGCGCACCGGGGCAGAGGACTCGTACTCGCCGGCGAGTCGCAGCCGCCGTCCGTGCACGCCCTGGCCCACGCGATCAACGAGACGCTCGGCAACGCAGGGTCCACCGTCACCTACTCGGAGCCTGTGGCCGGCGGGCCGGAAGACCAGGCCGCGGCGCTGGCCGCGCTCGTCCGGGACATGGACGCGGGCAAGGTGACGACCCTCGTCATCGTCGAGGGCAACCCGGTCTTCACGGCGCCCGCGGACCTCGGCTTCGCAAACGCCATGGAGAAGGTGGGCCTGCGCATTCACCTCGGCCTGTACGACGACGAGACCTCGCGCCGCTGCCACTGGCACGTCGCGCAGGCCCACCCGCTCGAAGCCTGGAGCGACGCGCGCGCGTTCGACGGGACCGCGACGATCCTGCAGCCCCTGATCGCCCCGCTCTTCGGCGGCAAGTCCGCGCACGAGCTGCTGGCGGCCTTCTCCGACCAGCCCGAGAAGACCGGCCACGACATCGTCAAGGACTACTGGAACGGCAAGCTGCCCGGCGCGGATTTCGAGGCGGCGTGGCGCAGGGCCCTCCACGACGGCCTCGTCGAAGGCAGCGCCTTCCCGCCGAAGCCGGTCCGCGCGCGCCCCGACTTCTTCCAACCCGAGAGCCGAAGCCCGAAATCCGAGACCGGTTTGACCCTCCTCTTCCGCCCCGATCCCACGATCTGGGACGGCACCTACGCCAACAACGGCTGGATGCAGGAGCTCGCCAAGCCGCTGACGAAGCTGACGTGGGACAACGCCGCCCTGATCGCGCCCTCGACGGCGCAGAAGCTGGGACTCACGACCGAGGACGTCGTCCTGCTCGCGTTCGGGGGCCGCAAGGTCGAGGCACCTGTGTGGGTCATGCCCGGACAGGCCGAGGACTGCGTCACCGTGCACTTCGGTTACGGACGCACGCGCGGCGGCCGCGTCGCCAACGGCAAGGGCTTCGACGCCTACCTGCTGCGCTCGAGCAATGCCCTCTGGGCGGGACCGGGCCTCGAGGTCACGAAGACCCTGCGCCGCGCCACGCTCGCGACGACGCAGCACCAGTACGCCATGGAAGGCCGCGATCCGGTGCGCGCCGTGACCGCCGAGCAGTATCGCAAGGACCCCGGAGTCGTCGCGAAGATGGGCGAGCCGCCGCCCGGCCCGAAGGACACGCTCTATCCCCAGCTTCCGACGGGCAGCTACGCCTGGGGCCTCTCGATCGACCTCTCCTCCTGCGTGGGGTGCAACGCCTGCATCATTGCCTGCCAGTCGGAGAACAACATCCCGGTGGTCGGCAAGCAAGAGGTCGCGCGCGGCCGCGCGCTGCAGTGGATCCGGGTCGACCGCTACTACAAGGGCGGCCTCGACAACCCCGAGACCGTGCACCAGCCCGTGACCTGCATGCACTGCGAGAATGCGCCGTGCGAGGTGGTCTGCCCCGTCAACGCCACGGTCCACAGCGCCGAAGGCTTGAACCAGATGGTCTACAACCGCTGCGTCGGCACGCGGTACTGCTCGAACAACTGCCCCTACAAGGTGCGGCGCTTCAACTTCTTCCTCTACACCGACTACACGACCGAGATCCTGAAGATGGCCCGCAACCCGGACGTCACGGTGCGCAGCCGCGGCGTCATGGAAAAGTGCAGCTACTGCGTCCAGCGCATCAACCGCGCCCGCTACGCCGCCGAGAAGGAGAACCGCCCGATCCGGGACGGCGAGATCGTCACGGCCTGCCAGCAGGCCTGCCCCGCGCAGGCGATCACCTTCGGCAACGTCTCGGATCCGGAGGCCCGGGTCTCGAAAGCGAAGGCCGATCCGCGCAACTACGGCCTCCTGACCGAGCTCGGCACGCGGCCCCGCACGAGCTACCTGGCCGCGCTCTCGAACCCGAATCCGGCGCTCCCGGCGACCAAGAACGCCGGGGAAGGGCACGACGGCCATGACTGAGCGCCCGCCGACGCCCGCGCCCGAGAAGCCGGCCACGCCCCCGGGAGCGATCCTCGCGCCGGGCTACTCCTTCACGACGCTCACCGACAAGCTCGCTTCCATCGCGCTTTCGCGCCGCACGCCCGTCGCCTGGTTCATCGGCGCGGCCGTCGGCTTCGGCCTGACGATGATGCTGCTCGCCACCATCACGCACCTGGTCTTCAAGGGCGTCGGCATTTTCGGCGTCAACGTCCCGGTGGGCTGGGGCTTCGACATCCTGAACTTCGTCTGGTGGATCGGCATCGGCCACGCGGGCACGCTGATCTCCGCGATCCTGCTGCTCCTGCGCCAGCCCTGGCGCAACTCGATCAACCGGTTCGCCGAGGCGATGACGATCTTCGCGGTCTCGTGCGCGGGCCTCTATCCCCTCCTCCACACGGGCCGGCCGTGGCTCGACTACTGGCTGATCCCCTACCCGAACACGATGGGGATGTGGCCGAACTTCCGCAGCCCGCTGATCTGGGACGTGTTCGCCGTCTCGACGTACGCGACCGTGTCCCTGCTCTTCTGGTACGTCGGCATGATCCCGGACCTGGCGACCCTGCGCGACCGCGCCAAGAGGCTCTGGGCCAAGATCCTCTACGGCGCGCTCGCGATGGGCTGGCGCGGCTCGGCCCGGCACTGGCAGCGCTACGAAACGGCGTCGCTCCTGCTCGCCGGACTCGCCACCCCGCTCGTCATCTCGGTCCACACGGTCGTGTCCTTCGACTTCGCCGCCGGCGTCGTCCCGGGCTGGCACGCCACGATCTTCCCGCCTTATTTCGTGGCCGGCGCGATCTACGCGGGCTTTGCGATGGTGCTCACGCTGGCCATCCCGCTGCGGAAGGTCTACGGCCTCGAGGACTTCATCACCATGAAGCACCTCGACAACATGGCGAAGATCCTGCTCGCCACGAGCCTCATCGTCGCGTACGGCTACGGGGTCGAGGCCTTCATGGCGTTCTACAGCGGCAACATCTACGAGCGCTACATGATGTGGAACCGGATGAATGGCCCGTACCACTACATGTACTGGGCGCTCATCTTCTGCAACGTGATCGCGCCGCAGGCGCTCTGGTTCCGCCGCGTGCGGCGCAACATTCCGGGGCTCTTCGGCATGGCCATGATCGTCAACGTGGGCATGTGGCTCGAGCGCTACGTCATCATCGTGGTCAGCCTCTCGCGCGACTTCCTGCCGTCGTCCTGGGGCATGTACCACGGGACGAAGTTCGACTGGTCCATGTTCATCGGCACGATCGGGCTCTTCATCGCGCTGCTCTTTCTCTTCATCCGGGTCCTGCCGATGATCTCGATTTTCGAGATGCGGGCGATCCTGCCCGGGGCGAAGGTGCGGGAGGCGGACGAGTGAGCGCCGCCAAGCTCTACGGCCTGATGGCCGAGTTCGAGGACCCGACCGCCCTCGTGGACGCCACCCGGCGCGCCCGCGAGGAGGGCTTCACGAAGCTCGACGCGTATTCGCCGTACCCGATCGAGGCGCTCACCGAGGCGCTCGACATCCACGACCGCAAGCTGCCGGCCGTCGTGCTCGGCGGCGGGATCCTGGGCGGGCTCGCCGGCTACGCGCTCTGCTACTGGTGCTCGGTCATCGAGTACCCCCTGAACGTCGGCGGCAAGCCGTTCCACAGCGCCCCGGCGTTCATCGTGCCGACCTTCGAGATGACGATCCTCTTCGCGGCGTTCGCGGCCGTGCTGGGGATGCTGGGCTTGAACGGCCTGCCCATGCCCTACCACCCGGTGTTCAATGCCCCGCGCTTCGCGCTGGCCTCGCGCGACCGCTTCTTCCTCTGCATCGAAGCGAAGGACCCGAAGTTCGACCACGACGACACGTGGGCGTTCCTGGCGAAGCTCGGACCCCGCGTCGTCATGGACGTGGAGGAATAGGTGGGGCGGGTCGTGCGCTCGCGCCGCCTCCTCGCCCTCGGCATCGCCGCTGCGTTGGCCGGCGCCGGTTGTCGCAGGGACATGCAGGACCAGCCGAAATACAAGGACCTCCGCGGCTCGGCGTTCTTCGACGACAAGCGCTCGGCGCGGCCGGTGGTCGAGGACACCGTGGCGCGCGGTTTCCTCTATGCCGACCAGCGGTTCCTGACGGGCAAGGAAAACGGGCAGCCGATCGCGACGCTCCCGATGCCGCTGACCCGGGAGCTGCTCGAGCGCGGGCGGCAGCGCTTCGGCATCTACTGCACGCCCTGCCACGGCCTGACGGGCAACGGCCTCGGCGTCATCGTCCAGCGCGGGTACCGCCAGCCCCCGTCCTTCCACATCGACCGCCTCCGCGAGTCGCCGGTAGGCTATTTCTACGACGTCGAGACCCGCGGCTTCGGCTCGATGATGGACTACGCGGCGCAGATCCCTGCCGTCGGACCGCTGGGCGATCGCGGCCTACGTCCGCGCCCTGCAGCTCTCGCAGCGCACCTCGATCGCCGACGTGCCCGCCGACGCGCGCCCGGCGCTCGAGAGCGCCTCGGCCCCCGACAAAGCGGCGCCGTTCCCGACCGGAGCGGACGACTGGAAGCACGCCGTGGACGAGGGCCGGACGGACCCCGCACCGAGGAAGGAACACTGACGGTGGAGTGGAAGAACGATCCGGGCCTGCCGGATGCCGTCGGGGGGTTCGCCAGGCGCGCCCTCACCGCCGGCATCGTCCTGCTCGCCGGCTCGTTGGCGGGAGCCATCGCCCGGCCGGACCAGTTCTTTCGCTCCTATCTGCTGGCCTTCGTCTTCTGGAACGGCCTGGCGGTCGGTTCGCTGGCGGTCCTCATGCTGCAGTACCTGACGGGCGGCGCCTGGGGCATCTCGATCCGACGCGAGCTCGAGGCCGCGACGCGGACGCTGCCGCTGACCGCCGTCGCCTTCCTTCCGCTCGCCTTCGGCATGCACCGGCTCTACGCGTGGACGCACGCCGAGACGATCGCGCACGACGAGCTGCTTCGCAAGAAAACGGCCTACCTGAACACGCCGTTCTTCCTGGCGCGCACGGCCGCGGCGTTCGCGGTGTGGATGCTGATCGCGTACTTCCTGAACCGCTGGTCGCGCGAGCAGGACACGCACGCCGACCACAAGTCGATCGACCGCAAGCTGCAGATGCTGTCGGGCGGCGGCCTCGTCGCCTACGCGCTCACGACGACCTTCACGGCCGTGGACTGGGTCATGTCGCTCGAGCCCCACTGGTACTCGACGATGTACGGAGTGATCTTCATGGTGAGCCAGGCCCTCGGCGCCATGGCGCTTGCGACGCTCGCCGTGGTCCGGCTCTCGGACCGTAAGCCCCTCGCCGAATTCCTCGGCGGCCGGATCCTGCACGACCTCGGCAAGATGCTGTTCGCGTTCACGATGATCTGGGCCTACGTCAACTTTTCCCAGTACCTGATCGTCTGGTCCGGCAACATCCCCGAGGAGATTTCCTGGTACCTCGCGCGCTTCAGCGGCGGATGGGGCTGGATCGGCCTGGCCGTGCTGCTCTTCCACTTCGTGGTGCCGTTTCTCCTGCTGCTCTCGCGCAAGGCCAACCGGGACCCGAAGACCCTGACGCTGGCCGCGGTGCTGCTCGTCGGGATGCGGTTCGTGGACATCGGCTGGCTCGTGCTTCCGGCGTTCTCGCAGGGCGCGTTCCGGATTTCCTGGATGGACCTGTCGGTCCCGCTCGGTCTCGGGGGCATCTGGCTCGGGCTCTATGCCAGGAACCTCGCCGCCCGTCCGCTCCTGCCCGTCAACGACCCCGGTTTCGAGGAGGCGCTCGCGCATGGACGCGAATAAACCCGCCCCGCAGGGCCACAGCCACGGCGTCGCCGTCGAGCCGGACCGCATTTCCACGCGGATCGTCGTGGGTTTCGGCCTCGTCGTGCTCGCCATGGCGGTCGTCGCGGCGGTCCTGATGGCCGGGCTCTTCCGGACGCTCGACCGCGGCGCCGAGAAGAAGGACGAGACGCTGCTCACCGCGGCCGGCCTCGAGCGCCGCGAGAGCGGACCTCCCCCGCAGCCCCGCCTCCAGATCTACCCCCGCAGGCACTGGGAGGACTTCCAGTCCGCCGAGCGGGACCGCCTGGCGACCTACGGCTGGATGGACCGCAACACCGGAGCCGTCCACATCCCGATCGACCGCGCGATCGAGCTCATCGTCGAAAGGGGCGTGGGACCCCTGCCCCAGGCTCCGATGGTCGTGCCGGCGGCGGCACCGACGCCGGGAGCGAAGCCGTGAAGCGCCTCGCCCTCCCCGTGGCCCTCGCCATGGCGTTGTTCGCCGCCCGCGCGCTCGCCCAGTCCATGCAGCCGCCGCAGGGCGGGATGGTGCGGGCCGACGAAAAGCCCGAACTCCTCAAGGACATCGGCATCGACCAGCGACTCAACGAGATGCTCCCGCTCGATCTGCCCCTGCGCGACGAATCGGGCCGCACCGTCCGGCTCGGCGACTACTTCGGCCGCCGGCCGGTGATCCTCGCGCTCGTCTATTACAACTGCCCCATGCTCTGCACGCAGGTCTTGAACGGCCTCGTCGGCGCGCTGAACGTGATGTCGCTCGACGCCGGCCGCGATTTCGACGTCGTGGCCGTCAGTTTCGACGCGCGGGAGACCCCGGCCATGGCGGCCGCCAAGAAGGACGCGTACCTCGGACGCTACAAGCGCCCGAACGCCGCCGCCGGCTGGCATTTCCTGACGGGAGACGCCGCATCGATCGATCGGCTCACGAAGGCCGCGGGCTTCCGCTTCCGCTACGACGAAAAGCGCGACCAGTTCGCGCACGCCAGCGCCATCATGGTCGCGACCCCCGACGGCCGCCTCGCCCGCTACTTCTACGGGATCGAGTACGCGCCGCGGGACCTGCGCCTCGGGCTCGTCGAGGCTTCGGCCGGCCGCGTCGGAACGCCGGTGGACCAGATCCTGCTCTACTGCTTCCACTACGATCCCGCCAGCGGAAAGTACGGCGCGGTCATCGTAAACATCATCCGGCTGGCCGGCGCCACCACGCTCGTTCTGCTCGGCCTCTCGCTCTGGATGATGTCGCGCCGCCGGGCGAGGCTGCTCGCGCAAGCGGCCGGAGCGGCCCGATGACTCCCTTCTTTCCGGAGCAGGCCTCGACCTTCGCGGCCAACGTCGACGCGCTCTACCTGTTCCTGATCGCCGTCACGGCGTTCTTCTCGCTCCTGATCGGCACGCTCGTCGTCGTCTTCGCGATCCGCTACCACCGCAAATCCCCCGACGAAGTCGCGCTCGAGGTGCACGAGTCGGGCCTGCTCGAGATCGTCTGGACCGTCATCCCGTTCGGCCTGGTGCTCGTGATGTTCTTCTGGGGCGCGAAGGTCTTCTTCCAGATCACGCGTCCGCCGGCCGACGCGATCGAGATCTACGTCACGGCCAAGCAGTGGATGTGGAAGCTGCAGCACACCGACGGCCGCCGCGAGATGAACGAGCTGCACGTGCCCGTCGGCCAACCCGTGCGCCTGACGATGGCCTCCGAGGACGTGATCCACAGCTTCTTCGTGCCCGCCTTCCGGTTCAAGCGCGACGTCGTCCCCGGCCGATTCTCGACGGCCTGGTTCGAGGCCACGAAGCCCGGCAAGTATCACCTCTTCTGCGCCGAGTTCTGCGGCACGCGGCACTCGAACATGATCGGCTGGATCTACGTCATGACGCCCGCCGACTACCAGGCGTGGCTGGCCGGCGGCACGCCCGGCGAGACGCTCGCCTCGGCCGGCGCCAAGCGGTTCGTGGAGCAGGCCTGCAACACCTGTCACGGCGAGCAGAAGGGAGCGCGCGGGCCCTCGCTCACGGGCGTTTTCGGCAAGCCCGCGCGCATGCAGAACGGACAGACGCTCGTGGTCGACGAGGCCTACGTCCGGGAGTCGATCGTGAACCCGCAGGCGAAGCTGCTCGAGGGCTATCCGCCGATCATGCCGACCTACCAGGGCCTGATCAGCGAGGAGGGGCTCCTCCAGCTGACCGCGTACATCAAGTCCCTGTCTCCGGCTCCGGCCGCGGGCGGCGTTGCCGCCGCGGCCCCGGCGCCCACCCCGGAAAGGAAGTCCACGAAGCCATGACCAACGCGAGCGCATCGAACAAGGAGCGCGTCCATTACCTCAACGCCGGGTACGGCGTGCGGTCGTGGCTCCTGACGACCGACCACAAGCGGATCGCGATCATGTACCTGATCGGCGTCACGGTGTTCTTCGCGATCGGCGGGCTCGCCGCCGCGCTCATCCGCCTCGAGCTGCTCACGCCGGCGGGGGACGTCTTCCAGGCCGAGACCTACAACAAGGTCTTCACGACGCATGGCGTCATGATGATCTTCTTCTTCATGATCCCGGGCATCCCGGCGGTCCTCGGAAATTTTCTCGTCCCGCTGATGATCGGCGCGAAAGACCTGGCCTTTCCGCGGATCAACCTGCTCTCCTGGTACCTCTACCTCGTCGGCGGGCTGCTCGCGCTGTGGGCCGTCGTCCACGGCGGCGTGGACACGGGCTGGACCTTCTACACGCCGTACTCGACCGTCTATTCGAACGGCTGGGTCGTCGTGACGGCGGTCGGCATCTTCATCGCGGGATTCTCCTCGATCCTGACGGGCCTGAATTTCCTGGTCACGATCCACACCATGCGCGCGCCCGGCATGAACTGGATGCGCATGCCGCTCTTCTGCTGGGGCATGTACGCGACCTCCATCATCCAGATCCTCGGCACGCCGGTCGTCGCGATCACGGTGCTGCTCGTGGGGGCGGAACGGCTCTTCCACCTCGGCATCTTCGACCCCGCGCAGGGGGGCGATCCGGTGCTCTTCCAGCACCTCTTCTGGTTCTACTCGCACCCGGCCGTCTACATCATGATCCTGCCGGCCATGGCCGTGATCAGCGAGCTCGTGACGGCCTTCGCGCGCAAGCCGATCTTCGGCTACAAGTTCATCGCGGGCTCGTCGGTCGCGATCGCCGTGCTCTCGTTCCTCGTCTGGGGCCACCACATGTTCGTCTCGGGCCAGTCCGTGTACGCGGGCCTGATCTTCTCGATCCTCTCCTTCATGGTCGCGATCCCGTCGGCGATCAAGGTCTTCAACTGGACGACGACGCTCTACAAGGGGTCCATCTCGTACCAGACGCCGATGCTCTATGCGATCGGCTTCATCGGGCTCTTCACCTTCGGCGGACTGACGGGGCTCATGCTCTCGACGCTCGGCCTCGACATCCACGTGCACGACACGTACTTCATCGTCGCCCACTTCCACTACATCATGGTGGGCGGCACGATCATGGCGTACCTCGGCGGCCTGCATTACTGGTGGCCGAAGATCTCCGGAAAGATGTACCCGGAGTACTGGTCGCGCGTGTCGGCATGGGTCATCTTCATCGGATTCAACCTGACCTTCTTCCCGCAGTTCATCGCCGGCTACCTCGGCATGCCGCGCCGGTACCACGCGTACCCGGAGGAGTTCCAGGTCCTGAACGTGATGTCGACCGCGGGGGCTTCGATCCTCGGCATCGGGTACCTGATCCCGCTCGTCTACTTCTTCTGGTCCATGCGCTACGGCAAGGACGCGGTGGACAACCCGTGGGGCGCCACCGGCCTCGAGTGGCAGACGCCCTCGCCGCCGCCCACCGAGAACTTCCCGGAGACGCCCGTGGTCTCCGGCAAGCCCTACGACTACCTGACCGGCAAGGAGGAGGTGGCCGTTGTCTGACGGATCGCACGCCGCCGCTCACGATGCCCCCCCGCAGCTGCGCCATCACTTCGTCGACATGGCGGCGCAGAAGGAGGCGTCGGCCCTCGGCATGTGGATCTTCCTCGTCACCGAGGTCCTCTTCTTCGGCGGCATGTTCACGGCCTACGTCATCTACCGCGCGCAATACACGCGGGCGTTCGAGGGCGCCTCGAACCTGCTGGATCTCAAGCTCGGCGCCTTCAACACCGTCGTACTGATCCTTTCGTCGCTGACGATGGCGCTCGCGGTCTGGGCGGCCCGGCAGGGCAGGAGGAACATCATCATCGCGTTCCTGCTCTCGACGATGCTCCTCGGCGGGGTCTTCCTCGGCGTCAAGGCCGTCGAGTACAAGCAGAAGTTCGTCCACCACGAGGTCCCGGGCCCGCACTTCATCGTCCCGGAGGGGCTGCCGCGCCAGAGCGAGCTGTTCTTCTCGCTCTACTTCTGCATGACCGGGCTCCACGCGCTGCACATGGTCGTCGGCATCGGCCTGCTCCTGTGGCTCGTCCTCAAGGCCCGGCGCGGGGAGTTCACCGCGCGCTACAACACGCCGGTCGACATGGTCGGGCTGTACTGGCACTTCGTGGACATCGTCTGGATCTTTCTCTTCCCCCTGCTCTACCTGCTGGGGAGGCACGCGCTGTGAGCCGCAACGGATCGGAGCACGGGCACGGATCGCTCGGCGCCTATTTCGCGGTGTTCACGGCGCTCATGGTCCTGACCGGAGCGACCCTCTGGGCCGCCTACCAGCACCTCGGGATCTGGAACACGCCGCTCGCGCTCGCCATCGCGACCACGAAGGCGGTCATGGTCGCCCTCATCTTCATGCACCTGCGCTCGTCCCCGAAACTGACGGTGATCGTCGTGGCGACGAGCATCGCGTTCCTCGCGATCCTGATCCTCATCACGCTCTCGGACTACCTCTCGCGGCCCTGGCTCCCGATCTACGGCCGCTAGCCTCTGGCCTCCGCCAGGCCGCGCGTCGGCGACGAGGCGAGGAGCACCCCTCCGAGGATCAGGACTCCCCCGACGAGCACGCGGGGCGAAAGCGCTTCGTGCAGCACGAGGCTGCCGAGCAGGATCGCGATCATGGTGTCCACGACCGGGATCGTCCCGATCACGGACACGGGCACGCGGCGGATGAGCCAGAAGAGCCCGACGAACGGAAGCGCCGTGCCGACGATGGCGAGATAGACGACCGCCCACGCCGACGACGCCGTCCAGCGGACCGGCGATCCCCTCTCGAAAGCGGCGGCTCCGAGCAGCAGGACGGAGGAGCCGACGAGCGTCTGGCCCCAGACGTTTCGAAACGCCGACACGCCCGCGAGGTGCTTCTTGTTGACGATGTTGCTGTAGCCCGAGACGAGGGCCGACACGAGGATCAGCGAGCCGCCGTAGAGGAGCGACCGGGTCTGTGCGGTCGCGAGCGAGGCGGCGAGGGCCGGGGCCTGGATCACGGCCACGCCGCAGAGTCCGAGGAGGGCGGACAGGACCGTTCGCCGCGTCAGCGGCTCATCGGGCAGCATGAAGTGGGCGAAGAGGCCGACGAAGATCGGAAAGGTCGCGAAGAGCAGGGCCGCGAGGCCCGATTCGATCCGCCGCTCGGCAAGAAAGATGCACGCGTAGGAGATACCGATCTGCAGGAAGCCGCTCCACGCGATCCACCGCCTCTGCCCGGGCTGCGCCCGCCCGCCCGAGCGCACGAACGCGAACGGCGTCAGGAGCACACAGGCCAGCGCCATCCGCACGCCCGCGAAGAAGAGCGGCGGCAGGTCCCGCAGGCCGATCTTGATGGCCAGCCACGTGGAGCCCCACACGGCGCAGAGCCCGACGTACATTGCGAGCTTGCGGCCGGAGAGCACGGACATGGCGGGATCGTATACGGATAGAATTTGTCCGTGTTCGAAGCCGCGATCGACCGCAGCCAGCCCAAGCCCGCCCTCTACAGGGACGTCGCGGCCTCGCTCGCGGCGCTGCTCGAGGGCGAGACGGACGCGCTCGCAAACCTCGCCAACGCCGCGGCGCTGCTGTCCGGCGCGCTCGAGCGGATCAACTGGTGCGGCTTCTACCTGATGCGCGGAAGGCGAGCTCGTCCTCGGCCCCTTCCAGGGCAGGCCTGCCTGCGTGCGGATCGCGCTCGGCAAGGGCGTGTGCGGCACGGCCGCCGCGCGGCGCGAGACGCTCGTCGTCCCGGACGTCCACGCTTTCCCGGGCCACATCGCCTGCGACGCCGCCTCGCGCTCCGAAATCGTCGTGCCGATCGTCGTCGGCGGGGAGCTCCGGGGCGTGCTCGACGTGGACGCGCCCGAAACGAGCCGCTTCGACGCCGAGGACCGCGCGGGGCTCGAGGCCTTCGTCGCGGTGCTCGCGCCGCGGGTCGACTGGGGAAGCCTGTGAAGGAGCCGTGCCGAAATCCCGTCGCGACGGGTCTCGGAGCTCTGCTGCTCGTTGGCGAACTCGCTTGCGGTCATGGAACGCCCGGGGTGAAACACGTCAATCCGCCGGAGCTGGCCAAGCCGACCGGTTATACCCATGTGGTCGAGGTTGTTGGGGGTCGCACGCTCTACATCTCGGGTCAGGTCGCCGTCGACAGGACGGGCGCCGTGGTGGGAAAGGGCGACCTGAAAGCACAGACCCGGCAAGTGTTCGAAAACCTGAAGTCGGCGCTCACAGCGTCCGGCGCGACGCTCGATGACGTCGTCAAGATCACGGTCTTCATGAGCGACATATCCCAGGTCCAGACGGTCCGCGACGTTCGGGACGGCTATTTCAAAAAGAACCCACCGGCAAGCAGCGCCGTGGAGGTAACGCGTCTCGTGCGGCCCGAGTTCATGATCGAGATCGAGGCGGTGGCCGTCGTGGAACCTCGCGAGTGAGCAAGCTCAGGAGGGCCAAACGGGAGCGAAGAACATGGCATCGATGAAGAAGTTCGGCGGAAAGCTCACGTGGCTCGGTCATGCGGCATTCTTCATAGAGTCCCCGAAGGGCGCGCGCATCGCGATCGATCCCTTCATCGGCGGAAACCCGAAGTTTCCGAAGGGCTTCGAATACGGGAAGCTCGACGCCATCGCGGCGACGCACGGGCACTCCGACCACTTCGGCGCCGACGGAATCCCGCTCGCGAAAAAGAGCGGCGCGACCGTCGTCTGCATCTTCGAGCTCGCTCTGCACTGCGGCGCGCAGGGCGTCCAGAAGGTCTCCGGCATGAACAAGGGCGGCGGCCAGACGGTCGCGGGCGTGGAGTTCCGGATGGTCCAGGCTGTGCACTCCTCCGGGACCTCGGGAGCCGGCGGCGAGCACAATCCGCCCGCGGACCCCTGCGGCTTCGTGCTGACCTTCGAGGACGGATTCCGGATCTACCACGGAGGCGACACGAACGTCTTCTCCGACATGGCCCTGATCGCCGAGCTCTACGCGCCGGACCTGGCGTTGCTGCCGATCGGCGACTTCTACACGATGGGCCCGCGCGAGGCCGCCAAGGCCTGCGAGCTGCTCGCCGTGCCGCGCGTCATCCCGATGCACTGGGGCACGTTCCCGGTGCTGACCGGAACGCCGGCCGCGCTGCGCAAAGAGCTCGGAAAACGCGGCCTCGCGACGGAAGTCATCGAGATGGCGCCCGGCGACTCCTGGCCGGACTGATTACTGCAGCGCCAGCCTCCCGGAAAACCCTTCCTCGTAGCCGTGGAAGTGATCGATGGCCGGCTCCGGATACTTCCAACAGTAGTAGCCCCCCCCGGAATCGAAATCCACCAGCCACAGGCCCTTGATCTCGCAGCCGAGCGACTCGAGCTCGCTCACCCATCCCTCCACGACCGCCCGGCGCTCCCGCTCGAGGGTTCCGGGCAGGCTGCCGAACCGCGCGACCGCCTCCGACGTCAGCTCCCGCACCCGGGGCAGCAGCGCGCGGGCTTCCTCGAGGGTGAAGATCCGACGGGCGGGGTCTTTCTCAGGGACCTCTTCGACCGCTCCGCTCTCGCGGATCGTCTCGATCAGCTTCACCATGGGCTCGGCGTCCTCGGCGCCCGCCGTCGCGACGTACTCCTCGAGGGCCGCGACGGCCTCCTCGACGCGCCTGCACTTCAGGAGCAACAGGCCGCGCTCGCGGCGCAAGGGGCCGCTCTCGGGCTCGAGGGCCTCCGAGAGCTCCAGGGTGGCCAGAGCGCCCTCCCACCGGTTGCGGCGTTCGTAGGACCGTCGCAGGTTCGAGAGGACTCGCGCCAGGATCGCCCGCGCCGGGTCCGGTCGAAGGGCATCCGATCCGAGAGCGACCGGCGCGCCGAAGATCGCGCCCAGGCGGCGCGAGAGGGCCTCGGCGTCGCACAGCGCGCCGGCCCCGAAGGGATCGAGGTACATGCCTTCGGGAAGGTCCGGTCCCCCCACCACGAAGTGGCCGGGCAGGCCGATCCCCGTCAGCCGCAGTCCCGCGAGCTTGCCCACCTCGATCGCCACGATCGAGAGCGTGATCGGCATTCCGCGGCGCCGCGAAAGGACCTGCGCGACCGAGGAGTTGGAAGGCTCGTCGTAGGACTCTTCGTCTCCGCAGAAGCCTTCCTCCTCGAAAAGCACCCGCGTCAGGGCCTGGAGCATGCCCTCGCGCTCGTGTTCCCGCATCCGCGCGGCCAGGCCGGCCACCCGGCGGCGGGCCTCCTCGGCGTCCCCGGCGGGATCCACGAGCTCCGCAATGAGCAGCGCCCCCTCGAAAAGGTCGGGCTCGCCCCGATCGAGCAGCGCGCGCCAACGCGCCAGCAGCGAAGGGGCGGGGGCGCTCATGCGGGCTAGCTCTCCCGCCGCGCGATGGCGACGCCGTCGCGCAGCGGAACGATCACCGAGCGGAATTCCTGGAGCGCGAAGAGCGTCCGGTTGAAATGACGAATGCCCTCGGTCTGCTCGTCCCGCACCCCGCCGTCGACGACCTTGCCCGACCAGAGGACGTTGTCGGCGATGAGGTAGCCCCCGCGGCGCACGCGGGGCGCGGCCGCCTTGAGCGCGGCCGGGTATCCATCCTTGTCCACGTCGATGAAGACGACGTCGAAATAGCCCGTCGTCTGCTCGAGCGACGCCACCGCGTCGCCGACCTTGATCGTCACGCGGTCGGCAAGACCCAGGCGCTCGAGGTAGCCGCTCGCCCGCTCGGCGTTGGCAGGGTCGCCGTCCGTGTAGATGACCTGGCCGCCGCGGCCGACCGCGCGGGCGAAAAAGGCGGTGGAGTAGCCGATGGCGCTGCCCATCTCGAAGATGCGGTCGGCGCCGATCGATCGCGCCAGGATCTCGAGCAGCGACCCCACCGCCGGGCCGACGATGGGCACGCCGTTCTGCGCGGCGTACTCCTCCATCTCGGCGAGCACCGGGTCGCGGGCGGGAATGAGCTCCCGGATGTACTGGTCGAGGGCCGGGGACAGCAGCGGGGTCATCGCCGCATCTTATCGCCGGTCATGACCCTTCTATAATCCCGCTCCGATGGCTCTCGACGCGATCCTCTCGACATTTCCCCCGGCCGAGTTCGACGCCCTGGTCGCCACGCGCCGCGACCTGCACCGCCACCCCGAGACGGCCTTCGAGGAGCACCGCACGGCCGGCGTCGTTGCCGAGCGCCTGCGCGCGATCGGCCTCGCGCCGCGCTCGGGCGTCGGACGAACCGGGGTCGTCGCCGACGACGGCGCCGGAGGAGCGCGCCTCATGCTCCGCGCGGACATGGATGCGCTGCCCCTCGAGGAGGACAGCGCGGAGCCCTACGCGTCCACGATCCCGGGCCGGATGCACGCCTGCGGACACGACGGACACGTCGCGATGGCGCTTGCGGTGGCCGGCCGCCTCGCCTCGAAAAAGCCCGGGGCGCCCGTGCGCCTGCTCTTCCAGCCGGCCGAGGAGGGCCAGGGGGGCGCGCAGGCCTGCGCCGACGACGGCGTGCTCGAGGGCGTCAACGCCGCGTTTGGACTTCACCTCTGGAGCCCGCTTCCCGTCGGCAGGATCGGCGTCAACCGCGGCGCGCTGATGGCCGCCGTCGACCACTTCGAGATCGAGGTCGTGGGCCGCGGCGGACACGGAGCGGCCCCCCACGAGACGGCCGACCCCATCGTGGCGGCCGCCCGCATGGTCGAGGCGCTCCAGAGCGTGGTGTCGCGGGAGATATCGCCCCTCGACGCGGCCGTCGTCACGATCGGCTCGATCCATGGCGGCACGGCGTTCAACATCATCCCCGGGACGGTGCTGCTGACCGGGACCGCCCGCTCCTTCACCGAGGCGACCGGCCTGGCTCTCCCGCAGAAGATCGAGCGCATCGTCGCCGGCACGGCCGCCGCCTGCGGGGTACGGGCGAACCTGCGCTACGACCGCGTGAACAGCGCCACCGTCAACGACGCGAAGATGGCGGACCTCGTCATCGGGGTCGCGACGCGCCTGCTCGGCGAGGAGAACGTCGAGACCGATACCCGCACCCTCGGCGGCGAGGACATGTCGGTGTTCCTGAACCGCGTCCCGGGCTGCTTCTTCTTCGTCGGCTGCGCGCGCGAGGGGGAGCTGCGCCCCCACCACTCGCCGCGCTTCGACATCGACGAGCGCGCGCTCGCCGTCGGAACCGCGGTGATGGAGGCGGTCCTGCGCGAGGCGGCCCGGATCACCCGCTGACATCACGGGCATAATCCGCCCGTGCCTCTCCTGACTCTCGGCGCTCTCGGCCTGTATCTGACGGCCGTCCTCGCGATCGGCTTTGCCTGGCGCCGACGGGCCGGCCGCAGCGAAGCCTCCTACTTCGTCGCCGACCGGTCCCTCAACTCGTTCTGGGGCTTCCTCGGGCTGGCCTCCCTGACGACCGGCGGATCCACGACGATCGTGCTCGCGTCGCTCGTCTACGCCAACGGCATCTCGGGCCTCTGGCTCGACCTGGCCGGCGCCATGGGCCTGCTCGCGCTCGGCCTCTTCTTCGCGCGCCGCGTGCGCCGCGAAGGCGCCGTCACGCTGCCGGAGATCCTCGGGCGCCACTACGGCGTGGCCGCGCGTCGCGTCGCCGCCCTGCTCGTGCTCGTTTCCGAGATCGTGTGGTTCGCGCTGCTGACCGAGGCGACCCAGGTCGTTCTCACCGCCGCTTTCGGTCTCGCGCCGACGCGGGCCATCGTCCTCTCGACGGCCGTCTTCGTGGCCTACACGTCGCTCGGCGGCCAGTATGCCGTCGTCCGCACGGACCTGCTGCAGTACGGCCTGATGCTCGCCGGCATCCCCGGCGTCGGGCTCTTCTGCGCGCTCTCGGCCGCGAAGGGGTTGGGCGGGCTGCCGCCTTCGGTTTGGAGCTTTCCGACGTCCCCGACCGTCCATGCGGGCGACATCGCGGCGATGCTCGTGCTCATCGGGCTGCCGCACATGGTCGGCAGCGACGTGTACTTGAAGATCCTCTCCTGCCGGGACGAGGACACGGCGCGGCGCGCGACGCTCTACGCCGCGGGTTCCAAGGTCCTCTTCGGATTCTCCGTCGCCGCGATCGCGCTGGCCGCGCGCAAGGCGCTGCCGCCGGTCGAGGCTTCGAGCGCCCTGCCGGCGGCCGTGCTCGGGTTCGCCCCGCCTGTGCTCGCGGCCTTCGTGCTCGTGGCGCTGGTCGCCACCATGCAGACCTCGGCCGACATCGTGCTGCTTTCGGCCTCCGCCGTGTCGGCCCGCGACCTCGCACCCGCGCTGCGCGGGGGCCGCCCCCTGCCGATCGCGGCCTCGCGGGCCCTGCCGCCGGTCTACGGCGCGCTCGGCCTCGCGACCGCACTCGCCCTCGACCGGGACGTGCTGCGGACGCTGCGCCTGGGCTACTCGATCTTCGCCGCCGGCCTGATTCTCCCGACGCTCGCCGCGTTCCTGCCGGCCCGCTGGCGCGTCCCGACCGGCGGCGCCATCGCGGCAATGATCGCGGGCGGAGCCACGGCCGCGGCCGGACGCTTCTTCCCGTCCCTGGCCGGAGGGCGCGATCCGGTCCTGCTCGGGACGGCGGTCAACGCGGTGCTGCTCGTGGGCGCCTTCGCCGCGGGCCGGTTCGGGCGCGCCGCGGCGCCTGCGCTGCAGTAAAACGGGCTTCGCTCCGGCGACCGCCTCTCTACTGGCCCTTCATCGGCGCCTCGGCCAGGCACTCGTACGCGGGCTCCTCGGGGGAGCGGATGACGGCGAAGTCCCACAGGCTCTTTTCGCCCTCGACGTGCCGGAGGGGTTGGTACACGACGACGTGGGCCGGGCAGCCCATGCGTTCGAAGTAGACGACGGCCAGGCCCGTCTGCTTGACCCCGAGGCGCACGTCCTTCGCGTCGGCAAAGCGCTTCTTGACGAGCTCGACCGGGTCGAGGGCCCAGGACTCCGCCTTCTTCTGCCGATCCTGGAGCCGCGCGACGTCGGGCGCGAACGTGGATTGATGGACGAAGCCCCAGTAGGACAGATCGAGGTCCGCCCGCTCGCTCCACTCCGGCTCGAGGCTCTCGGACAGGACGCGGAACTTCCGTTCGCCGAAAGCGTAGTTCGTGACGAGCGTGAAGCTGCGGTAGCGGGCCGGCAGCTCCTTGTTGATGAAGGTGTCCACCGCGATCCGCCGCGTGATGCCCTCCGGGGAAATCTCGACGTCCACGCTCGGCCGCGGCCCGGTGGCCTCGAACGTCGTCTCGAGCCGGCCCCGGTCCAGCCGGTAGACGTACGTCTCCGACAGCCGGGGCTCGCCCGCGCGAACGATCTCGAGCGCGATCTGCGGACGGTCGTCGAAACGAAAGAGCACCGTGCGGAAAGCGGAGAGCTCGTCGCACTTGCCCGGCTCGTCGCTCTGTTTGCAGCGCAGCGGCAGGTGCCCGACGAGCAGGAGGGTCCAGTCGCCGGCCCGGCTGCGCTGGAAGGCCGCGAAGATCGGGTTTTCGAAAGGCAGGCGGGTGCGCGAAACGAACCCGATGACGGGGATGTCGGGGGGCAGGCCGCGGACGGAGCCGATCCCCTCGACGAGGGCCTCGGCGGATCCGTCCCCGTCGAGGTCCACCTCTTCGACGCGCGAGATCTTCGAGAAGCTGACGAAGCGGTTCTCGTAACGCGGCAGGCGCCGCTCGGGGACGGCTCCCCTGTTCTGCGGCGCGGAGACCCGCTCGGGCGGCACGGGTGTCGGGACGGGCGTCGGCGGCGGCGTCGGAGGCTTCTGGGGCACCGCCGCGACCTCGAGGGCGGCGGCCATCGCGGCCGCGCCGAACAGGCAACGCGTGGAGAGGACTCGGAACATTGTGGTCTGGCGAGAATTTACCAGACTCGGCCGCCTCGGGTCGTGGATTAGGCTATCCGGGCCGTATGCGCGTCTTCGACTGCCACGTCCACGTGCAGCCCTGGGAACAGATGAGGCCCGAGGTCCGGGAGCGGATGACGGCCGGCCGGCGGGACCTCGAGGAGATCCAGCAGGCGCTCTCGGACCCGTCCGAGCTGCTCCGGCTGATGGACCGCGAGGGGATCGAGCGAGCGGCCCTCATCAACTACGTGGCGCCCGAGGTCATGGGCTTCGACGCCTCCGCCAACGACTGGGTCGCGCGCTACGTGCACGGCCACGAGGACCGGCTCTTATCCGTCGGGTCGGTCCACCCGCGCCACGTGCGCGACGCCGGCATGGAGACCCGGCGACTCTTCGAAGAGCTCGGCATCCGGATGCTCAAGATCCATCCGCCCCACCAGCTCTTCGCCGCCAACGCATACGTGGACGGGCTCGCAGGCCTCCGGGACGTCTACGCACAGGCCGAGCGCGCCGGGCGCCCCGTGATGATCCATACGGGCACCTCGATCTTTCCGGGCGCGCGCAACCGCTTCGCGGACCCGATGGCCGTGGACGACGTCGCCGTGGATTTCCCGGCGCTCAAGATCATCCTCGCGCACGCCGGCCGCCCCCTCTTCATGGACACCGCCGCGTTCCTCGTGCGCCGGCACCCGAACGTGCACCTCGACCTCTCCGGGATCCCTCCGAAGAAGCTGCTCGAATACCTGCCGCGCCTCGAGGACCTGGCCGACCGCTGCCTCTGGGGCACCGACTACCCGAGCCCCGGCGTGACGTCGATGAAGAAGAACGTGGAGGACTTCCTGGCGCTGCCGCTGTCGGAGCCGGCGCAGAAGCGGATCCTGTGGGACAACGCCGAGGCGCTGATCCGGTAGGGTCCATATAATCCCCCCGATGGAGCCCGGCCGCATCCTCGTCATCGGCGCCGGCACCATGGGCCGCGGCATCGCGGGCCTGTGCGCGCTCTCGGGCTACGACACCTGGGTCTTCGACGCCGATCCGGAGGCGCAGCGCGCCGTGCGGCCGGCCGTCGAGGCGTCCTGGGGCCGGGCCGTCGAAAAGGGCAAGCTCACGGCCGGGGCCGCCGAGGGGGCGCGCCACCGGCTGCGCACGCCCGAGCGCCTGCGCGAAGTCGGGGACGTGGACTTCGCGATCGAGGCGGTTCCCGAGGCGCTGGACCTGAAGCGCAGGGTCTTCTCCGAGCTCGACGCGTTCTGCCCCGAGCGGACCATCTTCGGGTCGAACACGTCCTCGCTCCCGATCGGGAAGATCGCTCACGCCACCGGCCGCCGCGACCGCGTCATCGGCATCCATTTCTTCAACCCGGTCGCCGCGATGCCCCTCGTCGAGGTCGTCCGCGGCAGGGAGACTTCGCCCGAGACCGAGCAGGCAACGCTCGCGCTGGTCCGGGCACTCGGCAAGGAGGCGGTCCGGGTCTTCGACTCGCCAGGATTCGCGACCTCGCGCCTGGGCGTGGCGCTCGGCCTCGAGGCCATGCGGATGCTCGAAGAGGGGGTCGCGGGCGCCTCCGACATCGACCGCGCCATGGAGCTCGGCTACGGACACCGGATGGGCCCCCTGAAGACGAGCGACCTCGTCGGCCTCGACGTGCGCCTGGCGATCGCCGAGACGCTCGAGGCGGAGCTGCCGTCGGACCGGTTCCGGGCTCCGGCGATTCTCAGGACCCTCGTTGCCGAAGGGCTGACGGGCAGGAAGGCGGGGGAAGGATTCTTCCGCTGGGATGGAGACAGGGCGATCGGCGAAGGAGCGCGGGCGGCCACGCTCGCGAGGAGGCGATGAACATCCACGACCGGCGAAGCTTGAACCTGGGAGTGGCGATGGTCGCCCTGGGCATCTATTTCATCCTCTTCCGGACCCTCCACTTCCGGGGACCCGGCCCGATCCTGCTGCTGATCGGGGCGATCCTGCTGGCCCTCTCCGCCCTGCGGGGGTTTCGCGGGCCGGTCGTGCCGGCCGGCGTCCTGCTCGGCCTCGGCACCGGCTTCCTGCTGCGCGACCCACTCGAGAGCTGGATGCCGGGCTGGGCGACCCTGCTGGCCGGCATCGGCTCGGGCCTCCTGCTCGCCGGCGGCCTTGGGCGCCTGACGGGCCAGCCACAGCGCTCCGCGCCCATCGTGCCCGGCATGGTCCTCGTCGCGATCGCGCTCGTCACCGCGCTGTCGCAGAACCTCGTGATCCCCGACTCCTTCTATGACGCCGCCTGGCGGCTCTGGCCGTTTGCGCTGGTGGCGGCGGGGGTGATCCTGGTGCTGCGGCAGTTGAGGGCGAGGAAGACGGGGCCGGGAAGCTCCTAGCCCAGGTCCAGGATCTTCGGAACGGGCGGTCTGGCCGCCCCGGGCACCGGAGGCGCGGCGCGGCGCTCGGACAGAAACCGGGCGGTGACGAAGAGAATCAGGAGCGCCGCCCCGATCGCGAGCGAGAAGAATCCCGTCGACAGCCGGTGATAGCGGTTGAGCAGTACACGCGCCGGATCGGCTGCCGGCAGGCTGTCGATCAGGCCCGGCGCCTCGGCGCGGATCCTGTCGATCGGCGGGATCAGGAGCTCACGGATGACGAGCGCCGCGAAGAACCCGAGGACCGGAAGGCGCGTGAGCAGCGCCCGCGTCGCCTTCGCCGCGCCGCCGGAGGTCAGGAGCCAGGAGGTCCCGAAGAGGACGAGGAAGCTCGCCTCGCGAAATCCCGCACAGCTTCGAGAGGATCGGGCTCTGCAGCGCTCCGGCCAGATCCCGCGTCGGCAGGATCCGGAAGACCGCGGGCGCCACCACCGCTCCGAAGAAGAGTGGCGGCGCCAGCGCCAGGCACAGCGCGGCCAGGTGCACCGTGAGGACGAGGGTCTCGAGGCGGGAATCGAGCTTCATCGCGAACGACCGGGGCCCGTCAGGGTGCGTACTCCGCCGTGACCGCGGGCGTCAGGCCCGCCGCGTGGGCCCGGTCGAGGAGCAGCTGGACCGCCCGCCGCCCGGCCTCCCCGTACCCCCGAGTCCAGGCGTTGACGTACATGCCGACGAAGCGGTCGGCCTTCTCGCGCGGCAGCCCGCGCGCGTAGCGCATGGCGTGGTCGAGGGCCGCGTCCCGGTGGGCCAGGCCGTATTCGATCGAGCGCGACAGCGCGCGCGACACGCGGCCGATCCGCTCGGGACCGAGGTCCCGCCGCACGACGTTGCCACCGAGGGGCAGCGGGAGCCCCGTCTCCTCTTTCCACCACCGGCCGAGGTCGACCACCTCGACGAGGCCCTCCTCCCGGAACGTCAGCTGTCCCTCGTGGATCAGCAGGCCCGCCTCGAGCTGGCCCGAGCTCACCGCCTCCTGGATCCGATCGAACGGCATGGAGCGCATCACCACGCCGGGCGCCCAGAGCTGGAGCGCCAGCGCCGCCGTCGTCCACTGCCCCGGCGACGCCACCGGGATCCCGCCCGCCGCGATCCGCTCGCGCGCGATCGGCCCCCGGGAGACCACGACCGGCCCGTAGCCGTCCCCGAAGGACGCGCCGTGCGGCAGCAGCAGATAGCGGTCGGCCAGCCGTGTGTAGGCATGGAACGACACGGCCGTGACGGCGAGCTCTCCCGCCATCGCGCGCCGGTTGAGCGACTCGATGTCGGACAGCTCGTGGACGAAGCAGAGCCCTTCGGTCTCGACGCGCCCTTCGGCGAGCGCGTAGAACATGAACGCGTCGTCGGAGTCCGGACTGTGCGCGACGGTGATGGTCTCGTTGGAAGTCACCGGGCGATTCTATTGCCTCGCGGCACCGGGCGCCCCGGGACGAAAGCCGCCCCGCGACTTGACTTGCGCCCCGAGGGACGCCACAATGAAGTCAACGCGAATGCAAGAAAATTTCTTGAACCCGACCCGAAGAAACTTCTAGAATGAAAACGCCGGATGGGTTGCGGCCCATCCGGCGAAAGAAACAGAACGTATGACCCATCAATCGTTCGGCAGCGACAGACTGAAGGCGATACGCCCTTTCACGGGGGCGGAAAAACTAGCATCTCGCCCGAAGGCTGTCAATTGGCTGTCGGGAGGGAGGTGACGTAATGGCTACGAAGAAGAAACCCGCGAAGAAGGCGAAGAAGGCGACCAAGAAGAAGAAGTAAGTCAACGACTTACGGATTCAAACTCGGTTTCTCGGGGGCCTGCGGGCCCCCTTTTTTTATCCCTTGACTTCCCCACCGGCCGGCGCGTTTCGGGCCTCTCCGGGCTGGTGGCTATATTTAGATTGATATAGTTTCCGCGTGGCGCTTCCCCACGTCCTCCTCGGCCTTCTCCGCGAAACGCCACGCACCGGATACGAGCTTGCCCGAGCGCTGAAGGAAGAAATCGATCCCGCGTGGAGCGCCGGCTTTTCCCAGATCTACCCCGCCCTGGCTCGGATGCGCCGGAACGGATGGGTGCTCCTCCGGGTCCTCGGCCCCCGCCGGGGGCCCCGCCGAAACCTCTACCGGGTCACTGCCGCCGGCCGGCGGGAGCTGCGCCGGTGGCTGGAAGAGGCGCCTTCCCCTCCCCGGGGCAACGACGAGGAGCTTGCCCGGGTCGCCTTCTTCGACGCCCTGCCCCTGCCCGAGCGGCGTCGGGCCCTGCTCGCCGCCGAGGGGGCGATGGCCTCGGAGATCACTCGCTTGAGGGCTCTCCCGGTTCCGGGCGGCTTCCGAAGCCTGGCACGCCGTGCCGCGATCGAACGGCTGGATGCGGCGCGACGCTTTCTCCGCAGCGGCGGAGCCGCCCCGGTCGCACCCGAGTCGACCGGAGGCCGGCGGGATGCCCGCAAGAAGCGCTGAGCGCGGACCCGGACGATCGAGTACGGAATCCCTCGGGCTTCGCCCGCGCGCGGGAAAGGGCCGGATTCGGAAGGTCGGGCCCGACTATCGCTTCTTCAGGTCCATCAGCACCTGCCGCGCGACGGCTTTGAGCGTGTCGAAGACCCCGGCGCCGGTCGTGGCCACGCCCTCGAAGGTCGGCTCGCGCTTGATGTTCAGCCGCCGGTAGAGCTCGTCGGCCGGCATCGCCGTCGGCAGGTCCCGCTTGTTGAACTGGAGGACATAGGGCATGGTGGCGATGTCGTAGCCCTGGTCCTTGAGGTTCTTGTCCAGGTTGCGGATGGACTCGATGTTCGCCTCCAGGCGCGCTTCCTGGGAGTCCGCGACGAAGACGACGCCGTCCACGCCCTTCAGGATCAGCTTGCGCGAGGCGTCGTAAAAGACCTGGCCGGGCACCGTGTACAGGTGGAACCGGGTCTTGAAGCCCTTCACCGTCCCGAGGTCGAGGGGCAGGAAGTCGAAGAAGAGCGTGCGGTCGGTCTCGGTCGCGAGCGAGATCAACTTGCCCTTGGCCGCCGGGTTCGTGCGGTCGTAGATGTACTGGAGGTTCGTCGTCTTTCCGCACAGGCCGGGCCCGTAGTAGACGATCTTGCAGTTGATCTCGCGGGCCGCGTAGTTGATGAACGTCATCGGACCGTCACCGAAAGGCCAGCCGCCGGGTCCAGGGCACTACTCCGAGAACAGCCGGTCGATGTCTTCGTCCGTGATCTCGGCAAAGGGAGAGTCGAAGTCGGGCGACAGTGACTGCTTCTCCTTCTCCGCCTTGCGCGCGATGTCCTCGAAGATCTTTTCCAGCTCCGACATCGCCCGGCGGACCCGAAGACGGACGAGCCCGAGCGAGGTCCGTTCGTCGAAGATCACGACGAGGATCACCCTCTGGGCGACTATGGAAATGTGGATGTTGTCCCGCTCCCCCTCGTGGAACAGAATCGAGAACTCCTTTTCGCCGATCAGGCGGGCGAGCCCGTCGGTGGCGGCCACGTTGCCGGCCGTCAGCGAGGCCAGCGAGGTCGTGTCGAGCGTCGTCAGGTCCCCGACCGCCGCGATCTGCTGGCCGTTCTTGTCGACGAGGAAGACGACGTTGGCGTTCGCGTCCGAGGCCAGCCTCTGGAGCGAGTCTTTGATCTTGCGAAACTCGTCGTCGTACAGGACGAGGTCGGGCAGCGTCATGGATTAACTGGTTCTCCTGCTATGACTTATTCTAACAGCATTCGCGCCGCCGCCGGTTACAGCTCCCGCCGGTTCTCGAGCGACCGCGCCATGGTGACCTCGTCGGCATACTCGATGTCGCCGCCGACCGGCAGGCCGAACGCGATCCGCGTGATCCGGACCCCGGTCGCCTTCAGGCGCCGGGCGAGGTAGAGCGCGGTCGCCTCCCCTTCGACGTTCGGGTTGGTCGCGATGATGACCTCCTTCACGTCCGGCGTGACCCGGGCCAGGAGGCCGGCCGTGTCGATCTCGTCCGGCCCGATCCCGCGCAAGGGCGACAGCGCGCCCCAGAGCACGTGGTACCGGCCCCGGAACTCCCTCGTCTTTTCGATCGCGGCGAGGTTGCCGGGCTCCTCGACGACGCACAGCAGCGCGGCGTCCCGCTGCGGGTCCGAGCAGATCTCGCAGGGGTCCGACTCGGTCAGGGTGTTGCAGACCGAGCAGCGGCGCACGGCCGCCCGCGATTCGCGGATCGTGCTGGCCAGCCGTTCGGCCTCCTCGTCCGAAGAGCGCAGGAGGTGGTACGCCAGCCGCGCCGCGCTCTTCGCCCCGATGCCGGGCAGGCGCTGGAACTCGGCGGCCAGGCGCTCCAGGGACCTCGGGGTGCCGAGCAACTAGCGCATCCCGGGCAGCATGCCGCCCAGCATGGAGGCGGTCTTCTTCTGCACGGCCTCGTCCACGCGGCGCGAGGCTTCCCGGGAGGCGGCGAGGATCAGGTCCTGGAGGGTCTCGATGTCCTCCGGGTCCACCGCGGCTTTTTCGATGTGGACCGCGAGGATCTCCCTGGCGCCCGACATCTCGATTTTCACCATTCCGCCGCCCGCGGTCGCCTCGATCTTCATGGCCGCCAGCTCTTCCTGCATCTTCGTCTGCATCGCCTGGGCCTGCTGCATCATTTTCTGGATGTTCATTCCTCTTCCTTGATCTCCGTCAGCTCCCCGTGAAACAGCTCCATGGCCGAGCGGACCATGGGGTCCGCCTCCGCCTTCGTGCTGGCGCGCTCGCGCGCGATCGTCGCGCGGGGCACCTCGCGCGCCGCCTTGCCGAGGTCGCCGTCGGCGGGCGGCCCGGTCTTCAGGACGACCCGCATCGGCCGCCCGAACGCCTCGCGCGCGACTTCGGCCAGCAGCTTCTTCGCGCCGTGCTCCTCGAGCGCTTCCTTGGCCGCGGCGCGGTCGATGCCGAAGCGAAGAACGATGTCCTCGCCCGCAGCGGAAATGGACTCGGCCAGGCTGACCTGGGCGGCGGTCACGCGGCGGCGCGAGTCCAGGATGTCGTGAAATCGCTCGAGCGGATCGCCGCCCGGCGACACCGGGGCCGCCGACGGCTCCCCGGGCTCGGGCTCCACGGAAACGAGCGACACGATCCTGGGACCGGAACCGCTCGGCCGCGGCCCGGGCGCGGGCGGCGCCGGCTTCGCGGCGGAAGCGGGAGCCGAGGCAATCGCCTCCTCGATGCCCCGCAGCCGCGGCAGCTCCGCGAGCTTCAGGACCAGCATCTGGACGGCCAGCGCCGGATCGTCGATGCGCCGGGCCAGGGCGTCCGCCTCGAGGGCCAGCGAAACCGAGCGCAGGAGGTTTTCGTAGGCCATCGCCTTCGACAGAGTCGCCACGCGGGCCCGCTCCTCTTCCGGAACGTCCGCGGTCGCGCCGGCGGCCACCATCAGCAGGCGCCGCAGAAAGGCCACGAATTCCTTGAGGACGTGCCGGGGATCGGCCCCCGCTTCCGTGAGCCGCGCGAGGTGGGCAATCGCGGCCGCGCGGTCGCCCCCGGCCACCGCGGAGTACAAACCCTCGAGCAGCTCCCGGTTGACCAGGGCCAGGATCTCGGCGCACCGCGCCTCGTCCACGACCCCGCCCGCGACCGTCGCCGCCTGGTCGAGCAACGAAAGGCCGTCGCGCAGGCTCCCCTCCGCGGCCGACGCCAGCAGGCGCAGGGCCCCCGCAGTCGCCTGGATCTTTTCGGCCTTCGCCACCTTCTGGAGCTGCGCGGCGATCTCCTTGACCGTCAGGGCGCGAAACGCGAAACGCTGGCAGCGCGACACGATCGTCGGAGGGATCTTGTGGAGCTCGGTCGAGGCCAGGATGAAGCGCGTGTGGGCCGGCGGCTCCTCGAGCGTCTTCAGGAGCGCGTTGAAGGCCTCGTTGGTGAGCATGTGAACTTCGTCGATGATCGCGATGCGGTAGCGGTCGCGCTGCGGCGCGTAGCGGACGGTCTCGATGAGCTCGCGCGCGTGCTCGATCTTCCGGTTGGACGCGCCGTCCATCTCGAGCACGTCGAGCGAGTCCCCGCGGTCCAGGATCTCGCGGCAGGAGGCGCACTCGCCGCACGGGCGGACGGTCGGGCCCTTGTCGCAGTTGAGCGCCCGGGCCAGCATGCGCGCCGTCGAGGTCTTGCCGACCCCGCGCGGGCCCGTCAGCAGGTAGGCGGCGGCAATCCGGCCTTCCTTGATGGCGTTCTCGAGCGTGCGCGCGACGGCCTCCTGGCCGACGAGGTCCTCGAAGATCCGAGGCCGCCATTTTCGGGGGAGCGCGACGTGCATGGAATTTCCCGATCGAAAATTCCGGCGGCCGAAGATGAGCTCAGGTTGACCTGCGGCGCCCGGTGGCGCCTCCTGATCGCTGCTTCCTTCCGGACCTGACGAGGTTCGGAGACTTCCGTCGCACAGGGCCCGAACTCATCTCCGGCCGCCGGGAGGGGCATTCTATCGCAGACGGCGGACGGACTGACCGCCTGCGGCGAGCATCCCGAGCAGCACGACACCGAACAGAAGGCCCGCCGCGAGGTCGCTTCCCGCAACCCCTCCCTGCGGCGGCTCGGGCCACAGCCCGAGCGTGTCTCCAACGGTGAAGAGCAGCGCAAAAAGCGCGAGCCCGACGAGACCGACAGCGGCCAGGCGCGAGGGCGCCCAGGGCCGCCTCACTCCTTCTTGTCGCACCGCTCGCGCACGAAGCGCATGACCGCCTCGGCCAGGTTCTTCGGGATCTCGCGCGGCTTGAGCATCTTGAGCGTGCGCCCCGTCGCGCGATAGCTCTTCAGGAACACGATGCACGGCGGGCAGTGCGCCAGGTGCTGCTCGAGGGCATTGCGGTCCGGCTCGGGCATCGAACCGTCCTCGTACTCGACCAGCGAGTCGAGGATCAGGCGCTTGCAGGTGATCTCGTCGTGCTTCACGGCGCCACCCTCCGCTCGGCAGCGCCGGCCTGCGGGACCGCCGCGATCTCGAGGAGCCTAGATCGGACGAACAGCCGCGCCCGGTGCAGGCGCGACTTGAGCGCCGCGAGCGAGATGTCGAGGGTCTCCGCGACGTCCGCCGGCTTCATCTCCTCGACGTCCACCATCCAGATCGCGTCGCGGTAGGCGTCCGGCAGCTCGGCGATGAATTCCTCCGCCCGCTCCGCGAGGTCTTTCGCGATCGCCTCGTCCTCGGCCCCCTCGGTGAATGCGGCGAACTCGGGGGACGCGGCGTGCCCGTCGTCGCGAAATCGCGGAACGTAGTCGTCGAGCGAAACGGTGACGGCCGGCTTCCGGCGGCGCGCGCGCGAGTAGGCCGCGTTCAATGCCACGCGGTAGAACCACGAGAAGAACTTCTTCGACTCGTCGAAGGTCCCGATCTTGCGGTACAGCGTCAGGAAGGCGTCCTGGGTCGCCTCCTCCGCGTCCTCGGAGTTCCGGAGGACGCCGTAGGAAAGCGAATACACCCGGGCGTTGTAACGGTCGACCATCTCCCGAAAGGCCGGATCGTCGCCCCGCTTGATGCGCCGCACCAGATCGAGGTCGGAGGCGTTTTGATCTTCGTTTTCGGCCATTTGAATTACGCTCGACGGTTCCGGTCAGGTTCGCGATCCGCATATTACAGGCCGCGCGCCCTGGGCTGCGCCTGGCGTAGGAATCCCCCCGGAGAGGTGTCCGAGTGCCCAAGGAGCACGCCTGGAGCCGACCACCGACCCGACCACCGAGGGCAAACCCTCGGCATTCGGCAACGCGGACCGAAGGCCGGCGGTAGCCAGACCTCCGGCCACAGGCAATGCCGGGCGGGCCCGGCGGTAACAAGCATCTCCTGTCGCCCGCACCCGGACGCCTGATGTAGGATTCCCCGCCCCCGGAGAGGTGTCCGAGTGGCTTAAGGAGCACGCTTGGAAAGCGTGTGTACGCAAAACGTACCGGGGGTTCGAATCCCCCCCTCTCCGCCAACCTGATTCCGCCGCCTCGCGATCGGGGGTTCGAACCCCTGGGCTCGAGCCGAGGCGTTCGGGCAAGCTAGAAAGCCAGTCGACCGGGCCTTGGCGGGGCCGCGCCAGGCGACCCGAGCTCCCTGCCCATGGGGGCAAGAGTCTGCTGTGACGAAAGGTCCGACTTCAGCATCGGCCGCTCCGCGATGAGGACGACGACGTTGCGCGTCTCCCGCTCACGAAAGAGCGTCAGTCGGACGGCCGCACCGACCTCCAGCGTCTTGAGTGCCCGGGTCAGGTCCTCGCGGTCGCCGACGGATGCGCCATCGATCTCCGTGATGATGTCGCCCCCCAGTAGAAAAGGGTCGCCCGCGATGATCACATCGAGACTCCCACCGCGGATGTCCACTTGACTGGCGGGACTCCCGGGCTCGACGACCTCGACCAACAAACCGTCGACCAAAGGCGCACGAAGTAGCTCCTTGAGCGTCGAAGAGACGGGCTGCCCCTGCACGCCGAGCCAGGGGCGGATGACCCGACCGTTCTTGATCAGATCGGGCATCACTTCCTTGATCAGGCCGACCGGGATGGCGAAGCCGATGCCCTTCGCATCCTCGAGGATCGCAGTCGTGATCCCGACGACGACGCCGCAACGGTCGATGAGGGGGCCGCCGGAGCTGCCGTGGTTGATCGCGGCGTCCGTCTGGATCAAGGGCTCCCGGGCGAACCAGGAGACGCCGGGAAGGATCCGATTCACCGCGGAGACGATCCCGCGGGTCAACGTCTGTTCCAGGCCGAACGGGTTTCCGATGGCGTACACCTCGTCGCCGGTCAGCAGATGCTCCGAGCTGCCCAGCTTCGCCGCTGGGAACCGTCCCGAAGCCCGAGGCGGGATCCGGATCAAGGCGATGTCGAAAAGCGGATCGGCTCCTACGATCTGGGCCGGCAGGTTCGTTCCGTCGTCCAGCGTCACCGCGATGCTCGAGCGCCCGAACACCACATGCGAGTTGGTCAGAATCAGTCCTGAGTCATCCACAATCACTCCCGATCCCGCCTGGCGTGCGGATCGGCTCAACGTGTCGTACGGATCGATCGACGCCGTCGTGATCGACACGACCGCCGGGGAAACACGATCGTAGAGGGCCGGAATGGATTCCTGGCAGAGCGGCTGGCGGGGCGCCTGGGGAGCTGCGAGGCCTGCTCCCGGCCACGCGAGACACAGGCCGACGAGGAGAGCTGGAAACCGGCTGGTAGCGCGCGACGCCATCTTGCCGAGCCGGGGCTCCAGCAAATGTGTCGGCACATGACCTCGAGCGGACGAAAACACGATTCGATTCATACTAGGTCGACGACCGGGAGAGGCACAAGCAGTAAGGTCGCTGGTCGAGGAGGTGTGTCGTCCGCACCTCCCGGACAGTTCTCGCTGGCCCGGTCGGCCTGCGCCGAGTCTCCGCTCATCCGCGCGGCCCAGGGGTCGCCCCCACGGTCCTGGGACGCGCTCGGATCAACTCAAGGCGCCTGAACGCCCACGCTTACGGAAGCCCCGATCTGTAACCCCTCAACCGGGGTTACACTGGACACCGGTTTTCCGATGACCGAGAAGGCTGAGAAGAACGAAAAGACCGAGTTCCTCTTTCTCGGCGGACACCCCTGCCTCGATTTCCTGAACACGCGCCCCCTCGTGAAGGGGCGCAACGTCGAGCTGCTCGCCAGCCTCGAGGACTTCCTCCGCTGGCTGACACGCGCGGGACGGATCGATGCGCGGGCCGCCGCCGACGCCCTCAGGAAGTGGAACGACGGGCCCGAGGGCCCGCGGATCGCCGAGCGTGCCCGGGCGTTCCGGGAGACGCTGCGCCACATGGCGGATGGGCTCGTCAAGAGCCGCGGTGTCTCGACGGAGGGGTTGGCCGCGATCAATTTCATCCTGGCCGAAAACGACGGGAACCTGCGCCTCGAGCGCCAGGGGGACGGCTTTCGCACGCGCTTCGCGGCGAGGCCGACGAGCCCGATCATTCTGCTCGGAAGCGTCGCGGAGGCCGCGGCCGACCTGCTCTCGCGCGCCGAGCTCCATCTGCTGCGGCGCTGCGGCAATCCCGACTGCGTCCTCTTCTTCTACGACACCACGCGCAACCATCGCCGCCAGTGGTGCGCGATGGGGACCTGCGGCAACCTGATGAAGGTCCGCGCCTTCCGCAAGCGGCACCGGCGTCCGGGATAAGGCGGCGTTGTGCGCCCCGTCACCGCGGAGCGCCGCCGATTGTTGGACAATTGGGCAACGTCCATGCGCCCAAAGGAACCGGAGTCCGTCCCCGCGCGGGAGCAGGGGGACCGCAGAACGGCCCAGTTCGAGGTCGTCCGCGATTCCGTCGAAGACTGCAACCGCTTCGACGGCGAAGCCACCTCGGTCACGCCGCGGCGCCGCAGCACCGACCCGGGCCCCGAAGCCAACATCATCCTGATCGCCCACCCGAAGGGCCTGGGGCTCGGGACCCGCTACCGCTTCCGCCCGGGCTCGACGGTCGTGATCGGCCGCGCCAAGAACGTGGACGTGAGCCTGCCCGAGATCACCGCGATCTCCCGCAGGCACGCCGCGCTCACGTACCGGATCGAATCCGTCATCCTCGAGGACCTCGGCAGCACCAACGGCACCTTCGTCAACGACGTCCGCATCGAGCAGCCCACGGTGCTCGAAAGCGGCGACCGCTTCCAGGTCGGCGCCGTGCACTTCAAGTTCCTCCAGGAGCGCGACGTCGAGAACGCCTACTTCGAGGCCATCCACGACATGATGGTCCGCGACGGCCTCACCCAGATCTCCAACAAGCGCAAGTTCGAGGACGAGGCGGTGCGCGAAGTCGCGCGCGCGCGGCGGTACGGCCGGCCGCTGTCGCTGCTGCTCTTCGACGTCGACCGGTTCAAGTCCATCAACGACGAGCGCGGCCACCTCTGCGGGGATTTCGTCCTGAAGGAGGTCGTGCGGCTCGTCTCGGACTTCTTCCGCAAGGAGCAGGTCTTCGCGCGCGTGGGCGGCGACGAGTTCGCCGTGCTGACCCCCGAGGCAAAGCTCGACGGGGCGAAGATCCTGGGCGAGCGGCTGCGCAGCCGCGTCGCCAACCACGAGTTCGACTACGGCGGCGCGACCTTCCACGCCACGTGCTCGTTCGGGATCGCCGAGCTCGGGCCCGAGATGAAGTCCCCCGAGGAGCTCTACGAGGCCGCCGACCGCGCCCTCTACGCCGCCAAGCGCGGCGGCCGCGACAAGGTCGAAGCCTTCGTCCGACCCGCCGTGCGCGAAGTCGGCTAGGCCGGGGTCAGGTCTGAAATCTTCGGACTTTCAGATCTCTTCTGCGTCGTAGCTCAAACTCCGAAGAATCCAGACCTGACCCCACTACGTTTCCGCGGCGATCCGCCGCAGCGTCTCGAAACTGTAGATCCCGTCGTTGTGGCCGTCGGCCCAGTCGATCTGCAGGGCGTAGGCGCCGACACGCCGGTGGCCGGCGGCCTGGAACGAGCGCGGCGTCAGCGGCCGCTCGGGCCCGCGATAGACGTTGCCCATGATGTCCTTCTCCCCTTTGCACATCGCGCACGGACAATCGCGGCGCAGCTTCTCCAGCGGAAAGTAGCTCTCGGTCCCGTCGGCCCACACGACCGCGAGCTCGTTGCCGACGAGCAGGATGTCCTTGGGAACGGCGGTCGCCATGGGCGGCGAGCTTACTTCACGCCCTCGGCCAGGAAGAGGTCCGAGAGAATCCGGTTGTAGGAGTAGACGTAGGTCTTTCCGTCCGTCGCCACGGCCGGCGGCGAGAGGCTGGAGATGCCGGCCGGGTCCGGTGGCGTGAGTTCCTTCCAGAGCTCGCGCTTGCCGGTCGCGGCGTCGAGGCGGTAGACCTTGCCCGGATACTCGCCGCGCCGAAACACGTAAAGGGACCGCCCGTCGGCCGTCCAGCCGACCGGATCTTCGCCGGGCTCGAGGCCGGCGATCGGGACCGGCTCGCCCCCCCCGAGAGGATAGAGATAGCGACGCCGGTCGGGACCGACGACCGTGGCGAGCTTGCCGTCGGGCGAGACGCTCCTGGAAAGCGCCCGGTACCCGGGCGGGGAGAGCGCGCGAGGCTTCGCGTCCGGATTCTCCAGAAGGTGCAGTCGGCTGGCTCCGCCCGCGGTGTCGCTCGCGCTGAGGAGAATCCTCTTCCCGTCCGGGAACCAGGCCGCCGCTTGCACGACGAGCCCGCCCGCAGGAACGACGCGCGGCTCGCCCGCGCCCGTCGGAAGCAGCGAGAGTTGCGGCTTCGAGGAGGGCGTCTGAATTGTCAGCACCCATCGGCCGTCCGGCGAAATCGATCTGGGGGCCCCGCTTCCCAGGCGCACCGGGGGCGAGCCGTCCATCTGCCGCAGATACGCCGAGTAGCCGGGCCCCCCTCCCTCGCCCGATTCCACGAAGACGAAGAAGGTCCCGTCGGCGGCGATGTCCTGAACCGAGGACCAGTCGAGCCAGGACAGATCCCGCTCCTGCTTGTCCGTCGGCGACGAGCCCAGGATCCCCGATCGCAGGGCGTCGTGCGAGATCAGGGCGCGCCCGTCCCGGGAGACGTCCTGCAGCGTGAGGTTCCCCGTTACGCGCACGAGAACCCGCCGGGCCCCGGAAGGCGTCACGGCGAAGAGCGCGCGATTGCCGCCGCTTTCCGCGGCGGTAAACCAGATCTCGCTTCCGTCCGGAGACCAGGCGAGGCCTCCCTCGGTCGAAAAGTCGCCTGCCAGCGTCTTCTTCTTGCCCGCGCGGTCCACGAGCGCCACCGATCCGCCGTCGTCGCCGATCGTCGGGTGGTCGAGAAACGCGATGGCGTCACCCTTTGGCGAGATTCGGGGATTGCTGATCCAGCCTTCCGTTTCGTAGAGGGCCGTCCCGATCGGATACTCGAGCCGGTTGCGCGGTCCGGCGGCGCGGACGACGGCGAACGACTTTCCGTCCGGCCCCCAGTCGGCCCAATTGACGTCCTCCAGGACCTCGCGCGGCGTCCCGCCGCCCGTGATGCCGATCCGGGCGAGGGTTCCCGTTCGCAGAAAGGGGCCTCCGAAGCGCCGGCCGAGGGACACGGCCATTTCACCGGAGGACGAGACCCCGAAGAGATCGGCCGACTTCAAGCCGAAGGGGCGCGCCTCGGGGCTGTCCAGGCGGGACACGAAGATCTCCACCGGCCGGCCCTCCCAGGCCGCCGCATAGAGGATCGTCTGGCCGTCCGGCGCGAAACGTGCGGAGTAGATCTCGCCGCGCTGGAAGGTCAGCTCGCGGAAGGACGGCGGCTCGATCCGACCGCTCTTCCTGCCGGCTGCGAAGGCCGCAATGCCGACCGCGGCAGCCAGCACGGTCGCCGCCACGAGGAGCGGGACGAGCAGCCGACGCGACTTCGCCGCCGCGGCGACGGGCTGCTGTCCGGTCACTTCCGCCGAGGCGGGCGCCTCGGAGAGATGGTCCCGGATGGCCGCGAGGTCCCGCGCCAGGTCCTTCGTCGTCCCGAAGCGGTCCTCCGGGTCCTTGGACAGGCAACGCTCCACGAGCCACCGCACCGGCGCCGGGATCCGCGCGTTCAGCTGCGACACGGGCTCCGGCTCCTCCCGGATGATCGCCGTCAGCGTCTCCGCCGTCGTCCCGCGCTCGAACGCGCGCTTGCCCGTGGCCATTTCGTACAACATCGAGCCGAACGAGAACTGGTCCGACCGGAAGTCCGTCGGCCTTCCTGCCGCCTGCTCCGGCGACATGTACCCGGCCGTCCCCATAACCATCCCGGGCCGCGTCAGATCTCCCGCCGCCGTCTGAAGCCCCGAGACCTCCTGGTCCTCCGGCGTCATCAGCTTGGCCAGGCCGAAGTCCAGGATCTTCGCGTGCCCGTGCTTGGACACCATCACGTTGGCAGGCTTCAGGTCCCTGTGCACGATCCCCGCCGCGTGCGCCGCCGCGAGGCCCTCCGCGATCTGCGTCGCGAGCTCCAGGAACTTGCGCGTCGGTACGGGCCCGGACGCCGTCAGGTCCTTCAGCGTCCCGCCCTCGACCAGCTCCATCGCGATGTAGACCGTGTCCCGGTCCGTCTCCGATGTCGAAGATCGTCAGGATGTTCGGGTGCGACAGCGCCGAGGCCGCGCGCGCCTCCCGTTCGAACCGCAGCCGCCGCTCCGGATCCGCGGCCAGCTCCGCCGGCAGCACCTTGACGGCGACCTCGCGCTTCAACCGCTCGTCGCGCGCGCGGTACACCTCCCCCATCCCGCCCGCGCCGATCGGCGCGAGGATCTCGTAGGGGCCGAGCTTGGTTCCGGCGGCCAGTGTCATTGGGTCGCGGGGATTCTAACCTCGGATTACACCCGCACCCATGCCCGCCACACCGCCCCTGTCGTTCGCGGCGCAAATAGTCTCCCGACCGAGGGGAGGGAAGAGGTTTGCGCCGCGGGGAGCGAGCGCGAAGCGAGGGGGCAGGTGTCCGGTCGAGCCCGCATCCGGGCGAGCTGGACGCCGGTGCGCCGTCAGGCGCAGCCCTCTCGCGAAGCGCGAGCGACGTTACTTCAGATCTCGCACCTTGTAGAGCGTCGAAAGAATCCGAGTGAACCCCGCGATCATGACCTGGCCGTCGGGCGATACCCACGCCGGCCCGAACGTGTTGACGCCGGCGGCATCCGTTCCGAATTGCACACAACTTTACACCGCGACCCGACAGACCAAGATGCCAGCCCAGGGCTGAATATAGCTATAATCTAGCCAGAATGAGACACGAGATCATCCTCGCGCCGCAGGCGGTCGAGGACCTCGGGAGGTTGAAGGCAAACGTTCGGTCGCTTGTTCGAGATGCCATGGAATCTCATCTGAGGCACGAGCCCCGGAAGCAATCGCGCAGTCGCATCAAACGGCTGAAGGGGCTCTCGCGACCTCAGTTCCGCCTCAGAGTCGGTGATGTTCGAGTTTTCTACGACGTGAACGAGGACTCGGTCGAGATTCTCGCGATCCTCGAGAAGATGGAGGTATCGGAATGGTTAGAGCAGTTCGGAAAACGCGGATGAAGAGGGTGGCGCTCTCGGAGGTCAAGGACGACCTCTCGAAGTTCCTCAGGCTCGCCGAGGTCGATGAGATCGTCATCACGCGACACGGCAAGCCGGCCGGAGTTCTGATCGGATTCCAGTCGGAGGACGACTGGCTCGACTACCGCCTCGAGAACGATCCGAAGTTCATGAGTCGGATCGAGGCGGCGCGGCGGGATATCAAGGCAGGCCGAGGCGTGAGGCTGGAGGACCTGCCCGACTGAACTACCGCGACACCAGGGGAAAACGCCGCTTGCCCTTGCGCAGCTGAAAGAGAGTGTACGTCTTCTCATCTCGAACGGCCGATCGGAAGCGCCCCTCACCCCGGCCCGATAACGCCGCGCTTCGCGCGACGTTCCCTACTGCCGCGGGTCTGCCCTTGCTGGTCGGGCCCGCCGGGAGAGGGGGCAGAGTCTGAGCCAGACCCCGGCAGGAAGCGTCATCGACTTGAGCGAAATTCTATGCCGGACCGTGGCATATCCTTGGCGCACTTTTCGAGAGGATCCAATGAAGCTGACGTTCCGAGGCGCCCTGTTCCTGCTGCTGACCTCTGCACCCCTCTTCGCCCAGGCCCCGAAGGACATCACCGTCGCGTGGGCCTACGGCGACGAGGCGGAGGCGGCGACGAAGATGCCGCAGTTCGCGTGGACGTCGGGCGGGGACCTGCTGGTCCTCGACGAGACGAAACCCGCGGCGACGCGGACGATCGACCGCGTGAAGGCCGGGAGCGGGGCGCGCGCGGCCGCGGTGGATCGGGCGGCGGCGCTGGCGAGCCTGAAGGGGCTCATCGGGGCGGCGGACACGCCGGAGGCGCTGCCCTGGCCGGAGGGGTTCGACGCGGCCGGAAAGATCGCGGTGTACGCGATCGGCGGCGATCTCTTCGTGCTGGACCTCGCGTCGTCGCGCTTCGAGCGGCTGACGCAGACGGCCGAGGCCGAGAGCATTCCGCGGATCTCGCCGAACGGGCGCAAGGTGGCCTTCGTGCGGGGCAACGATCTCTATGTCTACGACCTCGTCGCGAAGTCCGAGACGCAGTTGACGAGCGACGGGAGCGCGACGGTCCTGAACGGGGCTCTCTCGTGGGTGTACTGGGAAGAGATCTTCGACCACGCGACGGCCGGGTTCTGGTGGTCGGACGACTCGTCCGCCATCGCGTTCCTGCGGACAGACGAGTCCATGGTGGACCTCGTCACGTTCCCGAAGTTCTCGCCGGCCGTGCCCGAGATCATCACTCAGCGCTACCCGAAGGCGGGCAACGCCAACCCGTCGGTCAAGCTCGGGATCGTCGAGGTCGGCACCGGCAAGACGGCCTGGATGGACCAGGCGGCCGCGGGCTACGAGTACATCCTCGGGGTTAAGTGGCTGCCGGACAACCGCGCCGTTGCCGTCCAGACGACCAACCGGCTCCAGACGCGGCTCGACCTGTGGCTCGTCGCGCGCGGCACGGGCGCGGCGAAGCTGCTGATGACCGACGTCGACGACGGGTGGGTCAACCAGAAGGAGCTGCAGTTTCTCGACGGCGGCAAGAAGTTCATCGTCTCGTCCGAGCGCGACGGGCACACGCACCTCTACCTCTACTCGATCGACGGCAAGCTGCTGAACGCCATTACTCAGGGGCCCTGGTCCGTGCGCGGCCCCTCCGGCTTCTACGGCGCGCCGCTCGGCTCCGCGTGGGTGGACGAGGCGGGCGGCTGGATCTACTTCACCGCGCTCGAGAAGTCGCCCGTCGAGCGGCACCTCTACCGCATCCACCCGGACGGCACCGGCATGGAGCGGCTGACGAAGGAGGACGGTCAGCACAGGATCTCGATGAGCCCCGACCGGCGCTCCTACGCGGACGTCCATTCCGCCCACGACACGCTGCCCTCGCTCTCGGTCCACGACGCGAGCGGCGCCCGGCACGCGGTGGTCGTTTCGCCCCGCGCGGACATCATCGCGCCCTTCCAGTTCCAGCCCGCGTCGCTCCTCACGATTCCCGCCACGGACGGCTTCGCGCTGCCCGCGCGCATCGTCAAGCCCCGGGGCTTCGAGGCCTCGAAGAAGTACCCCGCGATCGTCTACATCTACGGCGGCCCGGGGGCGCCCACCGTCAACGACTCGTGGGACTACTCGTTCTCGGGCAACACGTACTTCGACCAGGTCCTCGCCAACCGCGGCTACGTCGTCTTCTCGGTCGACCCGCGCAGCGCCACGGGCCAGAGCAAGACGCTCGAGAACACGATCGCCCGCAAGATGATGACCGACGGCGAGCTGAACGACATCGTCACAGGCGTGCAGTGGCTGAAGGCGCAGCCGTTCGTCGACGCCGCGCGTGTGGGCGTCTGGGGCTGGAGCGGCGGCGGGACCGACACGCTCCTCGTCATGACGCGCTCCCAGGAGTTCAAGGCTGGCATCTCGATCGCGCCCGTCACCGACTGGCACTTCTACGACACGAAGTTCGCCGAGACGTACATGAAGACGCCCGCCGACAACCCCGAGGGCTACGCGGCCTTCTCGCTCATCCCGCGCGCGAAGGACCTGCACGGCCGCCTGATGCTCGTCTTCGGGTCTTACGACGACAACGTCCACCCGCAGAACGAGTGGAGCTTCATCGACGAGCTCATCAAGGCCAACAAGCCTTTCGACATGATGGTCTACCCGATGCGCAAGCATCCGATCGAGGACCGCCCCGCGCGGGTCCACTTGTTCGAGAAGATGCTGGAATTCTGGAAGTTGTACCTCTAAGCAGCCCGGGCGGGGCAACACCTCCGCTACGGAACGAACCCCCCCTCACCCCGGCCCTCTCCCCCCTCACGGGTGGAGAGGGGGTCGCGATTCAGGAGAGGTCTCCCATCAGCTCGCGGCGCAAATAGTCTCCCGACCGAAGGGAGGGCGGAGGTTTGCGCCGCGGGAGCGAGAGCGAGCGTAGCGAGCGGAAGCGACGGCAGGGTCGCGCCGCGGGAGCGTGAGCGAGCGAGGCACGAGCGAGCGGAAGCGACGTCTACCTCACGCCCTCGACGAGGTACAGGTCCGACAGCGTACGGGTGTAGTTGTAGACGTACGCTTCGCCGCTCGGAGTCGGGATGGGGACGAGCTCGGAAACTCCGGCCCCGTCCTCCGGCATCAACGTGCGCCATGGCTCTTTCTTGCCGCTCGAAAGCTCGAGGCGAAATACCCGGATCGGCGCCTCGCCCCGGCGGTGGACGAAGAGATAGCGCCCATCCGTGCTGCGCTGGTCGACCGCGTCTTCCTTCTCGAGACCGGGAACCTCCGTCGGCTCTCCCCCCGAAAGCGAGTAGACATAGCGCTTCCGGTCGGGACCCACGACCAGGACCCACTTGCCGTCGGGCGCGAGAACCACGCCCGTGTATCCCTCCGGCGTCACCGCACGAGGCTTGCCGCCGTCGACGCTCTGAAGAAAAATCCGCGGTCCCCGCCCCGGTTCGGCCGCCGTAATGATGATCTGCTTGCCGTCCGGCATCCAGCCCGCTCCGTAGATAGACAGGCCCTCCCTCGAGAAGAGCTTCGGCTCACCCGCCCCGGTGGGGTAGGCCACGAGCTGAGCGTCCGACGACGGGTGAACGAGCGCGAGCACCCATTCGCCGTCGGCAGACAGGTCCTGGGCGCTGCCCTCGCCGAGGCGGACGGCCGGCGTTGCGTCCGTCCCGCGGATGTACACCGAGTAGCCTGCGCCCCCGCCCTCTCCGGTCTCGGAGAAGAGAACCTTCTTGCCATCGGCGGAGATGTTGACCGGAAGCGACCAGTCGAGCCAGGTCAGCGGGCGCTCCTTGGTCTCGCCGGGCGCCAGACCCACCAGCTCGCTGCGAAGCGTGTCCCGCGTCACGAGCACGCGCCCGTCTCGAGCAATGTCCTGGAGGATGAGCGCTCCCGGAACCCGAACGAGCTCGCGGACCCTTCCGCCGGGCGTCGCCGAGTGCAGCGAGCGGTTGCCGCCGATGCGCGTCGCCGTGAACCAGATGTCCCCGCTCGGCGACCAGGCGAGCCCTTGCGTCGAGGCAAACGGTTCCGAGATCTTCTTCACGCGGCCCGATCGATCCACCAGGGCGATCGAGCCCCCATCGTCATTCGGCGTCGGATGGTCGACGAAAGCGACCCGCTCGCCGTCGGCGGAGATTCGGACGTGGCTGATCCATCCCCCCGTCTCGTACAGGACCTTGCCGACGGGGTATTCGAGCCTCATTTTTCCCGGCGCCACCCTCACGATCGCCAGGCTCTTGCCGTCGGGCGACCAGTCCGCCCATTCGACTTCCTTGAGGATGTCCCGCGGAGCGGCGCCGCCCGCGACCGAGAGTTGCGCGAGCGTTCCCGTCCGCCGAAAACCGCCCAGCTGGAATCGGTTCAGCGATACCGCCATCTCGCCCGACTTCGAGATCGCGAGGACCTCAGCGCCCGCGAGGCCGAAGGGACGCGACTCGGGGCTCTCCGGCCGGCCGACGAAGATCTCCATGGACTTTCCGTCCCAGGAGGCCGAGTACATGACGGTTTGTCCGTCCGGAGCGAACCGCGCCGAGAAGATCTGGCCGCGGCGAAACGTCAGCTGGCGAAATGAGGGCGGTGGGCGATTGCCTGCGCGTTGAACGGCGAAGTAAGCCGCCACGCCGCAGACGAGGGCGGTCGCCAGGACCGAGCCGACGAGCAGCCGCAGCGACGGGCGGCCCTTCGCGCTCGCGAAGGCTCCGGTCGCCGCCGTGGCGGTTCCGGAGAGGCCCGACAGTGCCTCGAGGTCGAACGCGAGGTCGCGCGCCGAGTAGAAGCGCTCCTCCGGGTTCTTCTCGAGACAGTGCCGCACGATGCGTTCCAGGCCCGGCTGAACCGTCTTGTTGGTCGCTGAAAGATCGGGCGGCTCTTCGCGCAGGATCGCCGACATCGTCTCCGCCGCCGAGTCCCGGTGGAACGCGCGCGCACCCGAGAGCATCTCGTACAGGATCGCCCCGAACGAGAAGAGGTCCGATCGCTGGTCCGCCGGCTTGCCCTTGACCTGCTCGGGCGACATGTACCCGAGCGTTCCCATCACGACGCCCGGCTCCGTCGCCGCCGCGGCCGTCGGCAGGTTCGTCTGCTGCTGCTGCTACGCCTTCGGGCTGCGTCAGCTTCGCGAGACCGAAGTCCAGGATCTTGACCCGCCCGTCGTTCGTCAGGAACAGGTTCTCGGGCTTCAGATCCCGGTGGATGATCCCCTTCTCGTGCGCCGCCGCGAGGCCCTTGCGCGATCTGCACCGCGTAGTCGATCGCCTTGCGCACCGCGATCGCTCCGCCCGACAGCCGCGCCCGCAGCGTCTCGCCCTCGAGCAGCTCCGTCACGATGTACGGCGCGCCCGTCGTGCGACCCGAGGTCGTAGACCGCCGTGATGTTCGGGTGGTTCAGCCCGCCCGCCGCCTGCGCCTCCTGCTCGAACCGCCGCAGCCGGTCCGCGTCCTGCGAGTACGACGCCGGCAGCACCTTGACCGCGACGTCGCGCTTCAGCCGCTCGTCCCGCGCCCGGTACACCTCCCCCATCCCGCCCGCCCCGATCGGCGCGAGGATCTCGTACGGACCGAGCCGCGATCCCGCCGACAGCGTCACTTCAATCCCTCGACGAGCTGGAGGTACGAGAGAACGCGAAGGTAGCTATACGCGTAGGTCTTCCCGTCCGGCGTGACGACGAAGCGGCTGACGCTGTTCAGGCCGGCCGCATCCGCGGGCGCCAGCTCTTTCCAGAGCTTCCTTCTTCCCAGACGCGATGTCGTACCGGTAGACCCGTGAAGGAATTCCGACGCGGGCTTGCACGAAGAGCGTGCGGCCGTCGGGCGATAACCGGTTCGGGAGATCCTCACTGGCGAGGCCGGTCAATGGAGTCGGCTCGCCGCCCTCGAGAGGGTAGAGGTAGATCCGCCGGTCCGGCCCGCTGACGACCGCGGACTTCGAGTCCGGCGTGATCGTGCCGCGGTAGAGGGAATAGCCTTCGGGCGTGATCGCCCGCGGCTTTCCGCCCGCGAGATCGCGCGAATAGAGGCGCGTTCCGTGACCGGCCTCGGTCGCCGTGAAGAGAATCCGCTTCCCGTCGGGAAAGAAGTCGGCGTTGAACGGGTCGAGGCCCTCCCGCGACAGCGCGCGGGGCTCACCCACGCTCGTCGGAAGAAGAACGATCTGGGGCGCCGCCGGGTGCGCGATGGAGATCGCCCAGTTGCCGTCCGGGGAGAAGGCCTCCGTGCTGCCCTCTCCGAGACGGATGGCCGGCGAGCCGTCCATCTTGCGCAGGTAAGCGCCGTAGCCCGGCCCGCCGCCCTCGCCCGATTCCGTGATGAGGAGCGTGCGCCCGTCGGGCGTCATGTCGGTGACGAGCGAATAGTCGAGCCAGGAAAGCTCCCGCTCCTTCTCTTCTCCGGGGCCCCGTCCGAGGATGCCGAGGCGGGCGCTCTCGTTCGTCATCAGGACTCGCCCGTCCTTCGAGATGTCCCGGATCGTGCTGATGCCCGGCACTCTGCCGACGAGCCGCGTGTTTCCCGAGAGCGTGACGGCGTGCACGGCGCGGTTGAAGCCGCCCTCGGCCGCGGTGTACCAGATCTCCGAGCCGTCCGGCTTCCAGGTCAGCCCCTGCGCAGTGGCATAGAGGGGCGACAGCGTCTTCTTCTTTCCCGCCCGATCGACGACCGCCACTGTCCCGCCGTCGTCCGAGGGGTACGGGTGCTCGATGAAAGCCACGAGGTCCCCGGCGGGCGAGACTCTGGGATTTTGGACCCAGCCGCTCGTTTCGTAGAGCACTTTGCCGATCGGAAACTCGAGGCGGTTCTTGACTCCTGCGTCGCGGACGATTGCGAGGCTCTGGCCGTCCGGACCCCAGTCGGCCAATTGGATGTCGTCGAGGATGTCGCGCGGCGCACCGCCGGCGATCGAGATTCGGGCCAGGCGCCCCGTGCGCGTGAAAGCCTGCGTTCCCCGGCGATTGAGCGAGACCGCCATCTCTCCGGTTTTCGAGATCGCGAGAACCTCCGCGTTGCCGAGCCCGAACGGCCGCGACTCCGGGCTCTCGGGCCGGTTGATGAAGATCTCGAAGGGCTTGCCCTCCCAGGCCGCCGAATAGACGATCGTCTGACCGTCCGGCGCGAAGAGGGAGCCGCCGACTTCGCCGCGCGAGAACGTGATCTGGCGGAAGGACGGCGGAGCAACGTACGCCGACTTCCTGCCAGCGGAAAAGGCGACGAAGCCCGCGATTGCGGCCGAAACGAGCGCCGTGCCGGCAAGCAGAGGCCACGTGCGGCGCTTGTCTTGCGCCGACACGCGCAGCGCACCGGTCGCTGCGCCCGGCGTCGAGAGGCCCGACAGCGCCTCGAGGTCGAACGCGAGGTCGCGCGCCGACTCGAACCGCTCCTCGGGGTTCTTCTCGAGGCAGTGCCGCACGATCCGGTCGAGACCCGGATGGACTCTCCTTGTTCGTCTGCGACAAGTCCGGTGGCTCCTTCGTCAGGATCGCCGTGATCGTGTCGGCCGCGGAGTCGCCGCGAAACGCCTTCTGACCCGACAGCATCTCGTAGAGGATCGTCCCGAAGGCGAAGAGGTCGCTGCGCTTGTCTGCGGGCTTGCCGCGCACCTGCTCGGGCGCCATGTAGCCCATCGTGCCGAGGACGACGCCCGGCTGCGTGCCCGAGATCGTCTGCAGATCGGTCTGGCCGCCGTCAACTTTCTCGGACTTCAACTTCGCGAGGCCGAAGTCCAGGATCTTGACCCGCCCGTCCCTCGTCAGGAAGAGATTCTCGGGCTTCAGGTCCCTGTGGACGATGCCCTTCTCGTGCGCGGCCGCGAGGCCCTTGGCGATCTGCACCGCGTAGTCGATCGCCTTGCGCGGGCCAACCGCTCCGACGGCGATCCGCTGTCGCAGGGTCTCGCCTTCCAGCAGCTCCGTCACGATGTAGGGAGCGTTGTCCGCCGACCCGATGTCGTAGACCGACGTGATGTTCGGATGGTTCAGGGCCCCTGCCGCGCGCGCCTCCTGCTCGAAGCGGCGCAGGCGGTCGGCATCCTGCGAGAAGCTCGCCGGGAGCACCTTGATCGCCACGTCGCGGCCCAGGCGCGGGTCTCTCGCCCGGTACACCTCCCCCATCCCGCCCGCGCCGATCGGCGCGAGGATCTCGTAGGGACCGAGGCGCGATCCGGCGGTGAGCGTCATGGAATCGCAGGGATTCTACGACGAACAGTCAAGCGTGCATCTCGAGCAGGCGCCGGATCCTCTCCTCGAGTGGCGGGTGCGTGCTGAAGAGGCTCATGAGGCCGCCGCCCGAGAGCGGGCTGACGATGCAGAGGTGCGCGTTCGTCGGCGAGGCGCCCGCGAGCGGAAGGGCCTTCGCCGAGGGTGACCCGAGCTTGGCGAGGGCGCTCGCGAGCGGACGCGGGTCCCCGACGAGCTTCGCGCCCGAGGCGTCCGCGCCGTACTCTCGGCTGCGGCTGACGGCGAACTGGATCAGCATGGCCGCGAACGGCGCGATCACGATGGCCAGAAGTGCCAGCGGGTTGCCGCGCCGGCCGTCCCGATCGCCGCCCTGCGGCATGAAGTAGGCGAACCGGGTGAGGTAGGTCAGCGCTCCGGCGAGCGTGGCGGCGACCGACGAGGTGAGGATGTCGCGGTTGAGCACATGGGAGAGCTCGTGGCCGAGGACGCCCTCGAGCTCCTCCTCGGTCATCGCCTGCAGGATGCCGGTCGTGGCGGCGACCGCGGCGTGTTCGGGGTTGCGCCCCGTCGCGAAGGCGTTCAGCGCCGGGCTCGGGACCACGTAGAGCCTCGGCATGGGAATCCCGGCCTTCTGCGAAAGGCGCTGGACGATCGCGTGCAGACCCGGCGCCTCCGCCTGCGTCACGGGCTTCGCGCCGTAGGCGGCGAGGGCCAGCTTGTCGCTGAAAAAGTACGACACGAAGTTCATGACGGCGGCCATGACGAGGGCCATGAGCATTCCGCGCTGGCCGCCAAAGGCGGCGCCGACGAAGAGGAACAGGCCCGTGAGCAGGCCCAGAAGCAGCGTCGTCTTCATCCGGTTCATCGCAACACCTCTGACTTCCGGCCAGAAGATATCGCGAAGCCGGGCTACTCGTACCGCAGGGCTTCGATCGGATCGAGGCGCGAGGCCTTCACGGCCGGATACAGGCCGAAGAAGATGCCGACCGAGACCGACACCGCGAGGCCGACGACGATCGACCAGAGGGGCGTCTCGGCGGGGAGCGCGTCGAAGACTTTGTTGACGCCGGCCGGGATTGCCACGCCCACGATCACGCCGATGATCCCGCCGATGAGCGAGAGCGTCGTGGCCTCGGTCAGGAACTGCAGGACGATGTCGCGGCGGAAGGCACCCACGGCCTTACGCACGCCGATCTCGCGGGTGCGCTCCGTGACCGACACGAGCATGATGTTCATGACGCCGACGCCCCCGATCACGAGGGAGATGAAGGCGATGAACACCATTGCGAGGGTGATGCCTTTGGTGATCCCCTGGAAGCTCTCGATCATCTTGTCCGGCGTGACCACCCCGAAATCGTCCGGCTGATCGAAGCGCACGTGCCGGCGCACGCGCAGGACCTGCCGGGCTTTGTCCATGAGGGCCGGCAGTTGCTCGGGCCGGACGGGGATGGCGGCGATCCGGAGGGCGTCCCCGTCCGAGCCGCCGGCCTTGATCCACGGGAAGCGCCGGTCGAACGTCGTGATCGGGAGGACCACGAAGTTGTCCTGCGACTCGCCGAACATCTTCCCCTTCTTCTCGAACACGCCGACGACCGTGTACGAGTCGTGGCCGAGCTGGATGCGCTTGTCGATCGGGTCTTCCCGCGGGAAGAGCTTCTCGCGGATCTCGTCGCCGATCACCATGACGTCGGCCGCGTGCTCAACGTCGAGGTCCGTGAGGAAGCGGCCCTGGGCGACGAACCGGCTCTGCGCCAGGGCGAAGGGCTCCATCACGCCCCAGACCCGGGGGGAGCGGACCTCGTTGTTCCGGTGGTGGAGGTGGTAGTCCGTGTTGTTCCAGAGGTAGCGCTGCGGCGAGATTGCGCGCGCCTCCGGGATCGCCTCCTTCAACGCGGCGGCGTCCTCGAGCGTGAAGTCCTTGCGCCGCTGCTCCCCCTCCGGCCGGGGCCCGCCCGGGCCGAAGCGCGGCTCGTACTTCTGGAAGACGACCTGCGTCGCTCCGAAGCTCTGAAAGCTCCGGATCATGTTGTTGTTGAAGCCCGTGACGATCGAGACCATCGCGATCACGGTTGCCACGCCAACGACGATGCCGAGGACCGTCAGCGAAGCGCGCAGCTTGTGAGCGCGGACGGCGATCAGGGCAAATCGCAGGTTTTCGCCGAAGCCCCGTCGCAGGTGGGTGAGCACTGGGAGAAGCGATCAGCGACCCGCTGACGGCTATTCGTATCTCAGCGCTTCGATGGGGTCGAGGCGCGAGGCCTTGATCGCCGGGTACAGTCCGAAAAAGATGCCGACCGACACCGACACCAGCAGGCCGACGAGGATCGCCCAGAAGGGGGTCTCGGCCGGCAGCGCGGCGAAGACCGCCTTGACGGCCGCGGGCACGGCGATCCCGACCACGACGCCGATGACGCCGCCGAGCAGCGAGAGCGTCGTTGCCTCCGTCAGGAACTGCAGGACGATGTCGCGGCGGAAGGCACCCACCGCCTTGCGCACGCCGATCTCGCGCGTGCGCTCCGTGACCGACACGAGCATGATGTTCATCACGCCCACGCCACCGATCAAAAGCGAGATCAGGGCGATGAAGATCATGCCGCCGGTGATGCCGCGCGTGATGCCCTGAAAGCTCTCGATCATCTTGTCGGGCGTGAACAGGGCGAAGTCGTTCGGCTTGTTGAACGGCACGTGACGGCGCGCCCGCAGGACTGCGATGCCCTTCTCCGTGATGATCGGCACCTGTTCCGGCGTGTACGGGACCGTCGCGATGTGGATCGTGTCGCCGTGGCTCGCCTTGATGAACGGGAACATGCGGTCGAACGCGGTGAACGGGATGAGGAAGAAGTTGTTGTTCGAGCCGCCCATGAACCCGGGCTTGTTCTCCAGGACGCCCACCACGATGAACTTGCGGCCGTTGAACTCGACGGTCTTGTTGAGCGGATCCTCCGTCCCGAACAGGGTCTTGCGCACGTCCTGGCCTATCACGGCGACCTCGGTCGCGTACTCGACGTCCGGGTCGGTGATGAAACGGCCATAGTCCACGAAGTGGTTGTTGGCCATCGAGTAGTCGGGAATCACGCCGGCGATCGCCGGCGTCGTCGTCTCGTTGCCCCGGTACTTGATGCTGACGGAGGCGTTCCAGAGATACCGCTCGGCGGACACCGCCCGCATCTCCGGGATCTGCGCCTTCAGTGCCAGGGCATCCTCGTAGGTCAGGTCCTTGCGGTTGCGCTCTTCGTCGGGACGGTGGCCCGGCCCGAAGCGCTGTTCGAATTTCTGGAACTGGACGAGCGTCGCCCCGAAGCTCTGGAAGCTGCGGATCATGCTGTTGTTGAAGCCGTTCACGATCGAGACCATCGCGATGACCGTCGCCACGCCGACGACGATCCCGAGCACCGTCAGCCCGGCCCGCAGCTTGTGCGCGCGCACCGCGAGCATGGCGAAGCGCACGTTCTCGCCAAAGCCGCGGCGCAGGTGGGAGAGGAGGGAGGACACGGATTACTCGTAGCGCAGGGCTTCGACCGGAGGCAGCTTGCTCGCCTGCGACGACGGGATCCAGCCCGCGAGCAGGCCCGTCACGGTCGCCACGGCCACGCCCAGAAGAATGAACGACAGCCGCACCTGCGCCGGGAAAACCTGGTTGACGGCGAGCGCGATGAGCGACCCGAAGAGCACGCCGATCACGCCGCCCACCGAGGACAGCAGCGCCGCCTCCAGGAGGAACTGGCGGCGGATGTCCTTCTTCCGGGCGCCGAGGGCGCGGCGCACGCCGATCTCCTTCGTGCGTTCGACCACCGAGACGAACATGATGTTCGCGATCACGATCGCGCCGACGACGAGCGAGATGCCGGAGATCAGGATCATCAGCAGGAACGCCCCCGCCGAGATGCCGCGCCAGAGGCTCTGCAGCAGCTCCGCCGTGACGAGCCCGAACGGATCCTCCTTGTCGAACTTGGTCTTGCGCAGAGCCCGGAGGATCGTGCGGACCTCGTCGGTCGTCGCCGTGACCGCTTCGACGCCGCCCTTGGGCTTGATGAAGATGCCGATGTCCTCGGACGGCGCAATGTGCTTCTTGAAGAGCGTCAGGGGCAGGTAGACGACGTTGTCCTGGCTCTGCCCCATCACGTTGCCCTGCTTGGTCAGTGTCCCGATGATCTTCACCGGGTAGCCGTCGATCTTCATCTCGCGCCCGATGGGGTCCATGTTCGGGAAGAGCTGATCCTGTACGTCCCAGCCGATCACCGCGACTCCCGCCGCATGGTCGTATTCGGTTTCGGTGAAGTAGCGGCCCGTGGCGATGTCGAAGCTCATGGCCTCGCCCATGTTCGGCGTGTGGCCCTGGATCTCGACCTCCGCGAGCTTGCGATCGCCGAACTTGACTGGCCGGCGGCGCTCGCCGCGCGCGCCGACCTGGGAACACAGGCGGCACTCGCGCCGGACGACCTCCATGTCGGTCATCGTCAGGCTGCGGCGCTTCATGGCCATCAGCCACTCTTCGCGGCTCGTGATGATGCCGTATTTGTCGAAGATGACGATGTCGGGATTCAGGCCGATCACCTTGTCTTTGACGTAGGCGTTCAAGCCCGAGATCACGGAGACGACGCTCACGACGGTGGCGACGCCGATGATGACGCCGAGCAGCGTCAGCAAGGCGCGCAGCTTGTGGCGCGTCAGCGCCGAGGCCGAGACGCGGAAGAGCTCCGAGGTCGTCACGCGGGTTTCGAACCGCCCTTCTTGTCGGCGCCTTCCTTCTCGATGATGACTTTGTCGCCTTCCTTGACCTGGCGCAGGACCTTGAAGGGCCCCGTCACGATCTCGGCTCCGACGGCCGGGCCCTTCTTGACCTGGATCATGAGCTCGCCGGCGATGCCCGTCTCGACCTTCTCGAATCCGAGCTTGCCGTCCTTGACGATGTAGACGCCTTCCTCGGTCTCGGGGCGGGAGCCGGCTTCGGGCTTCTTATCCTTCTTCTGCACGTCCCGCACCACGAGCGCCTGGATGGGAATGGCCGTCGCACCGTCGATGCGCCCCGTGACGACGTCGGCCGTCACGGAGAAGCCGGGCCGGATCGTGTCGGGCGGGTTGTCGAGCCGAATCTTCACCTTGAAGTTGATCGCCTCGGAGTTGGCCGTCAGCGTGAGCAGGTCCGGATCCGTCTTCGAGATCGGGGAGGAGCCGACTTCCGTGACCGTCCCTGCGAACTTGTGGTTCGGGTAGGCGTCGATCGAGAGCGAGGCCTTCTGCCCGATCTTCACCTGCGGGACCGACGTCTCGTCGACCATCATCACGGCCTCGACCTCGGCCATGTCGGAGATCGTCAGAAGCTGCGTTCCCGCGTTGTTCATCGTCCCGATGACCGTGACTTCCCCTTCCTTGATCGGCAGGAAGGTCACGATCCCCTCGATCGGCGCCGTCACGGTCGTCTTCGAGAGCGAGTCGCGGCTGGCGGCCAGGTCGGCGCTCGTCGAGCGCATGCGCTGCTCGGTCGCGGCCAGGGTCGCCTCGGCCGAGTCGAGCGCCGACTTCGACTTCTGGTAGTCCGCCTCGGCCAGGATCTTCGCCTGGAAGTTCTGCTTCGCGCGGACCTCGTCGAACTTCGCCTGAGCGGCGTTGGACCTGGCGGCGTCGAGGTCGTGCCGCATGGCTTCCATGCTGGCCTCGCGCCCCTGCGCCTGGGCCGCCAGCTGAGCGCGGTCGATCTGGAGCAGGAGCTGTCCCTTCTTGACGTGGTCGCCCTCTTTGACCGCCAGGTTGACGATCTGGCCCATGACCAGGGCGGACATGTCCACCTTGCGCCGGGCCTGGATCTTGCCGTTGGCGGTGACCTTCGAGACCAGGTCGGTCTTCTCGACCTTCGCGGTGGTCACCCGCGGGACATCCTTGTCCCGGCCGCGGATGAACGCCGTCAGGGCCCCGACGACGACGATCGCCGCCACCAGGCCCAGGATGATTTTCGTCCTCTTCGACATGCCCTCAACCCTCCGGATGTACGCGGTTTTCCAGCGTATCTTGTTCTACGGAGGGGGGGTCGGAAAGTTCAACCCGGGCCTCTCCCATTGAAAACGAAGGGCTTTTTCGTTAGCCTCACGCCCCCTGCGCCCATAGCTCAATTGGATAGAGCGTCTGACTACGGATCAGGAGGTTGGGGGTTCAACTCCCTCTGGGCGCACCAAATTTAGACTTTCATGGCCTTCACCCCCTCCGACGAGCGGTTCATGCGCGAGGCGCTCGCCTTCGCCCGCATCGCCTATGCCGAGGACGAGGCGCCGATCGGGGCCGTGGTCGTCCGCGAAGGCCGGATGATCGGCCGCGGGCGCAACCGCCGGGAGCGCCTCGCCGACCCCACCCACCACGCCGAGATCGAGGCGATCCGGGAGGCCGCGCAGGAGGTCGGAAACTGGCGCCTCGAGGGCGCGACCCTCTACGCCACCCTGGAGCCCTGCCCCATGTGCGCGGGCGCTGCCGTCAACGCCCGCATCGCCCGGATCGTCTACGGCTGCGCGGACCCGAAGGCCGGGTACTGCGGCACGCTCGGCAACATCCCGCAGGACGCACGACTGAACCACCGGTGCCAGGTCGAGGGCGGACTCCTGGGCGAAGAGTCGGCCGAGCTGCTCCGGCAGTTCTTCCGGGCAAAGCGCTAGGGGCGCGAGCGCTCCGCAAGAAGCGGCAGGGTCCCGATACCGCTCGGAAACGACGAGGCCCCTCTGACGAGGGGCCTCGGAAGAAAGGGTGCGAGCGGTCTCTAGGGCCCGTACAGGAGCAGCCCGAATGTCCTCGTCAGGAAGACCGCCATCTCGCCGCGGGTGGCAGGGTTGTCCGGGCAGTAGAGCAGCGGGTTCGTGCGCAGCCGCTGGTGATCCCCTCCACGGAGAGCTGCTGGATGAAGTGACCGCGAACGCGGGCGTCCGGCGTGCACACGACGTCCGCGAAGTACCGGGCCACGGTGCAGGCAGGCGGCGTGTAGACCGACCCGTGCTCGGCCCTCAGGAGGAGGACCGCCATCTCCGCGCGCGTCACGTTGCTGTCCGGGCAGTAGCGCAGCGGGGCCGTGCCGCAGCCGCTCGTGATCCCCTCGATGTAGAGCTGCTGGATGAAGTCCGCGAACCCGGGCGTCCCCGGCGTGCACACGACGTCCGCGAAGAACCCCACGGTGCAGGCAGGCGGCAGGTAGGCCGACCCGTGCTCGGCCTTCAGGAGGAAGACCGCCATCTGCCCGCGCGTCACGTCGTTGCCGGGACAGTAGATCCCGGCGCCGCAGCCCGACGTGATGCCGTTGTGGAAGATCGTCTCGATGAAGCTGTAGAAGCCGTGGCTGGTCGGCACGTCGGTGAAGCTGTCGCCGATGTGCAGCGTCCAGGTCTTCTTGCTGGACGCCGGGCTGACCGTTTCGTCGATCGTCGCATCCCAGTGCGGCGGAGGGCCGGCTCGCCGCCGTGATGTGGACCCAGTAGCAATTCGTGGCGCATTGCACCGACGCGCCCGTGGCGATGGTGCCGTAGTCGGCGTTGGTGTCCAGGTTGCCATACGTCGGCAGGCCTGGTCCGCTGAAGTTGGAGCTGGTGCCCGTCAGGGGAATCCCCGCGCCTCCCGTGTTCTTCCACGTCGGTTGCACCGTCACGGTCTCGTTGGCCTCCAGAACGCCGTTACCGCCGAGGGCGATCGGGTCCACGACCAGAGCCGTCGGCGCCGCCCCGGCACAGACGATGTCGAGCGTGACGTCGTCCACGTCGAAGTTCGCCCTGTTGAAGTCGGCAGGCGGGGCCTGCGTGTAGAAAAACTTGATCGTGTGCACCGCGCCGTCGGCAAACGCGGTCAGGTCGATCGTGTGCAACGTGTACTCGCCTTCCGCCGTCGCCGGCTCCAGGAAGGTCTGCTGCGTCACGCCGTCGACCTTCACGTCGAGCGTGTCGGTGAACGGGCTCGTGACGGTGCTGATCTGCAGATAAAAGTTGAGCTTTACCGACGAACCGGGCGCAGGGAACGTGATGGTCTGCTCGACATAGGCGATCTCGACGACACCGTCATTGACATTGTTGCCTCCGAACCACGCCCAGGAATCGCCGGTTCGCGGAACCCCACCATCCTGGCAGTCGGCCAGCAAATGGTTGCACAGCGGCGTCCCCGGCGGGGTGTAAGCGCTGGGGAAGTGGGTGGAGTACACGACGGGGTAGTTGGAATTGGCCAGGGTCGTCGAGTCCGTGGCCTCGAAGCCGCCGTCGGTCCAGATGCTCCCGTTCACGCACACGGCGATCGGGCCGGGGGGCGAGGTGGCGCCGTCAGGAATCGGCGGCGCCGGACCAGCTCCCGCGCTGCCCGCAAGCGCCGCCATCAACGCGAGCGCCACCGCAGCGCCCCGAAGGAGGGCCACAGGCGGCCTGCTCGCCGTGCAAATTGTGATCAGACGCTCTCCGCCTCTGGTAACTCGAGACATGCCAAGGCCCCTTTCTTCGGGATGTACCCGCCACAACCTTCTCTGTCTGTCCCCCCAGGAAGGCTTAAGGATACCACGGCATCGACAGCCGCTGCCTCCCGGGGCTCGGGGAAAATGGTATCCGCGCGGAGATCCAGCGCGTTCCGGAGCGCCCAGAAACGACGGAGCCGTTCGTACGAGGGGCCCCGGAAAAAACTGGTGCGTGCGGTCTCTAAGCCCCGTACAGGAGCAGCCCGAAGGTCCTCGTCAGGAAGACCGCCATCTCGCCGCGGGTGGCAGGGTCGTTCGGGCAGTAGCGCAGCGGGGCCATGCCAGCAGCCGGTGGTGATCAACTCGTTGTAGAGCTGCTCGATGAAGTCCGCGAACCCGGGCGTCCCCGGCGTGCACACGACGTCCGCGAAGAACCCCAGCGGTGCAGGCAGGCGGCAGGTAGGCCGACCCGTGTTCGGCCCTCAGGAGAAAGACCGCCATCTGCGCACGCGTCACGTTGCTGTCCGGGCAGTAGAGCTTCGTCGGGGCCGTGCCGCAGCCGCTGGTGATCCCCTCCACGGAGAGCTGCTGGATGAAGTCCGCGAACCCGGGCGTCCCCGGCGTGCACACGACGTCCGCGAAGAACCCCACGGTGCAGGCAGGCGGCAGGTAGGCCGAGCCGTGCTCGGCCTTCAGGAGGAAGACCGCCATCTGCCCGCGCGTCACGTCGTTGCCGGGACAGTAGATCCCGCCGCCGCAGCCCGACGTGATGCCGTTGTGGAAGATCGTCTCGATGAAGCTGTAGAAGCCGTGGCTGGTCGGCACGTCGGTGAAGCTGTCGCCGATGTGCAGCGTCCAGGTCTTCGACCCCATCCCCGAAAGCGCCTCGTCGAACTTCGCGTCCCAGTGCGCGGCGGGCCGCGAAACCGGATTGGGCGCCGTCATCGCGTAGCAGTCGAGGGTCTGGCCGTAGCAGTCTTTGGTCGTGTTCGAGGGGATCGAACCGTAGTCGGCGGTCGCGTCGACGGGCGGCGCATAGGTCGGTCCGGCCGGGCCCCTAAAGTTCGAAGCCGTGCCCGTGAACGGGGGGGACGCGCTCCCTGACGAGTTGAAGTAGCCGGGCGCGACGACGACCGTCTCCCCGGGCTCCAGGACGCCGTTCACGTTCGACGTCGCGCCCGAGCCGTGCCCGTCCACGCTCATCGCCGTCGGAGTCATCGGGGCGCAGACGATGTCGAGCGTGACGTCGTCGACGTCGAAATTCGCCTTGTTGTTGTCGGGGTGGGCCGGGTCCTGCGTATAAAGGAACCTGATCTTGTGAGCCGCGCCGTCGGCGAACGCCGTGAGGTCGAACGTGCACATAGTGTAGCCGCTTTCCGCCGTCGGACGGCTCCGTGAAGGTTCCCAACGGCAGCGTCACGCCGTCCACCTGCACCTCGAGCGTGTCCGTGAACGGAGACGTCACGAATCCGATCTGAAGATAGAAGGTGAGCGTCACCGACGATGCGAACGACGGAAAGGTGACCGTCTGCTCGGCGTATGCGATCTCTGCCACACCGTCATTGGTGTCGTTGCCCCCGAACCACGCCCACGAGTTGCCGGTTCGCGGGGTACAGAAGGCCGTTGGACCCGTCCACGCAGTCAAGGCTCACAACGTTGCACAGCGGGGTCCCCGACGGCGGTGTCCCCGCCGGGTGCCCGGAAGGAAAATGGGTCGAAAAAACGACCGGATAGTTTGGATTGACCAGGGTCGTCGAGTCGGTGGCTCTCGAAGCCACCGTCGGCCCAGACGTCTCCGTTCACGCACACGGTGAAGAGGCTGGGGGACGAGGCGGCCCGAAGAGGAATCGGCGGCGCCGGACCAGCTCCCGCGCTGCCCGCAAGTGCCGCCGTCAACGCGAGCGCCGCCGCGGCGCTCCGAAAGACGGCCGCAGGCGGCCTTCGCACCGTGCAAATTGTGATCAGGCGCTCAAAGCTTCTGCTAACTCGAGACATGGCAAAGCTCCCAATCTTCGGGATGTACGCGCCACAACTTCCCTGTCTGTCCCCCAGGTAGGAATGCAGAATATCACGGGCATCAGGCCGGAAAGCCACCGATACCTCTCGCGAGCGCGGGAAACGATAAAGTCCCTGTTTCTCAGGGCTTTCTGAACGTCAAGGTATGGCGGAGAGGGTGGGATTTGAACCCACGAGACCCTTTCGGGTCTACCGGTTTTCGAGACCGGCCTGATCAACCACTCCAGCACCTCTCCGCGCGGGTGGAACGGCGAATCCTAGCCGATTCCGGGTCCGTTGGTAAGGCCGGCTAAACCGCAAGCCGGGGAATCCGTAATAATCGCCAGCCCCGATGGAAAACGCGATCCAGCTGACGAATGTCTCGAAGGCCTTCGGTAAGTTCAAGGCCGTCGACAGCCTCTCCTTGAACGTCCCGAGGGGGTCGATGTTCGGGCTGCTCGGCCCCAACGGCGCCGGCAAGACCACGACGATCCGGATGATCATGAACATCACGGCGCCCGACTCGGGCGACATCCGGATCCTCGGCAAGCCGATGGACCGCGACATGCAGAACCGCATCGGGTACCTGCCGGAGGAGCGCGGGCTCTACCGGAAGATGAAGGTGATCGACCACCTCTACTTCCTGGCGGCCATCAAGGAGGTCGGACGCGAAGAGGCCAGGCGCCGCATCGCCGACTGGCTCGACAAGATGGAGCTGCGGCCCTGGCTCAACAAGAAGGTGGACGAGCTCTCCAAGGGCATGCAGCAGAAGATCCAGTTCATCGCGACGATCGTCCACGACCCGGAGATCCTGATCCTCGACGAGCCGTTCTCGGGCCTGGACCCGATCAACGTCGCGCTGATGCGCGACTACTTCCTCGAGTTCCGCGGGCGCGGCAAGACGATCATCTTCTGCACGCACGTCCTCGAGCAGGCCGAGAAGCTGTGCGACGAGATCACGCCTGATGGCGCGGTCGAAGAAGATCCTCGAGGGGTCGATCAAGGAATTGAAGCACCGATACTCCCAGGACCTCCTGCGCATCTCGATGGACGCCTCGCTCGAAGAGGTCCGGGCGCTGCCGGGCGTCGCGACGGCCAAGGCCCTCGACGGCACGTTCGTCGTGGGGCTGAACCCGGGCACGGACCGCCGCGAGTTCCTCACACGCACGCTCGAACGCTATCGGATCGACGCCTTCTCGCAGAAGGAGCCGGAGCTCGAAGAGATCTATCTCGACGCCGTCCGGAGCGCCGGGATCGAAGACCGCACCATCGAATGAGGCGTCCATGAACTGGAAGAAGACCTTCGCCGTCGTCCGCCGGGAGTACATCGAGCGCGTCCGCACCAAGGCGTTCTGGATCGCGACGCTGCTCATCCCGATCCTGTTCCTCGGTTACGTGGCGATCCAGATCGCGCTGTCCCGCAAGACCGGCGGAGAGCGGCAGCTCGTCGTCGTCGACCAGACCGGAAAGCTCTACGCGCCCCTCGCCGAGGAGCTCGCCGCGACCGAGGCCAGGCAGAAGAAGGAGCCGTCGGGCGCGAAGGGCCCCCACTGGTCGCTCGTCGAGCGGCCGCTGACGGGAGACCTGGCTGCCACGAAAGAGGCGCTGCGCAAGGAAGTCCTCGACAAGAAGATCAGCGGCTACCTGATCCTCGAGCCGGCCAAGCTCGACAAGGAGAGCGTCGAGTACTACTCGACGACCGTCTCCGACTTCATTGCGCTGACGCAGCTCCAGTCGGCCTTGAGCCGCATCTGGATCCGCCAGAAGATGGCGGCGCGCGGGCTTCCGGCGGACCTCGCGGCGGAGCTCGAGAAGCGCATCGACCTGAAGCCCTTCAAGGTGACCGAGAAGGGCACGGCCGAGGAGAAGGGCGCCGGAGTGCTCGCGGCGATCGTCTTCCTGATCCTCATGTATTCGACCTTCTTCATGTACGGCTACCAGGTGATGCGGGGCGTCATCGAAGAAAAGTCGAACCGCATCGTCGAGATCATCGTCGCGTCCGTGCGGCCGACGGAACTGATGGTCGGCAAGATCGTCGGCATCGGCCTCGTGGGCCTGACGCAGTATTTCGTGTGGTCGCTCGTTGCCATGAACCTCTCGCTGCCCGCGATCGCCGGCATGATGTCGAGCGGTGACCTCGGCGTGCCGCGGATCCCGATCTCGATGCTCGGCTACTTCATGCTGTTCTTCATCCTCGGGTACTTCCTGTACGCCAGCGTCTACACGATGATCGCCGCGCCCTTCAACACGGACCAGGAGGCGCAGCAGCTGGCAATGATCCCGATGATCATGATCGTCGGCGGCATCGCGGTCTACCCCGCGGTCATGAACAACCCGACCGGCAACGTGGCGCTCTTCTTCTCGCTCTTTCCGTTCACGGCGTCGCTCATCATGTTCCTGCGGACCGCCGTTTCCGAGCCCCCCGCGTGGCAGATCCTGCTGTCGATCGCCATCATGCTCTCGACGACCGCGGGCCTGGCCTGGTTCGCCGGGCGCATATACCGCGTCGGCATCCTCATGTACGGCAAGAAGCCCACGATCCCCGAGATCATCCGCTGGGCCCGCTACTCCCCCGGCAAGGTCATCCAGCCGCCCGTCAAGCAGGCGTCGTAGGACACGCAAACGCGGCCCCGGCGGCGCATTTGCCGAAACCAGGCCCCTGTGCTACTTTTCCGGGCCCGTTTGGCCCATTCGTCTAACGGTTAGGACGCGGCCCTCTCAAGGCCGAAATACGAGTTCGATTCTCGTATGGGCTACCAGATCTCCCCGGCTCTGTAAGTTACGTCCTGCGGACGCGACCCTCTCAAGGCGGCTGCCTTGGAGCGCGCCCTCTCGGGCGCGACACGGGTTCGAACTGGCGCCCGTATGGGCTACCACTCACGCCAAAGGCCTTAGCCTCGCGCTCGGCCTCCCCTTGCATTCCGCCAATCCGTGCGTTATATACTGAACCATATGGTTCACTATACGCGGGCCCGCCTCGATGCCTCGTTCGCCGCGCTCTCGGACGCCACCCGACGCGGCGTTCTGGAGCAGCTCGGCCGTTCCGACGCTTCGATCACGGACCTTGCCGAGAGGTTCCACATGACCCTCACGGGCATGAAGAAGCATGTCGGCGTCTTGGAGCAGGCCCGGCTTGTCACCACGGAGAAGGTCGGGCGCGTGCGGACCTGCACGATCGGCCCGCGCCGATTGGAGGAAGAGACGGCCTGGATCGAGAGGCATCGCCAGCTTTGGGACGCACGCTTCGACGAGCTGGACAAAGTTGTCGAGGAATTGAAACGGAAGGAGAAGGTCGATGGACGCAAGAAGAGAGAGTGAGGTTGCCCCCATGAAGAACCGTACGACGGTGGAGCGGAAGTCCGAGCGTGAGCTCGTCGTCACGCGAACTTTCAACGGCCCGGCGCGCCTCGTGTTCGAGGCGTGGACCAAGGCCGAGCTGTTCAGGCAGTGGTGGGTGCCGAAGTCGATGGGAATGTCCCTGCTTTCCTGCGAGATGGATGTTCGTGTCGGGGGCAGGTACCGTTTGGAGTTCGCACACGGGGACTCACAGTTGGCGTTCTTCGGCACGTACAAGGAAGTAACACCGCACTCGCGCCTCGTCTGGACCAATGAGGAAAGTGACGAGGGTTCCGTCACGACGGTGACCTTCGCGGAAAAAGGCGGCAAGACGTTGCTGGTCATGCACGAGCTTTATCCCTCGAAGGAAGCTCTCGACGCCGCCGGCACCGGGGCGGCGGATGCGATGGGAGAGACGTTCGAGCAACTGGACGAGCTTCTCGTCACCCTGGGCGCGAGCGTGGGACGGTCATGAAGTCGTCGATCTTCCGGTCCGCCGCCTGGCTCATTCGTTCTAACTTCGATCCCTCGTGGCACACCATAAGCGAGTGGGCAATCGGTCCTCATGGCTGAGCTCGCGCGCTGTTTGCCCCGGCCGGCATGGCTCACATGCAGGCCGGGGCTACCGGGCGCCGCCGTGAAAATTCGACGACGACGTTCTCGATCGGGGCGCCCTCGACGTGGGCCGTCTTGTACTCGCCTCCCTAGTCCCATGACCCTGCTTCGGCAACGATCTGCTCCGGTTCTCGGTCCGTCCGGCGCCCCCCGAAGTCACGGGTGGCGCCGGCATCACCATACGCGCACGCGTAGCGAGACTTGGGATCGAGCGGCCCGAAGCGACGCTAGATCCCGCAGGAACTGTGCCAGCTGGTTCCATGGAAGGCCCGTATGGGCTACCACGATCCTTCGGCTCTGTAAGTTACCCGCCGCGTCCTCCGGACGCGACCCTCTCAAGACGGTACCTCTGAGCGCGCCCTTTCGGGCGCGACACGGGTTCGAACTCGGGCCAGTGCGGGCTACCACCTACTTCTCAAGTCGCACGCCGTGAGGGAATCTCCGGCACGAACTATCTCTCGGAATCTTCCATCGAGCGAAGGACTGGCTCCGCTCTTGATCGGCGGGAGCCGCGAGCCACGCCCAGAGCGAGCGCCAGAAGGCCTGCCAGCGCCGAGAAGAAAATGACTTCGCCCACGACCGACGAGACAACCCTCGGGCCCCAGACCCGGTAGTAATTGAAGCCTGCAAAAAGAATCGCCGCCAGCAGACCACCGGCAAGAACCCAGCTCCAAACGCCGACCATACGCCTCACCATACTGAGGCAGCATACGCCGCCCCGACGGCGAGCCGCCGACGGTCCCGGCGCTAGATGCGGCCTCCCTGAACGCCCCTCGACTGGGTTCGCGGGACCCGTATGGGCTACCGATCCTCTCGGCTTCACCTGGCGCCTCTTCAAAGCGATAATGAGCCTGTGAAGCGCTCGTCGCCCAATCGCTTGCCTCCTTCGGCCGCCGCAAGAGCGCGTGTGAGGGCTTTACGCCGCGGCGAGGCGCCTGTCGTGCGGGATCCGGAGGAGGCTCGAGGCGTCGCCTTCATATCTCCGGCCGAACGCCAGGCCGCGATCGCTCTGGCGGCAAGGAAAGGCGCGGCCAAAAAGAAGCGCCGGAAGAAGTAGTCCGAGTCCCGAAGAACTACGAGCGCTCCGATCCGAAGACCGGGGCCGCTCCCCTGATCCGCCCCGGCCACAGCCGGCGCGCGACCCATTTGCGCAGTCCCCGGATCCAGGCAACCCCCTTCCGGGAATTGAGTCTCCGGAAGCCGGGTTCGGACGCCCGGAGAGCGAAGGAGCGTGCGATGAAGCGACTTGTCCCGGTGACGGCCCTGCTCGCGACCTGCCTTGCGCTCCGCGCGGCTTCGGGTCAACAGGCGCCAACGACTCCAACGCCGGCTGCACCCCCCCACCCCGCTCCGCCCGCGATGGACGACCTGCGCGGCATCCGGATGAAGATCTCGGCCGGAGACCTGCCGAGCGCGGAGTCGATCCTGGAGGTCCACCGCGCCGAGAAGGGCGAGGACTCCGAGTACGTTCGTGGAATCGCATGGCTCGCGCGCGGGGCGGCGCTGACGGGCGACTGGGCGGCGGCCTCGCGGTATGCGAAGGCGGCACGCGAGATCGCCGTTTCGAAGCTCGGCACGCCCCCCGACTACGAAGGGCACTCGGAGGCAACGTACGCGCTCGGCACCTCGATCGAAGTCGAGGCGCAGGCCCTGGTCGCCGCGGACAAGAAGACCGAAGCGATCCGATTCCTCGAGGCGAGCTCCCGGAAACTGGAGAACGCGCCGTACAACCTGCGGGCCCGAATCTGGAAGCGCCGCAACCAGATCGATCTCGTCGGGCAGAAGGCTCCCGATTTCCGCGTGGAGACCAGCGTCGGGCTGGAGTTCGCGGGCCTCGGGTCGCTGCGAGGCAAACCCGTCGTGCTGTTCTTCTGGTGGGAGTCCTGCGGCGACTGCAAGGCGCAGGCGGCGGCTTTTCGCCGCGCCGTCGAGAAGTTCGCCCCGAAGGGCGTCGCGTTCGTCGCGCCAACGCGCTTCTACGACGAGAACCGCGCCGAGGAAAAGGTAAAGATCGAGAAGTCCTGGAGCGAGATCTACGGCCTCACGGGCTCCGTCGCCGTTGCGATCAGCGACGAAGCCATGCTGCGATACGGCGTGTCCGCAACCCCCACCTTCGCCTTCATCAACCGCGACGGGGTCGTCACCGGATACCTGCCTTACCGGATGACCGAAGAGCGCTTGTCGGCGGCGATCGAGGAGCTGTTGCGGTAGCTGGCGCCTGCGCGGGCGCGAGGCCGCCATCGGAACCCCTCATGTCGACGCTCAGACCTCGTTCCGGGGGGTGGCGCCAATCTGCGGCGAGAATAGGCATTAACTACTTGATTATAAAAATCTTAACCCATGTAACCGTCGCGAGGCGGCAAGGCCGGGAGAGGCCAGACCGCGGCAAGAAAAAGAACAGCTTTCACGCGGAATTTGAATAGAATGCGCCGTTGCGCCCCCGACCGGGCTTCATTTTCTTAGTTAGAGGTTGAAGGAGGAGAAATGGCTACCAGATCCCGCTTCGTATCGGTGCTCTTCGCCGCGTTCGTGATGCTCGCGTTTGCCGGCATCGCGTCCGCACAGTACTCCGTCGTCACCGTCCTTCCGGACGGCACAGTCGTGCTGAAGGGGCCCACCGGCGTCCGCTCGTACCAGGTTCCCGCAGGCACCACGTTCAACGCCAACGGCAAGCCCGGCACGACCGTTGCCGAGCTGAAGCCCGGCATGAACGTGACCGGCCTCGAGTCGGGCATCGCGAACTGGAAGCCGACCGACGTCATGGTCCACGAGGAGCTGAACGCCGAGGTCGTGGCCAAGGCGGGCAACTCGATGATGATCAAGGGTTCCAAGGGCGTCGAAAAGTACACGTGGGCCGCGGCCAGCGACATCACGATCGTCAAGGACGGCAAGGTGGTCGACGCGTCCGCCATCAACGTTGGCGACCGGATCACGGGCATGATCGTCCAGAAGAAGGCCCCCGGCCAGGCCATGGCGGCGGCCCCGGCCATGGCGGCGGACACGTCGGCTGCAGATGCGGCGGCGGCCAGGAAGGCGGCGGCCGACAAGGCGGCGGCCGATGCGGCAGCGGCCAGGAAGGCGGCGGCCGACAAGGCGGCGGCCGACAAGGCGGCGGCGGATGCAGCGGCCAAGCAGGCGGCTGCCGATGCGGCAGCCCAGAAGGCAGCCCAGCCGGCGCACAAGAAGCTCCCGAAGACGGCCAGCGAGCTTCCGCTCGTCGGTTTCGCGGGCATCCTGACGCTGGCCGCTGGCGTCGGACTCACCGCGACTCGCAAGTCCCGCTCGGCGAAATAGCTTACGGTTTCGGCAGTTCTCAACGCGCCCGCCGCAAGGCGGGCGTAACTTTTTTCACAAAGGAGCCAACTCGATGAAAAGGACCTGGATTTCTCTGCTCGCTCTCGTTCTATCGGTCGGCCTCTCGGCCGCCTGCAAGAAGGCCGAGGTCAGCGACGCCGGCCAGGCAGCCAAGGAGGCCGGTGAGAAGGCGGTCGAGGCCGTCAAGGACGCCGGAGCAGCCACGGCCGACGCCGCCAAGGATGCCGGCAAGGCCGTGGGCGACGCCGCGAAGGACGCCGGTGCTGCGACCGCCGACGCCGGTAAGGCCGTGGGCGACGCCGCGAAGGACGCGGGCACTGCGACCGCCGACGCCGCGAAGAAGGCGGCCGAGGACGTCAAGAAGGCAATCACCCCGAAGCAGTGACGATCGTCTCCTTTCTTTTCTGATTGCCGCCGGGTGAAAGCCCGGCGGCCTTTTTTTTGCCTGCAGGGAACACGGGCGGGCGTCCGGCACGGGTTAGTCTTGCCTTCCATGCCGCGCACCAAGATCGTCTGCACCATCGGCCCCGCCTCCCGCTCGCCCGAGATGCTCGAGCGCCTCGTCGCCGCGGGCATGGACGTCGCTCGGCTGAACTTCTCCCACGGAACGCACGCCGGGCACGCGGCCGTGATCGCAGCCCTGCGCGGGATCGCGCAGAGGAAGGGCCGGCCGATCGCGATCCTCCAGGACCTCTCGGGCATCAAGATCCGCATCGGGGAAATTGCCGCCGCGTCCGTCCGGCTCGAGCCCGGCGCCGCATTCACCCTGACGAGCCGGGCCGTGCCGGGCGACGCATCCGAGGTCTCGACGAGCTTTGCGGACCTGCCCGGCAGTGTCCGATCCGGAGACCGCCTGCTGCTGGCCGACGGCGAGCTCGAGCTCTGCGCCGAGAGCGTCACGCCAACCGACATCCACTGCCGGGTCGTCGCCGGGGGCATGCTCTCGTCGCACAAGGGGATCAGCCTGCCGTCGCGCTCGATCGCGGCGCCGGGCCTCACGGTCAAGGACCGGGACGACCTCGCCTTCGGCATCGAACAGGGCGTGGATTACCTCGCCCTGTCCTTCGTGCGCTCGGCCGACGACATCCTGCAGGCCCGGGCATTCATGGCCGCGCGCGGGGCGCGAATTCCCATCATCGCGAAGATCGAAAAGCACGAGGCCATTTCCGCGATCGACGCAATCCTCGCGGAGGCCGACGGCATCATGGTCGCGCGCGGCGACCTCGGCGTCGAGACGCCCCTCGAGCACGTTCCGCTGCTCCAGAAGATGCTGATCGAGAAGTCGAACCGCGCGGGCAAGCCCGTGATCACGGCCACGCAGATGCTGCTGTCCATGGTCGAGAGCGCGCGGCCGACGCGCGCCGAGGTCGGCGACGTCGCCAACGCGATCCTGGACGGCACGGATGCCGTCATGCTGTCGGAGGAGACGGCGTCGGGCCGCTTTCCCGAGGCGGCCGTGGCGACGATGAAGCGGATCGCGGAGGACACGGAAGCCGCCTTTCCGTTCGAGCAGTGGATGCGGCGCTTCGAGGACCGGGCCCTCCAGAGCCTGCCCGAGGCCGTCGCGGGCGCCGCCTGCGAGCTCGCCGAGCACATCGGCGCCGCGCTCATCGTCGCGTGGACCGAGTCGGGCGCGACCGCGCGCCTCGTGGCCAAGCACCGGCCGCGCAGCCCCGTCCTGGCGCTCTCTTCGCTGCCGGCGACGGCACGGCGCCTGGCGCTCGTCTGGGGCGTCATCCCGATCGTGGCGAAGGAAGGCGAGAACACCGACGCGATGCTCGCAGCGGCCCCCGCCCTCGCCGCGGGAGCCGGGCTCCTGCGGCCGGGCGAGAAGGTCGTGATCACCGCCGGGATCCCGAAAGGCATGGCCGGCAGCACGAACCTCATCAAGGCCGCGGTCGCGCCGTGACGAAAACGACCCGGGCGCCGGCGCGCCGCAGCAGGACGCGCAATCTCATTCTCGCCATCTTCTTTTTCATCCTCGGCGTGATCGGGCTCCTCATCCCCGTGGTGCCGCAGGTTCCTTTCTTCGTGATGAGCGTCCTCTTCTTCTCTCTCGTCTTTCCGAGGGTGCGTCGCACCCTGCGCCGCTGGCGGCACAGGTACCCGAAGCTGGACGCCTCCTACAAGAAGTGGCGAGCCAAAGCCCGCCACAAGCGCCAGTCAGCGATCCGCCGCCGGCGCGAGACCTCGCACCACCCAGGTTCCGGCGCTTAAAGGGAACTCTCGCCGCGCCCGGGATGACCAGTGGGGCGGTACCACGACACGGCACGGCAACTCTTTGCACGCGGCGCGAATAGTCTCCCGACCGAAGGAAGGGAGGAGGTTCGCGCCGCGGGAGCCGCAGCGCGCGCGAGGGATCAGGCGTCCGGTCGAGCCCGCATCCGGGCGAGCCGGACGCCGGTGCGCCCCGAAGGGGCGCAGATCCCCTCGCGAAGCGGAGGCGACGTTTTAGTCCATCTGGCGGCGTAAGACCGTCGGAATGTCGAAATCGTCCCGCGAGGAGACGTTGGGGCCGAAGCCGCCGGAATCGTCGCCGCGCAAGAAGGGCGGGCGCAACGTCTTGCTGGCGACGGTCATGGGCTTGGGCTCCTCCTCGATCTCCGCGAGGTCGCGCTCGAGGCGGTCGAAGCCGGTGGCGATGACGGTGACCTTGACGTTGCCGGCCATGCGCTCGTCGTGCACGCAGCCGAACAGGATCTCGGCCTCGGGGTCGGCCGCCTGCTGGATGATCTGGGCGGCCTCTGTGACCTCGAAGAGCGTCAGGTCCGCGCCGCCGGTGATGTTGATCAGGATGCCCCGCGCGCCCTCGATCGAGGCGTCCTCGAGCAGGGGCGACGAGATCGCCGCCTGTGCCGCGTGGATCGCGCGGTTCTCACCGTCCGCGATCGCGGTGCCCATCAGCGCCCGGCCCATGTCGGACATGATCTTGCGCACGTCCGCGAAGTCGAGATTGATCTCGCCCGGGCAGTTGATGAGGTCGGAAATGCCCTGGATCGCCTGGCGCAGCACGTCGTCGGCGATCTTGAAGGAGTCCTGGAGGGGCGTGTTCCTCTCGACGAACGCAAGCAGGCGCTGGTTCGGGATCGTGATCAGCGTGTCCACGTGGTCGCGCAGCTCACGGGAGGCGCGCTCGGCCTGGCGCATGCGCTTCTTGCCCTCGAACTCGAACGGCTTGGTGACGACGGCCACCGCGAGCGCCCCGGCCTCGGCCGCGAGCTTGGCGAGGATCGGGCCCGCCCCCGAGCCCGTGCCGCCGCCCAGCCCCATCGCGAGAAAGACCATGTCCGCGCCCTTGACCGCCTGGGCGAGCTTTTCCTGGTCCTCGAGGGCCGCGTTCCGGCCGACGTCGGGGTCCGCTCCCGCGCCGAGGCCCTTGGTCAGGCGCGACCCGATCTGCAGTTTGTTCGGCGCCGCGCACTTGCGCAGGGCCTGCAGGTCGGTGTTGCAGGCGAAGTACTCGACGCCCTTCACGCCCGCGGCGATCATCCGGTTGACGGCGTTCGAGCCGCCGCCGCCCACGCCGATCACGCGGATCGTGGCCGGAGAGGCGTCGCCCCCATCCAGTTCGATCGAGAGCTTCGGGTTCTCGTCGTCCATGAACTCGATCATGGGTCCTTCCCTCCGTCGCCGCTTTTTCGTCGTCATCAAAAAAAGTCCCGTATGAACCGAGAAACCGAGTTGGCCGCGTGCACGAAAGCGCGGGCCCGGCGCCGCGCCGGCTTGTAACGGTGACCGTACAACAGAAGCCCGGTCGCTGTCGCCCACTCCGGACGCGAAACCACGTCCACGAGCCCCCCCACGCCGGACGGCACCCCGCGGCGCACCGGCCCTTCGAAGATCCCCTCGGCGATCTCGACGACGCCCTCGAGCTCCGAACCGCCGCCGGTCAGGACGACGCCGGAGCGGACGTCCTTGTCGAGGCCGAGGCGCTTGATGTCGTCGTGGATCAGGCCGAGCAGCTCCTCCGCGCGCGGCTGCAGGATGTCGGCCAGCGTCGTGCGCGGGCAGAGCTTGGGCGCGCGGCCTCCGACCATCGGGACCTCGACCATCTCGTCCTCGGGCACGGCCGTGCGCAGCGCGCAACCGTACTTCTTCTTGAGCCGCTCGGCATCCGTGATCGGGGCGCGCAGCACGACGGCCAGATCGTTGGTGAAGTGGTCCCCGCCGATCGGAACGACCGCCGTGTGGACGATGGTCCCCTTCTGGTAGACGGCGACCTCGGTCGTTCCGCCCCCGATGTCCACCAGGCAGATGCCCAGCTCCTTCTCGTCCGGTGTCAGCACGGCCTCGGCCGCGGCGAACTGCTCGAGCACCAGCTGCACGACCTCGATGCCCGCCCGGTTCATGCAGGTCACGATGTTCTGGGTGACCGCCACGGGAGCCGTCACGACGTGGACGTCGGCCTCGAGGCGGCTCCCGATCATGCCGAGGGGGTCGGCGACGCCGTCCTGGCCGTCCACGGCGAAGTCCCGGGGCACGACGTGCACGACCTCGTGGTCCTGGGGAATCTGGACCCCCCGGGCCGCGTCGACGACCCGGGCGACGTCCTCCCGGGTAATTTCCCGGTCCTTCCCGGCCACGGCGACGACGCCCCGGCTGTTGAACGAACGGACGTGGGAGCCCGAAACCCCAACCCACGCGCGGGAAATCTGAACCCCGGCCATGATTTCGGCCTCTTCGGCGGCCCGCTTGATGGCCTCTATCGTGGCGTCCACGTTGATGATGTTGCCCTTGCGGGTGCCCCGGTTGGCCGACGAGCCCTTGCCGATGACGTCGAGTGAGCCCGAGGGGTTCTGCTCGCCGATGAGGACGCAGATCTTCGAGGTGCCGATGTCGCAGGCGACGAGGAAGTTCTCGGGCTTAGCCATTGGAAACCCGGGGCATCAGAGACGGTTCCCCGCGCCGTACGCGCCGACGAGAATGATGCGATCGGCAAAACGGAGATCGATGGCCCGCGCCTCCCACCCGCGACTTTCGACAAAACCCCGCGCCTCGAGCAACGCGCGAACCTTTTCCGGAGCGTCTGCCCGAAGCACGCGAACCGGCCTTCGAAAAATCGCATCCATCATACCGAATCCGCCGTCCGGGAGCGAGGCGATTTCCGAGAGGGCGGCGACATAGTTGGGAAGCGCCGCGCGCAGCTGTGCCAGCAATTCCACGGCCTCCGGCAGCGTGCGCCGATCGCCGGTCATGATCACGTACTCGGTGCGGTCGCCCCGCGGATCGTAGGGGGCGATTAGGTTTCCGTCGACGCCCACCCACCAGAATCGCGCGCCGTCGCGGTAGAGGGCGACGGCCTTGCGCTCGGTGATCCGCGCGGAGAGGCCGTCGGGAAATCGCTTCGAGAGCGTGACCCGCTCGATCCAGGGATGCGCGGCCAGGCGGCCGGCGAGCGGCGCGAGATCGAGCGAGAGCAGGTTCTTTCCGCTCCACGCTGCCGCCGCGCCCAGGACCTCCTCCGTGCGCACGCGCGTGTTGCCGGACACCTCGAAGCGGCGCAGGCAGAAGCGCGGGCCCGACACGAACCGGAAGAGCCCGAACGCCGCCACGAGGGCGACGAGAGCGACCGTCACGCGGCGCGCCGTCGGCGTCTTCCTGCGTTTGCGGGAAATGACGCCGCCGCGCCGCAGAAACGGAGCGTCCTTCTTATCCCCGCCGGCCACGCTCTAAGTACTCCTCTCCGAACTTGACGACGTCCCCGGCCCCGAGGGTCACCAACAGGTCCCCGGGCCGGAGCGTCTGCTCCAGACAGTCAACAACTCTTTTCTTATCATGTGTATAGATGACCCTCGTGTGCCCAGCACGGCGGGCGGCATCCGCGACGAGCTCGCCTGTCACGCCCGGGATGGGGCGCTCGCGCGAGGGATAGACGTCCATGACGATGTTCACGTCGGCCGCGGCGAGGGCCGCGCCGAAGTCGTCGGTGAAGTCGCGCGTGCGCGTGAACAGGTGCGGCTGGAAGAGGGCGACGAGGCGCCGCTCCGGATAGACCTGGCGGGCGGCCGCAAGCGTCGCGCGGATCTCGGTCGGATGGTGCGCGTAGTCGTCCACGACGAGCACGCCCTCCCGCTCGCCCTTCAACTCGAAGCGCCGCACGACGCCCGTGAAGGCCGCCAGCGCGCGGGCGATCGTCTCGAAGGGAATGAGCAACTCCCGCCCCGCGGCGATCGCCGCGAGAGCGTTCAGCACGTTGTGCCGCCCGGGAAGCCGGAGCCGCACGGAGCCGAGCCGCCCTTCCCCCGCGTCCCAGACGTCGAACATCGTCGAGGTGGCCTCGAGGCGGACGCTGCGCGCCGCGAGCAAGGCCTCGGGCGACTCGCCGTAGGTCACGACGCGCTTCTTGATCCTGGGCAGCAGCCGCCGCACGCCGGCATCGTCCACGCAGGCGACGACGGCGCCGAAAAAGGGGATGCGGTTGGCGAACGTCGCAAACGCATCGAGGATGTCGTCGAGGTCCCGGTACGTATCGAGGTGATCGGCCTCGACGTTCGTGATCACCGCGACGACGGGCGTGAGCTCCAGGAAGGAGCGGTCGTACTCGTCCGCCTCCGCGACGAGGTAGTCGCCCTTGCCCAGGCGCGCGTTGGTCCCCAGGATGTGCACCTGCCCGCCGACGACGATCGTGGGGTCGAAACCGGCTTCGGTCAGCACCATTCCCGTCAGCGACGTGGTGGTCGTCTTCCCGTGCGTGCCCGCCACGGCGACCCCCTGCTTCAGGCGCATGATCTCGCCGAGCATCTCGGCGCGCCGGATCAACGGGATGCCCCGTGCGCGTGCCGCGGCCACCTCGGGGTTCGACTCGGCCACGGCCGACGAGATGACGACCAGGTCCGCGCGGTCGAGGTGCGCGGGGTCGTGCCCGATCGAGATCTTCGCCCCGAGCTTCTCGAGGCGCGCGGTCGCCTCCGACCGGGCCAGGTCGCAGCCGGAGATCTCGAGCGGGGTCGCCAGCAGCAGGATCTCCGCGATGCCGCTCATGCCGACGCCCCCGGCGCCCACGAAGTGGAGGCGTCGCAGGCGCAAGAACCTCATCGGGCGGCCTCCGCCTCGAAAAGCAGCTTCGCCAGGTCCGCCGCGGCGTCGGGCCGCGCGAGCGATCTGGCCTTCTGCCCCATCGCCACCAGGCGCGCCCGGTTCTTCAGGAGGTCCACGACCGTCCCGGCGAGGCTCTCGGCCGCGAAGTCCTTCTCGGCGATCACGACGGCCGCCCCGGCCCGGAACAGAGCGCGCGCATTTTCGAGCTGGTGGCCGGCCGCTGCGGCGCCGAACGGCACGAGGATCGAGGGCCGGCCCGCCGCGGCAAGCTCCGAAACCGTCATCGCCCCGGCGCGCGAGAGCACGAGGTCGGCCGCCGCCATCTGCTCCCAGAGCCTCGGCAGAAACGGCTCGAGCTTCCAGTTGGCCGGCATGCGAGTGTAACGCTGCCTCGTCCCGGCCAGGTCCTTCTCCCCCGTCTGGTGAACGACCTCGAGGCCGGATTTCTCGAGCAGCACGGCGGCCCGCGCCACGGCCCGGTTGATGATCCGCGACCCCTGGCTGCCGCCGAACACCAGCAGGCGGCGCGTGGCGCCCTCCGGGTCGAGCAGCGGAATTTCGAAGAACTCGCGGCGGACGGGCGTTCCCGTGACGACGCCGGCCCGGCGCAAGTGCTGGTTCGCGGCCGCGAGGCCGACGGCCGTCCGCGTCGCGAACCGGTTCAGGAAGCGGTTGGCAACTCCCGGCCGCGCATTCGATTCGTGGATCAGCGTCGGGATGCCGAGCGAGCGGGCAGCCAGCAGCACCGGAACCGTCACGTACCCGCCCACGCCGACCACCGCGCGCGCCCGGTGCTTCTTCAAGAGAGCGCGCGCCTCGAAGAAGCCCTTCGGGAGGCGGGCGAGGGCCTGGAACTGCTTCGCCTTGGTCTTGCCCACGAACCCCGAGGCGTCGACCAGCTCGAGCGGGAAGCCCGCGGCGGTGACGATCTTCGATTCGAGGCCCTGCGCCGTGCCGACGAAAACGATCTCCGCACCCGGCCTTTGCGCCCGGATCTCGTTGGCGAGCGCGATGCCCGGAATGATGTGGCCGCCGGTGCCGCCCGCGGCGATGACGTACGCGCCGAGGTCGCTCATGACGGGATCGTAAACCCTGAACCGTCAGCGAAACTTCGGTAACAGAACACTAGTTTCTTTCGGGCACTTCGTGTTGCGAAATGTTCAGGATCAGGCCGCCCGCGATCCAGGAGGCGATCAACGAAGAACCTCCGTACGACACGAAGGGCAGCGGGATGCCCTTGGTCGGGACCAGCGCGAGGACGACGGACAGATTGATTGCCGCCTGCACGACGATCATCGCCGTCGCGCCGGCCGCCAGGAACCCGGCGAACGCGTCCGGCGCGCGCCGCGCGGCGCGCAACCCCCGCCACCCCACGATCGCGAAGCACGCCACGACGCCGATCGCCCCGACGAAGCCCAGCTCCTCGCCCACGATGGCAAAGATGAAATCGGTGTGCGGGAAGGGCAGGAAGAAGAGCTTCTGCCGGCTGCCGCCGAGGCCGTTTCCGAACCACCCGCCCGCGCCCACCGCGATGAGCGACTGGATGGCCTGGAATCCCTTTCCGAGCGGGTCGGCCTCCGGGTTCAGAAACGACAGGATGCGGGCGCGGCGGTAGTCGGCCGAGAGCATCAGCGCGGCGAGCAGCGGGATCATGCCCAGCGCGCCGAAGGCGAACCATCGCGCCCGCGCCCCCGCCAGCCACAGCAGGACCGCGCACAGCATCACGTAGCAGACGGCCGTGCCGAGGTCCGGCTGGAGCACGACCGCGCCCGCCGCCAGGCCCGAGAAGACGAGCACGGGCACGAGCGCCCGCTCGGGATCGCCGGCCTTCTCCGACTTGCGCGCCAGTTGATGGGCGAGCAACAGCACCAGGGCCACCTTCAGCAGCTCCGAAGGCTGCAGCATCGTCAGGCCGAGGGGGATCCATCGGCGTGCGCCGTTGATCGGCGGGCGAAACAGGGCGAAGACCGTCAGGCCGAGCGTCGCCCCGTAAGCGCCGTAGACCACCCACGGGCGCCCGAAGAGCCGGTAGTCCGTCCGGTAGACGACGAAGGCCGCGATGCCGCCCAGCACGAGCGACACGATCTGCTTGACGAGGTAGCGGTACGGGTTGCCCGAGGTCTCTCCCGCCGAAACGGCCGACGCGCTGTAGATCATCACGCAGCCGAAGAGCGACAGCGCCACGAGCGTGGAGAAGAGGACCTTGTCGGACGTCAGCTTGCGCGCCACGTCATACCTTTTCCGCCGACGCCCGCCGCGCCAACTGCGCAAAATGCCGACCCCGCTCCTCGAAATTCCGATACTGGTCGAAGGAGGCGCAGGCGGGCGAGAGCAGCACCGTGTCGCCCGGTCGCGCGAGCGCAGCGGCACGCGCGACGGCGACCTCCATCGTGGCGCTGCGCTCGATGGGCGCCGCTCCGGCGAGGGCCCGCTCGATGACGGGCGCGGCTTCGCCGATCGTCAGCACGATCCGGGCGTTCCGGCGCACGAGCTCTGAGAGCGCGGCGAAGTCGCCGTGCTTGTCGCGGCCACCGAGGATGAGGAGCACGCTGCCCGGCGCATACGCCTCGAGCGATTTCGCCGTCGCATCCACGTTCGTACCCTTGGAGTCGTCCACCCAGCGCACGCCGCCCGATTCGGCCACGCGCTCGCTCCTGTGCGGGAGGCCCTCGAAGCACGTCAACGCACTGACGATCGCCCCCTCCGGCGTCCCGAGGCATTCGGCCGCGGCAAGCGTGGCGAGCGCGTTCTCCAGGTTGTGCGCGCCGGCCAGTGCGAGCCGCTGTGCGGCGACGACGCCGTGCCTCGGCGCGGCCACGTCCGACACGAGCTCGCCCGCCTCGAGCCACGCGGCCGGGCCCCCGCCGCCGGGGCGGCCGCGCCGCGAGAAGAGCACGCGCCGGGCGGTCGTGGCGACCGCGCGCGAGGCCGCGTCGTCGGCGTTGATGACGGCGAAGTCCGCCGGCTCCTGGCGGGCAAAGAGCCGTTGCTTGGCCGCCGCGTACTCGGCGAATCCCGGATAGCGGTCGAGGTGGTCCGGCGTGATGTTCGTGAGAACGGCGACGTGGGGGCGGAAGTCTTCGACGCCCTCGAGCTGGAACGACGACACCTCGCACACGAAGTCGCGCGGCCCCCGCTCCGACAGGAACCCCGAGAGTGGCGCGCCGATGTTGCCCGCGAGGGCCACGGGCCGGCCCGCCCGCTTCAGGACCTCGGCAATCCAGGTGGCCGTCGTGGATTTTCCGTTCGTCCCGGTGACCGCGATCCAGCGGTGCATTCCCGGCGCCTCGGCCTCGGCGATGCGCCACGCGACCTCGATCTCGGAAAGAACCGGAATGCCCCGCGTGCGCGCATCCCGGACGGGCGGCACGTCGGGCGGCACGCCGGGAGACACGGCGAGCCAGTCGGCGCCCGCCAGAAACTCGGGCGGGGGCCCGCCGAAGAAGAAGCGCACGCCGCGGGCCTTGAGCGCGTCCAGCCCGTCGAACTCGGATTCGGGCCGACGGTCGCCGACCGCCACCGCGACTCCGCGAGCGGCGAGCGCTTCGGCCAGCGCCCGGCCGCTCCGCGCGAACCCGAGCACCGCGACCCGATGCGGCAGGACCGCCGGCGCAGCCCCTGAGTTTCCGTCTGCCGTCTGCCGTCTGCCGTCTGCCGGCCGGCTCATCGCGTTCATCGCAGCTTCAGCGTCGAAAGCCCGAGCACGGCGAAGAAGATCGCGAGGATCCAGAAACGGATGATGACCCGCGACTCGGCCCAGCCCAGCAATTCGAAATGGTGGTGCAGCGGGGCCATCTTGAAGACCCGCCGCCCCGTGGCCTTGAAGGAAAACACCTGGATGATCACCGAGAGCGCCTCGAGCACGAACAGGCCGCCGACGATCGCGAGCAAAATTTCCTGCTTGGTCATCACGGCGACCGCTGCGATGGCCGCGCCGAGCGGCAGCGCGCCGACGTCGCCCATGAAGACGTCGGCCGGATGGCAGTTGAACCACAGGAAGCCGAGGCAGGCCCCCACGAGCGCGCCGCAGAAGACGGCGAGCTCGCCCGACTGCGGGATGAACGGGATCTGCAGGTAGCGCGCGGCGACCGCGTTGCCCGTCACGTAGGCCAGCAGCGCATAGGTCCCGGCCGCGATCCCGACCGCACCCGTCGCCAGGCCGTCGAGCCCGTCCGTCAGGTTGACGGCGTTGGAGGAACCCACCACGACGACAGCCACGAACGGAACGTAGAGGACGCCGAGGTCGAGGAGCAGCTTCTTCAGGAACGGGAAGGAGACCACCGTCGAGAAGGCCCCGTGTCCCGCCCACTGCTCGATCGCGAAGGCGACGGCGAGCGCCATCAGGAACTGAGGCACGAGCTTGCCCCGGCCGGTCAGCCCGAGGCTGCGGCGCCGGGCCACCTTCGTCCAGTCGTCGGCAAAACCCACGGCGCCGACGCCGAGGAGGGTCGCCAGCCCGATCCACACGAAGCGGTTCGACAGGTCCATCCAGAGCAGCGTGGCCGATACCACAGCGAGGAGGATGAGCAGCCCCCCCATCGTCGGAGTGCCCGCCTTCGCCAGATGGGTCTTGGGGCCCTCGGCTCGAATCGACTGGCCGATCTGGGCGCGCCGCAGGAACCGGATCATCGCCGGGCCGAGGACGAGCGCCACGGAGAGCGCCGTCACCGCCGACATCGCGGTCCGGAACGTGATGTACCGGAACACGTTGAGAACCGGAAACCGGCCCGCCAGCGGATAGAGCAGCCAGTACAGCATCGTGTCAGGCCCTCTCCGTCAGGGCCGCGACGGCGCGATCGAGGCCGATCCCGCGCGAAGCCTTGAACAGCACGGCGTCGCCCGGGCCGAGCTCGCCCGCGATCGCCTGCGCGGCCTGCTCCGCGGAGGCCACGTGGCGCACCGCGCTCGATGGCAGCCCTGCCGCAACGGCGCCCTCGCCGAGCAGGCGCGCGCGCGGACCGACGCACACCAGCAGGTCCGCTCTCCCGGCCACGAGGGCGCCCGTCTCGCGGTGCCACCGCTCTTCCTCGGCTCCGAGCTCCAGCATGTCGCCGAGCACCGCGATGCGGCGGCGCGCGGGCAGCGCCGCAAGCGTCTCGAGCGCGGCGCGCATCGACGACGGGTTGGCGTTGTAGGAGTCGTCGAAAAGGAGGGCCCCGGAGCCGTGGCGCACGAGCTCTCCGCGGTGCGCGGCCGGGCGCAGCCCGCCGGAGGCGGCTGCACAGTCGGCCGCGGGAACGCCGACGGCGAACGCGATCGCGGCGGCCGCGAGGAAGTTGCCCACCTGGTGGGGGCCCGCGACCGGCAGGTGCACGGCCGCTTCGCCCTCGGGGGTCGCGAGGCGGAACCGGCTGCCGTCCGCCTCTGCGACGACATCCTTCGCCGTGACGTCGGCGTCGCCCGACCGGCCGAAGCGCACGACCCGGCCGCGGTGTCGCGCCGCGATCGCGGCGACGCGGGGGTCGTCGGCGTTGGCGACGAACGTGCCGCCCGGCTTGAGCCCCTCGAGGATCTCGGCCTTGCCGTCGGCGATGGCGTCGAGCGACGCGAAGAACTGCAGGTGCGCCGCGGCCACGAGGAGGATCGCCGCCACGTCCGGCTCGAAGGCCCGCGAGAGCCTCGTCAGATCACCGGGCTCCGAGAGGCCCATCTCGCCCACCATCCACTCGGGGCTGCGCGGCAGGTTGACGACGGACATCGGAAATCCGATCTGGCTGTTCTGGTTGCCGGGAGTCTTCTCGACGGCGAAGCGGCGCGACAGCATCGCCGCGGTGAAGTCCTTCGTGGTCGTCTTGCCGGCCGAGCCCGTGATCGCGGCGAGCCGGAAGCCCATCTTCCGCTTCGCGGCCGCGCCGAGGCGGCGCAACGCTTCCACCGATTCCGGCACGATCACGACCGGAAAGGCCGCCGGAAGCCCCTCGGGTCTGCGCTGCCCGAGCAGCGCCCCGGCGCCCCGCGCCGCCGCGTCCCGCGCGTAGTCGTGGCCGTCCACGCGCGCTCCGCGGATCGCAACGAAGAGGTCGCCCGCCCGCACCGACCGCGAGTCGACGGCGACGCCCGTCAGCGCTGCCGCGCCCTCGGCCCGGGCCCCGGCGGCCGCCGCCACTTCGGCCAGCGTGAAATTCACGGCTTCCCCGCGAAGCCGGCGGCGACATTCCGGTCGTCGAAAGGAATCTCGCGCGCGCCGATGACCTGAGTCGTCTCGTGGCCCTTGCCGGCGATGACGACGACCGTGCCGGAGTTGGCCAGCTCGATCGCCTGACGGATCGCCTCGCCGCGGTCGGCGATCTTCAGGTATTTCGTCGCGCCGGAGACGGAAAGACCCGCCTCGACGTCCTTCAGGATCGCCTCCGGGTCCTCGGACCGGGGGTTGTCGGACGTGGCGATGGCGATGTCCGCGAGCCGCCCGGCGATCTCGCCCATCGGCGCGCGCTTGCCGCGGTCCCGGTCTCCCCCGCAGCCGAACACGAGGAGCACCTTCTTGTCCGTCAGCTCGCGCACCGCCTGGAGCAGCCGCTCGAGGGCGTCGGGCGTGTGCGCGTAGTCGACGAGGATCGGATACGACTGGCCCGCTTCGACGCGCTCGAGTCGCCCGGGGACGCTGGTCACGGTTGCGACGCCCTCGGCGATGTCCGCCGCCGGGATGCCGAGGCAGAGCGCCGCCGTCGCGGCCCCGGCGACATTGGAGAGCTGGAACCGGCCGAGCAGGGGCGAGGCGATCGAAAGCCGGCCGCCGGGATAGACGAGATCGAACGCGACGCCGGAGAGGTCGCAGCGGCTGCCCTCGACGCGAAACTCCGCCGTGGCGCCCGAAGGCGAAAAACTCGCGCAGGGCGGCGCCACCTCGGCGAGGAGCCTCGCCCCGAAGGCGTCGTCCGCGTTGATCACGGCGCACGCCCCGGGCTTGCGCAGCGCAAAGAGGCGCTTCTTGGCCTGGTAGTAGGACTCCATGTCGCCGTGGAAATCGAGGTGGTCGCGCGTCAGGTTCGTGAACACCGCCACGTCGAACCGGCAGCCCTCCACGCGATCGAGCGCGAGCGCGTGGGACGACACCTCCATCGCCGCGGCCTTCGCCCCGTCGGCCACCATCTCCGCCAGGAGTTCCTGGATCACGGTGGCCTCCGGCGTCGTGCGGTCGGCCTCGATCCGGCGCCGCGGCGTGCGATAGCCCACCGTGCCGAGGAAGCCGGCCGACCCGTAACGGCGCGCGAGGATCGCTTCGAGCAGCGTCGTCGTCGAGGTCTTGCCGTTGGTGCCCGTCACGCCGGCGAGCACGAGCTTTTCGGCGGGGTTGCCGTTGAGCCGCGCGGCGGCCAGCGCCAGGGCCCGGCGGGGCGCGGCGACTCCAATCCAGGGCACGCCGACGCCGCCGGGCGCTGGGCGGTCGCTCGCGACCGCAACGGCGCCGCGGCGGATGGCGTCTTCGACGTGCGCGAGGCCGTCTGTCTTCGCGCCCCGGATTGCGACGAAGAGATCTCCCACCGCAACACGGCGCGAGTCGCTCGTCACCCCAAGGACCTCGAGACCCCGCGCAGCGGGAGCGATCTCGGCGCCCTCGAGGGCGGCGGCGAGGTCCAGCAGTTTCACGGAGCCGACGGAGGCGGGTCGATTTCCTCCGCGCGGCGCCCGGCCGCCCGGCCCGGCGCCGCCGCGTTATCGGCGAGGAAGAGAGTGTGAATCGAGCCCGGGTGGACCGGCGAGCCCGGCGGCGGATCCTGCGCGACGACGAAGCCTGAGCCCTGCAGCCGCGCGAGCACCCCGAGGCGCGCGAACGCTGCCAGGGCCTGCCGGGCGGACATCCCGAGGGCGCTCGGCGTGCGGCCGGCGTCCACCGTGGCGCCTTCGTCCGACGCCCGGCGCGCGACCGCGACCACGCCGCTCGGATAGCGCGGCTCGCGCTGCGGCGGCGCTTCGGCGAGGACGGTCGCGGGCACCTGCTGTTCGCGCGGCGCCACGCGCAGGATCCCGAGCGCCTGCGACATGACGCGCGCGAAGAGCGGGGCGGCGACCTCCGCAGCGTAGTACTTGCCCTGGGGGTCCTCGAGCACGACCACGGCCACGCAGCGCGGGTGATCGGCGGGCGCAAAACCGGCAAAGTTCGGCACGTGCCGGCCGGCGCCGTACCCGCCGACTCCGGCTTTCTGCGCGGTGCCCGTCTTGCCGGCCACGAGGAATCCAGGGATCGCCGCATTCGCGCCGGTGCCGTGCTCGACGACGCCGACGAGGATGCGGGAGATCGAGCCGGCCGTCGCTTCGGAAATCACGCGGACCGGCTCGCCGACCGCGACGGGCCGGACGGCGCCGCCCGGAGCGACGATCCGTGTCACGACGTGCGGCTGGACGAGGCGGCCGCCGTTGGCCGCAATCGCCGTGATGCGGGCCAGCTGCAGGGCATTCAACGAGACCTCCTGGCCCATCGAGATCTCGGCGTTCGAAAGTGCCGACCAGCGCGCAAGGGGGCGGAAGATGCCCGAGTTCTCGCCCGGCAGGTCGACGCCGGTCAGCTGCCCCACCCCGAACGCGCGCGCCCCTTCGTAGAGACGGCGCGGTCCGAGGCGCAGGCCGACCCGGATGATGCCGATGTTGGAGGAGTGCTCGAAGATGCCGGCGAGGGTGAGCGCTCCGTAACGGTGCCCCTTGGCTTCCTGGATCGTGGTGTTGGCCACGCGGATCGTTCCGTCCCCGGTCTCGATGATGTCGTCGAGCGCGACGACGCCCTCATCGAGGGCGAGCGCGCCCGTGACGATCTTGAAGGTCGAGCCCGGCTCGTAGCAGTCGGCGATGACGCGGTTGCGCCGCGCCTCGGCCGGGAATCGCCCGAACTCGTTCGGGTCGAAATCGGGCGCGGAAGCCATCGCGAGGATCTCGCCGTTCCAGGGATCGAGGACCACCACGCTGCCGGACTTCGCCCGGTGCTCCGTCATTGCCGCGGCCAGCTCGTGCTCCGCGGCGAACTGCACGCCCGAGTCGAGCGAGAGCACGAGCGACGAGCCCTCCTCGGCCGGCCGGCTGTTCGCCGTTTCCGCCTCGCCGTAGCGGCTGCGGCGCGCGTCCGTCAGCGCGACCATCTCGCCCGGCTTTCCACGAATGGCGCCGTCGTAGAGGTGCTCGAGCCCGGCCAGGCCGCTGCCGTCGGTGCCCACGAATCCGAGCACCGCCGAGGCAAGGTGGCCCTTCGGATAGAACCTTCTCGGCTCCGCCACGAAATGGATGCCAGGCAGCTTCAGGGCCCGGATCCTCCCGGCCGCCTCCACGTCGACCTGGCGCCGGATCCAGACGAACCCCTTCTCGGACGAAAGCTTCTCGAGGATTTCGGCCGCCGGCAGCCCGACGAGCGGCGCGAGGGCCTGCGCCACGGCGCGCGGCTTCTGCACGTCGTCCGGGATCGCGTAGACCGAGGACGCCTCGACGGACACGGCCAGCTCGCGCCCCTCGCGGTCGAGGATCGAACCGCGGGAGCCCGCGATCTCGATGCGGCGCTCCTGCTGGCGCTGCGCCCTGGCCCGGTAGCGGGAGCCCTGCGCGATCTGGACCTGCACGAGGCGGGCGACCACGATCGCGGCCCATGCCGCGAGGACGAGCGCGAAGAGGCGCGTTCGGCCGCGACGCACTCCGTTCACCGCGACTTGCCTCCCGGCGTCTCGACGTACTGGACCTGTCCGGGGTGGGGGGGCCGCAGGCCCTTGCTCTGCGCGAGCGAGGCCACCCGGTCCGGCGAAGAGGCCCGGCCGAGCTCGGCGCGCAAACGCCGGTTCTCTTCGGTCAACTCCGCCGCTGTCTTCTGCCGCGCCTCGCGCAGGTACCCCACCCGGACCGTCTCGATGTGGAGCGCTGCGAATCCGAGCAGCGCGCATGCCACCGGAAGGCCCGCGAGCAGAAAGGTCGCGAGCTCCCGGCCGCGCCGCCGGTCGCGTTCGCGCGTCAGGTGCAGGTTCTGGACGTGCTTCGTCTGCGCATACGAGGTACTCATGAGCAGGCCGCCATCGTCAGATCGCCACGGCTTCCAGCGCGGCGAGATCGGTCCCCGCGGCAACTTTCTCGGCCACCCGCAGGCGCGCACTGCGCGAGCGGGGATTGCGATGGAGCTCCTGCTCCCCGGGCCGCAGCGGCCGGCGAGTCAGGACCTCGAGCGCCTTGCGGGCCCCGCACACGCACGCGGGCATCTTCGGCGGGCACAGGCACACGCCCGAGTCGCGCCGGAACACGTCCTTCACCATGCGGTCCTCGAGCGAGTGATACGAGATGACCGCCAGGCGGCCTCCCCCGTTCAGGCGGCGAACCGCGGCCGAAAGGAAGCGGGCGAGCGACTGGAGCTCCTGGTTGACCTCGATCCGAAGCGCCTGGAAGACCCGCGTGGCCGGATCGATCTTTTCCCGGCCGCCCTTGTGTTCTGCGACGACCCTCGCGAGCTGCCGGGTGGTCACAATGGGCCCACGGGCCCGCTCTGCCACGATCCCACGCGCGATCTTTGCCGCCATTCGCTCCTCCCCAAAATCACGGAAAATCCGTGTTAGTTCCTCGACCGAAACGGTTGCGACGATGTCGGCCGCACTGCGGCCGCTCTTCCCCATACGCATGTCCAGCGGCCCGTCGCGGCGGAAGGAGAACCCCCGCTCCGCCTCGTTGAGCTGCATCGAAGAGACCCCGAGGTCCGCGAGGATGCCGTCGGGCGCCGGAAATCCGCCGAGCAAGCGGTCGAGATCGCCGAAATCGGCTTCGACGAAATCCACGCGGCCGCGGAAGCGCGCGAGGCCATCTCTGGCGCGCGCGAGGGCGTCCGGGTCGCGGTCGATTCCGAGCAGACGGATGCCCGGCCCGCGATCGAGGAGGGCCTCGGCGTGCCCGCCCGCCCCGAGCGTCGCGTCCACGAAGAATCCGCCGCGCTCGGGCGCGAGCAGCTCGACGACCTCCTCGAGGAGAACCGGAATGTGCGCGCGCGTTTCAATCGGCCTGGCCTCTTCGTTTCCCGTTTGACGCTTCCCGCTTCACGACTCACAGAAGCAGCTTCGAAAGCTCGTCGTAGTCCTCGGGCCCGAACTCCTCGGTCGTGAGTCGTTTGGCCAGCGCGGCGTGGTCGGAGACGACGAGGTGATCGATGTTTCCGGTCACGACGACGTCGGCGGCGAGCTTGGCCGTGTCGCGCAGGATCTGCGGCACGAGGATGCGGCCCTGCCCGTCGATCGCGCCGTCCTGGCCGTAGTAGTTGACGCGCTCGAGGAACTTGTTCTTCGCGCGATGGATCGCCGGAAGCTCGGCCAGCTTCTCTTCGAGCGCGCGCCAGATCGGGAGCGGGTAAAGGAGGAAGTTGCGCCCGTGGATCGACGTCACGAAAAGGTCGCGGCCGAATGCCTCTTCAATCTGTTGACGGAAGAGATTCGGCACCTTCAGCCGGCCCTTCTCATCGAGGCGGGCCGGCGCGCTCCCACGAAAGCGATCCATCCGTTCTGTGTCGTCCCGTTTGGATTCCGGGACCACTTTCTCCCACTTTTAGCCAGTTCTGGCCACTGGGCGGATGTTAGAAGTGCCGTGGTTTATTAGTCAAGAAAAGAAGTTTGCCTAAAAAAATTAGGAGCGCTAAACGGGCGTAAGCGCTCTGCCCAGAAGGCTGTGCAGCCAGAGACTCAGGGCCCGACGCCCAGCCTGCCCTCGTGCCACTCGCGCGTCATGTCGAGCCACAGGGCCAGACCCTTGTAGTCGCCGAACCGCGCATAACGGCGGACAATCGCGCCGTCGGCCGTCTTCGCGGGGCCCGGGTAGAGGCGTCGGTACTGCTTTCGGAGCCAGGAATCGAGCGCCAGGTACTCGTGCCGGCCGAGGACGCGCAGGAGGCCCTCGGCGGCGTACGGACCGAACCCATGCTCGGCCAGAATGGCCTCCCTCACGTCGGCTGCCGGGGTCGCGCGGCGCTCCCAGGCCGACAGATCGAGACTTCCCGATGCGATGCGGCGCGCGAAACGGGACAACGCTCTCGCCCGATAGCCGCAGCGGACCTTGCTGCCAAGCGCTCCCGGGCGCACGCGCGCCAGCGCTTCGGGGCCGGGAAACGAGCCGTCCGGCGTCAGGGCCACCAGCCGCTGGACCATGCCGCGCGTCGTCGCCCATGAGCAGTTGGTCGTCAGCAGCATCTTCACGGCGTCCTCGAAGAGCGTGGGCGCCCGCAGCATGCGACCGCCTCCGCGGGCGAGCGCCCGCTTGAGCGCGGGCTCGTCGATGAGTGCCGCATCGAATGCCGACAACTCGACGTCGAGCGAAAAGATCCGGCGCGCCATCGCGCGGACCGATGGCGCGGAGCCGCCCGAGCCCGCAATCTCCAGGTGCCCGTCCCGCGCGCGGAATGTCCATACCGCCGCCCCGGCGCCGACCGTCGTCAGCGTGCCCTGCTCGGCGTCGTAGGAATACGGCGGGAGGTCGTACCAGCCGTGCGAACGCACGACCGCATCGAAGGAGAAATTGCGAGGGAGAGAAAGGCGGGTTCGCATGGCTCGTCTGCAGCCGGTCTCGCGCGGCCGGGCGCGAGCCCCCGCCCTTACAACGTCTTCTTCCGATCCAGCGTCGCCAGCTCCGGCACGTAGATCTTGACGAACGCGTCGCGCCGCAACTTGTCCATGTACTCGGTGAACCGCTTCTCGTACATGTCGTCGGAGATCCGCTTACGCAGGTCGTCCTTGACCTCGGAAAACGGCTTGAATGACGCGGGCTTGCGGTCCGTGACGTGAAAGAGGTGGATCGAGTCGGAGAGCAACGCGGGCGCCGGATATTCCTCGGGCGGCGTCACGAAGACGGCCACATCGAGGGCCTCGACGAGCTCGCCCTTGTTGACGACGCCGAGGTCGCCGCCCTTGTCCTTCGTGGTCCCCTCCGACGACTGCTTCGCGAGATCGGCGAACGGCGCGCCACCCTTGATCTTGACGCGGATCTCTTCGATCGAGGCGACCGCCTGCTGCCGCGCCTCCGCGTCCGAGGGCGAAAACTTGAGGACGATCTCGGCCGCGTGCGCCGATTCGGGAATCGCGTAGAACTGCTCTTTCCGGCGTTCGTACTCGAGCCGCAGCGCGTCGTCGGACTGGTCCATCTTCGAGGTGACGTCGCGGCCGATGACCTTCTGCAGGGTAATCGTCTGGCGCATCTGGCGCTTGAGCTCGTCGCGCGACATCCCCGACTGCGCGAGCGACGCCTCGAACTCGGAGTCGGTCGTCATGTTGTACTGCTGCTTGACGCGCGCCACCGCGACCTCGACTTCCTCGTCGGTGGCCGAAACCGACATCTCCTTGGCGCGCTCCTCGAGCAGCTTCTCGCGGATCAGGTCCTCGAGGACGCTCTTCTGCAGCTCGGCCAGGTCCGTCGGATGGTTCGGGGCCTTGGCGGCCAGCGCGAGCCGCCGGTCGAACTCCGTCTGGGTGATGAGCCGGTCGTTGACCCGCACGACGATCTGCTCGACGAGCTCGGCGGCACAGAGGCCCGCGGCCGCAAAGAAGCCGGTCAAGAGGAAAAGCGTCTTTCGCATGGCGGACATTATTAACACCTTTCCGGCGCCTGAATTCCAGGGTTGGGTCAGGCGGCCTGCCTGGCCAGGGCCGGCAGCAGCTCGATCAGGCCAGCCAGCAGCGCGTCCTCGTCCGGGGCGGGGACCGTCAGCACCCGGGCCGGCGAGAGGCTGGCGCCGGGTGTCGCGCCCACCAGCGCGAGGATGCGCTCGACGTCCACGGCGGCTCCCTCGCCAAACCGCAGGTGCACGCGACCGGCCTGGCGCGTGATCGACGTGACGCCCAGCCGCTCGGCCCGCGCGCGCAGCCGCGCGTATTCGATGAGCCGCCGCACGGCCTGCGGGGGCTCGCCGAACCGGTCCGCGATCTCGCGGCGGGTCTCCTCGAGCGCCGCATCGTCGCCGGCCCGCGCAACCTTCTTGTAGATCATCATTCTCCAGTTTTCATCCTCGACGTAGTCGTGCGGGATCGCCAGATCCAGCCCGAGCGAGAGCGTGACCGCGCGCTCGGGAATGGCCTCCTCGCCGCGGATCTCCCGGATCGCCTCCTCGAGGAGCGACAGGTAGGTCTCGAAGCCCACGGCGGCGATGTGGCCGGACTGCTCGCCTCCGAGCATGTTGCCCGAGCCGCGGATCTCGAGGTCCCGGGCCGCGATCCGGAACCCGGCTCCGAGGTCGCAGAACTCCCGGATCGAGGCGAGCCTCTGCCGCGCGATCTCCGAGAGCGCCGCATTCTCCTCGACGAGGAGGTATGCGTAGGCGGGCTTGTCGCTGCGGCCCACGCGGCCCCGCAGCTGGTAGAGCTGGGCGAGGCCGAACGTGTCGGCGCGGTCGATCAGGATCGTGTTCGCCGATGGGATGTCGAGGCCGTTCTCGACGATCGCCGTCGCCAGCAGCACGTCCGCCTCGCGGGAGAAAAAGCGCAACATCGCCTTCTCGAGCTCGGCTTCGGGCATCTGGCCGTGGGCGACCGTCACGCGCACCGACGGCAGCAGTTCCTCCAGCGTCTGCTTGACCCTCCCGATCGACTCGATGCGGTTGTGCACGAAGAAGACCTGGCCGCCACGCCCAATCTCCGCCTCGATCGCCTCGCGAATGATCTCGGGCCGCGACGGGACCACCTGCGTCTCGATCGCCAGCCGGTCCCGCGGGGGCGTCTCGATGATCGAGAGGTCGCGCAGGCCCGAAAGCGAAAGGTGGAGCGAGCGCGGGATCGGGGTCGCCGACATCGAGAGCACGTCGATCGAGGTCTTCCACTCCTTCAATCGCTCCTTCTGGGCGACACCGAACCGCTGCTCTTCGTCCACGATGAGGAGCCCCAGGTCCCGGAACGCGAGGTCCTTGCCGAGCATGCGGTGTGTGGCGATCAGGATGTCGACGGTGCCGTCGGCGACGCGGGCGACGACGTCCTTCTGCTCGAGGCGCGAGCGGAATCGCGAGAGCAGTTCGATCGAGACCGGAAAGGCCGCGAACCGCCGCCGGAACGTCCGGAAGTGCTGGTCGGCGAGGATCGTCGTCGGGGCCAGCACGGCCACCTGCTTTCCGTCGAGGACCGCCTTGAAAGCCGCTCGCATGCCGACCTCGGTCTTGCCGTACCCGACGTCGCCGCAGAGGAGCCGGTCCATGGGTTTGGCCGACTGCATGTCGCGCTTGACCTCGGCGATCGCCTGCGCCTGGTCCGGAGTCTCGACGTACTCGAAGGCGTCCTCGAACTCCTTCTGCCACGGAGAGTCCTTGGAGAACGCAAATCCCTCGGCGAGGCTGCGCCGCGCGTAGAGCTTCAAGAGCTGGTCGGTCATGTCGCGCATCGCCTTGCGGACCGAAGCCTTGCGCCGGGCCCACCCGGCCCCGCCGAGCCTGTCGAGCGCGGGCTCCACCCCCTCCACGCCCGAATACTTCTGCACGAGGTCGAGGCGCTCGACCGGCAGCAGCAGCGCCCGCGCCTCCGCGTACTCGATCTCCATGAACTCGCGTTCCTCGCCCTCGACCGGCACGCGCTTCAAGCCCTTGAAGCGGCCGATGCCGTAGTCCGCATGCACGACCGCGTCGCCGAGCTTGAGGTCCCGCAGGTCGGACAGGAACGCCTCGCTCGGCTTGCGGCGCGCGGCGGCCGAGCGGCGCTCCTCGCCGAAGATCTCCTCTTCCGCGTACACCGCCAGACGCGGTTCCCGCAGGCGGAACCCGGCCGAGATGTCCGCGGCGACCGAGACCACGACCCCCGGATGGCGCTCTGACGAGACGTGAAACCCGTACTCGAAGGCGAGGCGCTTCAGCTTCTCGACGCCGCCGGTCGGCCGCGACGCGACGAAGACTTCCTCCCCGGACTCGAGCGCCTTCGAGAGGCCCGCCGCCGCCTCGGCGGCCCGTCCCGCGTGGCCCGCGATCGGTTCGGCGGGCAGCCGGATCCCGGCTCCCTCCGTGGCTTCGAGGCCCAGCCGGTCGAAGCGCAGCGGCACGCCCGCAAGGCGCTCGCGAATCCGCCCGGCCGGGTGCATGAGCTCCTCGGGCCCGAACGCGTCCCGGTCCGGGTCCCGGTCGGCGAGCAGGCGATCCTCGAAGCCGGCGATCTCCTCCTCGACGGACGCCGGCTCCACGATCGCGACCAGGGCGGCCCCGGCGTGATCCAGCCATCCCGATGGCATCGGCGACACGGCCGGCGCGAACACGCTGCGCTCGGCCTCGGAGGGCGGGCGCCCGATGCGCTCGGTCATCGCTCGCCGCGCCTCCTCCGACTCCTCCGCCGCCGAGAAGGGCGGCAGCCAGACTTCCTCGAGCTTCTCCTTTGAGCGTTGGGTGTCCGGGTCGAAGAGGCGCAGCGACGCCACCGTGTCGCCGTCGAGCTCGACGCGCACCGCGAGGTCCCGGTCCGGCGGAAAGACGTCGAAGAGGCCTCCGCGCACTGCGAGGTCTCCGGTCTCGACGACGAGGTCGCAGCGACGGTACCCGAGCCGCGTCAGCCGTCCGATCAGGTTCGACAGCGACACCTCGGACCCGCGGGAGAGCCGCAGGAACAATTCCTCGAAGCGGACGGGGGCGGGCAGCCGCACGAAGAGCGAGCGCGCGGGCAGGACCGCCGCCCAGTCGCGCGCGCCTCCGCGCAGGGCCGTCAACAGGGAGAATTCGTCGCGGCGCGCCTTCAGCGACGCGGGGATGCGCTGGTACGGCGTGAGCGTCGGCGCCGGGGCGTGAAAGACCCGCTCCATCCCGCAGGCCGCGAGGTCGCCGAGCAGCGGCTCGGCCTCCTTCTCGCTGGCGACGACGAGGGCCAGGGGCCGCTCGAGATCGCGCGCCAGCGTCGCCAGCAGGATCGCGGGCAAGGCACCCACCCCGCCCGACACGACCACGCGGTCTTCTCCCCCCCGGACCCTTGCCAGCAGGTCCGCGTAGGAGGGAAGGCCGCGGGCGAGGTCCGTGAACAAATGCGAGCTTTCCGCCGCCGGCTCTCCACAGTCAGCCGACTAAGGCCGGAGGAGCTTATCGGGTTTGTGCCCTTGCCCGCGGAGACTTTTCCCGGAGACGTCCGACGGCCCGGTCCGCCGCCTCGACCGCGAAATCGACCTCCTCGGCCGTGGTCCAGCGGCCGAGCCCGAACCGGATCGAAGCATGGGCGAGCTCGGGCGGTACACCGATCGCGGTCAGAACGTGGGACGGCGCGAGCGACGCCGACGTGCAAGCCGAGCCCGAGGAGACCGCCACGTCCTTCAAGCTCACGAGCAGCGCCTCCCCATCGACGCCGGCGAAAGAGACGTTGAGGTTGCCCGGAAGGCGCCGCTCCTCGACGCCTGGCGACAGGGCCCCGTCGGCCTCGATCGCGGGAAGCGGCGCGCCGTTCAGAGTCAGGCCGTCCATCCGCGAGAAGAGGCCGTCGTAAAGGCGTTTGCGCAGGAGCCTCAGCCGCTTGCCTTCCTCCGGCATCCCGGCGACGGCGAGCTCGGCCGCCTTGCCGAGGCCGACGATGCCCGGCACGTTCAGGGTGCCCGAGCGCATGCCGCGCTCGTGCCCGCCCCCGTGGACGATGGGTTCGAGCCGCACGTGCGGATGGCGCGCCCGCACGTACAGCGCCCCGGCCCCCTTCGGGCCGTAGAGCTTGTGCGCGGAGACGGACGCGAGGTCCACCTGAATCGCCTCGACGTCGAACGGGATCTTGCCGAGGCCCTGCACGGCGTCCGTATGGAAGAGGACGTTCTTCTCGCGGCAGATCGCTCCGATCGCCGCCGCGCGCAACAGGGTGCCGATCTCGTTGTTGGCCAGCATGAGCGAAACGAGGACGGTGTTGTCCCGGATCGCCGCGCGCACCTGCTCGGGATGAATCTCCCCGGTCCCCTTCTCGGGCGCGAGGTACGTCACCGCGAACCCCTCGCGCTCCAACTGCCGGCACGGATCGAGCACGGCGCTGTGCTCGGTCGGCGCCGTGATCACGTGGCCGCCCCTGTCCCGGTGGAGCCGGGCCACGCCGAGGACCGCCAGGTTGTCGGACTCGGTCGCGCCGCTCGTGAAGACGATTTCCTTCGCCGCGGCGTTCATCGCCCGCGCCACCTGGTCGCGGGCCGCGTCCACCGCGGCCTCGGCCTCCCAGCCGAACACGTGCCCGCGCGAGGCGGGGTTGCCGAACGTCTTCGTGAAGTACGGCGCCATCGCCTCGAAGACGCGCGGATCGACCGGCGTCGTCGCCTGGTAGTCCATGTAGATCGGCAGCTGCACGGATGACCATTCTATGGGGTCAGGTCTCTCCGGGTGTGACTTTGGCGGGCGAGTTCACACATTGAAAGTCCTGACCCCGGCTCGCTTCACGCCTTTGCCGCCTGTTCCGGCACGCCAAGCCGCCGCAGGAGCACCATCATCGGGCAGGTCTTCGTGAACATCGACTGCAGCAGGTTCGCGCCCACGAAGGCCGTGAAGAGGAAGAAGGCCGGGTGGACGAACCAGCCGAGCGCGAGCGACAACAGGACGAAGGTCCCTGCGATCCCCCGCAGCCACTCGTTGATCGTCGTTCTGGTCATGCGAGACTCCTTTCCGGCTCGGCCGAGGACGCGAAGGCCGCCGCCTTCCTCGCTTCCGAGCGTTTGAGCAGGTAGTAGAGGACCGGGACGGCCGCGCGCGACAACAGCGTCGCCGCGACCTCGCCCGCCATCATCGAGACGGCAAGGCCCTGGAAGATCGGATCGAGCAGCATCACCGCCGAGCCGACGACGACGGCCGCCGCCGTCAGAAGCATCGGCCGGAACCGCACCTCGCCCGCGTCGAGCACCGCCTCGGACAGGCCCATGCCCTCGCGGCGGCGCAGCTCGATGAAATCGACCAGGATGATCGAGTTGCGGACGATGATCCCGGCGCCGGCGATGAAGCCGATCATCGAGGTCGCGGTGAAGAACACGCCGAAGAGGCCATGCGCGGGGAGGATCCCGACGAGCGTGAGCGGGATTGGAGCCATGATGACGAGCGGCACCGTGAAGCTACGGAACCAGCCGACCACCAGGACGTAGATCAGCACCAGCACGGCGGCAAACGCGAGGCCGAGATCGCGGAAGACCTCGTAGGTCACGTACCACTCCCCGTCCCACTTCACGCCGTATCGCGCGGTGTCGAAGGGCGCCGCTGCGGTCTGCGTCTCGATGCGGTAACCGCCCGGCACGCGGATCCCGGCAATCCCCTTCTCGAGCGCCCCGATCGCGTAAACCGGCGCCTCCCTGCGTCCCGCGACGTCGGCCGTGACGTAGACGACCGGTTTCAGGTTCTTGTGGTAGATCGACGTTTCCTCCGGCTCGCGCTCGAAGCGGCCGATCTCCGAGAGAGGCACCCGCCGTCCGTCGGCGCCGGACACCGAGAGGGCCCCGAGCGCGGCCAGGTCGTTGCGCCGCTCCGGCGGCAGCGTCACGACGAGCGGGATCCGTTCGCGAATCCCCGGCAGCTGGATCTCGCCGGCCGCATCGCCTCCGAGCGCGAGGCGCAGTGTCGCGGCGACATCGGCCTCGCGGATCCCGGAGAGGCCCGCCTTCTGCCGGTCGAGCCGGAAGACCGCCTTCTCGCGCGGGCTCTCGACGTACCAGTCCACGTCGGCCACGCCCTCGGTACGGGAAAAGACCTCGCGCACCTGCCGCGCCACTTCGCGCCGGCCCGCGTCGTCGGGGCCGTAGATCTCGGCCACGAGCGTCTGGAGCACGGGCGGGCCCGGTGGCACTTCCGCCACCTTGATGCGCGCTCCATACCGCGGCGCGATCGCCTCCACGAGCGGGCGGGCCTCCCGCGCGATGGCGTGCGAGGAACGGTGGCGCTTCGTTCGGGACGCCAGGGAAACCTGGACGTCTCCCTGGTGGGGGCCGGACCTCAGGAAGTAGTGCCGTACGAGGCCGTTGAAGTTGTAGGGAGCGGCCGCGCCGGCGTAGACCTCCGTGCCCACGACCTCGGGAATCGAAGCGACCGAGCCCGCCATCTCGGACAGCGCCCGATGCGTCGTCTCGAGCGTCGTGCCCTCGGGGAAGTCGACGACGATCTGGAACTCGTTCTTGTTGTCGAAGGGCAGCATCTTCACGATCACGACGCCGAGCGGCACGAGCGCCATGGCGGCGGCCAGCAGGCCTGCGATGACCAGGAAGAACACGGCCCGGGCGCGCCCCCCGCCTTCCGTCACGAGCGGCGTCATCGCCCGGCGGTAGAGGACCGCGAGCCGTCCCCTCTCCGATTCGCCGTGGCCGAGCGTTTCCGCCGGCACGTTGCGGAAGAGCCGCCGGGTCGCCCAGGGCGAGACCGCGAAAGCGATCAGCAGGGAAAAGAGCATCGCCGCCGAAGCGCCCACCGGGATCGGCCTCATGTACGGGCCCATCAGACCGCCCACGAACCCCATGGGCACGATCGCCGCAATGACGGCGAACGTCGCGAGGATCGTCGGATTGCCGACCTCGTCGGTCGCCTCGATGGCGACGCGGGCGAGAGAGCGGCCGCGGGAGGACGGCAGCCGCAGGTGACGCACGATGTTCTCGACGACGACGATCGCGTCGTCCACCAGGATCCCGATGGAGAAGATGAGCGCGAAGAGCGTGATGCGGTTGAGCGTGTAGCCGAAGATGTAGAAGACGAAGAGCGTCAGCGCCAGCGTGACCGGAACGGCCAGCAGCACGACCCCCGCCTCCCGCCGGCCGAGCGCGATCGCCATGAGCAGGGCGACCGACAGCGTCGCAATCGCCATGTGCTTCAGCAGCTCGTTCGACTTTTCCGCCGAGGTCTCTCCGTAGTCCCGCGTGACCGTCGCGCGGACGCCGGCGGCGAAGAGGCGCGGGCGCAGGCGATCGAGCTTCCGGTCGATCGCGTGGACCACCGTGATCGCGTTCGCGCCCCGCCGCTTGCTCACGGAAAGGGTGACGGCCGGAAACTGCCCTCCGGCTCTCCCCGGCTCGCCGTGCGTCACGTAGGAGACCGGCTCCTCGGGGCCGTCGACGACGCGCGCGACGTCGGCCAGGCGAACCGGCCGGCCGTCGTTCTGGGCGACGACGACCGCCTCGAGCTCCGCGGCGCTGCGCACGAAGCCGCCTGCCTCGACGAGGATCTCCCGGTCGCCGGCGACCACCGGGCCCGCTGCCGTGCGCCGGTTCGCCGCCTCGAGCGCGCCGAGGACCGCCCCGGGCGAAAGTCCCCGGGCGGCCAGCCGCGCCGGATCGAGCTCCACGCGGAACTCGCGCCGCAGGCCCCCGATCAGCGCCGTGTCCGAGACCTCGGGGATCGTCTTGATCTCGTTCTCCACCTCGGCCGCGATCTGGCGCAGCGTCGCCGGGTCCTGCGTCTGGCTCCAGAACGTCATCGCCCAGACCGGCACGTCGTCGATCGAGCGCGGCTTGACGAGTGGCGGCGGCATGTCCCGCGGCCAATCGCCCGCGAGCGCGTCGAGTTTTGCCCGGATGCGCACGAGTGCGCGATCCGGATCTTCCCCCACGCGGAAGCGCACGACGAGAAAGCCCCGGCCGGCCGAGGAGGTCGAGTACACGTACTCCACGCCCGGGATCGACCAGAAGGCCTTCTCGAGCGGGGCGACGACCTGGCGCTCGACCTCGACCGGCGCGCGCCCCGGCAGCGACGCAAAGACGTCGACCATCGGGACCTTGATCTGCGGCTCTTCTTCCCGGGGCGTGACCACGACGGCGAGCGCGCCGAGCGCCACGGCAAAAAACACCACGAGCGGCGTGAGCTTCGAATCCATGAACGCTCTCGCGAGGCGGCCGGCGATGCCCAGCTGTTCCCGCTCGAGCTCGATGCGGCTCTTCGGGTCGAGCGTCACGACTTGATCCGCGTGCCCGCCTCGAGATCGGCGGGCGGGTCGATGACGACGCGATCGCCGGCCTCCAGGCCAGACCGGATCTCGATCAGCCCCGTGCCGACGGGCGAGCCGGTCCGCACGTACCGCAGCTCCGCTCCCCCATCCCGACCGACGGCCCATGCCAGCTGCAGACCGCCCCGCGCAACGACCGCGCGTGCCGGGGCGAGCAGCCGCGGCGCGTCTGGCCCCGGCAGCCGCAGGCGCGCGAAGGTCCCGATCGCCGGCTCCACGCCGGAGGGCAGGTCCACGCGCACCAGGCGCCGCCGCGTGGCGGGGTCCACGGCGGCGACGATTTCTGCAATGCGTCCGTGCAGCGTCTTGCCGCCGAGCTCCAGCTCCACTTCTTCTCCGGGCGAGAGGCGCGCCGCCACCTCCTCTCCGGGTGCCGCCTCGACGCGGCGGCCCTGCGTCGACGCCAGCCGCACGAGCGGGCGTCCCGGGGCCGCGAGATCTCCGGCCGACACCATCTTCTCGACGACGACCGCATCGAACGGCGCCACCAGAATCGATTGCGAGCGGTCGGTCTGCGCGCGCGAGGAGAGGGCCTCGGCGGAAGCGAGGCCGGCCGCCGCCGAGGCCTCGTCCTGGCGCGCGCGCTCGAGCTCGACCGGAGCCGCGGCCCCGCGCCCCGCGAGCCTCTCGAACCGGGCGACGTTCCTTCGCGCGCGTTCGAGTTCCGCTCGCGCTGCCGCGACGGCGGCTCGAGCGCTCTCGGCGGCGCTGTCGGACTCGCCCTCCTCGAGGCGCACGAGCACCGCGCCGGCGCGCACCGTCTGACCCGGCACCGCGCGGACTTCCACGACCGGCGCCGAGAGTCGGCTCGCGAGCACGGCTTCCGACCGGCCCACGACGGAACCCTCGATCTCGATCATCGCGGCCCCGTCGCGCCGCTCCACCGTGGCCGTCGCCAGCGCGCGCTCGGGCGCCGATGCCGACGCTTCCGGCTTCTTCGCGCAGCCCGCCGCGGCGAGCGCCGCCAGCGCCAGGACTCCCAGGATTCGTTTCATCCTTCGTTTCCTTCCGGCGGCAGGCCGAGGGCCAGCCGCAGATTCGCCTGCGCCACCACCCGGTCGGCCGCCGCCGCCGCCGCGCCGATGCGCGCCCGGGTCTCGGCGGCGCGCGCCTCGAGCAGGTCGGCCAGCCGCGCCGCCCCTTCTTCGTAGCGCGACTGCTGGATCTCGCGGGCCTGGTGCGCTGCGACCTCGGCTTCCTCGAATGCGCGCGAACGCGCCTCTGCCGCGACCAGGTCGGCCTGCGCGCGGGCGATCTCGCTCTGCGCCGCGCGGCTGGCCTCCCGCGCGGCCGCTTCCGCCCACAGCGCCGCGGCCCGCGCCTCGGCGACCCGGGCATCGATCCCGCCCGAGGCGAAGAGCGGCACGCGAACGCCGCCGAAGACCGTCCCGGAGTTGCCGTATCGGCCCCCCAGAGTGGGCGCGTGAACCTCGTATCGTCCCGTAACGACCAGCGTCGGCCAGCGCGAGGCCGCCGCGGCCTTTTCCGTTTCCCTTGCGGCGCCGGCGGCGAGCTTCGCCGCGGCGACATCGGCGCGATCGGACGCGGCGGAGGCGGTGCCCGGCGCCGGGGGCACCGGCTCCGGCAAAGGCGCGAGGGGTCGGGCCGCGGCCTCGACCCCGATGAGGGCGCCGAGCATCGCCCGCGCTCCGTCGAGCTCCGCCTGCTGCCCCGCCAGCTCCGCGCGCACTTCCGCCATGGCCGCGCGCGCTCGCGCCGGGTCGGCGGCCGTCGTCACGCCCTCCTCGGCCAGGGCCCCGGCGATCCCGAGGTCCTTTTCCGCGTCCAACTCCCGCTCGCGGAGAATCTCCAGCGCGTCCTGCGCCCGGCGCGCCGCCGAAAAGGCGGCGATCGCCTGGAAGACGGCCGCGTCCCGGGCACGGCCCGACCCGAGCTCGGCCGCCTCGGCCGTCTGCTCGGCCGCCCGCGCCCCGGCCCGGGCGGCTCCGAAGATGTCGGCGGTCCAGGCCGCTGACAGCGAGCCGCTCCAGTCCTCCGTGAACGGCGGGTCGTTCGGGTCGGAGGCGAAGAACTTCGCCGCTGAAAATCGCTCCTGCTCGAGCTGCAGCGAAAAGACGGTGACGGGGTTGTTCGAGGAGAGAAAGCCGGCGTCCGCAAAGAGGGACGGACCCAGCTGCGACCGCGCCGACGCCTGTCTCGCCCGGGCGCCTTCGCTCGCCGCGCGCGCCTTTTCCACGGACGGAGCGCCGGCGGCGGCCAGCGCCGCGGCCTCGCGGAGGGTGAGAGGCTCGGAGGACGCGGCCCCGGAAGGGGTGGCCGCGGCGGCGAGAATCAGAGCGAGCAGCATGCTTTTCATGACGGCGTCTCGACCGGTGTGAGCCGCTTCCGCGGCAAAGGATTCGCCCCGCGGGCGGCGCCTCACTCCAGCCTTGCGAGCGCGCGCGTGAGCTTCTGTTTGACCGTCTCGGCCAGCTCCACGAGCTTCGCGTTTCCGGTCGCCGCCATGGTCTTCGTCGGGTCGATCGCGAGCACGACGGTCTTGCCGTCGTCCGCCTCGTAGACCACCACGTTGCACGGCAACATGAGACCGACCTCGAGGTCCGCCTGGAGCGCCTCGTGCGCCAGCGGCGGGTTGCAGGCGCCCAGGATCTTGTAGCGCCGGAAGTCGACACCGAGCTTCTGCTGGAGCGTGCTCCGGACGTCGATCTCCGTGAGGACGCCAAAGCCCTCCGACTTCAGGGCCTCAGGAACGAGAGCAAGGGCCTCCTCGTATGTCGCGCGAAGGGGCTTGCGAATCCCGAACGTCGTCGTCATGCACATCCATCCTTTGGTTCGTCGCGTTCCTTCGATTCTTCTTGCGCGCCCGACCGGCGCGCCTGAGGCACCGCTCAGGTGGGGACACCCAGCTTCGGCAGCAACCACCTCTGGAGCACGATCCAGATGGCGAGGAAGGCGACGAATCCGCCCCAGCTATTCATGCCCTGTACGATCCGCGCGCCGGCAAAAGGGTTCGGAGCTACTTCCCGAAGAGGTCCCGGAACCACGACCCTTGCCGGGTACCGGTCGAGGAGTCGCGCCCCTTCGCCTTTTCTTCGCGACAGCGGCAACGCTGGCCGGCCGGCACGTTGCCCAGTACGCGCTCCACGTGCGCGCCGCAGCCGGCGTAGGTCGGCCGCCCGCATCGCGAACACTGGACCCGCCGGCACATCAGGCGCCTTCCTGTCGATTCTGCTCGTCGGAGTCCCGCTCCTGCGCGTCGAGGCTCCGGCGCACCTCGTCCATGTCGAGGGCCTTGACCTTGCGCACGAGCTCGTCGATCGTCCCGGCGCCCATGGCTCCGGGCTGGGCGGCGAGGAGCACGCCATCCCGCAGCACCATCACCGTCGGAATCGCCTGGACCCGAAGGGCGGCGCCGAGCCCGGGCTCCGCCTCGGTGTCGACCTTGCCGAACACGACGTCCGGGTGGCGCAGCGCCGCCGCCTCGAAGACCGGCGCGAACGCGCGGCACGGGGCGCACCAGGCGGCCCAGAAGTCGAGCAGGACGATGCCCTTCTGAATCATCGCGGCAAAGTTGTTCTCGGTGACCTGCACGGTTGCCATGGTGGCCTCCAGCCCGGTGAGATCCGCCCGTCGCGAAAAGGATTCAGCGGGGTCGCGAAAAAGCGTTCAGGAGGGGTCCGCGAGGAAGTTGCGAAGGGCGACGCGGACCGACTCCTGAACAGCGGCCGGGACGCGTGCCGAGGACGCCGCGCGGCAGAGGGCGAGCGTGCGCCGGAGGGAGTCGCACGCGCTGCGGCAGCGGCCGCAGGCCTCGAGGTGCCGCTCCATCTCGGCGCAAACGCCCCCGCTGATCTCGTTCTCGAGATGCTGCGAGAAGAGGCTGAGCACGTCGGGGCAGGTTCCCGGCGCCGCGGCCCCTGGCTCGGACGGAACCCCGAGCAGCGGTGCGACGTGCGCGCGGACGGAGAGCCGCGCGCGATGAAGGCGGCTCTTGACCGCCTGCACGCTCACGCCGAGCACCTCCGCGACCTCCGGCGCCGTCAGCCCTTCCACGTCCCGGAGCACGAGGACCTCGCGGTAGATCGGCTCGAGGGCGCCGATGGCCTGATCGAGGGCCTGCTCGACCTCTCTTCCGGCAAGGGCATCGTCCGCGCTCATGGCCGGATCCGCCAGCCGGGCCGCGTCCGTCGCCACCTCCGTGTCGAGCGAGCGCTCCCGGTCGGGGGCAAACTTGCTGCGCCGCCGCTTCTTGATGCAGAAGTTTCGCGCGATCGAGTAGAGCCACGTCGAGATCGAGGACGCGCCTCGGAAGTCGCGGACGTTTCTGGCCATCGCGAGGAGGGTGTCCTGGAGGACGTCTTTGGCGTCTTCCGGATCCCGGCACATCTTCATGCCGAAGCGGTACACCTGCGCCTGGTGTCGTTCCAGCAGATCCTCGAGCGACCGGGCGTCTCCCCCGCGCGCGGCTTCGAGCAGTTGCGTGTCGGGCACTTTCGTCGGCGTGTCCATCGTCGCTTTCCGAGCATCGAAGGCTGTCACATTTCGCGATCTCGCCGCTCGACGTTTCGCCCTCGGTTCACGGTTCCCCCAGAGACCCGGCGGTGTCGGGCCGGCGGTCCCGGGGGCTAGAATGGCGGACGCCATGTCGAGCCTGCCAGTTCCCCGAAGCCGCTTCGGCTTCTCCTCGCCGCCTCCGAAAGTGCGGCTGATCCACGCCTTCGACCGCCCGTTTGAGAACGTCGTGGCGACCGCGCGGACCTGCTATTCGGCCAAGGGGATCGTCACGGAAGACCAGGCCTCCGCCCGGCCCGAGCGGCGCGACGCGATCGCCAGGTCCATCTACGAGGCCGGCCACCACACGACCTTCCAGCACGCGCACTTCCAGTTCTCGCTCGAAAACGTCTCGCGCCAGTTTCTCTGGACGTTTCTCCATTCCCACCCCTTCTACAACTCCGAGCAGGTCTCGCAGCGCTACGTCGAGGTGAGCCGGGGCAACTACGCGGTGCCGCAGCTCGGCGCCGTCGAGCGCGACATCTACGAAAAGACGGCGCGGAGCCAGCAGGAGGCCTACGCGCGGCTGACGGAGCTGCTGGCACCCCTCTGCGGCGAGCGCTACTTTTCGCTCTTTCCAGGCCGCACGCGCGGCGACGGGCGGACGCGCTTTGCGGGCTCGGTCAAGAAGCGCGCCCAGGAGCTCGCGCGCTACGTGCTCCCGGTGGCGACGTTCTCCTACCTGTACCACACGATTTCCGGCATCACGCTCTTTCGCTACTGGCGCCTCTGCGAGTCCATGGACGCGCCCGCCGAACAGCGCGAGGTCGTCGGACAGATGGTGGCGGAGGTCCTGAAGCACGACCCGCTCTACGCGACCATCCTGCAGGACCCGATTCCGCTCGAGGAGACGCCCGAGTACGCGGCGTTCCAACAGCTCCCGCGCGTGCGCGGGGCCGGACGGGAATTCCGCCGCGAGTTCGACCGGGAGCTCGGCGGCCGCGTCTCGAAGCTGGTGGACTGGAAGGCCAACAACGAAGAAGTGCTCGCCGCGTCCGTGCGGGAGATCCTCGGAGTCCCGCGGGCCGCGCTCTCCGACGACGACGCGATCCGCACCGTCCTCGACCCGTCGAAGAACCGCTCGCTGGGCGAAACGCTGACGCTGACGACCCACGGCAAGCTCTCCCGCGCGCTCTTCCATCCCTCCTACACGTTTCGCAAGAAGCTCTCGCATACCGCCGACAGCCAGGACCAGCGCCACCGCATGACCCCCGCCTCGCGGCCGGCGCTTCCCGCGTACCTCTCGGACGAGCCGGATTACGTCGTCCCGATGCTCGTCGGCGACGTGGCCGAGGCCGACGCGCTCTACCGCGCGACCATGGATGAGACGTGGGCCGCAATCGGCGAGCTGCGCGCGCGCGGCGTCGCCGACGAGTTCGCGGCGTACCTGCTGCCCAACGCCGTTGCCCTCCGCTTCACCGAGTCGGCGGACCTGCTCAACCTGCACCACAAGCTCGCCATGCGCCTCTGCTACAACGCGCAGGAAGAGATCTGGCGCGCCTCGCTCGACGAGGCCCTCCAGATCCGCGACGCCAACCCCCGCATCGGCCCGTGGCTCCTGCCCCCGTGCACCCTGCGCCACCACGCCGGGGTCCGTCCCGTCTGCCCCGAGGGCGAACGCTTCTGCGGGGTGGTCGTGTGGAAGCAGGATGCGACGAAGTACGCGCGCAGCCTCTAGCGGCTAGGGAATCGCCTTCTTCGCGAGCTCGGCGCCCGGCGAATTCTCGTCCCGGATCGACAGCGGCTCTCCGAGCACGCCCTCCCACCGCGCGACGACGACCGAGGCGACGCAGTTGCCCATCACGTTGATGGAGGTGCGCGCCATGTCCATCAGCTCGTCCACCGCCAGGATCATGGCGACGCCCGCTTCGCCCGGCAGGCCGAAGGAGGCGCAGCCGGCCGCGATGATGACGAGCGAGGCGCGCGGCACGCCGGCGACGCCTTTGGAGGTCATGAGGAAGGTCAGCATCATCAGGAGCTCCGTCGGCAGCGACAGCTCGACGTGGGCTGCCTGCGCGATCGTGAGCGCCGCGAGCGAAATGTAGAGCGTCGAGCCGTCGAGGTTGAATGAGTAGCCGGCCGGGATGACGAAGCCGGCCACAGACTCGGGCACGCCGAACTCGACCATCTTCTCGAGCGCACGGGGCAGCGCCGCCTCGGAGGACGCGGTCGAGAAGGCCAGCAGGAAGGGCTCGCGGATCTTGCGAAAGAAGAGGCGAATGTTCGCCCGCGCGATGAGCAGCGCCGGGACGAGGACGAGGAGAGCGAAGAGCACCAGCGCGCCGTAGAGCGACGCCACGAGCTTCGCGTACGAGCCGAGGACGGCCAGACCATGGTGGGACACCGATCCCGCCATCGCGCCGAAGACCCCGAGCGGCGTCAGGGACATCACGTAGTCCGTGAGTTGGAACATGACCGCCACGACCGAGTCCATGATCCGCAGGAAGGGCTCCGCCCGTGACTGAATGTGCGCGGCGGCCACGCCGACGAGCGTCGCGAAGATGACGACCTGGAGCACGTCCTGCTTCGCCATGGCGTCCACGACGTTGGACGGGAAGAGGTGCAGCAGCGTCTCGACCAGCGTTTTCGGGTGCGCCATCGTCTCGCCGGAGGGCGGCAGCGTCAGGCCGTCGCCGGGCCGCACGAGGTGGGCGATCCCGAGGCCGAGCGCGAGCGCCGCGGTCGTCGCGAGCTCGAAGTAGATGATCGCCTTGACCCCCATCCGTCCGACCGCCTTCACGTCGCCCGTCTTGCCGATCCCCACGACGATCGTCGAGAAGATCAGCGGCACGATCAGCATCTTGATGAGGTTGATGAAGGCCTTCGACATGAACCGGAAGGCCTCGTAGGCGGCGGGGTGCGTCTCGGCGGGAAACAGGAACCCGCAAAGGACGCCGAGAATGAGCGAGTAGAAGATGAGGGCGGTCGAGGAGAGCCAGGCGGGCCGCTTGGAGCGCGTCACTGGCGCGAGAGTCTACCAAGGCCGGTGACGGCCGCGACGGCCGCGGCCAGGGACGCTCAGCTCACCGCGCGCGAAGCGGCGCAGGCGCGAAGCGGACGCGCGGCGCCTGAGAGTCCCAGATTTCGGTAAGCTGGTTGACGCGGGCGACCAGCGCCTCGAGCCGCTCGAGCATCTCGAAGACGAGCGCCGTCCCGTCGGCCGTGCGGCAGGCGAAGCGGACCGTTCTTCCGGCCGGATCGAGCTCGAATCGCCGGGACACGGCCGACTCTTCCCTCGTCAGGCGGTATCCCTCCATCCACCGTTCGCCCGGGCTGCCCGTCAGCGCAACCGTGTAGACCGTGGTGTCGGCGCCCCGTGGCTCGCCCCTGAGCGTGGACACGTCGACCGCCATCCCGGCTCTGTGTCGCCCGTTCAGACCGTCATCGATAACCATCGTTCCCACCTCTTGCCACTCCAAAGGAGCAATTCGGAGGCCAGAAGGCTAAGTCGTTACAAACAGAAGCTTTCCACGCTGTGGCTAGGAGACTCCAATGTGAAACGTGTCACTCATGGTAACACAATACCTGCCCGAAAGTACAGCTGGACTCCGGCTCAGTCCCGGCGCTTCAGGGACAGGGTCAGAACGAACTCTGCCACCGGCTCGGACCCGAGCCGTTCGGGAACGGTTGCCACGACGGACACGGGAAGTTCTTCCCGCTCGCCACTCTCGATCGCGCGCCGCACGAGCTCCTCGACGGCCTCGCCATCCTCGCAGCAGAACTGCACGTCGCCCTCGGCGCGCTTGAAAAACTGAGCCTTCAGGTCCTTGAAGATGAGTGAAATCCTCCGGCCACTGGCGTCGATCCGCCGCATGGCCGTCAGCGCGCCTGCCAGATCCGCGCCCGCGCACAGCGCGCCGAAGTACATCGAGCCGAGGTGGTTTCGCGAGCGGCGCGTCAGCGGAATCCGGATGACGGTGCGAGCCTCGCCCGCTTCGACGACACTCGGGCGCAGGAAGAAGAGCAGCGGGACCTTCGAGAGCGTCCACAGCCGCAGCTTCGTCGTCTCGCTCATCGGCGTGCCCTCGTTCGCGACCCTATCACCGCCGCTGCGACCCCCGCGCCAGCGCCGGGCACCCGCTCGATGACCCCGGGTGTAAGCTCCGGCGTGGCCCTTTCCCATCGGAGGACACGATGCCGAAGCTCCCCCGCCGAGGAGACCTCCCCACCCTGATCGGCCTCGGCCTCGTGCTCCTTCTGCCGCTTGCCGCGACGCCTGCCTTCGCTCGGAACGACCTCGGCTTCGCCGATTCCGAGGGCCTCTCGGCACCCCTCTGCCTCTCCGATCCGCACACCCTCTGCTTGAACGGCGACCGCTTCTCCGTCACGGCGGCCTACCAGCTGACGCCATCGGGCCCGTCGGCGCTGGCCTGGGCGGTGCGCCTGACTCCGGACACCGGCTATTTCTGGTTCTTCGATGAAACCAACGTCGAGCTCATGGTCAAAGTGCTCAACGGCTGCATCGAACCTTTCAACGCCTACTGGTTCTTCGCGGCTGGCCTGACGAATGTGGGCGTGGACATTTGGGCCAGGGACCTGAGGACCGGGGACGTGAAGAACTACGCGAATCCGCTCGGAGCACCCTTCGCCCCGATCCAGGACACGGGCGCGTTCAGCACCTGCCCGTAGTGTTCCGTCACCGTATGGATGGGTGCGGTAGCGGGGCAGGAGGAATTCCCATGCGTTCGAAAATCCTGGTGGCAATCCTGGCGGCCGCACTCCTCGGGGCGTCAACACCGAATCCCGGATGGGACCGGATGAAGTCGCTCGTCGGGGCCTGGAACGGAACGGCCGAAGGTCATTCCGTCTCGATCACCTACGCGCTCGTCTCCAATGGCACTACGCTGATGGAGACCCTCGACGGCGGCCATGACGCGACCATGGTCACGATGTACACGCCCGACGGCGCCGCGATCCTCGCCACGCACTACTGCTCGGCCGGCAACCAGCCGCGGATGCGTGCGGTCGCGCCGGCGAGTCCGAAGAGCCTCGACTTCCAGTTCGTCGACGTTTCGAACGTCAAGGGCTCGACCGGCGAGGTGATGCAGCGGCTGGTCGTCACCTTCGTCGACGCCGACCATTTTGAGCAGCAGTGGACCTCCCGCGGCCCGGACGGCAAGGAGCTGACGAGCGTGTTCCGCTATACGCGGACGAAATGATCTGGATCTTCGGGGTCAACCGTGCGTTCATGCGCCAGCGTTCGATGTACAAACGCACGGTGGACCCCGTCGATCCCTGGCTCGCTCGGGATGACCAAGCTGCCCGGGATGACGGCGGTGCTCCCGGGATGACGACCATCGCTCAGGGCGCGAACCCCTCCGCCCGGTACACCTCTTTGCCCTCGAGCAGCGTCCACAGCACCTTCGCCTCGTGGATCTTCGAGGGCGGGATCTCGAAAAGATTCTTGTCGACCACGATGAGGTCGGCGGCCTTGCCGACCTCGATCGACCCGGTCTCCTTCTCCGTGAAGTCGAGGTAGGCCCCGCGGATCGTGTACCCCGCGATCGCCTCCGGAAGCGCGATCTGCTCCTGCGGCAGCCAGGCCGGGCCCGGGCCCTTCGAGGGCTCGCGGTGCGTGACCGCGACCTCGATGCCGTCGAGCGGGTTCATGGACGACACGCTCCAGTCGCTGCCGAAGGCCGTGACGCCTCCTGCCGCGATCACGCTCGCGATCGGGTAGATCCAGCGCGACCGCTCGGGCCCGAGCGTGGGCTCGGTCATCTCGGTGATGTACTTGTCGCCGTTGGCCCAGAGCGGCTGAAAGTTCGCGACGACGCCGAGCTGGCGAAAGCGCGGGATGTCCGGAGGCTCGATCAGCTCGATGTGCGCGATGTGGTGGCGCGCGTCGCGCCGGCCGTTCGCCTTTTCGGCGGCCTCGAGGGCGTCGAGCGTGTCCCGGATTCCGCGGTCCCCGATCGCGTGGACGTGGATCTGGAATCCGTCCTTGTCGAGCGCCGTGGCCAGGGCCTTGAACGTCTCGGGCGTCAGATTTGCCTTGCCGCGATCGTCGCCGAACCCGATGTAGGGCTCGAGCACTGCCGCCGTACGCGTCTCGAGAACGCCGTCGGCGAAGATCTTGACACTGTCGGCCCGGAGGCGTTTGCCGCGGAACCTCCCGCGGAGGGCCTTCGCGCGCGCCACCTCGGAGAGGCCCTTGTCGGGGTCCACGTAGATCGACGCACAGACGCGCGCGGTCAGCGTGCCCGCGGCGTCGGCGGCGGCGTAGGCCTGGAGCTCCTCCTCCGACGCGCTCGCCTCCTGGAGCGACGTCAGCCCGAACCCGTTGGCCGTGCGCAGCGCCTTGCGCAGGCCCGCCTCGAGCTCCTTCGTGCTGTGCGGCGGCAGCAGTCGGCCGACGAGATCCGCCGCGTCCTCGCGCAGGGCCCCCGACGGCTCGCCCGTCGCCGGGTCCCGCTCGATGCGTCCGTGCGGGGGATCCGGCGTCGCCTTCGTCACTCCGGCGAGCGCCAGCGCCTTCGAGTTCACCCAGACCGAGTGCCCGTCGGTCGCGGACAGGTAGACGGGGCGGTCGGGCACGACGCGGTCGAGCAGAGCCTTCGACGGATTTCCGTTCGGGAAGAGAGGCAGCTCCCACCCGCCGCCTCGAATCCACTTCGCCTCGGGGTGCGCCGCCGCGTACTTGCGGACGGCTTCGAGCACCTGCTCTTGAGTCGACAGCCCGTTCAGGTCGCACTCGAGACGCCTCGACGCCCCCGGAGATCGGATGCACGTGCGAGTCGTGAAAGGCCGGCAGCAGCATCTTCCCGCCGAGATCCACGACCCTCGTCGCCGGCCCGATCCAGGGTTTCGCGGCCGCGCCGGTTCCCACGAAGACGATCCTTCCGCCCGCGACGGCGACGGCCTCGGCCCAGCTGCGCGCGCCGTCCACCGTGTAGACCGCGCCGTTTGTGAAGACCAGCTCAGCCGGAGCCGGAACACCGGCGGCCGCTCCAGCCCACAGAAGAACGAGAATGACCGCGATGAGGGTCCGGCGCATCAAGCCCCCTTCTTCTTCTGGAGCTTCTCGTAATCCTCGATCCGCTTCTTGAACTCGTCCACGAGATCGTTCGGAATCGGGACCGAGAGGTTGTACTGAGCGATCTTCCAGCCGGAAGTCGTGGCGACGAGGACGCCCGAGCCCCGGCACGGGCCCATGTTCGGCGTGTCGAGCGCCTCGTCGAACCAGGCGACGGTGTGATCCGGCGCGAACGTGATCCAGCGCGACACCGACTTGAAGCTCCAGGCCTTGCCCTTCGCGAAGTACGGGTGGGCCCACTTGCGGAACTCGTCGCGCGTCCAGCGCTCGGTGGCGTCGGTGCCGAGGAAGACGGCGTCCGGCGTGAAGTAGGAGAAGTACTTCTCCTCGTCCGCCGCCGCCGCGGCCGCGTGCCAACCGTCGAGCACGCCGCCGATCGCGCCCGAGGCAAAGATGCCGTCGGCGGACGGGCCGAGGCGGCCCGAGGGCAGAGGCCCTCAAAGTGCGAGACCGGCAGTCACTCCCAGAAGTGCCCCAGCCGGGCTTGCCCGACTCACGATCTCCTCGACCTCGCGCAAACGGGGACTCGGAGATTAGACCACGGCTCCGGATCGTGCTCCCGAAAAGGCTGCGTCTCGGTTCCCGCGATCAGGTCGCCTGACCCGGCGCCGGATGCCGCGCAGCAGCCCCGTCCGGATCGCGCCGGAGAAGGGGGCAATAGGGCCCATAGAGTCGGAACTTGCGGCGGGCGGACGGCCCGAAACATTGACGCGGTTCGGTCGTCAGCAGGGACTTCGCGGGCCGGTCGCGACGACCCTCAGGTTCCACGCCGTCTTGACGCAGCCGTCTCTGGCGAAGGCACGAAATCCCGGGCCGCGAGCGCTCCAGCCCCCCGTCGAACCGCCAGAAGCGGCCGGCGAGGCCGAAGACGAGCTCTTCGCCGGGGACCTCGGCGAGCTTCGTGAAGCCGAAGCGCTGGAGGCGGTCGGCATCGTCCCGCCCGCTTGCCATGGCGGGCGCGCAGGCCGTAACCGCGAGGGCGAGCAGCAGCTTCGAGGTCGTGGAGCCGGCGAGGTCGTGGGCGAGAAGCGCCTCCCACGCGCTCTCGCGAGACGGCGATCTCGATCTCGTGGTGCGAGGAGACGTCGAACTCGGGCAGCTCCACGTCGAGCGCCGAGGCGGCTACGAGGCCTCCAGGGCCTCGGCGGGCGGACCGCGAGTCTCGGCGCGTGGCCTCGTGCTCCTTCAGGTACGCCTGGGCCTTCATCATCCGCTGCGTGCGCAGGAGGACGCGCGTCAGGTACGGGATCTGCGAGGGCTTGACCTGGCGCATCCAGTCGATCCAGCGCTTCTCGCCCGAGGTATTGAGGATCGAACGCCGCCAGGTCTCGGCGTAGAGCTCGAAGAAGCGCTTGGCCCCGAGGCGCGGCTCCCAGAGCACGTGGTGCATGTCGTACTTGAACCAGGGCTGGCCCTCGAGGGCCGGCGCGAGCTTCTGGAAGAGCTCCGTGCCGGGCAGCGGTGTCAGGATCGTGTAGCCGGCGCGCTGGAAGCCGTGCGTCGCGACGAAGTCCCAGAGCTCCTGGAAGTGCGACTCGTCCCAGTCGGGGTCCACGAGGAAGTTGCCGGTCACGCCGTAGCCCATCGAGCGCGAGAGCCTCGCGGCCTCGACCGACGAGGACACCGAGGCGTCCTTCGTCACGCTGGCGAGCCCGGCGTCCGAGGCGGCCTCGAGGCCGAAGAAGATGTCGAAGTCCTTCGCGAGGGGACGCCACGCCTCGAGCAGCTCCGCGTGGCGGCAGACGAGATCCGCGCGGGTCTGGACGAGGATCCAGCGCTTCTTGACGCCGCGGCGCTTCAACGCCGCCGCGAGCTCGAGGCTGCGGTCGGGATGGTTCCAGAAGAGGTCGTCCGCGATGAAGACGGCGTCGCCCACCGCGGCGAGGTCGTCCACCACGGCCCCGATCGAGCGCTCGCGGAAGGCTCGCCCGTAGAGCTGCCACACCGAGCAGAAGCTGCAGCGGAAGGGGCAGCCGCGCGCCGTCTCGACGAGCCAGACGGGCTTGAAGAGCAGGCAGTGATAGCGGTTGCGGTCCCGCTCGACGAGGTCGCGGGCGGGCCTCGGCACGCGGTCGAGGCTCGTGCGCTCCGCGAGCGGCGGCGTGGAGATCCAGCCGTCGGGCGACCGCAGATGCAGCGCCGGGACCTCGGCCAGCGGACGGCCCGCCGCGAGCGCGTCCGCCACGGCCGGCACGACCTCCTCGCCGTCGTCCACGCAGATCGCATCGATCTCCGGGACCTGGAGGGGCCCGGGGAACGCGGCCGCCGCGTGGCCGCCGACGAGGATCACGGCCTCGGGCGCCGCGCGCCGGACGCGCCGGGCCGTCTCGATGACGCGGTCGTACTCGAGGGCGTGCATGCACGAGATCCCGACGAGGCCCGGGCGCGATGCGGCGCACCGATCCGGACAGGCTTGCGCCGAAGCGCAGGTCCAGGATCGCGGGCTCGTGCCCGCGGCCGCGCAGCGCCGAGGCGACGTACTCGAGCCCGAGCGGCTCGACGCGGAAAAAGGGCCCCAGCCCGAACCGCTCGTTGCCCGGATCGGGGCGGATCAGCAATACGTTCATCGTGTGCAGCCCGGATTGTAGACTTGGACCCCTGCATGGGAGAAATCGAGGCAGCCAACGGCGTTTCCGGCGGCCCTCCGGCGCGGCGAGGCCGCAAGAAGTGGGTCACCCACGGCCTGTCGAACCGGATCGTCTACGGCGGGCTCCATTACGGCGCCCACTGGCTGCCGATGGCCGTCTTGAACGCCATCAACCTCGTCGGCAACGGCCTCGCAGTGACCTTCCTCACGCGCACCAAGGCGGGGATCCGCGACAACTTCCGCACCGCCCTCGGCGTGCCCGAGGCCGAGGCCGAGAGCCTCGCGCGCATGCAGTTCTTCGAGTATGGCCGCCACACGATCGACGTCTGGCGCCTGCGCAGCGAGGCCTTCGTGCCGCGCATCACGACCTTCGAAGGGGACGCGCGCGTCCTCACCGCAAGCCGCCGCGGCGGGCGCGGATTTCTCCTCGTCACGGGCCACGTCGGGAACTGGGAGATGGGCGCCGTGACGCTGCGCGACCACAGCCTCGTGCCGGCGGTCGTGGGCCAGGCCGAGCTCGACCCGAACGTGCAGGAGATGCGCCAGCAGCTGCGGGGGCGCCTCGGCGTCGAGTCGATCGACATCGGCTCCTCGATGGCGACGGCCTTCAAGGTCCGCGGGGCGGTGGAGCGCGGGCGGGCCGTCGCCCTGCTCGTCGACCGGGCCTACCCGGAAGACCGCGTCATCGTGCCGTTCTTCGGAAGGGCCACGCCGTTCCTGCGCTCGCCGGCGCTGCTCGCGCGGTTCTGCGGCTGCGACATCCTGCCGGGGTTCTTCCTGCGCAACGCCGACGGGTCCTACTTCAACGTCTGGGGCGAACCGCTCTCGGCCGACGCGACGCTCTCGCCCGACGAGGACGCCGTGCGGATCATGACCCGCGTCGCCGCCGACCTCGAGGGCGTCGTCCGGCGCTACCCGACGCAGTGGTTCAATTTCTACAGGTTCTGGGACGTGCTCCGGAGCTAGCGCTGCGCTCGGGATCTGGCTTCGCCACCGGCGGCCGGCTCGGCCAAAGGGCCTCGACCGGCCGCCTGATCCCGTGCTCACGCCAGCTCCCGCGGCGCGCGCCTCCTCCCTCGGTTACTTCGGGAGACTTCGCGCGCCGCGAGCGGAAGGGGATTCCGACCGCGGCGAGGAGCCCGTTGGACGCTGCCACTTGCCGTAGACGTAGTTGCCGCAGCAGCGCGCGCAGATGGGCAGCGGTTCCTTCGCGAGCTTCGCGCGGAACTTCTGCGCCTTCTCGCCTGTCCAGATCTCCCGGAAAGACTGCCTGCGGACATTGCCGATGAAGTAGTCGGGAAAGTCGCCGCAGAAGGTCACCTCGCCGTCCGGCTCGACCTGCGCGAAGTACCAGGCCACCGGGCACAGGTTGTGGCCGAAGGTCTGCGCGAAGTCGGAGAAGTACTCGGGCACCTTCTCTGCGGGAACGTCGGGGACGAAGGACGTCCAGGGCCGGCCGAACGTCGAATCCAGAAACCGGCGGCGCCTCAAGCCCTTGAGGAGCTTCACGAGCTCCGTCATCTGTTGCCCCCTCGTCGCTCCGACGGATTTCCAATCGAATTCGAAGCCCTTCCAGGACGTCGCCGCGATGCCGAACTGCTCGCGCATGACGCGTTCGTAGTCCGCTCCCGCACTCTCGGGCACGAACCAGCGCAGCCCCACGTTGATCGTGTCGAGCGGAAGCCGGCGCAGCGCCTCGACCGCCGGCGCGATCGCGTCCATGTTCAACTCCGTGACCGGCAGGATCGCAATCTGCATCGGGAGCGCCCGCTTCAACTCCTTCTGCCAGCGCGCAACCGCGCGGATGCCGGCCGCCGCCTTCTCGAAGCTGTCGGCGCGGCCTCGGATCCGGTTGTGGACGTCGGGCGGCCCGTCGATCGAGATGGCGATCGAGTCGATGCCGACCTCGACGAGCTCGCGGGCGAGCGCCTCGAGCCTCCCGCCGTTCGTGATCACCGTGCAGGTCAGGCCGCGCGCCTTGACCTCGCGGATCAGCGGGACGATGTCGGGATAGAGAAACGGCTCGCCGCCGAACAGGCTGATGATGGGGCGCGAGGGCGCGAGCTCGTCGAGCAGGCGCACGTAGTCGGAGAGCGCGAGCTGGCGCTTTGCGCCGATCAGCTCCTGGATCCGCTCCCGCTCGAGGGCGCCGTCGGTCGCGTCCGCGCCCGACTGGGACCGGTAGATGCCCGTATCGCCCCACTGCCCGCACATCTTGCAGCGCAGGTTGCAGAGGTTCGTGACCCGCAGCTGCACGAACGTCGGCATCGGCAGGTTTTCGGCGCGCGGGTCCGCGAGGTGCCCCATCACGGCGCGCCGCCCTTCGCCCATGCGACCGAGGTGGCGCCGGGCGAAGCCCGCGAGCTGCAACCCGCGGCGAAAGCTCATCGCTAGCGGCTGTAGAGGTCGATGACGGCAGAGAGTGCGCGCCGGCATACCGCGCAGAAGGGGACCTCGTCGCGCGTGAACATGATGCAGTCCTCCTGGGGTCGGTAGTAGCCCTTCGCCTCGTACATCGCCCCCTCGAACGCGCCGACCCTGCCCGAGAAGGCGTCGGTGCCGAGCAGCTTCGTCTCGAAGACCTGCTCCTCGCGGAAGAGCACGTCGATCTCCTCCTCGGGGCGGTTCTCGGCGCGGAGTTTCCGGCGCTTCTCCTGGGCTTCGCGCGAGGCCCTCTCGAACTCCTCCTTCTTCCAGGGCGTCGGGACCGGCGTGCCCGCCAGGACGAGGTCCTTCCACTTGAGGTCCTTCGGATCGGAGAGCGCCGTCGCGTTCGGCTCCCAGGGCTCCACCCGGTTGGCCGGCGCGGGCCCGTATGCCACCGCCGACGTGAAGTACTCGTCGGCGAGCCCGGCGAAGTGGTGGCCGAACTCGTGCACGAAGACGTACGGCGCCCAGAGGCTGTCGGCCGCGACCGTCGAGTACTGCCCGAAAATCCCGCCGCCGCCGTAGGTACGCGAGTTCGTGAGGATCTCGACGAAGTCGTAGGGAGCGAAGGACGCCACGTCGCGAAACGACCGGTTCTCGAAGGTGAGCACGTACCGCTCCGACCCGAACGCGTCGTACGTCGCGCCGATGCGGGACCTGCGGTGGACGCCGGTCGAGGGCCGGGAAATGCCGGACTGCTCCGCGGGCGGGCAGAGCGCCCAGACGTTGAAGTCGCTGCGGCGCTCCTTGAAGGGAGAGACGGCGAAGAGAAGCTCCGTCAGGCGCCGGGCATCCTTCTCGAACTTGCCGCGCTCGGCCGCCGTGTAGCCGTCGCCGAGGATCAGGAAGTCCACCTTGTCGGCGGAGTCCCCCGATTTCTGGATCTCGAGCAGCGCGCCGGGCGAGGGCGGCGCGGAACCGTCGATGAACGTGTCCTTCGGGTCGAGGTTGAACGTCCAGGCTTCCCGGAAGGCGTTGCCGGCGTCTCGCTTCTTCAGGACGATCTGGACCGGCCGGTCGGGGGCCGGAAAGCGCAGGGACTCGGAGAATGTCCGGCGCGCATCCTTCGCTTCGTCCGTGGTTTCCCACTCGCCGTAGACGGAGGCGAAGCCGCGCGAGTAGAGGACGCGGTTCGTCTGCCGGTCGATCACCTCGAAGAAGTACTTGCCGAGGTTCGTGTCGTCGAGCGGCCGCCTCGGGTTGCCCGGCCAGGGCAGGGGCTCGAGCACCACGCGGTCGAGGCTGAACACCTCCCCCGCGGCGTTGCCCGTGTGGAAGTAATCAACCCGCATGGTGCGGGGAGTTGCCGCGCGGGCCGCCGCGGCGAAACCCAGGCTCAGGCCAAGAATCGCCCCGATTGGAATTGCTCTCATGAAGCCGTATCCTAGCGCTCTCCGGCGACCGTAAGGAGGACAGTTCATGATCCACGAAAGCATCCTCGGCACGATCGGCAACACGCCCGTCGTCAAGATCAACCGCCTCGCGCCTGCGGGCGTGACGATGTACGTCAAGTGCGAGGCATTCAATCCTCTCTCCTCGGTGAAGGACCGTCTCGCGATCGCGATCATCGAGGACGGCGAGCGGCGCGGGACTTTGAAGCCCGGCCAGACCGTCATCGAGGCGACCTCGGGCAACACCGGCATCGCCCTCGCGATGGTGTGCGCCGTCAAGGGCTACCCCTTCGTCGCGCTGATGTCCGACAGCTTCTCGATCGAGCGCCGCAAGCTGATGCGCGCCCTCGGGGCAAAGGTCGTGCTCGTCCCCGCCGCCGAGCGCGCCACCGGCATGGTCAAGAAGGCCGAAGAGCTCGCGGCCAAGAACGGCTGGTTCCTGGCGCGGCAGTTCGAGAACCCCGCCAACCCCGAGTACCACCGAAACACGACCGGCCCCGAGATCCTGCTCGACTTCGCGGGCAAGCGCCTCGACTACTGGGTCACCGGGTACGGCACCGGCGGCACTCTGACCGGGGCTGGCGAGATGATCAAGACAGCGCGCCCCGACGTGAAGATCGTCGTCACCGAGCCGGAAGGGGCGGCTCTGCTCTCGGGACAGGAGTGGAAGCCGCACAAGATCCAGGGCTGGACGCCCAACTTCATTCCGGCCGTCCTCGACCGCAGCGTGTACGACGAGATCGTGCTCGTCGGCGACCTCGAATCGCGCGACGCCGCGCGCGACCTCGCCACGAAGGAGGGCATCTTCTGCGGCCTCTCCTCGGGCGGCACGTTCGCGGCCGCGAAAAAGGTCGCCGCGAAGGCCCCGAAGGGCTCCGTCATCCTGGCGATGCTGCCGGACACCGGCGAGCGGTACCTGTCGACGATTCTGTTCGAGGGAATCAACGAGGGAACCGACGAGGTGCCGGGGCTCTGACTACTTGAGCCGCTTGACGTCCTTCAGCGTCCCCGGGTCGTGTTCGAACTGTTCGGCGCGGATGTGGCCGTCCTCGTCCACGTAGAGCGCGGCCTTCGTGAAAATGCGGCCCTCGCCTTTGCCGAATCCGGGAACGTCGAACACGATGATCGTGAAGGGGAAGTCGACCGACGGCCGCCCCTCCTGCGCTTCCTCGTAGCTCATCGTGCGGGCGGTGACGACGCTGTAGCGCTCGCCGTCCTTCGTCTTTTCGGCAACGACCAGGTCGATCGGGTATTCGAACGCCCCGAGCCGGATCCGCCCGCGCCCCGAGCCTCGAATCGTGTTCAGCAGCACCTGCTGGCCGCCCTCCTCGAGGACGCGTCGGAAGAACTGGGCCTGCTCGAGGCTCAACGGGTTCGTGATGACCACGTCGAAGCCCATGCTGCGGGTCCCCTCCTTCGAGGTGACGGTCGCAGTCGCCTTGAACTCGCCTCCCTTCGGCAGGTCATCGGCCGCAGCGAGGCGCACGGCGGCAACCGCAAGCAGGACGGCGACCGGGATCCTCCGGATGGCCGGAAAGGTCATCGCAGGGCCGCCGCCGGTTCGCAAGGCACTCCCTCGGCCGCGAGCTCCGCCGCCATCGCCATCGGCGTCATGCCGCGCTCGAGCCAGAGGTGCTCCCCGTCGAGCAGGCGCCGCGCCGTCCGGTATTTTGCGACGTCATCGTTGCCGCGCATGGCACGGAAGTGGGCGGCGATGCGGCGGCGCAGGGTCCGGCAGAAAATGTCCGCGAGCTCGGCCGCCTGCGGCGCCTCGGCCGCCCCGGCGCGCGAGAGCTGGTTCGCGCGCGAGAGCGTCGCCGCCATGGCGAAGAGGTCCGCGCCGACGTCCACCGTGCGGAAGAGCAGGGCCTGCCGCTTCTCGAGCTTCGGCCCGTGCCGGAGCATCAAGTGGAACATCGCCCGCGCCAGCCGCCGCGTGGTGCGGTCCACGTAGCGGACGTGGCCGGCGAGCCGACCGAACTCGGCAAAGCGCGGCCAGCGGCCCCACCCGAACCAGCGCGAGGGATACCACCAGGAATAGTGCGCCGCCATCCGCGGCAACGCGGCCAGCCGCTTTCCGAGCGGGACCTTCGGGTCCGCAAACGCGCCCGCGACCCCGAGGTGCCGGTCCACGGCCTCGCGCGCGATGAAGAGCCGCATGACCTCCGAGGAGCCCTCGAAAATGAGGTTGATCCGGAAGTCGCGCATCATGCGCTCGACCGGAATCGGCGCCTCGCCCCGCGCGCGCAGCGAGTCCGCCGTCTCGTAGCCGCGGCCGCCGCGGATCTGCATCGTTCGGTCGATGATCTTCCAGCCCTCTTCCGAGCTCCACATCTTGGCCACGGCCGCCTCGAGGCGGATGTCGCGATCGCCCATGTCGGCCATCGAGGAGGCGAGGTCCGTCACCGCGTCCATGGCGAACGTCGTCGCCGCCATCTCGGCGAGCAGCTGCGCGATCGCGTCGTGTTGGCCGACGGGCAAGCCCCACTGCACGCGCTCATTGCCCCAGGTGCGGCAGATCTCGAGGCATCGCTTGCCGAGCGCCGCGCAGGAAGCCGGCAGCGTCAGGCGGCCGGTGTTCAGCGTGATCAGGGCGAGCTTCAGGCCCTTGCCCTCGCCCCAGAGGAGGTTCTCCCTGGGCACGCGCACGCCGTGGAAGCGGAGGATTCCGTTCTCGATCGCCTTCAGGCCCATGAAGTGGCAGCGCTCGCCGATCTCGACGCCCGGCCACGCCTTCTCGACGATGAAGGCCGAGATCTTCTTCGTGTCCGGGTGCCGCGCCATGACGACGAAGAGGCTCGCGACCGTGCCGTTCGTGCACCAGAGCTTCTCGCCGTCCAGGATGTAGTCGCCCTCGGGCGTTCGCCGGACCGTCGTCGCGAGGTTGGCTGGGTCCGATCCGACGTTCGGCTCCGTGAGCGCGAACGCGGAGATCTCGCCCCGGGCCAGCCGCGGCAGGTACTTCTTCTTCTGTTCCTTCGTGCCGAAGAGCTTCAAGGGCTGCGGCACGCCGATCGACTGGTGCGCCGACAGCAGCACGATCAGGTTCGCGTCGCGGCTCGTGATGAGCTTCAAGGCATCGCCGTACTCGCGCTGCGTCAAGCCCAGGCCGCCGTACTCCTTCGGGATCTTCATGCCGAACGCCCCGAGGTCCGCGAGGCCGGAGACGACGGAAGGCGGGATCTTCCCGTCGCGGTCGATCGCGTCGGAGTCCACCCGGTCCACGAGGAAGCGCTCGAGCCTCGCCATGAAGTCGCGGAACTCCGGCCGCTCGGGGGCAGGCTCCGGGAAAGGATGGACGAGGTCGAGGCGGAAGTTGCCGAGGAAAATCTGCTTCAGGAAGGACGGCGCCGTCCACTCGGTCTCGCGTGCCTCTTCGGCGACGCGGCGCGCTTCGGTGACGCTGACCGGCTTTCCGTTCGGATCGGCCATGGGCTGCGGATTTTACAGCAGGACCAACCCTCCGCCGGACGGCGTCTATAGTTGACCCGGGCCGAGTGACGAACAAGTACCTGTCCTACGACGCGCAGCGCGCACCCCGGGTGCGGGAAATGTTCTCGCGCCTGGCGTGGCGTTACGACCTCGTCAACGACCTCATGAGCTTCGGGATGCACCGGCGATGGAAGCGTCACGCGGTGCGCCTGGCGCTCGCCGGCCGGCCCCGGGGCAGCGCGCGCGTGCTCGACCTCTGCTGCGGGAGCGGCGACCTGTGCTTCCTGGCCGAGGAGCTCGGGGCCGGATCCGTCACGGGTGCCGACTTCACGCTCCCGATGCTCGCCGTGGCACGGAGGCGGCGCATCGCCTCCGCAAGCAAGAGCCGATTCGTCCAGGCCGACGCGCTCCGGCTGCCCTTTGGGGACGGCGCCTTCGACGTCATCACGATCAGCTACGGCCTGCGCAACATCGCGGACATCCCCGCAGCGCTCCTGGAGATCCGGCGTGTTCTCGCCCCCGGGGCCCGGGTCGTGGTGCTCGATTTCGGCAAGCCCGACAACGCGGTCGCTGCAGCGCTCTACGGCGCCTACCTGCGCACGATGATGCCGGCCATCGGCTGGATTTTCCACGGCGACGCCGACACCTATCTCTACATTCCGGAGTCGCTCGCCCGGTACCCCGGGCAGCGCGGCGTGGAGAAGCTGATGCGCGAAGCGGGTTTTGCGAGCCCCCGCTACGAGGAGCGCCTCCTCGGCACGATGGGAATCAACGTCGGGGTCAGACCTTGAATCGGTACCCAGCGGCCTCGGCGGGAGAGTACAGGATCAAGGTCTGACCCCAACTCGTATAGACTCCCCCGTTCTTATGGCACACCAGTACATCTATTCCATGGTCAATCTGCGAAAGGTCGTCCCGCCGCAGCGGGAGATCCTGAAGGGGATCTACCTCTCGTTCCTGCCGGGCGCGAAGATCGGCGTCCTGGGATTGAACGGCGCGGGCAAGTCGACGCTGCTCAAGATCATGGCGGGCGTCGAGAAGGATTTCGCCGGCGAGGCCTTCGCGGCCGAGGGAACGCGGATCGGATTTCTTCCGCAGGACCCGCGGCTCGACACGTCGAAGGACGTGCTGGGCAACGTCGAAGAGGGCGTCGCGAAGACGCGCGGTCTCTTGAAGCGCTTCGAGGAGCTGAACGAGAAGCTCGCCGAGGAGCTTTCCGAGGCCGAGAGCGACAAGGTCATGGCCGAATACCAGCGGGTGCAGGACGCGATCGAAGCCTCCAACGCGTGGGAGCTCGACCGCCAGCTCGAGATCGCGATGGACGCACTGCGCCTGCCTCCTCCGGACGCCGATGTGACGAAGATCTCGGGCGGCGAGAAGCGCCGCGTCGCCCTCTGCAAGATCCTCCTCGAGAAGCCGGACCTGCTGCTGCTCGACGAACCGACCAACCACCTCGACGCCGAGTCGGTCGCGTGGCTGGAGCGGCACCTCGCGGAGTACCCGGGCACCGTCGTCGCCGTGACGCACGACCGCTACTTCCTCGACAACGTCGCCGGCTGGATCCTCGAGCTCGACCGCGGCGCGGGCATTCCGTGGAAGGGCAACTACTCGAGCTGGCTCGAGCAGAAGGAAGGACGCCTCGAGCTCGAAGAGAAGGCGGAAACGGCCAAGCGCCGCACGCTGCAGCGCGAGCTCGAGTGGATCAAGATGTCGCCCCGCGCGCGGCACGCCAAGAGCCGTGCCCGCATCGACCGGTACGAGGCGCTCCTGACCGAAGCGGGCCCGGAGCAGCGCGGGGAGACGCAGGAGCTTTTCATCCCCGCCGGCCCGCGCCTGGGCGACGTGGTCGTGCGGGCCGAGCACGTCCGCAAGGCGTACGGGGACCGTCTTCTGATGGAGGACCTGTCCTTCGATCTGCCGCGCGGCGGAATCGTCGGCATCATCGGACCCAACGGCGCCGGCAAGACGACCCTCTTCAAGATGATCGTCGGCAAGGAGAAGCCGGACGCGGGCAAGCTCGTCGTCGGCGACACGGTCGTCCCCTCCTACGTGGACCAGGACCGCGACCGTCCGGACCCTTCCAGGACCGTGCACGACGAGATCTCGGGCGGGCTCGACAAGATGATCCTCGGCAAGCGCGAGATCCCCTCGCGCGCCTACGTCGCGATGTACAACTTCAAGGGCGCGGACCAGCAGAAGCGGATCGGCGACCTCTCGGGCGGCGAGATCAACCGGCTGCACCTGGCGCGAACGCTCAAGCGGTGCGGCAACGTGCTCCTGCTCGACGAGCCGACCAACGACCTCGACGTGGACACGCTGCGCGCCCTCGAGGAGGCCCTGCTCAACTTCGGCGGCTGCGCCGTCGTCATCAGCCACGACCGCTGGTTCCTCGATCGCGTCGCCACGCACATCCTGGCCTTCGAGGGCGACAGCCAGACCGTATGGTTCGAGGGCAACTACCAGGAGTACGAGGCCGACCGGAAACGGCGCCTCGGGATGGACGCGGACCAGCCGCACAGAATCAAATACAAGCGCCTGGCCGTCGGGTAGCGGGCGGCCCTTGGGCCGCCCTCATGGGTGGTTACCCGCCTATTTCCTTCCGACGAGCGCCACGCCCACGCCAATGACGGCGAGGATGCCGAGCGCGTGCACGAGGCGAAAGCGGCGGCGGCGCGGGCGAACGCGGCCCATCCAATCGTCGGCGAGCGACGAGCCGCGCTCCGTGAGCGATTCGAGCAGCGCGGCCCCCTGCTTGCGGATCTCGCCGTAGAGGTCGGAGCTCTTGTCCGCGAGCTGGTCCTTCAGATCGTCGAGCTCGGGGCGGCTCTTCTCGAATCCCTTCGCGAGACTCTCTTTCGCCTCCGCGTAGAAACGGTCGGTGTCGAACTTTCCGCCGCGGCGAAGGCTCTCGATCGCGAGCGGCAGGGCCACCTTCGTGACCAGCGGAACGACGATCGGGCCGAGCGCCTGGGCGGTCGAGCGGGACAGACTTTTGCGGGCCATGGTTCCTCCGGAAGTGCAGTCTACAGCCTGGCCCCGGCCGCGGGTTAAGATCGACGGTCCATGGCCGCCCCGGAGCCCAACCCCACTCCCGTCCTTCCCTGGCGCGGAACGACCGCGCGCCGCGGGGGTGGCTGGCCCGAGGGCTACTGGCGCGCCGTCGTCTGGCGCGGATTGCAGCTGCGCTGTCCCGTGTGCGGAAGAGGCCGGCTCTTCCGGACCTACTTCCGCATGCACGAGGCCTGTTCCTGCTGCGGCGTCCGGTTCGCGCGCGAGCACGGGCAGTGGGTCGGCTCGCTCGACATCAACACGTTCGTCGTGGCGTTCGGCCTCATGATCGCGTCGGCTTTCGCGCCCGACTGGCCGCTTCCGATCACCCTCGTCGTCTGGGGCGCGGCCGCAATCGTCGTCCCGCTCCTGACGTTCCGATTCAGCCGCGGACTGTGGACCGCGATCGTCCACCTGACCGGGGGCGTCTACTGATGGGCGCGGGAATGGCACTGGGCCCGCGCCTGTTACCCCCGGGTCGGAAAATTTCATGAAGAAAAGGAAGCCCCGGCGGATGAGCCAGAAAGAAAACCCTACGGAGCGTCGCAGTAGCTCCGAGCGCAGAAATACGAACGAGCGGCGCGCCGACGACCGGCGGGCCCACGCCCGATTTTCTCCCGCGAAGAACGCCAGTGGCGATCGCCGCCGGGGCGACCGTCGCGGCGACCCTTCCTAAGAGCCCGGCCTTCTCTCCTACGCCGGCAACGCGTCGTAGGCCGCCGTCAGGCGCGCGGCGATCTCCGGAGCGGAGCGGCCCTCGATTTCGTGCCTCTGGAGCATGAAGACGAGCTTGCCGCCCGAGAGGATCGCGACCTGCGGCGACGAGGGCGCGTGGCCCGTGAAGTAGCTGCGCGCCCGCGCCGTGGCTTCGATGTCCTGGCCGGCGAACACCGTCGTCCGCGTGGGCGGCGCCTTCGGATGGGAGAGCGACATCAGGATCCCGGGCCGCGCGATTCCGGCCGCGCAGCCGCAGATCGAGTTCACCACGACGAGCATCGGGCCCTCGGCCCGGGCGACTTGCGCGTCCACCTCCTCGGGCGTGCGCAGCTCCCGGAATCCGGCGCGCGTCAGTTCCTCGCGCATCGGCGCGGTCATTCTCGGGTCGTACGGCATGGGGGCCTCCTTCCAGGCGTTATAGCAGCTATGCCCTGCATCACCCTCGGCCGTCCCTCCGCCCCGGCGAAAACCGGTATCCTACGCGCCGCCACGGAGGGCCCTCGATGCCGCTGACACGACGCCGCTGGATGACCGCGACGGGAGCCGCCGCAGCCACTGCCGCCCTGCCGGTCGCGCGAGGCGCAGCGGCAACGGAACCCGCAATTGTGCTGCCCGCGGGCCTGAAGCCCGACGCGTTCCGCGACCGCCAGGGGCGCCTGCGCGCGGCGGCGAAGGCCGCTGGCGCCGACGTCCTTTTCGTGACGCCGTCGACCAACCTGGCCTATGCGGCGAACCTCGCAATGGGCCGCAGCGAACGGCTGACGGCGCTGCTGCTCTTCACCGAAGGCCCGGCCGTCCTGGTGACCCCGTTCTTCGAAGCGGAGAACCACCGCCGCGACGCCATCGTGGACGAGGTCGTCACGTGGAACGAGGATGAGGACCCGATCGCGCTGACCGCGAAGCTGTTCTCGAAGGTGAAGATCGCCGGCATCGAGGGCACCACCGCCTACGACACGGTCACGCGCCTGCTCGCGATCGCCCCCGTGCAGGCCCTCGACGCGACCGCGACGTTCGATGCGCAGCGCATGGTCAAGAGCCCGGAGGAGCAGGCCTTCCTCCGCGACGCCGCGCGCCGCACCAACCTGGCCATCGCGTCCACGCACCGCAAGCTCGCGGCGGGAAAGACCGAGAGCGAAGTGTCGGCGATCCTGGAGCAGGAGTTCCAGGCGCAGGGGGTGCACGGCGGCGGCCTCGTGCAGTTCGGTCCGTCGGCGGCGCTTCCGCACGGCGGGCCCGGGGACCGGCGGCTTGCCCCGGGCGACATCGTCCTGATCGACGCGGGCTGCAAGGTGCGGGGCTACAACTCCGACGTGACCCGTACGGTCTCGTTCGGCAAGCCCTCGGACGAGGTTCGGAAGGTCTACGGGGCCGTCGATCGCGCACAGCTGGCCGGAATCGAGGCGCTCCAGGCTGGGGCGGCGCCCGAAGACGTCGATCGCGCGGCCCGCCGCGTGATCGAAGATGCGGGCTACGGCGAGTTCTTCACGCATCGCCTCGGCCATGGGCTTGGAATGGACGGCCACGAGCCTCCCTATCTCGTGCGCGGCAACGCCGCGCCGCTGGCGGCCGGCAACACCGTGACCATCGAGCCCGGCATCTACCTGCCGGGGAAGTTCGGCGTCCGCATCGAGGACGACTACGCCGTGCGCGTTGCGGCGCCGCCCGCTGGCCTCTCGTCCAGGCCCGGCGAGCTCGTGATCCTGAAATCGTAACCGGAGGACCCATGCTTCACCTCGCCGTCACCACGCTGCTCGCCCTCCAGGTGGCCTCGGCGTCGCCCAACGCGGTGGCCCCCCCGGGGACCATGCCGCAGGCGGAGACCTCCTCGGCCGCGACGTCCGTCGCCCCCCCCGATGCGCCCCCGGACACCCCGCCCGCCCCACGCGCCTCGGCCACTCCGAGGCCGCGCACATCTCCGACGCCGGTCCCGAAGGCGAGCGCGGACTTGCTCGTCGTCGTGAACAAGTCGGACGGCACGGTCTCGATCCTCGACGCCGCGACCGGCAAGCTGCGGACGACGATGGCCGTCGAAGCCGGGGCACACGAGGTGGAGCTGCTTTCCGACGGCAAGACGGCGGCAGTCGCGAGCTACGGCAGCAAGACCGAGCCCGGACACATGGTGACGCTCGTCGATCTGGCCAGCGCCAGGATCACCTCCCGCATCGACATCGGCGCCAACTCGCGGCCGCACGGGTTGAAGGCCCTCCCGGACGGCCGCCTGCTCGTTACGGCAGAAGGCACGCGCGAGCTCGTCGTCGTCGACCCGCAGGCGGCGAAGGTCGCCGCCCGCATTCTGACCGGGCGCGAGGTGTCGCACATGGTCGCGGCCTCGCCGGACGGCAAGCGCGCCTACGTCACCTCGCTCGCGGGAGGATCGGTGACCGTGATCGACCTCGCCACGGGCAGGATCGTCAAGGACATCCCGACCGGCAAGGGCGCCGAGGGCCTCGACGCGACGCCGGACGGCCGGGAAATCTGGGTCGCCAACCGCGATGCGAACACGATCACGGTCATCGACGTCAAGACGCTCGCGCCCGTGTTCACGATCAGCGCCTCCGAATTTCCGATCCGCATCAAGATCACGCCGGACGGGCGCCGCGCGGTCGCGACGTTCACCGGGTCGGGCGACGTCGGGGTCTACGACACGGCCACGCGAGTCCAGGCCGCGCGGATTCCGATCGGCCGCGAGGCGGTCGCGGGGACGGAGACGCGCGGGTTCCAGAAACGCTTCGGCGCGAGCCCTGCGCCCGTCGGCCTGCTCCTCGCGCCCGACGGCGGACGGGCCTTCGTGTCGGCCACGCACGCGGACGTCGTGACGGTGATCGACCTTCAGAAGCTGCGCGTGGACGACTCCTGGACGGCCGGCCGCGAGCCCGACGGCCTCGCGGGAAGGTTCGGCGCAAAAGCGACCGACCCGGCGCCCCCCCCCGGGCGCCGGGTCACCGCGCGACGGCCGAATTGACCGCCGTCACGGAGATTTCGACCGTCTCGACCCTGCCCTTGCGCTGAAACTGGAGCCAGCCCTTGTAGGGGCCGGGCTTCGGCAGCCGCACGAGGAACGGGATCCGGCCGTCCTTTCCCACGCCGCGCTCGCGCTCGTCCGGGTGCGCGTGCGCGAAGGTCTCCCCGTCCTGGTGGATGAGCAGCAGGTGCCCGAGCGCCCCGAGCCACGGCTCGAGATCACTGACCGGGCGGCCCTTCTCGTCCGTCAGAGTGGCCGTCACGATCACGGTGCGGCCCGCGGGGACGCCGCCCTCGGGCGTAGCCAGAGAGGCGCGGGTACTCGCGACGCGTGCCGCTGTCGAAACCGAGTGCCCACTTCCTTCGCCGACGACGATCGGCAGCGACAGGATCTGCGAGCCGGAGTCCTTCGGCGCCACGTCGGCGAAAATCCTGTAGGGCCCTGCCCGCGGAAACCTGTACGTCAGGCGGAAGAGCCCCGGGCCCTCCAGCTTCGGATGCTCGTGGGCGAACTCCGAGAGGTCCTGGCTCACGATGAAGAGGTGCATCAGCTTTTCGTGTTGCACGTCGAAATCGGTCACCTCGCGCAGGTCGAAGCTGCTCGCGAGGCGCACCCGGAGCTCGAGATCGACCGGCTCGCCCGTGATCGGACGGCGAGGCGACGCGACGAGGTCCAGGACGAATGGTTTGACTTTCGCCGACTCGCGCGTGGGGCTCGACGTGGCGTCGCTGACGGTCAGCGGAAATTCGACATCGAACGCTCCCGTCGGCTGCGAGTCCCCGATCGGCTGGATCTCCGGCGGCAGAATCGTGAGGCACAACCGGTAGTCGCCGCCGTGCGGAAGGACCGGATGGACTCCGTAGACGCCCGGGATCCCCTCGCGGTGCGCGATCTCGTCGAAGCGGGGCATCGCAGGCATGCTCGGCATGTCCACGACCGCGCGAATGCGCGCCCACATGAGCGGAGCCGGGCCCTTTGACGGATCGGCTCCTGCGCCGTCCAGCCGCTCGACCCGGAACTCGATCTCCATCTCTTCCCCGGCGTAGAGGCCGGAGGACGGCAGCCGCAGCGTCACCTGGTACGGGCCTGCTCGCGCGCTGTCGGTGGCCGCGGCCGGGCCGGCAAGAGCGGCGGCCGCGAGAAGGAATGAGAAGCTCGCCGCGCTTTTCATGGAAGGCCAAGTTTAGCCCGGGGGCAGGCGGCGGTAGAGTGGCCCCATCACCAACGCCCTTCCGGACCGGCTCGACTCGGTCGACGTTCTGCGCGGCGCCACGATCGCCGGCATGATCCTCGTGAACAACCCGGGTACCTGGTCCGCCGTGTATCCGCAGCTCGCCCACGCGGAATGGAACGGCTGGACCTACACCGACACGATCTTCCCGTTCTTCCTCTTCGTCGCCGGAGTCGCCATGGCGCTCTCCTTCGGCAAGCGCCGCGCGGCCGGGTCGGCGGCGGCGACACTCGGGCGGCACCTCGCCGTACGCGCAGCGGTGATCGTCGCCCTCGGCCTCGGGCTCGGTGTGGCGAGCTTCTTCGCCTTTCACAAGGAGCACATGCGCCTTCCCGGGGTCCTCCAGCGCATCGGCGTTTGCGTTCTGGTCGCCGGCGCGATCTTTCTTTCCGGGGGAGCGCGCGCGGCTGCGGCAGCGGCGGCGGCGCTGCTCGCCGGTTACTGGGCGCTCATGGGCCCGGGTCCGTTCGATCCCGAGGGCAATCTCGCCGCCCGGATCGATCACGCCATCTTCGGCGCGCACACCTGGAAGCCCGGATGGGACCCGGAAGGGCTGCTGTCCACGCTGCCGGCGATCGCCACGACGCTCCTCGGCGTGGTGGCTGGCGAGCGGTTGCGCGGGGACGCCCCGGCCCCGCGAAGGATCCGCGACCTCCTCGCCGCGGGCGCCATTGCGGCCGGCGCGGGCCTTCTCTGGGGCGGGGTCTTCCCGATCAACAAGAGCCTCTGGACCTCGTCCTATGCGCTCCTGATGTCGGGCCTCGCGTGCATGAGCCTGGCAGCCTGCGTGTGGGCCGTGGACCTCCGGGGATGGAAGCGCCTGGCCGCGCCGCTCGTCTGGCTCGGCCGCAACGCAATCGCGGCGTTCACGCTCTCGACGCTCGGCGCCATCGCGCTGATCGCGATCAAGGTCGCCGGGCCGGATGGAAAGCCGCGGTCGCTCTGGACGGCAATCTACCGAACCATTTTCGACCGCTTCGCCGACCCTCGCCTCGGGTCCCTTCTCTTCGCGCTCGCATACCTCGGCGTATGGGTCGCGCTGTGCGGCCTGCTCCACCGCAAACGCATCTTCATCAAGGTGTGACGGGCGAAGCGCGCGGCGCCCTCGCCCGTCACATCCCGGGGAGCCCCGCGACGAGGGATCCCGTCCTCGGTCCGACACGGCCCGCAGATCTCGGCGCGAGGCAAGACGCTTGCAGGCCGGCCCGGCCCGGATAGAATGCCCGGCCATGAAGAAGTCCGGAGAAAAGCAGGCCGACCGCGTCATCCGCCGCTGCCGGGTCGAGCCGGGCAAGAAGTTCCGCCTGAGCCACCGCGACCCGGCCGACACGGCCGGGCTGTCCCTCGAGGGCAAGGAAGCAAAGGCCATGCTGCGCAGAGGCGTCGAGATGCTCGCCGACCTGCAGGGCAAGCTCTACGCCCAGGACCGCTGGGGGGTTCTCCTCGTGTTCCAGGCGATGGACGCGGCGGGCAAGGACGGCACCATCAAGCACGTCATGTCCGGCGTCAACCCGCAGGGCGTGCAGGTGAACTCGTTCAAGTCTCCCTCCCCGGAAGAGCTCGATCACGATTTTCTCTGGCGCACGATGAAGTGCGTGCCCGAGCGCGGACGGATCGGCATCTTCAACCGCTCGTACTACGAAGAGGTCCTCGTCGTGCGGGTGCACCCGGAGTTCCTCGGGGCGCAGAAGCTTCCGCCCGACCTCGTGACGAGGAAAATCTTCCAGGAGCGCTACGAGGACATCAACGCATTCGAGCGCTACCTCTCGCGCAACGGGTACGTCGTTCTCAAGTTCTTCCTCAACGTTTCCAAGAAGGAACAGAAGCAGCGCTTCCTCGAGCGCCTCGACATGCCCGACAAGAACTGGAAGTTCTCGATCAACGACGCGAAGGAGCGGGGATTCTGGGACGACTACATGACCGCCTACGAGGACATGATCCGCGCGACGAGCACGGAGTGGTCGCCCTGGCACGTCATCCCGGCCGACAACAAGTGGTTCACCCGCCTCGCGGTCGCGGCCACCGTGATCCGGGCGCTCGAGAAGCTCGATCTCGCCTACCCGAAGGTCGACAAGGCCAAGAGCAAGGAACTCGCGCAAGTCCGCAAGGCGCTCAAGTAGTTCCGGACGCGCGCGCCGTCGCGCTGCGGGCGTTCTGCACGATGACCTTCGCCGCGAGCGTCGTGCAGTTCGCGGTGCCGACCCTTCCGAGCGCGACGTACGTTCACACGGGGGGCGAGTCCTGCTTCTCGGCGCAGAGAATGACCGCTCCCCGCCGAGCTTCGCGGCACGAGCGACAGGCCTCGCGAGCTCCTCCCGCGGGATGCAGCCCTCGTCGCCCGCCTCGATCGTCGCGATCACCTTGTAGCTTGCCGGCTCCTCCGAGGAAGGCCGCGAGTGCTGCTGCACGGATCAAGGTCTGTCCTTTGTTTCCATCGGCCCGGCGCCAGCATGGCGGTCATCCGCTCGGGATTCTTGATGCGCTCGGCCCCCATCCACGAGTCCGACGACTCGACCAGGGTGCGCCCCTCCTCGCCGCCGAGGACGCAGCCCGCGGCAGCGCCGCGCGGCGGCGGCGTAGAGCGCCATCTTCGCCGCGTCGAAGCCGGCCTCGGCCGCGGCCAGACGTTCGAGCGCGCTTCTCTCGCTCGTCCACGAATGCGAAGCGACTCCGGCGCGCAGGAGCGCCGCCAGCGGGTCGCCCCACGGCGCCTTTTCGCCCGCGATACGCCTGCGCGTCTCGCGCGGCGAGCCGCAGGAACCTCGCCGCGGTTGGAGCCGGACACGTTGTCGCTCTCCGCAGCCGACAGGGCGCAGCGCGCGCGCAGGTGACAGCGACTCGATGCGAAAGTATTGCGAACGCAGGACGAGCGAGCTGTTTCAGGCCCCACCAGCGCTCGGAGAGCTCCTTCCAGGCGCCCTGCCCGGAGCCCGAGTAGAGGGAGATCTCGGCGTCACCGAAGAGCTGGAAGTAGTGCTGCAGGTAGAAGCTCTGATGCGACCACCGCTCGGCAGCCTTCCGGAGGGCTCTTCGCGCCTTCTCCGGCTCGTCCGAAATCAGGCGACAGAAGGTAGGAGTGACGCATGTGCAGGCTGGTGGCGGCGAAGAGATCTCCTCGCTCGAGCCGCCTCCTCGAGGAACCTCGGCAGCCGCTCTGCCAGCTCGCGCAGCCTCCCCAGAAGAACGAGAGCCCGGGGAGAATGACGTGCACCATGTCGAGCTCCCAGGCGACTCCGGTGCATTGCTCCCGGAGGATCTCCTCGCACTTCTGCCCGAGCTCCCAGGCCGCCTCCCAACGGCCTTCGAGGTAAGCGCCGATGCTCGGCGCCAAGGTAGGCCATCGCGAGAGCGTGCGGATGCTTCGACCCGGTCGGCCAGGGACATCGCCCGATCGACGAGTCTCTTCGTGCGGTGCCTGGCCGGCCATCCCCGAGGTGATGCGGTGTAGCGCGACCTCGGAGCCCATGGCCCTCGCGACGCGGTACAACTCGCCGGCCTTCAGGGCGAGCAGGATGTGCCGTCGTCTGAAAGTCCCGCCCGCGGATCGTGTCGATCAGGGACAGGCCCGTGGCGACGGACCAGCATGTGTCGATGCGGATCAGATCGTCGACCGGAATCTCGCTCGCTGCGCGCTCGCGAAAAGAGAGACCTCGCAACCGAAGCTGGATCCGCCGCAGGAGAAACGACAGCAGGGCCCGTCGCGGCGTCGACGGCAGCTTCATGCCGATGCCATCGAGGACCGCTTGCAGAACCGCGAGTCCTTCGTCGACGTGACCGCTGCGCAGGAGCTGCTCGGCGGCCCGTCGCTGCAGCTCGAGCGCCTCGGCCGCACTGGCGCCCTCGCGGCCGCGAGGTACGCGTGCGCCGCCTCGGCCCCGCGGCCCGCGTTGGCGAGCGCGTCACCGAGCTTGACACGAAGCCCTGGCCGCACCGCCGCGTCCGTGGTCCCGAGCTCCAGGGCGAGCTTGTAGAGCCGCGCCGCGCGGTCGAAGGCCAGCGCCTCGGCGGCCTTCGCCGCCGCGTCGGCGGCGTAGATCGCGGCCCGCTCCTTCGACCCGCCGCCCTGGTAGTGGATCGCCAGGGTCTCTGGATCGGGAATGCTGGAGCTCTCGAGCGCGAAGGCGAGCCTCTGGTGCGCGCTCTCGCGGTCCTGCGGCGTGAGGCGCGCGACGACCGTCTGGCGGATCCGGTCGTGGTAGATCTCGATCTGCTCGTCGGACTACGCCTCCGGCACCGCGAATCCAGTGCCCGACCCGCAGCACCGCGAGCGCCGGCTGGTCGTCCTCCGCGATGCCCGCGGCCCGGCGCGCGACCGCCACGGTCGATCGGCTGGCCGGCGACCGCGATGGTCTCGAGCAGCCGCCGCGCGTCCTCGGGCAGGCGCGACGCGCGCGCCCAGATCACGTCGTCCAGGTGCACGGGACCGACTGCCGCGCTCGGCTTGCGTCTTTGCGCTCCGCGCCCTCGCGAACGTGTCGCGCGAGCTCGTCGATGAAGAAGGGGTTGCCTCCGCGACTCGCGCGCGATCGATCGGGCGGACACGCCCGCCGGAGGCGGGTGCGCTGCGAGAAGCGCTCCCGCGAGCTCTTCCGCCTCCCGTTCCGGAAGCTCGCCGACGACGAGCTCGCGGACCTCGAGCTCCTGCGAGCCGGCCGCGCGCAAGCCGAGCAGCGTCCTCCAGAGATGGTTGTCGGAGTCCGCCTCGACGCGGAAACATCCGACGAGCAGGAGCGGCGGCGGGTCGGGCGGGCGCAGGAGCTCCGAGAGCAGCGCCGCGCTGTCCGCGTCCCCCCACTGCAGGTCGTCGATGAAAAGAACGAGCGGAGCGGTGTCGGCGATCCGGCCGAGGAGCTCCCGCAGCGCGCGGAATCCCCGGCGCCGCTGCTCGAGCGAGTCCGGGATCGCGACGACTCGCCGGCGCGCCAGGGCCACGGCTTCCACCTGGCGGAGCACCGGGAAGAGACGCACGAGGGCGAGCAGGTCGCGGGGCAGGAGCGCCTCCGCCTCGCTCTGCGGCAGCCGCCGCAGGTACTGGGAAAGCGCGTCGACGAGGCTGTCGAGCGCCTTGTACGGCACCGTCTCCTGTTCGTACGAGCGGCCCGAGAGGACGATTGCGGCGGCGTCGCGGCGCTGGACGTCCCTCGACGAATCGCCGCACGAGCGCGGTCTTTCCGATCCCGGAGCTGCCGCGCACGACGACGACTACGGCATGGCCCTCCTTCGTCCGGGCGAAGGCCGCGTCGAGCTCGGCCAGCTGCTCCTGCCGGCCGACGAAGAGAGCGGCGGGCGCGGCGGCGGTGGACGCAGTGGGGACGGTGAAGTCCAGCGGACGTCGGTGAGCCTTCCAGCCGGCGGAGGATCTCCTCGGCCGACGGCCGGTCCTGCGGCTCGCGGGAGAGAAGCGTCCGGCACAGCGCGTCGAGGTCCTCCGGGACCGAGGGCGCGAGTGCGCGCGGCGGGGCGGGCGCCGCCCGCTGCTTCTCGACGAGCACGTCCAGGAACTCGCCCGGAAACGGCCGCGCTCCTGTGAGCGCCTCGTAGAGCATCACGCCGACGCCGTACCAGTCGCTCGCCTCGGTCACGGGACGGCCGGCCGCCTGCTCCGGCGACATGTATGCCGGCGTCCCCACGAGGTGGATGCTGTGGAGGAAGCCCTTCGGGTCCGAGGTCCGACACGAGGCCGAAGTCGAGCAGCACGACGCGGCCCTCGCTGCGTCGACCAGGACGTTCGAGGGCTTGATGTCGCGATGGAGCTTGCCCGCGCGGTGCAGAGCGTGGAGTCCTTCCGCGAGCTGGCGCAGCGCCGCCCGCAGGCGCCCCTCTTCGCAGGCGGGCGGGTGGCGGCGTCCATGGATGCGCCGAGGCCGCGCCGCGGCACGTCATCCGCCGAGATGCCGCCCGCAGCATCCGGGCCCGCCGTCGACGCGCCTGTCGAGAACGCGGTCCGAGGTCCGCTCGCGCCGGGCTCGTCGGACCGGCGCGGCCGCCGCTCCCCGCACGTAGCTGGAGAAAATTGACCCCTTCGACGAGCTCCATCGTGAAGAACCACTGGTCCGTCTCCGAGAGGAGCTCGTAGAGGGTCACGAGGTTCGGATGAGCGATGTCGGCGAGCGACCGGAATTCCTGCTTGAATCGGTACAGCGCATCCGACTCGGCACGCCGCAGTGTCTTCAGGGCGACGACGCTCGAGCGCTTGCGGTCGTACGCGCGATAGACAACTCCAAAGCCGCCGGCGCCGAGGCGGCGCTCGATCGCGAACCGTTCGGTCCCCGCGAACTCTTCCGCGCTTTCGATGGCCAAGAACAGCACGCGGCAGGCGACCCCGCCCGGGGCGTGTTCCCCGATTCTAGCCTACACCTTCTTGTAAAGGTCTCCGCCGGCTCGCCGGAACTCCTCGGACTTCTCCGCGAGCCCCTTTTCGATCGCCTTCTCCTCGGCGACGCCGAGGGCGGTGGCGTAGTCGCGCACGTCCTGGGTGATCTTCATCGAGCAGAAGTGCGGCCCGCACATCGAGCAGAAGTGTGCGAGCTTGGCGCCCTCGGCCGGCAGCGTCTCGTCGTGGAACTCGCGCGCCGTCTCGGGGTCGAGGGCGAGGTGAAACTGGTCCTCCCACCGGAACTCGAACCGCGCCTTCGAGAGCGCGTCGTCCCAGGCACGCGCGCCCGGGTGGCCCTTGGCCAGGTCCGCCGCATGGGCCGCGATCTTGTACGCAATCACGCCGTCCTTGACGTCCTTCTTGTTCGGCAGTCCCAGGTGCTCCTTCGGCGTGACGTAGCAGAGCATGGCCGTGCCGTACCAGCCAATCATCGCCGCGCCGATGGCCGAGGTGATGTGATCGTAGCCGGGCGCGATGTCGGTCGTGAGCGGCCCGAGCGTGTAGAACGGCGCCTCGTGGCAGAGGGCGAGCTGCTTTTCCATGTTTTCCTGGATCAGGTGCATCGGGACGTGCCCGGGGCCCTCGATCATGACCTGGCAATCGTGCTTCCAGGCCGTCGTCGTGAGCTCCCCGAGGGTCTCGAGCTCGGCGAACTGGGCTTCGTCGTTGGCGTCGGCCGTCGAGCCCGGGCGCAGGCCGTCGCCGAGCGAGAACGAGACGTCGTACGCCTTCATGATCTCGCAGATCTCGTCGAAGCGCGTGTAGAGGAAGCTCTCGACGTGGTGCGCGAGGCACCACTTCGCCATGATCGCACCGCCACGCGACACGATCCCCGTGACGCGCCTTGCCGTCAGGGGCACGTACGCCAGGCGCACGCCCGCGTGGATCGTGAAGTAGTCGACGCCCTGCTCGGCCTGCTCGATGAGCGTGTCGCGGAAGATCTCCCAGGTCAGCTCCTCGGGCTTGCCGTCCACCTTCTCGAGCGCCTGGTAGATCGGGACCGTTCCGATCGGGACCGGGGAGTTCCTCAGGATCCACTCGCGCGTCTCGTGGATGTTGCGCCCGGTCGAGAGGTCCATGACCGTGTCGCCGCCCCAGCGCGTCGCCCAGGTCATCTTCTCGACTTCCTCCTCGATCGAGGATCCGACGGAGGAGTTGCCGATGTTGGCGTTGATCTTCACGAGAAACCTGCGTCCGATGATCATCGGCTCGGACTCGGGATGGTTGATGTTGGCGGGGATGATGGCCCGTCCCGCGCGCGACCTCGCCGAGAACGAGCTCGGCCGGGAGGCTCTCGCGGATCGCGATGAACTCCATCTCGGGCGTGACGACGCCCTTCTTCGCGTAGTGCATCTGCGTGACGTTGCCGCGCCCGCGCAGGACTTCCCGGGGCCGCGTCATCGCGAGCCCGGGCGCGCTCGGGCGCTTCGCGGCGCCGAGCGGTCGTACTCGCCCCGCGCCAGGATCCACGGGCGGCGCAGCTCCGGCAGGCCGCGGTCGAGGTCGATCGCGACCGACGGGTCGGTGTACGGGCCCGACGTGTCGTAAACGCGCACGGGAGCGTTCAACTCCGCCTCGCCTCGCATCCCGCGGGTCGGCTGGAGCGCGATCTCTCGGAACGGGACGCGCATTCCGTGCGGCCCGGCGACATGGACCTTGCGCGAGCCGGGCAGCGGCTCCCGGTTGGCGACGGCGTTGGAAGGAAGGGCCTCGCGACGAATGCTCATTCGAACTCCCTACGGCGGCATTACCCGCATCAGGTTCGCGGGGTCTCCGGGCGACATCGCGCCGGACTCTCAGCCTTTCGCGCCGCGGCGCAAAGTGGGCTCCCCCGTGCAGCCGAGGGAAGTGTATCGCGCCCGGCAGTGGGGCACGCGGTGAACCAGGAAACGACCGGACCTCGTTTGTCCTTTCATCTGCGTAAGAATGGCGACCGATGGCGATCCAGCCCTTCCTGCCGTTCGACGAAGAGCCCGCGCCTGCACCACAGGGCTCGCTCCTGATCCGGGAGCTCGCGCGGGTCTGCGCGGAGCAGCCGCTCGCCGAAAAGGTCCTCGTTGCTCCTTCGCTGCCGATCGGCCACCAATTGCTCGAGCGGCTCGCGCGGGAGGGGCATCCCTGGATGAACCTGCGCGTCGAGACGGTCCGCTCGCTCGCCCACGGCCTCGTCGGGGCGGACCTCGCCCGCGAGGGGCTGCGGCTGCTCTCGCGCGCCCAGGCGCTCGCTCTCGTCGAGCAGGCGTGCGGCGAGGCGCTCGGCGAGAAGGCATACTTCGGCCCGCTGCGCGATCGGCCGGGCTTTCACCGGGCCGTCCACCGCACGTTCGACGAGCTGCGCGCCGCCGGGATCTCGCCCGCCGCCCTGCCCGAGGGAGCGTTTGCCGACAAGCGCAAGCGCAAGGAGCTCAAGGCGATTCTCGTCCGCTACGACGCGGCGCTGACGGCCGGCGGCTTCGTCGACACGGCGGAAGTCCTGCGTCGCGCGGTCGACGCGGCCGCGGGCAGGCCAGCCGACGAAGTCCTCCATCTCCTGCCCGACGGCCAGGAACTGACCGCCGTCGAGCGTTCTCTGCTCGAACGCATCGCCGGCAGCCGCCTCACTGCCCTCGCCACCGACCCGCCCGCCGAGTGGACGCGCAGCGCGCGGACCGCGAAACTCTTCCGCGCGACCGGCGAGGAGAACGAGATCCGGGAGGCGTTTCGCCGGATCCTCGCTGGCGGAACGCCCTTCGACGCCGTGGAGATCCTCCACACGGATGCTTCGACGTATCCGGCGCTCTGCTGGGAGCTCTCCCGCGAGCACGGCGTCCCGTGCACGTTCTCCGGGGGCGTCGCCGCGCCGTTCACGCGGCCCGGCCAGGCCGCGCTCGCCTTCCTGAACTGGATCGGCCAGGGCTTCGCGGCCGAGATGCTGCGCGAGGCGCTCGCCTCGGGCGCCCTCACGTTCGAGCGGATGCCGGGCCAGGCCGCCGGCGCTCCCGGCACGCGCGCCGCTGCGCGCGCCTTCCGCGATGGGCGCATCGGCTGGGGCGCCCGTCGCCACCGCGCATGCCTCGATCGCCTCGTCGCCGAGCTCGAGAAAGGCGACGACCCCGCCGCGCGCCAGGATGCCGGGCCCGACGAGCTCGAAGGCCGGGACGCGCGCCGGGCGCGCCGCGTCGCGGCCGCGCGGCGTGCGCGGGATTTCGCCGGACGGGCGCTCGAGCTCGCCGCGGAGGCCACGCGCGAGCAGTGCGACCTGCGCCCGCTCGCCCGCGGATGCCGGAGCTTCGTCTCCGAATTCGCCCGCGTCGGCGACGAGCTCGACGGCATGGCCCTCGCGGCGCTCGAAAAGCTGCTCGCGGAGCTCGAGGTCCTGTCCGGGAGCCGGCTCCCGCCGCCGGAAGCGGCACAGCGCCTTGCCGACGCCGTCCGCGCGCTCTCGGTCGCCGCCGATCGCCCGCGCCCCGGACGCGTCCACGTCGCCGACTACCGCTCCGGCGGATTCTCCGGGCGCTCGGACACGTACCTGCTCGGGCTGGACGAGGCCCGCCACCCCGGCGACGACCTCGAGGACCCGGTGCTCCTCGACGACGAGCGCCGGGCGATCAACCGCATCCTGGCCCCGGCCGCCCTCGCCCTGCACCGCGACCGCCCGCGCGACGCCGCGCTCGCATTGCGGGCCTGCGTGTCGCGCCTGACCGGCTCCCTGACGGCCTCCTATTCGAGCTGGAAGCTGCGCAGCCTCGACCAGCAGAGCGAGCAGTTTCCGTCGCCGTTTTTCCTCGACCTGTATCGCGCGAGCCGGGGCCCGGCCGACGCGGACTACAGTGCCCTGCTCGCCGCGCTACCCGTCCCGGCCGGTTTCGCTCCGGGCGTGGACTCCGCCCTCGACGACACGGAGTGGTGGCTGTCGCGCCTGCGGGACGCCGGCATCTCCGCGGCCGCCGGCGCAGCAGCCCCGATCGTCCGGGCCTTCCATCCGCACCTGGCCGACGGCCACCGCGCGGAAACCGCGCGAAACTCGGACGCGTTCACGATCTGGGACGGATGGGTCGCATCGGGCACTCCCGAACTCGATCCGCGCACCTCCGGCCAGCCGCAGTCGGCCTCCCGCCTCGAGACTCTGGCGCAGTGCCCGTTCCGCTACTTCCTGAAGCACGTGCTTCGGGTCGAGGCGCCCGAGGAAGTCGAGCGCGACGCCACGCAATGGCTCGACCCGATGAAAGCCGGCTCGCTCCTGCACGAGGTCTTCCGCCTCTTCTTCGAGGAGATCACCGCCGCCGGGGAGAAGCCCGACGCCGCCCGCCACGCGAAAAGGATCGAGGAGCTCGCCGAGGCCGCGATCGCGTCGTGGCGGGAAAAGATCCCGCCCGCGAGCGAGCTCGCGTTCGAGGATCGGCACCAGGAGATTCTCCTCGCCAGCCGCACGTTCCTGCGCCTCGAAGAGGAGCACTGCAAGGCCGTCGAGCCGCGCTACTTCGAGGTGGCGTTCGGGCTTCCGAAGGCCGACTGCCGCTCCCCGATCGCCAGTCCCGAGCCCGTCCCGATCTCCGTCGGCGCCGGAGAGTCGTTTCTGTTGCGCGGCTCGATCGACCGGGTCGACGAGGCGCCCGACGGCACGTTTCACGTGTGGGACTACAAGACGGGCAGCGCATACCGCTACAAGGCCGAGCGCGGCATCCACGGCGGGCGCCAGATCCAGCACGCGCTCTACGCCATGGCCATCGAGCAGCTGCTCGCCCGCGTCGGCACCCCCGCGGAGGTTTCGCGCTCGGGTTACTTCTTCCCGGGCAAGAAGGGCGAGGGTCAGCGGCTGCCGATCGCGCTCGATCCCCCGCGCACGCGCGAAGTCACGCGCCGCCTGCTCGACCTGCTGCGCGCGGGCGCGTTTCCGCACGCGGTGGAGAAGGACGACTGCAAGTTCTGCGACTACGAGTCCGTCTGCGGCGGCGAGAAGGTCGCCCGCCTTCGCGCGCAGGCCAAGCTCGCCGCCACACAGCTGCCCGTGCTCCGGGCCTTCCGGGAAATCCATGAGTCGGACTGAGGCGCCGCCGCTTCCCGACCAGGAGGCGCGCGACGCAATCGCCGCCGATCTCGGCACCACGATCCTCGTGGAGGCCGCCGCCGGCACCGGCAAGACGGAGAGCCTCGTCGCGCGCATGGTCGCCCTCGTGCGGACGGGAACCGCCCCCGTCGAGCGCATCTCGGCCGTCACGTTCACGATCAAGGCGGCGGCCGAGCTGTCGCAGAGATTCCAGACCCGCCTCGAACAGGCCGCGCGCGAAGCGGGCCCCGAGGAGCGGCCGCGCCTCGAGCAGGCGCTCGCGCGCCTGGACGCCGCCTTCGTCGGAACGATCCACGCATTCTGCGCGCGCCTGCTGCGGGAGCGGCCGGTCGAGGCCGGCGTGGACCCGGGCTTTTCGGAGATGGACCAGCCCGAAGACACCGTCGCGCGGCAGGAGGCGTGGGACCGCTACACCGAGCGGCTCTTCTCCGAAGACAGTCCGATCCTGGCGCGCCTGTCCGCGCTCGGCGTGAAGCTCGAGGAGCTGCGCCAGACGTTCGAGACCCTGTCGGAGAACGAGGACGTGGAGCCGGCGCTCGAAAGGGAGACGCCGCCCCCGGACTTCTCCGCGGCGGCCAGGGCCGTCGCGGGCTACCTCGGAGGCGCCGAGGCCGATCTGCCCGGCGAACCGCCGACCGGCGGCTGGAGCGACTACCAGGATGCCGTGCGGCGGGCGCTCCGGCTTTCCGCCTTCGTCAGCGCGGGCGAGCCGGCCAGCTTCGTGCGCGTCGCGGAGGTCCTGGAGCGCGCCGGGGACGACGCGAAGGACGCGGGCCGGCTGCGCGGGCAGTTTGAGGCGCTCGTGCGTGACGTCCTCGCTCCGGCGATCCTCGCCTGGCGCGAGCACCTGCACCCGATCCTGATCGCGATCGTCGCGCCGGCCGTGCGCGACTACGCGGCCTGGCGCCGCCGCAACGGCCGCCTGAATTTCCAGGACCTCCTGCTCCACGCGCGGGATCTCCTGCGCGGAAATCCCGCCGTGCGGCGCGCCTTCCAGGAGCGCTTTCTACCGATCCTCGTCGACGAGTTCCAGGACACCGATCCGATCCAGGCGGAGATCCTCCTCTACCTGACGGGAAGCGACACCGAGGGCAGGGACTGGCGAACCCTGACGCCCCGCCCGGGCTCGCTCTTCGTCGTCGGCGACCCGAAGCAATCCATCTACCGCTTCCGGCGCGCCGACATCGAGACGTACGGACTGGTGCGCCGCCGCATCGAGCAGAGCGGCCGGCTGCTCGCGCTGACGACGAACTTTCGGGCGACCGGACGCCTCTGCGACTGGGTCAACACGGTCTTCCGCACGGAGTTCCCCGCCGCGGCGTCGCGCGAGCAGGCGGCCTACGCGGCCCTCCAGGCATACCGCGAACCCGGGGGCCCGCCCGTCTTCCGGCTCGAGACGCGCACCTCCACCGGGGCCTCGGAACCGGTCGTCGCGCAGGACGCGCAGCGCGTCGCGCGCGCCATCGAAGCCGAGGTCGCGCTCGGGCGGCGCCGGCCCGGAGACTTCCTCGTGCTCTTCCGCACGCGCTGGTACATGGCAACCTATGCCCGCGAGCTCGAGGCGCGCGGGCTGCCGTACGAACTGGCCGGCGGCGGCGCCTTCGAGGACTCCGAGGAGCTCCGGGCGCTCCTGTCCGTCCTCGCCGCGATCTCCGATCCCGACGATCCGGTGCCGTTCGTCGCGGCGCTGCGGGGGCCGCTCTTCGGCATCGACGACGAGGCGCTGTACCGGCACTTCTCGGCGGGCGGCCGTTTCTCGTTCCGCGCCGCCCTGCCCGACGCGGCGGACCCGCGCATCGCGCGCGCGTGCGCGCTGATGGCCGAGGGCGAGGCGTTTGCCGCGAGCCTTCCTCCCGGCGCCGCCATCGCGCGCACGTGCCGGGCGCTCGGCTGGGTCGCGACCGGCGCGGCCCGCGAGCTCGGCGACAGCCGCGCCGGCAACCTGCTGAAGGCGCTGGCGGCGGCGCGCACGCTTTCGGCCGAGGGCCTCGGTTTCCCGGCGGTCGTGCGGGAGCTGACGCGCATGACGCACGCCGGCTACATCGAGGAGATGAGCGCCGAGCCCGGGCGCCGCGACGCGGTGCGTCTGCTGACCGTCCACGGCGCGAAGGGCCTCGAAGCCCCCGTCGTCTTTCTCGCCGATCCGCGCGCCGACCGGGGCAAGCCGCCGCGCTCCTGGATCGACCGCACCGGCGACACGGCGCGGGGGCACTGGCTCGTGGTCCGCGAGACCGAGGGCTTCAGCGTCATCCAGATCGCGCGGCCCGCCGGTTGGAACGACATGGCCGAGCAGGAGAAGCGCTTCGAGGAGGCGGAGAAGAAGCGCTTGCTCTACGTCGCCGCGACACGAGCGCGCGAGATGTTGATCGTGAGCACGTGGCGGCAGGGCAAGGGAAAGCCCAAGGGGCCCTGGAGCACATTCGACGCCCACATCAAGGACGATCTGCCCGAGCCGGCTCCGTCTCCCGCGGCGCCGGCGCCGCCTCCCCTGCGCGATCTTCCGGCCGAGGCCGCCGCCTTCCAGCAGAAGCGAGGCGATCGGCAGGCCGCTTCGTCCTGCGCAAGTTACTCCGTCAGCCCCGTCACGCACGTCGCCCATGCCGGACCACGTCCGGCCTGGGACCGGACCGGCCGCGGCATGTCCTGGGGGCGCGTGGTCCACCGGCTTCTCGAAGCGCTGATGCGCGACGGGAGGCTCGACGTGCGCGCTTACGCCGCGAACCTCCTGGCCGAGGAGGAGCGCTCGGCCGGCGACCTCGAGGAGATCGTCCGCACGGTCGAGGCCGTGCGCGCGTCGGACCTCTGGAAGCGAGCGTCGGCCGCGCCCCGGCGGCTCGTGGAGGTCCCGTTCGCGCTGATGGTCCGCCGCGAGGAGCTCGGCCTCGCCGACGGGCCGGCCGAAACGCTCCTGCAGGGCGCGATCGATCTCGTCTTCGAGCAGGACGGGGCCTGGACGCTGGTCGACTACAAGTCCGACACCGTGGGCGACAAGCTCGACCAGCTCGTGGCGTTTTACACGCCGCAGATCGCGATCTACCGCCGGTACTGGGAGCGTCTCACGGGCCGGCCCACGCGCGCCGGGATCTTCTTTGCCGACACCGGCCGGGAAGTCTGGCCCGAGATCCCCCGCTGACGCCGGAGGCCCCGGGCTGAATACCATCTTCATGCGGACCGTGAGACGCTGACGCCATGGACGCTTCCACCTACGACCTCGTCGTGATCGGCTCGGGCCCCGCCGGCCAGAAGGGCGCGATCGCGGCCGCGAAGCTCGGCAAGAAAGTCGCGGTGATCGACCGCAAGGAGATGGTCGGCGGCGTCTGCCTGCATACGGGCACGATCCCGTCGAAGACCCTGCGCGAGGCGATCCTGTACCTCTCGGGTTTCCGCGAGCGTACGTTTTACGGCCGCGACTACACCGTGTCCAAGGACATCACGGTCGCCGACCTCGCGTTCCGCGTCCAGAAGGTCCTCGTGCGCGAGCTCGAGGTCGTTCGCGCTCAGTTGAACCGCAACCACGTCACGACCCTTTCCGGGAGCGCGCGATTCGTCGACGCGAACACGGTGGAGGTCGAGTCCGCCGAGGGAGCCACTCGCGTGCGCGGAGGGCACATCCTGATCGCGTGCGGCACCCGCCCGGCCCACAGCCCGACGGTGCCTCTCGACGGGAAGCGGATCATCGACTCGGATCAGCTCCTGCAGGGCGAGACGCTGCCCAAGGACCTCATCGTGGTCGGCGCGGGCGTGATCGGCCTCGAGTATGCGTCGATGATCTCGGCGCTCAACATCAAGGTGACCGTCATCGAGGCCCGCCCGACGGTCCTCGACTTCGTGGACCGCGAGATGATCGACTCGCTGATGTACTTCATGCGCCAGCGCGGGCGCCGCGTTCCGCCTGGGCGAGAAGGTCGAGCGGGTGGGCTACGACGAGAAGAACCGGGTCGTGGCGTTTCTCGAGAGCGGCAAGGAGATCCACGGCGACACGCTGCTCTACACGGTCGGCCGGTGCGCCAACGGCGACCTGTTGAACCTCGGGGCGGCCGGGATCGAGGCCGACGCCCGCGGCAAGGTCGCTGTCAACGAGTTCTTCCAGACATCCGCGCCGCACATCTACGCGGCCGGGGACGTGATCGGCTTCCCCGCGCTCGCCTCGACCTCCATGGAACAGGGGCGCCTCGCGAGCTGCCACATGTTCGGCACGTACTGCGAGGCCCGGTCGCCGGTCCCGTACGGCATCTACACGATCCCCGAGATCTCGATCGTCGGAAAGAACGAACAGGAGCTGACGGAGGCAAGAGTGCCGTACGAGATCGGCGTCTCCAAGTTCGAAGAGCTCGCCAAGGGTCAGATGCTGGGCGTGGACACGGGGCTGCTCAAGATTCTCTTCGACCGCAACACGCGAAAGCTCCTCGGCGTGCACATCTTCGGCGAGCGGGCCACCGAGATCATCCACATCGGCCAGGCCGTGCTCGCCTTCGGCGGCACCATCGACTACTTCCGCGACACGGTGTTCAACTATCCCACCATGGCGGAGGCGTACAAGGTGGCCGGCCTCGACGGATTGAATCGGCTCTGACTCGAGCCGCAAGCTCGAGGCCTGCCATCCCGAGCACCGCGAGGGATCCCGTACTTCGGCAGCAGAGTCCCAAGGTCACACTTTGAGAAGCCTGACCCCCGGCTAGAACAGGGCGCAGATCCCTCGCTTCGCGCCAGCGACGGTTTAGAACGTCCGGTTCAGGTAGAGATACGCCGAGCTGTTCTTGCTTCCCGACCTCCCGTACGCCACGAAGAGCGGCCCGATCAGGGTGTCGGCCACGACGAAAATGCTGCCCGCCGGCTTCAGGCTCGAGGACGTGACCGGAGCCTGGTAGATCCACGTGTTGCCGCCCTCGGCCGAAACGCCGATCGAGAGGTTCTTGAGGACGAGGCCCCCGGTGTCGGAGAGCCGGTAGTAGAGCAGCAGCTGTGCCGAGCGCGTAGGTGTTGCCTCTCAGCTGCCCGATGGGCCGGCCGGAAAGGCGGAAGAGGCCGCCGAGCTGGAACTCGTCGTAGAAGGGGATCTGCGTGCCGAGGCTCGAGCCTCCCTCCACCTCGATGAGGCCGGTCCAGCGGCCGATCGTCTGAACGCCCAGGGCCGACGCCGCGAAGCGATCGTAGGAGGTTGACCCGCCGAGGCTCTCCCGGTTGGCCAGAAAGGTGATGTCCGAGAAGTAGCCGGAGTGCGGCAGGTTGACGTTGTCGAGCTGGTCGACTTCCATCCGGGCCGTCAGTCCACCCTCGTCCCAGTCCACGTCCGGGAAGGTCGGGGTCGCCGACCTTGCGGCGGCCCCTGGCCCCACGCGCGCCCGTAGCCGACGCGCAGCTCTCCCCAGGTCCCGAAGTCGTAGCCGACGATCCATGCCGACGACGGCGCGCGAAACCTGGTAGGTGCCGAGGGCGATCTCGTTCTCGTCGTACACCTGGGTCGAGCTCTGGTTCCAGCCGCCGTAGGGCGAGAGGAAGAGATGGCTGCGATACGTGAGCGGCTGAAAGAACCGGGTCTTCAGGTCGATCGGATCCCCGACCGTCACGGTCGTCTTCCACTCGCCGCCGAGGCCGTTCATCTCCGTCGCGTCCACGAGCGCGGTCACGCCGAAGTCCGTCGTGAGCTGAAAATCCGTGCCGAGAAAGAGGCCGAGCTTGAGATAGGTCGGGCCCCAGGATTTCGGCGTCGGGGTGATCTTCAGGATGCGGCGCTGACCGTCCTCGACGATCGCGTAGCTGACGATCTCGAAGTAGCCGAGCGAGTAGATGCGCTTGAGGTCCTGCCCCAGCGTCTTCGTGTCGAGGAGCACGGCCCGCCTTCGTGTGCACCAGGTACTCGAGCCGCCTCGGGTCGATGCCCGGCACGGGATCGACCACGACCTCGTCGATGTACGGCAGCGGGGGCAGCGTCGCGTCGTGGCGCTGCTTCCAGGGGGCGTAGACGCTCTCGGGAACGGACCACTGCTCGAGCTTGGCCTTGTCCTTCTCGGCCGCCTTGTAGCCGAGCGGGATCATCTTCAGGCCCTTCATGAAGTCGGCGGAGGTGTAGCCGTCGAGGTCCGGCGTGATGACGAGGGTCGCGAGCTTGGCCGAGGCCATCGTGTTCTGCTGGAGCGGCAGGTCGATGAGGCGTCCGATCATCCCGCCCACGTTCGTGGGCTTGGCCGCGCTTTCGGCGCCCGACGAGCCGACGTTGACCGCGATGACGATGTCGGCGCCCATCGCGAGCGACCGTCTGCACCGGCAGGTTCTCCGACTCGCCGCCGTCGATGAGCATGTGGCCGTCGATCTCGACCGGCGTGAAGCCCGCGGGGATGGCCATGCTCGCCCGGATGACGCGGGCGAGGTTCCCGCTCGACATGACGTAGGGCTTGCCCGTCTGGATGTCGGTCGCGACGGCGCGGAACGGGATGCGCAGCTGGTCGAAGTTCGTGACCGAGGAGCACGGCAGCGTCGCGCTCTCGAGCACGAAGCCGAGCTTGCTGCCGGCGATCAGGCCCGGCGGCAGCAGGAGCCCGCCCTTCTTGAGGTTCAAGCCGAACTCGAACGGGATCAGGTGCTCGAAGTCGTCTTCCTTCTGCCGGAAGGACTGGTCCTTGCGTTCGGGAGCGTCCCGGAAGAGCGTGTCCCAGGGAATCGAGCCGATGAGCTTTTCCATCTCGTCGGGCGTGTAGCCGCACGAGTAGAGGCCGCCGATGATCGAGCCCATGCTCGTGCCGGCGACGTAGTCGATCGGGATGTGAAGCTGCTCGAGCATCCGGATGACGCCGATGTGCGCCGTGCCGCGCGCGCCGCCGCCGCCGAGCGCGAGACCGATCTTCGGGCGCGCCTGGTGGCGGTGAAGCCTGCTGGTCGTCGGCCGGAGCCGCGGAAAGCGGCCCTGCGGCCGTCAGGAAAGACAGTCCGGCCACCAGAAGAGAACGAAAGCGGCGGATTTTCATGAGGGGGAGACTATCGGAACAGTCTCGGCGGGTCGAGGGGGAGCCCGCGCCCGCACGACGCCCGCAGCGCCCGCAGCCCGAGGGGTCTTGCGGTACGGAATCCGTCAGTCGTTCGCCCGGATGTCCACCAGGATGTTGTTGTTGAGCGTGATCTTGACGCGTTGCCCTTCCTGGAAGCGCTGCCACTGCTGGCGTGTCACCTCGAGGCGATAACGCGACGTGGCCTGGCCCTCGCGGGCCTCGAAGACCATGTAGTAGTTGCCTCCGGTCGACGACCGGTAGCCCGAGGCGCTGGAGGGGCTCTCCTGGCCCTTTTCCTCGATCACGCACTCGAGGGTGCGCGTCCCGAGTCCGGCATCCTTGCTCGTGGCGCACGAGGCCGCGAGGAGGCAGGAAACGAGAACCGCCGCCGACAAGCTTCTTCTGTCCATACCCCCTTAACCCGCGGGGCGCCGCTTCGATTCCGTCCGCGGAAACGGCCCGGGCACCATTTCTCCCCAAGAGGCCATGACCGGATCCCGCCCCGACGCGCAACGCCCCCCGGCCCCCGCGGGGGTTCCGGACCGGATTTCGGACGACGGCGGCGAATCCATTAGAATCCGGGCGTCATGACCAACGCACACAGGGCCCGCGCGGTCCTGATCGGCCTCGGCCCCATCGGCGTCGAGGTCGGAAAGGCGCTCGCGGGACGCGCCGACATCGAGCTCCTCGGGGCCGCCGACCCGGCGCCCGACAAGGCGGGCAAGCCGCTCGCGGTCCTGCTCGACGGCGCTTTCCCGAATGTCGCGATCCGCCCGAGCGCGGCCGTGCTTTACGCCGAGACTGCGGCGTCGCGCGGAAGATCGGACGTCGTCCTGCTCTGCACCGGATCCCGCCTCCAGGCGGTCCTGCCGCAGATCGAAGAGGCGATCGCCGCGGGGTTCCACATCGTCTCCACGTGCGAGGAGCTTTCGTATCCGGAATTGCGCCACCTGCCGATGGCCCGCCAGATCGACCGCAAAGCGAAGGACAAAGGCGTCGCCGTCCTCGGGACCGGGGTCAATCCCGGGCTCGTCATGGACCGGCTCGTCCTCGCCGTCGCGTCAGCTTGCGTCAAGGTCGATTCGGTGAAGGTCACGCGCGTCGTCGATGCCGCCAAGCGCCGCGGGCCGCTGCGGGCGAAGGTCGGCGCGGGGATGACCCCCGCGGATTTCGCAGCCGGTGTGGCCGCGAAGAAGCTCGGCCACGTGGGGCTCTCGGAATCGGCGGCGATCATCGCGCTCGGCCTGGGTCTGCCGATCGACGAGATCACCGAGACGATCAATCCCGTGATCGCGGCAAAGGAAACGGACGGCGTGGCCCCCGGTCGCGTCCTCGGGCTCCACCAGATCGCCCTGGTGCAGGCGGGCGACGAGGTCCTGGTCTCGCTCGACCTGACGATGGCCGTCGGCGCGGCCTCGCCGGCCGACCGCATCGACATCGAGGGCGATCCTCCCCTGCACGTCACGGTCGCAGGGGGCTTCCACGGGGATCGCGCGACCGTCGGGACGGTGGTCAACGCCGTGCCCTTCATCGTCCGCGCGACGCCTGGCCTGCACAACGTGGTCACGCTGCCGCTCTTCGGGCTGCAACCGCTGCCTTAACCCTCGCGTTCCTCGACAAGCCGGCGGGCTTCCCGGCGGATCCGATACGCTCCCGGCCATGTACTCGCTCGACCAGGCCCAGAGCATCGAGGCGCCCCTCGAAGAGGTCTTTGCCTTCTTTTCGGACCCGGCCAACCTCGCCCGGATCACTCCTGCCTGGCTCTCGTTCCGCATCCACGGGGATGCGCCGTCGGCTCTCCGCGAGGGCAGCCGCATCGAATACCGGATCCGCTGGGGCCTCTTCACGCTGCGCTGGGTCACGCGCATTACGCGCTGGCGCCCGTGCTCCGAGTTCCAGGACATGCAGGAGAAGGGGCCTTACCGAACCTGGCTCCACACGCACCGCTTCTCGCGGCGCGGCTCCGCCGTGATCATCGAGGACCACGTGGATTACGCCATGCCCTTCGGCCTGCTCGGACGCATCGCGCACCGCCTCCGAGTGCGCGCGCAGCTCGAGGAAATCTTCGCTTGCCGCACGAAAGCGATCGAGCAGATCTTCGGCGCCCGCGCCGGCGCCGCGGCGGCGCGATGAGCCGCTCGTTCGGAATGGGCCTTGCCGTCTGCGGAGCGCTCGTCGCGGCGGCGGCGGCGGCCGGCGGGCGCTTCACGGCCATGGGCATCGGACCCTGGTACGACAGCCTCGCGAAGCCTTCCTGGACCCCGCCCGGCCCGGTCATCGCCGGCGTGTGGACCGTGCTCTACGTCCTCATCGCGGTTGCCAGCGCCATCGTGTGGTCGAAGTCGCCGGCCGCGCTCCGCGGATACGCGGCCCTGCTGGTCCTCAATCTCTTCCTGAACGCCCTCTGGTGCTACCTCTTTTTCGCCGCGCGGCGCCCGCCGGCCGCCCTCGCCGAGATCGCGATCCTCGAGCTGACCTGCCTCGGCCTCATCCTCCTCGCGTCGCGGACCTCGCCGGCTGCCGCGTGGATGCTGGCGCCCTACGCCGCGTGGGTCGCGTTCGCCGGGTTTCTCAACTGGAACATCGTGAAGCTCGTCGGTTGACGATCGTCCACTGGTTTCGGCGCGACCTGCGCGCCGCCGACAACACGGCCCTCGCGCACGCGGCGCGCGATGCCGACCGGGTCGTGCCGGTCTTTCTGCTCGACGACCACTACGTCCGGGATCCGAACGTGGGTCCCGCGCGGTTTCGGTTCCTGCGCGAGAGCCTGGAGGAGCTCGCGCGCACGCTCGAGCTCCACGGCGGCCGCCTGATCGTGCGGCCCGGTCCCGCGGCGCAAGCGCTGCCCGGGCTCCTCGCGGAGACGGGCGCCGAGGCCGTTTACGCCAACGCCGAGATCGGCCCGTACCCGGAGAAGCGCGACCGCGAGGCGGCCGCCGCCGTCAATGCCGCCGGCGGAAAGCTCCGGCTCTTCGATGACGAGATCCTCGTGCCCCCCGACGCAATCGCCACGGACGCGGGCGACCCCTACACCGTCTACACGCCGTTCTCGAAGAAGTGGATGGCGGCCGAGAAGCGCGATCCATGGCCCGTGCCGGCGGCGCTCGCGACCCCGGAGCTGCCGAGCGTCTCGCTCGCAAAGGTCGGCGCGTGGCGCCGTCTCGGGCCGGACCCGTCGTCCCCACCGGGAGGAGAAGCCGCGGCGCAGGCGCTGCTCGCCCGGTTCTTCAAGACCGCCGCCTCCCGCTACGCCGGGGACCGGGACCGGCCCGACCGCGCCGGGACATCGCGCCTTTCGCCGCACCTGCACTTCGGCACGATCTCGGCCCGCACGATCCGCGCCGCGGCGGAGGAAGCCTGGAGGGATGCGCCGCCCGCGGGGCGCGAGCACCTCCAGAAGTACGTCCTCGAGCTCGCCTGGCGCGAGTTCTACCACCACGTCCTGTTCCACTTTCCGCGCGTCGCCACCGGGAGCTTCCGCCCCGAATTCGACCGCCTGAAATGGAAGAGCAATCCCGCAGCGCTCGACGCCTGGAAGCACGGCGTGACGGGCTTACCGCTCGTCGACGCCGCGATGCGGGAGCTCGCGACGACGCACTGGATGCATAACCGGGCGCGCATGGTCGCCGCCTCGTTTCTGACCAAGGACCTCCACGTCCATTGGCGAGAAGGCGAGCAATGGTTCGAGCACGAGCTCGCCGACGCCGACCTGGCCAACAACAACGGCGGCTGGCAGTGGGCCGCGGGCTGCGGCACGGACGCGGCGCCATACTTCCGCATCTTCAACCCCGTGCTCCAGTCCCGGAACTTCGACCCGGAAGGCCTCTACATCCGCCGTTTCGTCCCGGAGCTTTCTTCCGTACCCGCCGAAAAGATCCATGAGCCCTGGACCATGACGGCAGAGGAGCAGAAGGCCGCGCGCTGCGTCATCGGTTCCGACTACCCGGGCCCCATCGTGGACCACGCCCGGGAAAAAGCCGTGGCGCTCCAGCTCTTCGCGGCGATCGGGAAATAGCCCCAAAAAAAAGGCGGCCCCGACTTATCTTGTGTCGGGGCCGGGAAGGAAGGTATCGCGTGCTGGCCATCACAACGGGTGGTCCGGCGGGATTATTTCCGCATCGAACTCTTTGACGGGTAGGGGCTTAGTCGCTCAGGATCTCGAAGCCGGCGGCGTCGACACCCTCATCCGGAACGAGCTCGAGTCGCACTCCGAGCGCCTCTTCCGCGTCGGCGAGCAGCGTCGGATCGTCCTCGGCGACGAGCTCGGCGACGGCAGGCCGTACGCGCACGCGCACGGTCTCTCCCGCCGAGAAGAGATTCGGCGGCGAGAGCAGCGCCCGCCGCAAGTCGAGCGCCACCGTCACGTCGGTTTTCACCCGCCCGCTGCCCGAACAGGCCGGGCAGGCGCGCGTCAACACCCTCTCGAGGTTTCCGCGCGAGCGCTGGCGCGTGATCTCGATCAACCCGAACTCCGAGACCTGCAGCACGCGCGTGCGGGCCCGGTCGCGCGCGAGCTCGGCCTCGAATCGCTCGAAGAGCTTCGCCCGATGCTCCGGGTCCTCCATGTCGATGAAGTCCACGACCAGCAGGCCCCCGAGATCGCGCAGGCGGATCTGCCGCGCCACCTCGGGCACTGCCTCGAGATTCGTCGCGAAGACCGTGTCCTCGAGGCCTTGCTTTCCGACGAACCGCCCGGTGTTCACGTCGATCGCGACGAGGGCCTCGGTCTGGTGGATGACCAGCGAGCCGCCCGAGGCGAGGCTCACGCGGCTCTTCAAGGCATTTTCGATCTCCGCCTCGATGCCGAAGGCTTCGAAGAGCGGTGCGGGCCCGCGGTGGAGCTCGAGGCGCCGCGCGAGCGCCGGCGCGACCGCCGCGAGAAATTCCTCGAGGCGGCCGTGCGTCGCCTCGTCGTCCACGCGAATCGCAGCGCAATCGTCGCCGGCGAGGTCCCGCACGGCGCGGAGGGCCAGGTCGAGCTCCCGGTGCAACAGCGCCGGCGGCGAGGAGCTCTCGCGGCGCCGCACGATGCGCGCGGCCAGGTCCGCCAGATACCGGCGGTCGGCCTCGAGCTCGTCCGCCCCCTTGCCGAGCGCCGCCGTGCGCGCAATGAAGCCGCTATCGCCCCCGAACCGCTCGAGGATCAGCCGCAGGCGCTCGCGTTCGGTCTGATCGGACACCCGGCGCGACACGCCAACCTCCCGGGACCCCGGAAGGTAGACGAGCGTGCGGCCCGCGAGCGAGATCCCCGCCGTGACGCGCGGCCCCTTGCCGCCGAGCGGGTCCTTCGTCACCTGCACGACGATCTCCTGGCCTTCCTTGACGAGGTCGTCGATGCGCGGGGGGTCGGCCGCGGCCGCTGCATCCGGCGCGCCCCGCGTCTGCCCCGCGTCGCCGAAGTCGAGGTCCTCGGCGCGCGCCGAGGCGTCCTCGACGTAGAGAAACGCATCCCGGTCGAGCCCGATGGACACGAACGCGGCCTGCATGCCCGGCAGCACGCGGTGCACGCGGCCGAGGAACACGTTTCCGACCAGGCCCTGCCGGCCGCGCCGCTCGTGCAGCACTTCCACCGCACGCCCGTCCTCGGTCAGCGCGACGCGCGTCTCGGGAGGGGTCGCGTTGACCAGAAGCTCTTTCCTCACGCGTTGGCGAACCTTCGGTACTCGACGCCGAGGATCAGGCCGATGGCGAGGAAGGCCGTCGCCACCGAGGAGCCGCCGTACGAGACGAACGGCAGCGGGATCCCGGTCGTCGGCGCGAGTCCGATCATCATCGAGGCGTTGATCATCACCGAGAAGAACATCATGCCCGTCAACCCGAGGATCAGGAATACGCCTCCACGGTCGCGTGCCGTTTGAGCGAGTTTCAGCGCCCGCAGGAAGAGACCGGCAAAGAGCCCGAGCACGAGGATCACCCCCAGGAATCCCCACTCCTCGGCAATGACGGCCAGGATGAAGTCCGTGTGCTGCACGGGCAGGAAGCGCAGCTGACTCTGTGTTCCGCCGCGGAAGCCCTTTCCCGAGAACCCACCCGAGCCGACCGCGATCTTGGACTGGCGCACCTGGTAGCCCGAGCCGAGCACGTCGCTATCCGGGTTCAGGAACGTCCCGATCCGGGCCTTCTGGTAGTCCTTCAGGAGGAACCAGCCACCGCCCGCGAGCAGGGCGACGAGGACTCCGATCGCCACCCAGCCGCGAGCCGGCAGACCGCCGAAAAAGAGCCCCACGAACACGAGCGGCAGGAACGTCAGGACCAGCCCCATGTCGGGCTGGAGAAAGACGAGAAACGCCGGGATGCCGACGATCGCCCCGAGCTTGAAGATCGTCGATACGTGCAGCCGCGAGTCATCCTCGTTCTCGAACAGGTAGGCGACGAGCAGGGCCGTCGCGATCTTCGCCAGCTCCGCCGGCTGGAATTGGAAATGACCGACGCGGATCCACGAGCGGACGTTGGCGATCCGCTCGCCGAACGCGAGCAGGTACACGAGCGGCAGAAGGGTTGCGCAGTAGATCGCAAAGGAGAACTTCAGGAGCACCCGGTAGTCGAAGAGAATGGCGACGATCATGGCGCCGAGGCCGATCGCGACCCAGATCGCCTGGCGCCCCGCGAGACCCTCGAAGCGCGTCCCCCCCGTCGCGGAGGCGACGAACAGCACCCCGAGGGCCGCGAGCGCGAGCGTGCAGCCGAGCACGACCAGGTCGAGCCGGCGTCCGCCCGGAAGGGCCCGGCCGATCACGGGTGCTCCCGGCGCGCCGCGCGCTCGAGCCCGGGCGAATCCGGCGCCGCTGCCTGCGCCGCCGGGCCAGGCGGTGCCTTCGGCCCGACGCCGAACCGCGCCTCGAAGAGCGCCTTGGCCAGGGGCGCGGCGGCGAGGTTACCGTGCCCGCCGTTCTCGACGAAGACCACCACGACCATCATCGGATCTTTCACCGGCCCGAACCCTGCAAACCAGGCGTGGTCCTTGAGCTTCGACTTGTCGGCGCCCGCCCGGACCGTCGTCTCCTTGCCGACCACCTGCGCGGTGCCGGTCTTGCCGCCCATCTCGACGCCCTCGACGCGCGAGCCGTAGGCCGTGCCGCCAGGTTCGTTGACGACCGCCCACATCCCGTCCTCGACGATCGCCAGCTTTCCCGGCGCGAGCGCAATCGCATCGTGAAACTCGGCCTTGTAGCGCAGCTGCGAGCCCGTTCGCGGGTCCTGCGAGGAGTAGAAGAGGTGGGGCGTGGGCAGGCGCCCTCCTTCGAGCAGCCCCGCGAGCGCCCGGGCCACCTGCATCGGCGTCACCAGCAGCGGTCCCTGCCCGATCGCGACCGAGATGGTCTCGCTCGGATACCACCGCGCGCCGCGCCGCGAACGCGCCCACTCTTCCGAGGGAACGAGGCCCGACTTCTCGAAGGAGAGGTCCACGCCGGTGGGGGCGCCGAAGCCGAACGACGTCAGGATCTCGTGGATGCGGTCGACGCCCAGCCGGGAGCCGAGCGTGTAGAAGTAGACGTCGCAGGACATCTTGATCGCGTCGCGCAGATTGACCAGGCCGTGGCCGCCCTTCTTGTGGCAATGGAACTCTCGCCCGTAGAAGTTGGCGTGACCCGGGCAGAAGACGCGCGCCTCCGGATCCACCAGTCCGCGGGCCAGTGCGCCGTACGCGAGGAACGGCTTGATCACCGAGCCCGGAGAGTACATGTTCTGGATCGCCCGGTTCTGCAGCGGCCGGTCGGGGTTCTCGAGCAGGCCGCTCCACTCCGACGACGTCACGCGGCGCGTGAACCAGTTCGGGTCGTACGAGGGCGACGACACCAGGGTGAGGATCTCCCCGGTCCTCGGGTCGAGTGCGACGACGGACCCGACCTTGTCCCGGAAGTACTCCTCGGCGATGCCCTGGAGCTCGAGGTCGAGCGTCAGAAAGAGATTTTGCCCCGGGCTCGCCTCCAGGCGCGCCTCCTCGGCGACCTCGCGGCCATGGGAGTCGACGATGACGCGGCGCTCCCCGCTCGCCCCCGAGAGCAGCCTCTCATAGGCACTCTCGACGCCCTTCTGCCCGATCCAGTCCCCGACCCCGTAGACGTTGCCGGCATTCTTGATCTGCTCGGGCGTGGCCTCGGACAGGTAACCGAGCGCGTGCGCCGCCGAGCCGCCGTGCTTGTACAGGCGCCGCTGAGAGACCGTGATCGCGAACTCGGGGTGTTCGGCCGCCCGCGCTTCGACCGCCGCCACTTCTTCGATTCCGAGATTCTCGGCGATGGGAATCGGGACGAATTCCGGGTCCTTGCGGCCCCGTTCGACCCGCGAGACCACTCGCTCCCGGTTCAGCCCGAGCAGGTCCACGATGAAGTCCACCGACGCATTGAGGTCCCTGGCCTCGCGCCGGTACAGGTGCAGCGTGTACGCGGGCTCGTTCTCGACGAGGGTCGCGCCGTTCCTGTCGAGCACGTATCCGCGCGGCGCGGTGATCTTCACGGCGCGGATGCGGTTGTTCTCGGAGAGGGAGAAGTAATACTCGCCGCGCACGATCTGCACCGCCCAGTAGGCGACCGCGAGAAGCGAGAGGACCGTGCCCACGGCCACGCGCGAGATCTCGATCCGCCGCGCCAGCGCCTGGCGGTCCTCGCGGATCCTCAGCATGCGCCCTCCGGGCGCGCGCCCGACGTGACGCCGACGGTCCGCGTCACCGCAGCCTCCTCAATCGGCGCCGGGTCCACCACTCGCGCCACGGAAAGTTCCAGGCCGACTCGAGGGCTCCCCCGGCCACGCCGGTCGCGGCCGCGCGCCAGAGGGCGTCGTGCGTCACGATGATGATCGGGGACTGGGAGAGCAGGGCGGAGAGCAGCGCCACGATGGCCTCGTTGGCGAGCGATGCGACGGCCAGCGCCGCGCCGACCGCGAGCGCGCCCCCGAAGACGACGCGCACCGACACGAGCGTCAGTGCATAGCCGATGACGGCCTTGGCGAAGGCGTTCATCCCGATGAGCGGCTGGGACACGGCGTCCTCGAGCGCGCCGGCCGCGGCGCCCGTCGCAACGGCGCGCACGAAGTCCCCGCTGCGGGCCACCGTCGCCGTGGCGAGCAGGAACCAGTCGACGGGCAGAAACGAGCGGTAGGGCGATCTCCCCACGAAAAACTCGAGGACGACCGCCGCGGCGAGCAGCAGAGCGATGCGGCCGATCTTCATCGCGCCGCGCTCGGCCCCGGCTCCGCGATCTCTTTCGTCGCCGGCGACGGCGCGAGGAGCAGGACATCCGTCAGGCGAGAGAAATCCGCCGCCGGCGCGACCCGGATCTCGAGAAACAGCTTGCTCCCGCGGGAGACGGAGTCGACGCGGCCGATCGGCACGCCCCTCGGGTAGATCCCGTCGATCCCGGCCGACTCCACGACGTCGCCTCGCGCGACGGACGACGTCGTCGCGATGTTGTTCAGGATCAGCGCGCCGTGGCCATCGCCCCGCACGACGCCGAGCTCACCCGTTCGCGCGATCCGCGCCCCGGCGGCCGCGGACGCGTCGAGAAGCAGCTGCGCCCGCGAGACACCCCGGCCCACGGTGACGACGCGCCCGACCAGCCCGGCGGGCACTGCCAGGGGGGACCCCGGCGCCACGCCGTCGGCCGAGCCCGCGCCGATCAGGGCGCCATGGACGCCGGCCCGCCGCTCGATCAGCAGGATGGGCACCGTCCCGACCACGCGGGGAAGGGCTGCGCCGGCCCCGAGCAGCCGGCGATCCTCGACGACCTGCCGGGCCTCGGCGCGCAGCCGAAAGAGCTCGCGCTCGCTCACATCGAGGTCGCGCCGCAGCCGCTCGTTTTCCTCGCGCGCGCCAAAGAGCGCCAGTGTCGAAGACACCGCGCCGGAGACCCCGTGGGACAGCGCGCCCACCGCTCCCGCCACGGGCGCGGAGGCCGAGAGGATCCACGACTGCAGCACGGTGCCTCGCCCGCCGCGGGCCTGCGCCTGCGCGGAAAGGACGAGCACGCAGGCGACCAGGACCATCACGAGGACGGCCCCTCCGCGGCGGGGATTGGCCGCGGCGATCTCGGCGTGGGGCTTCTGGGATCTCATGGGTCGGTCGACAGGAGACGGTAGAGGGTAGACGAAGACTTACGCGTAGGTCTCGTCTCCCGTCTTCCGCCTACCGTCGACCGGCCTCCTCACGTGATGCTGATCTTTCTCAAGAGGTCCATGTCCGTGAGCATGGCCCCCGTCCCGAGGGCCACCGACGCCAGGGGATCCTCGGCGTAGGAAATGGGAAGGCCCGTCTCCTCCGAGAGCCTCCGGTCGAGGTTGCGCAGGAGCGAGCCCCCGCCGGTGATGATGATGCCCTTGTCCATGATGTCGGCCGAAAGCTCAGGCGGCGTGCGCTCGAGCGCGACGCGCACGGTCTCGACGATGGCCGCCACGACTTCCGAAAGAGCCTCACGGACCTCTTCGTCGGAGAGGACGAGCGTCTTCGGGACCCCCTCGACGAGATCGCGGCCCTTGACCTCCATCGTGAGGGGCTCGTCGAGCGGGTGCGCGGACCCGATCTCGATCTTGATCTGCTCGGCGGTGCGCTCGCCGATGAGGAGGTTGTATTTGCGCTTCAAGTACTGGATGAGCGCCTCGTCCATCTCGTTCGACGCCGTCCGGACCGACCGGCTGTAGACGATGCCCGCCAGCGAGATGACCGCGACGTCCGTCGTCCCGCCGCCGATGTCCACGATCATGTTGCCGGTCGGCTCCGTGATCGGCAGGCCCGAACCGATTGCCGCCGCCATGGCCTGCTCGATGATGAAGACCTCGGACGCTCCGGCGCGCAGCGCCGAGTCCTGCACCGCACGCTTCTCGACCTGCGTGATGCCCGAGGGCACCGAGATCACGATGCGCGGCCGCACGAAGAGCGAGCGCCCGTGGGCTTTCTTGATGAAGTGATCGAGCATCTTCTCGGTCACCTCGAAGTCGGCGATGACGCCGTCCTTCATCGGGCGGATGGCCACGATGTTGCCCGGCGTGCGACCCAGCATTTCCTTGGCATCGGTGCCCACCGCCTCGACCCGATTGGTCACGGTGTTGACGGCGACGATCGACGGCTCGCGCACGATGATTCCCTTGCCGCGGGCGAAGACCAGCGTGTTCGCCGTTCCGAGGTCGATCGCCAGGTCGTTCGAGAAAATGGAGAAAATGGATTTCCAGGCCAAACGAAACCTCCTAGGGCCGGTAAACGGTAGACGGGAAACGGAAGACGACCTCGTCGACCGTCTTCCGTCTTCCGTCTTCCGATGCCATGAACGTCATAGAGACTCCACGAACACGCGCACGCGCCGGACCGTCTCGTTGCCCGACGCGTCCACCGACTTGACGACAAGAACCGTAGCACCATCCCGCTCGATCGTGATCGTCTTCTTGAACGAGCCGTCGGGCTCGAGGTCCGCCGGCTCGGCGTTGACGGTCACGATCGCGCCGGGCTCGGTCTTTCCGTAGACGAGAAAGATGTTGCCCATCTGCTGCGGCGGATAGACGGTCAGCTCCGGGGGCGTCGCGTCGCCCGAGCCCGATTTCAGGGGCTCGGTCACCATCTTGAAGCGCCGCACCGCGCTCCAGTCCGAGGTCAGGCCGTTGGATTCGATGGCCGCCACGCGCCAGAAGTAGGACCCCTCCTTGGAGACTTTGACGCGGACGCTCGCCTGCACGCGGTCGTCGAGGTCGACCTCCGTCGAGTCGGGCACGAAGAGCCGCGAGCGCGAGATCTGGAGGCGGTACCGCGCGGCGTCGGCAATCTTCGACCACTTCAACTCGACCTGGTCGCCCGTCTTCAGGTCGTAGATCCGGTTGTCCGCCGGCAGCGCCGGCTGCGGCGCGTCGGGCAGCGCCACCTTCGGCGAGAAGGTGCGCGTCTTTGCTTCCGCCGAAACCTTCTCGCGGCCGTCGAGGGTCACGCTCTCCTTGCCGGTGGAGACCGTCGTCCGGCCGCGGTAGCTCGTGACTTCCGTCTTGTCGCCCGGCACGACGTCGACGGACACGCGCGAATCCCGGTCGATGGCGGCCGTCGCCACATCCGTGGCCACCGTCGAGGTTGCGCTCGAGGTGTAGACGTTGACGGCACCGGAGATCATCTTGATCTGGCTTCCGTTGACCTCCGACGAAACCGGACGGCGGCACTCGAACAGCGAACCCGGGCGGATCGTGTAGAGCGTTCCGTCGTAGAACATGATCTCGGCCGAGCCCGTGCGCCCGGCCTTTACGAAGTCGCCGTCGAACAGCGGTTCGCGCTGGCGCGCCGGCTCGAACGTCGAGCGTCCGGCCCGTTGCAATGCGACGTCTCCCTCGACGAAGATGAACGAAGCGTCCCCCTGCTCTCCGGCGGCGGAGCCGCCGAGCGTCCGACGCGAGTAGGACTGGGACTCGACGGCCAGCCGAATGGCCTCGTCGTACCGGGACCCCGAAAACGACTCCCGCGCGTCGCGGAGGAAATCCCGGGCCTGCCCGACATTCGAGCCCGGCCGCGCCGCGCCCTCGGATCGGGTCGCGCGGGCCAGAAGCGTCTCGGCCTGGGAGATTTCCGCCCGGGCCCGGTCCTTCGGAGAGCCGTGGCCGCGCACGTAGGCGTAGTACCCGACGCCGCCGACGGCCAGGAGAAGAACAATGACGATTGCCCACTGGCGGATCTTCTGGATCGGGATGACGAACCAGTCGAGATCGGTTCCCGCCGGCTGGCCGGACTTCCGCTTTCGCATAAACTCCCGAAACTGCGGGACTTACCCCCTCTCGCTTATAGCATACTTGGCCCCGATTCGCAGGTGTCGGCGCCCGCGGGCAAGCTCGGCGCCCGCATCCGAAGCCACGCCGTTGCCCGCGGAGCCGCCTGCTATAGTCGCGCGTCCTCGAACGTTTTGCCGGAGGGTTTTCGATGCTCAAGACGATGCGCAACAGCTTCCATCACCTCAAGTGGACGCTGTTCGCCGTGATCGGCGTTTTCATCCTCGGGTTCGTATTCTGGTCGGGCTCGGGCACGGACCAGGCCAAGGCCGGACAGGTCGTGGCCGAGGTCGGCGGCGAACGGATCACCGCCATCGAGTTCGACCGGCAATACCGGGCCCAGGTGGAGCGCTACCGGCAGATGTACCAGGGGAATTTCTCGCCGGAGCTCGAGCGCGCGCTCGACCTTCCCCGCAACGTGCTCGATTCGATGATCGAGCGGATGCTGCGGCTCGAAGCGGCCAGGCGCCTCGACCTCCACGTGTCCGACGACGATCTCGCAAAGAAGATCGTCGCGCTGCCCTTCTTCCAGGACAACGGCCAGTTCATCGGCCGCGAGAAGTACGAGAAGATGCTCCGCTCGAACAACATCGTGCCCGAACGCTTCGAGGAGGAGTTGCGCGAAGACATGCTCCTCGAGCGGTACTCCGGACTCGTGAAGGCGTCGGTGGTCGTTCCGGACGCGGAGCTCGACCGCGAGTTCTCGACCCGCAACGACAAGGCCACGATCGAGTACATCCTCGTGCCCTCTGCCCGCCTCGACTCCAACGCCCAGCCGACCGAGGCCGACCTGCAGACCTACCTCGACAAGCACAAGGACCGCTACCGCACTCCGGTCCAGCGCAAGGTCAAGTACCTGCTGGTCGACCGGGCGCGGGTGCGCTCCAAGATGGCCCCGAACGAGGCGGACGTGCGCGCCGAGTACGACCGGCGCAAGGACTCCTTCATCGTCTCCGAACAGGTCAACGCCGCCCACATCCTCATCGCGGTCAAGCCTGACGGCGGCGCCAACGCGGACGCGGTCGCGAAGGCCCGCGCCGAAACCCTTGCCGCGCGCGCCAGAGTCGCCGGCGCCGACTTCGGGAGGCTCGCCAACGAGAACACCGACGACCCGAGCGGAAAGACGACCGGCGGGCAGTTGCCGCCGTTTTCCCACGGGCAGATGGTGCCGGAGTTCGAACAGGCGGCCTTCTCCATGGCGCCGGGCGAGATCCGCGGGCCCATCAAGACGCAATTCGGCTACCACGTCATCAAGCTCGTCTCGAAGACGCCATCCCGGACGCGCACCTTCGAAGAGGTCCGCCCCTCGCTCGTCGCGGAGCTCTCCGAACGCCAGGGCTCCGCCGAGGTGGATCGGCTCTCGAAGGAGCTCGCCGAGAAGCTGAAGGGCATGCGCTCGGCCTCGGACGACGACCTGCGCAAGCTCCAGAGCGACGTCGTGACGTTCAATACGACCGAGTGGAGCGCCCGCGGCGACAGCATCCAGGGCATCGGCGCCAACCAGAAGTTCTCGGACGAGGTGTGGACGACGCCGGTCGGCAAGACGTCGGCGGCCCCCGTGACCACGGCGCGGGGCATCGTCTTCGTGAAGCCCGCCGAGGAGCGGGCCGCGGGCCAGCCGCCCTTCGCGGAGTTGAAGCCCCGGCTCGAATCCGAGTGGAAGGTCGAACGCCGCCAGAAGGACGCCATCGCCCAGCTCGAGCCTGCCGCCAAGGAGCTCTCTTCCGGAACGACGCTCGCGGCGCTCGCCGGCCGTTACGGCACGGAGGTCAAGACCTCGACCGAGTTTGGCCCCGGCGGCCCCGTCCCGGAGCTGGGCGCCGCACCCGAGCTCACGACCGCCGTTTTCAAGACGGCGCAGGGACAGGCCGGCCCCGCGGTCGCCGTGCCGAACGGCTTCGTGCTCTACCGCGTCCTCACGCGCACCGAGGGTGACCGCGCCACGTTTGCGGCGCAGAAAGAGCAGCTGCGGGACTCCATTCGCGGGCGCGAGGCCGACCGCCTCACGCGCGCGTACCTCCAGCAGCTGCGCGCCTCCCGCAAGGTCGAAATCAACGAACCGCTGCTCGCTTCGTTTCTGCGCGATACGGGAAATGGGCGGCGTAGCTGACCGCGGACCCTCCGGGCACGACCCGGTGACGAGCCCGACGATCACAATCCGCGCATGATCGGCCGCCTGACCGGTCGCGTCGCGACCAAGACGCCGGACCAGGTCCTCCTCGAGGTCGGGGGCGTGGGATACCTGGTCCACATCCCCCTTTCGACGTTCTACGAGCTGCCCGAAAACGAGAGCCCGACGTCACTCTGGATTCACACGCACGTCCGGGAGGATGCGCTCGCCCTCTACGGATTCCTGACCGAGCGCGAACGCTCCCTTTTCCTCCTGCTGCTCGGCGTGACCGGAATCGGCCCGCGCGTTGCGCTCACCGTCCTGTCGGGCATTCCGCCGGCCGAGCTCGTCGAAGCCCTGCGCAAGCAGGACGTCCGCCGGCTCGTCGCCGTCCCCGGTGTCGGCAAGAAGACCGCCGAACGGATGGTGCTCGAGCTGGCCGAAAAGGTGGCCAGCCTGCCCGGCGAGGCCCCGACGAAGGAACCTGCTGCCGTCGCCGCCGACGACGTCATCTCCGCCCTCGTCAACCTGGGATACCGCAGGGCGGAGGCCGAGCGGGCCGTGGATGCCACCGCGCGCGCCGGCGCATCGGTCGAGTTTGGCGACTTCCTGAAAGAGGCTCTCAAGCGACTGACGGGAGGGTGACCGGCGGCGGCTTCGCTCCGCCGGTCATCCCGAGGGCCGAAGGCCCGAAGGATCCCTTTCGAGTCTCGATGCGGGCGAGATAAGGATCCGCCCCGAACGATAGACTTACCGGCATGACCGACGGCCGCGAAATCCTCACCGGAACCGCCCTCGAGGACGATGCGGCCGTCGAGCCAAAGCTGCGGCCGCAGAGCCTCGGCGAGTACATCGGTCAGACGAAGGTCCGCGAAAACCTCTCCGTTTTCCTTGCGGCCGCGAAGGGCCGCGGCGAGCCGCTCGACCACGTCCTGCTGACGGGGCCCCCGGGTCTGGGCAAGACGACGCTCGCGCACATCGTGGCACGGGAGATGGGAGCGGGCCTGCGGCTGACGGCCGGTCCGATGATCGCGCGTGCGGGCGATCTCGCGGGGATCCTGACGAACCTCCAGCCGCGGGACGTCCTCTTCGTGGACGAGATCCACCGCCTCTCGCCGACGGTCGAGGAGATCCTCTACCCGGCCATGGAGGACTTCCGGCTCGATGTCCTGATCGGCGAAGGCCCGATGGCGCGGACCATGAAGGTGGACCTTCCGCCCTTCACGCTCATCGGCGCCACGACGCGGCCCGGCCTGCTCTCGCAACCCCTCCACGGGCGCTTCGGCATCACGCTGCGCCTCGACTTCTACGACGTCGCCGCGCTGGCCCAGATCGTGGACCGCTCGGCGCGCATCCTCGCGATCCGCATCACTCCGGAGGCCGCGCGCGAGATCGGGGCCCGCAGCCGCGGCACGCCCCGCATCGCCAACCGCCTGCTGCGAAGGCTGCGCGACTTCGCCGAGGTCGCCCGCAAGGACGAAATCGACCTGGAGACCGCGCGGCAGGCGCTCGCCCGGCTCGAAGTCGACGAGCACGGCTTCGACGAGCTCGACCGCCGCATCCTGGCGACCATCATCGAGAAGTTCGGCGGCGGCCCCGTGGGCGTCGGCGCGATCGCCGCCTCCCTCGGCGAGGACCGCGGCACGCTCGAGGACCTCTACGAGCCCTACCTCCTCCAGGCCGGCTTCCTGCAGCGCACGCCGCGGGGGCGGGTGGCGTCGCCGGCGGCCTATCGCCACCTCGGGATCGTGGCGCCCCGGCGCGATGGGGAGCTGTTCTGAGAGCGAGCCGGCTCCCGACTCATCGCTCGCGGCTCACGACCTCCACATGAAACGCGGCATCCTCGTCTACAACCCGGCCGCCGGCCAGCGGGACCGGCGGCGCGCGATGAGCGCGCTCATCGACCGGCAGCGCCGGCGGGGGCTCGAGCTCGTCAACGCCCCGACGAGCGGCCCCGGCGACGCCACCGAGATCGTCAAGAGCTTCCTCGCGCGCGGCCTCGACGTCGTGGCCGTTTGCGGAGGGGACGGCACGGTGTCGGAGGCCGCGTGCGGCCTCGAAGGCTCCCGGGTTCCGCTCGCCATCCTGCCCGGCGGCACATCGAACGTGCTCGCCATCGAGCTCGGCATCCCGACCTCGCTCCTGCGGGCGGAGGCGCTGCTGCACGAGGGCGTGCCGCACGCGCTGCGGCTCGCGCACGCGGACGGACGTCCCTTCCTCCTGTGGGCAGGCGTCGGGATCGACGCGCGGGTCATGGACAAGATGAGCCTCGCGTGGAAGCGAAGGCTCGGGCGCGCCGGGATCCTGCCCACCGCCCTGGCCCAGTTCATGCGCTACGAGTTCCCGCACCTCGAGGTCGAGATCGACGGCGCCGCGCACGCGGCGACCTTCGTCGTCGCCTCGCGCGCACGTCACTACGCGGGCAACTGGGTCATCGCGCCGGACGCGAAGCCCGACAGCGACACCTTCGACGTGCTCCTCTTTGCGGGGCGCAGCCGCGTCCGGCTCGCCCAGCTCTTCCAGCAGATGGCGGCCGGCCGCTCCGGGCACCTGAAGAACGGGATTGCCCGGATCGTGCGCGGCCGAAACGTGTCCATCCGCTCGCTCGACGGAAGCCCGGTCGAGGTCCAGGTGGACGGAGACTGCGTCCTCGCCACCCCGATCTCCTGCCGCATCGGGACGGAGACGGTGCGGATCCTCGTGCCGAAGAAGAGTTGAGGCCTCCCGGCCTCTCGGCGCCTGCCCCCTCCGTGGGTGCACGGCCGTGAATCACCCCTCGAGAATCGACCGCTACCTCTTCCCCGACCGGACCGTCTTCTCGACCTCGGCGGCCGCGCGCGGCGCGCCGCAGGAGAGGCATTCGTATCCGTCCCTCGTGACGAGGATCGTGTCCTCGATCCGCACTCCGATGTTCCACCACTTCGGGTCCACGCCCTTCATGTCCGCCGGGATGTAGATGCCGGGCTCGATCGTGAAGACCATGCCCGGCTCGAGCACCCGCGACTTGCCGCCCCCCGGCTCGCCGTACCCGCCGGCATCGTGGACGTCCAGGCCGACCCAGTGCGAGACGCCGTGGAGCGTGAAGCGGCGATGCCCCTGGCCCTTGACGATCGCCGCCGGATCGCCGGAGAGCAGTCCGAGCCGGACGAGGCCCTCGGTCTGCACCTCGGCCGCCTTCTTTTCGATGTCCTCGTGCGTTGCGCCCGGCTTGACGAGCATCATCGCCTTCGTCTGGGCGTCGAGAACGATGTCGTAGATCGCCCGCTGCTCGGCCGAGAAGCGGCCGTTGACAGGATACGTGCGCGTGATGTCCGTCGCGTAGAAGCCGTACTCGGTTCCCGAGTCGTTCAGGAAGAGCTCGCCGTCCTTCATCTGGCGGGAGCTGTCGTCGTAGTGGAGGATGCAGGAGTTCGGGCCGGAGCCGGCGATCGAGGGGTAGGCCATGCGGCGCGCGCCGTTGGCGTAGCAGTAGCCGTCGAGCGCCGCCTGGACCTCGAACTCCCACATGCCCGGCGCCACTGCCTTCATCGCGCGCACGTGGCCCTGCGCCGAGATCTGCGCGGCGCGCCGCAGGAACTTCAGATCCTCCTCGTCCTTGACGAGGCGCATCTCGTGGATCATGCCCCGCGCGTCCACGATCGTCGACGGGCCCGCGTCCCGCTCGCGCAGGCCCTTGTAGAAGGCCTGAAACTTCGCGGCCCATTCTCCGTCGTGGCCGTCCGAGAGATAGAGCTGCTCGATGCCGACGAGATACCCGCTGGCCTTGTAGGTGGCCCGGTCGTAGTCGCTCAGCTTTTCGTCGAAGTCTTTCAGGGCAAACGCCGCGTCGGCGTCGTAGGCAGCCGGCGCTTCCTCGGGCCCGACGCGCACGCCGGCCCACGCCTCGCGGCGCAGGTCGCGGGGGCGGGCGAACACCACGTACTTCTTTCCGTCCGATGCCTCGGGCCGAAGGACCACGGTCACGTCGTCGGCGGCGATGCCCGTCAGGTAGTAGAAGTCGTTGTCCTGCCGGTAGACGTATTCGACGTCGTTGGTCATCGTCCGCATCGGAGCAGAGCGAAGGATCGCGATGGATTTCGGCGGCAGCTGCGCCATGAATTTCTCGCGCCGCGCCTTGAACGCCGCGGGGTCGGGAGCCAGGGGCGGATAGTCCAGTGCGAGGGCCGCGGTCGCACAGAGCAGGACAGCCGCGGTGAGCGGCCATTTCGGGTTTCGGACCTCGGACTTCGGATTCTGGACCACGGAACCTCCTCGCCTCAGCGCTTCGCGATGAAGGACCACGGGGCGGTCGCGGCGGCAGGCCGCACGCCCTGGGGCCGGATGACCGCGGCGATGCGCTCGCGGTGCGTCTTGAGTAACCGCCGCACGGGCACGCCCGAGGCCGCTTCCTCGAGGATGTCCGCGCCCGCTTCGTCCATCTTGGCGAGGAACGCCTCCCAGACGGCCTCGCCGACCGGCATGCCGCGGAAGACGACGTTGGGGATCCGCTCGAGCTCGCGCTGGACGAGCGCGAGCTTCTCCTTGAGGGAGTCCTCCTCGCACAGCCCCTCGTCCTCGTACGGCGTGTGGGGCTTCGGGATGAACGCGTTCAACGACGGCACGATCTCGGCGACACGCCCGAGCGAGCGGCCCTCCTCCACGGCAATCTCGTGGAGCCGCGCGACCAGGCGCACGATGTCGAGGACATCCTCGTCGGTCTCCGACGGCAGGCCGACCTGGAGGTAGACCTTCAGCCGCGTGAAGCCCCGCGCAAAGACGAGCCGCGCCTTTTCGAGGAGCATCTCGTCGGAGACCTTCTTGTTGATGAATCGCCGCAGCCGCTCGTTGCCGGCTTCCGGCGCAATCGCCAGCGCCTTCTCGCCCTGCCGGGCGAGGACCTCGAGGATCCGGTCCTCGATTGCATCGATCTTGATGGAGGATAGCGCGATGTGGTATCCGAGCGCGGCCAGGCCCTCGAGGATCTCCCCGATCTCGGGGTGATCGCAGACTGCCGTCGCGATCAGACCAACGCGCTGCGTCAGCGGACGGGCCTCGCGCGCGATCTTCAGGATGGAGGACGCCGGGTACTGCTTGACCGGCGCCATCGCATAGGCGGCCCAGCAGAAGCGGCACATTTCCGTGCAGCCCCGCGAGATCTCGATCAGCAGCTTGTCCGCCAGCTCCGTGCGCGGCGTCAGGATCGTCGTGTGCGGCACCTCGAAGGTCGGCAGGATCTCCTTGCGCGACATCGGCTGCTGGATGACGACCTTCGCGTTCGCGGCCGCCTCGGCGCGGGGACCGTGCACGGCGGGGACGAAGAGGCCGGGCACTGCGGCCGCTGCGGCAAGGAAGCCGTCGCGGTCGAGGCCCGACATCAGGAGCTCCGCGATCCGCGGCACCAGCCGCTCGCCGTCGCCGAGGGCGAAGATGTCCACGAACGGCGAGAGCGCCGCCGGATTCATGCGCGCGATGTCGCCCCCGACGAGCAGCAGCGGATGGCTCTCGTCGCGCTTTTCGCGTCGCAGGGGGATGCGCGCCTTCTCGAGCGTGCGCAGGATGTGGACGATGTCCATCTCCCACGACAGCGACCAGGCGAGCAGCCCGAAGTCCGACAGCGGAGCGCCGGTCTCGAACGTGACCGCCGGCTCCCCTTCCTCGCAGAAGAAGCGCTCGCACGAAAGATCCGGGATCCGGTTGAAGAGGCGGTACACCCACTGGAAACCCAGGTTCGACATCCCGACTTCGTAGGAATTCGGAAAGCCGAGCGCAAGCCGGTAGGCGCCGAAGCGATTTGGCTCCTCCGTGAAGCGCTCGAGCGCGGCGCGCTCCCTGTTTTTCGTGGTGGCGGACATGGTCGAACCGCCGATTATACGGGCAGGTTCCCCTTCACCGGCGCCGAAGCGGTACCGCCCGCAGGGCGAACACCCAGTCCCCGACGTTGGTCCCGGTCGGACCCGTGACCAGCAGGTCGCCGAGCTTCGAGAAAAAGCGGTGCGTGTCGTGGCGACCCAGCGCGTCTTCGGCGTCGAGCCGCCGCCGCCCGGCGCGCGCGAGGGTCCCGCCGTCGACGAACGCCCCCGCGCCCGTGGAGCTCCCATCCCGCCCATCCGAGCCGACCGCGAGAATGCTGAGGTCCTCCGCCGCTCCGGGCCCCGGGGCCGCCGCGAGAGCGAGTTCGAGGCTGCGTCCGCCGCGGCCGTGCCGGCCCTCGAGCCGCACGACCGTCTCGCCGCCGGCGAGAAGAACCATGCCGGGCGTCAACCTCGCCGCCTCGCGCGCAATCCCTTCTCCGGCCTTCCGCGCCGGACCGGACAGTCGCCCCCGGCGCCGCCGCACGCGCAGGCCGAGGCGCCGCGCCTCGCGCCCGGCCGCGTCGAGCCCCGTGCAATTTGAGCCCACAATGCGCACGAGGTCGCCGCGCCGGCCCCGCACCGTCGGGCCCGAACCCACGACCGCGGCCCGGTCGCCGGGCACGTCCGACAGGACGAGGGTCACGAGGCGCGCGCGCGTCGCGCGGCCGAGGCCGCCGCCCTTGATCGCGGACAGCGAGGTCCGCAGCCGATTGAGCGCGAAGATCGAGGCGCCCGAAGCCGCGAGTGCGGACACGGCGCGCCGCTTCTCGGCAAGCGAAACGCCCTCGCGCGGAAGGCAGAGCAGCGACGAGGCGCCGCCCGACACGAGGCACAGGATGACGTCACCTTCGCCGAAGCTCTCGAAGAAGCGCAGCGCCTTTCGCGCCGCTTGCACGCTCGTCGAGTCGGGCTCCGGATGCGCGGCGAAGAGGACGTGGCGCTTCGAAATCCCCGCAGCCGAGTGGCCCCGCGGCAGGACGACGAGCGATCGGCCGGGCTCGACGCCGCGCGCGCCCCGCGCCATCCGGGCCGCGGCCTTGCCCGCCGCAAAGACGCCCACGGACCGCGCTTCGGCCAGGGCGCGAGCCACCTGCGGCGCCCGCAACGCCCGCCGAACGGCCTCTTCCGGGTCCGCGCCCGCGAGCGCCGCCCGGTACAGGCGGGCAAGCAATTGCCTGGAGCTCTTCACGCGCGAATAGAATAGGGGCTCCGAACAAGGAGGATCCATGAAAAAGACCATCGCCATCGCCGCACTTTTCGTCCTCGCTGCCTTCGCCGCTGCCTCGAGCAACACCGAGACGGGGACCTGGACCGGAATCGTCACCGATACCCATTGCGGGGAAAAGGGCGCCGCTGCCGACCATACCGACTGCGCGACCAAGTGCGTGAAAACGGACGGCGCCAGCTGGGCGATCTGGGATCCCAAGGCCAGGCAGCTTTACGAGCTCGTCAACGCGAAGGACATCGAGAAGCTGGCCGGCAAGCCGGTCACGGTCAAGGGGACCCTGAACAAGGCCGACAAGAAGATCGACGTCGCGTCGGTCCAGGCCGCATCGAAGTAGCTGGACGGACAGGCCCGCCTCCGGCGCGGGCTGTGTGAGAATGAAGACCGCCCTCCCGAGGAATCCGGGTCGGCGGCTTTTCATGAGCGCCAACCCCACCCCGCCCACCCTGCCCCGCCCGGACGAGCTCGCGCCCGGCGAACATTACTGGGCGAAGGCCTCCAGGCAGCTGCGCCACCGGCTCAACCGCGAGATCCCCCACGACCTCTTGAAAGAGCTCCACCGCAAGAGCCCGGCGCGGCATTTCGCGATCGCGGTCCGGCAGTTCCTGATGGTCATCGCGTCCTCGGCCGTGGCCTGGAACTTTCCGCAACCCTGGATCTGGATTCCGGCGGCCCTGGTGTCCGGCTGGACCGTCTTCAACTTCACCGTGCTCCTCCACGAGGCGCTCCATCACGCGGTCTTCAACGGCCCGCACCCGCGCGGCGACCGCTTCCTCAGCCTGCTGTACGCCATCCCCTCGGGGATTTCGGCGTCGCAATTCACGCGCTGGCACCTGACCCATCACGCGGAGCTCGGCGACGGACAGGCCGATCCGAAGAGGCATTACCTCTCCCCGAAGATCAACAAGCCCTGGTACAAGCTCCTGTACTTCACGCCGGCGCTCTTTCCGATCTACTTCCGCGCCGCCCGCAAGGAAACGGCGACCTACCCTCCGGTGCTGCGCCGGCGCATCGCGCGCGAGCGCCTCGCGGCCATCCTTTTTCACGTCGGCGTGATGGCCGCGGTCTACGCCTTCGGCGGGCTCGCCGTTCTCGGACGGGTGTACCTGGCGCCGGTCTTTCTGGTCTTCCCGATCGCCTTTGCGCTCAACCGCCTCGGGCAGCACTACGCGATCGACCCGGCCGATCCGGCGAAGTGGGGCTCGATCCTGAAGCCCTCGCGGTTCTGGGAGTTCTGGTACCTCTCTTCCGCCTATCACCTCGAGCACCACTACTTCCCGGGCGTGCCGTTCTACAAGCTCCGACGCCTGCACTTCGCGCTGCGGCCATTCTTCGACGGGATCGGCTGGAAGCCGACGACCTACGCCCGACTCTTCCGCGCCTGGATCTTCGAGAACAAGGCGCCCCACACCGACTGGCACCTGGCGGGATAGAGCGCCACACTCGACACGAGACAGGCCCCGATCGAGTACGGGATCCCTCGCTTCGGTTAACGTAATTCCCAGGAGCGGAGGCATGGACGACACGGAGGACATCAACCGGCTCATCCGCGAGTTGAACGACGACCGGCCGGGCTCCGCCGCGGCCGCGGGCGAGGACTCGGAGGCCGTGCGCCTCGACCGATGGCTCGAAGAGCTCGTCCAGCGCGCGGGCAGCGATCTGCTCCTCGTCGCCGGAGCGGCGCCGGCCGTCCGCATCGATGGAAGCCTGACCGCGCTCTCCGGGCCGCCGCTCTCGGGCGAGGAGATCGAAGAGGCGGTGCTGCCCGCGCTTGCGCCGCACGCCCGCGCCCAGTACCGCAACGCCGGCATCGCCGATGCCTCGCACCGCGTGCGCGGCATCGGCCGCTTCCGGATCAACCTGCACCGGGAGCGCGGGCGCGCCGCCGCGACCGTGCGCGCGCTCCCGGCGCAGCCTCCGCGCCTCGCGACGCTCGGGCTGCCACCCGGGACGGAGGCGTTGACGCGCCTGCCCCGCGGCCTCGTCCTGATCGGGGGCCCCACGGGCTCCGGCAAGACCACGACGCTCGCCGCGCTCGTCGAGGAGATCAACCGGCGCGACGCCCGGCACATCGTCACAATCGAGGACCCCGTCGAGTACGAGCACCCGCACCGCGCGAGCCTCGTCGAGCAGATCGAGATCGGCGTGGACGCGCCCGACTTTCCGACCGCGCTGCGCGCGGCCCTGCGCCAGGCCCCGGACGTCATCGTCGTCGGAGAGATGCGCGATCCGGAGACCATGCGCATCGCGCTCGCGGCGGCCGAGACCGGCCACCTCGTCTTTTCGACCGTCCACACGACCGACGTCGCCTCGACCGTCTCGCGCGTGGCGGACTCTTTCCCGGCCGAACGGCAGAACACGATCCGCCAGGAGCTCTCGATGTCGCTCGCCGCCGTGCTCACCCAGACGCTGCTGCCCCGCAAGGCCGGGGGCCGCGCCGCCGCCGCCGAGCTGCTCTTCGTCAGCTACGGGGCGCGCCAGCACATCCGCAAGAATGCCCTCCAGCACCTCCACCAGGAGATCGCCATCACGCGCAAGCAGGGCTCCATCACGCTCGAGGAGTCGCTCGCCAAGCTCGCCCGCGACGGCGTCGTGGATCTCGAGGACGCCCGCGCCCGCGCGGCGCACCCGGAGGAGTTCGAGGGCTACCTCAGGGGGGCCTGAGAGTCACGCCTCGGTCGGATCGAGCACCGTCAGGCCTGAAAAGGCACGTCGCAGAAACCCCCGATCGCGGGTGATCAGGCGATCCGCTCGAAATTGGGCGTGCGCCGCGACGAGGAAGTCCGGAACGAGCGCCGACCGGGTCCCTCCGCCGCGGCGATACTCCCGCCAGGCCTCTCCGGCCGCGATCGCAGTCCGGGCGTCGCACGGATCGAAGACGATCCCCAGACGATCCATGGCCCGCTCGAAGTCGGCCGCCTCCCGGAAGAACGCCCGAGCCTCCGCCCAGACCACCTCGCAGGCCGTCAGCGATCCCTCCTGGATTGCACGGCGAAGAGCGGCCCCGGAAGCCGGCTCGTAGGGCGACTGACTGAAGACATCCAGCAGCACGCTCGAATCAACGGCGCTTCGCATGCGGCGCATCCAGGTCCGGGTTCCAAGGTTCGCCCCGCATTGCGTTGATGGCAGCGTCGACATCCATCGGCGGCAGAATTCCCGTGACCGCTGCGACCGGATCATCCGGAGCGCCGGCCTTGCGTCCGATCAGCAAGCCATCTCGGCCCTCGAACTCGAGGACCTGGCCACGCCGGATGCCCAGCCGCTCGCGCAGCTTCTTGGGAATCGTCACCTGTCCCTTCTCGGAAACTACTGCTTTCATACCGTAATGGTATGAATTCCTACCACAAATGTAAACCGCGCGGATCCGCCTCCCTAAGTCTATTGTCGCGAGCACCTTTCGGCCGACTCAGACCTCGCGGCGGAATAGGACCTTCGTCAGAACCCCGGCAACCAGAGTGAACGTCGCCAAAAACACCCAGTCCGCGTAGACGGCCTCCGGGGTCGAGCCGCGCAGGAGCAGACTGCGCAGGGCCCGCAGGCCGTACGTCAGGGGATCCGCGGCGGAGAGCTTCGCCAGCCACGGCGGATAGGACTCGACGGGATAGAGGGCGCCCGAGGGAAAGAAGAGCAGCACGTTGATGATCCCGAACATCCCGCGCAAAAGGCTCGCGCTGCGCGCCCGGGCGAAGAGAAGAAACCAGAGCGCGGCGATCGAGGTCGAGGTCAGGAACACGGTCACCGCGGCCGCAGCCACGCTCGCCGGGTTGACCGGCGGCAGCGGCGTGAGCAGGGCGATGCCCGCGAGGACGAGCCCGCCCGCCAGGGACGCCACGATCGAGCCCGGCGAGGATGTGCCCGGCCACGAGCGTCCCGGTCGAGATGGGCGTGACGAGGTAGCCCTCATGGTAGCCGTACATGCGGTCCTCGAGCACCTGCAGGCCCCCCGAAACCATCGACCCCATGAAGATGGCCAGGCAGACGACCGCGGGCCCGAGGTACGTCAGGTAGTCGAGGTACGGATACGCCTCCAGGCGCACCGACGCCGCTGCGGGCGCGACGCCCGGGGGCGCGGAAACTTCCTGCCAGACCTGTTTCAACGCCAGCTCGAGGGTTTCGAAGGAGAAGCGATCCGTGTTGTCCCCGATGAACGACGGAGGCGGCCCCGACGGCGAAAGGCCGAACGGCAGCACCCAGACGCCGCGGTACTTGCCGCGCCTCAGCCCATCGAGCGCGGCGGCGCGGTCTCCGATGAAGCTCGCGACGACGAGCCGCCGGCCGTTTTCGAGCGCGAGGACGCCCCGCCGGCATTCCGCTGCAAAGGCGTTGCCCGCCTCGTCCACGACGGCCAGTGGCACGTTCTCGAGCTGCCGGTTCATGGCATTGCCGAGGATCAGCAGGTACACGATCGGAAACACCATCGTCGAGACGACGAGGACCGGCTGGCGCCAGAGCGTCAGGAACGCGCGCTGGCCGATCGCGGCGATGCCGAGCAGCGCGAGCTTCAGGCCCCGCGCCGGCCTCTTCTCGCTCCTCATGACGCGGGGGGCGCCTCGCGCAGGGCGCGGCCGGTGTAGGAAAAGAAGACGTCCTCGAGGGTGACGAGCGCGATCGACAGGTGCACGATGTGGTACCCCTCGATCTCGAGCAGGCGCGCAACGCGGCGGCCCGTCGCCTCGCCGGGTTTCGCGTCGAACTCGACGCGCGTCGGCGACGCGAACCGCACGTTGTTCGCGCCCTCGTCGGCGATCCCCTGCCGGTCCGCGGGGAGGATCGCGCGGTCGGTCTCGAGCTCCACGCGCTCGCCCGTCGAGAGGCCCCGCTTCAAGGCCTCGGGCGAGTCTTCGCAGAGGATCCTGCCGCGGTCCAGGATCGCCACGCGGGTGCAGAGGTGGTCGGCCTCTTCCATGGCGTGCGTCGTCAGGATGATCGCGAGTTCCGGGTCGTGGGCCCTCAGCTCCCCGAACATCTCCCAGATCGCCCGCCGGCTCTGCGGGTCCAGGCCCGTCGTCGGCTCGTCGAGGAAGAGGACGCGGGGCGAGTGCAGCACGCCGCGCGCGATCTCGAGGCGGCGGCGCATGCCCCCCGACAGGTGGCGCGCAACCTGGTTGCGTCGTTCCCAGAGGCCGACCTGCCGGAGCCGGTGCTCGATCCGCTCGCGCAGCATGCGCCCGGAGAGGCCATACATCTTTCCCTGGACCGACAGGTTTTCGCGGACCGTGAGGTTCTCGTCGGTCGTCTGCGCCTGTGAGACCGTGCCGATCGAGCGCCGCACGGCGGATTTCTTGGCCACGATGTCGTGGCCCTCGACGCGCGCGCTGCCCGAGGTCGGCGGCAGCAGCGTCGTCAGCATCCGGATCAGCGTGGTCTTGCCCGCGCCGTTGGGTCCGAGCAGGCCGTAGATCTCGCCGGCCTGGACCGAGAAGGACACGGCATCGTCGGCGACGAAGTCGCCGAAGCGTTTGGTCAGCCGCTCGACCTCGATAGGCCGGGGCGAGCTCACGCTTTCGGAGGCCCGCTGCCCGCTTCGACGACGAAGGTCTGGCCGGACACGACCACCGCGTTCAGGGGCTGGAGGCGCACCGAGAAAGTCTGCAGGTCGCGGCTCTGCAGGCCCCAGTTCTTGCGGGATGCGAACTCCGAGCGCGGCTTGATCGAGACGACCTTGGCCTGGAACCGGGCGTCGGGGCGCGCCTGCGGCCACACGGTCACGCTCTTGCCGACCGCGAAGGAGGACAGCCGCTCCTCGGGAACCTCGACGCGCAGGTAGGGCGACTCGATCTGGAGCGTCACGATCGGCTGCCCCGGCTCCACCCACTCGCCCATGCGATGGTGCCGCGTGAGGACCGTGCCCCCGGCCGGCGAATCCAGCACGCCTTCCTTTTCGAAACGCCGCACCTTGTCCAGGCGGACGCCGAGCGCCTGGATCTCGGCGTCGAGTTGCCCCTTCTCCGCCTCGCGCGCGCGGATGTCGGCCCCGATCGCCTCGCGCTGGTGCTGCAGCGTCTCCAGGCTCGCAGCCGCAGACACGCCCTCCTGGACCAGGCGCGCAATACGCCGTTCGTCGGACGCAACGGCCGCGAACTGCGCCCGCAGCTTTTCGATCTCCTCGAGCCGCGTGGCGTCGCGCGCCCGGACCTGCGAGATCTGGCGCTGGATGTCGGTGGCGTCCTCGGCGAGCCCGGGCTCCTCGACCCGCGCCACCTCCTGGCCGGCCGCGATCGTCTCCCCCTCTTCGGGGACGCGCGTGATCAGACGCCCCTTGCGCGAGAAGGACAGGGCGATGCTCTGTTCCTCCGCGATGGCCAGAAGCCGCAGGGGCTGGCCGGTGTCGTTCTCGCGCCGCACGAGCTCGCCGTAGCCCCACGCGCCGGCCGCGGCGACCCCCACCGCCAGGATGATCCAGAGGACCCGTTTCACCATCCCCAAGATTAAACCCGAAACAGGCCTCCGGGTGGCACCGTCGGATGCCCTATTTTCGGGTTCGCATGGCCCGCGGCCTCCCCGAAGCGGCTCTGGGAGGCCGTGGCGGGAATCCTCGCCGGCTCGATCGTGGCCTCGCTCATCCGGCGGCGGTCACGAGGCGTTCGAGGGTGTCCAGCACGTCTTCCGCTTTTCCCGGGACGGCGAGGTCCACGACCCCGGACGCCGGCGTGGCCTCCGGGTTGATCTCGGCCGTGAAAGCGCCCCGGGCGCCAGCCGCCGTCACGAGCCCGGCCGCGGGGTAGACGAGGGCCGACGTCCCGACGGCCATGCAGACGTCGCAGTCGAGGGCCGCGTCGGCCGCGGCCAGAACCTCGGGATCGATCGCCTCCCCGAACCAGACGACCCCGGGCCGCAGCAGGCCGCCGCAATTGGGGCAGCGCGGCGGAAGCTCGGAGAACGAGACGGTCTCGTCCGCCCAGCGCCGCGGCGATGCCGCGCACCGCTTCCGGCACGAGACTTCCCAGAGGGACCCGTGGAACCGGATCACGTTCCGGGTCCCGGCGCGCTCGTGGAGCCCGTCCACGTTCTGGGTGACGAGCCGAAAACCCGGAATGCGCCGGCTCCAGGCGGCCAGCACTTCGTGGGCGCGATTGGGCCGCGCCCGGGCCACGAGCTCCCGCCGCCATGCGTACCACTCCCAGACGAGCTTCGGGTCGCGGTCGAAGGCCTCGGGCGTCGCGAGCTCCTCGGGACGAAACTCCCGCCACAGGCCGCCCGGCCCCCGAAAAGTCGGGATACCGCTGGCGGCCGAGACCCCGGCCCCGGTCACGACCGTCAGGCGCGCGGCCCGGCCTATGCGGCCGGCGAGCAGTGCGATTGCATCATCCCTTGCCATGGACCACGATGATAAGTTCGGCGCTCGCCCGGCGGCCAGATCGCGGGGCGCAGAAGCGGAGACGAAAGCGCTATGTCGAACCCATTTCCCATTACGGTGGCCCGCGGCGACGGCATCGGACCCGAAATCATGGCGGCCACCCTGCACATCCTCAAAGAGGCCGGCGCGCGTTTGACGATCGAGGAGATCGACATCGGCGAGAAGGTCTATCTCTCCGGCAACAGCGCCGGAATCGAGCCCTCGTCATGGGACTCGCTGCGGCGCACGAAGGTCTTCCTGAAGGCCCCCATCACGACACCCCAGGGGGGAGGATTCAAGAGCCTGAACGTCACGACCCGCAAGACCCTGGGCCTCTACGCCAACGTGCGGCCCTGCGTGTCCTACCACCCGTTCGTCGCAACGAAGCACCCGGTCATGAACGTGGTGATCGTCCGCGAGAACGAGGAGGACCTCTACGCCGGCATCGAGTACCGCCTGACACCCGACGTCTACGAGTGCTTGAAACTCATCACCCGGCCGGGCTCGGAGAAGATCGTGCGGTACGCCTTCGAGTACGCGCGCCGCAACAGCCGCAAGAAGGTCACCTGCTTCACCAAAGACAACATCATGAAGATGACCGACGGCCTGTTCCACAAGGTCTTCGACGAGATCGCGGCCGAGTACCACGACATCGAGAAGGAGCACTGGATCGTCGACATCGGGGCGGCCAAGCTGGCCGACTCCCCCGAGGCCTTCGACGTCATCGTGATGCCGAACCTCTACGGCGACATTCTCTCGGACGTGGCCGCGCAGATCGCGGGCTCGGTGGGGCTGGCCGGGTCGGCCAACATCGGCGAGCACTGCGCGATGTTCGAAGCGATCCATGGCTCGGCGCCCCGGCGCGCCGGCCAGAACCTCGCCAACCCCTCGGGCCTGCTTCTGGGCGCCGTGATGATGCTCGTGCACATCGAGCAGCCCGACGTCGCCCAGCGTGTCCACAACGCCTGGCTCGCGACGATCGAGGACGGCGTGCACACCTACGACGTCTACAAGAACGGCGTGAGCACGCAGAAGGTGGGGACGAAGGAGTTTGCGGAGGCCGTCGTCGCGCGGCTCGGCAAGCTCCCCCAGAAGCTCCACGCGGTCGGCTACGGCGCCCCCCGCAAGCCGGCGGTCGCCGTGGCTTCCGCGCCGCGCGCGCTGCCGAAGCAGGAGACCGTCGGCGTCGACGTCTACATCGGATGGCGCAGTCCCGACAGCGATGCGCTCGCGAAAAAGCTCGAGCCGCTCGCGGGACCGAAGTTCGAGCTGCACATGCTGACCTCGCGCGGCATCAAAGTCTGGCCGGGGGGCCATTCGGAGACTCTCCGGGCCGACGAGTGCCGCGCCCGGTTCCTGGGCCCCCACGCGAGCCGCGTCACCCATGCCGACATCGTCGCCCTGCTCGGGCGCATCGCCGGCGCGGGCCTCGAGTTCGTCATGACCGAAACGTTGAGCGAGTTCGACGGCGAGCGGGGCTTCTCGCTCGGCCAGGGGGAGTAACGCATGGCGGCGCAGGATTCCGGCAAGCTGCTCGTCGGCGTCCTCATGGGATCGAAGTCCGACTGGGACGTCATGCGGCACGTCTCGGAGACGCTCGAGAAATTCGGCGTGCCGAGCGAGAGCCGCGTGCTCTCGGCCCATCGAACGCCGAAGGAAACCGCCGAGTACGTCGCGGCGGCGGCCGGACGCGGCATCGAGGTCCTGGTAGCCGGCGCCGGCGGGGCGGCCCACCTGGCGGGCGTCGCCGCCGCGCACACGACGCTGCCGGTCCTCGGCGTCCCGATCGAGAGCGCGTCGCTCAAGGGCCTCGACTCCCTGCTCTCGACCGTGCAGATGCCGGGCGGCATCCCCGTTGCGACCTTCGCGATCGGAAAGCCGGGCGCCGTGAACGCCGCCCTCTTCGCCGTTGCGATCCTCGCGGGCAAGCGGCCGGAGCTTTCCAGAAAGCTCGCAGACTTTAGGGCCGAGCAGGCGAGGAAGGTCCTCGACGAAAAGCTGTCGTAGGGGCCGGGGCTTGCTCCACTCCGACGCGGGCCGATGATGTCCGGCGACCTCTCTCTTGCCCTCGTGGGTCTTCTCCTCGGCGCGTCGGTGGCGTCGGGATTGCGGCTCTACGCGACCGTTGCAGTCCTGGGATTTCTCGGGCGGTCCGGCATCCTGGCGCTTCCGGCCGGCCTCTCGGTGCTCGCGAACCAATGGATCATCGTGGTCGCGGCGGCGCTCTACCTCGTCGAGTTCCTGGCCGACAAGATTCCGATCGTGGACTCCATCTGGGACCTCGTCCACACGTTCATACGCGTGCCGGCTGCGGCCCTGCTCGCGTGGGGGGCACTCTCGGGCGTTCGACCGGAGTGGCGCGTCGTCGCCGCCCTGCTCTGCGGCGGCGTGGCCCTTTCCGCGCACGGGCTCAAGTCGAGCGCGCGGGTCGCCCTGAACACGAGCCCGGAGCCCCTCACGAACTGGGTGGCGTCGTTCGCGGAGGACGGCCTGACGGCGTTCCTGCTTCTGCTCGCCGTGAAATATCCCTTGGCCGCCGCGCTGGCGGCGGGCGCCGTCGTCCTGCTCGCGCTGTTGCTCGTCGGCTGGATCGGCCGCACCCTGCGCCGTTTTCTCGCGGGGCGGCGGGCGGCGCCGGCCGGGCTGGGCGGATTGGTCTAATATGGCCGGGTTCGGCGCCGCCCCGGCGCAGGAGGCCACCCGATGGATATCGCAGACTACTCGGACGAGGAATTGCTCGAAGCCGGGCGCGAGGCGGTCAAACGCGAACAGTGGCCGCGCGCCAAGGAGTTTCTGTCCGCATACGCCGACCGCCACACGGCCAGGGGCGAAGCGACTCCCGCCTCGGGCCTGGCGAGCTACGCCCTCTGCCTCGCGCACTGCAAGGAGTTGAAACTCGGTCTCGAGCTCGCCCGCAAGGCGCAACACGCCGATCCGCGCAACGCCCACATCTACTGGTGCATGGCGCAGATCCACCTGCTCGCCAAGTCGCGCAAGGAGGCAATCGACACGGTCGAGCGCGGACTCCGCGCGGCACCGGACAACTTCCTGCTGCTGCGGATGCGCAAGCGCCTCGGCGTGCGCCAGCCGCCGCCGCTGCCGTTCCTCGATCGCCGGCACGCCTTGAACGTGCGCCTCGGCCGGATCATGCACAAGCTCAAGGGCACCGCGCCCTCGCTCCTGCAGGCCTGAGCCCGCTCAACCCGAAAAGAGAGCCGGCGCTCCTGCGCCCGCCCGATCTCACGTTGCCATCCCGAGCCCTTCGACTTCGCTCAGGGAGCCGCACCCGGACTTCAAGGGGGTCCTTCGCTCCGCTCAGGGTGACAGGGGGATCCTTTTCGACGGTGGAGGGCCGCGTTCATGTTCCGTTCATCACAAATGACTAGGCTTGGGCACGTTCTGTAACGGCAACCGGCGTTTGCGCGCCAGGAGGACTTGCATGCGACTTTCGAATCACGCCAGGCATCGCCTCTCCGCCCTGCTCCTCGCGAGCCTCATTCTCCCGGCAGCTCTGGCTTTCGGCGCCAAGAGCAAGACCCCGAAGGTCGACATCAACACGGCGACCCAGGAGCAGCTCGAAGCCCTGCCCGGCGTCGGAGAGACCTACGCGAAAAAGATCATCGCCGGCCGCCCGTACTCCAAGGTTGCCGACCTCTCGAAGGCCGGCGTGCCTGCGAGCACGATCGACAAGATCACCCCGCTCACGACTGCGAGCAAGGTGAAGACTGCCGAAAAGGCGGCCGAGCCCGAGAAGCCCGCCACGAAGGAGAAGGCCGCGAGCGCGAAGGCCGAGACTGCCACGGCTCCGGCTGCGTCCTCGAAGCCGGCAGCCGCTCCCGCCTCCTCGTCCGCCCCGGCTCCGGCTCCCGCTGCACAGAAGGCCGCGCCCAAGTCCGCGTCGAGCGGCGAAGTCGCGGCGCGCCCTGCCCCGGCCAGGGGAATGGTGTGGGTCAACACCTCCACCAAGGTCTACCACTATGAAGGCGACCAGTGGTACGGCAAGACCAAGGAGGGCAAATACATGACCGAGCCGGACGCCATCAAGGCCGGTTACCACGCGTCGAAGGAAGGCACCCCGAAGAACTGACGAAGACGTTACGAAAATCTCGAAGGGCCGCGCCCGCCGGGCGCGGCCCTCTTTTCTTCTGCCCGACTACTGCTTCTCTTCCTTGACGTCGAGCAGCCGCGTCGGCTGGCCCATGTAGTTCTCGACCTCGATCTTGCCCGTCGACTTGTCGATCTTGGCCATGCCCTGGCCAATGACCTTCCCCTCGCCCTTGCCATCCTTGCTGAAGTGCAGCTCGGCGACCCCGAGGTCGTACCTGTTCTTCGTGCCTCCGGATACTGCGGCGCCGAACGTCATGGGCCGGTTCGTCGCGAGGACGATCTGGCGCGTGCCGTCGGGCAGCGTGTTCTCGCGGGCGTAATAGAGGGCGTAGGCGAGGGTGCCCTGCGTCATGATGAACCCGACCTGCGGGAGCTGACTCATGTCCGCGACCATCTGCGCGTTGCCCTCGGACTTCAGGACGTCGGTCAACGCGATTTTCTCCGCGTCGGAGGACCAGCGATAGATGCCGATGGTCACGGTCGCCCGAATACCGTTGACCATGTTCACCGCATAGGCGGTGTAGTACGCGATCGTCTTCGGCGATTCCGCCGCTGGGGTCGAGAGGCTGACGAGGATTCCGATGACGGTCAGTGCAATGCTCAAACGCTTTCTCACGCAAGGCTCCTTTCGAAACGGCGGGCCACTTCGGTCCCACTCTCGTGGAACTCTATATGAGGTTCGACAGAATCGGGCTTTCCGACGGGGATGGATGTGTAACTCACTGCGACTGTTCGTACCTTGTGAGCTCTTTGCGTCCAGGCATGGCAAACAAATCGGGCCACCGCGCGATTTTTTTGAGAGGCCCGTTCGCGGCCGCCGTGCCATGATCGGCCCAGACTGAACTAAAAGAACTGGACGAGGAGAAGAGGAATGCCCCGGCCGCGCACCCCGAGCTTCTGCCCCCGGCGATCCGGCGTCGTCTTCGCGAGTGGCCGTGGCCGCTGAAGGCGCACCTCCCGGATCTCTCCGGGCGGCGCTCGGGCGCTGGCCCCGGGCCGTCGTGCGGTACCACTGGGCGATCATCCTCGTCTGGGTGGTGGTCGCGGTCGTGCTCCTTCCAGGCGCCCGGAACGTCGAGAACCGGCTCGAGGTCGCGGCGCGGATGCCCACCGGACAGGCCCAGGCGGTCCGCGACGACCTCGCGCGGCGATTCCGGTCCCCCTTCACCGACCGGGTCCTCCTGGTGGTCGAAGGCCTTCCCGGCCCCGGCACACCCGAAGGCCGCGAGGCGCTCGAGACGATCGTCCGGACGCTGCGCGACGCCCCCGGCGTGGCCGGAACGCTCTCATCGCTCGATACCCGCGATCCGATCTTCGTCGGCAAGGACGGCGGCTTCCTCGTGGTCGTGGGCCTGCAGGCCGGCAAGGGCCCCGTCGAGGGGCTGCTGCCCGGGCTGCGCAAGATCACGACGGATCTCGCCTCCGGGTTCCGGGCGGCGCATCCCGACGCGTGGCTCGGCTGGACGGGCGAGGTGCCGCTCAATTTCGACCTGCGGCGCGCGAGCGCCGCGGACGCGCGCTACGCGGAAACGCGCGTCCTGCCTTTGACGCTGCTCCTGTTGCTGCTCGCGTTCGGCAGCGTCGTCGCCGCGGTCCTGCCGCTCGGCGTCGGCGTCCTGTCGATCGGGCTGTCGCTCGGCGTCGCGGCCTTTCTCACGCGGTACTTCACGATCTCGATCCTGATCCAGAGCCTGTCCTCGATGATCGGCCTCGGGCTCGGCATCGACTACGCGCTCTTGACGGTCAGCCGCTTCCGCGAGTCCCTCTCTTCCGGGCACGGGGTCGGCCCCGCCGCCGAGGAAGCCGCGCGTCGCGCGGGTTGGACGATCCTGCTTTCGGCCTTCCCGGTCTCGATCGGTTTCGCCGCGCTGCTCACGATCCCGCTCTCGGAACTGCGCTCGGTCGGTTTCGCGGGCCTGCTCGTCACGCTGTTCTCGTTGCTGCTCTCGGTCACCCTCCTGCCCGCCATCCTCTCCATGCTCGGCCCCCGGATCGACGCACTGCGGATTCGCCGCAAGAGGCCGGCGAGCGAACGGGGCGGATCCGAGGCCTGGCGCCGCTGGGGGCATCGGGTCACGAAGCGGCCGGTGCTGGCCCTCGTCGTTGCGAGCGCTCCCCTGCTTCTGCTCGCCGCCCAGGCCAACCGGCTCGGAACCGAGCTCCCGCTCGGCGACTGGCTTCCGAAGGGTTCGGAGTCCGTCCGCGCGTACCACAGCCTCGCCGCGATGGGCCGCACGAACGTCATGCACTCGCTGCGCGTGGTCCTGGATCTTCCGCCCGGCGTCCAGCTCGATGCCCCCGAAGGATGGGCGGCCGCCGTCCGCCTCTTCGAGCGGCTGCGCAAAGACCCGCGCATCGAACGCGTCCAGTGCCTGCCCGGCCTCCTGGACCGACCCGATGGCCAGCGCTTCCTGCCGCTGCTGCCACCCGGAGTGCGGCGCACCCTCGAGGCGAGCGACGGGAGCGCCGCGCTCTTCGAGGCCATTCCCGCCGCGCGGCTGACTCCCCGGGGCCAGATCAGCCTCGTCCGCGAGCTGCGCACGTGGAACGCCGCCGACGTCACGGGACTGCCGGGCGTGCGGATGAGCGTCGGCGGGCAGCCGGGCTTCGACGCCGACTACGAGGACACCGTCGCGCGGAATTTCCGGCGCGTCATCCTGCTCGTCGTCGGATGCACGTTCCTCGCTCTCTTTGCGGGATTCCGGTCGCTGCTCGTAGCGGTCAAGGCGGTCCTGCTCAACCTGCTCTCGGTCGGCGCCGCGTTCGGGGCCCTCGTGCTCGTCTTCCAGGAAGGCCACGGCGCACGGTGGCTGGGGCTGGCCGGGCCGACGGGCAGCGTCTTCCCGATCATCCCGGTGCTCGTCTTCTGCATCGTCTTCGGACTCTCGATGGACTACGAGGTGATCCTCGTGGCCCGCGTGGCCGAGGCGCGGCGGGCCGGGCTGGGAGAATCGGATGCGATCGCCGAGGGCCTGGCGCGCACGGCGACGGTCATCACGAGCGCCGCGGCGATCATGATCGTGGTCTTCGCCGGGTTCACCCTGGGCGATTTCCTGCCCATCAAGATGCTCGGCTTCGCGCTCTCGGTCGCCGTCCTGATCGATGCCGTCGCCGTGCGGATGGTGATCGGGCCCGCGCTGCTGCAGCTGGCGGGGCGCTGGAACTGGTGGCCGGGCGGGCTCAAGTAGCCGACCCGTTCGCGCCGCCGTCTTAAGAGGAACTCCTGCGGACGATTCCGATCTGCGCTACCCCCGGCGGCCGCGCACCGTCAGGACGGGACAGGGAGCGGTCGCGACGATGCGCGCCGCAACGCTGCCGATGAGCGCCCCGGCCATGCCGGTGCGCCCGTGCGTCCCCACGACGACGAGGTCCACCTTCTTCGAACGCGCCGCGCTGGCGATGGCCTCGTGCGCCGGCGGGCCGGACAGCAGCAGCGACGTTGCGCGGACGCCGGCTTTGCGCGCCCGCGCGACGAGGGCCTTGAGCCGCTTTTGCGCGTCGGCGCGGAGTTCGGCCTCCATCTCCTGGTAGGGCCAGCGGATCGTCTGCGCCTGCGCGTACGAGGGGGCGACGTGGACGACGAGGATCCGTGCGCCGGTCGCCCGGGCCAGGGATAGGCCCCGTTTCCAGGCGGCGCCCGACGACGGCGAGAAATCGGTCGCGAGGAGAATGTGGCGGAACGTCTTCTTCATGGACTCTCCTTTCCTTGCGAGGCGGGTCGATGGAGAGCGTAGCTCGCCGGGCGCGGCGGCCGGGCTGATACAAGCACACCATTCGGCTGCACCGGCTCCCGCGTAGGCTCCTCCTCGTGGAGCCCATGAGGGTCCTCGTCGCCACCGATTTCTCCCGCCCCTCCGAGGCTGCCGTGCGGGAAGTCGCCGAAAGACCGTGGCCCCCCGGGACGCTGGTCCGCCTGATCGCCGTCGTCGAGCCGCTCGACTTCGCCGCGAACCGCGTCTTCGTCGACCGGTACGTGAAGAAGAAGACGGCGTCGGCCGAGCAGAGCCTCCGGGACAGCGCCGGGGCACTCGAAAAGCGCGGCCTGACGGTTTCCACGATCCTGGTTCCGGGCTCGCCGCGAACCGAGATCGCCGCGCAAGCGAAACGATGGAAAGCGGACCTCGTCGTCGTGGGCTCCCGCGGCCGCGGAGCGCTCCAGCGCGTTCTGCTCGGAAGTGTCGCCCAGGCCGTCGTACGGCGCGCCCCGTGCTCGGTCGAAGTCGTGCGTCCTCCCGCCCGCGGCCGGGCGGGGCGCTCAACGATGACGATTCTCCTGGCGACCGACGGCTCGGAGGCTTCGCTCGAAGCGGCCCGTTCCGTCGCCGGGCGCCCCTGGCCCTCCGGAACCCGCGTGCACGTCGTGAGTGTGGCCCGCAGCGCCCGGACCCCCGCGGATTCCTGGACGATCCCCTCGGCCATGCTCAAGCGCTTCGACGAAGGAGCCCGCCGGGCGGCGAAGAAGGCGACCGCCGCCGCCGCGCGCATCTTCGAATCCGCCGGCATCGCGGCGTCCGAGGCCGTGCTCGAGGGCGATCCCCGCAAGTGCCTGCTCGGCGCGGACCCGCCGGACCTGCTGGTGGTCGGCTCCCGCGGGCGCCACGGTCTCGACCGGCTGCTGCCGGGCAGCGTGTCCGAGTTCGTCGCAGTCCACGCGCCGTGCTCGGTCGAGGTGATCCGAGCCGCCGAGGGCGGCGGCCAGCGGCGCGGACGGTAGCCCGGGACCGTGCGACGCTCGATCTCACTAGCCCAGCACGACGAAGATCCGGTGCTCGCGGCCATCGTCCGCCAGCGGGATCTCGCGGCCCGCGACCGGCCCGCCGTCGAGCGAGATGCTCGTCACGCCGCGCATCGTGCCCCGCGGGTTCTCCACCGTGAGGCGGTAGCGGGCGGAGTGGTAGCGAAACTGGATCTCGTATCCCGGCCATGCTCGAGGAATACAGGGGTCCAGATGCAGGACCGTTCCGCGCAGGCGGAAGCCGAGAATCCACTCGACGCCCGCGCGGTACATCCACCCGGCCGCGCCCGTGTACCACGTCCAGCCGCCGCGCCCCGCGTGCGGAGGCTCCGAATAGACGTCGCCGGCCATCACGTACGGTTCGACCTTGTAGCGATACAGGCCCGACCGCGTGCTGGCGTGGTTGATCGGGTTCAGAATCGCGAAGAGCTCGCCCGCCTTGTCGCCGTCGCCGAGTGCCGCGAAGGCGATCATCGCCCACACCGCGGCGTGCGAGTACTGTCCCCCGTTTTCCCGGACGCCCGGTGCATATCCCTTGATGTAGCCCGGCTCGAGGGCCGTGCGGTCGAACGGAGGTGAAAAGAGAAGTACGAGGCCGTCTCCGCGCCGGATCAGGTGCTCGTCGACGGCTGCCATCGCCCGCCGGCCGCGCTCGGGATCGGCGGCGCCCGAGATGACTCCCCAGGACTGCGCGATCGAGTCGATGCGGCACTCGTCGTTCGACGCGGATCCGAGCGGCGTCCCGTCGTCGAAGAAGGCGCGGCGATACCAGTCGCCGTCCCATCCGTCGCGTTCGAGCGCGAACTTCAGGGCGTCCGTGTGGGAGCGCCACGCGAGAGCGCGCTTCGTTTCCCCGCGCTCTTCGGCCAGGGCTGCGAACTGGTACAGGTTCGTGTGGAGAAACCAGCCCAGCCACACGCTCTCGCCCTGGCCGCCCGCGCCAACCCGGTTCATTCCGTCGTTCCAGTCTCCGGCGCCCATCAGCGGCAGCCCGTGGCGGCCGACCGCGAGACTCCGATCGAGCGCCCGCGCGCAGTGCTCGAAGAGGCACGCCTTCTCGGAGGACACGCCCGGCTGGAAATACCGATCGGTCTCTCCCGGCTCGAGGGGTGCAGCCGCGAGAAACGGGACCTGCTCGTCGAGCACGCCGCGATCGCCGGTGATCTCGACGTAGTGGTGCGTCGCATAGGCCAGCCACAGCAGGTCGTCGGAGATCCGGGTTCGCACCCCCTTTCCTTCGGGATCGTGCCACCAGTGCTGGACGTCGCCCTCCTCGAACTGCCGTGAGGCGGCACGCAGCAATTGCTCCCGCGCAAGCTCCCGCCGCGCGACCGTCAGGGACATCACGTCCTGCAGCTGGTCGCGGAAGCCCCAGGCGCCGCCCGCCTGGTAGAAGGCCGCGCGCGCCCTCAGGCGACAGCCGAGCGTCTGGTAGAGGAGCCAGCGGTTGAGCATCAGGTCCATCGAACGGTCGGGCGTCCGGACCTGCAGCGCCGTGAGCGTGTCGTCCCACTCCCGCCGCACGGCAGCGAGCGCGATCTCGGGATCCTGCGACCGATGCCGCAGGACGAGCTGCCGCGCCTCCAGGGCGTCGCGGCCCTGGCCGAGCAGCACGACGATCTGCTCGCGCTGCCCCGGGAGGAGGCGCAGCCGAACCTGCAGCACGGCGCAGGGATCGAGGCCGGCGCCGGTGCGGCGCGAGAGGGTCGTACCGCGCGCCAGCCCCGCCGGGGCGTCGAGGCCGCCATTACGCCCGAGAAACTCGGTGCGATCCGCCGTCCACGCAATCTGTGCGCCCCCGACGTCGGCAAACGCGACGCGTCCGGCGAAGGCCTCGTTCCAGGGGTTGCGCGCGAAGATGGCGCCCGTCTCGGAGTCGAGCTCGGTGACGACCAACGGCGCGCCGGCCGCCCTCTGCGGACCGAGCACCCACTCCGCGTAGGCGGTGACGGTAAGCGTCCGTATGGACGCCGACCGGTTCTCGACCGAGAGGCGCGAGATCTTGACGGGGTCCTCCTGCGCCACGAACACGGTGAGGTCGGTGGCGACCCCCCGGTGCTCGTATTCGAAGCGGCTGTACCCCTGGCCGTGGCGCACGACATAGGACCCCTCGCCCCGGATCGGCAGCGGCGTCGGGCTCCAGATCTCCCCCGTCTCCTCGTCCCGCAGGAAGAGAGCCTCTCCGGGCGGATCGCTCACCGGATCGTTCGACCACGGCGTGAGCTGGTTTTCGCGACTGTTGACCGACCACGTGTAGCCCGACCCCGACTCCGACACGAGACATCCGAACGAAGAGTTCGCGAGGACGTTGATCCAGGGAGCCGGCGTCCACTGCCGCTCGCCGAGGAGGGTCACGTATTCCCCTTTCTCCTCTGAGAAGCCCCCCATTCCGTTGAAGAACTCGAGAGGGATCGTCGGGGGCGTCAGCCCGGCCACCTGCGGCCGCGCAGCGACCGGCTGGGCGGCCCGCTGGGCGGGCACCCTGCGCAGGAGCCGGATGACCTGTTGCGCGAGAGTGCCCTGCCGCGAGAGCAGGACGACGCGCGCGGCCGCCGCCAGCGCGTCGCGCTCCTCGCCGGAGAGGAGCTCCCCGCGCAGCACGAAAACGCGCCCGGTCGAGTGCTCCGAGACGCCGAGCGCGCGGGTGCCGGCGCGGACGAGCGACTCGAGCGTGGCGCCGAGCTCCGGGGAGTAGGACGTCGGCTGCTCGTTCAAGATCACGAGATCGACCGCGAGGCCCTTCATCTTCCAGTATTCGTGGGCGCGCAGGAGCTGCCGCACGATGCCCTGGTCCTCGACCAGGTCGATCCGGACGAGCACGATCGGGATGTCGCCGGAGATTCCGTGTCCCCAGAAGGCGGAGGGGCCTCTGCGGTTGCGCAGGAGCGTCTCGACCGGGGCGCGCAGGGTCGGATCGGAATAGAGGATCCGCGTCGCAAGGCGCTGGAAGAGGTGCGCCTCGTCGGTGGAGATCCCGAGGTGGCGCAACTGGACCTGTGCCTGCGTCCAGGCGAGGCTCGACACGCGTTCGAAGGTGGCCGGGTCCCGGTACTTGCCGGCGAGCGCGAGGGCGGTCTCCCGCGATTCGGCAACGACCGTCGCAAGGTGCACCCGCACCGTCGCCCCGGGCGCAAGGCGCACCCGGCGGCGCAGGCTGAAGACGGGGTCGAGAACGGTGCCGGCCGTGTTCGAGAGCGGGCGCCGCTCTCCGATCGAGATCGGATTCCGGATGCTCCGCCCGCGTCCGAGGAAGCGCGCGCGGTCGGTCTCGTACTGCACGGTCCCGACCACGTCCCCCTGCACCGTCATCACCTGGGCGGCCCAGACCGCTTCTTCCCGGTCGCGCGGCCGGCGGCCGGCGATCAACGCTTCGAGCTCCGGGACGAACTCCGTCTGGACGAAGAGGTTCGAGAAGGCAGGATGCGCCGCATCGGCGGCCGCGGGCGCGAGGACGATCTCCGCGTAGGACGTCACCTCGATCTCGCGCGGGCGCGTTCCGCGATTCGTGAGTGACACCTGGCGCATCTCGGCATCGTCTTCCGTCGAGACGACGATCCGGAGGCTCGCCGTGATCAGGCCGTCGCTGCGGTGGATCTCCACGCGGTCTTCCGAGTAGACGGCCTCGTACGAGTCGGGCTCCACCCCCGCGGGCTGGTACCCCGCCGACCAGACCTTTCCCGACAGACCGTCGGCCAGGAAAACGTAGGTGCCCCAGGGATCGCGCGTCACGTCCTCGCGCCATCGCGTGACGTCGAGCCCCCGCCAGCGGCTGTAGCCGGAACCGGCGGCGGTCATCATCACGGCGTACCGCCCGTTGGAGAGCAGGTGCGTGCGCGGCGTCGGGTCGTGCGGCGAGCGAAAGCGCCGCAGGACCGGCGGCACGTCGTCCAGGACGTGCAGATCGGTCCGCGCATCGTAGGAGGCGGGGCGCGCCACAGCCACCGTGCGGGGCGTGCGCTCCTGGAGCAGCAGCTCCGTTGCCTGGACCGCCGGCTCAGCGCCGAAGCGGCGCCGCATCGTCCCTTCGAGCAGCACGTTGGCGAGCGCGACGATCGTCATCCCCTGGTGGTGAGCCATGTAGGCCTTCACGACCTCGAGCTTTTCGCCCTCGGGCAGCCGCGATGCCGTGTAGTCGATCGATTCGTAGAAGCCGTACCGCCCGAGCGCGCCGACGGAGGTGAGTCGCCGGAAGTTCTCGCTCGCAGCGACCGGGTCCACCATGGCCGCCAGGGCCGTCGCATACGGAGCCACGACGAGATCCTCCGAGAGCCCGCGCTTCAAGCCGAGGCCGCTGACGCCGAAGTTCGAGTACTGGTAGGTGAAGTGGACGTCCCGCGCGTTGTAGGCCGCTTCCGAGATCCCCCAGGGAACGCCGCGCTCCTCCCCGTATTGGATCTGCCGCCGCACGGCGAGCCGGTTGGTGTGCTCGAGCAGGCTTCCCGACGGTGCGTCGAGCACGAGGTCGGGCATCAGGTACTCGAACATGGATCCGGACCACGACAGCAGCGCGGAGCCCCGGCCGACGGGGGTCAGGGGGCGGCCGAGGTGGAACCAGTGCTCGACGGGCACGTCGCCGCGGGCGATCGCGACGAAGCTCGCCAGGCGCGCCTCCGAGGCGAGCAGGTCGTAGTGGCCGGGGTCGAGGGTCCCGTCCTGCGGCCGATACCCGATCGCGAAGAGGTCCAGCGGCCGGTCGTAGAGGAACGTGAAGTCCATGTCCGCGACGAGCCCGCCCGCGGCGCGAGCGATCGCGGCGAGGCGGCCTGCGAGCAGCTCCGCCGGCTCGAGCGATTCCTGCGTCTGCCGGCAGTCGCGCGCGTGGCTCGCGACGCATTCGCGCGAGTGCCACCGCCCACTCGAGAGCCAGGCCGGCCCGGGACGGATCGGCTTCGTGGCTGAGAGCGCGCACGATGTCCACCAGCGTTGCGGCGCGCGCGGACAGCGCCGTCAGGCGCGACGCCCACTCGGCGGCCGTCGTCGGCACGGGAGCGAGCAGCACGCTGGCTTCGCGCAGGGCGTCCTCGAGCTGCCGGGCGGTGACGACACGGCCGGGCCCGCCGCCCGCCAGCGCCGTCGCAGCAGCCGCGCAAGAGCTCGAGCGCGTCGCCGATCCCCTCCAGGACGCGCCCGGTCATGACCGGCTCATCGAGGCGTTCGAGACAGGCCTGCTTGAGCGTGATCAGGTGCGCGGCCAGGTTGCCGCTGTCGACCGTGGACACGTAGCGGGGCTCGAGCGGCGCGAGATCCTCCGTGCCGTACCAGTTGTAGAGATGCCCGCGGAAGCGCTCGAGGCCGCGCAATCGCGGCGAAGGCCGCCTCGAGCCGGTCCGCCATGTCGACGGTTCCGATCCAGCCAAAGTCGTTGGCGGCGACCGTCGAAAGCAGCGCGAGCCCGATGTTCGTCGGCGAGGTCCGCCGCGCCGCTTCCGGCTGCGGCGCCTCCTGGAAGTTGTCGGCCGGCAGATCGTGAAACTCCGGACCGGCGAATCGCTCGAAGTACGCCCAGGTCCGCCGCGCGATTCCGCGAAACTGCCGCGCCTGCTCCGCGGAGAAGCGCGCGGACGCCGCCTCGCGGGGAGGCAGGCTCACCCACCGCGCGACCAGCGGCGACAGAAGCCAGGCGGCCATGAAGGGCGCGGCGTACGTCCAGGCGGCCGAGCCCGAGACGGCGACGAGAACGCTGGCGGCCGCGGTCAGCAGGATCGCTGCCCGCATCCGGCGATAGAAGCCGGGCACCTCCAGATCGAGCGCGCGGTGTGCCTGGGCGGCCGGCACCCACTCGAGCAGGTGGCGTCGCGTGATCGAGAGACGCCACAGCGTGCGCGCGATCGCGTCGGACCGCACCCACGCCGAGTGCGCGAGAAAGACGACACGCAGCGCCGCTTGCGAGAGACCGATGGCAAGATCCGTGGCCACCCCGCGGAGGAAGCTCCTCTTGGCGACCCCGCGCCGATTCGGGTGAAGGTTCGAGAAGAAGGAAAGAAACGTGGGCAGCGAGAGGACGCACAGCACGAAGGCCGTCCACAACCCGGCGCCGACTCCCGTCAGACACCAGCCGGCAAGGAGCGTGGCCAGGGTCGCCGGCGCCGAGAGGCTGCGCCGGAGGTTGTCGATCATCTTCCATCGCCCGATCACCGGAATCCTGTCGCCCGCCCGATGCCCCGGTGCAGCCCGGGCCGCACCGACAATCCAGGGCAGCAGCTGCCAGTCGCCGCGGATCCACCGGTGCTGGCGCGAGACCGCCACCTCGTAGTGGCCCGGGAACCCTTCGAACAGCTCGACGTCCGAAACGAACCCGGCCCTGGCGAAGAGCCCCTCGAAGAGATCGTGGGAGAGCTGCGTGTTCTCCGGCACCCGCTCGTCGAGAGCCCGCTCGAACGCGTCCACGTCGTAGATTCCCTTGCCCGTGTAGATCCCCTCGCCGAAGAGGTCCTGGTACACGTCGGACACCGCGAAGGCGTAGAGGTCGATGCCGCGCGGGCCCGAGAAGACGAGCTGGAAGAGCGTGCCCCACCCCGCCTCGGGCAACGTGGGGGTCACGCGAGGCTGAAGGATGGCGTGTCCTTCCACGACCCGGGCGGTGGCGGGATCGAAGCCGGGAAGATTCAGAGGGTGGGCGATCGTTCCAACCAGCCGTCGCGCCGCCTCCCGCGGCAGGCGCGAGTCGGCGTCGAGCGTGATCACGTAGCGAATGCCCGGGGGCGCCTGTGGAGTGCCCGGGTCGGGCGGGACGAAGGACGTGTCCGTCGCGCCGCGCAGGAGGCGGTTCAATTCGCGCAGCTTGCCGCGCTTTCGCTCCCAGCCCATCCAGACTCCCTCGCGCTCGTTCCAGAGGCGGCGACGATGAAGGAGCCAGAAGCGATTGCCGCCGCCGGCCGCGGGGCCGTGCCGGTCGTTGAGTTGCCGGACCGCGGCGCGCGCGAGATCGACGAGCGCCTCGTCCTCCGGGACGCTCTCGGCGGCCGCGTCGGGCCAGTCCGACAGAAGGGCGAACCGCAGTTCGGGATCGGCATTGGCCAGGTAGTGCACCTCCAGCTTCTGGACCACCTCGTCGATCTCGGACTCGTCGGTCAAGAGCATCGGAATGACGACGAGGGCGCGCAATTCGGCCGGCACGCCGCCCGCCAGCTCGAGCTTCGGGAGGCGTCGGGGGCCCATGAGCCGCGTGACGAAGCGATGGATGAGAGCGATCGCGAGGTCGGACGCGGGTACGAGGCCGAGCAGAGCGAGCAGAACGACCGACGACGCGGCCACGCCGGCGAGCACGGTCAGGGCCACCGGTACCGCGAGAATGGCCAGAGTCGAGAGCACGATCGCGGTTAGGTACAGCGGGGTCGCCGCGCGAACCCAGGCGCGCCGCAGCCATTGCCGGTATGGGACCCGGAAATCGAGCTCTCGCTCGAACCGGGAGCGACCCTTCGCGATGAGGTAGTAGCCCGGGTCCCGGATGCGGGGATCGGCAGCCGCGGCGCTTGCCGCCGCTGCCACCGCGCGGCGCGCCACCTCGAGCTCATCGTGCGGACTTCCCCGCGACAGTTCTTCGACGGCATGGCGATACCGGTCGCGTGTCGGGAAGTCCATTTCGGCCACGCGGGTGCCGTCGCACAGGGCCTCGTGCACCAGGCTCACGCTCTCGAAGAAGTCGGCCCAATCGGCCGAAGACAGGAGACGCATGCTCGTGATGACGTTGCGCACCGTCGCGTGGTTGGCAATCTGGGCCTGGTGTTCGGCGTGAACGATCTCCTCCGCCGAGGTCGCCTCGTCCGCGAGCCGCCGGTCCAGCCACTCGAGCGCTGGCGTCACCGCGGGATCCTGCTCGCGCAGCCTCTGGACGAGCTGGACCGCAAACGCTTGCGAAAACGGGGCCTGCTCCAGCATCGGAAGCACCGCGGTCGGTCCGGGCTTGGGCATGCCGCCCGTACCGAGCAGCGCGTCGGCGACCGCGTCCGCCAGATCGCGCGCAACGCTCCGGGCGGCGACGCGCTCAGCCAGGCGCCGGAGATTCTCGACGAGCACGACTCGCAGCGAGATCGCCAGGGCCCAGAGCTCGCCGATCGTCAGGGGCTGCACCCGCTGATACGCGCGGACGAAACGCACCAGCGTCTCGAGCTCGATCCGGCTGTCGGTGTGGGCGACGAACGACCAGGCCAGCCCGTAGACGCGCGGATAGCCCTCGAGCGGTCCGGAAGCGAGCTTGGGCAATTCCCGATAGAACCCCGGCGGGAGATCCTCCTGGATCTCTCGAACCTGCTCTTCGACGATGTGGAAGTTGTTCAGCAGCCACTCGGCCGCGGGAGAAACCGCACGAGTCTGGCGGCTCGCCTCCTCGATCGCGCGGTGCGACTCGACCAGGGCTCGCGCGTTCTCGTACAGCCGGGGGAGCAGGCGCCGCCCGCGCCTCTTCCCGGGATGGACGGGCTGTTCGACCGCCAGCGCCCCGGCGAATTGCTCTAGATGCTCCGCCGAGAAGAGCTCTTCTCGGATCGGGCTGGCCGATGTCATCAATCCCTTTCTTACCACGGCGAAAAAAACGCCGAGCCGGATGCCGGCTCGGCGGACCAACGAGAACTGCGGAGAGGTCAGGCGACGGGGGGCGACTTGACCTGGAGATTGTTGATGACCTTGACGACGCCTGAGACCGTCCGGGTCTCGGTCGTCGCTTCGGCCTTGACCTGCGCGTTCGGAACCTCACCCGCCAAAGTCACGATGCCGTTGGTGACATTGATGTCGATGTTCACGATGTTCGAGAAGCGGTCGCCCGTGAGCTTTGCCTTGACGGCGGCGTGAACGGTCGTGTCGTCAATCTGGCGGCCCGCAGTCTGGGTCGTCGAGCAGGCGGCGAACAGCAGGGCCAGGGTGAGGGAGGCGGCAACAGTCAGGATTCCTCGAGTACGACGATTCATGGTTTCCTCTGATCTTTGGGAGCGGTTCCTTCGACCCGGCAAATTCCGGTCGATCGGAGCAGCCAATGGCAAACGAGTGCGGAGCCGCTTAGGCGAGGCTGCGGTCTCCTCTCACCAGATGCAGCACGATGGCGATGATCGCGAGCACGATGAGAACGTGAATGAGTCCCGTCGATACGTGAAACGCAAACAGACCCAGAGCCCAGAGAACCAGTAGAACGATGCCGATCGTCATCAACACGGGAACCTCCTATGCGCCTTGGCGCGTTATCCGTGACTCAGGATTCGCAGGCATCTCGTTTTCAATCCGATACGTCTCACCGGCCGAGGCCGCCTGGAGTGCCGCGAGCAGGGTCGCCAGGCCGAATGCGCTCTCGTAGCGGATGGAATTGATGAAGAAGGCCGGCGCCGTCGCCACTCCGCTGCGAGTGCCTCCCTCCCGGACGCCTCGGACCTTCTCGGAGTGGACGCGCTCGCGCATCTCGCGCCGAAACCGAAAGAGGTCCAGGCCGGCATCCGCTGCGCGCCGGAATATCCGGGCTTCGTCCGGCGGGCCCTTGTCTTCGCACAGGGAGTCGTGCATTTCCCAGAACTTGCCCTGCGAGGACGCGCACTCGGCGGCCTCAGCCGCCTCCTCGGAGTGACTGAATTGGTCGGGCTGGGGGAAGCTGCGGTAGATGTAGCGCAGACGCGGGCCCATCTCCTTCTGGATCTTCTTGACAGTGCGGTATGTCTGCGCGGAGGTCGGCGACGCGAAGTCGCCGTAAGCCACCAGCGTGGTTCTTGCGAGGGGCGAACCGCGGGCGTGGTCCCTCGCCGAGACTTTCCGCACGAGTCTTCGGGACTGTCGCTTGGTTTTCACTCTGTCACCATCCCGCCTGACATGCGATTTCGATCTGACGTGTTCGACATTTGGTTGGCCGACCGCCTCAAGGTTTCTCTCCGTCAGGTTTCTTGTCCTTCTCGACCGGTTTCCCGGAGTGCGGCGTGGGCTTCGAGGAGTGTTCGGCCGGCCGACCCGCCTCGGGCTTGGGCGGCGGTGCCTGCTGGTGCGCCGCGGGCGCCTCGGCCGGCTGGCCGTGCGATTTCTCGACCGGTTTTTCTTTCACGGCCTGCGGCTTGGGCTTCGAGGCCGGTTCGGCCGGCCGACTCGCCTCGGGCTCTGGGCGGCGGCGCCTGCTGGTGCGCCGCGGGCGCCTCGGCCGGCTGGCGATGCGATTTCTCGGCCGGTTGCTCTTTCACGGCCTGCGGCTTGGCCTTCGAGGCCGGTTCGGCCTGCCGACTCGCCTCGGGCCTGGGCGGCGGTGCCTGCTGGTGCGCCGCGGGCGCCTCGGCCGGCTGGCGATGGGCTTCTACGGGCGGTGCGTTCTTCGGAGCCTTCGCGCTCTCGGACTGACGCTCGACCGGTGCGGTGGCGTGCTTCTGCTCCTTGGAAGACTCGGGGGCATGGGAAACGGCCTGCGGCCGCGCGGCGACGGCGGCTTTCACCTCGGGCGCCGGCGCCACGACGGCGAAATGCTCGGTTCCGGCCGAAACCGCGTGTGGCGCCGTTCCGGCGGTCTGAATGTTCCTCGTCTCGATCTTGCCGCCGGCGGCACGCTCGATGGTCGCCATCGGAAGGGCCGTGTTGCGGACGATGCCGCCCGACACCGCAAATCCCGTCACGTGCCTGGTCTCCCGGAAAATCTGCGGAGTCTGCTGTGCTGGAATGCGAACCGTGCTCACGTTGCTGCCGACGAAGCGGTTGGTGGGCACGAAGACGTAGTGCGTCTGGCTCACGACGACGGGGCTTCCGGAATAGCCCGAAGCGCCGAAGACGACGGTGGGCGGCAGGGGCGCCCAGCCAACGTAGTTGTTGCTATAGCTCCACGTCACCCACGCCGGCGCCCAGACGGTTCCGGGCACCCAGGACCAGCCGTAGCCCGGGATCGAGGCCCAGGTCCCGTAGTGGTAAGGATTCCCGCCCCATGGGTCATTGGACACCCAGGTCCATCCGTATTCCGTGTAGATCCACTGGCCGTTGCTGTACGGCTGCCAGCCCGCGGCGACTTGCCCCGGCACCCAGCACTGGCCGTAGCTGCAATCGATCCACCGGCCGTACGGGGCCAGCTCGTCGTAGAACCCACCGATCGTCACGTTCACGCTGACCTGCGCCCGCGCCGCTTGCGCGGCGAGGCCGATCGCTGCCGCGGTGACGAATAACGCTCGTATTGCGAATCTCTTCATGTTCGTGCTCCTTTTCGATCGGTGAGCCATGGTTTCCCCTGGAGCGACCTCAGCCAGCCCGGTAGTAGAATTCGGTGGGAAATCCAGGGCAAAACCGGACTCCGATCATGTGGCCCGGGCTCGAACAGATCCAATCGTTTGTTTCGTTGGAATTGAGACTTCGGAGCGAATGAAAGGTTCGGTCCTATGGAGCTTCGGCACCTTCGCTATTTCGTCGCGGTCGCCGAAGATCTCCACTTCGGCCGCGCCGCGAACCGCCTGAATACTTCCCAGTCGTCGCTGAGCCAGCAAGTTCGGAACCTCGAGACCGAGCTCAAGGTCGATCTGCTGCGCCGCGTCAAGCGGCACGTCGAGCTGACGCCGGCGGGAGATCGGTTCCTTCGGGAAGCGCGGGAGATTCTGATCGCGGCCGAGCGCGCGGCCGGGCTGGCGAGGGGGGCGGCGCGGGAGGAGTCCCGGAAGATCGTCATCGGCATTTCGCCCGAAACGGACTGGGCGTTTCTTGGAAAGGCTCTCCGGCTCTTCGGGGAGCAAGCGCCGTCCATCGATGTCCTCTTTCAGAACCTCACGCCGGAGGCCCAGATCGAGGCCCTGCACGCGAGTCGCATCGACATCGGATTCGTGGGTCTTCCGATCGAGGCGGAGGGTGTCGTCAGCGAGGTGACCGGACGCGAGCGACTCGTGGCCGCGATCCCCGAAGTGCATCCGATGGCTCGCCACGGACGCATCCAGCTGCGGGACCTGTCCGGAGAAGCCTACACGCTCTGGCCCCGGCACCTCTCGCCGGTTCGCTACGATCAGCTGCTGTCGATCTTTCGGCGGGCCGGATTCGGGCCGCCGATCGCGATGGAGGGCGGGCTTCCCTCGACCCAGACCGTCCTTGGAATGGTGGCCGCGGGCCTGACCGTCGCGCTCGTCGATCCTGCGATCAAGCACAGGGCGATACCGGGCGTCGTCTTCCGTCCCATCGCGGATCGCGGAGTGTTCACCGAATCCGGGGTGATCTACCGGCGGGAGGACCCCTCACCGATACTCGCTTCTTTTCTCCATGAGGTCAGACTCACGCCCCGCAGACGCGCCGAGACCGAGACCGGTGTCGAGAAAAGAAGCGCAGTCGTGGCGAAGCCCCGGGCCGTTCCCGCCAGGGCTCGACGAGGGGCTCGGTGAAAAACGGGCCGTCATCCCGAGCAGAGCGAGGGATGACGCACTGGTTGCCGCTGACGACTGCTCCTGGCGGAAAATAAAAAGCGCCGGGAGGTGCCTCCCGGCCCTGACGGTTCTCGATGGCTCAAGAAATAGGGTTACTTGGCAGGGGGCGTGGGACTCGTGGTGTCCACGGTGGTGGTGCTCATGGACGTGGGAGCAAGAAGACCGCCGTCGTGCCCGGAGCGGCACAGACTCACCGGCCATTCCGACTCGGGTTCGGGCCGTCACTCCGGGCGTCCCGGTGTTCCTCGTACCATTTCGTCGCACCGAGGAGTCGAAGCTTCGTGGCGCCGGGCTGCAGCTCGATTCCGACGCTCAAGGCGCCCGACTCGATGAGGAAGGCGCCGTCCCGGACCGCCTTGTCGCGGAGGTAGCGCCCCCGGATGTGAAAGCTGCCGCCCCTGGCGTCGAGGCGTTCGACGCGGGTGAGCGAGGGGCCGAGGGAGACGGTGCCGGTCGCCGAAAGGTCGTCGAGCTCCACGAGGCCCCTGGTCCAAGCCGGGAGCTGGGCCTCCAAGAGCGCGAGCAGCGGCCGCGCATCCCGTGTCCTGGCGTCGATGTGCATGGTGGTGATGGTGGCGATCCTCCCCGAAGGAATGTCGAAACGGCCCCACCAGCGCCGCGAGTCGTCCGAGCCCGCCGTGCGGACGTCCGAGAAGACGGCCCGACTGCCGGAGATCTCGAGGGGGCCGGTCATCAGATTCCATGCGGGGATCAGCAGGCGCACCTCGGCGTCGCCCCGGAGCGCGAGCTTCTCCACGCGCACCGACCCGTCATGAACGGCGAGCCGGACCTCGCCCTTCGCAATTCCTCGCTCGATGGCGGCATCGATCGTTGCGCTGCCCGCTCCCTCCTCGAGGCGCGCGCCCCCGGAGGCGAACAGGTGCTCGAGCGACTCGAGCCGGTCGAAGCGAGCGTCGAGCTTCACCCCTCCCGAAACCGTCTGCCAGACCTCGCTGCCGTGCACCTTCGGGGGTTCGAACGGCTCGAAGGTGCCGTCGATGCTCCCCGATACGGAGAGGCCGACGGGCGCCCGGCCGATCCGGACTTCGCCGCTCTCGAAGGAAACTCGCGCGGGGCCGATCCACACCTTGAGGCCCGGCCGCAGGAAGAACGCCCCGTCGAGGCTCGCGGCCCCACGGTAGTGGCAGGCGTCGAACCAGATTTCGTCGAAATGGTCGATGCGGATTTTCCGGACATCGATGCGCCACGGATTGCCCTCCTCCTCCGCCAGTTGAGCCTCGGGCGAGCGCAGCGGCGGGTCCGTGAAGCCCGGGATCGGGGGGAGCGCGGAGAGGTCCTCGCTCTTCGCCTGCCCGGGCCTGAGCTTGCTCCGGAGGAAGAAGGACAGACCGCTTCCGCGAAGCCGCTTCGCCCGAAACGTTCTCTTCACGAGCGCGAAGACCGAGTAGTCGACCCGCGCATCGGCCAGCCGGATGATCCATTGGACGTTGTGGTCGCTGCCCCGGATCCGGAGATTACGGATCGTGACGCGGCCGGGCCAGAGGGACGTGGCCTCGTCGTAATCGAGAGTCAGCGACTCGGGGTCGGTATTGATCAGCGCCCGGAGCCGGGGGCCCGAGAGAAACCAGCGGGCTGCCCCCGCGTAAACGACCAGGGACAGGAGCGGGGCGAGGACCACCACCAGAAGCAGTCGCCGCGGGTGTCGAGCCTGCCCCGAGAGCTTCTTCTTGAGATTGCCCTCCAGGCGCGTCAGTGCGGACAGAAAGTCGGAGGGCATCGGTGACGACGGCGGGCGCCCTGCGCTAGCCGCCCCCGGTCCCCGCGCCGGCGAGCGCTACTTCGACCCGACGCGCCGCTGCGAAGCGTTCGGCCACGTCCTTCCAGTTCCAGACGTTCCACACCGCGTCGAAGAACTCGGTCTTTCGGTTTTGATACTGGAGGTAGAACGCGTGCTCCCAGGCGTCGAGCACGAGAAGCGGAGTACCGGCCTGCGCCAGGTTCGACTGGTGGTCGTAGATCTGCGTGACGAGCAGCTTCTTGCCGAGCGGCTCCCACACGAGCGCTGCCCAACCCGAGCCCATGATGCTCGCCGCGACGGCGTTGATCTGCTTCTGGAGCTTCTCGAAGCTTCCGAATTCCTGTTTGATCGCGGCTGCCAGCTCGCCCTGGGGCCGTCCGCCCGCCTTCGGCGCCATGTTCTTCCAGAACAGAGAATGGAGCACGTGGCCGGAAAGGTTGAACGCCAAGGCCTTCTCGAGCGCGCCGATGTCGTCGAACTGGTCCTTGTCGCGCGCCTCGCCGAGACGGTCGAGAGCGGCGTTTGCCCCCTTCACGTAGCCGGCGTGGTGCTTGTCGTGGTGGAGCTCCATGATCCTGGCGGAGATATGGGGCTCGAGAGCGCTGAAGTCGTACTGGAGCTCGGGAAGCGTGTAAGTCGCCATTCGGAATCTCCCATGATTGCGGCGGGGCCCCCAATCGGCACCGTCCGACGGCATTACGCCTGAGTGTCAGCATGCCCGACCGACCGGGGGTTAGTCCAATCGTTGATTGCGCTCGATTCCACATTTGGCACCGATCATCTCGGCGTCGCGACATCGGGCGATTTCGTTTCAATCGCCGGAAGGTTTCAATTCCAGCGGAAACAACGATTGGACGCGGCCGAGCACTCGCGTGGATACTGATGCTGATCCCAAGGAGACGTCATGTTGTGGACCATTTTCGTAATCCTCCTGGTGCTCTGGCTGCTGGGCCTGGTGACGAGCTACACGATGGGCGGGTTCGTCCATGTCCTTCTCGTCATTGCCGTCGTCGTCCTCGTGATCCAGCTCATTCAGGGACGACGCGTCGTCTGAGGCCTGGCCCGCCCGATGCGGCGTGACAACGCCGCAGGCGGCATACGCCGGCGTGGTCGCACCTGACCGTGCCGGCTACCAGCCGGTTCTCGCGCTCGCGGTCACGAGGGACGGCGTGAAGGAGTCGACCAAGAGGCTATAACCAACGTCCCTCGGACCGCGTCAGCACTTCGGGATGAAGCAACGAAAACCCCGCCAGGTAATCTCGACTCGGTTGAATGCTCACCACCTCGGCGCAATGCGGGCACTTTGCCGTCCCATCCAGCGCCACAACCGTCTCGTTGGACCGACTACAGTTCTTACACTTCCAATTTCGCAGGGCGTGTTCCATAGGCGACCCGCTTTCTTTGCCGAAACCGGCGGCGGGCACTCGATGGGAGGGTAATCCCGTCGGAGGAAATCGGAACCCAAGGCTATCATTCCAGCGTTGCTTCATTTCCCGCCAGACCGAGTTACGGCCCAGCGGAGCCTGAAGGCCAGCCCAGCGAAAGCCCCAAAGCCGAACCTCGCCGGGGCGGATCGTCGCGGCAGAAAGAGAGCGGCGGCCGCACGGCGGCTCCGGGACTATGATGGAGCACGCATCGCGGCTCTCAAGAGGGGGCGGGCATGAAAACGTCGGTCCGATTTCGGCTCAACGGAAAGCCCACGACGGTTTCCACGGATGGCGAGCGTCTCCTGCTCTGGGTGCTCCGCACGGACCTCGAATTGACCGGAGCAAAATACGGCTGCGGCATCGGCGAGTGCGGCGCCTGCACGGTGCTGGTCGACCGCAAGGCCGTCCTCGCCTGCCAGACTCCGGTCAAGCTCGTCGAGGGCCGAGAGGTCGTGACGATCGAAGGCCTCGACCGGGACGGAAAGCTCCACCCGCTCCAGCAGGCCTTCCTCGAGCACGGCGGCTTCCAGTGCGGCTATTGCACGCCCGGGATGATCTTGAACGCCTGCGCGCTCCTCGACCGGGAGCCGAAGCCCTCGCGCGAAGCGATCGTGAAGGGGATGGAAAACAACCTCTGCCGCTGCGGGGCGCACCAGCGAATCGTCGCGGCGATCGAGGCGGCCTCCGGCGCCGGGAAAGGCACGCCATGAGCGACCCGGTTCGGATCGACCGGCGGCGGTTTTTCCAGCTCACGGGCGGCGGCATCGCCGTCTTCGTCAGCCTGGGCCCTTCGGCGCTGCTCTCCCAGGAGAATCGGGCCGGCTATCCCGAGGACTTCAACGCGTACCTGCTCATCGGCAAGGACGGGCGCGTGACCGTCTTCTCGGGAAAGATCGAGATGGGACAGGGCGTGATGACCTCCCAGGCCCAGATGGTGGCCGAGGAGCTCGGTGTCGCCCTCGCGTCGATCGACATGGTCCTCGGAGACACGGACCGCTGCCCGTTCGACCGCGGAACGTTCGGCTCTCTGACCACGCGCATGTTCGGCCCGGCCCTGCGCGCGGCCGCGGCGGAGGCCCGGCTCGTCTTGCTGCAGCTGGCCTCGAAGAGGCTGGGCGCGGCCCCGGGAAAGCTCGCCGTCGAGAATGGAGTCGTCTCGGTCGTCGGAGAGCCGTCGCGCCGCGTGACCTACGGCGAACTCGCCGAGGGCAAGCAGATCGCGCGCCTGGTGGGCGAGAAGGCCGTCCTGCGCGCCGTCGGGCAGTTCCAGGTGATGGGCAGCTCCCCGCGAAGGATCGACGCCCCCGACAAGGTGACCGGGCGCGCGAAGTACTCCGGCGACATCCGGCCGGCCGGGATGTTGTACGCGCGGATCCTCCGCCCTCCCGCGCACGGAGCGAAGCTCGGCAAGCTCGACACGGCCGCCGCCGAGAAGCGGGAGGGGGTCACCCTCGTGAATCGCGACGACCTCGTCGCCGTCCTCCACGCCGATCCCGAGGCCGCGGCCGAGGCCCTGGCGAGCGTTCGCGCCGAGTGGCAGGTGCCCGACCCAACCGTGGACAACGAGACCATCTTCGAACACCTCGTGAAGGCGGGAGGCACGCCGGAGGTCAAGGAGACCCGCGGCGACGTCGCGGCCGGCCGGGCAGCGGCGACGCGGACGTTCGAGACGACGTACCGCAAGGGGTACGTCGCCCATGCCCCGATCGAGCCGCATGCGGCGGTGGCCGAGCTTCGCGACGGAAAACTCACGGTCTGGGCCTCGACCCAGACTCCCTTCCCGACGCGCGATCGGATCGCCCAGGCCGTCGGCCTCGACTCGAAAAAGGTCCGTGTCATCACGCCGTTCGTCGGAGGTGGCTTCGGTGGAAAGAGCGCCGACCGGCAGGCCCTCGAAGCCGCCCGACTGACCCAAATCGTCGGAAAGCCCGTCCAGGTCGCCTGGACACGCGAGGAGGAGTTCTTCTACGACCGGTTCGACCCGGCCGCAGTCGTGGAGATCGCCTCCGCCCTCGATGGCAACGGAAAGATCGCGGCCTGGGACTGCACGGTCCACGCGGCCGGCGAGCGAGGAGCGATGCCGACCTACGACATCCCGAACCTACGCCTGCGGTCCTCGGGCCGGATGACCTACGGTGACGCGGCCGGCGTGAGCCTGCACCCGTTCGCCACTGGGCCATGGCGCGCGCCCGGCGCAAACATGAATGCCTTCGCGATGGAGTCCCAGATCGACATCATGGCCGTCGCGGCGGGGACCGACCCGCTGGAGTTCCGGCTGCGCAACCTCAAGGACCCGCGGATGCGCAACGTGCTGCAGGCGGCTGCCGATGCCTTCGGCTGGAAGAGCGGCGCGGCTCCGAAAGGGAACGGGCGCGGCGTGGCCTGCAGCGTGGACGCCGGGTCGTACGACGCCCTCATGGCCGAGGTCCACGTCGACCCGGCCGACGGGACGGTGCGCGTCGAGCGGATCGTGTGCGCGCAGGACATGGGGATCGTGGTCAACCCCGACGGCGCGAAGATGCAGATGGAGGGCTCGATCGCGATGGGCCTCGGCTACGCCTTCTCCGAGGAGCTGCGTTTTCGCGGTGGGGACATCCTCGACCGCAATTTCAAGACGTACCGGATCCCGCGTTTCTCGTGGATGCCACGCATCGAAACCGTGCTCGTGAAAAACGACGACCTCGCTCCCCAGGGAGGAGGAGAGCCCGCCATCGTTGCGACGGGAGCCGTGATCGCCAACGCCGTCTTCGACGCGACCGGGGCGCGCCTCCTCCGCCTGCCCCTGACCCCCGAGCGCGTGCGCGATGCCGTCGCCGCCGTGAAGGCGGGCCGGAAGGCCGGCCTCTAGCAGCGAGCGACGAACGGGTCGCCCGAGGAGCCCCCTAGTCGTCCTCGTGCTCCGGCCCATCGCCGTCGCCGCGGTGCGCGGGACAGCCCTGGAACTCCAGGACCTTCAGCCCGCTCGGAACGGTTTCCGGGATCTGCTTGCACAACTTCTCGGGGCGCGCATCCGGGTCGAGCAGGCCGTCGCGCAGGAAGGCGAGCAGGTCCTGGAACTCGGCGGGCGTCAGGTTGAGATCGCCGAGTGCGGCGATGCGGGGCTCGAGGCGGTCGAGGACCGGTTGGAGGGGGCCCTTGCGAACCGCCAGGTCGGCGTCCACACCCGCCGCAGCGGCGTCGTAGGAGGGTGCCAGATCGAGCGTCTCGAGGTGGTAGTGCAGGGCATCCTCGAGCTTCGTGAACGAACCGTTATGGAAGAAGGCGGCCTGGAGCGCGATGTTGCGCAGCGGCGAGGTTCGAAACTTGTAGCGGTCCGCCGGATCGCCCGTCACTTCCTCGCGGCCAAAGTCCTCGTCGGAGCCCGGCCCGGAGAACGCGAAGTTGCCCGGGAAATCGTCGGGGTTCAACGGATCGCCGCCTGGCCTCAATCCGAAGCCCTTGGGCGCGATCGGCGGAATTCCGGCCACGTAATTCTCGAAGTCTGTGAACATCTCGTTGGACGCCCCCGCGACGCCATGGCAGCTGAGGCACCCCTTGGTGAAGAAAAGCATCGCCCCGCGCTGCTGCGACTCCGTCATCGCGCGGCGGTGCCCGCGGGCGAAGCGATCCAGGGGCGCGTTCGCGAACGTGTTGGCCATCTCGAACTCCGCCAGCGCGGCGCCGATCATCGCGAAGGTGATCTTGCCCCCGCGGGCCTCCGGATAGATCCGCTCGAACCGCGAGACGTACTCGGCGTTCGCGTTGAAACGGTCCAGCACCTTCTGCCGGATCGAGTAGCTCATGTCGAAGGAATCGGGCGGGCTGCCGTTGGGCCCCGCGATCGGCCCGGGAACGGTGTCCGAGACCGCCCCGGAGGAGACTTTGTGCGACGGGTGATAGAGGGCGGAATCCACGTCGCCGGGAACTGCCGCCGTGAAGCCAGCCATCTCGATCAGCTCGGTGGGCGGAAAGTGACCCTGCACGGTCAACAGCGTCGTCATCTTCGTCGCGTCGAAACACGTGGCGTAGAAGCAGTCGCTGCTCGGGTTCCAGACCGTATCGCCGCCGATGGAAAAGGGAACGCTGGCGCCCAGGGAGAGGTCGAACGGATCGCCGGAGCGGGAGACAAAGCGCAGGTTCAGCATCATGCTGGGAGAGAACGGTGTGTTGATCGTCAGGGGCGCGCGGCGCTGGTTGCGCGGGCCCGCGCGGTCGGGCCCCACGATCCCGTTGTTGTCCGTTCCGATCGCCATCGACTGGGAATCCCCGAAGCCGAAGGCGGGCGAGTGGCAGCCCGCGCAGGCGTTGTCCCGGTGCAGGCCCATGATGTTGTCGAAGAAAATGGTCCGGCCGAGCTTCACGAGCTTCGGATCGAGCCTCCGGCCCAGACGCGGCTCCAGGCTCTCCTGCACGCGTCCCGTGAAGCCGGCGTCCTTGAGCACGCGAGCCAGCCTGTCCTCCAGGCGGCCCGGCTGGGCGGCATTCGCCGACGATATGAAGGTGGCCGCGAGCACGAGCCCTGCCACGACGATCGGTCCCCGATAGAGCCGGAATGAACGTTTCATGGGCGATCTCCTTTGCCTTGCTGGCGAAAGCCTAGAGTCCCGGATCGAAGGAAACGGCCGCCTAACGCACTCTTTAGGGAGCTCGTATCGACCAATTCACAGCTGGAAGCGCGCCGCGGACAGCCGGCGGCCCCTGACAGCGCAGTGTCGCTACCAGAGAGCCGAATGGCGCACGATACCCATCGTGGCAAGCCCGCGGAGCATCAGAAGCACCCCGACGGCCGCGATCAGCAGGCCCGCCCACCGCCACCCGCGAACACGGCGCAGCAGCCCGGGCGACAGTGACGAGAGCGCGAAGATCGCGGGGACCGTGCCGAGACCGAAGACGAGCATGACTCCAGCGCCGGCACCCGCCGAACCGGCCACGGCCGCCCGCGCGGCCGCGCCGTAGACGAGTGCGCACGGAAAAGCACCCTGCAGCGCTCCGAGCAGGATCGGTGACAGAAAGCGAGGGGCGCGGAACGCCTCGCGGGCTCCCCCTCGGATCAGGACGTCCATGCCAAGCCGGCCAAGGACGGCAGACGGGTCCCGGATCCAGCCGGCGAGCGAAACACCGAAGATCACCGCGACGGCGCCCGCCGCCAGAGCCACGACGCCTCCCAGCTGTGCGCGCGCGCCAGCCGCCAATGCGATTTGACCGAAGGCTCCGACGAACGCGCCGATCGCGACGTAGGTCGCCAGGCGCCCTACATTGAAGAGCAGCCGCGCTCCCACGCCCGGGCTCGCGCCGCCGGGAGTCGGGGCGAGGCGGGCGGCGCAGAGGGCGACGTAGGGACCACACATCCCGACACAGTGGGCGCTGCCGAGAAAGGACGCGAAGAAAAGCAGGATCAGGTCGCCCGACGCAGGGAGCGGGTGATGGTGCAAGCCGGGCTAACGGTCGTCGGTGGGCTTCGGGACTCCGGACACCGAGCCCGCCGTCTCGTCGCCGGTCTTGCCTGACGGTTCGCCGAGGGCGGGCCACACCTGGTACTTGATGTCCTCGACGTCGCGAAACTGCCCGGTCCGGATGGCCCACAGAAAGATGCACCAGCCCGCGAGGGAGACGAGGAGGGCGATGAAGAACTGGTAGAAGGTGATGTCCATCATGTGGATCGGCTCCCCACGGTCATATCCCCTCCTGGACTGCCGTCAAACCCGGCGCCTTCAGATGGTAGACCACTCCCATAATCCGATACAGAACCGCGAACGCACAGGCCGTCCCTACCGGTTGAACGAGTATCGCCGAGAGCAACCGCAAAAAGAGCCGATCTCGCGAGTCCCCTTCGGGAAGGTCGCCGTACCCGGCCGTAAACCGCACCAAAAGCGAGGCGAGCCCGAAATTCAGGAACCCGTAGGCGATCCAGAAGATGGCGCCGGCCACCCGTCCACCCCTTTCGATGGGCACTCCGAGAACGAGTGCGGCCCAGGCGCCCACCCAGGCCAGCAGGACGATCCCGTACGCGGCAACGGCCCTGTTCAGCCCGTTCGCAGTCTCGCGGGCGCCGGAGCGGTGTCCCCGGAACAGGCGACGCACCAGCCAGACCAGGGGGACCAGAAGGGCCGGCACGGCATACGCCGTGAAGATCAGCTCGACGAGGCGGAAGAACCGGTCTGCCATGAGCCTTCCGCTATTTGGCAACGCGGAAGCCGGCGGTCGAAGGCACCGGGGGGGCACCCGTGTTCTGGGCCAGCGAGAGCGCGAAGTAGACGAGGGCCCACCGGCGATGATCCGCGAATGCCGCCCGATCCGCCTCGCTCATCTTGCCGAGCTCGGCTCCCGTCGGGAGCTTGGCGATGTATTCGCCGATCTCCGTGACATCCGCCTCGGAGAAAACCGGCTTGCCATTGTCCGTCTGCTGCCAGGGTTTCAAATCCGGAAAAGCGTCCCTGGGATAGAGGATCGTGTCGTAGAAGGATGGCATCGGCGTGCCGTTCAAACCCGTGTTGAACGTCCGATACACGTCCGACGGCGAGTCGCCGAACTTGAAGTTTCCGGTCGTGAAGTCGAAGGGACGGAGGGGGACCTCGTAGTCGTCGACCAGGGCGTTGGCCGAAGGGCCGTCACCCTTCCCGCCCATCCCGTGGCAGGTCCAGCACTGCAACACACGGTACACGAGCTTTCCCTCGCGGAGCAGTTCAGCCGGAACGGTCTGGGCCGATGGGAAGGGAGGAACCGGGATGTCGATCGGCGGCGGCACCTCTTCCTTCTGGAAGCGGTCGGAAAAGGTCTTCACGTAGTCCACCAGATCCCATCGGTCCTGCTCGGTCAGCATGTGGCCGTCCGCGGCGTTGCCCCAGGCCGGCATGATCTGGCCCTTGCGAATGCCCCGCGTGATCGTGCGGTAGATGTCCTCGTCCCGCGGAAGGGCCCCGGACGGGGTCGTGCGGCTCTTGAAGGCTCCGAGCGTGAAGTTGCGAGGCTGTGGATTGAGGAAGTGGTACGCGTCGTTGAAGTTGCTGGAAACTTTTTCGTTGGCCGTCAGGCGCCCGTTGCCGAACGTACCGTGGCAACCGGCGCACTTCTTATCGAAGACATCCTTGCCCCGGGCCAGGCGTAGCGCGAGCGCCTCGGTCGGCGGCGGCCGGTGGTTCGTTGGCCAGGGTTCCCAGACGCGCCAGTCGCCGATCGCCGTGCCGATCCTCTGAAGATAAGCCTCGACCGCCTGCATCTCACCGGTCGGCACCGGACCGTAGTCGTGCATGTCGACCACTCCGTCGCCCACGGTTCCGTCAGGGTTGACCGGCCAGACGTCGAGATCCTTCCAATCTGGCGGCAGCTCGTCCGGCGTCACGACCCCGTCGCCGTTCTTGTCGAGCTCGCTCCTGGTCACGCGGCCATCGTGATTCGTGTCGTACTTGGCGAGCAATGCCGCGACCTTCCGATCGTGCGCCGGGTCGTCCGCGAAGAGCCAGCCAAAGGACGGCATGATGGACTCCGGCTCGGTCGAGCGGGGATTCCAATGGTGTGCGTAGTGCCACTCGTTGGAGCGACGATCGCCCTCGCGCGACAGTTCGGGTCCGATCCGCCTGGTTCCGAACATCTGGGGGAGATCCTCGCTGATCTCTCCTGCCTGCGTGACCGGGCCCCACTTGTCCGTATCCCGATTGACCGGGCGAATGTACTGCGAGTGGCAGTACCAGCAGCCTTCCCGGATGTATATCTTGCGCCCCTGCGCCTCGAGCTGGTCTCTCTTGGGGGTGGACACCGTCTTGCCGTAGATCGTCTTCAGCGTCTTCGGCCGAGTGACTTCCCTTTCCAGCAGCGGCAGGATTCCCTGACTCGTCATCGCAAGAGCGTAGAAGCCCACCGCGGCAATCAGAATGATCGGTTCGATTCGCTTCATCGTGCCCCCCGATCGAACCCTCCGCTCACGTCCACAGCGGCTCGGGCGCCGCCGCCGCGGAGGCCGGCGCTTCGATGCGTCGCCCATGCACGACCGTCATGTAGAAGTTCCACATCCCCAGCAGCGCGCCGATGTCCATCGTGGCGCCCGCGAGCGTCCGCGTGAACCAGTACGGCTTCATCGCCACCATCGAGTCCACAAAGTCCGCGCCAACGTCGAGCATCGTCCCTTGCATGAGGCCCTGAAGCGTCAGGACCGCCGCCATCAGCGAGAATCCCGTCAGGGTGAGCCAGTAGTGCCACTGAGCGAGCGTCTTCGAATAGAGCTCGTGTCCGGACACCCTCGGAATCACGTAGTACATGCCGGCGGTCACCCACAGGATGAATGTGCCGAAGACCGTGAGGTGCGAGTGCGCGATCACGAAGTCCGTGAAATGGGTCAGCCGCTGCACGCCGCGAAGCGCCTCCGTCGACCCCTGGAAACAGCCGATCAGGTAATAGAGCGCCCCGATGATCAGGAACTTGGCGGTGTAGGACTCCTGGAAACGCTTCCAGTTCCCGACGAACGTGCCGTAGAAATTCTGGAGGACCGTCCAGACCGGAATGATCAGCATCATGGAGGCCACGATGGCGATCGTTTGCGTCCAGTACGGAATGGGGCTGTAAATGTAGTGATGGGTTCCGACGAACGGATAGAAGAAGGCCAGAGACCAGAAACCGACGAGCGACAGCTTGTGGCTATAAAGCGGGCGCTGAGCGGAGAGTGGCAAGAAGTAGTAGATGACCGCCAGCCCCGCCGGCGTGATCCACAGGCCCACCACGTAGTGGATGTAAAGGCCGTGCATCGCGGCGTTGTTCACCCCCGGCATCGAGTACGGCAGGATGAAGTGGCCGAACGCGTAGTTGAAGACTGTCCACACGTAGGCCGCCGTCAGGTACCAGAGCGTGACGTAGATGCGCGGCTCCTTGCGCCGTACCACCGTCACGATGACCTGGATCGTGATCAGGATGAGGGCGATCTCGATGATCACGTTCGCCCAGAGAGGAAACTCGCCCGCCTCGATGCCGATGTTCTGGCCGAGCGGCAGCGACACGAGCGCAGCCGTCAGCCCGATGTTCCAGATCCAGACGAGCGCGCGGCTCCAGCTCTCCTTGTACATCCGGACACCGCAGAGACGCGGCACCATGTAGTACGTCAATCCGACGATCGCGCTCGAGAAGGCGCCGAAGACAACGCCCATCACGTGCACGGGGCGCAGCCGCCCCCAGGTCAGCCAGGAGACGTTGCCGAGAAAATCGTAGTAATTGAACTTGATCGAGAGGATGACCCCGATCGTCGGCGCGAAGACGAGCCAGAAGGCGGCCGACAGGAGAAAGCGCAGGACGACCTCGCGGTCGACGAGATCGTCCCGGTCGACGGGAGCGGCGACCGAGCTCATGCCTTCACCCCTTGTCGGTCCAGAAACGGACCAGGTAGTAGACCATCCAGATCAGCATCACGACGTAGACGAACCCGAGCCACCTCGGAATCCTCCCGTGCTTCTCGTCGATCCCGGAAAACTCGTAGTGGCTGATCTCTCCGGGGTCCTCTTTGTGCTCGTCCTGCACCATCGCCTCCGTCCAGCCGTTCCGGCTACTTCGCTGCGGTCCCGTAGGTCTTCGGATAGAGAGGGGAAAGGCTCTGGATGTAGTGCACGAGGTCCCAGGCCTCGGCCTCCGAGATCGAGTCGCTGAAGGAGGGCATCGGTGTGCCGTTCAAGCCCGTGATGAACACGCGGTAGATGTCCTGGCCCTTGTCGCCGCACTTGATGTGCCCCTGAGTCAGGTCATAGGGGACGATCGGATTGCCCCAATCGTCCTTCAGCTCGTGCGCGGAGGGGCCGTCGCCGAGCGCGTCGAGGCCGTGGCACTGCGAACAGTTCGACTTTTCATAAACCGCGCGGCCGCGCTTGACGGACGCCTCGGTATACGCGGGCTCCGGAGGAATCGTGATCGCCGGTTGGGGCTTCTCGGTCGTCCACCGGGCGGAAAAGGTCTTGATGTACGCGATGACGTCGCGCCGGTTGTGCTCGCCGATCGGATACCAGGGCGGCATGAAAGTTCCGTAGACCCCGTCGCGGATCGTCTTGTCCAGATCCGAGTCGAGCGGAAGAGAGCCCGACGGCGTCGACCGCCACTTGAACGTGCCCTGCCGATAGTCCCGCGGCTTGGTCGTGATCCATTCCGCGGTTTCACCGGCGCCATTGCCGAGATCGCCGTGGCAGGAGACGCAGTACCGCGTGTAGACGACCTTGCCCTTCACGGCGTCGCCCGCCGGTGGATCCTGCGCCGCCGCGATCGCGGCCAGGGCAAGGAGGGGGAGAACGAATACGATGACGTACGACTTCTTCACGGCGCCCTCCCTTTCAGTAGGCAAAGTCAATACCGACCATGTACTGGTTGATCCGCGAATTGAGGCCATCCGCGCCCGCCCCGATCGTCTGCAGGCTCGAATACTCGACGTGCAGGGCGTACTCAGAACGAGTGCTGAACTGGAACGTATGCCGATAGCCGGCCGTGATGGCGTTCACGTCGTTGAGGTTCTGCGCAACGCCCACGACGCCCTGCTGCGAGTTCTTGCAGAGGTCGTACCGCGCGAAGATGAGGTTTTTCAGCGTGAACGTCCAGCCGAACTCGGCGTAACCGCCGTTGAAGATCCCGTTCCGGGTGGCGTCCTGGATCAGGGCCTTGTTGTCCTCGCCGTGCGCGAAGACGAAGACGAGGTGGAACGGCGTGGCGGGCGGGCCGAACCAGATCTGGCCCTCCCCGCCGATCTTCGTCGACGGCTCGAGGTTACCTCCCTCCCCGGGTATCGGCTCTCCGCCGCTCGTGTAGAAGGTCGTCGGCCACGTCGTATAGGAACCGAAAGCGCCGAGCTTGAGCGCCGAGACCGCGCTGCCGTCGAAGACCCACTCGTGCGTCGCGTGGGCGTAGACACCCGGGGTGCTCCAGGCGTTTCGGCTACCGGGCGAATTCTGGACGTTGAAGATCGAAACGGCGACACGATTCTCGCTTCCCCGGTCGTGGCCCATGTACTCCACGCCCCACTGGTTCTCTCCCATGTCGTAATTCGACGCGGAGCCCGATGCGTGAAAGCTGTAGATCTGGTAACCAACGCTCGTCAGGTTCCAGGGCCGGTGGGCCGAGAGCGGCAGATCCACCTCGTGGCGACCGAGCTTGGCGTTGGCCCACGAGGTGCCGAACAGGTTGTCGAAGCGGATCCAGGCCGACTCCAGGACAACGGTTCCATCCGGCGCGAATCCGGTCGGAACGACGAGAAAGGACACGTTCGGGAAGAGCACTCCACCCATCAAAAGGTCCATGCCGATCTGGCCGACTCCGCCGGACGAGAGGTTCTTCGTCCCTTGGTCGGTCGGCTGGTTGGTGACCTGGGTGTAGAGGTACTGCGGGACGAGGCGAACCGATACCGGCCAGTAGCCTGGAGTCGAGAAAATGGTGTCGTCCTTGCCGGTCAGCATCTGATACCCGTTGTCCCGAAAGGCCCGGCCGAAGTCGTTCAACTTCGGCCACGATTCGTGGCAGGACGTGCATCTCAAACCGTACTTGCGCGCGAACGCAGGAAACGCCCAGGCCGGCGTTGGCGCAAGAAGCAACGCCGCGAGCAGAGCGGCCCACGCCGTGATGGCGACCTTGGCTCTCGATGTCATTGTGAGACCTCCTCCTTTTCCCGACCGGGCCGCGGTTCCCCTTACTTCTTCGGCGTGAAGCTGAAATCCACCGTCGCTGACTTTCCCGAAGAAACCGTTGCGGAGGCGTCTTTCTGCCCCATCACCTCGTGCCAGGCGACCACCGTGTAGGTTCCGGGCGGGACGTCCTTGATCTCGAAGTGCCCGCTGGCATCCGTCGTCGCGTAGTAGGGATGATCGAATTCCCAGATCCACGCGCGCATCCATTCGTGGGCGTCGCACTTGACCCGGATGAGCTCCGGTGTCGCCGGAAGGGGCTTCGTCACCGAGAAGCCCTTGAACGGCAACGCGATGTTGTAGATCGTGGCGCTCGTGTCGTTGTTCTGGGGATGCGTGTTGTGGAGGATCGGGTCGTCTGAAGCGATCTTGATCTGCTGACCGACGCTCGAGCCCTGCACGCGCGGCTCAAACATGCAGTGATTGTTCGTGAGCGTGATCGTTCCGCCGGGATTCGCCTTGCCCTTCTCGACACCCTTCAGGAACACTTCGACGTTCCCGAGGCCTCCATCCTTCCCGACGACGTAGAGCGGGTTTTCGATCGAAGCGCCGCAGTAGTCCTGGTTCTTCGTCGTCTTGATCGCAGGCACCGTCGGGGCCGCCCCCGCAAGCTTGACGACACCCTGGATGGTGCCTCCATTGGTCACCGTGACCACCTCGTAGGCCGCACCCTTCGCCGATATGCCGAGCGAGAGGACACCGAAGATCAACGCCGGAGAGAGAACCTTGCGCACGCAGCCTCCTTCTGTTTTGGCGGTTGGACTGAACTAGGGCACGACCAGAACGTCGGGGCCCATCGGAAAAGGTGTGGACCAAAAGGCACCGGAAACTTCGGAGGTCCGCATCGGGAGGTCCCACGCCGCGCACGGCAGACCACTTCCATTCGGCACGCAAATCTGCAAAGTGACGCCATCGTAGAAACCGACGGCCTCGAGGTCTAATACCCCTTTCGTCGCTCGGTGAGACCAATTCCCTATCAACACCCCCAAATGAACAGCAGGTAAGCGCTCTACACCGCTCGAGAGAGATCACCCGCCGCCGCGGACAAAAATTAATATAGTCTTAAGAACAGGGATCCGGCCTGGGGGGATAGAGATGGAACTGCGCCATTTGCGCTACTTCGTTGCGGTCGCAGACGAGCTTCATTTCGGCCGAGCCGCTGAGAAGCTCCACATCTCGCAGCCCCCCCTGTCTCATCAAATCCAGGACCTCGAGCGCGAGCTCGGCGTCGCTCTTTTCCACCGGACGCGACACTTCGTCGCGCTCACGGAGGCGGGCCGCGCTTTCCTCGAGGAAGTGCGCCGAATCCTCCAGGACACCGACCACGCCGCGGAAACAGCTCGCAAGGTGGGGCACGGAGAGGTTGGGCGCCTTTCGGTCGGCTTCGGCCTCGCTTCCGCCGCCGGCGTAATGGGGAAGATCCTCAACGTCTTCTTCTCGCGTCATGCGAACGTGGCGCTCGACCTTCAGACCCTCCACTCCCGGGCGCAGATCGAAGCGCTCGTAAACCGCCGGATTGACGTCGCCTTTCCAATCCTTCCCGTCTCGCACCGAGACATCGCCGCCGAGGCCGTCGCGGCCGAGCCTCTGGTGGCGGCGCTCCCGGCCGCCTACCCCCTGGCATGCGCCGGCCGGGTCCGGCTCGCCGATCTCCGTTCGCATCCCTTCGTACGCGTCTCGCCCGACGCCGCACCGACGTTCCACGATCACGTTCTCACGGCGTGCGCCGAGGCGGGCTTCGCGCCCGCCGTCGCGCATGAAGCCGGCCACGTCCTGACCATTCTCGGCCTGGTTGGAGCCGGGCTCGGCGTGGCAATCCTGCCCAGCTCGCTCGGCAAGTCAGCCGAAGGCGTCGTATTCCGTCCGCTGATGGATGCGCCGCCGATCCAAATCGGCGTCGCGTACCGCCGGCACGAAACGTCGAAGCTGCTTCTCGCCTTTCTCGACGTCGTGCGCGACGTGTCCCGGAAGAAGCCCGCCCGGACCCTGCGCGCCTCCGCGAGCGCGTGACGCAAGCACCTGGACTCTTAAGGAGGCTGCTGATGAAGGCTCCCCTGCTCGCCCGCGCGATCCTTTCGGGCTTTGTCTTTCTGTTCGCGTTCGCCGCGACATACCTTCTCCTCGATTCGCTTGGGGTCTGGGCGAAGCTTCCCCCCGGCCTGACGCACGGTGTGGAGACCCTGTCGGGGCTGATCCTCCTCGGGACACTCCTCGGCCACCTTCTCCTCGCCGGCGGCCGGCTCCCCCCGGAGACCGTCGGCCGGCGCTAGCGGGTCGGGGGCCGCGGCCGCTGAAGCCGCAGCGAGTTGCCCACGACAAACAGGCTCGAAAGCACCATGGCAGCGGCGGCCACGACGGGCCGGAGATAACCGAAGGCCGCCATCAGGACGCCGACGGCGTTATAGCCGAACGCCCAGGCCAGGTTCAGCCGCACGACGCGCATGGTCCGCCGGGCGAGGACGACCAGCTCCGGGACCTCGCCCAGATCTTCGCGGAGAATCACCGCGTCGGCCGTCTGCTTCGCCAGACCCGAAGCTGCGCCGAAGGCGATGCCCGCCGTCGCAGCGGCGAGGGCGGGAGCATCGTTGATGCCGTCTCCGATCATCAGGACGCCCCCTGCTTCAGCACGCCAGCGCCTCAAGGCTTCGAGCTTGGCCTGCGGGTCCAGGTCCGCGCGCGCCTGATCGATGCCCGCCTCCTCCGCTGCGCGGGAGACACTGGCGGCCCGATCGCCGGACAGGAGAGCGACCGCCATGCCGAGCGATTTCAAGTCTTCGATAGCGGTGCGCGCCTCCGGCCGCACCGGGTCCTCGAGCCAGATGACAGCGACGAGCCGGCCGCCGATCGCCACGCCTACGGCGCTGTTCCCGGCTCTTCCATCGAATCGATCCAGCTCCGAGATCCCTTCGCGGGCGAGCAGGGAACGGCTTCCGAGCAGCACCCGATCCGAGCCCACCCGTCCGTCCGCTCCGCCCCCCGCAATCACACGGATCTCCCGCGCCTCCGGAATCGCGATCCGCCTCTCTCGGGCACAGGACACGATTGCCCGGGCAAACGGATGATCGACGGCCGCTTCGACCGCCGCCGCATCGCGCAGGATGTCCTCCTCCGACACCCTGGCCGCGGGATCCACCCACATGGCGCGCACGGCGGCCCGCCCGAGTGTGATCGTTCCCGTCTTGTCGAAGGCCGCCAGCCGGATGCGGTCCAGGGCCTCGAGCACCGCTCCGCTGCGAAGCAGAGTCCCTCGCCCGGCCGCCAGCGTGATCGCGATGGTGGTGGCCATGGGGGTCGCAATTCCGAGCGCGCAGGGACACGCGACGACGAGCACGGACAGAGCGGCCAGGCCGCCCCGGGCCCAATCGCCGCCGGCGAGGCCCCACGCGAGGGCGCTCGCGACGGCGATCAGCGCCACGCCCGGAACGAACTGCGCCACGAATCGGTCGGCCGCGATTTCCACCGGAGCGCGGCGGCTTCTCGCCTCCCGGGTCCACCGATCCACGCGGCTCACGAGGGTTTCCGACTCCCCTGCCGCCTCGAGCACCAGCGCGCCGTCGATGGCGACCGATCCCGCAAAGACGGCGTCGCCCGGGCCGACCAGCCGGGGCGCCGACTCGCCCGTGAGCGCCGGCTCGGAGACGTCGGAGGCCCCCTCGATCACGCGGCCGTCGACCGGAATCTCTTCTCCCGCGCGCACATGCACGCGATTGCCGCGAACGATCTCGTCGGGGGAAATCTCTCGCTCGCCTGTCTCCTCGAGCACCCGGGCCCGCGCACGCCCGGTTTCGACGGCGGGAGCGAGTGTCGCCGTCGCCTTCTCCCGGGCGCGTGCGTCCAGATACTGGCCGAGTACGACGAAGACCAGCACCATCGTGCCCGAGTCGTAGTAGAGGTGACGCCCCCCGCGCACGGTCTCCAGGGCCGAAGCACCGATCGCCGCGAGCGCACCCAGGGCGATGAGCGTTTCGAGGACGATGTGACCGCCGCGCGCTGCGCGATAGGCCGCCCGGAGCATGGGAACGCCGAGCAGGAGGTAGACCGCCGCAGCGAGAGCGAGCATGAGCCAGGATGCGGTCCGCAGCACGTCGCTGCCCAGGGATTCGAGCGATCCGAAGTACAGAAGGCTCTGGAACATCATGATGTTGCCTGAGAGCACCGCAGCCAGACCGAGCTTGGCGAGAAACCAGCCGGCCCGCCCCGCGTCCCCGGTCGCGCCAACCAGTCGAAAGACCGTGAGGCACCCGTAACAGCAAAAAGCGAGCGGCTGGCCCTCGACATCCTCCCGGTAGCAGCGCACGGGGAGCGGGAGGCGACAATGGGCGCAAGAATCGGCCAGGGCCGCGCTCGCGGACCCCATCTATCGGGCGGCTGCTGTCATGTGATGGCCGGAGGCACGCGAGCCCGCCCGTCGATGGCGCAGATGCCGTAGTCCTCGCAGATCTGCCGCATGGCGGCGGCGGCGGTGTTGAAAGCGAGGATGATCGATCCGCCCTTTGTACCCGCCGTCAGGTCACCCGCAAGAAACAGACCGGGCACGCTCGTCGCGAAGGAATCCGTCAACTTCGGCTGCGGGCCGTCGAAGGCGATGCCCGCGGACCTGAGGAAATTCGCTGGTGTCGTTCCGCCCAGGGCATAGACGATCCGATCCACGTCGAGAGGATCGAGGTCGGGTTCCTGAAAGTGGGCTCGGACCCTGCCCTCGGCACCTTCGAGTCGGGCCACACTGGAGGGCAGAAGGATTTGTAGCCTTCCCTGCCGCTCCAGCTCGAGCACGCTCCCGCGATTGATCGGGTTGGGCCGCGTCAACTCCCTACCTCGGTAAGAAAGCGTGACACGGTTACCTTCTTGCACCAGGAACTGACAGTACTCCGTCGCGGTATCGCCCCCGCCGACGACGAGGACGTCCTTGCCCCGGATTTCCTCGCTGGTCACGTCGAAGAGGGTATGGCCCTTGACTTGATGCGGGATCGCGTGCGACGGCTTGTTGGGGCGGCTGAGAATGCCGATCGCGATCACGACCACGCGAGCCCGCCAGACACCCGTGTTCGTCTCGACCCGCAGCGGCCCGTCGGGCTCGACCCCGACCCGGTGAACTTCTTCGCGGTAACGCACGCGGGCCCCCGAATCACGGATGGCGCGGTCGAGATAGCTCAGCGTTTCCTCTCGCGTCAGGTCCGGAATACAGAGCACACCCTCGCACTTCGCCTCGATCCCCTTGTAGTTGGCGAGCACAGGCTTGGCCGCCGGGTAGTAACGCCGAATGATCCAGGAATGCTCCTCCGCCTTTTCGAGGACGAGGATGCGCTCCGGGAGAACACCAGCGGCTTTCGCCTCCGCGGCGATGGCGATTCCCGCGGGCCCTCCACCCACGATTATCAGATCGAACTCCAGCCTTTCGTCGGTCACGAGCGGCACGCCAGGACCTGTCGAAAGCTGCGCCGGGCTGCTTCTGAAACGCCGTTCCTCCGGAGCCATGGAACCGCGCGGGGATTCTCGCTCTGGCGCTTCAAGGCTTTGCCTCCTCCGAACACCGGTACGACTCCCCGATGACGTCGCCGTCCTGATTAGCGGCCACGATGAAGCCAACGTTCCCGCCCGCTCTCACCACGTCATCCTGAAAACGGGCCACCTTCTGGTACTCGGCGAAGCTCTCCAAGAATTTGCAGCCCTTGACGGCTTCCGGGTTGTTTGTGACCCGCGTCGTGGAGGCGATCCTCTTCGCCTGTTCGGGAGCCTTGATCTTCGCTTCAGTCTGCTCCCTCGTGACGACTTCGGGTTTGGCCTCCGACTGTGCTGGCGCCGCCTTCGCTTCAACGGGGGCCGGTGTCCCTGCCGTCGGCTTCGTCTCAACAGGAGTCGGAGTCGGCGCCGGTGTCTGCGCCTCTTGCTCGTTCCCGGCGGTCTTCTGGGGGCAGGAATAGAGCTCGTAGTTGCCCGATCCGCCGAAAACTACCCATGAGACACCTGGTTGCGGTAACACGAGCGAAGTAGCCTGAGCCTCTGGAGTGCTGTGAAGCCCATCCGGTCTCAGCTTCATTATGAAGCTGCAACCTTTGACCACCTCGGAGTCCGACGTTTTCCGAATGCTTCTCTCCAATTCCCGCTGCTCATCGATCTTCTGCGTCGCCGAGACGCAGCCGCCTATTGACGTTGATACGAAGAGAACCGGAATGAGCTGTAGGAATCCCTTCATTGATTCGCCCCTTCGCACCTGGCCGTGGACAAGTCTGTCGAGAGCGGCAACTCCTGGCCGCAGGAGCAAACTCCAAGCGCTCCACGATCGCCCCACGTTCGCCTGACCATCGTCTGCCGACGTGGCCCCGTGACCCCCTAGCCCTCCTTGCGAATCAGCTTCCACAGCGCCACCCGGTCCGGCGCGAGCAGCTCCTCGATTCGGGGATGGTTGACGTCGGCGACGATGATCTGGCCGACCTCGGTCTGCACCTCGGAGAAGAGGCCGTGCGATTTCATCTTCGCGGTCTGGTACTGGTTGTCTTCGGTCGGGCTGACGTAGTGCACCGAGTCGCTCTTGTAGCGGTGCACCAGGCAGAGATGGACAAGCGTCATCAGCCGCTTCTTGCGCAGCGGCTCCTCGAAGGTGTTCTGGTCGCGCACCGAGAGGATGTTGCGACCGCGGCGGTCCTGGATGGGAGCGAAGATGACGTTGGCGAACCGGTCGTTGCCGTCGCCGCCGATGCGCAGCTCGAGCAGCTCCGAACCCGCGCGCTGCGGCCGCAGCTTCACACCGAGCTTGTACTTGAGCTGGTAGTGCTCGCCCCACATCGCCAGCCACTCCTCGAGCAGCTTCTTCGGCACCTCGGTCTGGATCAGATGCTGGTGCTGGGTCGAGCCCTTGCCCATGGCCTTGGTGGTCGCGGTGCGCCCCGAGGAAGCCAGCAGCGCGGCGTCGACGCGCGGCCCGCCGACCAGCGTCTGCGGCGTCTGGTAGGGCGACTCGAGGAGGCGGATCTTGCGCTGCAGGCGGGCCAGCGCCAGCATGCCGTCCTGCTTCAGGGCGGTGGCGAACTCCTCGGCGGCCACGCCGTCGATCTGGTGGCCGCCGTAGGTGATGAAGTTGAAGACGAAGCCCATCTTGCCGAGCTCCTCGGGGAAGCGCCGCATCTTCGTCGTCGCTCATCCCGGTCGAGTCCCAGTTGAACGACGGCGACAGGTTGTAGGCCAGCATCTTGTCGGGGAACACGGCGTGGATCGCGTCGGCGAACTGGCGGGCGTCGTCGAGGTCCGCCGTCTTGGTCTCCATCCACAGGAGGTCGGCGAAGGGCGCCGCGGCGAGCGACTTGGCGATGGCGTAGGCGATGCCGCCGCGGATCTGGTAGTAGCCCTCGGGGGTCTTGGCGTGCTCGCAGTCCCAGATGATCTGGACGCCGAGCGACCTGGCCTTCTCCTTGGCCGCCCAGAGCGAGGCGCGCTCGGCGAAGCGGCGCCACTGCGCGACGCTCATCTCGAGCGTCTCGCCCTCGCTGGCCCGGAACTCGAGCACCTCGGCCACCGCCTCGCCGTACGTCTCGAGGCCGGCCTCCTCCTCCCAGGCCTCGAGAAAGCGCGAGGCGACGGGGTCGAACGCGGCGTCGACGGTCAGGCGCTTCTCCCGGCATGCCGCGGCGTTCTCGGCGGCCAGGGCGGCCAGGCCCTTGCGCTCGAGCCAGGCGCTGCGCGGCCCGGTACTCCTCGTCGCACAGCGCGTAGAGCAGGTGGCCGTTGAGCTCGCCGACCCCGAGATCGTGGAAGCGCTTCATCAGCGCCAGGTAGCCGCTCTTGTACGACGGGAGGCTGACGTTGGTGGCGCCGAGGATGAACGGCTGGTCGCGCTCGTCGCCGCGGCCGTCGAGCAGCGTCGCCGCCTCGGCGTCGGTGCGGGCGACGATGATGCCGGCAACCTTCATGACGTCGAGCTGGAAGCGCGCCGCGTTCAGGCGCTTGATCTGCTCGTCCTCCGCGACCAGGACCTTGCCGCCCTGGTGGCCGCACTTCTTGGTCCCCGGGCGCTGGTCTTCGATGTGGTACCCGGGCACGCCGACTTCGACGAAGCGCCGGACGAGGTTGCGCACGTGCGGGTCGCCGCCGTGGCCGGTGTCGGCGTCGGCGATGATGAACGGGCGAAAGTCCACGGCCGGCGTCGCGGCTGCGCTGCTTCTCGGTCATGCGCGCGCGCAGATACTGCTGGTTGCGGTCGGCGGTGAGCAGGGCGCGCACGAGCAGCGCGGCCTCGTCGGGCACCTGGCTCGAGCGGGTAGCTCGCGAGATCCGGCCCCGGATCCTCGCTCACCGAGCCCTTGGCCGAGGTCGCCCAGCCGCCGAGGTAGATGCCCTCGATGCCCAGCCGCTTCATGACCACCGCCTGGCCCGGCGAGTACGGGCCGAACGTGGTGATGCTCTTTCTCTCGGCGAACAGCTGGCGCAGGCGGTCGTAGAACGCCGCCGCCGCGTCGCGCGCCACGGTGTAGTCGTGGGCGATGGTGCCGCGCTGCTCGACGACCTGGCGCGCCGTGTACAGGCGCGTCGATGCCGGCGAACCGCGGGCTCTCGAACCACTTCTGGGTCTCGGCGACTTCGTGCTCGAAGGAAGTCATGTCGGTGCTCCTGCCATGTCGGCGTCCGGTTGGGGCAATCGAGTCTACGACACTAGTTTTCGAAATCCGGGTTCTCGGTCAGGCGCGTGCCGTCGCGCCGGAACGCCTCGAGGAAGCGCGCGATGCGCTGCTTCGCCGTTTCGAGGTCGTGGTTGTCGAGGTTGAGGTTGAGCAGGTCGATGTACCAGGGCGGCTTGACGGGCTCGTGCGACGTAGGCCTCGACGATCGCGCGGGCGATCGGCAGGGTCGTCGGCTTCGAGTCGTCGTGGACGTCGCGGTTGCTCGCCGCGAGCAGCTTGGCGTACTCCTCGTCGAGGAGCCGGCGAAACAGCGCGGCGCCGAAGGCGTCGCCGGCGCGCACGCCGGTCTCCGGGTCGCCGTCGGTGAACCGGGCGCTCTTGTGCAGCCACTCCCAGAGGATGCTCAGCCGGATCTCGCCGGTCGCCATGTCCTCCATCAGGTAGAGCACGTCGTCGTTGCCGAAGAAGTCGGCGGGCTTCAGCGCGGCGGCCTGAAAGCCCCGGCCGAAGGCGTTGCCGTACTGCAGGGCGACGCTCAGCAGATCGCGCGCGCCGCGCACGGTGCGCGGCGCAGGCTCGAGCTGCGATCAAGCCGTCGGCGTCCTCCGGCGTGTAGGTCAGGCGCGGGAACTGCCGGCCGAGCTGATTGTCGGCGCCGGCCCGCTCCCACACCGGCCGCACGATGTGCACCATCTTCCAGTGCGCCACCCACTTGCCGCTCGCGCCCTCGCGCTGCTCGCGCTCGCCGCCCGGCGACCGCCCGCTTCATGCCGGCCGCGACGCCGGCCGCGGAGCCGACCGGGATGTTGGGCTCCATCCCGCCCTGCCAGAGCGCGCAGCGGCCGTCGCGGTCGGGCGTGTTCACCGCCCGGCGCACGCGGTCTTCGTAGCGGCGCATGTAGCCGTAGGTCATGGTGATCGCGTCGATGTTCGGATTGACGAACGCCGCGTCCCAGGCCAGGGCGTCGGAGACGCTGTTGATGTAGTCCCAGCGGCCGGTGTTGAAGCCGACGAAGTGCGGTCCGAGCGCGGCGCGGATCTCCATCAGCTGAAAGCAGGCCTCGATCTGCTCGACCAGCACGTAGACCTTGATCGTCCCGACCGCGAGCCCGAGGTGCCGCTCGAGCGCCGCGAGCATGTCGTTCCACAGGGCCGCCTCCTCGGCGGTCTGGATCTTCGGCAGGTAGAGGACGATCGACCGGCCCTCGACGCGCAGCCGCTCGTGGTTGTTCACGACGTAGAGCACGACGTCGACGATCGACGCGGAGAAGCCGGTGCCGTCCTCTTCGCGCACGTGGCGGTCGTCGAGGTGCAGGCCGCGGGCGCGGAAGATGCGCGTGGTGAAGTCGAGCTGCCTGCGCCAGTCGTCGACGATCGGCCGGCCGAGGAAGTCCCGCGCCCAGTCGTTCATCTCGGCGGCAACTTCCTCGGCGACCCGCAGGAAGACCGGGTCGCCGTCGAAGGCGAGCTTCAGGTTGCGCTGGTTGTCGAGCGACATCGTGTCGACCTGTCCGAGGGCGTCCTCGCCGTCGAACATCCAGCCGTCGGCGCCCGAGAGCAGGGCGTAGGCGACGTTGCGCAGGCCGCCCTCGACCGTCGCGCGCGGCCGGGCGGCGGGCCCGGTGCCCTGGATCCACTGGCGCTGGAGGTCGGCCGGGATGTCGCTGCCGGCGAAGCGGCCCTCGCGGGCGTCGCGCACGCGCAGGTTGGTGCGCGCAATGAGCGCGTCGGGCTCCAGGAAGGCGAGGCGGCGGCCATGGAGGGCCCGCTCCCGGCGCCGCGCGATGCGCTCGGCCATGATCCGCCGCCGGTCGCGATTGAGCGGTGCGAGCGCCTCGAGCGCCGCCCGCGCCGCCGGCGTGTAGACGTCGGGATACGCTGCGAGCAGACCCTGGCGGTACTCGAGCGTGCTGGACATGACGGCCCCCCTGTCTGCCCAACTCTACCGATTTCGCGCCCTTCCAGGTAACCGGGAAACGTAGACGCCGGCAGCCTTCTCCCGGCGTGCGGGCGAGTGGTATCGTCCTGCCAAATCGGAGGAGGCATGACGACTCGTCGCACGCTGCTCCTGGCCGCCCTGATCTGCCTTTCGGCAGCGCTTGCCCCGGCGCTGGCAGAGAAGACCGCCCCGCTCCAGGTGACTTTCTACTACCTGCCCGGCTGACCGATCTGCGCAAAGATCAAGCCCGCCGTGAGCGGGTTGGAGCAGGAGTACAAGGGCAGGGTCCAAGGCCGGAACCTGGACGCCACGACCGCGGAGAACAAGAAGATCGTTCAGTCGCTCGGATTCGAAAACCACGGCCTCGTCATTCGTTCCGCCGACGGCAAGGTCCTCTGGAAGCAGCCCGACCACGAGGTGAAGGTCGAGGACGTGCGCCGGGAGCTCGACCGCCTGCTGTCGGAATAGCCGCTTGCCGATGAATGCCGGGAAGGACCGCGAGCTCGGAGCCGCCGATGGCCTTTGACGAGAAGCTCGCAGCGCGAATCCGCACCGCCCTCGAGAACTGCAACGACGTCGTCGAGAAGCAGATGTTCGGCGGCCTCGCATTCATGGTGCGGGGTCACATGGCTTGCGGGGTGATCGGGTCGAGCCTGATGGTGCGAGTCGATCCGGCCGAGGCCGGGAGCCTCCTGCAGAAACCCGCCGTGCGCCCCATGGACTTCACGGGCCGGCCAATGCGCGGTTTCCTCTACGTGGATCCGCCCGGGATCGCGAGGTCGGCGTCGCTGCAAGAGTGGGTCGACCGGGCGACGGCTTGCGCGGAGTCGAAACCCAGGAAGGTCAAGAAGGGGGCCAGGTAGATACTGACGCCATGACAGACCTGACCCCGGTTCTCCCGTTGCCTAGCGCTTCTGTGCCCCGATCGTGATCTTGAACCCGTCGGGATCGGTCAGGGCGAAGTCGCGCATGCCCCAGGGCTGGTCGCGCGGCACCTGGTCGAGCTTGCCGCCGCGCGCCACGATCCTCCTGGCGAGGGCGTCGACGTCCTGCGCCGTCGTGCAGTAGAGCCGGAAGCCCGCTCCCTTTTTCCGGTTGCGGCCCTTCTTCCAGTCGTCCTGTCCGATCATGAAGCCGACGCTTCCGGCCTGGAGCCAGGCCCCCCTCAGCTTGCCTTCGTGCTCCCAGCGCTCCTGGACCGCGAACCCGAGGACGTCGCGGTACCACGCGAGGCTCTTTCCCACGTCATTCACCGTGAAGCCCGGCGACGCCGTGCTCATCTTCAGAGTTCCCGCTCCCCCGCGGGCCTTCACTTTCCGGGGGGCCTTGCTCCTCGAGGGAGCTTTCTTCGTCTTCTTCGCCGTCTTCTTCGCTGCCATTTTCGAACCTCCCACTTTCGTCCGAGACAGCCTATGACCTGGGCGCGTCCCGGTCAAATGCGATCCTCGGTCCAACCGAACAACTCACGTCGTCAGAGAGCTGAACCCCGTCCTGTAACGCGTGCTCCATTTCCCCTGCTGGGGGCAGACGAATTTCCCGAGACTCCGTGTCTTGCGCGCAACCACCCAGATGATCGCATCCTGCAGGCCTCCCGGGTCCTCGATGCGCGTCCCATCCATCCGGCTGTACTGCACGTACCGGATATCGAAGCCGTTCACTTCAAAAGCCGTCAGAAGACCCTCTGGATTGAACACGTGCAGGCCATGGGCGTAGTAACCGTTGACGCAGGTGTGCAACAACATGTGACCGCCCGGTTTCACCATCCGCATGCAGTTCTCCAGGCAGACCCTGGTGTCCCACACATGCTCCAGGCACCCGATGTCGATGAGCGTGGAATAGCGCTCCTGCTCACGCTCCGGAACCGGCTCGTTCATGTCGTAGCGCAATTCGGCGCGCTCGTCAAAATGGTCCAGCGTCGCAATTTCGTGATGCCCTCGCGCTCGAAGCCAACTGATCAAGTCGGGGTGATCGAAGAACTCCGAGGCGAACGGCGGGCGCGATTCCGGCTGCAACACGTCCTGGTAGCCAAAGATCAGGACGGGATCCACCAGTAGACCTTCGATGGCAAAAATCTCGTCGTAGTAGGGGATGTGTGGCGGAATGATCATAGAGGCTCGGGAATCCTATCTTGGCGGATGCCGTTGCGAGAGTAGTAGCTGCAGGAACCGCAATGATGGCCATCGGCCAGCAGCATCCATTTCCCGCCGCACTGGTTGCATGACGGACCGCTGACCGTCGGCGCCTTCTTCCCGCTCCGCCACAGCTGCTCCCAACTGGCGGCCAGCGTGTCCCAATCCAGCGGCGCGACCTGGGCTCTCCGGCTCATGCCCGCCGCGAAGAGCGGATCGGCGTTGGCCATCGCGATGATCCCGGCGGCGCGCTGCCGGACGGATTCATTGGCCGGGTCTCCATCCAGAAGAAATCCGGTTGCGCCCGATTCGATGATTTCCGGGTGGGCGCCGACAGCGCTGGCAATCGTCACACAACCCGCGGCCTGCGCCTCGGCGACCGCGATTCCGAATGGCTCTGGACGCGTCTGTAGGTAGAGCGCGAAGCCGCATTGCATCAACTTGTTCGCCAGTTCGCGCTGACCCAGGAGCCCGTGATACACCAACCCCGGTTCCCCGCCTCCTCCCTCCTCCGGCCCCCCCCACAACCTGTTTCCACCGAAGACGTGCAGCTCAAACTTCTTATCCACTCGTCTCAGTATCCGAAGCACACCGACGGCGGCTTCCAAACCCTTGGAAGGGTGGGTCGCGTAGGCGATCCTCCATGGGCTCCAGCTGGCCCTCTGCCACCACCTCTTCTGAAAATGTCGGGCCACGACCCCATGGTGCGTGACGAAGATGTTCTCGGCGCCGATGCCCCACGTCCGCTGCGCTACGCTCGTTCACGCCATGAGAGAGCCGCATCGGCGACCCGTCCTTCGACGGCCGCGTCGGGCCTCCGCTCGGCATGGTCGACTTCGGAGCCCACCGTCCGAACCGCCAACTCTTGCTCGACCCCTCCACGGGTCAAAGCCAGGTCTCGCCAAGGGAACGAGTCAGTCGTCGGCTTCTTCCGGCGCCTGCACGAAGCAAGAGCGTACTGGCGGCGGCATCGGCGAGCCGGGGCCGCGCACCGACTTCCAGACGATCTCGTTCAGCTCGAGCTCCGGCGCCCGATCGGGCTCGTCGAAATTCATCGCAGCGGAGGCTTCGGAGCCATAGGCCGCCGGATCGTTCTTCTCGTCGAGCGGCACGCGAGCGGGTCGGGCGGCTGTAAGGCGTCGAGGTCGGCCCGTCCGGCGAAAGCCGCGTGCATCGGCGTGGCCGCCGCATCGTACTGGCTCATGGGGGGAAGGCCCAGGATGAGCTCGATCGTCCGCAGCATCGAGGCCGTGGTGTACATGGTCGAATCGAGCGTCCGGCGGCGCGTGTACGGGCTGATCGCGAACGCGACAGAGCGGTGGGCGTCCACGTGGTCCGGACCGTCCTGGGCGTCGTCTTCGAGGACGAAGATCACGGAGTCCTTCCAGTAGCGGCTCTTCGAGATCGCTTCGACGAGGCGGCCCAGGGCGACGTCGTTTTCGGCGATCATCGAGCGCGGCGTCGGAGATCCGGCCTTCGTTCCGGTGGTGTGGTCGTTCGGCAGGTGGAAGATCGAGAGCTGCGGCAGGTTTCCGTTGGCTTCGAACTCCCGAAACTCCTCGAGCCACGCGTCGACCCGCGTCCCGTCCGGGATCGCGAGGTTCCACGACGGATAGTGCGGGCTCATGTGACCTTCCAGGCCGGGGACCGAAGCGAGGACCGCGCCTTCTCCCGAGTCATCCTCGCCTTCGCCCCGATGGCCGAATTCCCCGTAGCTGCGAAACGTGACGCCCGCGCGCGCGCACGCGTCCCACAGGTAGCCCCGAGCGGGGGCGGTGACGTTTCCGTAGGCGTTGCGCATTTCTCCGCGCCCTTCGGAGAGGTACTTGCCGCCGCGCCCGGCGTAGTTCATCGGCCAGACTTTTTCGACGAAGTCGGTGGCATAGGCCGCGGTCGAATAGGCATGCCCGTCATAACTGACCTCGGCGTTGACGTAGAAGTTGTCGAGGAGGACGAACTCGCGCGCGAGGGCATGGGCATTGGGCGTTGAATCCTCGCCGAAGAGGCAGAGGGTCGGGTCGCCGTTTCCGACCGGCATGTCGCCGAAGATCTGGTCGTAGGTGCGGTTCTCGCGGATCACGTAGAAGACGTGACGGATGGGGGAAGTGCCTCCCCGGCGCAGCGGAATCGGTGAGGACCGCGGGGCTCGAGCGGCCGCCGGCTGCGACGCGACGGAGCCGGGTGTCAAGCGATGGACAGTCCTGGTATACGCCTCCAAAGCGTCTTGATCGGGAGTCGGCAAGACGGAAAGGGCCCCCGTCAGCATCGCTCCAACGTACTGCGACGGATCCCCCTCGGCGCCCGGCTGGGGGCCCCGGGGATTCGGCATCGAGGTCAGTCCCTTGCCGGAGAGCACCAGGATCCTGCCGCCGTCGGGAGTGAATCGCACGGCGGTCGGATACCAGCCCGTCGGGATGAAGCCCGCGACGCGGCTCGCGGAGGGTCGCGACACGTCGATGACGGCGACCGTGTTGTTGTCGGCACTGGCGACGAGCAGGGTCCGGCCGTCCGGAGAGAGGCCGAGCCCGTTCGGTGTGCTGCCCATCGGAGCATCCGTGGCGAGAGCAATCGAGATCTGCTCGGTGGCCGCCCGTGAATCCAGATCGATCGCCCAGACGGAGTTCGTGTTGGCGCAAGCCACGAAAAGGCGCTTTCCGTCCGCGGAGAGGACCATGGCATTGGGATGCTCTCCGACCGGAACCTCGCCGCGTGTCGCAAGCGTGTCCGCGTCGAAGAGAAGAACTTTGGCGCCGCCCCAGAGCGAGACGTAGAGAGTTGCTCCGTCGGCCGAGACGAGGCAGCCGTAGGGCTCGGCCGCAAGATCGATTCGGTTGGCGATCTCGCCCGAGGGCAGATCGAGGGCGGAAAGCCGCTTGCCGAGCACGTCGACGACATAGAGGCGGCGTCCGTCGCGGCGGACCGCGAGGCCTCCCAGGAAGCCTTCCTTGACCGCCGTGCCGACCGCGAAGGTGTTCGCGAGCGCGAGCTTGCCGGGCTTCCAGAGGAACTCCCGGACCGTTCCGTCCGCTCCGCCGGAGGCGAAGAGACGCTTGCCGTCGGGATGCCACGCGAGGCCGAGCCACGCGTCGGGAATGGAAGTCTTGTCGAGGACCGAGAGAGTGCTCAAATCCACGACCGTCAACGTCGGCTTCGCGTAGCCGTTGTTGGTGATGATCGCCCAGCGCCCGTCGGGCGAGACCAGCAGGTCGAGCGGAAGGTCCCCCACCATGACGTGCCGGCCCGCGGGAGCGATGCGCCAGCCGTTGGGCAGCAGGGTCACGCCTTTCCCGAGGGGACCTGGCCACTCGGCGGCGAGAATGACCGCCGAGACGGTGGCGGCGAGCAGGACCGCGCCGATGCGCCGTCCTCGGCCAGAACGGCTTCTCGAAGAGACGGACATCCTGTCGGCGAAGTCTACACGGCTCCAGTCGGTCTCAATCCGCATCGGCCGTGCTCACCGAGGACTCTGGTCGCGGTGAATCGCGCCTTCGCGGAAACTTCACAGGCCGGCGATACGAACGGCACCATGGCTGAGGCAACCGAACTCGAGGCACTCCGCAGCGACGATCTCAGAGAACTCGCAAGTTCCGTGTCCGCGTTGCGGGATGAGCTTCGGAGAGCCGAGGAACAGAACGCGGCGCTCATGGAATCAATCGGCCCGGAAAATCGAAGGAGCGCTCGGAATCTGCTGCACTACATCTCGCTGAGGCGGCACGACATCCGGCAGCTTCAGGTCGATCTTGCGTCTCTCGGCCTCTCGTCTCTCGGTCGTTCCGAGGCGCACGTTCTCTCATCCGTCGAGGCAGTGGCAGGTTGGCTCACCGGCAAGCCGAATGGCGAGACCGACGCTCTCGTCGGCCTGCACGAGGGGCACGAGCTCCTCAAGCGGAACACGGAGGCGCTCTTCGGGCCTCGCCGGTCACACGATCGCGGTCGTCAAAGCGGCGGAGATGCTCGGGCTTGCGGAGACACCCGGGGATCTCGTGCGGCTGACGGGACTTGGCCGCGACATGGTGGCCGCCCCTCCGCCGGAAAGATCGCGTCGTTGGCTTCGTTTGGCGGAGGCCAGGGGTGGGGGTCGAACCCACACCGCCCGCGGCTTCAGCGTGACCACACGGTGAGTGCAGCATCGCTTTTGAGCGGTAGCGATCTGAAATCGCCCCTCTTTCGCTCGAGCTACAGGAAAAGGGGTCAGGTCGCTCGACCTAACCCCTTGATGTGATTGGTTGCGGGGATAGGATCTGAACCTACGACCTTTGGGTTATGAGAACACCTCAAATGCCGCCTCAAGTAGACAAGAAGCGACTCGATTGGGCATTCGAGTCGTCAGCTTTCGACTCCTGTGGCCGCCAGATCGCCCCACTTTCGCTCCACCCACTTGCCGGATGAATCAAAGCTCGTCCGAACCCGCCAGCCTACACAGATTGCGGAAAGGAGCAAGACGATGAGCACGATCACGACCAAGGACGGAACGCAGATCTACTACAACGACTGGGGCGTGGGGCAGCCCGTGGTCTTCAGCCATGGATGGCCGCTTTCCGCGGATGCGTTCGAGGACCAGATGTTCTTCCTCGTCTCTCGCGGCTACCGCTGTATCGCCCATGATCGTCGGGGCCATGGCCGCTCGAGCCGGCCCTGGAGCGGCAACGACATGAACACGTACGCCGACGACCTTGCAGAACTCGTCGAAGAACTCGACTTGAAAAACGCGATCCACGTCGGCCACTCAACGGGCGGCGGGGAAGTCGCGCGCTACATCGGCCGCCACGGCACCAAGCGCGTGGCTAAAGCGGTACTGATCGGCGCAGTACCGCCGCTGATGCTGAAGACGGCCGCGAACCCCGGCGGCTTGCCGATCGATGCCTTCGACCAAATCCGCGCGGGCGTCGCGGCCGATCGCTCGCAGTTCTGGAAGGACCTCAGCATGCCCTTCTACGGCTTCAACCGACCGGGAGCGAAGATTTCGCAAGGCCTCCGAGACTCATTCTGGCTCCAGGGAATGATGGCCGGTTTTCCGGCCTCCTACTTCTGCATCAAGGCGTTCTCCGAGACGGATCTCACGGCCGATCTCAAGAAGTTCGACGTGCCCACACTCATCCTGCACGGTGACGACGACCAGATCGTGCCAATCGGCACGTCGGCCCTCCTCTCGTCGAAGATCGTCAAAGGTGCGACACTCAAGGTCTACCCGGGCCTACCGCACGGCATGTGCTCAACGCACAAGGACCAGATCAATGCGGATCTTCTCGCGTACTTCAAGAGTTGACCCGCAAAGATCCGGACGAGCGGAGTGAACCGGGGATGGGCGAGGGAAGCGACTTTGCGGTGGGCCTGGCGGGGCGGCCGCGTGATAGGAAGGCCTTCATGACGTCCTCGACGACAGACGCGTGGCCGCGACTGACCCTCGGTACGTGGCGGGATACGTACGCCACGCTCCACATGTGGACGCAGGTCGTGGGTAAAGTCTGCCTGGCGCTTTCGCCCCCTTGCAACCACTTCTGGAACGTTGCATTCCAGATGTCTGCTCGTGGTCTGACCACGCCCGCGCTCGTCTCGAACGGCCGGATTCTGACGATAACGTTTGACTTTGTTGCGCACGAGCTTGTCCTTCAAAGCTCGGACGGCGGCACCGAGCGGATTACTCTCGAACCGCAGACGGTGGCCGACTTCTACCGGGCGGTGATGGGCGGACTCGGTCGGCTGGAAATTGCTGTCCGCGTCTGGCCGATGCCAGTGGAAGTGCCGGATCCCATCCGCTTCGAGTCGGACTTTGTGCACCGGTCGTACGACGCGGCCTGGGCGAATGCCTTCTGGCGTGCTCTCGTCGCGATGAAACCGGTGTTCGAAAGCTTTCGGTGCGGCTTCGTTGGCAAATGCAGTCCGGTGCACTTCTTCTGGGGCAGCTTCGATCTGGCCGTGACGCGCTTCTCGGGTCGACGCGCGCCGGAGCGGCCCGGTGCCGACGCGATCACCCGTGAGGCTTACTCGCATGAGGTCATCAGTCACGGGTTCTGGCCCGGCAGCGGAGAGGTTCCCGAGCCAGCCTTCTATGCCTATGCGGCGCCTGAGCCGCCGGGCTTCAAGACCGTGAGCGTCCGGCCGGCGGCGGCCTCCTACAGCAAGGCTCTCGGCGAGTTCCTCCTGCCCTACGAAGCCGTCCGAGCGGCGGCATCGCCCGGGGCGGAGCTCATGGCTTTTCTAGAGAGTACCTACGACAACGCCGCCAACCTCGCGGGATGGCCGCGCACCGAGCTCGAGCGAAAGCGAAACGGGAAAACTTGATGACCGCGATGTTTTCCGGGAAGGGTGGCGTTGGTGGCGGACAGCACGGGAAGGCTCGATCGCGATCACGTTTGTTCATGAGGTACTGAATGAGTAAGAGAGAGAAGGCGGCATCCGACGCTGCGTGCGTTCATCTTCGCGCCATCGCGAGTGTGCGGAATGCGAAACGCAACGAGTGCGAGGACTGCGTCAAGATCGGCGCGCGTTGGGTTCATCTCCGGACCTGTCAGGAGTGCGGCGGTACCCGCTGCTGCGACGACTCCCCGAACCGGCACGCGAGCAAGCACGCGCGTGTGACGGGACATCCAGTCGTCTCTTCCGCGGAGCCGGGAGAGCGTTGGATGTATTGCTATCCCGACGAGGGCTTCCTCGAGTACTGACCGCTTCAGTCCTGAGTCCATCTCACATTCTCAAGCGGGGCTGCCATGAAATACGATGATCGGAGAGAGCGAGAAACGCGTTCATGAGTTTTATTGTGCAACAGCCCCGGGGCATCGCGAGCGGCTCTTAAGCTTGCAGGAAAAAGGTCACGCCTCGCGACGTAACCCCTTGATGTGCCTGGTTGCGGGGATAGGATTTGAACCTGCGACCTTTGGGTTATGAGGGCTTCTACGCCCCGGGAGGGGAAGTCAGAGGGAACCCCCGCGAATATCTGATCGACATGTCCGACGGGAAGGTCCTGGTCATGCAGTCCGGGACGCCCTTCGTCAACAAGGGGGAGACGGCGGAGAGGCTCATGGTGAGAGGGCGCAACCAACACCCGAAAGGCGGGCGGATACGGTCGGGGTTGGTCTGCCTGCTCCTCTTGATTGCGCTTTCCGGCATCGCCTGCTTCAAGGATCCTCCCACCGCCCCGGTCACGAGAACTGAGGCTCCGACGCAAGCTCCGTCCATGACGTCGACCCCCCTCGCGGCCAGCCCCACCCCGCTCGCGTCCGTGTCACCGGCGACTTCGCCCTCCGCCACGGCAACTGCACCGCCCGCGTCCGGGAGCGCAACGCCTACGGCCTCGCCCTCGCCCGGCGCGCCCACGGCGACCACCACGGTCGCATCGTCGGCAACGAGGACACCGTCTGCGAATGCGACGGTCACCTCAATTCCGTCCGCTCCGCCCACGTCGACTCTCACGCCGAGTCGGACTCCGACGTTCACCCCCACGCGCACGTCGACGTCGTCCCCGACCGCGACGTTCACGGCGAGCCGGACACCGACTGCCACTCCAACCCGGACATCGACGGCGACGGCAACGGCAATCGGACCGCCTCCTCCCACTCTGACGCCGACGGCGACGGACACGCCGACACCCACGGACACGCCGTTGCCGACCGACACGCCGTTGCCGACAGCGACCCCCACCGACACTTCGGTGCCGACGCCAACCCATACGCCGAAGCCAACTCATACCCCGAAGCCGACCCGGTACACCGCACTAGTCAGCGCCGATGATCTTTGGCAGCTCGGCGCGACCGTCGTTCGCCGTCACCGCGGCGCGCGTGCCTTGGAGATTCGGGCTCGCGATTGCCTATTCGGAAATCATCAGGACCTCGACCCGCCGGTTCTGAGACCTGCCCCTCTCCGTGGAGTTGTCCGCGACGGGATCGGCCTTCCCCCGCCCCGAGGTCTGGATCCGGGCGGCGTCGATGGCGTGCTTGACGAGGTAGTCCTTGACGGCCTCGGCCCGCCTCTCGGAGAGTTTCAGGTTGTATGCGTCGCTTCCGACGTTGTCCGTGTAGCCGACGAGGGAAATCTTGGCGACCGGGTACTTCTTGATGAACGCGATGGCCTTCTGAAGGTCGGCATCGTCCGGCTTTCTGATCGTCGCCTTGTTGAAGTCGAAGTTGACGTGCAGGGTCAGGCGATCGACGATCCTGCTCACCGAGAGTGTCGTGGATGCCGTGCGGGACCCGCCGTCGCCGACGGCATTGATTCCGTACTGCGTCGTTCGATCCGGGCAGACCTGCTTCGAGCCATTAGGATCCACGCGTCCGACTCCCGGGTCGATGGAGACGTCGGAGGAATTCGTCGTGGACCACGTCAGGGTCGCGCACTGGCCCTGCTGGACCGAGGACGGGCTCGCTGAGAGATACACGGTCGGTGCGGATGGGGGCGCGGCCGGCTTCACCATGGGTGCCGGCGTCTCGGCGACGGGCTTGGCCGGGCACAGCGCGTTCGCCTTTTTGAGCGCCTCATTGGCCATTGCGATCGCCTTGACCTGATCGCACGGCTGGCAAATTGCGTACGCATCGGCCTTCAACTTCTCGGCGGCTTTGAACTCATCCGGGCATTGCCTGTCCTTGCCCGCCTGCCTTGCCGCCTCGATGGCTTGGTTCGCGGAAATCAGTTCCGAGGGATATCCCGCACACCCGATCAACCCGCTCACAAGTGAGAGTGAGACACCGATCAGGAGTGATGGTTTGATTGCTCCCAGTTTCAGCATAAAAACTCCTTTCACCTCACGCCGAAGATCGTCATTGTTCTTCTCCCTAACAAGAGCTTGTTCTCCCCAAAACACCTCCCTCCCAGCCAAGATCGTTGTCCGGGCCGGGAGTCACTCGCTTGATCCGTTCGCATCAGGGGCAACGGACTCGTCGCCGCCCGCGGCTGGCCTTGGGAGGAGAGGCGGCGAGAGACGGTGGGCGATGAGCCGTGTAGGACTCGAACCTAAGAGCTCGTCGTAAACGGTCCCGAACGCAAATCGCCCCACCAAGAGGAAAAGGGGTCACGGCTTGCGACGTAACCCCTTGATTTGATTGGTTGCGGGGGTAGGATTTGAACCTGCGACCTTTGGGTTATGAGAACACCCCAAAGTCGCGTCCTGTCGCTTTCTCTCTACTCGTCAGCTTTCGCTTCCTGTAGCCGACAGATCGCCACACTTTCGCCCCACCTGGAGGCGGAGGGATGGGGGAATCGTTCGCGCCGGCGACGAGATTCTGGAACTTCGGGATCTTGCCCAGCGGCTCGAAGTGGGAGTCGATCTGCGACGTTGCGGACCGCGCGACGGAACAAAGTCGCGAGCTATGTAGGACCTACCAGAAGTTCACAACAGGTCAATCACTTGGAACCACATGTCCGAGTCCTGTGTCCGAGTCGACGCGACGCGGAACTGAGCGCACGGTTGCGGTGGACGGGTTCGACGGGCAAGACGGCGTCTTTCGCATCCTCCTTATCGTTCGACCGCAGACCTGCCGCCGCCCTAGGGCAAGCGCTCCACGATCGTGCACGACTCGAATCAGCGCCTCATTTCGGGCCAAGTCGGTCTTGCATGAATGAACCATAAATCACGGAAGGACATCCGGCTTCGGCTGGCGCCCTCGATCTGCTTTGCGTCGTACGTTCGTTGGTACACTGCCACGTCCATGCACCAGGTGGACCCTCAGTCTGTCGAGTCGGGCAAGGCGGCAACGGCAGACGTGCCCGTCAACTCCCCTGAGCAGCTGTGAACTACGCAGCCCTTCTTCGATCCGCGGTCGTGGCGTTGCTCCGGAACAAAATGCGAAGCCTGCTGACGATCCTGGGGATAACGATCGGAATCGCGGCGGTAATCTGCGTCGTCGCAATCGGTAAGGCGGGGCAAGCCCGGGTCGAGCAACAGCTCAGCAATCTCGGCGACAACTTCGTCTGGATCGAAGCCGGTGGGCGGGCCATCAATGGCGTGCGCACGGGTACCCACGACACGACCACCTTGACGGCGGCCGATGCGGTCGCCATCAAGAATCAGGTATCCCTTATCAAAGCCGTTTCACCTAACGTGGATGATCCGATCCAGGTCATCTACGGCAACCAGAATTGGCACACGTCCTACCGCGGTGTGTCGCCCGAATACTTCGACATCAAGCGCTGGGTCGTTGATCAAGGCGCCGTATTCTCCCAGGATGACGTGGATCGGGCCGCCGACGTCTGCGTAATCGGCCGCTCCGTACGCGCCCAGCTCTTCGGCCTCGAGGATCCGATCGGAAAGGTCATCCGGGTCACGAATCTTCCCTGCAAGGTCGTGGCCACCCTTCAGCCGAAGGGGCTTTCCCTCTCAGGGCAGGACCAGGACGACACAGTCATCATCCCCTATACAACCGCGCAGAAGAAGCTCAAAGGGGTCGCCTGGCTCGACGACATTCTCTGCTCGGCCGTGTCGGCCGACGCCGTTAAAGTCGCGGGACAGGAGGCAGCAGCGATACTTCGAGATCGACATCACCTCCGCGCAGAAGAAGAAGATGACTTCAACATTCGCAACCCCGAGGACATCATTCAGGCCCAGCTCGACGCCAGCAAGACTCTGACCGTTCTCCTGATCGTGGTCGCGTCGATTTCTCTCCTCGTCGGTGGAATAGGAATCATGAATGTGATGCTCGTTTCCGTGACCGAGCGCACTCGCGAGATCGGCGTTCGCATCGCCGTGGGGGCGACCGAGGAGGCCATTCAGCTCCAGTTCCTGGGTGAATCCGTCATGCTCAGCCTGGTCGGCGGAGCCGTCGGCGTACTGCTCGGAATCGCTTGCTCGTACCTCGTTGGTCAGACCTTGCGCTGGCCGCTGCAAATCTCCCTTGAGGCCGTGCTGACCGCGGCCCTGTTTTCGGTGGCAGTAGGGATGTTTTTTGGGTATTACCCCGCGCGACGGGCATCCAGCCTCGATCCGATCGAAGCCCTGCGCTACGAGTGACGCTCCTTGAACGTCGATCACAATGCCTGACATGAAGATGACGAAGCCTAGATGGCTCGCGCTGACTGGCCTCGCCATGGTCGTAGGCCTGATAGCCATCGTGCGCGCCAGCCGCCCCGTCCAAGCGCAGCACTTTACTGCCAAAGTCGAGCGCGGTTCGATTCACGACGTCGTGGAAGCCACCGGAACGATCAACGCCGTCGTGACCGTACAAGTGGGATCGCAGGTATCCGGCAGTATCGCGAAACTCAATGTGGATTTCAATTCGCGAGTGCACAAAGGTGATGTCATCGCTCTGATCGATCCCGCGTTGTTCCAGGGCGCGTTGCTGCAGGCCTCTGCCGATCTGGACAACGCCAGGGCGAATGCGATCGCGGCCAGAGCCAACCTCGACCGGGCCAAGGCCATATCGGTACAGACCAAGGCCGACTACGACCGCAGCGTCGAGCTGACGAACAGCAACCTATTGAGCCAGCAGCAGCTGGATCTCGCGAAGGCAGCCGATGATTCCGCGACCGCAGCCGTTGGCGCAGCCGTCGCGAACGTGGCGCAGGCCGACGCGCAAGTGAACCAAAAAGCGGCAGCCCTGGCGGTCGCGCAGACGAATCTCAACTACACGGTGATCCGATCTCCCATCGACGGCACCGTCGTCGCTCGCAACGTCGAGCTCGGCCAGACCGTGGCCGCATCCCTGCAGGCACCGACGATCTTCACGATAGCCCAGGACCTGACGAAGATGCTCGTTTACACCAAGACGGACGAATCAGACGTTGGCAACATCAAGGCCGGGAAGGCCGTGACCTTCAAGGTCGATGCCTTTCCGACTGAATCCTTTCGCGGAGTCGTCAGTCAGGTGCGCATGAATCCGACAACGATACAAAACGTCGTTACGTACGACACCATCATCGAATTTGCGAACCCCGACCTCAAACTGTTCCCGGGTATGACAGCCTACGTAACCATTCCGGTTGCGACGGTCGCCGACGTATTGAAGATTCCGAACACCGCCCTACGGTACAAACCGCCGATGTCGCTCGAGGAGATCAGCGCAATCTACGCAAGATATGGACTCGAGGTGAGTGGAGAACCCCGAACGCGTGATGAGCCTAACCCTCCGCCGGGACAGCCGACGCCGCAAAGCGAAGCGCGCAACGCGTCGCCCGCGACGAGAAGGGATGTCGTTGTCGTCTGGAAATTGGATCCGGCTAACAACGTGATGCAGCCGGTCAAAGTCTCTCTCGGTATCACCGACCACTCGTATACGCAGGTAACCGGAGTCCTCAAAGGCACGCTGAAAGGTTCCGATGAGCTCATCATCCGGTCCGTGATGGCGAAGCCGCAGTCACCAGGCGGCATACGACGCTAGTGCTCAATAGCCGGCCAACCGATCCGCCATCCTCGACTGACGCCGCAGCGACGAGTCCCTTGACGGAGCTTGCGGTTATCCGCGTGGAAGACGTTCACAAATATTACGACTTGGGCGAAACACGGGTGCACGCTCTCCGCGGGGTGAGCGTCAACATTCACGGCGGCGAATTCGTGGCGATCATGGGAGCGAGCGGCAGCGGCAAATCGACCTTTATGAACATGCTCGGTTGCCTCGATCGCCCCTCTTCCGGCCGGTATCTGCTCGAAGGACTCGACGTCTCCATGCATGACAAGAGAGCGCTGGCCCTGATCCGGAACCAGAAGATTGGCTTTGTGTTTCAAGGCTTCAACCTTCTGGCGAGGACGACTGCGCTCGAGAATGTAGAACTCCCCACGCTGTACACGAAGTTGGAGAATGCGGAGCGTACGACGCGGGCAGCCGAAGCTCTTGCGCTCGTCGGGCTCTCCGACCGGGCACAGCACTTTCCGTCGCAGATGTCCGGCGGACAGCAGCAGCGGGTCGCCGTGGCGCGCGCCCTCGTGAATCACCCCTCGATATTGCTGGCGGACGAGCCCACTGGAAACCTCGACAGCCGTACATCGGTCGAGATCCTGGAAATTTTCCAGAAGCTGAACGACCACGGATTGACGATCGTTCTCGTCACCCATGAACACGACATCGCACAGTTCGCCAGACGCGTTCTGATCTTCAAGGACGGAAGAATTCGCAAGGACGAGCCGATCCTGAATCGGCCGAGGGCAGCGGAAGTCCTGAAGACGCTGCCGACGCTCGAAGACTGACCTGCTCTAGTGTTGCCCCCGGGTCAAGTCAGCGGTGTTCGGATGGAGAAGCCGTTCTCGGCGCGCCCCGCGACAGCGGTTATCGCTGAGAATCGGGACCGGCGGACAGCCGGCCCAGCAATTCGCAGCCGACCGCGAGCGGAGTGAGTGGTGAGCCGCGTAGGGCTCGAACCTAATGGCTAGACATTAAGCTGTTCCGATCGCCAATCGCTCCACCTGAAACGAAAAGGGGTCACGCCTCGCGACGTAACCCCTTGATGTGATTGGTTGCGGGGGTAGGATTTGAACCTACGACCTTTGGGTTATGAGAACAGCTCAAATGCCGCCTCAGGTATACAAGACGCTACAAAACGCGACTCGATCTGGCGTTCGAGTCGTCAGCTTTCGCCTCCTGTAGCCTCCAGATCGCCCCACTTTCGCCCCACCAACCTGCCCGATCAGGTCGAGCGCTTTACCCGGCCTCGAATCCACATTCTCCTGGTTTAGGCCGCGTGCGGGCCGCGCCGAAACGACGCGGCCGTGGCGTGGATGCCGTCTGCGTAGGGAGTGCCAGCGAAGCCGAACTCCCTGCCGAATTTGCTGGAGTCAAACAGGTAAGGCGAATCGTTCTGATAGAGCATTTCGTAAGACTCCCGCACCGGCGGATTGAAAAATCCTGCAAACCGGACCATCGTCCTGCTCAGAACGCGATACTTCGGAGCAACGCCAAATTCCTTCGCTGCCAGGGTGACAAACTCTTTCCCCGTGAGCGGATTGGGCGCGGTGGGGACATGCCAGGTCTGATTCCACGCGGTTGCCCGCTCCGCGAGTCGTACCAGGCTTTGCGCGGCGTCCGGAGTGTACGTAAAGGAGTGCGGAACAGAATCATTCACCAGCCATGATGCTTTCTGTTTGCGTGACAGGGGCTGAAGGACGAGGAGATTGGGCACGCCGTTGAGAGTGTCGGGGCCGTAGAAGTCGGCGGAGCGCGCGATCATGCCGGTGAGTGCTCCCGCCTTCCATTCGTGGGTGAGCGCGGTGGCAATCTTCGCGCGGACTTCTCCTTTCCGGCTGCAAGGGTTGAACGGCGTCTCCTCGGTCATCGGACCGTCGACCCTGCCGTACATGTACACGTTGTCGAAAAAGACGAGCTTCGCGCCCGCGCGCTTGCAGGCCTCGATCGTGTTCCCCATGATCCGCGGCCACATCTCCTGCCAGATTCCGTGGTCGTACTTGAGACCAACGACCAGGTGCACGACGCTGGAGCCGGCGACGGCGCGGATGGCCTGATCCTTGTCCGACAGGTCGACCGCAACCGTCTCGGTCGCGCCGGGCGTCGGCCGGGGGTTGCGGCCGACGAGTCGAAACGGCTGCTTCCCTGCGGCCAGGAGTTTGACGAGTTCGTTCCCAATGGCGCCGCCCGCTCCGAGGACCGTGATCATTCCTATCTCTGGATCTTCCGACCCAGATCTTCGATCGCCTCGAGAACCTTGCGGCTCGCGGTCCCAATCCGTTCCCGGGTCACCCCCGTCGGGGTGAAATCGTGTCGTCCCGTCAGGCGTTCGAGTCGTCAATTGTCGCCTCCTGTAGCCGCCAGATCGCTCCACTTTCGCCCCACCGACTCAAGCCGTTCACGCCAACGTCGCAAGCCGAGCAAGGAGATTACCGAACCGGCATCACGCCCCAACACGGGATGCTGTCTTCCCACTTGTTGTGGGTCAGGCGGATCGGTTCAGACGCGCCATCGACCGGCGCAACAAAGATTTCACCGTAGGGCTGTGATTCGCCGTTCGAGAGCGGACCTTCGTCGTTCAGCCACGCGCGCCTAGATGCGAAAGCGATCCATTTTCCATCGGGCGAGAAACGCGAGTGCACGCTCGGCGAATACTTCTCAAGCAGCCGCGGGCTGCCGTCCGGTTTGCCGTTGATCAGGGACTGGACGTAGAGCTTGAAAGTCGAGAACGCGATCATGTCTCCGCTCGGGGAGATCGAAGGCATGGTGGCGTTGCCGTCGGCTGGATCTGTCGCGATGCGACGCGCCTTCGTGCCGTCGGAGTTCATCAAATAGATGGCCTTCTTCCCATCACGGGTGCTTCGGAATGCGATCTCCCGGCCGTCGGCCGTCAGGTCGGGAAATGCGTTGTTGAGTAACCTGCCGTTGGTCAAATTCGTCGGATTCGACCCGTCGCTCCGGACCGTCCAGATGTCCACGATTGCGTCGTCGGGAGCAAATGGCTGCCCCACCGTGAACGCGATTAGATCCGAACGCAGCGCCCAGCTCGTTGCCCAGACTTCCGCGCCCTTTGCCGGACGGAACACCTCGCGCGCCCTCGAACCGTCGAAGCTCCTGACGACCAGGCGGGTGTCGATCAACTCGCCCGCCGTCGCCGACTCGCTCGAGACGAACTCGAGCCCGTCGGGACTGATCGAGCAGAAGAGGGAGTGCACCGCCTGAACCTCGAGAATGCGGTCTGGCAGCCGCACCTCATCGTGAGCGTCGGAGAAGGCCGGCGGCCCGTTCAGTCCCGATCCCCGGCCCGTGCAGACCATACGTCCGGTGTGACGATCGAACGCCGGGCCCTGGCAGTTCGGCTGCGCCTCCCTTTCCAGTCGAACGTCCGATCCATCCGCCTTCACCGACATGATCTGGAAGCCGTCGGGTTTCTTCACGGCAAACGCAACGCGGCCACCGGGCATGACCGCGGGCGAAAAGGCCGCGAGGTTTCTCGGCGTGAGCGCTCGCTGGTGCCTGCCATCGGAATCCATCGCCCAGATGCGGAAGCCCCCGCCTTCGCGGTCGGAATAGAAATAGAGAGTCCTGCCGTCGTGGGACCATGCGGGAGAGCCGTTCATCGCGCCGGTCGAAGTCAGCCGTCGCGGTTTCAATCCGTTCAGATTCGTGACGTAAAGCTCCGCCCGATACGGATATGGCTCGTCATAGTCGCGATCACTGCAGAAGGCAACTGTCTTGCCGTCTGGCGAAACGGCGGGACGAAAGTCGCCGGCCGGGTTGTGGGTCAAGTTCCTGGCCTCGACTCCCGCACCAGGATCGTCCGGGCGAAAAGGCGCCGCGAACAAGTCCGCGTTGCCGGCGCGGTCGCTCACGAAGAGCAGCGTCTTGCCATCCGGCGTGAACGCGGGCGCCGCATCCATGAATTGGCCGCGAGTCAACTGCCTCGGCGACCCGGGATGCGCGGTGTCCATCGCGTAGAGGTGGGGATTGCCGGAGCGCTCCGAGCAGAACACCACCCACCGGCCGTCGGGCGAGAACGTCGCGTCGTAATCGAGAGCAAGCCCCGATGTAATTTGCCTCGGCGACGATCCTTCCTCGACGAGGAACAAATGCCAGTTCGCGGGACGGCGCGTCGTATAACAAAGTCGCTCACGCGGCAGTTCGCCGCTCACCAGCAGTGTCACGGCCAGCAGCCATACCGACCCAGCCGTTAGTACAATTCTCGATCTCAACCGCTTGTCGGGGATTTTGACCCAACGCCGAACGGTTTCAATCGCGAATCGCTCCACCTGAGAAGAAAAAGGGGTCAGGCCTCTCGACCTAACCCCTTGATTCGATTGGTTGCGGGGGTAGGATTTGAACCTACGACCTTTGGGTTATGAGAACACCTCAATTGCCGCCTCAAGTCGACAAGAAGCTACAAAACGCGACTGGATCAGGCGTTCGAGTCGTCAGCTTTCGCCTCCTGTAGCCGCCAGATCGCTCCACTTTCGCCCCACCTTTGGGAGGGCAGACGGACTACTTCCCGCCAGCGACGAGCTTCTGGAACCTCGCGTTCCTGCGGGGTCGATCTATGTCGCGCCCGCCGGGAACAAAAGAGCGCCGGGGCGCGTAGCTCTGGGACAGGGATCGGACCGTCCCGGGTCCGGCGAGGAGGATGCATGGGGAGCTTCTGGCAGGACATCCGATACGGCGTGCGGGTCCTCTTCCGGAGCCCGGGCTTCACGGCCGTCGCCGTGGTCACGCTGGCGCTCGGGATCGGCGCGAACACCGCCCTCTTCTCCGTGGTCAGCGGCGTGCTGCTTCATCCGCTGCCCTTTCCGGCGCCGGATCAGCTCCACTCCGTGTACACGCGCACGGAACAGTTCTCGAAGGGCTCGGTCAGCTACCCGAACTTCCTCGACTGGCGGCGAGGCAGCGGCGCGTTCTCGGCGCTCGGCGCCTACCGTTCGGACGACTTCAACCTCACCGGGTCGGGTGAGGCGGAGCGGCTGCGTGCCTGTATGGTCTCCTCCGAGTTCTTCCCCCTGCTCGGGGTACGGCCGACGGCCGGCCGGACGTTTCTGCCGGACGAGGACCGGGCCGGCGCCGGGCCCGTCGCGGTCCTCGCCGACGGGCTCTGGAAGCGCAAATTCGGAGGAGCGACGGACGTCGCCGGAAAAACTATCACGCTCAACGGCAGGCTCTACACCATCGTGGGCGTGGCGCCGGGCCGCCTGACGGTGTCCGACGACACGGACGTCTACGTCCCGATCGGGCAGTGGACGGACGAGACGTTTCTGGACCGGCGAACCAGCATGGGCATGCGCGTGGTCGGCCGCCTGAAGCCGGGAGTGACGCCGGCGCAGGCCCAGGCGGACATGGACCGGATCGCGAGGGACCTCGAGAAGATGTACCCCGAGGCGGACAAGGGGACGGGGATCAACGTCGTGCCCCTCAAGAAGGACGTCGTCGGAAACGTCGAGGGGATCCTCCTCGTGCTCCTCGGGGCGGTGAGCTTCGTGCTCCTGATCGCCTGCGCCAACGTCGCGAACCTGCTGCTCGCGCGGGCGACCGGGCGCAGCCGCGAGTTCGCCGTGCGCGCCGCGCTCGGCGCGAACGCCTGGCGGATCGTCCGGCAGCTCCTGACCGAGAGCGTCCTGCTCGCGATCGCGGGCGGGATCCTGGGAACGGTCCTCGCGAAGTGGGGCACGCGGGCGATCCTGGCGGCCCTGCCGGACGCGCTTCCGCGGTCCGAGGAGATCGGCCTCGACGGTCGCGTCCTGCTGTTTACGCTGGGAATCTCGGTGCTGACCGGGGTCCTGTTCGGTCTGGCGCCGGCCCTGCGGCTGCTCCGGCCCGACCTGCAGGAGACGCTGAAGGCCGGGGGCCGGGGCTCGAGCGGCGCGCGGCAGCGCACGCAGAGCGTATTTGTGGCCGCGGAGATCGGAATGGCCCTCGTCTTGCTGATCGGGGCCGGGTTGATGATCCGCAGCCTGCGGGCGCTGTGGGCCGTGGATCCCGGTTTCGATCCGCGCAATGCCGTCTCGTTCAACATCTCCCTGACGCCCGGCCAGGACCGGACCGCGGCGCAGCTGCGCGCGAAGTATCGGGAGGCGGTGCGCGCGTTCGAGGGCGTGCATGGCGTGTCGAGTGTGTCGGTCCTCGGAGGGTCGCTGCCGATGAACGGCGACTCCGAGGTGCCGTTCTGGCGGGACGACCGGCCCCGGCCGGCGAACCAGAGCGACATGCCGCAGTCGCTCTTCTACCTGGTGACCCCGGGTTACCTGCCGGCGATGCGGATCCCGCTGCGCAGCGGCCGGTTCCTCACGGACCGGGACGACGAGCGCGCCCCGGCCGTGGCCGTCATCGACGAGGCCTTCGCGCGCAGACACTTTCCGGGCGAGAACCCCGTCGGGAAGCGGATCCACCTGGCGCTGCTCGACATCGACGCGGAAATCGTCGGCGTCGCCGGCCACGTCGAGCACTGGGGGCTCGGCAACGCGGAGCACCAGAACCTCCAGGCCGAGATCTACCTCCCGATGTTCCAGCTGCCGGACAAGTTCTGGAGCCTGATCGCCAACGGGGCCGGCTTCGTGGCGAGGACCGCCGGCTCCCCGCTCGACGCGGCGTCGGGGATCCGCCAGGCGGCCTCGCGGTTCGACGCGAGCGCCGCGATTTACGAAATGCGCCCGATGGAGGAAGTCGTCGCGCATTCGATTGCGCGGCAGAGGATGGCGATGATCCTACTGAGCGTCCTTTCGGCGCTGGCGCTCGCGCTGTCTGCGATCGGGGTCTACGGGGTGATTGCGTATCTCGCAGCGCAGCGGACGCGCGAGATCGGCGTGCGGATGGCCCTCGGCGCCACGCGTGGCGACGTGCTGCAGCTCGTGCTCGGCCAGGGGATGCGGATCGCGCTCGCGGGCATCGGCGCGGGGATCGTCGCGGCGCTCTGGTTGACGCGGCTGCTGACGAAGATGATCTACGGGGTGGGCGCGACGGACCCGGTCACGTTCGGGGGCGTGGCCCTGCTGCTGACGGCCGTAGCGCTGCTCGCCTGCTATGTCCCAGCGTGGCGCGCTATGCGCGTCGATCCGGTGTCTGCCCTGCGCTGCGAGTGACGCGGCGCGGTGCTCTCCCGCCTTCAGGACTCACCTCCCGGACGGGGGTGGCGCAGCGTCTCTGAATCGCTCCACCGGAAAGGAGAAGGGGTCACGCCTCACGACGTAACCCCTTGATGTGATTGGTTGCGGGGGTAGGATTTGAACCTACGACCTTTGGGTTATGAGCCCAACGAGCTACCAGGCTGCTCCACCCCGCGGCAGAACGCGCACCTTATCGGAGTCGGCCGGAACCGTCAAGCGGGCCGCCCGAGGGTCATTTCCCCGCGGCGGGTAGAGCGTTCTCCTTGGTGATCATCAGGGTCGGCAGCACGATCTTGTGCGGGACCTTCTCTCCCGCGAAAATCCGCGCGGCGGCGTCCACGGCTTCGCGCCCTCCGGTCGGATAGACGAAGGTGGCGGAGAGCTTGCCGTCGGCGACCATCTGGCGGCCGCCGTCGAGGCCGGGTAGCGCGTCGATGCCGATGAACTTCATCTCTCCGTCTCGCCCTTTCGCCTTGGCGGCGAGGTAGGCGCCCATCGCCATCGGGTCGTTGTGCGCGTAGACGAGGTCGATGTGCTCGTGGGCGGCCAGGGCCGACTCCATCTGTGCCATCGCTTCTTCGCGCAGCCAGTTGGCCACGGGGTCGTGGACGATCCGGATGCCGGAGAACGGCTGGATCGCCTCCCGGAAGCCCTCGCTCCGGTCGCGCGCGGGCGGGGAGCCCGGCAGGCCCTTGATCTCGACGATCTGCCCCTTGCCGTTCAGGAGCTCCGCGATGTACTTGCCCGCCGCTTTGCCGATCTCGCGGTTGTCGGCGCCGATGAACAAGGTGTAGGTGTCGCCCTCGATGGCGCGGTCGAGCACGATCACCGGGATCCCCTGCTCGAAGGTCTTGCGCACGATCGGGGTCAGCGGTTTCGCCTCGTTCGGCGAGATCAACAGGAGGTCGATCTTCTGGCGCAGGAAGTTCTCCACGTCGGCGACCTGCTTGGCATTGTCCTGCTGGGCGTCGGCGTAGGCGATCTCGATGTCCGGAAAGTCTTTCGCCCGGGCCGCCACCTCCGCGTTCATCGCCACGCGCCACGGCTCGCCGAGATTGCACTGCGAGAAACCGATCAGGTGCTTGCCCTTCTGGGCGCGCCCGCAGCCGGCGGCGACCATGCCCGCCGCGACGAGCGCCGCAAGGACGACGGCCATCGCCGCCAGCCGCGCCCGCTCATCGCCGCCGGCGCTGGATCCAGACCGCTCCGAGGATGATGACGCCCTTGAGGATGAGCTGCAGGTTTGCATCGACATTGTTCAACCCCATGATGTTGTTGATGACTCCGATGATCAGCACGCCCACGAGCGTGCCGCCGACCGTTCCGATTCCGCCCGAGAGGTTCGTACCGCCGATGACGACCGCGGCGATCGCGTCGAGCTCGTAGGCGACGCCGTCGTTCGGGTTGCCCTGCTCGAGCTGCGCGCAGTGGACGAGCCCCGCCAGCGCCGCGAGCGCGGCCGCGATCACGTAGACCGAGGCCTTGTGGAATCCGACCCGGATTCCCGACAGGCGCGCCGCCGCCTCGTTGTCGCCGATCGCGTAGAGGTAGCGGCCCGCGCGCGTGCGCGAGAGGTAGACGTGCATCCCGATCACGGTCACGACGAAGATGACGGCCGGCACGGGCACGTAGGGCACGAGCACGCCGGCGATCGCTCGCATGGACTCCGGCGCCGCGCCCCGGCCGAACCCGAGCGGGATGGCCGTGCCGCCGCTCAAATACCGCGCCACACCGCGCGCCGCGCTCATCGTCGCGAGCGTCGCGATGAAGGGCTGCAGGCGCCACCGCGCGACGACGAAGCCGTTGACGGCGCCCCAGGCCGCGCCGACTCCGAGAACGGCCAGCGCCGCCAGCGCGAGCCCGGCGCCCCCCTTCATGAAGAGCCAGGCCGTCAGCGTCGCCGAGAGCGCGAGCACGGAGCCGACGGACAGGTCGATGCCGCCCGAGACGATGACGGCCGTCATGCCGACGGCGAGAATTCCCTTCTCGGCGACCTGGCGGAGGATGTCGGTGAGGTTCCCGATGTCGAGGAAGACCGGGCGGCCGCCGCGCATCGGCGAGAAGACGATCGAGAGCAGCACGACCGCCGCGAGCCCCAGGGCGCTCGTGAATCGAGCGAGCCGACGGCGGCCGGGTGGAATAGCGGGGGGCGCGCCGCCGCGGCCCGGCTGTTCTGTGCCGCCGCGGTTCTTCCCCGCGCCGCCCGTCCCCGCGGCGGCCGCCAGGACGCGCTCCTCGGTTGCCTCGCCGTGCCCGAGCTCGGCCGCGATGCTCCCCTCGCGAAACACGACGACGCGGTGGCACTGCGTGAGGATCTCCGACATCTCGGACGAGCACAGGACGATTCCGAATCCGTCGGCGGCGAGCTTTCGCAGGAGCGCATAGATGTCGGCCTTCGCAGCCAGGTCGATGCCGCGCGTCGGCTCGTCGAGCAGCAGCACCGAGGGCGACGCGAACAGACAGCGCGCGAGAATCGCCTTCTGCTGATTCCCGCCGGAGAGCGTGCCGATCGGTGTCGACAGCGACGCGGCACGCACGCCGGTCTCGCGCATTCCGCGCGCGGCGGACTCCCGTTCTTTCGCGCCGTCGATCCAGCCCAGACGACCGACTTTCTCGAGCGCCCCGAGCGTGATGTTGCGGCCCACGGGCAGGTCCGGAAAAATCGCCTGCGCCTTGCGTTCTTCCGGCAGAAGCACCAGGCCCCGATCGCGCGCTTCGGCCGGGCTTGCCGCTCGGGCCTCGCGCCCGTCGATCAGGACGCGGCCCGTCACCTCGGCAGACCCCGCGCCGACCAGAGCGAGAAGGAAGTCCGTGCGGCCCGCGCCGACGAGGCCCGCCAGGCCCACGATCTCGCCGCGGCGCACCGACAGCGACACGCCGCGCACGCGAAATCCGCCGGGGCGTTCCGGGTCGGCGACCGAGAGGCCCTCGACGCGCAGGATCTCCGGCGATCCGGACGGTGGCGGCGACAGCTCCACGCTCGGTATCTCGCGGCCCACCATCAGCCGCACCATCTCCGCCTCGTCCAGGCCGGCGGCTTCGCGGGTCGCGACGCGGCGGCCGTCGCGCAGCACCGTGACCCGGTCGGCGAGCCGGCGCACCTCGTCGAGCTTGTGGGAAATGTAGACGACCGCCACGCCGCGCTTACACAGCCGCCGCACGAGCCGCTCGAGCCGCCCCGCCTCCTCCATGCCGAGCGAGCCCGTCGGCTCGTCCATGATGATCAGTCGCGCATCGAGCGATAGCGCCCGCGCGATCGCCACGAGCTGCCGCTGTCCGGCCTCGAGGTGCTCGACGGTCTCCGAGGGCGGGACGTGCGTCTCCCCCACGGCAGCGAGCTCCGCGGCGGAGCGGCGGTTGAGCTCACCGGTGTCGATCAGTCCGAGCGCGGTCCGAGGCTCGCGCCCGAGGTAGATGTTCGCCGCCGCCGAGAGCGTCGAGACGAGCTGCAGCTCCTGCGGGATCACGGCGATGCCGCCCTCGATCGCGCCGTCCAAACGCACTTCACCCTCGTAATCGCCTGCCGCGATCTCGCCCGTCAGGATCCGGACGAGCGTCGACTTGCCCGCCCCGTTCTCGCCGATGAGCGCGTGAACTTCTCCCGGGAACACGTCGAAGTCCACCCGGTCGAGGGCGCGCACGCCGGGAAACTGCATCGAGATCCCGCGAGCGTCGACGAGAGGGGTCATGGGGTCAGGTCTGGTTTCTTCGGAGTTTGCCCGGCGCCCGAAAAGCCGAAGTTTTCAGACCTGACCCCCTGCCGGAGGCGCGCCATCACGTCGGTGCCGCCGCGGCCGAAGTGGTCGTGCAGGCCGATCCAGTCGCGGTAGAGCGTGTCGTACGCGGCGGCGGCACGGGGATCCGGTTCGATCTTCGCCCCCCGCAGGCGGGCCATGGCGCGCGCCGCGTCGACGAAGGTTGCGTGGCCTCCCTTGGCGGCACCCGCCGCGACGGCGCCGAGCATAGCCGCCCCGAGCGCCGACGCATTGGCGGTCTCGGCCAGCGCGATCGGGCGGCGCGTGACGTCGGCGTAGATCTGGAGCAGGAGAGGGCTCCTCTCGGCGAGCCCGCCGACGGCAATCAGCTCCTCGACCGGGATTTGTTTCGCTTCGAACGCCTCCAGGATCCGCCGCGTCGAGAACGCCGTCGCCTCGATCAGCGCACGGTAGATCTCCGGCGCCGTCGTCGAAAGCGTCAGTCCGACGATCAGTCCCGAGAGGCTCGCATCCACGAGAACCGACCGGTTCCCGTTCCACCAGTCGAGCGCCAGCAGGCCCCGCCCGCCGGGAGGACAGGCGGCCGCCTCCCGCTCGAGGGCTGCGAAGTCGCCCGCGCCCACGAGCCTCGCGAACCAGCCGAAGATGTCCCCGACCGCGGGCTGCCCCGCCTCGTAACCGAAGTAGCCTTCGACGATCCCGTCGCGCACGACGCCCCCGACGCCTTCGACCACGGCATGGCGATCCGCGAGGAGCATGTGGCAGGTCGAAGTCCCCATCACCATGACCATCCGCCGCGGCTCGACGACGGTCGCCGCGGGCACCGCGCTGTGCGCGTCGATGATCGCCGCTGCCACCGCCGTACCTGGCGCGAGCCCGAGGCGCGCGGCTGCCGCCTCCGTCAGGCCGCCGACCCGCCGGCCCGGCGGCGTGATCTCGCCGCCGAGCTTTCCGGACATCCCGGCAAAGCGCGGGTCGAGCGCGGTGAGGAACTCCCACGAAGGAAACCCTCGCTCGCGGCTCCAGAACCCCTTGTATCCCGCGCCGCAGGAGTTGCGGACGAGCACGCCCGAAAGCTCCTGCACGAACCAGTCGCCGGCCTCGACGAACGCCGCGGCCGCGGCGAAGACGTCCGCGTCTTCCTCGAGAACCTGCAGCGCCTTGGCGAACAGCCACTCGGACGACGTCCTGCCGCCGTAGTCCGCGAGAAACGCCTCGCCCCGCGCCGCGGCCAGGGCGTTGATCCGGTCCGCCTGCGGCTGCGCGGCGTGGTGCTTCCAGAGCTTGACCCACGCGTGGGGCCGCGCCGCCCATTCGGGCTGCAGGCAGAGAGCTCGCCCCCCCGCGTCCACCGGGAGAATCGTGCAGGACGTGAAGTCGACGCCGACGCCGACGATGTCCCGCGCGCCGACACCGGCCGCTGCGAGCGCCCGGGGCACAGCCTGCGCGGTGGACTCCATGTAGTCGCCCGGATGCTGCAGGGCCCAGTCCGACGGCAGCTTTGCGCCCGTGCCCGGCAGCGCCGCGTCGATCACGCCGTGGCGATACTCCACGACCGCCGCACCGCGCTCGCGCCCGGTCGCGGTCTCGACGACGAGGGCCCGGACCGACGCGGTCCCGAAGTCGAGCCCGAGCGCGCAGCCTCGCGTCACGCGCGGTATTTCGCGGCCTGGTGCCGCTCGAGCGAGTCCTCGAAATCGCCGCAGAGGTTGACGCGAAGCCCGAGCGCGCGCGCCATCGAGGCCTTGCGGACGAGGGCGCGGCGGGCCGTCGCGGCGTCGGGCGCGTAGGCCACCTGGATGTGGTTGGCCATGTGCTTGGCCATCATCTGGTCGCGCGAGATTCCGTAGAGGACGGCGTGCATGATCGGCCACTGGGGTGTCGTCGCCTCCCAGCGCCGCTCGGTCTCCTCTCTCGAGAGCCGCACTACACCGCCGCGGCCGATGTCCATGTGCAGCGCGTGGTCCTGGACGTAGATCCGGGAGAAGACGATCTCGCCGGGCTTCGAGATACCCTTCAACGTCGAGCCGCCGCGCGGAAAATACATGGGCGGCTGACGCTCGCCGCGCGCCCCGGCGTACCCGTCGATGAAGTGGCTGGCCGGAGCGGCGCCGGAAATCTCGAAGACCCACACGAAGGCGTCGACGCCGCTCTCCTGCACGGGCGCGCCCCAGCGGACGTCGTGGAGGGTCGTCGAGGGATCGATGCCGAGATCGGTCCAGACGCGGTTGGTCAGCAGCGCGTCCACGCCGGCACACTCGTCCACCTCGTTGAAGTGCGGGACGGCGAGCCCGTCGAAGAGCGCCGCGCCGCCGGCTCCGGCAACCGGCGGACGATCCGGGTTGTTGAGCAGCCCCTCGGCCAGGTCCGAGGCGACGCACGTATCCTTCAATCCCTGCTGGTACTGGATGCCGATCGCGGCACAGCCGAAGTCGGACGCCAATCGCACCGCGGCGTCGTACATCTTGAGGCCCTCGAACACCTGCCCCTCGGTCAGCTCGCTCGCCTCATCCCGGCCGAGCTCGAACTGCATCCCGCGCCGGCGCAGCCACTCGTAATGCCTCCGCGCGGCCTCGTCCGGGACCTCGCGCATCGCCGCGTAGAGCATCGACTGCGAGAGGCGCTCCTTGAAGAGCCCGAGCGCGTGGAGCAGCTCGTCCGGGACGATCGCGTTGTACATCCCCATGCAGCCCTCGTCGAAGACGCCGAGGATCGCCTGGTCGTTCTGGAGCCTGGCGCCGAGGGCGAAGCCGCGCACGCGGTCGGCCTCGAGGCCTTCGCCGAAGGTCCGGTCGTCGATCGCGCGGGAGTGGCTGCGGTCGTGGTCGATCCGGCCGGATTCGAGCCATTTCCGGATCCCGCCGCGCGCGAAGCCGTCCCGGAAGTCCTCGCTCCAGATCGAACTGTACGGGATGCCGGCCTTCGCGAGCGACGCGTTGACGTTCAGCATGCCGACGAGGCCCGGCCAGAGCCCGCTCCAGTTGGCGAGCGTCAGGATCGGCCCGCGGTGCCTGGTCAGGCCCGCCAGCACGTGGCTCGAGTACTCCCACACCGCCTCCGCCACGACGAGCGGCGCGTCGCGGTCGATCTTCCGGAAGAGCTCGATGCCGCGGGCCTGTCCGTCGATGAAACCGTGCTTCTTTTCCGGATCGTAGGGATGCCCGCGCACGATGCGGGCGCCCGAATCGGAGAACGCCGCGGCGACGGCCGTCTCGAGCGCCTCCTGCGCGGGCCAGCAGCGTTGATTCGCGGAGAGCCGCGAGTCTCCGCTCGCGACCAGGACGACGTCTCGACCGGGGCCCGAAGCCGGTGCCGTGCTCATGCCCTCACGCGCTCCTTCCGATGACGATCACGCTGGAGAGAATTTTCGCCGGGGACGACGGCGGAATTCTATGCCGGGAAGCTCAGCGCGGCCGGGCGGGGGCGGCGGGCACGGCCGCGGCGGCGGAAGGCGCGGGCGTGCGCTCCGGCTTCGTCAGGGTGCCGGGCGGATAGAGGAGCACGACGTCGTCGGGCTGGACGAGGTGGAGCTCCTCGCGCGCCACCCTTTCCGCCGGAAACTCGTGGCGGCTGGCGGCCTCGATCGCGGACTTCAGGGCCTCGTTCTCGGAGCGCCGCTCGGCGATCTGCCGGTCGAGCGTCTGGACCTCCGTGCGGGCGCGGCGCAGCTCCAGCACCCGGCGGTCCGACAGGAGCAGGATGCCCATGAGCACCGACGAGACGGCGAGCGAGATGAAGAAGGCCGTCACCGGCCGCGGGCCATGAGGGGTGTCCGCGTCCTCGTCTCTGTGGGCCTTCATCGCGAAAAGGCGGCGCGCGCGGCGAAGCGGCCCGCGCCCTCGAGCTCTTCTTCGATCGCGAGCAGACGGTTGTATTTCGCGAGGCGCTCGCCGCGGCACGCCGAGCCCGTCTTGATCAGGCCCGAGTTGACCGCGACGGCCAGGTCCGCGATCGTGTCGTCCGGCGTCTCGCCCGAGCGGTGCGAGACGATCGTGCGGTAGCCCGCCGTCTGCGCCATCCGCACGGCGTCGAGCGTCTCGGTCAGCGTGCCGATCTGGTTCAACTTGACGAGCAGCGCGTTGCCGACCCCGTCCCCGATGCCGCGCGCGAGGATCTCGGGGTTCGTGACGAAGACGTCGTCGCCGACGAGCAGGATCTTCCTGCCGAGCTCCTTCGTCAGCGCCTGCCAGCCCTTCCAGTCGCCCTCGGCGAGGCCGTCTTCGATCGAGACGATCGGGTATGCCGCGACGAGCTCCGCCCAGTAGCGGATCATGCCGTCGGTCGAGAGCGTCTTCTTCTCGCCCTTCAGGACGTACTTGCCGCCCTCGTAGAACTCCGACGCGGCGGGATCGAGCGCGAGCACGATGTCCCGGCCGGGCCTGTGCCCCGCGGCCTCGATCGCCGTCAGCAGCAGCTCGATCGCTTCCTTCGACGACGCGACGTCGGGCGCAAAGCCCCCCTCGTCGCCCACGCCCGTCGAAAGGCCCTTCTTCTTGAGGATCCCCTTCAACGTGTGGAAGACCTCGGCGCCCGCCCGCAGGGCCTCGGCGAACGTCGGGAACCCGATCGGACAGACCATGAACTCCTGGGGGTCGAGCAGATTGTCGGCGTGCGCTCCCCCGTTGATGACGTTCATCAGCGGAACGGGAAGCGTCGTCGCCCCCGCGCCGCCGACGTAGCGATACAGCGGCAGGCCCGAGGCGTCCGCGGCCGCCCGCGCGACCGCCAGCGACACGCCGAGCATCGCGTTGGCGCCGAGCCGCCCCTTGTTCGGCGTTCCGTCGAGCTCGATCAGCATCCGGTCGATCAGCGCCTGGTCGCGCGCGTCGGCGCCCTCGAGCTCTTCGGCGATCTCGCCGTTGACGTGCGCGACGGCCTTGAGCACTCCCTTGCCGCCGTAGCGTTTCCTGTCGCCGTCGCGCAGCTCGAGCGCCTCCCGCGTTCCGGTCGACGCGCCCGAGGGAACGCCGAAGCGGCCGGAAGCTCCGCCGTCCAGGAGCACCTCGACCTCGAGGGTCGGGTTTCCGCGCGAGTCCAGGATCTCGCGCCCGTGCAGGGCTTCGATGGAAAAGCTCATGGGTTCTCGAGCCAGAATCCCCGAACCGCCCCCGAAAATCAACCGGATTCGGCGGCCGGCTCGTTGCTGTAGAGTCGCGCGCAGGGTGCTGACGAAGGGTTCGGCGGGCTTCGTTCTGCTCGCGGCGGCCAGCTGCGCTCTCCCGGCCCCGTCCCCCGAGCCGACGAGGCTCGAAATCCGCGCGCCCGACCTGACGCACTCTCTGACCGAGGACTACCCCGCGCCCTCGCAACCGGAAGACCCCGTGAAGCTGGGCGTCTGGCGGCGGATCAACTCCGACCGCGCCGCCGCGGGCCTGCCGCCCGTGGCCTGGGACGAGGCGGCCGCCCGGGTCGCCGACGCCTTCTGCGCGAAGCAGGTCTTCGAACAGACCCGGGGGCACTTCCTCACGAACGGCTTGCCTCCCTACGCGCGCATGGGCCTCGCGGGCATCTTCGGGATGGATTTCGAAAACTCCGTCGCCTGGACGACCACCGGCACCAGCTTCCAGGAGACCGCGCTCGGCCTCGCGCTCGCCGGCCAGGAGTCCATGATGGCCGAGAAGACGGGGCACGACGGGCACCGCCGCACGATCCTCGATCCCGACGTCACCCACGTGGGGGTCGGATGGGCTCAGGGCAGCGGCCGCTTCCGGATGGCGCAGGAGTTTCTCGTGCGCCGCCTCGCCCGCCTGACGCTCGCGCGGGCGGCCGAGAACCCGGCGACCGTCCTGTTTCAGGGCCAGGTCCTTCCCGAGTACCGGCTCACGTTCGTGACCCTTGCCCACGAACCGACGCCGCGGCCGCTGACGCGCAGCCAGGCAAATTCGCGCACGCACTATGAGTTCCGTGATCCACGCCTCGCCTTCGTGCCGGAGGGCATGAAATCTCTCCACGTTCTCGGCGCCGAGACCGAGGACCTGGTCCGCCTCGGTCCGGCCGGCGACTTCTCGTTCCGCTTCACGCCGGGCACCCCGGGCCTCTGGACGATCGTCTTCTACACCGTGGTGGGCAGGGAGAAACCGCGGCCCGGCGGCGCCGCCGTGCTCCGGGTCGAGAAGGCCGCGGCGCCATGATCACGGTCCTCGTCCTCGGCGGATCGATGGACGATTTCGCGTCGCTCGCCGCCGACGATCCCTCCATCGAGGTCCTCACCGCGTCCGGTGCGGAAGAAGCGCTCGAGAAGCTCGCGCGCAACCGCCGCATCGACGCCGTGCTGCTGGCCGGCGCCGCGGATGCGGCCGCCCTGGCGCGGGCGATTCACGAAGAGGACCCCGGCGCCCCGCCCGTTTTCGCGCCGGCTTCTGCCGCGCTGCCGGGGCGCGTGCGTCCGCTGCGCGCCGGGACGCTCGAGCAGTTTCTCCGGGCGATCGCCCACGAGCTGTCCGCGGATCCCCGGCAACCCCAGTAAAAAAGGCGGCCGAAGAGGCCGCCCGAGGCGCGCCGGTTCGAAAAAACCCGCGCCCCTCCTCCTTACGCCCCCTGCGAGGCGCCGACACAACGCTACCGGCATCGCGGACTAGTGTCAAACTGATCCACGGGACAGGGCAGGTGTCGGAAGCGCCGATCGGCGCACCGGTGGCTCTGCAAGTCATGGTAACTTCAGGGTCTTGGGGGTCCTGACATGGGTGGCTGTGGCACTGGAGGCGGCTGCGGGGTCGGAAACGCGTACAACCCCGGCCAGTACGTCGGCATCCGGATGAACGAACACGAGGACGGCCGTAGCGTCCTCTGCGACACGATGGGCATCGAGGTCGCCCGCAAGGTGCGGGTGGTCGTGGAGGGCGACCAGGGGCTGGAGTTCGCCGAGGTGACGAACCTGCGCCCCATGATCCTCAAGCAGTGCCAGCTGCGCGACTCCAGGCGTCTGGTCCGGGTCGCGACGGAACCCGATCTCCACACCTATCGGGCTAAGGTGGGCCGGGAAAAGCGCTTTCTCGCCGACACCCGGGCCCTGGCCTCCGAGAAGCGCCTGACCATGAAGCTCGTCCGGGCCGAAGAGAGCTTCGATGGCCGAAAGGTCACGGTTTATTACACTTCCGAGGCGCGGATCGACTACCGCAAGCTCGTCGCGGACCTCGCGATGGCCCACCCGGTCCGCATCGAGATGCGCCAGATCGGCCCCCGGGACGAAACGAAGATGCGGGGAGGGATCGGGCCCTGCGGCCTGACGCTCTGCTGCTCCTCGTTTCTGAAGTCTTTCCACCCCGTAACCATCAAAATGGCGAAAAACCAGAACCTGTCGCTCAATCCCTCGAAAATTTCGGGGATGTGCGGGCGGCTGATGTGCTGCCTCGCCTACGAGGACGACGGCACCTCCCAGGCCCCCCCCCGGAAGACCCAGAATATTGGGGCCGACGCCCCGGTTTAACCAGTCAAGACGTCCCACCACCTAACCGGGACGAAGAGAGACTGCCGTGGTCAATCGCAACACTTCCAGCGGTGCCTTCCGTCCCGACGACGAAACGGCCGCCAACCGCAAGCTGATCCGACCGAACCTGTCGGAGCTCGCGGATCGCTACCCAACGCGGTCCTTCGCCCAGCGCAAGCAGGTCCCTCCCGAGCAGACCAATGCCGAGAGCTACTACTACCTCAAGCAGATGGCGGCCAAGACGCCGATGGTGGTCGTGCTCACCGACGGTGAGCGGATCGAGGGCTGGATCGAGTGGTACGACAAGGCCTGCCTCAAGGTCAACCGCGAGAAGGGCCCCAACCTGCTCGTTCCCAAGGCCTCCATCAAATACATGTACAAGGCCTCGGAGGGCGTTTCGGACGAGGGCGGCGGGAACCGGTAGGACCGAGGCGACAAGCGACCGGGTGGCGATTTAGGGAGCCACCGAAAGCAACTCGGTGGCGGCCGGGTGGCGATCGATGGGGTCAGGTCTTCGTTCTCCGGACCCTGTTGCTCGAGCGAGGTAAGAGTCTCATCGGGGTCCGGAGAATCGAACACCTGACCCCGAGTACGGCTTGACCGGTCTACCTAGCTCCCCTGCCTGACAAGACCGCCGGAACTGTTTTCAGCAGGATCTTCAAATCCAAGAGCGGCGACCAGGTGTCGATGTACTTGAGGTCCAGCGCCATCCACCGGTCGAAATCGAGCTCGCTTCGGCCCGAGACCTGCCACAGGCACGTCAGGCCCGGCTTCATGCTGAGCCGGCGCCTCTGCCAGGGCTCGTAGCGCGAAACCTCGTCCGGCAGGGGCGGGCGCGGGCCGACGAGGCTCATGTCTCCCACGATCACGTTCCAGAGCTGCGGAAGCTCGTCGATCGAAAGGCGCCGCAGCAGCTTGCCCGCCCCGGTGAGACGCGGGTCGCGCCGGGCCTTGAACACGGGCCCGGTCATCTCGTTCAAGTGCGAAATTTCGGCCAGCCGGTCCTCGGCGCCGAACTCCATCGTCCGGAACTTCCGCAGCGTGAATTGCCGGCCGTTCAATCCGCACCGCACCTGTCGGAAGAAGACGGGCGCGCCCGAGGACAGCAGGATCGCCAGCGCGGCGGCGAGCTGAATGGGCAGCGTCACGACGAACAACACCAGCGCGAGGACGAGATCGATCGCCCTCTTGGTCGCGAGCTCGACCGGGTTTGAAGGGGTCGTCGTGAAGGAGAGCAGCGGAATCCCGTCGAGCTCCTCGAGCACGGGACGCGCGAGCACGTGCGGGAAGATGTCGAGCGACACGTGCGCGCGCACGCCGTGCCGCTCGGCCACGAGCAGAGCGTCTTCGTACTCGGCGAGCTTGCCCTTCTCGATGACGAAGATCACTTCGTCGATCACCTCGGCGCCGAGGACGGACTCCATGTTCTTGATCGTGCCGAGGCACCGCCACCGGTCCGCGAGGCCGATCTCGCCCCCGTTGTCGTCGTCGAGGTACCCGACCACGCGGAAACCCCAGTCCGGATGGGCCTCGAGAAACTCCGCGAACCGGGCGGCCTTCGGTCCCGTGCCCACGATGAGCGCGGTGCGGAAGTTGAAGCCCCGCGAACGCACCCAGCGCGAGAGCTGCCGCAGCGCGATCTTCTCCGCCGCCAGGAAGAGGAAGTTCAAGGCGCCGAAGAGCACGAGGAACCAGCGGCTCACGAAGTCGAGGCGCAACCCGAAGATCAGGAGGACGAGGATGGTCGTGCCGCCAAACGCCACCTTGCCCGCGCCCCAGATCTCCTCGCCGAGCGGCAGCGTCCGGTGGCTGCGATAGAAGCCCGCGGCCGAGAGCAGAAGCCCCCAGATCGGAAGGATGAAGAGCAGCAGCAGCAGGTACTCGTCGAGGGAGTGGATCGCCAGTGGAAAGAGGTTCGGGAAGGAGGTCCGGAGGAGGCCCTGGCGCAGGGACCACGTCACCGGAAGCGACAACGCCGTCAGGGCGAGATCGACGAGCAGTACCCCGAGGGCGATGGTGCGGGCTTTTTGCTTCAGCATGGAGCGTTTCCGGGGGCGGGATCCGAATCGCCGACGATGTTACGGGATGGCGCTGCCGGCTTCAAGGACGGCCTCGTAACGGTCGACCACATCGTCCCAACGATATCGCTCCCGCGTGCGTTGTCTTGCCCTCTCTTTCCATACGGAGTGGGCGGCCGGATCATCCAGGATCCCGGCGAGGAGGCGGGATAGGGTCGCGGGCTCCCGGGCGTCGAACGGCAGGGCAGCGCCCCCGGCGACTTCCTCGTTTTCGGGCGTCGCGTTGTAGCAGACCACGCGGCCGTACCCCATCGCCTCGACCAGGGCCGGATGTGTGCCGCCGACCTCCGTCGCCTGCACGTAGACGGCCGCGTTCGCCAGCAGCTGCCGGTAGCCCTCGCCATAGATCGCGCCCGGCATGATCACGCGCGCGTCGGCTTCGGCGCGCAATTGTGCGATGTATCCGGCCGCGTAGGGGGCGTCGCCCACCAGAACGAACGGGATGTCGCTACGGACGTCCCGGTACGCCCGCAGGACGGCGAGCGCGTTGTTCTCCGGCTCCAGGCGCGAGACGTAGAGGACGTACCGCTCCGGCGCCACGCCCAACCGTTCGAGCGTCTCGCGCCCGGCGGGCAGAGGCAGGTCGCCGCCGTACGGGATGAAGACGGAAGAAAGGCCGTACCGGGTCCGGTAGTAGTCCTGGATCACCTTCGCGTCCGAGACGATCGCATCGGGGATGACCGTCGAGAGCCATTCCGAGACGCGGTACGCGAGCTTGCCCGCGGCGCTCCACTTGCGCCGGTGCCGCTCGAGGCCGTCCACGTTCAACACGACGCGCGTCTTTCCGGAGAGGCGCGGCAGAAACGACGACGCGGCATTGATCGCGTTGCAGACGAGCACGCTGTCGAAGCGCTCGAAGGCGGCATCCACGCCCGAGATCGCGCCGTGCACGACCGTGTCGAGGTACTTCGTCGGGATCGTCGGGAGCACGCGGATCTTTGCGCCCCGGTGGATCGCGAGGCCCGGCTCGGCATAGCGCGAGCGCGTGTACACCGTGACGTCGTGGCCGCGAAACGCAAGGCGCGCGGAGAGCTCTTCGGCGAGCGTCTCGAACCCTCCGTAGCGGGCCGGGATGCCGCGGGTGCCGAGGATGCCGATGCGCACGGAGAGAAGCTATCGCAGTGGGGTCAGGTCTGGATTCTTCGGAGTTTGCCATGCGGCCGAAAAGCCGAAGATTTCAGACCTGACCCCGCCGCACTTTCGCCTGGATTTCCCGGCGCTTCGCCCACAGCCGCTCCCGGTTTGTCCACAGCCAACCGAACGCGGGCAACGAGCTGCGCTCGACGGTCAGGCAGGCGCCGAGCACGACGACGTCGCGCGCGAATGTCGGAACGAACGTCTTCACGGCCTCGCCCGCGGTCTGATTGTTGATCCGCAGCAGGAACCGGTTCTTGACCGAGTGCATGTTGGCGAGCGCCGACATCTGGCGGCGCCTCTCCGGCAGGCTGCGGCGGCGGTGGCACGCCACGGCCGAGGGGACATAGAGGCAGCGCCAGCCGAGTTTGCGCAGCCGCCACGCGAGGTCGGCGTCCTCGCGGTAGAGAAAGAAGTCGGCGTCGAAGCACCCGGTCGAGATCCGCGCGCTGTCGAGCGCCGCGCGCCGGTAGAAACCGGCCGCGCCGGAAGTCCCGGCGATCTCTTCTTCGCGCTCGAACCGGCCGGCGGTGCTCTGCCCGGAGCCGCGGTCGAAGTGCCGGCCCGACGCGGTGAAGTCGATGCCGGTCGAATCCAGCACGCCGCTCGGCGCCAGGCCCGCGCCCTGCGCCCGCAGGAGGCGTCCCGAGGCCGAACCGACGTCGGCGGCGTCCTCAGCATCGAGGCGCCGTACGAGCGTTGCCGCAAAATCAGGCTCGAGCCGGCAATCGGGATTCAGGGCGAGCACGTAGCGACCCGAGCTCGCGTCGATCCCGACGTTCATCGCCTCGGCGAACCCGACGTTCTCCGGCATCGCGATCAGCCGCACGGCCCCGCCGAACCGGCCCGGCGCCTCGCGCGAGGCGTCCTGCGACGCGTTGTCGACCAGGAGCGTCTCGCACGTGACGCCGTGCTGCGCAACCGCCGATCCGAGCGAGACCGGTAGGTCCGCCGCGTCGTCCTTCGAGACGACGATGATGGAAACATCCGGAGTCATGCGTCGGGAGTCACGAGTTGCGAGTCACGGGAGCCGAGGCCGATGGCCATCGCCAGGACGGAGAGGTAGGCGCGGGCAGCCTCGGAGCGCGAGCGGGGCACGTCGCGGCGAATCGGCAGCAGCGCCAGCCGCAGGACCATGCCCTTCGCGAGGAGCACGCGGTACGCCAGGCGCGCCAGCAGGCCGTAGCGGTCGCGGCGATAGCGCAGCGCGTTGCGGTAGAAGACCGGCAGGAATCGCGCGTAGCCGAGGCGGGTCGCGGACTCGCCGCCGCGGTGCCGGAAGCGAGCCCCGGGCAGGTACAGGATTTTCCCCTCGGCCGCGAGCCGCGCGCACAGGTCTACGTCCTCGTACCATGCGGGGACGTAGCGCTCGTCGAAACCGCCGCATCGGACGAAGGCGTCCTTGCGCACGGCGAGCGCGGCGGCCGCTGCCTGCTCGACGGGAAACGCGGCATCGCGATCCTCATCCGCGTACCGGAATCGCCGCCGCGCCCCGTGGTTCGGAGCGAGGTGATCGATCAGCAGCAGCTCGCGGGCATCCGATCCGAGCGACGGCAGGCGCCGCAGCTGAAAGGTCGCCTGGTCCTCGCGCCCCGGCGAAGCCAGATGCAGCGGCCCGGAGGGCGGGGCCGCGCCGTCCATCTCCACGAGGCGGGGAGCGACCGCCGAGATTCCAGGGTCTGCCGCGAACGCGCGCGCGATGGCCGAGAACGGTTCGCCCTCGGCGCGCGTGTCGGGATTCAGAAACAGCAGGATCTCGCCGCCCGCGATCGCCGCCGCCTGGTTCGCAGCGGGACCGAACCCGCGGTTCTTCGCGTTGACGAGGACCGTGGCGTCCGCCCACTGCTCGCGCACGGCCCGCTCGGAGAGCCCGCCGCCGTTGTCCACGACGACGAGCGACACCGCGACGCCGGCCGGGTCGATCCGCCTGCGGGCCGCCGCGAGTTCCGCCACGGCAGCAACCAGGTCCTTCCCGTCCTTCCAGGAAACCAGGATCGCCGTAATTTCCCGCACGTTCACGGCCGGCCCGGCCATTGCGCGAGCCTTCCCGGCTCGCCCCGCGAGCGCCATGCCTGGACGGGCAGCCGCGGCCACACCAGCAGCGGCAGTGCGAGCCCGGTCCAGCCGACCGCCCGCACCTGCGCCAGGTCGGCGCGCAGCAGGGCCGGGAAATTCTTCGCGAGCAGCGCCGGCGCAAAATTGCGAAAGAGCGTGCGCCACCGATTGCGCATCGTCCAGAAGGCGCGGCGCAAGGGCGTGCGGCGCCCCGTCCGCGAGCCCTCGTGCCGCGCGCAGGCGCGCGGATCGCACGCGAATCGCCAGCCCTTGCGCAGCAGGCGCAGCGACAGGTCCACGTCCTCGTAGTACGCGAAGAAGGCGCTCTCGAACGCGGCGCCGCCGGGGCCGGCCGCCTCGAGCGCCTCGCGGCGGTACAGCGCCGCCGTCGCGGAGATTCCCGAGACCTCGAACGGCTCGCGCGGCGACGCCGAGGCGTCCGCACCCGAGAGGACCGGCACCGCCTCGCCCCGTGCGTTCCACTCGAGCCCCGCCGTGTCGATCTGCCGCTCATCCTCGGAGAGAACGAGCCCCTGCACCGCGGCCAGCCGCACGTCGAACTCGAGCCGCCCTGCCAGGCGCGCGACGTAGTCCGGCTCGAGCACGGCGTCGTTGTTGAGCAGCAGCACGAAGGGCGCGCGCGTCCGCGCGATGCCCTCGTTGGCCGCGTCGGCAAACCCGAGATTCCGGGAAAAGGCGACCACCCGTGCGGCCGGGGCCTCCCGGGCGATCCGGGCACGTTCCTCCGGGGAGGAATCGTTGTCGACGACGACGACGGAGAGCGCCACGCCCTTCTGCCGCTCGAGCGAGGCGAGTGCCCGGAAAAGCGCGCTGCCGCCGTCGCGGTTGACCACGACGGCGTCCACGTCGGGAAGGTGCGGGGCCCCGCTCAAACGCTTGAAGGTTGACTCGATCGGCGTGCGCGATATGAAATCGCGCCTGGATGCTACCACGCGAGTACTTGCGCGAGAACGCCGAGCGCCTCCTCCGGGAGATGCCCGAGCGCTTCGGCAACGCCGGGTTGGAGACGTACGTCGAGCTCGACCGCGAACGCCGCGACGCCGTGACCAGGCTCGAGGAGAAGCGGCGCCGCCGCAACGAGTTCAGCGCGATCAAGGGCAGGCCGGCGCCCGAAGCGCTCGAGGAGATGAAGGCGCTCAAGGAAGAGATCCGCTCGCTCGAAGAGCGTGCCGAGCAGGCGGACCACATGCTGGCCGGCGTCGAGAAGGGGGTCCCGAACGTGCCCCAATCCTCGGTGCCGCGGGGCAGGGACGAAACGGCGAACGTCGTCGAGCGCTCCTGGGGTGCGCCGCCGCAGTTCCCGTTCCCGGCTCAGGCGCACTGGGACCTCGGCCCCGCCCTCGGGATCCTCGACTTCGAGCGCGGCGTAAAGCTCGCCGGCGCCCGTTTCACGGTCCTCGTCGGCGCGGCGGCGCGCATGTCCCGGGCGCTCATCCAGTTCTTTCTCGACGTGCACGCCGACGAACAAGGCTACACGGAAGTCCTGCCACCGTTTCTGGCCAACGCCGATTCACTCTTCGGCACCGGACAGCTGCCGAAATTCGCGGCCGACCTCTTCCAGACCGGCGAGGGCTACTACCTGATTCCGACGGCCGAGGTCCCGGTCACGAACCTCCACCGCGACGAGATCCTCCCGGCAGACAAACTGCCGCTGCTCTACACCGCGTACACGCCGTGCTTCCGCTCGGAAGCCGGCGCGGCCGGGCGCGACACGCGCGGCATGATCCGCCAGCACCAGTTCGACAAGGTCGAGGTGGTGATGTTCGTCCGCCCGGAGGAATCCGCGGCCGCGCTCGAGACTCTGACCGCGCACAACGAAGAGCTGCTGCAGCGACTCGAGCTTGCGTACCGCGTCGTTTCGCTCTCGACCGGCGACCTCGGCTTTGCCTCGGCGAAGACCTACGACCTCGAGGTGTGGCTCCCGGGGATGAACGCGTACAAGGAAATCTCTTCCTGCTCCAACTTCGAGGCGTTCCAGGCGCGCCGCGCCTCGATCCGCTTTCGCCGCGCCGAAGGCGATCGGCCAGAGTTCGTCCACACGTTGAATGGCTCGGGCCTCCCGGTCGGCCGGACCCTCGTCGCGATCCTCGAGAACTACCAGCGCGTGGACGGCTCCGTCGCGATCCCGAAGGCGCTGCGGCCCTACATGCGCGGCCAGACTGAGATCCGTTGAGGGGTCAGGTCTGGATTCTTCGGATTTCGCATCCACAAGGCGCCAAGAGGCCCAAAAGCCGAAGAAAGCAGACCTGACCCCATGCCCCAACCCCACGTTTTCGAGGCTGTCCTTCGCTCGGCACGGCGGCTGCCCGGGTATCCGCGTCTGCGCGTACTCGACCTCTCGGCCGGGCGCGGCGAGATCGCGGCGGCGCTCGCGCGCGAGGGCTGCACGGTCCGCGCAACGCACTTCCGCGCCGACGACTACAAGCTGACCGCGCAGTCCGGTCCGCTGCACACCGACGCCGTGGCAATCGACCCGGACGTCGATCTGATGCGCCGGCTGCCCTATCCAGACGCCGCCTTCGACCTCGTCGTCCTCTGCGAGGTCGCCGAGCACCTCCAGAGCGAGATCCCCGTCATTGCGGAGATCGGGCGCGTCCTCGCTTCCGGCGGCCACCTCGTGATGTCGACGCCCAACGTCGCGCGCCTGCATTCGCGCTGGCACTTCTTCTTCACCGGGACCCACAAGCTCATCCGCCGTCGCGCCGGCTGGGACCTCGCGCCCGACGATCTCTACGCGTACCACATCAACCCGATCGATTTTCCGCTGCTCCACACGCTGCTGTGGCAGGCGGGGCTCGGAGTCGAGCGCCTCGACTTCACGCTCTTCAAGTGGAAGCACGCGTGGCTGCTGCTCTTCTACCCCTTCGTCTGGATCTCCACGCACATCGAGGCCCGGCGCCACCGCGGAAACGAAGCGCACGCGCGGGGGGAAGAAGACCTCTTTCGCTGGATGACGCGGCCCGAAATGCTCGCCAGCGAGCAGCTGCTGCTGACCGCGCTCAAGGGCGCGAACTAGACTTTTCTGGCGAGGGTTGCCGGCGGCACCAGCGCTCCCGCCGAGACGATCATCTTCATCGCTTGCTCCGGCGTCATGTCGAGGTAGGTCACCTTCTCCTCGGGCACGACGAGCAGGAACCCGGTCGTCGGATTGACCGCGCTCGGGATGAAGATGCTGCAGACCTTCCGCTCCAGCTTCTGGCCCGCCTCCCCGGCCACCGTAGAGGTCACGAAGCCGATGCCCCACGAGCCCGGCGACGGGAATTCCACGATCGCGACCTTGCCGAACGACCCGGCGCGCGAGGGGCCGAGCAAGAGCTCCGCGATCTGGCGCAGCGTCGCGTAGATCTTGTTGATCAGCGGAACCCGGTGCATGAGCCGGTCCCACAGCGCGAAGGCGCGCTTGCCGAAGAAGTTCGCGGCGATGAATCCGAGCAGGAGCAGCAGTACGTTCAGGAGCACGAAGCCGAGGCCCACGACGGAGACCCCGAGGGCGCGCAGCTGCGCGCCGAGGATGTTGTCGAAAAAATTGAAGAGACTCCAGACGACCCACGCCGTCAGGGCGGTCGGAGCGAGGACGAGCAATCCCGCAACCCAGTAGCGGCGCAGGCGAACACCGAAGCTGGCCGACATGAATCCATCCTAACCCGTACAATGGCGGGCGATGCGAGCGCGCAACGCGGCCCTCCCGGTAGCCCTGCTCGCAGCCTGTCTGGTTTCGCCGGCGCTCGCCCAGTCCCCTTCCTGGGAAACCTTCGGCCCGCCCCTCTTCCAGGTCAATGCCGTCGCCACCGGGTTGGACGAGCTCACCGTCTATGCGGGCGGCGCCGACTACGCGGCCAACCAGGCAGCGCTCTTCAAGAGCGCCGACGGCGGCCGGAGGTGGGAGGCGCTCGAGCAGGCGGAGCCGGGCGAGTTCTACAGCGACATCCTCGTCGACCCCGGCAGCCCGGCGACGATCTACGCCGGGGCGCTCTTCAACGGCACGACCCGGATCTATCGTTCCGGCGACGGCGGCGAAACGTGGTCGCTGCGCCAGACGATTCCCTCCTACTGCATTCCCTCCTTCGCGCCGGGTACCGCGGCGGGCGCGGCGCTCGTCGCCTGCGGGACCCGCCTGCTGCGGACGAGCGACGCCGGCCTGACCTGGCAGGACGTGCCGGCTCCCTTCACCGAGTCCACGCGCCTGACTCCCGGCCCGGCGGGCTCGCTCTTCGCGTACGGCCAGACGCGCATCTTCAAGAGCACCAACGGAGGCATCGCGTGGTCCGGCGTGGGCAATACCCTTCCGTGCGCCGGCCTGAACGCTCTGCGCGTCGATCCAGCCAACGCCAGCGTGTTCGTGGCGGGAGCCGGCCTGCTCGGCGCCCAGGGGCTGACTTGCGGCGGCGTGTATCGCAGCACGAACGCGGGCAACACCTGGGCCGCGAGCGATCTCTCGGGCGTCTACGTCACCGACATCGCCATGGATGGACATGACCCTTCGCGCGTGTATGCGTGCGCCGGATATCTCGGAGGGCTCTTTCCGAAGGGCGGCGCGTACACCAGTGCGGACGGAGGGACGGGCTGGGCCAACATGTTCCTGCCCGCGCTCGGAGCGCTCCGGCTCGCGCTCTCCCACAGCGCCCGGATCCTGTATGCCGCAACTTCGGCTGGCGTGTACGCGTTCGCCGGCGCCGGAGGCCCGGCCTCGTGCGTGACGGACGATCAGACACTGTGTCTCGACGGCGGCCGATTCCGCGTCACGGCGGTCTGGACCAAGCCCGACGCCACGAGCGGACAGGGACACGCGGTCACGCTGACCAGCGACACCGGGTACTTCTGGTTCTTCGACAGCACCAACGTCGAGGTGATCGTCAAGGTCCTCGAGGCCTGCGGCGTCAACGAGTACCGCTGGGTCTTCGCGAGCGGCCTGACCAACGTCCAGGTCAGCCTCACCGTCACGGACGTCGTCACCGGGACCACGAACACCTACAGGAACCCCCAGTCGACGGCGTTCCAGGCGGTCCAGGACACGAAGGCGTTTGCGTGTCCGTGAGGGGCGAAACCGGCTCCCCTCACCCTGTTCGATATCGCCGCGCTCCGCGCGACGTTCCCCACTGCCGCGGGCCTTGCCTCCGCTGGTCGGGTCCCGCCCGGAGGGGGGAGGGCTGGGGTGGGGGGGGCGGACGTTTCCCTCTCTTGCTTCAATCCACTAAGATCGCCGGTCCCGGCCATTCGCGGAGAGGTGGGTGAGTGGCTTAAACCAGCGGTTTGCTAAACCGCCGTAGGGGCTTAAACCTCTACCACGGGTTCAAATCCCGTCCTCTCCGCCATTCACGCTCGCGGCGCCGGCGTTAAGATCGTTCCAAAGCACCCCTTTCCACAAGGGAGGCCGCCATGAAGTCGCCCCTCGGTCCCATCCTTGCGGGTCTTCTCGCCTGCCTCGGCGCAGCAGCACCACAGGAGAAAGCGCCGGCGACGCCAGGCGCGCACCTCCTCCTCGCGGAGAAGTCGCGAGACACGAAGCAGGGGTTCGAGATGGTCAATTACTCACTGAAGGCTGAAGGCCTCCCGAAGGACCAGCGCTACGCGCTCTACGGCCGCTGGTTGGACGGATCGAGCAAAGAAGCGGCGCGGGGAATTCGGATCGACGAGGCGGGAAACGTCCTGGACGACAAGGGCGAGCCGGTCACACTCTCGTTCGGACAGATGTTCCCCGGAGAGTACGTCACGATTGCGCTCGTCTCGGAGGACGGAAAAGCCAGAGCCTTCGGGGAGATCACCCTGCACCCGATCCAGGCCGAGGGAAAAGGCGGTTGCCGCCTCGCGGTCCGTCCCATGGACCCGAAGGGCCAGATGTTCTTCATCATCGGAACCGGTTTCGCGCCGAACAAGAAGCTGAAGATCGTGAGCACCTCGGTCAACGAGGTCATGCACGACGCGAAAGACGCGGGCTCGGACGGGACACTTCCGAAGCAGGTGATCCTCCCGGCCGTCGTCGGCCGGACCGGCGGCGACGCGAGCTACGAGGTGTCGGACTCCGACTGCACCGTCAAGGTCCTCTACAAGTGGGGCGACGAGATGCGAGCCAAGTCCGCCGTCGCGCGCCAACCGACCCCGTAGCGTTCCACCCATTGGCGCTGCGCTACCATGCGCGGCAGTGCGCAAGACCCTGATCCTCCTCGCGCTTCTGCTCGCCCTCGCGGCCGGCTGGTGGCTCTACAAGAACGCCTCCATTGAACGTCTCCGCGCGGAGTTCCGGCCGTGGATGGCGCGGCTCGAGCGGTGGCGGGACGCGAACGAGGCGATCCGCCGCGCGCTGCGCAGCCGCGAGGCGACCGCCGCGGATCCGGAGGGCGTCGCCGCGCTGCGGGCTTGGGCGTGGGAAGGGCTCGATCGCCTGGCTTACGTGGAGTACCGCGTCGAGAAGCCGACGCACGAGATCGGCAAGGAGCGCGAGAAGACGACCGGGCGCGTCGTGTTCACGGTGGGTGGGTTCCGCGCGGACGGGGCGCGGGTGGAGCGGGAGGCGAGCGCGATCGTGACCGAGGTGTCGGAGCAGCGCCCCTCACCCCCGCCCGAAAACACCGCGCTTCGCGCGACGTTCCCTCCCACCGCGGGTCTGCCAGGCGGGTCGGGTCCCGCGGGGAGAGGGAGCAGATTTTCCCTGCAGTTCGAGCGCGGGCTGTGGAATCGCATCGAGACGAACCCTCGTTTCCACGAAGCGACCGTGGACGCCGGGCTCGGCGCGCCGCGCCACGATCCGCCCATCAAGAAGGTGAATCACCTGATCGCGGACATCTGGCCCGGCTCGGGCGTCGCCGTACTCGACTACGACCGGGACGGCAACGAGGACCTCTTCGTCGGCGACGGCCTGCGGTCGGTGCTCTACCGCAACGACGGGCACGGGCATTTCACGGACGTCACCGAGAAGGCGGGCCTCGCGAAATCCTCGACCGAGGGAATCCCCGCGACCGGGCTCGCCGCAGGCGACGTCGACGGCGACGGCTATCCAGACCTCTTCGTGACGAACGCCTTCGGCCCCGCGCGCCTCTTCCACAACCGCGGCGACGGCACGTTCGAGGAGACGACGGCCGCGTCCGGCATCGCCGTGCCCGAAAACATGCGCTCGGCCGCCTTCGCGGACGTGGACGGCGACGGCGACCTCGACCTCTTCGTCGGCGTGACCGGCGACTACTACACGCAGATGCCCGACCCGGCCTTCGACGCGAACGACGGCCGTCAGAACTTCCTGTACTTGAACGACGGCCACGGCCGCTTCACGGACGCGACGAAGGCATGGGGACTCTCCGGCATGACGCGCTGGACGCTGTCCACGCTCTTCCAGGACTACGACCAGGACGGCCACGAGGACCTGATGGTCACCAACGATTTCGGCCTGAAAAACCTGTATCGCAACGAGGACGGCAGGCACTTCAAGGACGTCGCGAGGAAGACCGGCACGCAGGCGCGCGCCTACGGCATGTCGGGCGCCTGGGCCGACTTCGACGGCGACGGCCGGCCCGACCTCTACGCCACCGGGACCGACACGCAGTGGTACTTCCTCCACGAATACCCCGCGATTCCCGTCAGCTTCGCCGGCCGCCTGTTCCTGCCTTTCGCGATCAAGTGGTGCGAGGACATGGCCTCGGGCAACACGCTGCTGCTCCAGCGCGCCGACCACACCTTCGAGAACGCCACGGCGCGCTCGGGCGCCGAGCACGCCGGGTGGAACTGGAGCTCGATCGCCGCCGACCTCGACAACGACGGCTGGCCCGACCTCTACGCCACCAACGGAATGTGGGGCGACGGGCGCGACCGGGACGTCGCCCTCGAGTTCTGGTGGCAGACGCTCGCGTATTGGGACGATTACGTCGCGGGAACGAGGACCTTCGACCGCAAGGGCGCCGGCATCAACGGTATCGAACGCGACCGGTACTTCCACAACCGCGGCGGCGCGGCCGCGGGAACTCCCCTTTTCGAGGAGCGCGCTTTCCTGGAAGGCCTCGATCTCGAATCCAACGGGCGGGCCGTCGTGGCGTTCGACGCCAACGGCGATGGCGCGCTCGATCTCTACATCCGCTCCGTTGGCGCCCCGGAAGCTCTCTTCCTCGGTTCCCGGCGCGCGGACGAGCACTCCCTCCGCATCCGCCTGGCAGGTGCTCCCGGAAAGGACAACCGCGACGGCATCGGCGCCCGGATCACGGCGAAACTCGCGGGCGGCCGGACGATCGTCACCGAAAACGCCAACGCCAGCGGGTACCTCTCGACCGCCAGCCCCATCGTCCACCTCGGCCTCGGCAAGGCGACTAGCCTGGACAACCTCACGGTGCGCTGGCCCTCGGGAAAGGTCCAGGACCTCGGCCCGGTGGACGCCGTCGACCGCACGATCGTCGTGGACGAAGATCGCGGCGTCCAGGCATTTGGCGCACGCCCGCAGTAAACTCGCAGGCATGGAACCCGTCCAAGACCGCGGCCCCGGCCGCTACGACGTCGTCATCGTGGGCGGCGCCGTCTCGGGTGCTTCGACCGCGATCGTGTTGAAGCGCGGCAATCCGAAGCTGCGCATCCTCGTCGTCGAGAAGACCGAGCGCTTCGACTGGAAGGTCGGCGAGTCGACGGTCGAAGTGTCCGCGTACTTCCTGACCCGCGTCCTGAAGCAGTGGACGTACCTGACGCGCGAGCAGCTCCCCAAGCAGGCCTTCCGCTACTGGTTCCACAACGACGACGTCACGTGCCTGCGCGAGGCCTCCGAGACCGGGCCCACGCAGCTCGCGCGCACGCCGTCCTTCCAGCTCGACCGCGCCAAGCTCGACGAGCACCTGCTGAAAGTCGCCGGCGAGGAAGGCAGCGAGGTCTGGCGCCCGGCGAAGGTCACGGGCTGCACGCTCGGAGAGGGATTCGGGCACGAACACGCTGACCGTCGAGAAGAGCGACGGCACGACGGCGACCGTGTCCTGCCGCTGGCTCGTGGACGCGACCGGCAGGCAGGCGATGCTCGCGCGCAAGCGCGGAGGCGTCACGCCGATCGATTCGCATCCGACCGCCGCGATCTGGGTCCGCTACAAGGACGTCAAGGACATGGACGGCATCGCGCTCGCGGGCACCGATCCGGCCGACCCGTGGCAGCGCGCGGTCCTGGCGCCGCGGCGCCTGGCGACCAATCACTTCACCGGCTTCGGCTACTGGATCTGGTTCATCCCGCTGCACGACGGCGAAATGAGCGTCGGCCTCGTCTGGGACAAGCGCCTCGTCACGCCCGAGGGCGCGACGCCCCTCGACAAGCTCACCCGCTTCCTCGACACCAATCCCCTGACGCGCCAGATGATCGAGGGCGCCACGGCGATCGACGGCGACTGCCGCTACTACGCGCACCTGCCCTACTACGTCGACAAGTTCATCGGCCCGGGCTGGACGTGCGTCGGCGACGCCGGCGGGTTCCTCGATCCTTTCTATTCGCCGGGCCTCGACCAGATGTCTTTTTCGGTGTGGACGCGCACGCGGTTGATCCTCCAGGACCTCGCCGGAGCAGCGCCCGAGGCGATGGAGAAGGAGTACGCCCTCCACAACAAGCGGTACGACCGCTACTTCCGGTACTTCTACGAGTCCATCTTCCGCGACAAGTACTACGTCATGGGCGACTACGACACCATGACGACGGCGTTCCTGCTGGACACGGCGCTCTATTACTTTGCCGCGATCATGCCGCTCTACCGCTGGTCGCACGAGAGGCTCGGCCTGCCGCCATTCTACGAGGACGGCGCGGAGGTCGGTTACTACCCGATCCGCTTCTACAACCGCAGGCTCACCGCGATCGCGAAGCGAAAGAAGGCCCTCGGGATCTACGGCAACCACAACGCCGGTAAGCGCCCGAAGTTCGTCGGCTTCTCGGTCCGCAGCGCCATGTGGGTCATGCTCTTCCACGGCCTGCTGCGCTGGTGGAAGGCCGAGCTCGCGAACGCGTGGACGTACGTCGTGAAACCGCGGCCCATCGGCAAGCCGGTCGAGGCGCAGACCGCGGCGCCCGAGCCCCACAGCGCCTCGGCGCGGTAACGCCCCCCTTCGGTCCGCCGCGCTCCGAGAGGGATCCTTCGGGCTCCGCTGGGCCCTCAGCGAATCGAAGGAATCCCTTTCGAGTCTCGCTGCCGCTCCTTCAGCGATATCTTCCGCCCCATGCCAACCGCCCTCGTCACCGGCGCCTCCAGCGGAATCGGGCTCGAGCTGGCCATGCTCCTCGCGAAGGATCGCCACGACCTCGTTCTCGTCGCGCGCGGACGCGACCGGCTCGATAGCGTCGCCCGCGGCCTCACCGGGGAATTCGGCGTCGCGGCGACCGTGCTCACGGCCGACCTGACCGACCCCTCCGCTCCGATCGACATCGCCCTCGCGCTCGCCGAGCAGAAGCTCTCGATCGATGTCCTGGTCAACAACGCCGGCTTCGGCGTCTACGGCTTTTTTGCGCAGACGCCGCTCGAAAAGGAGCTCGCGATGATCCAGGTCCACATCACCGCGTTGACCCACCTGACCAAGCTCCTCCTGCCCGGGATGCTCGAGCGCCGGCGCGGCCGGATCCTGAACGTCGCGTCGACCGCCGCCTTCCAGCCCGGGCCCCTCATGGCCGTTTACTACGCGACGAAGGCCTACGTCCTGTCCTTCTCCGAGGCGCTCGCCAACGAGACCGCGGGCACCGGCGTCACGGTGACCGCGCTCTGCCCCGGTCCGACCATCACCGAGTTCCAGAAGCAGGCAGGGCTCGAGATGACGCGGCTCTTCAAGAGCCCGCTCGTGATGGATGCGCCCACCGTCGCCCGGGCCGGCTACGAAGGCATGATGCGCGGCAAGCGCGTCGTCGTGCCCGGCGCCACGAATCGTACGCTCGTCCAGGCCCTGCGCGTCACGCCGCGCCGCCTCGTCACGGCAATTGCCCGGAGGGTCCAGGAATCGAAACGCTGAGAAGGAGAGATCGAAGATGAGGTCCGCTCGCCGGGGTCTCGCAATCCTGGTATTCCTCGCCGTAACCGTCGCCGCATCGCCGCTTTCCGCGGCCGAGCCAGCGGCGCCTCTCGCGCAGAAGCCGGAAGTCGCCGCGGCCCTCGAAGTCTTCGACGCCTGGGTCGAGTGGACGGCCCGCAACCGCGAGCAGCCGGCCGTCTCGATCGGCATCGTCTACGACCAGGACCTGATCTGGGCCAGGGGCTACGGCTACGCCGACCTCGCGAAGAAGATCCCGGCCACGCCCTCGACCGCCTACCGCATCGCGTCCATCTCGAAGACCTTCACCGCGCACGCGCTGCTCCAGCTGCGCGACGCCGGAAAGCTGCAGCTCGACGACCCGGTCTCGAAGTGGATCCCGGAGCTGAAGCTCGCGAAAATCGATCCGCAGAGCCCGGCGATCACGATCCGGAACCTCTTGACCCACACCGCCGGTATTCCGCGCGAGGTGGACGGGACCTACTGGAACGACGTGAACTTCCCCTCGCGCGAGGCGATGCTGCCGATCCTCAACAGGATGGGCGTCGTCTGGGAACCCAACAAGGAATGGAAGTACTCGAACGTCGCGCTCTCGCTCGCTGGCTACGTCGTCGAAGCGGCGTCCGGCGAGAAGTATGCCGACTACGTCTCGAATCACATCCTGGCACCCCTCGGGATGACCGGAACGCGCGTGATCCCGCAGGGCGACATGGCCACGCTCGCCGTCGGCTACGGACGACGCGTGCCGGGCACGCCCCGCCGCATCGAGCCCTTCCTGAACGCCGCCTACATGGTGCCCGCGGCCAACCTCGCCTCCACGGTCGAAGACCTCGCGAAGTACGAGTCGCTCCAGTTCCGCACCGGCCCGGCCGGCGGCGCCCAGATCCTCAAGGGCTCCACGCTTTCCGAGATGCAGCGCATCCACTGGCTCCAGCCCGACTGGAAGAGCGGCTGGGGCCTCGGCTGGGGCATCTCGCGCCGCGACGACAAGACCAGGATCGGCCACGGCGGCGCCGTGCCGGGCCACCGCACCCAGATCTCGATGACCCCCGCCGACAAGTTCGGCGTCATCGTGCTGACCAACGCCGAGGACGGGCGGCCCTCGCTCTACGCGAACCAGGCCATCGCCATCGTCGCGCCCGCGCTCGCGAAGGCGACCGCAAAGGCACCCGCGGCGCCGACGGCCGACCCGGCGTGGCAACGATACGTCGGCGTCTACACGTGGGAAGACGACGAGATCCACGTCGCCGTGCTCGACGGAAAGCTCTCCATGTTCGACCCCTCGGAGGACAACCCCTGGGAATCGAAGGTCACGCTCGAGCCGGTATCCGGCAACGTCTTCAAGATGAAGGACGGCGACCAGGCCGGCGAGACGGTCACGTTCACCGTGGACCCGTCGGGCAAGGTGACGCGGTTCGAGGCGCCCGGGTACTACATGGTGCGGCGGCCGTAGACTAGAAGCCCGGAGGAGTGGCCGAGTGGTTGAAGGCGGCGGTCTTGAAAACCGCTGTGCCGGAAACGGTACCGGGGGTTCGAATCCCTCCTCCTCCGCCAACAAGCCTCAGAGAAGGAATCCGTTACGCCAGCGGCTCTCAACATCGTCGCCTTCACGATCTAGCCATTCGCCCGCGAATTGTCCGCCTTCTGTCCGTGTTCTCCATTGGGAAAGGATCGGACGTTGCTCTCCTGCCCGGTGTTCCCAAGATGCGCTTGGGTCTGCTGCAGAGCCCTGAGCTTGTCGTCCTGCGACACGATGTCGTAGCGTCGAAACACCGAGTCAGTCTCATGACCTGTGATGCTCATCGCCACCGACTGCGGAACTCCGGCCCGTATCAGGTTACGAACGGCAGTTCTCCGAAGATCGTGAAAGAGCTTTCCCGGAACTTTCGAATCCGTGCAGGCCTTCGCCCAGGACTTGCGGAAGTCTCGGAGAGGCTTTCCGCCTTGGTGGAACACCAATGGCGAAACAGCTGCAACCCCTTGACCCGACCGATATTCCCTCGCTTTCCAACGACGCTCGATCAACTCCCAAAGCGCTCCTTCCAAAGGCAGTGATCGTGGGCGCCCGTTTTTGGAAGTGCCAAGACGAACTTCCTTGGCGGCTCGATCCACGGCATCCCAACGTAGCGGAACAATCTCTCCTCTTCGCCAACCAGATAGGTAGGCGAAACGCGCGACCTCAGCGACCGGCTCCGGAAGCCTCGATACAACGGCCTCGAACTCCGCCTTCTCAAAGAAGCCCTGCCGAGCGTTACTCTCCCTAAACATCGGGAAGAATGGGACCCGCGTGAGACGCTCTTCTTCTTTGGCAAGGTTGAATGCACGGCGGAGGACGCTTACCTCTCGGTTCACCGTTGCGTGGCTCTTCCTTTGTTCCAAGCGCTCTGAGACGTAACTCCTAATAAGCGTCGGAGTGACATCGACTGCGCGGCGGAGCGCGAAAAACGCCCGCAATGGTTTCGTGCGAATTCTTACCATCCGCAGATCCTTGGCTTGATTCGCCTCCTGGTCCAGGGCGAGTGCGCGGCGGGCGCGAAGGGAGGCATTGGACCTTGTCAGGCAAATCGACAAGCCAAACGCTTCGGACCGTTAACGCGACGGTCCCGGCCAGTTCACGCGCTTTAGCGCGCCTAACCTGCCTCGACCGCAGAGCTACATCCGCGTTTTCGCGATGTCAGTGGCCGATTGCACAGCTCGTTTGCGCGTGGCGACAACGTTCTTCTGGCTCCACTTGACCTCTGGAGGGAACCGATCGCCTAATCGTGAAAACCAGAGGTCGTCATCAATCGCTAGATCGGGAGGCACTGCGAGGAACTTCCCTTTCTTGGGTGCAAACTGGAATGATGGATCAGCGGTCATGTATGCAGTTTGACAAAATGCGCTACAGATCAGCAGGTTTCGACGCCCCTTCGGCATCTTCGTATCGCGACTTGTAAATCGCTCCAAGCACCGCCCAAGGCCCGGTATGTCGTAGTGGTATGTGCCGGTGTTGCACAATCTCATCGCCGCAACCACAATGGCGTCGCGCTTCTCTTCTGTGATGCGAGGCAATAGCTTGATGCCGGCCAGTGTCACTTGGTTGTTGTTGCAGTAATCGGAAACGTAACCTGCATATATCCCTCCCTGCTTATCAAGGGGCTTGCCCAGAGGAGTCGCAGAGATTCGCCTTCCAATCGACCTGGGGCGGCTGATCGTCCGTTCGGATCGTGCATTCGAGCATGCCAATGGCCGACATATCTGAATCGTAGGCGTCTGTGATGATCAGAGTGTGCGACCACGGGCTTGGAAAGGGAAAGTGCCAACGCCAGCATAGGCCCATCGCGGGGCTCATCAAGTCGTCGGCTTGGCTCGAGCCACCTTCACCTCCTCAACGGGGTGGTCGGACCGTATCACCGAGCAAGCCCTCGGTCCTGGAGGATGAGGCCTTCGCCTCTAGAGCCACATCCCCCGTAGCCAGTTAGTGGCGGGCGTCAGGTCCACTGCCTCTGCGAACGTGGTCATGTAGGGGATCATCTCGATCCCGTCCATAGAAACGACCTGGTCGCTCGGAAACACGGGAGCCAGCCGCAAATATCGCTCTCGGAGTAGCTGGCGACACTCGAAGTCCGCGATGCCCGAGACGCCATCGAGCATGATGCTTAATAGAGGTTCGATCCATTGCGCGTCGCCCCAGTCCGGGCCTGTCTTGTCGATGTACTTTAGCGAGATTCCCGTGCCTATCGAAAGCAGGACGATCTCATCAATCCTCGGGCCGTCTTGGATTCGTGGGTCTTGCGTTTGTGCCAGCGCGCACATCGAAGGGTTGGCGGCGTAGACGCCGCCGTCCACGTATCCGTAAGACGGCTGGAAGTAGGTAGGCGCAGCGCTCGTGTAGAGACCAACCTTGTAGGCAAGCTCGTTAGCGTCGCTGTCAATGCCCGGGAAGTTGTGGAAGAGCTTTGGCTTCCACGTCCGGCCACGGGCGTCTCCGTGGCCGCTGTCGAGGTCGAAAGAGGCAATCAGGACACGCTTTCCGAGATTGCCGAGCGTCGTGGATTCGCCCAGGAAGGGTGCAATCACCCGCTCGAGATTCGCGATGTCGTACTCGGCCCCAAAGATGGGGCCGAGGTGCGTGATCGCGTGCAGAAGAGACCAGTCGAATATCTCGCTCGCTCTTCGCGACGTACATGTCGCGGATCTCAGACAACGGCTTGCCCGCCGCGAGTGCAAGCGCGATGAGGCCGCCGGTCGATGTACCGGCAATCAGGTCAACGGCATCGAGCCAGGTCTCTGAACCCTGCCTCCTGGGAGAGGCGCTGCAGCAGGACGACCGGGATGATGCCTCGGATCCCGCCCCCATCGATGGAGAGAATTCGGTACTTCGCCATTGGGCCCTACTTCCTCGATATTTCTCGCGAGGTTTCCTCCTATTGGTCCCCCGGGTCCTCTGGGTTGGTCCAATCAGCCAGAGGAGTCCACGCCGACGAGTCATTGGCTTTGCAGTTTTGCAGACTCTTCTTGTCGCACACGTCGATCGCGTAGACCGGGATGAATCTCCCAGCTGGAGATCCGCTTCGGTGCGCTAGCGGCGGGCTTGAGTGGATTGCCCGAGCACGGGCGGTGAGCTGCGTCGTACATCAGCTGACCCGTGAACCGCAGCGGATGGTCCTGGGCCAACAAGAGCGTGTGGGAGTCCCAGCTGCTCAGGCCGAAAGTGAGGAGAGATTTCTGCGGTAACGCTCTCGCATTCGGGCGTGTTGTCGCGATTGGAAGCTCGAGATCAGCACGACGTGGATGTCGGTGTTGTCCTTGGTTGAGCCTTCGCAGTTGCACGACTCCTCGCCGCCTTCGCGACGCTTCATCAGCCAGGCGGAGATGCGAACGACATTCCCCTCGCCGATCGTCACGCCGTCGCTGGTGGTGTAGACGTTTAGGAGGACCGGAACGATCGTTCGGCAGGCTGTCGCGGCTCCAGTGCAGAGCGGCAGGAGCTCTTCTGATCAAGCTTCTGCTGCAGCTTCTTGAACGAATTGAAGGTGACCAAGGTTGGAGCACCTGTCGCACAGAAGTTGTTCTTGGCAGGTTCTGAAGGGCATGAGCAGCGTCGTTGCTCCCAGCGACCGGCGGATCTGGAACATCCCCACGCCTCGCGCAGGAATCGTCAATCGGGTGGTGGACCTGGATCGAGTCGAACGGCAACGGGCAACCCGGATCGAAGGTCTGGGCCCGCGACAATCCGGTGGCCACTGCCAGAACCACGACTCCGGCTGAAAGACAGCTCGACGCGCGAACAACTCCGACGGAAAAGCCTCCACATGGGCGCCCTCCCCGGGTGGTGTTGCGAGCAGCCTACACCGTCCGCGGTCGCCCAAGTTGGGTTCTCGCTTCACTCAACGTGGCCGACGGTTCGTCAGCCAATCTGAGACCCGTGCAGTCGCTGCGCACTCGCGACAAGCTGAGCGACTAGTAGTCCCAAGGGGCTGGCGGGAAGGCCGTTGTGTCACCAACCGACGCGAGTTGGCCGCTGGGGTTGGTGTAGGTCTTCACCAGGCCGTTGACGGTATCGGTGACGGTGATCGTGTACTCAACGTTCGTGAGGGCACCGTAGAAGACCCAGAAGTGGCCGTTGAGCGCCTGGCCGTCGAGAACCTTGATGACCAGCTCGACGTTGTCGCTGTTGAAGAACCAGAAGTAGCCCGTGTCGGCGGTGATGGGGACGGCCGTGCCATGGCCGGAGCGTGCCCTGGCTCGGCACCTCCCAGTCGACCGTGAGCTGGAAGCGCGACTGGTTGAGGCAGAGCGTTGTGCCGCCCGGCGTGCAGCCCGCTGGTGCAATCTTCGGGGCAATGGCCCTCTCCGTCAGGGCCGCGTAGAGCCCGTAGAGCTCCTCTGCCGAGCGAGTCTCGATTTCCTCTGCGGAAGCGGGCTGAGCGTCGCCAGGCTCGCGCCAGAAGAGCTCGAATGCAGAGGTGTCGGCCACACTCGCGAGCGTCCCGGCAGGATTTTCGTAGGTCTTCACGGCTCCGGTGACCGTGTCGGTGACGGTGATCGTGTACTGGACGTTGGAGAGAGCGCCGTAGAAGACCCAGAAGTGACCGTTGAGATGCTCGGCCGTCGAGATCCTTGATGACGAGCTCGACGTTGGTCGCTGTTGAAGAACCAGAAGTAGCCCGTGTCGGCGGTGATGGCGGACGGCGTGTGCCGCTGCCCGGAGCGTCCCTGGCTGGGCACGGCCCAGTCGGACGCTGACCTGGAAGCGAGCTGTTGTTCAGGCAAAGGGTCGTTCGAGTCCGGAGAGCAGGGCCCTGTGGTGATTCGACCGATCTGGTTGCCATCAATGCTGTTTTCGGTGAACCAGAGGTTGCCGTCCGGGCCGGCCGCGATACCGAGAGGGAAGCTGTTGAACCGTGGGATCGGGAACTCCGTGACGACGCCGGCCGTGGTGATCCGACCGATCTGGTTGGCACTGCTGGTTTCGGTGAACCAGAGGTTGCCGTCCGGGCCGGCTGCGATAGCCGGGATCGCTGCTGGCAGTGGGGATCGGAAACTCGGTGACGACGCCGGCTGTCGTGATCCGGCCGATCTGGTTGGCCCCTGGTTCGGCGAACCAGAGATTGCCGTCCGGGCCGGCCGCGATACCATAAGGGCCGCTGCTGGCTGTGGGGATGGGGAACTCGGTGATGACGCCGGCGGTGGTGATCCGGCCGATCTGGTTGGCACTGTGTTCGGTGAACCAGAGGTTGCCGTCCGGGCCGGCCGCGATGACAGGAGGGTCCCACGGAAAAGCGCTGCCGGTTGGGGGACGGGGAACTCGGTGATGACGCCGGCCGTGGTGATCCTGCCGATCTGGTTTGCGCCGCTCTCGGTGAACCAGAGATTGCCATCCGGGCCGGCTGCGATGCCGAAAGGCAGGCTGGCAGCCGTGGGGATCGGGAACTCGGTGACGACGCCGGCCGTGGTGATCCGCCCGATCTTGTTGCCACGGATTCGGTGAACCAGAGGTTGCCGTCCGGGCCGGCTGCGATACCAATGGGCTAGCTGTTGGCCGTGGGGATGGGGAACTCGGTGATGACGCCGGCGGTGGTGATCCGCCCGATCTTGTTGCCATCCAGTTCGGTGAACCAGAGGTTGCCGTCCGGACCGGCCGCGATACTCCACGGCAACTGGCGTGACCTCTGTTTCGGCAGTAGGGATGGGGAACTCGGTGATGACTTGACCACCGGCGACGCCGGCCAGGCCCATCCCGACAAGAGCCAGGATCAAAACCGCAGACCGCCTCCTGAGCCGAGCGGTTTACTCTAGGACTGTGCGTACGCATTGGAAACTCCTTTGGCGCTCTCGCACCGCCGGTAGACCCGCAGGCCGAATGAGGCGTTTGGGGCGCAGGCTCGGCGGATGAGAAGCCGCGACCGAAAGCCCGAGGGGCCGGATCATGGATTACCGCACCCTCCAATGTCGGCCTGCCTTGCCAGGACGGGTCGGCTTGAGCATCGTCATCTAGCGGCGAGGCGCCCGGGAAAGATCAGGTTGAATCAGTTCTGGCGCGTATTCAGTTCGAGCCGCTGAAAACTCCAAGGACCATGAGGAGCAGCAACTTGCAGCACCCAAGGACGCAGGCCTCCAGGTGGGACGCGTCTCGTGGCGGCGTACCTCTGTCGAAAAGGGAGGAGGCCCGTCAGGGCGCGAGCGTAATCTCGCCCTCGATCCGGTTCGCAAGGGAGGCGATACTCGGCCCCAATTTCGAGCACCAGCTCCCAGCGCGAAGTGACTACGGACAATTCGGCGAGTTTTTCACCCCCTCGGTATGCGAGGCGACCTGTTAGGCGAAGCGACTCGCACGGCGTGCGGCTTCAGGCTCAAGATGTGAGCGCTTTATTGCAAGATTTGATGCAGACACATCACCACCAGTTGATTCCATAGGGGCATAGGCTGCGTGCTGGAGGTTTAGGCCCTCTGGAAAGGTAGTCATACCCATGGAACCCCAAGGTCGGACGATCCGCGCTTTCAGTCTTGTCTCTGCTCTGGCCATCAGCGGAGGGATCGCTCTTGCGAGCATCCCCGACGCAAAGGGGGTCTTTCACGCCTGCGTCTCCAAGAACGGGGACGTGCGCATCATCGACTCGGCGACCGATTCCTGTCGTAAGAACGAAACCGCGACGAGCTGGAGCATGATTGGGCCGATGGGTCCGCCCGGACCAGCAGGAGCAGGGGTGCGTGTCTTTGCCCTTGAAAACACGGCCATTGGAGATGCTGCGCTCGCCAACAACACCTCGGGTTACGACAACACCGCCAGCGGATACCACGCGCTCAACAGCAACACCGCGGGTTTCTGGAACACGGCCAGCGGAACGGAGGCGCTCACCAGCAACACCACGGGTTACGCCAACACCGCCATCGGATGGCAGGCGCTCTACAGCAACACCACGGGTCACGCCAACACCGCGATCGGACCCACGGCGCTCTTCAGCAACACCACGGGAGTCGGCAACACCGCCATCGGAGGCGCGCTCTACACAACACGAGGGTGGCTTCAACACCGCCAGCGGATACGGTGCACTCGGCCACAACACCACGGGTGGCGACAACAACGCCTTCGGCGTCGGGGCGCTCGGCGGCAACACCACGGGTGTCAACAACACCGCCATCGGATACACGGCGCTCAACAACGACACCTCGGATCTCAGCAACACCGCCATCGGATTCGAGGCGCTCTAGGGACCACACACGGGTAGCTACAACACCGCCATCGGTTATGGCGCGGGCGAGGCCCTGCAGGCGGGTAACAACAACCTCTACCTCGGTAACCAGGGCATCGTCCGGAGTCCATCACGACTCGGATCGGTGAAGTCCAAACCGCTGCCTTCATCGCTGGAGTTCGCGGGGTGACCACGGGCAATGCCGACGCCATCCCCGTCGTGATCGATTCTGCCGGGCAGCTCGGAACCGTCTCCTCCTCGGCGCGGTTCAAGGAAGAGATATCGGACATGGCCGAGGCGAGCAGCGGGTTGTTGAAGCTTCGGCCAGTGAGCTTTCGGTACAAGGGGCAGGCGGGCGACCGGAAGCAATTCGGGTTGATCGCGGAGGAAGTGGAAGAAGTCCTTCCCGAGCTCGTCGTGTGCGACTCCTCTGGCGGGCCGGAGACAGTCCTGTACCACGAGATGCCCGCGATGCTCCTGAACGAGCTGCAGAAGCAACAGAAGACGATCGAACGCAGGTCTAAGCAGCAGGAGCGAGATGGCGGCGCTTCGGGCGCGTCTTGCGGCGCTCGAGGCGGAGGTCGGGCTTCCACGGAGGGGCAATAGGCCGACGGCCTGGCCTCGTCTCTCTGACGGGGCCGCTGGGAGTCAGGGTGCTCGTGCTGCACAGCACCAACGGGGTTTATCGGCGAGTTTTTTCACCCCTCGGCATGCGAGGCGACCTGTCGAGGCGCAGCGACTCGCACGGCGTGCGGCTTCGGGCTCAGGAAGTGCCAGCGTTTTGCTGACAATTCTGATGCAGTCGCATCACCACCCGTTGATTCCATAGGGGAATAGGCTGTGTTCTGGAGGTTTAGGCCCTCCGGAAAAGTGGGGATCGTCATGCGACCACGAAATCGGATGCACTCAACCGCGAACGATCTCACGAAGCCGCGCTGGCAAGGTGGGCCGAGCTGGTGGTCGATGCGTTGTGAGAGTGATCACGGCGATGGCGACCGTCCTCGGGCTTCCCCTCTTCTCCCCGCTTACGGTTTACGCCAAGACGTTTCACTGCGGCGCCGGGGATGTCCCATGCCTGATCGCCGCGATGACCGAAGCCAACGCGAACGGAAGAGCAACACGATTCGTCTGGAGGCGGGCACGTACACTCTGACGGCGTTTGACAACGACAACCTGGCGGGGGATGGAGCCAACGGTCTCCCGTCGGTGACGGGTCCTCTGACGATACGCGGGAGGGCCGCCGCCGCAACGATCATTGAACGCGCCGGCACGGCACCCCTGTTTCGCCTGTTCCACATCGCGGTGACCGGCTCCCTGCAGCTTGAGGACCTGACCGTGCGCGGGGGGTCGTCCGCGTCCACGGCACCGTTCCGCGGGGGAGGGATCCTCAATCATGGCCGACTGATCATGGCCGACTGCCTCCTGACGGAGAATAGTGTCGACCACGGGGCCGCACTTCCTCGACTGGGTGGCGGCGGCTTCTTCTCCGATGGGGTCGCCGTGATCGAGCGCAGCTCCATCACGCTGAATGTTGCGAGCGGCGATGGTGCCGGCGGCGGCGGGGTCCTGAATATGGAACCCTGACCGTGCGGGAGAGTTCGATCACCGGCAACTTCGGAGATGACTTTGGAGGAGGGCTGGCGACTTACGGTAACACTGACATGGTGAACTCTACCGTGGCTCACAACAGGACGAACTATGAGGGAGGGGGTATCGCCGTGGGGAGCTTCCCGGACATCGAAGGCGGATGCCTCGGGTGCCAGTTCTTGAGGGGAACTCTCCACGTCCTCAACAGCACGATTGTGGACAACCACGCCATCTCTGAGGATGGAGGCGGGATCTCTGTCGGGCCCTTTTCGGCTGCCGTGACGTTGGAGAACACAATCCTCGCGCTCAACACGATTGGTCCGAGCGGTCAGGGGCCCGAATGCTGGGGCGCGGTTACATCACTGGGCAACAACTTGATCGGCGACCCGAGCGGTTGCGGCGTTGCGCTACTCGGTAGTGACCTGACTGGAGATCCAGGCTTGGGAGATTTCAGTGACGACGGGACCCCGGGGAATGGACACTTCCCGTTGCTGCCGACGAGCCAGGCGATCGGCGCGGGGAACGATGCCGCGTGTCGCAAAAAGACCAGCTCGGAGAGCCTCGGGTGGGTCCGTGCGACATCGGGGCTGTTCGCTCAAGCCGCAGGGTTTCGGCGGGATCACTAGGGTTTAGAGACTGTTCATTTTCGGTTTGATCCCAGGATCAACCCCAAGCTCGACCCGCTGCGCAAGAACCCGAGGTTCCAGAAGCTCGTCGCCGGCGCCGGTGACTCCGGGCGATTCGGCGAGCTTTTTCACCCCCTCGGTATGCGAGGCGACCTTCGGGCGCAGCGGCTCGATGGCGGAGGTGCCGACCACCCCGGGGGGGCGCTGGGGGTGAGACGTAAGTGCCGAGGGCTCAGGCGGCGGCGATTTGGCAAACTCTGAAGCCTGGACGGAAACCGCCTTCTAAGCCCCCGTCTCAGCTTGATCCGATGCCCGAGCCGGGGTCTAGCCGAGGCGTCAACTAGCGGACATCGAAGACGCGCCATCGATGACAGCGCGGTGGGTTCGGTCAGTTAGTCCTAGCCCGGCAAGCGCGGACATTTCGCGGACAGCCCCCAAGAACCTCTGTCCCCACAAGGAGTTTCGATGGCAGGCATCGGATCTTGAGAATCCGAGGTTCCGGCGGAAGGCCACCAGGCAAAATCTGCGGGCGGCGACGTCCCGCGCTGTCGGCAAGCCTCCAGGCAGGTTTTTCTTAGAGTTCCGCCGCTTCCACTCGACCATCCCGAGAAGAGTTTCAAGATCACCGGCCCCTGTACAGGCAACTTACGAAGAATCTTGCTGATGGCACCCGCGAACACCTCGGCCATCTCCTCCGCTTTTAGGTTTCCCGCCCTGAGGAGAACAACCCCTAGCCTTAGAAGCTCGAATTGCCTGGATCTCCGCAGGCACATACCTAAGGTCCCGGTCCTTCGTCAGAATGACGTATCCCCTCTTGGTGACTTCGGGGATCCACTCCGAGTCGGGAGCCGTGTCAGCAAACAGCTGATCATGAGTCATCACCCGAAAACCGCCCGCCCTGAGTCGGTCGGCAACTGCATGCCTTCCGAGCGAGCGTTCGACGAACAGGACCCGGAGACTCTAGGCGGCCCGTTTCCTGAGAAGCTCGCAGCGGATCGCCTCTTCTATGTCGCTTGAGTCGCGCTCATAGTCCTTCGCGAGATCCTGAATAGTCTCGCCCGCATCGAACCTTTCAGCGACGACGCTCATCTGAACGCCGGTACCGAAAATCACTGGCCTTCCGAAGGAAATGCGGGGGGTCGATCACCACGATCTTTGGATCGTCCCCGGATTTCGTGCTCCGCGTAAACGGATAAAAGCGCATCGCTCCCGCGTGAGGATCGAAGTCGAGCCGCTTCAGCGAAGCCTTCATGACTTCGCGGATCGCGAGCTGCCCCTCCTGGCTTACGTTTTCGAGAGCGTCATAGCGCTCCAGGAAGAGGTCGATCCCGTCGGTTCTCATCTGCTGGTTCAGCAGAGGATGCTCATCACCCCACGTCTTCCTCATGTAACCCAGCGCCCGTCTGACCGCGTCCATGTTGACCTTGTGAACTCGTCGCAAATTGTTGAGGACGTGAACCTCTGCAAGATTCCAAAAGTTCAGAAATCGGTCTTTCTCTTCCTGCGCCGGAAGAAGAATCAGCGGCTCAAATCGCGTTCGTGGATTCCCTCGGGTGGGGTAGTAACGACCGGCCACCCACGTCCGCAGGGTGGCCACGTTCATCAAGACATATCCTGCAGCCTCAGCTGCCGTGTAGGCAGGGGCATTCCGCTCGTCAGGCCACTTGCCCGCGCGGCGGGTCTTTACGCGATCCTTCACTCCGCCGATCATACGCGGGTGTCCGGCCTTCGCGCCGAGAGTCTGCCTCCCGGTGTCCGTGTCTTGTCCGTGAGCCCTCCCCGAACGAGCCCAAGCCGACCCAAGGCTCAGCTCGTTAATTTGCTGAACCCGTTGGGCCAGCTTGGGCGTCTTCGGGTACCGCGTCGATCAGGTTCCCACTTGAAAACCGCTGTGCCGGAAACGGTACCGGGGGTTCGAATCCCTCCTCCTCCGCCAAACTGAAGCATCCGAACCCGGGGTTCCGTTTCCGTCTGGCGAGTGTTCTGGGCCTTCCTCATCAGTTCCAGTTCGGCCTTCAAGTCGTCTCGTTTCCGCTCGGAGGCGAGAAGGGCTTCAGCCAGCGTACGGCTGCCCCTCCCCTTTGCCACGAATTCGACGAAGTTATGGGATCGCGTGCAGACGCGGCTCGCGGAAGTCGAGAAAACCTGGCCGTCGAGAAAGGGCATGAGCGGCTTTCGAGCCCAAACCGCAAGCCGGGTGTTTCCAAAGTGAGTGGAAAGAGCAGGGGCTACTACGGGTGTTTCGACGCTGTCAGGGAAAAGTGCGAGAACCGGCTCCTCGCGCGCCGGACCCTTGCGCTCAGGACGCTGTTCCTGCGGCCTTAGACGGCTCCGCCGCCTCGGCCGCACCGACCAGTTCGAGCGTGAGGCGGACTCGCCCTCCGGTGGAGCCTGTCACGGCGCGCGGCGCCGTCAGCTCGACCCGAGACGCGTCGAGGCCCGAGGCGTCGACCAGGGCCGCCCGAACCGCGTCGGCGCGCTTCTGACCCAGCGACTCGAGGCCGCCGGCAGGGATCGGCAGTGCCGCCTCCCGCAGCGCCGTCCCGTCGGCGGCATCGTCCCAGGCGCCCGGCACCACGACCCGGAATCCCGGGCGCGCCTTCAGGGCGGTGGCCAGGGTCCGGAGCCGCTCGGCGGAGGCCGGGTCGAGCTCCGCGCTCCCGGCCGGAAACTCGACGTAGCCGAGATCCTCCCCCTCTTTCTCTTTCCCGCCGCCGCTTTTCGAGAGCAGACGGAACGGAGACTTGATCAGCCCGGAAACGACCCCCCCGAGCGCCGTGCCGATCCCGAAGTTCGGGTCGTCGAGGCGGCCCTCGACGGGAAAGTCGAGCGTGATTCGGCCGTCCTTGTCCGTCAGGAGGGAGACGCCCAGCTTGATCGGAAGACTCACCTTCCCCTGGCCCTCGACCTTGTCGCCGAGCGTCAGGTCCTGGGTCACGATGTGGTTGGCGCCCTTCAGGTGCTGGTCTTTGACCTTGTAGTCGAGGGCGAGGTCGGTGTGACCCCGGGTGACCGGATAACCGAGGTAATGGACCGACATGGGAGACAGCGGCGGGATCTCGACCTTTTGCACGCCGAGCTGCAGGTCGGTCACACGGCCGATCTGGAAGAGATCGATCGCTCCCTTGACCGTCACCGCCCCGCCGCCGCGCACCGCCGCGGCGATCGCGACCTGCGCCGGGGCCTTCGCGAGGGATGAGATCCCCTTGACAGTGCCCTGGACGCCCTCGACGGTCAGCGTGTAGGGAGGTCGGAGCCGGTGATCCGTCAGGGCGAGGGAACAGCCGGCGAGGACGACCGAATCGACGTGGATCGGGATCGGGTTGCCTGGCGCCGGCGCCGGCGACTTTGGGGCCAGGTGCTTCTTGACCTCGGAGAGGCTGAGGGCGCCGCTCTCCGAGATCACCAGGTCGATTCCCGCGCCGTGCACGTCAATCGACTTGACCGCGACGGCCGTGGGGCCGTATCCGGCCTCGACGCCCCGGACCTGCACGGCGTCCCACTTCAGGGGCGTCGAGCCCGTGACCGTCTCGCGCAGCGCCATCGTCCGGGCCTCCAGATCGCCGACGAACTTCGCAGAGAGGCCCTTCTCCCCATTCATGCCGCCCGTGACTCTTCCCTTCGAGCCCGCCTTCCCGGAGAGAAGCTCGAAAGGAAGGAAGTGGCCCACGTAGGGCTGCGCCACGGTCAGGTCGAGGCCGTCGAGCGCGACGTCCATTTCGAATTGAACGGGTTTCATGCTGACCCGGCCGCTCGATTTTGCCGTACCGCCCCTGGGAAGCGACGTCGAGCCGACCACGCCAAAGTACGCGCCGGGGCGGGTCGTGAAGCCCTTGATCGCCAGCTGCATGTTGTCCGTGGCGAGCGATACGGGCGGGTCGAGAGTGCGGTCCTCGAAGCGACCCTTCGAATCGACGACCTCGAAGAGGCCGACCTCGACGGTCCATTTCGCGGCCTTCTCGATCTCCTGGTACGTCTGGGAGACCACCTCCCGCGTCGGCGCGGGGACCAGCTTTTCCCAGCTCATCTTGCCGTCGGCTTCCCGCCGCACCAGGACGGTCGGCCGCTCGACCCGCAGCCGCTCCACGGCGAGCTCGGCTTCCGGCCAGCGGAAGCTCCCTTTCGTGATCGCGGCGGCCGGAACTTCGAGGATCCGATCGCCCTCGCTCACGACCGTCAGGTCTTTCAGGGCGTTCTCGAAATCGGTGATGCGGGCATGGACCGCGCCGTCCGCGAGCCGCGACCGTGTAGTGAAAGCGACCCGTCAGCTCACCGCCCTCGACCGTGAATCGGAAGTAGGGCTCCAGCAGGGGCCAGAGATCCTTCAGGTGAAGCTGTTCGAGCCTCACGTCGCCTTCGATCCCGAGCGGCTGCACCGTGACGCTCCCGGTGGCGCGAACGACACCCGATCCGGGCAGGCGGATGGTGATTTCCTTGGTTCCCTGGCGTTCGGGGATCGTGCTGATTTCGGAGAGCTCGAACACGGACGGCCCAAAGGCCATCTTCAGAGGTTTGTCGCGCGCCTGGTCCTCGACGTTGATCGTGGCCCCGCTGACTTTGATGTGCTGGAGCAGGAGGCGGGGCAGGCTCGATTTCGGATCGGGCGGGCGAGCCTGAGGGGGCTGAGGAGGTTGCCGCCGCCGGACCTCCGCGGCCACATTGGCCAGATTGATCTTGCCGTCGGCGAAGCGCCGCGCCCCGATGACCGGATTCACCATGCGGAACTCGCTCAGCGTCGCCGCCCAGCGAAAGAGGCTGGAAAGCTCGGCGTTGGCATAGATCTCGTCGGCAGAGAAGAGTACGGACCCCGGGCGATCGGCGATGGACAGGCCTTCGATGGTGAGCGAAAGAGCGAAGGGGTTGAATCGGACCGATCGGACGGTGGCCTCGAGGCCCGCCCGCTTCCGGAGGTTTTCGATCAGCAGATTCCGGACGACAGGTGGGATGACCAGGAAGCCGACGATCAACCAGGCGATCCACAGGCCGAGCAGGGCCGTGCGCCAGCTCCGTAGTCGCCAGTTGCGCAGCCAGTCGAGAAGCCTGCGCGGCAATCGGCCGATTCCTGCGGGTTTCTCGTCCTCGTGCGCTTCCATGTCCTCAAGCCTCCTTGGCGAGTGGGGCGTTTGCGCTTTCGAGCGGGGTCCACCCGCGTGGCTGGCCGATCGCCACCGGGGCCGGACCTCCTTCTTAACACCACGGGGGCGCAAGGGGTAGTTGCCCATTGGCGCTTAGGTCGCTCGGCCCCGGGGAAAGAGGAGTGGGGACGGTGTTGAAAACGTGAATTCACGAAGTCAAACACCGTCCCCAGTTCACGAATTCAACACCGTCCCCGGGGCGCTCGGGCAAGACGCCGGCGGCGGCGGGACCGGGCGGGGGCAGACTCCCGGCAGTTGAAGCCCGTGATCACGGCGTCTTCGTCGTCCCCGGTTCGTTGGCCGCCTCGAAGTAGCGCGTGTCGGTCGGACCATAGCCCGAGACCTGGACGATGACGGGGTCGGCTTCCGTCCGGGCGAAATGGTTGTGCTGGACGCCGCCCGGTTCCGAATAGACGCTTCCCGGAGGGAGTGTCTTCAATTTCGCCGCGTCGACGTGGTCGCCATAGCCGAAGTGCCACTCGCCGGAGACGACCGTCGCAATGCGGTCGTCGCGATGGGAATGCGCCTGAATCGTCGTGTGCGCCGGGACGAAGAGCAGGATCGTGTAGAAGCCTGCCTTCGAAGGGTCCCCGAACAGCACCTCTGAATGCACGCCGGGCAGACCGGAGCTTCCGATCTGACTTCCGCCCTGTTCGCTCGCCCGGATTTCCTGGGGCGTCATCCGGAACTCGGGAAGGCTCTGGGCCCCCGCGGCAAGTGCGGAACAGAGCGCGAGCGTACCGATGACGACTCTCACAGGAACTTCACCAGCTCCGCCGTCGTTGCCGCGGGCTGCTCTTCGAGAATCCAATGCCCGGCGTCCTTCAGCACGACGACCGTCACGTTCGTGCCGACGAGTCTGACCTGTTCGCCGAGCTCCTTGCCGAGGGACTTGTCGCCGCCAATCGAGAGTACGGGCATCGTGAGCTTCGTTCTGGACAGCTCGGCGAAGTCCTTCGCCGCCTGCTGGAACGAAACGAAGTAGGCCCATCCCGCCTTCATCCGCCCGGGACGCGAGTAGGCGGCGATGTAGGCCTCCCGGTCCGCTTCTGAGAGCGAGTGGTTCTTGTCGGCGGCAAGGTCGTTCCAGAAGTAGGAGAAATAGGTCCGCTCGCGCCCCTCGACCAGCTTCTCCGGCGTCGGGCCGTTGAACCGGAAATGCCATATGCCCGGATTGTTGTAGATGGCTTCCCAGCCGGGCACTCCCGGAAGAAATGCGTCCATCAAGACGAGTTTCGTCACCTCCGACGGATACTGTGCGGCGTAGGCGTACGCGACCATCAGGCCGATGTCGTGCCCGACGACTTCGGCCTTCTGGACGCCGAGCGAGCGGGCGAGATCGTGAATGCGCGTCGCGGCGGACTTCATGTCCAGTCCGCTGGCCGGGATGCCCGAATCACCGATGCCGGGCAGGTCCGGGGCGATCACGGTGAACCGCTTCGCGAGCACCGGAATGAGTGGTCGCCACATTCGCGACGTTTCGGCGTAGCCGTGGAGGAGGATCACCGAAGGGCCGTTCCCGGCCGTCAGGTAATGCAGCTCGACGCCACCGACGTTCGAGGTTCGTGAAACGACGTCTGTGTCGGGAGCTTCGGCGTTTGCCGTCGCCGAAAAGGCGACGAGAACGAAGAGAACTAGGACGAGATCCAGGAACCGTTGAACGCAGCGTTTCATGGCAGTCTCCTTTGCTTCCGGCTCGGTTTTGTCACCGCGCCCGTGAGGCCCGACCAAGCGTGTGGCGCGTCTCGTCGAGCCAACTCTCGATGGGCGAGTCTAGTTCAGCCGTCCGACGCCCTTTGATGGGGCAAAGCCTTCTCGGCGAACGCCCTGGCCGGACCGGGCCCCGGTCTGCGCCGGTCTGGCTTCGGCGACTTTCGGTTTCGAAACGGCATTGACCTCAAGACCCGCGATAGAGTCTTCTGAGTTGCCCAACCCTCGAGGACTCCGGCTGCTGCAGCTCTCGGCGCTTGCGTCGATCGGCCTCGCTGTGAGTTTCCAAACGGTTGCCCAGGAGGCGGCCACAGCGCCGCCGGCGCAGGCTGCTGCGATGCGGCAGATCGTCGCGAGCGGCCGTCTCGCGGACCTGCGCTGGCCGGATTTTTCCGACTACAGGGTCCTTGTGGAAGGCTTCTATGCGCCGGCCGGCTACGCGCCGGCCTGGATCCGGGGAGGACAGCCGTCCGCGCCGGCGCTCTCCATGGTTCAGGCCTTCCGGGACGCATGGAAGAGTGGACTCGAGCCCGAGGACTACGACGCGTCCCGATGGGACGCCCGCCTCCAGGCCTTGAAGGCTCCGAACGCCGATCCCGCGCGCTTCGACGTGGCGCTCACGGTCTGCGCGATGCGTCTCGTGTCCGATCTGCACATCGGGCGGATCAACCCGCAGCACTTCCAATTCGGTCTGAGCGTCGAGGCGAAGGAGTACGACCTGCCGCGCTTCCTCCGCGATCGGCTGATGACGGCCGCAGACGTCTCCGCCCTGCTGGCCGGCGTCGAGCCTCCGTTCGGCGGATATCGACGGACCGAGGCGGCGCTGGTCCGCTACACGGAGATGGCGCGGGGCGCGGCCGTGGAAGCGCTACCCGTCCCGGCGAAGGCCATCAGACCCGGTGAGCCGTACGCCGGCGCGGCGGCGCTTCGCCGGCGCCTCGCGCTCGTCGGCGACCTCCCGGCCGATGCGCCGCCGCCCGCCGATCCCGCCCTCTACGACGCCGCCCTCGCCGAGGGTGTCAAACGCTTTCAGCGCCGCCACGGCCTCGACGACGACGGCCGGCTCGGACCGGGCACCGTCAAGCAGCTCAACGTCCCGCTCGCGGATCGCCTCCGGCAGCTGCAGCTCGCGCTCGAGCGCTGGCGCTGGCTCCCATCCCAGTTCTCGGCGCCTCCGATCGTCGTGAACATCCCCGACTTCCGACTGCGCGCGGCCGACGCGAAGGGCAACGTCGCCATGGAGATGCGCGTCATCGTCGGCAAGGCAGCGCCGACCCAGACCCCGGTTTTCTCGCGGGACATGACTTACGTCGTCTTCCGGCCGTACTGGAACGTCCCGCCGAGCATCCTCCGAGGCGAGATCGTGCCCGCCATCACGCGCGACCGGAACTACATCGCCAAGAAGAACTACGAGGTCACCACGCCCGATGGCAAGGTCGTCACCGACGGCCCGATCTCCGACGACGTCCTCGCGAAACTGAAGGCCGGCCAGCTCGCCGTTCGCCAGAAGCCCGGCCCGGCCAACGCCCTGGGGCTCGTCAAGCTGATATTCCCGAACGAGTTCAACGTGTACCTGCACAGCACGCCGTCGGTCTCGCTGTTTGCGAAGAGCCGGAGGGACTTCAGCCACGGCTGCATCCGCGTCGAGAAGCCGGCCGAGCTCGCCGCCTGGGTGCTCCGCGACAACCCCGACTGGACGCTCGAGCGCGTGCGGGAGGCGATGCAGACGGGACCGGACGACGTGACCGTGAAGCTCGACCGCCCGGTGCCGGTCTTCATCGTCTATGCGACGGCGCTCGCCTACGAGAACGGCGAGGTGCACTTCTACGACGACATCTACGGCCACGACGCCGACCTCGCGCAGGCGCTGGCCAAGGGCTACCCGTACCCGTGAACGAGCGGTCCCCTTCCGCGAGGTCCTACCAGCGCCGGACGCGCCCGACGTCGACGTGCACGAAGTCGGAAGCGGCGTAGTACCCGACTCCGCCGCGACCCAGACGCAGCGCGGCATCGCGAAGCTCCGCGGTCGGCACGCCCGGCAGGCGGATGTCGATCGCCATCGCTTGCACGTGCATGCTCTGCCGTGCGACGCCGTGCCCGCTCTGCCGCAGGGACTCGTTGGTGGCCGGCGTGCGATAACCGCAGATCACCTCGATCTCGGTGTCGGGCCGCCCGAGGGAAGCCAGCAGGTCGCGGAGCAGATCCAGAAGGCGCGGGTCGTACGCGTGGACGTCGTCCTTGCGCCAGTCGCGCAGGACTCGATCGACCCGGGTCAGCGCGGCGGGATCGTAGCCATCCGCGCGCCGGTACACGACGTCGAGACGCTCCCCGGTGTGGAGATGGTGGAAGCGCAGGCGGTACGGCTCTTCGGCCGCGGGCCCAACGCCAGAGAAGGCGGGAGCCGGCGCGATGAGCATGCCGATGAGGCCAATGAGCGCCGGAAAACGCCGAGATGCGTTCGAATGCAGTAATCGCAAAGAATCACCCCTGATTGGAGAATCGCCGCCCGAGGTTCTCGGGCGCACGCCGGTCGAGCGACCAATGGTGAGGATACCACAAGCCTCTGCTCCGGGCGAGTCGTCGGGTCCGCACGGTTGACGGGGAGGCCTCGCCGGCCTGAGCGCACGGATGATCGTAGAAGCCGAGGTGGTTGGCGTTCTTGGCGAGGCTGAGTCCTAGAGCCCTTCAGCGTGTCGCCTCACCCGCGATACGCTGGCAGACGGGGATGGGCCCGTCAAAGAGGACGGCTTGAAAACTCAACTCGCCGGCGGTTCGAATTCTTGGCGAACGTGTCCGCCACAGCTCGAACCGAGAGGCCGTGTGGGCTACCGCAGCCCCTCGACCACGTAGAGTCGCGAAAGGCTGCGCATGAAGCTGTAGCAATAGGCCCTGCCGTCCGGAGTCAGCTGATAGGCGGTGATCGCGGCGACGCCGGTCGGATCGGACGGTGTGATTTCCCGGAAGAAGGTCCGCTTTCCGGTCGCCAGGTCGAGCCGCTCGAAGCGCACCGTGAGTCCTCCGGTCGCCAGATAGAGGTTCTGGCCCTTGTCGTCGAAACCGAGCACTTCGTCGTCCTCCTGGATGCCGGATACCGGGCGGGCCTCTCCTCCGCCGATCGGGTAGAGGGCCCACTTGCCGCTCTTGTCAGGAGCGAGAATGGTCTTGCCGTCGGGGGACAGCCGCCCGACCCCCGTTCCCTCGGGCGTGATGGGTCGCGGCGGTCCACCCGATGCGTCCCGTTCAAACAGGCGCCGGTCATGGCCCGGCGTTGACGCCGAGAAGAAAAGCCTCTTGCTGTCCGGGAACCACCGCGCCCTTCGGTACTCGAAATCCTTGTCCTGGATCGTCTTCGACTCGCCCGGCCCGACCGGAATCAGGTTCAGCCGGTCCGGCTGAGACTGCACGATCCACTTCTTGTCGGGCGAGAGTTCCGACACGTTCCAGCCGTCCACGAGTCGGACGGCCGCCGTCGAGCCGTCGGTCTTGCGCATGTAGACGCCGCCCGTCGCGCCGGCTGCGGCGCCTCCCTCCAGGAAGAGCACGTCCTGCCCGTCCGCCGACAGCGAGGAACCCTCGGAAAAGTCGAACCACGTCAGGTTGATCTCCCGCGAGGCGCCCGGCGGCAGGCACATCATCGTCTCCGGCCAATCGTCGCTGCGCGCGAGGACCCGTCCGTCGCGGGCGATGTCCTGGACGATCAGGAGTTGCGGCGTCTGGGCCACGAGGCGTTCGGCGCCCGAGGTGGAGATGGCGTGCAGCGCGACGACCCCGATGCCGGCGCCGAGCTTGCGGGCCGAAAACCAGATCTCGCCCGTTCCGGGATGCCAGGCGATCGACGAGATGATCTCCCAACCCGCCGAGAGGATCCTCTTCTTTCCGGACAGGTCCACGATCCCGAGGGCATGGCTGAGCCTGCCCTGGAACTCGATGTAGGCGATCTGTCGCCCGTCGGGGGAAAACCTCAAGCCGGTCACCTGGGTCGTCGCGGACCTCGGCACGAGGACCTTGCCGACGGGGAACTCGAGCTGGCCGTCGCGCACGACCGCGAGGCGATCTTCGCCAGGAAGCCAGTCCGCCACCGGCTGGGCGAATTGCAGGGCATCGGGAGGATTGGCGGCAACGAGCTCCCGGGGCGCTCCCCCTGCCATGGACGCCTCGGCGATGGCGGCGGAATCGCTGCCGTGAAGGACGAGAATCGCGAGCTTGCCGGCGGCCGAGATCGAAAGCAGGTCGGCGCTGGGAAACGGCAGAGCGGTCGACTCGGTCGAGTCCAGGCGCGTCGAGAACATCTGGGGGGGCTTTCCCTCCCAGGCTGCGGAATACAGGATGGTCTTGCCGTCCGGGGCAAAGCGCGCGCCGCCGAGGGAGCCCCGGTGGAACGTCAGGGGGCGGTAGAGTGTCGGTCCCGGCGGCGGTTTTCTGGTCGCCACCACGCCGATGGCGGCGCCCAGCACGAGGGCGGCCGCCCCGGCCGCGCCGACGACGGTGCGCAGGCTCCTGCGGGGAGCCGGGGCCGCGACGGCTGCCGTGCCCGACAGGCTCGCCTCCGAGAGGCCGTCCTTGAGCCGCGCGAGGTCGCGCGTGAGGTCCTTCGTCGAGGCGTAGCGCTCCTCCGGGTCCTTTGCCAGGCACCGTTCCACGATCCAGCGCAGCGGGAGAGGGGTCTCGGGTGCCGCCGTGGCGAGGGGCACGGGCTCCTCGCGAATGATTGCCGTCATGGTTTCCGGAGCGCTCGGGCGCGCGAAGGCCCGCCTGCCCGTCGACATCTCGTACAGGATCGCGCCCAGGGCAAACTGGTCCGAGCGAAAGTCGAGCGCCTGGCCGAGGGCCTGCTCGGGTGACATGTAGCCGACCGTGCCGAGCACGACGCCGGCTTCGGTCGCCGCCGAGACCGTGGGCGAGTGCGTCAGCTCGCCGCTCTCCGCGCTCGGCAGGGTCAGCTTCGCCAGCCCGAAGTCGAGGATCTTGACGATGCCTTCCCTGGTCACCATCACGTTCTCGGGCTTCAGGTCCCGATGGACGATGCCGGTGGTGTGCGCCTTGGCGAGCCCCTCCGCGATCTGGGACCCGCACGCCAGGAGCTTCTTGAGCGGCATCGCTCCGCCTGCCAGGATCTTGCGGAGCGTGTCCCCGTCGACCCGTTCCATCGCCATCCACGAGATCCCGTCGGTCGTCCCAATGTCGAAGACGGTGACGATGTTGGGATGGCTCAGCGCCGAGGCCGAGCGCGCTTCCTTTTCAAAGCGCTTCAGGCGCTCCTCGTTCGAAGCCAGCTCCGCGGGCAGGACCTTGATGGCGACGTCACGGCCCAGGCGCGAATCCCGCGCGCGATAGACCTCTCCCATGCCCCCGGCGCCGATGGGCGACAGAACCTCGTACGGGCCCAGACGTGTCCCCGGCGAAATGCTCACGGCCCTCTATCCTAGCCCGCGGAACGCAGTCGCGGTAGAAGCGCCATTCTGAAACGCTCGCTGAGCATCACGGACGTATCCACGGGACGAGAAGGTCGGCCACGGAAGCTGGGAGCCGGCGAAGAAGCAGGCGCCTGCAGAGATCAGACCTCGGCCACTTCCTCCACGAACCGCCTCCCCTTCCGCTCCGACCCGGAGAGCAGCAGGGTCGCGAGAACGAGGATCGTCGCGGTCTCGAAGGAGGCCAGGGCCCAGCCGTACCCGATCCAATCGCGCAGGGCGTACTGGATCGAGTTGACCGGGGAAGCGAAGAGGATGCCGAGCTGGTAGGCGAGGCCGGGGACGAGGCCGCGCGTCGAGTCGGGCGAGAGCTCGTTCAAGTGCGCGGGGATGATGCCCCAGGCCCCCTGGACGCCCATCTGCATGAAGAAAGCTGCCGCGGCCAGGACCGCGAGCGAGCCGCCGAACGCCCAGAAGGGAATGACGGCGAGCGACAGGCCGAGGGCGCCGACCATGCTGAACCGGCGGCCGAACCGCTCCGAGAGATGCCCGAAGAGGATCGCGCCGCCGACGGCGCCGACGTTGTAGAGCATCGCCAGCTCGGCGACGGTCGGCGCGGGGATCGCGTGCGCGATTTTCAGGAAGTCCGGGTAGAGGTCCTGGGTGCCGTGGGAGAGAAACATCATCATCGTCATGAGCGCGACGAGGTAGACGAGCCGCGGCGCGAAGCCTCGCACCGTCTTCCCGATCGCCGCGATCGTGGGCGCGCGGTGCTGCTTCCAGGCTTCCGACTCCGGAACGTGCCAGCGGATGTAAAATGCGAGCAGGGCCGGCAGGCCTCCGACCCAGAACATCGCGCGCCATCCCCAGGCCGGCAGCACGAACCGCGCAGCGACCGCGGCGAGCAGGTAGCCGATCGAATAGCCGCTCTGGAGGATTCCGGACAGCAGGCCCCGCCACTTGCGCGGCGCGCTCTCCATCGCGAGCGAAGCCCCCACGCCCCACTCCCCTCCCATGCCGATGCCGAAGAGCGCGCGCAGCACGAGGAACGTCGCGTAGTTCGGCGCGAAGCCGCAGAGCACCTCGACCGTGGAGAAGAAGATGAGGTTGGCCATCAGCGGAACGCGGCGGCCGTACCGGTCGGCGAGCAGGCCGAAGATGACGGCGCCGACGGGGCGCATGGCGAGGGTCGCCGTCATGGTCCAGATGATTTCTTTCTTCGTCACGCCGAAGCGCTCGGCCAGCGTGTCGACGAGGAACACGACGACGAAGAAGTCGAACGCATCCATCGTCCAACCGAGGAAGCCCGCGGTCACTGCGTGGAAGCGGTCGCGACGCGTCGGCGATTGCCGCATGCGTGCTACGGGTTCGCCTCCCGCCGGCGGTACTCTTCGAGGCTCTTGCGGTCCGTCACGTCGTGGCACACCGCCAGCGCCGCGAGGACCCGTCCGAAGTCGTCGAAGAGCGGGACGACGACGATGTCGCCCACGCCTTTCGTCCCGTCCTTGCGAACGAACCGGGCCTCGCCGTTCCAGCGGCCCTCGCGCCGCATCGTCGCGAGCAGGTCGATCGCGGTGACGGTTGCGCCGGCCGGGCGCAGGAGGTCGGGCGTCTCGCCGAGCATCTCCGCCTTGGAGTAGCCGAACATCCGCTCGGCGCCCGGATTCCAGTCCACGATCCGGGCCTCGAGATCCAGGGTGATCACCGCGTCGCGGATGTGGTCGAAGGCGCGCGTGTGGCGCCGGATCGTATCTTCCATGAGGCGGACGCGGGTCACGTCGTGGAAGCTCCAGACGCGGCCGACCGTCTTGCCCGCGACCTTCTGGGGCGAGGAATACCGTTCGAACATCCGCCCGTCCTTGAAATCGAGCCAGTCGTAGCTCTTCGCCTCGGGCTGCGCGTACAAGTCCCGCACCTTCTGCAGGAAGCGCTCGGGATCGCGCAGCTGGTCGAGGACGAACGCCATCGCTTCGTTGTCGTCGCGCGCGGCCATCACGCCGTCGGGGATGCGCCACATCTCCACGAACTTGCGGTTGAAGCTCACGATGCGACCCTCGGTGTCCACCACGAGGATGCCGTCCCCCGCGGCCTCGACGGTCGCCTTCAGGAGCGAGAGGGTCTGCTCGACGCCCTCCTCGGCCTGCTGGCGTTCCGTGACGTCGCGGAAGCTCCACACGCGCCCGACCGTCCGGCCGTCGACGACCTGGGGCAACGAATCCCGCTCGATCAGCCGCCCGTCTTTCAGCTCGAGCACGTCGTGGCTGACGGCCTCGGGGTGCGCGTAGACGCTCATGACCTTCTTGACGAACGCCGCGGGGTCCACGAGCTTGTCCAGGACCGAGGCCAGGGCCTCGCCTTCGTCGCGGCCCTCCGCAACGGCGTCCGGAATCCCCCACAGCGCGACGAAGCGGCGGTTGAAGTTGGCCATCCGGCCGTTGGCGTCCACGACGAGGATCGCGTCGGCGGTCGAGTCGATCGTCGCCTGCAGCAAGGCGACCGACCGCCTCAGATCTTCCTCGGCCCGCTTGAGTCCCGTGATGTCGAAGGCGACGCCGATGACGCCATGGATCGCTCCGTCGGCGCCGCGAAGCGGCTCGACGTGCGTCTGGAACGTCCGGTGCTTCCAGGTCGCCTCGTACGTGACCGATTCGCCGGCGAGCGCGCGGCGGTGCGCCGCGATGGGCTCGAACTCCGGGTCGGTCGTCCGGAAATAGGAAAAGAGGTTCATCCCGCGCACGTCGCCCGGTTCCTGATTCAGGAGCTCGAGCTCCGCACCCATCGTGTCCGTGAACCGCAACTCCAGGTCGGTCGTCCAGAGGACCAGGGGCACCTGCGAGAGCACCGTCCGCAGCGCCCCTTCCTTTTCGCGGAGGATCTCCTCCTCTGCCTGGCTCATGCTTACGGCTTGCCGCCTGCCGGCGCCAGCGGCTTGCCGATCGCCGACAAGAGATCGGGCTTCGTCTGGTCGCGCTCGAGGTGCGGGTACTTCTCGCCGCCGTGGTAGTCCACCTTGACGGTCTGGAACATCTCGACATTCTCGACGAGCAGTTCGATCGGCTCCTGGCCGGTCTTCGCCGCGCGCAGCGCGTCGCGAAGGACTTTCTCCGAATAGCGCCGGCCGTTGACGGCCACCAGCCGCATTCCCGGCCCGAGGCCAGCCGCCGCGGCGGGAAGTCCCGGGACCACGTCGCGGATCACGCCGTCCTCCGTTGCGCCCGCGCCCCCCTCCCCCTCGACGACGATCCCGAGCGAGTACCAGAAGTCGTGGAGTTTCGTCTGCTCCTCGGCCGCCCGGACGAGCTCGGGCTTGACGTCCGAGTAGACGAGCTTCCAGCCGCCGTTCTCGATGCCGCCGAGCGGCGCGCGGGGCGCGACGCGGCGCACGCGAGCCTCGAAGAACCCGTTCCAGTCGTAGGGAGCGACGGCGTTCAACGCGGCGATCACGTCCTGGTACTTGTACGTCTTGACCGCCGGCCCGCCCCCGGGCGCGCCATGGAAGGCCCGCGCGAAATCGTCGAGCGATTTCTTGCCCCCCGAGCTCTGCCGGATGATCGTGTCGGCCTCGAGCCAGATGAGCTCGCTCTCGGTGTAGAAGTCCACCCCGCGGCGCCAGGACGCCCAGTCCGGCCGCCCATCGTAGAGCAGCTGCGCGGCGACGGCCGTGTCCTCGAGCGGACGCCACGCGCGCCCGGCCTGGTGATCCATCCCGGCCGCGAAGAGCGCGAGATTTTCCCGGTAGAGCTCTGGACTCCGCAGGCCGCTGCGCGCCGCGAGGACGTCGCCGTAGTACTCGGTCAGCCCCTCGTACACCCAGAGCAGGCTGCTGTCGACCGGCTCCTGGTAGTCCGCCGACACGCCCGACACGAGCCCCTCGGGCCGGCGGTACTTGCCGTTCCATGAATGGACGTACTCGTGCGGCAGGAGCGAGCCCAGCACCTCCTTTGCCGACTCGTCCGTGAAAGAGCGCTCGAGGCCGCGGTTGTCGCTCGCCTCGTGGTGCTCGAGGCCGTTGGACGGAATGTGGTCCGACAGCGTGAGCAGGAAGTGGTAGTCGCCGTAGTGCCGCGCCCCGAAGAGCGCCAGCGCCTCGGCGACCAGACGCCGGTGGTGCGCGACGTCCTCCTCGGAGATCTCGAGCGCGGCCGCGCTGTCGGCCGCCAGGTGCAGGGAGTGCGCCGGCTTCTGGCCGGGAGTCAGATCGATCGTCCTGAAATGCGCCCCGGCGAGCACCGGCGAGTCGATCAGCATGACGAGCGACGTCGGGGCAAACGTGATCGTGTCGGCGGACTGGCCCGCGACCGGCAGCGCGGTCCCGTACTTCCATCCGGCCGGCAGCGTCAAGGACGGCGCGAACAGGATCGCGTTGTCGTTGGGTCCCCGGGGGTAGACGAGCACGGACCACCAGTTGACGACGAGCAACTGCGCCGTCGACGTCGTCCACGCGTGCAGCGGCGGGACGTAGTCGAAGGCGACCTCGATCGAGCCGCCTCCGGCAGGCACGTCGCACGTCACGCTCCACATCTCCGTGGGAACGCGCTTCCAGGGCAGCGGCCGGCCCGCGGAAGCGATCTTCAGACCGACGAAGTCGGCCACCGGGCCCGCCGCGCTGTGCTCGCCCGGGATCCACTTCGGGTAGACGAGCGTCAGAGCTCCCGGCGCGGCCGGGATGGTTTCCCGGACGTGGAAGATGTGCCGCGGCGCGTCGCTCGCGTCCACCGCGATGGCGATCGGCGGCGTCTGCGCCCGCGCGCCGCGCGGGGCCAGCGCGCAAAGGGCCGCCGCCGCGGCCAACCGCAGAAACACTCGAGTCGCGCGCATGACTCCTCCTTGCAGAGACCCCACCATGTCGTTTCGGGAAACTCTATCCCGTGCCCTCCGATCCGGACAGGGGCTCGCCCCACGCCTCGGCGGCCCCGGGCGATGGGTAGAGCCGCGTCAGGATCGGCGTCGTGATGACCGTCGTGAAGAGCGCCATGCTCACGAGCCAGAAAAACGCCGTGGGCGAGATGACTCCCATGTCGGCGCCGATGTTGATCACGACGAGGGCCATCAGGGCCCGGGTGTTCATGAGCAGCCCGATCGACAGCGATTCCTTCCAGGGCAGGCCGCTCGCCCGCGCCGCCACGGCCGTCGCCCCGAACTTCGACGCGCACGCCACGAAGATCACCAGGCCGAGCGCCACCCAGAGGCGCGGATCGGAGCCGAGCGAGCCGATGTCCGTGCGCAGCCCCGAAAAGACGAAGAAGATCGGCAGGAAGAGGACCGCGACCAGGTCCCCGATGGAGGTGCGAATCCCCTCCGCCAGCTCGCGATTGAAGGACCCCGCGATGCCGCAGAGAAATCCGCCGAAGATCGAAAAGACGCCGAGCGCGTTCGTGGCCATCGCTGCAGCGAACACGACGACGAGCACGGCCGCGAGCGTTCCGGCCGGGACGCCTCCCGTCTCCGCGCGCCGAATCGAGAGCCGCGCCAGCCCGAAGCGCCCGAGGGCCCAGAAGCCGACGGCGAGCACGGCCACGCCCGCGAACGAGAGGGCGAGCGCGGCCAGGTCCGCCCTGCCGTGCGTGACCATGGACACCACGGCGCCGAGCAGCGTCCAGCCGAGCACGTCGTCGATCGCGGCCGCGGTGATCGAGGTCAGCCCCAGGCGCGTCCGGGTCAGGCGCGTGTGCATGAGGATCCGCCCCATGATCGGGATCGCCGTGATCGAAACGGCCGTCGCGAAGAAGAGCCGGAACGCGAGCTCGGGCGCCGCCACCGGGGAGATCCGCAAGAGGTAACCGGCCAGCGCGTAGCTCGCGGCGAACGGAACGGCGATTCCTGCGACCGCCACGAAGGCGGAGGCCCGCGCGGCGTGGCGCAGCCGGTCGAACGGAAATTCGAGGCCGATCAGGAGCATCAGCAGCACGAGGCCGATCTGCGCGATCGCGGAAAGAACGGGCGTCGTCTGCGGGGTCAGCATGGTCTTGATCGCCCCCGGGTAGAGACGGCCGAGCAGCGAGGGCCCGAGGATCACGCCGGCGAGGATCTCGCCCACGACCGGCGGCTGGCCGACCTTTCCGAAGAGCCAGCCGAAGACGCGCGCGGAGCCGATGATGATCGCCAGGTCCGCGCACAAGAGGAGCAGCATCTTCTCGAGGGCGAGAAACGAGTCCAGAAATCCTCCCTGCTGTTCTAAGGCTTGGGCTGCTGCGGCTGCGCCGCCGCCAGCTGATCGCGGATCGCCTTGCCGAGCGGCATCAGGCCGCTTCCCTTGCGCTCCGAGGCGCGCGCGTAGGCCGCGAAAAACGCCCTCGGCCCGCCGGAAAGCGCCGCCCGGTAGGCATCGACCCCGAGCCCCTGGATGATCCCGTCCGCGAGGAACGCGCCCGCCGGCCCCGCCACGCGCGCCGTGAAGTCCGGCTTCTGGATTTCCGCGGCGATGCCCATGCGCGTATCGAGGTCGCCCTCGGCCGAAACGAGGCGGTCTGCCACGCGGTTCAACTCGTCCAGGACGCCCGTCATCGGCTGCCTCAGCCAGACGGCCAGGGGAAAGAAGTTCTCGTCGACGCTGTAGAGCGCGACCGGTCCCGCCTGGGCCACGTACCGCAGGAGGGGCTCGAGCTGTCCGAGCGCGGCGTCCCGTTTCTGCCATTCAGAGCTTCCCGCGCGGTACTCCGCCCAGGCCCGCCGGTAGGCCTCGGCCGCCATCAGGCGCGAGAGGTGCTTGACCTGCTCGGCCGGCGGCGAGGACTGGACGTCCGACAGGGCGCGCGACAGGTCCACGACCACCGACCACCCGGCGCCGTTGGCGTCGGGCACCGCGATGTGGTCGGCGCGTCCCGGAAGGCCGAACGTGAGGAAGATCGCCATGGTCACGGACACCGGGCGATCGGCCGGGAGTAGCGCGCGCGCCCGGTCGGACGTGAGCTTCGTCAGCTCCGCTTCCCGGCCGGAGATCATCGCGACGAGTTCTTCCCATCGCGCCCGGTCTTCGCGGATCCTCCGGAAGTCGAAACCCGTCACGCGCGTCTTGTCTTCGAACGCGGCCGCGAAGTCGTGCTCGAAAACGTCGGGCGGCCGCTTCGAATCGCGGATGGCCGTCTGCACGGCCGGGAGGCTTTCGAGCGCCCGCGTGCCGCTCGCATTGAACGCCGGGGCGGACAAGAGCGCCAGGATGCTGCGGGCGGCGTCGAGGTCGAGCGCAATCGCCACCGTGTCCGAGGCGACGGGCGGGCCGTCGTAGGGCGCGTGGGAAGTCGCGCCCGGCGCGGCAGCCGCTGCGGAGGATTGCGGGGGCGGCGCGGAGGCGCAGCCGGAGGCGAGGACGAGAGCGAGGAAAACGCGCGCCTTCATCCCAGAATGGCCGCCAGCGCCCGGCCCGTGTCCGCGAAATTCTCGAACAGGGCGTCCGGTTTTTCGGCCGCGAGCGCCGCGGGGCTCGTGATCCCGGTCGCGACCGCCACGGCGCGCACGCCGATGGAACGGCCGCAGGCGACGTCGTGGACCGAGTCGCCGACGACCACGACGGACTTGCCGGCGTAGCGCCGGCCCGTGTGCGCCAGTGCGCGCTCCACCGCGACGGGCGGGAGCTGGTACCGGTCGGCGGAGTCGCTGCCGAAGGCCCCGAACGGGAAGTACCGGTTGAAACCCGGGGGCGCGAGCTTCAGGCGCGCGCCGCGCTCGAGGTTTCCCGTCAAGAGGCCGAGCGTCACGCGCGGCTGTGCGGCCAGACGCTCGAGCAGTTCCGGGACGCCGGGCTTGGGCACGACCGTGCCGGGTTTCAACTGTCTCTCGAGCTCCTCGAGATAGAGGTCGAGGGCCCGGGGCAGGCCCGACTCGAATCGCTCGCGCCCGACGTCCTCCATGACGAGCTCCCGGACGATCTGCGGATCCGTCTTGCCGGAGAAGTCGAACTTGCCCCGGTCCTCGTGGTCCGGCGAGGAGTTCCAGCCGTAGGACGTCTTGAGGGACAGGAGGATCGCGTCGCGCGCCACCCGGCCCGCCGAGAGCAGCGTCCCGTCGATGTCCCAGAGGACGAGGCGGTGGCCGTTGGCGTCGTTCATCATCGAACTACGGATCATATTCAAAGCGCGCGCCGTGCCAGGCCAGGATGTCGAGCATTGCGTGTTTCCAGTAGCTCCAGTCGTGGCGGCCCGGCTCGAGGACGACCGTCGTCGGCACGCCGGCGTCGTTCAACAGGATGCCGTACTGCGCCGCGACGCCGTCGAGGCCGTAGACGTCCTCGGTCCCGGCGCGCAGTTCGACTTCGAAAGGCGGCGCTGCGAAACACAGCCCCCAGAGGATGTGCCAGGCATCGTTCGCGTCGAGCGAATTCTCCTGCCTCGACCTGCCGAACACGCTCTTCAACGTGTAGCGGGCGACGAAACTGTAACGCTCGAGCTCATCCCATCCGAAAGGGATGATCGCCCCGGACAGCGACGACACGGAGGCGTAGAGCCCGGGGTGTCTCAGCGCGGTCTTGACGGCGCCATAGCCGCCCATCGAGATTCCGGTGATACCGCGCGCCCTCCTGCCCGGGATGACGCGGAAGCGCTCCTCGATCGCGCGCGGCAGGTCGCCGGTCAGGAACTCCTCGTACCGGCGCTTGCCGTCGTACGAGTCGGAGAACCAGCTGCCCGGGGCGTCCGGCGCCACGATCAGAAACTCCGGGAGCCTCCCGTCCTTCATGCGCACCAGTGCCTCCACCGCGATGCCGCGGCGCTCGAGCGTCCGCCCGTCGCCGTACCCGTCGTGGAGGAAATAGAGAACCGGGAAGCGGCGCCCGGGCGAGGAGGCGTAGGAAGGAGGCGTCACGACGAGCACTTCGGCCGGTTTCGGCAGCGTCGCCGTCGCGATCTTTTCGAAGCGCACGTTGGCATCCAGCGCCGACGCCCGCGCCGCCGCCGCGACCAGCACGAGCACGACGCCGATCGCCCTCCGCCTCATCGGGCGATCATATTTCCCTCGCGGCCACGGCCCGAGGCTCCGGACTCTCGACTACACTTCCCATCGAGTGCCCGAATTCAGCCGCATGCCCCGGGACCTTCAGCTGGCGCTGTCCGGCGAAGGATTTCGCCGCCGTCGCCGCCTGGTCCTCCCGCTGATCACGACCGACCCTCAGGGGTTCCCGCGCGTCGCGCTCCTGACCCTCGGAGAGCTGCGCGCCAACTCGGCGACCGGGCTCGCCGTCGCCGTCCTCGGGGAAAGCCGCACGGCCTTCAACCTCGTCCGCCGCGGCGTGGCGACGGTCCTCTACCTCCACCGCCAGATGACGGCGTCCATCCAGGCTCGCGCCGGCCGCGGGCACGTCTCGACCGCCGATCCGGCCCGCCGGATCTTCCCACTCGCGGTCGAACGGGTGCGCCTCGACCGGCCCGCGGAAACGGAAGGCGACGTCTCGCTGCTGACCGGGCCCACATTCACCGGCCGCGATTCCGGACGGCTGTTCTCCGAGGAGCTCTTCGCGGAGCTCGGAAAGGTCGAAGGCGAATGAGATTCCAGAACCGCACCGTCCTCGTCACGGGCGCCGGCCGCGGCATCGGCCGCTCGATCGCGCTGAGATTTTCCGAGGAGGGCGCGCGGGTCGCGCTCGTCGCGCGCACCGGGGCCGAGGTCGAGGAGACCGCCCGCCAGATCGCGGCGGCGGGCGCAAGAAGCCTCGCCCTTCCCGCCGACATCACGGCGCCGGGCGCCGCGGAGGACTGCGTCGCGCGCACCGAGCGCGAGCTCGGCCCTGTCGACATTCTGGTCAACAACGCGGGGGTCTTCCTCTGGCGGCCCTTCCTGAAGCTCGCGCCCGAGGATTGGGAGCGGGTCATCGCGACGAACCTGACGGGCGCGGCGTCCTTCTGCCGCGCGGTCCTCGCCGGCATGGTCGAACGGCGGCGCGGCCGGATCGTCAGCGTGTCCTCGATCCACGGCATGCGCGGCGACGCCAACGTCGTCGCCCAGAGCGCGGCGAAGTTCGGCCTGATCGGCATGACGCAGGCCCTGGCGCGCGAGTTCCGTTCCCACAACATCGCGGTCAACGCCGTGTGCCCGGGCACCGTCGAGAACCGCAAGGACGAGGGCGAAGGCGTCCACGCCGAGCCGCTGGCCGAAAAACTCTGGCCCCGCGACGTCGCCAAGGCCATCCTCTTCCTCGCCTCCGACGACGCCGCCGGCATCACGGGCGCCGCGCTCGAGATCTTCGGCGGGACCCATCTCGTGATCCAGCCCTGATCGCCGACTTCGCAGCCTGACCCCCGCAGGGGGTCGGACCCCTTCCTGATAGAACCTCGCCCCGCTCCCAGTCGTAATACCCTCTCGGGCGCCCCCACCGGGGCCGCCTCGCGCTTCATTTTTCGACGGAGGAGACCGATGCTTCGACGCAAGGGTTCACTTGCCTGCCTGGCGCTGCTGGCCGCGCCGCTCATGGCCCAGGCGCCGGCCGCGATGCCGACCGCCGACGAGATCGTCGCGAGATACGTCAAGACGATCGGTGGGATGGAGAAGATCGAGGCCGTCAAGACGCTCAAGCGCAGCGGCATGTTCCGGGGAGGCGGCGGATTCGAGGCGAAGGTCGTCGAGTTGAACGAGCGGCCGAACCTCGTGCGCCAGGAAGTCACATTCGCGGGCATGACGGGCGTGACCGCATACGACGGCAAGACAGGCTGGAAGATCGAGCCCTGGGGGGGCAAGAAGGACCCGGAGCCCCTCGGCGAAGACGAGCTGAAGTCGATCGTCGAGGACTCGGCCTTCGACGGCCAGATCGTTCATTACAAGGAAAGGGGCAGCGCGCTCGAGCTGGTCGGCGCCGATACCGCCGAAGGCACCGACGCCTGGAAGCTCAAGCTGACGCTGAAGAACGGCGACGTTCAGTACTACTACGTGGACACGGACTACTTCGTCCCGATCAAGATCGAGTTCAAGCGCGTGATCCGAGGCGCCGAACAGGAGACGGAGGTCACGCTCGGCGACTACAAAGCGGTCGCCGGCTGGTACCTCCCCCACTCGATCGAGCAGGGGCGCAAGGGCAGCCAGAACCGCTCGACCGTCGTGTACGACAGGATCGAGGCGAACGTGCCGATGGACGAACAGATGTTCCGTCAGCCCGCGGCGCCGGCGGTGTCGAAGTGAGGGGCGCCATGAAGGCACGAACGCTGGTCGGGTTTATGTCGGGCATCCTCGGCGCGGCGCTCCTGGCCCGGGCGGCGGAACCGGCAGCGGCCGTCCGCGTCGACTCCGAGACGATCTCCGGCCTCGGCGCTCGCAACATCGGCTCGGCAAAGATGAGTGGCCGCATCGCGGCGCTCGACGCAGTGCGCGAGGGCGGCCGCCTGACGGTCTTCGTCGGCGCGGCCTCGGGCGGCGTGTGGAAGTCGGTAAACGGCGGGACGACGTTCAAGCCGGTCTTCGACAAGCAGCCGGTGCAGTCGATCGGCGCCGTGACGATCGATCCGAAGAACCCGAAGGTCGTGTGGGTCGGGACGGGCGAATCCTGGACGCGCAACAGCGTCTCGATCGGCGACGGCGTCTACAAGTCGGTCGACGGCGGCGACAACTGGACGAACATGGGGCTTTCCGGCACGGAGCGGATCGTGAAGATCCTCGTGGATCCCGTCAGGACCGACACGGTCTACGCGTGCGCCCCGGGCAAGCTCTGGTCCGACAGCGACGACCGCGGCGTCTACAGGACGACCGACGGCGGCAAGACCTGGACGAAAATCCTGAAGGGCGCCAACCTCTCGACCGGCTGCTCCATGCTTTCCATGGACCGGCAGAACCCGGACACGCTCTTTGCCGGCATGTGGGACTTCCGCCGCAAGGGCTGGACGTTCCGCTCCGGCGGCGAAGGCCCCGACGCGCCGAGCGCGAGCGGCCTCTTGAAGTCCACCGACGGCGGCACGACGTGGGCCGACCTCGACGAGAAGAGCGCGAAGGGCCTTCCGTCCAAGCCCTGGGGACGCGTCGCCGTCACGATCGCTCCGGGCAGGCCGAACGTCGTCTACGCCTTCATCGAGGCGGCGATCCCGAAGAACGGCCTCTACCGCTCGGACGACGGCGGCGCCACGTGGCAGGCGATGGACCGCAGCCAGTGGATGGTCTGGCGGCCGTTCTACTTTGCCAACCTGATCGTGGATCCCAGGGACGAGAACAAGGTCTACAAGCCGGATCTGACCCTCATCGCCTCGACCGACGGCGGCAAGAGCTTTTCCTCGATCGGCGGCGGGGCGCATGGCGACTTCCACGACGTGTGGATCGACCCGGAGAACACTGACCACCTGATCGCCGGAGACGACGGCGGCGTCTGGTACTCCTACGACGGCGCGAACACGTGGTGGAAGGCGGAGAACCTGCCGGTCTCGCAGTTCTACCATGTGAGCGTCGACATGGACATGCCGTACAACGTGTACGGCGGACTCCAGGACAACAGCTCCTGGGTCGGCGCCTCCGCGTACCCGGGCGGCATCACCAACGCGCAGTGGGAGAACATGTACGGCGGCGACGGCTTCTGGATGTTCGCCGACACCTCCGATCCGACCTACATCTACGCCGAGTCCCAGGGCGGCGAGATCGGCCGCATCAACCGCAAGACGCACGAGTCCCGGCAGATCCAGCCGCTGCCGGGCTACAACGAAGGCAAGCTGCGCTGGAACTGGAACACGCCGATCCACCTCTCCCCGACGCAGACGGGCACCGTCTACATCGGCGCGCAGTTTCTCTTCCGCACGCGCGACCACGGCCAGACCTGGCAGCGCATTTCGCCCGATCTCACGACCAACGACCCCGAGAAGCAGAAGCAGGAGCAGTCGGGCGGCGTCACGATCGACAATTCGTCGGCCGAGATGCACGAGACGATCTACGCGATCGCCGAGTCGCCGAAGGACCCGAACCTCATCTGGGCTGGCACCGACGACGGGAACCTGCAGCTCTCCCGCGATGCGGGCAAGACCTGGAAGAACGTCGTCGGCAACGTCCCGGAGCTGCCGAAGAACGCCTGGGTCTCCTCGCTCGAGGCCGGCCACTTCGACGCCGGGACCGCGTACGCCACGTTCGACCTGCATACGTTCGGCGACATGAAGCCCTACGTCTACCGCACGGCCGACTATGGACAGACGTGGACCGCTCTGGCGCCCGCCGACGGCTCGATGAAGGGCTATGCGCACGTCGTCAAGGAAGACCTGAAGAACCGCGAGCTCCTCTTCGTCGGCACGGAGCTCGGCCTCTGGATCACGCTCGACGGCGGAAGGCAGTGGGCGCAGTACAAGGGAGGAGAGCTCCCGAACGTGGCCGTGCGCGACCTCGCCATCCATCCGCGCGACGCGGCGCTCGTCATCGCCACCCATGGGCGCGGCATCTGGATCGTGGACGACATCACGCCGCTGCGGGATCTCACGGCCGACATGCTCGGCCGCGAGGCGGCCTTCGTGCCCGGACAGCCCGCCGTGCAGCGGATCCTCGCCCAGGGCGGCTGGGCCAACGGCGACGCCGCGTTCGAGGGGCCGAACCCCCCGCGCGATGCGCAGATCACCTACTACCAGAAGAAGCGCCACATCTTCGGCGACCTGACGATCGAGATCCTGGACAAGGACGGCAAGTCTGCTCGCCACGATCCCCTCCAGCAAGCGCCGCGGGCTGTCACGGGCGAGCTGGTCCATGCGCCTGAAGCCCCCGCGCACGCCGGCGGCGGCGACCGCGGCCGGCGCCGGCATCGGCCCGCGCCTCGTGCCGGGCACCTACACGGTCAAGATGACCAAGGACAAACAGACGTACACCGAGAAACTCGAGGTCGTCGCCGACCCGCGCTCGCAGCACACGCCCGAGGAACGCCAGGCCGAGTTCGATCTGGCCATGAAGCTCTACCGCGATCTCGGCGACATGACCTTCGCCGTGGATCGGATCAACGGCGTGCGCGCGGAGCTCGAGGCGCGGGCCGGCAGACTCCCCGCCGGCGATCCCCTCGCCGCCCGCCTGCGGAGCGCCGCCGCGCAGGCCGACGCCGTGCGCAAGAAGATCGTCGCCACGACCGAGGGCGGCGCCATCACCGGTGAAGAGCGCCTGCGCGAGTACCTGGCCAATCTTTACAGCAACGTCGTCTACTACGAGGGCCGCCCCTCGCAGACCCAGGTCGACCGCGCCGCCAGCCTCGAGCGCGAGCTCGGAGACGTCGTCAAGGATTTCGACGCCTGGGCCGCGAAGGAGCTGCCCGGCATCAACAAGGAGCTGTCGGCCAGGGGCCTGCCGCCCGTCGAGCTCCTCACCCGCGCGGACTGGGAGAAGCAGGGCGAGGAAGCGGCGGCGGCTCGGGGGCGACTTCCACAAGTTCGGGCTCCTGAAGGTCCGGAACCTTTTCGACGAGGAGGGCGCTAGCTAACGCGCGGCTACGGGGCCGAGTACCGGAGGATCGTCCCCTTCGGTCCGATGGCCCAGCCGGTGCGGGCGTCGCAGAATGAGATCGCGTTCATCGGGACGTCGCCGGCCCTCGTCCACGTGCGGCCGGCGTCGCGGCTGACGGCTTCGCCGGCGAGGCCGACGGCGGCGAGCTCGTCCTTCGCTCCCGGGAGGGCACGACGGCGGAGTAGAAGCCGGTCGCGGACAACGGCGCCGCGACCCAGGTTGCGCCGCCGTCCTCCGTGCGGATGCCGTTCAAACCCGCAAACGCCGGCTGCTTGTAGTCCCCGCCCGCGGAAAAGCCGCGCCGGGCATCGAGGAAGGCGACCGAGAACAGGCCCGATGACGCGTTGCCCGCGGGCGCGGGGGTCTCGGCGACCGTCCAGATGCGGCCCCGGTCGCTCGTGTGGAAGACGCGCGCGACCTTCGCGCCGCCGGTGACGAACCAGGCGTCCGCGCCGCCCTTGAGCGCAAACAGGCACGTTCCGCTCGCGGCGAATGCGCCTTCGCCGGTCAGGGCCTCGGGCATCGCGAGGCCCTCGGGCGCCGTCCACGTCGCGCCGCCATCCCGCGTGACGCGCACGACGAAGCGGCCGTTGACGGGGTCGCCCATCACCATTCCGTTCTGCGCGTCCCAGAAGGCGATGGCGTCGTAGAAGCCGTCCTTGTCCGGGATTGGTGTGGACGAGCTTCCAGGTCGTGCCCGCGTCGGTCGAGCGGTAGATGCGGGAGGCGTCGCCGGGCCCGGCGCTCATCAGGACGACCGTCTTCGCATCGAGCGCCTCGATGTCGCGAAAGTCGAGGGCTTCGCCGCCTGGCACGGTCAGCTTCTCCCAGTGCTCGCCGTCCGTCGTGCGCAGGACCGTGCCGCCGGCGCCGCTCGCCCAGGCGTGTTTCGCGTCGAACACCGAGAGGCCGCGCAGTTCCGCGGTCGAGCCGCTCGATTGGGAAACCCACGTGGCCGCAATCGTTGCGGCCAGAAGAAGAGCGCTCACTTCTGCCAGAACATGCGGACGGCGACGAGGATCAGGAACCCCGCGAACATCCGCCGCAGCGTCAGGTCCGACATGGGCTGCACGAACCGCGCGCCGACGTAGGCGCCGAGGAAGAGCCCCGTGGCGATCAGCGCGGCGTACCCGACGTTCAAGTTTCCGTTCTTCCAGTAGACCCACGCGGAGAGGGCACCCACCGGAAGCAGCAGCGCCCCGAGCGACGTGCCGACGGCGGCGTGCTGCGAGAGACCGTAGAAGAAGACGAGCGCGGGCACGATGATCAGGCCGCCGCCGATGCCGAACATGCCGGCCGAGATCCCGGCGGCGAGGCCGATGGCGAGCAGGCCGGCGAGCTGCACCGTCAGGCCTGCCTTCCGCCCCCGGAGAGCATGAGGCCCGTGTCGTGCGCGTCGGCGCCGCCGCGAACGAGGATCGCCTCGTCCGGAGCATTCGTCGTGATCGAGGCCACCCCCGACAGGATCAGCTTGCGGATCTCGTCCGCGTCGTCGACCGTCCACGGATGGACCGACAGCCCCGCCACCGCGGCCTGGGCGAGCAGCGCCGGCGAGACGAGGTCCTTCTTCGGGCCGATGGCGTCGACGGGTGGAAAGAGCGGTGTCGGCTGCGCGGCCGACGGCAGGGCGACCGGATGGTCGAAGAGAAAGCTCGTCGCGATGTCGGGCCCGGCCTCGCGCATGCGCTTCAAGAACTCGGCGTCGAAAGAGGCGACCAGGCAGCGGTCGGCGATTCCGAAGGCATTCGCGAGCTTCGCGATGCGGCGCGCCATCGTGCCGTGCTGCATGCCCGCCCCGCCCTTGACCTCGACCACGTACCGCAGGTTGCGCCCGAAACGGTGGAATGCCTGCTCGAGCCGCGGGATCCTGTATTCGCCGAACTCCGACGGAATCGAGAGCCTTTCCAACTCGCGCCAGGTGAAGCTGCGAACGGGGATGCGCTGCGTGCCGAGGACGACGTCTTCATCGTGGAACAGGACCGCCTCGCCGTCCCGCGTCTGGCGCACGTCGAACTCGACCGCATCCACATGGAAACTCTCGGCGAAGTCGAGGCTGTCGATCGTGTTCTCCCGCGCACGGCGGGGCGCGCCGCGGTGGCCGACGATCCAGGTGCCGTGCGGTTCCTTCCACTGGCTCATACGGCCGCATTATGTATGAGGGGCGGCCGCCGCGATCTCGCGGAGGATCGCGGACAGCGCGGCGTCGGGGTCCGGAGCCGCCGTCACCGGGCGGCCGATCACGAGAAGGTCCGCGCCCCCGGCGATCGCCGAGGCGGGCGTCGCGATGCGCTTCTGGTCCTGGACGTCGGCCCCCGCCGGACGGATCCCGGGCACGACGGTGAAGAAGTCCGGTCCGCACGCGCCGCGGATGGCCGCCAGATCGGCGGCCGAACAGACGACGCCGTCGAGCCCGCAGTCCTTCGCGAGCAGCGCGAGCCGGCGCGCGATCCCCTCCGGGTGCCCCGCCATGGGCAGGTCCGCGAGCGCCCGCGCGTCGATCGAGGTCAGCAGCGTCACGGCGATCAGCCGCGCGAGGCCCGCCCGCCCGGCCGCCTCCCGCGCCGCGTCGAGCATCGCGCGCCCGCCGGAGGCATGCACGTTGACCATCGAGGCCCCCGAGCGCGCCGCCGACGCGACGGCGCCGGCGACCGTCGCCGGGATGTCGTGGAACTTGAGATCGAGGAACACCTTCGCGCCCCCGGCGCAGGCCGCGACGTCCGCGACGAGCGACGGGCCCCCGGCGACGAAGGCTTCGAGGCCGACTTTCATCCAGCCGACGCGCCCGGAGAACCGCCGCGCCGCCGCGAGGACTTCGGCGCGCGTCCCGGAATCGAGCGCGATGCAGACCTTTTCGCCGCTCATCGCAGCGCCCGGCCGACGAGCGCGGTGGCCGTCGTCTTCCGCGCTTCGCAGTACGCGGCCAGCTCCGCGACGAGGCGGCCCGAAACGCCCGGGTCCTTGAAGTTCGCCGTGCCGACCTGGACCGCCGTCGCGCCCACGGCCAGGAACTCCAGCACGTCGGACAGCTCCGCGATCCCGCCGATCCCCATGAGCGGCACACCCGGGAGCGCTTTCGCGACCTGGTACACCATGCGCACGGCGATCGGCCGGATCGCCGGCCCCGAGAGGCCGCCCGTGCCGAACGAGATGCGCGGCTTCCCCGTCTCGGGGTCGATCGCCATGCCGACGAACGTGTTCACGAGCGACAGGATGTCGGCGCCGGCCTCGTGCGCCGCCCGGGCGGACTCGACGAGGTCGGGCGCGTTGGGCGAGAGCTTGACGATGAGCGGCCGCGCGGTCGCCGCGCGCACCTTTGTGACGAGGGCTCGCGTCAGCGGCGGCGAGTTGCCGAAGAGCATCCCGCCCTGGCGCACGTTCGGGCACGAGATATTGAGCTCGACGGCGGCGATCCCCTCCGCGCCCTCGAGCGCGCGCACGACGGTGACGTAGTCCTCCTCGAGGTCGCCCCAGACGTTGGCGATGACGGTGGCTCCGAGCGCGCGCAGCTTCGGCAGCTTTTCCGAGAGGAACTCTTCGATGCCCACGTTCTGCAGGCCGATCGCGTTCAACATCCCTGCGGGCGTCTCGCAGATGCGCGGCGGCGGATTGCCCGCATGCGGCTTGAGGGAGAGCCCCTTCGTGCAGAGACCGCCGATCGAAGAGAGGTCCACGAAGTCGGTGAACTCGATGCCGTAGCCGAACGTCCCCGAGGCGGTGAGAATGGGATTCGCGAGCGCGAGCGGGCCCAGGCGGACGGCGAGGGGGCTCGTCATGGACATGTCATCCCGAGGGCCGAAGGCCCTGGGGATCCCTTTGGAGTTACTGGGAGGCTCCGAAAGGGATCCTTCGCTGCGCTCGGGATGACACCAGGGTTCGGGACGGCAGCTCTCACCACCGTATCTTCTCCGGGCTCAATATCGGCCCCTCGCTGCACGAGACGATGAACGGCTTCTCGGTCCCCGGGATGACGCAGCCGAGGCAGGCGCCGAACCCGCAGCCCATCTCGGCCTCGGTCGAGAACTCCGACGGAATGCCGGCCGGGCCGACGACCCTCGCGAGCGCCGCGAACATCGGCATCGGGCCGCAGGCGTAGATGCGCGAGTAGCGTGTACCGCCGTCGAGCCGCCGCGAGAGCGCCTGCGTGACGAACCCCTTCTCCCCGAGCGATCCGTCGTCGGTCGAAAGGATCGTCTCGCCGGTCGCAAGTCCCGAGAATCGCTCCCCAATCGCGAGCTCCCGCGCGTTGCGGCCGCCGAAGTAGAAGTCGCTCGAGATGCCGGCGCTGCCGAGGGCCTTCAGGAGCATCGGAAAGGGCGCGGCGCCGATGCCGCCGGCCACGATCGCCACACGCGCGCCGCGCGGCAGATCCGACACCGTGAATGCGTTGCCGAGCGGTCCCAGCAGGCGCACCGCCGAGCCCTCGGGCAGCTCTTCGAGCGCGGCGGTCCCGCGGCCGATCGTCTTCAACAGGAACTCGACCGTGCCCGCCGCCGGGTCCGCGTCGGCGACCGAGTAGGCGCGCCGCAGGTACGGACGGATTCGGTCGGGGACGTCCACCATGGCGAACTGCCCGGCGCGGGTCGCACCGGCGAGTGCGGGACAGTGGAAGGTGGCGGAGAAAAGGCCGGGCGAGAAGATCTGTCGTCGGAGCAGCGTCGCGCGGTGGTCGGCCTTCACCGAGGGCGCATTCTATGCGAGTCGGACGTCGGCGGTCTCAGGCCTCGGCAATCGTCAGCTCCACGACGTCCTCGCCCGCGCGCCGGGCCTTGCCGAAGCACTTCTCGCAGAGCAATCGGCCCTCCGACGCCTCGGCCGCGGGCCGCGCGTAGCTGCCGCACCCGTGGCACCGGCGCAGGGCGCGGTGGTGGGCGCTGACGCTCCCCGCCGCCTGGGTTTCCCTCTTGATCATTCCACTCTCCTTATCGATGCACGGTGGACGAAGCACGACCCGTACCCAAACCGCAAACGCTCACAGCGCGCCACTTGCGCGCGACCGCCCGCCCGAACGGTGTCGCCAATGCGACGGAAAGAGTCCTCTTGTGAGGCAAGGAAACTCTAAAACTGGCTGACCCGGTCGAGGGCCTTCCGAACGTGCGACGCCTGCGGAAGGATGAAGTCCTCGACCCGGGGCTGATAGGCGACGAACGTATCCGTCGCCGCCACGCGCTCCACCGGAGCATCCAGATACGAAAAGAGCTCGGAAGAGATCCGGGCGGCGATCTCCGCACCGTACCCCCACGACATCGTATCCTCATACACGACCAGCGCGCGCGAAGTTTTACGCACCGAGGCGGCAATCGCCTCCCAGTCGTAGGGGTTCAGGCTGCGCAGGTCCAGGATTTCGACCGTTTTGCCGGTCTCCTCGGCGAACGCCCCGGCCGCCTGCCGGCAGCGGTAGACCGTCGCGCCGTAGGTCACGATCGTGACGTCCGCGCCCTCCTGCACGACCGCGGCCTTGCCGAACGGCACCATGTAGTCCGGGCCCGGGTAGGCGCCCTTGTTGTGGGTCTGGCGGTAGAGGTGCTTGTGCTCGAGGAAGAGCACGGGATCGTCGCAGCGGATCGCGGTGCGCAGGAGGCCGTTCGCGTCGAGGGCGTTGGAGGGCATGACGACGCGCAACCCCGGGATCTGCGTCATGATCACGGCCCCCGACTGCGAGTGGTACACGGCGCCGCCACCGATGTACCCGCCGATCGCCACGCGGATGACGACGGGGCACGAGAACGCGTTGCCCGAGCGCCAGCGCATGTTCGAGAGCTCGTTGCGGATCTGCATGTACGCCGGCCAGATGTAGTCGTAGAACTGGATCTCGACGACCGGCTTCAATCCCCGCACGGCCATTCCGATCGCGCGGCCGACGATGTTCGCCTCGGCCAGGGGCGAGTTGAAAACGCGGTCGGCGCCGTAGAGGCGCTGCAGGCCCGCGGTCACCTTGAAGACCCCGCCCTTGCCCTTGCACTCGGCGAGCACCGCGTCGCGCGAGGCGTCGGCGACGTCCTCGCCGAACATGACGATGCGCGGGTCGCGCTTCATCTCGTCGCGCATGCACGCGTTCAACAGATCCACCATCGTCGTCGGCGTCGCGCCTTCGGCAATGGCGGGCGCGGTCGCGAAGGCCACGCTCGTGGGATCCACGTCGGGCGAATAGACGAAGTCGTACGCCGACTCGGGCTCGGGCAGCGCCGCGGCGAGCGCGCGGTCGGCTGCGTCGTTGACCTCGGCGTCCACGTCCGCATGGAGCTTGTCGAGATCGGCCTGGCCGAGGATGCCCTGCTCGAGGAGCAGGCGCGAAAGCCGGCCGAGCGGATCCTTCTCGGCCTCGCGCTCGCGCTCGGCCTTGGGCCGGTAGTTCGCCTCGTCGTCGGAGAGCGAGTGGCTGTAGGGACGGACCACGCGCGCGTGGACGAGCGCCGGGCCCATGCGCGTGCGGCAGTACTCCGTCGCATAGCGCAGCGCGTCGTAGGACTCGAGAAAATCGGTCCCGTCGGCCTCGGCGACGAAGAGATTCGGGAAGGAGCGCACGAGCTTCGAGATCGAGCCGCCGGGCGTGTTGACCTCGACCGGGACCGAGATGGCGTAGCCGTTGTCTTCGATCAGAAAGAGGACCGGCAGCTTCAGGTTGCTCGCCGAGGAAAGCGCCTCCCAGAACTCCCCTTCGGAGGTCTGGCCTTCTCCGCCCGAGACGTAGACCACCTCGTCGCGATGGAAGGCGCCGTTGCCCGCGAGCTCGGCGATACGGCCCATCCGCCAGCCGGCTTCCGCGGCGCCGACCGCGTGGAGGAACTGCATCCCCGTGCAGGAGGACTTGGAGATGATGTTCAGCCGCTTGTGGCCCCAGTGCGCCGGCATCTGGCGTCCGGCGGAGGCCGGATCGTCCTTCGCCCCGACCGACTGGAGAAACATCTCGTAGGGGGTTACACCCAGCTGGAGGATCAGCGCGCGGTCCCGGTAGTAGCAGTCGAACCAATCGTAGCCCGGCTTCAGGAGCATGCCGGCCGCCGTCGTGACGGCCTCGTGGCCTACGCTGTTGATTTGAAAGTAGATCTTGTTCTGACGCTTGAGCTGGATCTCTTTGTCGTCCACCCGGCGGGAGAGGTAGATGTTGCGGTACGCAGCGACGAGCGTGCCCCGTTCGAGCCCCTGGTAGTTGTCGGTGCGGACCTCGGTCGCCATCGCAGGGGCGAATATAACCGGGGTACCGGGGGCCAGCCTAGAACAGCTTTACCAGGCCCCACAGCTCCAAGGCTGCGAGGCCCAGGGTGACGACGAGGAAAAGGACCGCTTTGGGGTCCGGTCTCGGGTTCGAATGCAACTCTTCCATGGCCACGCTCTTGTTGGTAGCAGAACTCATGCCACCGATGGGAGATACGGACCCGACGGCCCGAACGTTTCCCGCCCGCCCTTGCTATGCTTCTCGGCCCATGACTCTGGCCGAGAGGACCCCGTCTTTTCCGTCACTTCGGGTACGCCCGGCGGCCCCGGACATCTCGTCCATAGACCCGCGGCTCGACCTCGAGGCGGAGATCCTGGCCCTCAAGAGACAAAAAAAAGCAGTCCTTCTGGCCCACTACTACCAAGAAGAGGCCATCCAGGACCTCGCGGACTTCGTCGGCGACTCCCTCGACCTGTCCCGAAAGGCCCAGGCGAGCGAGGCGTCCATCATCGCCTTCGCCGGCGTTCGGTTCATGGCGGAGACGGCCAAGATCCTGAATCCGAACCGGAAAGTCGTACTGCCGGACTACGAAGCCGGCTGCTCGCTGGAGGACTCTTGTCCGCCCGAGGCGTTCCGGGCCTGGCGGGAGAAGCACCCCGGCGCCGTTTCCCTGACCTACATCAACTGTTCGGCCGCCGTGAAGGCGCTGTCGGACATCATCGTCACCTCTTCCAATGCCGAGAAGATCGTCCGCTCGGTGCCGCCGGACCAGGAAATCCTCTTCGCCCCGGACCGGCACCTCGGGGCGTTCCTGTCGAAGACGTTGAAGCGCCCGATGACTCTCTGGCCCGGGGCCTGCATCGTGCACGAGCAGTTTTCCGAGCGCGAGATCGTGAGGTTGAAGGTCCAGCACCCCGGCGCGAAGCTCGCCGCGCACCCCGAGTGCCCCGAGCCGATCCTCGCGCACGCCGACCACGTCGGCTCGACGCGCTCGATCCTGAACTACGTCACGACCGCGCCCTTCAGGACCTTCCTGATCGCGACCGAGGAAGGGATCATCCACCAGATGAAAAAGCTCGCCCCCGACCGCGAGTTCATCCCGGTCCCTCCCGACAACGGCTGCCGCTGCAACGAGTGCCCGTTCATGAAGCTGAACACGCTCGAGAAGCTCTATCTCTGCCTGCGCGACGAGCGGCCGGAGATCGTCCTGCCGGAAGACCTGCGCCGGGCGGCCGAGAAGCCGCTGCTGCGCATGCTCGCACTGTCGTGAGCGCGTGAAGGAGCTCGCGGGAGGACAGCTCGACGAGCGGCTGCGCGCGTTCCTGTCCGAGGACGTCGGCCGGATCGACGTAACCACCGAGGCGACCGTGCCGCCCGGCACTCGCACTCGCGGCGAGATCGTCGCCAAGTCCGAGTGCGTCGTCTCCGGGTTGCCGGTGGCGCGGCGCGTGTTCGAGCTGCTGGATCCGGACCTCGCCTGGGAAGAGGCCGCCGCGGCCGGCACGAAGGTCGTCCCGGCGACGCCGCTCGCCTATCTCTCCGGCCGCGCGCGCGCGATCCTGACGGCCGAGAGAGTGGCGCTCAATCTCGTCCAGCGCATGTGCGGCATCGCCACCGCGACGCGCCGGTTCGTCGAGGCGGTCGAGGGCACGGGTTGTCGGGTCCTCGACACGCGCAAGACCGCGCCGGGGCTGCGCCCCTTCGACCGGCAGGCCGTGCGCGACGGCGGCGGCGTCAATCACCGGTACGATCTGACCGAGATGGTCCTCATCAAGGACAACCACCGGAGGCTGGCGGGCGGCGTCGCCCGCGCGGTCGCGGCCGCCCGTTCGGGCGCGCCGGGAACGCCCATCGAGGTCGAAGTCGAATCCGAGGCCGAGCTCTCGGAAGCGATCGCGGGCGGCGCCGACCGGATCCTGATCGACAACCAGTCTGCCGAGACCGTCGCGCGCTGGTGCGCGATCGCGCGCAAGGCGAAGATGCCTCCCTTTCTCGAAGCTTCGGGAAACATGCGCCTCGACACGGTGCGCGCCTATGCGCTGGCCGGCGCGGATGCGGTCTCCGTCGGCGCGCTCACCCATTCGGTCGCCGCCGCCGACGTCTCGCTCGAGCTCTTCACGGTATGAGCGCCGAATCGACCGACGTCCTCATCCTCGGCACGGGGGTCGCCGGCTGCGCCGCGGCGCTCGCGGCCGCCCGCGACGGTGCCTCGGTCACGCTCGTGACGCGGGCCGAGGAAGCGCGCGAGTCCAACACCTACTACGCCCAGGGCGGCATCGTCGGCCGGCCGCCGGGCGACACGCCCGAGCAGCTGGCCGCCGACATCGCGCGCGCGGGCGACGGGCTCTGCTCGCCCGAAGCCGCCGCGCTCATCGCCCGCGAGGGTCCAGATCTCGTCCAGTCGCTGCTCGTCGAGGAGCTCTCCGTGCCATTCGACCGCGACGGGGCGGGGTTCCACTGGACGCTCGAGGGCGCGCATTCGGTGCCCCGGGTCCTCCACGTCAAGGACGCGACGGGCGCTCCCATCGAGCGTGCCCTCATCGAGGCGTGCCGCAAGGAGAAGAACATCCGCTGGCTCCTCCAGTCGACCGCCGTGGATCTGCTGACGCTCTCGCACGACTCGATCGATCCCACCGACCGGTACCACGCGCCGGCCGTGATCGGCGCCCAGCTGCTGACCCGCAACGGCAACGGCGTCACGCCCCACCTCGCGCGGGAGACGATCCTCGCCACGGGCGGCCTCGGCCAGGTTTACCTGCACACGACCAATCCTCCCGGGGCGCGGGGCGACGGCTTTGCGATGGCGCGCCGCGCCGGTGCGCGCCTCCTGAACCTCGAGTACGTCCAGTTCCACCCGACCGCGCTCGTGCATCCCAAGGGGCGCCTGCTTCTGACCGAGGCGCTGCGCGGCGAGGGCGCGCGCATCACGGACATTTCGGGAGAGCCGTTCTTGAAGGAGTTCCACCCCGACGGCGAGCTCGCGCCGCGCGACGTGGTCGCGCGCGCCATTCACCAGCGAATGCTCGAGAAGGACGAGCCGCACGTTCTCCTCGACATCTCGCACAAGCCGGCCGAGTGGATCCGGGGCCGCTTCCCAGAGCTCGTCGAGCGCTGCCTCGAGTATGGCTTCAATCTGACGGCCGGACCCGTCCCCGTCGTCCCCGCGGCCCACTACGCGTGCGGGGGTGTGGCGGTCGACGGCAACGGGCGCACGACGCTCGGCCACCTGCGCGCGGTCGGCGAGGTGTCCTGCACGGGCGTCCACGGCGCCAACCGCCTCGCCTCGACGTCGCTGCTCGAGGGCCTGCTCTGGGGCTGGAAGGCCGGCAAGGCCGCGGCGCGCGAGGCCGTGCGGCTTCGCGGCCGGCCGCTGCCGCCGGTGCGCCCCTGGGAGCCCGAGCACGAGCCGGTGGATCCGGCTCTGATCGCCCAGGACTGGATGGTCATCCGGCACACGATGTGGAACTACGTCGGCCTGCTCCGTTCGGAACGGCGCCTGGACCGGGCCGGCCGCATCCTCGGCGAGCTGCGCGAGGAGATCGAGAACTTCTACCGGCGCGGCACGATGTCGGACGCCCTCCTCGGCCTTCGCAACGGAGTCCAGACGGCGCTGGCCATCCACCGCGCGGCCGCCGACAACCCGGTTTCGCGGGGGTGCCATTACCGGGTCGATGGGTAGAACCCTCTGCGTTATAGTCCGCCCTCTATGAGTGTTCTTTACCTTGCCTTCGAGACCCACGAGCGGCAGAGCCGGCTGGCCAAGCTGCAGAAGAGCGGGGCCCACATCGTGGTGGCCGAGCCCCGCTGGCCCGGGTTCTTCGAGCTCGCCAAGCGCGAGAAGCCGTTTGCGATCGCGGTCGATTTCTCCAGCGCCCCGTCCCATGCCCTCGAAACCGCGGACTACCTGTCCAAAGCCAAGGAGACCAAGGAGGCCGCGATGTTCCTCCTGCGGGTCCAGGCCGACCGGCTGGAGGGCGCGCAGAAGCGGCTGCCCAACGCCGTCATCGTGACCGAAACGGAGCTCTCCTCCCGCCTCCACCAGATGGAACAGGAGGCCCAGGCCCGGGCCCTCCAGAAGAAGGAAGCGGCCTCGCAAGCCAAGAAGGTCGCGCGCGCGGCGGCCCGGGCTGCCGCCGGTCTCGCCCCCGAGAAGGGCAAGCCTGCGCCGGCCCCGGCGAAGGGGAAACCGGCCATCAAGCCGGCGGCCAAACCGGCCGCCAGGCCGACCGCCAGGCCCGCCGCCAAGGCGGCGCCCGCTCCGGCATCGAAGAAGAAAGCGGCGAAGAAACCCACCGCCCCCGCGCGCAAGCCGCAGCCCAGGAAAAAGAAGTAAAGAGAAGCGAGGAGATCAGGATGCCTACCCCATTTTCGCGGGAGGAGTTGCGGTCCTACGCGCGCACCAGGCGCGCGGAGTACGAGAGCGTTCTCAAGAAGATCGTCGAGATCCCATCGGTCTCGGTCGAGCCCGAGCGCAAGGCCGACACGCGGCGCGCCGCCGAGTACGCCGTTTCGCTGCTCAAGTCTTTCGGCGCAACGGCCAAACTCTACGAGACGAAGGGACACCCCATCGTGCACGGCCGCTTCGACCGCGGCCCGAAGTACCCGACCGTCACGGTCTACAACCACCTCGACGTGCAGCCGGCCGAGGGGCCCGACTGGACATCGGCGCCCTTCGAATTCGTGAAGGACGGCGACCGCTATCTCGGCCGCGGCACGACCGACGACAAGGGCCCGGCGATCACGGCGCTCTTCGGCGCGCGGTATGCCTTCGAGCAGAAGGTTCCGGTCAACATCCACTTCCTCTGGGAGCTCGAAGAGGAGATCGGCAGCCCCAGCTTCGAAACGGCCATCCGGGGGAACGCCGGCGACTTCGCCACCGACTCGATCGTCGTCTCCGACACCGTATGGGTCTCGCGGTCGCGGCCGGCCTGCCCGGCGGGCCTGCGGGGGCTGCAGGGCTTCCGGTTCGAGTTGCAGACGGGCGAGACCGACCAGCACTCCGGCACGGCAGGCGGCGCGGCGCGCAACCCGGTCACGGAGCTCTGCACGCTCATCGCCGAGTGCGTGGACGGAAAGACCGGCCGCGTCAGGATCCCGGGCTTCTACTCCGACGTCGTCGCGCCGTCCAGGAAGGAGCTCGAGGACCTGAAGAAGTGCGGCTTCACGGTCAAGGACTTCAAGAAGGACCACCTCTTCCGTTCGCTGCGCGTCGACGACGCGCTCGAGGTCATGAAGCGCATCTGGATGATGCCGACGTTCGAGGTGCACGGAATTGCCGGGGGCTACCAGGGGCCGGGCGTCAAGACGATCATCCCGCCGCAAGGCCACGGCGATCGTCTCCTGCCGCCTGGTGCCCGACATGAACCCGAAGAAGATCGTCAAGCTCGTCCGGGACTTCGTGAAGAAGAGGAACCCCGACGTGAAGGTCTCGGCCGAGCACGAGCTTCCGGCCTACCAGGGCAAGACCTCGGGCCCGTACGCCGACGCCATCCGCGGCGCGATGAAGTTCGCCTTCGGCAAGGAGCCGGTCTTCGTGCGCGAGGGCGGATCGATCGGCGCGGTCCTTTCGATGGAGAACGTGTTGAAGAGCGACGTGTTCTTCCTCGGGCTCTCGCTGCCCGAGCACGGCTACCACGCGCCCAACGAGAACTTCGACTGGCCGCAGGCCGAGGGCGGAATGGCGGCGTTTGCCGACTACTTCCGGCGGCTCGGCGAACTGAAACCGTAAGTTCGGATTTCGGAGTTCGGAGGCCGGATTTGAGGCTGTGCCGACTGCTTCTCGCCTTTCTTGTCCTCGCCGGCCTGGCGCCGCTCGCCGTCCGGGCGGCGGATGCGAAGCCTTCCGACGCGCTCTCGGCGCAGCTCGAGCGGATCTTCGCGAAGAAGGCCTTCGAAGCGAAGAAGTTCGGGCCCTCGAGCTGGATGGACGGGGGGCGCGCCTACACGACGGTCGAGCCCTCGGCGGCGGACCCGGAGGCGAAGGAAATCGTCCGCTACGACACCGCGAGCGGCGCCCGCCGCGTGCTCGTGCCCGCCTCCGCGCTCGTGCCCGCCCCGGGGCAGAAGCCGCTCGCGATCGACGACTACGCGTGGTCGAAGGACGGCAAGCGCCTGCTGCTCTTCACGAATACGAAGAAAGTCTGGCGCCGCAACACGCGCGGCGACTACTGGGTGCTCGAGCTGGCAACCGGCCGGCTCCACAAGCTCGGCGCGGGCGGCCCCGAATCCTCGCTGATGTTCGCCAAGTTCTCGCCCGACGGCGGCCGCGCGGCCTACGTGCGCGGCAACGATCTCTGGGTCGAGGACGTCGCCTCGGGCAAGGTCACGCGGCTGACCTTCGACGGGTCGGCCACGATCGTCAACGGGACGTCCGACTGGGTCTACGAAGAGGAGTTCGACCTGCGCGACGGGTTCCGCTGGAGCCCGGACGGCGCGAGCATCGCCTACTGGCGCTTCGACACGAGCAATGTCGGGAAGTTTTCCCTCATCAACGACACCGACACGACGTACCCCGATCGTGACGGAGATCCAGTACCCCACGGTCGGCACGACCAACTCGGACGTCCGGATCGAGGTCGTCTCCGCCTCCGGCGGGCCCCCGAAGGGCATCACTTTGCCCGGCCACCCGCGCGACATGTACGTCCCCCGAATGGAGTGGGCCGAGGGGCCGACCGAGATCCTGGTCCAGCAGATGAACCGTCTCCAGAACACCGACGACCTCTGGCTGGCCGATCCGAAGACCGGCGTCGCGCGAAAGCTCTTCCGCGACGAGGACAAGGCGTGGGTGGACGTTCCCGATTCATGGCAGTGGCTGCCGGGGGGCAAGGAGCTGCTCTGGGTCAGCGAACGCGACGGCTGGCGCCACGCCTGGGCGATCCCGCGCGGGCCCGGTTCTCCCCGGCTGATCACGCCCGGCGCGTTCGACATCCTGACCGTCGAGGGCGTGGACGAGAAGGCCGGGATCCTCTACTTCATCGCCTCGCCCGATGACGCGGTCCGGCGCTACCTCTACCGCGCGCGCCTGGACGGCAAGGAAGCTCCCGCGCGGGTGACTCCGGCGAACCAGCCGGGAACGCATTCCTACAAGATCGCGCCCGACGCCCACTTTGCCATCCACACCGACTCGACCGCCGACCGGCCGCCGGTCGTCGACCTCGTCCGGCTCCCCTCGCACCAGAGCCTGCGCGTGCTCGAGTCCAACGCGGCGCTCGCGGCCGCGGTGGCGCCGATCATGGCGCCTCCGATCGAGTTCTTCCAGGTCGGAATCGGCGAGGGCGTGAAGCTCGACGGCTGGATGATCAAGCCCAGGGACTTCGATCCGTCGAAGAAGTACCCCCTGCTCATGTACGTCTACGGCGAGCCTGCAGGCGTCGAGGTCGTCGACTCCTGGCGGGGCGACCGCGGGCTCTTTCACCGCGCGCTGGCCGAGGAGGGATACGTCGTCGCGTGCGTCGACAATCGCGGCACGCCGGCGCCCAAGGGCCGGGCGTGGCGCAAGATCGTCTATGGCGCGATCGGAGTCCTCCCGTCCAAGGAGCAGGCGGCCGCCGTGCGCCAGCTGCTCGCCGACCGCCCGTACCTCGACCCGGAGCGCGTGGCATCCTGGGGCTGGAGCGGCGGCGGCTCGATGACTTTGAACCTGCTCTTCCGCTCGCCCGATCTCTACAAGGTCGGCATGTCCGTCGCCCCGGTGCCCGACCAGACGCTCTACGACTCGATCTACCAGGAGCGCTACATGGGCCTGCCGAAGGACAACGCCGACGGCTACAAGAACGGCTCGCCCATCACGTTCGCCGAGGGGTTGAAGGGCAAGCTGCTCCTCGTGCACGGCTCGGGCGACGACAACGTCCACTTCCAGGGCTCCGAGCGCCTCGTCAACCGCATGATCGCGCTCAACAAGGCGTTCACGTTCATGGACTACCCCAACCGCACGCACGCGATCTCGGAGGGCGAAGGGACCTCGCTCCACCTGCATTCGCTGCTGGCGCGGTACCTGATTGAGAACCTGCCGCCGGGCGACCCGGCCAGGTAGCCCGAGCCCGGGCGCCGCCGATGCGGCTGCCTCAGCGGCGCGGACCCGCCTTTTTCGGAAGCAGCCGGTAGCCGGCCAGCGTCTTCTCGATCTTCCGGCGCACCTCGTCCCGCACCGGAACCAGGGGCAGCCGCAGGGTCTCGCCGCACTTGCCCATCAGCGCCAGAGCGCATTTGACGGGGCCCGGGTTGGACTCCAGGAAGTTCATCTCCATCAGCGGCAGGTATTTGCGCTGGAGCTCCAGGGCCGTTTCGCGGTGGTCTTCCAGGGCCGCGCGCACGAGCTCGGACATTTCTTTCGGGATCTCGTTGGCCGCGACGGAGATCAAGCCGCGGGCTCCGAGCGCGACCAGGGCGAGCGCCGTCGCGTCCTCGCCCGCGAACACCGCGAAGTCCTCCGGGAGGGATGCCATGAGTCGGGCGATCTTGGCGAAATCGGTGGAGGCCTCTTTGAGTCCCGCCACGCGCGGGATCTCGGAAAGGCGCAGGATCGTCTCGACGTCGAGATCCATCGCCGTGCGGCCCGGCTCATTGCCCACGAGGATCGGCAGATCGGTCGCGTCGGCGATCGCCGAGAAGTGGCGCACGAGGCCCTCCGGGCTCGGCCGGTTGTACATCGGCGTGACCGACAGGACGCCGTCGGCCTTGGACGCCGCGGCATCGCGCGCCCAGAAGACCGCGCGCGCCGTGTGGTTGCCCCCCGCCCCCGCGATGACCGGCACGCGGCCGTTCGCGACGCGGACGACCGCCGCCGTGATGGCCTTGCGGTCGTCGCGGGAAAGGGTTGCCGACTCGCCCGTCGTGCCGCAGGGCAGGAGAAAATCGACTCCTGCGACGATCTGTCCATCCACGAGCGCCTCGAGGGCACCAAAGTCGATCCGGCCCTTCTCGTCGAAGGGCGTCACGAGCGAGGTGCCGCAGCCCTTCCAGTCCACTGCCTTGCCGCTGCCCTTCACCGGACCTCCTTCGCTCACTGTCTGCTCGGGCAACCGTATAATCGAAGCGTCTCCGATCGATCAAAAAAAGCATGAGCGCGTCGACCGACGGCCCCCGTTGCCCCAAGTGCCGCCGCCCGCTGGCGGCGTGGCGGCTGGATCACTGCGTCTACTGCGGCGAGGCCTTCCCGGCGGAGCTGAAGCAGGGCTTCGAAGCGCCGGAAGGGCTCAAATGGGTCGAGCGGCCGGCCCTGCCGACCGACCTGTCGAAAAAGCTCGAGCTCATGAAGGTCGTCCCGATGGAGGCGCGCCGCAAGTCCCGGTCTCTCGTCACGGTGATCGGGATCCTCTCGGTCCCGATCTTCGGCGCCATCTTTTACCTGCTCTACACGATGGTTCGGCAGCTCTCACCCGGCACGAGCCTCCTCATCCTCGTCGCCGGCGCCGGCTTCATCGCCTACCTCGCCTGGATCTTCGCCCGGGCGAGAAAATAGCTGGGGTCAGGTCTGATTTCTTCGGCCTTTCAACTCCCCCACGCCCAGTCGAAGCGAAACTCCGAAGAAATCAGACCTGACCCCGTTAGAAGAGGCCACGCGGCGGCTCCTCCGGAATCTCGATCCCAAGCTCTTTGGCCAGGGCCCGGACGGTCAGCGGGGCGCAGCCTTCGGCGCGGTTGTTGACGAGCACGAAGGCGTCCGCGCCTGCCTCGGTGATGTGGCGGATCAGCCGCACGACGTCGCGGCGCATGTCCTCCCGCGGCGCCTGCATCCGGTCGTAGGGGCGAAAGCGGGCGACCGCCTGCTCGTACGGGACGCCGGGGGCAACGAGGATCCGCGCGACGGCGATCCTGCCCGGCAGCGGCTGCGCCGCTTCCCACTGCTCGAGCAACGCGGGGGTCCGCGTCCACCAGTTGAAGACGTGGGCCGCGCCGCGCCGGCGCAGGACGTCGAAGTAGTCGGAGGCAAAGTAGGCCGGCGTGCGGATCTCGACCGCGTACGTGTGCGCCGCGGGCAGCTGCGCAAGGAAGCCGTCGAGCCTCCCGAGGAACCCGGCGCGGCGGGTAGGCGTGGGCTCCCACTCGGTCGGGAACTCGAACACGAAGGGCCCCGTGTGGCCGCCGAACGCCTTCTCGTACGCGGGCAGGACCTCGTCGCAAAAGGCGCGCGCGTCGAGATACCGCGGGTTCTCCCGCCCGGCGCGCGCGCCGTGCCGCGGCAGCTCGGGGAAGCGCGGCATGGTGATCTCCTCCCAGACCTTCGAGACGACCGGGAACCCGGCGGGCAGGGCCGCCGCATAGCGCGCCAGCTGCGCCTCCGAGGGCGGACGATAGAACGGGAAGTCGAACTCGACCGACCGGAAGGGGGCGAATCGCGCGTACTCCCGCAGGCACTCGACCTTGAACGTCGCCGCGCGGTAGCGCTCGTGGTACACGAGGCCCTTCCACCCCTCGTACGCGAAGCTCGCTGTGCCGAACAGGATCTCGGGCAAGCCAAAAGTATGCCGCACCCCGGGGCACGTACAATCGTCCGATGATTCCTTATCGCGGCGCGGCCGAGATCACCGGCCGGCTCGAGCTCGCGGCCGCCTCCGCCGCACTGCTCGTCGATGCCCCGCCCGAGCTCGAAGAGATGCTGACGGCCGCCGCCTCCCCCGAGCAGACCATCCGGTCGTCCGAGGCCCGCTTCGTCCGCTCGATCAAGGACACTTTCGACTTCATCCTGCTCTGGCAGGAAAGCCGCGTCGGCTCCCGCTCGGTCTTCGACGCCGCGCTCAAGAAGCTGTCTGCCGGCGGGCGGCTCTGGGTCGTGACGGCGCTGCGGAAAGTCTCGGGGCCGCGCACCCCTGCGATTCACCGGATCGAGCTCGCGGACCTGAAGAAAGCGTTCGAGAAGGAAGGCCTGGTCAACGACCGCGAGGCGCGGCTATCCGCGTGGCACGTGGCGTACCGGTTCGGGAAGCCGGCTCACTCCGCGTAGGGGAAGAACCGCCCGGTCACGCGGAAGAACCGACCGCTCGGCGGCTCGACCGTCAGCTGGCAGCGCGAGACCTCGAGCGTCGTCGAAAAGGACACGCCGGGGGCCGTCAGGCTGATCGGGTACTTCGTTCCGACCTTCAGCGCAGTGTCGAAGTCGAAGCGGACGCCCGTCGGCGACACGTCGAGGACCTGGCGCGCCTTCTCCCACCGGATTTTCAGCTCGTACTGATCCGGCTTGAGCTTGCGCGCGGTCCGCGATGCCTCCAGCGGGTTCGGCTTGCCGGAGGCGGGCGGGTCCGTCTTCCTCTCTGCCATCAGACTCGGGAGGAGCCTACTCCGATTCCCGCCCCGTTCCAACGCCGATGCAAGGGTCAGGACCGGCCGAGCGAGAGGGCGAGGCGAATGGCCGCCGGAAGCCCCTTCTTTTCGCGCACGGTACGCACGCGGGCCTTGTCCGCGTCCTTCAGGCGCCGCACGAGGCCCATGTACTGGCCCTGCTGGCGGCGCAGCGCCCGGACCCTGGGTGAAAGACGGCGCTTTGCGGGCGGCTTCGCGGCAGCCCCTCGCACGGCCCTGGCGACCCTGCGCCCGGCCCTTCCCGCGCCCCGGACTCCGAGCTGCTCGAGGGTCGCGAGGCGGTTGCGGAGGGCCGCGATCTCCTTCTGCCAGTCCCGCAGGATCTCCTTGACATGGCGCGCAGCGACCTTGCGCCGCGCGATCAGAGCCTGCAAGACGTAATGGGATTGCCTCGCGTCGAGCTTCATCGTGTCCTCCAGGGGCGGGGCAGTTTATACCAGTTCGGCGGTCGTGCAGAGGCGCCAGGGGCGGGCCGTCTCAGGCGAGCACGTCCCTTCTCATGAAGACGAGAAATGCCGCCGCGAGCGCCGCCGCGGCCCAGGCCGCGAGCGTTGCGGCAGCGAAACCGACGGTCAGGCCCGGGATCGGCGGGGGCGATCCCGAGTAGTAGTCGGGCAGCGGCAGGTTCGTCACGAAGAGAAACTTCTGCGCCTCCCACGACGGCGCCAGGCGCGGCAGGATCGTCCCCGCGATCAACGCCGCGAGCATCGTCCCCATCGCCGCCGCGGTCGAGCGCAGCAGCACGCTCGTCAGGAGCGCGATCGCCCCCACGCAGAGCGCGGCAAACCAGGCCAGGCCGTACGCGAGGACCGTGTCCTTCCAGAGCATGATCGAGCGCACCGCGGCCGGGTCGAGCCGCTCGCCCGAGGACCGGAACCCGGTCAGCACCGGGGCTTCCCATCCGCCGTAGCCGTACGCGATCCCGCCGAAGAGATATGCCACGACGCCGCCGAAGAGAACGGTCAGCGTGATCGCGAGCAGGAGCGCCGCCAGCTTCGAGGCGAGCACGCGCGCCCGCCCCACCGGCCGCGTCAGCAGGAGCTTGATCGTGCCCTGCGCGAACTCCGCCGAGACGACGTCGGACGCGAACACGATCGCCAGCAGCGGCAGCAGCAGGTAGCTCGCGGCGTTGGCAAAACCGCGGACGAAGAGCGGCCCCGACACGGCGTCCGGATTCACGTCGCGCTCGACGTGGTACCGGAGCCGGTCGAGCTCGAAGCGCGCCCAGCGTTGTGAGGACTCGGGCATGCGGCCGTCGCGCAGCCAGTTCTGGATCCGCGCCATCCGCTCCTGGGTCTCGACATGCCAGTCCTTGCCCCGGAGAAAGCGCTCGCGGCCGCGCGACTGCGCGAAGGCGATGAGGCCGATCAGCGCCACCAGGATGAGCACCACGACGCGGAAGCGGCGCTGCCGCGCGAACTTCAGGATCTCGTTTTCCACGAGGCCGGGAAATCTCATACCGTCTCTCCTGCCGTGACCTCGAGGAACACTTCCTCGAGCGACGCGAGCGACCGCTCGACCGCGAAGACGTCCACGCCCGCCGCCGTCAACGCGCGCAGAGCGTCGGGAACTCTGTCCCTCGGGATCCGCGCATCGATGGCGCCCTCGTCGGCATCCCGGTCTGCGACGGCCATCTCGGCCGCGCCGAACGGCGCGAGGACCTCCACCGCGCGCCTGGCCGGGCGTGCGATCAGGCGCAGGCGGTCCGAAGCCACGCGGTCGACGAGCTCGCGCACCGGCCCGGACGCAAGCGTCCGGCCGCGGTGGATGATCGCGACGCGGTCGCACGTCAGCTCGACCTCGGAAAGCAGATGGCTCGAGACGAACACCGCGATGCCGCGGTCGGAGGCGAGGTGGCGCATGAGCTGCCGGATCTCGCGGATGCCAGCCGGATCGAGCCCGTTCGCGGGCTCGTCGAGGATGAGGATGTCGGGATTGCCGAGCAGGGCCTGGGCGATCCCCAGCCTTTGCCGCATGCCGAGCGAATAGGTCGAGACCCTGTCGTCCAGCCGCTCGGACAGCGCGACGAGCCGCGAGAGCTCCGGGATCCGCGCGGCGGCGCCCTCGGGCAGCATCCGCGAAAAGTGCACCAGGTTCTCGCGTCCGGTCAGGTACTTGTACAGGTCCGGGGCCTCGACGATGCAGCCCACGTGCCCCATCGCCTTGCGGAAGTCCTGCGCGAGGTCGAGGCCCCGGATTCGCACCCGGCCGCGGTCGGGCCGAGCGAGGCCGACCAGCATGCGGATCGTCGTCGTCTTGCCGGCGCCGTTGGGGCCCAGGAACCCGAAGACCTCCCCGGCATGCACCTCGAACGACACGTCGGACACGGCCTCGCGGCGGCCGAAGCGCTTGGTCAGGTGCTCGGCCGCGAGGACGACCTCCGCCTCGACCGATCCGGACAGGACAGCCTCTGTGCTCACCGAATCAACGTATCATCCCCGCTCGCATGGCCCGCGGACTGTCGCGCTTCTGGCTCTGGACCGCTCCCCTCGCCGTCGGGATCGCGGCTGCGCTCGTGTTCGGCGCCGGGTTCGTGCTCGCCCTGCGCGGCGCGACGGGCCAGCCGCTCGGCGAGCCGCCCCGACCGAGGCCCACGGCGGCGCCCTCCTCCGCGGCGAAGGACGGTGTCTTTCGGATCCTGGTGGTCGGCGATTCTCTCGCCAAGGGCACGGGCGACGAGACCGGCAAGGGCTTCGCCGTGAACGTGCTCGAGGCCTTTCGGAAGAAGGGCCCGGCCGAGATCACCAACCTCGCCGTCAACGGCATGGAATCGCCGGAGGTCCTCGCCCTCGTCGAAAGCGCGAACGTCCGCGCCCTCGCCGCGGGCGCGAGCCTCATCCTCGTCTCGGTCGGAGGAAACGACCTCTCGCACAGCCTGACGCGAGGCGCCGCTCCAACCGATGTTGTGGACGCGGTGGCCGACTCGCGCGGCCGCTACGTACAGAACCTGCGCGCGATCCTCGCGGCCCTTCGGGAATCGAACCCGAGCGCGCGCATCTGCGTCCTCGGCCTCTACGACCCGTTCGGCGAAGAAAAGGGCTCCGGCCGGGTCGGCGCCTCGGTGATTCTCCAGTGGAACACGCTGATCACCGAGACCGCCCTGGCATTTCCGAACGTGACCGTAGTCCCGACCTTCGATCTCTTCCAGGGACGTCCCGACCGCCTCTGCGCCGACCACTACCACCCGGACGCAAAGGCCTACGAAGAAATCGCCCGGCGGATGTTGCAGGTGGTCTAGGCCTCGTTGCTCCCGCGGCACGCGAACTCCGCTCGCAGCGCGAATAGTCTCCCGACCGAAGGGAGGGAGGAGGTTCGCGCTGCGGGAGCGAGAGCGAGCGAGGAACGAGCGAGCGGAAGCGACGGCTAAAAGAATCGCCGCACGCGCTGGACTCCCCGGCCGACGCCGAGCAGCAGCGACGCGGCGGAAGCGATTCGTCCCGTCTTCGCGGCCAGCGAGTTCCTGCCGAAGAGCTTCCATCCGGCCGTGGCCACCGCGGCCAAACCCGACGCCGCCCAGCCCGCAAAGCGCCAGCGGTGGCGAAACGAGGCCACGTCGTCCCGCGCGGCGCCGAGCGCCTCGACGAGGTCCTCGCGCTCGAGGGCCGCCCGGCGGCGCAGGGCCTCCATCCGCTCTTCGCGTTCGTTCATTCCGCGCCCGCCCGGAAGCGTTCCTCGATGTCGTCGATCGGCTCCTCCGAACCATCGTCCGTCCGATCGCTTCCACCGCCGGGACCGGGTTCCGGCACGAGGGTCGCCGCGATCGCCTGCCAGTCGCGCGCGAGCTCTTCGCCGACGGCCGGAAACTCGAGCGGCCGCACGCGCGTCAGGGCCCGCCAGCCGAGCACCGCCGCGACGGCCGCGCCCGCGGCATACAGGATGACGGCCGCGAGGATGCCGAGCACGACACTCTTGAAGAGGCCGGCCAGCAGCGCCGCGAGCAGCGCCGCGAGCAGCAGCAGGGCCCCGATGCCGAGGGCCGCCGCAATCGCCACGGCGACGATTCCCCGAGCCGCGACGCCCGCCTTGACGGACAGCTCCTCGCGCAGGATCGCCAGGCGTGTCGCAAGCAGCGTCTGGCCGGCCGCCGTCACCTCGCCGAACCGGTCGCGCCAGCTGCGCTCGTCTTCCTCTCCCGGAAGCTCCGCCTTTTCGGTGCTCATGGGTATGAATAGTGTACAGGGTCGAGCGTCAACCGGGGGGAATGACGATCGCTTCGCGGCGGCTGGTGCGGCCGGGTTCGAGCGGGGCGATGCGGATCCCCTCGGCCCGGAAGCGCTCGTGGATCCGCCGCGCGATCTTCTCGACGCCGGGCGTGTCCCCGTGCAGGCAGAGCGTGTCGGCGCGCACGGAAATCCGCGTGCCGTCGGCCGCGATCGCGACGCGGTCGCGCGCGAGCAGGACCGCCTGCTCGGCCGCCTCGTCGGGATCCGTGATGAGCGCGCGGGCCTCCCCCCGAGGGACCGTCGCGCCGTCGGCCTGGTAGCGCCGGTCGGCGAAGGCTTCCTCCGCCACCGCCAGCCCCGCCTCCCTCCCGGCCTCGATCAGCATCGAGGCGGCGGCCCCCACGAGCACGAGGCTCGGACGAAAGCGCCGCACGCCCTCGGCGATCGCGCGGGCGACGTCGGGAAACTCCACCCCGCTGTGGTACAGCGCACCGTGCGGCTTCACGTGCGTGAGCGTGCCGCCGTGCGAGCGCACGAACCCGTCGAGCGCGGCCACCTGGTAGAGCACGAGGTTCTCCACCTCGTCGGCCGGAAGCTCGACGGCAAGGCGGCCGAAATGCTCGCGGTCCGCGTAGCCGGGGTGGGCGCCCACGCGCACACCGTGGGCGAGCGCGAGCGACACGGTCCCGTCCATGATCGTCGCGTCGCCGGCGTGGAGCCCGCAAGCGACGTTGGCGGAGGTGACGAACGGCATCAGCGCCGCGTCGTCCATCCCCTCGCCGACGTCCGCGTTCAGATCGATGCTCAAGGGAGGTTAATCGTACTCCTGCTAGCGCCAGGGCCGCAGGCACAGCCCCCTGCGGCGCGGCCGCCGGACCAGCCGGAAGAGCCCGTACGCCGCAAGGCCCGCAGCCGCCCCGACGCCCAGGGCCACGGCCGGCGAGACCGCCGCGGGCGGCGGAGGGGCCGGGATGCGGCTGCGTTCGGCCGGGGTCGCTGCGCGCCGGCGCGCCAGTTCGAGCTCCAGGCTCTCTTCGCCCCGACGCATCGCCCACCGGTGGTTTGCGGCAAACAGTGGCCGGAAAACGGGCGACAGGAGCTTCAAGAGCGGCTTTTCCACGCGGACCCGGCAGTCGCAGGTCACGAGGGTCCTCGCTCCGGCCTCTTCGAACGTCCAGACCTCGCGACCGGCCAGATCGCCCGAAGCCTCGACCGTCAGGCCATGCGGGTGCCGGGACTCGGAAACCCGCAGCTCCCGGTCGAGCGCATAAGGCAGGAACCCTCTCGCGCGGAGTCGGACCCTGCGGCCGACCCGGTTCTCATCCCCGGCCTCGAGCTCCTCGACGGCGAGACACACCGCGGGCCACCACCGCGCGAGCGCCCGCACGTCCGCGAGCACGTCGGCCACTTCTGCGACCGTCCCCACCACGCGCCACTCGGTCCGGAGGCGGTATTCGGGCCCGGGCATCGCTTCAGGAGATCTCGGAGTCGAGCAGGCCCATGCGCAGGACGTCGAGCGGCTGGCCCTGCCGGAAGACTTCCTGCCGCAGCACGCCCTCGCGCCGGAAGCCGACGCGTTCGTATGTCTTGATCGCCGCCGCGTTTGCAACCTGGACGTCGAGCCGGATCTTGCGCAGGCTCATCTCGCCGAAGGCGAAGCGGCAAAGCGCGCGGACCGCTTCCTCCCCGAAGCCCTGGCCGCGGCAGTCCTTCTCCCCGATGAAAATCCCGAGGGTCGCCGTCCGGTTGTCGCGGTCGATCGCGGAGAGGCCACAGTTGCCGACGTGCCGGTCGCCCTGCGCCAGGCAGATCGCAAAGTGCAGCTCGGACGCGTCCTGCCCGCGCGTCGCCCGCTCGATCCAGTCCGCCTCCCTCGCCAGCGAAACGGGAAAGCGCTGCGCAAGCGTCGAGGTCAGCTCCTCGTCGTTCATCCAGTCCTGGCAGCGCTGGAGGTCGTCCCGCTCGATGGAGCGCAAATAGAGACGCTTGGCTCGGATCACGCTCAACCCCTTCCCCTGCAACGATATTCGATCCCGCAGCGTCTACTACGGGGGGCCGGCCGTCAAATCCGCCGGGAACTGGAGGAACTTCATGCCACCTCATGCGTACTCCCATTCGAAGGCACAGGCGAAAGACCCGGCATGAGCGGCGCGATACGGCACTTCCTTTCCAGGGAGGATGGAATGTCCAAACTCTTCAAAACACTGCTGCTTCTCGTCGTCCTCGTGGCGGTGGCGGCCGGCCTCTACGCGCTGACCCGCGGCAGCAAGGGCGACGGCGACACGAAGCTCGTGACGGTCGAGAAGGGCTCGATCACGGAAAAGGCCCTCGCGGTCGGGCAGATCCAGCCGCGACAGAAATTCTCGGTCAAGTCGAAAATCTCGGGGCTCGTCAAACGCTGCCTCGTCAACGTCGGGGACAAGGTCAAGCCCGGCGATCCGCTCTTCGAGATCGCGCCGGACCCGACGCCGCAGGAGCTGACCGACGTGGACCGCCAGCTCGATTCGACCCGGGCGTCCTACGAGCGGGCCCGCGCCGAATTCGAGCGCTCGCAGCAGCTTTCGAAGGAAGGCGTGCTCCCGAAATCCGACATGGACGTCAAGCGGGAGGCCTTCGAGCTCGCCAAGGTCGCGGTGGCCAAGGCGGAGCAGCAGCGCGACCTGACGCGCAAGGGCCGCAGCTCCACCGAAGGCATCGACATGGAATCCATCATCCGCTCGCCCGCGGCCGGGACGATCCTCACCCGTGCCGTCAACCCCGGCGACCCCGTCGTGCCGCTGACCTCCTACCAGCCGGGCACGGAGCTCGCCGCGATCGCGGACATGAGCGACCTCATCTTCAAGGGCACGGTCGACGAGATCGACGTCGGCAAGCTGCACGTCGGCATGACGGCGCGGATCAAGGTCGGCGCCCTTCCGACCGACATCGTGACCGGTAAGATCGCGCGCATCGCGCCGCAGGCCCTGCAGAAGGAGGGTGCGACGCTCTTCGACGTGGAGATCGAGCTCGAACCGACGTCCAACATCACGCTGCGCGCGGGCTACTCGGCCAACGCCGACCTCGTCATCCGCGAGGTCAAGGACGTGCCGACGATCCCCGAGCGCGTCGTCATCTTCGAAGACGGCGGCAAGAAGACGTTCGTCGAACTGCCGAGCGCCAATCCCAAAGAGCCTCCCAAGAAGACCGTGGTCAAGCTCGGTGTTTCGGACGGGCTGAACACGCAGGTGGTCGAAGGCCTCGCCGTCGGCGCCAAGGTGGTCGAACGGCCGCCCAAGAAACTCACGTCGGCCGTCGACTGACGCCGGAGCCGCGTTCTCCATGCTCTCCCTCCGCGATGCCATCCGGCAGATGTGGCGCGACGTGCGCAGCCAGAAACTGCGTACGTTCCTGACGGTCTTCGGCATCATCTGGGGCACCGTCTCGGTCACGCTGCTGCTCGCGTTCGGAAAGGGCATGCAGCGGCAGATGATCGTGAACGCAGCGGGTATCGGCGACGGTATCTGCATCGCCTGGCCCGGCCTGACGTCCATCCCCTTCGAGGGCCTCGGCAAAGGACGCAAGATCCGCGTCAACGAAGACGACGTCGACGCGGTCCGCCGGCAGGCCCCGGGCCTCCGGGCGATCTCGAGCGAGTACTCGGACACGATGAAGCTCAATTACGGCACGAAAACGGTCGCCGTGGACATCTCCGGCGTGGCCCCCGAGTTCGGCGGCATGCGCAACATCAACCCGCGCTCCGACGGCCGATTCATCAATCCGACCGACATGAGCGAGCAGCGCCGGGTCCTGTTCATCGGCTAGAAGCTCGCCGAGCAGGTCTTCGGCAAGACCGAACCCGGTCGGCAAGACGGTGATGCTCGGCGGTTCGCCCTTCCTCATCGTGGGTGTTCTCGAGGAGAAGATCCAGCAGTCAAGCTACAGCGGCCGCGACAACGGGAAGGGCTTCATCCCGGGCACGACGTTCCGGGCGCTGACGGGCCAGAAGTGGGTCGAAAACCTGATCTACCAGCCCGTCGAGATGAAGGAGAGCAAGGCCGTCACGGACGGCGTGCGGCGGGTGCTGGCCGGCCGCCAGCGCTTCGACCCGGACGACAAGGAAGCGCTCTCGGTGTGGGACACGACCGAGGAGTTCGCCTTCCTTGGCACGTTCTTCCTCTCGTTCCGGCTCTTCCTCGGGATCATCGGCTCCTTCACGCTCATCGTGGGCGGCATCGGCGTCTCGAACATCATGAACGTCGTGGTCGAGGAGCGCACCAAGGAGATCGGGATCAAGATGGCGCTCGGCGCGAAGACGCCCTGGATCCTGCGCCAGTTCCTGATGGAGACGCTGCTCATCACGGCCCTGGGCGGCCTGATCGGATTCGGGATCTCGATGACCGTCTGCGCGATCTTCCCGAAGTTCGGGGTCACGCAATACGTCGGCGATCCGGACGTATCGCTCGGCGTGGCCCTCCTGACGGCGACGGTCCTCGGCTTGACGGGACTTGTGGCCGGCTACTTTCCGGCGCGGGACGCGTCGCGCCTGGACCCCGTCGTGGCGATGAAGCTGTGAAGAGGACGATGTCCCTCGTCCTGCAGCTCTTCCTGCGCTCGGCGCGGCTCCAGAAGAAGCGCGCCACGCTCACGATCGCCGCTCTCGCGTGGGGCACAGTCACGATCCTGCTGCTGCTCGCTTTCGGGGAAGGCTTGAAGCGGCAGATGACCGCCAACGAGCAGGCCATGGGCAACAATCTCGCGATCCTGTGGCCGGGCGAGACAACCAAGCCTTATAAGGGACTGCCGCCGGGGCACCGGGTGCAGCCGCGAATCGAGGATGTCGATTTCGCCCGCGACCGGATGCCGGAGCTCGACGCCATCTGGGCCGAGCTGACCTCGTGGAGGACGGCGCTCGCCTACGGCAGGAAGACCGTCAACGGGCGCGTCATCGGGACAATCGCCGACTACGGCGACGCCCGCAAGCATTTTCCGAAGCCCGGCGGCCGCTTTCTCAACCCGGACGACGAGAACGAGAAGCGCCGCGTGGTCTTTCTCGGCAACGAGATGGCCAGGGACATCTTCGGCCCGGAAGAGCCGCTCGGCAAGACGCTCCTCATCAACAACTCGCCCTTCACGGTCGTCGGCGTCATGCAGCGCAAGCGCCAGTCCTCGACCTACGGCGGACCAGACGCCACCCATGCGGTCATCCCCCAGTCGACTTTCAAGGCGGTTTTCGGCAGCGACCGCGTCAACGTCGTCGTCTTTCGCGTCAGGAAGGCGGCCGACATGGACGCCGCTCTCGTGCACTTCGGCCAGGTGCTCGGGCCCCGGCTCGGCTTCGACCCCGAGGACACGCACGCGTTCGGCGTCTGGAACACCGTCGAGGGCCAGAAGATGACCGGGAAGATCCTCACGGGCCTCGAGATCTTCTTCGGCATCATCGGCGCGCTGACGCTCATCATCGGGGGAGTCGGCGTGGCCAACATCATGTACGCCGTCGTCAAGGAGCGCACCAAGGAAATCGGCGTCAAGATGGCACTCGGCGCGCGCAGCGCCTGGATCACGGGGCCCTTCGTGCTCGAGGGGATGGTCTACACGTTCCTCGGGGGCCTCTGCGGGGCGCTCATCGCGATCGTGATCGTGACCGCGCTCGGCTTCGTGAAGCTCGAGGGCAACGACGTGCTCGAGTTCCTCGGCCATCCCACGCTCTCGTGGCCCATCGGCCTCGCGACCATCGGCATCCTCGGCCTCTGCGGGCTCGCCGCCGGCTACTTCCCCGCCCGCCGCGCCGCCGCCATCGATCCGGCTTCCACGCTTCGCTACGAATAGAGAGGACGACGTGACGACGACACCGACGAGCCCCCCGAGATCATCCACATGGAAGGGATCCGGAAGATCTACGACACGGGAAAGGTCAAGGTCGAGGCGCTCAAGGGCATCGACCTTGCGGTCGCGCCGGGCGAGTTCGTCGCGATCGTCGGGCCGTCCGGCTCCGGAAAGTCCACGCTGATGAACCTCATCGGCTGCCTCGACACGCCCTCGGAGGGGCGCTACCGGCTGGGCGGCGAGGACGTCTCGAAGTTCACCCGCGACGAGCTCGCCGACGTGCGCAATCGCCGCGTCGGGTTCGTCTTCCAGGGCTTTAACCTCCTGCCGCAGATCTCGGCCTTCGAGAACGTCGAGCTGCCGCTGCTCTTCGGCGGCGTACCGCCCAAGAAGCGGCGCGAGCGCGTCGAGGAGCTGCTTGAACAAGGTCGGCCTCGCCGACCGGATGGAGCACAAGCCGACCGAGCTCTCGGGCGGCCAGATGCAGCGCGTCGCGATCGCGCGCGCCCTCGCCATGAAGCCCGACGTCGTCCTCGCCGACGAGCCCACCGGCAACCTCGACACCTCCGCCGGGGGCGACATCATGGGCCTCTTCACCGAGCTCTGGCAGCAGGGCTCGACGCTCGTCGTCATCACGCACGACATGTCGCTCGCCCGCCGCGCGGGCCGCGTGGTCGAGATCCGCGACGGCCACATCGTCCGGGATGGCGCCGTCGCAGCCTAACCGTCGCTACCGCTCGCTGCGCTCGCTCTCGCTCCGCGCGGACCTCCTCCCTTCGGTCGGGAGCTCGCGCCAGTGGAGCTCTATTTCTTCGTAAAGCCTTCGGTGTCCTCGATGGCTGAGCGGGCAAACTCGGCGACGGTCGGGTCCGGATCGGTCGAGAGCTCGCGCAGAAGCGCGAGGTCCGGCTCGTGGTGGAGCGCGCCGAGGCGCTTGACGGCGTCTTCGCGGATCGCGCGGTTGCGGTCGGAGGTGAACTGGCGCAGGCGCTCCGCGAGCTTCGGGTCGTCGGGCGCGGCCGCGGCCCAGCCCGCCACCGCCGCGGCGCGGACGTCCTGGACGTACTTCGGGTCCGTGTAGCTCTCGAAGACCGGCGCCAGCGCCGGGTCCTCGAGCTTGCCGAGGCCCATGAGCGCAGCGACGCGAATCCCGTCGAACCAGCGCGAGGAGCGCGAGAGCTGTTTGACGAGGTAGTCCTTCGCGCCCGGAGCGCCGAGGCGGCCGAGCGAGATCTCCGCGGCGCCGATGACGTCCTCCGCACGGTCGGTCTCGATCGCTCGCTTCAGAGCAGCGGCCGACGACGCCTCGCCGCAGGCCCCGAGCCCGAGGGCGACGGCGCGGCGCACACGCGGGTTCGGCTCCGCCGAGAGGGCCTTCTCGAGGGCCCGGGCCGCGTCCGCGCCCCCGACTCGCCCGAGGTCAAGCGCGGCCTCCTGCTTCAGGCCCCAGTGCGCCGCCGGATCGGCGAGCACGCGCTCGAGCGCGGCCACTGCCCGCGGGTCGCGGCCGAAGTCGTCGGCGAGCTGCCGCGCCGCGCGCAGCCGCGCTGCGAGATCGCCGTGGTCGAGCTCGTCGAGGACCTCCCCGATTGGCCGCTCGTACTTGACCTCGCAGACGAGCCAGCCGCCCTTGTCGAACGTGACCCGGCTCGGGCGGCTCGCGGCCGGCAGGGCCACGCTCGTCGACCAGCCGGAGAGCTCGACCCGATGCGTCTTCACGCCGGACTCGTCCGCGATCTCGACGTCGACCGGCAGGCGAAACTCGTTCTCGAACGGAAGGTCCGACTGGATCTGCTTTATGGTCAGGTCCACGGACTTGCGCTCCGGGACCCACCGGTACGACACGTCGAAGCGCGGGTGCCCGCCTCCCGCCGACCACCCAGTCCTTGAAGAACCAGGAGAAGTTCCTCCCCGCCGCGAGCTCGATCGCCTCGGATAGGTCCGCCGACTCGACCGACGACAGCTCGTGACGCTGCAGGTAGTCGGTGATCATCCGGTAGAAGTCGTCGTCGCCCATGAAGTGCCGCACCATGTGGAGGACGAGCGAGCCCTTCACGTAGGTCGACTCCGTCTGGTACATCGCCGTCGGCTCGGCGTAATGCAGGTATTCCATCGGCCGCACCGTGCCCGTCTGCCGCACGTAGTCCACGTACTTGTTCAGGTACCACCAGCGCTGGTAGGTCAGGTCGTCCTCGCCGTGCGCGTGGCCGTTCCAGACGGTGTGCCAGAAGGTGGCGAAGGATTCGTTCAGCCAGATCGAGCCGATCGAGCGGCACGTCACGAGGTCGCCGAACCAGTGGTGGGCGAGCTCGTGCGCGATCGTGTCCTCGACGGTGAAGATCGGCCAGGCCTCCTCGAAGTTGGGATTCGAGTCGGGCGGATCTCCGGCCGCGTGGACGTGCGAGTCGCCGAACCCGGTCATCGTCGTCGTCTCCATGGCGCCCACGGCGAAGTCGCGCAGCACGACCTGGTCGTACTTGACCCACGGGTAGGGGTAGCCCATGCGCTCCGAGAAGAACTCGACCATCTTCGGCGTGTCGCCGAATGTGTAGGCGGCGGCCTTCTCCGTTCCCGGAGGCGTCCAGACCGCGAGCGGCACCGCGGCCGCGCCCACCTTCGCGTCGGCCAGGGGAACGCGGACGAAGTTCCCGATGTCCACCGTCATCAGGTAATTCGGGATCGGCTTCTCCTCGACCCAGCGGAAGGTGCGCGTCCCGTCCGTGTTGTCGCGCGGCGGATCGAGCACGCCGTTGCCCACGGCCGTGAAGCCGCGCGGCACGGTCACGACGAACTCGACCGCGAAGCGGTCGTTCGTGTCGTTGTAGATCGGCAGCCACGCGTAGTGCAGGCCGCCCTCGCCGTAGTTCCAGGCCTGCGCCTCGTGCGTTTCCGACTTCGGAAAAAAGTACATCCCGACGCGCGGGTTCACCGCGTACGCGATCTTCACCGTGGCGTCGCGGCCGATCGGGACGGGCTCTCCGAGCGCGACGTTGAGCTTGAAGGCCTTTGGGTCCAGGGTGAACGCGAGCGCCTTGCCGTCGCGTTCGACGTTTTCGATGCGCAGCCGCGCCGCGTCCAGCGAAAGCTCCGCGAGCGGCGCGCGCAGCGACTCGAACGTCACCGTCGCCAGGCCCACGATCTGCTCCTTGCCCATGTCGAACCGGAGCTCGGCCTTGTAGCTCTTGATGTGGTACGTCCGGTCCCGCACGGGCCGCTCCGGCCCCTCGGGAAGCCGGTGGCCGGGCAGGACCTGGGCGGATGCCGGAATGGCAGCGAGCACCAGGATCGCGAAAGCGCGCTTCATGTGTTCTCCCTCGAAAGTCGCGGGATTCTATCCTTCGCCGGCACGAGCCGGCGGCGCCTGTCCACCGCGCCGACGATCGCCCGGGAGCGCTACCGCACGATCACCGTCGCGCCGGCCGAGTAGGCCGAGAACTCCGGCGCGTACATGGACTGCACGGTCGCCGGGCCGACCTTGAACGTGCCCGCCATGTTCGCGCGCACTCTGTACTTGAGTGTGTACTCGCCCGCAGGAAGCCGCTCGAAGAAGAAGTTCGTCCCCGAGTCCTGCGTCTGCTCGTACCAGCCGATCCCGAGGTCCCACCGGTAACCCGACCGCACGACGCCCGGGTCGAGTCCTGCCGCGCGCGGATCCCGCAGGTGGACGTACTCGGCGGCGTGCTTCGCGCGCAGCGAAATCTGCACCTCGACCTCGTCGCCGGCGGCGAGCGCCGCGCCCTCGGACAGCGGTTTCAGCGTGAAACCCGAAGGTGACGGCTCCCTCTTGAAGTACTTCCGCGAGATGGCGAAAAAGTCGCCGCGGTCTTCTTCGGGCAGCTTCTCGGTGGAGAAGTTCCAGGTGGCCGAGGCGAACGCGAGTCCCTTGCCGCCCTTGGACACGGCGATCGTCGAGTCCACCCTCGGATCGATCTTCTCCCCCGGTATGACGACCTGGTTGCGCTGGCCCGTGTAGCGGTCCGGCTCGAACGTGAACGTCGCCTTCTGCCCTCCGGTCTCGACGGAGACCTCCTCGCGGGCACCGAGGGCGCCCTCCTTCTTCAAGTACCAGACGAGCGAGTAGATGACCTCGGCGGTGGCGCGCGTGGATTTCCACTGGTTCAGCTTCTTGTTCAGGAACAGCCACTGCACCAGCCCGTGCCGGCGCGCGTCGGACGGATCGAGTTCCATCAGCGTGCGCAGTGCGAAGGCCTGCGTCTCGATCGTGTCGTTGTACCAGAGCCAGGAGCGGTCTTCCGGCGCCCAGTAAGTGCCGAGATCGCGGTCGGTCTTCGCGGAATCCATGACGCTCGCCCAGATGAGCGTGGCGTCCTTCGGCCGGCCCATGCGCTTCAACGTCAGCGCGAGGAGGCCCTTCATGTACGGCGAGTGCTGCTTCCAGTGCTTGAAGGAGAAGGCGAGGATGGCCGTCCGCTCGGCGGGCTTCAACGCGTTGTCCATCCAGGACGGGTCCGGGTAGCAGGTCGCGACGTAGTCGAGGAAGGTCAGCCATTCCCAGTCGCACTTGTCCTCGGCCATCCGACTTGCGTACTCCTCGCGGAAGTGCGCGGCGAGATAGCTCCAACCCTTCGCCACCATGTCCTTCGGCACGTCCACGCCGAACTCGGAAGCCTTTGCCATCCCGTACAGGATGTACAGCGTCATGTACGGCGACGGCGGGCCGCCCGGCCACCACGGGAAGGCGCCGATCGCGGTCTGGGCCTTGCGCAACCTGGCGAGCGAGGCCTCGCGCGCCGCCTTTGCGATGCGAGGATCGAGCACGTTGACGAGCCCCGAGCCCGGATCCTTGTCGCCCTTCGCCGCCTCGAGCCACGGCGTCTCTTCGAGCGCCATCCTCCGCGTCGGGTCCGGCGCGGCCCAGCGCTTCGAGCGGCGTGTCGCGCCTGGACATTTCCTCGGCCATCTTCGCCACCGCCGGATAGTCGCGGTAGAGCGAGGACACGATCCCGGTCGAGACGAAGCGGTTCATCGTCTGCTCGGTGCACTCGTAGGGATAGTTCACGAGGTACGGGAGCGCGTTGAGCACGGAGTAGAACAGCTGCGCGTCCACCGTGACGACGAGCTGCTCGTCGATGCGGCTCTGTGTCGTCGGTCTTCGCCATGTCGGCAAACGCCATCGTGCGCCGCTCGCCTTCCTTCAGGGCGACGAACCGCGACTGCGACAGCTGCATCCGCCCCGGCAACACCGGCACGGGGCGCAACTCGCCATCGGAGTAGTCGCCCGAGACGGCGGTGGCCTTGAACGCGTAGGACCCGACGCGCTTCGGGGCCGAGATCGCAAAGGTTGCGGTCGCGCTGCCGCCGAGCGCGGCCGAGAAGGACCGTTTCGCCTTCTCCGGAGTCAGCCCGAACGCGGCCAGCGCGCTCGTGTTCGTCTCCGTGTCGAGGATGTCGAGCGCGACGGTGCCCGACATCGCGCGGTCCGTAGCGTTATTGACGACGACCTTGAGGTCCGCCGCGTCCCCCTCGCGCAGGAACCGCGGCACGTACGGCCGCACCATGAGGTCCTTGACGCTGCGCGTCTGCCTCTGCACGGACCCCGCCTTGAGATCCCGCGTGATCGCGTGGACCCAGACGTTCCAGGACGTCACGGAGTCCGGCACCTGGAACTCGATCACGGCGGAGCCTTCCGCATCGGTCAGAAGCTGCGGCTTCCAGAAGGCGGTCTCGGAGAAGTCGCTGCGCAAAGACGGCTGCGGCGCGTCCGGCGCGGGCGCGAGACCCCGTCCCGGCGCCTTCTCCTCGGGCACGGCGGCGCTCTGCATCGAGCCTTCCGCCGCCGGGACCGGCGCAGCCACGGCATCCATCGCCCGCGCCTCGGACTTGGCCATCACGGACATCCCGCGCATGCGCATGCCCGGCCCGCCGATGCCGTAGCCTTCGAAGAACTTGAGGCGGTCGCCGATGAGCGCGGGCGCCTCGTGCCGCGGCGTGAAGTCGTCGCCGAACACCCAGGCGGCATTGGCCGGGCCGAGGCTCGGCCGCAGGTAACCGCCCTCGGCGCGGTAGGGATACAGCGCCAGGACCGCCGGCGGATTCGGCGTCGCGAAGGCGTCGAGGCTGCGGTCGTACATGTCAGCGAGCAGCTCGGCGGCCTGCGCATCCGCGCGGGCACCGGGCGGCCACTGGACCGTGACGCGCCAGGTTTCCTTCGCGCCGGGGCGGACCGAGTCGCGGAACGTGGCAAACGAGACGCGGAGCTCTTTGTCATCCCACGGGACGAGGACCTGCACCGTCTTCGACACGAACTGGTGGTCCGAAACGAGCGCCAGGGACGCGGCGAAGCCGCCGCGGTCCTCCTCCCGCACCGGCACCTCGACGATCCCATCCGCGCCCGCGGAGACGACGCGCCGCGACGCGACCTGCCCGTCGCGCAGGATGTCCAGAAAGAACACCTGGCCGGGCAGGCCCGAAAACGCGAGGAGCCGCGCCACGCCGCCGACGCCGACCGAGGGCTGCTCGGCCAGAAGCACTCCCGCAAGCCGGACCGGCATCTTCCTTCCGGCCACGAGAAAGTCCTTCTGCACCCGGCGCACGCCGCCGAACGCGTCGACCGTCTCGTAGCGCAGGCGCCAGGCCCCGGCCGGCAGCGGCGGCAAGGCGACCCGCGCCTCTCCGCTCGCTCCGTGCGTCAGGGCTCCGCGGGCCTTTTCCGTACCGTCCTGCCAGCGTCGCAGCGTGAGCTCGAGCGACTCGTCCAGGGCCCAGCGGGGGCGCAATCGATCTCCCGGCGTCGCGAACGCAGCATCGGCCCCGGCTTGCGCCGCGGATGGGGTCTGCTCGGCCGGAAGCAGGGCCTTCGCGGGCTCGACCAGGGCGACGAGGCGCCAGCTTCCCGTCCCCGCGCGCGCCGCGCCGTCGAGGTCCGTCCGCTCGACCGTCACGGCGCCGGGCGCGCCCTCGAGCAGGAATCCGGCGTCCATGCGAACAACCGCGTCGATCGCGACGACGCCGAGGCGGAAGACACGCGCGTCGGAACGCGTCTCGCCGCCCTCGTCCGTGACGTCCGCCGTTGCCCGGAAGCTGTACGTGAGGTCTTTCGCGTCGGAGCCGCGCTCGTCTGCCGAGGCCGTGAAGGCCGCCTCGAAGGTGCCGTCCTCCTTGAGCGCCGACGTCCCCTGCGCAATCACCTGGGCCCCGCCCGCGGGCGCGGGACCGCGCCATCCCCACCACCAGGGATAGAGCGGCTGCCGGGTCACCTGCCAGCGCACCCGGCCGTTGGAGACCGGGAGCCCGAAGTAGTAGCGCGCCGCGCCGGCAAGCGTCGCCGGTGCGTTCAACCGGAGCGGCGCCTTCGGCTCTTCCCATTTCACCTCGAAGGTCGGCCGTTTGTACTCCTCGACCGCGATCTGCGCAGATCCCGCCGGCTCCGTTTCGATGCGCCATGCGCCGAGCGCCCGGCCCGCCGGAATCGAGAACTCGCCGGCCGCCGAACCGAAGGAGTTCGTCGTCGCCGTGAGCGCTTCCACGATCTGGTTGTTCGCGTCGCGCAGCCGCACGGTCACGGTGCACCCCGGTTCCACGCGAAATCGTCCGAGGTCCCGACGGCCCCGGTAGGCGACCGCCTTCCACAGGACCTTCTGGAGGGGGCGATAGATCGCGCGGTCCGTGTAGACGAGCGACGCCGCCGCCTCGGTGGGGGCCGCTGTTGGCCTCAGCGAGAACGCGTTCGCGTCCAGGGCGAAGTCCGCGCCATTACGGGCGAGCAGGAAAAAGGATCTTTCCGCGCGGCCCGCAGCAGCCTCGAACCGCACGAGGCCGTCGGCGTCGCTATGGCGCGTCTCGACCGGGCGATGGAGCCCGCGGTTCCAGTCGTAGGCGTAGAGCGTCACTGCGGCGCCCGCGACCGGGCGGCCCGTGTCGCCGGAAACCGTGCGGGCCTCCGCCGCCGCGTTCTCCGGGCGCGTCACGAGGACGAGGTCGCCCAGGATCATCGCGACCGAAGTGATCCGGTTGTTCTTCTCCGCGAAGTCCTCCCGGCTGGAGGCGGCGACGATCCACAGGCCCCTGTCACGCATCGGCGGCGTTACGAAGGTGGCGTGTTCCTTGAAGTCCGGAGTCCCCGGCAGCCGCGCCGTCCAGGAAGCGGCCGGCCGGCCCGAGCGCACGAGATTGCGGAGCTCTTCGCCGGAGGGAAGAAGGCCGGAGCCGGCCGAAGCGGCAACCCGTTTCTCGAGATCCAGCGCATACGCACGGAAGTAGAGGTTCGGGAGATTCTTGTGCGTGACTTCGATCGAGCGGCGATCGGGCGCGTCCGAGGACATCGCGGCGATCCGATAGCCCGGCGCCTCGATCGCGGCGGCGATGTCGCCGGCATGCTCCCCCTCGGGAGATCCCGGGTAGGCCTTCGCGCCCTCGATCGCCGCCTCGCGGGCGCGAAGGAGATTGTCGGGCGAGTCCTCCGCCTGCCGGAATCCCGCGAGATCCGCCATCCCCATGGACCACCACGAGACGTCGCGGTAACGCGGCAGGCGCTCCTCGAGGTCCTTGCGGATCAAGGCGCGATCGGTCCCCTCGGTGAATGCGGCATGAAGCCGCCGCAGCCTCTCGAGACGCGCCTCGAGCTCGGCCGCGCGCCGCCCTTGCTCGCCGTGCCAGGACTCGACGTCGCCGAGCACCGCGACGAGTCTCTCGAGCGGATGCGCCGTCGGGTCCGCCAGGCGCGCGTCGGCGCCGTGGCCTTCGTTCGCGAGCAGGCCTGCGAGATCCAGGCGATAGACCCCGTTCGACTGTTCCGGCGTCCAGAGCGAGGAGTCGGCGAGGAGGTGCGCAAAGAGATACGAGACCGCGTCGCGCAGCGTGCCGCGTACGTCCTTCGGATAGTTGTTCGGATCGACATATTCACCGAGCGCTCCCACCGGAAGCTTCCCGAGCTCCACGCGCCGGTCCCACGCGCGGCGGTAGGCCTTCTCCGCCTCGGCGAGGATCTGCCCGCGCGTCCACGCCTTCAGGTCGATCGGGCCCGACGTTTCGACCTTTTCACGCTGGCCGATCTCCCAGGAGTAGGACTGCTCGTACTGGACGAGCGACTGCGCGTAGAAGAGATCGAGCGTCGTCTGCGAAAGCAGCAAAGGCGGCCAGGGCTCGTCTTTCAGAAGCCGGACGGCGGTTTCGTAGCCGTGGAGTCCGGTCTCCAGTTGCACCCTGCGGATGAGCGCCCGGGTCCACTCGGCATCGTCCTTGCGCTCCTCGGCCGCGCGGAGGATCCCGTCGACCTTCTTTGCGGCCTCCGTGAACTTCTGTTCCTTGACGAGGGCGTCCACCTCCGTCCAGGTGGCGACGGGCTCGGGGGAGCGCGTGACCGGAACGACGGCGAGGGCCGTCAGGGCGGCCAGCAGGATCGCGGTGCGGATCAGCGTCGAGCGCGCGAGCACGTTGGGCATTGTGTCAAGAGAAGACACCGTATGTCGCCGCGGACTCCCCGGTCGAGCAGCAGGGGGCGGAGCTTGCCCCCGCCCGCTGAGGCCTCACTTTTGAAACGCGTACGACGCCTTGATGAAGAACTGCCTTCCCGCCCGCACCAGCGCGCCCGTCTCGTCGAGTGCCCGGGCATCCCCATACCCGACGAACAGCACGCTCTGCCAGTTGAGCTTGTAGGAAAAGAGCGCCGATCCGGCGAACCCGCCCTCACGCGCGAGGACGGGATCGACCCAGAGCCCGGGGTCCCGGGTGACGTCCTCGTACTGGCCGATCAAGCGCAGGAGCATCCGCGGCGTGAAGACGTAGACGGCCTTGACGCGGGCGACGTCCGCCGTGAAGAGACGCCCCGAGCGCCCCTCCACGGTCTCGTCGATCCACCGCCGCTCGAGCCGCACGTCGAGCCCCAGATGCTCGGTTGGACGCAGGAGAGCGGTCACGAGCACATCTCCGCCCGTTCCGACGCGGGCATTCTCGACGTCGGGTTGCTTGCCGTAGTTGCCCGCGATGCCGACGACCGGAAGCAAGCCCGACGGGGAGGCCGTCACGGTCCAGACGAAGCGGTCATAGTCGAGTGTGCGGCCGTCGAGAGCGACCGTCTCGAAGCTGTAATCGAACTCCGCGTGCAGGCCGCCCGAGGCCTGGAACGAAATGCCCGGGAAGGCCTTGCGCGATATGAGCGAGCCGTCGCGCTCGGTCGCGTAGTTGCCGCCCGTCAGCAGGCGCAGCCGCGAGAAGAAGCCCGTCGGGTAGATCCGGTACCCGCCCCCCCACGTGCCCTGGCTGTATCCGACCTGCGGCACGAACCCATCGTCGGCGCGGAAGCCGGGCGCAAAGTCGTTGTACTGGAGGAGCCAGTCCCAGTGGTAGGTGGTGTGGCTCCACGAGCCCGTCAGCCCGAAACCCGAGATGTCCTGGCCGAGCCAGGTCGGATGGAGGTCGGGCCGGTCGGGCAGGCGCGAGAAGCTGTAGAGATATTGCCCGGTGACGAGGTCGGCGTCGTTGGGCCGCCACTGGAAGTCGCCTCCGATCACGTAGTTGTAGGCGCCGCCCTCGACGACGCGGGCCGTGGCCACCGCCCCGACGAACGACGTTCCGATGTCGCGCCGCGCGCGGCCGATGCCGACGTAGGACGTGAAATCCTGTGGTGCGGTGTCGGAAAAGACCGGGCCGGGGATGATGACGGTCCCTCCGCCCCGATCGTTCGTGCCGAGGACCGTGTACGAGGTCGACCCCGCCCGGCTCGTCAGCCGTCCTCCCCACAGAGGGTCGGTGATGGTGCGCGTGTAGATCGCCTGGATCGGAGTTTGGAGCAGGTCCACCTGCTCGAGGAAGAACGGGCGCTTCTCCGGATAGAAGAGCGCGAACCGCTCGTTGACGCCGATCTGCACGACATCCGACTCGACCTGCGAAAAGTCCGGGTTGATCGTCGCGTCCACGATCGTGCCGGCGTCCGGCAGCCACTTGAGGTCGAGGCCGAGCTCTCCCTTCGTGGCCGTGTGGCTCTCGGGGGTGCTGCCGTCCGGCGGGGCGGGCGGGTACACCGTGTCCGAAAAGCCCGCCGCGTAGGGCGCGAGCACGTAGTGCGAGCCCTGCGGCAGCCCGCCGATTCCCGCCATGGTCGCCGACCAGCACAGGAAGCAGCTCGAACCGCGCGGCATCCGAACGTTGTAGAACTGGTAGTTGAATTCCCGCGGCCAGACGCGGTACACCATCAGAGCCCAGTCCTGCGGGTCCTTCCTCGGGTAGCGCAACGAGGAGAGCGGGATCGCGACCTCGACCGTCCACGAATCCTTGCCGATCTTCCCGGCGGACTGCCAGAACCAGTCGGGAGCGGTATCCTCGCCGAACGGCGACTCGTTCAACATCGAGTCCGTCTGGATTCCGCGCGGGTTGATCCAGAAGTCCACCGCGGAACGGCGGGCGTCGTCCACGTCGAGCAGGATGCCGACGTAGTCCTGCTGGTCCGTCACGCCGTCACGGTCGACGTACGGCGCCCGGATCTTCGAGATGTCCGGCTCCTCGCACCAGAAGGACGCGTAGAAGAACTTGTCGTCGCGCCCCACGCGCGCGATCGTGCGGACCGGGGGCACCGTTCCGTCACCCGGCTGGAACTCGTAGAAGGTGTCGATGACCGCGGCCTCCGACCAGCCCGGATCCGAGAGGTCGCCGTCGACCTTGATCGGGCTCGCGATGCGCGGCAGGTTCATCTTCGGCGGCACCGGCTCCTCGGCCGCGAGGCCGGGCGCGCACAGCACGACCAGGGCGGCGATGGCGCGGAGTCGCATTGGGTGAATCTTACGGGACGACCGGGGCGAAGGTTGCGATCAGGTCCAAGCGCGCTCATGTCATCCTGGAAGTTCACCGGAAATCGTGGCTCGGCAGCCGTTCGAACTCCGGGATCGTCCAGAAGCGTTCCGCCCGCACGGACATCGAGCCGTCCTGCCTCTGGAGCCTGCCCGCGACGACGAGCGCCCCCGAGCCGACGACGACCGCCCGCTGCTCCTTGAAGAGGTCCGGCCGCACGATGGCCTGCAGCATCCCGGTCTCGTCTTCGAGCGTCAGGAACACGAAGCCCTTCGCCGTGCCCGGCCGCTGGCGCACGATGACGGCGCCGGCCGCCGTCACGCGCTCGCCGTCCTCGCACTCGAGCAGCTCCGACGCCGACGTCACGCCGCGGCGGCGCAATCCCTCCCGCAGATGCGCCAGCATGTGTGGCCCGGCCGTCATCTCGGTCGCGACGTAGTCGGCGCGCGTCTCCTCGATCGGAGACATCTCGGGCAGCGGCGACGGATCGTCCGTCGGCACGGCCTCGAACAGCGGCCCGGCCTTGCGTGCCACCTTGGCGACCTGCCACAGCGCCGCGCGCCGCGTCCTGCCGAAGGCGGCGAGCGCGCCCGCGTGCGCGAGCAGCTCCAGGTCTCCCGTGCGCAGGTCCGCGCGGCGCGCGAGCTCGTCGATCGAGGTGAATGCGCGCTGTGCCTGCGCGCGCTCGATCGCCTCCCCCGCCTCCCGGCGCAGGCCCTTGACGAAGCGCATGCCGAGACGCACGGCCGCTTCCTCCCACCGGCACATCCAGCCCGAGCGCGTGGCGTCCACGGGAAGCACGCGCGTGCCGTGGTGCTGCGCGTCCTTGACGAGCGTGGCCGGGTGGTAGAAACCCATCGGCCACGCGTTCAGCAGGGCCGCCAGAAACGCCGCCGGATGGTGGGCCTTCAAGTACGCACTCGCGTAGGCGATCAGCGCGAAGCTCGCGGCGTGCGACTCGGGAAAGCCGTAGAGCGCGAAGGACGTGATGCACTTGACGATCTGGTCCTGCGCCCCCGGCCCGATGCCGCGAGCGGCCATCCCTTTGCGCAGGCGCGCCTCGATCGAATCCATCCGCTCGACCGAGCGCTTGAAGCCCATCGCGCGCCGCAGCTCCTCGGCCTCGCCGCCCGTGAAGCCGGCCGCCACCATCGCCATCTTCAGGATCTGCTCCTGGAAGAGCGGCACGCCGAGCGTCCGCTTCAGAATCGGCTCGAGGCACGGGTCTGCGTACTCGACGGGCGCCCGACCCTGCCGCCGCTCGAAGAACGGGCGCACCATGCCGCCCACGATCGGCCCCGGCCGGATGATCGCGACCTGCACGACGATGTCGTAGAAGCACTTCGGGGCGTTGCGCGGGAGCGACGCCATCTGCGCGCGGCTCTCGACCTGGAAGAGGCCGACCGTATCGGCGGCGTTCAACATCCGGTAAACCGCGGGGTCGTCCTGCGGCAGGTGCGCGAGGTCCACCTCCCTCTTCTCGTGCGTCCGGATCATCGGGATCATCTCCTCGATCGCGGCGAGCATGCCGAGGCCGAGCAGGTCCACCTTGACGATCCCGAGGTCGGCGCAGTCATCCTTGTCCCACTGCACGACGACGCGGCCCGGCATGGACGCGGGCTCGAGCGGCACGACTTCGTCGAGCCTCCCCGCTGCGACGACGATCCCGCCGGAATGCTGGCCGAGGTGGCGCGGCAGGTTCTGGATCTGCAGAAAGAGCCGCAGGAAATGCCGCGCGCGCCGTTCGTCGGGATCGAGCCCGGCCGCCGCGATCTCGCCCTTCAGCTCCTCGGGCGGGTCGCGGATCTCGCCGAAGTTCCAGCCGCCCAGCTGTTTCGAGAGCGCATCCACCTGTTCGGGCGAATAGCCCAGGGCCTTGCCGACCTCGCGCGCGGACGAGCGGTCGCGGTACGTGATGACGTTGGCGGTCATGCCGGCGCCGTGCGGGCCGTACTTCTCGTAGACGTGCTGGATGACGCGCTCGCGCTGGTCTCCCGAGGGCAAATCGAGATCGATGTCCGGCCATTCGCCGCGCTCCTCGGAGAGGAAGCGCTCGAAGAGCAGCTCCATCTTCACCGGATCCACGGCCGTGATCGAAAGTGCGTAGCAGACCGCGCTGTTGGCCGCGGAGCCGCGCCCCTGCGCGAGGATCCGGTTTTCGAGGCAGAACCGCACGATGTCGTGGACGATCAGGAAGTAGCCAGCAAGATCCAGCTTCTCGATCATCGCGAGCTCTTTCTCGATCTGCGCCTGCGCCTTCGCCGTCAGCGGCCGGAAGCGCGCGCGGGCGCCGTTCCAGGCCAGCTGCCGCAAGTGCGAGGGAGGCGTCTCGCCGGGCGGAAGGGGGTACTCGGGAAACCGGTAGCCGAGGTCCGCCAGCGTGAAGTCGAGGCGCGCCGCGAGCTCCACCGGAGCGGCCAGGGCCTCCGGCAGGTCTGCGAACATCTCCGCCATCTCGGCCGCGCCCTTGAAGTGCCGCTCGCGCTGCGCCGCGAGCAGCCGGCCGGCCCGGTCGAGCGTCACGTGGTTGCGCACCGAGGTCAGGACGTCGTGGAGCTCCTTGTCCTTCGCGCGCGCGTAGCGCACGCCGTTGGACGCGAGGATCGGCAGCCGCAGCCGCCGCGCGAGGTCCATGAGCGCCTGGTTGCGATGCTCTTCCTCGCGCAGGCGGTGCCGCTGGAGCTCGACGTGAACGCGCCCCGGAAAGATGGCCCCGAGCTTCTCGAGCTGCTCCCTCGCCCCGTCGAGCCCGCCCCGCGCGAGCGCCCGCGCGACCGGCCCCTCCTCGCCGCCCGTCAGGACGTGCAGCCCCTCCGCGTGCGCGGCGACCCGGTCCCAGGTGACGCTCGTCTCGCCCTTGGGCTTGCCCAGCGCGCCGGCCGTAATGAGGCGACAGAGATTCTTATAGCCGGTTCTGTTTTCGACGAGGAGTGTGAGCCGTGCCTCGCCGTCATCCCGAGCAAAGCGAGGGACCCCGGACTCGACAGGCCGAACTCGCAATCGAGCGCGGGATCCCTCGGGCCTCTGGCCCTCGGGACGACGATCCCGACAAAGCGCCACGATCGCTCCCACGATCGCCTTCACTCCCGCTGCCTTGGCCGCCTTGTAGAACCGCGGCGCCCCGTACACGCCGTTCGAGTCCACGAGCGCGACGGCGGAGATCTCGCGCCGCGCGGCTTCCTCGACGAGGTCCTCGGGCAGCGACGCGCCGTCGAGGAAGGAGAACGCCGATGCGGCGCGCAGCTCGACGTAGGCCTGCGGCTTCCGGCGCCCCCCCACGGGATCAAAATCGCGCTGCCGGAGCTTCTCCTTGCGCGCTCCCGGCGAGACGATCAGCGAGGCGTGGTCCCCGCAGCTCGCGTTGCCCACGCCGAGGTTGCGCGAGGGCGGCATGGTCGGCGGGCTCCCGGACGGACGAGTTCGTTTGTCGGACACGGGAGAAGCAATGTAGGCGTAAAAAAGGCGTAATGCAATCTAGCTCCCAAACTATTGAGTCGTCACGGGATGCGCGCGCTCCCAGGCCACGGCAGTCAGCAGGGCTTCGTCCCGGCCGATGCGCTCGGCGTAGCCGAGCTCCCTTCGAATCCGACCCGTATCCGCGACGAGGTCGTGCGCGAAGTCGTAGGGCTCGGCCTTCCCCGCCAGGGCTTCACCCCCGACCGCGCGCACCTCGCCCTCCCATCCGGCGGCGCGGCCGATGGCACGCACCCACTCCGCCTCCGGCAGGGCCTCCGGCTCGCCGAGGTTGTACGTGCGCCCGGCGGCGCGCGCATCCGTCGCGGCGAGCGCGATCGCATCGGCAACGTTCTCGACGTATCCGCGGGTCCACCGCCACGACGCCTTCGTCGCCTCGATGAGGATCGAGGGCGCGCCGCCTTCCATCGGCGACAGATACTCCCGAAGCCGGTGCTGACGATCTCCCGGGCCATAGACGCAGGGCAGACGCAGCACCGTTGCCGGCAGATCGGCGAGGCCCCCGACCGCCTCTTCGACGAGGATCTTGTCGTATTCGTACGCCATGTCCTCGGGGCCCGACGCCATCGTGCGATAGGGGAACCGCGAGCTCCGAAGCGACGAGTCCTCGGCCGACGGCGATGAGTCCGGCGCCCCCTTCTCGAGCCTGAGCAGGCGCCCGTAGGGTGCATAGACGTCCTGGCTGCTCAACACGACGAGGCGCCGTGCCAGACCGCGAAGCGTCGATACCAGAACCGATGCGTCCCGCTCGGTGTAAGCGATCGTGTCGAGAACGATGTCCGGGCCAAACCGCACGAATGCGCCCCGGAATGCCGGCAGATCCTTGCGGTCGCCGCGGACATCCGCGCTCTCTCCGCGGTGAAAGGTCGCCACGTCACACCCGAGCTCGCGCAGGCGCCGGACCGTAGCGGTCCCGACGAATCCCGATCCGCCAATGACGAGCAGACGCACGGGATGGCTAGGTGACGCCCTCGCGCACGCTGCGCCGCTCGAGCAGCGCCACGTCGCGCCAGGCGGCACCGAGCTTGCCGAACTTCTCGCGCACGCCGACGACGCGGAATCCGCAGCGCTGGTGAATCGCAAGCGAGGCGGTGTTCTCCGGAAAAATGCCGGCCTGCAGCGTCCAGATCCCGGCCTCTTCCGAGGCGCGCACGAGCTCTTCGAGCAGCCGTCGCCCCACGCCGCGCCCGCGCGCGTCGCCGGTCACGTAGACGCTGACCTCGGCGACTCCCCCGTATGCGCAGCGCTCCGACACGCGCGAGAGGGCCGCCCAGCCGAGCATGCGCCCCCCTTCGCGCGCGACGAGACGGCAGTCGGGCCGATGGGCCTGGTCCCAGGATTCCCATGGCGGAGGCTCCGTCTCCATCGTGGCGTTGCCGGTGGCAATCCCCTCGGCATAGATGCGGCGCACGTCGGGCCAGTCGGCCCCGGTCATGACCTCGATGGGTATGGCGCCGGAAGAATGCGCGGACATGAACTCAGACGTCCATGTACTCCGGAACGTACCCGGACATCAGGCTGTCCTTGGGCAGGATCGTGCGGCCCGGTACCGCGCCGGCGTCTCCCGTCTTGACCCAGTGCCACGCGTGCAGGATGTCGGGGCCGTGGTAGTAGCGCGTCTCCGCCTGAATGAGGACCGTGCCGCCCAGGATCTCGGCCTTCAACTCCTCCCACTTCTTCGCGCCGACGACGGCCACGCGGGCGATGTGCTCGGCGTGCTTCGAAAGGAACTGGATCTCCTGCCAGCGCGCTTTCCAGTCGGCCCCCTCCATCGCGGTCAAGTCCGCGAGGATCCCGATCGGCCGTTTGTGCCGCTCGGCGATCGCAAACTCCATCTGCGGCAGAAAGGCCACGACCTCCTCGGCCGTCACCTTGCCGGTGACCTTGAGTCCAAAGGCCTGCGTGCCGCTCTCCTTGAGGCGTTCGATCATGGGGTTGGAGTCTCCTTGCTTCGCTGCACGATATCGCGAAAGCCGCTCATGGGGCCCCGTTACGACGGAAACTGGCTTCGATGGTGCGTCGCATGCACCGCCAGCAGTTTCAGGATCTGCGGCGCGGTCAGCTTGCCGAAATACGCGTGGGTCAGCCGGACCGGCCCGGCACCGTGGGCCTCGACGAGGCGGCGCTCGAATCGCGCGGCATTCTCGCGCAGGGCCCGGGCAGCCTCCCGCGGGCTCGCCGCGCCGCCCCGCGGCCGCGCCTCCTTCGGCGCGGGCGCCCCTTTCGGAAACCGGCCGCCGAGGATCCGGGGCAGGACCGTCCACCTCAGCGCCGTGCGCTTCCACCAGGGCAGCGCCAGCGCGAACCCCGCACCGCCGTCGAGCTCCGCGAGCGCGGGCCCGTACGAGATCACCAGATGCTGCGCGATCTCGGAGGGCGACCACTTGCCGGGCTGCCGGGGGACCGCCCAGAGGGTCGGGTCCTGAAGTTCCACGGCCACGGCCACCTGCTCGATCGCCTCCCGGTGAAACGCGGCCGCGCCCGCGATCGTGATCCGGGCGCTCACGCCGCTTCCGCCTCGCCGGCGCGAAGGCAGGCCTCCGTCTCGAAGGCGTTGTCCCGGTACGCGTGTCCGCCACGGACGATCGCCCGAAGGCTCGCCGCGACGTAGAGCAGCGGAAACAGGATCCCGAAACGCTCGTACTGCGCGACGTGGATCCGCTCGTGCGCCCGACTCTCCTCGAGGGCGCCGGCATCGGCCGCGAGCACGACGTGGCCGAGCGTGATGGCGCCGATCGGGAAGCGCCGGATCGTGCGCGTGAGCAGGGGCTCGAGAAGGCCTCCCGCCGCCTCGAGCACGCCGTCCCGCACTCGCGCGTGCCCGCCGGTCGCGATGACGAGCGGCACGGCCGCCGCCGCCACCGCCGACACCGGCAGGGCGGCGACGTACCCGAGCGCGCGACGAATCCTCACGCGGCGGGGCCCGATCCCTTGCTCTTGACCTTTCCGTAGATCCACAGGAGCAGCAGCGCGCCAACGGTCGCGCCGATGAAGCCGGCGCCCTGACCCGGCTCGTACCAGCCGACGAGCTTGCCGAGGAACGAGGCCGCGAGCGAGCCTCCGATTCCGAGCAGCGTCGTGGTCACGAAGCCCATGCTCTCGCGCCCGGGAAAAATGAACTTGGCGACGACGCCCACGATGAATCCGACGATGACTGCCCAGATGAGACCCATGACCGCCTCCTTTTCTCGCGGCGCGGTGGCGAGGAAACGACGATATCAGGGGGCCGAGCCCATCTCCGGCTCGCCGCCCTCGGGGCCGTAGAACATGACCCAGACGACGAGGTCTTCGGTGAAGGTCTCGAAGCGGTGGTCCTCGAGGGCTGGCACGAAGAGCACGTCGCCGGGGCCGAAGCGCTCGAGCCGGGACCCGTTGCGGAACTCGCCGCGCCCCTGGACGATGAAGTACACCTCGTCGCGCGTGTGCGGCTTCTGCGGGTCGTGGCCGCGCGGGGCGTAGATCTCGATGTCGAGCGTTCCGTGCTCGAGGACCGTGGCGAACCGATCGCCGTTGGGCCTCGGCAGCTTTTTCAGCGCCTCGGCAACGCTCACCCGCCTCTTTTCGAAAATCATGAACCCTCCTCGGACGGACTCGAGATCTCCACATGTCCTCGATCTCGAGGACCCTTCTCTCGCGGACGAACTCTTGCCACGAGCACGAAGGATAGCGCCGGCGCCGGCTTACGGCTCATCGAGAAACACTTCTGCGATGTGCGGCGCCTGTCCGGTGAAGGACTCGTCGCTGTTGACGATCATGGCAAGGACCAGGCCGTCCTCCGGATAGATGACGAGATTGGCGGCGCCCCCCTGCGCCCCGCCCGAGTGGCGGACCCGTCGGCGGCCGCGCGTGTCCCGGTCGACCGTCCAGCCCATCCCGTACCCGGTGTCCTTGCCGTCGCGGGTCTTCTGGGGCGTCCAGAGCAGGCGCACCGTCTGCGGCTCGAGCAGCCGGCCCTCGAGCAGGGCGTTGCCGAACGCCACGAGGTCCTCCGCGGTCGAGACGAAGCCGCCGCCCGCCCACTTGATGCTGTTGTCCACGAACCCGGCGTTGACGACCACGCCTGTCCCGGGGTCGCGCGTATAGAAACGGGCGCGGCCCGGCACGATCGCCGCCGCGTCGTCGGGGCCCGTGTGCGCCATCCCGGCCGGCCGGAAGACGTTCTTCTCCATGAAGTCGAGGAACTTTTCGCCGCTGGCGCCCTCGATGACCGCCGAGAGCAGGTTCCAGCCGTACGAGGAATACGAAAATTGCGTTCCCGGCTCGAAGAGCAGGGCATCCCTCTCGAACACGGACAGCCCCTGCCGCACCGAGTCGTAATGGGTGCGGCTCTCGAATTCTCCCTGCTCGTAGTGCCGGATCCCGGCGAGGTGGCCGGCCAGCTGCCGGGCCGTGATGGGCCAGGCCTTCTTGGGAAAGTCCGGCACATAGCGCTGGATCGGGACGTCGACGTCGAGCCGGCCCTGCTGCACGAGCAGCCCGAGCGCCACGGAGGTCAGGGGCTTCGAGACGCTGCCGATCCGCATCCGCGTCGTCGTGGACACCGGCACTTCGAGCTCGAGGTCGGCGCAGCCGATCGCTTCGCTCCAGAGAAGCCGGCCGCCCCGCGACACGGCAATCGACGCCCCGGGAGCGAGCGTGCGCGTCATCTCCCGGTCGATGAGCTCGCACGCCGCTGCGATCGCATGTGCCGCGCCCGCCCCAGGCGCGGGCGCAACGGCTGCCGCCGCCTGGCCCAGGCCCGCCGCGCGGTCCCCGGCGAGCAGCGCGACCGCGAGGAGCAGCGCCCGCCGCGTCACGCCGTCAGCGCCACGCCACGAGGATCACGGCCATCGTGATGAGGTAGACGATCTGGTAGCCCGCGTCGATCAGGTAGGTCGCCAGCGGCTTCTCGGAAAACATGTTGGCCGTCAGGCCGATCGTGGCGGCGAAACCCGCCCCGATGAGCGCGCCGAGCTTGACGCCGCCGCGCACGTACATGATGTCCATTCGGCCGATCAGCACGGACATGGCCGCGGCCATCACGAGGTAGCAGGCGAACGACACGGCGTAGGAGCGCCCCATGGACGCGCGCATCGCCTCGATCTTCTCCGGGGTATAGCCGTGGGCCTTGACCCAGGCCTTGCCGAAGAGCGCGGGCGAGTACCAGAGCGCCCCGATCGCGAACACGGCGACCGCGGACACGATGACGGGGAGCCATTGAATGGAAGGAAGCATGGTCGAGCCCTCCCTTTTTCTCTTGCTATGCGTGTTGCGAAACGACGACGACGAGCGGGGCCAGGTGGGGGGACCTTCCGCTCGGGGACGAGCAGCGTGATCGCAAACGCGCCGTCGCGGAACGCCTCGATCCGCCCGGTCTCCTTTTCATCGCCCGGCGCGTTCACGAGCGCTGCGGTTACGGCTTCGCGGCGGCCGGAGCGGGCGGGGGGTCCGCGGACGCCTGGTCCGCGACGTAGTACCAGCGGCCCCTGACCTGTTTGGCCACGTCGGTGAACCGGCCGTGCATCACGGCCGGCGCGCCGCCCGCTTTCGGTTGCAGCGCCAGCACGAAGTTGCCCCAGCCGACCGAGAGGTTCTGCCACGTCTCGTAGTGCGCGTTCATGATGGACGCCTCGGTCACGGTGTTGGCCGCCAGCAGCCCGGCGTAGGTCTCGCGGATCGCCTTCGACCCCCGCGCCTCCGGCGCGCCCGGCAGCCACAGCACCGCGTCCTCGCCATAACAGGCCACGACCGCGTCGAGGTCGCCGGCCTTCATCGCCTTCGCCCAGGCGGCATCGAGCGTCGCAGCGCCCGTCTCCTCGGCGGACGCGGCGAAGGCAGCGAGCGCGAGCGCGCACGCAAGGATTCCCCGGATGACGAAACTTCTCTTCACGTGATTCCTCCTTGAGTTGCTGGCGCGCATCATACGCCGGGCAGGTCCAGGCGCAGCTTCGGCCCCGTGAAGACGAACCCCCGGGTCTCATAGAAGCGGACCGACCGCTCCCAGGCCGCGCCCGGCGGGGCCGTCACGTCGATGCGGAGCCAGCCCTTCTCCCGGCCGAAAGCCGCCGCGGCATCGACCAGCCGCCCGCCGACGCCGGACGACCGCCGCCCCGGTGCGACATACAGCTCGTCGATGACACCGTACCGCCCGCCGGCATAGATCGCGAAGTGCTCCGTCAGCGTCAGCACGCCGACGGGCTCGCCCGCCTCGCGCGCGAGAAATGCGGCAAAGCGATCGCCCGCGGCCTCGAGGGCGGCGAGGACCCGGCCGCGGTCGAGCCCGGCGAACTCCTGCGTCGCCTGCAGAGTTCGGGATCCCTCGCGCGGCTCGGGATGACGGCCGGGCCCCTCGAGCTCCACGAGCAGCCGCTCGACGAGATCGAGCACGGTCGCGCGGTCGGCCTTGGCAGCGCGGACGATCTCGAGGCGCGCGATCACGGCTGGCTCGCCGCGGCCGGCGCGGGCGCGATCGCCACGTCCACGGGAACGGGCGACAAGACCTTGCGAAGATCGGCCGGTTCGATCTCCACGAGGAAGCCGCGGCGGCCCCCGTTGATGAGCAGCCGCTCGAGCACAAGGATCGACCGCTCCACGTGGATCGGGAGCGGCTTGCGCGTCCCGAAGGGGCTGACACCCCCCGGCATGTAACCCGTGTACCGCTCGACGGCCGCGGGGCTGGCCGGCGCGACCTCGCGCGCACCGATCTGCCGCGCCAGCTGTCTGGTCGAAACCTCGCGGTCCCCGTGCATCAGGATGATGAGCGGCTTCGGGGCCGGCGTCCCGTCGCGGGCCTCCATGACCAGCGTCTTGACGACCGAGTGCTCCGGGACGCCGAGCGCCTCGGCCGAATGCCGCGTTCCGCCCCTTTCCACGTACTCGTAGAAGCGCGGCTCGAAAGAAACCCCTGCCGCGCGCAGCATCCGCACGGCCGGCGTGGACGGGATGGGCGGGGGTCTCATTCTGAGATCGCCGTACTGTGACTCAAAGGGGATCCTTCGTCGCTGCGCTCACAAACCCCACTTGTTTCGGGCCGGTTTCTCCGGCCGCGGCGTCTTTGCATAGACGCCCCGGACCACGGGCCGCGGCTCCGCTCGCTTTCCGGTCCTGGCCTCGGACTGCGGCGCCGCCTTCATCGCGGCGCGCAGGAAGCGGCCGACGAACGGCTCGCGCAGATCGTCGAGGCTCGCCATGCGCAGGCGCCGGATCCCTTTTCCCCTTCCCGCGAGCCGCCGCTCCGGGTCCGGCAGCTGCGATCCGAGGCCGAATTCGAGGTCCACCCGGTCGCCGTGAACCGCAATTCGGCAGAACGCGTCGGCCGAATTCTCCGTGAGGGCGTACGCCATCGCGACATCGCCATCCGCGTCATCCATGAACTCGCTCGCGCCCCTGGCCTGATCGAGCACGATCGTCCTCAGGCGCAGCGCGATCTGCGCGATCTCCGGGCTGAAGGCCCCGAGGAAAGCGCGCAGCTCCGATCCCGCCGCGCGCTTCACAGGAACTTCACGTAGCGCAGCGTCTCCGGACGGTACCCGAGATGATCGTAGACGGCCCGCGCGCGCGCGTTCCCGTCGAAGACGTTGAGCGTCAATCGGCGATAGCCGCGCTCCCGCGCCCACGCTTCCGCCGCGCGCATCAGCGCTGCGCCGGCGCCCCGTCCTTCGGCCTCTTCGGTCACGGCGAGAATTCCGACGTGGCCGTGCGCCTCGCCGACGAAGTAGTCGCGCAGGACTTCGAGGTAGATGAATCCGAGCGCCGCGCCTTCCGATTCGGCCACGAGGAGCGCGGCGCCTTCGGCCGGCTTCTCGAAGAACGCGCGAATCACGCGCGCGTCCGCCTCGCCGATCTCCTCGACCGTGCGCCACGGCGGCGGCCCGAACGCCCCGAGGCGCATGACCGTCTCGAGCACGAACCCTCGATCCTCCGGGCGCGCCGGCCGGACGTCGGTCACGGCCGGCCCCCCGCCGACGCATCCAGGATCTCCCAGATCCGGTCCAGCCACTCGCCGTGCTCGGGTTTCATCAACACCGACCGCAGGCACGTGACCGTGCCGCGGTCCTGCTCGACGCGAGCTCCCGCGAGATCGAAGAACGCGACGGGCAGTTGCGCGAGCGCGAGGTGCAGGCCCCGCCGCGCCGCTTCGTCGAAGATCCGCATTGCGAGCGCCGAGGCTTCGCTCGCGCGCCGCGCGCGGACCATCCACACGACGATGTCGAGCTCGGGCTCGAAGGCGGGAAGGAAGCGCGCATCCCCGGCGAGCTTAGCGTGCAGCGCGAGCGCCGCCGCCCGCGATTGCTCAAGCCGCTTCACGAACTCGCCGCCACGCTCGAGGGGCAGGAGCCGCATCGTCGCCCAGAGCGCCACGGCGCTCGCCCCGGGCCGCGAGCACTCGAGGCTGATCTCGCCGAGGTGCAGCTCCGTCGAGCTGAAGTACGTATACGGCGAGTCGTGCTTGTAGAGCCGTCCGACCGACGGGTCCCGGAAGAGGACGCATCCGCACCCGTATGGTTGGAGCCCGTGCTTGTGCGGGTCGATCACGATGGAATCCACCTCGCCGATCCGGTCGAAGGCGCTCCGGGCGGGCCCGGCGAGGTTGTCCGCGAGGCCGAAGTACCCGCCGTAGGCCGCGTCCGCGTGCAGGCGGAAGCCGTGCCGCTGCCTCAACTCCAGGATTTCCGGCAGCGGGTCGACGGAGCCCGTCGCGGTCGTGCCCATCGTCGCGACGACCGTGCCGACGCCGCCCTGCTCGAGCCGCCGCGCGAGCGCTCCGGCGTCGAGCCGCCCCCGCGCATCGCAAGCGATCTCTTCGAACGGCAGCCCCAGCACGCCGCCCATGCGGCCGTGCGTGTAGTGCGCCTGCGACGAGGCGACGACCGTCTTGCCGGGATGGATCTGCCCGGCGACCCAGAGCGCCTCCAGGTTGGCCATCGTGCCGCCGCCGCAGAGGTGGCCGAGGTGCGCATCCCATCCGAACATCCGGGCGATCCCGGCGACCGCCTCTTTTTCCATTGCCGAGCTCGCGCGGCCGCCGTCGAGGGCGTGGTTGTTCGGGTTGATCCACATCGCCAGCGCGTACGCCAGGCGCGCGACCGGATGCGGCGGCTTCAACATCTGCCCCGCGTACAGCGGGTGGAAGTAGGGGAAGTTGTCGGCCAGCCGCTCTGCCGCCTCGAGCAGCACGGCCTCGATCGCCGCGCCGTCCGAAGCGCCCGGGTCGGCGGCCACGGGCGGCAGCGACGCGAAGCCCCCTTCGAGCTTCCCGAGCGCCGCTCGCAGGATCTCCAGCGATCCGGTGTCGAGCCGGAACGCGCTCTGCGCCGTCATCGGCCGAACAAGCGGGGAAGAACGCAGAACGCCTGGAGCAGGAGTCCGAGCGCCACGATGCCCCAGAGCACCGGCTTCGAGAACACGGACCGGCTCTTGACCAGGGGCGCGCCGCAGGACGAGCACGTCTGCGCCGAGTCGAGGTCGTTGTCGGCGCCGCAACTCCAGCACTTCATCGCGAGCGCCCATCCCTCGCCTGGCCGGTCAATCGAACTCCTTGCGAGGCACCGCCTGTTTCGGGCCGACCCGGCCCGCCGCGATCTCGGCCTGGAAATAGTTCTCTCCCTTGATGGGCGCGCCGCAGAGCCGGCGCAGCATCGTGATCTGTCCGACGTGCGTGAACGCGTCCGCGATGGGGCCCTGGAAGAGCTTTTCGGCCGGGCTTGCGAGCGGAGCATCCGACGCGAGAACGGCGTCGAACAGTTCGAGCGCCGCGAAAAACCGCGCGACCTCCGCGTCCCAGGAGAGCGGCGCCGAATCCTTCCAGGCCTGCCGGCCCTTCGCCAGCGAAAGCGCCCAGTCGAACAAGTCTCCGACGTGCGCCAGGATCTCGGCAGGCGTGCGGCCGCCCTCCCTCAGCCGGAAGGCGGCAAACTCTGGCGGCGCGCCGCGCACGGCCTTGCTGCCGCGGTAGGCCAGGGTGGCCAGCGTGTGGCGCAGGAGCTCGCGTGACGTTCCGGCTGCGCTTCCCACGAGAGGAATACTATCCGCGCCCCTTCGTCATCACGAAGTTGTTGCAGTAGTCGGGCGAGTCCCAGAACCGGCCGCCGGACCGCTTCTGGTGCACTGCGGGGGCGAACTCCTGGACGGGAACGAGCCGGCCCCGCCGGACGAAACCGCCGCCGTACCCGCGCTCCGCGAAAAAGCGCAGCGTCGCAAGGACCCCGTCCTCCCCGGCGTGGCGCGCCTCGCATTCGAAGACGACGAGCGGCGCGTGGCGGTCGAGGACTGCCTGCGCCCCCCGCAGGACCGCGAGCTCGTGGCCCTCGACGTCCACCTTGATCGCAGCGATCCGTGGCGCTTCGCTCCGGAAGTACTCGTCCAGCGTCACGACGGGAACGGGGAGATCACGCCCCGGCGAGAGCGCCGCGACCCGCGGCTCGAACGACGCTCCCGGCGACGGGGCGCCCGTGCCCGGCACGTGCAGGGTCAGGCTGCCCGCCCGATCCGAAACGCCCGCGGCCTCGACGACGACGTTCGTCAGGCGCGCGGCGCGGCAGGCGCGGCGCAGGTACTCGGCGAGCGCGGGCTGCGGCTCGAAGGCGACCACGCGCCCGGATCCTGCCGCCCGCGAGAGCGAAGGCAGGAAACTTCCCTTGTTCGCCCCGACGTCCACGGCCGTCTCGCCCGGCCGGATCGCGCCCACGAGCGCTCCGATTTCCACCTTCTGGTCGCACCATCGGGCCCGAAGGCCCCGATAGAAAAAGCGCAGCAGCATGGGTGCGCCGGCGTTCACGGAGGCGGGGCGTTCTGCGGCGGCCCCTCGCGGGCGGCGCTCTGGCGCGCCCAGCGTACGAGCGCGTCCCGATCCGCCTCGGAGAGGCGTGCCTCCCGATGGACCGCCGTGTAGAACCAAGGCGGCATCTCGCCCTTGCCGACCTGCTCCGGGATCTCCGTCCACTTGCGCTGGCGCCGCTTCTCCGGGTACTGGCCGAAGACGGAGAAGTTCACTTCCTTGCGGCCCTCGCGCACGTCGCGCGCAAGCAGCCACGACACCGGCGCGACGCGGCCGTACCAGGGCCAGACCACCTCGTTCGAGTGGCAGTCGTAGCAGGCGCGGCGCAGGATCGCCCGCACCTCCGGGGACGCCTCGACCTCGCCCTCGACCGGCGGGTTCGAGCGGTCCACCCGGACGAGCTGGGCGAGCACGAGCACCAGCCCGACCGCCAGAAGCCCCCTCCTCACGAGCCTTCGGTTCATGCTCCGTTCTCCAGCATCCTGCCTGCCAGCTCCTTGACGAGCTTGGCGCAGACCATCGCGGTCATTCCGGTCGGGTCCGCCCTCGGGTTGAATTCCACGACGTCCGCGCCGACAATTGGCGCCCGCACCCGCGCGATCACGTCGAGCGCCTGGCGCGTCGAGAGGCCGCCTGGCTCGCGGTGCGAGACGCCGGGCGCAAAGGCGGGATCGAGGCCGTCGATGTCGAACGTGACGTAGACCGGGGTGTCGAACGCGAGCGCGAGGTCGCGGCGAAAGTCCTTCATCTCGATGGATTCGACACCGAAGCGCTCGACCTGGGCGCGCTGGTGGGCGTTCATCGTGCGGATGCCGACCTGCACGAGGCGTTGGGCGAGCTTCTCCTCCATGATCCGTGCGAAGGGACAGGCGTGCGAGAACCGGTTGCCCTCGAACTCGTCGTAGAGATCCGGGTGCGCGTCGAAATGGAGGATCGAAAGCCGCGGATGCTTGCGGGCGAACGCGCGCAGGATCGGAAACGTCACCGCGTGATCGCCGCCGAGCGAAATCACGCGCAGGCCCATGTCGAGCAGCTGGCCGACCGCGCCCTCGATCGCGGCCGGCATGTCGATGCCGGGGCCCTGGCCGAAGTCCCCGGCGTCGAGAACGTCCGCGGGCGTGATCTCCACGCCCGACTCGCTCCAGTGGTTCGACGACTCCGACGCGAGAGCGCTCCGGATGAGCGGCGGCGCGTCGGCCGCGCCGCGCAGAAAGGACGAGTTCTCGTCCCAGCGGAACCCGACGAGCCCGAGCCGCGCGGCGTTGCGCTTCTCAGCGCTCATCGAGGACGCGCTCCATGCGGATGACCGGAAGCGTGAGGCCGCCCGGCATCGGCACCTCGATGCGCTCGCGCTTCTCGAAGCCGAACGCCTCGTAGAACGGCACGCCGGGAAGCGTCGAGGCGAGCTCCATCCGCCGGAAGCCGGCGGCCCATGCCGCGCCCATGCACACCTCGAGAATCCCCGATCCGACCCCCTGCCGCGCGAACGCCGGGTGCACGAAGAAGGCGCGGATCCGCGCGGCTTCGGTCGCCGGGTCGAGCAGCGGGTCCTCCGCGGCCTTCATCTGGTCGCCGCCGTAGAGCGTCCGGCGCCGGCTCCAGCCGCCGCAGCCGGCGAGCGTCTCGTTCTCCTCGGCCGCAAAGTAGGTCCCGTCGGCGATGAGCCGGCTGTCCGAGCCGAAGACGTGCCGGATCGCGCTCTCGGTCTGCTCCGGCGAGTAGTAACCCCGCGACAATGCGCGCGCCGAAACCGGGATCAGCAGCCTGATCGCGGGCAGGTCCTGCGCGCAGGCCAGGCGGATGCGCACGGGGGGCCCCGATCAGCGCACGTTGGCGGGCGAGAAGTAGGGGTTCTCGATCACGCCGAAGACGTTGCCGAAAGGGTCCTTCACCGTGGCGAGACGGATCCCGCCGCCGACCTCGCGCACCGGCTCGTGGGCCCGCGCCCCCTGCTCGAGCAGCCGGGCGTACGACGCATCGGCATCCGCGACGCCCCAGTACGCCACGACGCCGCCGCCCGGACCCGCCTCAGCCATGTCGGGGTCGAGCCCGAGCTCGAATCCGCCCACCCGGAAGCCGGCGTAGAACACTTCTGCGAAGTACGGCTCGATCCCGAGAATCCGGCTGTACCAGGCCTTCGCCGCCTCGAGGTCGGGCACCTTGTAGATGACCGTGCGCAGTCCCTGGATCATCGCGTCTCTCCTATTCGAGCGGGATGCGGCCCGCGTTCTTCGCCAACCACGCGTCGAAGGTCTGCAGCGCGGGATTCAAGGACCGCGAGACCGCGAGGCTGCGCGCGCCGCAGTAGTAGTTCTCGAAGTCGCACTTGAACTGGAACATGTTTCCGAGGTCCTCGGCGCCCGGAAAGCCGAACCCGCGGTAGACCTCGGCCGGCACGGCGTTGTACACGACGTCCTTGCCGAGAGCCTTGCCGAGCGAGGCCGCCATCTGCGCCCCGGTCAGGTGCTCGCCCGCGATGCCGACGGTCTTGCCGACGTACTCCCCTGCCCTTCTTGAAGATGCCGTAGGCGCAGCGGCCGATGTCCTCGACGGCGATGCCCGGCAGCTTCTTGTCCGCCATGGGGAGCGTCAGGGCGAGCCGGCCATCCGGGCCCTTCTTCGGGCCCATCCCGAAGTGGATGAGGTTGTCCCAGTAGAAGGACGTCAGCAGGAAGGTCGTCGGCGCGCCGGCGTCCGTGAAGACGTGGTCCGCCGAGCCCTTGGAGTCGAAGTGCGGCACCTTGTAGCGGCCCATGAGCGTGGGCATCCGATCGTCCGACAGCGGCACCCACCTGCGCGTGTCCTCGAGCGTCGACCAGATCACGTGCCGGAGTCCAGCCGCCTTCGCCGCGGCGGCCATCGCGCGCGCCTGGGCCAGTTCACGCTCCACCGAGAAGTGCTCCCAGTAGTTCGTGACGCAGTAGGCGCCGTGCGCGCCCGCGAATGCCTTCTTCACCGACTCCACGTCGTCGATGTCGCAGCCGACGACTTCCGCCCCTTGCCGGGCGAGCTCCGTCGCCTTGTCCGAGTCGGGCTTGCGCGTCAGGGCGCGCACGGCGAAACCGCCGGCCGAATCCGCGAGGATCGCCCGCGCGAGGCCCCCGCCCTGCGCTCCCGTCGCTCCCACCACCGCGATGATCTTCCTGTCTGCCATGTTGAATCTCCTCTGTCATGCGGATGTCCCGCTGAACTCGCATCTTGCCATCAGTCCGGGGCGATGGAGGACAGGCGAAAGTCCTCTCGCGTCGCGCCCGGGATGACTTCGAGACGCGGCGGCTCACTTCTTGTCCTCGATCCCCGCAGGAGCCAGCCTCGCGAGCCGCATGGCAAGCCACGGGGGCCTCTGGCCGCGCATGTCGGCCCGCTCCTTTCTCGCCACGGCCGAGCGCACGACGTGAGCGCCGACGTACCGGACGGGCTCGGGCGGAAAGCGGCTCGCCGAACGGTCGACGAATGGATGGTTCGCCCATTCGTCGTCTCGTCCGAGCGCAAGGCTCGCAAGCACCTTGCCCCCAATGACGCTTGGGCCGACGCCGTTGCCGCTCCAGCCGATGCCGTAGACGATGTGCTCGCGCCCGCCCAGCCGCCCGAGAAGAGGCAGGCTGTCCGGCGTGCGGTCGATCGGGCCGCACCAGTCGTGCGTGACGGGAACGTCTGCGAGGCCCGGGTAGTACCGCCGCAACGAAGCCTCGACGGTGCGCGCGCGCCGCGCGTCGCGATCGAAGGCGGCGCCGATGCGCCCACCAAGGGCTATTCCCCAACCACCCTTGCCGAAGGCGATGCGGCCGCCGCGGGTCACGTGGTAGTAGTCCACCATCGTCAGCGAGTCCGCGACGCACTCGCCACCCGTCCAGCCCGTCGCGCGGATCCGTTCGGGAGCCGGTGCCGTGACCACCATGTCGCTCGTGATCGCGACGATGGCGCGGGAGAGCTCCCGGATCCCGGCCGCCCACGCATTCGAGGCGATGACGAGGCGCTCCGCCGTCAAGCGGCCGCGCTCCGTTCGGAGCCGGACCGGCCGCCCGCGGCCGAAGGACACGACGCGCGTGGCCTCGAAGAGGCGCACCCCGGCTTCGAGCGCCACGCGGCGCAGTCCGCGGGCGAGCGCGGCCGGCTGCACGGTCGCGGCGCAGGCATCGAACACGCCCGCCCGATGCTCCGCAGAACCCGAGCGCCGGCCGATTTCCGCGGGCGAGAGCCGCCGATACGGCCCGACGCCGAGTTTCTCGCACAGCGCCACGACGCTTTCCCAGGCGCCGAGCTGCGACGGCGACGTGGCCGCCCACAGCCAGCCCGCTTGTCGAAAGTGGGCGTCGATCGCGTGCTCCTCGCAGAACGTCCGGATCTCGTCGATCGCGGCCTCGGAGCCGCGCGCCACACGGACCGCCTCTTCGAGGCCGAATGCGGCGGCGAGCGAAGGAAGCTTTGGCCACCACGAGAGCGTGAAGCCGCCATTTCGCCCCGAGGCCCCTCCGCCGCAGACATCCTGCTCGATGACGACGACGTCGCAGGCCGGGTCGAGGCGCTTGATCCCGATGGCGGTCCACAGCCCCACGTAGCCTCCGCCCACGATCGCGACGTCCGCGCGCGCATCGCCTTCGAGGGGCGGCGCATCCGGCGCATCGCCCGCGACTTCCTCGAGCCAGAACGACCGGTGTTTCAGGAGCGTCTTACCGCTGGTTCCCGTTGTCCATGTCCGAGACGATGAGCCATCGTCCCTCGGCGCCCCTCGTCAGTGTCAGCGTGAACTTTCCGATGTCCGCCTCCCCTTCGCGCCGTGCGAATCCCCCGAGGATGTAGCCCACACGGCCGTCCGTCGCAAATGCGAACGCGCGCAGAACGAGCGGGCCGCCCGCGCCCGTGTATTGCTTCTGGATCGCGGCGCGGCCCCGGACCGGCAGCCGGTCGGTCGACATGACGAACCCGTCCTCGGCGAAAAGGCGCGCGAGCGCGGCAGCGTCGCGGGCGCGCCACGCCGACTCGTAGTCGGCCAAAACGCGCGCGAGCTCCGGCGGCAGCTGGATGGACGGCTGCGGCGTCGGTGCCGGGGTCGGCGCCGAGGCCGCCAGCACGCGCGGCAGGAAGGCGATCGCAGCCGCGAACGTGAGGACCCGGGCCCGCATCATGCCTGACTCTTCAGGCGCCGGACGCCACGGACGATGATCTCCTCGAGGACCTTCGTGTCCACGTCCGCGAGCTGCTTGATGTACAGGCAGCCCTTTCCGCCCTTGTGCTTTCCGAGCTTCTTCAACAGCACCGGCTCGCGCTGGATGCCGCTCATGAGATAGAGGACGAGTTCCTTCTTGCGCGGGGAGAATCCCGCCATGAACCAGTCGTTCTCTCGACCGCTCTCGTACTTGTAGTGGTAGTCCCCGCACCCGATGATGCTCGTCCCCCACATCTTCGCTTTGGCCTTCGTGGCTCGCTCCAGGATCTTCACGAGCGCGACGCAGTCCGCCCGGCGCGATTCTTCGACCGTACCGAGGAACTTTGCAACGCTCGCGCCGGTTTCCGTCGTCTTCAATTTCGCGTTTGCCATGCCCGGACTTCCTGTTGCAGCTACTTGCGCGCGTATTCCTGCGCGCCCAGAAAATGCAGCGAGACGTAGGGCTCATTGCCCACCACCCAGCTGTCGTGCGGGACCGGCGGCACGTAGAACAGCCTGCCGGGGGTCAGCTCGATGACGCGTCCGTCTTCGAGCGCGACCGTCGCCACGCCCGACACCACCATGCCGACGTGCTCGATCTCGCAACGCATCGCGCCGACGAGTGGACCCACGTGAAGCGACCACTTCCAGCCAGGCTCGTACGACGCCCGCCCGATCGTCTGCGCGCCGAGGCGCAGGAGATCGAGCCGGCCCTTCTCAAACACACGCGTCTCGTCCGGCGCGTCGAAGGCCTTCAGGACCACGTCCGTCACGGTTTCTGTCCCTTCACGACGACGACGTTACGGATCAGGTGCTTCGAGGGCAGGTTGACGAGCGTGCCCGTAATCTCGTCGCCCCGCACGAAGAATGTCCAGAGGATATGGACGCGAGGCGTCGTGTACTCCGAGATCCACGCCTCCTGCTTGGCGTCCCAGGTCAGCTCGAACTCGCCCATGAGGCCCGTCTCGCCGTTGACGACCTTGGAAGCCGCGAGCGTCACCGCGTCGCCGCCCTTGGCCGACTCCCGGAACTCGTACACGACGACCTCGTCGTGGCAGGAGGGAAACTCCGGGCTCTTGACGCAGATCGAGGTGCCCTTCCATGTCCCGAGAATCGCCGCCCGCGGCGCCGCCGCGAGCGCCACAGCCGCAGCGCAGAGTCCGAACGAGAACACGAACGCACCGTAGCGCCGACCCCGTGCCGAGACCTGCATGCGACGCACCTCCCCGCTCTCGTTCAGCGGACTTCGAACACCGCTTCGACCTCCACCGCCACGTCGTACGGCAGGGCGCTCACGCCGACCGCCATTCGTGCGTGGCGCCCCGCGTCGCCGAAGATCTGGACGAAGAGATCGGACGCCCCGTTGACGACCTGCGAGTGCGAGAGAAAGTCGGGCGTCCCGTTGACGAACCCGGCCACGCGCACGCACCGCCGCGCGCGGTCGAGATCGCCGTCGAGGGCCGACCGCAAGTGGGCGATCAGGTTCAACGCGCACAGCCGCGCGGCCTGCTGGCCCTCCTCGACACGGAACTCGCGCCCGAGCTTACCGATGAACTTGCGCTCGCCGTTCCACTGCGAGAGCTGGCCCGTCAGGAAGACGAGGTCGCCCGTCCGGACGAAGGGCACGTAGTTCGCTCCCGGAGCGCTCGGAACGGGCAACTCGATCCCGAGCTCCTTCAACCGATCCTCAACGCGCCCTGGCATCGCGCCTCCAGGAAGGAATCATATCCACGCGAGGGCCCGGCGAGAGCCTGGACGGGGCCAGGCCTTCCGGACACCGGCTGCCGAACTCCGTCTTGCTTTCGTCGAGGGGCCTCACTCCCAGCGCCCGCAGCCGTTCGACGAGCTTTCCGAACTTCGCCAGCGGCTTCGGGCTGTTCGACGCCGCGCGCGACACTTCCAGACGGACTCCGCCGCCCGCCAGCGTCCACTCCTCGATCCTGTCGCCCTCGTGCTCGTACCGCACCATGCGCACCGCGCACGGCTTTGCCACGGCTCCCAGGAATGCCGGCGGCGCATTCGCCGCGAGCGTGCAGCTGTATGCGTAGACCCGCGAAGGCTCCGCGGAGGCCGCGAAGGAGACGTCGAGCTCCTGCGCCTTCTCGAAGCGCGCTCCGTCCGGGCACGCCCAGGATTCCGCCAGCGGATGGGTGCTGCGGTACTTCAGGCGGACCTCCGCCTTTCCATCCTCGCGCGTGCGCTGCCTCAGGATGACGATCGAGTCGGGCGGCGCGGTCGCGGGCCGCGGCAAATCGAAGTAGCGGACCTCGTACGCGCGGCCGGCGTTATCCGAGGCGCCGAGAAGAGAAAGCAACTCCTGCGCGTTCGCCGGACCGCCCTCTGCCGGGTCCCAGCGCACGGCATATTCCGCGCGATCGGGCTCGCCGGCCGCGAGTCCGGCAGCCGGAACGAACGACGCGGCGAGCAGGAGCGACCGGACCGCCGCCACGTCTCGAGCAAGGCTGCCCCGGCTCCTCAACCCGCGGCCTCCGAGTCCGGGTGAAACGCCTCGCGGCATCCGAGCTGCCGCCCCATCCCGAACAGGGCCCGCAGCAGGTCTTTCGCGAGGCCCCGGCCGCGGTGCGTTGCCGCGACGCCGACCTCGTTGATCCAGAGCTCGGCCGGTTCGGAAGTCACCATCCGCCGCCTGTCGCGCGCCTCAGAGCCACCGGCGCACGCGCGCCATGTATGCCCGGTACGGTTCCCCGAACTTCGCGGTCAGGTAACGCTCCTCGTGATCGATGACCTTGCGCCGCAGGGCAACCACCAGGATCGGCAGCAGCAGCAACGGCCACAGCGTGTTGGCCACCAGGCCGATGCCCACCGTCAGCATGACGAGACCGAGATACATGGGGTTGCGCGAATACCGATAGGGGCCTGCGAGCGCCAGCGCCGTGCTCCCGCCCGCCGGGTTCGCGGTCGTCCCGGTGCGCCGGAAGGTCGCGAGCGCCCAGATCGCCTGGCCGAGCCATGGCAGGAGAAAGATGATGCCGGCAATCCGGAGCGGCCGGACGAGCTCTGCGGGAACGATGTGCAGGGGAAAGCGCCAGTGAATCAGGAAGGCTGCGCCGAGCGTCGCCGCAAAAATGAGCGGCGGAAAGAGGCGCACTCCCGAACGGTCGCCCTCCGCAATCTTCACTTTGATTCTCCTGGCAACGGTCGCCTGCTCGCGGAAGTCTATGCCCGGGACGAGGTCGCTAGATCTCGGGCCCCGCGCTCGGACACTCGAAGTCGCCGTGGAAAGTCTTCTCGAGCGAAAACCGTCCGAGGACTGCGCCGTCGGCCTTGTCGTCCATCGACTCCGGCGTCATCTTCACTTCGAAAGTCCCGCTTGCGCGAGTGGTCACGAGCTCTTCCTCACTCGTTTCCGCCGGCAGACCTGCTGCGCACAAGAAAAGCAATGGCAATGACCAGGAACACCACCCCGACTCCCACGAACGTGCGCTGCCCCGACATCCCCATCGCCGTTAGCCCGATTCCGAGCACCAGGAAAGCGATGCCGGCCGGTCGCTTCGATCTCGTGTTCATTTCTGCGTCTCCCGTGTCCGGGCGCAGCAGTCTATCGGAAGGCGCTCGACACGATCCCCATCCCGGTCCGGGGCCGCGTGCGGCAGCGAAGCGCACGCTTCAGGCGGCCCGCCACTGAAAGCAGACGCTGTAACCGTCCGGATCCTTCACGTACAACTGTTTCATGCCGTAGTGCGTGACGACCGGCTCCTTCACGTCGAGTCCCTTGCCGCTCAGGTAATGGAACGCCGCGTCCACGTCCTGGCATCCGAGATAGAGCGTGGTGTCGTCGTGGGCGGCGACGCGCGCCGGGTCCGGCGCCGCCGGCCGGTCGTGGGCTTCGTAGCGCGTGTTGAGCATGAGCTCGGCCGCGTCGAATCGCAGCCACGCCCAATCGCAATCGTCGCCCCCGGATGGCGCCTGCGCAATGATCTCGAACCCGAGCACGTCGCGGTAGAACGCGAGCGACCTCGGCATGTCGAAGACCTGGAGGAGAGCACAGATCCCTTCGATCTTGAGAGCCACGAGCGACCTCCCTGTGTCGGCCGTCCGACTTCTGCCGCGGCCTGCCGAGAAGCCGAACACACCCTGCGCAACGGATGACGCGAGATGCGGATCCATTTCATCGCTTGTCGCCAGCGGCGGTCAGGCGCTCGCGGGCTTCTGCCGATACAGGAACGCCGCGACCAGGCCGAGGATCACCATGAGGATCCCGTCGTACGTCATCTGCTTGACGACCAGCGCACCCGGCATCGGCTGCACGACGTAGTAGATCGTGTACGTCGGCACGACGGTCAGCAGGGCGATCGCGATGCCGAAGCGAATCCCCTGCGCCGGCCACGGCTTCGACTCGACGCCGCGGGCGTAGATCCAGACGAACGCGCCGGCCAGGATGACGTGGGCCAGGATCATGAGCGGGAAGTAGGCCTGAGCGTCGGCCTCCGTCCGGAACAGATTGGAGAGGCCGAGATAATCGGCGTGCAGCAGGGTCCCGTGCACGACGAAGCTCCCGGCCATCCACACGACGAAGACGACGACCCAGCGGAGAAAGAACCTGCCCTTCATACGCCCTCCTCTTTTCTTGCGGCGCGGGCCAGGACGAGCTCGGGAAGACGAAAACAGCGCCGGGACGCGCCGCCCTTTGAGCGGAATTCTGTCACAGGGACGGATGCTCCGCAGGCCCTCGGACGCGGAGGGCCGCTTCCTTACTGGTAATCCCGTGGAATCGTCTGCTCCCAGGACTTCTCGCGCACGAGCGCGCCGTCCCGGAACAACCGCCGCACGTTCGAGTAGTGGAAGTTCTCCCGGTCGCTGCGCAGGACGACTTCGCATTCCCAGCGCAGGGTCCGGTCCGCGAGCTTGACCTCGGTCGCGTACTCGCCCCGCACGGACGCCTTCTCGGGCTGCCCGTCCTCGGCCTCGTGCGTGATCGACTCGGTGTTGTGCTCTTCGCCCCATGGCATGCGGCTCGCGCTCGTGCTCGTGGCCACGACCTTCGCCTTTCCGGTGCGCGGGTTGCGGTCGACCGAGGAAATCTCGCCGTAGCCCGAAGGCGTACCGGCATCGATCGATTCGAAGCCCGGCAGCGGATCGCCGCGCGGCTCGATGGGACGGTAGTCGGGCCGCGGGCGCTCGGCGGCAGGCACGACCGGCAGGACGAGGCGCGAGCTCTCCGCTCCCAGGTAGAGCTTCGTCGTCATCGCGTACGGCGTCGGCCAGATCATCGGCCACTGCGCGTTCGACACGGAGAGCCGGATGCGGTGCCCCTTCGGGAAGACCCACGAGGTGAAGTGCAGCTCGATCTCGAGCGGAAACGGCCGGTTGGGCTCGATCGCTTTCGGATTGCGCGCCGACTCGCGGTGCGCGCCGTTCTGCCCCGCGCTGGCGACGAGCGTGACCGTGCCGTCGGGGGCCACGTCGTTGACGCGCGCGAACCAATCGGCCAGCGGCGCATCGGCCGAGACCTGGAGGAGCGCGCGCGGCAGGCCGAGGATCTCGAGGGGTTCCGCGAGCGGCGCCGTCTCGTAGACGAGGCTGAACGCGTCGGTCGGTCTCTGGTCGGGCGCGACGTCGCCGAACCACATGACCGGGCCTCCGGCCTCGACGCCCGTCGTCGGCACGTAGCGCAGCTCCGCGGTCGCGGCGGTCGAGGGCGCCTCCTCCGAGAGCGAGCGATCCGGGCGCGGGTAGAGCACGCGCTCGCGGATCCGCTCGATCGGCCATCCGTCCTCGTAGCGCCAGTGTCCCGGGGCCTCTTCGAGATACGGCCCCGGCGGATGCCAGTCGCGCACGTACACGGCGAGGCGCGGCTCCTCCATGATCCCGGTGTCCTTGCCCTTCAACCACTGGTCGAACCAGCGCACGGCCTCGTGGCGCCAGTCGAACCCGGGCTTCGGATACGGCTCGTCGGGATAGGTGTGGTTCCATGCGCCGACGATGGCCTTGACCGGCGCCTTCATGTGCTCGAGCATCCGCGGCACGCTGTCGCGGTATCCGTCGTACCAGCCGCCGATCACGAAGGTCGGGATCTTGATCGCGTCGTATCGGGTCTTCAGCGCCGTGCGGTCCCAGAACGGCCCGTCGCGCTGCTGGCGCTTGTAGGTCAGCATCCAGGGCGGCTGTGTCGAAGCGCTCCTGGAAGTAGCGATCGTCGATCCTGTAGTCGGGCGCGCCCGGCATCGCGTTGGCGAGGTCCTGGCTCATCTCCCACGAGTCCACGTGCATCATGCCGTCCATGAAGTGCACGTCGTCCTGGTAGAGATCGTCGGTCGCGTCGACCGCGATGATCGCCTTCAGCGCGGGCGGGTTGCGCATCGCCATGTGGATCGAGTTGAAGCCGCCCCAGGAGATGCCGAACATCCCGACGTTGCCGTTCGAGAAAGGCTGCCGCGCCAGCCAGGCGATCACGTCCTCGCCGTCGCTCTGCTCGATCTCGCTGTATTCGTAGGGGATGAGGCGTGCCTTCGCTGTTGCCGGTGCCGCGGATGTCCACCCGCGCGACGACGTAGCCGCGGCGCAGCGAAGTAGGAATAGAACGACGCGCGGTCGCCGCGCGCCCTCGTTCTTGCGGTACGGCAGGTACTCGAGCAGCACGGGAAAGCGCTCCCTGTCTCCCGCGCCTTTCGGGCGCCACAGGTCCGCCGCGAGCACCACGCCATCCTTCATCGGAATCCGGACTTCCTCGAGGACGACCCCGAAGCGGGGTTGCGAGGGTTCCTGCGCCGGCGCGGACGATCGCGTGGCGCCGAGAATGGACAGGAGAGCGCCCCCAACGGCGAGTGCTGCGGCGCCGCGCCGCCTCCCCGGACCCCGATCCACGGTCGTGATCCCGCTCACCGAACGCACCCCGGCCGGTATCTCATCGCTGGCCTCTCATTCCGTACGAAGACCTTGCGGCCCGCATTCTACCGGCGACGACGGGCGACGCTGCCGGCTAACGCGGCAGCGCCGAGTGCGCGCTTGCTGGAACCCGCCGCTCCCGAATCCATCCTGCCAGGAAGAGGACTCCGACGACGAAGAGCGGGCCAGAAATGAAGGCGTAGGCGGACCAGTCGAAACGACCCCAGGCCCAGAGAACGTAGAGCATGCCGAGGCAGAAAAACGCGATCGCCCCGAACAGGCCATGACTCCACGCCAGGATCAGAATCAGGGCGATGAGCGCGGTCGGGAGCAGATGCATGAGAAGAGCCAGGACATTGCTCCAGAGGCCTCTCCCTTCTTGAAAAGCGTCCAGGGCAAAGACCGAAAGAAAGAGCGCGAAGAGGATGCACAGGATTCGCGGAGCCCAGAAGAGCAAGCGAGGCCTGGCGGTCGCCATGGTCGGCACCTCCATGGTTACGAGCCTGCGGAACCTTAGAGTCCCGCCTGCAAGGGCGTCAATGATTCAACTGGATCAAGATCAATTCGAGGGACGCCCCCGAGGAGAAGCCCGGCCTCATGGCGCCCACGGCGTCAGCGATTTCTCCATGAGCATCGGGCCCCCGTGCTCCTCGATCGAGGCGAACACGGCGCGGCCGCCGAAACGATGCGCCTGGTAGGACCGCTGCACGCGCTCCACGAACCCGAGCTTGCGAAAGATGTGCTGCGACACTCTGTTCGTGGCCTCGGTCAACGCCCGCCGATAGCCCCTGCGCGCGCCGTGCTCGAGGCAGGCCGCGACGAGCTGTCGGGCGACTCCCCTTCCCGCGACGCGGTCGGAGACGCCCAGGAGGAACAGGTGGAGCGACTCACCCGGACGCGCGGCCAGCCCGCCCCGGTGCTCGGCATCCAGCTGGCCCAGGATGTCGAAGATGGGTTCGAACTTCGCGCTCAGCCGATCCATTCCTTCCGGCATCGCGGACGCGGAATCCTCCGTCAGCAGCGCGCCCACCAGCTCTGCGGTACCCGCCAGGCGGGCCACGATCGTCAATCCCTCGGCCTCCGCTCTCGGACAGAACAGTCTGACGAACGCCTCGAATTCGGAAGCGGTCAGTCCGGCCGCGACGGCCGGCGGATCATGGCGGCTGAAGACGTCGCCGAGGAGCTTCGCCATGGCTTCCGCGTCGGAGGCGGCATAGACGCCGTACTCGATCGGAATCATTTCCGGTGACGCTGCCATCAGACCCGAGGCAGCCTACGCGCCGGGCTCTTTTCGCGTACTGAGGCCAAGGGGCACGTAGAGCGGACATCTGCTGACGAGGCTCGTCAACAGGAAGACCACGGCGAAGAAGCCCAACACGGCGGCGACCGTGCCGTTGATCTTCCCGGTGAAATAGAGCGCGCCAATCACGAGGGCGACTATCGTTCGAATGACCCGATCGACCGTTCCCATGTTTGCCTTCATTGCCCTTCTTCCTCGTTCAAAAAGAGCCTCCCCCTTCGACTCACCGCACCGTCGCGTTTCCAGCCCCGGCCTCAAGAACTGTCGGGGCCGTCGGACGGCCTCGTTCCGCCGACGACCTGGTATTCGCTCTGCACCAGGCCGCTCGGATAGTGACGGGTCGCCACGTGACGCAGCCGTATGTCGCGCGGCAGGGAGCCGAAGAGAGGAATCCCTTCTCCGATGAGCACGGGCACGCGAGTGATGATGAGGCGCTGAATGAGCCCAGCGCGCAGGAATCCCTGGATCGTGATCCCGCCGTCGATGTACAGATTGTGCGCGCCGCTGGCGGCGAGTTTCGAAACGATGTCGGCCGGAGGCCCCGCCATCTGCTCTACGACGCCTCCGACTGCCGCGGACAGGTCGACGGGCCGGCTGCTCAGGACCACGACCCGCTTGGTGCCATAGGCCCAGGGTCCGAGGGTCAGAACCTTTTCGAATGTCTTGCGGCCGATCACGATGGCATCGACACTGGCCATGAACTCTTCGTAGCCGTGGGGCTCGCCGCCGCCCTCGGGCAGAAAGTCGAGGCCGTCGTTCGGCCGCGCGATGAAGCCGTCGACGCTGGTGCCGACGAAGACCGAAACCGTCATCGCCGCCTCCCGCATTTCGATCGCCTCCCGACGATCTCGAGTTCTTTGATCGTCATCGGGTCCGACCGTCAGGTCGGCGGCGGCGCCTCGCCCCGTCTGTCGTACCCGGTCGTTGCGCGGCTCTCTCCGCGATCCGAGTCTTCACCAGCTTCCGCACGAGGGTGGCCGGCAAGGGACCGTCCGCTGGAAAGCGGATCGTGCCCTTGCTCGTGTCGTAGGCGTCGAGCTCCTTCCCGTGGGCCTCCACCGGGAACGCACCCGGGTAAAAAGCGCAGTGCCTGACGGCCGCGCCGAAGTGAACCAGCAGCCTTCCAGCCAGACGGAACGCCGGGATACCGTAGCTGATGCACTCCTGCGCGTCGGGCGCCGCGGCCCTGATGGACCTTCGAAGCTTCTCGAGCGCAGCTCGCTTCTCTCTGCTCAGGGGCGCAAGGTACTCGTCGATGGTTTGCGGTTTCGCCGACGCGGCTCGTGCCCCTCGAGAGATCAAAGTCCGGCCCTTCGGTTCGACTGCATCTCGAAGATCCTACCGCCAAGCCAGCATTGCGGTATCGCCAGCACGACGAGCGCGATGGGATACCACCTGGGCCCCAGCCCGAGGTTCCAGGTTGCCACGAGGCCCACGAGGCCCAGGACGACGCCGACATAGCCGAGGATCATGGCGTGCTTCATTGGCTTGTCCGGCGCGAGCCGGGCCGTCAGCCAGGCCCCGCCGACGCCGATGACGATGCGATAGGAGGTCGCAAGCAGGGCGAGCCGACTGTTGATCGGCTGGTTCATGGGCGGGAAGACGCCGGTCACGTGCAGCACGATGTCGACGAGGGTCGTGACGACGATGATGACGACCACCCCCACGACCACGGCCAGGATGGATTTCTTGCTCATGCTTTGCTCCACCAAAATTACAGGCCACCGCGCGCAAGCGTGCGCTACACGGGCCCCAGGATCTGCGCAATGTGGTGCTCGAGATGGCCGACGTAATCGCGCATGAAGTACTCGAGCGTTGCAGGCTGGTCCTGAGGAACCGCTTGCCATGCGATCTCGTGGAGGTTGTGACGGGTACGCGGCCGCTGCCGGGCGGAAGAAGGCGTATCCTCGATGACCCGTGCGAGATGGAGGTTGAAGAGGCGCCACAGCCCGACGAGCTCCGACCACGGAGCAGCCCGATAGCGCTGAGCCGCCACCCATGCCTCCTGCTCGTAACCCGGAAAAACGAGATCGTCCGTGAACCGGGCGCGGACGAAGCGTTGATGGTTGTTCGAGGCGGAATCGATCAGGTGGCCGATGACTTCCTTCGGAGACCACTTGCCCGGAGCCGGCGGCCCGGCCGACTCCGCTTCGGAAAGCGCGAGAAGACGAGGCGTCGCAGCCTCGACGATCTCGCGAAGTTCAGCCTCGACGGTTCTCATGCTCACCAGCTAGCCTCGCTGGCTCGACGGCCGGATTCCGCCAGCTCGATCCCGTGCACTCCTGGCACGATACACGGCGGTCACTGCACGTTGAAGCGCCAGCGCACGGTGAGCTTCCCGGCGTCGCCGAATTCCCCCTTCAACATCACCACCTGTTCACCGGCCTGGCTGCGCCACCCCCCCTTGAGCGCCACGGTGAACGGCTTGTCGTGCGTGACGTTGCCCGCGGCATCGACCCGAAAGCGCAGCTGCTTCTGCTGCGGGCCTTTGGGCGTGGGCGTGTCGTGTGTGCCCTCGGGCTCATCGGTCGTGATGGTCTCCGTGTAGGCCAGCGGAAACAGCGGCACCGGCAGCGTCACCGTGATGGTGTTCCTGGCGGCGTCGACCTCGACGGCCGAGCCACCCGCCGCGGCACCCGGGCTCTTCTTCGCATCCGGGGGCACCGGGATCTCGCCCGAGCCCTTCCGCACTTCGTCGCGGGTGCAGCGATGGCGCGGCTTGCCCGTGCAGATCGGGTCGGTGACGGAGATGTGCACGGTCTCGTCGATGACGTAGGTGCCCTTCTGCGCCGTCGGGCGCCACGCCTGGTAACGCGGCGCGCCCTGCTTACCCAGGTCCTGGACGTCCTTCTTTGCGCTCATCGCGGCATCCATCTCCGGCGTGCCCCGCATCGCGTCGGCCATCTTCTGGGTCTCCCGGGTAATGCACGCTTCGTCCTCGCCGCACTTCTCGATGATTTTCTGCACGTCGGCCATCATCGGCTCCATCTTCTTTGCGGCGGACTTCGCTTTGGCTTCCTTGCCCTTGATCTCGGCCGACTGCGATGCATCGAGGCTCTGCATCGTGGGCATGGCCGTGGGGGGCTGTGCGGCGAGGTCGGCCGCCAGGTTCGCGCTGCGCTTGACGCGCCACTCGTACGGGTCGTACATGCCCTCGCTGCTCTTCTTGCCGGCCGACTCGTAGACGTACTCGACGCTGAGCGTGGCCTTCGCGCCAGCGGGTGCGAAGGCATCGGCCGCAAAGACCCTGGCCGTCACCACTGCCAGCGCCGTCACCACGACCGCTGTTACACGCCGCTTTGCAAAACCCGGTCTTGCCAGATCGCTGATGGTTCGAACTCGGTTGCGAATGATGTCCTCCTTGCCTTTGTCAAAAGCGACTTCATCTGAATTTCGGCCGGCTGTCTCGGCGACACGATTGCGCTCCTTTCACGGGAGCCGGCGGCACATACGTCTCGTGTCAGGCAGGCCCAAGAATCGGGAGATAGGCCCGCCACGGCCCCACGGCCGCCGTGTACTGGCGCGCCATCACGCGAGCCGCCTGACCAACGTGACTCAGGTCGTGGGCCACCCACGTCGCGAGGTGTTGCCCCAACGTCACCAGGCCGAGATCGGGGTGCCTGCCGCGCCGCGCCAGGTCGGCGTCCGTCAGGCGCAGCGCGGCCAGGCGATCCAGATTCTCGGTCCTCAAACGACCGAACGTGTCGAGGAGCTCGACGAGCGATCGTCCTTTCGACGAGGCGAACATCGCCTCACGATCGAACGCCGGAAAGGGAACGGCGTCGCCATGTAGGAGCATGTGCTCGACGCGCGGCATCCAGTCGGTGCGTTCGCCGTGAATCAGATGCCCGACGACGTCGAACGGGCTCCAGGTTCCGGGGCCCTCGGTTGCTCCGATCCAGGGGTCGGGAAGATCCAGGAGCAGCGAGCGCAGAACCGCCGGCGTTCGCCGCAGAACTGGCAGGGCGTCGTCAAATTGAAACTCCATGGCTTTAGCTCCACGGTGCCACGATTAGCGGGTCTCCCACTCGATGACGGCATCCCGCTCGAGCGCCAGCCTTCCAATTCCCACCTTCGACCACTCGGAATCCATTGTAAACGCCGACACCATCCCCTCTGGCGCATCGACGCCACAGAGGCCGGCGACGAAGACGCTCAATCAACCGACTTCCTGATATCGCTCGGGCGCGTATCGAGCGGCCAGCAAACCGGTCGCTTCCTCAACATCGATCGCCTGCACCAGTAAGCCTTCCTGCCCATATGGCAGGTACGCCTGGCACCGGCCCGACGGCGTGATGAGACTCGTCGCCGATTCCTGGAAGCGCAAGGCATAGTTGACGCTGGCGAAGTAGATCGTGTTCTCCATGCTGCGCATCATCATTGCCTTCTCGTAATAAGGCCCGCCGGCCGCGCCCCACTGCGTCAGGCGGACGCCTTCCCTTTCCGTCCCCGTGTGCTGGGGATGAAAGACGATTCTTGCGCCTCGCACCGCCGCCCATCGCACCGTCTCGGGATAGCGCCAACCCTCATGGCAAATCACCACTCCAAACTTGACCCCGTTGACCTCGAAGAGCCGCCGGGCATGCCCGGGCACATAGAACCGGTCTTCGCTCGGGTCCAGTTGGTTCTTGGTCTGGTAGCCCTGTATCTGGCCCCCGGCGTCGATGACATAGGCGGCGATCTGCCGGCCCGCCTCCGCGAGCCTCTCCATTCCGAGGATGGCGGCCACCGCGTACGTTCGCGCCCATTGCGCCACCGCCCGGAGCGCCCGTTCCTGCTGCGCCCGATCGAAGGGCCGCACTTCGAAATCCTGCCCCCGCAGACCCGGAAGATAGGCCTCCGGGAAACACACGATCTCGGCGCCCTGGGCCGACGCTTCGGACAGGAACCGCTCGATCTTGTCCAGGCCCTCATCGAGCGACGAGGCGACGCGAGGCGACGCCAGGGCAACGATCATGGATGCGCTCCGACGCGCGGGTCAGTCGGCTCATGTTCGTAGAACTGCAGGCACACACCCGAGGGAACGATCACGTGGAACTCTCGCCGGCCCCATGACTTCACCTCGAGAGGACCGACGCGAGCGGGGATCTCGCGGTATTCCTGGTAGAGCGCCTCGAGGTCGGAGACGCCGATGCTGAAGCTCGCGTTGTCGGCCCACGATCGGTCGTCGTTCGCCACGAGGTGGAATGCGATGCCATCTCGCCGGATGCCCGCCATCCCGGCGCTTTGCCAGACGATCGAGAAGCCCATGTGATCCGTGTAGAAGGCAAGCGCGTCCACCAGGCTGCCTCCGGATGGAATCAGCGGTGTGACCGCGAGGAGGGCCGCCTTCACGTGGCGCATCTCATGGCGCGTATTGCGCAATCCCGTTCCCGAACGACCAGTTCTCCTTGACGACCTCGACGAGGTTGATGAACACGTCCTCGGGCCGGACGCCGGGATTGGCCTCGAGGTTCCGCACGATGGCCATGAAGAGAGCCCGCTTCTGCTCGACCGTGCGACCGGCGCTCAGCGTGATCTGCACGAACACGATGCCGGCCGTGCGCCGGATGCCGAGGTACTCGGGGTCGAACACGAGGCTGCCCCGGGCGTGCTGCGAGATGAGCTGGAAGCGATCCATCTCCGGAATCCCGATCGCCTCGACCAGCGCCCCGTGCACGCCGTCACCAATGGCGCCGAGTTGATCGGGGGTGCGTCCCTCGAGGGCGTCAATTCGAACGAGCGGCATTCAGACCTCCCCTTGCCCGGGCCCCGGTGCAGCCGGCTACCGGGGCGCTCCGCCATTGCGCAACTCTTCCAACACCAGGTCTCCCTCGCGCTTGCCCGCCACTCTGAGGGGTATTCCGCCTCCGATCGCGGTCTTGATCTGAGGCGCCGCCACCAACCGCCCCTTCAGGAATATGCCCAGATAATCCCCCGCGTGCTGTTCCGACCACGCCGAGAGACGACGACGGCCCTCGGGCGTCAGCGGCAGCCAGATCGTCGCTTCACCGACAATGCTCGTCCTCCCGCCTGAGAATGCGACGGCTCCGAGATCCACCGAGCTCAGATCGAGGAGCGCCGAGGATGATGCGAATCCATACCCCGCCCCGAAGTAGGGAAGCTCGACACGAGCGGTGTGCTCGGCATCCGCGTCCCGCCGGATCGGCCGCACCACGAGGTAGCCAGGGTTCCGCACGACGACATGAGAAGGCTCCGCGTCCTGCTTCTGACATGCGCAGAACAGAAGCGCCGATGCCACTACCGCCATGGCACCCGGCGACCACGAGCGCTGGACCCGGAACACGCCGACGCTCACTCTTTCGAATTGCCCGAGAGCTGGTGCTAGCATCCGACCCGCCCCTCAATCCGATCCAGGAGAACACCGATGCGCAACGCGATCCTGGCGAGGGCCATGGCCCTGGCCCTCGTGACCGGGCAGCTCCCTGCAGCGACCCGCAAGACTCCCCCTGCGGATGTTGGACCGGGACGCGTCGCCTGGTTCGACATCACCACGACCAACCTCCCGCAATCGAAGGAATTCTACGGCAGGCTCTTCGACTGGCGGTTTGCCCCGGTGGAGGGCAGCGATCAGGCGGCCGAGATCGTCGCGAGCGGCACCGCTGTCGGGACTCTGCGCGTCGCGGAGGGCAAGATCAGCCCGTTCAACGGCGTCGTCTATGTCCAGGTGACCGACATCCTGGCCAGCTGCAAGAAGGTGAACGAGCTGGGGCGAACCGTCGCTCCCGGATTTCCCTTCAAGCTACCGGACGGCACCGGAACCATTGCCGTCGTCCTGGATCCCGCCGGCCACCCGGTCGGCCTGTACTCGAGGACCCCGCTCCATCCCGCGCCGTCCCCGACCCGGTGAGGTTGCCGGCTCGAGCGATGAGCCGAAAGCGAAGGGCGAGTCGGTTCGCGTGTCAGGCGCCCTTGCGAAGAACGAGCGTCAAGCCCTCTCGCATGCTGCGCGGCAGTGCCCGATAAACGCCATTCTTGATCGCGCCAACGAAAGGCTGGGGCCTGCAGCGTGACTCTTCATGGTGCGCGAAGCGCGCATCGAAATAGAAACGCCGGGCGACCTCGATGACCTGGAAACGCGCCTGCCGGGCGTAGCCCTGAAGCTCGCTGAGCGTGTACTCCCGGAAGTGTCCCGGGTTGCCGGCATCGAGCCGTATCTGCTCGTAGGGATTGCGTCCCGCCAGCAGTTTCAGGCGCTTTGGAAGCGAGGCGGCGTTGGGTGTCTGGAGGAGGACGACCCCCGACTCTTCGACGAGGCCTCGCACGAAGGAGAGCGAATGGAGCGGCGAGACGTGCAGGTGCTCGATCACCTCGGCGAACACCACGACGTCGTAGCGCGGCAGGCGCGGAAGCGGCGAGCCAGCGACGTAGCCGTTGAGATCGAAATGGAAGTGATGACCGTGCGGCCCGTCCCCCTCCGGCTCGAGCCCGAGGGAGTCCACCTTGCAATGGAATGTCGCGGCGAGGAGCGGTCGCAGCGGCGAGGGCCCGATCTCGAGCAACCGGGGAGCGCCGGGAGAACGGTGCGCGGAGACGAGGCCGAGGAGATATCGATAGCGCGGCGCGTGGTACGCGAGGTAACCCCGGTCGGCGCCCCGGATCTCCGCGACGCTGGGTGTGGTCATGGGCTCGCTGGCATTTCGTTGCCCGCGGCGGGCGTTCCCATCTCCTGGTTGACCCTCGCGTCCAACTCCATGCCGTAGTGGACGCTTACGCCGAGGACGCTAGACCGGGTGCGGCCCGCATTCATCCCGTACGAACCGCGTCGGCGAACTCCTCCGGCGTCAGGGATCGGGCGGCCGCGAACCCGCCGATCCATCGAAGCGCCGCCGGCCGGATCGCAAACAGCGAAAAATCGCCAAACCCGAACATGGGCGCGGAATCCGGGAATCGGCCGAGATATCGGGCCATCGCAGAAGCGTGTCCCGCGGCCGCCTCGTCGATCGGGCTCGCCTGTCCGAGCACCGTGACGCGGGCGAGCGCCTGGGGCAGAGTCCCGGCGCTCTCAGCCTCCATGACGAGAAGGCTCACTCGGGGATCGGTGAGCATGTCCTGCGTGTGCGCCGAAAGAGCGCTGACGTGGATGAGGAACGCGGAGCCGTCCTCGAGCAGCGCGAACGGAACCATCGACACGTAGGGGCCTCCGCCGTGAACCGTGCCAAGCGCCGCGACCTTTCGACTGGTGAGAAGCTCGCCGAGTCCGATGAGCGATTCGTCCATCCCACAATCATACTCACGCTCTCGACCGCCTGATGCGCGCCGGGCGGCGCATCAGCGGCCAGCGAAGAGCCGAAGGCGATGAGCGAGTCCGCTGCACGCGCGGGTTAGGCCGACGGAGCCGCGATCGACAACTCATATGCTTCTCGCAAGTATGGCTTCAAGGTTGAAAGGCTCGTCTCATCTCGCAGCTTGGCCACATGAGTGACCCGCTTCCGATCCACGCCAATCTTGACAAAGATCGGATCCGCCACCCGCCGACCGAGATGAACCGCGACTCGTAGGGCATCCGTCATGACAACCAAATCAGCAAATATCCGACTGCTCCGAAAGAGCACATACCTGTCACGAGCGACACACTCCACCGGGCCGAGAGCCTTGGCAAACGACTCAAGCGAGGAATACAGTGCCACGAGTGAGTCTGGTCTGCCTCGAAGCACCTCCAAACGGTTACCAGTGCCGCACGCGTGGCTTTGATTCTTGCGCGTGAAGAGTCTCTTGCATTTTGGACAAGACCACATTGCGCTCATAGTTCTCACTCCCTGTTCGTGTGCCTCGGCCTCGCAGGCTTCGCTGTGCCAGCTGCACGCCGCACTTCGTCAGAGGTGAAGACCGCGAAAAGAAACGGCTGCGCCTCGAGAAACCGAGCCAGGTCGTCTAAGGTCAGGCCGAGATGCGACAGCCGGTCCTCATCGACGAATATCTGCGCGTTTTCCGGCTCGTACGCCGTAACGAGTTGCTTCGCCTGCGCGTCAAACTTCTCGTGCAGCAGGTCGACCACCTCGGGCGCGAAGTGCCGCCGCTCCGGCGGTGCGGAGGGCATCCCATGGTCAGCGGTAACCGCCAGCAGATAATCCTTTCCAACCTTGGCCTCGAGCGTTTCGATGATTCGGGCCAGATTGCGGTCCATTTCGCCGAGCGTGAGGCGCAACTCGTTTGAATCCGGCCCGTAGCGGTGCCCGACGAAGTCCGCACCCTTGTAATTCAGCAGAACAAGGTCCGGGACGTCGTCTTCGCCGAGCGGCTCGCGTTCGATCATGGCGGTCATCGCGTCGGCTTCGAAGGCGGGGAAGAGCGCCGAACGGCGGACCGCCCCAGGCGAATCGATTCTGTGATGCAGCCACTCGCTCTCCGAGGACCACAGTGTGCTCGCATTGCGATCCTTCAGATAGTCAGGCAGCCGGAAACAGTCGGAGTTCGAGTGCCAGGCACCCGTCTGCCTCATCGTAGCTGACGAGCACGACCGGTGCGCCGTTCGGCTGACACGCGCCATGACCAGCGAGCGGCGTCGCCGCTCGATCGATGCTGCCCTGAGCCAGGACAATCGCGCGGCCTGCCGTGGTGAGCTGCCATACGTCTGCGAGCGTCAAGGCCATCAGGGCCTGCGGCATCATCCCGCCGAATAGGTCTTGGCGCCGGCGGTGGAAACGGTCATAAACGCTGTTGACCGTGACGCCGTGGACACCAGGATCGGTGCCCGTCGCGATCGTCGAATGTCCGACAGCGGTGTTCGTGGGCAGAACGTTGACGCGCGCCTGGCTGAACCACGCGGCGCGCCCGCGCAGCTCGGAGAGCGTCGGCATCACATCGGCGTACCGGTCGAAGTAGTCGATGCGCATGCCATCCAGGACGAGGACGAAGACGACGCGCGGTCGGGCAAAACCGGGGCGCAAGACGGGCAAGACACGCCCCGTCGCCGTCGGAGGCATCGACACACCCAGCGCAGCCGCAAGCGTTGGCGAAATGTCCTGCTGCACTGCCGGCATCGAGTACACTCCTGTTTTCACTGCAGGCCCCACGAACATGAGCGGAATTGAGACGTCATACGCCCAAGGGGAACCGTGCATGTAGGCCACATCCGGATCAGGCCGTGTGATGAAGTCGCCTTCGCGCGGCACGATCATGAGCTGGCCGGTTCGTCCGGGAAAATACGCCCGAGCGAACATCTCGAGGAAGCGCTGTCGCACCGCAAGGGAGGCAGCGCTGGGCGACGCCGCCTGCCGGATTCCAGGTGCCTTGTTCCCGGCAGATCGGCTGACCTGCTGGCTCGAAGCCGGCCACGCCATTGCCGCCAGGATCAAGGTGATGAGGACGGGGCCGCCAGCCGCCAACGGCGATGAGATGACCGAGGCCCCCCGCGTCGTCATGTCGCCACCGCAGAGACTACATTCACTCTGCTCTCCAACCATCGCGGCCTAACGCCGCGGTTCAGCGGCGGTGCGGAGCGCCGTCCGCTGCAACCGATTGTTGGGCAATGCCGTACGACGTAGGTCCTCCGCGTCCTCGGTCAGGCTCAGTTTCACCGCATCGTTGACCTTGTCTGAAATCGACTTGTCCGAGGTCGCGGCCTTGAGCCTCAGGGCCCGGTGGATCTCCGGCTCGAAGTACACGGTAGCTCGCTTTGCACTACTCATGGCTCAAGTCAAATCAGTTCAGCAAATCCACGGGACTTCCTGCGAACACCTTTGCGAGGTGCTCGTCGTGCTTCCTGACGTTCACGCCATGACGCGTCGGCCTTGTGTCTCTAGACAAAAAGCACGAACCGCATCCCGCACATCGACGAGGGTACTGAGTTCAGGAACCCCTGCATCTGCTGCAATGCCCCGTCCAGCGCCAGCTGAAAGGCGCTGCCGCGTGGCCGCGGGCCGGCGAAGCCCAGCTCGTGCTGCAGCCGGCCATCGACCACCTTCAGATTGGCCCAGCCCGGCATTTGCTCGCCCCATAGCATGGGCATCGCGTAATGGCCCATGCGGCGCTTGTGGGCCGGCACATAGGCTTCCAGCTTGTACTCCCAGCCCCAGAGCAACCGGAAGCGCCGTCGGTCCCAGACCACGGGGTCGAAGGGCGCGAGGAAGCGCAGCCTGTCGTCGACCGGGTGCCGGGCGATCGCGGGCTTCTCGCCCTGCGGCCAGAACCACAGCAGGCCGTCGACCTGGGCATGGGCATAGCGGGATTTGGCGTGCTCTAGGATCTGCCGCGCCTCGGCGGCCAGGTGCGGCACTCCATGGCGCAGCAGTCCGCACAGATAGCGCAGGCTGGCCGCAGGCAGCGGGGCGTAGAGCTGCACAACCAAGTCCAGCAGCCGGCCGGCGCGCGCGAGCCGGGCCTCGGGGCTGTCGTCCTGCGGCGGGTGCTCGATCGCCTCGTAGACCCGGGTGCCGGCGTCGCGCCGCGCTACGCGCAGCAGCCCGCGATAGTGCAGGCCCTCCAGCAGATGCGTGCTGACGATTCAGATCGCCGCCCCAGCGCTTGATGCGGCCATGGTCGAGAATGCTCCTGCACGTCCCTGGGGTGGGTGCGACCATGCTCGCGCACAAAGGCCAGCACCTCCCGGGCGCGCGCCTGCATCCTGGCGTCCCAGGCGCGCGGCGCACCGCGCGGATGCAGCAGGGCCAGGGTCTCGCGAGCCAGGAAACCGTAGTTGACGAAGAAGGCCTCTTCGATTGCCAGGCGCGGGTAGCGGCGCCTCCAGCTCGCCGGCGCGATAGTCCTTGACGCGCTGCGCGACATCAGGTCCTGGGCGCGAGCCGGTGCCCGCATCGGGTCGGCCTGGACAAAGCCCAGGCGCGCAATGGCCCGCGACAGGCTGGTGGCCTTGAACTCCAGGCCGGCGCACGATCGCGTAGCGGCGATGCTGCCGGAGACTGGCGGACCTTGAGAGGGCTCACATCTCTTGCAGGGTGCTTGGATCGCAGGCCAGTGACTTTACCGACCGGCTCCCAGCCCGGCAACCCCAGGGGGCAGCTTCACGCCTCCCACGAACAGTCCCTTACCCGACTCCCGCTTGAGCTGCTGAACGGCCTTTCCCAGATCCCCGCGCACGAACTCCGCGTCCAATCGACCCAGTCAGGGCTCGCTCGACACGACGTACTTCCTCGCCGCATCGATCGTCCGGGCGAAGAGCTCCATCCAATCAGGTCTCGCCCCCGTCCGCGCAGACGGCCGCCACGCTGCCTCCATCATTTGATAGGTCACCCGGCCAAACAGGAGGGCATCGGCGCGGTTGAGGTTCTCGATCGCGTGACGATGCAAGTCTTCGTCTGCGATCAATGCACGATGATCGCAGCACCCGTCCAACGTGACGTTGATGGAATGCCGAAGGGGTCGAATGACGCACTCATTGGCCGTGCAGGCGGCTGCCAAAGTTCGACCTTGTTTCCTTCTGGATCGATGACCCAGGCAAACTTCCCGTACTCAGATTCGTCAATCTTATCGAGCAGGTTGCAGCCTTCTTCCTTCAAGACCTTGAACAAGGCGTGGAGGTCTTCCACTCGATAGTTGACCATGAAGGGGGCAGAGCTCGGAGCAAAGTGATCGCTTTCCTGCGGATCGATCAACCAGGCAGTTGTGCCAGCAACCGGCTTGCCCTCGGCGTCAGTCCAAGTGAAGGCAGCTCCGCCCCAGACTTGGACATCGATTCCCAAGTGCCGCTTGTACCAAGCCTGCAGTGATGGAGCGTCTTTGGCCTTGAAGAAGATGCCGCCGATGCCAGTGGCTCGTCTCATGTGACCTCCAATCTGCGGGGCGTTAAGAGGAATGTCTCTTCTGCGGCCCTAACGGGCAGCGCATCAGCGGCGAGCGAAGAGCCGAAGGCGAAGCCAGTCCGCTGCACGCACATGTTAGGCGGACGGGTGCAGCTAGGACTTGTGATCACGAAGGACGCTCTCGATTTCCGCGAGCGTATACGCATTGAGCTGCACGATCGTCGCCTGCGCGCGAAACGCTGGCGGGACAATGCCCCGGGCCTCATCCTTGCTATCGACCTCCACCACCATCCATGCTTTGTGCACCCCGTCCTTGCATCCCCAATCTGCATTGCTCAAGAAATGGGATCCGGTCCTCAGAAAGACTTCGACGACCCGAGCACAGGCCACCGTCGCCTCTGCGTGCGGAACCTCGATGAGGAATCTTGCCGTCACTTGCGATCTCCTTTGTGTTGAGGCCACGTCCGGGCGCTATTGTAGGGTCGGCCGCCTAACGGGCAGCGCATCAGCGGCGAGCGAAGAGCCGAAGGCGACAAGCGAGTCCGCTGGACGCGAGGGTTAGGCGGTGGCCCAATCTGATCAGCCATCTCAGTATGCGAGGCTACTCGCAAGGAACAAGGGCCCAGGAGCCCTGCCCTCTGCGGCGGCTTTCAGCCGGAACATCAACTCACCCCAAGTCGTGTTGCACGACACAAAGAAATCGCTCGCTCGGCCCCAACCCGCATGCATGAAACGAACGAGAGTCATCGCGCTCTGGACCTCGAGCTCGAAAACCAGACGCGTGCCGCTCCACTCCTGCCCGGTTTCGCACACCCAAACCGCCTTGCGCGGGGGCTCCAGACCAATGGCGCGCAAACGATAAACAGTTGCCCGGTCAAAAAAGCCTAGCTCTACCGCTCCGTCGGGCATCACGACAACATCCTGCGCCCACCATTCCCGAAATCCGGGTCCGCCCGATATCAAGGGAAAGAGCGCGTCTGGCTTGGCCGACACCCCAATGCTGTGAACTATGTCGGCCACGGCAGCCTCTCCCTTCCGCCGCCCAACGGGCGGCGCGTCAGCGGCGAGCGAGGAGGCGAAGCCGAAGAACGAGTCCGCTGCACGCGCGTGTTAGGCAGCGTTGCTGATTGACGCCAAGGGATGGTGCGGCCGCCCTTCACCTTGAAGGATCCGAATGGCGTCCGGTTAGCCCAACTCATAGTTCAGTGTTAGAGGATGCTCAGTCCCGTGCCCAGCAGCCGAGGTGCCTTCACCGCGCAGACCCAGAAGCTCTCCCGTGCCGGAGCCAGGCACAACGGAATAGGACTCCTTCGCCACGCCGTTCTCGAATATTCCAGTGCGTTGGAGCACGAAGCTGCCCGCTTTCCCTGCAACGTGCCCGACGAACCGCTCGAGGCCGACGAATGTGGCCGAACCGTCGCTGCGGTACATCATCAAGTATTCGACATGCCCCTCGCCCGCGATATCGCCGGTGAACGTCTTTGCGACTGCGGCCCGAGTCAGCTTTGGTAGGTCCTGGCCCTCGCCATATGGCTTCTCGTCCCAGCTCTTGATGGCGAATCGGGCGTTCGCAACGTTCTTCATGGTCCTACCTCAGGCAGATGATCGGAAACTGGTTGTTCGATGAGTGTTCTCTCCTGGGACACCTCAAATCATCTCACCGTTCCATGACTCGATTGGACCTGCTGAGGAAAGCTGCCATCCGGGGCCCCGTACGCCGCCTAACGGGCTGCGCGTCAGCGGCGAGCGAGGAGGCGAAGGCGACGAACGAGTCCGCTGCACGCGCGTGATGGGCAGCACACCTCGGTTCTCATCGCCTGAACCGGGGCTGCGATTCGGTTGACCTGAGAAGAGACCGGTTACCGCCATGTTCCTCCGCCGCAAACGGGATCCCATACCGGCGACGGGTCCGCCTGCTGCTTTCACGTCAGGCTCGCGGCTGGGCGGTGGTCGCTTCGAGAAGCTTCACCAAGTTGCTCGCCGCCGCGGCCCGAAACCGCGTGATGCGCTCTCGAGCGTCAAGGACATCCGGGGAATCGCGATAGCGCGCGATCCCGCCCAGCGGATTGAGCCGTGTTTCCTTCGCCCAGCTCGCAAGCGTCGGATGCGCTGCCCGAGCCCGTTCGTTCGCAAGAGTCGCGCGGAACGCCGACAGGTAGTCCCTGTTCGTGTCCCAGTAGGCGATGGGCGGGCAGACGCGGTTTTTCTCGTCGTCGCTCTCGACCGTGGCCTCGAGCACGCCCAGCATGGCGAACTGGTAGCAGACAAAACTCCACAGGAACGGCTGTATCGTCACTCGGCCGCGCTCGAAGATCGGCCGAAGCGGGGGACGCGCCAGCCCTCGCGAAGCGCAGTGCACGTGCACCGTCCTCTCGCTCGTCGGCACGCGGCCCTCGTCCAGAACGATCTCGTCGCGCTCGATTCTCAGCACGTGACCCAGGCGGACGACGTCCTCGATCCGGCGTAGAAGCCCCAGCTCGACCTCACTGACCACCGCTCCGTGGAACATCGTCGGCGCCACGCCGGGATCGATGCGAAGAATGAAGTCCTCCTCTTCGAGGCGCGCAAAGAGATCCTGGACCGAAGCCGCCGTCGCCATGGCCTCGAGCTGGATCGCCATGCCTCGATAGAAGTTCGGAAGAAGCTCATGGGGCTGGTGAAACCGGCGGTTCAGCCACCACGCGTCGCGCGGCCTGATCCAGCGGATCGCCGGCGCGGGGACGCCCTGTTCCAGCAGCCATACGCACGCGTCCAGCGCAGTCTTGCCCGCACCGATGATGACGAAGCGTTCGGGGCGCTCCCTCAGGCGCACGATCTCGCCTGCGGGCAGGCAGCGAACGCCGTCGGCGATCTCGAACGGAGGCGCGTTAGTGGCAGGAATGGCGCCCTCGAGATAGGTCGTGTCGACGATCTTCTTCAGCACGCGCACCTTGCACGACCGTTTCGCGAGCCTCGAGACGAAGCGGCCCTCCCCGACGTAGTCGCTCGAGGGGAAATAGCCGACGCGTCCGCTGGGCAGAAAGACGCGATGCATCACGTGCTCGTAATAGGCTCGAATCTCGTCCGCGCCGGCGAGCTCGTAGTAGCCGACATTCGTCCCGGCCACGTCGCGGGCGTCATGTCCGAGCGGCACGGAGCTGACTCCATAGAAGGCGGAAGGCTGATGGAGACGGACGTAGGGGTACGCGTCGATCCAGTGCCCGCCGGGAGCGAGGCGGCGATCGACGATCGTGATCGTCGCGTCGGAATGCGCGAGGAGCGCGTCGGTAAACGCCATCCCCGCTGCCCCCGCGCCGACCACGAGATAGTCTGTTTCGAGCTCTTCGTCGGCCACCTGACGATGATATTTCTTTCGGAAGGCGCGCCCGACGGACGACGCGTCAGCGGCCAGCCAGAACAATGGGCGCTGAGCCTCCCGCCCTCACGCAACCATGAGCCTTCCGGCCGCCTAACGGGCAGCGGGTCAGCGGCGAGCGATGAGCCGAAGGGCGATGAGCGAGTCCGCTGCATCCGCGTGTTAGGCGGCACCTGATCGATCACCATGCAGCGCTCGACCGGAGGTCTTCGCAAGGCCGACAATCGTACAGCCGACGACTGCAACGAGCAGAACCTGAAGAACCAGGTGTAACCCATCCGGCGGGAGATGGCGGCCGAACGCGGGTAGAACTTGGGTCGATTGGCTGAAAGCCCTCTCGTACACGCGCATCCATGAATCACTTGCGCCGAACGCGTAAGCGACCCACCATGTCTTGATCTCCAAGGCCAGCCAGATCGCGTACCCGATGGCGCCGATACCCATCAGCCACCTAAGCCCCCTGGAGTACGCAAACCAGAAGATAACGACCGGCATGGCGAAGCTCGCTAGCAAGAGAAAGTCGAGGCCGGTCGCACGGCCGTGGATCACCTGAACAGCGAAGGGCGTAAACCCGGGCTGGTAGTTCCAACGGCCGAGATGAAGCCACTGGATAGCCTGAAAATAAGCCGCCAGGATCGCCTGGGCAATCAGCGAGGCGGTAAGCCACTTCATTCAATGATGCCGCCTAACGGGCAGCGCATCAGCGGCGAGCGAAGAGCCGGAGGCGATGAGCGAGTCCGCTGCATGCGCGTGTTGGGCCGTGTCATGCATAGCCTTATCTCGTCAACAGCTCCGCCAGCGTTCGCCAAGCGCCGGTCTTCGAAATGGCCAAACGCAACGGTACTGAGATCGCGATGAGCGCTCCACCCCACAGATAGACCTTGTGCACGCGCCGCCTCGAGAGGAAGTCGTAGATCCCGGCGACCACGACAAAGAGGAACGACAGGCCAAAGGAGGCCGGGGCCCCCCCCCGCAACACGCCGGGCAGACGCGCGACTGCGGCCACGATGATGCTGATGTAGGCCAGCAGCATGAGCCGCTTGTGCGCTTCCTTGTCGCGTCTCAGTGCCAGCGCGGCGGTGACGAAGGTCGCGAACAGAACCATGTCGAAGACTGGAATGACCAGGAAGGCCAGCGGATCCACCCCCGTCGGCGCCGAGCCCCGTGCCGCGGTGGCTATGGCAGTGAACGTGCCCGCCACGATCATCGCCGCTGCAAGCACGGCACCCGCTACTCCCAGGCGGCGGTGCACCGCTACGCGGCGACCCGCGACGAGAGCCGTCTGGACCATGAAGAGCAGCACCCAGGCTGTAAAGAGCGCGCCGTGCACGTGGACGAGCGCGGTGAACGGTCCCCCGCTGAGTGTGGCTTTCGGGCCGCCGTTGAAGAATCGCAGGTAAAACGTTGGCGCGAATCCAGCGAACACCGTGAGCCCCATCACGATGGCCATGCCGCCGTAGAACAGGCGGTCGTGCGTGCCCGGCAATTTTGGCGCGCCTCTGGCGGCCGAGGCTGTTGCCATTGCGGACCTCCAGCTTGGCGGGACCGTATCACGGTAAGGCCGCTCCCGACGCGCCCGCCCTGCGGAGTCCCCTACACTTCCCTTGTCCGGCCTAACGGGCAGCCCATCAGCGGCGAGCGAAGAGCCGAAGGCGATGAGCAAGTCCGCTGCATGCGCGTGTTAGGCAGCCAGAATGTTGTTGGCAACCCGCCGCCTGCACAGCATTCCATTCGTACGCATGGGGTGCGTACCTACGACCGAGGGCGACCAAAGAACAAGACGTAACCGTCCGAATCCTTGATCTCGAAACCGCGCAGACCGTCATGAGTATCCTTGAGTGGTTCCGAGAATTCGACATTTCGCGATGCAAACTCAGCCGCCAGCGCGTCAGGATCAGGAACGTCAAGATAAGCGTCCCAGCGAGCTGCAGGCTCCCGCTTGTAGTTTGGGAGTGGATCTACACCGACCCCCTTGAACATGATCATTGCGCCACCCCGGCGCACGATGCCAAAGAAGGGATCGTCGGCAGGTTCTTGAAAGGTCACCTCAAACCCAAGCCGGTCGCGATAGAACGAAAGTGCTCCCGCCGCGTCTTGCACAATAAAGAACGGCGAGATGCCGGCGATTTCTGGTCGTGTCATATGTACGTCCTCCAGGCGTTAGCCGCCTAACGGGCAGCGCATCAGTGGCGAGTGACGAGCCGAAGGCGAGGAACGAGTCCGCTGCATGCGCGTGTTAGGCAGCACCACGCGAGGACCCTGTCGCGAACATTACGAGGCTCCACACCCCTAGCCCGCCGATAAAGCCGACCAACGGGATCAACCCTTTGACGCCACCGACATCCTCCGAGCCGAACAGCAACGCTGCCAGTACGTACAAAAGGCAGAACCGCCACCGCGTAATGTGGCTGATGCCCACCAGGGCTAGCCCAATTCCGATACTGATGAAGATCAGCGGCTCCAGGCCCGGAGAGTGAAGGAGCACGCTTCAATCCAGAAGAACGGCGCCCACGAACAGGCATCCGAGTGCTGCCCATGCCAGGCAATAGCCCCGGTTCCACCAATCTACTTGAGCCACAGATCCCTTGGTGCTGCCTAACGGACAGCGCATCAGCGGCGAGCGAAGAGCCGAAGGCGATGAGTACGT
>CAWATD010000003.1:0-506436 GCA_963784935.1 uncultured Acidobacteriota bacterium
AGGGCCGCTTCCGCCAGAACCTGCTCGGCAAGCGCGTGGACTACTCGGGCCGCTCGGTCGTCGTCGTGGGGCCGGAGCTGAAGCTTCACCAGTGCGGCCTTCCCAAGAAGATGGCCGTCGAGCTCTTCAAGCCCTTCATCTACAACCGCCTCGAGAAGAAGGGCCTGGCGCAGACGATCAAGGCCGCCAAGGAGCTCGTCGAGTCCGGCGTGACCGAGGTCTGGGACGCGCTCGAGGAAGTGATCCGCGACCACGCGGTGATGCTCAACCGCGCGCCGACCCTCCACCGCCTCGGCATCCAGGCCTTTCAGCCGGTGCTCGTCGAGGGCAAGGCGATCAAGATCCACCCGCTCGTTTGCCCGGCCTTCAACGCCGACTTCGACGGCGACCAGATGGCCGTCCACGTGCCGCTCTCGCCGAAGGCCCAGATCGAGGCGGAGCTGCTCATGCTCTCGTCGAACAACATCCTCTCGCCCGCGTCGGGCCGCCCACTGGCCGTTCCCTCGCAGGACCTCGTCCTCGGCATCTACTACCTCACGAAGTCGCGCTCGAACACCAGGGGCGAGGGCCGCATCTTCTCCGACTTCGACGAAGTCGTCCTCGCCTACGAGCAGGGCGACGTCGTCACGCACACCCCCATCCGCGTGCGCTACTCGGGCAAGTACATCGACCTGACGACCCAGTACAACGACCAGGACATCTCGCACGCCGAGGTCCAGGACGTCGAGCGCACTCTCATCGACACGACGGTCGGCCGCGTCATCTTCAACCGCGCGCTGCCCGAGATCGTGCCCTTCATCAACGGCAATCTGAAGAAGCGGGGGCTCTCGGACTTCGTCAGCTACGTGTACCTGACCTTCGGCGAGAACCTGACGGTCCTGATGCTCGACGACCTGAAGGACCTCGGTTTCGCCGCGGCGACCCGGGCCGGCATCTCGATCGGCGTGGACGACATGGTCATCCCGGCCAAGAAGGAGGAGCAGCTTGCGGCCGCGCGCAAGGAAGTCCTCGAGGTCGAATCGCAGCGCAGCTCCGGCGTCATCACGGCCGGCGAGCGCCACAACAAGATCATCGACATCTGGCACCGCACCACGGAGAACATCTCGGACGAGATGTTCCGCGAGATGAAGAAGTCCGACCAGATCGGCAACGAGTTCAACCCGATCTACATCATGGCCGACTCGGGCGCCCGAGGCTCGAAGGAGCAGGTGCGCCAGCTCGCCGGCATGCGCGGCCTCATGTCCAAGCCCTCGGGCGAGGTCATCGAGACCCCGATCACGGCCAACTTCCGCGAGGGCCTCTCGGTCCTCCAGTACTTCATCTCGACCCACGGCGCCCGCAAGGGCCTGGCCGACACCGCCCTGAAGACGGCCGACTCCGGGTACCTCACGCGCCGCCTCGTCGACGTGGCGCAGGACGTCATCGTCATCTCGGAGGACTGCGGGACGTCCGACGGCATCACGGTTTCGGCGATCATGGAGGGCGGCGACACGCTCGAGCCGCTGCGCGACCGCATCGTCGGCCGCGTCTGCCAGGAAGACATCTTCGATCCGCTCTCGGAGGAGAAGATCCTCGGGATCGGCGACGAGATCACCGAAGACCTCGCCTCCCGGGTGCAGGAGGCCGGCATCGAGCGCGTCAAGATCCGCTCGGTGCTGACCTGCGAGACCAAGCGCGGCGTCTGCCGCCTGTGCTACGGCCGCATGCTCGCGACGGGCAAGATGGTCGAGATCGGCGAGGCGGTCGGCGTCATCGCGGCGCAGTCGATCGGCGAGCCGGGCACGCAGCTGACGATGCGGACCTTCCACTACGGCGGAACGGCGTCGCGCGTCACGGAGCAGTCCAAGCACGCGGCGAAGAACCCGGGCACGGTGCGGTTCCTCTCGATCGCGACGGTCGAGCGCAAGGACAAGAACCTGGTGGTCGTCAACCGCAACGGCAAGATCACGATCGTGGACAACAAGGGGCGCGAGAAGGAGCGCTATTCGGTCGTGTACGGCTCGACGATCAAGGTCGGGGACGGCCAGGAGGTCGTGCCGGGGCAGGAGCTCGTCGAGTGGGATCCGTTCACCTCGGCGATCCTGACCGAGGTCGGCGGCGCCGTCGAGTTCCGCGACATCGTGGACGGCGAGAACCTCCGCGAGGAGACCGACCGCGTCACGGGCCTGGCGCAGAACATCATCGTGGAGACGGTGGGCGCCGAGAAGCGCTCGCCGCAGGTCATCATCAAGGGCGGCAAGTCGGGGGAGCGCAAGTACCTGCTCCCGATCGGCTCGCACCTCATGGTCACCGACAAGCAGGTCGTCCACCCCGGCGACGTGCTCGCGAAGATCCCGCGCGAGACGACGAAGACCAAGGACATCACCGGCGGTCTTCCGCGCATCGTCGAGCTCTTCGAGGCCCGGCGCCCGAAGGACGCGGCCGTCATCACCGAGATCGACGGCTCGGTCTCGCACGGGCCGATCGCCAAGGGCATGCGCAAGGTCGTCATCACCGGCGACGACGCCGAGACGCGCGAGTACCTGATCCCGCGCTACACGCACGTCAACGTCCAGGAGGGCGAGCGCGTGCGCGCGGGCGACCCGCTCATCGACGGGCCGATCAATCCGCACGACGTGCTGGCGATCCTGGGCGAGAAGGAGCTGCAGCGGTACCTGGTGGACAAGATCCAGGAGGTCTACCGCTCGCAGAACGTCGCGATCAACGACAAGCACATCGAGGTCATCGTCCGCCAGATGATGCGCAGCGTGAAGGTGGAGGACGTCGGCGACACCGATTTCCTGATCGACGAGCAGGTCGACCGGTTCCGCTTCGAGGACGAGAACGAGCGCGTGATCGCCGCCAACGGGCAGGCTTCGACGGCGCGGCCGATGCTGCTCGGGATCACCAAGGCGTCGCTCTCGACGGACTCCTTCATCTCGGCGGCCTCCTTCCAGGAGACGACGCGCGTCCTCACGGAGGCGTCGATCTCGGGCAAGGTGGACACCCTGCGGGGCCTGAAGGAGAACGTCATCGTCGGCCGCCTGATCCCGGCGGGCACGGGCATGGAGTACTACCGCAACGTCGTCCTCGAGCGGGAGGAGATCCCGCAGGTCGAGGAGCCGGCGCTCGAGGACTTCCTGACGGACCCGGCCGAGGAGCTGGCCCTGGCCGAGGCGGATGCCGAGGTGGACGCGAGCGAAGAGGAGTAGGGCGGGAGCGGGCGCCGCGCCCGAACAACGGCGAAACCCGGATGCGGGGCCCGAACAGGGCCCCGTTTCTTTTCGGGTCCGGCGGCCCCGGCCAGGGCAGGGCTGGAATCGCTAAGCTTCGCTTCCCCAGAGAAATAGATGGAGATGCGGGGGCCGCGATCGGATAGAATCCCCGTCCCCGCGGGCGCGCGCTCGCGAAGCGGCATTTCCCGGCGGGGCCCGAAAGGGCCCGGCCGGTTCCGACCGGCTTCAGCGCGTCCGGTGCCCGGGACGGGCGGAAACGCCGGCAGCCGGCGGCCGGGGCGGCCGCGGCGGCGCCGCGAGCCCCTGGTTCCACGGCAGGCTCGTGCCCGGGGGGCGGCGCGCCCACGCGGCGGCCGAGCCGGTCGTTCCACCACAGGCTTGCGGGCCGGCCTCGAAGGGCCGGGCGCCAGAACGGGGAAGTCGCTCTCGGGATTGGATTTCGCTTGACGGACCCCCATCCGGCGCGTATGATTCGCGGGTTTTTCCTCTGGACTCGGGCGTGACGGTGGGACTGTCTCGCACGATCCGAAGTAAAGCGGGTACAGGTCGATCTCGCGTCCTTCCCCGGCTCCGGGGGACGCGGGGAGATCAGGAGAGTCGATGCCGACAATTTCTCAACTCGTCCGGAAGGGTCGCGAGCGACTGGCGGTGAAAACCGCGTCGCCGGCCCTGCAGCGTTCGCCCCAGAAGCGCGGCGTGTGCACGCGCGTCTACACCACGACGCCCAAGAAGCCGAACTCGGCCCTGCGCAAGGTCGCGCGCGTTCGGCTGACCAACGGCATCGAGGTGACGACCTACATCCCGGGCGTCGGGCACAACCTCCAGGAGCACTCGATCGTCATGATCCGCGGCGGGCGCGTCAAGGACCTGCCGGGAGTTCGCTACCACGTCATTCGCGGAACGCTCGATGCGGTCGGAGTCGCCAACCGCAAGCAGAGCCGTTCCAAGTACGGCGCCAAGCGCCCGAAGGCTTAAGACCATGCCGAGACGCCGAGTCGTTGCCAAGCGCGAGATCCTCCCGGACCCGCTGTACAACTCCCAGATGGTCACGAAGTTCATCAACTCCGTGATGAGCCAGGGCAAGAAGGCCGTCGCCGAAGGGATCCTGTACGGCGCCCTGAACAAGGTCGCCGAGAAGACGCAGGACGATCCCATGAAGACGTTCAAGAAGGCCATCGAGAACGTCAAGCCGGCGCTCGAGGTCAAGTCCCGCCGCGTGGGCGGCTCGACCTACCAGGTCCCCGTCGAGGTGCGGCCGAACCGCCGGACCTCGCTGGCGATCCGCTGGATCATCGAGTACGCCACGGCGCGGGGCGAGAAGACCATGCGCGAGAAGCTCGCCGCCGAGCTGCTCGACGCCTCGAACCTGCGCGGCGGGGCCATGAAGAAGAAGGACGACACGCACAAGATGGCCGAGGCCAACAAGGCCTTCGCCCACTACCGCTGGTAACCACGACTCACCTCGACGATCAACGACCGACCACAGACCTTATTTATGCCGCGCACCAGCCCTCTCAGCGACATCCGGAACATCGGGATCATGGCGCACATCGACGCCGGTAAGACGACGACGACCGAGCGGATCCTCTTCTACACGGGCGTCAACTACAAGATCGGCGAGGTCCACGAAGGGACCGCGACGATGGACTGGATGGTCCAGGAGCAGGAGCGCGGCATCACGATCACGTCGGCCGCGACGACGTGCTTCTGGAAGGCGTCGGTGGCCGATCTCGTCCGCATCAACATCATCGACACGCCCGGGCACGTGGACTTCACGGCCGAGGTCGAGCGGTCGCTGCGCGTCCTCGACGGCGCCGTCGCCGTGTTCGACGCGGTCGCCGGCGTCGAGCCCCAGTCCGAGACGGTGTGGCGCCAGGCCAACCGCTACGGCGTCCCCCGCATCGCGTTCGTGAACAAGATGGACCGCGTCGGCGCGAACTTCCCGCGCTGCGTCGAGATGATGAAGACGAAGTTGAACGCCAAGCCCGCCCCGATCCAGATCCCCTGGGGCACCGAGGCCGGTCACCGCGGGATCATCGATCTCGTGAACCTGAAGGCCATCGAGTTCCACGACGACGCGCAGGGCTCGAAGTTCGACACGCTCGAGATCCCGGCCGACATGCAGGAAGAGACGGCGAAGTACCGCGAGATGCTCATCGAGGCGGTCGCCGAGACCGACGACTCGCTGCTCGAGAAGTACCTCCACGGCGGCAAGGTCGAGGCGGCGGAGATCAAGGCCGCGCTGCGCCGCGCGACGATCGCCGGCCACGTCCAGCCCGTCATCTGCGGCTCGGCGTTCAAGAACAAGGGCGTCCAGCAGCTGCTCGACGCCGTCGTCGACTACCTCCCGTCGCCCATCGACGTGAAGCCGATCGTCGGCCACGACGACGTGGGCGCGGAGCTCGAGCGGCCGCCGTCCGACGACGCGCCGTTCTCGGCCCTCATCTTCAAGATCATGACCGACCCCTTCGTCGGCCAGCTCGCCTTCTTCCGCGTCTACTCGGGCCACATGGACGCCGGCACGGGCGTCTACAACTCGACCAAGGAGACCAACGAGCGCGTGGGCCGCATCCTGAAGATGCACGCCAACAAGCGCGAAGAGATCAAGGAAGTCTGGGCGGGCGACATCGCGGCGGCCGTGGGCCTGAAGAACGTCTCGACGGGCGACACGATCTGCGACCGGGACAACCCGGTCATCCTCGAGGCGATGAACTTCCCGGAGCCCGTCATCGCGGTCGCGATCGAGCCCAAGACGAAGGCCGACCAGGAAAAGATGGGCATGGCGCTCGGCAAGCTCATGCAGGAAGACCCGACCTTCAAGGTCCACACGGACAAGGAGACGGGGCAGACCATCATCCGCGGCATGGGCGAGCTCCATCTCGAGATCATCACGGACCGCATGGTCCGCGAGTTCAACGTCGGCGCGAACATCGGCAAGCCGCAGGTCGCCTACCGCGAGGCGATCACGAAGGAAGCCCAGGGCCACGGCCGGTTCATCCGCCAGTCGGGCGGCCGCGGCCAGTACGGCGAGTGCAAGATCCGCATCAAGCCGGCCGAGGAAGGCCACGAGTTCGTGTTCGACAACCAGACCTTCGGCGGCTCCATCCCGAAGGAGTTCATCAAGCCGATCGAGCAGGGCATCAAGGAAGCGCTCGAGACGGGCGTGCTCGCGGGCTACCCGACGACGGACGTCCACGTCGAGCTCTACGACGGCTCGTACCACGACGTCGACTCCTCGGAAATGGCCTTCAAGATCGCCGGCTCCATGGCCTACCAGGACGCCGCCAAGAAGGCCCGCCCGATCATCAAGGAACCGATCATGGACGTCGAGGTCGTGGTCCCCGAGGACTACATGGGCGACGTGATCGGCGACCTGTCCTCGCGCCGCGGGCACATCAAGCACATGGAGCCGCGCGCGGGCGTCCAGGTCATCACGGCGCGCGTGCCGCTGTCGGAGATGTTCGGGTACTCGACCAATCTCCGCTCCATGACGCAGGGCCGCGGCAACTACACGATGCAGTTCGCCGCCTACGACGAGGTTCCCAAGTCGGTCAGTGAAGAGATCATCGCGAAGGTCGGAAGCAAGTAGACGCAACCGTTGAGGACGACGAGAAATGGCTAAAGAGAAATTCGACCGCAGCAAGCCGCACGTCAACATCGGGACGATCGGGCACGTGGACCACGGGAAGACGACGTTGACGGCTGCGATCACGTTGATTTTGTCGAAGAAGGGTCTGGCGACGGCGAAGGCGTACGACCAGATCGACAACGCGCCGGAAGAGAAGGCGCGCGGCATCACGATCAACACGGCGCACGTGGAGTACTCGACGGCCAAGCGTCACTACGCGCACGTGGACTGCCCGGGCCACGCGGACTACGTGAAGAACATGATCACGGGCGCGGCGCAGATGGACGGGGCGATCCTGGTGGTGTCGGCCGCGGACGGGCCGATGCCGCAGACGCGCGAGCACATCCTGCTGGCGCGCCAGGTGGGCGTGCCGTACGTGGTGGTGTTCCTGAACAAGACGGACATGGTGGACGACCCGGAGCTCTTGGAGCTGGTGGAGCTGGAGGTCCGGGAGTTGCTGACGTCGTACGGGTTTCCCGGGGACAAGACGCCGATCGTGAAGGGCTCGGCCCTGAAGGCGGGCGCGTCGGCGGACCCGGACTCGGCCGATGCCAAGTGCATCATGGAGCTGATGGACGCGGTGGACGCGTACATTCCGGTGCCGGAGCGGGCGATCGACAAGGACTTCCTGATGCCGATCGAGGACGTGTTCTCGATCTCGGGGCGCGGGACGGTCGTGACGGGTCGTGTCGAGCGCGGGATCGTGAAGGTGGGCGAGGAAGTGGAGATCGTCGGGATCCGTCCGACGCAGAAGAAGGTCGTGACGGGCGTCGAGATGTTCCGCAAGCTGCTCGACCAGGGGCAGGCGGGCGACAACGTGGGCCTGCTGCTGCGGGGCACGGAGCGCAAGGACGTCGAGCGCGGGCAGGTGTGCGCCAAGCCGGGCTCGATCACGCCGCACCTGAAGTTCACGGCGCAGGCGTACATCCTGACGAAGGAAGAGGGCGGGCGGCACACGCCGTTTTTCAACGGGTACCGGCCGCAGTTTTTCTTCCGGACGACCGACGTGACGGGGACGGCGCAGCTGCCCACGGGCGTCGAGATGGTGATGCCCGGCGACAACGTGAACCTGGAGATCAACCTGATCACCCCGATTGCCATGGAGAAGGGCCTGCGGTTCGCCATCCGCGAGGGCGGACGCACCGTCGGCGCCGGAACCATCGTCGAGATCCTGGAATAACGCGTACTCACGACTCATAACTCACGACAGCGAGCGAAGCGAGCAATGCCCAAAAACGACAAGATCCGAATCCGGCTGAAGGCCTTCGACTACCGGATCCTCGACCAGTCGGCGAGCGAAATCGTCGACACGGCGAGGCGCACCGGAGCGAAGGTCGCGGGGCCGATTCCGCTGCCGACGGCGATCTCCCGTTACACGGTCAACCGCTCGCCCCACGTGGACAAGAAGTCGCGCGAGCAGTTCGAAATGCGGACCCACAAGCGTCTGCTCGACATCCTCGAGCCGACGTCGCAGACGGTCGACGCGCTGATGAAGCTCGAGCTCCCGGTCGGAGTCGACGTCGAGATCAAGGCCTTCGGGAAGTAAGGCAGTAAGAGCGAGCAATGGCAGTAAACGGCATCATTGGCAAGAAGGTCGGGATGACCCAGATCTTCACGCCGGACGGCACGGTCGTGCCCGTCACGGTCGTGCAGGCGGGCCCCTGCCTCGTCGTTCAGAAGAAGACCGCCGACAAGGACGGCTACGACGCCCTCCAGATCGGCTTCGTCGGCTCCCGGCCCGACCGCCGCGCCAACAAGGCCAGCCGCGGCCGCTTCGAGAAGGCGGGCGTGGCGCCGATGCGCACGCTCATGGAAGTGCGCGCGGACAAGGGCGACGAGTTGAAGCCCGGCGACAAGATCCTGTGCGACACGTTCGCCGACGAGGAGCACGTCGACGTCATCGGCACGTCCAAGGGCAAGGGATTCATGGGCGTCGTGGCGCGCCACGGATTCCGCCGGCGGCGCGGCGACCCACGGTTCCATGTTCCACCGCGCGCCCGGCTCGATCGGGCCCTCGGCGTTCCCGTCGCGCGTCTACCCGGGCACGCGGTCCTCGGGCCGCCTGGGCGGGCGCCAGTCCACGACGAAGAACCTCGTCGTCGTGCGGGTCGATCTCGAGAAGAACCTCCTGTACATCTCCGGCCCGGTTCCGGGCGCGCGCAACTCGATCATCAAGATCGTGCGCTCGAGCTTCGCGAAGAAGGCATAAGGCAAGACGCATGGCTAAGATCCCCGTTTGGAACTGGAAGAAGGAGCAGGTGGGCGAGGTCGCCCTGCCCGCCGGCGTCTTCGAGTATCCGTACCGCAAGCACCTCGTGTGGGAAGTCGTGAAGGCGTACCTCGCCGGCCAGCGCGCGGGCACGCACAAGACGAAGGTCCGCTCCGAGGTCTCGGGCTCGGGCAAGAAGCCCTTCAAGCAGAAGGGCACCGGCCGCGCCCGCCAGGGCGGCAGCCGCCCGCCGATCCACCGCCACGGAGGCACGGCCCACGGACCGCGGCCGCGCTCCTACGCGCAGGATCTGTCGGTCGGAGAGAAGAAGAACGCGTTGAAGGCCGTCCTCTCGCGCCGCGTGGCCGAGGAGCGGATCGTCGTCGTGGACAAGCTGGACCTCGCCAGCCACAAGACGAAGGACCTGAAGGCGGCGCTCGGCACGCTCGGGATCGAGGGCAAGGCCCTCTTCGTGGACGGGCGCGACAACGAGAACTTCACGCGCGCCTCGCGCAACGTGAAGTCGTGGAAGCTCGTCGATCCGCTCGGCGTCAACGCCTACGACGTGCTGTCCCACGGGACCGTGGTGCTCTCGAAGACCGCGTTCTCGCGGGTCGTCAAGAACCTGGGAGGCGAGTGATGCTGGCGCAGGAACTGATTCGCAGGCCGCTCATCACCGAGAAGGCGACGCGCCTGAAGGAAGCCTCCAACACGGTGTGCTTCGAGGTCGCGGTCACGGCGAACAAGATCGAGGTCGCCAAGGCGATCACGAAGCTGTTCGGCGTCAAGGTCGTCGACGTCCGTCTCGCCAACCGTCAGGGCAAGAGGAAGCGCATGGGCCGATTCATCGGCCAGCGCAAGGCCTGGAAGAAGGCCTACGTCCGGCTCGCGCCGGATCAGAAGATCGAGTTTTTCGAGGGCGTGTAATGGCAGTCAAGAAGTACAAACCGACGTCCGCCGGCAGGCGGTTCCAGACGATGCACGACTTTACGGATCTGTCTCCGGTGCGTCCGGAGAAGAGCCTGACGGTCGGAATGCACAATACCGGCGGGCGCAACAGCCAGGGGCGGACGACCAGCCGCTTCATGGGCGGCGGCCACAAGCGCCTGTACCGCATCATCGACTTCCGGCGCGACAAGCAGGACATCCCGGCCAAGGTCGCGACGATCGAGTACGACCCGAACCGGACGGCGCGGATCGCGCTGCTGCATTACGCCGACGGCGAGAAGCGCTACATCCTCGCGCCCAACGGCCTGGAGGTCGGCGCCAAGGTCGTGTCGGGCCCGACGGCCGACATCGTTCCGGGCAACGCGCTGCCCCTGCGCGCGATCCCGCTCGGAACGACGATCCACAACCTCGAGCTGACCCGCGGCAAGGGCGGCCAGCTCGTCCGCTCGGCCGGCGCGGCCGCGCAGCTGATGGCCAAGGAAGGCGCCTACGCGCAGGTGCGCCTGCCCTCGGGCGAGGTCCGCGAGGTGCACATCGAGTGCTACGCGACCATCGGTCAGGTCGGCAACCTCGAGCACGAGAACGTTTCGATCGGCAAGGCGGGCCGCAACCGCTGGATGGGCTGGCGTCCGCACAACCGCGGCGTCGCGATGAACCCGGTCGATCACCCCATGGGCGGCGGCGAGGGCAAGACCTCGGGCGGGCGCCATCCGACCTCGCCGTGGGGCTGGAAGACCAAGGGCATGAAGACCCGTAACAACAAGCGGACCGACGGATTCATCGTCCGGCGCCGCAAGTCGAAGGCATAACGATGACGCGCTCGATCAAGAAGGGTCCCTTCGTGGACGACCACCTCGCAAAGAAGGTGGCCGCGTTGAACGCAACCCGGGAGAAGAAGGTCATCAAGACCTGGTCCCGGCGCTCGACCATCATCCCGGACATGGTCGGCCACACGATTGCGGTCCACAACGGCCGCAAGTTCATCCCGGTCTACGTCGCCGAGAACATGGTCGGCCACAAGCTCGGCGAGTTCTCGCCGACGCGAATCTTCAAGGGCCACGGCGGCAAGAAGGCCGAAACCGGCGCCGCCGTCGGCGGCAAGCCCATCTCGGCACCGGGCGCCGCTCCGGCCGCCGCGGCGCCGAAGGCTTAAGGAAACGCCATGAAAGCGTCCGCCAGGCTCCGGTACATGAAAGGCTCCGCGCAGAAGGTGCGGCTCGTCGCCGACCTGGTGCGCGGACGCAAGGTCAACGACGCCGTCGCGATCCTGCGCCATACGAAGAAAGCGGCGGCCCGCGACCTGTTGAAGACGCTGCAGTCGGCGGTCGCCAACGCCGAGCAGAAGGAAGCGCGCCTCGACGTCGACCAGCTCGTGGTCCGCAAGATCACGGTCGACAAGGGGCCGCAGGAAAAGCGGGTTCGGCCCGCGCCGATGGGGCGCGCGTTCCGCGTCCTGCACCGCAAGAGCCACGTGACGATCGAACTCTCGGACGAGGTGTAAGCGATGGGCCAGAAAGTTCACCCCTTCGGGTTCCGACTCGGCTTCAACCGGACGTGGCACTCACGCTGGTTCTCGCAGAAGGACTACCTCAAGTTCCTCCACGAGGACCTGAACCTGCGAAAGGAGCTCAAGGGCCGCCTGTCGCACGCCGGGGTCTCCGAGATCGACATCGAGCGCTTCGCCGGGAAGCTCAAGGTCAACATCCAGACCTCGCGCCCGGGCATCATCATCGGCAAGCGCGGCGCCGAGGTGGACAAGCTCCGCGACGAGCTCCAGAAGCGGACCAACACCGAGGTCCACATCAACATCATCGAGATCCAGCGCCCGGAGACGGACGCGCAGCTGGTCTCCGAGTCGATCGCCATGCAGCTCGAGCGCCGCGTGGCCTTCCGGCGCGCCATGAAGAAGGGGATCGAGTCCGCGTTCCGGTTCGGCGCGCAGGGCATCAAGATCCGCTGCGCCGGCCGCCTGAACGGCGCCGAGATCGCGCGCTCCGAGTGGTACCAGGAAGGCCGCCTTCCGCTCCACACGCTGAAGGCCGACATCGACTACGGTTTCGCGGAGGCCAACACGACCTACGGAAAGATCGGCGTGAAGGTGTGGATTTATCGCGGCGAGCAGCACAAGGCGAAGAACCGCCGCAAGACGGCCGCCTGAGCCGGCCGACGGTCAACGGAAGACGGAAGACGAGACGTAAATCATGTTGATGCCCTCGAAAGTCAAGTACCGCAAGCAGCAGCGCGGCCGCATGCGCGGCAAGGCCTACCGCGGCGGCACGCTCGCGTTCGGCGACATGGGCCTCCAGGTCCTGGAGCCGGGCTGGATCACCGCCCGGCAGATCGAGGCCGGCCGCATCGCGATGACCCGTGCCGTCAAGCGCGGCGGGAAGATCTGGATCCGCATTTTCCCGGACAAGCCGTACACGAAGAAGCCCGCCGAAACGCGCATGGGCAAGGGCAAGGGCGCGCCCGAGGGATGGGTCGCCGTCGTCAAGCCGGGCCGCATCCTGTACGAGATGGAAGGCGTCGACTTCGTCACGGGCAAGGAAGCCCTGGGCCTGGCGGCCGACAAGCTCGGCTTGAAGACGCGCATGATCACGCGCGAGTCCGAGATGGAGATCCGATGAAGAAGAAAGAGCGCGAGACGCTGGCCCAGCAGGGCGCCGCCGACCTCGTCGAGAAGGAAAAAGAGCTGCGCGAAGCGAGCTGGAAGCTGCGGCTGCAGAAGTCGACCGGCCAGCTCGAGAACCCGAGCCGATTGAAGGTCATGCGGCGCGACCTCGCGCGCGTGAAGACGTACCAGCGGGCCCTGGAGTTGAAGTCGGAGGCAGGCAAGTGAACGAGACCGCAGGGGTCGAAAAGAAGGGTCGCGCGACCAAGCTCGGTCGCGTGGTCTCCGACAAGATGAACAAGACGATCGTGGTCGAGGTGGAACGTCGCGTGCAGCACGCCGAATACACCCGGACCATCAAGCGCACGAGCCGCTTCCATGCCCACGACGAGGGCAACACCGCCAAGGTGGGGGACCGCGTCCGCATCGAGGAGACGCGCCCGATGTCCAAGTTGAAGCGTTGGCGGCTGCGCGAAATCGTGACGAAGGCCCAGGCCTAGGAGCACCGCCATGATCCAGATGGGAACCATTCTCCAGGTGGCGGACAACTCGGGTGCGCGAAAGATCGCGTGCATCCGCATGCGGGGCGGCTCCGCCGGCCAGTACGCGGGGCTGGGCGACATCATCACCGCCTCGGTCAAGGAGTGCACCCCGGATTCGCCGTTCGTGGAAAAGCACGGCAAGCGGGTGGTGCGCGCCGTCATCGTCCGCACGCGGCGCAATCACCGCCGGCGCGACGGCTCCTACATCCGCTTCGACGACAACGCGGCCGTGCTGATCTCCAACGAGGGCGAGCCGATCGGGACGCGCGTGTTCGGCCCCGTGGCCCGCGAGTTGCGCGAGAAAAAGTTCATGAAGATCATTTCGCTCGCACCGGAAGTGCTGTGATGAAGAAGAAGAAGCCGGCGATCTCGAAGACGAAGCCGAAACTCAGGAAGGACGACACGGTCGTGATCGTGGCCGGCAAGGACCGGGGCCGCCAGGGCCGCATCCTGCGCGTGCTGCCGGGCGCCGGCCGGGTGATCGTCGAGCGGGTCAACATGATCAAGCGCCACACGCGTCCGAACCCGGCGAAGAACATCGCGGGCGGCATCTCGGAGCGCGAGGCCGCGATCCACATCTCCAACGTGATGCTCCTCGATCCGGACCGCAACGTCCGGACGCGGATCGGCCGGAAGCGGGACGCCGAGGGCAAGCCCGAGCGCGTGGCCAAGAAGAGCGGCGCCGTCCTCGCTTAGGCGGGCGGGAAACGGGAAACGGAAGACGAATATGGCAGCGAGACTCAAAGACCGATACGCGAAAGAAGTCGCCCCCGCGCTCCGGAAGGAGTTCGGAATCGACAACGTGATGGCCGTGCCCCGCCTCGAGAAGATCGTTCTCAACATGGGGCTGGGCGAGGCCGTGGCCAATCCCAAGATGCTCGAGGGCGCCGCCGAGGAGCTCTCGTCCATCGCGGGGCAGCGCGCCCAGGTGACCAAGGCGAAGAAGTCGATCGCGACGTACAAGCTGCGGACGGGCATGCCGATCGGCGCACGGGTGACCCTGCGCGGCGACCGGATGTGGGAGTTCCTCGACCGCCTCATCAACATCGCCCTGCCGCGCGTGCGCGACTTCCGCGGCGTCTCGGGCAAGGCGTTCGACGGGCGGGGCAACTACACGCTCGGAGTGCGCGACCACTTCATCTTCCCGGAGATCGACTACGCAAAGACGGACAAGTCGAAGGGCTTGAACGTGACGATCGTGACCACGGCAGGACGGGACGACCGGGCCAGGGCGCTCCTGGCCGAGCTCGGCATGCCGTTCGCAAAGTAGAGGATTTATGGCCACACGCGCAATGCGGATCAAGGCGGCGAGGAAGCCGAAGTTCATGACGCGGACCGTCCGGCGCTGCCGGGTCTGCGGGCGGCCCCGGAGCGTGCTCCGCAAGTTCGCGCTCTGCCGCATCTGTTTCCGCCAGAATGCCCTCATGGGCTACATCCCGGGCATTCAGAAAGCGTCGTGGTGAACCGATGAAGACGAGCGATCCGCTGAGCGATCTTTTCACGCGCCTGCGCAACGGCATGCGGGCCGGCCACGACCGCGTGGACGTCCCGGCTTCGCGCTTGAAAGAGGCGGTCCTGAAGGTGCTCGAGCAGGAGGGCTTCGTGTCCTCTTTTCGCAAGGTGCAGGAGGGCGGGCGGCCCGTGCTGCGCGTCGGCCTGAAATACGACCACGAGGGCGAGCCGATCGTGGTCGGCCTCGAGCGCGTGTCGCGCCCCGGTCGGCGCATCTATGCGAAGGCCGACGCGATCCCGTCGGTGCTGGACGGTCTCGGTATGTCGATCGTGTCGACGTCGCAGGGCATCGTGACGGACAAGCAGGCCCGTCAGAAGCGCCTGGGCGGCGAAGTCCTCTGCAACGTCTGGTGAGGAGAGTGAACCCGTGTCTCGCATAGGAAAAATGCCGGTCGTGATCCCCAAAGGGGTCGAAGTCAACGCCGACGCCGGGACGGTGCGCGTCAAGGGCCCCAAGGGGGAGCTCGTGAGCGCGATTCCGGCCGGCCTGACCGTGGCGATTGCCGACGGCCAGGTCCGGATCGCCCGGGAAGGCGACGAGCCGCACGTGCGCGCGTGCCATGGCCTGCTGCGCAGTCTCGTCGCGAATTCCGTCGAGGGCGTCACCAAGGGTTTCACGCGGGAGCTCGAGATCTCGGGCGTCGGCTTCAAGGCCGAGGTCAAGGGCAAGTCGGTGATCTTCGCGCTCGGGTACTCGCACCCGGTCGACTTCCCGATCCCGGCGGGGATCGCCATCGCGATGGACGCGAAGGCGGGGCGCATGACGATCACCGGCGCCGACAAGCAGAGGGTCGGACAGACGGCCGCGGAGATCCGGGCGCTGCGCGTGCCCGATCCGTACAAGGCGAAAGGCATCAAGTACGCCAACGAGGTCATCCGGCGCAAGGTCGGAAAGGCCGGCGGGAAGTAATCATGAACCGATCCCAAGCACGCAGCGAATCGAGGGGCCGCGTCCGCCTGCGCATCCGCCAGAGGGTGCGCGGAGGCAAGGAGCGGCCGCGCCTGGCGATCTTCAAGAGCGGCCGCCACATCTACGCCCAGGTGATCGACGACGGCAGCGGCTCGACGCTGGCACATGCGTCTTCGCTCGATCCGGGTCTCCGGAAGGACCCGAAGAAAGCGGGCGCTTCCCAGGAAGCGGCCGGCCAGGTCGGCGGCCTGGTGGCCGAGCGGGCGAAGAAGGCCGGAGTCACGAAGGTCGTCTTCGATCGCGGCGGCTACCGTTATCACGGCAGGGTGAAGGCCCTCGCCGAAGGCGCCCGCTCGGGCGGCCTGGAGTTCTAGGCATGGCAAGCACAAGGACGGGGGGGACGCGATGAGCAGCAACCGGGGACCGCGGGCGCCGCGGGAGCGCGAGAAGGAGCGCGACGCGCAGGGGCGCGAGCTCATCGACCGCGTCGTGCACATCAACCGCGTCACCAAAGTCGTCAAGGGCGGCAAGAACTTCTCGTTCTCCGCGCTGGTCGTGGTCGGCGACGGGCAGGGCCGCGTCGGGTACGGGTCGGGCAAGGCCAAGGAAGTCCCCATGGCGATCAAGAAGGGGATCGAGATGGCCAAGAAGGGCATGCAGAAGGTCTCGCTCAAGGGCACGACGATTCCGCACGCGGTCATCGGCGCCTACGGCGCGGGCCGGGTGCTGCTCAAGCCGGCGGCCCCCGGCACCGGCGTCATTGCGGGCGGCCCCGTGCGCGCGGTGCTCGAGTCGGTCGGCATCCAGGACATCCTGACCAAGTCGCTGCGCACGACCAACCCCCACAACGTCATCAAGGCGACGTTCGAGGGGCTGCTGCGCCTGAGGAACGAAGACGAGATCCAGAAGCGCCGCGGCCGCGGACCGGCCGAGACGCCAATGGCAGAGGAGAAGGCGTGACCGAGACGGGCAAGTCCTCCGGCAAGGCCGGGGCGAGGAAAGAGGGCGGCAGGGACCGGCTGACGATCACGCTCGTCAAGAGCGGCATCTGCACACCCAAGGACCAGAAGGCGACGTTGACGGGCCTCGGCTTCGGCCGGATCGGTAGTCACGTCGTTCGGGAGGACTCGCCGGCGGTGCGGGGCATGATCCGCAAGGTCCGGCACCTCGTGGAAGTGACGAAGGGCTGATACATGGTCGAAAAGAAGAAGACGACGAAACCCGCGCCGCGAGCGGCCAGGAAGCCGGCCGCCAGGCCGGCGCGGAAAGCGCCCGCGAAGACCGCCAAGGCGGCTCCGACGGCGAAGCCTCCGGCGGCCGTCCGTCCGCCCCGCCCCGCGAAGAAGGCGGCTGCCGCCCCCGCGCGCCCGGCGGCGACCGGCGTGCATGACCTGGCACCGGCCGTCGGGGCCACGCACTACAAGAAGCGCGTCGGCCGCGGGCCCGGAAGCGGACACGGGAAGACGGCCGGGCGCGGCCACAAGGGACAGGGCTCCCGATCGGGCTACCGGCACCAGCGGGGCTTCGAGGGCGGCCAGATGCCCCTGCACCGGCGCGTGCCCAAGCGCGGATTTACCAACATCTTCCGCGTCGAGTACGACGTGGTGAACCTGCGCGATCTCGACGGATTCGAGGCCGGCGCGGCGGTCACGCCGGAGACGCTCGCCGCCGCTCGCCTCGCGCGGAAAAGCAAGCTCGTCAAGATCCTCGGCGACGGAGAGATCAAGAAGGCCCTCAACGTCTCGGCCCACAAGTTCTCGGCCTCGGCGAAGGCCCGCATCGAGGCGGCCGGCGGCCGCTGCGAGGTGCTGTCCCGTTGAGCGCCCTCCAGAGCTTCGCCAACGTCTTCAACGTGCCGGACCTGCGCAAGCGGGTCCTCTTCACGTTCCTCGTGCTGGCGGTCTATCGCCTCGGCGCGCACATCCCGACGCCCGGCGTGGACCCGGCGGCGATCAACGCGTTCTTCAAGGCCTCCGCGGGCTCGATCTTCGGCTTCCTGGACATCTTTTCGGGCGGCGCCCTGCGAAGGCTCAGCGTCTTCGCCCTCGGGATCATGCCGTACATCTCGAGCTCGATCATCCTGCAGCTCCTGACCGTCGTGTGGCCGTACCTCGAAAAGCTCTCCAAGGAAGGGGAGATGGGCCGCAAGAAGATCACGCAGTACACGCGCTACGGCACGGTGCTGCTGTCCTTCGTCCAGGCCAGCGGAATCGCCCTCTGGCTCGAGAAGCAGGTTGCCCCGGGGGGAGCGCCGCTCGTCCCGCACCCGGGCTGGGCCTTCCGGCTCATGACGATCCTGACCCTGACGACCGGGACGATCTTCATCATGTGGCTCGGCGAGCAGATCACCGAGCGCGGGATCGGCAACGGCATCTCGCTCATCATCTTCGCCGGCATCGTGGCGGGGCTGCCGCGCGCGATCTTCGGCCTCTTCCAGCAGATCCGAAACCAGACGATCAGCGTCCTGACGCTGCTCTTCGTCCTCGTCTTCATGTTCGCGATCATCGCCTTGATCGTGTTCGTCGAGCGCGCGCAGAGGCGCATCCCCGTCCAGTACGCCAAGAGGGTGGTCGGCCGGCGCATCTACGGCGGCCAGAACACCTACCTGCCGCTGCGCGTGAACACGGGCGGCGTCATCCCGATCATCTTCGCGATCTCGATCCTGTCGCTGCCGAGCTACCTCGCGCAGATCTCCGGCGCGGACTGGATGAAGCGGGCGGCGACGTCGCTCTCGATGGGCCACCCGCTCTACATCCTGCTGTACGCCGCGGGCATCCTCTTCTTCTGCTACTTCTACACGTCGATCGTCTTCAATCCGACCGACACGGCCGACAACATGCGCAAGTACGGCGGCTTCATCCCCGGCATCCGGCCCGGCAAGAAGACAGCCGACTACATCGACACGGTGCTCTCGCGCATCACGATCGTGGGCGCCCTGTACCTGACGTTCGTGGCCCTGCTGCCGGACTTCCTGAACAGCGGCATCAAGGTCCAGGGGATCCCGGGCATCGGCCCGTGGCTCGACGCCGCGCTTCCGCGGTTCGCGACCCAGGGCTTCGGCTTCAACTTCTATTTCGGCGGGACCTCGCTCCTGATCGTGGTCGGCGTCGCGATGGACACCGTGCAGCAGGTCGAATCGAAGCTGGTCGAGCACCACTACACCGGGTTCCTGAAGAAGAGCCGCATCCGCGGGCGGCGAAGCTAGCGGATGCGCGTCGTATTCCTCGGGCCTCCGGGCAGCGGCAAGGGAACACAGGCAAAACTCCTCGCGGAGCGCCTGAAAGTCCCCGCCATTTCCACGGGCGACATCCTGCGCGCTGCGGTGCGCGAGCGCACGCCGCTCGGCCTCCAGGCCCAGGTCGTGATGGAGAAGGGCGAGCTCGTTTCGGACGACCTGATCGTGAAGCTGATCCGGGAGCGCACGACGGCGCGCGACGCGCGCGACGGCTTCATCCTCGACGGCTTTCCGCGGACCCTCGAGCAGGGCAAGGCCCTGGAGAAGATGCTCTCGGAGGGCGGCGACAGCCTGTCCGCGGTCGTGAATTTCGGCGTCCCCGAGCCGGTGCTCGTGGAGCGCATGCTCGGGCGTGCGAACGCCGAGGGGCGCGCGGACGATCGGCCGGAGACGATCCGGGAGCGCCTGCGCGTGTACCGGGAGAAGACGGAGCCCCTGGCGGGCTTCTATCGCGAGCGCGGCCTCCTGGCCGACGTGGACGGCGTGGGCGCGGTCGAGCAGGTCGCCGCGCGCGTCGACGAGGCGTTGACGTCCGTGCGGCGCACGGGGGGGCGCGCGTGATCACGATCCGCAGCCAGGAGGAACTGTTGAAGCTCGAGGACGCCTCGCGCATCGTCCTCGACACCCTCGAGCTCGTCGAGAAGGCCGTCGCTCCCGGCGTCACGACCGAGGAGCTCGACCGGATCGCGGAGGCCGAGATCCGCCGCCAGGGCGCGCGCCCCGCATTCGTCGGATACCGCGGGTACCCGAAGACGCTCTGCACGTCGGTGAACGACGAAGTGGTCCATGGCATCCCGGGCAAACGGCTTCTGAAGGAAGGCGACGTGGTCGGCGTCGATTGCGGCGCCGTCGTGGACGGCTACTTCGGGGATGCGGCGCGGACGATCGCCGTGGGCAGGATTTCGGCCGAAACGGCGAAGCTCATCGACGCGACGCGCAAGGCGCTGGCCGCGGGCATCGCCGCCGCGAGGCCGGGCGGCCGGGTTTCGGACATCGGCGCCGCCGTCGAGGCGGTCGCCCTGGTCCACGGCTATGGCGTGGTGCGGGACTTCGTCGGGCACGGCGTCGGCACGGCCCTGCACGAGGAGCCGCAGATTCCGAACTACGGCCCGGCGGGGCGCGGAAGCCTCCTCAAGGCCGGCATGGTCCTGGCGATCGAGCCCATGTTCAACGCCGGCCGCGCGGAAGTGTCGGTCGACGGGGACGGCTGGACGGTGCGCACGCGCGACCGGTCCGTGTCGGCCCACTTCGAATACACGATCGCGATCGAGCCTCACGGCGCGGTCATACTGGGAACGGGGAGCCTGTCCGCCTTGCGGACGGCCGCCGTGGGCGCGTAAGCATGTCCAAGGATGAAGCCATCGAAGTCATGGCGACGGTCGTGGAGCCGTTGCCCAATGCCATGTTCAAAGTCGAGCTCGAGAACAAGCACCAGGTCCTCGCGCACATCTCGGGCAAGATGCGCAAGAACTTCATTCGCATCCTTCCGGGCGACAAGGTCCTCGTCGAGCTGTCGCCGTATGACCTGACCCGCGGCCGCATCATCTACCGGTACAAGTAGGGAGTCCTCAAGTGAAAGTCAGAGCGTCCGTCAAGAAAATTTGCGCCAAGTGCAAGATCGTGCACCGCAAGGGAGTCGTGCGAGTGATCTGCTCGACGCCCAAGCACAAGCAGAGGCAGGGGTAAATAATGGCACGCATCGCCGGAGTCGATCTGCCGCTGAACAAGCGGGTGGAAATCGGGCTGACCTACATCTACGGGATCGGGCGTCCGAAGGCGAATTTCATCCTCGAGAAGGCCGACGTCCGGCCCGACACGCGGATCAAGGACCTGTCCGAGGAGGAGGTCGTCCGCATCCGCAAGGTGATCACCGACGACGTCAAGGTCGAGGGCGACCTGCGGCGGGACATCTCGGTGGACATCAAGCGGCTGATGGACATCGGCTGCTACCGGGGCACGCGCCACCGGCGCAACCTTCCGGCGCGGGGGCAGCGCACGCATACCAACGCCCGGACCCGGAAGGGCCCGCGCAAGCAGACGATCGCCGGCAAGAAGAAGGCGACCAAGAAGTAACCTCGGATTTCGGAATTCGGAATTCGGATTTGTTTGTGAGGACAGGCAACAATGGCTGAAGCAACACCGGTAAGCGCAACCCCCGAAAAGGGCGCTGGCAAGCCCAAGGGCAAGCGGGCCCGCACGGGCAAGAAGGAAAAGAAGACCGTCCCGCACGGTCAGGCGACCGTCGCCGCGTCCTTCAACAACACGATCGTCTCGATCGCCGACCAGGAGGGCAACATCCTGGCCTGGTCTTCGGCGGGTCGGATCGGTTTCAAGGGCTCGCGCAAGGGGACGCCGTTCGCGGCCCAGCTGGCCGCGGCCAACTGCGCCGAGCACGCCAAGGAGCACGGGGTGAGGTCGGTCGACGTCCATGTGACGGGCCCGGGCGCCGGGCGCGAATCGGCCATCCGGGCGCTTCAGGCCAACGGGATCGACATCAAGTCGATCAAGGACTCGACGCCGATTCCGCACAACGGGTGCCGGCCGAGGAAGCGCCGGAGAGTCTGACGAGAGCAACTGCCTCGGAAGGGGCAAAGAGGCCGAAGGCCCAGGGCTGACGGCCCGTCTGTAAACCGACGGTTCGGTCCCGGTCGGGAAGAAGGACGGAAAAGAAACGAGGGATCGGGGAGGTTCTTAGTTTGGCTCGCTACAGCGAATCGGTTTGCCGGCTGTGCCGGCGCGAAGGCATGAAGCTGTTCCTCAAGGGGGACCGCTGCTTCAAGGACAAGTGCGCCATCGAGCGGCGCAATTACCCGCCGGGGCAGCACGGGCGGAGGCGCTCGAAGCTGCTCGGCTACGGCATCCAGCTGCGCGAAAAGCAGAAGGTCAAGCGGATCTACGGCCTGCTCGAGAGCCAGTTCCGCCTCGCGTTCGCCCGGGCGGAACGCCGCAAGGGGATCACGGGCGCGAACCTGCTCGAGGAGCTCGAGCGCCGCCTGGACAACGTGGTGTTCTCGCTCGGGTTCGCGGCCTCGCGCGCGCAGGCCCGCCAGCTCGTGCGCCACGGCCACGTGTCGGTCAACGGCAGGAAGGTTTCGATCCCGTCGTTCCGGGTCTCCAAGGGCCAGGTCGTTGCCATCAAGGAGAAGAGCCGGATCAACGAACAGATCAAGGCCTCGGTCGAAACGGCGAGGGCGCGCGGCGTCCCGTCCTGGCTCGATCTGACGCCCGAGACGTTCGCCGGAACGGTCGTCGAGTTGCCGAAGCGCGAAGACATCAAACTGCCGATCCAGGAGCAGCTGATCGTCGAGCTGTACTCCAAGTAGTCGCGGACCAAGGAGAGCACACCATGACCCTTTGGAAAGGATTCCAGAAACCGAAGCGGCTCGAGATCGATTCCGAGACGCTGACGTCCGTGTACGGGAAGTTCTACGCCCAGCCGTTCGAGCGCGGCTTCGGCACCACGATCGGCAACGCGCTGCGCCGGGTGCTCCTGTCGTCGATCGAGGGCGCCGCCATCACCGCGGTCAAGATCGAGGGCGTGCTGCACGAGTTCTCGTCGCTCCCGGGCGTCGTCGAGGACGTGACCGACATCATCCTGAACTTGAAGCAGATTCCCATCAAGATGCATACGAACGACGAGAAGATCCTGACGATCGACGTCTCGCGCAAGGGCAAGGTCACCGCAGCGGACCTGCAGGGAGACTCCGCGATCGAGATCCTCGATCCGGACGCTCCGATCGCCACGCTCTCGGAGAACGGGCGCCTCCAGATGGAGATGCGCGTGTCCACCGGCCGCGGCTACGTCTCGGCCGACAAGAACTTCGACGACGACATGGGCATCGGCTACATCCCCATCGACTCGGTCCATTCGCCGGTGCGCCGCTGCAATTACCACGTCGAGGCGGCCCGCATCGGCCAGGCCACCGACTACGACCGGCTCGTCCTGGAAGTCTGGACGAACGGGACGATCTCGCCCACCGACGCCGTGGGCCTGGCGGCCACGCTCCTGCGCGACCACCTCACGATCTTCGTCAACGCCGAGCACGAGACGGCGTTCGAAGGCGTCGGAGAGGGGGAGCTGCCGGAGAACCTGGCGGAGTACCTCAACAAGTCGGTCGACGAGCTGGAGCTCTCGGTCCGGAGCGCGAACTGCCTGAAGAACGCAGGGATCCGGACGATCCGCGATCTCGTGCAGCGCACCGAGAAGGACATGCTCGAGACCAAGAATTTCGGCCGCAAGTCTCTCAACGAGATCAAGGACATCCTGCGCCCGATGGGCCTGTCCCTCGGCATGGAGATCGAGCCGGTCGAAGTGAAGAGCGAGTAAACCATGCAGCACAATCGTGCGGGGCGCAAGCTCCGTCGCACCACATCGCACCGGCTGGCGATGTTCTCGAACCAGCTCGACTCGCTCATGACGCATGAGCGGATCCAGACGACGCTGTCCAAGGCCAAGGAGCTCCGTCCGCTGGCCGAGAAGCTCATCACGAGGGCGAAGAAAGACGACGTGGCGGCGCGCCGCCACGTGTCCCGGTGGATCCCGGATCGGACCACGATCAAGCGCGTGTTCGATACGATCGCGCCGCGCTTCGTGGACCGTCCGGGGGGATACACCCGGATCCTGCGCCTCGGCGCCCGCAAGGGCGACGCGGCGGAGGCGGCGATCCTCGAGTTCGTCGACTTCCAGTTCGAGGTCAAGGAGAGGGGCCCGAAGAAGGAGTCCATGTCGGACCGGGCACGCCGGGCCTCCGGCGGTCGCGTCGAAACCGTCCGCAAGGACAAGTCCGAGGGCGCAGGCGAGGCCGAGGAGGCCGCGCCGCGGCCGCGCAAGGCCTCCGCCGGCGTGAAGGCCGACCGGACCAAGCCGGCGGCCAAGCCCGCTCCGAAAAAGGGCCCCTCGCGGACCGGCCCGTCCAAGCGCGGAGCGTAACCGTCGCCCGACGCGGCTCGCGCTAATGCGCTCGACCGCGCGGGCTCCCGGGGCGTGCGCCTCCTTCCTCGGTGACTTCGCGCGGACTGTCGCGCGCCGCGAACGGGAGCTCTGGAATGAGGCCACTGGCGGTAATCGGGGTGGGCGAGGCCGATCGCCGGAGGGCGCGGCTCGCCGCCGTCGCGTGGGGCCTCTTCCTGCTCGCGCTGACCTCCTGGCCGTCCCCGCCCGACGTGCCAGTCCTGTCCTGGATCCCGAACTTCGACAAGCTCGCCCACGCCGTCCTCTACGGGGTCGAGGGGTTCCTCCTCTACTTCGCGATTGCCTGGCCGGGGCCTCTGCGCTTCTCCCTGCTGCGCGCCCTCGTCGTCGGAGGCACGCTGGCGGTGTGGGGAACGCTCGACGAGGTGCACCAGGCGTGGATTCCGGGCCGCTCGATGGAGGCGGCGGACGCGCTCACGGACGCGGTGGCGGGATTGGCCGGCGGGGTGATTGCGTCGGCCATTGGGGTTCGGGGGAATCGGGAGAAGCGGGGAGGAGTCGTCCGGAGTTAGCCTCTACGTCTCTCGATCTTCACGTACTTGTCTCCGGCCGGATTCCCGACCACCTGCACGATTCCCGAAGGCCAGTAGATCGCCAGCGTCCGGACCCTGGCCAAGGCCGAAGAGGACCCCGGGGTGCCAGGACGACAGGAAGCTCGAGACTCTACTTCTTGAAGAACCCGCCTCCAGCGGCTCCGCCCGCCGCCGCCCGCCCGCCGCCTTCGGTCCCCATGAGCCTCTGGTTGAGCTCCTTGATCCGGTCGTTCAGCTGCGCGATTTTCTGCTGGAATTCGCGGTTGAGGCGCTCGGCGTCGGCCTTCAGCCGTCCGTTCTCGGACTCCATGTCGGTCAGGACCTGGTCGCGGCCCTCGATGACGCGCTTCTGGTCGCGCAGCTCCATCATGTGCTTGTTGACCTCTTCGTCCTTTTCGGTGAGGCGCAGCTTCCACTTTTCTTCCTGCTCCTCGTAGAGCCGCTTGATCTCGAGCAGCTGGGTGATCTGCGAGAAATCGCTGTCGGATGCCATGAGGCCTCCTCGCTGGTTTTCCTCGATCTGAGGGAAGAGCTTGCGGAGCTTGAGCGACAGGTCCTCGGGATCCGTCGAGAGCTCCATCGCCTTGGCGTACGTGATACGCCGGTTCACGAGCAGCGCGATGAGGGACTGGTTCATCGACTGCATCTTGTAGTAATTGACCGAGTTCTCGATCTCCTCGTGGATCTCCTTGACCTCGCCGGCGAGGATGTGCTTCGCGATCTTGGGTGAGTTGACCATGATCTCGACGACGGGCACGCGGCCCGAGCCGTCCGAGGTCTCGATGAGGTTCATCGACACGATGGCCTGGAGCACGATCGAGAGCTGGGAACGCACCTGCGCCTGCTGCTCGATGGGGCAGGAGTCGATGACGCGGTCGATGGACTGGGCGGCGCTGTTGGTGTGAAGGGTGGAAAAGACCAGGTGGCCGGTCTCGGCCGCCGTGATGGCGGTCTGCATCGTGTTCCAGTCGCGCATCTCGCCGACCATGATGACGTCGGGGTCCTGCCGGAACATGTTCTTGAGCGCTTCGTTGAAGCTCGGCGAGTCGGTCGACACCTCGCGCTGGGAGACGGCGGCCTTGCCGTCGGCGAACAGGAACTCGATCGGGTCCTCGATCGTGACGATATGGACCGGGCGCTTCTCGATGACCGAGCGCATGATGCCGGCGAGGGACGTGGACTTGCCCGATCCGGTCGGTCCGGTGATCAGGACGAGCCCCTTGGGCAGGTGCACGAAACTCTCGAGCACCTCGGGCAGGCACAACTCGGTGATCGAAGGCAGCTTGAACGGAATCCGCCGGAAGACGGCGGCGTAGGAGCCGCGCTGCACGAAGATGTTGCACCGGAACCGGGCCACACCCGTCAGGCCGTATCCGACGTCCACGGACTGGTGGGCCTCGAGCCGTTCCTTCTGCGCGGGCGTGAGGATCGAGGTCAGCATCTCCTCGAGGTCCTTGGGCTGGAGCGCGTCGGCGTTCAGGGGAATCAGGCGTCCCTTGATGCGCAGGAGGGGAGGCCGCATGGGCTTCAAGTGGAGGTCGGAAGCCTCCTTCTTGGCCATGAACTTCAGAAGCTCAGCAAGTGTCAATGTGCACGGATTATAGCCGGTTACGGGCGCTTTCGGACCTGTCCGGTCAGCCAGTTCCGAGCTTCGCGCCGATTCTGCACCTCTCCCATGGCGGCGGCGACCCCGAGCCCGGAGAGCAGCTCGCCGATGCGCGGTCCCGGGTCGAGGCCGAGCCAGCGCACGACGTCGCCGCCGCTCACGGCGACCCGGCGCAGCGGTGCGCGGGCCAGAGGCGCCAGCGCGCGCACGCCCCGCTTGCCGGGAGCGCCCAGACAATCAAGGAGAAGGAGCGCATCGCCCGAGAGCGCGCCGGCCTGCAGTATCCAGCGCCAGCGGTCGTGCAGGGAACGCAGCGCCGCAGACGACGCCGCGAGCTCGACGAGCAGCGATGCCTCCCGGGTTTCCTCACGCGAGAAGCGGCGCTCTGCCAGCCACCGGCGGGCCCCGGGGGCCGCCATCCCGGCCCGGATCGCGATGAACGCCAGCCGGAGGCGGCGACGGCGCGCGGGGACAATCCCTCGGGTCCTTCGGCCGTCGAGGGCGCCGAGGGCGCGCGCGATGGCGGCGCTCCGCGCAGCGGACAGCGCGAGCCCGAGTGCCATGCCCAGGATGCCGGCGCGGGCCGTCCAGCCGAGCGCGGGTGCGGCCCGTTCGGCGCCGAGCAGCTTCGAGAGCTCGGAGGCGATGCGTTCCGGGGCGGTGCGGCCAAAGAGCGGGGCCGCTGGACGCGCTGCTGCGAGAACGGCAGGCTCGGGCTCGAGGCCGTGGGAGGCCCAGAGGCGCGCGGCCCGCAGGATCCGTAGCGGGTCCTCGGCGAGGTTCTCGGGCCTGACGCACCGCAGCCGATGGCGCGCGGCGTCGCCGGCGCCGTCGAACGGGTCCAGGAGCTTGCCGGACCCGAGCTCGAGCGCCAGCGCGTTCACGGTGAAGTCGCGGCGCGCGAGGTCGGCGGCGATCGATCCGCCTTCGATCTCGGCGATGTCGATCGGTCGGGCGCCGGCCACGCGGAATACGCGCGGCCCCGGCCGGCCCTTCGAGAGGAAGACCGCCCGCCCGCGGCCGGCCTGCTCCAGGTCGCGCGCGAGGCCGTCGGCGTCGCGGGAGACGGCGACGTCGATCTCGGGCGAGGCCACGCCGAGGAGGCGGTCGCGCAAGGCGCCTCCGACGATCCACGCGTCGAGGCCGCGCCGCTCGGCCGCCCGGGCGAGGTCGACGAGCTCGACCCTGCGCCGCAGCCCCTGGACCCTTCTTCGCGCAGCCGGTCCGCCTCGGGCCGCCATATCTTCGCTCCCGTCCTGCCGCATCGCACGGTCGGCAAAAACACCTTACAATTTCGAGGATGACATCCGCCCGCCCCGTTGTCACCGTCGAGGTGGTCCGAAAGGTCGCCGATCTGGCCCGGCTTCGTTTGCCCGAGGAGGACCTTTCCCTCTGGGCCGAGCAACTTTCGCGCATCGTCGCGTACATCGATCAGCTCGCCGGGATCCCGGAAACGGCGTTCGGCCACGCGCGGCCGGGGCCCGCGACCCCGGTCCGCGGGGACGATCCCGTTGCCGGGGCCGGTCTGGAGGCGCTCGAAGCCAATGCTCCGCGGCAGGTCCACGGCTATGGCGCGGTCCCCCGCGTCGTGGGATCGGGGTCCTGATCGCATGAAGGGCGTGACCGAAACCGCGGCGGCCGTTTCCGCCGGCCGCCGTTCGGCCGTCTCGGTCGCGGAGGAGGCGCTCGACCGCGTCGCGGCGGGAGACGGCCGCATCCGCGCGTTCCTCGAGGTGACGGGGGAGCTGGCGCTGGCCGAGGCCCGCGCGGTGGATGCCCGCGTCGCGGCGGGCGAGGCCCTCGCGCTGGCCGGAGTGCCTCTGGCGCTCAAGGACAACATCTGGGTGGCCGGGCGGCACACCACGTGCGCGTCGAAGATTCTGGAAGGGTTTCGTCCCCCGACGGATTCGACGGTGGCGGCGCGCCTGCGGCAGGCGGGGGCGGTCTTCATCGGCCGCGCCAACATGGACGAGTTCGCGATGGGCTCTTCGACCGAAAACAGTTCGAGCCACGCGACACGCAATCCCTGGGACGTGGAGCGGATCCCGGGCGGCTCCTCGGGCGGCAGCGCGGCCGCGGTGGCGGCGGGCTTCGTGCCGGCCGCCTTCGGCTCGGACACGGGAGGCTCGATCCGGCAGCCGGCGGCCTGCTGCGGCGTCGTGGGCTTCAAGCCGACCTACGGGCGCGTGTCGCGCTACGGCCTGGTCGCCTTCGCCTCGTCGCTCGATCAGATCGGCCCGCTCGCGCGCTCGGTCGCGGACGCGGCGCGGCTGTACCGCGTCGTCGCCGGGTTCGACCCGCGCGACTCGACGACGGCGGATCGCGCCGTGGGCGATCCCGAGGCGGCCCTCGAGCGCGGCGTCGAGGGCTTGCGCGTCGGATTCCTCGAGGAAGGCGAACCGGACGGGCTCGACCCCGAGGTCGCCGCGAACCTGGAAGACGCGCGCCGGATCTTCCGCGACGCCGGGGCGGACGTCGTGTCCGTGTCCGTCCCGAGGGCCACCGTCGCCATCGCGATCTACTACGTCGTCGCGAGCGCGGAGGCCTCCTCGAACCTCGCGCGGTTCGACGGCGTTCGCTACGGGCCGCGCGCCACGGACCGGGACCTCGCGGCGCTCTACGTGGAGAGCCGCACGGCGGGCTTCGGGGCCGAAGTGAAGCGGCGGATCCTGCTCGGCACGTTCGCCCTCGCGTCCGGTTACTACGAGGCGTACTACGGCCGCGCGATGCGGGCGCGGCAGCTGCTCTCCGATGATTTCGACCGCGCTTTCGAACGCGCCGATGTCCTCGTTTGTCCCTCGATTCCGGCGCCCGCCTTCCGCATCGGCGAGAAGACCGCGGACCCGCTGACGATGTACCTCTCCGACGTTTTCACGGTCCCGGCGTCGCTCGCCGGCCTGCCCGCGATTTCCGTGCCCTCCGGGCTGACGCGGGGCGGGCTGCCGCTCGGCGTCCAGGTCCTCGGCCCCCGCTTCGGCGAGGATGCGGTGTTTGCCGCGGCCCGGGCGGTCGAGGCGCGGGCCGGGTTTCCGGATGCGCCGCCCCGGGCCGCGGGCTAGTTTGGGACGCCCGACCGCGGCTGCGGCAGCACTGTTTGCCGCGGCGGCAGCGCTCTGCGGAGCGGGACGAGAGAAGGTCGTTTCCGTCTCTGCCGAGGTCAAGGTCTCGATCTCGGCCGCCGACGAGATCAGCCTGCTCGCGCGGCCGCTGCCCGGCGAAGGGCTCGACGCCCTCGTCAAGCGCCTGGCCGACGACGCGAAAGCGAAGAAGACGATCCTCGCTGTCAACGGGGGGTTGCGGCGCCTGCGGCGCGGCCAGTTCGTCCGCGTGCCCTACCGCCTGCTCGCGGGCAACTACCGCAAGATCGCGATCGAGGCCCTGTTCCCGGCGGACCGGGCGACGCCCGCGGGATGGGAGCACCGCGTCACCGCGCCGGCGGGCAAGCCGGAAAGCCTCTGGCGCATCGCGGAGTGGTTCACGGGCGCGGGGCAGAGGTATCGCGACATCCGGCAGGGGGGCGCGATTCCATCGCTCGAGACGCGAGTCGGGCAGATCGTTCTCGTTCCGGCGGGGCTGTTGACGCCCGCCTTCCGCGAGGCCGTCGTCGCGGCGGCGGCGACCGCGGCGACCGCAGGCGGCAGCGGAGCCGGAGGCCGAGGAGCCCAGGCTCGAATTCGGATCCGATGAGAAGGGCCGGTACGCGATTTATCGGCTCCGCAGGGGCGAAGCGCTCTACTCGGCGGTGGTCGTTCGTTTCACGGGGCGGCTGCATGCGGAGGACGTCAACGCGAAAGCGGCCGAGATCGCGGCCTTCAATGGGGTGACCGACGTGCACGCGATGCCCGTGGGGTTCCCGGTCCGGATTCCGCTCGCAGACCTCTCGCCCGAGTTCCGTCCGGCGGACGATCCGGAGCGCATCGAGGAGGAGAACACGCGGCGGGAAACCTCGCAGTTCGCCAACAAGATCCGAAGCGCCGACCTTTCCGGGGTGACGCTGGTGCTCGATGCGGGCCACGGCGGCCGGGACACGGGCGCGGCCGTCGACGGGCTGGAAGAGGCGTCGTACGTCTATGACATCGCGTGCCGCGTGGAGCGCCTCGTGGTGTCCGGCACGAAGGCGCGCGTCGTGCCGATCATCGGCCGCGATGCGCCATGCGCCGGCGCGGCCTCGGACCGTGTCGGCAGCTCGCGGGACGCCCGCGTCCTCACGTCTCCGCCGTATCGGATCGACGATGCGGCGACGGGCGTGAACCTGCGCTGGTATCTGGCCAACTCCGTCCTGAAGCACGTCGGCAAGAACGGCGGGCAGCCGGACCGGACGGTGTTTCTCTCGCTCCACGCGGACTCCCTGCACCCCGCGGTGCGCGGGACGATGATCTACGTGCCCGGCGAGAAGTTTCTGAACGGCTCGTATCGGAAGTCGGGGGAGCCCTACGACTCGCGGCGGGAGGTGCGGGAAGCCCCGAGCGTGTCCTTCACACGCCAGGAGAAGATCGAGGCCGAGGGGATCTCGCGGGACCTCGCCGAGCACATCGTCGCGTCGTTCCGCGCTGCCGATTTGCCGCTGCACGCCTTCGAGCCCATCCGCCGCAACGTCATCCGGGGCGGTGGCGCATGGGTCCCGGCGATCCTGCGCTACAACCGGATCCCGGCCCGCGTCCTCGTCGAGGTCTGCAATCTCAACAATCCGGAGGACCGCCGTCTCTTGCGGACCCGCGCTTACCGCGAGCGGGTGGCCGAAGCCCTGGTTGCCGCGCTGGTCCAGTTCTACGGGGGAAAGGGGCCGAAGGGGGCCGGCGTGCCGGGGAAATGAGAGCCCGCCGCGCATCGCGAGTCATCGGAAAGTCCTTGGAGTCGCCGCCAGGGGGCGCTCCCGTCCCGGCGGTCCGCGACCCGATATACTTCGCCCGACTTCTTCTGAGAGGTGTTTCGATGCGATCGCGCGCAATGCTCCTCGCGGTTCTCCTGCTCGTCGCCTCCATCGGCTCGGCCCAGGATTGGCGAGGCGGCCGGGCTCGCGTGGATGGGACCGTCAAGAACGAGAAGGGCGAACCGATCCAGGGTTGCAAGGTGATGATGCGTTGGGGACGAAGCAGCCACGGAGGCCCCGACCTCACGACCGACGCCAAAGGCCAGTTCGCGATCTTCGGCCTGGTCGGCGGCCCGTGGGACGTGGATTTCGATGCGGCCGGGTACGCCACGAAAAAGATCAGCGTGAGCCTCCAGGAGGGCGCACGCAACCCCTCCCTCGAAGTCCAGCTCGATCCGCAGCCGAAGGCGCAGGCCGCCGCGCCCGCCGCCCAGCCGCAGATCCTCGTGGGCGGCAAGAAGATCTCCAAGGAGACCGCCGACGCGATCGAGCAGGGAAACGCGGCCATGACCGCGAAGAACTGGGCGGCGGCGCGCCAGAGCTATCTGAAGGCGGTGGCCGAGCTGCCCGACAACGCCCCGCTGCTCCAGCGCATCGCAGCCGCGTATCTGGCCGAAGGCAACTCGAAGGAGGCGCTCGCATACGCACACCAGGCCGCCGACAAGAACCCGTCCGATCCGACCGCGTGGTGGATGATCGCCGAGCTCGAGCTCCAGCAGGGCAACCTCGACGAAGGGCGCGCGGCGCTCGACAAGGTCCCCGCCGAGAAGATCACCGATCCGCAGCCGTACATGAACATCGGGATCCTGCTGATCAACAAGAAACAGCCGGCGCCAAGCCGAGACCGCGTTCGACAGGGCGATCGCCATCCGGCCTGACGCCTGGGAGGGCTACTACTACCGCGGCCTCTGCCGGCTCCAGCTCAAGAAGAACGCCGAGGCGAAAGCCGACCTGAAGAAGGCCCGCGAGCTCAACCCCGGCGGGCCGGAGGCCAAAGAGATCGACGACCTGTTGAAGACGCTCTCCTGAAGCTGCCGCGCCGGGCAAGCGCCTATTTCGCCGTCTCCGCGAGAAACCCCACCCACGCCGGATCCGTCGCGATCGGCAGGTACGCAGGTTCGGCCCGAAGCACGGCCCGGTCGAGCTTGCCCTCGCTTTCGAGGGACCGAAGGGCCGCCACAGCCGCCGCCGCGTTGCCGGACCGGGCGTAGATCCGGGCCTCGAGCTCCGCCTTCTTCCAGTCTTCTCCGACGAGGCCCCTGGCCAGCTGCATCGTGGCGACGGCCGCATCGGTGTCGCCGAGGCCCGTCTCGACGACGGCCAGCGTAGCGAGGCTGTCCGGGTCGGGCCCCGCCTCGCGGACGTACTTCTGGAGCAGGGACCGCGCGTCGGCCAGCCGCCCGTCGGAGAGGGCCATCGTCGCGAGTTCCCGCGCCGCGCCCGGTGCGGGCGGGAGCTCGGCGAGGGCGCGCTCGAAGTCCTGCGCGGCGTCGGATGGCGCGCCCCCCGCCCGGGCCGCAAGGCCCATCTGGTAGTAGACCGGTCCTGCCGGCGCCCCCGCCTCGATGGCCCTCTTCCACTCGGAGCGCGCGGCCTCGCTTCGTCCGTCGCTGTGCGCTGCAAGGGCCAGCTTCTCGGGCTGCCTCCAGGGCTGCGGAGGCAGGTTCTCGATCAGCGCGTACGGCTCCGAGAGCGCGCGATGAACGGCCAGGGCGCCGTCCACCAGAAAGAGCAGGGCCGGCACGGAAGCCGTGAGCCACAGGATCCTGCGCCGCTCGGGCGGCAGGCGGCGCGTGAAGACGAGGGCGACCCCCAGGATGGCGCCAAAGCCGAGCAACCGCGGCAGCGCCCGGGCGCGCGCCTGCTCGGCCACGTCGTGACGGCGCACGGGCTCGGGGCCGAGCAGCCGTCCGACCTCTCCGGCCAGCGAGATGCCCGGGTCGACGAGGACGATGTCCCCGATCGTGGATCCCCGGCGCGTCCGGTCGACGGTCCACCGGGTCTTCAGCAGCGACGAACCGTACCGAAGCCCGAGGTAGACGAAGACCGGGCCCTTGCCCGAATCGGCCGTCGAAGCCCAGGCGATCTCGGCCGAGGCGTCCGCGACGGGCGCGAGGGCCTGGGCGAAGTGCTCGCGCACGACCGTCCGGAGCAGGGTCTGCTGGCGTCCCGTCAGGCCCAACCAGACCGGGCTGCCCAGCATTCGCCTCAGGATGCCGTCCGCGTCGATGGATTCGAGGAAGACCTTCGGCGGCCCGTGCAGCGCGGCCAGCGCCGCGCGCCGGGCGAAGTCAGCGGCTTCCTCGGCCTGGATGCCGCCGGCGGATTCCTGCGAGGAAAGCGGGGTGCCGAGGCCGAGGACCGCGGCCATCGCAAGGAGAATGCAGGCTCTCGCGCCTGCCCTCGCCGCCGACGTCAACGTCGCGCCGCCGTCCCGGCGGGGCCGGCTCTGGCGTCGATCGCCCGCCGGATCTCCGCAACGAGGGTGGGCATGCGGCTACGCGGCAATCGGCTCGAGGCGCGAGACGCGGGGCGAGAGCGATTCGGAGCCGCGCTCGGTGCAGACGATGTCGTCCTCGATGCGCACGCCGTAGCGCCCCGGCAGGTAGATGCCCGGCTCGGAGGTGAAAGTCATCCCCGGTTTCAGGATCGTCGCGTCGTGGCCCACCATGTACGGCGCTTCGTGCACGTCGATCCCGAGCCCGTGGCCGAGGCGGTGCGTGAAGTACTCGCCGTAGCCCGCCTTCTCGATGACCTTGCGGGCAGCCGCGTCCACCTCGAAGCAGGGCACGCCGGGGGCCGCCTTGTCGATCGCGGCCGACTGCGCGTCGAGGACGATGGACCAGATCTTGCGGTACTCGTCGGTCGGCGTCCCGTAGAAGGTGGAGCGCGTGATGTCGTAGTAGTAGCCGCCGGGCTTGTCCCAGGCGTCGATCAGAACCGCCTGGTCGCGCGAGAGCGGGGTCGAGCCTGAGGCGCCGTGCGGCAGCGCCGAAGAGGGGCCGAACTGCACCATGTTCTCGCCGCCGATCAGAGCCGATATGTCCGCCTCGAGGCAGCCGGGCTTCAGGGCCTCGAAGGCGCGGCGAAAGCGCGGCAGCGCGACGGCGATCGCGTGCCGGATCAGGTCGAGCTCGTCTCCGGACTTGATCATCCGAAGCATGCCGAACATCGCGGCGGCCGACACGGGCTTCCACGAGGGGCGCCTTGCGAGCAGGCGCTCGACGTCGTCATAGGCCGTGGACGGCTCGATCGCGAGCGTCCCGCCGGATGCCGGCAGGAGCCCCGCTGCTTTCGCGAAGGGGTCTTCGGTCTCCTCCCAGGTCACCACCCGTTCGACGGCGGACATCCGGCGCAGGCGCTCGGCCTCGAATGCCGGGCAAATGGCCACCGGCTCCTGATCCTGGAAGAGAAGGAGGCCCGTCAGACGTTCACTGCGGTGGAAGTCGATCCCCGTGAGATAAAAGAGGTTCGAGGACGGGGTGGCGTACAGGCCGTCGGCTTTCATGGAACGCAGCTCGGCGCGCACGGTGTCGAGGCGTCGGAGGTAGATTTCGCGCTTGGTCGGCATGCGGCGGATGCTAGCAGAATCGGGACGGGCGGCCACGCGCCGGTTATGGCCGGCCCTTCTGGCGGCGGCGCTCCTGCTCGGGGCCGGCGGTTGCCGCCGGGGGGGCGAGCTCGTCTCTCCGGGCGCCCCGGTGATCCTGATTTCCGTGGACACGCTGCGCGCCGATCACCTGCCGGCATACGGCTATCGCGGGGTCGACACGCCGAACCTCGATGCGTTTCGCCAGGATTCGGTCCTCTTCGAGAATGCGTATTCGCAGGTCCCGCTGACGCTGCCCTCGCACACGGCGATCATGACGGGGCTCCTGCCACCGCAGAACGGGGTGCGCGACAACCTCGGGTACGCGCTCGGACCCGGGCCCGCGACGCTCGCTGCCACGCTCAAGGAAAAGGGCTACGCGACCGGGGCCGCCGTCTCGACGATCGTGCTCTCCCATGCGACCGGGGTTTCGCGGGGATTCGATTTCTACGAAGACAACATCGAGCCCACCAGGATGAGCCAGTCGATCTCGCGGGTGCAGCGGGGCGGCAACGACACGCAGGCCATCCTGGCGGAGTGGGTCGCGGGGCATTCGGGCAAGCCTTTTTTTGCCTTCCTGCACCTCTTCGAGCCGCACTCGCCCTACGCGCCGCCCGAGCCGTACCTCTCCCGGTACAAACTGCGCTACGACGGCGAGATCGCGCGCGCCGACGAGATCGTCGGAACGTTCGTGAAGTTCCTCAAGGAGAGCGGCGTCTATGATCGCGCCCTGATCGTGTTTCTGTCGGACCACGGCGAAGGCCTGGACGACCACGGTGAGGACGAGCACGGTGTGCTGATCTATCGCGAGTCGATCCACGTCCCCCTGATGGTGAAGCTCCCGAAATCGGCGCGCCATGGCGAATCCGTACGCGCAGCAGTCGGGCTCGTGGACGTGTTTCCGACCGTGGCCGAGGTCCTGGGCATTCCGGTCCCGGCGGGTCTGGCGGGCCGCTCCCTGCTGAGCGCCCTCCGGCCGGCCGGGCCAGAGGCCTCCGGGCCGAGGCGCATCTACAGCGAGACCCTTTATCCACGCCTGCACCTTGGCTGGAGCGATCTCGCCTCGCTCGAGGACGAGCGCGACCACTACATCGAGTCTCCGCGCCCCGAGCTCTACGATCTGGCGGCGGATCCAGCCGAGAAGCGCGACCTCGCCGCGGGCCTGCCGCCGGCCTTCCGCTCGATGCGCGCGGAGCTTGCGCGCATGCCCCGGCCGCTGCAACCGCCCGGCAAGTCCGATCCCGAGCAGATGAAGCAACTCGCCGCGCTCGGCTACATCAGCGCATCCACCGCCGATCTGACGGCGAAGGACCTTCCCGCTCCCCGCGATCGCATCGGGGCCGTCACGCAGCTCAAGGCGGGCTTCGGTGCGCTGCAGGCCGGGCGGTACGCGGAGGCGGTCGCGGTGCTCGGCAAGCTGTTGAAGACGGAGCCCGGCATGACGGACGTGTGGCAGATGTACGGCGAGGCGTGCATGAAGCTCGGCAGGGAAGACGAGGCCCTCGCGGCTCTGCAGCAGGCCGCCAGGCTCTCGCCGCTCAATCCCCAGGTCATGATGGCGCTCTCCGATTATTACCTCGCGATCGGCAACTACGAGGAGGCGCGCAAGCACGCCGAGGCGGCAGGGGATTCGGGCACGACCAGTCCCCACGAGAACCTCGCCCGCATCGCCCTGGTCAAGGGCGACCTCGATACCGCGGAGCGCGAAGCGCGGGCGGGACTCGAGAAGTACCCCATGCGGCGGATCCCGCATCTGATGATCGCGCGCGTCCGTCATGACCGCGGCGACTATCCGGGAGCGCTCGTCGAGCTCGACCTGGCCGCCCGGCCGAAATCCGGCGACGCGACGCCGCTCCAGAACCAGAATTACCTGCGGGGCGACAGCCTTGCCCGCCTCGGCCGCGAGGCGGAGGCGGAGGCGGCGTTCCTGCAGGAAATCCGGGACTTTCCGAGCAATGCGTCGCCGCGGGCCGCGATCGCATTCCTGTACGCGAGCCAGGGCCGCGAGACCGATGCGCGCAAGGCCCTCTCCGATCTCGTGCGCGAGATCAATACGCCCGAGGCCTACTTCGCAGCGATCAGGACCTACGAGATCCTCGGCGATCGCCAGGCGGCGTCCGGGCTCAAGGCCGAGCAGCGGAGGCTGTTTCCGGGGGCCAGGGAGAGGAAGAACACGGCCGGAGGCTGACGAGCGTCAGCGAGTCATCCTGAGGGCCCGCAGGCCCGAAGGATCCCCTTCGAGTCCGGGTGCGGCTGTCAAAGGGGCCCCCTTCGAGTCACGGTGCGGCTTCGAGCTGGGGTCAGGATGACAGGGCGCGGCCTGCGGTTCTCAGGTCCCGCCCCGTCATCTCCTCCGGCGCCGGGAAACCCTGGGTCCCGAGCAGCGTCGGCGCCACGTCGGCAAGGCCGCCGCCGTCGCGGAGCACCTCTCTTCCGCCGCAAAGAATGAGCGGCACCGGGTTGGAAGTGTGCGCGGTGTGGGGAGCGCCCGTCTCGGGGTCGATCATCTGTTCCGCGTTGCCGTGGTCGGCGGTCATCATGAGCAGGACGCCCGCGTCCTTGCACGCGGCCTCGAGGATGCCGAAGCAGCGGTCGAGGGTCTCGATGGCCGCGATCGTCTCGGGGAGCTTGCCGGTGTGGCCCACCATGTCGGCGTTGGCGAAGTTCACGACGTGGGCGCCGAAGCTCCCGCCCCGGAGGGCTCGGACCGCCTCCTCCGTGATCTGGGCGGCGCTCATCTCGGGGTGGAGGTCGTACGTCGCCCCCTTCCAGGACGGCACGAGGATCCGCGCCTCGCCCGGATAGGGCTCCTCGACGCCGCCGTTGAAGAAATACGTGACGTGGGCGTACTTCTCGGTCTCGGCCAGGCGCAGGTTGGCGATGCCCCTCTCGGCCCACACGTCGGCGAGGATGCGCTTCAGAGTGCGGGGCGGGAATGCGGCCGGCAGCCCGAATTCCGCCTTGTACTCCGTGAAGCCGACGAAATGGAGCGCCGGCGGCTTCGGCCGCGGAAAGTCGGCAAACCCGGGCTCGGTCAGGGCGCGCGTGATCTCCCGGGCGCGGTCCGCCCGGAAGTTGAAGAACACGACCGCGTCCCCATCCCCGATCGGTCCGGCGGGCTCGCCGTCCTCGGTGATCACCGTCGGCTGGATGAACTCGTCGGACTCGTCGCGCGCGTAGGCGGCCTCGATGGCCGCGGCCGCCCCTTCGGCGCGAAGGCCCGAGGAAAACACCAGCGCCTGGTAGGCGCGGGCCACGCGGTCCCATCGCTTGTCGCGGTCCATGGCGTAGTAGCGGCCGGAGACCGTGGCGATCTTTCCGCCCCATTTCGCGAGTGCCGCCTCGAGCCTCGCCACGTAGGCCAGCGCCGAGCGGGGGGCCGTGTCGCGGCCGTCCGCGAAGACGTGCACCCGGACGCGCGGCACGCCGGCCTTCGCCGCCAGCTCCAGCAGCCCCTCGAGGTGGCGCTCGTGCGAGTGGACCCCGCCGTCGGACACGAGGCCCATCAGGTGGAGCGTCGCGCCGCGGCGGCTGGCGTGCTGGACGGCGGCCGTCAGCGCGGCGTTCTCGAAGAACGACCGGTCGCGCAGCGCGAGGTCGATGCGGAGCAGGTCCTGCGGCATCATCCGGCCGGCTCCGAGCGTCAGGTGCCCGACCTCGGAGTTGCCCATGAGTCCGGCCGGCAGTCCCACGGCCTCGCCCGAGGCCTCGAGCAGCGTCCACGGATATTGCGCCAGCCAGCGGTCGTAGATCGGAGTGCGGGCGCGCCAGATCGCATTGCCCTCCGACGGAGGGGCATGGCCCCACCCGTCGCAGATCAGGAGGAAAACGGGGGCCGGCTTCAAGCGCGCGGCGCCGGCCGGGGTCGTTGTCGCGCGGCCTCGCGAACCCGGGCCGGGCGCGGGAGCCGGCGCTCGAGGTCCGAGACGACGTGCATGAACGTCATGTAGGCATCGTACGCGGATTCGAAGGGAGAGAAGTAGTCGTGCACCTGCCCGTCCCCGGCCGCCTTCGTCGCCATGTAGTAGAAGTGGTCCGAGCTCGAGAGCCGGCGGAAGTCGCGCAGCAGGTCCTCGGAGCCGGCCGCCCGGATGCGCCCTTCGAGGGCGAAGAGCTTCGACAGGGCGTCCTTCTGCAGGCCGTTGCCCTGCCAGGCCGAGAGGTCGCGTGCTTCGTCGGCCCACGAGAGCGTCCGGGGCGCCGAGAGCGCGTCTGCGTGCGGCAGGGTGGCGATCGCCTCCGACGGGGTCAGGAACGCCGCTTCGCCGCTCGAGAGGTGCAGGTCCACCCAGGACTCGAAGAACTCGAAAATGCCGGTTTCCTTCCACTGGTGCTCGCCGAAGGTCTCGAAGTCCATGAAGAGCGACAGGACGTCGCCCCGGAGGGCGCCGACCCATTGGTCGTACCTGGCCGGGGTCAGGGGCCACTCGCTCCAGTCGCGGTTGGAGAAGCGGAAGGCGATGTCATCCGAGAGGCGGTAGTTGCGCAGCAGGAGCGGCAGGCCCCCCGGCGCGGCCGTTCGGTACACGTGGTCGGGGGATCGCGAGCCCAGGAGCTGTACCACGCCGTCGGCGAGCACGCCGCGGTAGCCGCGCTCCTCCAGGAACCGGGCGAGCGAGTCCGAGTAGATGAGCTCGGTGTTGCGAAAGACGCGCGGCTCCTGGTCGAAGTCCTCGAGGACGAGGCGGCGGTGGATCGCGACCTGCGCCTCGAACTCCTCCCGCGACGAAAGCCACGCGAGCGAGTGGTGGGAGGTCTCGGCCAGGATCTCCACGCGCCCCGTGCCGGACAGCCGGCGAAAGGCGTCCCGCGCCTCGGGCGCCCAGGTGCGCATCTGCTCCAGCAGGCAGCCCGAGAGCGAAAAGGACACGGCGAAGCCGGGGTGGCGCTCGAGCAGCCGCTCGAGCATCGCGGTCGCCGGCAGGTAGCACCGCTGCGCCACGCGGCGCAGGATCTCCCGGTTGGCGTCGTCGTCGAAATAACGGTGCTCGCGCCCGACGTCGAAGTAGTTGTAGCGCCGGAGCCGGTACGGCTGGTGGACCTGGAAGTAGAGGCAGACCGGGATCATGGCTGACCGGGTCATTCTCCCACCAATTCCCGGTACACATCGACGCATCGCGCCGCCGCGTCGCGCCAGGAGAGCCGCTGCGCGTCGGCGCGCCCGCGCTCGGACAGCGCCTCCTTGAGCGGCGGAAACGACAGGACGGAGAGGATCTTGGAGGCAAGGTCCTCGACGTCTCCGAACTCGACGCGCAGGACGTTGCGGGCGACCTCGGAGACCCCCGCGGTCCGGGACACGATCACCGGTGTCCCGTGCTGCAGCGCCTCGAGCGCCGTCAGGCCGAAAGGCTCCGAGACGGACGGCATGACGTAGACGTCGGCCCGTGCGTAGAGGCGATCGAGCTCGGCCGCAGGCAGGAAGCCCGTGAAGAGGAAACGCTTGCGGAGCCCGCGCGCGACCACGTGTTCTTTCATCGCGCCCATCCGGTCCCCGGAGCCGGCGACCACGAACCGGACATCCTTGCGCGCCGCCGCCACACGCGCCGCCGCCTCGACGAAGTACCCGGGCCCCTTTTGCGAGGTGATCCTGCCGGCGAAGAGGACGAGCGGATCGCGGCTGCCCGGCTCCTCGTCGGCGATCAGCGCCCGCGCGTCGATCGCGTTGTGCACGACGCGCAGCCGCGCCGCTTCGACGCCGTACCGGCTCGCGAGGATCTCGGCCGTGTACCTCGAGACCGCCACGACGCGGTCGGCCGCCGCCAGGCCCAACCGCTCGATCGCGGTCACGAAGCCGTTCTCCCGGCCGCCCGCGCGATCGAATTCCGTCGCGTGCACGTGCAGGACGAGGGGCTTGCCGCTGGTCCGGCTGGCCTCGACGCCCGCCAGAAACGTCAGCCAGTCGTGGGCGTGGATCACGTCGAAAGACTCGCGGGATGCGATCCCGGCGGCGGCGCCGGCATAGCGAAGCACTTCGCGGGGCAGGTCTGGCCCGTAATGGCCGCCAGGCTTCGTTCCCCGACGAGTCGTCGCCCGGCGTTCGTCTTCGTAGAGGGACGCCGTGATGTAGGGGCGCAGCGGGGTCGCGATTCGCCGCACGCGCAGGGAGGGGCGGCCGCGGCCCCGACGTCCGCGGGCCGCGCGTTCGGCTTCGGGGGCGGGAATGATTCTGAGGTTTTGGATCGGCGTTGCCGCCGAGCGGCGGGGGAGAACGAGCGAGACCTCGGTCTGGAGTTCGAGCAGGCCGCGCACGAGGCCCTCGCACGCGACGCCGAGCCCTCCGCTGATCGAGGGCGGGAACTCCCAGCCGAACATGAGTACGCGCATCGGGCTCCGGGTCGTGAGTTACGACCCTCCGTCTTCGCCCAACAGGTGCGTATAGACGATTCGCGCCACTTCCGCCACGCTCCATGCCTGTGCAAAACAGCCTCGTGGCGTATGCGGCGCGTCGCCGTCGAACATCTCGGAAATCGAGCCGAGGCCCGCCTCGCGCACGTGTGCGCGCAGCGGTGCGAGCAACGCGCGCATCGTCCGGCGCGAGTCCTCGCTGTTTCCGAACACGCGAAAGTGGGCGTCGGCGAAGGGCCCCATCAGCCACGGCCACACCGTTCCCTGATGCGCGCCGGACAGGCGGGTCCGCTCGTCCCCGCCGCACTGCCCCTGGTAGCGGGGATCCGCGGGCTCGAGCGTGCGCAGGCCGAAAGGCGTCAGGAGCTCGCGCCGCACCGTCCAGTAGACGGAGCGGGCGCGATGCGGGGGCAGCAGGTCTTCGGTCAGGGACACGGCCAGGATCTGGTTCGGGCGCAGGCTGGCGTCGGGCCCGCCGTCTCCGACGACGTCGTAGAGATAGCCCTTGGACGGGTACCAGAACGTTTCGTTGAAACGGCGTCCCACGTGCCACGCCTCGGATTCGAGCTCGCGCGCGCGGCCGGTCTCCTCGGAGAGCCTTTCCAGTCGCGCCGCGCACTTGAGCGCGGCATACCAGAGTGCGTTGACTTCGACCGGCCGGCCCGGGCGAGGCGTCACCGGAGCGCCGTCGACGATCGAATCCATCCACGTCAGGGCCTTTCCGGGCGCGCTCGCAACGAGCAGGCCGTCGGCCCCGACGCCGATGCCGAAGCGCGTGCCCCGGCGGTAGGCCTCGATGATGGCGCGCACCGCGCCGAGCAGCGGCGACGGGCTGCGGGGGTGCCTGCGGGCGCGACCGAACCAGTCGACGGCGAGGATGAACCAGAGCGACGCGTCGACCGAGTCGTATTCCGGGTCGCCCTCTTCCCCGGAGAAGTGGCTGGGAACGAGGCCGTCGCGGCGGGCGGCCGCGAAACTATTCAGGACGCGGGCGAGCAGGCCGGGCCGGCCGCAAGCCTGGGCGAGGCCCGGCGCCGCGATCATGGCCTGGCGGCCCCAGTCGGCGAGCCACGGATATCCCGCGAGGACCGTGGCGCGGTGGCGCTCGGCGTCCACCACGAAGGACTCCGCGCGCCGCGCGAGCTCGTCGAAGACCGGGTCCTTCGTGCGCGCGAAGGCCTGGCGCCGCCGGCGCTCTTCGTCGAGGAACCGGTCCGGGTCGGCCGCCACTTCGTCGACCGAGAAGAGGGTGAAGGCCTGGGCGTCGGGGCGCAGCGTCCACTCCCACTCGAGCGGGCTCCAGAGGTCCTCCGTCGCGTCATAGCCCCGGGCCGTTTCCTCCGCGTAGGCGAAATGGCGATACCAGACGGGTTCCACGCGGGTTGCCGCGAAAACGCCGCGCAGAAAGAGGCGCGGCAGGTAGGGCAGCGGCCGGACCGAGGAGACCTCCCCGCGAGCCTCGGTGACCGCGTTCCAGTCGCTCGTTTCGGCCTGGAGGCGGTGCGATCCGCGCAAGGCCAGCAGCGGCCGCACACGCAGTGTGATCTCGGTCGAGCCGCGATTGACGTAGCGCACGATCGTCAGCGAACGGTCGCGGACGAGGCACAGCGAGCGCTCGATCGAGAACGCCGCGGTCTCGTGGCGCCAGGTGGGGAAGGGCTCGAGCCGGAACTGCGCCAGGCTGCGGGCGCCATCGGGGCTCGCGGCATCCCGGTACGCCTGCGTCGAGATCCCCTCCGTGACGCCGCCCGCGGACACGAACTCCTCGCATCCCGACACGAACATCCAGCGCCGCCGGGGAGGCGGGATCGCCGGCACGTACCAGCCGTGGTAGCGGCGCGTGCGCACTCCCGCCACGGTGCCGCAGGCGAAGCCGCCGAGGCCGTCGGTCTCGAGCCACTCGAGGCCGAGTGCGCGGCCGGCGAGGTCCTCCGCGGACCACTCGAGCGGTCTGGCGGCGCCTCGCGACGGAAATGGGGGCGGCAGTTTGGACACGGAGCGCGAAACCTCTCGAGCGGGATTCTCTATCAAATGGCCGCACGGGTACGAGTCAATCGCGCTCGGATTCACGCCGGCTTCAACCGGCCTGCGAATTGCGGCCGACCGGGCGTAATAAGATCCGGCCCGACCAGGAGGACCCATTGAGCACGGCGCACAAATCCCTCGACGACCTCTGCGTGGACACGATCCGGACGCTGTCCATCGACGCGGTCCAGAAGGCCAATTCCGGTCATCCGGGCCTTCCCCTCGGGGCCGCCCCGATGGCCTACGTGCTCTGGCAGAGACACCTCAAGCACAGCCCCCGCGACCCGCACTGGCCCGACCGGGACCGTTTCGTCCTCTCGGCCGGCCACGGCTGCATGCTGCTCTACAGCCTGCTCCACCTGACGGGTTACGACCTGACCCTCGACGACCTGAAGGCCTTCCGCCAATGGGGCAGCCGGACTCCAGGCCACCCCGAGCCGCATTTGACGCCGGGCGTCGAGGCGACGACGGGGCCGCTCGGCCAGGGCACGGCCAACGCCGTGGGCATGGCGATCGCGGAGCGGTTCCTCGCCGAGCGCTACAACCGGCCGGGCCACGAGATCGTGGACCACCGGACCTTCGCCCTCGTGGGGGACGGAGACCTGATGGAAGGCATCTCGTCGGAGGCCGGGTCGCTCGCGGGGCACCTGAAGCTCGGCAAGCTCACGTACCTCTACGACGACAACCACGTTTCGCTCGACGGCCCGACCTCCCAGTCCTTCACGGAAGACGTCCTGCGCCGCTACGAGGCGTACGGCTGGCAGGTGCTGCGCGTCGAGAACGGCAACACGGACCTCGATTCCATCGACGCGGCGATCCGGACGGCCGTCTCGCAGCAGGAGCGGCCGACGATCATCGCCGTGCGAACGACGATCGGATACGGGTCGCCGCACAAGGCCGGAAGCTCCTCCGCTCACGGCAGCCCTCTCGGCGTCGAGGAAGTGGCGCTCACGAAGAAGGCGCTGGGCTGGGAGTGGACGGAGGCTTTCTACGAGCCCCCGGAGGCCGTGAAGAATTTTCGCACCGCACTCGAGCGCGGTGTGAAAGCGCAGGGCGACTGGGACCGGCGCTTCCAAGCCTGGGCGAAGGCCTTCCCGGATCTCGCCGGAGAGTGGCGGACCGCCCGCAAGGGCGCTCTGCCCGCCGGGTGGGACGCGGACCTGCCGAAGTGGAAGGTCGGCGACTCGCTGGCCACGCGGGTCGCGGGCGGAAAGGCCTTGAACGCCATCGCGAAGCACGTACCCTGGCTCGTCGGCGGCGATGCGGACCTCTCCGAGTCCACGAAGACGAAGCTCGAGGGCGCGGGCGAATTCGACGGCCCGACCGGGGCCGGCAACAACATCCACTACGGCGTGCGCGAGCACGCGATGGCGGCGATCGCCAACGGCATGGCGTACCACGGGGGAGTACGGCCCCTGGTCGCGACCTTCTTCTGTTTCTCGGACTACATGCGGCCCTCCATCCGCCTGGCCGCGCTCTCCCGGCTTTCGACCATCTTCGTCTGGACGCACGACTCGATCGGCCTCGGCGAGGACGGCCCGACGCACCAGGCGGTCGAGCAACTGATGTCGCTGCGGGCGATGCCGGACTTCGCGGTGATCCGGCCCGGGGACGCCACGGAGACCGCCGAGGCGTGGGGGGCCACCATGGAGCACGCGGACAAGGCGATCGGCCTCGTGCTTTGCCGCCAGAACATCCCGGAGCTCGATCGATCGACGGCGAAGGGCGATGTCGCGCGCGGCGGCTACATCCTGGCGGAAGCCTCCGGCGGAGTCCCGAAGGTGATCCTGCTGGCCACGGGATCGGAGCTCCACCTGGCCGTGGCCGGGCGCGAGAAGCTCGAGGCCGAGGAGATCCCGACGCGCGTCGTCTCGATGCCGTGCTGGGAGTTCTTCGAGGATCAGCCCGTGGACTACCGCGACATGGTGCTGCCGCATACCGTCCGGACCCGCGTCTCGATCGAGGCCGGTGTGACCCTGGGGTGGCAGAAGTACGTCGGCGACGGCGGCGGGTCCATCGGCGTCGATCGCTATGGCGCCTCCGCGCCCGGCGAGGTCGTGATGCGGGAATACGGGTTCACCGCGGAACACGTCGCGGCACTGGCCCGCGACCTGCTGGGCAAGGCGGAGAAGGCATGAGCGGGAATCCGAACCGGCTGCGGCGGCCGCATGAGCGCATCGAATAGCGGCGCGGCCGGCGGGCGCCGGACCGAAGAGGAAATCCGTCCCCCCGCGACACTCGTCATTTTTGGGGCGTCCGGCGACCTGACACGCCGGCTGCTCGCCCCGGCGATCGCGCACTTGAACCGCGACGGCGCGCTCTCGCCGGAATTCGCGATCGTCGGCATCGGGCGCTCGCCCTTCACCGACGAGGCTTTCCGCGCGCACCTCGCGAGCGGGGCGCGCGAATTCACGCCGCCGACGCAGGGACGCCCGGGCGAGCTTCCGGGGACCGTCACCTACCTCGCGGGCAACTTCGGCGACCCGGAGCTCTTCCGGCGCCTGGGCGCGACCCTCGGGGCGATCGAGGGCAAGCGCGGCGGTCTCCGCAACCGGATCTTCTATTTCGCCACGCCCCCCGACGCCGACGAGACGATCGCGGCCGCGCTCGGACGCGAGGGCCTCGCGCAGGTCGAGAACGGCTGGGTCCGGGCGGTCGTGGAGAAGCCGTTCGGGCACGATCTCGAGTCGGGCCGCCACCTGAACCGCGTCCTGCTGGCCGTGTTTCCAGAAAAGCAGATCTACCGGATCGACCACTACCTCGGCAAGGAGACGGTCCAGAACATTTTCGTCCTGCGCTTTGCCAACGGCATCTTCGAGCCCCTGTGGAACCACCACTACGTGGACCACGTGCAGATCTCCGTGGCCGAGTCGGTCGGCGTGGGCCACCGCGCCGGTTTCTACGAGAGCGCGGGAGTCCTGCGCGACATGTTCCAGAACCACCTGCTCCAGCTGCTGACCCTGACGGCCATGGAACCGCCCGCGGCCTACGAGGCCGACGCCATCCGCGCGGAGAAGGTCAAGGTCCTCGAGTCCATCCGGCCGTTCCCGCGGGACGCGATCGACGAGTGGGCGGTCCGCGGTCAGTACGGCCCGGGAGTCGTGGACGGGAAGAAGGTGCCGGGGTACCGGGACGAGCCAAAGGTGGACCCGGCCTCGACGACCCCGACCTACGCCGCGGTCAAGATCTCGATCGACAACTGGCGCTGGGCCGGCGTGCCGTTCTACCTGCGCTCGGGCAAGCGCCTCGGCAAGCGGGTCACCGAAGTCGCGATCGAGTTCAAGGGCGTGCCGCACCGCTTCTTCAGTCAGGCGTCGGGCGAGGTCGAGCCCAACGTCTTGCGCCTCCACATCCAGCCGGACGAAGGCGTGTCGCTCAAGTTCGGCGTGAAAATCCCGGGCTCGGTCCTCCAGATCCAGCCGGTCTACATGGACTTTCCGTACGCGAAGCTCGGAGCGCCGATCGCCGGCGGCTACGAGCGGCTGCTGCTCGACGTGACCCACGGCGACCAGACCCTCTTCATCCGGGGCGACGAGGCCGAGCACGCGTGGGAGGTGCTCACGCCGATCCTGGATGCCTGGGAAAAACGGCCCGCGCCCGAGCTGCCCAACTACGCCGCCGGGACGTTCGGTCCCGAGGCCGCCGACCGGTTTCTGGAGAAGGACGGCCGGCGGTGGAGGACTCTGTAGGAGCTTACGCCTCCTTCGCCTCCGCCTTGCCCGCGCGCGACTGCGCGATGATCTTCTCCTGCAGGGCGTGCGGCACCTCGGAGTAGTGCGAGAACTCGAGGTGGAAGGAGCCCCGGCCCTGAGTGATCGAACGCAGCTGCGCGCCGTAGGTCAGCAGTTCCGACATCGGCACCGAGGCCTTGATGACCGTGTCGTCGTCGGCCGCATCCATGCCCTGGACGTGGCCCCGGCGCGACGAGAGGTCGCCCATCAGGTCGCCGACGTACTCGTTGGGGGCCGTGATCTCGACGTTCATCACGGGCTCGAGCAGCGTCGGCCGGGCCGCCGCCATCGCTTCCCTGTACGCGAGCGCGCCGGCGAGCTTGAAGGCGAGCTCGGAGGAGTCGACGTCGTGGTACTGGCCGTCGTACAGCGTCACGCGGAAGTCCACCATCGGATACCCGGCGAGAAAGCCCCTGCGGCGAACCTCCTGGATCCCCTTTTCGACGGCGGGGATGAAATTGCGGGGGATGGCTCCACCGTAGATGTCGTCCACGAACTCGAAGTCCTTGCCGCGGGCCAGCGGCTCGACCCGGATCCTGCAGTCCGCGAACTGGCCGTGGCCGCCGGTCTGCTTCTTGTGGCGTCCGTGCGCCTCGGCCTTCTTGGTGATCGTCTCGCGGTAGGGGACCTTGGGCGGGTGGAGGATCACCTCGACGCCGTAGCGCTTCTTGAGGCGCGCCACGGCGATCTCGACGTGGAGCTGCGAGGCGCCGGCGAGGTGGAACTCCTTGGTTTCCTCGTCGCGCTGGAAATTGAGCGAGGGGTCTTCCTCGATCAGCTTGTGGAGCGCGGTCGAGATCTTGTCCTCGTCGCCCTTGGCCTTGGGCTCGATGGCGTAGGCGATCGAAGCCTCCGGAACGGTGAGGGCGGGCAGGACGACGGCGTTGTCCTTCGTCGTGATCGTGTCCCCGGTGAACGTCTCCTTGAGCTTCGCGACCCCGACGATGTCGCCCGCGAACGCCTCGGGCACGCTCACGTGCTCCTTGCCCTGGAGCAGGAAGAGCCCCGAGAACCGTTCGTGAACGCCCTTGGACGCGTTCCAGTAGTTGCCGTCGGACTGGAGGTGCCCCGCGAGCACCCGGAGGTAGGAGATGCGGCCGGCGAAGGGGTCCGACACGGTCTTGAAGACCTGCGCCACCGCGTGGTCCTTCTCGTTGCAGAAGACGACGACCGGCTTTCCGTCCTTGCTTCCGACGCCCTGGGCCCTGCGGCCCTCGGGCGAGGGCAGCAGCGCCTCGCAGGCGTCGAGGATCCGGACCGCGCCGATCCCGAGCGCGGAGGAGGCGCAGAGGACCGGGAAAACCTTGCGCTCGAGGATTTCGCGCCGCAAGCCCGGAAGGATGTCCTGCGCTTCGAGCGTGCCCTGAGCGAAGAACTTCTCCATCAGGTCGTCCTCGCCCTCGGCCACCGTTTCGACGAGCTGGTTGTGCTCCTGTCGGGCGCGTTCGGCGAGCTCGGGGGGGATGGGGCCGTCCACGCGCTTGCCGCCCTCGTGGACGTGGATTTCCATGCGCACGAGGTCGACGGTGCCGTGGAACGCCTTCTCCTCGCCGACGGGGATCTGGAGCGCGATCACGCCGCGCCCGAACTTCTTCCTCATGGCCTCGATGACGCGGTCGAAGGAGGCCCGCTCGCGGTCCATCCGGTTCACGACGAACATCACCGGGCGCTCGAACTCCTGGGCGAACTTCCAGGCGCGCTCGGTCTGGACCTCGACGCCCGAGACGGCGTCGAGCACGATGATGGCCGCGTCGGCGGCGTACACGGCCGATCGGGCCTCCGGGGAGAAGATGCCGTAGCCGGGCGCATCGATGAAATTGATCCGCGTGTCGCGATGCATGGCGTGCGCGCAGGCGAGGTTGATGGAGATCCGGCGGTCGTGTTCCTCGCCGTCGAAGTCGGTCGGGCAGGTGCCTTCCTCGATCTTTCCCGGCCGCGTGATGGCGCCCGAGGCGTAGAGCATCGCGGCCACGAGGGTGGTTTTTCCGACCGTGTTGTGGCCGACGACGGCCACGTTGCGGATCTGGGCGGCGTGGAGTGCTTTCATGGCCCGGATTATATGGAAGCGAACCCGGTCAGGACCTGTAGAAGAATGGGCCGGACATGACGGCCTTTTCGTGCCTGGCGGTCGGGATCGCCTTCCTGGTCGCCGTGGCCCTTCTGAGCCTCGCGGCCTTCCTGCTCGGGTGGGTCCTGCCCGCCGTCATCGAGCGGGCGAAGGCCCGGAAAGACGCTCTTCCCCCGAATACAGATTGAATCCGCCCTCCCGGAGGAACCCGGCCAGCGCCATTCCGGAGGACCGGGCCAGGTCGATCGCCAGCGAGGACGGCGCGGAAACGGCGGCGACGATGGGAATTCCGGCGGCCAGCGCCTTCTGGACGATCTCGAAGGATGCGCGGCCCGAGACCAGGAGGATGGTGTCGGAAAGGGGCAGTCGGCCCTGCCGGAACAGGAGGCCGATCGCCTTGTCGACGGCATTGTGCCGGCCGATGTCTTCGCGGCAGACCAACAGCTCGCCCGAGAGCGTGAAGATCCCGGCGGCGTGGATCCCGCCCGTTTCGGTGAAACTCGCCTGTTGCTCCCGCAGGGCCCCGGGAAGCCGGCCGAGGACGCCGGCGTCGAAACGGGCGCCCGGATCCGGAGGGGGGAACTGGCCCCGGATCGACTCGATCGATCCCTTGCCGCAGAGACCGCAGGACGAGGAGGTCACGGACAGACGCCGCGCGCGGTCCACGTGGGCCGCCGCGGGCTCGGTCGTGCGCACGAGAACGACGTTGCCTTCTTCCTCGGGCGAACGCACCTGCCGGCAGTGCTCGATCCGGACGATCTCCCCGGGGTGGCGGACGATCCCCTCGGCGAGCAGCCAGCCAGCGGCGAGGTCGAAATCGTGCCCTGGCGTTCGCATCGTGACCGCGAGAGTCGTCGGGCCGACGCGGATCTCGAGCGGCTCCTCGACGCTGACCCGGTCCTCCCGGGCGCCGAAGGCTCCCCCCTCGAATCGGAGAATGCGTTCGCCGCGGACGGCGGGAGCGGTGGTGTCCATGGAGCGCAGGATACGCCGGAGCAGGGGGCCCCTGCGGCGCGGCACACCCGGTCCGTGGCCAATTTCGACACCCCGCACCCTCTTCCCGCAACCTGTTAGAATTTCGCCGGGCCCGGCGTGCCGCGCGGCGAACCTGCGTCCGGCGGTGGACCATTCGGGCTGGAGGGGCTCGTTCGAAACGAATGTCGGGTAAGGTGACGGCGGGAGCGCGGATGACCAAGCTGGGCCGTTACGAGGTCTTGAGCGAGCTCGGCAAGGGGGCCATGGGCGTGGTCTACCTCGCCAAGGACCCGGTCATCGGACGGATGGTCGCGGTCAAGACCATCCGCACCTCGCAGATGGGCGAGGACGATTCGGAGTCGCGCGAGTTCCGCGAGCGTTTCGTGCGCGAGGCGCAGACCGCCGGCATCCTGTCGCACCCGAACATCGTCACCATCCACGACATCGGCGAGGACGCGGAGAGCCGGACCTCCTTCATCGCGATGGAGTACATCGAGGGGCGCAACCTGAAGTCGGTCCTTTCCGACAAGAAGAAGTTCCCGTGGGACGAGGTCGCCGACCTCATCGCCCAGATCGGCGAGGCGCTCGACTACGCGCACCGCAAGGGCATCATCCACCGCGACGTCAAGCCGGCGAACATCATCCTGACGACCGACGGCAAGATCAAGATCACCGATTTCGGCATCGCCAAGGTCGCTTCGTCCAACCTCACGACGACGGGGCAGTTCCTCGGCACGCCCAACTACATGTCGCCCGAGCAGGTCTCGGGCGCGCCCGTGGACGGGCGCAGCGACATCTTCTCGCTCGGCGTGGTCCTCTACGAGCTGCTGACCAACCGCAAGCCGTTCCAGGGCGACAACCTCACGGCGATCTCGTACAAGATCGTGCACGAGGATTTCACGCCCCTCGGAGACCTGTCCTCCGACGTGCCGCAGGAGTTCAGCCCGATCCTGGCGCGCGCGATGGCGAAGGACCCGTGGAACCGCTACCAGCGCGGCAAGGACATGGCGCTCGCGCTGTACCAGTTGAAGGCGCACCTCGAGGAACAGAAGGCGCTCCAGGACCTGGGCACCATGGTCTCGGCCGCGGAAAACCTGCCGACGTTGAAGCTCGCCAACCTCCAGGAGCTTGCGGCCGAGGGCGGGCCCCGCGACACGACGACGGTGCTTCCGCCTCCCGCGCCGCCGCCCCCGCCGGTCGAGCCGCCGGCGGCATCGGCCTCGTGGCCGGGCGCCCCGGACGAATCCGAAGACCAGGAGCTGACCGCTGCCGCACCGGACCTCGCCGCCGCCATGGCGGCGTCTTCGTTCGCGGCCGCGCCCGCGGCGACCGAGCCGTCGATGGAGGGCGGGGGTTTCCCGCCCGTGCCTGCGCCTCCGGCGGCGCAGCCGGCCCCGTCGTCCCAGGCGCCCGCGCAGGACTGGAAGAAGCTGGCCAAGGCGGAGGTCAACCCGCGCTGGTTCTGGATGGTGACGGCCGCGGCCGCGGGCGTCCTGCTCGTCGTCGTCGCGTTCTTCGCCCTGCGGGCCAGGGTGGTCTCCCGGCCGGCCGCCGAGCCGGACACCCAGCTCGAGCAGGAGGTCAAGGACCGGCGCCAGTCTCTCGAAGAGACGAAGAGGCTGTTTGCGGCCGGCAAGTACGAGGAGAGCCTGGCGCAGGCCCGCAAGGTCCTCTCCCACAGTCCCAACAACGAAGAGGCGCGCAAGTACGCCCAGATGGCGGAAAGCGCCGTCCAGGGCCATCAGGCCGAGCAGGGGCGCAAGCAGCAGGCCGCGCAGCTCGTCGCGGCCGCGAAGACGGCGCTTGCCGACGGCAAGCCCGACGAAGCCAGGCAGAAGGCCGAGGAAGCCCTGGCCCTCGATGCCAACAGCGCCGAGGCCGCATCGGTCCGCGACGAGGCCGGCGTAAAGGTCAACGAGGCGAAGGTGGCGGCCGAGGCGGCCGCCCGCAAGAAGGGGCCGAAGGCCAAGGACGCGCAGGCCGCAAAGAAGGCTACGATGCCTGCGCCCTCCGCCCGCACGGCCGCGGCGGCCGCTCCCGCCCCGGCGCCGGTCGCCGCGGTTCCGGGGACGGCGACCCTGAACGTGACCATGGATGCCCCGATTCCGGAAGGCCACCTCATGGTGGCGGTGAACGATCAGATCCTTCTCCGCAAGCCCTTCTCGTTCAAGAAGGGCGAGGCCCGCAACGTCTCCGCGAGCATCTCGTTCCCGTCGGGCGCGGCCGTCGTCAAGGCGTGGCTGTCCGGCAAGGACTTCCCTTCCGCTTTCGCCACGACGAGCGCGCAGCTTGCGGGAGGCGACGCGAAGACCCTCCAGCTCGACTACTCGGACGGCAAGCTCTCCGTCCGCCTGCAGTAGGCCCGGGATTCGGGCCTCCGGGAGCCGGCCTTTGCGAAATGGCCCCAAATAACGTATAAAGCCCAGTCTTCTCCGGGGCGTAGCGCAGCCTGGTAGCGCACTCGGTTCGGGACCGAGTGGTCGGAGGTTCAAATCCTCTCGCCCCGACCAATCCTCTCAATCACTTACGAGAGGATCCCTTGCTCGATCCTGAGTCGAGTACGCTCAGATTGTCCCTCAACTGTCCCACTTCTCCAGAATTTCGCCGGTAACGCTGAGTCTGCGCGAGCGCGTTCTTCATGTCCTTGCCGTCGACGATGTCGTACCGATCGAAGACCGCATCGCTACGGTGCCCGCTGATTCCTCTGGCGATCGTCGGCGCAACGCCGGCCCGGACCATGTCCCGCACGGCCGAGCGCCGCAGATCGTGGAAGAGCTTGCCGACGTAGTGCCCCGACTCGTCCTCGCCCTTCACCATCCGGCCGACCTTCGCCGCGATGCAGGCGCTCTGCCACGACTTGCGAAAGTCGATCACCGGGACTCCGCGATCGTGGAAGACGTAGGCGGAGAGCGCGGGCCCATTCGAGTCCTCGAACGTCCGCTTCTCGAGCCGCTTCTCCATCAACGCCCGCAGCTCGTCGTCGAACTCGAGCACCCGGCCTCGACCGTTCTTCGAGTCGAAAAGCCGGACCTCGGCGGCCCTCATGTCGACCTGCTCCCACTTCATCCGGTCGACCTCGCCCTTGCGCCAGCCCGTCAGGTACGCAAACCGCGCGATGTCGCAGACCGGATCCGGCAACGCCCTCTCGACCTGCTCGAACTGCGCCCGCTCGACTCGACCGTCGCCAACGCCAAGCGCCCCGCTTACCCGGTATTGACCGGTTAACAGGTAAATCGAAAGGACGTCCAAAAGTTTGCCCTGTCGGCAAACGAATCCGATCAGTCTTCCTCGCCACGCTCCGTCGCCCAGAGGTGCTCCGTCAGGTAATCGTCGTAGACCTTCCATGTGCCGTTGGAGCTGTTGAGCTTCGCTTTGGAGCGCAGGACGCGGCGGGCATACGGGCCTTCGGTCCATTGCCAAGTGAATACGACGGTGGCCGTCTGGCCCGCCATTCCGAACGGGCCGTCGTCCTTCACGGCGAGGGCGGAAATTGAGATGAATTCTCGCTTCATGCCTGGGCCGGGGCGGAAGGTCGTGTCGGTGAAAACGATGCTGGGGTCCATTGGTGAGCTGAATGCCTCGGACTGCTCGATCAGGCGGCGGGCATCGGCGTGATTCAACGGCGGTGCCTTGCTGCACCCAACGACGGTGAGAGCGAGAAGGAGGAAAGCGCAACACACCGATGAGCGAGTCCGCTGCATGCGCGTGTTAGGCGGCCGCGCCTCGGTGCCGAGCGCGCCTGCCCCAAGTCTCAGCTCGCGGGTACCATGCTGCGGGGCTGCTCGAGCTGAGCCGGCAGCCAATTCCCGTCAACCTTGACCCAGAGCTGACCTCTTACCTCGCTCTTACCGCCGGCTTTGCTTGGCCTGTCAGTTAGCGCTATCCCGGCCCTATCGCCCAACACCACCCATTGATCAGGTGATACGGACGACGGCATATCTGTCTTGCTCTGCGAACCCACGACCGCTGCCATAACGAAGATTACGATGACAAGAATTGCGCCGCGAAGTTTGGGGTTGCTCATGAGACCCTCCTTTCGTCTAACCAACCTGGCGACAGCTTTACGGGCGCCTAACGGGCTCCGCGTCAGCGGCGAGCCGAGCGAGCGCATCGTCAGAACGCCCAATGAAGTCCGAGTGCCTTCGCCAAGAACACAGCCATTTCTCCGCGAGTGATAGGACGATCTGGACAATACATGTATCGGGCACATCCCTGCGTGATACCCGCAGCGTTTAGAGCCTCGATGAATTGGAAAAATATATGATTGGTCGGCACATCGTCGAAATACGCGTCCGTTGGAGCGGGGCTGACCGTCCGACGCCACCAGACTTCCGCCCAGCCGAGGACCTGGACATCTGCGCGTGGGACGACTTGGACGTCGACCACTAGAACTCCCCCCAAATCGCTGTGCGTATACAAGATGCCGAGCGGACTCGAATTGCGGTCAGTCCCAAAGAGAACGTGTGGAGTATTGTCGATGCTCACGAGACCAGTCACGTCGCCGAAGTGATTAACTTGCCATAGCGTCATCCCTATAATGTTAGCCGTCCCGTCGTTTGCGCTGCGAAGCCCAATGTAATCGATGACAACGCCATTCGGAATGTCCAGCGTGGCATAGAAGTTTTGGTACGTTCCGTTAGGAGCAACCGCTCGACTAAGAGGGGGGGCGGGTAGGTACGTCAGGCCACTGAAGGATAGCGCCGAGATCGTGGTTATCGTGTAGTCCAGCGTACCGAACGCCGCAGGTGGGCGCGCCGTCGTCGAAACCACCGCAGGTGGGCGCGCCGTCGTCGAAACCACGGTCGGCGATGAGGGCAACTGAGCATTGCCGAGGCCGGCGAAGCCCATCGCCAGCGTCGACAGGCCAAGGAGTCGAGGGATCGTTCGTACGTTGATCATGAGCGGGCCTCCAGTTCGGAGAAGCCTATGCCCATTCAGCCCGCAAACGGGCCTATTGCGACCATGCCATGACCACGATGGCTGGCAGTGGCGGGCAGCCTCTTTCCGCTTCTTTCGCGTATTTCGCGGGCTCGGAAGACCGGCGGGCGTTCTTCCAAGACCTGGGCGGGCAGACACCACACCCGCCCGGCGATTGATGACCCCACCGCGGCGACCACCGCACTCCTCAGCGCGCGACTCCTGGTTTCTCCTTCTCGATTGTCGACCTCGTTCTCTCCGCGAGTCCATCGCTGAGCGCCGCTTCGGCAGGTCGGAGGCTGAGTCCGCGGCAGAGTTCTTTGGGCATGCTTCCCCCGGTCCCGCAGGATGAGGCGGTCGTAGGGCTGGTATTCGGTGGAAACCGTGACGGCGATGACGTCGTGGCCTACGGCGAGCTTTGCCGATGTGCCAACCGACCATATATTTTTTCAATTCATCGAAGCCCTAAAGGCTGCTGGAATCACGGCGGGATGTTCGACGAATCCCCTGAAATACTGCCCGGACGCGCTAATCACTCGTGGGCAAATGGCCGTGTTCTTGGCGAGGGCACTAGGACTCTAGGAACCTGGCGCGTCTCCCGCTCGGCGCTATCCCGTGAGCCGCTGAACTGAGCGGATCCTGCGCTTGCTCAACCGACAAACGATAGAACAAGCAAAGGCACCAGATTGAACAGAAGAATTCCTATTTTGAAGATGCTCATCCCGGCATAGTGAAGAGCGTCGAACTGCTCACGGGACAGCCGGAACCATCTGCGGTGGATCCGATGAAGCCAATCATGCGCGAACACGAACACGAGGAACCACAGTAGCAATATTCCGTAGTTGATGACCGTACACCATAGAAGAAAGTTGCGGGTGACTCCGATGGTCATCTTCTGCTCCCTTCGGCAGCCAACGGGCGGCGCGTCAGCAGATCGCGTCTAACCCCTCCCGAATGAGCGGCCAGAGCCCTTGCCTCGGCCCAGACGTACTGGTGACCCTTATCGCAAGTCACGCCCTGCGCTGGAGAGAACGGATGCTTCGGAACACGAAGGTCGTGCCGATCGCTCGATTTGGGGCAAGCGACGATCCACACACCGTCAGTCGCAAAGTCACCCGCGAACCCCATGACGCGGAATCCTACGTCCGCAGCTACCCGTCGGCCCTCTGCCTGGAGGCATAGAATCCGCGCAGCGGTCGTCCGATGACACTTTCAGCCGGGACCCTTCTCGGTCCCTACGAGATTCTCGCGCCTCTCGGGGCGGGCGGGATGGGCGAGGTTTACCGGGCGAGGGACACGCGTCTTGCGCGAGAAGTAGCTATCAAGGTGCTGCCAGAGGCGCTGGCCTCTGATCAGGAGCGCTTGAGGCGTTTCGAGAAGGAAGCGAGATCGGCCTCGGCCCTAAACCATCCGAACATCGTCACGATCTACGCCTGAGCCGCAGCGTTGAAAGCAAACGAAAGCGTGGTCGCGAAGGTCAGTCCAGTCAGAACCAGACGGGCTTGGGGGTGTTTCATCTTCGGCTCCTCCTGTTTGGACAGCTCGAACAGTCCATTCGCCGCGTCACGTCTCCTTTGTTCATTGGTGCCACTTCAAAGAAATTTGAGTTGGCTGCGAGGATGGCCTGGAGCGGCTCCGCCCGGGCGCGGGCGAGCAGATGCCCGGCCGAGCCACGGGAGCGGTGACGGGAGCGCATCTTGAACTACATCAACCTCTCAGGATCATATGCCAGGGCCGGATCGTGACGGCACTGCTGGTCGGTCAAGAAATGGTCGATCGTCAAGAAGAGGGGCGGGTTACCCCGCGCCATTCGAAGGACTGGAGGTCTCGCCTTTTCCGGGGACGACGAGACCCACAGTGAGCAAGGTGGCCGCGAGCCGTTTCTCTATTTTCGTGTCCCGGGTAGCCCGGACTAGGCTCCTGATCCTCGGGGCGTTCGGGGCATCGCCGCCTCGTATTCGGGGTAGGTGGGCGGCCCCGGGCGGCAGCAGGACTGATATCCTTCTGCGCCAACCCAATGAACATTGAAGAGTGCGAGGCCGGGTACCTGCGGGCGAAAGTCCGTCTTGCTGGTGCGCGCGCTGTGCTCGTGCTGACAACCGCCTGAAGGCAGATCCGCGCGAGGGATATTTTGGCCTTGCCTCTCTCGCACGCTTCGATCTTGCCGCCGGGGGGCAGCAGCGCGCGAGCTTCCGGAGGACGCCTTGTCCGCGCGGATGGCTTACTGGCGTCGGCAGCTCGCCGGCGCGCCCGAAGCGCTCGAGCTGCCAGTCGACCGTTCGCAACTCTCGGTTCGAACGACGCGCAGTGCCCAGACGACCTTCGCGCTATCGGCAGGACTGACGGAGTCGCTGCGGGCACTGAGTCGGCGGGAGGGAGTCTCTCTGTTCATGACTCTTCTTGCCGCGTTCAAGACCCTCCTCTGGCGCTACACGGGCCAGGAAGACGTCGTGATCGGAAGCATCGGCGCGGGCCGTGCCCACCCGGAGATCGACAAATCGACCGGGGCGCCCGGCAACATCATGGTCGTTCGCACCGATCTGCGAGGCAACCCGAGCGTTCGAGAGCTTCTGGGGCGTGTGAAGACGGTGACCCTCGAAGCCCTCGGCAACGAGGTGCCCCTCGAGCACGTCGTCGAGGAGCTTGCGCCGGGCCGCGGTCCTCTCTTTCGAGTGCTCTTTTCCTTTGAACCTCCGCCGGCCCAGCTCGATTTCGGATGGGACCTGACCCTGCCAGGCGCCGAAACCGGTGCGGCGAAGGTCGATTTGCATCTCGAAGTGGACGGTGGCGCGGAGAGCCTGATTGGTCGCCTCATTTACGACCCGGTCTTGTTCGACGCCGCGACCGCCGTCCGCATCGCTGGAAACTGGCGCACCTTGCTCGAAGAGATTGCGTCCGATCCGCGTCGACGCATTGCTGCGTTGCCCCTTCTCCCGGAGGCGGAGCGGCATCAAGTGCTCGTCGAGTGGAACCGGACCGAGGCGGAGCATCCGAAGGACAGGACGGTGCACCGGCTCTTCGAGGAGCAGGTGGAGAGGACGCCGGACGCCGTGGCGATCGTTTTCGGCGGGCAGCGGCCGACGTACGCGCAGTTGAACGAGCGTGCGAACCGGCTGGCGAGGTTCTTGAGAAAGCGCGGGGTGGGTCCCGCGGTCCTGGTGGGGCTCTCGGTCGAACGCTCGTTGGAGATGGTGGTCGGGTTGTTGGGGATCTTGAAGGCGGGTGGTGCCTACGTGCCGCTGGATCCGCGATACCCGCGCAGTCGCCTGGCGTTCATGCTCGAGGACTCGGCGGCGCGAGTCGTGTTGACGCAGGAGAGTCTTGCCGGGAGCCTCCCGGAGGGTCGTTTCGAGTGCGTGCGGCTCGATGCTGGACTGGGCGCGAGATCGAGAGGGAGAGTGGCGAGAACCCCGCGAGCCTGGCGACCCCGAGGGATCTCGCCTACGTCATCTACACCTCCGGCTCGACGGGGACCCCCAAAGGGGTCGCGATCGAGCACCGGAACGTGGTTGCTCTGCTGGCCTGGGCCAGAGAGTGCTTCTCCGACGAAGAGCTCGGAGGCGTGCTTGCCTCGACCTCGATCTGCTTTGACCTGTCGGTCTTCGAGCTGTTTGCGCCCCTTGCCTGGGGGGGCAAGGTGGTGCTCGCGCAGAACGCCCTCGAGCTGTCCCGGCTGCCAGCCGCGGGTGAGGTCCGGCTGGTCAACACGGTGCCCTCCGCAATGACCGAGCTGCTCCGTATGGGGTCGCTGCCCGCCTCGGTCGAGACCGTCAACATGGGGGGAGAGCCTCTGGCGGCCTCCCTCGTGCGGGAGATCCTGCGGCACGGTTCCGTGCGGCGCGTCCTGGATCTCTACGGACCGACGGAGGACACGGTCTATTCGACGTGCGCGGCGCGGTCCGCGGAGGGGCCGGCGACCATCGGCCGGCCGATCTCGAACAAGCGCGTGTACATCCTGGACTCGCGGCTCGAACCTGTGCCGGTCGGCGTCCCCGGGGATCTCTACGTTGCCGGCGCTGGCGTTGCGCGGGGATATTTGAACCGTCCCGAGCTGACCGCCGAGAAATTCCTGCCCGATCCCTTCCGCTCAGGAGGTGAGCGGATGTACAGAACGGGGGACCGGGCGCGCTTTCTGCCGGGCGGCGACATCCAGTTCCTGGGGCGTCTCGACGATCAGGTCAAGATCCGCGGCTACCGCGTCGAGATCGGCGAAATCGAGGAAGCCCTGATGCGTCATCCGGAGGTGCGGGCGTGCGCCGTCGCGGTGCGGCAGGAGGCTTCGGGAGACAAGCGCCTGGTGGGTTACGTCGTGGCAAGCGACGGGAAACAGCCGTCGGTGACGGCCCTGCGTGAGTTTCTGAAGACGACCCTGCTCGATCACATGGTCCCGTCGGCGTTCGTCTTTCTCGATGCCCTTCCGCTGACACCCAACGGGAAATTGGATCGTCGGGCTCTGCCGGATCCAAGACCGGTTCGGCCCGACCTGGAAGAGCGTTTTGTCGCGCCGCGCACGCCGAACGAGAAGATCCTGGCCGGGATCTGGTCGCAGGTTCTGGGCGTTGCGAAGATCGGGGTCAACGACGACTTCTTCGCGCTGGGAGGGCATTCGCTGATCGCGACGCAGGTGATTACCCGCGCTCGGGACGCGTTTCATCTCGAGATACCCCTGCCGGATCTGTTTTCGAATCCCACCGTCGCCAGACTGGCGCTGGCGATCGCCCGGAGACAGGCGCAGGGCTCCTCGGCGCCGGCCCAGCCGATCGCCCGCCGGTCGTCGGCGGGCCCGGTCTCCCTCTCGTTCGCGCAGCAGCACCTGTGGATCCTGGACAGCCTCCATGCGGGCGTGCCGTTGTACAACATTCCGCGGGCCCTCCGCATCCGAGGGCCCCTCGATGTCCAAGCGCTCGGGCGTGCTCTGGACACGATCGAGCAACGCCACGAGATCTTGCGCAGCGCGTTTCCGGCGGCCGACGGCAAACCGCTCCAGGTCCTCGCCCCTGCGCGAGCGCCGTCGCTGCCGATCGTCGATCTGGGTGACCTTGGCGACGTGGCCCGCGAGGCGGGCGTCCGGCGCATCGCCGAGGAAGAAGCCCGGATTCGGTTCGATCTGGCGCGCGGGCCCCTGCTGCGAACGAAACTCCTGCGCCTTGCCGAACAGGAGCACGTCCTCTTCGTCACGGTGCACCACATCGTCTTCGACGGGTGGTCCGTTGACGTCTTCGACCAGGAGCTGGCCGCGCTTTACGAGGCCTATCGCGACGGACGGCCGTCGCCCTGCCCCCGCTGCCGATCCAGTACGCGGACTTCGCCGTGTGGCAGCGGCAGTGGCTGCAGCGGGAACGTCCTCGAGGAACAGCTCTCTTACTGGAAGGGGCAGCTGCAGGGTGCGCCGGCCCTCCTGGAGCTTCCCGCCAGCCGCTCGCGCCCTCCGGTTCAGTCCAACCGCGGGCAGACGGAAGTCCTCTCGATCAGCAGGCAGCTGTCCCGGGAAATCCGGGCGCTTGCACGGCGCGAAAGCGCGACCCTCTTCATGACGCTCCTTGCCGCCTTCAAGGTGCTGCTGCTGCGCAATTCGGGACAGGACGACATCGTCGTGGGTTCTCTCGTGGCCGGACGCAATCGGAGCGACATCGAAGGGCTCATCGGCTTCTTCGTCAACACGCTCGTCCTTCGCACCGACTTGTCGGGCGACCCGACATTTCGGGTGCTTCTCGGGCGCGTGCGAGAGGTCGCGATCGGCGCGTATGCCCACCCGGATCTTCCCTTCGAAAGGCTGGTCGAGGAGTTGAACCCGGAGCGGACTCTGAGTCACTCGCCGCTGTTCCAGGTGATGGCGACGATGGAAAACGCCCCTCCGAGCCCGCTTCGGCTGGCCGGTGCAACCGTGACGCCGCTGCCGCTCGGCGCGGAGGCCACCAAGTTCGATCTCACCGTCATTTTCGACGACGCAGGGGAGCAGCTCCAGGTCTCGTTTCGATACAGCACGGATCTCTTCGAGCCTTCCACGATTCGTCATTTGCTGGGGCAGTTCCGGACCCTCCTCGAGGGGATCGTTTCCGATCCGGACCGCCATGTTTCGCGCCTCCCGGTCTTCACGGACGAGGAGCGGATCGCGCTGTCGAGCCAGGGCAACAGGGTGCGGCCGACGAACGACTTTCTCGAGTTCCGCAAGGAGGAGATCGAGCAATCGATCTCGGAGCGATTCGAACAGCAGGTGCGGCGTCACCCCTCCCGGATTGCCGTGAGAACCCGGGTCCACGGCTGGACCTACGACCGGCTTGCCCGGGAGGCCGCCGGGGCCGCCGGGGCCATCCTGGAGCTTGCCGGAGGGGGGCCGCAGCGGAGTCGCCTTGCTGCTGGAGCAGGGTGCGCCGATGATTGCCGCGATTCTGGGGAGTCTGAAGGCGGGCAAGACCTACGTGCCGCTCGATCCGTCGTATCCCGCCGAGCGCCTGGCGTACATGCTGGAGGATTCCGGGGCGGCAGTCGTCCTGACGAATGACCGAAACCTCTCGCTGGCGAACGCTCTCGGCGCGGGAAGATGCCTGGTGGCGAGTCTCGAACGGCTCAACCCGGGCAGCTCCGGCTCCACGCTCGCCGCGCCAATCGGACCGGAAACCCTGGCCTACATCCTGTACACGTCGGGCTCGACGGGACGGCCAAGGGGGTCGTGCAGAATCATCGCAACGTCCTGCACTTCATCCGTGCCTACACGAACCGGCTCCATATCCGCGCCGACGATCGGCTGAGCCTGCTGGCCTCCTACAGCTTCGACGCGGCCGTGATGGACATCTTCGGTGCTCTTCTGAACGGCGCGACGCTGTGCCTCTGGAACTTCAAGCTGGAGGGCGTGGCCGGGCTGGCGCAATGGTTGGCGAGGGAAGAGATCACCGTCCTGCATGCCGTGCCGACCGTCTTTCGGGCGCTGGGCGGCACCCTCGATCCGCAGCAGAGCTTTCCGAGGGTGCGGCTCGTCGTGCTCGGCGGCGAGGAGGTTCGTCGGGGGGACGTCGAGCTCTACCGGAGACATTTCCCCGGCAACTGTCTCTTCGTCAACGGGCTGGGGCCGACGGAGTCGACGGTCGCGCTCCAGTACTTTCTCGACCACCGGACGGAAATCCGCTCCAATACCGTACCCGTCGGGTATGCGGTGGACGACACGGAGATCCTGCTCCTGGACGCCGAGGGTCGAAGATCGGATCTCTGCGGGGAGATCGGCATTCGGAGCCCCCACGTGGCCCTCGGATACTGGGAAAAGCCGGGCGAGACGCAAGCAGCCTTTCTTCCCGACCCGGAGGGCGGGACGCGGCGCATCTATCGGACCGGGGATCTGGGCCGTCTCCTTCCCGACGGGGCGATCCGGTTTCTCGGGAGAAAGGACGTTCAGGTCAAGGTTCGCGGTCACCGAATCGAGCCGGGCGAGATCGAAGAGGCGCTCCGGAAACACCCCTCCGTGCGCGAGGCGGTGGTCGTGGTGCGCGATCAAGTCTCGGGCGACCAACGGCTGGTCGCCTATCTCGTCCCGGACGGGAAACACACTTCGAGCGCCGCCAGGCTACGAGCCTTCCTCGAGAGGCAACTGCCCGATGTGATGATCCCGTCCACCTTTGTCTGGCTCGACTCTTTCCCCCTGACGCCGAGTGGCAAGATTGACCGCAACGCGCTTCCCGCGCCCGACCCCTCTCGGCCAGAGCTCGAAGACAACTTTGTCGCGCCGCGCAACGCGATCGAGGCGAAAATCGCCCGGGTCTGGTGCGAGATCCTCGGCCTCGAGAGGGTCGGGATTCACGACAATTTCTTCGATCTTGGCGGACACTCGCTCCTGGCCGCTCGGTTGGCGGCGAAAATCGAGAAGAAGCTCGGCCGGGAGCTGGCGCTGGCGGCGATCTTTCGGGCTCCGACGGTCGCGGAGCTGGCGGAGATGTTCCAGCCGAGGAAGCGACGCTCGAAGCGCCCGTTTCCTTCGCTCGTCGCGGTCCAGCCCAAAGGAACCAGGCCACCGTTCTTCTGCGTCCACGCAATCGGCGGCATCGTCTACTACAGGGGGCTCGCCCTGGCGCTCGGACCGGATCAACCCTTCTACGGACTCCAGGCCCAGGGTCTGGATGGAAAGCGGCGGCCCTACGAGACCGTGGAAGAGATGGCGGCGCACTACGTTCGAGAAATCCGCGAATTCCAGCCGGAAGGGCCGTACCACCTCGGGGGCTATTCGTTCGGGGGGAGGGTTGCCTTCGAGATGGCCCGTCAGCTGCGAGCCCAGGGCCAGAGAACGGCCTTGCTCGCTTTGTTCGATACCGCGAATTTTCCCCTGCCCCTCCGACCGACGCGTCTCGAGTTCGTCCGTGACCGAACGCGGACCCACCTCGACACGTGGAAGCGGATCGGGATGAGCGAGAAGCTCTCCTATCTGCTGCGCCGGGCCGCAACCGTGATTCGGCTGACGGGTCTTGCGGTTTCCCGCGGCTACGAAGCGCTCTTCCACCCCCTGCAGAGGGCGCGACGGAGAGTTCTCGAAGCGAACGATCGGGCCACCCGCCGCTATGTCCCGAAGTTCTACGAAGGCCGAGTCACGCTCTTCCGAGTGAAGGACCGCGGGAAGGACTTTCCCCACCACCGCGCGCTTTCGCATGACCGACCGCAGCCTGGGGTGGGCCGATCTCTGCGGGGAGGGGGTCGACGTCCTCGAGGTCCAGGGCGGCCACGCCTCTCTCATGGAAGAAGAGGCGGACATCCAGGCGCTCGGCACAAAGTTGGCCCAATGCCTGAATGAGGTGTCGGAGCCCCGGCTGGCAGGATCCATCGCTTCGCCAACGTGGCCCCCGGAGGAACTGGTCGAAGACGAGACGATGAGAAGCCGCCTTCTCCGATTCTGAGTCGACCAAGCTCTTGATCGGGACCGATGGTCGGCGGTTCAAGTCCTCTCGCCCCGGTGTTTGTTGCGAGGATTTCCCGCCTCCTGGAGCGCGCCTGGCGCCGCCGTGGGCAAGGAAGTGACGCTTCCTGCCGGATCGCGGCTCAGACCAGCTCCAATGGCTTGATATGCGAATCGCTTCGTTCGGGATAGAGTTCCGCGGGTCTGGACGCCATCCCCGGCGTACCCAGCTGTCGTTCAAGGAGAAAACCGTATGGCGAGGATCAACCACCGTATTCTCGGAGCCCTCCTCCTGGCGGCGAGCGCGTTGCTCGCGGCGGCGCCGGCTTCGGCGCAGCAGAAGAAGCAGCCGAACATCATCTTCATCATGGGCGACGACATCGGCTGGTCGAACATCGGCGCCTACAACCAGGGCATCATGTCCGGGCGGACGCCGAACCTCGACCGGCTCGCGTCCGAGGGCATGCGGTTCACCGACTACTACGCCGAGGCGAGCTGCACGGCGGGTCGCGCGAACTTCATCACGGGCGAGATTCCCGATCCGCACGGGCATGACGACGGTCGGCCAGGCCGGCGCGACGATCGGCATGCCGGCCGAGGCGCCGACCGATCGCGACGGCGCTGAAGTCCATGGGCTACGCCACCGGTCAGTTCGGCAAGAACCACCTGGGCGACCTCAACCAGTTCCTGCCGACCGTCCACGGCTTCGACGAGTTCTTCGGCTACCTCTACCACCTCGACGCGATGGAAGACCCCTGCCACCCGAACTACCCGCCGGCGGCCAAGGACACGGTCGGCCCGCGCAACATGCTCCACACCTGGGCCACCGACGTGGACGACCCGACCGTGCAGCCGCGCTGGGGCAAGATCGGAAAGCAGAAGATCGAGGACGCCGGCACGCTCTGTCCCGAGCGGATGGAGACGATCGATGACGAGATCCTGGCGAACGCCTTCAAGTTCCTCGACAAGTCGCGCGCCGACGAACAAGCCGTTCTTCCTGTGGCTGAACCCGACGCGCATGCACGTCGTCACGCACCTCTCGCCGAAGTACCAGAAGTTGCGCACGCCCGAGAACGGCTGGTCCATCCAGGAAGCCGGCATGGCGCAGCTCGACGACATCGTCGGCGCGGTCCTGAAGTACGTCAAGGACAACGGCCTCGACGACAACACGATCATCGCCTTCTCGACCGACAACGGCGCGGAGAACTTCACGTGGCCCGACGGCGGGAACACGCCGTTCGCCGGCGGCAAGGGCACGGCGCTCGAGGGCGGGTTCCGCGTTCCGGCCATGATCCGGTGGCCGGGCAAGATCCCGGCCGGAAAGATCGAGAACGGCATCGTCTCCGGCCTCGATTGGTTCCCGACGTTCGTGTCGCTCGCGGGCAACTCCGAACATCACGTCGGAGCTCCTCAAGGGCAAGGCGGTCGGCGGGACGACCTACAAGGTCCATCTCGACGGCTACGACCAGACCGACATGCTGATGGGCAAGGGCCCGTCCAGGCGCCACGAGCTCTTCTACTTCACCGAGGGCACGCTCTCGGCGGTGCGCATCGACGACTACAAGTACCGCTTCACCGATCAGCCCAACGGCTGGCTCGGCGCGACGGTCAAGGTCGACTGGCCGATCCTCGTCAACCTGCGCCTCGATCCCGTTCGAGCGGCTGGGCATGTACAACGGCAAGGACAACGGCTCGATCGCGTACTACAACTGGTTCGCGTACGAGTTCTGGCGCTTCGTGTACGTCCAGCAGGAGGTCGCGAAGGCGGCGCAGACCTTCCTCGAGTACCCGCCGATGCAGAAGGGCGCGAGCTTCAACCTCGAGCAGCTGAAGGCCGAGATGGAGAAGCGCGCGGCGGCCATGGCATCCCAGCACTGACGAGAGACGAGACTTCTACGGCGCCCCTCTCCCGTCCGGGAGGGGGGCGCTTTGTTTTTGGGCGGCCCCGATGCCCGCTGCCCGCCCCGTCGCCCAGGCCCACTGGAAGTTGAACCCCCCGATCGGGCCGAAGGCGTCCAGGATCTCGCCGCACAGAAAGAGCCCCGGGTGCTTGCGGCTCTCCATCGTCGCCGGATCGACCTCCGCCAGGCTCACGCCGCCGCCGGTGACTTCCGCTTTCGCGTAGCCCTCATGCCCCGACCAGGGCAGTTCGCCGCGGACGAGCGTCTCGATGAGGCGGATCCGTTCCTCGCGCCGCAGCTGGGCGAGAGATCGCGACGGATCGACGCCGGCCGCGACGCAGAGGGCGCCGGCCAGGCGATCGGGGAGCTCGGAGCGCAGCACGCCGGCCACCGTGCGCGGCCCGGGCTTCAGTGCGCGCTCCCACGCCTTGTCGTCGGATCGGGTCCACCGCACCGTGAGGCGCGCCGGCGCCGCGTCGCCTCCTCTCGACCGGACGGCGACGTGGGAGACGTCGAGCACGGAAGGTCCGCTGTAGCCGCGGTGCGTGAAGAGAAAACCGCCCGTTGCCGAGGCGCTCTCCGACGCGCTTCGCGCCGAGAGCATCACGGGAAGAGAGAGGCCCGCGAGCGCCGTGAACGGTGAAGGGGGCGCCGTCAGGGGAGTGAGCGCGGGATAGGTGGGGTGGATCGTGTGGCCGAGGCCCTCGAGGATCGAGAGCCCCAGGCCGTCGCTGCCCGACTTCGGAACGGAGAGCCCTCCCGTGGCGACGATGACGGCTCTCGCCTCGAGGGGCGGCGCCCCCGCGCGTTCGATCCTCCAGCCGTCGGCGGTCGCAGCGAGGCCGGTGACGAGCGTGTCCATCAGGAGCTCGACGCCCCGGCGCCGGGCGAGGGCGAGCAGGGCGTCGCGCACGTCGCGCGCGCGGTTCGATGCCGGAAACAGCTTTGCGGATTCCGTCTCCTCGGCCAGCGGAATGCCGAGCGCGTTCTCGAAGAACGGGATCTGCTCGCGCAGGGGCCAGGAGCGCAGCATGCTGCTGGAGCGCGCGTGGCGGCGATGCGGTCACGAAGCGCGACTCGTCGCTGCGAGCGGGCAGCACGTTGCAGCGCCCGCCGCCGCTGATGAGGATCTTGCGGCCGCCGTCAGGCGTGCGCTCGATCAGGATCGTCTCCGCGTCGCCCGCCGCGGCGAAGATCGCCGCCATGGAGCCTGCCGCCCCCGCCCCGATGACGGCGATCCGCCGGCGCCGTGCTGCCATGGCGCCACGATAACCGGCCCGGAGCCGTCGTTTGCGCTCGGGCGGGGCGAAGGGATATGGTCCGCCGTTCTGCCGGCGGTGGCGGCGCCTGGGCGCGGTATCGGACCGAAGCGGGGGTGGCACTTGACTTACGCCCCATTTGCGCCTACAGTGGATCGTCAAGGCCGATGGGCCGGCCCGGTGAGGCCTCCGGGCGGCCGCGGTGGTTCCCTCGGCCTTAATTTATTTTGAGATACATGACGAACGCCTTATTTCATTAGGAACACAATGAATCTCACCAAACGACAAAAGGAAATCCTCGATTTCATCCGCAGCTATCGCGCCGAGCACGGGATCTCGCCGACGCAGCGCGAGATCCGCGAGACCTTCCAGCTTTCCTCCTTCGGTACCGTCCAGAAGCATCTGAAGCGCCTCGAGGAAAAGGGCGCTCTGGCGCGAGAGTGGAACCGCAGCCGTGGCATCGCTCCGAAGGACGAGGTTCCGGCCGGACGGGGCGTGCCGCTGCTCGGGCAGGTCGCCGCGGGCCGGCCGATCGAGCCTTTCCCGCAGGACGAGTCCATCGAGGTCCCGGCCTCGTTGCTCGGCAAGGGGGAGCATTTCGTCCTGCGCGTGCGGGGCGAGTCGATGGTCGACGACGGCATCCTCGACGGAGATTTCGTCGTCGTCGCGCGCCGCGAAAAGGCCGAGATCGGGCAAACGGTGATCGCGCTCGTCCGCGGGGAGGCCACGCTCAAGCGCTACTACATGGATGGCCAGCGCGTGCGCCTCCAGCCGGCCAACGCGGCCATGAAACCCCTGACCTTCGACGCTCGGGACGTGACGATCCAGGGTGTCGTGACCGGGCTGATCCGCGATTACGCGCACGGGCCGCGCTAGGTCGGGGCTGGCGTCGGCTGCGGTAGAATTCCGGCCGATCACGGCGACGTACCCAAGTGGTTAAGGGAGAGGTCTGCAAAACCTTTATTCGGCGGTTCGAATCCGCCCGTCGCCTCCAAACAGACCGCCGAGATCCGGAGACGGGAGAGGGTAGACGGTCGACGTCGCATGCCGGAACCAATCGCCTCCACGTCACCCGTCTTATGTCTTCACGTCTTCCGGCTGTTCATCCCTTCGCGCCGGAGTGGCGAAATTGGTAAACGCACGGGACTTAAAATCCCGAGGGCCGCAAGGCCCGTGCCGGTTCGAGTCCGGCCTCCGGCACCACTGACATGAGCTCGAACGGGGTCGTGATCGAGCCGGCCTCCGCCTTCCAGGAGCCGCTCGGCCACACGTTCCAGGACATCGGCCTGCTCGAGAGGGCCCTGACGCACAAATCGTTCTCGAACGAGAACCGCGAAGTCCGGGCACCCAACAACGAGCGGCTCGAGTTTCTCGGCGATGCCGTCCTCGGCTTCGCCGTCGGCGAGCTGATCTACCGGTCCTTCCCGAACCTTCAGGAAGGCGCGCTCTCGAAGATCAAGGCGCACCTGGTCTCGGCCACCATGCTGGCCTCGAAGGCGCGGGGGCTCGGGATCGGCCGCTTCCTGCGGATGGGGGCCGGCGAGGCCCGGTCGGGCGGCGCGGAGAAGCTGTCGCTGCTCGCTGACGCGTTCGAAGCGGTGGTAGCGGCGATTTATCTCGACGCCGGCCTGCCGGCGACGGAGGCTTTCCTTCGACGCACCTTCGAGCCCGAAGTCTCCGGGATCGACATCGGGGACCTCTCCTTCCACGACTACAAGACGACGCTCCAGGAAACCGCCCAGAGCCTGGGCCTGCCGCTTCCGGACTACCGCGTGGTCGAGGAGTCCGGCCCCGACCACGAGAAGGCCTTCGTGGTCGAGCTGGCCTGGGACGGGGAAGCGTTCTCGCGCGGGAGCGGGCCGTCCAAGCGCGAGGCACAGCGAAAGGCCGCCAAGGAAGCGCTGAAGAGACTGGGCCGCCTCCCCGGATAACCCTTCGCGGCTTACGGTGCTTTCTCGAGGCGTTTCAGAAACTCGTCCGGCCCCTCGAACCCCACGAGTCGCAAGTCCTTGCGCTCGGAGCCGGAGGCATCGAGGAAGATGACGGTCGGCACGCCGAGGATCCCGAACTTGTCCGCGAGCGCCACGGTGTCGGCCGCGGCCGCCTTCGTCATGTCGGCCTTGTAGAGTCCGCGGCGCGCCAGCGCGTCGCGCACCCGCCGGTCGGAGAAGGTTTTCTTGTCGAGCTCGAGACACGGCAGGCACCACGATGCGGAGAAGTCCACGACCGCCGGATGGCCTGCCGCGGCGATCTTCGCGGCGTCGTAGGGGGTCCAGGGCGGTCCATCCGCGTCGCCGCGTCCGGTCGGGGCGAAGAAGGCCGCGACCGAAAGAAACAGGACGGCCACCGCGGCGCGTACGCCGAGGCCGAGCGTCTTGTGAAGCACGAGCATCGCCGCGGCGCCGATCGCGAGGACCGCCGGCAGCAGCCAGGCTCCCAGGGCTCCAGGCAGGGCCGTGCGCAGGAAGTACGCGGCCATCGCCAGCAGGACCCAGCCGAAGATTTTCTTGACGCCTTCCATCCATGCGCCGGCCCGGGGCAGGGCGGCGATCCGTCCCGAGAACGCGGCGAGAACGAGGAAGGGCAGTCCCAGCCCGAGCGAGAGCACGAAGAAGAAGAGGAACCCGAGCAGGGCGTCCTGCGTGGCCGCGACGAACGCGAGCAGGCCGAGCACGACGGGGCCCACGCAGGGCGCCGCGACGACCCCCACGAGCAGGCCCATTCCATAGGCGCCGGCGACTCCCTTTCGCGCCCCGGTCTTCTGCATCAGCGCGGTCGGCACCTGGATGTCGTAGTAGCCGAACATCGAAAGGGCGAGCAGGACCAGGACGAGGGCGACGACCCCCAGGACCCAGGGCGACTGCAGCGCGGCGCCGAAGAGCCGCCCCGAGAGCGCCGCGGCGACGCCCAGCGCCGAGTACATGGTGGCCATTCCGAGGACGTAGACGGACGCGAGCAGCAGCGTGCGGCGTGCCTGTCCCGGGGATTGCGCGCCGAAGAAGCTGACCGTCAGCGGGATCACCGGATACACGCAGGGCGTGAGGTTCAAGGCCAGGCCCCAGCCGAAGAGCAGCAGCAGGACGCCCGCGAGGCCCCGCCTCTTGAGCAGATCGCCAAAGTCGTCGGAGGCCCCGGCGGCGGGCGCGGATCCCTGGAGCCGGCGCGCCTCCGAGAGTGGAATCGCGCCTCCCGTGACCGGCGCGGCCGCCGCAATGACCGCGGCCGCAATCCCCGCGGATCGGAACTTGACGGACGTCGGAGCGAGGCACTGCGCGTCGTTGCAGGCCTGGAATTCGACGGCGCCCGAGAGCGCAGGGGCGGGGCCGGAACCCCACTCGGCCGGGACTTCGATCGAGAACTCGTCGGCGTAAACGGAGAGCGGCTTGTCGGAGAACGCAAACTTCTGCGCCTTGCCTTCGGGATAGTGGGGCTCGCCCAGGCGCACGCCGGCGGAGGGATCGAGGGTGACGGCCGTGGCGATGAGGTAGTCGTCCGAAGGCTCATGGCTGTTGACGTGCCACCCGGCTGCGAGCCTCGCGCGGATCGCAAGCGTGCCCTGCCCGGGCACGGCGCCGGGTGTGACCGAAGCGCTGACGGTGAGCAGGCTCGCGGGGTCCGGGGGTCCGGCCGCGAAGGTGGATGTGGCGAAGGCCAGCGCGAAGGCGAGTGCGGCGGTCGGGGCGCGCTTCACGACTTGGGCGCCGCCGCTTCGAGCTTGGCGATGAAACCGCGAACCTTCTCGAGATACGGAGACTTGGGATGGTCCTTGACGAACTTTTTGTACGCCACCAGCGCGTCGCCGGGCTTGTTCTCCGTCAAGTCGAGCTCTGCCAGGAAGAGCTCGGCGCGCTCCTTCTGGTCGGCATTCTTCGTCGTCGCGACGACCTTGCGGGCCGTCCCGCGGGCCGCGCCAATGTGTCCGAGTTGGCGTTCCGCGGCGGCCAGGCCCATGAGTGCGCTTTCCTTCAACTCGGGCGTGGCGCCCGGAGCGTCGGCGGCGCGCTGCAGGCGCAGCGCCGCCCCGTCGTAGTCGAGGCGCGTGTAGAGCGCCCGGCCGCTCGAGTAGGCCTCCTCGGCCGAGAGGGTCTTGACGTCCTGCGCGTCGACCACCGCCGCAAATTTTCGATAGGCGTCGATGTCCTTGTGCGCGTGCCGGTAGAAGTCCCCGGCGTCCTTGAATCCCTGCATCTGGAAGACGAGCCGGCCTTCCGGCGTCGTGATCAGGACCGCGGGAGTCTCGGTGATCGAGTAGCGCTCGCCGATCGCCTGGCCTTCGGCCGACTCGAGCTTCACCTGGACGGGCACCATGCCGATGAGGAGGGCCTCGAAATCGAAGGCAGGGTAGAGCAGGCCCTGCATCCGCCGGCAGTCGCCGCAAGTCTCGCCGCCGATCTCGTAGTACACCAGCTTCTTCTGCGCGGCAGCGCGCTTCTTCGCGAAGGCGACGTCCGGGGCCCACTCGGCGTTGCCCGGGCTCTGGACCGGGCGGTTGGCCTCGGGATTCGGCGAAGCGGCCGGGGGCGTCGCCTCCTGGCCGATGGCCGCGGCGGCAACGAAACCCGCGCCAAGAAGGCGCGGTAAGAGGCGGCGGAGGCGAACTTGGTTTGGCATTCGGCGGGGAAACCTCTCTCCGGCCGCGGGAATTCCCTGCCGCGCCCGGCCTATGATGACGGCGATGGCGATGATTACCTTAATCGGCCGCGCCGGCAAGCCTGCCCCGATCGAGCGGTGGCCGGGCGTCTCGATGCTGGCCGCGCTGCTCGCCCTGGCGCCCGGACTCGCGGCGGCGCAAACGGCCGACTGGCCGCAGTGGGGCCGCGATCCGGGGCACGGTGGATCGTCCCCGGTGATCGGCCAACCCCTCGTGAAGATCCTCGCCGACGTCGTCTACGATCCGTTCGTCGCCGCGGAGGAAGCCGACCATGACGGCAACCTCCTCGTGCACTACGCGGTGCCGCTCGCCGACGGCGGGGACGTCTACATGACGCGCAAGACCGGTGTCTACGTCGGCTGTCCTCCGACCGGAAGCCTCGCTCCCATTCCCTGCGGGGCAGACGCCTGGGACACGCAGATCTGGAACGTGACCAAGTACCGCTGGCAGGGCGGAGCACTCGTTGCGCTGTGGACGTTCGAGAGCGACTGGAAGCCCGAGCCGAACGCGGGCGGCGGCCTCGCGGGATGGGAGCCCGTGTTCCTCCCGGCGCTCGCGCGGGAGTATCTGTACGTGCCCGGCGCCGGGGGCACGGTCCACAGGGTGTCGAAGCAGACGGGGATCGCCGACGCGCGCCTCTCTCCGTTTGCCGACCTCGTCGCCACGCGGTACGTCGCGGGCGGCCTCGCCGTCGCTCCGGACGGCGCGATCGTGTACGACGCGATCCAGCTCGATCCGGCGGACCCGTGGGGTGCGGACGTCGTCGGCGCGTGGCTCGTGCGCATCGCTCCCGACGGCAAGGCCGCCCGGGTGGATTTCGGTTCCCTCGTGTCGGGCGAGCCGCTGGCGAGCGATCTCTGTCAGGGGACTTTCTCGCGCGACCAGCTGCCGTGGCCGCCGTCGCCCGACGCGGCGCCGCCCTCCTCGGCCTGCGGCTCGCAGCGCCCCGGCGTCAACGTGGTTCCCGCGATCGCGCCCGGCGGAACGATCTACACCGTCAGCCGCGCGCACCGCAACAGCCGCTACGCCTGCCTCGTCGCCGTGCATCCGGACCTGACCCCGGCCTGGAGCGCGTCGCTGCGCGGAATCCTGAACGACGGCTGCGGGGTGCTGGTCCCGATCGGCACCGCGACCGGGTGCCGCGACGGGGCCCACGTCGGGGTGGACCCCGCCACCAACGACCAGCCCGCGGGCCGCGTCGTCGATCTCTCGACCGCGTCGCCGGTCGTGCTGCCCGACGGGGCCGTGCTCTACGGATCGCAGACCTCCTACAACTACTCGCGCGGGCACTTTCTCAAGTTCGACGCGAACGGCAGCGTTCTCGCGACATACGACTTCGGTTGGGACATCACGCCGGCCGTCTTTCCCCACGACGGCACCTACTCGATCCTGACGAAGGACAATCACTACAGCGGGCCGGAGGGCCAGGAGAGCTACGACCTGACGTCGCTCGACGCGGGCCTCGTTGCCGAGTGGACGCTGACCAACACCAACACCGAGAGCTGCGCGCGCCGGTCGGATGGATCGATCTCCTGCGTGGACGATCACCCGGACGGGTTCGAGTGGTGCGTCAACCAGCCCGCGGTCGACGCCGATGGCGTGATCTACGCCAACAGCGAAGACGGGTTCCTGTACGCGATCGGGCCCGACGGGGCGGTGCGCGAGAAGATCTTCCTGAACCTCGCGCTCGGCGCCGCCTATACGCCCGTCTCGCTCGGCCGGGACGGCCGGATCTACGCCCAGAACAACGGCCACCTGTTCGTGATCGGCTTTCCCGTGGAGGGCCGCGCGATCCCGGTCCGGCCGCCCGGACCCGCACACGGGCCGTCGGTCGTGCCCCGGCGCTGACGCGCCGGCGTTGCCCCGACCCCCCCGATTCCGCTAGACTGCGCCGGCTCGTTCGACGGTCCTCCCGGACGCCCAGGTAGCTCAGTTGGTAGAGCAAGGGACTGAAAATCCCTGTGTCGGCGGTTCAATTCCGTCCCTGGGCACCATTTTGGCGGAGTAGCTAGCCTCTCACTGCCCATGATTCTCAAAGTCGCGAAGCTCGGCGTGAAAGTCCTCCGCGCGGTGTCGGAGCCCGTCGACCCCAGGGCCGTCAGCCGGGGCGACTACGAGTCGTTTCTGACGGACCTCGAGGACACCATGCGCGAGTACGACGGCACGGGCATCGCCGCGCCGCAGGTCTTCACGCCGCTGCGCGTCTTCCTGTACGAAGTGCACCCGGAGACCCGCAAGAGGAAGGAGCCAGAGGTGCCCCTGACCGCCCTCTTCAACGCGACCTACGAGGGCGTGGGGGAGGAGCAGGACAAGGACTCCGAGGGCTGCCTGTCGGTCCCGTTCCTGCTCGGCCGGGTCGTGCCGCGCTTTGCGACGATCCGCGTGCGGGCGCTCGACCGCTCGGGCAAGGCGATCGAGTTCGAGGCCTCGGGCTTCCACGCCCGCGTCCTCCAGCACGAGATCGATCATCTGGACGGCCTCGTCTACCTCGACCGCATGCGCGACATGAAGTCGCTCGGCTACACGGTCAACTTCGGCTGAAGTAGAATCGCGCGCGATGGGTCTCTTCGGCAAGAAGGGGGAGCTTCCGGCGCTCCAGCCTCCCCGACCGGGGGGCGCGGGGGGCGCGGACTACTTCGTGACGCGCCTGGAGGAGATGGTCTCCTGGGCGCGCAAGAACTCCCTGTGGCCTTTCCCGTTCGCGACGGCCTGCTGCGGTATCGAGTTCATGTCGGTGGCGGCCGCTCACTACGACATCTCGCGTTTCGGCTCCGAGGTCGTGCGGTTCTCGCCGCGTCAGGCGGACCTGCTGATCGTGGCGGGCACGGTCACGGACAAGATGGCCCCGGTGCTGCGCAAGATCTACGACCAGATGCCCGAGCCCAAGTGGGTGATCTCGATGGGCGTCTGCGCATCCTCCGGCGGCTTCTACCGCGCGTACCACGTGACGCAGGGCATCGACGAGATCATCCCGGTCGACGTCTACGTGCCGGGCTGCCCGCCCACGCCCGAGGAGCTGATCCACGCCATCATGGAGCTCCAGAAAAAGATCGCCTCCGGCGAAAAGTCCCGCGACACGCGGTCCGCGAAGTTCGCGGCGGAACGGCTGACGTGACGGTCGCGCTCGAGACGGCCCTCTCGCCCGCGGCCGAGAAGGTCCGCCAGCGCATCGCGGCCTCCCCCGTGGCGGGCCGGGCCGAGGTCGTGGAACGCGACCTGCCGACGATCCAAGTGTCCCCGAAGGACTGGCCGGCCCTGGCGCGGTTCCTGCGCGACGACCCGGGTTGCCGGTACGACCTTTTCATCGACCTCTGCGGCGTGGACAACCTGCGCCGACCCGGCCAGACGACCCGCTTCGAAGCGGTCGTCCACCTCCATTCGCTCCCGAGCAACGAGCGCGTGCGCGTGCGGGTGCTCCTGCCGGACGCGGAGAGGCCTTCGCTGCCGACCGTCTGCGACATCTATCCGGCGGCGAACTGGTTCGAGCGCGAGGCGTACGACCTCTTCGGTTTCGAGGTCCCCGGGCATCCGAACCTCCATCGGCTGCTGTGTCACGACGCCTTCGTCGGCCATCCGCTGCGTAAGGACTACGCCCCGGGTCAGCGCTGGTTCTTCGCCGAGGAGGACCTCCGGATGCCGGAGTGGTCGAAGGAGACGGACGCGCGAGCCGGGCACTTCGAGACGCAGACGATCTCGATCGGGCCCTCGCACCCGGCGACCCACGGGATCATCCACCTCGTCGCCCGGCTCGACGGAGAGCGGATCGTCCGCGCCGAGACGATGATCGGCTACCTGCACCGGTGCTTCGAGAAGATGGCCGAGACCCACCACTGGAACCAGATCATCCCGTACACGGACCGGCTCAACTACGTGTCCGCGATGTTGAACGGCGTCGGCTACGTGCGCACGGTCGAGGCGATGCTCGGCGTCGAGGTCCCGGACCGGGGGCGCCTGGCGCGCACGATCCTCTCCGAGTTCACGCGGATCATGGACCACTGCGTCTGCATCGGCGCGAACCTCGTGGACATCGGCGCGCTGACGAACTTCATCTACCTCTACGAGAACCGCGAGAACATCTACGACCTGCTCGAGGCCTGCTGCGGCGCGCGCCTGACCGTGTCCTACGTGCGGGTCGGGGGGCTCGCCGTCGACGTCCCGGGCGACTTCGTGGCGCGCTGCCGCGCGCTGCTCGAGTCGATCCCGACGTTCATCGACGACGTCGAGAAGCTCGTCACCAACAACCGGATCGTGCGCAACCGCCTTTCGGGCACCGGCATCGTGACGAAGGAGCAGGCGATCGCCTGGGGGATGACGGGACCCATGCTGCGGGCGTCGGGAGTGCCCTACGACGTGCGGCGGTCCCGCCCCTACGACTTCTACGACAAGTTCGACTGGGACATCCCGATCTCGCAGGACGGGGACAACTTCGCGCGCTACCTCGTCCGCATCGAGGAGATGCGCCAGTCGCTGAAGATCATCCGCCAGGCGCTCGACGTGTTCCCGGCGAAGGGGCCCGTCAACTCGGACGACTGGCGGGTCGTCCTGCCCCCGAAGGACGCCGTGTACCACGACATGGAGTCGCTCATCTACCACTTCAAGCTCACCATGGAGGGCATCCGCGTGCCGGCGGGCGAGCGGTACGAGTGGATCGAGGGCGGAAACGGAGAGCTCGGCTTCTACGCGGTCTCCGACGGCCGGGGCGGCCCCTACCGGCTGAAGGTCCGGCCGCCGTGCTTCCCGAACATGGCGGCGTTCGAGGAAATCGTCGTCGGCGGAACGGTGTCCGACGCGATCGCCACCCTGGGCACCCTGAACGTCATCGCGGGGGAGCTCGACCGATGAGCGGCGTGATCGACGTCGGCCGGCGGGTCCCGAACAGGCTGACGCTCCTGCAGAAACTCTACCTGCCCGAGATCGTGCGCGGCATGGCCGTCACGTTGCGCCACCTCCTGCGCAACCTCGTCCACCCGAAGGGGATGCCGACGATCCTGTACCCCGAGCAGAAGCGCAACTACTCGGGCCGCTTCCGGGGCAAGCACATCCTGAAGACCCGCGAGGACGGAACGATGAAGTGCGTGGCCTGCTATATGTGCCAGCAGGCCTGCCCGGCGGAGTGCATCTCGATCGTCGCGGGCGAGCACCCGAAGATCGCCTACGAGAAGTACCCGGTCGTGTTCGACATCGACATGATGCGCTGCGTGTTCTGCGGCTTCTGCGTGGACGCCTGCCCGAAGGACGCGATCTGGATGACGCGCAACTACGAGATGGCGTTCTTCACCCGCGAGGACGCGGTCTTCTCGATCGACCGCCTCCGCGAGACCCGGGATGAGATCGCAAAGCACGGCTACGGCTACCGGCCCTATTACCCCGGCGACGGGACCACGCCTCCCTCGGATGCGTCACTCCTGCCCGTGCTCGCCGGCAGCGGCGAGCGCGATCGCATGAGGGAAGAAGGCATCGCCCTGCCGGACCGGGATCCGGGGGCCGGGCCATTGAACGCTCCTTCGCAGGCCCAGAAGGCCTTCTCCGCGTAGCGTCACTTCAACGACTCCATGATCTCGTCGAGCGCCTTCCTCGACGGCCGCAGCCGCGCATCCGGCAGCGCCACGATCGGGTTCCTCGAAACGCCCGAGAGCTCCAGGAAGTCCTTCTTGGCCGGCTCGACGTAGATGAGCCCCGTCAGGAACTCGGTCTTCTCGTGGGCCTCCATGCAGAGCGCGAGGGCCTTGCCCTTGTCGGTCGCGTCGTAGTCCTCGCGCAGCTTGCGCAGCCGGATGTGCGACCCATCGTGGAGCACGACGTCCTGCGTGGTGCCCGGGTCGTAGTCGACCGAGATCTCCTCGTAGTAGGGGATGAAGCCGATCTCGTGGATCGGGATCTCGTGGTCCTTGGCCCACTTGTAGGACTTGGTCGAGCTGTCGTGGTTGTTGAACGTGACGCAGGGGGACACGACGTCGAGCAGCGCCGTCCCGCGGTGCGCCATCGCGCCCTTGAGCAGGCCGACGAGCTGCTTCATGTCGCCCGAGAACGACCGCGCGACGTAGCCGCAGCCGAGCTCGATCGCCAGCGCGCAGAGGTCGATCGCGGGCAGGTCGTTGACGGCCCCGGTCTTCAGCTTCGAGCCGGCGTCGGCGGTCGCGGAGAACTGGCCCTTCGTCAGGCCGTACACGCCGTTGTTCTCGACGATGTAGACCATCGGCACGTTGCGGCGCAGCAGGTGGACGAACTGGCCCGCGCCGATCGAGGCGGTGTCGCCGTCGCCGGAGACGCCGATCGCGAGCAGCGAGGGATTGACCATCATCGCGCCCGTGGCGACCGCGGGCATCCGTCCGTGCACGGCGTTGAAGCCGTGGCCGCGGTCGGCGAAGTAGGCCGTCGTCTTCGACGAGCAGCCGATGCCCGACATCTTGGCGATCTTGTAGGGCGGAATGGACATTTCGTAGAGGGCCTGCGTGATCTGGCGGGTGATGACGTCGTGGCCGCACCCGACGCAGAGCGTCGATTTCGATCCGCCGTACTCCTTGACGGTCAGGCCGGCGCGGTTGACGGGCGGAGCTTTGGGCTCGGCGGTGGAGGACATTACTTCTTCTCCCCGGCGTCGATCGCCTTCGATCACCGTCTCGGCGTCGAGGGGGAAGCCGTCGTAGTGGCGGATGGAGCGCAGCTTGTCCGTGTTGCCGCCGATTTCGAGGCGAAGCAGGTCGTACATCTGGCCGTCGCGGTTCTGATCGACGACGTAGACGCGGTCGTGCGCGGCGATGAACGCGGCGACCGCGGCCGTGAAGGGGAGCGCGCGCAGGCGCAGGTAGTCGGTCTTCATGCCCTTGCGCCCGAGGATCACCCGCGCCTCTTCGACGGCGAAGTCCGACGAGCCGTAGGCGATGATGCCGATCCGGGAGCCGGACCCGTCCGACACGATCGGCGCGGGGACGTGCTTTTTCGCGGTTTCGAACTTGCGCGCGAGGCGGTCCATGTTGTTCTTGTAGTCTTCGGGCCGCTCCGTGTACTGGGCGCGCTCGCTGTGGCCGGAGCCGCGCGTGAAGTACGTGGCCGCCGGGCGCGTCGATGAAGCCCGGGCAGCGTGCGCCAGGGGATGCCGTCGCCGTCCACGTCGCGATAGCGGGCGAATTCCTTGAACTTCGCGATGTGCGCGTCGAGCTCTTCCTTCGTGCGCAGGACCTTGCCGCGGTCGAGCGGCCGGTCCGGGAAGGGGAACGGGTCCGCCATCCAGTTGTTCATGCCGAGGTCGAGGTCCGTCATCAGGAAGACCGGGGTCTGGAAGCGCTCGGCCAGATCGAAGGCGTCCATGGCCATCGCGTAGCACTCCTCGACGGAGCCCGGCAGGAGCAGGATGTGCTTCGCGTCGCCGTGCGAGAGGTAGTAGGTCGAGGTGATGTCGCCCTGCATCGTCCGCGTGGGCAGTCCCGTGGAGGGGCCCACGCGCTGGACGTCCACGATCACGGCCGGAACCTCGGCGTAGTAGCCCAGGCCCGTGAACTCGGACATGAGCGAGATGCCGGGGCCCGAGGTCGTCGTCATCGCCCGCGCGCCGGCCCACCCGGCACCGAGGACCATGCCGAGGGCGGCGAGCTCGTCCTCGGCCTGGACCATGGACATGGTCGGCTCTCCGGTCTCGGGGTCGATTCGGTACCGGCCGGCGTAGTCGATCAGCGCCTCCGCCAGCGAGGAGGACGGCGTGATCGGGTACCAGGCCAGGAACTGGACGCCGGCCATCATGCAGCCGATCGCGGTCGCCGCGTTGCCCTCGATGATGATCTTGCCGGCAGTCGCGTTCATGCGCTCCAGGCGGAACGGGTCGCGCTTGGTCAGGTTCGTCCGGGCCCACTCGAGGCCGCCCCGGATCGCCTTCATGTTGATCTCGACGGCGGCGGCCTTGTTCTTGAACTGCTTGGCGACGGCCTTTTCGACTTCGGCCAGGTCCACGTCGAGCAGCCAGGCCGCCACGCCGACGTAGATCATGTTGACGGCCAGCCGCCGCAGCTTGCCGTCCTGGACGAGCTCGAGCACGAGCTTCTGGAAGGGGACCGGGTAGAAGACGACGTCGTTGCGGAGGGTGTCGAGCTTCAGGCTTTCCTCGTAGACGACGGCCGCGCCCGGCGCGACGGACCGTACGTCCTCGTGCGCGGTCTCCGGGTTCATGCAGATCAGGACGCCCACGTCCCGCCGCCGGGCGATGAAGCCCTCCTTGGAGGCCCGGATCGTGAACCATGTCGGCAAGCCCTGGATGTTGGAGGGGAAGAGGTTCTTGCCCGAAACCGGGATCCCCATCTGGAAGATCGCCCGCATCAGGATGCTGTTCGAGGACATGCTGCCGGAGCCGTTGGCCGTGGCAACGTGGATCGAAAAGTCGTTGATCATCGGCGATCGGCTCGTGGATTTGGCGTGTTTCTCTTCGAGAACGGCGCTCGACATGCGTCTCCTTTGGCGGGTGGCGACCCGCGGGAGCCGGAATGATACCAAAGGGATGCGGCGTCCGGGCCGCCGACGTCGGGCGGATAGAATCCAGGCCGGGGAGGATCTTTCATGCGCCTCAGTCGTATGTTCTTCGTCTGCATCGCCGCCGCCGCGCCGGTCGTCCTGGCCGCGGACCGGCCGGTCCGCTTCGAAGAGCTGGCAAGAGTCCGGCGCATCGGCGGGTTCTCGGTCTCGCCGGATGGCCGCGAGGTCGCGTATTCGGTGTCGACGCCGGACGTCGAGGCCAATACGTCGCGCTCGGCGATCTGGATCGTTCCCGCCGCGGGCGGCGAGGCCCGCCGGATGACCTCCGGCGAAAAGCGGGATTCCGACCCGAAATTCTCGCCGGACGGCCGCAGGCTCGCGTTTCTTTCGAACCGCGACGGCGGCTCGCAGGTCTGGGTCATGGATCTGGCCGGCGGCGATCCGGTCAGGGCAACATCGTTTCCGACCGAGGTCAACGGCTACAGCTGGTCGCCCGACGGGAAGTGGTTCGTCTTCGCTTCGGACGTGTTCCCCGACTGCGCCGACTCGGCGTGCCTGGAGAAGGGGCTCAAGGCCCGCGCGGACTCGAAGGTGAAGGCGCGCGTGGCCGAGCGGCTGCTCTTCCGCCGCTGGGACTCCTGGAAGGACGGGACCCGCACGCACATCTGGAAGGTCCCCGTGGCGGGCGGGGCGGCCGTCGACCTGACGCCCGGGGATCGCGACGCGCCGCCCTTCGAAGTCGGCGGCGGCGAGGCCTGGGACGTCTCGCCCGACGGACGGGACCTCGTCTACGCGTCGAATCCGGACAGGATCGAGGCGCTCTCGACCAACTCGGACTCTATGGGTCGTTGCGTTCGCCGGCGGTGCGAGCGCGAAGAACCTCACGGCGTCGAACCCGGCCTTCGACGGGGCTCCGCGCTTTTCGCCCGACGGCAAGTGGATCGCCTACCGGTCGCAGAAGCGGGCAGGCTTCGAGGCGGACCGCTTCCGCCTGATGCTCCTCGACCGCGCGACGGGCCAGGTCCGCGGCCTCACGGACGATTTCGACTTCTGGATCGACGACTTCCGATGGGCCCCGGATTCGAAGTCCCTCGTCTTCGCCTCGCAGGTGCGCGGGCGGGAGACGCTCTACCGGGTTCCGGCGACGGGCGGCGCGCCGGTCCCGCTCTGGACGGGCGGCTCGGTCGCCGGCCTCGCCGTTTCGGGCGGACGCATCGTCTTCGGCACGAGCACGCTTTCGCGCGCGGCCGAGCTCTGGAGCGTCGGCGCGGACGGCAAGGCGCCCGCGGCGATCACCCACGTCAACGACGCGCTCTTTCGGGAGCTGACTCCGGGAGAGGTCTCCGAGCGCTTCACGGACTCCTCCGACCGGCGCAAGCTCCAGGCCTGGGTCGTGAAGCCACCGTCCTTCGATCCGTCGAAGAAGTACCCGGCCGTCTTTCTGATCCACGGCGGCCCGCAGGGCGCGTGGATGGACGGCTGGTCGTACCGATGGAACCCCCAGGTCTGGGCGGCCTACGGTTACGTCGTCTATGCGGCCAATCCCCGCGGCTCGACGGGATTCGGCCAGGACTTTCTCGACGCGATCAGCGGCGACTGGGGCGGACAGGTCTACGACGACCTGATGCGCCAGGCCGACGACCTCGAGTCGCTGCCTTACGTGGACCGGACGAAGATCGGCGCCGCGGGCGCGTCGTACGGCGGCTACATGGTCAACTGGATCGCCGGGCACACGCAGCGCTTCCAGGCGCTCGTCTCGCACGACGGCGATTTCGATCTCACCTCGTCCAACCTCGAGACCGAGGAGCTCTGGTTTCCGCTCTGGGAGTTCAAGGGCTGGCCCTGGAACTCGGATCTCTACCGGAAGTGGAGCCCGATGGAGTCGGCCGGCAACTTCAAGACCCCCATGCTCGTCATCACCAACGAGCGCGACTACCGCGTGCCCTTCGGGCAGGGTCTCCAGCTCTTCACGGCGCTTCAGATCCAGGGCGTGCCTTCGAAGCTCCTGATGTTTCCCGACGAAGGCCACTGGGTTCTGAAGCCCGGCAACTCCTGCCTCTGGCACAACACCGTGATGGACTGGCTGCACCGGTACCTCGGAGGCGCCGAGGCGGATCCGAAGGGGCTCGGCTTGGCCTACAGCGTCACAAAGTGATGTGAGTCGCTCGTCCGCCGCGCGGGGGCGTGCGGGCGCCGGGCGTCAGTCCGCCGGCACGCAGCGGCCCGCGGCCCAGGCGCGCAGGGCATGGATGTGCTCGGCGCGCACGACCGACAGGGGGCGGGTCGATCGCAGCGCGACGAGGATCGCCCCCGTGTCGAGCGGGAAGCGGCCGGCCCGCGCCTCGTAGAGGGCCGAGACGATCGCCTGTTCGATCTCGGCCCCGGAGAAACCCTCGGAAGAGCTCGCGAGCTCCGCCAGGTCGAACAGCACCGGGTCCTCCTGGCGCCGCTGCAGGTGCAGGCGGAAGATCTCCGCGCGCGCGGCCGGCGCCGGCAGGTCCACGAAGAAAATCTCGTCGACGCGCCCCTTGCGCATGATCTCGGGGGGAAGCTCTTCGACCGAGTTCGCGGTGGCGACGAGAAAGACGCGCGAGGCCCTCTCCTGCATCCAGACGAGGAGCATGCCGATCAGGCGCTTCGAGACGCCCCCGTCCGACTCCGACGATCGGGAGGACGTGAAGGCCTTTTCGATCTCGTCGATCCAGAGGACGCAGGGCGCCATCCGCTCGACGCGGCGCAGGGCATCGCGCAGGTTGCGCTCGGACTCTCCGATGTACGGGGCCAGGAGCTTTCCGGCGTCGAGCGAGAGCAGCGGCAGCTCCCAGCTCGACGCGATCGCCTTGGCCGCCAGGCTCTTTCCGCAGCCCTGCACCCCGAGCAGGAGAATTCCCTTGGGCGGATCGAGCGGCTTCTGGTCGGGCCCGGGCAGAAGCCCGGCCTTGCGGGTCGCGATCCACTTCTTGAGCCGTTCGAGGCCGCCGACCTGGTCGAGCCCCTCGGGCGTCGGGATGAACTCGAGCATGCCGCCGCCCTCGACGAGCCCCTTCTTCGTCTCGCGGATGCGCGGCCGGTCCGCCGCGGTCAGGGCGTTGTCCTCGACGATGGCCCGCGCGAGCGCCCGCTCGGCCTCGAACATCGTCAGCCCCTGGAGGTCCGCCACGATGCCCTCTGCGTCCGGGCGCGAGAGCTTCACACGGACGCCCGGGCTGTCCCGGGGCAGCCGGCGCACGACGCGGATGAGCAGATCGCGCAGCTCATCGGGACCGGGCAGGGCGAACTCGAAGCGGACGGCGATGTCGGCGAGCTCCGGCTTCTCCGGCATCGCTGGCCCGACGAGCACGATCGTGCGGGCGGACCCGGCAAACTCCTGCGCGGTCTCCCGAAGCAGCCGCAGGGTCGCCGGTGGCTCGAGATGCGCCATCGGGTCCTTGAGCAGGAAGGTCCCCTCGCCGACCGTCTTGCGGATGGCGCGCAGGGCGACGGCCAATTCGACCGAGCCCTCGGCTTCCGAGGGATGGGCGGGGCAAAGGCCGCTCGCGGCGCTCCAGGTCCAGAGGGGAATGGTCAGGCCGCTCGAAACCTCGCGGACGAGGGCTTCGAAGCGCTGTTCCTCCACCGTTTCGCACACCACCAGAGGATGGCGCGAGCGCAGGAGCAGGGCGAGGTCCTTGGCCGAGACGTCCAAACTTCTCTGAGTGTAACCAAAGATCCCCGGCATAGACTTCCCGGGTGCCTGCCAAGCGGGTGGTTTCGCTCTGCCCGTCCATCACCGAAACGATCGTGGCCATCGGCGGCCTGAAGTCGCTGGCCGGTGTCACGCGCTACTGCACGCGGCCGAGTGGAATGCTCTGGGGCCTGCCGCGCGTCGGCGGCACGAAGAGCCCGGACATCGCGCGCATTCTGGACTTGAAGCCCGACCTCGTCCTGGCCAACGCCGAAGAGAATCGCCGCGAGGACGTCGAGGCGCTTCGCGAGGCCGGGATCGAGGTGGACGTCACCCTGACCAGGACGGTCGCGCAGGTGCCCGAGGCGGTCCGCCACTGGGGAAAGCTGTTCGACACGGGCGATCAGGCCGACGTCCTCGCCGCGCGGATCGAGACGGAGCTCCAGGCCCTGGCCTCGGAGCCGCCGAGGGGCCGTTTTCGCTACGCATACTGGATCTGGAAGGACCCGTGGATGACGATTTCGGACGACACGTACGTCGCCGATCTGATTCGACTGGCCGGCGGCGAGAACGTTTACGGGAACGGAGACCGTACGCTATCCGACGACGCACCCCTCCGAGGCGCTCGCCCGCGAGCCGCAGGTGCACATCTTTCCGAGCGAGCCGTTTCCCTTCTGCGGAGGAGAAGCATGGTGCCCTCGCCGAGAAGCTCTTCGGAGGCCATACGCGCCGGATCTTCGTGGATGGCGACAACTACTGCTGGCACGGATTCCGAACGATCGAGGGGTTACGAGCGGTTAGAAGCCTTATGAATTTCGGATAGGATACTTATTAGCCTTATTTTATTAGACAGGAGCCAGACCATGCGCCGGACCGGATCTCTCGGAGTTCTGCTGATCCTCTCCACTCTGCCGCTCGTTGCCCAGGCGGAGAAGGCGCAGCCCGCGACGGTGATTCGCGCCGGAACGCTGATCGACGGGACGTCGGGAGCGCCGCGACGCGACCAGGCCATCGTCATCCGCGGCAACCGCATCGAGAGCGTGGGCGACTGGTCGGCGGCGAAGATCCCTCCGGAAGCGGCGGTGATCGACCTCTCTCACGCGACCGTGCTGCCCGGGCTCATCGACACGCACACGCACATTTTTCTCCAGGGCGAGGATCCGGCCGAGGGCGGCTACGACGCGCAGCTCTTGAAGCAGGGCAATGCATTTCGGGCGGCGCGGGCCGCGGTCTCTGCGCGCCGCGCTCTGGAACAGGGCTTCACGACGATCCGGGATGTCGAGACCGAGGGTGCCGGCTACGGAGACGTCGGGATCAAGCGGGCGATCGAGGGGGGCTACATTCCGGGCCCCCGGATGTTCGTCGTCACGCGGGCCATTTCGACGACGGGCGGCTACCCGCTCGAGGGCTACGCCCCGGAGATCGAGGTGCCGAAGGGGGCGCAGCTCATCGATGGCCCCGTCGAAGCGCGCAAGGCCGCCCGCGAGCAGCTCGCCAACGGCGCCGACTGGATCAAGGTCTACATGACGCACCGCTCCTGGGTCGACCGGCAGGGCAACCTCGTCTCGCAACCCACGCTGACCCTGGACGAGCTCGAGGCCATCGTGGACGAGACGCATGGCTGGGGCAGGAAGGTCGCATGCCACGCCTACAACGGCGTCGGGCTCCATCGCGCGCTCGATGGCGGATGCGACTCGATCGAGCACGGACTCGAGCTGGAGGATACGTCCATCGCGCAGATGGTGCGGCAGGGGACATGGCTCGTCCCGACGATGAGCGTCTACTACGCGGAGTGGGCGCCGGCGGGAACGCCGGCCGGCGAACTCGACAGGAAGCGCGTGGCCGTGCACGGACCGTCCCTCCAGAAGGCCGTCCGGGCGGGCGTCAAGATCGCCTTCGGAACCGACGTCGGCGGCTTCTCCTGGAACGCGCCGATGGCGCAGGAGTTTTCCCGCATGGTCGAGTTCGGCATGTCGCCGATGGCGGCGATCCAGGCGGCGAGTTCGAAAGCCGCCGAGATGCTCGGCATGTCGGGCCAGGTCGGGGTCGTCGCGCCCGGCGCCTACGCCGATCTCGTTGCGGTTGCCGGCAATCCGCTGGCCGACGTGAAGGTGCTCGAGACCGTCGCCTTCGTCATGAAGGACGGAAGGGTGTACCGCGGGGCGGGCCAGTAGCCGGCTACTGCGCGCGCCGGTTCAAGAGATCGAGGAACTCCTCGCGGACGGACTGGGTGTTGAAGATGCCGCGGATCGCGGACGTGACCGTCAGCGCCCCCGCCTTCTTGATGCCGCGCATCTCGACGCAGAGGTGGCGCGCCTCGATGACGACCATCACGCCCTGCGGGTCGAGCTTCTCGGCCATGTAGCGGGCAATCTGCTCGGTCAGCCGTTCCTGCAGCTGCGGCCGCCGCGCGTAGAACTCGACGATGCGCGCCATCTTCGAGAGTCCCACGATCGACTGGTTCGGGATGTAGGCGACATGGGCGTGCCCGTAGAACGGAACGAAGTGGTGGGAGCAGAGCGAGTAGAAGGGGATGTCCTTCTCGATGACCATCGCCGAGTAGTGCTCGTCGTTCGGGAAGAAGGTGACCTTCGGTTCGGCCCCTTCCGAGAGCCCCTGGAAGAGCTCGAGGTACATCTTCGCGACGCGCTCGGGCGTCTCGACGAGGTTCGGGTCCGCGAGGTCGAGCCCGAGCAACTCGATGATCGTTCGAAAGTGCCCGGCGATGTCCCGGATGCGGCCGGTGTTCGCGAGGGTCGGCACGGTCGTCGCCGTTTCATTCATGGGAGTGCGATTCTTCATGCGATCGAACGCGATCCCGCCGTCTGTCGAGGTTTCTGCCTACGCGGCACGGGCCTTTGCGAGCAGGCCCGCGATGTCGCGCCCGACCGGGATGTCGCTCGCGACGATCTCCCGGAGCTTCCCGTCCTTGCCGATGATGAAGGCGGTGCGGGCGGAGATCCCCTTGTCCGCGAGGTAGACGCCGTATTTCTCGGCGACGGCGCCCTTGGGGTGGAAATCCGCGAGGAGGGGGTAGGAAATCCCCTGCTGCGCCGCGAAGGCCTTGTGCGACCAGAGCGAGTCGACCGAGACGCCGAGCACCTCGACGTCGGCCGAGCCCGCCGCCGGCAGCATCTCGGCGCACTGCTTCGTCTCGACCGAGCAGACGGGCGAGAAGTCGAGGGGATAGAAAAGCAGGACGACGCTCTTCTTGCCGCGGTAGTCCGAGAGGGTGACTTTGTCTCCCACCGTCGAAGGCAGGGTGAAATCGGGGGCCATGTCGCCGGTCTTGAGGGCCATGAGGGACTCCTTGCGATGATCTCGCGGCCGGGGCACCGCGGATCGGGGATTCTATACGAGTCGTCCGCCGTCAGCCGTGGGGTCGAGCGGCCGCATGCCGCGCGACCTCTGCCCCGCGATACGATCGCCCCCCATGAAGATCGACCTGCACAGCCACTCGACGGTCTCGGACGGTCTCGACGCTCCGGCGGCGCTCGTCGGCCGCATGGCGGAGGGCGGGCTCGATGTCTTCGCCCTGACCGACCACGACACCCTCCAGGGGCTCCCGGAGGCCCGGGAGGAGGCGAATCGGCGCGGGATCGAGCTCGTCTCGGGCGCCGAGATCTCGGCCGAGTGGGGAGGCCAGGACGACATCCACATCCTTGCGCTCTTCGTGGACGAGAAGAACGAGAGCCTGAACGCGACCCTCGCCCATCGCCGAGAGGAGCGGCGGGCGCGGGGCGAGCGGATGGCCGCAAAGCTCGTCGAGCACGGGTACGCGATCGATCTGGACGCGATCCGGGCGGACGTCGGCGAGGGCGTCTGGGGCCGCCCCCACCTGGCGCGCGCCCTCATCCGGGCGGGGTACGCCAAATCCAACGACGACGCCTTCGATCGATTTCTCGGCCGCGAACATCCCTGGCACGTCCCTTACGAGAAGTGGAAGGCCGTGGAGGTCGTGCGCGCGATCCGGGCCGCAGGGGGCGTGACGTCGGTGGCCCACGCGGTCTGGTACAAGGACGCGGACGGGCTGATCCGGGCCCTCGCCGCCGAAGGACTGGACGCGATCGAAGTCTTCCATCCCGACCACGGTCCGGACGAAGAGCGCCGATTCCTGTCGCTCGCCCGCGAGCTCGATCTCGTGACGACGGCGGGCAGCGATTTTCACGGGACGGTCGAGGGGCGCAAGAAGCCGGGCGCCGTCGTCGGGGATGCGCGGATGCTCGAATCCCTGCGGGCTCGCAGGCCCTAGTCGTTTCCCGCCGTGCGCCTCCCGGCACGGACATCATCTGTCCGACCGGATGTTCGCTAATGGAGCTGCGGAAAAGTCGGCGGTTGCGGAAAAGAAAATTCTTTCTGCGTGAGCGCCGAGCCGGAGGCCCGGAATGCGCGTGCGGAAATCCTGGAGCCCGTTGACTCCCGTTCCGGGCGCGGACACAATCGCCGCCACTTCCGCAATGCTCGACGAAGTCACCGCCGAAAAAACCCTTCCGCAGAACCTCGAGGCGGAGCGCTCGGTCCTCGGCGCGATCCTCCTCGATCCGGCGTCGCTGTCCTTCGTCGTCCCGATCCTCTCGCAGGACGACTTCTTCCCGGACACCCACCGGCGGATCTACGGCGCGATGATGGAGCTCTCGCAGCGCTCGGCCGAGATCGACGTGCTGACGCTCAAGGAGGAGCTCGATCGCGCTGGCGCGGTCGACAAGATCGGCGGGGCGGCCTACCTGGCGTCGCTGCTCGACGGGGTCCCGGACGTCGGCAACGTCGAGCACTACGCCCGGATCGTCAAGGAAAAGTCGACGCTGCGCCGTCTGATCCGCACCGGCCAGCGCATCGTCCGGCAGGGGCTCTCGGGCGAGAAGGACGCCGAGGCCCTGCTCGGCGAGGCCACCGGCGAGATCTTCGATATTGCCGAAGGCGCCGTCCAGGGCGGCTTCGAGCCGATTGGCCAGGTCGTCAGCCGCAATCTCGAGATCATCGAGGACGCGCGGGGCCGGCAGGGCATGCTGTCGGGACTGTCCACGGGGTTCACGGAGCTCGACCGCATGACTTCGGGGCTGCAGGGCACGGACCTCATCGTCCTCGCCGCGCGGCCGTCGGTGGGGAAGACGTCGTTTGCCCTGAACATTGCACAGCACGTCGCGGTCCGCGAGGGCCGAGCGGTCGGGTTCTTCTCGCTCGAGATGTCCAAGGAGCAGCTCGGGTTTCGCGTGCTGTGCTCGGAGGCCGACGTGGACGCCAAGAAGGTGCGCGATGGCTACGCCTCGAAGGAGGCCATGCAGCGGCTGGTGCTGGCGCAGTCCAAGATCCACGGGGCGCGCTTCTTCATCGACGACAGCGCCGCCCTGAACGTCCCCGAGATGCGCGCGAAGGGCCAGCGCTTGAAACGCGAGCACGGGCTCGACCTCTTGATCGTGGACTACATGCAGCTCATGGCCGGGCACGGCCGCTTCGACAACCGGACGCAGGAGGTCTCGATGATCTCGCGCGGACTGAAGCTGCTCGCCAAGGAGCTGCGGGTCCCGATCATCGCCCTGTCGCAGCTCTCCCGGCAACCCGAGCAGCGCAAGGGGGAGCTGCGCAAGCCGCAGCTGGCCGACCTGCGGGACTCGGGTTCGATCGAACAGGACGCCGACATGGTCGTCTTCCTGTACCGGGAAGAGCTGTACGACAAGGAGACCGAGCGCAAGGGCATCGCCGACGTCATCATCGCCAAGCAGCGCAACGGGCCCACCGGAGATTTCCAGGCCGTTTTCCTCGCCGACCACATGACCTTCGCCAACTACACCGGCGGGCCGCCCGCCCAGGCGGAGGGGCAGCCGTTTTGAAGACGCCATGAGTCGTGAGTCGCCCGCCTGGGCGACCATTTCCCTGGACGCCATTGCCTCCAACTACCGCCTCATCCGGGCCCGCGTCGGCCTGGATCGCGGTGTCTACGCGGTGGTCAAGGCCGACGCGTACGGGCACGGCGCGCCGGCGGTCGCGCGGCGTTTGGCGGCCGAGGGCGCGGATCGTTTCGCCGTTGCGCATGCCGAGGAGGGTGTGGCCCTGCGGCGCGCCGGGGTGCAGGGGGAAGTCCTTCTGCTCTCTCACGCCGAGCCCGCGGACGTGGCGCGTCAGCGCGCGTACGGTCTGACTCCCGCCCTTTACGATCTCGGCCAGGCGCGGGACCTGGCGCAGGCTTCGCCCGCGCTCGGGGAGCCGCTGCGGGTCCACCTGGAGCTGGACACCGGCATGGGGCGCGCGGGGATACGGCCCGAGGAGCTCGATGCGCTGATCGCCCTGCTCAAAGCGTCGCCGCAGCTCGCGCTTGCCGGAACGTTCGCGAACCTCTCGTGTGCGGACGATCTTTCGTCCCCCGAGACCGGCCGGCAGGTCGGCACACTCGTCGAGTGCGTGGGGCGGTTGCGCGCGGCCGGATTGCCTCCGGGCACGGTGCACGCCGCCAATTCCGCTGGCGTACTCGGCCACACGGGAGCCTGGCTCGAGGCCGTGCGGCCGGGTCTCGCGCTCTATGGAGTGCCTCCCTCGCCGGCCTTCGCCGGCGCCGGCCTCATCCCGGCGATGACGGTCGAGACGACGGTCGTCGCCGTGCGGCGCATTCCCGCGGGCACGCCGATCGGGTACGGAGGCCGGTTCGTCGCCCCGCGCGATATGACAGTCGGCGTCATTCCGATCGGGTACCACGATGGGTTTCGCCGCAGCTTCTCCGGGAAAATCGGCGTTCTGCTGCGCGGCAGGCGCGCCCCGGTGGTGGGAGCCGTCAGCATGGACGTCACCCTCGTTGACGCGACCGACTCGGGCGCACAGCGCGGCGATCGCGTGGTGTGCCTCGGATCCCAGGGCGGCGAATCCGTGACGGCCGGGGATCTCGCTGCTGCGGCCGGAACCATCCCTTACGAGATCCTCTGCGGCATCGGCCCGCGCGTCGCGCGGGTCTATTCGGGCGGCAAGGACTAGTGTTCTGTCCCCGAAGTGTTGATAGCGCCATGCGGCTTCTTACGACCACCGGCTCTTGGGCCCGCTTACGTCTTTCGTGTGGAGAGATTGGTATCGTGACTTCGGTTACGGGACACTAGGCGATGGCGGCGAAAGCCACGACCGTGTTTGCCTGCCAGTCCTGCGGCTCGGCATCGCCGAAGTGGCTCGGCCGCTGCCCGGAGTGCGGCGAGTGGAATTCGTTCGTCGAGGAGGTCCGCGCGCCGGCCGTGCGCGCGCCTGCCGGCGCCGCGTCGACGCAGGCGGTGTCGATCGGCGACATCGATCTCGAGAACCGGCCCCGCCTGCCGACCGGTCTTCCCGGCTTCGACCGCGTTCTCGGCGGCGGCCTCGTGCCCGGCTCGGTCGTGCTGCTCGGAGGCGAGCCGGGCATCGGAAAGTCGACGCTGCTGCTCCAGGCGGGCAGGGGGCTGGCCATCCAGTCGCGCGACGTGCTGTACGCGAGCGCGGAGGAATCGGCGCCGCAGGTCCGCTTGCGCGGAGGGCGGCTCGGCATCCACGAGGGGCGGCTGCTCGTCCTGGCCGAGACGGACGTGTCGCGGATCATCGCCGAGGCCGAAACGCGGTCGCCCTCGGTCGTGGTGATCGACTCCATCCAGGCCGTTCGGGAGCCGTCGCTGACGTCCGCCCCGGGCACCGTCTCGCAGGTCCGCGCCGCCGCCTCGGAACTGACGCGCTACGCGAAGTCGCGGGGCGTCCCGGTGCTTCTGGTCGGCCACGTGACGAAGGACGGGTCGCTCGCGGGCCCGAAATCGCTCGAGCACCTCGTGGATGCGGTCGTATCGATCGAGGGCGATCGGGGTTCGTCGCGGCGCCTGCTGCGGGCGACCAAGAACCGGTTCGGCCCCGTGGACGAGATCGCGCTCTACGAGATGACGGGGGAGGGCTTGACCGAGCTTCCCAACGCGTCGGCGGCGCTGCTTGCGGAGCGGCGCCCCGGGCTGCCGGGCAGCGCGGTCACCGCGGCGCGCGAAGGCGCGCGCTCGGTGCTCGTCGAGATCCAGGCACTGGTGGGCGGCGCTTCGGCCGGCTCGCCCCGGCGGGTGGCGATCGGCGTGGACGGCGGGCGCCTGGCGCTGCTGCTGGCGGTCCTGGAGGGATCGGGGCTCGCCCTCTCCGCGCGCGAGGTCTTCGTGTCGTGCACCGGCGGCCTCGAGGTGACCGAGCCGGCCGCGGACCTCGCGATCGTCGCGGCGCTCGTCTCGTCCGCCCGCGGCAAGCCCCTTCCCGACGGGAGCGTGTTTTTCGGGGAGATCGGCCTGCTCGGCGAGGTGCGGCGCGTGCCCGCCGCGGCCTCGCGCCTCAAGGAGGCGGCCGCGCTCGGCTTCGGCCGCGTGTATCTGCCGTCCGGCAACGCGGGCGACGCGGCGGGCTTTCCGGATCTCGCGTGCCGGCCCGTCCACCGCGTGTCGGAGTTCTTGTCCGAGTTGGCCGGGCCGCCTAGACGGGAGACGGTAGACGGAAGACGGAAAGCCCGCCCTATCCCGTCAAATACTCCGGGATCGCGTCGGTGAGCTTGCGGTAGGCGTCGAGGTACTTCTCGCGCGTGGTGCGCACGACGCCCTCGGGCAGCCTGGGAGCGGGAGGTTTCTTGTCCCAGCCGGTCGATTCGAGCCAGTCGCGGACGAACTGCTTGTCGAAGGACGGCTGTCCCTTTCCCGGCGCGTAGTGGGCCGTGTCCCAGTAACGCGACGAGTCCGGCGTGAAGGCCTCGTCGATCCAGACGATGCGTCCGTCGAGCCGGCCGAACTCGAGCTTGGTGTCGGCGAGGATCAGGCCCCGGGAGGCCGCGTACTCGCTGGCCCGCCGGTAGAGCGAGAGCGTCATGTCGCGCAGGCGCCCGGCCTCGCCATCCGGCAGGGCGCGCGCCATGGTGTCGAAGGAGATGTTCTCGTCGTGGCCCGTCTCGGCCTTGGTGGCCGGCGTGAAGATGGGCTCCGGAAGCCGGTCCGCCTCCTTGAGGCCGTCGGGAAGCCGGATGCCGCAGACGCGGCCGGTCTTGCGGTACTCGGCCCAGCCCGAGCCGGCCAGGTATCCGCGCGCCACGCACTCGAACGGGATGACCTCGCACTTGCGGACGATGACGGAGCGCCCGGCCAGCATCGAGGCGTCGGCCTTCAGCTCCTCGGGGAAGCGCGCGACGTCGGTCTCGATCAGGTGGTTGTCGACGTCTGAAAACGTCCGGAACCAGAAATTCGACAATTGCGTGAGGATCCTGCCCTTGTCGGGGATCCCGGGCGACAGCACGACGTCGAACGCCGAGATCCGGTCGCTCGCGACAAGTAATAGAGAGGAGCCGAGATCGTAGAGCTCGCGCACCTTGCCGCGCCGGGAAAGGCGGGCCCCGGACAGATGGGTTTCGGTCACGGTCGTCATGAGGCCGGAAAAGTTAGCACAACCGGAGGTTTTGCGTGCTGCTCTGTTATCGTTCCGGCCCATGCGCGTACGATTGAGCGACACGCTTGCCCCGGGCACCGCCTCGCGGTGCATCGCGTTTCTCCACGAGGGCGCCGACCCGTCGGCGGGAGCGCCGGCGGCCGTGCGCGCCAGGCTGCGGCCCGCCGTGAAGGCGGCGGGGTTCCGCGGCAAGGCCGGTGAAATCGCGGAGCAAGACAGCTGGACGCTGTGCGGCCTCGGGCGCGCGCCAGCGCCCGCGTCCCGCCTGCGATCGGTGCTGCGGCGGGCCGCGAAGAGCGCCCTGAGGCAGCCGAGGCGGACGGTTGTGCTGTGTTTCGACGAGGGGGTTTCCGAGCCGGCCTTCCGCGCCCTGCTGCCGCACATCGCGCTCGCGGATTACTCCTTCGACCGGTACAAGACGAAGAAGAAGGAGCCCGCCGGCGAGGGCCAGGCGGTCGTCGTCCCTCCGCCGGGTCACAGGGCCCGCTTTTTCGCGCAGGCCCTGCGGGAGGCCGAGGCCGTCGCGATGGCGGTGCGGTGGGTGCGCGATGCCGGCAACGCGCCGGGCAACGACCTCGGCCCGTTGGAGCTGGCCCGGGAGGCCAGGGCCCTGGCCGTGCGGGGCGGCTTCCGACTGAAGGTCCTCGGCCGGCGCGAGATTGAAAAGGAAAGAATGGGCGGGCTGCTCGGCGTCAACGCGGGGAGCGCCCGGCCTCCCGTGTTCCTCGTCGGCGAGTACGCGCCGCGAAGGTCGCGGGGGACCGCCGTGCTCGTCGGCAAGGGAATCACGTTCGATTCCGGGGGCATTTCCCTCAAACCCGCGGCGTCGATGGGCGAGATGAAATACGACATGATGGGCGCGGCGACGGTGTTCGCCTGCCTCGCGGCCGCGCGCGCGTGGAAGCTGCCGGTCCGCGTCGTCGCGCTCGCGGCCGTCACCGAGAACATGCCGGGCGGGTCGGCCACCCGGCCGGGCGACATCCTCCGCATGCGCAGCGGCAAGACGGTCGAAGTGGACAACACCGACGCGGAGGGCCGCCTCGTCCTCGCCGACGCCCTGTCGTATGCCGGGAAGTTCCGTCCGGACGTCCTGATCGACTACGCGACCCTGACCGGCGCGGTGCTCATCGCGCTCGGCAACGAGTGCGCCGGCCTCATGAGCTCGGACGACGGCCTCGCGGGCGAGCTCATGGCGGCAGGCGAAGCGACGGGCGAGCGGCTGTGGAGGCTGCCCCTCTGGGACGAGTACCGGGAAAATCTGAAGTCGGAATGGGCGGACATGAAGAACACGGGAGGCCGCAGCGCGGGCACGATCAATGCCGGCGTGTTTCTCAAGGAGTTCGCGCCCGAGGGCGTTGCCTGGGCGCACCTCGACGTGGCGGGCGTCGCGCACTTCGAGAAGGAGCAGAGCGGCTGGCCGGCCGGCGCCTCCGGATTTGGCGTCGCGCTGACGCTCGAGTTCCTCAAGCGGCGATTCGGGGGCTGACGCACGTTTGACTCGCCCCGGCCCCTTTGTTACGGTGCGCGGCCAGAATGCCTCTGCGCGATTTTCCGATCGGGCCCGCGGGCGAAGAGATCTTCCCCCGTTTCATCGCGCGCCTGGCGGAGCAGTTCGACGACCCGAAGCAGGACGCGAACGCGGTCGTTCGGGACGCGCTCGCCCAGCTGTACCTGGGCCGTGTGATCGACCACGACGCGCTGATCGCCGATCCGGAGGTCCCCCTCGCGACGAAGTCGCTGGTCGCCTCCTTCGATCCCCGCAACGGGACGCTCGAGGCCGAGTACTACCGGGAGATCGACCCCGTGAAATGGGCGCGGGTCAAGCCGCTGCTGTGGTTCTGGCAGATGTTCGACCATTCCCCGGTCGGGCGCAACGTCCGGCTCGGAACCCAGATGCGCTACATGCTGGCGCAGCGCGTCTTCCGGAAGTGCGGCAAGAAGGTCCGCATCTTCCACGAGGTGGAGTTTTCCTTCGGCTACAACCTGACGGTCGGCGACGGCGTGACGATCCACCGCAACGTGCTCATCGACGATCGGGCCGAGGTCCTCATCGGCGACGACGCCTCGATCTCGGACTATGCCAACATCTACTCGCATTCGCACGCCGTGGAGGACATCCACGACGTGGGGCTGCACCGGACCGAGATCGGAGCGCGGGCGCGCATCACGTACCACGCGGTCATCCTGGCCGGAGTCAAGGTCGCCAACGACGCGATCGTCGGCTCGATGGGCGTGGCCTCGAAGCCCGTGGAGGCCGGCTGGATCGTGGGCGGGATTCCGGCCAAGCTGATCGGTCAGAAGAGCGTCAAGCCGTAATCCCCGGCGGCCGGGTCGCGGCCCTCGACTTGCCTGTAGACTTCGCCTCGTGCTGCGCCGCCTGACGGTCAGGAATCTGGCGATCGTCGAGGACCTCGAGATCGATTTCTCGGGCGGCCTGACGGTCATCACGGGCGAGACCGGGGCGGGCAAGTCCATCCTCGTGGACGCCCTGGCGCTGCTGGCGGGGGGCCGGGGCTCGGTCGAGCTGGTGCGCCAGGGCGCCGGGCGCCTGACGGTGGCCGGCGAGTTCGACTCGGACGCCGCGGTCCGCGCGGAACTTTCGCGGGCGGGCCTGTCGGAGGGCGAAACGATCCTGCTGCGGCGCGAGCTCGCCCCGGACGGAAAAGGTCGCGCGTACGTCGACGATGAGCCGACCGCGGTGCGCACGCTCGCCCGAATCGGGGAGAAGCTGGTCGCGATCCATGGCCAGAGCTCCGAACACGATCTCGTGGATGCGGGAGCCGCGCTCGACCTGCTCGACGCGTTCGCGAAGGGCGACGCGGAACGGGACGCGACGGCGAAGGCGGCCGAGCGCTGGAGGCAGGCCCGCGAGCAGCTCGCGGCGCTCGAGGCCTCTCGCCGCGAACGCGGGGCTCGGCTGGAGATGCTGGAGTTCCAGCTCCGCGAGATCGAGGCGGTCTCGCCCCTCGAACGCGACGACGCGGACCTGCCGGTCGAGCGCGATCGCCTGCTCCACGCGGACCGGATCCGCCGGGCCGGGGAGACGGCGCTCGGCGCGCTTTCCGAAGACGAGGGCTCCGCGGCGGACCGGGTCGGCGAGGCCGCGCGCGCCTTCGCAGAACTCGCCGCGATCGACCCGAGGGAAGGCGTGCACCGCGACGAGGCGGAAGACCTGAAGCGCCGCATCGCGGACCTGGCCGCCGCCGCTCGCGACGCGGCCGAGTCGATCGAGGCCGATCCGGACCGGCTCACGGCGCTCGAGTCGCGCCTCGACCAGATCGGACGCCTGAAGCGCAAGTACGGCGCGTCCGTCGCCGAGATCCTGGAGAAGCTCGCGGCGCTCAAGGCCGAGCACGCGGACCTGGCGAACATCGAGGACGCGCTCGATCGGCGGCGAAGGGAAGACGCCGCGGCGCGTGCGTCGTACGGACAAGCGGCCGCGACACTTTCGGCCCGGCGTCGGGCGGCGGCGGGGCGCTTCTCGACGGCCGTCGAGAAGGAGCTGCAGGTCCTCGCGATGGAAAAGGCGCGCCTGCGCGTCGTCCTCACGCCGGTCGACGAGGACGCTCCACGCTTCTCGGGTGCCGAGACGGCGGCCTTCCTGTTCGCGCCCAACCCGGGCGAGCCGGAAAAGGCGCTCGAGAAGATCGCCTCGGGCGGAGAGCTCTCGCGGCTCCAGCTGGCCATCCGCTCGGTCGCCGCGGGACGCCAGGGACGAAACCGCACGCTCGTGTTCGACGAGGTGGATGCCGGCATCGGCGGGCGCGTGGCCGAAGTGGTCGGGAAGAAGCTGCGGGACCTCGCGGCCCACGACCAGGTCCTGTGCGTGACGCACGTGCCGCAGATCGCGGCCCTCGCCGACCGACACTTCCTGGCCGAGAAGCACGAGGCGCGGGGCCGGACGGTCGCTTCGGTGCGGCTGCTCGAGGGCCGCGAGCGGGTGGCCGAGATCGCGCGGATGCTGGCGGGCGAGAAGGTGCCCGACACGGCGCTCAAGCACGCGCGGACCCTGCTCGAGGCGGCGGCCCGGTGAGCCAGAGGTATTCGCGGTCGGAGCTCTTCCCCGGAATCGGCGCCAGCGGGCAGGAGCGAATCCGCCGCTTCTCGATTGCTTTCGTCGGGGTGGGAGCGGTGGGCGCCGCCGCGGCGGAGATGGCGGCGCGGGCGGGTTTCGGGAGGATCACGCTGATCGATCGCGACGTCGTCGAGGAGTCGAACCTGGCGCGCCAGTTCCTCTTCGACGCCGAGGACGCCGCTCGGATCGCTCCGAAGGCCGAGGCCGCTGCCGCGCGCCTGGCCGAGATCGACCCGTCCTTGCCGGTGACGGCGGTCGTGGCCGACCTCGCGCACGGCAATGCGCTCGAAATCCTTGCCGGACACGACCTCGTCTTCGACGGCTCCGACAACTTCGAGACGCGCCTGCTCGTCTCGGACGCGGCGCGCGCGCTCGGAGCGCCCTCGGTCTACGCGGCCTGCGTGGGCGAAGAGGGGCGAGTCGCGGTGTCGATCCCCGGAGCGACGCCGTGCCTGCGCTGCTACCTCGAGGCGCTGCCTCCGGCGGGCTCGGGTCCCACCTGCGACACGGCGGGCGTGGTGCCGACTCTGCCGCCCCTCGTGGCGTCGCTCGGCATGACCGAGGTCGTCCGACTGGCCGTGGGAGAAGAGCCCGCGGCGGGGATCCTGACCTTCACGGTCTGGGCCGGAGGGTTTCGTTCTCGCCGGCTCTTCGAGGGGGCGCGCCCCTCGAGCGCATGCCCCGTCTGTTCGGGCCGCGGGTTCCCGGCCCTCGAGGGCGAGGGCGCCGCCGAGATGGTCAAGCTCTGCGGACGACAGTCCGTGCAGATCACGCCGGCGCGCCGCGTGCGCCCCGACTTCGATTCGCTCGAGCGGCGGCTGGCGCCGCTCGGCCGGGTCCGGCGGTCGCCGCAGCTCTTGAACGCCGACATCGAGGACCTGAGCCTGACGGTCTTTTCGGACGGGCGCTGCGTCGTGCGCGGCACGGACGATCCCGCCCGCGCGCGCTCCTGCTACGACCGATACGTCGGAGGCTAGATCGGTGCGGCGCATTCGGATCGAGGACCTCCTCGACTCGCCCGAGGAGGTCGCGGCGTTTACGGCCCTGCTCTCGCGCGGCGGCGTGGCCGCGATTCCCACCGAGACGTTCTACGGGCTGGCCGCCGACCCGAAGAGCGAGACCGGTGTGCGGCGGGTGCTCGCCCTGAAACGGCGGGGCGCGGCCAAGCCGCTGCTCGTGCTCTTCGGAGCGCGCCGGCAGCTCGCGCCGCTCGGCGTTGCGGCTTCTCCCGCGACCCTCGACCGCTTCTTCGCGATCTGGCCGGCCCCTCTGACGGTGGTCCTGCCTCTGCTTGGCCCGATCCCGGCGTCCCGCGATGCATTCTCGCTCGGCGTGCGCATGCCGGCGCACGACGGCCTGCGCGATCTGCTCGCGAGGGTCGGGCCGGTCACGGGCACGAGCCTGAACCGTTCGGGTCAGGCGCCGTGCTCGGATCCGGATGAAGCGGCAGGCCTCGCGCCGGGAGAGATCGACGTGCTCGTCGACGGCGGCAGGACGGCGGGCGGCCTGCCTTCGACGCTCCTCGACGCGACGGTGGATCCGCCGCGTGTTCTGCGCGAGGGCGCCTGTCCGTGGCCGCCGTCCGGACTCTGATTCCATGCTAGATTGCCCGTTTTCATGGGCATCCTCAAGGAATACGCCGGAAAGAAGCCGTCGCTCGGCGAGCGCGTCTACCTCGCGGAGACGGCGGCCGTCATCGGGGACGTCGTCCTCGGCGACGACGTGTCCATCTGGTACAACTCGGTCGTCCGCGGCGACTGCCACTTCATCCGCATCGGTGCGCGCACGAACATCCAGGACCACTGCGCGATCCACGTCACGCAGGGGACCCATCCGACGATCCTCGGCGAGGAAGTGACCCTCGGCCACGGGGCCATCGTGCACGGCGCGACCGTGCGGAAGGGGGCCCTGATCGGGATCCGCGCCACCGTCATGGACGGGGCCGAGGTCGGGGAGTCGGCGTTCGTCGGAGCGGGGGCCCTGGTGACGCCGCGGACGATCGTGCCCGCGCGCACGCTCTGGCTCGGGGCTCCGGCGCGCCAGGTGCGCGTGCTCTCGGACGCCGAGGTCGAGGACCTGCGCCATTTCCACCTCAACTACCTCGGTTACAAAGAGGAATACTTCGAGGTCGACGGGAAGTGGGCGCGATGACGGCCCGCCTGAAAGCGCCCAAGGGGACCCACGACCTGCTTGCGGCGGACAGCGAGAGGTTCGCCGCGGTCGAGGCCGTCGCGCGGCGGGTCTTCGGATCGTACGGCTACGGCGAGATCCGCACGCCGACGTTCGAGTCGACGGAGCTCTTCGCGCGCTCGGTCGGCGAGACGACCGACATCGTCCACAAGGAGATGTACACGTTCCCCGACCGCAAGGGGCGATCGCTCACCCTGCGTCCGGAGAACACGGCCGGCGTCGTGCGCGCGCTCGTCGAGAAGGGCATCCAGGAGATGGGGAAGCCCGTGCGGCTGTGGTACGCGGGCTCGCAGTTCCGCTACGAGCAGCCGCAGGCCGGGCGCTACCGGGAGTTTCGCCAGATCGGCGTCGAGCTGCTCGGGGTGCCGGGCGCGGTCGGAGACGCGGAAGTGCTCGGCATGCTCTTCGGGTTTCTCTCCGCACTCGGCTTCACCGACGCCGTCGCGACGATCAACTGCATCCCGAAGGGCGCCGCCCGCGCGGCGTTCTCGAAAGCGCTGCAGGAACACGTGCGGCCCCACGCGGACCGCCTCGGGGCCGAGGACCGCAAGCGCCTCGAGGAGAACGCACTGCGGCTCTTCGACTCGAAAGACCCCGAGGCGCTCGGGATCCTCGAGGGCGCGCCGAAGACGCTCGACTTTCTGGACGAGGCCTCGCGCGCCCACCACGAGGAGTTGAAGCGCCTGCTCGCAGGGGCCGGGGTCCGCTTCGCGGAAAGCGCGGCGATCGTTCGCGGCATCGATTACTACACACTGACCGTCTTCGAGGTGGCATCCGAGCGGCTCGGCGCGCAGAATGCGCTGCTCGGCGGCGGGCGCTACGACGACCTGGTGGCCGAGCTCGGGGGGCCGCCGACGCCCGCGGTCGGGTTTGCCATCGGCGAGGACCGGCTGGTCGAGGCGATGACGAAGGACGTCCGGACGCCGAAGACGCTCGTCTTCGTGATTCCCGACGGGCCGGCCGAGTTCGTCTACGCCCTCGGCGTCTCCGATCAGATCCGGGGGCTCCTGCCCGATGCGGTCGTGGAGAGCGACTATTCCGGGCGGGGGATCGCGAAGGGCCTCGGCCGCGCCGGGCAGATCGCCCGGGACCCGGCTCATCATCCCTTTCGCGTCGCGGCCGTTCACGCGGTGCTCCTGGGTTCCCGGGAGCGGGAAGGCGGCACAGTGACGATGAAGGACCTCTCCAGCGGAACGCAGCAGACCTTTGCGCGCCAGGAGCTCTCCGAACGCCTCGCGGGGAGGGAGCGATGACGCTGCCCCGGCAGCCCGGCGGCGTCCTGCGCGCGCCCGATGCGGGCCGGACCGTGCTGCTCAAGGGCTGGGTCGCCCGCCGCCGCGACCTGGGAGAGCTCATCTTCCTGACGGTGCGCGACCGCAGCGGGCTCGTGCAGGTGGTCTTCGACAGGGCGCGCTGCCCGGCCGCTGCCGTCGCCGGCGCCAACGAGGCGCGCAGCGAGGACGTCGTCGCGGTCGAGGGCGAGGTGGTCCTGCGCGCCGAGGGGCAGCGCAACAGGGAGCTGGCCACGGGGCAGATCGAGGTCCTCGCGGCGAGCCTCGAGTTCCTGTCGCGCTCGGAGACGCCACCCTTCGTCGTCGAAGATCGCACGAACGCCACCGAAGAGCTGCGCCTCGAGTACCGCTACCTCGACCTGCGGCGGCCGGTCATGCAGAAGAACTTCGTGCTGCGCGACGAGATCGCCTTTCGGGTGCGCAAGGTGCTCCACGAGCGCGGGTTCCTCGAGGTCGAGACGCCGATGCTGACGCGCTCGACGCCCGAGGGGGCGCGCGACTTCCTGGTGCCGTCGCGCGTGCACCGCGGTCAGTGGTACGCGCTGCCCCAGTCGCCCCAGCTCTTCAAGCAGATGCTGATGATCTCGGGCTTCGAGCGCTACTTCCAGCTCGCGCGTTGCTTCCGCGACGAGGACCTGCGCGCCGACCGCCAGTTCGAGTTTACGCAGATCGACCTCGAGATGTCGTTCCCGACGGAGGAGGACATCTTCGACGCGGTCGAGGCATTCCTCGTCGAAGCGTTCGCCGCGGCCGGAATCGCCGTGACCCGGCCGTTCCCGCGGCTGAAATTCCGGGACGCGATGGACCGGTACGGGACGGACCGGCCGGACCTGCGGTACGAGCTGCCGCTCTGCAACCTCAGCGACGAGGCGGCCGGGACCGGTTTCGTGCCCTTCGAAAAGGCGCTCGGCTCCGGGGGCACCGTGCGGGGCCTGCGCGTGCCGGGCGGCGCGGCGTTCTCCCGCAAGCGGCTCGACGAGCTCACCGAGAAGGCGCGCGAGCACGGCGCCGCGGGCCTGCTCTGGGCAAAGAGCGCGGCCGGAGAGGTGACCTCGCCCGCGAAGAAAGCGCTTCCGGAGGGCCGCCTCGAACGGCTCCTCGCGCGGGCGGAAATCGCCGACGGCGACCTGCTGCTCATCGTTGCCGACAGGGAGGCGGCCGCGTTCGCCGCGCTCGCGGCCCTGCGGGCCGAGGCCGCGCGGGAGCTCAAGCTCGTGGACGAGTCCCGCTACGCGTTCTGCTGGGTCACCGAGTTTCCGCTCTTCGGCTACGACGCCGAGACCAGGCAGTGGTTTCCGATGAACCATCCCTTCACGGGCCCGCGCGAAGAGGACCTCGGCCGGCTGGAGTCGGACCCGGGCAGCGTGCGCGCGCGCGCCTACGACGTCGTGGTCAACGGCTGGGAGCTCGGCTCGGGCTCCATCCGCATTCACCGCGCCGACCTGCAGGAGCGCGTGTTCCGCGTGCTCGGCATCGGCGAAGCCGAGGGCAAGGAGCGCTTCGGGTTCCTGCTGGACGCCCTGAAATACGGCGCGCCGCCCCATGGAGGGATCGCGCTCGGCCTCGACCGGATCTGCGCCATCGCGGCCGGCGCCACATCGCTGCGGGACGTCATCGCCTTCCCGAAGACGACCTCGGGCATCGATCTCATGACGAAGGCCCCGGCGGCCGTCTTCCCGCAGCAGCTGCGCGAGCTCGGCTTCGAGCCGCCGGCCCGGCCGGAGAAGTGACCGCGGCCCCTCTGGAACGGATCCCGGTCGGGGGAGGGTCGACGCAGAGCACGGCCTGGGTCGGCAGCGGCCTGCTCCGGGAGGCGGGCAAGTATCTCGTCTCGCCCTCCGGGCGGTTCCTGCTCGTCTCGACCGCCGCGGCGTCGAGCGCCGTCCGGCCGGTCCGCCGCGCGCTCGAGGCCGGGCTTCTGCTCGATCTCGCCATCGAAGACGCCGAGTCGGCGAAGACGCTCGAGACCGTGGCGCGCATCGCCGATGCCGCAATTGAGGCCGGCGTGCGGCGCGACGACGCCTTCGTCGCCGTGGGCGGCGGCGTCGTGACGGACACGGTCGGCTTCGCGGCGGCGATCCTGCTGCGCGGAGTGGCCTGGAACGCGATCCCGACGACGACGGCCGGCATGGCCGACGCCGCGATCGGCGGCAAGACGGGGGTCAATCATCGGCTCGGCAAGAACCTGCTCGGCGCCTACCACGCGCCCGCGGCGATCCTCGTGGACCCGGAGGCCGCCGCGACGCTGCCGGACCGCGACTATCGCGCCGGGTTGGTCGAGGCGTACAAGGACGCCTGGATCGCCGACGCCCCGCTCGCCGAACGCGCGGCGCGCAGGCTGCCCGAGATTCTGGCGCGCGACGAGGAGGCCCTGCTCGACCTGCTCGCGGGCTCGGTCCGCGTGAAGGCGGGCATCGTCGCGTCCGACCCGAAAGACTCGGGGCGCCGCCGCCTTCTCAATTTCGGCCACACGCTCGGCCACTCGGTCGAGGCGGCCGGGGGATTCGGGCGGCTCCGGCACGGGGAGGCGGTGGCGTGGGGGATCGCCGCCGCGCTGCTGCTTTCGGCGAGGAGGCTGGGGCTGCCGGAGTCGGATGCCTCGGCGGTGCGCGCGGTGCTCGCGGGCCTGGGACCCTTTCCGGAGCCCGAGCGCGATCCGGCGCGGCTCGCCGCCTTTCTCGCCCGTGACAAGAAAGCCTCGGCGCGGGGCCTGGCCTCCATCCTCCTTGCGAGGATCGGTCAGGCGCGCGTCGACGAGACGGTCGCCCCGGAAGAATGGCTGGACGCAGCGGCTATAATGTCCCTATCGTGAGTGGGGGTCCCGGTCGCCGCAGGATCCGCCTTTTCGTCCTCCTCTCCGGCGCCCTGATCCTCGCCTCCCTCGTGCCGCTGGCGGTTGCCGAGGCCGTGCTCATCGCCCGCAATCGCCGGACCCTGGAGACGCTCGAGGAGAAATACCTGACCCGCTCTTCGGCCGCGATCGCCGACCACATCGCCGCCTACTACGCCGCCGCCGGCCAGCAGCTGACCAAGGCCACCGACGCCATCCGCCTCGCCCTCCAGCTGACCGGGAAGGACCCGTTCGGCTCGGCCGACGGCCCGGAGATCCTCGGGACCCTGCTCAAAGGCCAGGCGCAGCTGGCGGCGCTGCGGGGCGTGAATCTCGAGGGCAAGGGCAGCTTCGTCGGGCCCGACCTGCACTCCCCGGAGATGGACTTCGAATTTCGAAAGGGCTTCGAGACCGCGCGCGACGGGGTGCGCTATGCGGGCGATCCCTTCGCGGTGGCCGAGATCGGGGCCGTGGTGGTGCTCGCGGAGCCGGTCGTGGACGAGAAGGGGAATCGGATCGGAGTCGTCGAGGCCCTCGTGTCGTGGCAGCCGATCGTGCGCGAGTTTCAGGACGAGGCGCGGCGCGAGGTCCGCGCGACGCTCGTGGACCGGAGGGGCCGGATCCTGTTTCCGCCGGCAACCGGCGGCCGCGGCCTGGTGCATCCCTCGTCCCTCGTGGCCGATTTCGTTCGATTCCCCGCGCGCCTGACGCGCTCCGAGACGAACACTTCGGGCGCGGTGCTGGCTTCCATCGCCCCGGTCGGGGATCCGCCGTGGGGCGTCCTCGTCGAGCGCGATCGCGACATCGCGTTTGCTTCGGTCGACCGCATGATCCGGGACACGCTGTTGTGGAGCGCGGCGTGCCTGGCGGGAGCACTGCTGTTCGGCCTTCTGTTCGCGCGGCGCCTCTCGCGGCCCATCGCCCAGCTCGCGGAGTCGACGCGCGCCGTGAGCCAGGGTCAGTACGGCGCCAGCGTGGAGGTCATGGGCACGGCCGAGATCGCCGATCTGTCGGAGAACTTCAACGTCATGAGCGCCTCGATCCGCGACGCGTTCGAGAAGGTGCAGAAGGCGGCGCGGGAGAACCAGGAGCTCTTCATATCTTCGATCCGGGCGCTCGCGGCCGCCATCGACGCCAAGGATCCCTACACCCGGGGCCACTCGGAGCGCGTGGCCCGCTACTCCTCGGCGATCGCCAAGGAACTGGGCCTGCCCGCCGACGAGGCGCGCAAGGTGCGGCTTTCGGCGCTCCTGCACGACGTCGGGAAGATCGGCGTCGACGATCGCATCATCCGCAAGCCCACCGCCCTGACCGACGAGGAGTTCGAGCTCATGAAGGCGCACCCGGTCAAAGGTGCCGCAATCATGGAGACAATCCCCCAGTTGGCCGATATCATCCCCGGCATGAAGTACCACCATGAGAAGTGGGAGGGCGGCGGGTATCCCGACGGCCTCAAGGGCGAGCAGATCCCGCTGCAGGCGCGGATCGTGGCCGTGGCCGATGCGTTCGACGCGATGACGACGACGCGGCCTTACCAGAAGGCGATGGAGGTCTCCTACGTCCTCGAGCGCCTGCGCGAAATGTCGCAGAAGCGTTTCGACGGCGTGGTGGTCGAGGCGCTCGCGCGCTCGCACGCCAAGGGAAATCTCGTGCCGGCCGACGCCGGGGCGACGGCCCGTCCAACCCGCGCGGTGGCGCAATGAGGCGGATTGCAGGCGCGGCCCTCTTCGCGGCGGCGGCCCTCTTCGCGGCGGGATGCCCGAGGGCCAAGCCCAAGACCTCCGCCGAGCTGCTCTTGAACGAGCGCATGGCCCAGGTGCTCCTGCGCGACGGAAGGCCCGCGGAGGCCGAGAAGGCGTTCCGCGACTGCCTCAGGGACGACCCCAAGAACCCCGAGGTCCTCGACGGGCTCGGCGTCGCCATGGTGATGCAGGGGCGGTACAAGGACGCGCTCGTGCCGCTCGACAAGGCCCTCACGATCGCGCCCGGCAACGGCTCCTACCGCAACAACCGCGGCGTGGCGCGGATGGAGCTCGGCCAGTACCCCGGCGCCGAGGAGGATTTCGCGGCGGCCGATGCCTCGCAGAATCCGGACGACCGCCTGTCGGCGACCATCAACCTCGGCCGGCTCCGGCAGCGGGAGAAGAACTATGCGGGCGCGGAGGAGCAGTTCTCGATCGCGATCGCCCGCGATCCGAAGTCCTACGCGGCCTTCATCGGAAGAGGGGTGGCACGCGAGTCGGCCGGGAAACTGGAGGGGGCGGCCGAGGACTATCTGAACGCCGTGAAGATCGACCCCCAGAGCTCGGAGGCGAACCTGCGTCTCGGGATGGTCCTCGTGTCGCTGCACAAGCCGGACCTGGGCAAGCGCTACCTGCAGCACGCCGTGGACCTGGATCCCGCGGGCGACACCGGAGCCAGGGCGCGGCTCATTCTGGAGAACCTGGCGCTCGCGGCGCAGTGAGTCGGTCGGTCGCCCGCGATCCGTAGTGTGCAGGGGGAACCACAGGCTGCCGGCGACGGACTGATATCTTTCCCCTCCACCATGGCGGACGACATCGAGAAAGACGCCCCGGTCCAGGCGCGTGCGCGCGGCGGTTTCTTCGCCAAGGTGCGTCGCGGCCTCTTCATGACGCACACCGAGATCCTCGACAAGCTCGAGACCGCGGTCAAGCAGGGCCTGGGCTTCGACGAAACCGTGCTCGAGTCGCTCGAGGAGGCCCTGGTCGCGGCCGACGTGGGCGCGGAGACGGCCGCGGCGCTGGCCGATGCGGTCCGCGCCCGCGCCGGAGGCTCGGATCGCAAGGACCTCGCGGCGCTGCGCACGATCCTGCTCGAAGAGATCGAGAAGCTCCTGGCCTCGGCGCCGAGGCCTGCCGGCGCGGCCGAGGTGCCCCTGCGCGTGGTCTTTCTCGTCGGCGTCAACGGGACGGGCAAGACGACGACGACCGCCAAGCTCGCGGCCCGGGAAAGGGCGGCCGGCCGGGCGGTGCTGCTGGCCGCCGCCGACACGTTTCGCGCCGGCGCGATCGAGCAGCTCCAGACCTGGGCGGACCGCCTCGAGCTCCCGGTCGTGCGCCACCGGGAGGGGGCGGACCCGTCCGCCGTCCTGTTCGACGCGCTCTCGGCGGCGAAGGCGCGCGGCGTGCAGACGCTGCTCGTCGACACGGCCGGGCGCCTGCACACGAAGAAGAACCTCATGGACGAACTCTCGAAGATGCGGCGCATCGCGGGGCGGGAGGTCCCGGGGGCTCCCCACGAGACGCTCCTCGTGCTCGACGCGACGACGGGCGTCAACGGGCTCGTCCAGGCGCGGCGGTTCGTGGAGGCGGCGGGCGCGACCGGCGTCGTCCTGACGAAGCTCGACGGGAGCGCAAAAGGCGGGATCGTGCTGGCGATCTACCGCGAGCTGAAGCTGCCCGTTCTCTTCGTCGGGGTCGGCGAAGCCGTGGACGACCTCGTGCCCTTCGACCCGGCCGAGTATGCAAAGGCGCTCCTCGGGGACGATGTCGCCCACTGAGCTCGGCTGGCTCGAGCGCGCCTTCGGCCTGGCCGAGCGGGGCCGCTACTCCGTTTCGCCCAATCCCATGGTCGGCGCCGTCCTCGTGCGCGGCGGCCGCGTGGTCGGGGAGGGGTTCCACCACGAGGCGGGCGGACCCCATGCGGAGATCCTGGCGCTCTGCAAAGCCGGGCGATCCGCGCGAGGAGCGGATCTCTACCTGACCCTCGAGCCCTGCGCGCACCAGGGCCGCACGCCCCCGTGCGCCCCGGCGGTCATCGCGGCGGGCGTCCGGCGGGTCGTCGTCGCGTCGAAGGACCCCAATCCGATCGTAGCGGGCCGGGGGCTGTCGGCGCTGCGACGGTCCGGCATCGAGGTCCTGATGGCGCCGGCGCCCTGGCGCCGGAGGGCGGCCGAGCAGAACGAGAAGTTCTTCACCTCCATTGCGTCGGGCCGCCCCTTCGTCCTGGCGAAGTGGGCCTCGACGCTCGACGGGCGGATCGCCTCGTCCGCGGGAGAGAGCCGCTGGATCACGGGGGCGGCGGCGCGGCGGCAGGCGCTTCTGCTGCGCGAGGAGTACGACGCCGTGCTCGTCGGGGCGGCAACGGTGGCTGCCGACGACCCGCTGTTGACGCGGCGCCTGGGCAGGAACCGGACGACTCCGCACTGGCGGATCGTGCTCGACGGGCGGCTGCGCATTCCCGAACGGGCACGCGTCCTGCGCGGGCCGGGCCGGAGGCTCGTCGCGACGGCGGTCCCGGCCTCGCATCCCAAGGCGCGGCGGCTTGCGGCCCGCGGCATCGAGGTCTGGAGCCTGCCGGCCCGAAAACCGGGCGCCGTGGACCTTGACCGGCTCCTGCGGGAACTCGCCCGCGCCGGCGTGGCGAGCCTCCTGGTCGAGGGCGGCGGCGAAACGCACTGGGGCTTCTTCCAGGCGGGGCTCGTCGATCGCGTCGCGGCCTTCTTGGCGCCCCGGGTCCTGGGCGGCGATCGGGCCCGCGGCAGCGTGGGCGGGAAAGGCTTCGCGCTGGCAGGCACGCCTCGGCTGCGGGATGCGCGGACCGAATGGGTGGGCCAGGATCTGCTCGTGACCGGGCGCCTCGCGTAGACTCGGGGACCCATGTTTACGGGAATCGTCGTGGGCGTCGGCAGGGTCACGGACGTCGCGAAGCGGCGCGGGGGAATTCGGCTCACGATCGCGCCCCCGCCGCGATTCGGGCGACTCACGCGGGGCGAGAGCGTGGCCGTGGCAGGCGTCTGCCTGACGGCCATCGAGGCGGGACGCCGGCTGGTCGTCGACCTGTCCCGCGAGACGCTGCGGCGTTCGCGGTTCGGGTCCATGTGGCCCGGAGATCCCGTCAACCTCGAGCGGGCCCTGCGCTGGGGCGACCGCCTCTCGGGGCACTTCGTCATGGGCCACGTGGACGGCATCGCGCGCGTGCTCGGGGTTGCGTCGTCGGGCAATTCCTGGACCTATCGGTTCTCGATCCCCCGCGGCCTCGCGCCTTTCGTCGCACAGAAGGGCTCGATCGCGCTCGACGGCGTGAGCCTGACGGTCGCATTCCGGCGGCGCGGATCCTTCGACGTGGCCGTCATTCCGGAGACGCACCGGCGCACGACGCTCGGGACCGCGAAAGCGGGGGATCCGATCCACTTCGAAGCGGATGTCTTCGCGCGGTACGGCCGCGCGGCGATCCGGAGAGTGCGCCCCGGCCGGCGGCGGGGATGATCGTCTACGAGTCGGCCGTCGCTCCCATGGCGCGGGCGGGCGAGGCCCTCGTCGCAGGAAGGCGCGTCGCAGGGCGTCTCTTTCCCTACGGCGCCGATGCGGGCGCGGCCGCACTGCGGTTCGATCCCGTGGACCAGCGCTTCATCTTCAGGAAGCCCGACGCGCCGATTTCTGCCGGACCTTCCGACGCGGGGTCCTGGTCCGAAGCGCTGGCACGCCTGCCATCCGGGCCCGTCCTGATCGGCCCCTGCTCTCCGGCGGAGGCCGTTCGCGGGTCCTTCCGCGCCGCGGCCGACGCCGCCGGGGCTTCGGGCCGGCCCGTCTACCTGCTGGATCCCGAGCCGGTGGGCATTCCGGCGGGGGCATCGGGCGAGGTCGTGGCGCTCTGCTCGTGGAGGCCCGGACGCGCCGAGGCCGCGTTTCCCGGGCTCGCTCCGGCGCGGTCCGCGGGCCTCGCCTGTGCAGCCGTATTTCCACTGCTGCCGGGCTGGACCGCGGAGCCCGAGTTTCTCGACGCACTGATGGTCGCGGCGAAGAAGGGCGGGGCGAGATCGGTCACGGCGCTCGTGCCGGCCGCCGACGGCGAAGGTCGCCGGGGCATCGTCCAGGCGCGGCTCGACGTCGAGCCTTCGGCCGGCGACGGGTTCTTCGAGCTCGTCCACCACGGCGACTGGTTCTCGCGCATGGGCGAGCGGATCGCGCAAGCCCGGGCGGCGGCCGCTCGACACGGCCTGGCGGACCTGCCCCCGCGTCCCGGCGGCCGGCGCGGCCGCGCCGGAAACTCGGCGGCCGCGGCCCGCCTCGAGGAAGTGGCCGTTCGTCTCGAATCCGACGAGCACCGCGCCGCGCTGCTCTACGCCGCGGTGCGCTGGATCGACGACTCGCGGCGGGACCTCTCTGCCGTCGCGCGCGAGGGCAACTTCCGGAAGGTCTTTCCGTTCGGCCCGGAGATCGCGGGGGAGGCGGAGGCGGCGCTGCGGGAGGCGAGGACGGGGTGATCGCGCCCGCCAGCCCTAATGCTGTATATAATACAGGATCAAGGGAGAAGGTCATGTCCGTCCGCCTGAACATCACAATCGACGAGGATCTCTACAGGCGCCTCAAGAGAGAGCTGCCCCCGAAGGGGATCAGTTCGTTTATCGAGGCCTCGGTGCGCGCCCGACTCTTTCCGAACCCCACCACACTGGACGCGGCTTACAAGGCAGCCCGGAAAGAGCCGTGGCGAGAGGCCCTGGCGTCCGACTGGATGGTGACGGAGACAGAGGACTGGCCTCGTTGAAACGGACGCCGCGCCGAGGCGAGGTCTATTGGGTCGCACTCGACCCCGCGCTCGGAACGGAGATTCGAAAAACCCGACCCGCGGTCATCATCTCCAACGACTCCTGCAACCGCTTCAGCTCGCGCGTCGTCGTCTTGCCCGTGACGAGCAACGTGAGCTCGCTGTACCCCGGGGAAGCGCGACTTGAAGTCGGCGGCGCGCCGGCCCGGGTCCTCGGGGATCAGCTGCGTTCGATCGACAAGTCGCGGCTGAAGGCGAGGATCGGGACTCTCAGCCAGGACGAGCTCGACGACGTCGAGAAGGCGGTCCGGATCACGTTGGCCCTGTCGCCGTGATGCCGGCGGCCGGCACCGGCCTCTACGTCCACCTGCCGTACTGCGCGTCGCGCTGCGGCTACTGCGCGTTCGTGGTTACGACGGACGGAGCGAGCCGCGACCGGTACCTCGAGGCCCTGGAGCGCGAGGCCGCAATTCTTCAGCCCGAGGCGGCCGGCGAGAGATTCGATTCCGTCTATCTCGGTGGAGGCACGCCGTCGCTGCTGCCGACGCCGGCGATCGCGCGCCTCCTCGAGGGTCTCCGGTGTCGGTTCGCGGTCGCAGCGGACGCGGAGGTGACGCTCGAGGCGAACCCGGAGGACGTGACTCGAGAGACCTCGGCGGCATGGGCGGACGCGGGCGTGAATCGCATTTCGGTCGGAATCCAGTCGCTCGCCGACGCGGAGCTCTCGGCTGTTGGCCGTCGCCACGACGCGGCCCGGGCGCGCGAGGCCCTGAAGCTGCTCTCCAGGTCCGGCCGGTCGATCTCTGGCGACCTGATCCTCGGCCTGCCCGGCCAGACGCGCGAGAGCTTCCTCGCGAGCCTCGCTGGGCTGTGCGACGCGGGCGTCGATCACGTCTCGATCTACCTGCTCGAGACGGAGAAGACGAAGACGATCGAGGAGGACCGGCGCCTCCATCCCGACCGCTATCTCTCCGACGACGCGCAGGCCGAGCTCTGGCTCGACATGGGCGATTTGCTCGCCGCGCGCGGTTTCGGCCACTACGAGATCTCCAACTGGGCGCGTCCCGGCCGCGAGGCGAGCCACAACGTGAAGTACTGGCTGCGAACGCCGACCCTCGGCCTCGGAGTGTCCGCCCACGAGCTCTGGGACGGGCGCAGGCGCGCGAACGTCTCGAACCTCGACCAGTACCTCGCCGCGCTCGACGACGGCCGCAGACCCGTCGCCCTGGACCAGGCCGTCGGCGCGGCGGAGGCCGCGCGGGAGGAGATCTTCCTCGGCCTGCGCCTGTCCGCCGGAGTCCCCGCGGAGCGGATTGCCGCTTTCGTCGTCGGATCGCAGGACGTCCGGCTCTGGAACGACTACGAAGGCTGGCTCGCCGAGGGGATCCTCGAGCGCAGCGATACCCGCGTCCGGTTCACGGAGCGGGGGTTTCTCGTCTCGAACGAGGTCTTGAGCCGGTTCGTCTAGATCATTGCGTCCTTGACGCCGTCATCGACGTGCGGGTACGCTTCCTGCACACCGGATCCTGACAAGAAGTGCGCCGGCGGCTTGCTGAACGCAAAGGGGGCACACGATGGCTGGACCTCGTCTTCGTTTCCTTGCCGGGACTGTCATTTCTGCGGCTCTGGCTCTTGCGGTCCTCGCCCCCGCGGCGGCGCTCGCCGGTCCGCCGCCGGCCCGCGCGCCCTTCGGGCAGGCAACGACTGGGGCCTGCGTTCCCGCTGCGAACATCCTGTGCCTGAACAACTCGCGTTTTGCGGTCTCGGTCGAATGGAAGGACTTCTCGGGGAACACGGGCGCCGGAAAGGCGATCCCGCTGACCGCCGACACGGGGTACTTCTGGTTCTTCACGGACACCAACGTCGAGCTCGTCGTGAAAGTCCTGGACGCGACGGCCCTCAACGGGCACTTCTGGGTGTTCTACGGCGCTCTTTCCAACGTCGAGTACACGATGACGGTGACCGACACGGTGACCTCGGCGCAGAAGATCTATTCGAATCCCTCGGGAAAATTCGCCAGCGCCGGGGACACGCTGGCCTTTGCCGCGAGCGTCGGATCGACACCGGCCGCTGCCGGCAGCCCGGTCGAGGCCGGAGGCTCCTGGGAGCCCGGCTCGTCATCCGCCAATGTCATCCCGGCCGCTTCCACGAAAGCCCAAAAGACCGGCTGTGTCGCGGACGCGACGGGCCTTTGCCTGGCGGCCGGCCGCTTCCGGGTCGAGGTCAACTGGAAGGACTTCCAGGGCAAGACCGGCCGGGGGCAGGCGATCGGCCTGACCGCGGACACGGGGTACTTCTGGTTTTTCAACAGCGCCAACGTGGAGCTGGTCGTCAAGGTCCTCGATGCGCGCGGCGTCAACGGGAACTTCTGGGCGTTCTACGGCGCCCTTTCCAACGTCGAGTACGAAGTCGTCGTCATCGACACGGAGACCGGAGAGTCCAGGAGATACAAGAACCCGTCCGGCGACTTTGCGAGCGCGGGCGATACCGCGGCGTTTCCCCTTGCTCCGGGCACGCCAATTCCGGCCATCACCGGGGTCGGCACGCCGGACGGCCAGGCCGCCTCGGCCAGCATCGGCGTGTCCGGTGGCGCGCTGACGAGCCCCGACGGCCGCCTGACGCTTTCGGTTCCCCCGGGAGCTGTCACTGGCGCCGTCAATTTCACGATCCAACCGATTACGAACCAGGCCCCCGGGGGCATCGGCAGCGCGTACCGGCTGACTCCCGACGGACAAACCTTCGCCGTGCCGGCGAGCATCGTTTTCCATTACGGTGACCAGGACCTGGCAGGCACCGCAGCCGGGGCTCTGGCGATCGCCTACCAGGACCCCCAACATTTCTGGCGGTCGCCGATCTCGGCCAGCCTGGACGAGGCCAACAAGACGCTCACGGTTTCCACGAGCCATCTGAGCGATTGGTCCAGCCTGGTGGGGTATCAGCTTCGCCCCCCGACCCGGAACGTTTCCGTCGGGAAGACCCTGGGTCTGGCTCTCTTCAGCTGCAACCCGATCGACGCGGGAGATGATGTCTTTACCCTTCAGGGCCTTTGCAGGCCCGAGACGGGGGACTTGGTCGGTGCCGAGACCTCGGGTTGGGCGGTCAACGGCGTGGCCGGCGGCGGCGGCACGTTCGGGACCGTAGTGGCCACGGGGCAGAACGGCGCAACCTTCACCGCTCCCGGCGCCAAGCCGACGCCGAGCCTGGTGTTCGTGAGCGCTCAACTCGACGGTGCGCTGGTCAAGCACAAGAAGACGCTGGTCACATCGAACCTGACCATCGTCGAGGACCAGTGGAGAGGAACGACGTCCAGTACCCTCCAGCTCATCAGCGGCACTACGGAGCTCACGTGGACCCTGGAATCGTCCGTCAACAAGGTTTCCAGGTACAAGCCTTCTGGCACGGCGACGATGACTTTTGCGGATTGCACCGTTACGCCCAACCACGGCGAGGTGGATCCTCTGGGCTTCCTGATCATCGACTTCAACAACGACCCGCCGACCTATTCGGGCATCGCGGACGCTGTTTGGACTGCGCATTTCGCCTGCCCCGACTCGGACCTTCCTTACGACGGCCCGGCGGATATTCTGTCCTTCAACGCCAACGGGGCGGTCAGCGCTGACGGAAAGACGATCTCGGGCAGCGCCCTGTCGGGGAACGACGACTGGACGATCACCTGGAGTTTCACGCGCCAATGAAAAAAGGCCCGGCGCAAGCCGGGCCGATTTGATCGCCGGGGAAACCGACCGCGGCGCCGTCATCCGGACCGCAGATTCCGCGCGTAGCGAGGGATCCCGTGCGGGTGGGGTCAGACCTTGATTCTTGAGTCAGTACAGATTCGAGGTCTGACCCGGGATCCATGGCGTGCCGGCGACCATGTTCGTTTCACCGAGGACGGCTGTCTCGTCTCGAACGAGGTTCTTGCCCGCTTCGTTTAGGTCCGACCGGCATCGCGCTGTTGACACTGTGATCAACAGCCGGATACGTCCGAGCCGCTCCCGAGGGTCGCGCTCACGGCGACCAGGTTCGGCGACGCTCTGACCCCTCCCGCCGAGGGGAGCGGCAAATCGAGGGACGGCGTTTGGGATCTGACCTGGCACTACGTTCGTCACGCACCGGGATCTCCCTAGGCCCCGCGGTCGTTTTGGGCAGAGGGCTCGACCTCGGCCGGACGCCTGAAAGAAGACGGCCCGGCGCAGGCCGGGCCGAGGCGATTTTCGAGGTCGGACCGCTAGATGAACAACGGCGCGAGCACCAGCGTGATCGTCGCGAGCAGCTTGATCAGCACGTGGAGCGACGGTCCCGCGGTGTCCTTGAACGGGTCGCCGACGGTGTCGCCGACGACGGCCGCCTTGTGGGTCGGGGAGCCCTTGCCGCCGTAGGCGCCCGTCTCGATGTACTTCTTGGCGTTGTCCCAGGCGCCGCCGCCGTTGTTCAGGAAGGTCGCCATGACGACGCCGGCGATCGTGCCGACCATGAGGAGGGCGGCCACGGCCTCGGCGCCGACGCCGAACTGCTTGAAGATCAGGCCGACGACGATGGGCGTGCCGACGGCCACGAGTCCGGGCGCGATCATCTGCCTGAGCGCGCCGCGCGTCACGATGTCGACGGTGCGGCCGTAGTCGGGCAGCTCGGTGCCCTTCATGATGCCCGGGTGCTCCTTGAACTGCTCCCGGACGTCCTGGATGACGACGTACGCGGCCTTGCCGACGGCCTTGATCGCGAGGCCCGAGAAGAAGAACACGAGCATCGCGCCGATCAAGCCGCCGACGAAGACCTCGGGCTTGGCGAGGTTGACCGAGGTCAGCTCCGCGCCGTAGTTCTTCAACTCGTCGAGGTACGCCGAGAAGAGCAGGAAGGCCGCCAGGGCCGCCGAGCCGATCGCATAGCCCTTGGTCAGCGCCTTCGTGGTGTTGCCGACGGCGTCCAGCCGGTCGGTCTTCTTGCGGATCTCCTCGGGCTGCTTGGACATCTCGACGATGCCGCCGGCGTTGTCCGTGATCGGGCCGAACGTGTCCATCGCCAGGATGTAGGCGGCCGTCCCCAGCATGCCCATCGTCGCGACGGCCGTGCCGAAGAGGCCTCCGCCCGGCAGCGCTGCCGCGCCGAGCTTGTAGGAGGAGAGGATCGCGATCGAGATCGCGATCACCGGGGCGAGCGTGCACTCGAAGCCGATCGCGATGCCGGCGATGATGTTGGTCGCCGGGCCCCGTCTGCGAGGCCTCGGCGATCTCGCGGACCGGCCGGTACTTGTACTCCGTGTAGTACTGGGTGATGAAGACGAAGACGATCGAGGTCAGGACGCCGATGATGCCGCAGATGAAGAACTTCCACCAGGCGTCCGGGTGCGAGGGGTTGACGAGGAGCCACTTCGTGGCCACGAAGAAGCCCGCCGATCGCCAGGACCGAGGTGATGTAGTAGCCGCGGTTCAGGGCCGCCATCGGGTCGGCGTCCTCCTTCGTCTTGACGGCGAAGATGCCGACGATCGAGGCGAGCAGGCCGAAGGCGCGGGCGACCAGGGGGAAGAGCATGACGCCGACGACGCCGGCCGAGAAGGCCATGTTCTGCTTCTGGAGCGTGGCGGCGAGGGTGGCGCCGAGGATCATGGCGCCGATGTTCTCGGCGGCCGTCGACTCGAACAGGTCCGCGCCGCGGCCCGCGCAGTCGCCGACGTTGTCGCCCACGAGGTCCGCGATGACGGCGGGGTTGCGCGGGTCGTCCTCGGGAATTCCGGCCTCGACCTTGCCCACCAGGTCCGCGCCGACGTCGGCCGCCTTGGTGTAGATGCCGCCGCCGAGCTGGGCAAAGAGGGCCACGAAGGAGGCCCCAAAGCCGTAGCCGACGATCAGCAGCGGAATCTGCGCGGGCGGCACCTGGGTGAAGTGGCTGACCAGCCAGTACAGGCCGCCGACGCCGAAGAGCGACATCGCGACGACGAAGAGGCCCGACACGGCGCCGCCGCGCAGGGCGATGCGCAGGGCGTCGTTCAAGGACGTCCGCGCCGCGGAGGCCGTGCGGATGTTGGTGCGGATCGAGACCCACATCCCGATGTAGCCCGCGATGACCGAGCAGGCCGCGCCGAGGACGAAGGAGAGAGTGGTCCAGAAGGCGAGGAGCATGGCGGTGGGCACCGGGTCGAAGTCGTGGTGGGAGCGGACGAACCCGTAGAGGAGGAAGATCACGACCGCCAGGACGACCGCGAGAAAGCCGATCGTCCGGTTCTGGCGGCGCAGGAAGGCCTCCGCGCCCTGCTTGATGGCGTCCGAGATGGCGCGCATCGGGGCGGTGCCGGTGTCCTTCTTCAAGACCCAGGACGCGAGGAACCCGGCCACGAAGAGCGAGCCGATGGAAAACGTCAGGATGAGGGGCAAAGCCAGATCGAAAGGCATTCGTCGAACTCCTGTTTTTCTTGCGTGATTCGGACCCGCGCCGGCGCTTGCGGCCGGGTTGGGAGCCGGAGAATATCAGGAAGGGGCGCCGAGGCAAGGGCCCGTCCTGCGCGCCCCGGGCAGCCGAACAGCGGTCCTACTGGCCGACCGGAACCGCCTCCATCACGATGCCCATGCTCTTGGCGCCGGAGTTGCGGCAGACGTCCATCACCTTGATGACCTCGCCGTAGTTGGACGCGTCGTCGCCCGAGAAGAAAATCGTCTTGTTGGAGCGGTTCTTGAGGATCTCGGTCAGGCGCAGGGACAGCGTCTGCGCGTTGACCTCTTCCTTGTTCAGGTAGATCTTGTTCTGCGGCGTCAGGGACACGATGATCAGGTCGGTCGGGGGCGGCTGGTTCTGGGGCTGGTTGACCTTCGGCGGAACCTTCACGTCGTACCCCATCTGGAGCAGCGGGGTGATGACCATGAAGATGATGAGCAGCACCAGCACCACGTCCACGAGGGGCGTGATGTTGATGTCGCTCTTGTACTCGCCCGGGCTGCTGGCTCCCATTCCCATGCCGGAGATCTCCTTGGATTTCGAGTGAGGGAGGGCTAGCCGCCCATGCCCTTTTGCTTCTTCTCGGCGATGAGGCCCACGTCCTGGAAGCCGGCGTCCTTGGTCATCCGGAAGACCTCTTTGACGTCGACGTACTTGAGGCGCTGGTCCGCCTTGATGACGATGTCGGTCGAGGGGTTGCGCTGGTAGAGCTCGTCGAGCGCCGTCTGCAGCTCGGCCTTGGAAAACTGCTTGGAATCCATGTGGTAGGCCGGCGGCGTGGCGTACTGGACCACGATGAGCTTCTGCTTCGGCCCTTCCGGCTTCTTGTCCGGGTTGTCGGCCTGCGGGATCTGCACGCTCACGCCGCTCTGCAGAAGGGGCGTGACCACCATGAAGATGATCAGCAGAACGAGGCAGACGTCGACGAGCGGAGTGACGTTGATGTCACTCTGAAGCTTCCCGCGGCCTCCGGCACCACCCATGGACATGGATCGGCTCCTATGCGCTCAGCTGCGCGCCAGCGCCGCGACGCTTGATGAAGTAATCGATGAGCTCGTTCGAAGAGTTGGACATCTCGACCTGGAAGCGCTCGATGTTGTTCATGAAGATGTTGAACATCCACACGGCCGGGATGGCCACGAAGAGTCCGAGGGCGGTCGTGACGAGGGCTTCGGAGATGCCGGCCGAAACGGCCGCGATGCCGCCCGATCCGGTCAGCGCCATGCCGCGGAACGCGTTGATGATGCCGATGACCGTTCCGAAGAGGCCGATGAAGGGTGCGGTCGTGCCGATCGTCGCCAGGCCCGAAAGGCCCTTCTTCATGTCGGCCGTCGTGACCAGGGCCTCGCGCTCGATCGCGCGCTCGGCGGCCTCGATCATGTCGTGGCCCTTGAGGTTGGCCCCGCCGCTCTTGATGTCGTGGGAGAACTCGTAGAGCCCGGCGGAGAGCACGCGGGCGACGTGGCTGTTCTTGAACTTCTTCGAGGCGTCGATGGCCTCCTGCAGCTTGTCCTGCTTCAGGAAACCGGTCACCATCTTGGCGTACGCCACCGACTGGTTGCGCGCCTTGCGGTAGTAGAGGAAACGCTCGAAGGCGATCGTCAGGGAGTAAATGGACATGATGATCAGCACGACGACGACGCCCTGGGCGATGATCGTCATCTTGCCCCACAGTTCAATCGGATTGAAACTCATGCAACGCTCCTTCTTTGTTCGGTCGTCCTAACGAACTCCCGGTCCACAGCAATCCTAATTCAAGCGGAAAGTCACCGTCACGGTCAGGTACACGCGGACCGCCCGCCCGTTGAGGGTGGCGGGCTTGTAGTTCCATTGCTGGACGGCCCGGACGGCCGAGGCGTCGAGCAGGGGGTTGACGGATTTGAGCACCCGGACGTCCTCGACGTTGCCTTCGGCCGTGATGATGGCCTCGAGGATGACGACCCCCTCCATGCGGGCCTTGCGGGCGGCCTCGGGGTACTGCGGCTCCACGCGGCGCGACAGCACCGGGGCCTTGACGTCGCCGCCCACGCGGAGGGGCTCTGCGCCGCCGCCGGCTCCCGTACCGCCCACGACGCCTCCCATGACGCCGCCCGGCACGCCGCCCTCGACTCCGCCTTCGACGCCCCCCTCGACGCCGGAAGAAGCGGCGGCCTCGGGCGCAGCCAGGGGCTGCGGGACCGTCTCGGGCATGACCATGGGCTGGCTCATTTCAACCGGCTTCACGTCCACGGGTTTCGGAGCGTCCGGCGCCCTGGGAGCGGCTGCCTTGGGCGCCGCCGGCGGGGGAGGGGGCGGGGGAGGTGCCGACGCGTAGAAGGTCACCGGGATCGGCGGCTCGGGGACGTCGCCGACGAACCAGATCGACGCTCCCAGGATGCCTCCGATCACCAGGCCGTGGATGAGGATCGAGATAGGCATCGAGATCGCCTTCTTCGAGCCGTCATTCTTGTGGGTTGATTCGATCAGCGAATTTTCAAACATGAAGGGTCCCCCCGACCCGTTGAGACACCGGTCCTGCTACTTCCGTTCCGACGGCGCCCCCTGGGCGGCTTCGGCGGCCTTGGCCTTCTCCTGCGCCGCCTTCCTCATTTCCAGGGCCTGCTGAAGATACTTGTTGGCCGTGTCCGTGTACTCCTGCTTCTTGGCGGGGTCGGTCTCCATCTTGGCCTTCTCGCGGTAGAGAAGGTTGATGTAGGAGACCGCCTCGAAGTAGTCGGGCTTCAACTCGAGCGCCTTGTTGAGCGACTGGAGCCCGTCCTCCACGATCTTGGCGCGCAGGGCGAGGTCGACGTCGGGGTAGTTATAGGAGCGGTCCCAGGCCTGGACGCCGATCAGGTAGTAGACCTCGGGGTTGTTGCCCTCGATCTCGAGCCGCTTCTTCAACCAGAGGACGCCGTTGTCGAAGTCGCCCTTCTTGAAGTACAGCATGGCGAGCGACTGCATCGCCTTGGCGTCCTTCGGATTCCGTTTCAGGAACTCGTTCTGGTAGAACGCGATCGCGTCGTCGAAGCGCTCGCTGTTCAGGTACATCGAGATCAGGTACTCCTGGGCCTTCGTGTCCTCGGGATAGGCCTTGGCGTACTGCGTCAGGTTGTCGATGGCCTTCTGGGCGAACTCGAGGTCCTTGGGGTGCTTCGAGCCCGGCTGGTACATCCCCATGTAGGCGATGCCGATGTGCTTGTGCAGCTTCATTTCGTTCGGGTCCAGGCGCAGGGCGTCCTCGTAGGCGGCCAGGGCGCTCTGGTACTGGGCGGCCTTCAGGAACTCGTTGCCCTTCTTGATTTCCTGCTTCGATTTGATCTTGTTGCACCCGGTCAGGAGCGACACCGCGAGAACAAGAAAGGCGGCTGCGGCCGCACGTTGCCGATGGCGTGGCATGCTTCGCTATCGCTCCTTACCTAGTTCGCTTTTCCCATCCGGGATCGATGGGCTCGCCCCGGAGGGCCGAATTCTGTTGAATTCGCCTGAACAAAGCAACAGAGTTTTTCGCGCGCGCGCAATCCGGGTGGCGCCGCGGCGAGGCAGCGCGGGGTTCGGGCCCGGAGCCGCGAGTTCGGGGGCCGTCCGGGGGGCCGGGGCGGGCCCGCGACCGGGGAATAATGGCGGCATCAGCAGCGCTTTGCGCTTGCAGGAGGAATCGTTTGAAGCTTCTTCTCAGGGTCGTTGCAGCGCTCGCACTGGCGGCCCTGGCCGCGTCTTCGCCGGGCCAGGACACGCCGCCCGCGGCCCCCGCCCAGAAGCCCCCGGCCCCGGCGGCGGCCCGGGAGCAGGACCTCCCGTTGCCTCCCGTCAGCGAGTCCGTCGACGTCAGCGTGACGAACGTCGAGGTTTTCGTGACGGACTCGAAGGGGCAGCGCGTGGCCGGCCTGACCGCCGCGGACTTCGATGTCAAGCAGGACGGGATTCCGCAGAAGATCACCAACTTCTACGCGGTGGCGGGGGGCAAGGTCCTGCTCGAGGACGGCACCTCGATTCCCCTCGACACCAAGGACAAGGACGCCGTGGTCGAGGTTCCGCGCGAGGTCACGGCCCACTACGTCTTCTACGTGGACAACCTGAACATCCAGCCGATGAACCGCAACCGGATGTTCAAGCGCCTGAAGGAATTCATCCCGCAGGCCATCGGGCCCAACGCCGAGGGCATGGTCGTCACGTTCGACCACTCCGTAAAGATCCGCAAGGGCTTCACGAACGATCCGCAGGAACTGCTCGGCGCGATCGAGACCATCGAGCTCGACACGGGCGGCGGCACGAATTACCAGAGCGAGCGGCGCGACGTGATCGGGAAGATCGGCGATGCCAAGTCGTCGTCCGAGGCGCAGAATTACGCAAAGACCTACGCTCAGGCTCTGCGCAACGATCTCGAATTCACGGTCGACGCGATGCAGGCCACGATCAACAGCCTGGCGGGGCTGCAGGGGCGCAAGAACTTCGTCTACATTTCGGAGGGCCTCCCGGCCATCGCCGGGCTCGAGCTTTACGAGGCCATCCGCGAGAAGTTCCAGGACCCGTCGGTCACGATGCAGACGTTCGACTTCGACATGAACTCCCGGTACGTGAAAATCGTTTCGGCCGCCAATGCCAACGGCGTGACCGTGTACACGCTCGACGCATCCGGCCTCACCACGGGCGACATCATGTCGGCCGAGAACAAGGCGACCGATGTCCACTTGAACGAGTTCTTCGTGCGCCAGAACATGCAGGGCCCGATCCGGATGATGGCCGAAGAAACCGGCGGCATCGCCGCGATCAACACGAACGACTGGAAGGGGAGCCTCGATCAGATCGCCTCGGATTTTTCGAACTTCTACTCCCTCGGCTACCGCAGCGCAAAGGGGGCGAGCGACCGGCCGCACCGGATCGACGTCGCGGTCAGGAAGAAGGGCCTGACGGTCCGCACGCGCACGAGCTTCGTCGAGAAATCCGTCGAGACGAGGACGGCGGAGGCCGTGGTGGCGAGCCTCCACTATGCCCGCACGGACAACCCCCTCCACGCCAGCATCTCCGTCGGCGAGGCCAAGCCCTATGACCGGGAGAATTACCTGCTGCCCGTCCGGGTCGCGGTGCCGATCGGCAAGCTCGGCCTCCTGCCCTCCGGGGAGCAGTACGAGGGGCAGTTCTTCATCTACTTCGCGGTGCTGGACGTGTCCGGCAAGCAGTCGGACCTGCAGATCCAGAGGCAGCGTGTCTCGGTCCCCGCCAAGGACCTCGCCGCGGCGCAGCGCAAGGATTTCTACTTCGACGTCCAGTTGATCGTCGTTCCGGGAGGGCAGAAGCTCGCCGTCGGCGTCCGGGACGGCGTGACCAGTGTGACTTCGTACCTCCAGAAGAGCGTGTTCGTGTCGGTGCTGCCGAAAGAGAAGCCGCCGGAGCCGGCCAAGCCGGGAATCTAGGCGGTCCCGTTCCGGCGGATAATCGCCGGGTGATCCCGATCCTGGACGCGCCTCGGATGCGCGCCGCGGACGCGGCGGCCATTCGCCACGGCACGCCTTCCGGCGAGCTGATGGAGAACGCCGCCGAGGCGCTCTGCCAGGAGCTCGTCCGGGCCTATCCGGGCTGGAGGCGCGTCGCCGTGGCGTGCGGCCCCGGCAACAACGGGGGAGACGGGCTGGCGGCGGCGCGCATGCTCGCCGAGCGCGGGATCGCGGTTTCTCTCTTCACCCTCGCCGATCCGGCGGCCTACCGGGGCGATCCGGCGGCCAACCTCGCCCGCGCCGCGGCCTTCGGCCTCGCTCCCGTGACGCTCGCCTCCCGAGGCGGCTTCGACGCGCTGCGGCGCGAGCTGGCCGATTCCGACGGGGTCGTGGATGCGCTGTTCGGCACCGGGCTCGGCCGTCCCCTCGCAGGCAGCGCGCGGCGTGCGGTCGAGGCAATCAACCGGAGCGGCCGGCCCGCCGTCGCGGCGGACGTTCCCTCGGGGCTGTCGGCGCAGGGCGGAGCGGTCGCCGGCGCGGCCGTGCGCGCGGCGTTGACCGTGGCCTTCGGCGCTCCGAAGCTGTGCCACGTGCTGCCGCCGGCGAGCGATCTCTGCGGCCGACTCGTGGTTGCCGACATCGGGATCTCTCGCGCGACGCTCGAGGAAAAGGCGCGGCGCCTGTGGCTCGCGGAGGCGTCCGATGCGCAGCTGCTCCTGCCGGCGCGGCCACTCGGGTCCCACAAGGCGGACTTCGGAAGGCTCGCGATCGTCGCCGGCTCGCGGGGAAAAGCGGGGGCCGCGATCCTCGCGGCGCGCGGCGCCCTGCGCGCGGGAGCGGGACTGGTCACCGTCTTCTGCGCGGAGTCGCTCGAGGGCCTGGTGGTCGGCGGTCTGCCCGAAGCGATGACCTCCGGCTTGCCGGAATCCGGCGGCGGACTCGCGGCGCGCGGCGCGCGAGCCCTGCTCGGCGCCCTGGAGGGGTTCGACGCGGCCGTGGTCGGGCCGGGCCTCGGCGCCTCGGACGAGACGGTCCGTTTCCTCGAGCTGGTCCTGGCGGGCGCCCGCATTCCGGTCGTCGCCGACGCGGACGCGCTCAATGCCTTCGGCGGGCGCGCGCGGTTCTTCCGGCGGCGGCGCGGCCCGACGGTGTTGACGCCGCATCCGGGCGAAGCCGCGCGCCTTCTCTCGACGACTCCGAGGAAGATTCAAGCGGACCGGCTCGCTGCCGGCCGCGCCCTGGCCGGAAAGACCAGTTCGGTCGTCGTGCTCAAGGGGGCCTACAGCCTCATCGCCTCGCCCTCGGGCGGGATTGCGGTGAACCCGACGGGCTCCCCGCTGCTGGCGACCGCCGGATCGGGCGACATCCTTGCCGGCGTGATCGGGGCGCTTCTGGCCGGCGGCCTCGGGCCGCACGAAGCCGCGGTGGCCGGCGCGTGGCTGCACGGCGCGGCGGCGGACTCTCTGGCACGCCTTCTTGGCGACGCGGGCCTGCTTGCCCATGAGATCGCGGACGCCGTCCCGGGCGTGCGCGCCGGGCTGCGGCCCCACCCGCTCGCGCATGATTGAGCCCGCGGGCGTCATTGCCCTGGGCGAGGCGCAGACCGAGGCGATGGCGCAGCGGCTGGCCGCGACGCTCGGGCCGGGCGACGTCGTGTACCTCGAGGGGGATCTTGGCGCGGGAAAGACGACCTTCGCCCGCGGACTCGCCCGGGGTCTCGGGGCCAGAGTCCGCGAGGTGGCCTCGCCGACCTTCGCGCTCGTGAACGAGTATGCCGGCGAGGCCGGCGCGATCGTCCTGCGCCACCTCGACCTCTACCGGCTGGCCGACACCCGGCGGGACCTCGAGGCGCTGGGGCTTCCGGACTCCGTCGCCGGGGCGCCGGTGTGCGTCGAGTGGCCGCGGTCGGCGATCCGCGGCCTCCTCGCCCCGACGGTGGAGGTCCGAATCGAGACGCTCGCCGGCGGCGAGGGCCGCCGGATCACCCTGGAGCGGCTGCCTAGAATGCGATGACGATGCCGCCGTTGGCGACGAAGTTCGTGACCCAGTTCGTCTGGCTGCACGTGTAGTAGGGCCCGCAGACGACGGTTTCGCTGCCGAGGTAGCTCGAGTAGAAGCGGCTATCCCCGCGGACGCCGAAGTGCGGCGTGAAGAAGTATTTCACGCCTCCGCCGATCGCGGCCGTGCCGCGCGACTTCGAGCGCGTGGCGAGAAAGCCCGGAAAGGACGAATCAAAGTCGGCGACGCCGCCGCCGATCGTGAAGTACGGCACGAGGCGGCCATGGCCGAAGTTGAACGTCAAGTAGCCCATGAAGTACTGGAGCGTCAGGTCGCCGAACTTCGTGTCAGGGAGATTGCCGCGGTCCGGCTTCGCGATGAACGAGGTCTCGGTGCGCGCGTACTCGAACTCGGCCTCGAAAACGCTGTTGAAGTTGTAGCCGATCCGGCCGCCGTAGTTGAGATCGTCGGCGATGTCCACGTGGTAGGGATAGTTGAAGTTGGCGTCGGCCGGTCCGTGGCCGAGGCCGCCGCCGAAGAGGTAGCCGGCGAAGCCGTTGAGTTCGACGGTCCCGCCGCGCAGCTGCGCGCTGGCAGAACCCGAGCCCGCAAGGGCCACGGCGAGGGCGATCAGGAGAATGCGAGCTTTCATGGGGAGGCCTCCTTGAGGTTGACGCGGCCAGCGGTACACGAGGTTACTTGCGGGGCTTCAAATATTTCTCGAAGACCTTCTTCCAGTGCTCCTCCTGGGCGGGGGCGTAGCCGACGGCGCGGTCGATCAGGGTGCGGTCCGGGCCGAGGATGAAGGTGGACGGGATGCCGCTCGCCGTCAACGGGCCGGCGTCTTCCGGCGCGGCGTAGTAGACCGGGATGGAGATGTTGAACTGCTTCAGGAAGGCGCCGACGCGCCTGCGGTCCGCGTCGACATTGACCGCAACGACCACGAAGTTGCGGTCGCTGTAGGCGTCATACATTCTCTGGACCACCGGCAGCTCCAGCTTGCAGGGCCCGCACCATGTCGCCCAGACGTTGAGCAGGACGACATTGCCCTTGAGCTGCGAAAGCTGGACGCTGCCGCCGTCCACCCCGACGAACTCGAGATCGGGAAAGACCGGGGCCGGTTGCGACTGTTCGGCGGCGGCGCCGGCAGCCAGGGCCCCGGCCATCGCAAGCGTCAGGAGGGTGGTGCGCATTCGGATCTCCGAACGGCCTCAGGGACTGGATTATTCCGTCGCGCCGCCCGTTTGAGAACAGCCGAAGTTGCCATAATGGGCGCCATGAGGAAGGCCCCGCCGGTACTGGCCCGCGTTTACCGCGGATCCCACGTGGAATCGGTGCATCGGGGTTCTCTGGCGGTGGTCGACGAGGGGGGACGCCTGCGCGAAAGCTGCGGAGACGCCGACGTTCCCGTCTTCGCGCGGTCGGCGGCCAAGCCGTTCCAGGCGATGCCGCTCCTGCTCGCGGGAGGCGAGGAGCAATTCGATCTCGGCGACGCGGAGATCGCGCTGATGTGCGCCTCGCACGGCGGTGAGCCCCGTCACGTGCGGCTGGCGCAGCGGATTCTGCGGCGCGCCGGTTTTCGGCTCGACGATCTCTGCTGCGGCGCCCACGCGCCCATGCACGAGGCCTCGGCCCGCGAGCTCGCGCGCCGGGGGGAGAAGCCCACGGCGCTCCACAACAACTGCTCGGGAAAGCACGCCGGCCTGCTGCTGGCCTGCCGGGCGCTCGGGCTTCCGCATGCCGGCTACACGGACCCGGGGCACGGACTGCAACGGCGGATCCGGGCGCTCGTCGCCCGCTACGCCGACATTCCGGAATCGCGGATCACGGTGGCGGTGGACGGGTGCAACCTGCCGGTCTTCCGTCTGCCCCTGTCCGCCCTCGCGGGGGCCTACGCGCGGCTCATGTCCGGCCGGCTGCCCGGCGAGGAGGCCGCCGCCGCCGCGGTGCGCGCCCGCATCGTCCGGGCTGTGACGAAACAGCCGGACATGGTCGCCGGGACCGGGCGCTTCACGACCGATTTCCTCGCGGCCGGCCGCGGCCGGTGGATCGGCAAGGAGGGCGCCGAGGGCGTCTACTGCGTCGGACTGCGCGCCGCCGCGCGGGGCAAGGCGATCGGGATCGCGTTCAAGATCGAGGACGGGTCCGCGCGGCCCCGCGACGCCGTGACGCTGGCCGCGCTCGATCGGCTCGGGGAGCTGCCGCTCGAGGCCCGCCGCGCGCTGGCGTTCTACGCCGAGCCTCCGGTCGTAAACGCGCTCGGCTTCGAAGTCGGCCGCATCGAGGCCGACGTGCCGATCGCGCGCGCAGGGCGGGGCGGATCGACGGTCCGCGGGGCCCGCCGGGCGAAGCGATAAGGTAGCTGCATGGCGCACCGCGATCTGTCGGCATTCCTCCGGAGTCTCGAGGAGCAAGGCGAGCTCACGCGGGTGCGCGAGCGCGTTTCACCGCGGCTCGAGATTGCCGAGATCGCCGATCGCACGGTGAAGGCCGGGGGCCCCGCGCTGCTCTTCGAGAACGTCGAGGGCTCGCCGCTTCCGGTCGCGATCAACGTCTTCGGCTCGCGCCGCCGGATGCTTTCGGCCCTCGAGATCGCCTCCTGGCAGGAGTGGGACGAGCGCCTCGAGTTCTTCCTCGACCCGAAGCCGCCCCAGGGGATCATCGACAAGTTGAAGGCGATCCCGAAAGTCACGGAGCTCGCCAGCGCTTTTCCGAAGACGGTCAAGAGCGGGCCCTGCCAGGAGGTCGTCGCGACCGGGGAGGCGGTGGACCTGTCGGCGCTCCCGGTCCTGACCTGCTGGCCCCAGGATGCGGGGCCCTTCATCACGATGCCGCTCGTCATCACGAAGGATCCCGTGACGGGCAAGACGAACGTCGGCATGTACCGCATGCAGGTGTACGACCGCGCGACGACCGGCATGCACTGGCAGAAGCACAAGGACGGGGCGGGCCAGGCCCGCGGCTACGAGCAAGAGGGCCGCCGCATGGAGGTGGCCGTCGCGATCGGCTGCGATCCGGCCACCGTCTTCTCGGCGATCGCGCCGCTGCCGCCGGGCGTCTCCGAGTTTCTCTTCGCCGGGTTCGTGCGCGGCGAGTCCGTGCCCCTCGTCGCCGCGAAGACGGTCGACCTGCTCGTTCCGGCCGAGGCCGAGATCGTCCTCGAAGGGTACGTGGACCCGAGGGAGCGCCGGCGGGAGGGGCCGTTCGGGGATCACACCGGCTTCTACTCGCTCGACGACGACTTCCCGGTGTTCCACGTCACGGCGATCACGCGCCGGGAAAAGCCGATCTACATGACGACGATCGTCGGCCGCCCGCCGATGGAGGACGGGTTCATGGGCGAGGCGGTCGAGCGCCTCTTCATGCCCCTCGTCAAGAAGACCATTCCCGAGATCGTCGACATGCACCTGCCGGTCGAAGGCATCTTTCACAACCTCATGATCGTCGCGATCGACAAGCGCTTTCCGGGGCACGCGCGAAAGACCATGCACGCGATCTGGGGGACGGGGCAGATGATGTTCACGAAGACGATCGTCGTCGTCGACAAGGACGTCGACGTCCGCAACATGGCGGAGGTCGCCTGGCGGGCGCTGACCGCGATCGATCCGGAGCGCGACATCGAGCTCGTCAGGGGCCCCGTGGACGAGCTCGACTTCGCGGCGCGCCTGCCCTGCTACGGCAGCAAGATCGGAATCGACGCCACCAGGAAATGGAAGGAGGAGGGCTTTGCGGGCCGCTGGCCGGATGCGATCGCCATGTCCCCGGACGTGAAGGAGAAGATCGACCGCCTCTGGCCCGCGCTCGGGATCAAAACCGGACGAAACAGCTGACCGCCCGCTTGAGCGGGTGCTAAAATCCCCCTTCCATGAAAGTCCTCCTCCTCGACCCGGACGAATCTTCCCGCGACGCCCTGCGGCGCGCCTTTGCGGCGCTCGGCTGTTCGGTGCGCGGGTTCTCGGGCATCGGGGAGGCCGAGAGGGCGCTGTCCGAGTTCGACCCGGCCATCGTCGTCGCCGCGCTCGGCGCCGACGGGGACTGCGCCGTCTTCAAGAAAATGGCGCAGCCGGACCGGACGCTGCTTGCGCTCGTCGACGCGGGCGAGCTCGACCGCGCGGTCGCGGCCATGGACGCGGGTGCGGACGATTTCCTCTGGCGGCCGGTTTCCCCGGCGCGGGTGGCCCAGCTCTTCTCCGCGGCACAGGCCCGGCACGAGCGGGAGACCGCGGCGGAAGACACGCGCCTTCTTCTCGCGCGCTCGGAAATGCGGGACGCGCTTCCCGGCCGCTCGGCGCGCTGGATCTCGACCCTCGCCACGCTCGAGCGGGCGGCCCGGAGCAACGCCTCGGTCCTGATGACGGGAGAGTCGGGCACGGAAAAGGATGCGGCGGCGCTGGCGCTGCATCGACTCTCGCCGCGTGGCGCGGGCCGCTTCGCGTACATCTCGGAGGGCGAGTCGCTCGATCTCGCGACCCGCCAGGCGGGTGTGGGCACTCTGTTTCTGGAAAACGTCGAGGCCACCTCGACCGGGTACCAGGAAATGCTGTCTCGCGCGCCTCGAGGGCCGTCCCACCCGGTTCGTGGTCGCGCTCGACGAGGATCCGCGCGATGCCCTGGAGGCCGGACGGCTGCTGCGCCCTCTCTACGAGGCCCTCTCGGAGAGCGTCGTGCACCTGCCGCCCCTGCGCGAGCGCGAAGGGGATGCGGCGATCCTCCTGGCGCACTTCCTCGAGGAGCTCGACCCGGCCCTGGCCTTCGAGCCCGACGCCCTCGATGCCCTGAGCGCGCACGACTGGCCGGGCAACACCCACGAGTTGAAAGAGCTCGTTCGCCGCGCCGCGCGGCTCTCGGAAGACACCATCGGACCCACCGTCGTCCGCTCGGTCCTCGCCCGGCCGCTGCCGCGCACCAAGCTGCGCCGCCGGAAAGCCCCGGTCGTCAAGATCGCCGTCGGCGATTCGCTCGCCGACGTCGAGCGCCGCCTCATCTCCAAGACGCTCGAGTTCGCCCGCGGCAACAAGAAGAAGACCGCCGAGCTGCTGAAGCTCTCGCTCAAGACGATCTACAACAAGATCAAAGAATACGGCCTCGAGCACTGAGGGCGGGCCCACGGAGAGCTCGTGGTGCCGGAGGTCGGGGTCGAACCGACATGACCTTGCGATCGGGGGATTTTGAGTCCCCTGCGTCTGCCATTCCGCCACTCCGGCAGAAGTCAGAATGATAGATGCAGGGCGCTTAAAATCCAAGAGGTTAGGCTCTCGCAAGTCTGCCGCCGAAATCACGGACTACACCGCTTCCGAGGCAACTGTGCCGTTCGTTGTGCCGTTCGAGTTCGAGGACCCGAACTGGACGACGTTGTCGACCTGCTCGCCGTCGATCAGGCGAGCCGCCCGGTTGAGGGCCGCGATCACGTCCTCTAGCTCGGGCCGGACGTACGAATCCGTCACGTCTTCGTCCGCATGGCCGAGGAGATCTTGGCTACCGCGTGAGAGGACATCGACTCGACCCGCGTCGCGCATGTCTTTCGCAGGTATACAAGTACTTAGCGGTAGGCAGCATCCGGTGAACTGATGGGCATAGACTGGCAGGATGAGCATCCAGGGAACCCCTCTGGTCGCTGCCGCCGCGTTCTTCACCGTTTCCATAGGGACTTCGCTCTTGCACTGGCCATTGCTGTATTGCGTCGGTACCGGTGTTGAGGCGTCCATCGTGGCCCAGAGCTTCGGTCTCGCGGCGCTCCGCCTCCCCCCACCGCTAGGCACTGAGCGCCAGCCGTCGCGCTCTACCCTCGCTTGACGGCACAACGAACGATCACATCCGGCCCGGCGAGAGCCGCCGAGCGAGGGGCTTAGCAAGCGGTCTCGGAAGGAATACGCAGGAGACTCGATGCAACTCGGGGTCGCGAACGGGCAACGACGACAAGACTCGGCTGCGGCAAGCCGCAGCGTCACCACCCACGGCATGGGGATCAGTCAGGTGCGCAGAGGGAAGCAAGCCGCCGGTGCCGTCCATCCCAGCAGCCCGAGCGGCCGGCCCGAGGCCGGAGGAGCGGTCGGCACGTCGAGGAAACCGGCAGGACGGGGGCGAGGAACGACCGGATCTCACCGCGCGGAGGTCGGGTGAGTCGGGGGAGCGTCTGAGGGACGACTGGGCGCCGTTCGCGGCCAGGCCGGTCGCGAGGAAGGTCTCCCGGTAGCGCCGCCGTGCCGCCGTTCGCTGTCACGAAGGCGGGGTTGAAGCTCGCGGTCAGGGTCAGGTCGAGAGTGTGGCTGTAGGTCCCGGACGTGACCCCCAGCGGGAACCCGGTGAAGGTCGGCGTCTGGGTCGCGACGCCGGCGGGCCGGAGCCACGGCGCAGCAGGGGATATGGGAGGCCGTCGTGTTTCCCACCAGCCCCGCGAACGTGACGTTGACGGTCAAGGTGTGAGCGATCGAGTCGTAGGTCACGGACGCCGAGCCGGTGCCGGGCGAGACGTTCGGTGGGCTCTCCGCTGAACCCGACAGCGAACCGGTGTACGTCGTCGTCGCGCCGAAGGCGGGGGCCGCCAGCAGCAGCGCGACCGCGGCAACGCGAAGGAATCCTGCTTGCATCCTGCCCATATTGAGACTCCTTATCAATCCGGATCGTAAAGCTTCGCGGCCCGCCGGGTCCGGGATCGCCCCTTATGACAGTCTATCGCTCCGAGAGGGGTGTGCCGTTCGTCGTGCCGCTCGATGTCCACGGATTGACCAGGCGACAGTCGACCCCGTCGGTCGCGTCCGGTCCGGGGGAACGGGAGTTTTCGAGCGAGCCATGAGGCGCGCTCAGCCCGCGACCGCTGCGTCCGATTCGCGCTACAGGTGCGGGCCGACGACCGAGGCGAGGACGAGCGCCAGGACGCCGACGAGGATCGCGGAGAGGGCCCCGACGTAGAGAGGCCTCCAACCCATCTTCGCGAAGGCGCGCAGGTTGGTCGAGAGGCCGACGCCGGCCATCGCGGTTCCGAGGGCGGCGCTGCCCCAGGTTTCGCCGACGGTCTTCGCGACGCGCTGCCAGGCCGGCGGCATTCCAGGTCCCCCAGGCGAGGCCGCCGGAGACGAGGTTGGCGTCGCCGATCGAGCGCACGATCGCCATGGCGAGAAAGCCCAGGACGAAGACGGGGAAGAGCTTCACGAGCTTGACGCGCGCGCCCGCATGCCCGGTGCGCCGGGCGTGGAGGTATGCCAGCAGCGGCACGACGGCGACGAGAAAGACGTTGCGCGTCAGCTTCGTGACGGTCGCGACCCGGAAGGCGGTCTCGTCCCGGAAGACCTCCTTGTAGGAGAGCGCGGCGCCCATGACTTGCGAGGTGTCGTGGATGCCCGTGCCGAGAAAAAGCCCGACGGCCCCGGAGTTGGCGCCGAAGAGCGCGTGCGCGAGATAGGGATAGGTCAGCATCGCGACCAGGCCGAAGAGCGTCACGTTGGCGACCGTGTAGGCGACTTCGCTCTCCTCCGCCTCGATGACCGGGCCGACGGAGAGGGCGGCCGTGACGCCGCAGATCGCGGTGGACGCCGCGGCGAGCGTGCCGAGGCGGTCCGAGACGCCGAGCAGGCGGGCGAAGGCGGTCGCCGCCACGAGCGCAACGGCGACGATGATCGCCACCACGGGAATCCCCCAGGCCCCGAGCTTGATCACGTCGAAGAACGACAGCCGGATTCCCACGAGGATGATTCCGAGGCGCAGCATTCTCTTGACTGCGAAAGCCAGTCCCGGCCGAAACGCGGCGGCAGTCCCGATCGTGTTGGCCGCGAAGAGGCCGAGCAGGATCGCCATCGAGATGCCCGAGATCGGGCTGGCGCGGCCGGCGGGGTCCACGCCTTCGAGCCGAAGCAGTCCGGCGCCGAGCCACCGCGCGACTTCGCCCGCGGCGAGCATCACGGCGATCGCGAGGGCAAGTCCCGGGAGGACCTCGAAGACCTTCTTGAGCGGCGCGCGCACGGCCGGGGAGCATATCCCGCCGCGGGCCGCCGATCGGAGCGGGGCGCGCGTTCGCAGACGGGCTGATGCAACTGCATCATCCTCGGCCGCGGGCCGCCGCTTACGATCGCTCCATGACTTCGAACGAAAAGCGGGTCGTCATCCTCGGCGCCGCGGGGCGCGACTTCCACGACTTCAACACCGTGTTCCGGGACGATCCGACGACGCGCGTGGTCGCCTTCACGGCAACGCAGATTCCGGGGATCGCCGGGCGGCGCTATCCGGCCGTCCTCGCGGGGCCGCGCTACGCCTCGGGGATCCCGATCGTGCTCGAGGAAGACCTCGAGAGGCTCATCCGGAAGGAGAAGGTCGACACGTGCGTCTTTTCGTACTCGGACGTGACGCACGAGCACGTGATGCACCTGGCCTCCCGCTCCATCGCCCTCGGGGCGGACTTCCTGCTGCTCTCGGCCCGGCGCACGATGCTCCCGGCGAAAGTTCCGGTGATCGCCGTGACCGCCGTGCGCACCGGCGCGGGCAAGAGCCAGACGACGCGCTATCTCTCGAACATCCTGAAGAAGCTCGGAAAGAAGGTCGTCGCGATCCGCCACCCGATGCCCTACGGGGACCTGGCCGAGCAGATCTGCCAGCGCTTTGCCACCTACGCCGACCTCGACCGCGAGAAGTGCACCATCGAGGAGCGCGAGGAGTACGAGCCCCACATCGACAACGGGTTCGTCGTCTACGCCGGGGTGGACTACGGGAAGATCCTCGCCCGCGCCGAGGAGGAGGCCGACGTCATCCTCTGGGACGGCGGCAACAACGACCTTCCGTTCTACGTGCCGGCGCTGCACATCTGCATCGCGGACCCGCACCGCGCCGGGCACGAGACCGCGTACCATCCGGGCGAGGCGAATTTCCGGCGGGCCGACGTGATCGTCTTGAACAAGTGCGACACGGCCGAGGCCGCGAGCATCGCCGCGCTCGAGGCGACGGCGACGCGCCTGAACCCGCGCGCGCGCGTCCTGCGCGCGGACTCGCCGGTCACGATCGAGCACCCGGAATGGGTCGCGGGAAAGAAGGTCCTGGTCGTGGAGGACGGGCCGACGCTCACGCACGGCGGGATGCGCTACGGCGCCGGCGTCGTGGCGGCGAAGCAGGCGGGCGCGGGCGAGATCGTGGACGCGAGCCCGTACGCGGTCGGCTCCATCCGGGACACGTACGCCAGGTACCCGAATGCCGTCGGGATCCTGCCGGCGATGGGATACGGGGACGCCCAGATTGCCGAGCTCGCGGAGACGATCCGGCGCACGCCGTGCGACGCCGTCGTGATCGGGACGCCGATCGACCTGCGGCGGGTCCTGAAGATCGACAAGCCGGCCGTGCGGGTGCGCTACGACCTGCGCGAGCAGACGCCCGGGATCCTCGAAGCGGAGGTCCGAAAGGCGCTCGGCTAGGACGCGCTTGCGGCGCTCTCGGTCATAATCGGCCGCGATGCCGTCGACCTCGCGCGCCTGGTTCGTGGATCGCTACGGCGGTCCGGAGCGTCTCGTGCTGCGCGAGCGACCCGATCCGAGGCCGGGGCCCGGCGAGGTCCTGGTCCGCACCGCGGCGATCGGCTTGAATTTCGCGGATCTCTTCGTGCGGTCGGGAGACTACCCGCGCGCGCCGAAGCCTCCGTTCGTTCCGGGCATGGAAGTCTCGGGAACGGTGGAGGCGGTGGGGGAGGGCGTGGGCCTCGCGCCGGGCCGGCGCGTGGTGGCCGTCCCGATCTTCGGGGGCCACGCGGAGAAGGTCCTCGCGAAGGCGACGCATGTGTTTGCGCTGCCGGACGGTGTGGGCCTCGTGGAGGCGGCGGCCGTCCCCGTCGCCTTTCTGACGGCCTGGTACGCGTGCGCGCGAGCAGAGGTTGCCGAGGGCGACCGGGTCGTCGTGACGGCGGCGGCCGGCGGGGTGGGCTCGGCGTTGCTCCAGGTGCTGCAGGAAAAGCGCGCGAAGGTGATCGCGCTCGTCGGGTCGCAAGCGAAGACGGCGCCGTGCCGCGCGCTCGGCGCGGCGGATGTCGGGACATACGAAGACGCGGACGCGCTGATCGATCGCGCCTTTGGCGGTGTCGCCGACGTGGTCCTGGATGCCATTGGCGGGCGGGTCTTCCGGCGGCTGTGGCGGCGGCTGGGCCCGTCGGGCCGGTACGTCCTCTACGGCTTCGCCGCGGCCTCCGGCGCCTCGGGGGTCGCGAAGCTGACCGCGGCCCGGGAACTGCTTGCGATGGGGCTCTTCTCCCCCTACGGCTTCGTCCAGTCCTGCAAGACCCTGATCGGTTTCAACCTGTCGCTGCTTCCAGACCGCACGGGGGAGCTCCAGCGCGCGGCGCAGAGTGTTTTCGCGCTCTGGAAAGAAGGCCGCATCCACCCGGTCCTCGGGCCGCGATTCCGCTTCGACCGGCTGCCCGACGCGCACCGGGCCCTGGCCGGGCGCGGCACGACCGGCAAGGTCCTCGTCACGGTTCCCTGACCCGCCCGCGTTCCGCCCGTCAGTCCTCGAAGCTCATCGCGTTGACGAAGCCGCGGTGAAACGCGGGGTGCGTTGCCAGCTCCAGGTATTCGACACGGCGGGCGATCGCCTGCGCGGTGCGGCGGCTTTCCGCCGAGAGGACCATCTGCCGCGCTCCCGCGCCGGCCGCGTTGCCGACCTGGCGGAAGCGCTCGAGCGGGACCGCGGGCAGCAGGCCGATCCGCACGGCGCTCGAAAGGTCGAGGTAGGAGCCGAATGCTCCGGCGACGACGACCTCCTCGAGGTCGGCCGGCTCGCACTCCGCCTCGTGGAGCAGGACGTCGATTCCGGCACGGATCGCGGCCTTGGCGAGCTGGATCTCGTTGATGTCGCCGCGGGTCACCGTGATGTCGCGGCGGTGGCCGGTCCCGGCCGCCGGGACCAGGAGGAACTCGGACTGCCCCGCGCGGAAGTTGCCGCGCCGGTCGATCGCGCCCGCGGTCCACATCTCGGCCACCGCGTCCACGATCCCGGAGCCGCAAATGCCGACCGGCGGAAGGCGCCCGATCGTGTAGGTCGAGACCTCGGCGCCGCGGATGCACACGCGCTCGATGGCGCCCGGCGCCGCCCGCATCCCGGCGGTGATGTGCGCGCCCTCGAACGCTGGCCCGGACGGGGACGAGCACGCGATGAGCCGGCCCCCCCGGGCGAGGCTGATTTCGGTGTTGGTGCCGATGTCGAGGGCGAGCGCCGTGCGGGACGTCGTCCCGATCCCGGTCGACAGGAGGGCGGCGACGTGGTCCGCGCCGACGTAGCCGGCGACGTTGGAGGGAACGAACACGTGCGTGCCCGCCGGAAGCTGGAGGCCGGCGTCGAGGGCGGAGAGGTCGAGCGCGTCGGTCGTGAGGGGGCGGTACGGCGCGGCTCCGAGCGTGCGCACGGGCAGCCCCGCGAACAGATGGTGCATCACGGTGTTGCCGACCGCGACGACGTCGAGGATCCGGTCCCGGGAGGCGCCGACCCGGGCGCACATCTCCGCGATCAGGCGGTTGAGACCGTCCACGAGCTTTTCCCGCAGGACCCGTCCCCCCGCGGGGTAGCGGTCCGTGAAAGCGATCCGGCTGATGAGATCTTCGCCGTAGGCGACCTGCGGGTTCATCGTCCCGGCCCGGGCGACGGTGCGTCCGCTCTCGAGGTCCAGCAGATAGACCGCGAGTTTCGTCGTGCCGATGTCGATCGCCAGGCCCAGGCGAGAGAGCCGCGCGGGCCCGGCCGCGATCGGTTCCTCCCCGCCCTCGAGCTGCACCCGCTGGGCCGACGTGAGGGACTCGGGCGGGATGTCCACGCGGACGTCTCCGAGGGCTGTCGCCTGGCAGGCCATGCGCAGGCCCGCGGCGAGCTCGTCCGCGGACAGCTCGCGGCGCTCTTCGGGCGTCGGATTGGAGAGGGCGCCGTTTGCCAGGCGCACGCGGCAGCCGGCGCAGGTCCCCGCGCCGCCGCAGATTGCCTGGAGCTCCACGCCGACCGACTGCGCCGCGGCGAGGATCGTCGTTCCCCGCGCAACCTCCGCGCGGCGTCCGATCGGCTGCAGATCGACCACGCAGCGGGAGGGAGCCCGCGGATCAGCCGCCGCCACGGTCTTTCCGGTGCCGGCAGCCCGCGCGAAGGCCGCAGTGGTCGCAGGTCCGGCCATCCTGCCTCGCGTGCGGGCCGATGCCGACGACCATCGACAGGGACTTGCGGGGCAACATCTGTCCCGCGGCGCTGACGCGAACTCCGGCGGGCTCGACGCCGAGCAGGCCGAAGATCTCGGCCTGACCCGCGCCGAGGGGCCAGCCCTCCATGCCCGGGCAGAGGGCAATCGTGACGCCGGCGCCGTGGTCGCCGCGAAGCTGCCGGAAGTGCTGCCGAGCCGCCGATACGAGGGCCTCGACGGCGGCCGAGCCGAGGCCGTCGAGGGCGAGCGCGTACGGCAGGTCCCGGCCGAACATCCGGCAGACCCGGGCCTCGAGGCGGTCGCCGATCGTCGCGACGGCGACGGCCACCTCGGTCGCGCAGGAGAGCCCCGCCGCGACGAGCGGGCCGGTCAGCTCGCCGCCGTCTTCGAGCAGGACGCGCCCCGGCTGCACCGAGCGAAGGGCCAGCCTTCTGTATGCCACGCGCGGGTCGAGCAGGGCGATGCCATCCCGCGCCGCTCTTTCGGCGACGGCAACGAGGCGGGGGTTTCGCCTCCGAACGCTGGCCGCGTCGGCTCCCTGGCCGCGCAGGATGCCGTTGACGTCGAGGCCCTCCAGCCAGCCGCTCGGGACGATGGAGATGGTCATGCGGCCGGCAGGCGGTCGAGGCCGGCCGCGGCGACGAGCGGCTCTGCGACGGCCATGAGCGCCTTCTCGCGGCGGGGGTCGAGCTCGGGGCGCCGGTACGCGGCGACGAGCTCGGCCGCGCGGGCCCGGGCCCGAACGAACGTGTCGGCAGAGCCGGCCTCCTCCCAGGCCCGCAGGGATCCGCGGTCGATGACCGCCGAAGGCAGGTGCTGCTCCACCCGGAAGAGCCTTCGCGTGTCCGGCAGTTTCAGGAACTCGCCAGCGAGGCCCACGCGTTCGAACATCGCGACGGCGAGCGAGTCGCCGCGCGGCTGGATGCCCTCGAGGAGCCTCTGCGCCGAGGCGATCGCCTCGGCGTCCACGACGAGCTTCTCGATGCTCTGGCAGGCCAGGAAATCGAGCATCCCTGCCCCCGAGATCATGTTGACGCCGCCGAGGGCGCCGAGCGTGAGCGCCACCGCGCTCTCCATCCCGGCCTGCGCGTCGAGCCCTTTGGCGTCGCTGCCTCCGAGGTAGGCGTGGGTGGGCAGGCCGAGGTGCTTGCCGACCTCGATGCAGGCCAGATCGATCATGGCGGTCTCGACGGCGCCCATAGGCGTCGTGCCGGTGCGCATGTCGAAGATCGACGGAGCGCCGCCCCAGACGACGGGCGCGTGCGGCGCGGCGAGCTGGGCGATCACGATGCCCGCGATGCACTCGGCCGCGTGCTGCACGACGGCGCCCGCCAGTGTGACGGGGGCCGCCGCACCGGCCAGCGGCACCGAGACGATTTCGGCCGGCACTCCGGCGCGGGCGAGCTCGATCAGGCTCAGTGCCGCGAACTCCGACCAGTGGAGCGGGGGGGAGGGACACACGTCGAAGACGGCCCGGGGGCGCCGGCGCAGGGCCTCGTGGCCTCCGGCGTCGGCGGCCAGCAGATCGATCATGTGGCGGACCGCGCTCGCCGTGAAGGCTCCGGTGACGATCGGCTTGTCGGAATATCGGAGAACGAGAAAGAGGCGGTAGAAGTCGCCGACCTCCTTGGGCACGTCGGCGCAGACGAGCGCGGTCGACTGCGCGGCGTACTGGGGCAGCATCTCCGCGACCTGCACGAGGCGCACGAGGTCGGCGGACTGCGATTCCCGGTGTTCGCCGGTCTCCGGGTCCAGGACGTGGATGCAGGAGGAGCCCGGGTCGAAGTGGACGGAGTCGCCGCCGTAGCGAACGGTCGCCTGCCCGCGGCGGTCGTGCAGGAAGAACTCGCCCGGCGCGGAGGCGAGGGCCTGCCGCGCCAGCGCTTCCGGAATGTGCGCGACGCCGTCCGACACGCGGGCGCCGCCGGAAGAAAGCAGCTCCTGCGCTTCGTCGGCCTGGACGCGCACGCCGGGTCGCATCAGCAGCACGAAGGCTTCCTCGAGGATTCGCGCCAGAAGCGCCGGGTCGAGCAGCGAGAACCTCGGTCGCATCGGCTTGCCGTCAGCGACCGACGAGCGTTCTGGCCAGCGCCACCGCGGCCACCGCGTCCTCCCCGTACCCGTCCGCGCCGATCTCCTCGGCCCAGCCCCGGGTCACCGGAGCGCCTCCGATGATGACCTTCACCCGGGGACGCAGGCCGTGGCGGTCGAGTGCCTCGACGACGTGGCGCTGGCCGGTCATCGTCGTCGTCAGCAGCGCCGAGACGCCCACGATGTCGGCGTTGAGCTCGCGCGCGCGCACGGCGAACGTCTCGTACGGCACGTCCACGCCGATGTCGTGCACCTCGAATCCGGCCGAGGAGAGCATGGTGGAGACGAGGGTCTTGCCGATCTCGTGGATGTCGCCCTGGACGGTGCCGAGGACGACGCGCCCCAGGATCTGCCGCTCGACGCCGCCCCTCCGCATCTCCGGCTCGAGCACCGCCGTGGCCGCCTTCATCGCCTCGCCCGCCATCACGAGGTCGGGCAGGAAGAGGTCGCCCTTGCCGAAGCCCGCGCCGACCTCGTCCAGGCCCGGAACGAATCCGCGCTGGATGGCTTCGAGCGGGGGCAGCGAGACCTCGAGGGCCCGGGCCGCGAGGGCGGCGGCCCGATCGGGGTCGCCCTCGAGGATGCTGCGGCGCATTTCGTCGAGGAGGTCGTCATGCATGGGTGGCTCCCTGCGCCGGCCGGGAGGTCGTTCGCGCTGCGGCGCGCTCGATGACGCCGGCCACCGCTCGCGCAGCGGCCTCGCCGAGGGGCTGCGGCCGATGGCCGTCGAGCAGGCGCGCGACGTGGTCCGCGGCCCGTTCGGGCAGCGCTTTTCCTCCCCGCGCGAGCCAGCCGGGGTGGTTGTCGCGGTCGAAGATCGTCGGATACCAGCGCTCCCGCATGTGGCGCCGGGTGTGCGGGAGCTTCAGGAACTGGCCCTCCGGCCCCGCCCGGTCGATGAGGTCGAGGGCGAGGGTCTCCGCGCTGATCTCGACCGGCTGCTGGAAGCTCGCGATCCAGCTCGCGATCTCGTTGCAGATCGCCAGCTGCGCGAGCGACCCGGAGAGCCCCGACTCCAGGTAACCGAGGTCGTGGAAGATGTGTCCGCCCGCCATCGCGCCGATGAGCATGCTCAGGGCGGCCTCGATGCCGGCCTGCGCGTCGACCAGCTTGGATTCGCTGCTGCCGCCGAGCGAGAAGAGGGGCAGGTCGTAAGAGTGCCCCAGCGCCTCGGCCATTCCCCGCGACTCCGGGGCGCAGTACGGGTCGACCATGGTCCGCATGTCGAGCGCGTCGCCACCGAACCCCGGCATGACGAAGGGCGCTCCGGGCCGCTTCCACTGCGAGAGCGCGAGGCCCGCCAGGGCGCCGGCGTTGGACAGGGCCAGGCCCCCCGCCATCGTCATCGGCCCGCTCGTGCCTCCCGACACCACGGGGATGTAGAGCGCTGGCAGGCCCTTGCCGGCCAGAAAGAGGAGCTTCTGCAGGGCGTCGGCGTTGTGGATGAGGCCCGTCGTGACGTTGATGTAGCAGGCCGCGAAGGGCCGCTCGCGGAGCGCGTCGGCTCCGCCGGCGACGGCCTCGGCCATCTCGATCACGTCGGCGCAGCCGGACATCTCGTAGGTGACGAAGACGATGGGCTTCGACGTGTTCTGGAGCATCGCTTCGAATTGGAGCCGGTCGGCCATGTCGGGTTGGACGTCGGAGGGAAGGAACATGGACATCACGAAGTGGATGTGCTCGAGGGCGTCGCAGAGTCGCGCGGCGTCCCGGACGTCCTGGAGGCGGGCGCGGCGCCGCTCGCCGGTGCGGTGGTCGATGATGTTCAGGCAGTCCGAGCCGGGCCCGAAGAAGGTCCTGGCCCCCTCGAGCGGCATGACCGGGCGGCCCAGGCGGTCGTGGAGGACGACCCGCCGCGGGGCCGTCGCCATCGCCTGCTCGACCAGCTGCGAGGCGATCCGGACGCGATTGCCCTCCGAGACCGCCGCGCCGGCGCGGCGGGCGAGCTCGACCGCCTCCGGCTCGAAGAGCCGAACTCCCGTCCGTTCGAGAATCTCGAGGCTCGCGGCGTGCAGCGTTTCGCACTGCGCAGGCGTCAGCCGGGCAAACGTCGCTCCCGCTTGACTCGGTGTCAGCTTCCGGTCCGTCATCCGGCCCCAGTGTCGTCGAGGGCGCGCTCCGCGGAGTGGTGCGTTTGCATCACGCGCACCGCTTGCCCATCGGTCGGGCTGATACGATTCGCGCACCGTTTCGGGGGGTTGCCATGCGGATGGATCGTTTCCAGATGGAACGGACCCAGTGCCTCTACGAGAACGAGGTGAAGTGGAACCTCTCGGAGAGCGGCGTCCAGCCCCTGCGGGTGGAAGAGCTCCTCGAGGGGGAGGCGGGCCGTGCCGAGTTCCTCGGTCTGGCTCTGAAGTACCCGGAGTCCAACGGCTCTCTCCTGCTGCGCGAGCGCATCGCCCAGTTCTACCCGGGCGCGACCGCCGATCACGTGCTCGTCACGACCGGCTGCTCCGAGGCCAACTACACGACCCTGTGGGGGCTGCTGGAGAAGGGCGACCGGGTCGCCGTGATGGTCCCGAACTACATGCAGGCCTGGGGCCTTGCCCGGGGCTACGCCGGGCGTACGGATGCATACCGTCTCGTGGAAAAGCGGCGGGGGCTGCGAGACCGGTGGGCGCTCGACGTGGCGAGCCTCGAACGGGCCGTGACGAAGAAGACCAGGGTCATCATGGTGACCAACCCGAACAATCCGACCGGGGCCGTTCTCACCGAGGACGAGATGGGCGAGATCGTCCGCGTGGCGCGCCGCGTCGGAGCCTGGATCGTCGCCGACGAGGTCTATCGCGGCGCCGAGGTCGGCAGCGACACGACCTCGCCGACCTTCTGGGGCCGCCATGCGAAGGTGATCGTCACGGCCGGCCTCTCGAAGGCCTTCGGCCTGCCGGGGCTGCGCATCGGCTGGATCGTGGCTCCTCCAAGACAGGTCGCATCTTTCTGGTCCTACCAGGACTACACGACGCTGACGCCGACGATGCTGTCGGACCGGCTCGCGCGCGCGGCGATGGAGCCCCGGCGGCGAGAGGAGATCCTGGCCCGGACGCGGGCCATCATCCGCCGCCACCTGCCGCGGGTCGAGGAGTGGATCCGCGGGCACGGAGATCTGCTCGAGTACATTGCGCCGGTGGCCGGCGCGATCGCGCTGGTGAAGTACCGCCTCCCGATCGGGTCCGCGGCGCTCTTCGACCGCCTGCGGCTCGAGAAGTCGGTCCTGATCACGCCGGGCGCGCACTTTGGAATCGGCCGCTACATCCGGATCGGGTTCGGCTACGACGTGGCCCGGACGCTCGAGGGCCTGGGCCGCGTGGACGAGCTCTTCGGGGAGCTCTCGGGCGTCGTGCGGCGGTCCAATCGGCGGACGGCGGGCGGTCGCTGACAGCAGTTCTGTCGGGATTATGCGCGGACAGACGCTTGGCCGGCATCGTACTGACCTGCACCGAGTTAATCGCCGGAGGAGGCTTGTGACGGGGCTCACAGATATTTCGTAACTTGCTGAAACAGCATAAGTTCTGACGCTCGGTAACCCGCTCTGCGGTTTGAGTTTTCGCCTCATTTTCTCTATAATCCGCGGTTCCCGGATCAGGCTCTTTTTAATTTCTATTAGGAGGATCGTGTGGGATTTAAGGTGGGAGAGAAGATCGTCTACCCGAACCACGGGGTGTCGGTGGTCGAGAAGATCGGCGAGGGGTTTCAGACGGAGCCGGTGGCTCCCCGGAGCTTCTATCATCTCCGTCTCCTGTCGAACAATTCCCGCGTGATGGTGCCGGTGGGCAACACGGGCTTGATCGGCCTGCGCCGGCTGACGCAGCGCAAGGACATCACGGGCCTCATGAAGACGCTGGGCGACGGGCGTTTTTCGGCCACGGGCGACTGGAAGGGCCGCTACAAGCAGAACCTCGACAAGATGAAGAGCGGCGAGCTGCACGAGATCGCGGATGTCCTGAAGACCCTGAACTTCATCTCGTCCCGGAAGACCCTCTCCTTCCGCGAGAAGAAGATGTACGAACGCGCGAAGTATCTGATCGTCTCCGAGATCGCCGTCATCAACGGCATCGACGAGAAAGAGGTCGAGCGGCAGGTGGACCGCGCCCTGGCGCGGTCGGCCGCAAGCCGCGCGACGGCCCACTAAAGATAGCGACCCACGGTCTTGATCCCCGACGGGGCGGCAAAGGCCGCCCCGTTTTGCTTTTGCGGCGCGGATTAGAATGCGTCCATGGAGACAACCAGGAAATCGGCAGCGGCCCAGTCCTTGGTGATGCTGTTCGTGGGTGCCCTCGTCGGATTCGGCGGGGGATATTTCGTCGGGGGCGGCGGCCGGCCGGCGGCGGCGGTGCCCGCGGCCACGGGCGCGGGCGGCGGCGATCGCCTGGCCGAGCTCACGAGCTCCCTCGAACGCGACCCCGAGAATCCCGAGGTCCTGATGGACCTCGGCAACCTCTACTACGACCGGGAGGACTGGGACCGGGCCGTGGCGACGTACGAGAAGGCGCGGAGAAAGGCTCCGAAGAACCCGAACCTCCTCTCGGACCTCGGAGCCGCGCACCGCAACCGCGGCGAGTTCGATCTGGCCATCGCGTTCTTCCAGAAAGCGCGCGAGAACGACGCGAACCACTGGCAGTCGCTCCTGAACTGGCTCCTGATCGAGGCCTACGACCGGAGGGACGCGGCCGCGGCGCAGCGCCTCTACGAAGAGGTCAAGCAGCGGTACCCCGAGATCCCCCAGATCGACAAGATCGGGGAACAGATCTCGAGCATCCGCGCGCGCACCTGATGGCCCGCCTGGTCCTTTTCCTCTTTGCGCTCTTTCTTTTTCTGACGGTCCTGCGCGGGCTGCGCATTTTCTTCGCGGCGGTCTTTGGCCCGCAGGGGCCGCGGCGGCAGGCCCGGCCGGGCGGCGCCCGCGAGGCGGAGATGGTGCGGGATCCCGTCTGCGGGACCTGGATCGATCGGTCGCTCGCCCTGGCCGCACGCAAGGGCGGCGAATTCGTGCCCGTTTGCTCGGAGCAATGCCGCAGCGCCGTGGAATCTTTGCCGTGAGCGGCGGGCTTTTCGAGGACGAAGGGCCGAAGGACCCGTCCGGCGGCGACTTCGCGCCGGCGACGCCGCTCGCCGACCGGATGCGGCCGCGCTCGCTCGACGAGGTCGAGGGGCCGCAAGAGGTCGTCGGGGCCAACGGGTTCCTGCGCCGGGCGGTCGCCGAGGACCGGGTGCCCTCGCTCATCCTCTGGGGGCCCCCGGGCGTCGGCAAGACGACCCTGGCGCGGCTGATCGCCACGCAGACTTCCTCGTTGTTCCTGTCGTATTCGGCGGTTGCGACCGGCGTCAAGGAAATGCGCGAGGTCCTCGAGGAGGCGCGGCGCCTGCGCGCCCGGCAGGGCAAGCGGACCATCCTCTTCCTCGACGAGATCCACCGGTTCAACCGCTCGCAGCAGGACGTGTTTCTGCCGTACGTCGAATCGGGAGACGTCGTCCTCGTGGGCGCGACCACCGAAAACCCGTCGTTCGAGTTGAACGGCGCCCTGCTCTCGCGCTGCAAGGTCGTGGTGCTCGAGCCGCTCGCGCCGGAGGCGATCGCGCGAATCGTCGGGCGGGCGCTGCGCGACATGTCGCGGGGGCTGGGCGCGCGAGACTTTGCGATGGATGACGATGCGCTTTCCTTCATCGCGCAGGCCTCCGGCGGAGATGCCCGGCGCGCCCTCAACCTGCTGGAGGCGGCGGCGGCCGATGCCGAGGGAGACCGCGCCCGCCGGATCGAGGTGGGCCGGCTGAGGGACCTCTTGCAGCGCAAGATGCTGCTCTACGACAAGGCGGGGGAGGAGCACTACAACCTCATTTCGGCGCTGCACAAGTCGATGCGGGAATCCGATCCGGATGCCACGATCTACTGGCTCGTGCGCATGCTCGAGGCGGGGGAAGACCCGCTGTACGTGGCGCGGCGGATCGTGCGGTTCGCTTCGGAGGACGTGGGTCTTGCGGATCCGCGCGCCCTGCGTGTTTCGCTGGACGCCAAGGAGGCCTTCGAATTTCTCGGGATGCCCGAGGGGTCCCTCGCGCTCGTGGAGGCGGCGGTCTACTGCGCCATGGCACCGAAGTCCAACGCCCTCTACGAAGCCGAAGGCGAGGTGAAGCGGGATGTGGCCGAGAAGCCGGCCGAGCCCGTGCCCCAGGTCATTCGCAACGCCGTGACGAAGCTGATGAAGGACGTCGGGTACGGGAAGGGTTACCGCTACGCCCCGGCCGAGCCCGAGGGCGTGGGCGGGATCGAGTGCCTGCCCGACGGGCTCCGGGGCCGCCGCTACTATCGGCCGAGGTCGGCGGGGGAGGAGGCGGAGCTCTCGCAACGGCTGGAATCCATCCTGAAGGTGCGCCAGGAGAAGTGGGCGAAGGAGGCGGCGGACGAGAGCGAGAGGCGCAAGAAGAAGAAGTCGTGATTCCCGGGCCGTCTTCTAGCTCTCCTGGGTCCGGTAATTCGGCGCTTCCTTCGTGATGATCACGTCGTGGGCGTGGGATTCCTTGAGGCCCGCGGAGGTGATCCGGATCAGTTTCGCGTTTGCGCGCAGGTCCTCGATGGTGCGGCAGCCGGCCAGCCCCATGCCGCTGCGGACGCCTCCAGTCATCTGCAGGATCAGCGCCTCGACGCTTCCCTTGTAGGGGACCATGCCCTCGATGCCTTCCGGAACGAGCTTGGAGAGCGAGCCGCCGTTGCCCGAGCCGGCCTCGCCGTCCATCGACTCCTGGAAGTAGCGATCGGAGGAGCCCTCCTTCATCGCGCCGAGCGAGCCCATGCCCCGATAGGCCTTGAAGGAGCGACCCTGATAGAGAATCGTTTCGCCGGGCGACTCTTCGGTTCCGGCGAGCAGCGAGCCGATCATGACGACGTGGGCGCCGGCCGCGATCGCCTTGGTGATGTCGCCCGAGAACTTGATGCCGCCGTCGGCGATCAACGGGACCCGGGTGCCCCGGGTGGCCTTGGCACACTCGCGGATCGCGTGGATCTGCGGAACGCCGGCCCCGGTGACGACGCGCGTCGTGCAGATCGAGCCGGGTCCGATGCCGACCTTGACCGCGTCGGCGCCGCGCCGGACGAGGTCGCGCGCCCCTTGCTCCGTGGCGACGTTTCCGGCCACGATCGGGGTCGAGGGAAAACGCTTGCGCACGAGCTTCAGGGCATCGAGCACGCCCTGGCTGTGGCCATGCGAGGAGTCGAGCACGAGGACGTCGACCTTCGAGCGGACGAGCTCCCGGGCGCGATCGAGGACGTCCCGGGTGACGCCGATGGCGGCACCCACGCGCAGGCGCCCGAGGGCGTCCTTGGCGGCGTTGGGGTACTTGATCGCCTTCTGGATGTCCTTGACCGTGATGAGGCCCTTGAGGTTTCCGGCGCGGTCCACGACGAGCAGCTTCTCGATCCGGTACTTGTGGAGGAGCTCCTTGGCCTGCTCGAGGGTGGTGCCGACGGGCGTCGTGATGAGGTTCTTCTTCGTCATCCGGGCCGAGATCGGCCGGTCGGTGCGGGTCTCGAAGCGCAGATCGCGGTTGGTGAGGATGCCGACGAGCTTGCCGCGGTCGTTGACCACGGGCACGCCCGAGATCTTGTAGCGCGCCATGACCTCGAGCGCCTCGGCGATGGTCTGCTCGGGCCGGCAGGTCACCGGGTCCACGATCATGCCGGACTCGGAGCGCTTGACCTTGTCGACCTCCGCTCCCTGGTTCTCGATCGAGAGGTTCTTGTGGATGACCCCGAGGCCGCCCTGCTGGGCCATCGCGATCGCGAGGCGCGACTCGGTGACGGTGTCCATGGCGGCCGCGATGACCGGGATGTTGAGGCCGATCTGGCTCGTCAGGTCGGTCCGGAGGTCCACCTCGCGGGGGTGCACTTCCGAGCGGGCCGGGAGGAGCAGGACGTCGTCGAACGTCAGCGCCAGGGGGACTTCGTCGTTGCCGTTGCGCTTCTTCCGTTGAGTCGGCATCAGCCCCCCGCTGCCTGTGCCCCGTGGCATTTCTTGTATTTCTTGCCCGAGCCGCAGGGGCACGGGTCGTTGCGTCCGACCTTGGGCTGGTTGCGCTGGATCGTTTCGACCTTCGCGTCCTGGCCGCCCGACGCCGCGGCGCCGTACGAGTAGTTCACGTTCGCGGGCGCGCGCCGGGCCGGCATGGGAACCGGGGCCCGCCGCTCGCGCGCCCCGGCGTTGACGTCCTCGCCCTCCTCGGCGCGCGCCACCGGCTGGAGCTTGAAAAGGTACTGCACGATCTGGTCCTCGATGCGCTCCTTCATGAGCGTGAAGAGCTCGAAGGACTCCTTCTTGTATTCGATGAGCGGATCGCGCTGCCCGTATCCGCGCAGGCCGATGCCCTCCTTGAGGTGGTCGATCGCCAGAAGATGGTCCTTCCACTGCTGGTCGACGACCTGCAGCATCACGAACTTCTCGTGCGTCCGCATCATCTCGGCGCCGAGCAACTGCTCTTTCCGGTCGTAGACGGCGAGGAGACCCGTCCAGAGCTCTTCGCGGATCTGGTCCCGGCCCTTGCCCGCGTAGTCGAAGGATCCGGGCTTCAGGCCGAAGTATTCCTGGAGCTCGAGGTCGCAGGCCGCCAGGTCCCAATCCTGAGGGTCCTTGTCCTCGTTGAGGTGTCGTCCGAGCAGGTAGTCGAGGATCGTCTCGGCCAGTTCCAGGACGTGGTCGCGCGCGGTCTCGCCGCGGAGGATTCCCCGGCGCATGCCGTAGATCTCCTCGCGCTGGCGGTTCATGACGTCGTCGTATTCGAGCAGGTGCTTGCGGCTCTCGAAGTTGCGGGCCTCGACCTGCTTCTGGGCGCGCTCGATCGAGCGGGAGACCATCCCGTGCTCGATCGGGACACCTTCCTCCATGCCCAGCCGCCGCATGATGTTCTGGAGCCGATCCGACCCGAAGATCCGCATGAGATCGTCCTCGAGCGACAGGTAGAAGCGCGAGGAACCGGGGTCGCCCTGCCGCCCGGACCGGCCGCGCAGCTGGTTGTCGACGCGGCGCGATTCGTGGCGCTCGGTACCGATGATGTGGAGTCCGCCGGCGGCGAGCACCGTCTTCTTGTCCTCGGCGCACGACTCGCGAAGCTGCGAGAGCCGCCGCTCGAACTCGGCCGGGTCCTGGATCTCGCGCAGCTCGTGGGAGGCGACGGCGTCGGCATTGCCGCCGAGCACGATGTCGGTTCCGCGGCCCGCCATGTTCGTGGCGATCGTGACGCCGCCGGACCGGCCCGCCTGGACGACGATCTCGGCTTCCTTCTCGTGGAACTTGGCGTTCAGGACGACGTGCGGAACGCGGCGCTGCTTGAGCAGGTCCGACAGGCGCTCGGACTTTTCGATCGAGACCGTGCCGACCAGGACCGGCTGGCCCTTCTCGCGCAGCTGGACGATCTCGTCGGCCACGGCTTCGTATTTCTCGCGCTCCGACGCGTAGACGACGTCCTGATTGTCCTCGCGGATCATCGGCTGGTTGGTCGGAATGGCGACGACGTCGAGCTTGTAGATCTGGTGGAACTCGGACGCTTCCGTGTCGGCAGTCCCGGTCATGCCGGCGAGCTTTTCGTACAGGCGGAAGTAGTTCTGCAGCGTGATCGTCGCGAGCGTCTGGTTCTCGCGCTCGATCTTGACGTTCTCCTTGGCCTCGACCGCCTGGTGCAGGCCGTCGGACCAGCGGCGGCCCGGCAGGACGCGACCGGTGAATTCGTCCACGATCAGGACCTGCCCGTCCTTGAGCATGTAGTCCACGTCGCGCTTGTAGAGCGCGTGGGCCCGCAGCGCCTGCTCGACCCCGTGCAGAAGGTCGATGTTCTGCAGCTCGTACATGTTGTCGATGGCGAGGAATTTCTCCGCCTTGGCCACACCTTCCTCCGTCAGGACGGCGGTGCGCGCCTTCTCGTCCACGAGATAGTCGCCGGTGGTCGACTTGTTGCCGTGCTTGTCCTTTTCCTCGGCGCCCTTGACGAGGTGAGGAATGACCCGGCTGCACTTGTAGTAGACGTCGGTGTTCTCTTCGGAGGGGCCCGAGATGATGAGCGGGGTGCGCGCCTCGTCGATCAGGATGGAGTCCACCTCGTCCACGATGGCGAAGACGTGGCCGCGCTGGACCATGTTCTCGAGCTCGAACTTCATGTTGTCGCGCAGGTAGTCGAAGCCGAACTCGTTGTTGGTTCCATAGGTGACGTCGCAGGCGTAGGCCAGCTTGCGCTCGTCGTCGAGCAGGCTGTTCTGGATGCAGCCGACCGTCAGCCCCAGGAACTTGTAGATGCGCCCCATCCACTCCGCATCGCGCCGGGCGAGGTAGTCGTTGACGGTCACGACGTGGACGCCGCGCGCGGTCAGGGCATTGAGGTAGACGGGCATCGTCGCGACGAGCGTCTTGCCCTCGCCCGTCTTCATCTCGGCGATCTTGCCGGAGTGCAGGACGATGCCGCCGATCAACTGGACGTCGAACGGGCGCATGCCGAGGGCGCGGACGGAGGCTTCCCGGGCGACGGCAAAGGCCTCCTCCAGCAGTCCGTCGAGCGCGGCGGCCCGGGCGGCCTTGAGGTCCTCTTCGTGGACGCCTTCGAGGGCCTTGGCGATACGGGCCCGGAACTCGGCGGTCTTGGCGCGCAGCCCATCGTCCGAGAGGGCCTTCGTAGCGGGTTCGAGCGCGTTGATGCGCTCCACGCGCGGCAGCATCTTCTTGATGTCGCGTTCGTGCTGGGTGCCGAAGACCTTGGCGAGGAGGCGGTCGATCATGATTAAGCCGTTAACACCATTGCGGCTGCAGTCTATTTCGGATTCTCGAGGCGGGGAAGGGCGGCGGGGCGAGTCCGTCGCCGGTGGTCGCCGGGACTCGGGTCGGCGGACCTCCGTTTACCGGCTTTCGAGAATGTACTCGAGGGGATCGACCGCTGCGCCGTCCACGTGCACCTCGTAGTGGAGGTGAGGCGCGGTCGAGCGGCCGGTCGAGCCGACGAGGCCGACCCGATCGCCACGGCGGACCCGCTGGCCCTCGGTCACCAGCGTTTCCTCCAGGTGGCCGTAGAGCGTCTCGTAACGGTCGCCGTGAGCGATGGCGATCGCCTTGCCGTACTCACCCGCCCAGCCGCTGCGCAGCACGATGCCGTCCGCGGTGGCGAGGACCGGCTCGCGGCGGGAGGTCGAAATGTCCACGCCCTCGTGGAAGGCGGGCAGGCCGTTGAAGGGGTCGGAGCGGGCGCCAAAACCGGAGTTCACGACGCCGTGGACCGGCCAGACCGTGGGTGTCGAAGCAATGAGCGTCGAGCGCCGGGAGAACTGGCCTTCCAGAAGCGCCAGCCGCGACGAGAGCATCGCGCTCTCGCTCGCCAGAGCGTCGGACTGACCGCCGGCCGACGCGGGGCCGCCCATGCCCGGACGCACGGAGTCGGAGAGGCCGGCCACGATCGCAAGGCGCCGCGTGCGGGCCTCGAAGTCGGACATCTGTTTCGAGATGCCGTCGAGGCGCTGGTGCAGCGTTGCCGTGGCGGCACGAAGGCGTTCGTTCTCGGCCATCGCAATGCGGTACTGGCGGTCGCTGCGGGAAGACGCGAAGAAAGCCCAGCCGAAGGTGACGGCGGCGGCGAGAAGAACCGCCGCGGCCGCAGCGCAAAGGCCGAGGAATCGAGTGGAGATGGTCAGCTTCCGGAAGCGCGCCCGGGCGTGGGGGACGAAGATGATCGTATTGTAATTTTTCACTGTCTCGCCTCACTCGCGCTGCCTCGCGGGCAGACCCCGTCCGTTTACGCCGCGGGACCGCTTAGCAGAGTCACAGACCGAAGGCTTCGAGGCCCTCGAAGTGAACCGATCCTATGTAGCCCTCCATCGGGTGTCAACCTGCTCGTTCGGGCAGGACGAAGCGAGGGCCGGGGCCCGAAAGGAGAAGGCCTCGGCCAGGTGGGCTGCGCTAACCGACTCGGCCTGTGCCAGATCCGCGATCGTGCGCGCGACCCGAAGCGCCCGGTGCACCGCACGAACGGACAGGCCGAGCCGCGCGACGGCCCTCTCGAGAAGAATGAGGCCCTGGTGGTCCAGCACACAATGTTGCCCAAGTTCCTGTGCAGAGAGGTCCGCATTACGAAATCCGGGAACGGCCGGCCGCCGCGCCGCAGCGCGCTGTCGCGCGGCGGCCACGCGCAGCCGCATCCTCTCGGAGTCTTCGCCGCCGTGAGCCTCGGCGAGCTCCTTCCACGGCACGGCGGCCATCGTGACGTGCAGATCGATGCGATCGAGCAGCGGACCCGAGAGCTTGCGCGCGTAGCGAATGCGATCGCCGGGAGCGCAGGCGCACGGGTGCCGCGGGTCCCCCAGGAAGCCGCAAGGACAGGGGTTCATCGCCGCGACGAGCAGCACGTCGCAGGGAAAAACCGCCGCGCCCTGCGCGCGCACGACCGAGAGGCGGCGCTCCTCGAGGGGCTGCCGGATGGCTTCGAGGGCATCGCGCCGGAACTCGGGCAGCTCGTCGAGAAAGAGGATGCCGCGGTGGGCAAGCGACGCTTCGCCCGGGGTCGGGCGGGCTCCTCCTCCGATGAGGCCGGCGCTCGACACGCCGTGGTGCGGGGCGCGGAACGGGGGCGCCGCGAGCAGGCCGGAGCCCGGCGCCAGCGCGCCGGCGATGGAATGGATGCGGGTGACCTCGATTGCCTCCGGCGCGGTCAGGGGGGGCAGGATCCCGGGCAGGCGGCGGGCCAGCATGGTTTTGCCGGCGCCGGGCGGGCCCGTCAACAGGAGATGATGACCGCCGGCCGCTGCGATCTCGGCGGCGCGACGGGCGATGGCCTGCCCCCGGATGTCGCGGAAGTCCGCGACGGCGGGCCCTCGCGGCGCGGCCACCGGTGCCGCCGCAGCGATGGGCCGGCTGCCCGCGATGTGCTCGACGGCCGCGGCCAGGTGCTCGACGGGGACGACGTGGATCCCGCCGATCGCCGCGGCCTCCGCCGCGTTGTCGGCCGGAACGACGATCTCGTCGAACCCGGCTTCCCGCGCGGCCAGGGCGAGGCAGAGGGCCCCGCGGACGGGTCTCACCTGACCGCCGAGCCCGAGCTCGCCGACGAAGACCCGTCGCACGGCGCGGGCGGACCGGAGCCCCTGGAGCCAGAGCAGGCCGATCGCGACGGGCAGATCGAGCGCCGCGCCCGACTTTCGGAAGTCGGCCGGAGCGAGGTTGACCGTGACGGCCCCTCCGGGAAGCGTGAATCCGCAATTCTTCAGGGCCGAGCGGACACGCTCGCGGGCCTCACGGACACTGGTGTCGGGCAGCCCCACGATCGTGAACCGGGGCACGCCCCCTGTGGCGTCGACCTCGACGTCCAGAACGCGGGCCTCCAGACCGAGAGTGGCGGCGGAATGGATCCGGGCGAGCATGCGGCCTCCTCGGGGCCGAGGAGCGCCTGATCGGATGAGGACTCAGGGATTCTAGCAGGATGCCGCGGTGCTGCTACCGGCCTTTGGAAGGGATCGCGAGCTGGTCGCCGGCCTTGAGGGACGACGCGCCGCCGAGGCTGTTGACCGCGAGGATCTCGGCCACGGACACGCCGTGATGAAGTGCGATCTGGTAGAGCGTGTCTCCGCTCCTGACCTTGTAGGTTTTCGGGGAGGCGCTGGCGGCCTTCGTGACTTTTGCCGGGGCGGTCTTCTTCGATTTCGAGGCCCCCGAACCCGCGGAGAGCGAGGCGATCCGCTGAGGGATGAGGATCTCCTGGCCCCGGGAGACCGTGGAGCGCGTCGAGAGGGAATTGGCCGACGCCAGCTTCGTGACGGAAACGCCGTAGCGCTTTGCGATGCGGGGAAGCGTCTCGCCCTTCTTCGCGATGTGCGTCTTGAAGGACGGGGGCTTCGCGGTCGGCGCCGCTGCGAAAGCCAGCAGAACGGCCTCGCGGGAGCCCTGCGGCACCTTGAGCTCGTACCCTTCGTCCTGCCGCGGGGTCACAGGGGAGCGCAGCTCGGGGTTCAGGACCTGGATTTCCTCGAGCGAGAGGTCCGCGGCGCCGGCGAGCGACCCGAGGTCGACGGGCCGATCGAGGCGCACGGTTTCGAATGCGATCGGCGGCGCAAAGGCCACGTCGAATCCGTAGTGGGAGGGGTCCTTCGAGATCAGGACCGAAGCGAGGAACGCCGGGACGTAGTTCTGCGTCTGCCGGCGGATGGCCGAGGTCCCGGCGAGCTGCCAGAAATCGCGAGCGCCGGTCTTCTCCATCGCCCGCAGGATCTTGCCCTCCCCGGCGTTGTAGGCGGCCATCACGAGGTACCAGTCCCCGAAGATCTCGTGCAGGTAGGAGAGGTACCTCGCGGCCGCGCGGGTGGCCTTCTCCGGGTCGCTCCGTTCGTCGACCACGCCATTGGACTTCAACCCGTATTGCCGCCCGGTACGGGGCATGAATTGCCAGATGCCCTGCGCGGCTCGGGGAGAGCGGGCGTGTGGCAGGAAGGACGACTCGATGAAGGCGATCCAGGCAAGGTCCCGCGGGAGCCCCTCCTCGGCGAAGATCCCCTGGATCATCGGGACGTAGCGGCCGGAGCGAGAGAGCCCCGCGGCGATCTTGTCGTGGAGGCTGGCGCTCTGAAATGCGGCGAGCACACGCAGCACGGGGTCGTTGACGACGATCGGAACGTCGGAGACCGTTGGAATGGCCGAGGCGACCTCGGCCCGCGCCGCGGAAATTTCCTCGGGCGTGGCGGTGGGGGCCTCGATTTCTGCCAGCTCGGGAGCGATCTGTCCGTGCGAGGTCCCGGCCTCTTCCGTGGCCCCGGCCAGCGCTTCATAGCGCTGGATTCCATCCCACAATTCGAACGAAAACTCGAGCCGCGGGCCCGAGAGAGCGGGCCCGCCGGCCGGGCTCACCGCGGAGACGGCGGTGCTGAAGTACATGCGCGCGCACTCGATGTCGCCCGCCAGTGCCGCCTCGCGCCCGAGCGTGAATGCGTCGGTGGCGGCAACGGTGGCTTCGTCGGCCATGCGCGTCGGAGGTTCCGGCGCTGCGGCAGACCTCCGCGGGGCGGTCGCGCATCCGGCGCTCACCGCGAGCGCCGCGAAGACAGCAATCCCCCCCCGCCCTACACCCGACGGCAAATGCATCGAAAAAGGGTAAACCGCCGGCGGCCACAATTGCAAAGCCTTTTCGGGACAGTGTCTTGAGCCGAGGACAGTGGGGCGGGTCACAACACGGCCTCACGGGTCTCAGGAGTTGCCCTGGGCGGAGGAGGATCCTTCGGGCCTTCGGCCGTCAGGATGACGCCGGCGCATCCCTCAGACCCGGGGTCTTCGGGGCGGCGGCGTCACTTCCCGAGAATGTGGAACTTGAGGGACAGCAGGAGCTTTTCGATGTCGCTCCTCGACTGGAGCTCGATCGCGAAGTTCTTGGCCCTCTCCGATCTCGTTTCCCTGCCGGTCTTCGAAGCGCAGCCCGACGGTCACGTGGTGGCCTTGCGCGAGCTGGCGCTTCTGGACCTGCACCTCGAAGACCTTGCTGACTTCCTTGCGATGGTTGAGGCTCGAGGCGAGCAGGTCGTCGACCGAGATGCCCGTCGCGGCGCGGCGCGGCCTGTCCTCGGCCGCGGGCGCGGTGGCGGTGGACGTCTTGCGGAGCCTCTCGAGCTCCGCCAGGATGTCGATGTTGGATCCGACCTTGACGTGGCGGACCTCCTCGACGACGGCCTTCTCGGGCTCCGCCTTTTCGGCCTCCGCGAAGGACACGTCGGCGATCTCCGGTTCCGGCGCCGCGGATGCGTCGGAGTGCGGGGCCCGCTCCGGCAGGGGTGCATCGAGTGAGTCGAGGGCCTGCTCGAACTCCTGGACCGTCTCCGAGTCGCCGCCGTCGAAGGCCGAGGGCGGCTGATGGAGCTCGTGCGCCTGATGGAGCTCGTGCGCCTGCGTCGGGGGCGCCGATTCGCCGGAGAAGGTGCCGGGCTCGACGTCGAGCGCATCCTCGATCATGGAGGTCTCCGGAACGATGACGGGCCGCGACAGGGCCGGCGGAGGCGGCGCAGGGGGTTCGACCTTCGCAATCGGGGCCGGCGCGGCGACCGCGGGCGCGGCGGCGGACCTGGCCGGAGGCGACTTCTCCTCCCCGAGCATGCGCTTCTTCAGCGAGCGCAGCGTGAGCCGGGAAATGGCCTTGAGCGTTTCGAAGACTCCCTGCCCGAGCACCGCGCACGCTTCGTAGCTTTCGTGCTGGCGATCCCGATTCAGGCTCTCCTCGAGTTCCTCGACGGAAAGGATGTTGGCGAGGTCGCGCTTGTTGTACTGGAAGACGAGCGGGATCTCGTCGAGCTTGATCCCGATCTCGGCCAGGTTCGCCCTCAGGTTGGCGAGCGACTCGACGTTGGCGTCCTTCATCGCCCTCTGCGAGTCGGCCACGAAGACCATGCCGTCGACGCCCTTCAGGACCAGCTTGCGCGTCGTGTTGTAGAAGACCTGCCCCGGGACGGTGTAGAGCTGCACGCGCGTCTTGAAACCGCCGATCACCCCGACGTCGAGGGGGAGCAGGTCGAAGAACAAGGTACGATCCGTCTCCGTTTCGAGCGATACCATCTCGCCGCGCGAACCGGGAGCCGTCCGGCCGTAGATGTGGTGCAGGTTGGTAGTCTTTCCGCACAGACCCGGGCCGTAGTACACGACCTTGGCCGCCATCTGCATCGTGGCGTAGTTGAAGAAAACCATCCTGCTTCCGCTTTCGCCGGCGCGCGACGCGGCGGCTTCAGGAAATTGTAACACCCTGAAAGGGTTACGACGAGCGGGGCAGCGTGCTAGCGCCCGGATTCCCCGCCGCGAAGTATGGCGCGGATCTCTTCCTCGCGGCCGGCGCCGTCGGTTCGGCGCAGGATCTCCTCGGCGAGGGTGAGGTAGAGGGCAAGCGTCTGCGGATCGTGAGCGAGCGCGTCGAGGTGGGCCCGGACGGTGCCGGCGTCGCGCCGCGCCACGGCTCCCGTGAAGGCTTCCGGGAAGTTCCGCGCACCCACCGCCGCGGTGGCGCGTGATGCGAGGCCGGCCAGCGTCTGCCGTGCGATGTCCTCCGGAATGCCCGCGGCCACCCACCCGCGGACGGCGATCGAGACGACGGCGGCTGCGCCGCCCGCCGCAAGGGTGGCAGAGGCGTGGTACAGCGAGCGGTTGCCGGGGGCGAGCCGATGCGGTTGCGCTCCGACGGCAGCGGCGATGGCTTCGGCGACGGCGACTCCCGGGGCGGGACCCTCGACGGCGACGAAAGCGCCCCGCCAGTCTTCGTCCGGCGCTCCGTGGAAGGGCCGTACGGGATGCAGGGAGGCGACCGCGGCCCCGCTGCGGGCAAACGGCGCGAGGGCCTCGACGCCGATCAAGCCCGACAGATGCAGGGCAAAGCGGCAGGCAAGCCGTCCCGCCAGGCGCGTCGCGACGGACCCGATCGCATCGTCGGGAACGGCAAGGACGACGACGTCGCACGGCTCGAACGCGCGCGCGTCGACCGAGAGAACGGGAAGCCCCGAAACGCCCGACGACTTTCCCGACTGGCGCCCGATCACCGTCGCGATTCGGCCGCCGGCCGATCGCCACGAGCGCGCGAACGCCCGCCCGGCCCGGCCCGGGCCGACGAGCGCAACGCGACTCTCGATAATTTCTGCGGACGGCATGGTTCGAGTCTATTTCTTCCGTCTTCCGTCTTCCGTCTTCCGTCTTCCGTCTCTGCTATCATTAGCACTCCCAAGGAGAGACTGCTAATGTCCGGGCTCGACGTCCGCAGCCGCGCGATTCTGAAGGAGATCATCCGGGTCCACGTGGACACCGGACGCCCGGTCTCCTCGCGCACGCTTTTCAAGTGCGACCGCTTTGCGCTCTCGCCGGCTTCGATCCGCAACATCATGGCCGACCTCACCGACGGCGGGTACCTCGCGCAGCCCCACACCTCGGCCGGCCGGGTTCCCACGGACCGGGCGTACCGCCTCTACATCGACGAGTTGATGCGGCAGCGCAAGGTCGCCGACGACGTGCGGGAACAGGTCGACTCGGACCTCGACCTGGCTGGCGGAGACGTCAGCCGCCTGTTCACCGCGGCCTCCCGCCTGCTGTCGCAGCTTTCGGGAGAGGTCGGGTTCGTCGTGGCGCCGGACGCGCTGCACACCGTGGTGAAGAGCCTGCGCTTCCTGGCGGTCGCGCCGGGCAAGATCCTCGTGGTGCAGGTCAACGACCCGGACGTCATCATCTCCCGAGTGCTCGAGACCGACGTTGCCTATACGCCCGCGGAGCTCGATTCTCTTTCCGACCGCCTGACGCGAGATTACGGGGGGTTGACGCTCCACGAGGTGCGACGGCGGCTGGTCGCCGCCATGGCGCGCGAGAAGGCCGAGGCGGATCGAATCATCGACCGGGCTGCGGCCCTGGCCAGCCAGGTGTTCGAGAAGAAGAACGCGGAGGAGAGCCTGTTTTTCGATGGAACGGCCCGCCTTCTCGAAAAGCCCGAATTCTCGGACGTGTTCTCCCTGAAGAAGATTTTCCAGGCCTTCGACGAGAAGGCCCGGGTCCTCGACCTCGTGTCGCGCTACCTGGATTCCCCCGGCACCAGTGTCGTTCTGGGCTCGGAGGACGACCACGCGGTCGACCCCAGGCTCTCCGCGGTCTTGACCTCTTACGGCACGGGAGAGACACTGACGGGAATGCTGGGTGTGATCGGACCCGCGCGCCGTGAGTACACGCGTGTGATCCCCGTCGTCGAGCTGCTGGGTCGGGCCGTTTCCGACCGGCTCGACCGGCGGGAGGACGCCGTGTCCGGCGAGGGCGCGGAATGAGCGGCAGGGATCGCGGACCGGGCCCCGACGAGGATCTGATCGAGCTCAGCGACATGGGCGATTCGCTCGACGCCGCCCTCGCGCAGGAAGAGGCCGCCGCGCTGACCGCGGCGCAGGAAAAGGTCCAATCGGTCCAGAAGGACCTCGAGGATCTCAAGGACCGATACGTCCGCAAGCTCGCGGAGTTCGAGAACCACAAGAAGCGCAGCGAGCGGGAGCGCCAGGAGTACTTCAAGATCGCGCTCGCGGGATTCGTGCACGACTTCCTCCCTGTGATGGACAACTTCGAGCGCGCGCTCGCGCACGGCCGCCCCGCGGACCTCGAGAGCGACTTCGGGCAGGGCGTCGTGATCATCCGCAAGCAGATCGCGGAGCTCTGGAAGCGCTACGGGCTGATCCCGATCGATACCTCCGGTGCATTCGACCCGAACCTGCACGAGGCGGTGGCGACCGAGGAGACGGACGCGGTCCCTCCGAATACGATCCTCGCGGAGCTTCAGAAGGGGTACTTTCTGAACGACCGGCTCATCCGGCCGTCGTTCGTCAAGGTGGCCGTGCGCAGGACCGAGTCCGGCGGGGACGGGTAAGGAGGCATCGTGGGCAAGATCCTGGGCATCGACCTCGGCACGACGAACTGCTGCGTCTCCGTGGTCGAGGGCGCGACGCCGCAGGTCCTGACGAACCGTGAGGGCAGCCGCACGACGCCTTCGATCGTCGGCTTCACGGAGGACGGCGAACGCCTCGTGGGGCAGATCGCCAAGCGCCAGGCGATCACGAACCCGATGAACACCGTGTTCGCGGTCAAACGGCTGGTCGGGCGCAAGTACGAGGCCGAGGAAACCCAGCACGCGCGCGAGGTGCTTCCCTACGAGATCGTCCGCGCGGTCAATGGCGACGTCAAGATCCGCGCGCGGGCGCGCGAGTACAGCCCCGAGGAAATCTCGGCATTCATCCTGCGGGAGATCAAGGAATTCTCCGAGGAGGCGCTCGGCGAGGAGATCACCGAGGCCATCATCACGGTGCCGGCGTACTTCGACGATGCGCAGCGCCAGGCCACGCGCGACGCGGGGCGGATCGCGGGGCTCGAGGTCCTGCGCATCATCAACGAGCCCACGGCGGCGTCGCTGGCCTACGGCCTCGACCGCAAGGGCAGCGAGGTCGTTGCCGTGTACGACCTCGGCGGCGGCACCTTCGATATCTCGATCCTGCAGCTGGGCGACGGGATCTACGAGGTCAAGGCCACGGCCGGCGACACGTATCTCGGCGGCGAGGACTTCGACAAGAAGATCATGGACTGGCTGCTCGACGACTTCCGCAAGTCCACCGGGATCGACCTGCGGCAGGACCGCATGGCCCTCCAGCGGCTCAAGGAAGCCGCGGAAAAGGCCAAGTGCGAGCTCTCGACGGCGACCGAGACCACGCTGACGCTGCCGTTCATTTCCGCGGACGCTTCGGGCCCCAAGCACATCAATCGCACGCTGACGCGCGAGCGTCTCGAGTCCCTCGTGGCCGACCTGATCGACCGGACGGCGGCGCCCTGTCTGGACGCGCTTTCGGCGGCGGGGCTCAAGCCTTCCGACGTCGACCAGGTGATCCTGGTGGGCGGCCAGACCCGGACCCCCAAGGTGCAGCGGATGGTGGCGGAGCTCTTCGGCCGCGAGCCCAACCGGGACATCAACCCGGACGAGGTCGTCGCAATCGGCGCGGCCATCCAGGGCGGCGTGTTGAAGGGCGAGATCAAGGACGTCGTCCTGCTCGACGTGACGCCGCTCTCGCTCGGCATCGAGATGCACGGGGGCGTCTTCGAGAAGCTCATCGAGCGCAATTCCACCATCCCGACGAAGAACACCAAGGTCTTCACGACGGTCGCAGACAACCAGTCGGTCGTCGAGATCCACGTCCTCCAGGGCGAGCGCGAAATCGCCAAGGACAACAAGTCGCTCGGACGGTTCGAGCTCGTGGGCATCCCCACGGCGCCCCGCGGCGTGCCGCAGATCGAGGTGACGTTCGCGATCGACTCGAACGGCATTGTCAGCGTGTCGGCGCGCGACCTCGCGACCGGGAAGGCGCAGGGGCTGCAGATCAATCCGGCCGGCGGCCTATCGCAGAGCGAGATCGACAAGATCATCAAGGACGCTTCGGTTTTCGCCGAGGCCGACCACGAGCGGCGCGAGATCGCCGCGATCAAGAACCGCCTCGAGGGGATGATCGCGTCCAACGAGCGCGTTCTCTCCGAATTCGGCGCCGCCCTCGCGGACGATGAGCGGCAGCGCATCGAGGAGACGCTGCGGCGCTCCCACGAGATCGCGGGCGGCGAGTCGCGGGAAGCCTTCAACGAGGCGATCTTCGACATGCAGGGCGTGTCGAAGGTGCTGACCCGCGTGATGCTGCAGCGGGCCGGAGCCGGCGGAGCCGGCGGAGCCGCCGCGAGCTGACGCGAGTCAGGCTGGGGTCAGGTCTGTGAAAATGTGACTTTCATGGCCCTGACGAAGCCGAACTCTTCCGCTCGCAGCCAGGATCCTTTCGTGAGCGACGTCCAAGTCACATTTTCACGGACCTGACCCATGACGCAGCGCGACTACTATGAAATTCTCGCGGTCGAGCGCGACGTGGACGCCGCCGGGCTCAAGTCCGCCTATCGCAAGCTCGCGCTGATGTACCACCCGGACCGCAATCCGAACAATCCGGATGCGGCTGATCGGTTCAAGGAGGCCTCGGAGGCCTACGCCGTGCTGTCCGACCCCGACAAACGCGAGCGCTACGACCGCTTCGGGCACGCCGGCGTGTCCTCGGGAGGGGCAGGGGCCGGGGGTTTCTCAGGATTCGATGCCTCGGGCTTCGGGGACCTCTCCGATCTCTTCGGCGGCCTTTTTGGTTTCGCGTCCGGCTCAGGCGGCGAACCGGGGCCGATGGCAGGCAGCGACCTGGTCTACCGCATGACGGTCGCATTTCGGGATGCGGCATTCGGCGTCGAGGCGCCCATCGCGATCTCGCGCCTCGAGCGCTGCGCCACCTGCCAGGCCAGCGGCGCCGCACCGGGATCGAAGCCGAAGACCTGTCCCGCCTGCGGCGGAAAGGGGCGGCAGCGCCTCTCCCAGGGTTTTCTCACCGTCATGCGCCCGTGTCCCGGCTGCCAGGGCGAGGGGCAGATCATCGAAAAGCCCTGCCCCGAGTGCCGCGGCGAGGGGCGCCGGCGCGCGAAGAAGGACATGACGATTCGCATTCCCGCGGGCGTGGAGTCGAACTCGCGCTTGCGACTGACGGGCGAGGGCGATGCGGGCCCCAACGGCGGACCGGCTGGCGACCTCTATGTCGTGCTGACGGTCGCCGAGGACGACATCTTCTCGCGCGAAGGCGACGATGTCGTCGTGAGCCTCGAGATTCCGTTTCCGACGCTGGTGCTCGGCGGCGAGGTGTCGGTTCCGACGCTCGAGGGAGCGGACGAACTCAGCATCGCGGCGGCCACGCCGGTCGGGTCGGAGTTGCGGCTCAAGGGCAAGGGCATGGGTCGTCTGGGCCGCGGCGGGCGCGGCGACCTCGTCGTGCGCGTCAACGTCCATGTCCCCGAATCCCCCTCGAAGGACGAGAAGGACATCCTGCGCCGGTACGCCGAGCTGACGGGAGTGCCGATCGGCAAGGGCAAGGGAGTGTTTCGGAAGGCGAGGAAGATCTTCTCGTGATTTCGGATTTCGAAATGCGGATGTCGGACTCGGGGCCCGCCGAGGTCCTGTCACCGAAGTCACGACACCGATCTCTTCGCTCGAAAGATGCAAGAAGTCCCAGGTGCGAGGGCCACGGTGGTCGTGAGAAGCCGGATGAAGCGATCGCAAGGTCGGTGACCGAACACTAGTCTCGTGCAAATCCGAAGTCCGAAACCCGAATCTCGAAATCGACCCAGGTACAGCCGCCTGCTCGTGCCGAGAAAGTCCGGCGACGAGGCCCTGGTCGGCCTCCTGTCCCAGCACGATCCCCTCGGATTCGAGGATGCGGGCAAGGACCTCGTCGCCTTCTTCCGGGATGCGGGCGCCGCGCGCCGGGCTGCGGAGCAGCTCAGGGCCCGGGGCGTCCGCCACGATCTGACGACCGACATTCCCGAAGGCGACCCGCTCGAAGCCTACCGCGCGGCCTCGCAGCCGTTTCCCATCGGCCGGCGTCTGTGGATCGAACCGGGCGAGCCGTCCCTCGACCCGGCGCCGGAAGGCCGGATCTGCCTGCGCGTGCCCGCCTCGCGGGCCTTCGGCACGGGCAGCCATGCCTCGACGCGCCTCGCGCTGCTCGCGCTGGAGGACGAATCGCTCGAAGGGCGGGCGGTGCTCGACGTCGGCACGGGCTCGGGCGTCCTTGCCCTGGCCGCGGCCGCGCTCGGCGCCCGCCTGGCGGTGGGACTCGATACCGATGCGGAGGCCGTGTTCGTGGCCCGCGAAAATCTCGCGCGTCACTCCTTCGGCGATCGCGTGCGCCTCTTCGCGGGCCCCCTGGCTGCCTGTAAGGGGAAGTTCGACCTCGTCGTGGCCAACATGCTCGCCGGGGAAATCCTGCCCGAAGCGCGGCGCCTGCTCGGAGGGGCCGCGCTCCGGGGTCGGGTTCTCCTTTCGGGCGTCACCCTGGACCGCGAGCAGTCGGTGCTCGCAAGGATGCGCACCGGCCGCTGGAAGCTCGCCGGCCGGCGCAGGGAGGACGAATGGATCAGCCTGTGTCTGGCACGCGCCTCGTAGTCGACACGCTGCCCGAGGCCGGCTCCGCCTTCCGGATCGGGGCCCAGGAGGCCGCTCACGCGCGGGCGCGCAGGGTGATGGTCGGCGACCCGGTCGTCCTCGTGGACGGCAGCGGGCGTGAGGCGGTGGGCCGCGTGACGCGGCTGGGCCGCGGGTTCCTGGAGGTGGACGTCGCAGAGCTGCGCGCCGCGTCTGCGGAAACGCTCGCACCGATTCGCCTCCTCGTGGCCGCGGTGCGTTCGGAGCGTCTGTCGTGGATCGCCGAGAAGGCGACGGAGCTCGGCGCCTCGCGCCTGACGCTCGTGTCGAGCGAACGGACGCAGCGGTTCCGGGCGAACGAGGGGCTCGGCGCGAGGCTCTCTCGCGTCGTGCGGGAGGCCGCCAAGCAGGCGGAGACAGCGCTCTGGCCCGAGATCGTCGGGCCGATTGCGTTGCGGGACGTGCTGCGAGACGAGATCGCGCCGACGCGGCTCATCCTCGATTTGAGCGGCGAGCCGTTTCCGGAGACCCTGCCGGCGGCGCCGACCGCCCTTCTCGTGGGCCCGGAGGGAGGGTGGACGGAGGGGGAGCTCTCCTCGGCACTCGAGGGGGGATGGGTCGCGGCCTCGCTCGCTGCCGGAAAACTGCGGGCCGAGACCGCGGCGGTCGCGGCGCTGACGCTCGCGCGCACGGCGATGGCGCGGGGACGCAAGACGCCAGGCACAAAACGCCCAGCCTGAAGGACCCTGTCGGCGGGCCCGTTTTGCCTGTTCCGTTGGGCGCTGAGCGATTCCACGTTGACACACCTGCGCGCGGGCGGAATACTTCGGGCGCGGGTCACACATTGGAGGCGGCATGTCCTACGCGGACGTCAAGAAAGTCTGGATGAACGGCCGGCTCGTGGACTTCGCCGACGCGAAGATCCATGCGTTCTCGCACGTGTTCCACTACGGGTCCGCGATGTTCGAAGGCGCCCGCATCTACAGGACGAAGCACGGCTCGGCCGCCTTCCGACTCGATGAGCACATCCACAGGCTCTATGACTCCTGCAAGGTCTACCGGATGGAAGTCCCGTACACGCCCGCGCAGTTCCGAGAAGCGATCTTCGAGACCGTCCGCGCCAACGGCTTCGACGAGTGCTACATCCGCCCGGTCGTCTACCGGGGCCTCGGGGCGCTCGGTGTCAACCCCTTGAACAGTCCCGTGGACGTCATGGTGGCCGTGTGGCGCTGGGGCAAGTACCTCGGCGACGAGGCCCTGGAGGGAGGCGTGGACGTCTGCGTTTCCTCCTGGAACCGGATGGCCCCCAACACCTTCCCGGCGATGGCCAAGGCGACGGGCAACTACTTGAACTCGGCCCTGATCAAGATGGAGGCCATCACCAACGGCTTTACCGAAGGCATCGCGCTCGACAACGCGGGCCGGATCTCGGAGGGCAGCGGCGAGAACATCTTTCTCGTGTACGGCGGGCGGATCCTGACGCCGCCTCTGGCGGGGACGATCCTGCCGGGGATCACCCGGGACTCGATCATGCGCATCGCCCGGGACGCCGGCTACACGGTCGTCGAGCAGCAGCTCGCCCGCGAGATGCTCTACCTCGCCGACGAGATCTTCTTCACGGGCACGGCGGCGGAGATCACGCCAATCCGCTCCGTGGACCGCATCGTCGTGGGCTCAGGCCGTCGGGGGCCGATCACCGAGCGGCTCCAGAAGGAATTCTTCGCCATCATCCGGGGCGACGTCGAGGACCGCTACGGCTGGCTGACTCCTCTTCCGGTGGAGGCCGCAGTCCGGTCCTAAAGCCCTGTCGGGACTCGGTTTCGCACAGCACTCGGGCGGCCGCAAGGGCCGCCCCACGAATCCCTTGTCCCTTCCCTTCCTCGTTTAACGAGCGTAATCTAGCCATCAACCGAGGAAGAATAAAACCATGCATATCAACGATCTGCTGAAGATTGCGGTCGAGCGCAAGGCGTCCGACCTGCACCTGAAAGTGGGCGCTTTTCCGGTCATTCGGATCGACGGGGCGCTCATCCCGCTGTCCGACATGCGGCGCCTGATGCAGGAAGACACGATCGCGATGGCCTTCTCGATCATGTCGGCCCGGCAGAAGGAAAAGTTCAAGAACAACTTCGAGATCGACATCGCCTACAACGTCCCGAACCTGGGGCGATTCCGGTGCAACATCTTCCAGCAGCGCGGGACGGTCGGACTCGTGCTGCGCGTCATCCCGGCGCGCATCCTGTCGATCAAGGACCTCCTGCTGCCGCCCGTCCTCGAGAAGATCTGCCAGGAGCAGCGCGGCCTCGTGCTGTGCACCGGAACGACCGGTTCGGGAAAGTCGACGACGCTCGCCGCCATGATCGACCACATCAACGCGACGCGCAACGAGCACATCATGACGGTCGAGGACCCGATCGAGTTCCTGCACCGCGACAAGAAATCGCTCGTCAATCAGCGGGAGGTCGACGTCGACACGAAGGGGTTCTCGGTCGCCCTGCGCAGCGCCCTGCGCCAGGACCCGGACGTCATCCTCGTCGGCGAAATGCGCGATTACGAGACGATCGAGACGGCCCTGACGGCCTCGGAGACCGGTCACCTCGTCTTCTCGACGCTGCACACGCTCGACGCCACCGAGACGATCAACCGCATCATCGCCGTCTTTCCGCCGCACCAGCAGAAGCAGATCCGCCTCCAGCTCGGGGCGGTCCTGAAGGCCGTCATCTCGCTGCGTCTGATGCCGCGCGCCGACGGGCTCGGCCGCGTTCCGGCCGCCGAGATCCTCATCCGGACGAACTACGTCCGGGAGTGCGTCGAGAACAAGGAAAAGACCAAGTACATCAAGGACGCGATCCAGCAGGGCACCTCGCAGTACGGAATGCAGACCTTCGACCAGTCGCTCTACAGCCTGTACAAATCGGGCCTGATCACGCTCGAGGAGGCCCTGAAGCGCTCGACCAACCCCAACGAGTTCAAGCTCAAGATCCAGGGCATCCAGTCGACGTCGGATATCGCGCGCGAGGAGATGGACGCCGCCATCGAGGCGCCCTCCGACTTCAATCCGGCCAAGGAGGAGTCGCCGTTCGACTTTTCCAACCAGCCCCCCGGGCGCGGCTAGGAATCGACGTTTCGCAAGGGCCCGCCCCCGGCTGATCCCGGCTCCGGCCCGGCGGCGCTCGAGCGGGCGCTTCGCCTGCTCGGGGTCCGGCCCCGGGGCCGCGTCGAGCTCGAGCGCTCGCTCGTGGAGCGCGGATTCACGCCCGATGCGGCGGCGGACGCGCTCGCGCGGCTCGACCGGCAGGGGCTCCTCGACGATCTCGCGGCGGCCCGCTCGGCCGTGCGCCTGCGCGGGGCGCGCTACGGGCGCGCCCGCGTCGAGCGCGAGCTGAAGGTCCGGGGATTCACCCGGGAAACGATGGCCGCGGCGTTCGAGGCCGAGGGCGGCGCCGACCGGGAAGGGGAAGTGCTCGCGCGCCTGTTTCGCAAGCTGTGGAAGACCCGCGCGGACCTCGCTCCGGCCCAGCGCCGCCGCCGGGTTTTCGAGGCCCTCGTCCGGCGCGGTTTTCCGGCGGAGAAGATTTCTGAGATTATCCGGGGCTGGTATGAAATCGACTGAGGTCCGGGAGAGGTTCCTGCGTTACTTCGAAGCGCGGCAGCACCGACGCGTGCCGTCGTCCTCGCTCATCCCGGCCGAGGACCCGACGCTGCTCTTCACCAACGCCGGGATGAACCAGTTCAAGGACGTCTTCACGGGCCGCGAGACGCGCGACTACGTGCGGGCCACGACCGCGCAGAAGTGCGTCCGGGCCGGCGGGAAGCACAACGATCTCGACAACGTGGGCTACACGGGCCGCCACCAGACCTTCTTCGAGATGCTGGGCAACTTCTCGTTCGGCGACTACTTCAAGGACGAGGCGATTCGATTCGCCTGGGAGCTCGTGACCGACCGGGACCAGGGGTACGGGCTCGCGCCGGAGAGGCTCTGGGCCACGGTGTACACCGAGGACGATGAAGCGGCCAGGCTCTGGGAGCGCCACCTGCCGGCCTCCCGTGTCCTGCGGTTCGGGGAGAAGGACAATTTCTGGGCGATGGGGGAGACGGGGCCCTGCGGCCCCTGCTCGGAATTGCACTATTACCGCGGCGAGGACCTGGCCGGCAACACGCCGGATCTCGTGAACGGGCCGGGCGACGACACGCTCGAGATCTGGAACCTCGTGTTCATGCAGTTCGAGCGGGGCGCGTCCGGAACGATGACGCCGCTGCCGCGCCCCTCCGTCGACACGGGGGCGGGCCTCGAGCGGCTGGCGGCCATCCTGCAGGGCGTGAACAACAACTTCGATACGGACCTCTTTGCGCGAACCCTGGCCCGCATCGAGGAGCTGTCGATGCACAACTACCGGGGCGGCATGGCTCCCGAGGATGCGCCCTTCCGGGTGATCGCGGACCACGTCCGGGCGGCCACGATGCTCGTCGCCGACGGCGCGCAGCCCTCCAACGAGGGGCGCGGCTACGTCCTGCGCCGGATCCTGCGGCGGGCGATGCGGTACGGCCGGCGCCTCGGCCTCGACCGGCCGTTCCTGCATCGGCTGGTTCCGACGGTCGTCGAGGGTTTCGCCGGCGTGTACTTCGAGCCGTCGGATGCCGACCGGGTCGAGAAGACCGTCGCCGGCGTGCTCGCCCCCGAAGAGGAGCGATTCGGCAGGACGCTTTCCGAGGGCGCCGACCGCGTGGGCGAAGCGATCGAGCGCCTGCGCCGCGAGGGGGCGACGGCCCTCTCGGGGGAAGCGGTGTTCCGCTTCTACGACACCTACGGCATCCCCCTCGACGTGATCGAGGAGATCGCGGGCGACGAGGGCGTGGCGGTGGACCGCGCCGGCTTCGAGGAGGCGATGGAGCGCCAGCGGGCCGCTTCGCGCGCGTCGGCGAAGTTCGAGGCCGCCGATGCGTCGGTGTACGAGCGGCTGGAACTGCCTTCGGAGCATTCGGTCTTCCGCGGATACCCGGAACAGGACTTCCTTTCACTCTCCGACGCCCGGGTCCTCGCGATCGTCCGGGACGGGCGCGAGGTGTCGCTGCTCTCCGAAGGGGAGAGCGGAGAAGTGTTCGTGGATCGCACCGTCTTTTATCCCGAGGGCGGCGGCCAGGTGGCCGACACCGGGACCTGGACGTGGGCGGGCGGCCGCGCGGACGTCACCGACGTGCAGAAACCGGTGCCGAATCGGATCGCCCACCGCGTGAGCGTTCTCGGCGGGAGGCTCGAGCTGGGGTCCGTGGTGGACATGGCGGTGCCCGAGTGGACGCGCCGCCGCACCCAGGCGAACCACACCGCAACGCACCTGCTCCATGCGGCCCTGCGCCGGGTGCTCGGTAACACGGCGCGCCAGATGGGGTCGCTCGTCGCGCCCGACCGCCTGCGTTTCGACTACGCGGCGGCCGCGCCGACGACGCCGGCGCAGATCGCCGAGATCGAGCGCCTCGTCAACGAGCAGATTCTTCGGGATCAGCCGGTCACGAAGGAAACGATGCCGATGGACGAGGCGCGGCGCAGGGGCGCGGACATGTTCTTCGGCGAGAAGTACGGCGACCGGGTCCGGGTGGTGGAAGTGCCGGGATTCTCGACCGAGCTTTGCGGCGGCTGCCACGTGCCGCGCACCGGCGAGATCGGGGCCTTCAAGGTCGTGTCCGACCGGGGGCTCGCGGCCGGCGTTCGGCGGCTGGAGGCCGTGACGTCGCTCGGGTCGGTCGAGCTTCTGTCGCAGGACGAGCAGATCCTGAACGCCCTGGCCGGCGCCGCCCAGGCTCCGCGGGAGGGGCTGACCGCGCGATGGAACGAGCGCGAGGAGCGCGTCCGGGCGCTCGAGCGCGAAGTCGCGTCGCTGAAACTCAAGCTCGCGTCGGGCGACGCGGGTTCGCAGGGCGACCGGATGGAGGTCGGGGGCATTCCCATCGTCACCCGCATCGTGGAGGGACTGTCGATTCCGGAGCTGCGTAACCTCTCGGACACCCTGCGCTCGAAGTTGAAGAGCGGCGTCGTCGTGGTGGGCACGGTCGCGGATGGGAAGACGTCGGTCATCGTCGCCGTCACTCCGGACCTGGTCAAGAGGCTCCCGGCGTCGCAGATCGCCGGCCGCGTCGGCAAGGCCCTCGGGGGCAGCGGGGGCGGCAAGCCCGACCTTGCCCAGGCCGGGGGAAAGAATCCGGCGGAGCTTCCGGGCGGATTGAAGGCGGCGGGGGAAGCCGTGCGGGACCTGCTCGCGGAGCCCGTCCCGGCCGTCTGACGATCGACCCCGATTGTGTGCTGGGTCACGTTTGTGCGGGTGTAACTTTCTGAGCCGATAGGGGTTCCACGGCCGGATCCCGGCGCTATAATCGACCTCAAACTTCATGACGCTTCGGGCCATTCTCTCTGTGGGGATTTTCGCCGCCGTGGCCGCGGGGGCGTCGGCCGAGGTGCGCGTCGCCGTGAGGGAAGGGCGCCACGTGATCTACAACGACGGGCCCGCCAGGCTCGGGGCAAGCGAATCCTGGCTGGCCGCCCGGATGGGTCGCCCCTCGGCGTACGACGACCTGATCGCGGCCGCTGCGCGCGACAACGCGGTGGACCCCAGGCTCGTCAAGTCGGTCATGCTCATCGAGTCGGGGTTCAATCCGGCCGCGATCTCCCGCAAGGGGGCCCGCGGCCTGATGCAGCTAATGCCCGCGGTCGCGGCCGAGCACGGTGTGCGCGACGTGCACGATCCGAGGCAGAACATCTCGGCGGGGACCCGGCAGCTCTCGAAGCTCATGTCCTACTACGGCGGCGACCTCGTCAAGTCGCTGGCGGCATACAACGCGGGCGAGAGCGCGGTGGACCGGTACGACGGCGTGCCGCCGTACGCCGAGACGCAGCTCTACGTCCGCAAGGCCCTGGCCGCGTATTACGGGAAGTCGACGCTCGGCGGGGGGTTCGGCAAGCCGGCTGAGGAGACCTACCGGGGCATTGCCGCCGCAGAGGGCCGCCCCGTGCAGTGGGTCCGCGACGCGCGCACCAACCGCGTCACGCTGACGACCAAGGGCCGGCCCGCGCCGCGCCGCCTCGGCTAGTCCGGGGACCGGCCGTGTCGCTCGCCGCCGGACATCATTCCCTGGTGGATCAGGGGCTCTTCCTCCTGCATCTGAACCGCGCGCGGCGCGAGGTGCGGGAGGGGCGTTTCGAAGAAGCCTGGGCGGAGCTCGAGCAGGCGCGGACCCTGCGGCCCCACGACGAGGACGTCCTCAATCTGGTCTCGCTCCTCGAGTTCAAGCGCGGGCGCTACGACGAGGCGGCCAGCGCCGCGCGGGTTCTCCTCGCCGAAAATCCCTCGTCCGAGATCCTCCGGTCCAACCTCGGCCTGATCCTCTTCAAGTCCGGCCGGCTCGCCGAGGCCGAGAAGGAGCTGCAGGCGGCAATCGAGCTTGCGCCGGGCCACCTGCGCAGCCACCTGTATCTCGGCCTTCTGTACCAGATGCGCGGCAAGCTCGGGCTTGCACTCGAGCACCTGCGGGTGGCTGGCGCGCGGCGAAGGGTCACGGAGATCGAAGAGACGCTGCGCCGGCCCGGGCGCGACGGGGCGGGCCGAGGCGGGCCGTCCTCGGACGCCGCGCTCACGCTGAAGGCACCGGCCGGCGAGGCCTCCGCGACCGAGAAGATGGAATTCGAGCCGGCTTTTCCCGAGGCCTCGGGGACTCCGGCCTCGATCGCCGTCGCCACTCCGGAATCGCGCCCGCTCTTCAAGATCCGGCCGGAGGGCGGGCTCGAGGTGGCTTCCCGCGGGACCGTCTTCGTGCGCAAGGGCTGCGTGGCCTGGTACAGCGGCAAGATCCGTTTCGCGCCCGAGGCCGCGTTTGCGGGCACCTCGCTCGAACGGCTCCTGCGGGCGACGGGCCTGGGGACCCTGCTGGTCAACGACGCAGGCCGGCGCTCTTACCGGCGCGATCTGACCGGGCAGACGCTTCACGTCGTGGGGAGCCGTTTGCTGGCCCTCGACCACGGGCTCACCTTCCGGCTCGACGCGATCCACGACTTCCGGCGCAGCCGCCGCGTCGACATCCTGAGAGTGCAGGGCAAGGGCAGCGTCGTCTTTTCGGTCGGCGGGCCGGTGCTCGCGCACGAAGTCTCGGCGCAGTATCCGCTCTCGATTTCGTCGCGCGACCTCGTCGCCTGGAGCGGCGACCTCGTCGCGTCGGTCCTCGACGACCAGTTCCTCGAAGAGGTCATGCAGCCGGACGTCGCGAGCCCGCCGAAGATCCGCTTCGAAGGGGAAGGCGTCGTCCTGACCGAGCCGCCGCGCCCGAGGCGTCGCGCGTCGGATCAGGATCGGCCGGTGGATCAGAGAAGGAACTAGTCGGTCGCTCCGACGACCGCCTACCGACTTCCCGCGAAGTCCCTCAGCCGGCCCTGCGCTTCTCCCAGGATCCGCTGCACCGTCGCAGCATCCTCGTGCTCGCAATACAGCCGCACCATGGGCTCGGTGCCGGAGAGACGATGGAGCAGCCAGCCCCTCTCGCCGAGGATGTACTTGACGCCGTCGCGATCCTGGATGGCCGTCACGGCCTGGCCGGCAACCGAGGCCGGCGGCGCGTCGCGGACGTGCGAGACGTAGCGTTGGATGACGTCCACCGGGAGGTAGACGTCGCGGCGGTCGTACTCGAAACGGCCAAACTCGGTCGAGAGCGCGGCGAGGGACTCGGAAAGATCCCGGCCCGTTGTCGCGAGGCTTTCGATGAGCAGGAGGGCGGACAGGACGCCGTCGCGCTCGGGCAGGTGGAAGGCGAACGCGTAGCCGCCGCTTTCCTCGCCGCCCGCGACCGCTTCGCCGCGATTCATGAGCTCGGCCACGTACTTGAACCCGATTCCGGTCTCGATGAGCGGCACGCGGAGCGCTCGGGCGATGCGGTCGACCTGGAAGGACGTCGAAAACGTCTTCGCGATGCCGCCCTTCACGCCCCGGTTTCGAAAGACGTGCAAGAGCAGCAGGGCGAGGACCTGGTGCGGCGAGACGAATCGGCCCTGCGCGTCGAGCACACCGAGTCGGTCCGCGTCGCCATCCTGGGCCACGCAGAGATCGAAGCCCCCGGCGCGCACGCGCTCGGCGGCCGCGGCCAGGTTCGCGCCAATCGGCTCGGGGTGCACGCCGCCGAAGAGCGGGTCGCGCTCGGATCGGAACGATGCGACGCGAAAAGCGCCCCCGCCCCCCGACAGGATGTCCGAGACCAGCGCGCCGGCCGCCCCGTGCATCGCGTCGGCGAGCACGGACAGGCGCGATGCGCGGATCGCCGCGACGTCCACCAGGGCCGTGAGCCGCTCGCGGTACGCGGTCGCCAGGTCCACCACTTCGAGGCGGCCGCGGCGAGCGGCGGGGGGCAGCGGGCGGTCGGCCTCGGTGGAGATCGCCGCGTAGTCCTGCGGCGGAGCGCTTCCTCCGAAGTGGGCCTTGACCTTGAACCCGTTGTACCGGCCCGGGTTGTGGCTGGCCGTGATCGCGACGCCGCCCTTCAGCCCCAGGCGGCGCACGTGGAAGGAAACCGCCGGCGTCGGGATCGCGCGGTCGGAGAGCAGCACGTCGACGCCCGCCGCGGCGAACACATCCGCGGCCGCACGCGCGAACTCCGGCGAGAGGAATCGCGGGTCGTAGCCGACCACGATGCGGCTGCGGTCGCCGGGGCCCCCGTCCTGCGCATAGAACCGCGCCGTTGCGGTGGCGATGCGCCGGATCTCGGCGAAGGTGCAGTCGTCGGCGATCACCCCGCGCCAGCCGTCGGTGCCGAATGGGATGGTCACCGCGCGGCGCCCGTTGCCGATGTCCCGCGAAACGTCGCGAGCTTCGCCTCGTCGTAGCCCTGCCGCGCGAGGAACTCCGAGGCGCGGGCAAAGCGAAAGCCCCGCGCCTTCAAACCGTCGAACAGGATGGCGATCTTCGAAGCGACCGGTTCCTCGCGGTCGCTGCCGAGGTGCAGCAGCACGATGCCGCCGTTCTCAGCGTGATGGACGAGGCGCGCGAGCAGGCGGTCGGCCGGCTGGTAGGAGCGGGAGCTCGGGTCCGTGACCCAGTCGAGCCCGTCGAGGCCGGAGCGTCCGCCCGTCCAGCCGATGTGCCAGTAGCCCTGTTCCGCGGCCCAGCGCCGGATCTCGGGATTGTGCTCGCCGAAGGGCGCGCGCCAGAGCGGCGCCATCGGGCGGCCGGTCGCGTCGCGGTAGAGCCGGGCGGTCCGGGCGAGCTCGCCCGCCACGAAGGCGCGGTCCACGCCGACCCGGGTCACCTGCCGTCCGTCGGCCGCGTAGGTCGTCAGGTGCGGGTGGGTGTCCGTGTGGTTACCCACCTCGTGCCCGTCCGCGGCGATCCGGCGTGCGATCTCCGGGTAACGGCGTATGAACTCGCCGGTCAGAAAGATCGTGGTCCGGATTCCGCGAGTGGACAGGGCGTCGAGGATCTCCGTGGCGCCCCGGTCGGAGGAGCCCGCGTCGAACGACACGAGGATGTCGGGACGGTCGTCGGGACCGCGCGTCATGTCGGGCGGAACGGGGCCGCTCGGGGCCAGCGGAGGCGGTGGAGCGGCGGCGCGGACCGGTGGCGCCGGCAGCGGAGAAGGCGGGGCCGGTTGAAGCGGGGCCTTCTCGGAGACTCCCGAACCGCCGGCGGTTTGCACCGGGGCCGCAGCGACTCGCGCAGGGGCGGGCGCCGGGGACGCTGCGATCGGTGCGGGGGCGGGCGTCGGGGCGTAGGCCAGCGGAGAAGATAACGGCATTGCCCCGACCCGGAAGGGCCCCTTCTCGCGAATCCCGTCGAAATGGAATCTCCCGTTTTCGACCGGCGCCGAGCCGAGCAGGTGCGGTCCCGCGAAGAGAAACACGGCCGTTCCCTCCGAGGCGGTCCCCTCGAGGCGAAAGCCCGACCCCACGGCGGCGATCGTGTCTAGCCGCGCGGTGGGGGCCTCCCGGCGTGGCCGGGCCAGGGGGGCGCTCAGGCTGTCGAGCTCGCGGACGGTCCGCAGGGCCAGCAGGACCGGAGCCACGGCGGCAAGGGCCACGGCGGCGACGGCCAGGCGGGCCGGCACCGGCCTGCCGAGCACGCCTCGCACCCGGCGCCACACCGCGTGCCGCCCGGCGTCGCGTGCGCACCGCTCGGAGCAATGGAGGTGGCCCCGCATCCGGACTTCGCACAACCGGCAGATCGGCTTTCGGCAGAAATGACAGGTCTTGTGTGCGCGCCGGCCGGAGTGCGTGGGGCAGGGGACGTTCACTGCTCTATTATGAACCGTCGCCGTCGCCGTCGCCGTCGCCGTCGCCGTCGCCTCCGCTTCGCGAAAGGGTCTGCGCCTCCGGCGCACCGGCGAACGGCTCGCCCAAAGGGGCTCGACCGTTCGCCTGACCCCCTCGCGGCGCTGCGGCTCCCGCATCGCGAACCTCCTCCTTCCCTTCGGTCGGGAGACTATTCGCGATGCGAACGGGGGCCTGTGATTGACTTGCTATAGTTCTGCGGGACGACCTTGAAGATCAATCTGCCCAACGCGCTGACGCTTCTGCGCATCTTCCTCGTCCCGTTCCTCGTCGTCGTCCTGCTGACGAAGTTCGATGGGCGGGAGACGGTGGGCCTCCTGATCTTCTTGACGGCGGTGGCGACCGATTTCTTTGACGGGTGGCTCGCCCGCCGCCGCGGGGAAATCACGACCCTCGGGACGCTGCTCGATCCGATCGCCGACAAATTGCTCATATCGGCGGCATTCATCTCTCTGGTGGAGCTCGGCCTTGCACCGGCGTGGATGGTGGTCGTGGTCATCGGCCGCGAGTTCGCGGTTTCCGGCCTGCGATCGATCGCATCGGGGCGCGGCATCGTCATCGCGGCCTCGGGGTGGGGCAAGGCGAAGATGTTCACGCAGATCGCGGCGGTGTCGCTGCTCATCCTCGCTGAGCGCCACACGGTGTTCAAGACGCCCGGGAAGTACGCTCTCTGGCTCGTGGTGGCCGTGGCGCTCGCGTCCGGAACCGACTATTTCGTGCGTTTCCTGAGGCGGATCGTCCTGGCCGGGCCGGAGGGCTCCTAGGCCCGGGCTCTCCGGCGCAGGAGGAAGCGCCAGATCGGGCGCCCCTCGCGCTCGTACTTGATCTCGTAGTTCGTCGGCGGGGGCAGCGGGAACGCGTCCCAGGCGAGGCGGTCGAGCAGGGACACCGTCTCGACGACGGTCTCCAGGTGCACGCCGTAGTCCGGATGGTCCGTGGCGATGCGCAGGATGCCGCCGGGCTCCAGCCGCGTCGCGGCCATCTCGAGAAAGACCCCGTCGAGCAGGCGGCGCTTCTTCTGCTTCTTCTTCGGCCACGGATCGGGGAAGTACACGTGGAAGGCGCGCACGGAGTCGGGCGCGAGCGCCGTCTCGACGAAGAGGCGGCCATCGGCGCGCACCATGGCGGCATTGCCGAGCCCGGACCGCCCGACCCGGCCGCGGCAGAGTCGGTAGTAGGAGAGCGATCGCTCGATTCCCAGAAAGTCGTGATCCGGATGGGCCAGCGCCGAGGCGACGAGGAATCGTGCCTTGCCGCTGCCGATCTCGATCTCGAGCGGAGCGGTGCGTCCGAAGCGTGCGCGCGCGTCGAACGGCCGTCCGATCCAGAACTCCTCGTCCGGCCGGCCGGGAAAGCGGCCCGGCGAATCCGCTGTGCTACCCTGATTCCGCAAGGTCGCGATTGTCATGCCCACGATCGTTTTCGTCAACGAGGGGAAGGCCGGCGTGGTCGCGGACGGCACCACGGTGCTCCAGGCTGCCCTCGATCTGGGTGTCAAGATCAGCCACGTCTGCGGCGGCAACGGCACTTGCTCGACCTGCCGCGTGGAGGTCGTCGTCGGCGGCGAGGCCCTGTCTGCGCTCAATCCCCAGGAGCAGGCCTACGACATGGGGGATGGCCGGCGGCTCGGGTGCCAGGCAAGGGTGCATGGAAACTGCGCCGTGCGCGCGTTGATGATTCCGAAGGTGGAGCTGTATTGACGGGGCCGCGGCCACGTCGGATACAGCTCCATCCTGAGGGCCGAAGGCCCGAAGGATCCCTTTCGAGCCGCGGAAAACACTTGTAAAGGGGTCCCTCGGTGCGCTCTGGATGACGGCGTAGTCCGGCCTACCCGACCCGCTCCGCCACCGCGCGCGCAAACTCCTTCGTCCCGGCGGATCCGCCGATGTCCACGGTCTTGATCCCGGCCCGCAGCGTCGAGAGCATCGCCGCCTCGACGCGATCGGCCAGATCGGGTAGCGCCAGGTAACGCAGCATCAGGATCGCAGACATCAGCAGCGCCGTCGGGTTGGCCTTGTCCTGCCCGGCGATGTCGGGCGCGGTGCCGTGCACGGCCTCGAAGATCGCGGCGTTGGCTCCGAGGTTGGCGCCGGGGACGACGCCCAGGCCTCCCACGAGGCCGGCGGCGAGGTCCGACACGATGTCGCCGTAGAGGTTCTCGAGGAGCAGGACGTCGAAGCCCTCGGGCTGCATGACCAGCCGCATGCACAGCGCGTCCACGATGCGGTCGTCGGCGACGACGTCGGGGTAGTCCTCGGCGACCTTTCGGAAGCAGTCGAGAAACAGCCCGTCGGAGAGCTTCATGATGTTGGCCTTGTGGACGGCCGTGACGCGGCGGCGGCCGTTGGCGCGGGCGTACTCGAAGGCGAACCGGGCGATCCGGGTCGAAGCGGCCTCGGTGATGATCTTGAGCGACTCGACCACGCCCGGCACGACCGTGTGCTCGAGTCCGCTGTAGAGGTCCTCGGTGTTTTCCCGGACGACGACGAGGTCCACGTCCGCGAACCGGCTCTGGACCGAGGGGACGTTCTTGACCGGGCGCAGATTGGCGTAGAGCTCGAAGGTCTGCCTCAGGCGCACGTTGACGGACTGAAAGCCCTTGCCGATCGGCGTCCCGACCGGACCCTTGAGGGCGACGCCGGTCTTCCGGATCGCGGCGACCGCGCCAGGCGGCATGGGGTCGCCCTCGCGCTGCTCGGCTTCCCGGCCGACGACGACCTCTTCGAAGGCGAGCGGCGCACGCGCGGCCTCCAGGATCGCGACGACGGCGTCGGCCACCTCGGGACCGATTCCGTCGCCCCGGATCAGGCTGATCGTGCGGGTGTGGCTCACTGGAGCTCCCTCTTCTCCGGCGCGGCCGGGAGGATCATGCGGACTTTTCGGACTGCGATCGGAGTCGCGTCCTCGATGACGAAGTCTGCGAAACGGCCCTTCCAGCGCTCCCCCTTGCGGGGAATGCGGCCGAAGCGCAGCATCAGGTGGCCGGCGATCGTCTCGGCCTCGTCGCGGGGCAGGGCGATTCCGAACTGCTCTTCCAGGTCGTCGAGCCGCAGGCTTCCGTCGACCAGAAAATCGCGGTCGCCGGCCGCGACGAAATCCGGCTGCTCCTCGTCGTATTCGTCCTGGATCTGTCCGAGCAGAGCCTCGATGGCATCCTCGATGGTCGCCAGGCCGGCGGTCCCGCCGTGCTCATCCACGGCGATCGCCATGTGCGTATGGCGGCGGCGCATTTCGCGGAAGAGGTCCTCGGCCCGCTTGAAGTCGGGCACGAGGAAGGGCGGGTCGAGGTACTTCGTGAGCTCGAAGGCGCTCTCATCGGCGTCGGACAGGTCGAAGAGGTCCTTGGCGTGGAGGATGCCGACCACGTTGTCGATCGAGCCGCGGTAGACGGGCAGGCGGGAGAGCTTCTGTTCGCGCAGGAGGGCCCGCACGTCGGCGAAGCTCGCCGTCTCGGGCAGCGCCACGATCTTCGTGCGGGGCACCATGATGTCGCGAACGGTCTTGTCTCCGAACTCGACCACCTTGTGCAGCAGGAGCTTTTCCTCGCGGTGGATGACGCCTTCGTCGGCCCCGAGGTTGAATACGCTCTTCAACTCTTCCTCCGTCAGGCCGGGCCGGACCAGCGGCGTGCCGAAGAGCCGCAGCAGAGCGTTGGTCAGCTTCACGCAGACTTCGGCGACGGGAGAGAGGACCCTCATCATCCATGAGAGCGGGATGGCCACGGCGCGGGCGACGGCCACGGGGGAAGCGGCGCCGATCGCCTTGGGCGTCATCTCGGCGAAGACGAACAGCGTGATCGTCGAGAACAGCACCGAGAGGATGACCCCGTATCGCGGGCCGAACCAGCCGGTCGCAAGCGTCGTGGCCGAGGCCGACGCGGCCGAGAGGAAGAGGTTCTGCCCGATGAGAATGACCGCGAGCAGCCGCGAAGTATGCGCCTTGAGCTCCCGGATGATGGCGCCGCGCCGGTCGCCTTTTTCGCGCATGGCCTGGAGGTCGATCCGGCCGAGGGCCACGAGGGCGGTCTCGGAGCCGGCGAAGAATCCGGACAGGACGAGCGAGAGAAAAAAGGCGATGACGTAGAGGGCCGTGTGCGATTGGTCCATGTTTCGGGTTTCCTTTCGATTCCGGACGCGAGAGTTTACAGGGGGAGCCCCTCGAGCCGGGCGAGGGCCCACCGGGCCGCGTCGGACAGGCCGGGCTCCTGCAAGCGGGCGGCGCGCTGGAGCGCGGGAAGGCAGGCGGAATCCCCGCTCGCTCCGGCCGAAAGGGCCGCGTTTCTCTGGAGCCCGCGCCGTGCTGCGCGGTTGACGGCGGTCTTGCCGAAGCGCCGGCGCCATGCGCCCTTACCCATGCCGAGGATTTCCGCCCGGGCCGGGGCGGCAGCGGCCGGTGCGGCAAGCCGGGTCACGGGAGCATTCCAGGGGCAGACTTCCTGGCAAGTGTCGCACCCGAAGACGTGCTCGCCGACGGCCGCCTTCCAGACGTCGGGGACCGCGCCGTAGTGCTCGATCGTCCAGTAGGCGATGCAACGGCCGGCATCGAGCGTCCCTGGCGCGACGAAGGCGTTGGTCGGGCAGGCGTCCAGGCATCGCGTGCAGGAGCCGCACTGCTCGGCGGCGGGCTCGTCGGGCGGCAGGTCGAGGTCGGTGAGAATCTCGGCGAGCAGGAGGTACGAGCCCTGCTCGGCGTCGATCAGGCAGCCGTTCTTGCCGATCCATCCGAGGCCGGCCGCCGCGGCGAAGGACCGTTCGGCGATCGGCGTGGAGTCGACGCAGACGCGCGTTTCCCATGCGCCCGGAAGGCGCCCGCGCGAGCGGGCCACGACCTCCAGCGCCTGCTCGCGCAGCGAGCCGTGGTAATCCGGCCCGCGCGCGTAGCGGGCGAGCCGGGCGCCGTCCGAGCCGACGTAGGGCGCGGCGGAGTACCGAGCCGCGAGGCAGACGACCGAGCGCGCCCCCGGCAGGAGGCCTTCCGGGGACCGGCGCAGCGGACGCGTGTCCGCGAGGTAGCGCATGCCGGCGTTGTGTCCCGCGTCGATCCACCGCGAGAACCGCTCGAAGCCGGGCGGCTCGGCGGCGCGCGCGATGCCGACGCGCGTGAACCCGGCGCGTAGCGCCTCCTCACGCAGGATCGTCGCGGCCAGAAGACGGTCGGGGCGCGCCTCCGCAGCCATGGCGCCGGATGCTAGCATCCGGCCCACGGAGGCCCCTTGCCGCAAAAGGACCAGTTTTCGACCCGGGTGTTTGCGCTCGTCGTCGGCGCCATCCTCGCGTATCTCCTCTTCATCATCCTCAATCCCTTCTTCGGGCCGATCTACTGGGCGTTCCTCCTCGCGTTCATGCTCTTCCCGCTGAACAAGCGCCTGAGGAAGGTGTTTCGGGGCGGTGCCGGCCGGGCCGCGGCCGCGATGACGGTCGGCGTAGCGCTGGGAATCGCCATTCCCACCGTCGTCGGGGCGGCGGCTTTCGCCCGGCAGGCGATCGAGCTCGGCTCGAGCCTCTCGCGGCTGGGTCAGCAGTACCAGATCAAGGGGGTCGATGACCTGCTGCGCCTGCCCGTGCTCGGCTCCGGCATGAAGTGGCTCGAGCTCCACGCGGGGATCGACGCAGCGAGGGTCCAGGCCCTGGCGGTGGAGGGAGCCCAGACCGCAGTACACTTTCTGCTGGCGCATAGCCGCGACCTGCTCTTCGGGGCGCTGGGGCTCGTCGGCAACGTGACCCTCGTGCTTTTCATCCTGTTCTTCTTCTTCCGGGACGGGGATGCCATAACGAATCGCGCCCTCGGGCTCATCCCGCTCGAGCACGGGCGCAAGGCGCGCCTCGTCCGGCACATGCAGGCGGTGACGCGCGCCGTCGTCGTCGGCACGGTCCTCACGGCCCTTGTCCAGGGCGCCCTGCTCGGCCTCGGATTCTGGATCACGGGCCTCTCCTCTCCGCTGGTTTTCGGCGTTCTCTCGGCCGTGGCCTCGTTCATTCCGCTCGTCGGCACGGCTCTCATCTGGGTGCCGGCGTCGCTTTACCTGCTGGCCCAGGGTGTGGCGTGGAAGACCATCTTTCTCGTCGTCTGGAGCGCGATCGTCGTCGGGTCGGCCGACAACGTCCTGAAACCGCTCCTGGTCTCGGGCAAGGCGCGGATCGGGACTCTCACCGTGTTCATCGGCGTGCTCGGGGGCCTGGCCGCGTTCGGCTTCATCGGGCTCTTTCTCGGCCCCGTGATTCTCGCCCTCGTGCAGACGCTGATCGAGTTCGCCGAGGAAATCGAGGCCGCGACCTTGAAGCCGCCGCCGGGCTAGTTCCCGATCCAGTCGGCGACGAAGATGTTCGTCTCGTGCGGCTGCTTCCCGTTGCGGTTGGAGGCGAACACGAGGCGTTTGCCGTCCTTCGTGAACATCGGGAAGCCGTCGAAGTCGGGGCTGAAGGTGATCCGCGTGAGATTGGCCCCGTCGTCGCGGATCGTGTAGAGGTCGAAATCGCGGCCCGTCGGGTCGGCAACGTTCGAAGAGAAGATGATCTCCTTGCCGCCAGGCAGGAAGTAGGGAGCGAAGTTGGCGGCTCCGTTCGACGTGACGGCGCGGTCGTTCGAGCCGTCGGCGTTCATGACGCGGATCTCGAGCGACTTCGGGGCATACGTGTTGCGGGCGAGGTTCTCACGGTAGCGAGCGAGGTCCTCGGGCGTCGAAGGGTGGTCGGCGCGATAGACGATCTTCCGGCCGTCGTCGGAGAAGAAGGCGCCCCCGTCGTAGCCGGGCGTGTTGGTCAGGCGCTTCACGTTGGAGCCATCGGCGCTCATCGTGTAGAGCTCGAGGTCGCCATCGCGCGCCGACGTGAAGACGATGGTCTTGCCGTCGGGCGAGATGGTGGCTTCTGCGTCGTACGCCGGGGAGGAGAAGAGCGTCTGGATGTCGGTGCCGTCGGACTTCGCGGAGTAGATGTCGTAGTCGTCGAGCGCCCAGACGTACCCCCGCGACCGGTCCGGCCGGGGCGGACAGGCCGCGCCCGCGCGAAACGTCGAGGCGTAGAGCACGCGGTCCCCCGAGGGGAAGTAGTAGGAGCAGGTCGTCTTGCCCTCGCCGTGGGAGACCCGGCGGCGGTCGGACCCGTCGGCCTTCATCGTGAAGATCTGGTCGCAGGGCAGCTTGCCCTCGTCGGACTGGAAGATGAGGCGCGTGCCGTCGGCCGACCAGTAGGCCTCGGCGTTCTGGCCGCCGAAGGTCAGCTGCCGGATGTTTGCGAGGTGTTTCTCCTCGCCGGGTGCGAGCAGGCCCGCCGGGGGCGCGGCGGCAGGCGTCGCCACGGGGCTCTGGGCGGTGGCGGATGCCGCGAAGGCGCAGAGGGCAGAGGCCAAAATGATCTCTCGCATAGGGCCGCGGATGTTAGCAGGCTCCCGGGCGGCGTGTCTTTTGGTTGCATCCCCGCTGGGCGGCCCTTATTCTCGACCGAGGCTGCGATGGACCGTCCGACCGACCTGAAGAGAGTGCTCGCGGAGGAGATCCGCGCGGCCATCGCCGAGACGGCCGCGGCGCCGGGCGAGCTGCGCGACGCGGCCGACGGAGTCACCGCGGCCGAGCGCGCGTCGCTGTCCCGGGCGGCAGAGGTGTTGACCCCGTCGGTGCCGGCGGGGGCCCCGCTCGAACCCGCCAAGCGGCTCGCGATCCGTGCGCTGCGGTTCCTGTGGCGCAACCAGTCGACGTTCAACTCCCTTTCGCTGGAGGCCTCGAGCGGCCTGGCGGACGCGATCGATCGCGCAAGTCGCAACGCCGAGGAGCTTTCGAGGCGGGTGGGAATCCAGGAGGCCCGGCTCTCGCTGCTCGAGTCGGGAGGGCGCGGGGGAGGCTTTGCGGCGGCGGGCCCCGCGGCGCCGACGGCGGAGGCGGCAGCGATCCCTCCCGGCGTCTACGCCCTTTTCGAGGAGCGGTTTCGGGGAAGCCCGGCGGAGATTGCCCGCGGGCAGAGGTTCTATCTCGATCTGCTGCGCCATCTGCCGGGGCCCGTGCTCGACGTCGGATGCGGGAGGGGCGAGTTCCTCGAGCTACTCGCCGCGGAGGGCATTGCCGGAAGCGGCGTCGAGTCGAATTCCGTATCGGTCGAGGCTGCCCGGAGCCGGGGGCTTGCGGTGGAAGGGGCGGACGCCCTCGTTCTGCTCGGCGGCCGGCCCGCCGGAAAACTCGGCGCGGTCGTGGCGTTCCAGGTGGTCGAGCACTGGCCGCCCGAAGGGATCTTCCGGTTCCTGCAGCTCTCGCGGCGGGCGCTCGCCCCGGGAGGGGTGCTCGTGGCCGAGACGATCAACGTGGATTCCCTTTCCGCGCTCAAGGCGTTTTATCTCGATCCGACGCACGTCCGCCCGGTTCCGCCGGACGCGCTGCGGTTTCTCGCCCAGGCCGCCGGATTCACCGAGCCGCGGATCGAGTATCGCTCGCCGCTGCCCGCGTCCGGCCGCCTCGCCGGAACCGACGACGACGCTCGCAAGTTGAACGCGCTGCTCTTCGCGCCGCAGGACTACGCCTTGATCGCCCGCGTCCCGGCCGCACCTTGAGACCGCGCCGGGTCCTCGTCCTGGCCGTCCAGACGCCCTTCACCGACGGGGGTGCGGAGCGCCACGTGCGCCGCCTGACCGAAGAGCTGCGCAAGCGCGGCGTGGAGGCGGACCTCGTCTCGATGCCCCTTGCCGAACGCGAGCGGTTCGACATCGTGCGCGGCGCGCTCGGGTGGCGCAGCCTGGATCTCTCCGAGGCAGGAGGGCAGCCGGTGGACGCCGTGATCGCGACGCGGTTCCCGACCTACGCGATCCGCCATCCGCGCAAGGTCGTGTGGCTCATCCACCAGTACCGGCAGGCGTACGACCAGTACGGGACGGTCTACAGCGACCTCACGTCTTCGCCCGACGACCGGCGCACGCGCGAAGTCATCGCGCGCATCGACCAGGTGGGTCTGCTCGAGGCGCGCAAGGTATTCGCCAACTCGCAGACCGTGGCGGCGAGGCTGCGCCGTTTCAACGGGATCGAGAGCGAACCCCTCTATCACCCTCCGCCGCTGGCGGGCCGTTATCGCAACGGGCCTGCCGGGGACACGGTGTTGTGGGTCGGGCGGCTCGACGAATGGAAGCGTCCGGCCCTGCTGCTGCAGGCGCTGCCGCACGCGCCCGAGGCGCGCGCCGTCCTGGTCGGGCGCGGCCCGGAAGAAGCAAAGCTGCGAGGCCTCGCCGCAGAACTCGGCGTCGAAGGCCGCGTGCGGTTTGCCGGCTCCGTGGACGACGAGTCTCTGCTCTCTCTCTACGCCGAAGCCCGGATCGTCGCCGTCACCGCCGCCGGAGAGGACCTCGGATATGTCCCGCTCGAGGCCTTTCTCTCGGGCAAGGCGGTTCTCACCACCGAAGACGCCGGCGGACCGCTCGAGTTCGTCAAGGACGGGGAGACGGGCATCGTCACGGCGCCGCGCCCCGAGGCGCTCGGGGTCGCCCTGCGCCTGGCCTGGTCGAAGCCCGAGGCGCTGCGAGCGATGGGCGAGGCCGGTCGCGCCCGGGCGGCGCGGCTAGACTGGGACGGCCCGGTCCATGCACTGCTCTCGGCCGCCGGGCTGCAATGAGGGATGTTCCGGAAGACCCCCTGCGAAGGCTCGCCCGGGAGCGCGGCCGCCTCCTCGGGGAGCTCGGTGTGCTCCCGCAGGACGCTGCGTGGGCTCGATCCGACGCGGACGCGATCGCCAGCCTCACGACACCGGATCTGCGCGTGCGCATGCCCGAGGTCCTCGCTCGCTTTCTGCGCCGGCTTGCCCGGGCGGCGCGCTGACGTGTGTTCTGTCACCGAAGTGTCGATCGCGCCATCCGGCTTCTGACAAGCGCTGTGGCTCTCGTACTTCAGGCCGTCATGCATGGATCGAGCGACGAGATTCGTATCGTGACTTCTGTGAAAGGACTCTAGCCCGACTTGCGGGGCCGCGGCGCGCGACGGCGGTCGGTCCAGAGCCGGACACGATTGCGCCCCTCATCCTTGGCGTCATAGAGAGCCTTGTCGGCCCGGAACAGCAGCTGGTGGCGTTCGTCCTCGTGCAGGTCCGTCGTATCGGCGACCCCGGCGGACACCGTGACCTGGAACGAGCTGCCCTCGATCTCGAAACGCTCGCGTTCGATCGTACGGCGCACCCGGTCGGCGACGGCCAGGGCCGAGCGCGCGCCGGTTTCGGGAAAGAGCACGGCGAACTCCTCGCCCCCGTAGCGGGCGGCGAGATCGGTCGAACGCACGGCGGCCCGGAGAATCTCGCCGAATCGCCGGATCGCCATGTCGCCCGCCCCGTGCCCGAGGGAGTCGTTGACCTTCTTGAAGTGGTCGAGGTCGAAGAGAGCGACCGAAACGGGAGCCTCGTAGCGGCGGTGGCGGGCCCACTCCTCGGCCAGGCGGGTCTCGAAGTAGCGTCGCGCGAAGAGGCCGGACAGTTCGTCGGTCACCGCGATCTCCCAGTTGCGCGAAGCGTGCAGCGAGGCGGTCAGCGGCGCGAGCAGGGCCCGGATCTCGGCCTTTCGCTGCTCGCCGATCGGCTCGGAGGATGCGAGCGTGAGGTAGGCGACCAGGATGTCCCCCGAATAGAGGGGCAGATGCAGGCGCTGCGTGGGCTCGCTGCCCGGCAACAGTTGCATCGGCGCGAAGGAGCGATCGGTCTCGGTGGCGGCAAAGCGCAGCAGGGCGCGCGAGTCGATGAACTCCCGCACGTACGGGTGCGCTGGATCGCGCGTGGGCCGGCGCTCCTCGGGGGTGTCGCCGTGAAGGGTCCAGACCTCGTAGATCCGCTGGGACCGGTCCACGCGATAAAGATCGAAGATCGAGATCGGCAGGATCTCGGAGGCGGCCCGGTAGGCGTGCTGCAGGATCTGCTGCGGGTCCGGGGACTCGCCGAGGAAGTGACCCTCGCGCTCCCGGGCCTGGATCCTGGCCGTGAGGCTGCGGACGCGCCGGCGCAGTTGCCACGCGCGAAACACCGCGGCGCACGCCGCGACAACCAGGAGGGCCTCGGCCCAGAGAGGCAACACGTTCGAAGAGTCTAGCGGCAGTCGGGCCGCCGGCACGGACACAATAAAAGAGGCCCCCGACAGGGGGCCTCTTCGTGTCGGAAGGGGAAAGCTAGTGGGTGGCGGTCGAAGTCGCCGGAGCGGTCTCGGTCGTCGTTGTCGCCGTTGTCGTCGTCGTCGTCGCGGTGCTCGTGGTCGCCGCCGTGCCGGTCTCCTCGACCACGGCCGGGGCCTCTGCAGCGGGCACGGCCTCGGGGGCAGCCGCTTCTTTCTTCTGGCAACCCGTAGCGAGCGCCATAACCGTCGCGACCGCGAATCCCAAGGTCAGGAACTTCTTCATATCCCTCATCTCCTTCTTTCTTAAGAAAGCGCTTTTCGTCCGAAGCGCATGCGAATCGCCAATGTCCAAAAGCGACGCGGAATGTTATCGGAAGCGCGCTGTCTGTCAAGCAGAAAGAGGCTGCTCGACGCAGCCCCGACTCGGGGCTATCCTTGGGCGCGGTCTCGCTCCCCGGAGGAGGGCAAAACCGAGGCCAGACGGGGGTTACCGGGTGTTCGAGAGCCTCGGCGAGCGAATCCAGGGCGTCTTCAAGGAGCTCCGCGGAGAGGGGCACCTGACGGAGTACCACCTCGAGACCGCCCTCAGGCAGATCCGACTCTGCCTGCTCGAGGCCGACGTGGCGCTGCCGGTCGTGCGCCAGTTCACGGCCCGCGTGCGGGAGAGGGCCGTGGGGGCGAAGGTCGCGCAGCAGCTGTCGCCGGCCCAGGAGGTCACCCGAATCGTCCGCGACGAGTTGAAGGACCTGCTCGGCGGCGAGCTCGCGGAGCTCGCCCTCCACGGCAAGCCGGCGATCATCGCGCTCGTGGGGCTGCAGGGCTCGGGCAAGACGACCTCGGCAGCGAAGCTGGCGAGGCTGCTCAAGACGCGGGGGCGATACCCGCTGATCGTCGCCGCGGACCTGGCCAGACCCGCGGCCGTTCAGCAGCTCGTGACGCTTGGCAAGCAGATCGGCGTTCCCGTCTTCGAGCCCGGTCCGGGGAAGGACCCGGTGGCCGTGGCGAGGGACGGCGTGCGCGAGGCGAAGCAGACAGGGCGCGACACCGTCATCGTGGACACGGCCGGCCGGCTCCATCTCGACGAGGCCCTGATGGCCGAGATTCGCGCCGTCGCCCAGGCCATCGAGCCGCAGGAGATCCTGTTCGTCGCCGACGCGATGACGGGACAGGATGCGGTGAAGTCGGCCGCGGGCTTCGCACAGGCCCTTGCCCTGACGGGGATCATCCTGACGAAGACCGACGGGGACGCGCGCGGGGGAGCGGCCCTCTCGGTCGTGACGACCATCGGCAAGCCGATCAAGTTCGTCGGAGTGGGAGAGAAGCCGGAAGACTTCGAGCCGTTCCACCCCGACCGGATGGCGTCGCGGATCATCGGCCTCGGCGACGTGCTGACGCTCATCGAGAAGGTCGAGGCGACCGTCGACGCCGACGCGGCAGGGAAGCTCGCGGAGAAGACCGCCTCGGGCGAGTTCACCCTGGAAGATCTGCGCGAACAACTCGCGTCGATGAAGAAAATGGGCCCGCTCGAGAGCCTGATCGATCTGCTCCCGAAGGGGGGCGCGTTCAAGGGGCTGCGCGCGCCCCAAAGCGTGGACGAAAAGGCGCTCACGAGGACGGGCGCGATCATCGATTCCATGACCGTGGAAGAGCGCCGGTACCCCCAGATCCTGAACGGGAGCCGAAAGAAGCGTGTGGCCGCGGGCTCGGGAACGTCCGTCGCCGAGATCAACCGGCTGATCAAGCAGTACCAGGAGATGCGCCGCATGATGAAGACCGCCAGGAAGGGCGTCCGGGGACTGGACCTGTCGAAAATGGCCCTGCCGGGCCCGAAGGCCGGGTCGTGAGCCATGGACCGGCTCGGCGAGCCCCCTCACAATGCATGCCTCGAGACTCGCGACTTCGTGTAGAATCCGCCGTTCTGTCTGATGAAGGGGTACTGAAATGGTGAAAATCCGTCTGCGCCGAATGGGCGCCCGCAACCGTCCTTACTACCGCATCGTGGTCTCCGATTCGCGGCTGACGGCCCGGTCCGAGGTCCTCGAGGAACTTGGCTCGTACGACCCGGTCACCAACCCGCCGACCGTGTCGTTCGACCGGGAAAAAGCACGCCAGTGGATCGGCAAGGGCGCACTCGTCTCGCCGACGATCCAGTCGCTGCTGGATCGGCCCGAGCCGGCCCCGGCTCCGGTCGCCTGAGGCGCATTCCATGAAACGGCTGATCGAGACGATCGTCCGGCGCCTCTCGGACAACCCGGAGAGAGCGCGCGTCAGCGAGAGCTTCGATGGCAAGACGGTCGTTTACGACGTCGAGGTGCCGGAGGCGGATCGCGGGCGCTTGATCGGCCGCGAAGGCCGAACCGTCCGCGCCCTGCGCTCTTTCGTGGGCGCGGCCGCCGCGGCGCGCGGCAAGCGCGTGCTCATCCGCGTCCGCGACTGACGCGAGCGCCCATCCCCGCGCCCCGGCCGCAGCCGGCAGGCGCCCGCGGAAACCAATTTCGCCAATGCTCGCCGTCGGTCGGATTCGCAAGCCCCATGGACTTTCGGGAGAGGTGTCGGTCGAGGTGTGGACGGATTTCCCCGAGCGGTTCGCGGCAGGCGCCCAACTGCTCTGGCGCAGCGCCACTGCCGAGAGGACTTTGTCGCTCGTCGGCGTGCGCGGGCACCGGGACCAGATGCTCCTGAGGTTCGAAGGCGTGGATGGTGTCGACGCCGCGCGGGCGCTCCAGGGCGGCGAGTTGCTCGTGGCCGCCGAGGACCTGCATCCCGCGCCCGAGGGCTTCTACTACGAGCATTCGGTGCGCGGCTTTTCGTGCCAGGATGGCGCGGGCCACGTGCTCGGCGTCGTCTCCGCGCTCGAGCGCACGCCCGCGGGCCCGATGCTCTCCGTGGACGTCGGGGCCGGACGGGAGGCGCTCGTACCTTTCGTGCACCCGATCGTGGTGGCGGTCGACCGCGAGGGCCGGCGCATCGTGCTCGATCCGCCGGAGGGGTTGTTCGACCTGTGACGGCCCCCGCGACGCCGACGCCGGCCATGCACGTGGAGATCCTGACGATCTTCCCGGGCTACTTCGAATCGCCGTTAGGCGAGAGCCTTCTCGGCAAGGCGATCGCCGAGGGGATCGTGCGGGTCACCATCACGGACATCCGTTCGTTCGCCGCGGACCGCCACCGCAAGGTGGACGATGAGCCTTACGGCGGCGGGGCGGGGATGGTGATGCTGGCGCCGGTAGTCGCCGCCGCGATCGAGGCGCGTCGGGATGCCGAGCAACCCCGGGCCTGGACCGTGCTGATGAGCCCGGACGGCTCCCGGCTCGATCACGGCCGCGCGGCAGCCCTGGCCCTGCGGCCGCGCGTTCTGATCGTGTGCGGCCGGTACGAGGGGATCGACGAGCGGGTCCGCGACCTCGGGCTCTTCGACGAAGAGATTTCGCTCGGGGACTTCGTCCTGCCGGGCGGGGAGGCCGCGGCCCTGTCGCTGACCGAGGCGGTCACGAGGCTCGTGCCCGGCGTCGTCGGGGCCAGCGAGTCGCTCGAAAACGAGTCGTTTTTCCGGGACCGGCTCGACTATCCCCACTACACGCGCCCACGGGAATTCCGAGGCGTGGCAGTCCCGGACGTGCTCCTGTCGGGCGACCATCGCAGGATCCTCCGGTGGCGCCAGGCCCGGGCGCTCCAGCGCACCCGCGAGCGTCGTCCGGATCTCTTGACGCGCCGGCCGGCCGAGCCCGGAGAGGGACAGGAATAGGCAGGCTTCCGGTCGGGGGCTTCGAGGCTCAGGGACCCTTAAGTGTCCTGAAACCCGAAACTTGAAACCGGGCATGCCCTTCGTGTAGGATCCACCATTCCTTGGGATTGCCGCGGGCCCTCGCCCGCCCTGTTTTGGAGAGGTTTGCCATGAGTGATGTCCTGCTCGACGTGGAAAAACTGGCGCTCAAGAGCGGCCTGCCGGCGTTCGCGCCCGGAGACTCGGTCAAGGTGCACGTGAAGGTCCGCGAAGGCGAGAAGGAGCGCATCCAGCTCTTCGCCGGGGTCGTGATCTCCCGCCGGGGCGGCGGTTCGCGCGAGACGTTTACCGTGCGGAAGATCTCGGGCGGCGTGGGCGTCGAGCGCGTGTTCCCGCTCCACTCGCCGATCATCGAACGCATCGAAGTCGAGCGGCGGGGCGCCGTGCGCCGCGCAAAGCTCTACTATCTCCGCGACCGCAAGGGCAAGGCCGCACGCATCGACGAGAAGCAGACCGACTAGCTTCCGCTCTCTCCCCGTGAGGAACGACCCGCTCGCCGCCCTGTTCGCCGAGCTGGGTCGTTTGCGCCAGCTGGAACGCCTCGAGTCGGAGCTGCGCGCGCGGGGTTTCACGCACATCGCCGGCGTCGACGAAGTGGGCCGCGGGTCGCTGGCCGGGCCCGTGGTCGCGGGCGCCGTGATCCTGCCGGCCGGATGCGTCCTGCCGGGCCTCGACGACTCCAAACGCCTCGATGCCGGGTCGCGCAGCCGCCTCGATCGGGAGATCCGACTGCGGGCCCTGGCGATCGGCGTGGGCGTCGTGGAGGCCCACCAGATCGATTCGGAGAACATTCTCCGCGCGAGCCTCGAAGCCATGCGGCGTGCGGTCGTTGGCCTCGAACCGGCGCCCGACGTGCTCCTCGTCGATGCGGTGCGAGTTCCCGCGGTGCGGGTGCCGCAGCTCGCGGTCATCCATGGTGACGCGCTGTCGGTCTCGATTGCCGCGGGCTCCATCGTCGCGAAGGTCTATCGCGATCAGCTGCTCGAGGCGCTGGGACGGTGTCATCCCGTCTACGGGTTCGAGTCTCACAAGGGCTACGGGACGCCCGAACATTGGGAAGCCCTGCGTCTCTATGGACCCTGCCCCGAGCATCGGATGAGCTTTCGCGGGGTGACTCCCGAGGCGGGTTCCGGGGCTTTCGGCGGCCGGCAGGCCCACCGCCGCGGTCAGAGCGGTTAGAATCGTCTCTGAATGGCGGTCAACCGCGAACAGGCTCTTCAGTCCGCCGAGAAGCTTCTCTCCCGGGGCAAGCTCGATCAGGCGCTGAAGGAATACCTGCGGGTCCTCGAAGACAACCCCAAGGACATCCCCACCCTGAACAAGGTCGGGGACCTCTACGTGCGGATGAACCGCCCCGGCGAGTCGATCCCGTATTTCGAGCGGATCGCCGATTTCTACTCGAAGGACGGGTTCTTTCTCAAGGCGATCGCGATCTACAAGAAGATCAACAAGATCGACCCGGCGCGGCTCGAGGTTTACGACCGGCTCGCCGACCTGTACCACAAGCAGGGGTTGGTTCAGGACGCCCGCAGCCAGTACCAGGTGCTGGCCGACCACTACCAGAAGAACAACCGGCTCCCCGACGCGATCACGGTGTACCGGAAGATGGCGCAGATCGATCCCGCCGACATGCGCATCCAGGTCCGGCTGGCCGACCTCTACCGCGCCGCCAACCAGAAGGACCAGGCCGTGATGCAGTACGGCTTGATCGGCTCGATGCTCCTGAAGCGCGGTGCCCACGACGAGGCCGCACAGGTTTTCCAGAAGGCGCTCGAGCTCTCGCCCGATGACGTCGAGACGCAGCGCAATCTGGTGCGCTCGCTGCTGGCGCAGAAGAACGCATCGGCCGCGATGGCCGTGCTCAAGGCGGCCCCCCGCACCGGCGAAAGCCTCGGCCTGATGGCCGAGGCGCAGCTCGAAATGGGCGACCGCGCCGAGGCCGTGCGGACCGCGGAGCAGGCGCTCGCCCTCGATGCCGACGCCGAGACGCCGCGCATGTTCCTCTGCCGCCTGCGGGTGCAGGAAATGGCCCTCGACAAAGCGGTGGGCGCGGTGGCTCCGCTCGTCCTGGCCGCGGTGGCGCGGCGCGAGTTCACCAGGGCCGCGGAATACCTCGAGCCGATTCTTGCGGCCGATCCGGCGCACACGGGAGCCCTCGAGAAGCTGGCGCATGTCCTGGAGGCCGAGGGCAACCGGCCCGCGCTCGCGAAGGTTCACGTCTCCCTCGGCCAGGCGGCCGAGCGCCTTCAGGACCCGGCGGCCGCGCTCGAGCACTACCGTCGCGCACAGGAGGCGGACCCGTCCAACGTCGAGGCGGCAACGCACGTCCAGAGCATCGGGGCGCCGACGCAGGCGCCGGCCGAACCTGCCGCAGCGGCGGATGAGGCCCCGGAGTACCAGGAGCTCATCATCGACCTCGAGGACTCGGCCTCGGTCCACGCGCCGCAGCCCAGGGTCGCCTCGATCGAGTACGACGAGACAGTGGAGGACGCGCCATCGGTCCCCGCATCCGAGGCCCCGGCCGGCCCGGCGGCGGCGAGCGACGAGGCGGCGGTGGCGGGCGGCGAAGAGCAGCAGGTCGAGACGCTCATCGTGGAGGCCGAGGTGTTCGCGCGCTACGGCCTCGCCGACAAAGCGATCGATCGGCTCTTCTCGCTCGTGCGCCGGCGGCCGGATCTGCTGAAGGCGCGAGAGCGGCTCGTCGAGCTCCTCGCGGAAACGAAGAATCCCGGGCTTTCGCGCGAGGTCGAGGCCCTGGCCGAGGCCTACGTCGATGCGGGGCGGCCCGGCGATGCCACGCGTATCCTGGCCCGCGCCGGGCAGGATGGCGGCGAGCCGGAGCCGTCGCATCCGGTGGTGGCCGCGTCACCCCCGGCGCCGGGGCTCGAGGTCGAGTTCGAAGAGTTCGACATCGGTCACCCGGCTGCGCCTCCGGCGGAGATCGCTCCCGCTGCAATGCCCGGTGGGGAGGACGGCATCGAGTTCGTCGGGGGGGAGGCGGCTTTGCCGCCGGCCATGGAGAGGCTGTCGACACCCCAGCCGCAGACTCCGGCGGACACGGAGTTCGTGTCGTTCGAGCAGCTCGGCAACCTGCTCGAGGACGAAATGCACCGGGCGGGGGAGGGCGAGGTTGCGTCGCCGGCCCAGGCCCCCGTCGTCGACGATGAGAGCCTCTTTTCCGACGAGCAGAAGTTCTTCAACCTGGCCGAGGAGCTGGAAAAGGAGCTGGGCGAAGAGCCGGCGGCCGAGGAGTCGTCCGAGATCTCCACGCCGCAAGGCGAGGTGTCCCTCGAGGAGATTTTTCGCGAGTTCAAGAAGGGGGTCGAGCAGCAGCTCTCAGCCGAGGATTACGAGACGCACTACAACCTCGGGATCGCGTACAAGGAGATGGGCCTGGTCGACGAGGCGATCGGAGAGTTCCAGCTCGCCAGCAAGGACGCGGGCCGGGTGGTCGAATGCTGCAGCATGCTCGGGCACTGCTTTCTCGAAAAGGGGATGCCGCAGCTGGCGATCAACTGGTTCCGCAAGGGGATCGAGTCGCCCGGGATCCCGGAGATGGCCACGGCCGGAATGCTCTACGACCTGGCGGAGGTCTACCAGGACACGGGAGACACGGACTCGGCCTACCGGACGTTCCAGGAGATCTACGGGCTCAATGCGAACTACCGCGACGTGGTGCAGCGCGTGAAGGAGCTCGACGCGGTCCGGAAGAACCCTTGAGAGAAGCCTGCACTGTAGTTTGTGATCGTTAGTCCGTGGTGACGTCCTCCCCATCGCCCCTCGCGAACATCGCGGAGCCGGTCCTGTCGGTCGAGGGCCTTCGTGTCGAGCTTCCGATCGACGGGGTCCTCTATCCGGCCGTGGACGGTGTGTCGTTCGCGCTCGAAGCCGGCCGGGCCATGGCCGTCGTCGGAGAGAGCGGCAGCGGCAAGACCCAGCTCGTCCGCGCCATCCTGGGCCTCCAGCCCGACGGCGCACGGGTGAGCGGGACGGTGCATTGCTCGGGCCGCGCGCTTTCCACGCTGTCGGATCGCGAGTGGCGTGCCGTGCGGGGCCGCGAGATCGGTATGGTCTTCCAGGAGCCGGCCGCCGCTCTGGACCCCGTGCAATCGATCGGCGCGCAGGTCGTGGAGGCGATCCGCCTGCACGACCCGGTCTCCCGGGCCCGGGCGCGACGGCGGGCGGTCGACGCCCTGGCCGAGGTGGCGTTCCCGGACCCCGAGCGGGCGCTCGCCGAGTATCCGCACCGGCTCTCGGGCGGATTGCGTCAGCGGGCCTGCCTCGCGATCGCCCTGGCCTCGGGGCCGAAAGTGCTCCTCGCCGACGAGCCCACGGCCTCCCTCGACGCCACGGTGGCGCTGCAGATCCTCGAGCTGATCGACCGGCTGCGTCGGGAGCGGGGCCTCGCGGTCCTGCTGATCACGCACGATCTGGGGGTCGTGGCGTCGCACTGCGACGGCATCCTCGTGCTCTACGCGGGCCGGGTTGTCGAAGAAGGCGCAACGGCCGCCGTGCTTGCGGCCCCGGCCCACCCGTACACCAGGGGCCTCCTGCGTTCCATCCCGGTTCTCGTCGCGGCGGGGCGGCGGTCCGGCGCGCGTTACGGAACGATCGCCGGCGCGCTCGAGGACCTCTCGGCGCGGCGCCGGGAAGGATGCGCGTTCGCGCCTCGTTGCCCGGATCGGTTCGGGCCCTGCGAAACGAACGTGCCCGAGCTGTACCCCGCGGGCGAGGGGCGATCGCGCTGCTTCCTTTCCCGGGAGGGCCGATGAAGGCCGCTCCGGCGGCCGCGACCGATCCGCTGCTCCGCGCCGAAGGGCTCTCGAAGCGGTTTTCGCTGGCTCGAGGTCTCTCGGGTGGGCGGGCAGAGGTCCTTGCCGCGCTGCGCGGGGTCAGCTTCGAGATCGCGCGCGGCCAGACGCTCGGCCTCGTCGGCGAATCCGGTAGCGGGAAGACGACCGCGGGACGGATCGTCGCCCGGCTCGTCGCTCCGGACTCGGGCCGGATCCTCTTCGACGGGACCGACTGGCTGGCGCTTTCGGGCGCTGCGCTGCGGCGGCAGCGGCGCGAGCTTCAGGTGGTCTTTCAGGATCCGCAGAATTCTTTGAATCCGCGCATGCGGGCCGGGGACCAGATCGCCGAGCCGCTTCGCGTGCAGGGGCTGGCGCGGGGGCGCGCGCTCGGCGAGCGGGTCGGGCAGCTGCTCGCCGAAGTGGGCCTGGGCGCTCAGACCGCATCCCGGTTCCCGTCGGAGCTTTCGGGCGGGCAGCGCCAGCGGGTCGCGATCGCGCGGGCGCTGGCGACATCGCCGCGGCTGGTTGTCTGCGACGAGCCGGTCTCTGCGCTCGACGTATCGGTCGGGGCCCAGATCGTCAACCTGCTGCTCGACCTGCGCGAGCGCGCGGGGCTGTCCTACCTCTTCATTGCCCACGACCTCGCGGTGGTGTCCCGGGTGGCCGACCGCATCGCGGTCTTCTACCTCGGTGCGATCGTCGAAGAGGGGCCCGCACTGGCCGTCTGCGCGCATCCCCTCCATCCCTACGCGTTCGCCCTCGTTGCCGCAGCGGCCGCCGCTGACCCGTCCTCCCGGCGGCGGGGGGCCGCGCTGTCCGGAGATCTGCCCTCGGCCGTGAACCCGCCGGCGGGATGCCACTTCCATCCACGGTGTCCGATCGCCCGCCCCCGCTGCAGGCAGGAGGCCCCCGTCCTCGCGGAAGCGGCCTCCGGTCACCGGGTCGCTTGCTTTCATCCCGGCGAAGTGGGGTGATATGAAGGGCCTTCCCGAAACTTTCCCCCTTCCTGTTGCGTAGTGTGGGATGACAAAGGAGTCATGGAATGAAGAGTTTGGCTAATTTCCGAGGCGGCCGCGCGATCCTGTCGGCGGGGGTCCTGTTCCTGCTGTCGGCTTCCGGCCTGCTGGCGCAGTCGGGCCCCGTCGTGTCGGCCGTGCCGGGCCAGCGCAGCCCGCACGCGCTGCCACCTGCCACGAAAGACGGGATTCCCCTGACCCTCGATCAGGCGATCGGCCTGGCGCTGGCGAACAACCAGGACCTGAACGTCACGGTCAACGCGGCGGAAGCTTTCCAGTTCAACCTCTTCGCGAACTACGGCATCTATGACCCCCTGCTGCGGGCCTTCGGGACCCGGACGCACAACGATCAGCCCACGGCGTCGCAGCTCTCCGGCGCCATCGTCCTGAAGACGGACCTCTCGGATGGCGGCGCCGACATCTCGCAGCTGACACCCTGGGGCGGGACCTTCAGCCTGGGCTTCGCCGGAAACCGGACCAAGACGAACTCGACGTTCTACGACGTCAACCCCTCGTTCACGGCCGGACTGACCGCCGCGGTCAACCAGCCGCTCCTGCGCAACTTCGGCAAACTCTCGACCAACTGGCTCATCGAGACGGCTCGTAACACCCGGGACTCCGCGTATCAGGACTTCGTGCGCAGCGTCCAGGCGACGGTGAACGCGACCGAGCAGGCCTACTGGGACCTCGCCTATGCGTACGAGAACCTCAAGGTGAAGCAGGAGGCGAAGCGCCTCGCGGTCGAGTTGAACCGCATCACAAAGATCAAGATCGACGTGGGGTCGCTCGCGCCCATCGACATCGTCCAGACCGAAGCGGATATGGCCACGGCCGACCAGGACATCATCAACGCCGAGGGCGCGATCGGGCTGGCGCAGGACCAGCTCAAGCGTCTGCTCAACTTCGATCCGACGATCTGGAGCGCGGCGCCGATCGTTCCGACCGATCCGGTCCGCGTCGAGCAGCAGGTGTTCGACCTCGAGCAGGGCGTGACGACGGCCCTCGAGCGCCGCCCCGAAATCATTTCCCAGCGATACAGCGTGGCCTCGGGGCAGATCGGCTACGAGTACTACGAGGGCCAGGTGCTCCCCTCCCTCAACCTGCAGGCCACCTATGGCAACAACGGCCTGGACGGACTGACCACGCTTCCCAACGGCACCGTGGTCAACGGGGGATTCGGAGGGGCGGTCGACCAGGTGTTCAACCGGGACTTCAAGAACTGGAAGGTCGGCCTCGTCTTCTCGTACCCGATCCTGAACCGCCAGGCGCGCGGGGCCGAGGGCGCCGCGCATTACAACCTCGAGACGCAGAAGGCGAAGCTGACCGTGATCCAGCAGGACATCATCGTCAACGTTCGCAACGCGCACCGCGTGATCGACACGGCGTCCAAGCAGATCGTCGCCGCGGCCAAGGGCCGCGAGCTGGCCGAGCGCAACCTCGACGCCGCGCGCAAGAAGTACGACAACGGCATGACGACCTCCTTCGAGGTCTCGAAGATCACGAACGACCTTTCCGACGCGCGGACCCGCGAGGTCAATGCGCTCGTGGCCTACCGCAAGGCCGTTTCGGCGTACCACAATCAGGTCGCCGACATCCTCGAGTGGAAGGGCGTCCGGATCGAGGGGATGCCGGAGACGGCACCGCCTCCGGCCGAGGTTCGCGCCGACCTCGTGCGGACGGCGCTCCAGGCCACGACCGCCGCGCCGTAATGGCGGAGGAGCCCTCGCCCCCGGCGCCCGCGGCCCCGGGCCCCGACTCCGCCCTCGGGCGGCTCGTCGGGGCCTTCGTGTCTCCCGCCCGAACGTTCGGGGCGATTGCCCGCAAGCCCTCGTGGCTCGTTCCGCTGCTGCTCTGGACGTCGCTCTCTTTTCTCATCGGGCAGCTCGTCGTGACGCGGATGGACCTTCGCAAGACGATTCGCGACAGCGCCGAACAGCGCGGCCAGACGATGACCGAAGAGCAGATCGAGAGGGCCGTCGAGCAGTCGCGAAAGGTCTCCTGGATCTTCGAAACCATACCGGTCGTGATCCCGGCGCTGATCTCGGTGATCGTAGCGGGCGCTGTCTGGATGGCGTGCCAGGCCTTCGGGTGGGAGTTGAAGTTCCGGCAGTCCTACGGCGTCACCATCCACGCGTTTCTGCCGGGCATCGTCCTGTCGGTGGTCCTGCTGGCCATGCTCTGGAGGCGGGATTCGATCGATCCCCAGACCGTGGGCGACCTGCTGCCGACCAACCCGGGCGTCCTGGTCAGCGCAAAGACCGCGAAGGCGCTGCATTCGGTCCTCTCGTCGCTCGACCTGATGTCCTTCTGGACGATGGGCCTGCTCGTTCTCGGCCTCTCGGCCGCGACGGGGGCGCCCCGGGGGCGAATGGCCGGCCTCGTTCTCGGTCTCTGGGGGCTCTACGTGCTGGGAAAAGCAGGGGTTACGGCGATCTTTTAGCCGCGGGTCGGGCCGGCCGGCACGAAACACGCGCGACGAAAAATCGTACTATCCGCCAGGGGGACCCTCGACCAATGCTGATCGACATCCGGGACATCACCAAGGTCTACGAGATGGGCGAGGAGAAAGTCCATGCCCTCTCGGGCGTGACGGTCGGGGTCGAGCGCGGAGAGTACGTGGCGATCATGGGTCCGTCCGGCTCCGGCAAGTCGACCCTGATGAACCTCATCGGCTGCCTCGATACGCCGAGCTCGGGGTCGTACGTGTTGAACGGCAAGGAAGTCGCGCGAATGACCGACGACGAACTGGCCGCGATCCGCAACCAGGAGATCGGCTTCGTGTTTCAGACGTTCAACCTTCTGCCGCGGACCTCGGCGATCCAGCAGGTCGAGCTGCCGCTCGTCTACGGCGGCGTCTCGCGAAAGGACCGCCGCGAGCGCGCCGTCAGGGCCCTCAAGGCCGTCGGCCTCGCCGACCGCATGAACCACACCCCCAACGAGATGTCCGGCGGGCAGCGCCAGCGCGTTGCCGTCGCGCGCGCGCTCATCAACGATCCGTCGATCCTGCTGGCCGACGAGCCCACCGGCAACCTCGACTCGCAGACCGGCGCCGAGATCATGGCCCTCTTCGACGAGCTCAACGGCAAGGGCAACACGATCATCCTCGTCACGCACGAGGAGGACATCGCCGCCCACGCGCGGCGAATCGTGCGCCTCAGGGACGGCAGGGTCCGCGACGACCAGCCCAACGAGCGGGTTCGGCCGGCGCTGCATCTCAGCGAGCCCGCCACGGCGTAGTTTCGGCCGCGCCGCGTCCGCGGGCTCGTGGCCGCACGGGGCGCGGTAGAATCCCCGCGCGCATGGCGACCGGCAAGTTTCTTTTCCGCAAAGTCGAAAAAGCGATCGAGGCGATCGAGTCGGCCGGGGACCCGTCCTCGACCATCATGCAGACCGCTTCGACCGTGATCGAGCAGTTCTCGGGGGTGCTCGGTGTGCGGGGCGGCCGCCTGTACGTCCACCGCGACGGAGGTTACGAGCTGACCCGGACGTTCGGCAACGTCCCCGCGATCACTCCCGGGATCTTCATCCCGGAGGACTATCCGCCGGTCGAGCGCGTGGTGGACGAAGGGGTCGTGGTGATGGACCTGAGCGCTCCGGGCGTGGACGCGGACCTCGAGCGGCGCCTCGGGGCCGAGCGCTTTGCGGCCATCGCGGTGGGCGACGACGAGTACATCATCGCGTTCTCGGTGGACCCGGCCGCGCCCGAGGACGACCTCGTCGCCTCGCTCGGCATCCTGCGGCTGGCCGTCGACCAGAAGCTGCGGCAGGACCGCTACGTCTCGGCGCTCCAGGAGGCGCGGCGCATCCAGATGTCGATCCTTCCCAAGCGCGCCCTGCGCAGGGGGTCCATCGAGATCGCCGGCTACACGACGCCGGCCGAGCTCGTCGGCGGCGACTATTTCGATTTCATCCCGGTGTCGGATCGCATTCTCGGGATTGCCATCGCCGACGCCTCGGGCCACGGGCTGCCGGCGGCCCTCCAGGTGCGCGACGTGTACACGGGGCTGCGCATGGCCGTCGAGCGCGACTTCAAGATCGTGCGCACCGTGGAGCGCCTGAACCGCATCATCCACGAATCGCGCCTGACGACCCGCTTCGTCTCGCTCTTCTACGGCGAGATCGAGGACGACGGCAGCCTGATGTACGTCAACGCCGGGCACCCGCATCCGCTCCACTTCCATGGTACGAGCGTCACGCCGCTGATCCAGACCGGGCTCGTGCTCGGGCCGACGGCCAACGCCACGTACAGCCGCGGCTACCGCCGGGTCGAGCCCGGCGACGCGCTGCTCTTCTACACGGACGGGATGGTCGAGGCCCACGACGACAACGACGAGGAGTTCGGGCCGGGCAGGCTCTCCCGCGCATTCCTGGCCCTGCGCGATCGGCCGAGCGACGAAATCGCGCGCGAGCTCGTCACCACCGTGCGCCAGTGGGCGGGCGGCGGCGAGCCGGAAGACGACATGACCGTCGTCGTCATGAAGCGCCACTTCGGCGCGGCCCCCGCCGCGGAGGAGCGCCGTGCGACGGGCTCGATGCCGGCCCCGAAGCCGGCCTGAGCGCTCGCCGCGCGAGGGCGCCTGCCACGGGCTGCCTCAGGTCCTGTGACGGCTCCGGAAGAAGTCGGCAGTCGCCTTCAATCCCTCCTCGAGGCGCGTCCAGGGGGGCAGGCCGAAGTCGCGCCGCACGAGGGAGCCGTCGAGAACGCTGCGCATCTGCTCGCCGGCGGGTGCGGGGACGTGCGGTGGTGTCGCCGTGTAACCGTACTGCGCCGCGAGCGCCGAGAACAGGCCATTGACGGACGTCTCGACTCCCGTGCCCAGGTTCCAGACGCCACTCTTGTCGCTTCCGGCGGCGCGCGCGGCCGCTGCGACGAGGTCGCCGACGTAGACGTAGTCGCGGGTCTGCTCGCCGTCGCCGTTGATCTTCAGCGGGCGCGAACCGAGCATGGCCGCCGAGAAGATCGCCACGACGCCGGCCTCTCCCGTACCGTCCTGCCAGGGGCCATACACGTTGGCGTAGCGGAAGACCTGGGTCTGGAAGCCGTGCACCACGCGGTAGTAGTGCATGTACTTCTCGATCGAAAGCTTGGCGCAGCCGTAGGGCGAAATGGGGTTGGTCGGATGGCTCTCGGTCGCGGGCTTGCCGCCCTCGGGCTCGCCGTAGATCGCGCCGCCGGTGGACGAGAAGAGGACCTGCCGCGTGCCGGCCCGGCGCATCGCCTCGAAGAGCCTCAGACTGCCGATGATGTTCGAGCGGGCGTCGCCGATCGGGTCGGCCACCGAGTGGCGCAGATCGATCTGGGCGGCATGGTGCGAGACGAAGCCGATCTGTTCGTCCCGGAGCAGCGGCTCGAGGTCGGTGTCGGCGATGTCCGCCTGGACGAAGCGGGCGGCCTCGGGGAGCCTCTCGAGGCGGCCCGTGGAGAGGTCGTCGACGATGACCACCCGGTGGCCGTCCTTGAGGTGGCGTTTGGCCATGTGCGACCCGATGAAACCCGCGCCTCCCGTGACCAGGATGTTCATAGAATCCTTTCGATGATGCGGATGCACGCATGATAGCGAAGAAGGCGCCCGACCCGCGCCTCCGGATCGATCCGGCGGCTCTGCGCTTCCGCGCGGCGACACGCGGAGACTTCCGGAGGGGGACGGTCGCGGTGGCCCGGAGCCTCGTCGGCGCCTGGATCGCCCGCCGCTGGCGAGGCCGATGGTACGGCGCCCCCATCGTGGAGACCGAGGCCTACCTCGGCGTCGAAGACCGGGCGGCACATTCCTGGGCAGGACGACGCACCCCTCGCGTCGACCCCATGTACGCGGACGGAGGCCACCTCTACGTCTTCCTCGTGTACGGCATGCATCATTGCGCCAACGTCGTGACGCGCCGCGAGGGCGAGCCCGAGGCCGTGCTCCTGCGGGCGGCCGAAGGCCCGGAGGGCGCACCGCGCCTGCTCTCCGGACCGGGCAAGCTGTGCCGAGCGCTCGGAGTCACGAACACGCACAGCGGACGCGACCTCATCTCGAACTCCCCGGTTCGAATCTTCTTCCCGGTCCGCCGTCCGCGACGCCGTCTCGGCATCTCGCCGCGGATCGGAATCGACTACGCCGGCGAGGCGAAGGACTGGCCCCTGCGTTTCTTCGACCTGGACTCGGGCGCCGTCTCGCGTTGAGTCCGGCCGTTCCATGAGTTCGCGGCGCGAATCGTCTCCCGAGCGCAGCGAGGGAGGAGGTTCGCGCCGCGGGAGCGTTGCGCGGTCGGGGGTCGGGCCCGACGCGACGTTTACTGCGGCAACAGCGGCAGCTGTCCCGGACCGGCCTCGGAGGTCGACACCACGGCGTTCTTGCCGCCGTGCTTGGCGCGGTAGAGGGCGGCGTCCGCCTTTTCGATCAGATCTTTCTTGTCGCCCGAATCGTCCGGGTACGTGGCCAGTCCGATCGAGACGGTCGCGCGCAGCACCTGGTGCGAGTCGGGCATGCGGAACAGGCGCTCGTCGACGCGGCGCCGCACGCGCTCGGCGACGATGATCGCTTCGGTCAAAGGCGTCTCGGGAAGCACGAGGGCGAACTCGTCGCCGCCGTAGCGGGCGAGCAGGTCCATGTCGTTGCGGACTTCGTTGCGGATCTCCGCGACGATGCCCTGCAGGATCGCGTCGCCGACCGGGTGGCCGAAGCGGTCGTTGATGGACTTGAAGTCGTCGATATCGAGCATCAGGACCGTCAGCGGCCTCCCGAGGCGCTCGGCTCGGCCGAGCTCGCGCTGCAGAACGTCCTGGAAGTGGCGGTGATTGTAGGCCCCGGTCAGGGAATCGCGGATCGATTGCTCTCTGGCCTCGTTGTACGAGCGGGCGCCCTCGATCGCGGCGACGGCCTGGTTGGCGAAGATCTCGAGCGAGCGGATCGTCTCGAGGCCGGGAGACCGGCCGTTGCTCGGATCATCGACCGAGAGGCATCCGAGAAGCCGGTCCTCCGAGTAGAGGGGGATCCAGAGGAGCTCGTCGGGCCTCCACGCATCGTCGCCGGCCGTGAGGACGCGGCGGGGGGCGGAGACGCGAACACCGCCGCCGTCGCGCGAACGCTCGCGCACGTGGTACGACTTCGAGACCCGGTTGCGGTCGTTCCAGTGCCGGGTGATCTCCTCGGCGGCAACGTGTTCCCCTATGAGGTCGGGCCAGCGCTCGTCCATTCCGAAGTGGGCGTGGGCGGTGAAGGCGTTGCGCTCCCGGTCATAGAGCGAAAGCACGACCTTCTGGAACCCGAGGCCCTTGGCGACGGCCGAGGCAATCGACTGGAAGAGGTCTTCCAGGGTCCGGTTTCTCTTCAGGTCGTTCGAGATCTCGAGGATTTGATCCAGGGTTTCGGCGCGCTCGCGGTTGCGTTCGGACAGGTCCTGGATCTGGGCGCGGACCGAGCGGTCCTGCAGCACGAGGGCGATGTGGTCGGCGAGCGTCGCCAGCGACGCCAGGGTCTCGGGCGAGTGCAGCTGCGCCGACGCGCTCTCGAGAACGAGCATGCCCGAGTGGAGCTCGAAGGTCGAAAGTCCGACCCGGACCTGGAACGGAGTGTGGGCCGCCAGGCGAACCTCGCGGGCGTCGCCCGTGGCGGTCTCGCAGGCAGCGGCGGCGCGGTCGACGCGCCGCTCGTCGAGCCGGTTGCGGCGGACCCACGCCGCCAGCTCGCCGCGCGAGACCTCCGCTGCCTCGGAGAGGTGGACGACGAGGTCCTCGTCGTCGCCTCCGTTCCACTCGAGCAGGGCGATCGCCTCGACCGGGTGCAGGCGCGCCAGCGCGGCAAAGATGCGCTCGTAGCGGTCGACGCGCGCGCTCACGCCGAAGGTGTTCGAGATGTCGCGCATGACGTCGAGTTCGCGGTTCTGCCGCGAGACCTCCCGCACACGCTGCTCCATGGAGGACAGGTTGCGCATCACGACGGCCGCGAGCACGACCGGGAAGAACGCGAACAGCGCCCCGGCGGCGCCGTACAGGGGATAGACGAGGACCTCCAGGATCACGATGGGGGCCAGCAGCAGGAGTGCTCCGAGCTGGAAGATCGCGATCTCCGGCAGCCGGCTGCGCGGGACGAGCCCCGACAGCTCGAGGTAGGCGACGACCAGGCCCGTGTTGACGAAAAAGAAGACCAGCAGCACGGCCACCACGAGGGCGGCCGCGGCCGCCCATCCACCGCCGCCGGCATGGAGCGCGGCGGCAAACAGGGCGGCCACCGCATAGGCCAGCGACAGCTGGGCAATGTCGAAGGCGCTCGAAAGGTTGAGCCGGCGGCTCCTTCCCGTCATCTTCGCGATCGCGTCGGCGGCGAGGCAGACGAGCATCGCCGCCCCCGGCGAGCCGAGCAGGAGTATGGCCGGGGCGAGCGCGGCGGCCTCGAGGCCGACGAAGTTGCCCGCGTAACGCACGCGCAGCCGGAAGGCCAGGACGCCGAGTCCGGTGAAGAAGAGGATCTCGGGCCAGCGCGTCCAGGGGATCCCGGGCGACAACACGGCCAGAAGCGCAAATGCAGCGCCGCACACGCCCACCTGCAGCGCGCGAAACGCCCGAGGCCTGAGGTCCGATGCGCTCATCCGGGTCATGTCCTCCGAAGCGGTCATCTTACGACGGTTCGGGATTGTGCCCGCGAGCCGGCCTCCCCAGGCCCGGGCGCCAGCCGGCCCGCTCTAGCGTTGCCTGAAGCGGATCACGCCGTCCTTCAAGAACTTGTGGAAAATCATCAGGACCTCGAGCTCCTTGATGGGCGAGATCTTCATGATGGACTTGACGTCCCACTGGCCGTTGATCCGGGACAGGACGAAGCCCTCGTGGGGCGAGAACGGCCTCTGGGTCAGGTTCTGCATCTGGATGGCGAGCTCGGGAATCTTCTCGCCCGACACACCGTCCTGTTCGAGCGCCGCCCTGATCTCCCGCTCCGCTTCCCGGAGTGACTCCGCCGTGCGTCCGTCGGTCGCGTCGAGCTCGTAGGCGACCTTGAACATCTTGTAGGCGGCGTGCGGGTCGTCCTTCAAGTGGGCGCGGCCGCGTTGCAGGAAGTGGTCCACCTCGGACGCGCCGGCGGCGAGCGCGGGAGCCTGCGGAGCGTGCGGGCGGCTTTCGAGCAGGCGCATCGTGCCCGCCCGCAGTCCCTCCGAGACGAGCCTGGAGACGGTGAAGTCGGCGTTGTGGGTCTGGAGCGCGATCTCCTCGATCGAGCGCTGGCCGTCGATGTAGGGAACGATGAGCTTTTCGCGGTCGTAGAGGGCGTCCATGTCGAGCGGGCGCATGATCTCGGGTACGACCGAAGAATCCGGGACGCGCTGGCGGATGAGCTGCCACTCGTCGTAGCGCCGCGTGCCCTCCATGATGATGCCCGTGACGTCGAGCGAGAGGGGCACCATCTTCTGGTCCGGCATCTGGCCCTCGACGAACTCGAAGTCGCCCTCCGGCCAGAGGAAGATGTCGTAGATCGACTCCTCGGCCTTCTTCTTCATCAGCCGCAGCAGGTCCGACTCGGCGATGGCGTTGATCATGACCAGGATCTTGCCGAGCAGGATCTGGGACTCTTCCTGGACCTCCATGGCCATCTTCAGCTCTTCCTCGGTGATGAACCCGTGCGAGACGAGGAAGTGCCCGAGGTACTCGCGCTGGTCGGACGAGGACGTCGAGGCGATCCGGCCGTCCTGGAAGTAGACGCGCTTCTCGACTCCGTGGCCGTCGATCAGGAGGGTTCCCGTCTTCGAGCCGAGCGAAAGCCACTGCAGCAGCTCCCCGAGCTGCATCGTCTTGAGATTCCCGGTGATGCCCAACGAGCCCCTAGTTTAGCGCAAGAGACTGTGGGGCCGTGGCTTGGGGGGACGCGAGACGGTCGACGAGGGACGCGGAGCCAGGCTGCCCGTCTCCCGCTGACCGCCTGCCGGCCTATTCCGTCGGCGGGTCGTAGGAGGCGATGCCCGTGACGGCCTGGCCGATGATCAGCGTGTGGATGTCGTGCGTTCCCTCGTACGTATAGACGCTCTCGATGTTGGCCATGTGCCGGAAGACCGGGTACTCGTTGACGACGCCGTTGGCGCCGAGCGTCTCGCGGGCGAGCTTGGCGCACTCGCGGGCGACCCAGACGTTGTTGCGCTTGGCCATGGAAACGTGGTGCGGCTTGAGCGTCTTGGCGTCCTTCATCTGGCCCAGGCGCAGGGCGAGCAGCTGGCCCTTGGTGATCTCCGTGATCATCCAGGCCAGGCGCTCCTGCACGAGCTGGTGGGCGGCGATCGGCCGGTCCTTCCACTGCTTGCGGCTCTTCGAGTAGTCCAGAGCGGCCTGGTAGGTGGCCATGGCGCTGCCGAGCGCCCCCCACGCGATTCCATACCGCGCCTGCGTGAGGCAGGAGAGCGGGCCCTTCAACCCTTCGACGCCGGGCAGGATGTTTTCGGCCGGGATCCGGCAGTCCTCGAACGCCAGCTGCGACGTCACCGAGGCGCGCAGCGACATCTTTCCCTTGTGCTCGAAGGTGGAGAAGCCTTTCGTGCCCTTCTCGACCAGGAACCCGCGTACGACGCCGTCGAGCTTGGCCCACACGACGGCGACGTCGGCGATCGAGCCGTTGGTGATCCAGGCCTTGGCGCCGTTCAGGACGAAGGAGCCCCCGTCCTTCCTGGCGACCGTCCGCATGCCGGCCGGGTTCGAGCCGAAATCGGGCTCCGTCAGGCCGAAGCAGCCGATCGCCTCGGCCTTCGCGAGCTTCGGAATCCAGCGGTCCTTCTGCTCCCTGGAGCCGAAGGCGTAGATCGGGTACATGACGAGGCCCGACTGGACCGAGACGAAGGAGCGCAGCCCCGAGTCGCCCCGCTCGAGCTCCTGCATGATGAGGCCATAGGCGACGTTGTCGAGGCCCGGCAGGCCGTACTCCGCGATCGTGGAGCCGAAGAGGGACATCTCGGCCATGGCCGGGATCAGCTCCTTCGGGAACCGGCCCTCCCAGGCCGCCTCTTCGATGATCGGGAGCACTTTCTCGTCGACCCAGTCGCCGACGGTGTCCCGGACGAGGCGTTGCTCCTCGGTCAGAAGGCTGTCGAAATCGAGATAGTCCGCTCTGGTCGTCACGGTTGGGCCTCCCGTAGAGGCGGGCATGCTAACCCGGAGGGGGTCTCCGCACCAAGCTCCGTCCACCGGGCCTCACGTCGGGATACACTTTTCTGCGCTCATGAGCGGGTTCATCGGCGGCTCCGCCTACACGATGGTCCGGGACATCGCCGAGGGCTACATCATCGCGAGCGAGCTGACATTCAAGAAGTTCCAGCCGGGCGAATTCCAGCAGTTCGGCTTCGAGGCCGACAAGCTGCTGCGCGAAGTGCGGGCCACCATCGTGCCCACCGGCGACGTCGAGGCCACGCAGAAGAGGCATCGCAAGATGCAGCGGCTGCAGCAGGCGATGACGATCGCCAGCAACGTCCGCTCGCGGGTGCGTTGAGCCCGGAGGCGCCGCCCGCCCGGCGGCCCCGCGAGCTGGCCGCGGCCGCGCTCTTCTTCGTCGCGGCAACCGTGCTGATGACGTGGCCGCAGGCCGCACACCTCGGAGATGCCCTCTCCGACGTCGGGGACGCCAAGTTGAACGCGAGGATTCTGCAGTGGGACTTTGCGCAGACATTGCGCGACCCCCGCAATCTCTACCAGCTGAACTTCTTTCATCCCACGCGCTACGTTCTCGCCTTTTCGGAGAATCTCTACGGGATCGCCCTCTTCGGATTCCCGCTTCTGGCGGCAGGCGCCTCCGCGCTCTTCAACTACAACCTGCTGCTGCTTCTGGGCATGTTCCTTTCGGCCGTCTCGGCCTGGGCCCTGGCTCGCGAGCTCACGGGCGACCCGATCGCCTCGGTCGTGGCGGGCCTCGTCTACGCCTTCGTGCCGTGGCGATTCAGCCAGCTGGCGCACCTGCAGTTCCAGTGGGCGGGGTTCCTGTGCCTGTCGCTGCTGTTCCTCCTGCGCTATCTCGAACGGGGCCGGCGTCGCGATGCGGTCCTGTTTGGAATCTGCTTCGCGTGGAATGCACTGTGCAACGTGCACTACGCGCTCTTCTCCGGGATCCTGTTCGGCGTGACGCTCGTCGTCTTCGTGCTGAAGGGTGATGAAGCCCGGGGCCGGCGGCTGCGGGGCGCGATCCTCGCGGCTGCGCTCGGCGGGGCCGTCTTCGCGCCCTTTGCGCTTCCGTACGGCGAAGCCAGCCGCGTCTTCGGGATGCGGCGCCACCTCTGGGAAGCGCGCGCGTACTCGACGCGGTGGACGGACTTTCTCTCCGCCGGCGACCGTAACCGCCTGTACGGACGCGCGACGGGAGCGTGGCGCGGCGCGGAGGGCGACCTGTTCCCGGGATTCCTGCCGGTCGCCCTCGCCACGGCGGCCCTGATACGCCTGCGGCGAGCAGGCCCCCCCCGGGCGCTGGAGCAGCCCGTGGCCGCGCCGTGGCGGCTGCGACGCGCGCGCGCCCTGGACGTCACGATCCTGCTTCTGGCCGGCGTCTGGATCTGGTCCCTGGCCCGCGAGGGGCTGCAGCTGGGCCGGCTCCACCTCGGGGATCCGGGGCGCATCTTCGTTTTCCTGACGCTCGCCGTGGGTGCGCGGCTGGTCGCGGCGTATCCGCAGCGGGCGAAGAGCGCCGATCTCTCCGATCCTGGCCCGGCGCGGCCGGCTCGAGTGGCGTGCGACGCTGCTGCTGGCGCTCGGCGCCGCCGGCGTCGCGATCGCGTTCGGGGCGCGGTCGCCGTACTACCGTTTTCTCTTCCAGTCGTTCGGCGACGCGTTCCGGGGGATCCGGGCTCCCGCGCGAGCGATCGTGCTCTTTCACATCTCGCTGGCGGTGCTCGCCGCGTGGGGCCTCTGCCTGCTCCTGCGCGGCCGCAGGCAGAGCCAGCGCGTCGCCTGGACGGCGGCCGCCGTCCTGGTTCTCGTGCTCGAGTACCGCGCCTTTCCGCTCACCCTCGAGCCGACCCAGGCCACGCCGCCCCCGGTGTACGCGTGGCTCGCCTCGCTCGAGATACCCGGCGCCGTCGTCGAGTGGCCGTTTGGCCTCCTGTACGACTTCGACTACGTGTTCCGCCAGACGGCCCACGGCAAGCCGATCCTGAACGGCTATTCCGGTTTCTTTCCGAAGGCGTACAGCGCTCTCGAGGCCGAGCTCAAGCAGCGACCAATCCCGGACTCGGCGTGGGCGAGGATGGGAAACCTGGGCGCGAGCGTGCTCGTGTATCACGCGCACGACGGAAAAGGATATCGGGTCGTGGGGTATGCGGACGCGCTCGATCGCGCGCTTTCGGAAGGTCGACTCGAACTGGTTCGGAGCTTTCCGCATGAACAGGGCTTGGATTTCGTCTTCCTTTCCTCCGTTGCGGACTGGCGGGACAGGACGCGGCACGGGGCCGCCCCAGCGGAAGAGACTCGGCGTCTCTACGACGCGGCCGTGGCGACACTCCGGCGCAACGTGGCGCGGCTGGCGCCGCCCTTTGGCGCGATCCATCTTCCCGAGGAGGGCCAGAGGGTCGCACCCGGTTACTGGGTGCACGGGTGGGCGCTCGATGATTCCGGAATCGCCGAGGTCCGGTTCGGCATCGCGGGCGGACCGGGCGGCGTCGGGCTGCGCGGAGGCACCTGGCCTGGGGTTGCCGAATCGTTCCCCGACTATCCGGATGCAAGAAGCTCGGCAACGTACGGGTTTCCGATTCCCGATGTGGCGCCCGGCCCTCACGTCCTGACCGTGACCTTCGTCGGCAAGGACGGAGGGGAAGCGACGATGCGACGAGCGATCACCGTGGTGAGCGCGCCTTCAGAAGTCCAAACTCCAAAATCCAAAAAACCTCTATAATTCCGGCCCTTTATGGAAACGACCGCGATCTCGAGGATTGGCCAGAAGGCCGGCGCCACGGCGACGGTGCGGGGGTGGCTCTACAACAAGCGCTCCTCGGGAAAGATCCAGTTCCTGATCGTCCGCGACGGGACCGGCTACCTGCAGTGCGTCGTGCCGCGTGCGGAGGTCCCGGCCGAAGTGTGGGACGCCGCCGAGAAGGCCGCGCAGGAGTGCTCGCTGCAGGTCACCGGCACCGTCCGCGAAGACAAGCGGGCGGCGGGCGGATACGAGTTGACGGCGACCGCCGTCGCGATCCTCGGCGAGTCGAAGGACTACCCGATCTCGCCCAAGGAACACGGCGTCGATTTCCTCATGAACCTGCGCCACCTCTGGATGCGCTCCTCGCAGCAGCACGCGGTGCTGCGGGTCCGCTCGGAGATGGAGCAGGCAATCGCCGACTTTTTCTACGAGCGCGAGTTCGTGCGCATCGATTCGCCGATCCTGACCGGCTCGTCGGTCGAGGGCACGTCCACGCTCTTCGAGACGGACTACTTCGGCGACAAGGCGTACCTGTCCCAGTCGGGCCAGCTCTATCTCGAGCCGGCGGCGGCTTCCTTCGGCAAGGTCTACTGTTTCGGGCCCACGTTCCGCGCCGAAAAGTCCAAGACGCGGCGTCACCTGACCGAGTTCTGGATGGTCGAGCCCGAGGTCGCTTTCCTGGAGTTCGAGGGCCTCTGCGAGCTCGCCGAGGACTTCATCGTGTACCTCGTCGGGCGTGCCCTCGAGCGCTGCGGCGAGCAGTTGAAACGCCTCGAGCGCGACCCGAAGAAGCTCGAGGAGATCACGAAGCCGTTCCCGCGGATTACCTACCGCGACGGCATCCAGACGCTCCAGGGCAAGGGATTCCCCGTGAGCTTCGGCGACGATCTCGGCGCCGACGAGGAGACGGCACTCTGCGCGGGCCTGGATCGGCCGCTGATCGTGTCGCGCTTCCCGACGGCGATCAAATCGTTCTACATGCAGCCCGACCCGCAGGACCCCGAGGTCGTGCTCGGCCTCGACATGCTCGCGCCGGAGGGCTACGGCGAGATCATCGGCGGGTCGCAGCGCATCCACGACCTGGCGCTCCTCGAGAAGCGCCTGGAGGAGCACAGGCTCCCGCGCGAAGCCTACGAGTGGTACCTCGACGTGCGGCGCTACGGCACCTTCCCGCACGCCGGCTTCGGCATGGGCCTCGAACGCGTGGTGACCTGGATCTGCGGCATCCACCACCTGCGCGAGGCGATTCCGTATCCGCGCACGCTCAAGCGGATCTACCCTTAGCCCGAGAGCCATGACCGCGAAGACCCTTCCGACCGTCGGCGTCGTGTCCCTCGGCTGTCCGAAGAACCTCGTCGACACCGAGGTCATGCTCGGCCACCTGAAGAACGCGGGCCACGAGATCGTGCCCGACGCGGCGGCCCGCGTGGTGCTCGTCAACACGTGCGGCTTCATCGACCGCGCCAAGGAAGAGTCCGTCGAGGCGATCCTCGAGCAGGTCGAGCGCAAGAAGCGCGGCGAGATCGACCGGGTGATCGTGGCGGGCTGCATGGTGCAGAAGTACGGCCGCGATCTCTCGCTGGAGATCCCGGAAGTGGACACCTTCGTCGGGCTCGACGAGCTCGAGAACGCCCCGGCCGCGGCGATCGGTCTGCCGACCCTGCCGCGTTTCACGGACAAGCCGCTGGCGACGCGCCTCTACGACGAGCGCGCGCCGAGGGTCCTCTCACGCCACCGGGGCTACGCGTACCTGAAGGTCGGGGAGGGCTGCGACAACCCGTGCACGTTCTGCACGATCCCGCAGATGCGCGGACTCCAGAGAAGCCGCACGATCGACTCGCTGGTCGCCGAGGCGCGGGGCCTCGGACCCCAGGGTGTCTCGGAGCTGGTGCTGATTTCGCAGGACACGACGCGCTACGGCGAAGACCTGGGCGCCGGCCGCGACGGACTGGCAAAACTGGTCGAGGCGCTGCTGGCCGGGACGTCCTTACCCCTGGATCCGTTTTCTCTACGCCTACCCGAAGACGCTCGACGATTCGGTCCTCGAGCTCATGGCCCGGGAGCCGCGCTTCGTGCCCTACGTCGACATCCCGCTCCAGCACGTCGCGCGCCCGATCCTGTCCGCGATGCGCCGGGGCGGGGACGCGAAGTCGTACCTGCGGATGATCGAGCGGATGCGCGAGCGGGTCCCCGCGATCGCGATTCGGACGACGTTCATCGTCGGCTTTCCCGGCGAGGGCGAGGCCGAGTTCCGGCAGCTCTGCGAGTTCGTCCGCTCGGCCGCGCTCGACAACGTCGGCGCGTTCACCTATTCCCCCGAGCCGGGATCGGGCTCCGAGCCGCTCGGCGATCCGGTCCCCGCGGAGGAGAAGGAGCGGCGCAAGGACTTTCTCCTGTCGCTCCAGCAGCCGATCGCGCGCGGCAAGCTTCGGGCGCTGAAGGGCCGCACGGTCGAGGCGATGGTCGAGGGCCCGTCGGAGGAGGTCGAGTACCTGCTCGAAGGGCGGCTGCGGTCGCAGGCGCCCGAGATCGACGGACGGCTCCTGATCACCGACGCGGGGGAGCGCGCGCTGTTCCCCGGCCAGCTCGTCTCGGTGAAGGTCGAGAAGACGTTCGACTACGACGTGGCCGGCCGCGTCGTCGGATCGCTTTGACGAAGACGCTCGAGTTCCTGCGGCCGACCGAAGCGAGGACGATCGTCGGGATCTGGGCGGCCTGGAGCCTGCTCATGGTCGTCGTCGCTTCGGTGGCGATGACTCTTCCGGCGACCACGACGAACTCCTGGATCGACTATGCCTCGGCCCCGCCGCTGGCGCGCTGGGACGCGGTCTGGTATCGCAGCATCGCGGTGGAGGGGTACCACTACGACCCGGCCGTGCCCGAGAACAACGTCGGCTTTTACCCGCTGTACGCCCTCGTCGCCGCCTCCGTCTCCCGGCTCCTGCACACCCCCCTGCTGGCGACCGGCATCGTGCTTTCGCTGATGTTCCTGGGGGGAGCGCTGCTGCTGATCGGCGACCTCTTCGCGGAGTGGGGTGGTCCCGGGATGGGCGTGCTCGGCGTCGCGGCGCTTCTCCTCTATCCCACGGCGTTCTTTCTGGCGGCCTTCTACACCGAGTCGCTCTTCCTCCTGCTCTCGGCAGCGAGCCTCTGGGGGGCGCGCCGCGGCCGCTGGTTCATCGCGGGCGCGGCGGGATTCGCCGCCTGCCTGACCCGACTCAACGGTTTCCTGCTGGCGCCGGCGATGGTCGTCTCGGCGATCTCGGCGCGGCGCAGCGCAACGCCCGGCCCGAGGTTCGCCCCGGGTGCGGCCGTTCTCGCCACCCTTGCCGGCGCGGCCGTCTTCCCGGCCTACCTCTGGCGACGCTGGGGAGATCCGCTTCTCTACGTGCATAGCAAGGCGGCCGGGTGGGCGCAACATCCCAAGCCGGTGTGGGTTCTGGCCCGCAATGTCTTCTACGATGTCGTCGGCCACCTGCGCGCGCCGGGCGTGGGCGGCAAGCTCATGCTGTTCGCGGAAGTCGCCTCGACGCTCCTCTTCGTGGCCCTGACGGTCGCGGTGTTTCGGCGCGGCCTGATCGCGGAAGGCGTGTTCGTCGGGGGAACGCTCCTGCTCCTGCTCTTCAGCGGCACGCTCGACGGAATCCACCGGTACGTGCTCGTCCTCTTCCCCTGCTTCCTGCCACTGGCGCAGAGCCTGCGCGCGCGCCCGCCGCTCGCGTTCGCGTACGCCTTCGGCGGGGCCGGTTTCGGCATCGTCTTTCTGCACCGATTCGTCCACTGGATCCACGTCGGATAGGAGCGCGCCGTGCAAGTCGTCCGTGATCCCTTTCGCTCGACCGACCTGCCCCGCGGCGGGGTCGGGACGATCGGCAACTTCGACGGGGTGCATCTCGGTCACCGCAAGATTCTCGAGGCGGTCGTGGCGCGGGCGCGCGGGACCGGGCGCCCGTCGTTCGCCATCACGTTCGAGCCGCACCCGATGGTGGTCCTGCGGCCCGACCACGCGCCGCGCCGCATCCAGACGCTGCGCCAGAAGGAAGAGGCCATCGAAGCGATCGGGATCGAGACGCTGCTCGTCATTCCGTTCACCCGCGACTTCTCCCTGACCGAGCCCGAGGAGTTCGTCCGGACGCTCCTGCGCGACCGGCTCGGGGCCGCGGAGCTCTACCTCGGCGCGCATTTCGCCTTCGGGCGGGGAAAGCGGGGCGACCTCGCCCTGCTGACGCGGCTCGGCGCCGAGTGCGGCTTCGTGGCGTCCGCGGTCGGGGAGGTCCTGGCCGACGGCGAACCCGTGTCCTCGACCCGGATCCGCCGGGCGCTCGAGCGGGGTGCCGTGCGGGAGGCGGGGGCGATGCTCGGCCGCGACTACGAGCTCGACGGGCTGGTGTCGCGCGGCGACCGGCTCGGGCACCAGATCGGCGTGCCGACGATCAACCTCGAGCCCGAGAACGAGCTGCCGCCCGCCGACGGCGTCTACGTCACCGAGATCGAGATCCGTTCCTTCGGCCGCCGGTTTGCGAGCGTGAGCAACATCGGGCGCCGGCCGACGCTCTACGAGGACTACACGACGACGATCGAGACCTACGTGCTCGACTTCTCCTCCGACGTATACGGCGAGAAGGTGCGGCTTTTCTTCCTCGAGCGCCTGCGCGAGGAGCGCAAGTTCGCTTCGATGATGGACCTGAAGGCGCAGATCCAGCGCGACATCGAAGCGGCGCGCGCGTATTTCGCCGCGAGGGGCGGCTCTCCGGCATAACGATCGGCGCGGGCCATCCGGCGGCCGGGGTCTATGATCCTCGCGTGCGCGGGTCACACGGCTGGGCGGAGATCGACGCGGAGCGAAAGCACGCGATCATCCGCGGCATCGTCACCGGAAAGCCCACGCGGGGGCCCGTGCACGCCGAGATCGACGTCACGGACCGGTGCAACGTGGCCTGCTACTTCTGCAACCAGCAGGACGTCCGCACGAAAGACCAGATCTCGCTGCCGCACTTGAAACGCCTGGTCGACGAGCTGGCGGACGGGGGGCTGCGGTCCGTGCGGATGTCGGGAGGCGGCGACCCGCTCTTCCACTCCGGCATCGCGGAATTCCTCGATCACCTCGACGCCCGGAGCATCCTGATCGACAACCTCACGACCAACGGCGCGCTCCTTGGGCCGGACATCGCCAGGCGTCTGGTCGCGCGGCAGGCGCGGGAGGTCATCTTCTCCGTGAACGCCGTGGACGAGCGGGATTATCACCGCATGATGCAGGTTCCGATCGGGACCTTCGGGCGCGTCCTGAAAAACATCCGGGGACTGCTGGCCGAGCGGGCAAGCGCCGAACTGCCGAGCGTGGTGGTCCAGTTCCTCGTGGACCGCGAGAACTTCCTTGAGATCCCGCGCATGTACGCGCTCGGGCGCTCGCTCGGAGCGGATCGCGTGGTGGTGTCCAACGTGGCCGCGATTCCGCTCGGGCGGATCGGGGCCGATGTCCTGCTCGGGCCCGCCGATGCGCTGGCGATCGCGCCCCTGCTCGAAGAGGTGCTCGCCGCCGACAGGGCGGACAAGCGGCTGCAGCTCGCGTTCCCGATCGGGGAGTGGAACGTGCTTCTGGAAGAGATCAAGCGCAAGCTCGAGTACGGGGCCGACCGCGAGACCTTTCCGATGGCTCCGAGCTTTCGCGAGGAGAACGGACACTGCTTCTTTTCCTGGTACACGGCCACCATCCGGGGCAACGGGGACCTGTATCCATGCTGCCTCCTGATGCTCCCGGATTACAAGCCGCTCGGCAATGCCCTGAACGGGAAGTTCGTGGACCACTGGGAGGGTCCCGCGTTCGGGCAGATGCGCCGCGAGCAGAGGGAAATCCTGGTAGCGGGCAGCTCGGCCCGTTTCGACCCCGTGCGGCACACGATCATTCGCAAGCAGTGCGTGGACTACGGCCTCTGCTGGCTGAAGAACATCTACTTCCGGGCCGACGAGGCCTTCTACCGCGAGCTCGGCGCGGCGCTCGAACGGGAGCGCCGGCTGGCGCGGCTCCGTGCCCTGCCCGGTCGGGTCGCCCGTGGCGTGCGCCGGCGGCTGCTCATCCTCCTCGGCCGCGCCGCTTAGGCTGCCCTCCGCGTCAGGAGCCGCACGCCCGACAGGAGCAGGAGCCCGGCCCCGAGCGTCGTGACGATCGTGGCGCCGGTCGGCAGGTCCCAGAGGTAGGAAAGGTACACGCCGACCGCCGACGTGATCGCCCCCATGCTCCATCCGATCGCGAGCCGCACTCCGAGTCGCTCCGAGAAGAGCATGGCCGAGACGGCCGGGACGATGAGGTACGAAAAGACGAGGAGCACTCCGGCGATGGGCACCGAAGAGGTCACGACGAGACCGAACGAGCCGTAGAAGAGGAAGTCCCACAAGCGAATCGAGAGACCCTGTCTTTCGGCCTCTGGCTCATCCATCGAGATGAGAAGGAACTTCTTGCGCAGGGCGAAATGGAAGGCGCCCACGAGCACGAACAGGCCGGCCGTTTTCGCCAGCTCCCCCCAGGAGACCGAGAGAATGTTGCCGACGAGCATCTCCTTGAGGTGCTCGGTCTCGCCGGTGGCCTTCGACATGGCCAGAATCGACGCTGCGGCCGCGACGGCGTAGGCGATGCCGATGATCGCCTCCTGCGGAATCCGGGTGCTGCGATGCACGCGGGAGAGCGCGAACACGGCGGCGCCGATCAATGCGAAGCCGAGCGAGAAGACGTGTCCCATGTCCGAGTGCATGTCGTAGCCGGCGAGGATGCCGACCGTCGTGCCGAGCGCGGCGATCTGCGCCAGCGAGAGGTCCACGAAGATGACCCCCCGCTCGACGACGTGGACGCCGAGGTACGCGAGCATTCCGGTGACGATGAGTCCGGCGACGAACGCCGGCAGGAGGACCTCGAAAACGCTCATGGTTTGGCGCCCTTCTTGGCGGCGAGCGCGCCGGCGAGAAGTTTCACGTCGTAGTCGAAGAGCGCGACGTAGTCCTTCGCCTCCGGGACGCCGCCGACGGATGGAATGAACGTCACGAGCGTGGCGCCCGTCTTCTCGGCCACCGCTTTCGGCGTCTTCTGGTCGAAGTAGGGCTCCATCAGGATGACCGCGATCTTCTTCTCGATCATCATGTTGATCAGCTCCACCGTGTGCGCCGGCGAGGGGGGGATGCCGGGCTTGGGCTCGATGTAGCCGGCGGCGACGAGCTTGAAGCGCTTGAGGAAGTTCGGCCAGGAGTTGTGGTACGTCACGAGCTGGGTGCCGGCGTAGGGCCCGAGTTCGGCGTCCCATCGCTTCTCGCCCTCGGCCAGTTTCGCGTCGAAGGACGCCAGGTTCGCCTTGTACTCGGCGGCCCCCGCCGGATCGATCTCCGTCAACTTCACGGCGATCGCCCGGGCGATGATGCGGCCGTTGTCGGGGTCGAGCCAGTAATGCGGGTTGCCGAAGGGGTGGACGTCGCCCATGGCGCGGGTCACCGTGCCCGTAGGCTTCTCGAGGATGTCGCAGCCGTTTGACGCGTCGAGGTACCCCGAAGCGCCGGGGCGGATCTTGTCGTTGCGGCTCTGATCGATCAGGGGCGGCAGGTACCCGATCTCGAGCTCGAGGCCGGCGACGATGAGCAGGTCCGCCTTCGAGAGATTCAGGATGAACGAGGGCTTCGGCTCGACGAAATGGGGGTCCTGGTAGCCCTTCGCGAGGGCAGAAATCTGGACGCGATTGCCGCCCACGGCCTCGGCGATCGATGCGAAGTCCGGGAGGCTCGTGACGATCCGGACCGTGGCCAGGGCCGGCGCGGCGGCGGCGAGCAGCAGGGAGAAGAGGAGGGTGAAGCGTTTCATTGGTATGTCCTCAAAAAGGATGGGCGCCATGGGCGCCGATCGCGAACTGGATTTGCAGGAAGCCTTCGCTCGCTTTGATTCCGCCAGCATATTCCCGGTACCGATACTCGGCGCGGAGCATCGAGAACTCGCTGGGCATGAAAGTGAGAGTGGCGGCGACGCCCTTGTCGCGCAGCGAGGCGTTGACGGCCCGGTCGGAGAACTCGTAGCGCGCGCCGGTGTACCAGCGACGCCCGAGCTGCCAGTCCCCGCCGACGAAGAAGCCCTGCGCCTTCTGCGTGCCGTCGGGCTGCTCGCGCTGGCTCCAGAAGTACTCGCTGCGCAGGATGAACGAACGGTAGGGGCGGCCCTGCAGCGGCTTCCACCGGTACACGAGGGCCACGTTCTGCAGCGCCGTCGTGTTTGTGGCGGAGGTGCCGTTGTAGCCGTGGGCGTAGCTGAACCCGAGCTCGAGGTTGTGGTCGTCGCCGAAGTCGCGGAACGCGCGATACTGGGCGTTGTAAGTCAGGTCGCTCTTGGTGGGGCCGACGAAGAGGAGGCCCGACGTGCCGTTCAACACCTGGACGTACAGCTCCGAGAACGTGTCGCCCGGAAGCTCGATGACCTTGGAGGCCGAGATGCCCTCGGCGGCCCAGGTGTCCGGCGAGAGCAGGATGTCGTCGAGGGGCAGTGGGTAGTCGATCCACGGCAGCACGTGCAGGTGCATCGTGTTGACCTTGCCGAACTGGACCTTGAACTTGCCGGCCTTGGCCTGCGTCTGCCACGGCAGCGTCAGGAACGTGATGAATCCCTCCTCGACCTCGACGCCGTCGTTGTTGAACGAAAGGAAGAGGTCGGCGCGGGCGTAGGGGTCCACGACGGCCTGGAACGAGATCTCGGATTCGCGGACCTGGAAGGCGGGCGCCCTCTCCACCGGGTTGTTCCCGACGGAAGCCAGGAAATTGCCGATGACCGCGATCGCCGGGTTGAAAAACGTGGCGTTGACCGCGCCCCCGGAAGAGGCGACCGGAGCGGGGGCCGGTGCGGCCGGCTCGGGAGGGGGGGCCGCTTGCGGTTCGGGCTGCGGCGTCGGCGCCGGGGTTTCCTGGGCCGCCGTCACGGCCGCCGTCGCGAGCCAGACGGCGCAAAGGGGAACGACGAATCGCTTGTTCAGATGTCCTCCTCGGAACTTCTCGTGGTCATCAGAGAGGACGCGTCTGCGCGCGGCCTCCCCCAACGGCTACGAGAGCGCGGGAGGAGAGCGGCCCGAGAGGTCTCGGCCTGCGAGGCGGGACAGCAGGAGCTGGGCGGCGCAGAGGGGCGTGGGTGCGCAGGGCGTTGACGCCAGCACGACCTCAGCGTCGGGCCAGAGGAGCAGGGAGCTGCCGGAGACGCAGGCGACGCAGCCATGGGCGGTCGCGCGGACGGATGCTGCGGTGGCGATGTCCGTCCCTGCGGAATGTCCGGAACCCGCCGCCGGCTCCGGGTGGAGGCCGAACGAAGCTGCGATCGAAAGGCACGCCGCGGCTCCCAGCACGACGCGCGCCAGCAAGGAGTGTTTCGTTCGGCGGAGCATCACGTCTGAAAAGTCCGAAGTGAGGATTCTATTCCCCTCGGGCCGGCCCGGGCGTCCAACTGAATACAATGCCGCCGTGACCGGCCATCCCCACGCTCCCGCGGCCGTCCGGGCCCTCCCGGCCGAAGAGAACCGGGCGCTGCGCCAGCGCATGCACTGGCTGCTCGGTCTGACCTTCCTTCACGTCTTCGGGGAGGGCGGGTTGGCCCTTTTCGAGGCGATCCGTACCGGCAGTCTCGCACTGCTCGCATTCGGCCTCGAGAGCGTGATCGAGGGGGGCGCGGCCTTCCTCGCCGTGCGGCACCTTCGCCACCTCGCCGATGAAGAGGAGGACCACGCCCACCGCGACCAGGTGCTGGCGCGCTGGATCGGCGTCTCGTTCCTGCTGCTGGCGATCTACACCTTCGCGCGCGGGTCGTTCGAGCTCGTCCGGGGAGCGCACGTCGCGCCGAGCATTCTCGGCCTTCTGCTCACCGTGTTCGCGACGTTTGGAATGCCTCTGGTCGGATATCTCAAGTGGAAGACCAGCCGCCGCCTCGGGAGCAAGGGCCTGGCCGCCGAAGCGAAGGAGTCGATCGCGTGCTCGATCGACTCGGCGCTGACGATGCTCGCGATGATCGCGGGGCTGCTGGCGGCGCCGCAGTGGGTCGACCCCGCGCTGTCGCTGTTGATGGTTCCGTGGTTCCTGCGGGAAGGGCTGGCGCACGTGCGCGGGCGGGTGCACGCCCACGTGCATTGATGCAGGCCGCTCACAAGGCATGGCCCGTTCTTGGTAAGATGGCGCTGCTTGAAGCTTTGAATCCTTTTGCCGCCTCGCGGCATATTTCAGCCTGAAGGAGTTTCTTCATGTCGAACGCCAACGTGACCCAGGTCTCCGACGCCAGTTTCGACGGGGACATCCTCAAGAGCGCGGTGCCGGTCCTGGTCGACTTCTGGGCGCCCTGGTGCGGGCCCTGCCGCTCGGTGGCCCCGATCGTGGACGACCTGGCGACGCACTACGCGGGCAAGATCAAGGTGGCCAAGATCAACGTGGACGAATCCACCGAGGTGGCCACGCGCTACCAGATCACTTCCATCCCGACCTTCATCCTTTTCAAGAACGGCCAGGTGGCCGACCGGGCGCTCGGTGCGCTGCCGAGGAGCGAGTTCGTCAAGCTCATCGACCGGAACCTCTGAGTCGCCGGTCGAAAGCGAGCAAAAGGGCCCCGCTGGGGCCTTTTTGCTTTTCGGCCGGGTCCGGTGCCCCGGCGCACGACCGGGTCGCGTGTAATCTGGCGGGTGTCCCGGCCGTTCCACGGGGGACGGGACCAGGCACAAGGCGCCGACAGCGGCAGTTGGACGGAACAAGATGAAGAAGCTGATCTGGATCGCGGTGCTCCTGGCCGCCGGCGCAGGAGCGTACTTCGGCTTCGGGGGCCGGAAGACGGCGGCGCCGAAGTACCGCACCGCCACCGTGGACAAGGGCAGCGTGACGCAGACCGTCACCGCCACGGGCACGCTCTCGGCCGTCATCACCGTCAAGGTGGGAAGCGTGGTGTCCGGGATCGTCGCAGCGCTCCATGCCGACTTCAACAAGCAGGTCAAGAAGGGCGAGGTCCTGGCCGAGCTCGACCCGACTCCCTTCCAGGCGAGGGTCGATCAGAGCCAGGCGACGCTGCAGAAGGCGCGCGTCGACGTCCGCAACTCCGAGATCGGTTTGCGCCGGCAGAAAGCCCTCGAAGGGCAGGGGCTGGCCCCGCAGGCCGATCTCGATCAGGCGCAGGCCAACTACGATTCGGCGGTGGCTTCGGTGGGCCAGGCCCAGGCGACGCTCGAGCAGGCGCAGACCGACCTGAAGAACAGCCGGATCGTGGCGCCGATCGACGGCGTCGTCGTGGACCGGCAGTACGACGTCGGGCAGAGCGTGGCCGCGTCGTTCCAGGCGCCCACGATCTTCACGATCGCGCAGGACCTCACGAAGATGCAGGTTTCGGCCGATGTCTCCGAGTCGGACATCGGAATGTGCAAGGTTGGGCAGCCCGTGCACTTCACGGTGGACGCGTACCCGGACCAGAACTTTCGCGGCACAATTTCCCAGATCCGCTTGAACGCGACGGTCAACCAGAACGTCGTGACGTATCCGGTGATCATCGACGTACCCAACCCCGATCTGGCCCTGCGCCCGAACATGACGGCGAACGTGACGATCGACGTGGCGATTGCCGCGGACGTGCTGCGCGTTCCCAACGCCGCGCTGCGCTGGCGCCCGGAGGAAAAGGCCGCAGGCGCCTCGACGGAGGAGCGCGCGGCCCGAAGTTCGGGCGACAGGGGCCCGGCGGGGGCGACGAAGCAGTTCGACAAGACCTCGGGCGGCAAGCCGCGCAAGGCCGGCCAGACGATCTACACGATCGCGGCCGACGGCCTCGGCGAGCCGAAGGCCGTTGAGATCCGGAGTGGCGTGACCGACAACCGGTTCACGCAGGTCGTCTCCGGAGAGCTCAAGCCCGGGGACACGGTGATCGTCGGGCTCGTGACGGCAAAGGCCGATGCTTCGGGCGCCAGGCCTCCGGGCACCGGTGCGAGCCCGGGCGGCCGGAGGTTCTGACTTGGATGTCATCCGGATCGAGGATCTCGTCAAGGTTTACCAGATGGGCGAGGTGGAAGTCCGCGCGCTCGACGGCGTTTCCCTTTCGATCGGTACGGGCGAGTTCGTGGCCGTGATGGGCCCGTCGGGATCCGGCAAGAGCACGTTCATGAACATCATCGGGTGCCTCGACCGGCCGACGTCTGGCCGATACTTTCTCGACGGGGTGGATGTCTCGGGTCTCGACCGCGACGACCGTGCCGAGATCCGCAATGGGAAGATCGGCTTCGTCTTCCAGTCTTTCAACCTGCTGGCGCGCACATCCGCGCAGGAGAACGTGGAGTTGCCGCTCATCTACTCCTCGCGCGCGGAAAGCGCCGGGCAGCGCCGGGAGAAGGCGCGGCGCTGCCTCGCGATCGTGGGCCTCGCGGGCCGGGAAGAGCATCAGCCGAGCCAGCTCTCCGGTGGACAGCAGCAGCGTGTGGCGATCGCACGCGCGCTCATCAACGAGCCGACGCTCGTGCTCGCCGACGAGCCGACCGGCAACATCGACTCGAAGACCTCCGAGGAGGTCATGGGCGTCTTCCAGAGGCTGAACGACGAGGGCAAGACGATCGTTCTCATCACCCACGAAACGGACATCGCCGAGTATGCGAAGCGGATGATCATGTTCCGGGACGGACGGCTCGTCGAAGATCGCGCCGTGGCGCACAGGCGCATGGCGCCGCGGCCGGGCGCCTGAAGGGCGGCGATGCAGAAGTTCCTGACGATCCTGAAGGTTGGCATGAAGGCGATCGCTCGCAACAAGATGCGATCGGTGCTGACGGCCCTCGGCATCATCATCGGCGTGGCCTGCGTGATCGCGATGATCGGCGTCGGCCAGGGCTCGCAGGCGGCCATCCAGGCGCAGATCTCAGCGCTCGGCACCAATTTCCTGATGATCTTTCCGGGCATCGCAACGCAGTCGGGCGCACGCATCTTCACGGGACAGTCCACGCTGACCGAGGACGACGTCGCGGCAGTCAAGGCGGAGAGTCCCTCGGTCGCGTACGTGTCGCCCTCGTCGCGCACGGGGGGGCAGATCGTCGCGGGCAACCTCAACTGGGGGACCCAGATCCAGGGCGTCGGGGTCGAGTGGCCCTTCGTGCGGTCGTGGAACGTCGAGAAGGGGGCCTTCTTCGACGAATCCGAGGTCCGCGCGGCGGCGAAGGTCTGCGTCCTCGGGGCGACCGTGGCGACCGCCCTCTTCGAGGGCCAGGATCCGGTGGGGCAGACGGTGCGGATCAAGAACTTTCCGTTCCGGGTGATCGGCGTTCTGGAGACCAAGGGCGGAAGCATGATGGGGCAGGACCAGGACGACATCGTCGTGGCCCCGTACACGACCGTCATGCGGCTGCTCAAGCACAGCTCCAAGATCGACATGTTCATGGCGTCGGCGGTGTCGCGCGGAGCCGTGGACGAGGCGCAGAAGGAGATCGAAGCCCTCCTGCGGCAGAGGCACCGGCTCCAGCCGGGCCAGGACTCGGACTTCATGATCCGGTCGCAGCAGGAGATTGCGGCGACGGCGGACGAGACCTCGCGGACCCTGTCGGTGCTGCTCGCCTCGGCGGCTTCGATCTCGCTGCTCGTGGGCGGGATCGGGATCATGAACATCATGCTCGTCTCGGTGACCGAACGCACGCGTGAGATCGGCATCCGGATGGCCATCGGCGCCAAGGGCCGCGACATCCTCCTGCAGTTCCTGATCGAAGCCCTGGCCCTCTCGATCGGCGGCGGCGCGATCGGGATCGCGCTCGGCGTCGGTGCTTCGCGCTTCCTCGCCTGGAAGGCGCACTGGCCGATCGTGCTCTCGCCTTCGGCGATCGCCCTGGCCTTCGGATTTTCCGCGGCGATCGGCGTGTTCTTCGGGTTCTATCCCGCCCGCAAAGCCTCGCGGCTCGATCCCATCGAGGCGCTGCGGTACGAGTAGCGCCCGGCGTTAAAATCCCTCGGTGACCCCCGTTCCCTTCGAGCGCTTCTGGCTCCGTCTCGATCCGCGCAGGAGCATCGCGGCGAGGCTCCTCGTCGGCTTCTTCCTGGCCTTCCTCCTGCCCGGCAGCGCTTTCGTCTTCCTGATGCAGAGACGGCTGACGGCGCTCGAGGCGGGCTCGGCCGCCCAGGTCGCCGCGGTGCGCGTGAGCGAAACCGAGATGCGGGTCGAGCAGGACATCGCATATCGCGCGGAGTGGGTGGATCGGCGCGCCCGGGTCGCGGAAGAGGCGGCCTGGTCGCTCTCGACCGCGGCCTCACGGGCCCTGGCGGGAGACCTCGGGCCGGCACCGGCGCCGTCGCGCCTGGCGCCAGACTCCCACGGGCACTCCTGGACGGAGATCCCGGAGGAGGAATCGGTCGCCGTCGTCTCGGGCCGCGCCGGGAACCTGGATGCGGCGCGGCAGGAGGTCGCGCGCACCCGCGTCCTCGCGCTGTTGATGGCCGATCTGCGGACGCGCCGGCCCGCCATCCGCAGCGTCAGCATCTGGACCGCCGGGGGCGTCATGCGCCACAGCCCCTGGCTCGACTTCCACCGCGCCAACCGCGAGTCCGGCGGCGAGCTCGAGCGGTTCGTCTTCAACCGCGTGGAGCAGTTCCCCGCCGCGCGGCCGGCCACGGGGGACGTTGCCGTCTGGACGGGGCTCTATGCCCGCCCATCGATCACGGCCGAGCCGCGGACCGCGTCGGTCTTCGTCCCCGTGCGTTCCGCCGCGGGCACCCTCGTCGCCGGGATCTGCCTGGACCTCGACCCCCGGCATTACGTGGCCGAGGCCTTCGAGACGTGGCAGCCGCCCGGCGATCTCTGGTTCGCGACGGATGCGCAAGGGCACTCCCTGTTGATGACGCCGCGGGCGGGGGCCGCGCTCGGCTGGAGCGGGGTGGGGGGCACGGTGATCGCGGACGGGCCGTCGCCCGAGCTGAAACGACTCGCGGCCCGTGCGCTGCGCGGGGCGCGATCGGCGGAACGATACGTCGTCGACGGAAAGGCCCTGCGGATTGCGTCGGCCCGCGTCGGCGCGACCGGGTGGGTCCTTTTCGAAGGCTTGTCGCGAGAGGCGGTGGACACGATCCGGGCCGAAGCGGTGCGGGCTTTCCCGCCCGCGTCCTACTCGCGTCTGCGCCGTGAGGTGCTGCTTCTCTTCGCCCTGCTCTCGCTCGCCGTGCTCGGAGCGATCGGTCTCGTGTCCCGGCGCATCTCGGCCCCCGTCGGCGAGCTCGTCCACGCGGCCGAGGAAATCGGCCGGGGCCGGTCCTATGCCATTGCGGTCCGAACCTCGGAGGACGAGATCGGGCGTCTGGCCTCCGCGATCGACACGATGGGCAAACGGGTCGAGCGCCGGGTGGAGACGCTGCGCCGCCTCCACCAGTTTTCGCGGTCCGCATACCGCATGACGGACTTCAAGGAGGTCCTCGGACGCTCGACGCAGGCGATCGCCGCATTCACCAACGCGGAGCGGGTCTGGTTCCACCTCTACGATCGCAACACGAATCGCCTCGAGGCGGCGCTGCCCGCCTGGAATGTCCCGCAGGAGGTTGCCGAGGGGCTGAGAGTATCGGTGGACGCGCGGTCGATCGCGGGAATGGTGTTTCGAACCGGGGAGGTCTATTGCACCAACGACCTCGGCCAGGATCCCTACAGCAATCCCGATCTCCAGAAGCTGCTCGGGGCCGAGAACGGCGTGTTTGCGCCTTTGAAGACCGAGGAGGAGACCCTCGGGGTCGCGGTCGCGCTCAACCGGCCGGGGGGATTCGGCCAGGAGGAGATCGACGCCGTCACCTCGTTCGCGGACCTCTCGTCGCTGCTCTTGCGCAACGCCCGGCTCTACACGACCCTCGTCCAGACCGTGGACGAGCTGCGCCATGCCGGCCGGCTCAAAGACCACTTTCTTCAGAACGTGAACCACGAGCTGCGCACGCCGCTCACGGCGATCGTCGGATGGACGGACCTCTTCGAAGAAGAAGACCTCGACGAGAAGACGCTGCGCCGCGGCATGCGCCAGATCCGACAGTCCGCGAGCGTGCTGCTCGCGCTCATCGACGACCTGCTCGACCTCGCGCGGCTCGAACGCGGGGCGCTGACCCTCGATCTGAAGCCGGTCTCGCTCTCCGAGGTCATCCAGCGTTCGGTCGAAACCGTCCGGCTGATGTCGGAAGCCCGGGGCGTGGCGCTGATCCTCGCGCCGCAGCCCGAGCCGATGCCTCCCGTGCGCGCCGATGCGCTCCGGCTGCAGCAGATCCTGTGGAACCTGCTCTCGAACGCGATTCAGTTCACGCCCCCGCACGGCCGCGTCGTGGTCCGGGTGGAGCGGGAGCCGGAGCGATACCTCGTCAGCGTCGAGGACGACGGGATCGGCATCCCCGAGGGCGAGCTGCCGCACGTGTTCGAGCGCTTCCGCCAGGTGGACGGGTCCGCGACGCGGGGCCATGCGGGCATGGGGATCGGCCTTTCCCTCGCTCGCTCGCTCGTCGAGCTGCATGGCGGAACGATCTGGGCCTCGAGCGTCGTCGAACAGGGGAGCCGTTTCACGTTCGCGATCCCGATCCGGCCTGCCCCACGCCGCGCAGACGCGGCGGCCGCGCCGGTGAGCCCCGGACAGGAGCCGGGACGCTGAGCTCTAGCTCGTCGCGGCCGGGAGCCCCGTGCCCTTGAGCAGGTCCTTGACGATCTTGGCGGTCTCTTCCTTGCCCGGCACGCAGAGGTTCGGGTCCTTCTCGGTCCCGGCGGCGATCGCGGCGGCGTAGCCCTCGCAGTCGTAGCCGCATGCCGTGCAATCGGTCTGGGCCATCGCCGCGTACAGCTTGAGCGCGAGGTTTCCGTCTTTGGCCATCTCCATGCGCTTGCCCAGGGGGATGGTCTCGTCGTGGAAAAGCGGGGCTTCTTTCTTCGGCTTGGCGGCGGCGACGACCTCGTCCTCCCCGCGGCCGGTATCGATCCACTGCCCATAGGACAGGCAGTTGGGGCACACGAAGGAGTAGTCCCAGCCCTGAGGGAGGAACACGGCCGGCGTCCGGTAAACGATCAAAGGCTCGAAGTCCTGCGGGCAGGCCGGGGCTTCGCGCTCCTGGGCGTCGAGGACCATCGTCTTCAGGTGCGGGCGCGAGAACTCGATCTGCTTCGGCTTCTGCGTGAAGCGGAACATCTCGCCCTTCGGGCAGACCATGACGACCTGGGGTTTGTAGACCCGGTCGACGAAGAACGTCCGCATGGGCACGTCGTGCGAAGGGCAGACGGAGGCGGAATCCTTCCAGAAGGCCGCGACGAGTTGGGACTGCTCCGGAAGCGAGAGCTTCATGGACGCCGATTATAGGGGCTTGGGCCCGCGATGGATACGTTCGGGTAGGTGGAAGTTTCAGGGAGCGTTCCCGCCCATGTCGGCGCGTCGAGCGCCGCTCAGATGGATGCGAAAGGGTTCAGTCGCTTCTCTTCGTCGATCGTCGTCCCGGGACCGTGGCCGCACACGACCGGGACATCGCCCGGCAGAACGAAGAGCTTCTCCCGGATCGAGGCGAGGATCGCATCGGTGTCGCCGCCCCAGAGATCCGTGCGGCCGATGGAGCGGCGAAAGAGGGTGTCGCCGGCGAAGAGCACCGGGTGGTCGCCTTCGAGCACGAAGCACATCGAGCCGGGCGTGTGGCCGGGCGTATGGACTGCGCGCAGGGTATAGGGGCCGAAGCGGATGCGTTCGGCGTCGGCGAGCGGCGCGTCCGGGGGCAGCGGCGCCTCGGCGCGCAGTCCGAAAAAGGCGGCCTGCTCGGGGAGCGCGTCGTAGAGGGGACGGTCCGCCGGATGGAGGCGGATCGGCGCGCCCGTTGATTCCTTGACCGCGCGCGAGGCGGTGATGTGGTCCAGGTGCGCGTGGGTGTGAAGGAGCGCGACGGGTTGGAGCTTCGCGGCCTGCAACGCGCGCAGGATGTGCTCCGGCTCGTCTCCGGGGTCGATGACGATCGCCTCGCGCGAGACCGGGTCCGCGAGGATCGTGCAGTTGCACTGCAGCGGGCCGACGGGAAAAGTCTCGATGAGGGGTTCGGCGCTCAGGGGTTCACCGCCACGGCCGTCTCGGCGTCGTGGCGCTCCCTGCGGGACGGGTCGGCCCAGATGCGCTCGGTCGAAGACAGGGAGAGCTGGATGGCCCATTCCTGGTTGTCCGGCCGCCGCCGCTGTGACGCGAAGAGCTTGCGGCGGCTGCGTGGCGTGAAGATCTCCCATCGCACGTAGCCGAAGTCGGCGCCCTCGTCCTCGATGTGGAAAGCCGGGACTCTCTCGCCGGGAGCGATGGAGACTTTGGCGACCGTCGTCGGCGAAAAACCGTTGGCGGCGAGGCGCTCCTCCAGCTCTGTCCGCACGGTGCGGCCCCGGTAGTGCAGATCGTGCCGACCGCGGGCCACTCCGCGGCCGAGGATCAGGTCGTCGAGGGTGTCGGCGAGCTCCCGTTCCATGACGGCGGATCTTAGCGCGCCGGGGCCTCGGTTAGACTCGCGGCGCTTGGACGCACCGTCGCAGTTGATCCGCTTCTCTCTCGCTCTCTGGGTGGGCGGGACGCTCCTCGTCGTGATCGCCGCGCCGGTCGTCTTCGGCGAGATCCCCTCGCGGGATCGCGCGGGCGCCGTGTTCGGCGAGATCCTGCGACGGTTCGAGATCGTGAAGCAGGTGCTGTCGCTCGCCCTCGTGATCGGGGTCTTCGTCAATCTCGAGCGGGGAGGTGGCCTGGGCGGAAGGTCGGTTGGGGCCGCCATCGCCATTTTCGTTGCGATTGCGACCAACGTCTACCTCGCGATGGTGCTGCGGCCGAGGATGAAGTACTTCCACCTCAAGGTGGGTTCCTTCGACACGGCGGCGCCGGACGATCCGTGGAAGGCGCGGTTCGATCGGCTGCACCGCCGCTCGACCCGCGTCCTCGTGCTCGGGTGGCTGGCGGCGGCCGCCGGGCTCGCGCTCTGGACTTAGTTCCCGCGGCGGGCTCCTCCCTATGAGCGCAGCCGCGCGAGGGCGTCGATCTCGACGGCGGCGCCCTTGGGCAGCTCGGCCACGGCCACGGTCGAGCGCGCGGGACGATGCTCTTTGAACCGGCGCGCGTAGACGGCATTCATCTCCGCGAAGTCCGACATCCGCAGCAGGTAAACCGTGGTCTTGACCACGTCCTCCAGGCTGAGGCCCGCGGATTTCAAGACCGCCTCGAGGTTGTCGAACACGCGCTCGACCCCCGCCCCGAGTCCGCCGGCCACGAGCTCGCCCGTGGCCGGATCGAGGGGAATCTGGCCCGACAGGAACAGGAAACCGCCGTCCGAAACCGCCTGGGAATAGGGGCCGATGGCCCTTGGGGCCCCGTCCGTCGCGACCGTTTTCATGACGCCTCCGCCTTCCTCGGTTAGAATAGAGGGCAACCACGGAAAAAGATAAGAGATGTCCGTCGAGCGAGTCCAACTTCTTCACGAAGACTACATTCGCCTGACCGAAAGGTTCAAGGCGTTGTGGACGTTTCACCAGTTTCTGCGGGGCGTCCAGAAGACGTTCTTCGCCTCCGAACCGGGCTATACGCTCGATTTCGGCAAGCTCTACGAGGACGTGCGCGCGACCGCGAGGGCGATCGACACGACCTCGCCGGAAAAGGTCGCGCCGCGGATCCGCGAGCTCGCCGAGCGCCTCGACGGCTTCGGGCGCATGCTGCGCGAGGCCGACCGCCACATCTCGCCCTCCTACGTGCGCCGCTTCTTCGAAAAGGTGAGGCCCCAGGACGAGAAGATCGCCTTCCATCTCCTGCGCTTTTATTTTTCGCAGCCCGACGTGGACGCGGACGTCGTCGACAAGGTCGACTTCCTGGCGACCGTCGTGGCGGCCGGGCCCACGACGGGGGGCCCCGACGCACCGCGCCCGCGGCAGGACGTCCAGAAGTTCTTCGAATCGGCCACGGCCGCCTCCGTATGGCCGCGCCTGGACCTGACGAGCGCGCCCTCGATCGTGCGCGCGTTCGACGACCTGGCCGCGGACATGACCCGCGCCCAGGAGTTCGAGGATCTCGTGACTGCGCGGCTCTTGAACAACGTCCGGACCCTGAAGCACCGCGTGGCCGGCGGTCTCGCCAACCCGGAAGTCCTGGCGGCGGCCACGGAGTGTAACCTGCGGACGCGGTCCGTGTTCCACCGCCTCTACGAGCGCGAGGAACGCCGGCTCGAGGAGGCGACCGATCGGATCGGCGACCTCGAGAAAGAGCTCGCCCGGGGCGGACTCGGGGCGCCGAGCGCCGACGAGTTTCGAAAATTCCGCGAGTCGCGCCAGCATTTCGACCGGCAGTTCCAGGACGGCAACGTCAAGGCGCTGGACGTCGTCGAGCTCAAGGAGGCGATCGGCGAGGTGCTCGGGCGGTTCGAGCTCTCGGGCCTGGCGGCCGAAGACATCGACGGGGTGCTGGAGCTGGTCGAGGAGGTGGAGTCGGAGGCGACCGACGAGGGCTTCTGGCGGCCGTACCTCGACCGTGTGCTCGGCGCGGTCGAGCTCTACGATGACGGGACGGGTCCGCTGCGCACCGGAATCTCCGGTCTCGCGAATCTCCGGCTGGAGCCGTGGGAGCTGAAGGCGGCGCGCCGCACCGTGGCGGCGGGAGGCGTGGCCCCGACCGACCGCGATCGCACCCTGTTGCGGGCGGTGGCCCTACGGTTGAAGGCCGAGGAGGAGACGGAAGCCCTGCGGGCCTCGGCCGGGATGAGCCCCCCGGCCGATACCCTGCGAGCGGCGCGCTCCACGCTCGGTCGCGTGCCGATGGTGGATGCCGCCCTCTCCTCGGTCATCGACGAGTCCGTGGCCCTGTCGTCTTCCGAAGACATTCGCTGCTGGACGCGCACCCGGTTTCGCCTGCTGCGCGTGACGTCGGATCTCTGGCTGATGCAGGACTCGCCCAAGAGCGACCGGCGAGGCTCGCGCGCCTAGGCACTGCGGCCCGACTTTCCGCCTCCCGTCTCCCGTCTCCCGACCCATATACTCCGCTGGATGAGCGGCAGCGAGGAAGAGCCGGAACCGGAGAGCGTTCCGTCCGACAGCGATCTCGTCCGGAACCGGCGGGAAAACCTGCGCCGCGTCGAGGAGCTGGGCTTCGCGCGTTCGCCGATGAACTTCCCTGTCGGGACGACGGTTTCGGAGATCCGCGGACGATTCCAGGACAGCGCCGCCGAGCGCCTCGAGGAGGAGAAGCCCGCCGCGACGGCGGCGGGCCGGGTCCTGGCGCTGCGCACGGCCGGCAAAGCGGGATTCCTCGACCTCTCCGACGGCCGCTCGCGACTCCAGGTCTACGTTCGGCGCGACGCGGTCGGGGAGGCGGCGTTCGAGCTGTACCGCGCGCTCGACCTCGGCGACTGGATCGGCGTCGAGGGCGAGGTGTTCCGGACGCGGACCGGGGAGCTCTCGATCAAGGCGCGCACGCTGACCTTTCTGGCCAAGTGTTTCCGGCCCCTGCCGGAAAAGTGGCATGGCCTCAAGGACGTCGAGCGGCGCTACCGGCAGCGCTACCTCGATCTTGCGGTCAATCCCGAATCGCGCGAGGTGTTCGAACGGCGCGCGGCGATCGTGCGGTTCATCCGATCGTTCCTCGACGGCCGGGGGTATCTCGAGGTCGAGACGCCCATGATGCAGCCGATCGCCGGAGGCGCGGTGGCCCGCCCCTTCCGGACCCACCACAACGCCCTCGACCTCGACCTCTTCCTGCGGATCGCCCCGGAGCTCTACCTGAAGCGGCTGGTGGTCGGCGGTATCCCGAGGGTCTACGAGATCAACCGCAACTTTCGCAATGAGGGCATCTCGACGCACCACAATCCCGAGTTCACGATGCTCGAATTCTATGAGGCGTACGCGCGGGGCGACGATCTCATCCGGCTCTCGGAAGAACTGCTCTCCGGCCTCGCGCGCGCCGTCGCGGGCGGGGTGACGACGCCGTGGGGCGAAGCGACGATCGACTGGACGCCGCCCTTCCGGCGCCTGACCATGCGCGAGGCGGTCGTGGCCTTTTCGCGCGAGGACCCGCGGGGTCCCGTCGCCCGCGAGGCGCTCGGCACCGAGGAGGGCCTGCTCGGGGCGGCGGCGCGTTACGGCGTCGAGAATGCAGAGCGCTTCCGCGGGAAGAAGGGCAAACTGCTCGCCGAGGTGTTCGAGGCGGTCGCCGAGCCGAAGCTCGTCCAGCCGACCTTCATCGAAGAGTTCCCGACTGAGATTTCGCCGCTCTCGCGGCAGAGGCCGGAAGATCCCGAGTGGGTGGACCGTTTCGAGCTGTACGCGGGAGGCATGGAGATCGCCAACGGATTCTCGGAGCTGAACGACCCGGCGGAGCAGGCGGTCCGCTTCCGGCGGCAGGCCGACGAGCGCGAGGGCGGCGATCTCGAGGCCGCGCCCTACGACGAGGACTACGTCGAGGCCCTGGAGTACGGCATGCCTCCGACGGCGGGCGAGGGCGTCGGGATCGACCGGCTCACGATGCTCCTGACGAACCGCGCTTCGATTCGGGACGTGATCCTGTTTCCGCTGCTGCGACCGAGGAGCGGCGCGGGCTGATGCGCTTCGAAACCTTCGTGGCGCTGCGCTACCTGGTCACCTCGCGCCGCCGCGCGCACGTGGCCCTGATCGCCACGATCTCGGTCGTGGGCCTGGCCGTGGGGGTGGCCGCCCTGATCGTGTCGCTCGCGCTGCTCTCCGGGTTCCAGGACCGGATCCGCAGGCAGATGATGGAGAAGAGCGCCCACCTGCGCGTGTCCCCCGCTCGCGGCGCCCGCCTGGTGGACTCGGAACGCGTGCGCGGTGCCCTCGCGGCGCTGCCCGCGGTCGTCGATCTCGCACCCTCGATCGAGGGCAGGGCCTGGGCGTCGGACGGGGAGGGCGCGCAGGCGCCGGCGCCCGTCCACTACCGCAATGGGGCGAGGCCGGTCGCCGAGCAGGGCGCGCGCATCACGGGCCCGCTGGCGGCGCGCCTGCACGTTCAGGAAGGGGAGGCCATCCGGCTGACGTCGTCGCGCACGCGGCTTTCGCCCATCGGCCCGATCCCGGTGACCTCGGTGCTCCGGGTGTCGGAGGTGCGGCGTTCGAGCGCGCTCGACCGGCCCGGAGAGGTCGAGGTCTCGGAAGAGACGGCCCGCCTGCTCTCGGGCCTCGGGGAGGGGGCCGGCGCGTTCGAGGCGCGGCTGGCGAACCCGATCGAAGCGGCGGCGGCCGCGCGCGCGGTCGAACGGCGTCTCGGGCCGGACTACGTCGTCGCGACGTGGCGGGAGTTGAACGCCCCGCTCGCGTTCGCGCTGCGGCTCGAGAAGACCGTCATCTTCCTGACGGTCGCGCTCGTCATCCTGGTTGCGGCGCTGAACATCGTGTCGAACATCGCCCTGACCGTCGTCGAGAAGAAGCGGGACCTCGGCGTCTTCACGTCGCTCGGCGCCTCTCCGGCGTCGCTGCAGAGGATCTACCTGACCCTCGGAGCCGCGATCGGGATCCTCGGGACCGCGGCCGGGGTCATCCTGGGCGTGGGATTGTCCCTGGCGCTCGAGCGCTTCCGGCTCGTCCCCCTTCCCGCGGACGTCTACATGTTGTCCCACGTTCCGTTCGCCGTGCACCCGGGCGAGGTGGCCGCGATTGCGGCATTTGCGCTGCTGACCGCGCTCGCCGCCGCCGTCCTGCCCGCGCGCGCGGCCGCCCGTCTGGCGCCGGGGGAAGCGATCCGATTGTCGCGATGACGGCCGCATCTTCGACCATGCCGGCGATCAGGGCCGTGGAACTCGCGAAGACCTACTCGGGCGAAGGCGCACCCGTCACGGTCTTTTCGGGTCTCTCCTTCGAGCTCGAGGAGGGCGTGTTTGCGGCCGTGATGGGCCCGTCCGGCGTGGGCAAGTCGACGCTGCTCCATCTCGTGGGAGGGATCGACCGGCCCGACGCGGGCCGCGTCGACGTCTTCGGCAGCTGCCTCGAGGAGATGTCCGCCCGGGAACGCGCCCGGTTCCGCAACGCGAACATCGGGTTCGTGTTTCAGTTTCACCACCTCCTGCCCGAGTTCACGGCCGAGGAGAACGTGTCGTTTCCGCACCGGATCGCCGGTATCGCGGAGCGGGAGGCCCGGCGCCGGGCCGCGGAGCTGCTCGAGCGGATCGGACTGGGCGGCCGGCGCGACCACGGGGCGCGCGCCCTGTCGGGCGGCGAACAGCAGCGGGTCGCGATCGCGCGGGCGCTGGCCCGGGGTCCGAGGCTGCTGCTGGCCGACGAGCCGACCGGCAACCTCGATGCCGCGGCGGCCGCCAGCGTCTTCGAGCTGCTGCGCGAGCTCCATCGCGAGCGCTCGATGACGACCGTCATCGTGACCCACAACCCCGATCTGGCGGCTCGCTGTGATAGACTTTTCGTGATGTCGCGGGAAGGTATTTTTCCGTCTGCGGGTTTGCCAGAGCGAGGATGAATCCGGAGATCCCCCTCCATGGCCGCAAACCCCTACTACCCGATGGCGCCTGAGCCCGCTCGCCATGTTTGAGAAATACAACGAGAAGGCTCGGCGGGCGCTCTTCTTCGCCCGGTACGAAGCCTCGAAGCTCGGGTCCAAGGTGATCGAGTCCGAGCACCTGCTGCTCGGGATCCTGCGGGAGGGCGAGGACATCATCAAGGAGATCTTCGGGCGCTTCAACGTGAAGCCGGAGGATGTCCGCCGCGAGATCGAAGGGGACCGTATCTTCGTCGAGCGCATTTCGTCGACGGCCGAGCTGCCCCTCTCCGAGGAGTCGAAGAAGATCCTCGCCTACGCCTCCCACGAGGCCGAGTCGATGATGCATCCCTACGTCGGCACCGAGCACCTGCTCATCGGCCTCCTGCGCGTGGACGGGTGCGTGGCGGGCCGGCTTCTGACGGCGCGCGGCTTCAATCTCTACGGCGTCCGCGAGGAAACCATCTCCCTCATCAAGGAACGCGAGGTGTCCAAGCAGAAGAAGGAGCTCCCGTTCCTGGCGGAGTACAGTCGCGACCTCACGCAGCTTGCGGGCACGGGAACGTTCGATCCCCTGATCGGGCGCGACAAGGAAGTCGAGCGGATCATCCAGATCCTCTCGCGCCGCACGAAGAACAACCCGATCCTCCTCGGCGAGCCCGGTGTCGGCAAGACCGCAATCGTCGAGGGCCTGGCCACCCGGATCGTGGAGGGCGCGGTTCCGATTTTCCTGGCGTCCAAGAAGATCCTCGCCCTCGACCTCTCGCTGATCGTCGCGGGCACGAAGTACCGCGGACAGTTCGAGGAGCGCCTGAAGGGGATCATCCGCGAGCTGCGGGAAAACCCGGACCTCATCATCTTCATCGACGAGATCCACTCGCTGATCGGGGCCGGGTCTGCGGAGGGCTCGCTCGACGCCGCGAACATTTTGAAGCCGGCCCTGTCGCGGGGAGAGGTGTCGTGCATCGGCGCGACGACGCTCAAGGAGTACCGCAAATACATCGAGAAGGACCGGAGCCTCCTGCGGCGCTTCCAGGCGATCCAGGTGACCGCGCCTTCGGAGAACGAGACCTTCGAGATCCTCGAGGGGGTCAAGGACCGTTACGAGCAGTTCCACAAGGTGCGCTACTCCGCCGAGGCGATCAAGACCGCGGTCTACCAGTCCAACCGCTACATCACGGACCGGTTCTTCCCGGACAAGGCCATCGACATCCTCGACGAGGCCGGAGCGAAGGTGAAGTTGCGTCGCGTCGCGGACACCCAGAACCTGCGAAAGCTCGAGGTCGAGATCCGCCAGATCGTCAAGGAGATGAAGAAGGCGATTTCCGACAAGGATTTCGAGAAGGCCGTCTTCCTGCGCGAGCGCGAGATCGAGCTCAAGGAGGAGATCGAGCGCGCGAAGGCGCAGTCGGCCGAGCGCAGCGAGGCGACCCAGGAGGTCACGCGCCGCGACATCGAGGAGATCATCTCGTCGTGGACGGGCATTCCCGTCGCGTCCCTCGAAATGGAGGAGGCCGAGAAGCTCCTGCACATGGAAGACGCCCTGCGGCGCCGCATCGTCGGCCAGGAGGCGGCCATCGTCGGCGTCTCGAAGGCAATCCGCCGGTCGCGTCTGGGCGTCAACAACCCGAACCGGCCGATGGGCTCCTTCATTTTCCTCGGGCCCTCGGGCGTGGGGAAGACGGAGGTCGCGCGGCGGCTGGCGGAGTTCATGTTCGAAAACCAGAAGTCGCTGGTTCGCTTCGACATGTCCGAGTACATGGAGAAGCACGCGGTCTCCAAGCTGATCGGCTCGCCCCCGGGCTACGTCGGCCACGAAGAGGGCGGGCAGCTGACCGAGCGCATCCGGCGCAATCCGTACAGCGTCATCCTGTTCGACGAAATCGAAAAGGCGCACCCGGACATCGCGAACCTGCTCCTGCAGATCCTGGAGGACGGGATCCTGACCGACGCCTATGGCAACGTCGTGGACTTCAAGAACACGCTGATCATCATGACGTCCAACATCGGGACCAAGTACCTCGTCAACCGGAGCCGCGTCGGTTTCGGCGGATCCCGCGACGTCCAGAGCAACCGCGAGATCGAGGAGCTCGTCCTGAAGGAGTTGCGGCGCGACTTTTCGCCCGAGTTCATCAACCGGATCGACGACGTCATCGTCTTCCATCCGCTGGCGCAGCCGGAGCTCGCGAGAATCTGCCGCCTCCTGATCGACGACGTCAACACGACGATTGCGGGCAAGGGGGCGTGGATCGACATCGACGACGAGGCGATCGAGTGGCTGCTCGCGCAGAGCGGGGACGATCCGAACATGGGCGCGCGGCCGTTGCGGCGGGCGATCCAGAAGCATGTCGAAGACCCGGTCTCCGAGTTGCTGATCGCGGCGCGCGACGAGCGCCTCGAGGCGATCGATGTGCGAGTGGGACCGGATGGATTGCGAGTCACGGCGCGCGAAGGCGAGCCGATTCCCCAGGGGCAGTAGCTTCTTGCGAGCAGGGTCCCTCGGGGCCGCGGTTCTCTCCGCGGCGATGTTGGCGCGTTCGGCGGCGCGCGCGCAGGAGCCGCCTCCGGCGCCGACGCCTCTGCCCGTTCCCGGATCGGTCCCGGCTCCCGGCCCGGACGTCACGACGCCGGAGATGCCCGCGATCCCGCCGGCCCCGGCCGTGGGCCCCGACACGATCGTGGGCTTCCGGGTCGTGGGCTACCAGACGGTTTCTCCCGATACGATCGCCCACTACCTCGGGATCAAGATCGGCGAACGGTACGACCCGGAGAAGGTCCGCCAGAACTTCGCGGCCCTGTGGGAAACGGGTCTGCTCGAAAATGCGAAGATCGAGGCCGAGCCTTCGCCGTCCGGCGTCACGCTCGTGGTGACGGTCGAAGAGCGCCCGATCGTCAAGGACGTCGACTTCGTGGGTAACAAGAAGCTCACGAGCTCTCAGATCAAAGACCGGCTCAAGGAGGCCAAGCTCACCGTTCGCGCGGGTGCGCCGCTCTCGCTGCGCGACGTGGCGCGGGCACGGTCCGCGATCGCCGAGTACTACCTCGAGCAGGGCTTTCGCAGCGCCAGCGTGGACTACCGGATCGAGGACATCTCGAAGACCGAGAAGAAGATCGTCTTCCTGATCGACGAAGGCGACAAGGTCAAGATCGAGTCGATTACGTTCACGGGGAACACGGCCGTCTCGGCCCAGGCCCTGCGCAACGCGATGCACAAGACGAAGGTCGCGACCTTCTGGCGGATCCTGTCCGACGACACGGTCTACAACCAGGCCAACTACGAGGCCGACGTCGAGAGCATCAAGGGTCTCTACCAGTCCAAGGGGTACAAGGACGTCGTGGTCAAGGATCCGATCCTCGACGTCTACATCACGAACCCCACGGCCAAGCCGACCAAGATCAAGCGCCGCGTCCGGATCACGGTTCCGATCGTGCAGGGTGAGATGTTCTACACGAACACGATCACCATCGCCCGCATCGAGCAGAACGGCCAGGTCGCGGACCCCCCCGAGGTGAGCGTCTACCCGGGACCACTGCTGCTCAAACAATTCCCCGATCTTCCGCCCGGATCGATCCTGAATCGCGACCACATCGTGGAGGGCCTGGCCGCGATCGAGGCGATGTACAAGAGCCGCGGGTACATCTACTGGTTCGCCGATCCCGTCTACACGGAGGTCGACAAGAACCGCGTCGACGTCCAGGTCCGGATCTTCGAGGGAGAGAAGTTCTACCTCGGGCGCCTCGAGGTGCAGGGCAACACGCAGACGCGGGACAAGGTCATCCGGCGGGAGTTCGGCCTGGACGAAGGCGATGTCATGGATATGGAAGCGGTCAAGAAGAGCATCCAGAAGATCTCGCAGCTGGGTTACTTCAAGCTGGGGGAGGAGCCGCAGTTCGGCGTGCGCGCCGAGGAGAAGAAGATCGACATCACCCTGAAGGGCTCGGAGACGAGCCGCAACGAGATCCAGTTCGGCGCCGGCTACTCGGGGTTCGACGGATTCTTCGGGCAATTCTCCTTCCAGACGCGTAACTTTCTCGGCCGTGGCGAGATCATCGGCGTCTCGGCGCAGATCGGCAAGACCTCGAACTACTTCGACCTGTCGTACACGATCCCCTGGTTCATGGACAAGAACCAGTCCGTGGGCGCTTCGCTCTTCCGCCGGAAGGTCGTGTATGTCTCGCAGACCGAGCAACGGCAGGGCGGGACCGTCTTCTACGGGAAGGGCCTCGGGCTCTTCGATTCGGCCTCGGTGCTGTACTCCTACCAGGACATCACCGCCAGCTACCCCGCGCGCGCCGCGCCGACGCCGCCCGGCCAGCCGGGGCCGCCGCCGAAGTTCGTCGACACCAGCGGTACGTCGTCGGCCCTGACGCCGGCGTACCGCTACGACAGCCGGAACGATCCGATGAACCCGACCAAGGGATTTCGGCTGTTCGCCGCGGTGGAGATTGCCCCCGCTTTTTTCGGCGGGACGAATGCGTTCATCAAGCCGACGCTCGGCTCGACGATCTACATTCCGGTCAGAGTTCCGCGCAACGCCATCCTGGCGCTCAACGCGGAAGTCGGATTCGTCACGGCCGTGAACGGCACCAACCTCCAGGTATTCGAGCGGTTCCAGCTCGGCGGTGAGCAGAGCATGCGCGGCTTTTCGCAGGGCGCCATCGTGCCGCTGCACCCGGATACGAACGTCGTGTTTACGGACGTGGACGGCCGGATCCTCGGCGGCAACAAGTTCTTCGTGATCAACGTCGAATACCAGTTCCTGACCATCGGGCCGGGTACGCTGCTGGCCTTCGTGGATTTCGGGAACAACTACTACGACACGCAGTCCTTCGACCTGACCAACATCCGGTCGGCCTTCGGGATGGAGCTGCGGGTTTTCCTTCCGATCTTCCAGGCGCCCTTGCGGTTCATCTATGCGATCAACCTGCACCCCGTCCAACCCCTGGACCAGTTCGGATTCCCGATCGCCAATCTCACCGAGAAGAAGTCGGGATTCACGTTCTCGATCGGCCGGACGTTCTAAGCCGCGCTCGACGCGCGGACGAGAGAGGGAACGTCGGCGATCGGGCCGATTTGGCCCGCGGGGCCCCCGGAAGGGCCCGACGGGCCTCCTGACGCCCGGAATGGTCGTCAAAACAGCCCTGTTGTGTCGGACGCAGTTTTTGCTACACTTCCGCGCTTTCGCGCTAGAAGGAGTTGGAATGAAACGCTTTGCCTTTACGGTAGCGGCCGCCCTGATCGCGGCCGTCGCCAGTGCCCAGGGGACCGCCTCGACGGCGGTGCCCAAGATCGGCGTGATCAACGTCGAGCGGCTCGTCCAGGAATCGGCCCTCGGTAAGGAAGCCTTCAACCGGGTCAAGAAGGTCAGCGACGGGAAGAAGGAGGAGGGCGACAAGCTCTCGAAGGAACTCCGCGAGATGGAGCAGAAGCTCGCCGACCAGGGGTCGGCGATGGCCGAAGACAAGCGGGATACGCTGCAGAAGAGTTACCAGGAGAAGGCGATCGCCTTCAAGCGGTTCCAGGATGACGCGAACCGGGACCTCGAAGCCGCGCAGAAGAAGGAGCTCTCGGAGCTCGAGCGCAGGGTCTTCCCGGTCATCAACCAGGTCGGCAAGGACAAGGGCTTCACGCTCATCCTGAACAAGTTCCAGTCCGGGCTCGTCTTCGTGGACGACTCGGTGGACATCACCGACGAGGTGCTGAAGGTGTTCAACACGACCGTCGCGGTTCCCGCGGCCAAGCCGGCGGAGGGCGCGCCGAAGGCCGCCGCGCCCGCAGCCAAGGCTGCACCGGCGCCGGTCCCGACGAAGAAGCCGTAGCTCCGGAGTCGGGAAGCCAGACGCCGTGGCCCGCTTGCGCGCCCCCCGTACGGGCACCGGCAGGCCCCGGCGTGCCGCCGCTTCTGGAGGCAAGGGTTTCACCCTCGCCCAGGTCGCGCGCGCGGCGGGGGGCCGTGTCCACGAGGACAAGGGCGCGCGCCTGACCGGGGTGGCGACCCTGGAGTCGGCGGGCCCGCTGGATCTGTCCTGGGTCGTCGACGAGCGCCGGGCGCGCCAGGCACGCGAGAGCCGGGCCGGCGCGCTCCTCGTGCCGGATGCCGGCCTTCGGGCAGGCAAGCCCTGCGTCGTCGTGAGGTCGCCACAGCTGGCTCTCGCCCTGTGGCTCGAACACCTCCACCCGCCGGAGCGGCCGTCGACCGGCGTCGCCCGCGGCTCGTTCGTCCACGGGGCCGCGAAACTGGGCCCGGGGGTCCTGATCGAGCCGGGAGCCACGGTGGAGAAGGGGGCCCGGGTCGGCGCTCGTACGCGCGTCCGGCCGGGGGCGTTCATCGGCCTGGGGGCGGTGGTCGGACAGGACTGCGTCATCGGTCCCGGGGCTGCCATCCTCGCCGGGTGCCGCGTGGGCGACCGGTGCATCCTGCAGCCGGGAGCGGTCGTGGGATCCGACGGGTTCGGGTACGTCTGGGATGGAGCGGGGCACCGAAAGGTGCCACAGGTCGGCATCGCGAGGCTCGAAGACGACGTCGAGATCGGCGCCAACGCCACGATCGATCGCGCAACGCTCGGTGAAACCGTGATCGGCCGCGGGACGAAGGTCGACAACCTGGTCCAGGTGGGGCATAACGTAGTGGTGGGCGAACATTCGATCCTCTGCGGCCAGGCGGGAATCGGCGGGTCCTCGCGCCTGGGGCGGGGCGTGACGCTGGCCGGCCAGGTGGGCGTGTCCGACCATGCCACGATCGGTGACGGCGCGGTGTTGACCGGCCAGGCCGGAATCGCGCGACAGGGCCGGGTGGCAGCGGGGCAGGTCGTGTCCGGGATGCCCGCACTGCCGCACCGGGAGTTCTTGAAGCGAGCGGCCCTCGTCGGGAAGCTCGAGGCGGCCCTGGCGCGGATTGCCGCGCTCGAGGCGGCCGTCAACCAGCTCGAGAAAGGGGGACCACCTTGGAAATCGGGATCGGCGAAATCCTGAAAACGCTTCCGCACCGGTACCCGTTCCTGCTCGTGGACCGGATCCTGGAGCTCGAGCCGGGCCAGCGCGTGGTCGGCATCAAGAACGTGACATTCAACGAGGAGTTCTTCCAGGGGCATTTCCCCGGAAACCCGGTGATGCCCGGCGTGCTGGTCCTCGAGGCGATGGCGCAGGTCGCCGGAGTCGCTCTGCTCGGTGTCACGCCGGACAAGGAGAAGAAGCTCCTCTATCTATCGGGCGTGGACCGCTGCCGCTTTCGCCGGCCGGTCGTCCCCGGCGATCAGCTCCGGATCGAAGCGTCGATCATCTCGCTGAAGATGCGGGTCTGCAAGTGCCGGGCGACGGCGACCGTCGACGGCAAACTGTGCGCCGAAGCCGAGCTGCTTTCGGTCCTGGTGGAGCGGCCGTGAGCAGCGTGACGATCCATCCCACGGCCGTCGTGTCGCCGGGCGCGGAGCTCGGGCAAGGGGTCTCGATCGGGCCCTACGCGGTCATCGGCGACGGCGTCGTTCTCGGCGACCGGACGGCGATCGGAAACAATGCCTCGCTCGAGGGGCCGGCCGTATTCGGCCAGGACAACCGGGTGTTTCCCCACGCGGCGCTGGGCTTCGAGCCGCAGGACCTGAAGTACCGGGGAGAGCCCACGCGGCTCGTCGTGGGCTCGCGCAACGTGTTCCGCGAATTCTCGACGGTCCAGCGGGGGACTGCGAACGGGGGCGGGGAGACGGTCGTCGGCGACGACAACTACTTCATGAATTACACCCACGTGGGCCACGACAACCGCATCGGCTCGGGCGTCGTCATGGCCAACTGCGCGGTCCTCGCCGGCCACGTCGAGGTGGGCAGCAACGCCAAGATCGGCGCGTTCAACGCGGTCCACCAGTTCTGCCGGGTGGGGGTCTTCGCATTCCTCGGGGCCTATACGGGGTGCCGCCAGGACGTGCTTCCGTTCTGCCGGACCGACGGCCTCGAAAATCCGAAGACTTACGGGATCAACACGATCGGGCTCAAGCGCTCCGGGTTCTCCGACGAGCGGGTGGAGGCGCTGCAGAAGGCGTACCGCCTCCTCGTCAAGTCGAAGCTCAACACCAGCCAGGCCCTCGAGCGGATCGGCGAGGAGCTGTCGGGGCAGCCCGACGTGGAGGAGCTCGTGCAATTCATCCGCTCGAGCGAGCGGGGCTTCATAAAGTGAGCCGCCGCACGCGATGATCGGGGCCGGGCCGGTTCGCCTGGCGGTGGTCGGGGTCGGCCATCTCGGACGCCAGCATGCCCGCGTGGCGGCGCAGACTGCGGGAATTGTACTCGTGGGAGTCCATGACCACCACGAACGGCGGGCCGAGCAGGTCGCACTCGAGCAGGCAACGGTCGTCCTGTCGGACGTGGAGGAGGTCGCCGCGCGGGCCGACGCGGTCGTGGTGGCCACGCCGACCGCCACCCATGCCTCCCTCGTGCACTTCTTCCTCGAGCGGGGGCTCGACGTGCTCGTCGAGAAGCCGATCGCGACCTCCTTCGGCGAGGCGGACTCTCTCGTCTCGCTCGCGCGGGCCCGCGGCCGCGTCCTCGAAGTCGGCCACGTCGAGCGCTACAACCCCGCGGTCGACGCCGTCCTGGAACGGATCTCGGGCCCGCTCTTCATCGAGGGGCATCGCCTCGGCGTTCCCACCGCGCGCAGCCTCGATGTCGACGTCGTCCTGGACCTCATGATCCACGATCTTCAGATCGTGATCGCGCTGGTGCAGCGCCCGGTCCGCGAGGTGCGGGCCGCGGGAATGCCCGTGCTGACGGACCGGGTCGACATCGCCAACGCGCGGATCGAGTTCGAGGGAGGGTGCGTGGCGAACCTGACCGCCTCCCGCGTGTCGACCGAGCCGATGCGCAAGCTGCGCATCTTCGCTCCGCCGCTCTATTGCTCGATCGACATGCACGCCCGCTCGGTCACCGCCCACCGTCTGGTGCGCGACGGCGTGCGATCGGGCGTCGTCGCCGAATCGATTCCGGTCGAGGCCGGCGATCCCCTGGGCCGCGAGCTCGCCGACTTCGCCGGTGCGGTGCGGGAGCGGCGAGACCCCCTGGTGACGGGGGAGGTGGGGCGCGACGCGCTCGGCCTGGCCGAACGCGTGGTGGCGTCGATCGAGCGCCACCGCCGCGACGCGGGAGTGATGTCGTGAGCGCAGGCGGGCGCGTCGGGCTCGTCGGAGGCAGCGGCGTCTACGACCTCGCGTCGATCACGGGACTTCGGGAGGAGCGCCTCGAGACGCCGTTCGGCCTTCCGTCGGACTCCTATTTCACGGGGACCCTCGGGGCCGTGCCGGTGGCCTTTCTCTCCCGGCACGGGCGGAGCCATCGCCTCTCACCGTCGGAGATCAACTATCGGGCCAACGTCTGCGGATTCAAGATGCTCGGATGTGACGCCCTGCTGTCGGCGTCGGCCTGCGGCAGTCTGCGCGAGGAGCTCGCGCCGCGGCACGCGGTGATCGCCGACCAGTTCATCGATCGCACCCGCCATCGCCAGGATTCGTTCTTCGGCGACGGCGTCGTGGCGCACGCCAGCCTGGCGGACCCCGTCTGCCCGGAGCTTGCGCGGTGGCTCGAGGAGGGCGGCCGCGCCGCCGGTTTGACCGTTCTGCGGGGCGCAACGTACGTCTGCATGGAGGGCCCCCAGTTTTCGACCCGGGCCGAATCGAACCTGTACCGGTCGTGGGGCGCGGACGTGATCGGTATGACGAACCTGACGGAGGCGCGGCTCGCGCGCGAGGCGGAGATCTGCTACGCCAGCCTCGCGCTGGTCACGGACTACGATTGCTGGAGGGATGCAACCGAGGCGGTCTCGGTCGAGTCCATCCTGGCGGTCCTGGCTGAGAACGCGGCGGCAGCCCGCCGGGCACTCTCCGAGGCGGTGTCGCGGATCGATGCCGGGCGCGCCTGCGGCTGCCGCGACGCGATGCGATACGGCATCATTACGGACCGCAAGGCGGTCTCCGAGGCGGCACGAGAGCGGCTCCGAGTAGTCGCGGGGAGGTACCTGTGAGGAAGGACGGCCGAATCGTGGTCACCGGATCGGTGGCGTTCGACTATCTGATGACGTTTCCCGGGAAATTCACGGAGCACCTCATTCCGGACCGGATGTCCCGCCTGTCGGTCTCGTTCCTCGTGGACGAGATGCGGCGCGTGCCCGGGGGCTGCGGGCCGAACATCGCGTGGGGGCTGGCGCTCTTGGGAGAGCGGCCGTCCCTGCTCGCGACGGCCGGCGTGGATGCGGCCGAATATCGCGACCGGCTGGCTGCCGAGGGCATCGACGTGTCCGGGCTTCGGCTCGACCCGGATCTCTTCACAGCATCCTTCTTCGTCTCGACCGACCTCGACCAGAACCAGGTGGCGTCCTTCTACACCGGAGCCATGGCGCGCGCGCACCGGTTCCCGCTGGACACGCTCGATGCCGACTCCATTGCCTTCGTCGCGATCTCGCCCAACGACCCGCCCGCCATGGCAGCCCACGCGGCCTTTTGCCGGGAGCGCGGGATTCCGTTTCTCTACGATCCGAGCCAGCAGGTGACGCGGCTCTCGGGCGAGGAGATGACCCAGGGGTTCCAGGGCGCCGCGATCCTGATCGTCAACGAGTACGAGTTCGGCATCCTGACGCACAAGACCGGCCTGACCCGCGAAGAAATCGAGCGGCAGGTGCCCGTGCTGATCGTGACCCATGGGCCCGACGGTTCGGCCATCCATGCGCCCTTCGGACAGGGCGGCCGGATCGTGCACCACGTCCCGCCGGCCAAGCTCGAGGGGGAGGCCCTCGATCCCACGGGGGTGGGGGACGCCTACCGGGCCGGGCTCATCCGGGGCCTCAGGATCGGTGCCCCCTGGCCTGTGGCCGGGCGGATCGGGAGCGTGGCTGCGGTCTTCTGCCTGGAACACCAGGGACCGCAGCCTCCCCGGTACACGCCCGGGGAGTTCCTCGGCCGCTACGTCCGAAACTACGGCGAGACGCCCGAGCTCGAGCGGCTCTTCGCCTAGGACCGGCGCCCGGGTTACAATCCTCCCTCTTCGAAAGAGGGCAGTTCCTTGAGCATGCGCGTTCCGCGCCGCGCCGCGGCGGCTTTCTCTCCGAGGCAGTACGAGGGCAGCCTCGACGCGGAGGGATTGCGCATCGGCGTGGTGTGTGCCCGATGGAATCCCACCGTGACTGACGCCATGCTCGAGGCGGCTCTCGACACCCTGCGCCGGCGCGGGGCGCGGGCGGCGGACGTCTCGGTCGCCCGCGTGCCGGGGGCCTTCGAGGTCGCCGCCGGGGTGAAGGCCCTGATCGACTCGGGCCGGTTCCACGCGGTGGTTGCCCTGGCGGCGATCGTGCGGGGCGAAACGACCCACCACGAGGTGCTCGGCCATGCGGTCGCGTCCGCGCTCGCAGCCCTGACGGTCGGGAAGGGCGTTCCGATCGGATTCGGCATCCTGACCTGCGAGACCATGGATCAGGCGCGCAAGCGCACCGACAAGGGCGTGGAAGCCGCCGAGGCGGCGATCGAGATGGCAAACCTGCGCCGCCGTCTCGGGAAAGCCTGAATGGGCGCCCGGAGGAAGGCCCGGGAACTCGCGCTCCAGATGCTGTACGAGCACGACGTCTCGGGCACCGAGCCCCAGGAGATGTTCCTTCGGTCCGCTGATCTGCAAAAGGCCCCCGAGGGGATCCAGGACTTCACGCGCCGGCTGGTCTCGGGCACGCTTTCGCACCAGGAGGATCTCGATGCCATCATCTCGCGCCAGGCCGACCACTGGAGGCTGACGCGAATGCCGGTCGTCGACCGCAACATCCTGCGCCTGGCGCTCTTCGAGCTCCTGCACGAGCCCGAGACGCCCCGGCCGGTCGTGATCGACGAAGCGCTCGAGATCGCCAAGCGCTTTTCGACCCCGAAATCCTCCCAGTTCATCAACGGGATCCTCGACGGCGTGCTCAAGGGGCGGCGTGGGGAGGCCGCGGAGCCTTGAGGCGCGTCCTGCCGGAGGCGCTCCTTTGCGCGCTCGTCGTGGCGGGCACGGTCGCGCGCGCCGACGAGCTCGCGGTCTATCGCGCCTCCGGGGCGGGCCAGAGTCTCTTCGACCAGTACGACAACGACGGCTACTCGCTCGGGGTTTCTCCGGGGCCCGACGGCAGCCTGGACCTGCGCGTCCAGGTGAGCGGGGGACCGCTGGAGAGCCGGGCGCCCTTTCCGACGGGAGCCGCGCGGGACCCCGCCCTGCCTGGTTCGCCCGAGCGCGACGCGTACGCCCTCGCGCTCGTCGGGGACGCGGGAAGGCAGGTTCTGGCGGTGGAGCGGATCCTCGCGGGGATTGCATCGTCCGTGCGGTACGACCCCGACCGGGGCCGCAGGCAGGACCCGGCCTCGGTCTTCGCGTCGCGGCGCGCCCACTGCGTCGGCTTCGCGGAGCTTGCGGTCGACCTGCTCCGGCGCGCGGGGATCGGCGCGCGCACGGTGCAGGGCGTGCTTCGCGCGAAGCCGGGAACGGACGGCTACGATTCCCGCATCGGCGGCCTCTACCACCGCTGGATCGAGGTCTACTACGCCGACCGCGGCTTCGTCTTCTCGGACCCTTCGTTCTCGATCAACAATGTGGACGCCCGCTACATCCCCTTCGGGTCGCGGGCCCTCGAACGCCCGCGCGGCCTGACCGTGACCGAGCTCGAGACCTCCGGGCGCCTGGACTACCCGCTGCTGCGGCTGCCGGACACCACGCTGCGGGTACGGCCCGCGGGAGGCGGTCGCTAGTCGGCAGTCGGACTCCCTTCGGTTATATTCGCCGTCCGATGGCCGACAAGTACGCCCCCTCCGAGATCGAAGCGAAATGGCAGCGGCTCTGGGCCGAGGAGCGCGTCGCCGAGGTCGACACCGCCGTGCCGGGCAACGAGTTCTACATGCTCAACATGTACCCGTATCCCTCCGGCAGCCGTCTGCACGTCGGGCACGGGCGCAACTACATCCTCGGCGACGCGCTGTACCGCAGGGAGAGGATGGCCGGGCGCAAGGCGCTCAACCCGATGGGCTGGGATGCGTTCGGCCTCCCGGCCGAGAACGCCGCAATCCAGAGCGGCGTGCCTCCCCGCGAGTACACGCTCGGAAACATCGCCCGCATGAAGGAGCAGTTGAACGCGCTCGGGTGCCTCTACGACTGGTCCCGGGAGCTCGCTTCGTGCGATCCGGCCTACTACCGCTGGAACCAATGGCTCTTCCTGCGGATGTGGGAAAGGGGCCTGGCGTATCGCAAGACGGCCCCCGTGAACTGGTGCCCGGGATGCCGGACGGTGCTGGCCAACGAGCAGGTCGTGGACGGCCGCTGCGAGCGGTCGGGCGACGCCGTCGAAATCCGGGATCTCACGCAATGGTTCTTCCGGGTCACCGATTACGCCGAACGGCTGCTCGAAGGACTGGATCGCCTCCCGCACTGGTCCGATCGCGTCAAGACGATGCAGCGCAACTGGATCGGGCGCTCCGAGGGCGCCGAGATCCTGTTTTCGGTCGATGGGCTGCATGAGCCGGTCACGGTCTTCACGACGCGGCCCGACACGCTGTACGGAGCGACCTTTCTGGCCCTCGCACCCGAGCATCCCGCCGTTTCTCTTCTGGCGAAGGGCTCGGGCCGCGCGGAGGCGATCGGAGTTTTCGTCGACCGCGTGCGGCGCGAATCGCGCCTCGAGCGCGAGGCCGAGGGCGGCGAAAAGGAGGGCTTCGCGACGGGCGCGTTCGCGGTCAACCCGGCGACGGGCGAGAAGATCCCGGTCTGGCTCGCCAACTTCGTTCTGCCCGAGTACGGGACCGGCGCCATCATGGGCGTGCCGGCGCACGACCAGAGGGATTTCGAGTTTGCCCGCAAGAACGGGCTCCCGGTCCGTCCGGTTTACCGGACGGCGGACGGGGAGGTCGACCCCACCGCCATGACGGAGGCGCTGCTGCATGACGGGTACCTCTGTCGTTCCGGCAGCTGGGACGGAACGCCGAATGGCCCGCAGGCCGTGCGCGTCGCGATCGAGTGGCTGGAGCGGGAGAAGGTCGGAAGGGGAAAGATCGGCTACCGGTTGCGCGACTGGCTGATCTCCCGGCAGCGATACTGGGGCACGCCGATTCCCGCCATCCACTGCCCGGCCTGCGGGGTCGTGCCCGTGCCGGACGCGGACCTGCCGGTGCTGCTTCCGGAGGACGTGGAGTTTCGCGGGGTGGAGGGCAATCCCCTCGAAAAGTCGGAGGCATTCGTCCACGTGCGGTGCCCCCGCTGCGGCGGGGCGGCGCGTCGCGAGACCGACACGATGGACACGTTCGTCGATTCGTCCTGGTACTACCTGCGCTTCCTGAACCCGCGCGACTCTGAGGCAATGGTCGACACCGAGCGGGTCCGGCGGTGGCTCCCGGTCGACCAGTACATCGGGGGAATCGAGCACGCCATCCTTCACCTGCTCTATGCGAGGTTCATCTGTCGGGTGCTCAAGGACATGGGCCTCGTGCACCTCGAGGAACCGTTCGAGCGGCTTTTTAATCAGGGAATGATCACGCGGTTGAACGCGGCGACCGGAAAGATCGAGAAGATGTCGAAGTCCCGCGGCAACACGGTGTCGCCCGACGAGCTGATCGCCCGGTACGGCGCCGATACCGTGCGCCTCTACACCCTCTTCATCGGCCCTCCCGAAAAGGAGTCCGAGTGGTCCGAGGACGGCGTGGCCGGCGCATACCGCTTCCTGAACCGGGTCCACGATCTCTGCGGCCGCGTCGAAGGGCGCGGCGCCGGTGCGGTTCGGGATGAAGCGCCCCGGGATACGCCCCTGACCCGGCTCACGCACCGCTCGATCGAGCGCGTGAGCGACGACGTCCGCCGCTTTCACTTTCACACCGCGATCGCGGCGCTGATGGAGTTCCAGCGCGGCATCGCCGATGCGCTCGAGGAGGAATCCGAGTCGCCCGCGACGGTGCGCGGGGCCATCAAGGCCCTTCTCCAGCTCCTGCATCCGATCGCGCCGCATCTGACGGAGGAATGGTGGCGCCGGTTTGGTGAGAAGGGGTTCCTCGTGGAATCGTCCTGGCCGGTCTACGATCCGGCGCTCGCCACGCCCCCCGGTGTGACGCTCGTCGTCCAGATCAACGGCAAGGTCCGCGGCAAGCTCGAGGTCGCCCGGGGGGCGTCGGAGGCGGACGCGATGGAGCTGCTCCGTTCGGACGAGCGCATTCAAAGCTGGGTCGAGGGCAGGCCGATCATCCGGACGGTGTTCGTGCCGGATCGGCTCCTGAACCTGGTCGTCCGTTGAAGAGGCCGGGGCAAAGCGGCCGTCGGGCCGCGGCGGCGCTGGTTCTCGTCTGCGCGGCGTCCGCGGCGGCGGGATGCGGGTACGCCCTCGTGGGAAAAGGCTCGTCCCTGCCCGAGTCGATCCGTGTGATCCAGTTCACGACGCTCGAGAACCGCACGCAGCGGGTCCAGATCGAGCAGCGCTTCTCGGAGGCCATCGCCCGGGAACTGGCCTCGCGGGGCCGGTTCAAGGTCCAGGCGGGCGCGGAGGGCGCGGATGCCGAACTCTCCGGGACGGTCCTCGCGTTTGAGCTCTATCCGGTGGCCTTCGATTCGCAGGGCCGCGCCACGGACTACCAGGTTCGGGTTGCGGCGAGGGTCGCTCTCAAGGCGCTGCCCGACGGGAAGGCCGTCTGGGAGAACCCCGCCTTCACCTTCCGCGACAACTACCAGTTCTCCGAAACGGCCGCGTCCTACGCCGATCTGGAGAACAACGCGATCGACCGGGTTGCCGACCGCTTCGCCCAGAGCCTCGTGACGAGTATGTTGGAAGGGTTCTAGAAGACCCGGCTACTTCTTCGCGGCCTTCTTGGCCAGGCGTGACTTGTAGCGTGCCGCCGCGTTCTTGTGGATCACTCCCTTGGCGCGTGCGCGGTCGATCTCCGAATGCGTGTTCGCGACGGCCTCGGTCTTCTTCTTCGCGTCGAGCTGCCCGTACTTCTTGACGGCGGTGCGCAGCCGCGAGGCGCGGGCCTTGTTGCGGGCGCGCTTCTTCGTCATCTGGCGGTTGCGTTTTTCGGCGGACTTGATGTTGGCCATGAGGCTTCCGATTCTCCTGTTTGCGGTTTCTCTGTGCGGTGTTCGGGCTATTTCGCTTCGACACCGAGGGACTTCAACTTCGCGCGGGCAAGGCGCGATTCTTCCGAGGTCGGGAACTCGTGGATGACGTATTGCAGCTGGACGACGGCCTCGGCCTTCTGTCCGAGCTCGAGCATGGCGTAGCCCTTCTTGAGCAGGGCGCCGGCGGCCTTGTCGCTGGCCGGCCACTGCTTGAGGAGCTTCTCGAAATCGCGGATCGCCTCCGCATAGTTCTTCTGCGCGTAGTGCGCCTCGCCGATCCAGTATTGGGCGTTGTCGGAAAGATCGGTCGAAGGGTAGCTGGCGAGGTAGTCCTCGAAACCCTGGATGGCCAGGGCGTAGCGGCCCTTCGTGTAGTCCCCGTAGGCCGTGTCGTAGAGCTCGGCGGGCGAAGGCCCGGCGCGCCCCGGGGGCGCGGTCGGACTGGCGGCGGACGCTGGGGCGCCGGGTGCCGCGGAGCCGCCGGCGTTACGCAGTCGCAGCAGGTCGCCCTGGGTCTCCGCGATCTGTTGGGATAGTTGCGACAGGCGGCGGTTGGTGTCCTCGAGCTTCGCCTCGAGCTGCTCCATCTTCGTCGTCAGCTCCCCGAGCCGGACGGCGGTGTCCGCGTTGGACTTCAGGAGCTGTTGCGTCTGGGTCGCAACGTTCTGGTTGAGCTTTTCGACTTCTTCCTTGCTCGAGGACTTGCGCTCGAGCGCCTGGATCTGCTTCTGGATGTCGTTCATCTGGCGATGGAGGCCGTCGATGTCGCTCGACGAGACGCAGGCGGCCCCCGCGAGGAGGGCCGCCGTGGAAAGTCCAGCCAGGAGCGGGCGCTTGAAAGCCGTCAAGGTCACTTCGCCGTGATGACCAGATGAGCGCGGCGGTTCTTCTGCCAGCAGCTCTCGGCCGATTCGGTGCAAAACGGGCGCTCCTTGCCGTAGGAAATGGTGCGCAGGCGCGAGCCGTCGATGCCCAGAGAGGCGAGGTACTCCTTGGCGGCGTTGGCCCGGCGGTCGCCGAGGGCGAGGTTGTAGGCGGCGGTGCCGCGCTCGTCGCAATGGCCTTCGATGAGGACCTGCACGGTGGAGTGCTTCTTGAGCCACTGCGCATCCCCGGCGAGAACAGAGCGGGCGTCCTCGCGCAGGTCGGACTGGTCGTAGTCGAAGAAGGCGTCTGAGAGGTAGCCCTTCTTGTTCAGCACGTCGATGTCCATCGAGAGGACCTCGGTCACCTCGACGTCCTTCGTCGGGGCCGCCGACGGGGGCGGGGCCACTTGCTTGTCCGACGGGGGCTTCGCGGCGGTTGCTGCGGGACGGGCGTCGGCGGTCGTCGTCGGCGGTTTCTTCTTGCACGCGGCCGCAAATGGCAAGAGCGCGATGCCGAGCAGCGCGAGGGTCGTCAGGGTGCTGGATGTTCTCTTCATTCCATTCTCCTTGGCCGTGCGGCCGGGCCCAAAAAGCGGAGACGCAGTTCCGAAACTCAATATAGCAAAGAGTTTGCGAAAACCCCAGAACGAAGACCCGAAGGACTCAGGGGACCCAGAACGGTTGGGCGTGGTTGGCCCCCTGCGTGAGTTGCCGCTTATTCTGTCCGTTCGAATCGACGGTGTAGATCTGCGTCGAGCCATTGCGGCGCGAGGAGTAGGCGAGCTTCTGTCCGTCGGGCGACCAGCTCGGGTGGCCGTTGGATCCCTCGGAGGTGACCTGAACCGTCTGCCCCGTCGTGAAGTCCATGACGCAGATGTTGAAGTCGCCCTCGTTGCGGCAGGCGAACGCGATCCTGGAGCCATCCGGAGACCATGCGCCCTCGTCGTTCCAGTTGCCCGCGAGCGTGACGCGCCGGGACCCCGTGCCCTCGGCGTCCATCACGTAAATCTGGGGCGTGCCCGCAAGGTCCGAGGTGTAGAGGAGTTGCCGCCCGGTGGGCGACCACGCCGGCGAGGCCTCGAGCGCCCGGGTGGTCGTGAGGCGATGGAGTCCGCCGCCGCCCGCCCCGATCGTGTAGATGTCGCTGTTGCCCTTCGCAGAGCCGGCAAACGCGATCTGGCTGCCGTCGGGGGAAAGTGAGGGGGAGGCGTTCAGCTCGATGCCCGTGGACACTTCCTTCTTGTCGCCGCCGTCGAGGCCCATGGTCCAGATCTGAGGGAAGAGTCGCACGTACGAGGTGTACGCGATGCGGCCGGCCCCGGCGCTCGGGCTGATCGACATGGAGCGGTGCGACGTGAGCTGGCGGACGCCGCGCCCGTCGAAGTCCATCGCCTCGATCTCTTTGGTTGAGCCCTGCTCGGCGACGAACAGGATCGTGGAAAGAAAGACGCCCGGCTTTCCGGTGAAGTACTTGACGAGATCGTTGGCGAGGGTGTGTGCGATGCGCTCGACGTAGGACGCTCCGCCCGAGTACTTGCGCCCCAGGATGAGCTTGCGGGATTTCAGGTCCCAGACGCGCGCCTCGACCGAGACGCGGTCACCCGCAACCTCGCCGCGGGTGTCCACCAGGACCTCGGCGCCGGTGCCGAGCCAGCGGTCCGCGGCCTCCGGCGTCGTCGGGTCGCGGGGGGCGGAGGAGGGATAGTGGGCCGGCTCGGTGACGGAGAAAGCGCCCGCGTACTCGAGGTCGGAGCGCAGCGTCGCCGTGAACGGCTCGACGACCTTGGCCTGGAGGGCGGCGGACCCGGGCGCGAAGAGCGCCGGGACGGCGACGGCCAGGCGGCGCTCACCGCCGCCCTTGATCACGATCTGGATGTCGTCGGCGGGCGCCGGCGTCGGGGCGGGGGCCTGGGCCGCGGCGGGCCTGCCGGCGGCCAGCGCCAGCAGGGCTGGGAGCATGAAGCCTCGACGCATGGGGCTCCTCCAGTTCGTCATTCGAAGACCACCTGGATGCCGAGATGCTGACCCCCGTACTCGGCCGGGAGGGGGGGGAGCGGAGACGACGCGATGACGGCGCGCAGCGCGGCCCGGTCCACGAACGGCAGGCCGCTCGAGGTCACGAGAAGGGGGTCCACGATCGTGCCGTCACGCTGGATCAGGAAGTGCACGACCGGGCTCGTCTGCACCGATTGCGTCGGCTTGAACCAATTCGTGCTGATGATGGAGGTCAACTGCCCGATGTAGACCGGGTACTTGAAGTCGGTCTGGTCGAGCTTGAGGCTGCCGATCCCGGCAGAGCCCCCGGCGCCGGCCGCGGTCGCGCTCGCCGCGCCCGCCGGCTCGTCGCCCGTGGAGGGAAGGCTGACCGCGGGTGCCGAATCCTTTCCGGGGTTCGAGACGGGCGGCGGCGTCGGCTTCTTCTTGTTTTCCTTTGCCGGAAGGAGGACCGCGTTCTTCGAGGGCTTCGGCGCCTCTTCGACGAGCTTCTCGATCTTGGGTTTCGGGGCGGATGCGGGTGGAGCGGGCACCGCGGCCGCGACGGGCGCCGGCGGCCGAATGGCTCCGGCCTGGAGCAGTCGCACGGCCACGAATCGGGGCGCCGCCGCGTGGATCGGGTGCGCAAAGGTCGAGGCCAGCAGGCCGAGCAGCACGCCCGCGTGGAGCAAAGCGGCCAGCGCGACCGCCGGCCCCACGGGGAACCGGTCGACGCGGCGCTCTGCCAGGAGGTCGCCGACGGCGTCCATGGGCCGCCCGCTCTAGGGCGAGATCCTCACTTCCTGGCGGACCCCGACGTGTCGGTGATCATGCCGAGGCTTTCGATGCCCATGCGGTTCAAGAGATCCAGTGTCTCAATGACGGTTCCGTAGGAGAGGCTGCGGTCGGCCTTGAGCAGGACGGCCTTCTCCTTGTGGCTCCTGAGGATGGCGCGCAGCCGGTCCTTGAGCAGGCCGCGCGCGACCGGGGTCTCGTTGATGTAGTAGAGCCCGTCCTTCGAGATCGAAAGCACGATGGGGTCCTCGAGCGTGGACCGCAGGTTCGTCGTCGCCGTCTTGGGCAGCGCCACCGAAATGCCCTGGTGCAGCATGGGCGCCGTGACCATGAAGATGATCAGCAGGACGAGCATGACGTCCACCAGCGGCGTGACGTTGATGTCCGCCAGGTGGTCGTAGGGGTCGCTGGACTGGTGTTGGAAAGCCATGTCAGACGCCGCGGCCTACGTGAAGTTCCTCTCCGCGAGGTTGATGAACTCCAACGAGAAATCCTCCATCCCGGCGCGCTGCTCGCGGACTTTCCCCATGAAGTAGTTGTAGAAGATCATCGCCGGGATCGCGGCGGCCAGCCCCGCGGCCGTGTTGACGAGGGCTTCGGAGATGCCGGGCGCGACCGCGGCGATCGAGGTCGATCCGGTCATCCCGATCGCCCGGAAGGACTGCATGATGCCCCACACCGTGCCGAACAGGCCGATGAACGGGCAGGCCGACGCGGTCGTCGCGAGGAACGTCATGGATTTCGTCAGCCGGGACATCTCGACGCCGATCGCGCGCTCGAGGGCGCGCTCGATTCCGGAGATGTTCTTGATGAGCAGCTTTCCCGTCGTGCCTCCGGCCGTCGTCGGGGCGTCGTCGGCGCGGATGGCCTTGACCTGCGCGTCCAGCTCCGCGTATCCCGCCTTGAAGAGGGTCGTCAGCGGTGTGTCGGAGAGTTCCCCGGCGAAGGTGTTGACCTCGGAGAAACGCTTGGACTTGCGAAAGAAGCTCACGAACCTCTCCGACTGCCTGGAGACCCGCCGCAGGCGGATGAACTTGGCGAAGATGATCACCCACGAGACAAACGAGAAGAAGAGCAGGATCCCCAGGACGACCTTGGCCGTCGGGCCGGTTTCGGAGAAGAGAGAGAGGATGGAAGGCTTCCCGGAGAGGTTTTCCGAGGTGACGGGTTGAAACACGGTCGCCAACATCGGTTTCGACCGTAACATAGCCTCCGAAGAGGGTCAAAGGGAATGGAGCTGCGGGCCCGAGGCGTTGTGCCCCACGTGAGGATGATTGTGCGCCCGTTGGCGCTGGCGGCCGGACTGGCGGCGATGGCAGCGCTCGCTGCGGCGAAGCCCACCGGAATTCTCCCGGCGGCCGAGCTCGTCCCGGGGATGAAGGGCTACGGGCTCTCGGACCTCGGCGACGGCAAAGGCGTGCGCCGCTTCGACGTTGAAATCGTGGGCCTGCTCAAGAGCTACGCCCCGAAGCAGGACCTCATCCTCGCCCGCATCCTCGGCGACACGCTCGAGCGCACGGGAATCATCGCCGGAATGAGCGGAAGCCCGATCTATGTCGATGGCAAGCTCATCGGCGCGCTCGCCTACGGCTGGCCCTTTTCGCGCGAGCCGATCTGCGGAATCACGCCGATCCAGAGCATGCTCGACATCCGCAAGGCCCCGGCCGCACCGCCCGTCCCGATCGGAGGTGCGGCGACGCGGGCATCGGCGTTCGTCGCGGCTTTCCGGGACCGTCAGTTCGCCGGGCCGCTCGCGGCCCTCGTCCAGCCATTGCGGGCCGAGGCGTCGTCCTCGGGTCCCTCTGCGCTTCCCCTGCCGGTGTCGCTCTCCGGGGCGCTGGCGCCGGGCAGGATCTTCGGCGAGGTGGCGCAGGCCGCGGGGTGGCTGGTCGCTCCGTCGGGCGCGTCGGCGCCGGCCGCCGCGGGCACGGGCACCACAACGGCCTCGAGCTTTCTCGAGCCAGGCTCCGCGGTTGCCGCTGTCCTGCTCTCGGGGGACATGGTGCTGTCCGCAACGGGGACCGTCACCTGGGTCGAGGGCGATTCCCTTCTGGCCTTCGGGCACCCCTTCCTTTCGATGGGGCCCGTGGACATGCCGATGGCTCGCGCGGACATTCTGACGGTGCTGCCGTCCCTCTATCGCTCGTTCAAGTTTTCGACGACCGGACCGGTCCTCGGCTCGGTCTCGCAGGACCGTTCGACCGGAATCCTGGGCAGCTTCGGCGATGCGCCGAAGATGGTGCCCGTGACGATCCGGATGGGCTCGGAGGAGTTTCCGACGCAAACCTTCCGGTTCCAGGTCGTGCACAACTCGATGCTGACGCCGATCCTGCTGGCGATGGCGGTCGACAACGTCCTGACGACGCTGGAGAAGCGTGCGGGCGAGCGCACGATCGTGTGGAAGTCCACCATCGAGACGTCCGAGCGGACCGTCCGCTGGGACTCGGTCTTCTCCGGGCTCTCCGCCAAGGACGACGCGGTCGGGTCCCTGGCGATGTTGACGAACTACCTCATGGCCAACGAATTCCACGACCTGGCGATTCGCGGCGTCGACGTCGAGATTGCACACTCCGACCGGCTGCAGAGCGCCCGCGTGGTGCACGTGGAGGCGCAAAAGGAACGCGTGCACCCCGGTGACACCGTTCCGGTCTGGGTGGACGTCGAGGACTTCCGGGGCGGACCGCGCCGCGTGGTGTTGACGGCGAAGATCCCGGCCGACGCGCCGTCGGGACCGATGACCGTGTTCGTCGGGGATGGAAACGCCGCGACGGCATACGACCTTTCGCTGTTTCCGCCGGACCCACACTCGCTCGACCAGGTCCTGGACTTCCTCGCGCGGGTCCGTCCGCCGAACACGCTCAACCTGATCGCCTATCGCTCGGCGCCCGGGGCGCTCGTCGCGGGCGAGCCGCTCGCGGCGCTGCCGCCGAGCCGCGAGGCGCTGCTCCACGACCGGGGCCCCGGCGACGGAACCCCGGACCTCGGTTACCTGAGGCTGCAGTCGGAATCCGTCGAGCAGCCGGTACCGGTGGCTGGCTCGGCGCGACTGACCCTGGAAGTTCTGCCGAGGACCTGGTGAGCCGGCGCCCTTCCGGCCCATGGGTACCGGGCCTCGCCCTGTGCCTGTGCGCGGCCAGTCTCGGAGCGGCGTCGGTCAAGATCTGGGTCTGCGACACGGCCGCCGAGTTCTCGGCCGGAGAGGCGAGGGGCGTCTCGGTCGCCTCGGACGGGACCCTGTTGCTCGGTCGCGTTCTCGGGAGGGTCGACGGCGTGTCGGAGCCCGTTCTCTTCGCCGCCGCAAGTGGCCGATCGGGGGACCTCTTCGTCGCGACGGGCGACTCGGGAAAGATCCTGCGTGTGAACTCAGCCGGCAAGGTCGAGACCGAGGTCCAGCTCGTCGAGCAGGAGGTGACGGCGCTCGCCATGGGCCCGGACGGAGCGATCTACGCGGGGGCCTCGCCGGGCGGCAAGGTCTATCGGATCCAAGGCTCGAAGTCTTCTCTCTACTACGACACGAAGGCCCAGTACGTGTGGGCGCTCGCCTTCGACGGCGGGGCGCTCTGGGTGGGAACGGGTCTTCCGGGAGAGATTCACCGCGTGACGGCGGCGGGCAAAGGGGAGCGCGTCCACGCGACGACGGATGCGCACGTGCGCGCACTCTTCGTGGACGCGGGCGGAAGACTCTGGGCCGGCACGTCGGGCTCCGGCCTGGTGCTGCGCATCGACAAGGGCGGGCGCGTCTCGACTGTCTACGACTCGTCCAAGTCCGAGGTGACGGCGATCACGGCCGACCGCTCCGGACGCGTCTGGGTCTCGGTGGCGGCCGCGGCGGACACGCCCTCGGGGGCCGGAGAGCCGATCTCGGTGCCGACCCTGCTTCCCGCCGGCAAGGCGCCGAAGGCGGGCGGCCCGGGCGAGGACGAAGACAAGCCGAAAGCGGAGGTCTCGGTGTCGGTGTCCTCCGCCCGCCTGGCTCCGGCACGCGGTTCTTCCCGCGGCGGATACTCCTCCGAGGTCATCCTCTTCGAGGGCGCCGAGTTGCCGCGCAGCGTCTGGACGAGCTCGGACGAGATCGTGTTCGACCTCGGCCGCAATCCCGGCGCCGATGGGGTCCTCGCGGCGACGGGCCCCAAGGGCAAGCTGTATGCGCTCCTGCCGGACGCATGGTCTCTGGCACGCACGTTCGATGAGAAGCAGGTGACGATCCTGGCGGGCGAAGAGGTCGGCACGAACGGCTCGACCGCGCTCTATCGTCCCGGGGCGGGCCCCGCGATGGGCGAGTACATGTCGCCGGTCAAGGACACGGGCAGGACGAGCCGGTTCGGCGCGTTTCGGTGGGACGGCGAGGCGCCGGCAGGAACGAAGGTCGAGTTCGCCTTCCGGTCGGGGGAGTCCTCGACGCCCGACACGACGTGGAGCCCATGGTCGAACTGGGCGGGCGGGCCGCATGCCCTCGAGATCCAGGCGCCCGACGGACGTTACTTCCAGTGGAAGACGCGGATGTCCGGCCCGGCCGACGCGGCGGCCCGCGTGCGGCGCGTGGAGGCCGCCTACCGAAACCGCAATGCCAGGCCGGCCGTGGACACGTTGACGGTGCTCGAACCCGCGGAAGTTCTGGCGCGGTCGGGATCCGGCGGTTCGAACGTCTTCGAGTCGTCCGCCCAGGACGAGAAGGGGATCTTTACGAGTCTCGAGGAATCGCGTTCCGAGGGCGCGCCCCGCAAGCTCTACCGAAAGGGCTATCGCACGCTGCAGTGGAAGGCGGCGGACCCCGACGGCGACGCCCTGGTTTACGAGATCGAATTCCGCCCGGCGGCGGGCGCGAAATGGGTGCCGCTGCGCAAGGACATCCGGGACACCTTCTACTCGTTCGATGCCACTTCGCTTCCGGACGGGGAATTTGTCTTCCGAGTCACGGCGTCCGATGCCGAGTCCAACCCGGGCGAGGCGAAGACGGGGTCGCGGGAGTCGGCCCCGGTTCGGATCGACAACACGCCGCCGTCCGTACACGAGATCGGGCGATCGCCCGGCTCTCTCGAGCTCGAAGCCGTGGACGCCGCCTCGCCGATCCTCGAAGCCGAGTACAGCCTGGATGCGAAGAAGTGGGTCCGGATCGAGCCGAAAGACGGGCTTTCCGATTCGGCGAGGGAGTCCTATGTCATCCGGATCCCGGCGGAGGCACGCGGCGCATACCTGCTCGTGCGTGTCACCGACACGTCGCGTAACGTCGCCACGGCGCCGTTTTCGGCCCCGTAGCGCCCGGGATTGAGGTTCCGGCCCCGGAATCCCGGTTCGGGCCATAATTCGGCCTGCATGAAACGTGCGTTTTGGGCGGCCGGACTGGGGCTTTGCCTCCTCGCCTCCGCTTGCCGCGCGAAGCAGGATCTCGCGGCCGCGGTCCGCGTCCCGTCGCCGACGGCCCGGCCGGCTCCGCCCGCGCTCGGCTTCATCGACGAATCGCACGAGGCAACGCCAGTCGACGGCGGTGTGCTGCGCCGGCGCCTCTTCGGCGAGCCGACGACGCTGAACGCCGTTCTGCAGTCGAGCGCTCCCGAAGCCCAGGTGCTCCAGTACGTACAGAGGAACCTGTTCGATTTCGACGCGCAGCTCGAGCTCGTGCCCGGCCTGGCCGAGGGGCTCGAGGTTTCTCCCGACGGGCTCTCGTACACGATCACGCTGCGGGCGGAGGCGGTGTGGGAGGACGGCCGCCCGGTCACGTCCGCCGACGCGGTCTTCACGATCCGGAAGATCGTGGATCCGAAGGTCCCGGCCAACGTGTTCAAGCCCGTGTTCGAGGAGTTCGTGTCCGCCGAGGCCCTCGACGCCCGGCGATTCCAGGTCCGGTTCTCGAAACCCTACGCCTTCCGGTCCATGGCGTTCGTCCTGCCGCTCCTGCCGGAGCACCGCTTCACGGGACAGAACTTCCTGAAGTCGAAGCAGAACCGCGCGCCGCTCTCCAACGGCCCCTACCGGTTCGTGTCATGGAAGACGCAGGAGTCCGTCGAGCTCGAGCGCAACGAAAAATACCCGGGCCCGCGGGGTCACTTCGACCGCATCGTCTTTCGCATCGTGCCCGACAACACGACGGCGTACCGGCTGCTCGTAGACGGGGAGCTCGACGAGGACCAGATCGACTCGGGTTTGAAGGACCGGGCCGCGCGGGATCCCGCCTTCGCGGCCTGCTGCCGCCTCGTCGAGTTCTACAACCTGGACTACAACTACATCGTTCTCAACGACCGTTCGCCGCTGTTTGCCGACCCGCGGGTCCGCCGGGCGGTGACGATGCTCCTCGATCGCGCGTCGATCGTGCGGGGCCTCTACAAGGGGTCGGCGCGGATCATCTCCGGGCCATGGGCGCCGGATTCGCCCGCCTACGAGGCGCGCGTACCGCCGCTGCCCTTCGATCCGGCGGGGGCGGCCCGGCTGCTCGACGAGGCGGGATGGAAGGATGCCGACGGCGACGGGCTGCGGGACCGCGAGGGCCGGCCCTTCGCGTTCGACCTGCTCGTTTCGGCGGGATCCGAGGTCGGCCGGCAAATGGACGAGATGCTTTCGGCGGAGCTCGCTCGGGTCGGAATCACCGCGCGGGTCCGGACCCTCGAATGGGCGGCTTTCGTCGGCAAGGTCGACGCGGGCGATTTCGAGGCTGCTTCGCTCGCATGGTCCGCGGTGGACCCGAATCCCGACCCGTATTTCTACTGGCACTCATCGCAGTGCTCTCCGAACGGGCTCAACAACGGCTGCTATTCGAACCCCGAGGCCGACCGGCTCATGGAGGCGGCGCGTCTCGAAGTGGACCCGGGGCGCCGCAAGGAAACCCTCGGCCGCCTCCACCGACTCCTGCGCGACGACGCGCCCGCGATCTTCGTCGTCAATGCGGCCCAGAAGATTGCGTTCCGGAAACGGGTCCGCGGCCTGAGCACGTCGCCCCTCGGCCTCTACGGGATCTGGCCGGGCCCGCTGGCCTGGTGGGCGGAGCCCGAGCCGGGGAAGGCGCCGTGACCGCCTACGTCCTGCGGCGGCTGTTCTGGGCCGTGCCCACCCTCTTCGGGATCGCCGTCATCGTGTTCCTCTTGCTGCACCTGGCGCCGGGTTCGCCGGGTGCGGGGGGGCCGGACTCGGTGCGCCGCGGCAGCGGGAAGGCAGCCGAAGAGATGCGCCGCCAGTACGGGCTGGATCGGCCGCTGCCCGAGCAGTTCGCCTCGTGGATCGGGCGGGTCGTGCGGCTCGACTTCGGCGAGTCGTTCGTGGACCATCGCCCGGTTTCCGAGAGGATCCTCGAAGCGCTGCCCCACACGCTCGCGTTGAATGGCCTCGCGCTGTTCTTCGCCCTCCTGTTCGCGATTCCCCTCGGTGTGGTCGCCGGCGGAAACCCGGAAGGAGCCTTCGACCGGACTTCCGGCGCGGCTCTCTTCGCCCTGTACTCGCTGCCGACCTTCTGGGCGGCCCTGCTGCTGCAGACGCTCTTCGCGGTGCGGCTGCGGTGGCTTCCGCTCTACGGGACCGCTTCCGACGGGGCGCCGGCGGGCCTCGCGGGCCTGGGAGACCGGCTCGCGCACCTCGTGCTCCCGGTGACGTGCCTGACCTACGGGACTCTGGCCTTCGTCGCGCGGCTGGTCCGCTCGGGCGTGGCGGAGGCCCGCACGGCCGACTACGTGCTCGCGGCGCGCGCCCGCGGCGCGTCGCGGGGACAGGCCCTCTGGAGCCATGCATTCCGCAATGCGCTGCTGCCGGTCATCACGCTTTTCGGCCTCCTGCTTCCGGCATTGCTGTCCGGCAGCGTGATCATCGAGCGCATCTTCGCCTGGCCGGGCCTCGGGCGCCTCTACCTCGACTCGATCCTGGCGCGCGACTATCCGGTGATTCTGGCGCTGTCGCTCGTCTCGGCGGCGGTGACGCTGGCGGCGACGCTCCTGTCCGACATCGCCCTCGCCGCGGTGGACCCGCGGGTGCGTGATGGCGCGGCCGGTTCTTAGGGGCGTGCTGCGGTGAAACGGTTGTTCCGGCGTCGAGCGGGCCTGCCGGCCAGCGGGCGGATCGCCCTCGCCGTCGTCGCCCTGCTCTGGCTCGTGGCCGCGTGCTCGCCCCTGTTCACCGAGCGCTCGCGGTCCATCCGCCTGGACGAGCGGCTGCAGCCTCCGTCACTCGAGCACCCGTGCGGAACGGACGACCTCGGACGGGACCTGCTCGCGCGAATCGTGACCGCGACGCCGGTCTCGCTGGCCATCGGCCTCGTCGCAGCGGCCGTTTCGCTCGGGGTGGGCTTCACGGTTGGCGCCGCGGCGGGGTACTTCGGCGGCGCCGTGGATATTGCGCTTTCGCGCCTGATCGAGGTCATGCTCTGTTTCCCGGTGCTCTTCCTGCTGCTCGCGCTCGCGGCGTTCCTTCCACCGTCGCCCGCGACCGTGATCGCGGCAATCGGCCTGACCAGCTGGGCGGGCGATGCCCGGTTCGCGCGGGCCGAGATCCTGAAGATGAAGGAGCTCGACTACACCCGGGCGGCCCGCGCCATGGGAGCGTCGACACCACGCATCCTCCTGCGCCACCTGCTGCCGAACGCCCTCCCGCCCCTCATCGTGTCGGCGGCCTTCGGCGTGGGCTGGGCGATCCTCGCCGAGGCCTCGCTGTCGTTCCTCGGTGTGGGGCTTCCGGCGCCGGCCGTTTCTTGGGGCGGGATCCTGTCCTCGTCGGCGAACTGGATCGAGGAGGCCTGGTGGATTGCGCTCTTCCCGGGCCTGGCCCTCTTCCTGACGGTGTCCGCCTATAATCTGCTGGCCGAAGGGCTGCGCACGGTGACGACGGAGGGCGGGAGGAACGCATGACGGAGCGCATCGCCGTGTATCCCGGTTCGTTCGATCCCCTGACGAACGGCCATCTCGACATCCTGGCGCGGACGCGCCGCCTGGCCGACCGCGTCATCGTCGCGATCCTCGAACAGGACCAGAAGACCCCGCTCTTCTCGGTCGAGGAGCGGATCGGGATGATTCGCGGGATCGTGGGCGGCGACCCGTCCATTGCGGTGGCGGCGTTTTCCGGGCTGCTCGTCGACTTCACGATGCGCTCGGGCGCGACGATCATCGTGCGCGGGTTGCGCGCCGTGTCCGACTACGAGTACGAGCTCCAGATGGCGCTGATGAACCGGCGACTGGCCCCGTCGGTCGAGACCGTCTTCCTGATGGCCAAGGAGGAGTATTCCTACGTGTCGAGCCGCCTCGTCAAGGAGCTGGCGCGGCTGGGGGGCGACGTGACCGGCCTCGTGCCCAACATCGTGCGCCAGCGCCTGGCCGACCGGTTTTGAGCCTGCGGGCCGTCACGACCGATCTGCGCGTCCGCTACTCCGAGACGGACCAGATGGGGATCGTGTACCACGCCCACTACCTCGTCTGGTTCGAGATCGGGCGGACCGAGTGGTGCCGGGCGGCGGGCCTGCCGTACGCCGAGATGGAGCGCTCGGGCCTCTTCATTCCGGTCACCCGCGTCGAGTGCGCTTTCCGGCGCCGGTCGAGCTACGACGACCCGATCCGCGTGTTCACGCGGATGACCGAGCTCGGCGCTCGCGGCTGCACCTTCGACTACGAGGTCCGCAACGCCGGGGAGGAGCTGCTGGCCGAAGGCGCGACACAGCACGTCTTCGCGAACGCCGCGGGCAGGCCCGCGCGCGCGCCCGGCGATGTCGTTGCGGCCCTGGAGCGCTTCCGGACCGACGCAGAGCAGCGATGATCGCCCGACTCTGGCACGGGGCCGTGCCCGCCGAAAAGGCCGACGACTACATGCGCTACCTCGAGAGGACGGGCCTGCCGGACTACCGCGCGACGCCGGGCAACCGGGGCGTGTACGTCCTCCGGCGGACGGAAGAAGGGGTGGCGCACTTCCTTCTCATGTCGCTCTGGGAGTCGCGCGACGCCATCCGCGCATTTGCCGGGGAAGACATGGACCGGGCGCGGTACTACCCGGACGACGCGGAGTTCCTCCTCGAGCTCGAGCCCACCGTCACCCACTACGAGGTAGCTGCCGCTCCCTGATGTGGTCGTTGTCCGGGCGTTCTTGTTCCCCGGGGCGAAAAGGGATATGAAGGGCGCACTGTTTTCGGCAGAAAGAAGGAGAGAGGGTGCGACGCCGGATTCTGGGGATCGTTGCGGGCCTGGGCGGAGGCCTCTGCGTTCTGTCGACTCAGCCGTCGAGCGGTGCGGCGACTCCCGAGGCCACCGTGTCCGGCGACGGGCGCTTCGTCGTTTCCGACGCCATGATCCCGATGCGGGACGGCGTCCGGCTCCACACGAAGATCTTCACTCCGAAGGACGCGGGAGGGCCTCTGCCGATTCTTCTCCAGCGCACGCCTTATGGCGTCGAGGAGTCGGAAAAGCAGTTCACGACCTACCTCAAAGCGCTCGCGGAGGACGGATACGTCTTCGCGTTCCAGGACATCCGGGGCAAGTTCGGCTCGGAGGGCGTCTTCGTGATGACGCGCCCCGCCCGCGCGCCGGGGGACACCCGGTCGCTCGACGAGGGGACGGACACATGGGACACGATCGACTGGCTCGTGAAGAACGTGCCGGCGAACAACGGACGCGTCGGCATGCTGGGCATCTCCTACCTGGGCTGGACGACGATCATGGGAGCGCTGGAGCCGCACCCCGCGTTGAAGGCCATCTCGCCCCAGGCGTCGCCGGCCGATGATTGGCTCGGGGACGACGACCATCACAATGGCGCCTTTCGCTTGAGCTACGCGTTCGAGTACGCGTTCGAGCTCGAGAGCACGAAGAAACTCGAGCAGTTCCGCTTCCCGCGATACGACACGTTCGATTGGTACCTCGCGCTCGGGCCCCTGTCGAACGTGAATGCGAAGTACTTTCACGGCGAGATTCCGACCTGGAACGACTTCGTCGCGCACCCGGACTACGACTCGTTCTGGAAGCGCCAGACGATTGTACCGAACCTGCGCGAGGTCCGCGTTCCAACCTTGAACGTGGCGGGATGGTGGGACCAGGAGGACTTCTACGGGCCACTCGCCATCTACGAGGCGCTCGAGAAGCAGGACTCGCACAATCTGAACTTCCTCGTGGTCGGCCCCTGGAACCATGGGGGGTGGAGCCGGGGGCCCGGGGATCGATTGGGTGCGGTGACTTTCGACGGCGCCACCGGAAAGTACTTCCGGAACGAGATCCAGGCGCCGTTCTTCGCCTTCTTTCTCAAGGACCGCGGCAGGCTCGACTTGCCGGAGGCCCTGACGTTCGAGGCCGGCTCGAATCGCTGGCGCCGGTGGCGCGCCTGGCCGCCGGTGCAGAACGTGCAGGCGCGGAGCCTCTTCATGGGCCCGGGCTCGACGCTCACATTCGACCCCCCGGGCACCACCGCCGCCGGCGAGGCGTTCGACGAATACCTCTCCGACCCCGCGCACCCGGTGCCGTACCGGCATCGCCCGATCCAGACGACTTACTTTCCCGGTGGATCGAAGTGGCCGACCTGGCTCGTCGAGGACCAGCGCTTCGCCTCCGACCGGCCGGACGTACTCTCGTGGGAGAGCGCGCCGCTCGAGTCGGACGTGACGATCGCCGGAGAAGTGACCGCGCACCTCTTTGCCTCGACGACGGGCAGTGACGCGGACTGGGTCGTGAAGCTGATCGACGTCTACCCGGAGTACGACCCGGAGAGCTGGGAGACGGCCGGTTTCGAGCTCATGGTCTCGAACGAAGTGTTTCGAGGCCGCTACCGGAAGAGCTTCGAAAAGCCCGAGGCCATCCCACCCAACACGGTCCTCGAGTATGCCTTCAGCCTGCATACGCAAAACTACGCGTTTCGCAAGGGCCATCGGATCATGGTGCAGGTGCAGAGCAGCTGGTTTCCGCTGATCGACCGCAACCCGCAGACTTTCACGCCCTCGATCTTCGAGGCGAAGCCCGGAGATTTCCGGGCGGCCACTCACCGCATCTACCGATCGCCGGCCCAGGCCTCCCGGATCGAGATTCCCGTCGTCGTTAGGCCGGAGCCTCGAGACCCGTGAGGGTTTTCGTCACCGGGGCGACCGGCTGCATCGGCTCGGCCGTGTCGGCGGCGTTTCGCCGCGCGGGGCACCAGGTCTGGGGCCTGGCCCGCAGCGCGGAGAAGGCCCGCGACCTGGCTCGCGCCGAGGTTCATCCGGTCCCGGGCGATTTGCAGGAACCCGCCAGCTTCGCGGCCGCCGCAGAATCCTGTTCGGTGCTCGTCCATGCGGCCGCCGTGTACGGCCCCGGTGCATTCGCGTTCGACCGGGCAGCCGTCGAAGCCCTGCTCGCGGCCTCCCGGAAAGGCCCGCAGCCGAAGGCCGTGATCTACACGAGCGGGACCTGGGTCTACGGGAACACCGGAGACCGGCTCGTGGACGAAACGACGCCGCTCGCGCCAGCCCGTCACGTGACGGAACGCCCGGCGAGCGAGCGGCTCGTCCTCGAGGCCGACGGTGCGCGCGGAATCGTCCTGCGGCCGGGGTGCGTGTACGGGCATCAGGGGAGCCTGACGGCGACGTGGTTCGAGGCCGCTCGCACCGGGGGAGCGATCGAAGTGATCGGAGATGGGAGCGCGCGCTGGGCCCTCGTCCACCTCGACGATCTTGGGCGCGCGTATGTCCGCGCTGCCGAGAGCGGCCTTTCCGGGGTGTTCAACGTGACGGACCGCTCGCGGGCAAGCGTGCGCGAAATGGCGGCGGCGGTGGCGAGGGTGACGGGCCAAACGGGAGCAATCCGCGCGACCCCGGTGGCCGACGCCGCGCGGACCATGGGGACCCTGGCCGAGTGCCTCGCTCTCGACCAGAACGTGGACTCTCGCAAAGCCGTCCGCCTGCTCGGCTGGCGGCCGCGCCACGGGGGATTCGTCGACGAGATCGAGGAGTGCTTCGAGGGCTGGAAGGCCTGGAACCCGGCGTAACCCTCAGGCCGGAAGGTCTCGGTCGGCCGTCCGCCGGAGGCGCCCGGCAAGCAGGGTGACACTGAGGCCGGCGAAGATCAGCAGTCCCGCGACGACGGTCTTGACCGTCAGCACCTCGCGGAGGACGGCGATGGCCAGGCCGGTCGTGATGAGCGGCTGCAGAAAGACGTAGAACGCGACGCGCGAGGCATGGGTGCGCGCCAGCGCCCAGGAATTCAGCAGGTACGGGATGACCGTGCAGAAGAGGATCACGGCGCCGAGGCACGCCCAGGCGACCGGCGGGACCCGGGACGGGTGGAACCGCAGCAGATCGGGCAGGGCGATGAGGACGATGAGGGCGGCGCCGTAGCGAAAGACGGCGGCGGTGAACGTGATGACCCGGTAGTGCGCCAGGATCGGGCGCGAGAGGACGAGGTAGAGCGAGTAGGAGGTGCAGTTCATCAGCAGCAGCAGGTCCCCGCGAAACGAATTGCTGCTCCAGTCGAAGCGCTGCGCGTTCAAGAGCGCCATCGCTCCCGCCCCCGCCAGCAGGATTCCGAGGCCTGCGCGCGGGCTGAGCCTCTCGCGGCCGAGCAGCACCGCGGCGGCAAGCGTGAAGACCGGGATCGTGGCGGTCAGGATCGACGTGTTGATGGCCGTCGTCAGGAAGAGCCCGAAGATGAACAGGACCTGGTTGAACGAGACGCCGAGCAGGGCGTAGAGGAGCAGGCGCGGGCGGTCCGCGGCGCGGACCTGCTCCGGCGCCCGCAGCCGGCGGATGCCTTCGAGGAGGACGGCCGCGGCCACGACCCGGAATGCGGCGAAGAGAAAGGGCGGGATCGACGCGAGCGCGAGCTTTCCGAAAATGGGAAAGAGCGCGAATCCGGTTTGCGCCCCGGCCAGCGCCAGCTGAATCTCCCAGGGGCGCGCCGCCGAGCGGGGGCTCACGCGAACGGCAACGCCGCGACGACGGCGCACTGACCGGGATGCGCCGGAAGGCGGAGCTCCGTGCCTTCGGCCACATCGCGAAACGCGAAGCCGAGCCCGATCCGGCCGAAGCGGGGCGAGACGACGGCGCTCGTCACGCGCCCGAGCTCGAGATTCTCCTTTTCGGGGTCGCAGAAGATGGTCCCCACCGGGACCGGCTCTTCGGGGAACCGGAAGCCAACGAGCCGCCGGTTCACGCGCCCGTAGGTGCGCAGGCGCGCCACGATCTCCTGCCCGACGTAGCAGCCCTTGGTCGTCGAGATCGCGGACTGGAGGCCGATTTCGTCGGGGAGGTTGGTCCCGTCTGCGTCCGCTCCGAAGCGGGGCCGGCCGGCCTCGACCCGCAGGATTTCCGCCGACGCCTCCGACACGGCGACGGACCCGGCCTCCTCGAGGACTCCCTCCAGCTCCGGACGGTCCACGGAGGGCGCCAGCAGCCCGGCCGCGAACTCTCCGTCGGCCGAAAGCGCGAGCGCACCCTCGGGCAGCGGAAACTGTCCGGCAGCAGGCCCGTAGAGGCAGAGCAGGATGAACTCGTCCGAGGCATCGGAGACGGAAACTTTCTGGAACACGGCGTACTTCCCCAGGTGCCGGACGATGGCGGCGCGCTCGGCCGGCGCAACGAGCAGAAGGAGGCGGTCCGCCTGCGCGGCCAGCCGACCGAAATAGAGGAGCTTTCCCTTGGCGGTCAGGCCGGCCATCGGCCGGGATTGGCCGGGGGTGAGGCCGCGGGTGTCCTGCGTGAGCTGTCCTTGCAGAAACGCTTCTCGGTCCGGGCCCTCGATCGCGAGAATCCCGGGCTCGCAGAAGCGATGGCCCAGACGAGCCAGCGCCGCCTCATAGTCGGGGGGAGTGTACGATCGAAGCCCGGCCGGCGGGAGCATGCGGACGTCCTACTTCGGGATGATCTCGGCGCGCAACCGCACCTTCGGAGAGTCGGCGGCATCGAGAGTGCGCAGGCGGGTCGAGACGCGGATCGCATCGTCGATCTGGCCGGCGTCGACGTTGCCGCTGTGATCGCCATCCTTCACGAGCTTGCCGTTCTTGTCGAGGACCTCGACCCAGACCCGGACCTTGCAATCGCGGGAGCCCCGGTTGTCGACGCGGAACTCCCACCAGAGCCACGAATGGTCGCCGGGATCCTTCGCGCGGGCCTTCGCGATGTCCTCCGCATCAGGGTAGTTGCGGACCTGCACGCTGCGAATCGTGCAGTTCCGGTAAGTCCATCCGAGCGGGGCGTCGCCGCTGCGCGGGAAGGCGATCGTCTTCTCAAAGCGCTCCTCTCCCGCCGCGGCGGCGGCGAGAAGCAGGAGAACGACCGCGTGGGCGAGGGACGCTTTCTTCATGGTCGCCTTCCGATGGCTGCGCAGCGTATCATCGGCCGCGTGAGCACGACGGAGGACCGCCCCGAGCTGCACGTGATCGACATTTTTGTCATGTCGGTCAAGTGTGGCAATTGCGACGGGTACCAGACAATTGTCCAGTTCCGCAAGGGAGCGGAGAAGAACATCTATACGTACGAGTGCGAAAATGACGTCTGCGACCCCAACGTGACGCGAACATTCCTCGAAGTTCCCACGCACCTCGACAACTCGACGCGCCGCGCCGAGGAGCTCCCGTACTACACCAGCGAGACCCCCGCGGAGCCGCCCGAATAGGCCGGGAGGCCCCTTCCAGGGCCCGCCGGCGGCATCGCATACAATGGGGCCCTCGTGAGCCTGCAACCGGCCAGCCAGGACCGGGTTGGTGTCGCCCCCGACCTCCTGCAGCGCCTGAGAAAACGCCTCGCTGACTCTCCCGCGTTGGGATGGCTCTCGCCGAGCCTGGAGGAGCTGTCCCTGGACTACTGTGTCTTGAGGCTGCCGTACCGGGAGCAGATCACCAACGGCTCCGGGACGGTCCACGGGGGGATCCTGGCGACCCTGGCCGATTCGGCGGTGGCCTTCGCACTGTCCACCAATTTTGACGGGAAGATGGGATTTGCGACGACGGATCTGACGATCCACTTTTTGCGTCGGGCGCGCGGCGAGGTCCGCGCGCGGGCGCGCATACTGAAGAAAGGAAAGCGCGTGAACGTGGGGGAGGTCGAGATCGTGGGGGAGGACGGGCGAGAAGTCGCGCGTGTCCTCGCTTCGTTCCTGCTGACGACCTCCTCGTTCGACTACGCGCCAGAAAGGACAAGATGATGGATGACACAGTCCCGTTCCCCGCGGCGGAGTCCGCGGAGGCGGACAGGAAGCCCCGGCGCCGCAGGGGGGGCGCACGGCGGCACAAGACGAGTGCGGCTCCGGCCGGAGAAGCGGCGCCGGCCGTGGCGGCGCCCGTGCCGGTGCCGGTGGTCCCGAGCGCTTCGATGAACGTCTCCTCGGCGCCCCCCCCGGCGCGGGCGTCGGTGGACCAGCGGCTCTCGCTCTTCATCGACTTCGAGAACATCGCTCTCGGGGTGCGGGACGCGCAGTACAAGAAGTTCGATATCCACCTCGTGCTCCAGCGCTTGATCGAGAAGGGCCGGATCGTGTTCAAGAAGGCTTACGCCGACTGGACCCGGTACTCCGAGTACAAGCGGGAGTTTCACGAGGCGGCCATCGAGCTGATCGACATCCCGCAGCGCAACTACACGGCCAAGAACTCGGCCGACATTCGCATGGTCGTCGACGCAATGGACCTGGTCGCCTCCAAGGGGCACATCACGACCTTCGTGATCTGCTCGGGCGATTCGGACTTTTCGCCCCTCGTCTCCAAGCTGAAGGAGAACGACAAGGGCGTGATCGGAGTGGGCGTCAAGAACTCGACCTCGAACCTGCTCATCTCCAACTGCGACGAGTTCATCTTTTACGAGGACCTGGTTCGCGACACCCACGCCATGCCGTCGATCGACAACCTGCCGAAGAAGAAACAGGACGTCTTCCGGCTCGTCCTCGACTCGCTGCAGGCGTTGCGCCGCGAGAACTACGACGTGATCTGGGGCTCGATGGTCAAGCAGACGATGCAGCGCAAGCAGCCGTACTTCAACGAGTCGTACTACGGCTACAAGTCGTTCTCCGAGCTGCTGCAGGACGCGGAGCGCGCGGGGCTCCTGACGATGAAGAAGGACGCCAAGAGCGGAGGCTACGTGGTCTCGGCCTGACGGGCCGGGTTACTGGCGCCTGAGGATGAGCCGGTCCGCGGCGCCGGCCGGCTGGCCGATCGTCGCGGGGACCTGGAGGGAGACGAAGTCCGCTGCCCCGGACAGGTCCCACACGAGGTTGCGAAAACCCCGCAGCGAGCTGGCCGGGCCCGGGTGGATCGCCTTCGAGAGGGCGTCCGTACCACGGCCCGACGCGTACTCGGGCGAGAGGAAGAGGTAGGACAGGAACCCGCTCGTGTTGATCCCCGCCTGGATCAGGTAGTCCGCGTCGATCGCTTCGAGGAGCACGTACGTCGTCTGTTCGGCGTTGGACCTCTGGCCCTCGACGGCGCGCCAGAGCCGATCGCGCCGGGGCATCCAGGGGGGGAACGGGATGAACTCGAGCGAGAGCGGGGCGCCCTTCGGGGCGCGGCCAAGCGAGGCGGCGATCTCGTGGACGCGGCGGCCTCCGTCGGGAACCGTCAGATATCCGGCGCCAGCCCCCCCGCGCCCGGGATCGGTGAGCAGCACGCCGGCGGCGACGATGGCGCCCGACCGGTCCGTCTCGAGAAACACCTCGCGCAGGGCGGGACGCGGGGGCGGGCCTGCGATCGTCGTGGGCGCCGCGGCCTGCCAGCGCCCCGTCAGATCGAAGGACCACGGCTCGGGCGTCGAGGCCACCCGGGGTGCGACCGCCTCCATGGACCCGGCGGCGTTGCGTCCCCAGAGCAGGACGGCGACGACGACGAGCAGAGCGAGAGCGCCAAGGATCAACAGATACTGGCGGGGGACCGCCTTGAGCGCCTGGCCGAGGGAGGCGGGGCCCGGTCTCGGCGCCTCTCTGGCAGGTGGACCGGCAGGCGCCGAAGACCGCTCCAGGCTCTTGTGGCACTTCTGGCACCGGGCCGAAGGGATCTGCGTGAATCCACAATGAGGGCAGGTGACCCAGGCCATGGGTCAATCGTAACAGGGTGGAGAACGCGCGCCGGAAGCCCTCCGCAGGCACCGCGGAGCGGGCCGTCTGCTTGCGGCGTGCGCTTGCCGCCGAGTGGCTTCTAGATCTCGCGGAAGAAGAACCGATCCAGCACCGACATCCGCTCGCCGAGCTGCCTGGGGTCCGGATCCATGAGCCAGAGGGCGGCGTTGATGGAAGAGGCAAGGGAGTTTCCGTCCTGCGGCGTGAAGCAGAATCCGATGATCTCGCTGCCGCCCTTGACCGCCAGCGTGGGCGAGGAAATCACGGCCTGCGACAGGATCCGGCCGTAGTACCCGTGATCGCGCCCGAAGGAGAAGATCTGGTTGGCCGAACGGCGCTCGGTCAACGCGATCCTCCGGTTGGCGCGCAGGCGGGCCATCACGTTCTCCTTCGTGGTCGGCTTGGACACCTCCATGTCGAACCACAGAGAGTGCATGTATTGCGTGTTCAGTTTCATCGCCGACGAAAATATCGGCGGAGCCCATCCGATCGTCGAAAGCAGCGCGGCGGCATCGCGCGCGTGGTGGGTCCCGAACTCGGGATCGTCGTGCTTTCCGGCCGAGGGCGCAGGAGCAAAGCCCGCGTCCTGGGAGACGTCGTTGGCGCGGCGCATGCAGACGAAACGGCCCTTGGTCAGGGTCCGCGTTCCGGACTCGTCGGCCCCCAGCGTCTTGATGAGGCATGCGATGTTGTGCGTGTTGCAGGAGACGATCTGCAGGAAGCGGTCCTGGCCGGGGACGAGGGCCTCGTCGTTGATCCCCATGGCGTACATCTTTCCGAACCCGAACTCGCTGCCCTGCGCGAGAAATCCTTTCGGGCCCGAGATCTTCTCGTAGGCCTTCTTGTTCTCGTTCCCGGCCGGGGTGCAGTCGATGACGACGGTCGCGCGCTCGAGCGCGTCCTGGGCGTCGGCGGAAACGGTGTGGCCCAGGGCTTCGAAGTCCGCGAGCTTGTCGCTGTCCACCGCCAGCTTCGCGCCCCGTGCGATGAGGTGATTGACCTTGGCGCGCTCGGTGGTCATGGGGGTGCGCTTGTGGAACGTGACCTCGTCGATCCCGAGGTGCTTTCCGAAGTCCGCGAAGAGTCCGATCAGCGGCTCGCCGATCGTGCCCGTGCCGACCACGTGAACGATTCTCTTCATGGCGATCTCCTTGAAGTCATGCGGTCGGGCCCTCGCGGGGAGGGTGCCTTCGGGACGGCGGGAAGGATACGATGAGATCGGCCATTCGCCAACCGGAGGCTCGAGCAGAGTGACAGGCAGGCTCCATTCCATCTCCTTCCCCGGGCCCGCCGGCTCGTTGGAAGGCCTCTGGAAGGAGGCCCGGGGCGAATGCCGCGGCTGTGCCGTCTTCGCGCACCCGCACCCGCTGCACGGCGGCACCATGCACAACAAGGTCGTCTACCGGGCGGTCCAGGCCCTGACGGGCTCAGGATTTGCCACCCTGCGGTTCAACTTTCGGGGAGTGGGACTGTCCGAGGGCCGCTACGACGGCGGGCGCGGGGAAGTCGAAGATTTCCGGGCGGCTATGGACGAGGCCGTTCGCCGGGGGGGCCTGCCGCTGGTCGCCGGGGGATTCTCCTTCGGGTCGGCGGTGGGCCTAAGGGCGATCGCGCAGGACCCGAGGGCGTCGGCGGTCATCGCACTCGGGCTGCCGCTGGCAACCGAGGCCGGGCGGCTCGTGTCGCGCCCCGGGGTTCCCGCGCTCTACGTCGTGGGGGAGCGCGACGCATTCGGCCCGCCCGAGGACCTCGAGCGGTTCGTCGCGGGGACGGGCAGGGTGGTCGTCGTACCGGGGGCCGGGCACTTCTTCGAAGGCAGCCTCGAATCCGTCGGTTCCGTCATTGAGGAGTTTCTCTCGACCCAAATGGCGGAGCCGCCGGTCGCCGAGGGGCAGGGGGCCCCGTGAGCGGCGAACTCCTGTCGGCATCGGCGCGCATGGACCTGCTGGGGCTCGCCCGGGGAACGCTCGAGGCGCATTTTCGCGGGCAGCCGCCGCCGCGCCTCGCGTCGGACAAGGCGGAGGCGTTCGGAGAGGCCCGGGGGGTCTTCGTCACGTTGCGCAAGGACGGAGAGCTGCGAGGCTGCATCGGCACCCTCGCACCGACGGGAGATCTGGCCCGCTGCGTCTCGGAATACGCCCTGCGCGCCGCGCTCGAAGACCCGCGCTTTGATCCGTTGACCGAGGACGAGCTTGCGCGCTGCGGCATCGAGATCTCGGTGCTGTCCGCGCCGCGCGCGATCGGAGGCCCCGGAGAGATCGAGATCGGGCGGGACGGCCTCATCCTGGAGCTGCGGGGCCGCCGCGGGCTGCTGCTGCCGCAGGTCGCGGAGGAATGGGGATTCGACTCCGAGCGATTCCTGGCCGAGGTCGCCCGCAAGGCGGGCCTGCCTGCCGAGGCGTGGCGCGCCGCCGACGCACGGTTGTGGGCCTTCCGCGCCGAGGTGTTCTCCGAGTGAAGGGAACCGGAAACCGCCAGAAGAAGATCGTCGCGCCGCGCCGTCCGCGGGGCGGCGTCAGGCCCCCTCCCCGGCCCTCCGCAGCAAAGGGGAGTACAGCAGGAGCGCCGTGGCAACGGCGGCGTTCAAAGAGTCCACCGGCGCCCGCATCGGAATCGTGAGCCTGCGCTCGAGGTAGCGGTAGGCGCCGGCCGGCAGCCCGCCGCCCTCGCCCCCGATGGCGAGAACGGAGCGCGGATCGAGCGGCGCAGCGAGCGCGTCTTCGCCTCCGGCCGCGACGGCGCCGCAGATCGGGCGGCCCGCAGCCTTCGCATCCGCGGCGAAGGGCTCGAACGAAACGCGCCCGGACACCGGCATGCGCAGCACGCTACCGGCGCTGGCGCGCACGGCGCGCGGATGGAAGAAGTCGGCGGTCCCGGGCGCCCCGAGCACGCCCGCACAGCCGGCCGCTTCCGCAACGCGCACGATGGCTCCGAGGTTTCCCGGATCCTGGATCCCGAAGAGAAACACGACGGGCCCCGGGCGGACGAGGATCTCCGAGACCGGCACGTCCCGGCGGCGCGCGATCGCCAGCAGGTGCTGCGGCGTACGCGCATCGGCCAGGCGTTCCAGGACGGCGCGGGAGACCAGCCGCGGGTGCGCCCCGGTCAGCGCGGCCAGGCGTCCCGGCCGGATGCTCGCGTCGTGGAGGACGTGCTCGAGCTGGATGCCGGCCGCCACCGCGTCGAGGATCGTCTTCTCGCCCTCGAGCATCAGGTGCGTGCGCTGCTCGAGGCCGCGGGCGATCTCCTTGATGAGGGGGTTGGCGGGGGACTCGATCGCGGGCACGGCCTCCATGCTATAACCGCGCGCGATGAAATCGCTGCGCGGCAAGGCCGCCCTGTTGGGCGCCGTGGAGCACGCGGCCACCGGATCGGCGTCCTCGGCCCTGTGGACGTTCCCCGCAATGATCGGCGCCGCGTTCGTCGTCGCCTGGGGAGCGGAAGCCGCGGAGTTCCTGATGTCGCAGGGCCTGGCCCTGGCGATCCTCGCCCTCATCCAGACGATGCCGGAGTTTGCGGTCGAGGCCGTCATCGCGTGGAAGGCGGGCAAGGACCCCGACATGGTTCACCTCGCGATCGCGAATTTCACCGGGAGCCTGCGCCTGCTGACGGGATTCGGCTGGCCGATGATCTACGCGGTGGCGGCGTTCTACTCGCGCCGGCGGCGCGGCAAGCCGCTCAATACCATCGTCCTCGCGGACGACCACGCGGTCGAGGTGCTCGGCCTGCTGCCGCCGCTGGCTTACTTCGTCGTCGTGTGGGCCAAGGGGAGCCTCTCGTTGTGGGACGCCGCCTTCCTGATCGGGACCTACATCGTCTACCTGACCATCCTGCTGCGCATGCCGCCGCGGGATGAGACGGTCGAGGAAGAGGAAGAGGTCCCCGCCGTGTCCCGCTGGGCGCTGTCCTTCACCGGCTGGAGGCGCTGGGCCGCGGTTGTTGGCCTCTTCGCCGCCGGGGGGGCCGTGATCCTCCTCGTGGCCGAGCCGTTCCTGGTGTCGATGATGGCGCTCGCGGCGAGCTTCGGGATCTCCCAGTTCGTGTTCATCCAGTGGGTGGCGCCGTTCGTCTCGGAGTTCCCGGAGAAACTCTCGGCCTTCACGTGGGCGAAGCGAATCACGAGGGCGCCGGTCGCGCTGCTCAACATGGTGTCTTCGAACATCAACCAGTGGGGCGTGCTCTCGGGCCTGCTCGCAGTGATCTACTGCGTGAGCCACGGGGACACTTCGGCGCTGCCCTTCGACGAGTTTCAGCGGCTCGAGATCCTGCTGACGATCCTGCAGGCGTTTCTGGGGTGGATCTTCCTCGCGTCGATGAGTTTCGAGGCGTACGAGGCGGCGGGGCTGTTTGGCCTGTGGCTCGTCCAGTTCGCGGTCCCGTCGCTGCGTCACGACATGCTCTGGGTCTACGGGGCATGGATCGCCGTGGAGCTCGGCCTCGTGGCCGCCGGAAGGAAGCGGATCCGGGCGTTCTCGGCTTTCTCCCGTTCGTGGAGGCAGAGGCGATGACCGAACTGAGGCTGTCCCGGAGGATCGCCGCGCTCAAGCCGTCGTCCACGACGGCCGCCGGCAAGAAGGCCAAGGCGCTCGCCGCCTCGGGCGTCGACGTGGTGGACTTCTCCATCGGCGAGCCCGATTTCGCGACGCCCGCGTTCGTGGGGCGCGCGGGCGCGCGGGCGATCGAGGCCGGAAAGACGAAGTACACGGACGTGGCCGGCGAGGCCGCGCTGCGCGATGCGATCGCCGCCAAGTACGTCCGGGAGCAGGCGGCTCCCCTCGTCCGCGACAACGTGATCGTGACGGCCGGCGCGAAGCAGGCCGTCTACAACGTCTGCGAGGCGCTCTTCGAGGACGGCGACGACGTGGCCCTGTTCTCGCCGTACTGGGTGTCGTTCCCGGAGATGGTGCGCCTGACCGGCGCCCGCCCGGCGTTCGTGCCGACCGACCTTGCCGAGGGTTGGCGGCCGACGGCCGCGGCGCTCGAGCGGGCGATCGCGGGCCCGGTCCGCGGCGTGATCCTGAATTCCCCGAACAACCCGACGGGCGCCGTCGTGGACGCCGCGGAGCTTGCGCGCATCGTCGACTGGTGCGCGTCGCACGAGGCCTGGCTGATCTACGACGAGACGTACGACCGCTTCCTCTACGACGGGCGAACGCACGCCTCGGCGGCGGCCCTCCGGTCCCGCTACGAGCGGATCGTGGTCACGGGAGCGGCGTCGAAGACCTGGGCCATGACCGGATGGCGGCTCGGCTGGGCCATCGGTCCGCCGAAGCTCGTGTCGGCGATCACCTCCTACCAGAGCCACACGACGTCCAACGCTTCGTCGATCTCGCAGGCCGCGGCGCTCGAGGCGCTCTCCGACGTCGCAGCCACGACCTCGGCCGTCGCGATGATGCTCGGCCGCTACGCCGAGCGCCGGCGGCTGATGGTCGAGGGGCTGTCGTCGACTCCCGGCGTCGTCTGCCCGAACCCGGAGGGGGCGTTCTATGCGTTTGCCGACGTGTCCGCTCTCTACCCGCGCAAGGGCGTGAGCGGATCGGCGGCGTTCTGCGACGTCCTCCTGTCGCAGGCGCACGTCGCCGCCGTGCCGGGCGACGCCTTTGGCGACGACCGCTGCGTGCGATTCTCCTTTGCGACGGACGAGGCGCGGGTCCTGGAGGGCGTGCGGCGGTTCGCCGCGTGGGCGGGCTCGACCTAGATCGAGCCGACCGGCGCGCGGTCGAACGTCAGCTGGACGCGCGCGATCGCCGACATCGCCGGGTGGGAGCGCGGCTCGAGGAAGGCGATGTAGGAGCCCCACGCCGCCACGCGGACGGCCGAGCGAAGCCAGAGGACGCCGAATTGGAGGAGCATCGTGAGCGCGATCGCGGGGACGCTGACGGCCGGCATCGCCCAGGTGATCGCCAGAAGCGCGAGGACGGCGCCGCCGCCGAGCACGACCCAGAAGATCCAGAGGCCGAGGGCACGCATCCACGACCCCGAGAGGGCGCGGCGGGCGAAGCGGTAGGCGCGGAAGGCTCCGATCGTCGAGGCATGGCGCCGGGCCGCGCGCGCGAAGTCGTATAGCAGCGAGATCGCGGCGAAAATCAGCACGCCGCCGATCACGAGTACCCAGAACGAGAGGCGGAGGGCGGGCGCGTCCGGAGGGGCGTCTTCGAAGACCTTCTTCCGAAGGGCGAAGCCTCCGCCGAGCCAGATCCCCAGTGCGACGCCGTTGAAGATGGCGAAAAAGAAGAAGCACTTCACGTTGTGCCACAGGTTGCGCCGCGCGGGCTCGAAGAGCTGGCCGAAGGAGAACGGCCCGCGGTTGAGCACGACGACGATTCCGCCCGCGTAGAGCATCTGAAGAAGCACGCCGAGCACGCCGGCGAAACCGATGGCCCGCATCGTCCCGTCCACCGCCGGCGATTTCGTCCTGATGAAGTCGAAGAAATCCGTGGGTGCGAGGGTGGGGGAGTTGCGGATGAAGTGATCGCCCGCGAGCGTGCCGCCCAGGACCTCCTGGAAGGTGGGCAGCAGCGGCGCCGCGCCGAAGGCCCCGAGGACCGCGGTCGTCAGGGTGAGCAGCAGGATGAGCTTGCCGTGCGACAGCGATGCGAATCCGGCGGCGATCGGTGCCTTGCGCTCGTTCATGCCAGCGCCCACAGCAGCTGCGTCCAGAGGCCCCCGAGGTAGGCCGTCCAGGCCGAGTACTTCGCCGTCGCGCGCTGGCCGAACGTCTCGGCCGCGCCCTTGCCCGAGGAGAGAACTTTCGAGTCGTTCATGCGGTTCCAGTCCCACGTATTCAGGCGGTCGGGATCGACGACGGCGTGCGCGAGCTTCGACTTGTAGCGGATCCGGTAGCGCACCCAGCTGGCGCTGCCCGGCAGGTCCCGGTCGAGGACGGTTCCGTCTTCGAACACCATCCGCGCCTTCGCGCCGTGGTGCCATTGTCCGGTGTTTCCGAAGACGACCGTGGTCGCGTAGATCTTCTTGTCGTCCTTGCCTTTGTTCTTGCCCTTGCTCGGCTCGTCTCTCTTCTTGCCGGCCTCGACGACCACGCCGTCGTCGTAGGTGATCTTCTTGCCGTCGCGGCTGAAGACGCCCCAGTCCCCGTCGGCCTCCCGGCTGCGCGCGCTCATGACCTGCCAGTCGAGCAGCGAGGTCCCGCTCACGACGTTGCGGCGGTAGGTCGAGAGATCGCGGCCCGTCGACTGTTCGAACGTGTCGAAGAAGTCGTTCGTGTTGGGGTGGCGGAACGCCCACTTCTGAAAGTAGGCGCGCTCGGCGCGCGAGAAGGCGCGAGGGCCGAGGTCGTTCTTCAACTGGGCCATGAAGAGCCCGACCTTCATGTAGGAGTTGACGCCGTAGGCATCGCCGGTGGAAGCGAAACACCAGGCGCAGCGGTCGATCGGGTCCACGTTGATCAGTCTCGCGTACTGGCCGTGCGCCAGCGAGATCGAATCCATGCCGAGGCCGCCCGGCAAGTTGAACACGTCGCGGGGCCCGTACCGAAGCCCCATTACGCGGTATTCGGAGTCGGTGTTGAGGCCTTCGTCGAGCCAGGATTCCTCGAACTCGTTGGATCCGACCATGCCGTACCAGTACTCGTGGCCGAACTCGTGGATCGTCACGTTCTCGACGATGCGGACGCCCGACAGCGGCCAGCGCAGGAGCTCGCTCGGCGCGAGGCCCGTGATGAAGGTCGGATACTCCATGCCGCCCGAGCCGCCGCCGTCGTCGGGCGGGTCCACGATGGTCAGCGTCTCGTAGGGGTAGTAGCCGTACCAGAGGCCGTAGAAGGAGATTCCGACCTTCGCCGACTCGATGTAGCGCTCGCGCGCCCTCTCGTGGCCGGGCTGCAGGAGCAGACGCACGGAGACAGGCTTCAGGGCAATCTCTGATTCCGACATGCCGAGCTCGTCCGCGGCCCGTTTCGTCCAGCCCTCCGGGACGTCCCTGGTCGGATCGAAGGTGAACTCCGTGACCAGCGTGCGGGGATCGGCCGTCCACGCGAAGTCGTGGACGTCGTTCTGGACGTAGCGGTACGTCGTCTTCCCGTCTTTCTGTGTTTCGGACACCCGCTTGCCGGTGGCGCCCACGACGAACTTTGAGGGGACCGTGAAGGTGACGTCGTAGTTGCCGTAGTCGGCGTAGAACTCGGAGTTCGCGTGGAAGGCGTGGCAGTTCCATCCGCCGCTCCTGCGGTTGCGCATGCCGGCCGGCTCGTAGACGCCGATCTTCGGAAACCACTGGCCGACCAGGAAGTAGTCGCGGACGTAGCCCGTGCGGGCGAAGATCTTCGGCAGCTTGGCGTGGAAGGCGATGTCGAGGACGATCTCGCCGTGGGGCGCAACGGGCGTCGAGAGGGGCACGAGGAGAACCGTCTCGTCGCTCGGGTCGTTGCCGTCGGGCTGAATGAACCGGGCCGCCGGCCGCAGGTCCTGTCCCCCTGTCGTCTTGATCGACGCCACGTCGATCCAGCCCCAATCCCGGGGCTTGGTTCCGGCCTTGTCGCCGCGCAGCTGTCCGCCGGACTCCCGCATGAACGTCGTCCGGTTGTTCTTGAAGGCGTTCAGGTAGAGGTGGAAGCGCAGCTCCGAGACCGCATCGTCCGACGGGTTGCGCCAGACGAGCCGCTCCGTGCCGTCGAGGGTCTTTTCCTTCGGATCCAGAGATGTTTCGATCGTGTACTCGACGACGGGCGGAGAGACGGGGGTCGCCGCCTGGATCAGCGCCGGGAGCAGGAAGGTGGCGAGGCCGAGGATTCTGGCCGAGGAGTTTCCAATGGGTTTCATGAAGTCGCGGAATACTCTCGCGGGACTGCGCCGCCAGTCAATAGAATCCGACGGGCATGCCGACGGCATTTCTGACGGGAGGGACGGGGTTCGTCGGAGGACACGTCGCCCGTGCGCTCGTGGCCCACGGCTGGAAGGTCCGGCTGCTCGCCCGCAATGCCGCCCGCGCCACCGGCGGTCTGCTCGAAGGCCTCCCCGTCGAGACGGTTGCAGGCGACCTCTCGGAAGGCGGCATCCCACGGTCGGCCCTGGCCGGGGTCGAGGCGATCGTCCACGTCGCCGGTCTTACCAAGGCGAGGACCCTCGAGGACTATCGCGAAGTCAACGTGCGCGGCACCGAGCGGCTGCTCGAGGCCGCCGGGAGCGCCGCTCCGGATGCGCTCTTCCTGCTCGTGTCGAGCCTTGCGGCGGCCGGTCCTGCCCGGCAGGGGCGGCCCGTCTCCGACGCGGATCCCTCGCGCCCCATTTCCTGGTACGGGACCTCCAAGCGCGAGGGCGAGCAGGTGCTCGCGCAGACCTGGAAGGGGCCGTGGATCGCGCTGCGCCCGGGAGTCGTCTACGGGCCCGGAGACCGGGGGCTCTTCGAGTACTTCCGGATGGCGGCAAGGGGTTGGGTGCCCGTCCCCGTCCGACACGCCCGCGTCCAGATCCTCGGCGTGGACCAGGTGTCTCTAGCGATCGCTCGCGCCGCCTCGCGCCGAGATCTTGCGGGAGCCACGCGCTTTCTCTGCGATCCGGAGCCGGTCCGGCTTGGAGAGCTGGCAGGCCTCATTGCGCGGCTGCCGCGCCGGCCGGCGCGGCTGATCGGAGTTCCAAATGCAGCCGTTCGCCTGCTCGGACTCTTCGAGACGGCCGTCGAGACGGTCTCGGGCCGCTCGAGGCCCTTCAATGCGGACAAGGCGAAGGAGATCCTGGCCGGGGACTGGCTGTGCGATTCCGGGCCCCTGCGCCGCGAGCTCGACCTGCCGGCCCCGGTGGCTCTCGAACAGGGCCTGAGGTCCACATGGGACTGGTACGTGGGCGCGGGTTGGCTTCAGGGCAGAACTTTGTAAAATTTGCTAATATCCCGCCGCCGGTCAGGCAATCGGACAAGTTGGGGGGGACCATGAGCAAACTCGCCCGGGCCAGGGCGGAGACGGCGGGGACCTCTCCGTTCTTCGAAAAGTGCTATCGCTACGAGGAAGCCGCGCGTGTGCGGCAGACCGGGTACTACTCGTTCTTTCGGGTGATCGAGTCCGCTCAAGACCCGGAGGTCACCATCGGCGGGCGACGCCTGGTGATGCTCGGCTCGAACAACTACCTCGGCCTCACCAACGATCCCCGGGTGAAGGAGGCCGCGATCGATGCGATTCGGAAATATGGATCCGGTTGCGCTGGCAGTCGCTTCCTCAACGGAACGCTCGACCTGCACGTCCGGCTCGAAGAGCGCCTGGCCAGCTTCATGCGCCAGGAGGCGGCGGTCACGTTTTCGACCGGATTCCAGGTCAACCTCGGAGCGATTTCCTGTCTCGTCGGAAAGGGCGACACGGTCTACCTCGACAAGCAGGACCACGCGTGCATCATCGACGGCGCCCGGCTCTCGTTCGGCAACGTGAAACGTTTCAAGCACAACGACCCGGCCGACCTGCGCCGGCAGATGCGGGCCGATAGCGAGGCGCGCGGCCGGTTCGTAGTCGTGGACGGCGTGTTCTCGATGGAAGGCGATGTCGCGCCGCTTCCGGAGATCGTTTCGGTTGCGCGCGAGTACGCGGCCGGAGTCATGGTGGACGACGCGCACGGGATCGGCGTCCTCGGCAGGACCGGACGCGGCACGGCCGAGCACTTCGGCCTCGAGCACGACGTGGACCTGATCATGGGGACCTTTTCCAAGTCGATGGCCTCGGTTGGGGGGTTCATCACCGGCAACGCCACGGTCATCGACTACATCAAGCACCGCGCCCGGACACTGATCTTCTCGGCAGCGCCGCCCCCGGCCTCCGCCGCGGCCGCGCTGGCGACCGTCGAGATCATGGACAGGGAGCCCGAGCGGCGGGACCGGCTGTGGGAGAACACCCGCTTTTTCGCCGAGGGCCTGCGCTCGCTCGGGCTCGACACCGGGGAATCGAAGAGCCCCGTCGTGCCCGTCGTCGTCGGGGAGGACCTGACGGCCCTGCGCATGGTCCACCGCCTCCAGGAAGAAGGCATCTTCGTGAACTGCGTCCTCTCTCCGGCCACGCCGCCGGGGCGCGCGCTCATCCGCACCTCGCTCATGGCCACGCACACGCGCCAGCACCTTGAGCGCGCGCTCGACGCGATCGAGAAAGTCGGCCGGGAGGTTGGCCTGGTTCGGACGGTCAGCGTCTGAAGCCCGGCAACGCAGTGGAGGGCTTGCCGTGAGCGCCACGCCCCTGCCGGCCTCGATCGAGCGCATCGGACGCTCGAAGGCCGATCTGTCCCGCTTCTTCGACGTCGCGGATCGGGTGTATGCCGGCGACCGGAACTGGGTCGCACCGCTGCGCGACGACCTCGCCAAGGTGTTTGCCGACGCGAACCCGTTCTTCCAGCACGGCGAGATGCAGCTTTTCATCGTCCGACGGAACTCGCAGGACGTCGGACGCATCGCGGCGATTCTCGACCGCAACCACAACGCGTTCCATGACGAGACGGCTTCATTCTTCGGGTTCTACGAGTCGTCGAACGATCCGGAGGTCGCGGCGTTGCTGCTCGGGGCGGCTGCGGCATGGGGCCGTGAGCGCAAGATGACGGTGCTGCGCGGTCCCGCCAACCCGACGCTGAACGACGAGGCGGGACTGCTCGTGGACGGTTTCGGGTCGCCTCCGGTCCTGATGATGACCTACAACCCGGCGTACTACATCGGGCTGCTCGAAGGCCAGGGCTTTCGGAAGGCCAAGGACCTGCTCGCCTACTGGCTGGACCTCGAGGAGGGACCGCTGGAGCGCCTGTCCCGGGTGGCCGAACGCTTTCGCAAGCGCGAGCCCGGCGTCATCGTCCGAAACGTCGCCAAGGGCGGGCTGGCGAGGGACCTGCTGAAGATTCGGGAGGTCTACAACGCGGCGTGGGAGAAGAACTGGGGCTTCGTCCCGATGACGCCGGAGGAGATGGACTTCATGGCCAAACGCATGAAGCCCCTGCTCGTCGAGGAGCTCCTGTGGCTCGCGGAGAAGAAGCGCCCCGATGGCACGCTCGAGCCGATCGCATTCATGCTCATGCTGCCGGACTACAACGTCGCCATCGCCCCGACCCGGGGGCGGCTGCTGCCGTTCGGGTGGCTGAAATTCCTTCTCGGGACCCGGAGGATCAAGACCGTCCGCGTGCTGACCCTCGGCGTCAAGAAGGAGCACCGCCTGAGCGGCATCCAGTCGGTCATGATGGTGGACACCCTGCGGTATCTCCTGTCGAAGGGGTATACCGGCGCCGAGGTGTCGTGGCTGCTCGAAGACAACGAGCTGGTCATCGGTTCCGTGAAACTCTGGGGCGGCAAGCTCTACAAGACGTATCGGATCTACGAAAAGGCTTTGTAGGGGAGGGGCTCGCCTCTCCCGCGCGGCTACGACCGGCCCTGCATCAACCGGTCGTAGATGCGGTCCCCGATCGGCACGGTGACGAATGCGAGCGTCGCCCCCGCGATCAGGTCGATCACGTAGTGGTAGCGGCAGTAGACGGTCGAGATGATCAGTCCCGTGGCCACCGGCAGGAGCCACCAGAAAGTCTTTCGCGAACGCTTCCAGGCCACGATCAGCACGGCCACGGAGATCATCGTGTGGCCCGACGGGAAGACGTCGAACTTCGTCTTTTCCATGCTGTTGATCGTGTCGTTGATCGTGCGCGCGATCGGCGTCGTTGTCAGCGACACCGTATACAGGGAGGCTTGGGCAAACCGCGGGCCGAGCGCCGGGATCAGGAAGTACCCCGCGTACGAGACGTAGTAGACGAAAATGAGTGTGAAGACGAAGCGACGCGCCGTGGGCCGGTCGTGCAGCCACAGCACGAGGCCGAGCGTCAGCGCGATGAAGTAGTAGGTCGAGTAGAAGCAGTAGAAAATGTCGTTCAGCACGGGGCGAACGAGCCGCTGCATCCAGACCGTGACGTCGACGCCGAACATCGCGCGGTCGGCCGCGATGAGCAGATCGTCCCGCGCACCGCCTCGCAGGGCCTGGATGAGGGGCTCGAGCGTACTGAACAGGATCGGGAGGGTCCCGGCGGGGTAGAAGTCGACCACGAAAGCCACGGGCGCGGGGAGTCGATCGATCCGCCGCGCGAGTAAGGTCATGAGGCAGACGTACGCGGCGAGGGCGGCGTACCCGAGGAGCATGTTGACCGGGTGCTCGAGCCGGTGACGCAGGACGAGCGCCAACGCCGTCAACACGGCGAGCGCCGCGAAGTGGATCGCCTCGGTTGGCCGGATTCGCACGCGCATTTATAACTCATGACCCACGAGCCGCAACTCCGATGACTCCGCCGGGCTGACAGCGGGGAGCGCGCAAGTTACACTTGCGTCCGTGGACGAGCCCCGCACGCATTACCAGATCTCGCTGACGGCCCGACAGGCGGTGGGTCTGTTCGCCGGCCTGTTGCTCGCTCTGGGCGTGGCGTTCGCCCTGGGCCTCGTGGCCGGGATGTCGGGGCGCGGACCGGTCGGCGAGGAGCGCGGTCTGCCGGATCGCGCCGCGGACCCGACCGCCGTCGGGACGCCCCCGCCGGCGTCGGAGGCGATCCCTCTGGTCGAGACGGGCGTCCCTCTGCCGTCCTCCTCGGGCCCGTCGCGCACGGAACTGGCCCCGGGTATCGCGACACCCGTGCCGGCGGAGCCGACGACGCCGGCGACGCTGCAGGCTTTCGAGGACGGCACGGCCGAGGACGCGGCCGCCTCCGCGCCTCCGGCAGGCCCCAGGGCTGCGCCCGCGCCGGGCGCGGTGGCGGGCAAGCCGGCGTCGAGCCCGAAGGCCGGAGGGGCTGCGCCTTCCTCCGGGCGGATCTGGGTCCAGGCGGCATCCCTGCAGTCCCATGAAGAGGCCAGCTCCCTGTCGGCCCGGCTTTCGAAGCACGGGTTCCACGCCGTGATCCTTGCGGTCTCCGGCCCGAAGGGAAAGGTCTTCCGGGTCCGGGTCGGGCCGTACCGGACCGACGAGGAAGCGTCCCGCGCCGTGTCCCGCCTCGCGAAGCAGGAAAAGATCCGCGAAGCATGGATCGTTCCGGAGGGGAAGTGACCGAGTTGCCGGTGCTTCGGGCGCCGGATTGGATCCGCCAGCACAAGCTGCGCCTCGAAGACCTCCATGACGTCAAGAAGGTGATGCGCTCGCACGGGCTCCACACCGTGTGCGAGGAGGCACGGTGTCCCAATCGGGGCGAATGCTTCGCCCGCGCAACGGCGACGTTTCTGCTCCTCGGGGACGTCTGCACGCGGGCCTGCGGTTTCTGTGACATCGCCACCGGCAAACCGGCGCCGGTGGACCCCATGGAGCCCTGGCGCGTGAAGTCGGCGGTCGAGGAAATGGGTCTTCGCTTCGTCGTCCTGACGTCGGTGAATCGCGACGATCTGCCCGATGGCGGGGCCTCCCACTTTGCCGCCGCGATCACGGCGCTGCGGACGCTTGCGCCGCCGCCCGGCATCGAGGTGCTGACTCCCGACTTCCTCGGCCGTTTCGATTCGCTGCGCGTCGTCGTCGAGGCCAGGCCCGACGTCTTCAATCACAACGTGGAGACGGTCGGCCGGCTGTACAGGCGCGTACGGCGCGGCGCCCGGCTCGACCGTTCGCTCGGCCTGCTGTCGGCCGCGAAGATCCTGGATCCGGGCCTGACGACCAAGTCGGGCTTCATGCTCGGCCTCGGGGAGCGCGAGGAGGAAGTCCGCACGCTGCTCGAGGGGATGCGCGAGGCCTCGGTGGACATCGTCACGATCGGCCAGTACCTGCGCCCTTCGCCGGAAAGCCTGCCCGTCGTGGAGTACGTCCATCCGGAAGTCTTCGATCGGCACCGGGAGTTCGGAGTGCGGCTGGGGTTTCGCCACGTGTTCGCGGGGCCCTTCGTGCGCTCTTCGTATCGGGCCGAGGAAGCCCTGCTTGCCGCCGGTGCCGGCGCGTAGCCCGATCCGTGGCTGGCAGATCGCATCGCTGGCGCACGCCCCTGGCCGGCGTTCTCTCTGGCCTTCTCTTTGCGCTGGCCTTTCCCCCGGTGGAATGGGTCGTCCTGCTGCCCCTCGCCCTCGTTCCCTGGCTGGCAGCCCTGGCGCGGGAGGAAAGCCGCAGCCGGGCTCTCTGGTCGGGAGTCCTGTTCGGCATCGCGTACTGGTGCGCCTCGATCCCATGGATCTACTTCGTCGTCACGCGCTACGGCGGACAGGCCGGTCCGATGGGGGTCGTGTGCCTGGTCATCCTGTCGTTGATCCTGGCGGAATGGCCGGCGATCGTCGCGTGGGGAACGGTCGCCTCGGCCCCCGCCGGCTCTCCGTGGCGCATGGCCGCGTTTCCGCTGCTCTGGATGGCGACCGAGCACGTGCGATCGGAACTCGTCTACGGCGGGTTCCCGTGGAATCTCGTGGGACATGCTCTGTATCGCCATCCGGTCTGGCTGCAGACGGCATCGGTCTGGGGCGTTTACGGGGTGGGGGCGCTGGCCGTGGGGTTGTCCGCGTTGCTTGCGGCGGGCATTACGACGGGGCGGCTGCGCCCGATTCTCGGTGCGGCCCTGCTCGTCATCGCTGCGGGGGTCTGGGGAACGGTCCGGCTCGCGGCGGCGCGACCCGAGCATCCGGAGCTGGCGGTGGCCCTGCTCCAGCCGAATCTCACCGAGGAGATGCGCGCGGGCACCGAGGGCGCCGTGCGGACCTACGGTGAGGTCCTCGTGCAGGCGCAGGAAGCCGCCGCCGAGCGCCCCTCCCTGATCGTGATTCCGGAGTCGGCGCTGCCGGTTTACTGGCAGCGCAGCCTCACCCTGCGGCAGGATCTCGCCACGATCGCGCAGGCGGGGCCCTCGATCCTCTTCAACGACGTCGAGGAGGAGTCCGACGGCCGCTACTACAACGTGGCGCGGCTGCTCGCGCCCGGAGGGCTCGCGGGCAGACCCTACCGGAAGGTCCACCTGGTGCCCTTCGGCGAGTACGTCCCCCTGCCCCGCGTGTTCTTCTTCGTTCGGCAGATCTCGACCGAGATCGGCGCGTTCGAGAAAGCGGCGACGCCCGCGGTCCTTCGCTCCGGCGCCCTCGCGATCGGCACCGCGATCTGCTACGAGACGATCTATCCCTCGCTGGCGCGCCGGGAGACGGCCGACGGGGCAAACCTGCTGGCGACGATCTCCAACGACTCCTGGTATGGCCGGGGCGGGGCCCAGGAGCAGCACTTCGCCGGCGCCGTCCTGCGGTCGGTCGAGAACGACCGCTATCTCATCCGCGCCGCCATCACCGGTATCTCGGGGATCGTCGACCCGCGCGGCCGGATTCTCGCCCAGACGCGTCCCAACCAGAGGACGCTCGTCCGCGGCAGCGTGCGCCTCGAGACCGGGAGCACCACATGGACCCGCTGGGGATTCCGCATCCCGCCCGTGGCCGACGCCCTCGGCGCCGCCGTGCTACTCTTCGGCCTCGTCCGCTGGGTGCGGGACCGCCAGTTCACGGCCCACGATTCGCGGCCGACGACTTCACGATGACCGAACGCGACGATCTTCTGTCCGCTCTCACGAATGCCTCGGGGCGCCTGACCGCGCTTCGGGGCTATCTTTGATCTGGACGCGGCGCGGAGCGCGCTCGTCGGCCTGAGAGAGAAAGCCTCCGCGCCCGACTTCTGGTCGAGGCAGGAGGAAGCCCAGGACATCCTCCGCCAGACGCGGGCCCTCGAGAAGAGGTTCGAGACGGCGGCGCGGCTCGACGACTGGAAGGGCGAGCTCGATACGCTGGGCGAGCTCCTGCGCGAGGGCGAGCCCGGCGAGCCGGAGGCCCGCGCCGCGCTCGCCGGGGCCGCTTCCTTTTCCGACGAGCTCGAGCTGGCCGTGAAGATGAGCGCCCCGGAGGACGCAAACAACGCCTGGTTCTCCATCCACGCCGGGGCGGGCGGCACGGAGTCCCAGGACTGGGCCGAGATGCTGCTGCGCATGTACATGCGCTTTGCGGAGTCCCGGCGCTGGAAGGCGGAGCTGATCGACCGGCAGGACGGCGAGGAAGCCGGCTTGAAGAGCGCGACACTGCACGTCGTCGGGGACCACGCCTACGGCTACCTCAAGGGCGAAATGGGCGTCCATCGCCTCGTCCGCATTTCCCCCTTCGACTCGGCGCAGCGGCGCCACACCTCGTTCGCGTCCGTGTACGTGGCGCCGGAGATCGACGAGAACATCGAGATCGAGATCGCCGACAGGGACCTGCGCGTGGACACGTACCGCTCGAGCGGGGCCGGCGGACAGCACGTCAACGTCACGGACTCGGCCGTCCGGATCACTCACCTGCCGACCAACATCGTCGTGACCTGCCAGAACGAGCGCAGCCAGGGGCGCAACCGGGATCTGGCGATGCGCGTCCTGCGCGCACGCCTCTACCAGCGCGCGCTCGACGAGCGGCGGGCCGAGGAAGCGCAGCGTGTGGGCGAGAAGAAGGCGATCGAGTGGGGCAGTCAGATCCGCTCCTACGTGCTGCACCCCTACCGCATGGTCAAGGACCACAGGACCGGCTTCGAGTCGGGCGATACGGACCGGGTCCTCGACGGGGGGGTGGCGCCCTTCGTCGAGGCGTACCTCAAATGGGCGGCGGACGGGAGCCCTGCCCGTGCCACCTGACGCGGGGCAGAAGGCCCCCGTCTCCTGGATGGACGAGCTTGCGGACCGGCTCGACGCGCGCGAGCGGGAACACCCCGAAGCGCCCGCCGGCCAGCGGCGCGCGGCCGTCCTTCTGCCCCTCTTCGTGCGCGACGGCGCGCTGCGCATCGTCCTGACCCGGCGCACGGAGACCGTCGAACACCACCGGGGCCAGATCTCCTTTCCGGGGGGCGGGGAAGAGGAGGGCGACGCATCCGCGTTCGCCACCGCCGTTCGCGAAACGCAGGAGGAGCTCGGAATCCCGCGGGAAGACATCCGGCTGCTCGGGTCGCTCAGCCCGCTGACGACGGTGTCAGACTTCTTCGTCGAGCCCTTCGTCGGAGCAATTCCGTATCCGCACGTTCTGCGCCCCGCGGAGGCCGAGATCGCCGAAGTGATCGACGCGCCGGTGGCGGCTCTGCTCGACCCGAAGATCCTGGAGCGGCGCGTGCTTGCAGGCCGGGATGAGCCCACGCTCTTCTACCACTACGGGCCCCATGTCATCTGGGGCGCGACGGCGAGGATGCTGAAGGAGCTGCTCGACGCGCTCCGGCCCTAGTGACCACCGTAATCCTTCTCACCGGCTTCGACGCGGATGGGAAGCTTGTTCTGCGGCGGAGGCAGGGGACACGTGGCGTATGGCGTGAAGACGCAGGGCGGGTTGTAGGCCTTGTTGAAGTCGATCACCGTCTTGCCGTCTACCGGAGGGGCGACGTACAGGAACCGCCCGGCCCCGTAAGTGTCCGTCCCGTTCGTCCGGTCGCCGAAGATGACGAAGTAATCCGTCTCCCCCTTCTCCAGGACGGCGTCGAGGCGCAGTGACTTGCCGTCGCGCGTGAAGACGAGCGCGCCGGGCGAGGTCTCGGCATCGATGTGGCCGAGCGCGTTGGGGACCGCGATCGAGCGGGGAGGATCGTAGGCCTCGAATCGTGCCTCGATCCGCCAGCTCGGATCGGTGGGGAAAGAGGCAATGCCGTGGAAGGCCCGGCGGGCCTCGCTGTCGCTGTCCTTGACGCGCACGGCGAAGCGGTGGTCGCGCTCGATGACGTAGAAACGGATCGATCCAGCAGACAGGATGGTGGGTTCGCCCGCGGCGTCGGAACGGATCTCCGTTGGCCGCGCGGGAGAGCCGTCGATGCGGAGGTCGGCGCCGGGTGCGGGCCGGAACGAGAGCTTCGGGGCGTCGAGCCGGAGCGTCCCGACGGTGCGCGGGGCCTTGCCTTCGGGAAGGACGACCGTGTTCTCACGCGCGCTGCCGACCGAGTTGTCTCCTTCGGAAAGCCAGAAGAGACCCACGACCGTCAGCCAACCGTCGTCGGCCCGGAGCCGGGCCACGCGCGTGGCCTTCCAGGCCTCGATCTGGGCACGATAGTCGGACGCGGACGGGGCGTATGCGCTCATGGAGCAGAGCAGTGCAAGAGTCGTCAGCACCCGTCGTGTCCGAGGCCCGGCCCTACGAGGCGGCCCGGTCGAGCACGGCAAGCTCACCGGCGCGCGAAAGGTTCGACTTCGCGGTTTCGAACCCTCCGTCGAGGTCGAGCGCCTTCTGGAAGGCGGCAATGCCCGAGGCGTAGTTGCCGCGCTCGACGCGCACGACGCCGAGATTGTTCCACAGCACCGGAGACTTCGCGTTGCTCTCGATAGCCCTGGCGAGCGCGGCCTCGGCCTCGGCCAGCTTGCCGCCTTCCGCGAGAACGAGCGCGAGCCCGCCCGCGGCCTCCTCGTTCAAAGGGTCGAGCGAAAAGGCGGTCCCGAACGCGGTGACTGCCTCGTCGAGTTTCTTCTGCTCGGCGCGGGTGGCCCCGAGCGCGGTCCAGGCGGCCGTCTCGTTGGGAGCCAGGCGCGTCGTCTCGGCGAACTCCCGATCGGCCTCCTTCCACATCTTCTTCTTCCGGAACGCGCGCCCGAGGTTCTCGTGGAAGATCGCCGACTTGCCGTCGAGTTTCACCGCCTCCATCAGTTCCTCGACGGAGCGGTCGAGCTCCTCGGCCTGGAATAGGAACACGCCGAAGTCGTTGCGGGCGTCGGCCGATGCCGGATCGATCTCGATGGCGAGTCCGAAGGCGATGCGCGCCGCGCTCTTGTCGCCGATCTCGCTCATCGCCCGGCCGAGGCCGCGGGCCGCCGCCACGCTCCTGGCATTGAGATCCAGGGCCCGGCGGTAGTGGCTGGCCGCCGTGTTCCACTTCTTCTGGCGCTCCGCGACGACTCCGAGGCCCAGCTCGGACCTGGCGTTGGTCGCCTCGAGCACCATGGCGGCGGTGAACTCCCGCTCGGCGTCGGCGTCCTGCCCGCCGGCGAGGGCGGCGTCGCCCAGGATGCGATGCGCTTCGGCATTCTTCGGGTCGGCCTCCGAGGCCTGGCGCGCATACGACGCGGCCGCGCGGAAGTCCCCGGAGGAAAGCGCCTGCGCGGCGGATTCGAGCAGGGGACCGACGGCCGGAGCGGTCGCGGCCGGGGGGGAGGCGTCGGTCGCCGATCCGCCGTTGGCCGAGGGGCCGATGGCCACGGAGCTGACGAGCGCCTTCTCGGCTTCGGCGGCCTTCCGGCGCGCGGCGTCGGCGTCGGCCGCGCGTCCCAGGCGGTCGTCGGCCTCCGCGATGAGCCGGTAGACTTCGGGGTCGGTGGAATTGCCGGCCCGCTTCAGGTCGAAGAGGGCGTCCTCGGCCTTTCCGTCCGCGAGCTTCGCGCGCGCGGATCGTTTGAGCTCGTCGATGTCGATGGCCGGGACGTTCGAGCCCGCGAACTCGGCGCGAACGGCGGCCGCGAGGGTGGCGAAGTCCGGGCTGTAGAAGTCCGGGATGACCTTGAGATCCGGGCGGGCCGAGAGCGCGGACTTGAGCTGTTCGCGCGCGATCCTGGAGTTGCCGGCGATGTAGTACGACCAGGCGCTCTGCAGGTGGAGGTCGGCTTTCCGGTCCGCCGCCACACCCGCCGTCTCGGCGGCCCGGGCGTACTTCTCTCCCGCTTCCTTGAACCGGCCCGAGTCGAAGGCGCGCTTGGCCTCGCCCTCGAGCCGGGTCGCGTCCTGGGCGAGCGCGGCGGTCGCCAGCAGCAGTCCAAGGGTGAAGGCCAGCGCCCTTCTCAAGAGGTCCCCCCGGCGCCTGCAGCCGAAGGGGGAGCGGGCGCCCAGGTCTTCGGGGCGCCGTCCGGGACGGTGATCTTTTCCGTGACGGGGTTCATCCCTTCGCGGGAGAGCGTGACGGTGTAGGAGCCCGCAGCGAGCTTGAGGCGGGCGGCTCCCGGCAGGGTGCCCTTGAATTTGCCATCGACCAGTACCGACGCTCCGTCCCAGCCCGCGGCCTCGATGACGAGCATGGACACGGGGAACTGGTAGTGGATGCGGTCATCGAACTTCGATCCAACCTGGAACGTCCTTTCGTGGACGGGAAATCCCTTGGCCTCGAAGCGGACCGTGTGTTCGCCTTCGTCGAGCTGGACGGTGCGGGCGGGAATGGAAGGGCCGATGACTCTTCCGTCGACCGAGAATGTGGCCGTCGGCACGGAGGAGAACTGTATCTTGAATTGCCTGGGCGGGACGGGCTTCTCCGCGGGGGCCGGGGCGACCGCGGCCGCCGCGGCCTCCGCCGGGGACGTGATCGCCGGAGCCGGCGGCGGATCGGGAGCGGTCGGGACAGCACGGGGCGCCGTCTCGCCCTCGCCGAGTTTCGGAACGGGGAACTCAATTGCGGCCGTCGGCGCAACCGCGGACGCCGGAGTCGGGAGGGCGGGCGCGGGCCTTTGTGCCTCCGGCTCGCGGTTCAGGAGGCGATAGACCTCTGCGGCCGCGACGCCGAGTACGAGGAGCGAGGCGAGGACGGTCAGCCGGGTCTTCCGAATTGCGGGGGCGGCGTTGCCCGTGCGGCGCGCACCCACGGCGGTCTCGTCCGCCACGGCCTCCGCCGACGGATCGCGGAAGTTCACGAGCTCCAGAGGCGGCCGTGCCCCAGCGGAGATCGAACCCGACGTCGGCGTTGCATCGGTCGCCGGAAGGCGCGCCAGTGCGCCCGACGGAGGGGTGATGTGGAACGGGGGCAGGCCGGCCGACGGAGTCGCGATCGTGGGATCTTCGTCGGCGACCTCGGGGCGGGTGGCCCTGACCGTGTCCGGCAGGACCTGCGTCACCCTGTACATGCCGGAGGCGCCGACGAGCTCCCGGTAGACGGCCTGCAGATCCTTCCGGAACTCCTCCATGGTCGGGTAACGGTCCGCCGGCGCCTTGGCGAGGGCCCTGTTGATCGCCGCGACCAGCGGCGCGGGCGCGCCCGGCGCCGTGGCTTCGATCGGCTCCGGGGTCTCGTTCAGGATCTTGTAGAGAATGGTCGAGAGGTGCTCTCCCCGGAAGGGCTTGCGGTAGCAGAGGAATTCATACGACAGGACGCCCAGGGCGAAGACGTCGGTGCGCCGGTCGATCGACTCGCCTCGGATCTGCTCGGGTGCGAGGTATGCCGAGGTGCCCAGAGTGATGCCGGTCTGCGTCAGGTTGGATTCGGTCTGGAGCGACTTGGCGATGCCGAAATCCATCACCTTGACCGTGCCGTCCTCGAGGATGCGGATGTTGGCGGGCTTGACGTCGCGGTGGATGATGCTGGCCGCGTGGGCGTAGCCGAGTCCCTCGGTGATGGCCATGAGGATCTCGACCTTGCGCGCGACCGGGATGGGGTCCGCGCGCTTGATCTTCCGGTCGAGGTCTTCGCCAGTCAGAAACTCCTGGACGATGTACGGAATCCCGTTCTCGACACCGAAGTCGTAGATCGTCGTGATGTTGCGGTGGTGGAGGTTGCCGGCCAGCTCGGCCTCGCGAAAAAACCGGTGCTTGATCTCTTCGTCGTTGACCTGGCACGTCTTTATGGCCACGGTGCGCTTGATGAACGGGTCCCGGCCCCGGTACACGGCGCCGAAGCCGCCCACACCGATCTGTTCCGAAACCTCGTATTTTCCGATTTTGTCGAGCATTGGCCCGCCGCCGAACCTGCTAAGTGTAAACGAAGCGAGGGCGACCCGAAACCGTTGCCCGGGAAAGGCTTGGGATGGGTACACTGGGGCCGGATGGACCGCGCAGCGCTCGCTCTCGTTCTGGCGATCACGGCGCTGCCGGCGGCCGGTTGCCGGAAGCTCGAGACCGCGGACCTCGACGCGGGGCGAGCCCTGCAGTCCCGTTCCCTGCTGAGATTCCGTCCCCCCGCGGACGGGCTGTTGACCGACGCGCAGTTGGACGCATTCCTGAGAGTACGGAAAGCGGCCGGGCGACGGACCGAGGCCGAGGCGGCCTCCGCCCTGGGTGCCGACCCGCTTGAGATCGCCTGGGTCCGGGCGCGGATCGTCGAGGCCCTGCAGGTTCTCGAGGCCGCGCGGGTCACCGACGCTGCGCTCGAGTCGTACGCGGGAGCCATCGCCCGCTTGCGCGAGGCGCGCCGGTCGGAGCGCGACGCGAGGACGGCCGCGCGGCTCGACGTCGAGATCGCCGGGCTCGAGCGCGAGCGGGCCTCGCTTCGGAGGGGTGCGGCGCCGGCGGCGGCGGCCGCGAAGAACGCGGCGCGCGCCGCGCCGAGGCGCACCGAGCTGCTGGCGCTCGGACCATGACGCCCATCGAGCGCTTTCTCGAGGACGAGATCGCCGCGGGCTCGTTTCCGGGAGCAGTCGCGCTCGCCGGGTCGGGCGACGGCGTCCTGGAAATTGCGGCCGCGGGGCATGCCTGCCTCGAGCCCGAGCGTGTCGCCGTCGCGCGGGAGACCCCCTTCGATCTGGCCAGCCTCACGAAGCCCCTGTGCGCGGGCGCCCTCGTCGCGGTCGCCGGGGATGCGCTGGCGCTCGACGGGGCGCCCGGGCGCTACCTCCCCGAGTGGAAGCAGACGTGCTTCGAGGGAATTCGGATCGAGCATCTGCTGACCCACACGTCCGGGCTCGCAGCGTGGTACCCGCTGTACTCGCGGGGCGAGGGAGCGCAGGCCTACCGGAAAACGCTCTGCTCGATGGAGCCCCAGACGAGGGCCGGCGAGCGGGTGCTCTACAGCGACCTGAACTTTCTTCTCCTCGGCGAGATCCTCGAGACGGTCTTCGCGGCGCCGCTCGATCGTCTCTTCTCCGATCTCGTCGCGGGACCAGCCGGCTCCGGCGCCCGCTTTCTTCCACCGCCCGGTGCCGGGGCGGCCGCGACGGAAAAGGGGGACCGCTTCGAACGCGCCATGACCGAGTCGCGCGGATTGACCTACGCCCGCTTTCGCGACGGAGTCGTGCGCGGGGAAGTCCATGACGGCAACGCCTTCCGGCGCGGCGGGGTGGCCGCCAATGCCGGTCTTTTCGCCGCGGCGGCCGATGTGTACGCCCTGGCCCGAACCTGGCTCGAGCCCGGCCGTGTGGAGGCGGGCGAGGATCGGACGCCGGCCCTGTCGGAGGCGCGGGGCCTGGCGTGGCAGGGGCGGCGCGGCGCCGGCTCCGCCATTCCCGAGATGTCTGCGCGGGCCTTCGGCCACACGGGATTCACGGGGACGTCGCTCTGGATCGATCCGGACAGGCAGCTCGTGAGCGTCCTGCTGACGAATCGGATCCATCCGGAAGTGCGAGAGATCCCGTTCAACGAGGTGCGCCAGCGCTTTCACGCCGCGGTTTACGCGGCCTATGCCTGAGGTAAACTCGCGTCTCTCATGTCGGACACCAACCCCGAAATCGTGATCCTCGAGGGCGCTCGGACTCCGATGGCGGAGTACAACGGCGCTTTTTCGGACGTCTCCGCCATCGATCTGGGGGTCCACGCCTCCCGCGAGGCGATGCTCCGCAGCGGCACCGAACCGGGGGAGATCGACCACGTCATCTTTGGCAACGCCCTCCAGACTTCGGGCGACGCCATCTACGGCGGCCGGCACGTCGGCCTCAAGGCCGGAGTGCCGAAAGAGGTCCCGGCCCTGACGGTCAACCGCCTCTGCGGGTCGGGGTTCGAGGCCATCGTCCAGGCGGCTCACCGGATTCTCCTCGGAGAGGCAACGACCGTCCTCGCCGGAGGGATGGAGAACATGTCGCAGGCGCCGCACGTCATCCGGGGCGCCCGCAAGGGCCTGCGCCTCGGCCAGGGGCAGCTCGAGGACTCGCTCATGGTTTCGCTGCTCGACTCCTACTGCGGCCTCTACATGGCGCAGACGTCCGACCGGGTGGCCGCAAAGTACGGGATCACGCGCGGGGAGCAGGACGCCTACGCGCTCAGCTCGCAACAGCGCGCGACCGAGGCGTGGGCGGCGTGCCGCCTGTCGGAGGAAGTCGTGCCGGTCGATGTCAAGGCGGGACGCAAGACCGTGCGGGTCGAAAAGGATGATCACCTGCGCCCGGACTCCACCCTCGAAGGACTCGCGGGGCTGCCGCCTTCCTTCGGCAAGGACGGGGGCGTCACGGCCGGCAACGCGTCCGGGATCGTGGACGGCGCGGCTGCGGTGGTCGTGACGACGGCGCGGGCGGCCAGGGCGAAGGGACGCACGCCCCTCGGCCGGCTCGCCTCGTGGGCGGTCGTCGGCGTCGAGCCGGAGTTGATGGGCATCGGCCCGGCGCCTGCAGCGCGGGCGGCGATCGCCAGGGCCGGCCTCAAACAGGACGACATCGGCCTCTGGGAGATCAACGAGGCGTTCGCGGGGCAGATCCTCGGCGTGATGCGCGAGCTCTCCCTCGACCGGGAGAAGCTCAACGTGAATGGCGGAGCGATCGCGCTCGGGCACCCTCTGGCCGCGACGGGGACCCGCTGCACGCTGACCCTCTTGAAGGAGATGCGCCGCCGCGGGGTTCGCTTCGGGGTGGCCGGGGCGTGCATCGGCGGGGGCCAGGGCATCGCGGTCGTCGTGGAGTCGGCCGCTTAGCGCGGGCCCCGGCGGATCGTCTTGCGTGAAGTGGACCGAGCGGATTCTCGCTTTTCCGGTGCGCGCCGCCGCCGTGGACGACTTTCTGAAGGATCTGCGTGCGCATGGAACGGCGGACTTGAACGCCGTCCTCGCCACGCTCAGCGAGAGCGGGCTCTGCCGGCAGGCGGTCGAATACTGGACCGGGAACGACTGGATCGTGCTGGCGCCGAGCGCGCCGACCGTCGCCCTGGCGGGGCCGGCTTTCGTGCCGCAACTGACGCTGCGGAATTTTTGCGGAGAGGCCGCCGGGCGGGACGAGAACGTCCCCGCGGTGGCCGAGGAGGAGTCGAAGGACCATGACGATGCATAAAGTGGGCGTGCTCGGCGCGGGGCTGATGGGCTCGGGCATCGCCGAGGTGTGCGCCAAGAGCGGTTACGAGACCGTGGTGCGCGAGGTGTCGGAGGACCTGGTCGAGAAGGGCGTTGCGCGGATCGAAGGGTCGCTCGCCCGGGCGGTCGAGAAGGGAAAGCTCGCCGCGGCCGACCGTGACGCCGCCTGGAAGCGGATCTCCTCGACCACCCGGATCGAGGACCTCGCCGATTGCGACCTCGTGATCGAGGCGATCGTCGAGAACCTGGACGTCAAGAAGGAGACCTACCGCGCCCTCGACCGAATCTGCAAGCCCGCCACGATCTTCTGCTCGAACACCTCTTCGCTCACGATCACGGAGATGTCCGCGGCCACGCAGCGGTCGGACCGTTTCGCCGGCCTGCACTTTTTCAACCCCGTCCCCGTGATGAAGCTCGTCGAAGTGGTCCGCACGATCTCCACCTCCGAGGAGACGGTCGCGGCCGTCTTCGAATTCGCACGCTCCCTCGGCAAGGAGCCCATCCGCACGCACGACAACTCGGGCTTCATCGTCAACCGGCTTCTCGTGCCGTACCTCCTCGACGCAGTGCGCGCCCTCGAGGAGGGCGTTGGCACGCGCGAGGACATCGACCGGGGAATGGAGCTCGGGTGCGGGCATCCGATGGGGCCCCTGAAGCTGCTCGACTTCGTCGGGCTCGACACGACCTACGCCATCGCGGAGATCATGTTCGACGAGTACCGCGAAAAGCGCTTCGCGCCTCCGCCGCTGTTGAAGCGCATGGTCCTCGCCGGGCGCTACGGAAAGAAATCCGGACGCGGCTTCTACGAGTACGGAGGGTAGGGCGATGGGCGAGCTCGTTCGCGTCTCCGACCAGGAGGGCGGGATCCGCGTGATCACGGTCAGTCGGCCGGAGAAACTGAATGCCCTGAATTCAGCCGTCCTCGAAGATCTGGCGGGCGCGGTCGCGAGCGCGGAAACCGATCCGGGCTTGCGCTGCATCGTACTGACCGGGGCCGGCGAGAAGGCCTTCATCGCGGGAGCCGACATCGGCGAGCTCTCCAGGCTCTCGCCCCTCGAGGGCCGGGAGCACGCACGGCGGGGACAGGCGCTGTTCGACCGCGTCTCGAACCTGCCGGTGCCGACGATTGCCGCCATCAACGGCTTCGCGTACGGCGGCGGGCTCGAGCTCGCGATGGCATGCTCGCTGCGGGTGGCCGCGGAGAACGCGCGCATGGGACTGCCCGAGACGTCGCTCGGGATCCTCCCGGGATACGGGGGGACGCAGCGGCTGGCGCGGCTCGTCGGCCCCGCGCGGGCGATGGAGCTCGTCCTGACCGCCGAGAAGGGGCTGACGGCCCCCGAGGCGGAGCGCATCGGCCTCGTCAACCGGGTCTTTCCGGCGGGCGAAGCGCTCTCCGGTGCCCTCGGCATCGCGAGGAAGATCGCGGCAAACGGCCCGGTCGCCTGCCGATATGCGATGGAGGCGATCCGGCGAGGCCTCGAGATGCCGCTCTCGGAGGGCCAGCTGCTCGAAGCAACTCTCTTCGGCCTCTGCGCGGCGACGTCCGACACGAAAGAAGGCATGAACGCCTTCCTCGAGAAACGCCCGGCCCGCTTCGAAGGCCGCTGAGCAGGGGCCATGGGCACGGACCTCGTCAGCGCGTGCATCTTCTGCGCCGGCTGGCTGCTCGGCATGGACCTGGCCCCGCGCAACGGCCTCGGCGGCCAGATGGGATTCTCCTACTCGACGATGGCACGCCGCTACGACGTGACGCCCGAGCGCGTCGACTCTTCGGACGTCACGCCGAAGTTCGTCCTCATCGGCCTCGGCAACGCCTGGCCCGCGGCGGACGGCCTCGGGGCCGGCACGCCCGCCTCCGAGTGGCAGGCGCGCGTGGCGTTCGGCACCTCGCACGACCAGCAGGAAAGGAAGGCGCTCGGTGACCTCGATCGCATACTCACCTCGGGCACGGGCCGCTACGAAAACTTCGCGCTCCTCGGGCGCCTGCGGGTGGGCGAGCGCGACTCGGTCGAGCTCGCGGTGGACCGGCGGGCCGAAAACGCCACGGACCTGATCAACATCGGGGGGGGAAACAACGCCGTTTCGTCTTCGCGCTCCCTGTCCGCATCGAGGGCCGACCTGGCGGCGGGCTGGCGGCATCGCTGGCCCGGGCTCGAAGCGGCGGCCGCGTTTCGGTGGGCAAAACCCGACGGCTACAACTCGGCCGCCGGGTCGTTTCAGGACGCCTCGGGGAACCTGTTCGGCGCCGACGCGGAGGTGCGCTGGCGCCGGGCCGGGTGGACGCTGCTGCTGCACGGGGAGGGGATGTGGGGCAACCTCGACGTGCACCGCGAGAGCGCCCCCGCCTTCCTGGACCGGGATGCCTCGCTCCCGGCGTCCTTCGAAGCGGTGCGGCTGGGCGTGGGGTATTCCTGGCCGTGCACGGAGCTGTTCCTGACGACGACCTACGACCGGCAGCATCTGCCATTCGTCTCGATCGCGGTTCTCGGCACCGAAACCGTCGCGTTCGACCGGGGGTACGACCCCAACTCCATCAACGACGAGTTCTACTTCGATCTCGCCTTCCGGTACGCGATCTCGCCGGCGATCCGCCTGCGCATTGGAGTCGTGATGGGCTGGGGCACCGAGACCGTGACCCTGCGGGACTCGGCCGGCGTTCTGCCCGAGCTCGCGCTGGACGTCCACCGGCGCGGCGTTTTCGGAGGAGGGCTCTCGACCTCGCTCGGCGCGCCCGAGACGGCCCTGTTCATCGGGGCGGATTTCGCGATCGGGGCGCCCTCCCCGTAACCTGCTAAAATCTCCGGGGAAGAAAACGCTGTTGCAGCCTCCGGACTCCGACCTCATCTACGACTGGAACCGCGCCGGCGGAGCCGTCTTCCCCGCGCGGGGCAAGGTCGAGCTCGACGACGAGACGTTGCGCGACGGCCTGCAATCACCCTCGGTCAAGAGCCCCTCGATCGAGCAGAAGATCCGCATCCTCCATCTCATGGAGGCGCTCGGGATCGATTCGGCGGACATCGGCCTTCCCGGGGCCGGGCCACACGTGGTCGAGACCGTGACCCGCCTGGCCCAGGAGATCGTCCGGGGCAAGATGAAGATCCGCCCGAACTGTGCGGCCCGCACGGTGGCGGCCGACATCCTTCCGATCATCGAGATCTCGCAGAAAGTCGGCATGCCCATCGAGGTGTCCTGTTTCATCGGATCCTCGCCCATCCGCCAGTACGCCGAGGACTGGGATTTCGACCGGATGCTGCGGTTGTCCGAGGACGCGGTCGCGCTGGCGGTCAAGGAAGGCCTCCCGGTCATGTACGTGACCGAGGACACGAGCCGAGCCCATCCCGACCACATCCGCGGGATGTACTCGACCGCGATCCGCGCCGGCGCCAGGCGCGTCTGCGTGTGCGACACGGTCGGTCACGCCACGCCCAACGGCGTGCGCAACCTCGTGAAGTTCGTTTGCCAGTTCGTGGCGGAGCTCGACCCGGAGGTACGCGTCGACTGGCACGGCCACCAGGACCGTGGCCTGGGGGTGACGAACGCGCTCTGGGCGCTCGAGGCGGGGGCGCACCGGGTGCATGCCTGCGCGCTCGGGATCGGGGAACGGGTCGGCAATACGCCGATGGACCAGCTGCTGGTCAACCTGCAGCTGCTGGGCTGGATCGACCGCGACCTCACGCGCCTGAACGACTATTGCGCCGCGGTGTCCGAGGCGACCGGCGTGCGCATCCCGGACAACTACCCGGTCGTGGGCCGCGATGCCTTCCGGACCGGGACGGGCGTGCACGCGGCGGCGATCATCAAGGCGCGAAAGAAGGGCGACGAGTGGCTCTCGGACCGCGTGTACTCGGGAGTTCCGGCGAGCATGGTCGGGCGGCACCAGGTCATCGAGGTGGGGCCGATGAGCGGCGTTTCCAACGTGGAGTGCTGGCTCGAGGACCGCGGCATGGAGGTGCGCCCCGAGCTCGTCGCCGCAATCTTCCGCCGCGCGAAGGAGAGCGACCGCGTGCTCCTCGACGAGGAGATCCTCGAGGTCGTGCAGCGCATGACTCCGGCCCCGGCGGCCCATTAGCAGCGACCGTCGCGGCGGGGGGCGGCCTGCGCCGAAAAGGCCCGACCCGTCTACGCGCTTCCTCGACCGCGAGCTGCCCACCTATCTCGATCACCTGGCCGTCGAGCGCGGACTCTCGAAGGCGAGCGTCGCCGCGTACCGCAGCGATCTCGAGGCGTTCGGCCGGTTTCTCGCAAAGGCGCGCATCGACGCGGCGAAGGCGTCGCGCGCGGACCTCGGCCGCTACCTGACGGAGCTTCGGGAGCGCGGCCTCACGGCGCGCTCCGCGTCGCGCGCTCTCTCGGCGGTGCGCGGCTTCTACGGTTTCGCGGCGGCACAGATCGGATTCGAGGAGGACCCGACCGCCGATATGACGAATCCGAAGATCGGACTGGCCCTGCCGAAGAGCCTGTCGGAAGCCGACGTCGAGGCCCTGCTCGGCGCGCCGGATACGTCGAGCCCGCTCGGGCTGCGCGATCGGGCCATGCTCGAGCTCCTGTACGCCTCGGGCCTGCGCGTGTCCGAGATCGTGAATCTCCCGCGGGACGCGGCGGATCTGGAGGCGGGAATTCTGCGTGTCTCGGGCAAAGGCGGCAAGGAGCGGCTCGTCCCGTTCGGCAGGTCGGCCGGGCGATGGCTCCTGCGCTACCTCGAGTCGGCCCGCCCCGGTCTCGACCGGAAGCGCTCGCTGGCGCTCTTCCTTTCGGTGCGCGGCGCAGCCATGACGCGGCAGCGGTTCTGGCAGCTGATCGAAGGCTACGGCCGCGCGGCCGGAATCCGCGCCCGGCTGACGCCCCACGCGCTGCGGCACTCGTTCGCGACGCACCTGCTCGAGCATGGCGCGGACCTGCGAGCCCTTCAGATGATGCTCGGGCACTCCGATATCGCGACGACCCAGATCTACACGCAGGTGTCGCGCTCGCGGCTGCGGCGCGTGTACGACGAGTTTCACCCCCGGTCGGGCAAATCCTCCCGGGACAGGGCGGGACGATGACGCACGGGCGCGGCCCGCGGCAGGAATGCCCCCGGGGCTCCGGGCGTTCTGCGTTGCGCATGCGCCGCAACTCCTGCCTGGCCGGGCTCTTCGCGGCGGCATGGCTCCTCGCCTCGTCCCGAGCCCGGGCGGAGCTCATCGTTTTCGAAGACGGGCGCGTGGTGAAGGCCTCCGGCTACGTTCTGCTGGGCGAGGAGCTGGAGATCCGGCTGCCCGGCGGAGGCAGCTACCGGGTGGACCTGTCTCGCATCGAGCGGATCGTGGACGACGAGGTCGTGGTCGACGCCGTGGTCGTCGAGGGCGACGGGCTGCGCGCCGGCCTCGCATATGACCTCTCGTACAAGGACGGGCGCAGGCCGCTCTTCGGCTCCGACTTCGACGCCCTGATCGACCGGGAAGCCAGGACGCAGAACATCGACGCGGGCTTCGTGTCCGCGCTGATCCGTGCGGAGTCGAACTACGAGCCGCGCGCTGTCTCGCGCAAGGGGGCCCGGGGGCTCATGCAGCTCATGCCGGCGACGGCGCTGCGACTGTCCGTGGGCAGGCCCTTCGACCCGGCCGCGAACATCCGCGGCGGGGTACGGTACCTGCGCGAGCTGGTGGACCGCTTCGGGCCTCACCCCGAGCTCGTCCTCGCCGCCTACAACGCCGGCGAGGGCGCGGTCGAGATCTACGGCGGCGTGCCACCGTACCGCGAGACGATTGCCTACGTGAACCGGATCCTGAAGTGGTGGCGGCCGGCGGAGCTCGCCGCGCCGCCCTAGTGTTCTGTCACCGAGTGTTGATAGCGCCATGCGGCTTCTGACAACCACGTGGCCCTCGCTCTTGGGCCCTCTTGCATCTTTCGAGCGGAAAGACTGGTTTCGTGACCTCAGTTACAGGACCCTAGTCGGCTATTCGGTCGCGGAAATCCTCGTCACGAGGATCGTGTCCCCATCGATCTGCCCCTCGATGCGCACCGTCTCGCCGGCGAAAGGCCGGGGCAACTCCTGGTTGTCGAGCTGGAAGAACTGCCTGCGCTCAGCGTCGATGAAGCCGAAGGTCGCTCCCTTGGCGACGCACTTGAGCGTGCACTCCTTGTCGTTGCCGCCCATGTCGCCCTTCGCGCGCATCGGAGCATGGTCGGGGCCGCACTCGGTGTCCGTGATGGACCCGACGAAGACCTGGTTGGCGGGCGGATCGCCCGCGAAGAGCCCGAAGGCCGGAAGCGCGCACACGGCAAGCCATCGAAACGGCCGGCCGCTTCGTCCCCGGTAAGATGCGGTCATGAGACTGCGAAGCATACTCGCGGCAACGGTGCTCTTGTACGCATCCTGGCGGGGCATGGCTGCCGCCGCGGAGCCTCCCGACTTCGATGCGGCTGGCAGGGAGGCGATCGGCGTGCTCCAGGCGTATCTCCGGGTGGACACGACGAACCCCCCCGGGAACGAGCGGCGCGCCGCCGACTTTTTCAAGGAGTTTTTCGACCGCGAGGGCATCGAGAGCCGGATCTACGACCTCGGCAACGGGCGCGCGAACATCCTCGCCCGACTGCCCGGCAACGGCACGATGCGCCCGCTCCTGCTCCTGAATCACCTCGACGTCGTGCCCGCGGATGCCGAGCGCTGGACCGTGCCCCCGTTTTCCGGGGACATCCGGGAAGGGTTCGTCTGGGGGCGCGGCGCCACGGACATGAAAGGGACGGCGATCTGTCAGCTCGTGACCCTCCTGCTGCTGAAGCGGTCCGGCGTGTCGCTCGACCGCGACGTGATCTTTCTCGGGACCGCCGACGAGGAAGACGGCAAGGACAACGGGGTCGCCGCGATGCTGGACCGATACCGGTCCGACCTGCGGGACGCCGAGTATTGCCTGACGGAAGGCAACACGATCTCCGTCGAGGACGGCCGGACGGTGGCGTGGGAGGTGGATGTCACCGAGAAAGCCCCGCTCTGGCTCAAGATCGTCGCGACGGGCAAAGCCGGCCACGGCTCGATCCCGGAGTCTGACGGCGCCGTGGCGCGCCTGGTTCGCGCGCTCTCGCGGATCCTGGATTTCGAGCCGTCCGTCCGTCTGATCCCCGCCGTCGACGCGTACTTCCGAGGGCTCGCTCCCGGGGCGAAGGGGGAGCTGGCGCGGGCCCTCGCCAATCCGCGCGCGGCACTCGACGACCCGGTCCTGCGCAAGCGGCTGCTCTCCGACCCGGTGCGCAGCGCATATCTGCGCGCGACGATCTCGGTGACGGGGCTATCGGGCAGCGACAAGATCAACGTCATTCCTGGCGAGGCGACGGCTTCGCTCGATTGCCGGCTGCTGCCCGGCGAGGACCCGCACCGGTTCCTCGCGACCCTGCGGGAGGTTGCGGCAGACTCCTCGCTGCGCTGGGACGTGCAGCTCTCGGAGATCGCCACCGAGTCGCCCATCGACACGGCGCTGTTTCACGCCATCGAGCGCGCCCGCAACCGCTTTTCCCCGGGTGTGTCCGTACTGACGCCGCCGTTGACGTCGTCGACCGACGCATCGCGGCTGCGGCAGATCGGGATGGTCGTCTACGGGTTCGAGCCATTCCGCCTTTCCGAGAACGACGACCGCAGCCACGGCGACGACGAACGCATCTCCCTCGAAAACGTCCGCTTCGGGCTCGAGGTCACGTACTCGGTGGTCCTCGATGTGGCGGGGACTCCGGCGGGTCGCTAGCGGCTCCGGCGCTTCATCGCGAAGTAGACCGGAAGGCCGACCAGAAGGATCGCGACGCCGGCCAGGGTTTCCTTGGGCTGCTCGCGCACCGTGTTGGCGGCGAGCAGGATCGAGCTTGCGACGAAGAGCAACGGCACGACGGGGTAACCCGTGCAGCGGTAGGGCCGCGCCAGGTCGGGCCGCCGGCGGCGGAAGATGAAGAGGGCGATGCCCGTGGCCGCGTAGGCCAGGATCACGGCAAACGTCGCGTACGTGTAGAGCTGGTCGTAGCGGCCCGAGAGGCAGAGCAGCGACATCCAGATTGCCTGCACGACGAGCGCGAACGAGGGAGTGCGAAACCGGGGGTGCACGCGGGCGAAAGCCGCCGGAAAGAGCCCGTCCTTCGAAAGGGCATAGACGATGCGCGGGCCGGGGACGATACCCGCCGACAGGCATCCGAGGGCGGCGGCGGTCACGGCCAGGGCGATGATCGAGGCGGCGCCGGGCCCGAACAGCCGTGCGGATGCCAGGGCGGCCGGCTGCGCCACGCTCGCCATCTCGGCGGGCGGGATCGCTTTGAGGAAGGCCGCGTTGACGCCCACGTAGAGGAGGGTGACCACGCCGGTGCCGACGAGCAGGGCGAACGGGAGATTGCGCTCGGGTCGGGCGACTTCGCCGGCGGCGGCGACGATTTCATTCCAGCCGTAGAAGCACCAGAAGACGGCGATCATCGCCGTGCCGAACGCGGCGGCGGTGACCGGCGCCGCAGGCGACGCGGGCGCGACGGCCGCGGGGGAGGGCGCCAGCGCGCCACCGACGGTGATCCAGATCAGCGCGAGCAGGATGAGGGCCGTGAAGAGCCCCTGGATCCGAGCCCCCTCGCGCACGCCGATGTAGTGGGTCGCCGTCAAAACGAGAACGGCGGCGACCGCGACGAGTTGGCCCGCCGTGATCGTGACGGGGCCGAGTGCCAGGACGATGCGGCTGTTGGAGAGTCCCGGGAAGAAGACCGAGAAGTACTCGGCGAAACCGGCCGCCACGGCGGCGTCGGCGCCGGCCAGGATGATCCAGTACGCGACCCATGCATAGAGGAAGGCCGGCAGCGATCCGAAGGCCTCGCGGATGTAGACGTACATGCCCCCGGACTCCGGGATCATCGCCCCCATTTCGGCGAAGACGAAGCCGCCCGCGATGGAAAGCAGCCCGCCGACGATCCAGGCGGCCAGAATCCAGGGGCTGGAAGGCAGCGCTCTCGCGATGGCGCTCGGCGTCAGGAAGATGCCGCCGCCCACGACCAGGCCGAGGACGAGCAGCGAGGTGTCCCAGAGGTTCAAGCCGCGGGCCAGCTCCGGGGACGGCGCCGGTCGCGGGGTGCTCACGCGGCGGCCGGCAGGTGGAGGATCTCGCGCGCCTCGGAGATGGACGCGGGCTCGCGCCCCACTTCGCGCGCGATGCGGACGACGCGCTCGACGAAGCGGGCGTTGGAGTCGGCGAGCTCGCCCTTGCGGTAGAAGATGTTGTCCTCGAATCCGACGCGCACGTGTCCCCCCATGGCGATGGCGAGCGTTGCCATCGCCGTCTGCCGCCGGCCGATGCCGGCGACCGTCCAGGTGCAGCCGGCCGGAATCGAGCGGGCAAAATGCAGGAGGTTTTCGGGCGTCGCGGCCGCGGCGCCGGGCACGCCGAGCACGAAATCGAAGTGCGCCGGAGGTGTGAGCAACCCCTTCGCGAACAGGACATCGGCCGTTCCGAGCATTCCGTCGTCGAAGATTTCGAGTTCGGGAACGATCCCGTTCTCGCGAATGCGCTCGAGAACGGTGCGGATCGTGGGCAGGGAGTTCTCGAAGATCTCTTCGCCGAAGTTGCAGGTGCCGAGCGTGAGCGTGGCCATGTCCGGCCGGAGCACGAGCGCCTCGATCCGCTCCTCGACCCCCATCCCCACGGCGCCGCCCGTCGAGAACTGCTGGATGATCGGGCAGCGGGCACTGATGGCTGCCGCGTAAGCGCGGAAGGTTTCGAGGTCCTGTGTCGGGCGGCCGTCGGGCTTGCGGCCGTGGACGTGCCCGATCGTTGCACCGGCATCGAACGCGCGCCGGTATTCGTCCCCGACCTCGCCCGGAAGCAGAGGCAGGTTCGGCTGCTGCGCGCGCATGACCTCGGCGCCCACCCCCGCCACGGTGATGAGGAGGGCGTCCCTCACGGGCGGCGCTTCTGCCTGTCGAGCGGCACGACGCAGGTGCCCGCGGCGCGCACGACGACCTCGGGCGGCTCGACGAGGCGCGCCGAAGAGCCCTCCCCGGGCGCGATCACCTTGCGGGCCTCGAAGCGCATGTCGCGGGAGGTCTTGCCGATGCGCGTGATTTCCGCCTCGACCTCGAGATAGTCGCCGCCGCGGACCGGGGCCAGGAACTCGACCGAGGAGTAGGCCCGGAAGAGGCCCTCGTTCCCGTCGTGGCGGATGAGCAACTCCGTGGCGGCGTCGCCGAAGAGCTTCAGCACGAATGCGCCATCCACGAGGCCTCCGCCGTAGTGCGCCTGCTCGGCGCCCACGCGCAGGCGGAGCACGATCCGCTCCGGCCCGCTCACGAGCTCGCTCCGAGAACCCCGTGACGTCGGGAGAGCTCCTCGAGCAGGAAGGCTGCCACGCGGGATGCCGTCGTGCCCGGGCCGAATCCCGCGTCGTAGCCGAGCTCCTTGGCAAGGGCGTGGTCCACGCGGGCGCCGCCGGCGACGAGGACGACCCGGTCGCGCAGCCGCTCCGCCTCCAGCATGTCGACGAGGTCGGTCAGATGCCGGATGTGGATCTCGTTCTGGGTCACCGTGGCGGACACGAGGACGGCGTCGGCGCTCGCGTCGCGGACCTGGCGCGCGACCTCGGCGACCGGGACCTGCGCGCCGAGGTTGCGGGCGTCGAACCCGTGGTAGCGCTCGAGGCCGTAGTCGCCGGCGAAACCCTTCATGTTGAAGATTGCGTCGAGGCCGACCGTGTGGGCGTCGGATTCGAGCGCGCAGCCGAGGACCACGAGCCGGCGGCCAAAGCGCCTCGCGATCTCGGCGTCGATGTCCTCCCGGGAGAGCGCGGCCGCCGGGGCCTCCTCGGCCGTGATCGCGGAGACGTCCACGTCGTGGGTGGCGCGGCCGTAGACGATGAAGTACGTGAAGTCCGGGGCGATGGCCTCGGCGAGCGTGACGTACGGCTCGCGAATGCCCATCTTCGACACGTAGCGCTTGGCCGCCTCGGTGGCCACCGCCGACTTCGGGATGGGCAGCGTGAACGAGATCTGCACGGCGCCGTCGCTCTTCTTGTCCCCGTACGGGCGGACCGCCTTCGGGGCGCTCACGCGCGGGCCCCCGCCGGCGCCTCGCTCCACGCCTCCAGGAAAGGGTTGGCGTACGCCGCGTCGCGGTGGACGACGCCCTCGAATCCGCGGCCGCGGTCCCGGGGCCTCCGGGTGTCCGCGAACACGCCCTCGGCGAGCGCCTCGAACAGGCCCTTCTGCGACACGACCTCCAGGATCTGCTCGGCATCCCGGAGGACCTCGTGCGCGCGCCGCACGATCCGCCCCCCGGGCGGGAACGCAATTTCCTCGGAGAGGTGCCGCGCGTTGCGGCGAATCGTCTTTGCCTGCTCGATCGCCAGCCAGCGGTCATGCAGGAACGGAGTGTGCAGCGCCTCGGTCAGCATTCCGAGCAGGTGGATCGACTGGCCCGTCGCCACGGAAGTCAGCATGAAGAGGGCGTTCTGCTGGTAGCCGCGGAAGATGTTGCCCGTCATGTGCTTGGTCGGCGGCATGTACTTGAGCGGGGCGGCCGGGAAGATCTCTCTGGCCGCCTCGGCCTGCGCGATCTCGTAGAGCAGCCCGTCCTCGAGCTCGGGGTCGATCTCGAAGGCGTGGCCAAGGCCGATCTGCCAGTCCTCGAGGCCGGCGTTCTTCGCCAGCCGCTCGTTGATGAACTGCGAGGCGAGCACCGCGGGCGCCTGCTCGACCGCGTCGGCGGTGGTGAGGTAGTTGTCCTCGCCCGTGTTGATGACGACGCCCGCGGCCGCGTTGATCCGGCGCGAGAAGTTCTGGTCGATCAGCGTTCGCAGCGGGTTGATGTCCCGGAAGATGATGCCGTACAGGGCGTCGTTCAACATCATGTCGAGGCGCTCGAGGGCGCCCATCGCCGCGATTTCGGGCATGCAGAGGCCCGAGCAGTAGTTCACCAGGCGCACCGACCGGCCGATTTCGGGCTCGACCGCGTCGAGGGCCGCGCGCATCAGGCGGAAGTTCTCCTGCGTGGCGAACGTGCCCCCGAAGCCGGAGGTGGTGGCGCCGAAGGGGACGTGGTCGAGCAGCGACTGCGCGGTCGAACGGATCACGGCGATGCACTGGGCCCCGGCCCGGGCGGCGGCCTCGGCCTGCACGACGTCCTCGTGGATGTTACCGGTGGCGACGATGGCGTAGAGCAGCGGCAGCTCTTCGGCCGGGTGCGAGGCCTGCCGCCGCTCGCGTTCGGCGCGGTTGGCGCGAATCCGCGCCACGGTTGCGTCGACGTGGGGCGTCACGGCCTCCCGCCAGCGCGGATGCTCGGAGAGCGCGGCGGCCTTTGACGGCACGGCGAGCAGCGCGGCGGCCTCGGAAACGTCGCGGGCTCCCTGCGCCATGGCCGTTCCCATCCACAGCGCGGCGCCCTGCGCGAGCTTTCCCGACGTGTGCAGCGATTCGACGACCCGGTTGGGAAGGGGGACGTCATCCGCGTCCACGCCGTCGACGCCGAGCAGGCGCAGGACTGCCCGCTCCGTCGCCACCGTCGTGTATTTTGCGGTTTCTTCACGCACCCCGTCGGCGACCTGGCGCGCGAGGCGCCGGCACCGCTCGATCTGTTCCGGGCAGAGGCCGAGCTTGTTCGGCATGAGGGGTGAAAGTATAGCCGGGAGATCAGGCGGGCCGGGCTGACCACAGGTCAGCCCCAAGGTCGAACACGGGCACCTCCGGGAACTCTCGCCCGAGCGCCTCGAAGAGCCTGGCCGCAGGAAGGGGAGGCCGCGCGGGGGCGGTCGGGTTGGCCGTGAGGGCGAGCAGCCGGGCCGTTCGGCGGACGGCGAGGCCGACGCCAGCCTCTCGCAGCTTCGTCCGGCGGGCCGGCGGCAGGAAGATCGAGGTGAAGTCTTCGGCGACGAGCGTGTCGCCGGGCGCGACGGGGTTTTCGTCCAGCCAGAGCTCCGTCAGCGCTCCCTCCAGGGCACGGGCGCGGGCTCCCGATTGCGCCTCGGGGAGCCGGATCAGCTCGATCGCCGCGCGCGCGGCGCCGAGCACGCCGTCGAGCGACTCGGCCGCCGCCATCCCGACGGAGAGGACGATCGCATCGGCCACGCGCGCGCAGGCGAAGGCCCGTCGGCCGATTGCCCCATCGAGGAGCACGCGCTCGGCGCCGGCCGACTCGAGGGCGGCGGCGGTGTCGGCCATCTGGGATGCGGTGGACGGGCCGATCATCTCGACTTCGCCTTCACCCTCGGCCCTTCGGATCTCGATGAGACCGAAGCGCGTGGAAAAGGGCAGCGTCGCGACCAGCGACGTCTTGAACGAGGCGGACGAGTAGGTTGAGGACGCGGATGCGACGAATTGCCCGGGATGCACGCGAAAACGGGGCTTCGCCTCGCCCGTGATGGCGTCGAAGCTCTCCCCATCCCGGCCCGCCGATGTCGTTCCGGCGGCGACCCCGGCCCGGTGCAGCTTCCCGAGCACGGCCACGAGCGCCGTGGTCTTCCCGACGTTCTTGGCCAGCCCGAGGAAGGCGATGCGGCGGGCGTCGGACCGGAGGATCGTCTCGGTCAGGGCGCCGGCGGCGCTCAACGCGGGGGGCTTCCCGAGAGCGCCGAGAAAGCCTGAGCGAGCGCGGGGTGCCGCCGCAGCAGGGCGAGCACGGTTTCGTCGTGGCCCGGGACGTAGCCGTTGCCGATGAGCAGCAGAGTCGGCTTGGCGAGGCCCTCGGCGCCCAGCGCGGCGGCTGGGAAGGATGTGGCCATGCCGAAGAAGAGCACCGCGCCGTCGTCACGGGCGCAGAGAATGCTCGCGGCCTCGGTGCCCGACGCGTTGGCCACGTTGACGACGAGGTCCGCCAGGCGCCCCCCGGTCGCGGTCTCGACGGCCGAGAGCATCGCGACCGGGTCGCGGGCGTCGATCGCGAAGACCGCATCCGCGAACCCCAGGGATCGGGCCCGCTCCGCCGCGGCCCGAGAGGGCTCGACGGCGAGGACCCTGCCCTTGCCACCGACTTTCTCGCGCGCGGCCGCGAGGCATAGCAGACCGGCCTTTCCCGTGCCGATGACGAGCACGGTCAGGCCCGGCTGAGCGTCCCGGAGCACCGTCGCGGGTGCTCCGGCCACGTCGAAGGCGGCCAGCGCCGACGGCCTCGGGGAAGTCGTCGGGAAGGCGGGCGAAGAGCGTTCGCTCGAAAAGGATGGCGGTTCCCCTCACGTCCACACGCTCGCTCTGCACGTGGATCTCGCCGATCGTGTCCAGGGTCAAGGGTGTGAGCGTGAGGGAGACGAGGGACGCGATGCGGTCGCCCTTTGCCAGCCGTTGGGCTGCCGGGTGCCTGCGCCCCACGGCGGCGACCTCGCCGAGCAACATGCCCCCCGAGCCCGTCACGGGGTTCTGCATCTTGCCTCGCGCTCGCACGATGCGGGCGATCTGGTCGCGGACGGACTCGCCGGTCGACGACTCGGCCTCGCGCAGCTGCCGGAAGGAGGCCGAATCGATGGACAGGGCCCTCACGGCGATGGCGATCTCGTTGTCGAGGGGCCGGGGCGTCGCGTCGAGGCGCCGCGCGACCTGCGGCAGGACTCCGGGCGGGTCGAGGGAGCGGTGGAGCCCGAAGGGGTGGGGAGTCATCGTCGTCGCTGATTCTCTCAGGGAAGCAGGGCCACGATGCGCAGCGGCCCCCCGGAACCCCCGGCGATCTTCATCGGGAGTGCGACGACCCAGGCGCCCGCTTCCGGCAGCTGGTCGAGCTGCGCCACGTTTTCGAGGCCGGGGACATTCGCGCCGTTGGCAATCTGGTGCACGATGAAGTCCTTCGAGGCGCCGTAGTCGATCGAGGCCGTGTCCACGCCGAGAGCGCCGACCCTGCGGTCGCGCACGAGGTATTCGGCCGCTTCCCTGCCGTAGGACGGAAAGTGCAGCTTCGTCGCGTCCCCGGGCGTGTCGTCTCCGAGGTAGGTCTTCTTGTCCGGCCACCGCGCGCTCCAACCCGTCTCGAGGAGGATGATCGTGCCGGCAACGATCGCGCCATGGCGCCGTTCCCAGTCGCGCACGTCCTCGAGGGTGAGTCGGTAGTCCGGGTCGGACGCGGTCTTTCTTCGGACGTCGATGACCGCGGCCGGGGCGATGAGCTGGCGGACGGGGATGCGGTCGGCGGTCAGGCCATCCTGCGCAAAGTGGATCGGCGCGTCGAGGTGCGTCCCGCCATGCTCGGGCGTGCAGAACGTGTTCGACGAATAGAACCAGCCTCCCGGTGTCTGGCCGTAAGCCTGTCGCTTGAGCTCGAAGGCGGAAGGGGAGTTCGGCCAGTAGATCGTCTTCTCGTCGAAGGCGTGCGTCAGGTCGACGACCCTGGCGGTGGCGAGGTCCGGAACCTTCGCTCCCTCTGCCGCCGCCGCGCGGGCTGCGATGAGGAGGCCGAGGATTGCCGACGCGATGGGAAGTCGCCGCATGGTTCCTCCTACTCTTCCGCCGCGCCGCCGGTGCGGGCGACCTGTTCGGGTTTGACGCTGTCGGCCCTGAACTTCTTCGCGGAGGCGAGCATCTTCGCGATGGTCTCGTCGAACTCGGCCTTCGCTCCGCGCTGGAAGCGGATCGGGTTGATCCGCGCGACCACGAACGGGCGCAAGTAGGGGCTGTCGAAGCCCTTGTCCTTCAGGGCCTTCATCGCGATGACGACCTCGGCGTCGAGCTCGAGCAGCGCGGCGGCGCGCTCGGCCCGGACTTCGAGCGCCTTCGCGAGCGGCTTGCCGAGAAAGGCATCAATCCTCTTGAGCAGTGCGTGGTAGGCGCCCCCGGCGAACCGGCCGTTGTGCTCGTAGCAGACGCCGAGTGTGAGGAACGCGGCTTCCTCGAACTCGAGCTCGTAGTCCTTCTCCGAAAGCGAATCGCGCGGGGCCAGGTCCCGCGCCATGCGGATGACTTCGAGCGACTTCTCGCGGAGGTTGTGCGCCTTCTCGGTGTTGAGCGCCAGGATCTTGTAGGCGACCTCGGGCTCGGGCAGGACGAGGGCAACGATGGATCGGGCGCCGAGTCCCCGGAGAGAAGCGAGGCGGTGGTTCCCGTTCGGAGTCCAGTACCGCCCCTCCGCGCTGCGCACCGCGATGATGGGGTCGAGGAAGCGGTCGAGGGCGTCGATGACGCCAGTCAGACGTTTGACGTGCGCCTCGGAAAGGTCCCGCTGGAAGGGGGTCGGCTCGACTTTGTCGAGCGGCAGCGCCGCGAGGATCTGCCAGTGTCCCCCGAGGGGGTCGCGGTACGCGGCGAGGGGGGCGCCGCCGTCGTCCCGGATCGCCGTGGAGAGGGCGGCAGCGGCCGCGGAAGGCTTGACCGACGCGACTTCCTCGACCGAGAGGCCACGCGATTTCGCTTCGGCTTTCTTCTTCCGCTTGGGAGGCATCGCGACTCGGGATATTTTCACGGATCATGGCGTCCGTCGAGCAAGGGGAAGGGGCCTGGCCGATCCGCTTCGCGGACGTCCTCGCCGCGGAGGCCCGCATCCGCCCGGTGGTGGCCCCGACGCCCCTGCGTCGCTACGCTCCTCTCGACGGCGGCGTGGGTTCCGGCATCTCCGTGTGGGTCAAGCACGAAAACCAGGCCCCGACCAACTCCTTCAAGATCCGAAACGCGCTCTCGGTCGTAACGCTCCTGTCCGGAGAAGAGCGGCGGCGCGGCATCGTGGCCGCCACGCGCGGCAATCACGGCCTCGGGGTGGCCTGCGCGGGCGCCCTCTACGGCGCGCCCGTCACGATCTGCGTACCGCGGGGAAACAATCCGGAAAAGAACGAGGGGATGCGGGGATACGGGGCAACCCTGATCGAAGAGGGCCGGGACTACGACGAGTCCGTGACGGTCGCCGAACGCCTCGTGCGCGAGCGCGGCCTGACGCTCATCCACTCCACCAACGATGCGCGGGTGCTTGCGGGCGCCGCGACGGTGACGCTCGAGATGCTGCGCGAGGTTCCCGACCTCGACGCTCTGGTCGTGAGCGTCGGGGGCGGCTCCCAGGCGGTGGGCGCCCTCACGGTTGCCCGGACGCTTCGGCCTTCGCTTCCTGTCTACGGCGTGCAGGCAGCTGGCGCTTCGGCCACGCACGATTCCTGGCACGCGGGAAAGCCCGTGCCGAAAGAATCGGCGGACACGTTCGCGGATGGGCTCGCCACGCGCAGCGTCTACGCGATGACCTTCGGAGCCCTGCAGCGCGGGCTCGCGGGGTTCGTGACGGTGACCGATGCCGAAATCGCGGAGGCGATCCGCGTGCTTCTACGAACCACGCACAATCTGGCCGAGGGCGCCGGCGCCGCCGGCCTCGCCGGGCTCGTGTCCCTCCGGGAACGGCTGGCGGGCAAGCGGGTGGGGATCATCCTGTCCGGGGCCAACATCGACCGCGCCACGCTCTCGCGGGTCGTCAACGAGCAGATCTGAGATCCGGCGGGGGCTGGTTTCACCAGATGATGAGCCCGTCCCTGGCCTGCTTCTCGAAGAACTTCTCGACCAGCTCCGGCGTCGCCTCGCCGTAGTACCACCAGCCGGCCGAGAGCGCCTCGGCACAGACGCGGCGCGCGATGTCGGCGGCGCTGGTCTTCCCGTCCGCCCAGTTCATCGCCTCGGTCGCCATCAGGGGGGAGAGGGAGGGCCCGTCCGCGTCCTCGGCCGGCGGCTTCGCTTTGGCGGGCGCCTTTCCCGCCTTGCGCAGCGCCTCCGCCCGGTCCTTGTCCTCGCGCCTGGCCCGGCGCTCGGCCGTCCGCTTTTCGCCGACCCTGTGCTCGAGGGACATCCAGGCGTCGAGGGTGGCGGCGGCCAGGCGCGGAGTGTGGCGTGCGAGGCGCTCGATTGCCGCGTCGGGCGCCCCGGCGGGAGCCTTGCCGAGGCGCTGCCCGAGGGCCAGGGCGACGCTGCGCAGCATCGTGGTCCCGTCGGCGATCGCCGCGTCCCCCGAGAGGCCCGGGGCGCCGATCGAGCGCGAGGACTCCGCGGCCGCGATCTCTTTGGCCAGCGCCACGTCGAGCAAATTGGCGGCCGAGCGACGCCGCTCGTCCTCGGTGCCGCGGCCCGCCGCGATCCACGCCTCCGCCGTCGCCATGTCGCGGCCGATCCGCTCGGCACCGCGCGCGGCCACGAAGGACGCCAGCATCGGGACGTCGCCGTCGCCCGCGGTCGCGATCCACCATGCGGACGCCGCGACGACGAACATGTTGCGCTTCAACTGCGTCGGGTCGATCTGCCAGATGTCGTCGCCCGAGGAATGGATGTTCTCGTCGGGCCAGTTGGTGAGCGTCGTCCCGGGCACCCCCACCCACGAGTCGTTGAAGACCAGGTGGTCGGTCGAGTCGAAGTAGGGGACCGCCTCCGCGCGAAAGGGCTCGCGCGTGCCGAGTCGCGAGAAGATCGGCTTCGAGAACGGCACGCCGGGCGGGATCGAATCGGACTGCCACGCCGGCAGGTACGCGTTGTTGCCCTTGACGACGGCGTCGAGGACACTCTCCTGGACGTCCGAGAGGTAAGAGGGGCGCGACCAGGGAGTGCGCGCCATGAACTGGGTGCGGAAGCCGACGGACTGCTTCGCGCCGACCATGTCCTGGTTGAGGTTCACGAGGACCTTCGTCTCCGCGCCCGGGTGGTCGGCGAAGTACCGGTACTCGGAGTAGATCTCGTCGCACCACCAGAACCGGATGCCGCGGCGCGGCTTCGGCAGCTTGCCCTCGGCGATGAGGCGGGTCAGCGCCCGCCCGATCTCGAGCATGCTCGCGACCCCGGACTGGTTGTCGTTGGCCGAGAACTTCTCTTCCTGGAGGTGGCTCGTGAGCACGATCTCCGGAAGCGACGGATCCGTCCCCGGGATCCGCGCCTCGACCATCGCGGTCTTTTTCTCGGGAAGCACGGACGACGCGACGACGATGTGCGCGCGCAGCGGCACCGTGGCCTTCGCCCCCGAGCTTCCCCAGCGGTCGGAGACCTGGCCGCGAAGCTGGTCCGAGAGGGCCTTGCCCTGGCGCGCCGAAAGGATGAACGCGAAGGTCGTCTTCTCGCCGTGGGGGCCATCCTCGGCCGGGACGCTCTGCCAGGCAATCTGGTCGGGCGCGTCGGCCAGCGGGTTCAGGCGCGTCGAGGAATAGGCCAGGATTCCCGCGGCGCCACGCTTCCAGACCGCCTGCTCCATCACGGAACCCGGCGACCCGTAGGCGAGGACGATCCTGCCGCGCACGTCCTTTCCGTCGTAGTCCGATCCCGCTGTTCCCGCACCGACGTCCACGAGCTCGGCCGTCGCGTCTGCCGATCTCGAATTGTCAGCGATGGAGGTGGCGACCTCGGCATAGGACCCGAGCAGGGTCTCCTTCAGCGCCGCGGCGTCGCCCTCGAGCAGCCACGCCTCGGCCCGGTGGCAGGTCCACGAAGGCGCCTCGGCGACCTGATCGATCCAACGCAAGTCGCTCAAACCGGCGGCCTTCGCCTTCTCCTCGACGTAGCGGGCGACGGCGAAAAATCCCTCGGACCCAGAGGGCTTGTGCCATTGCGTCGTGATCCGCAGCGTCTCGAACGCGAGGTCGCCGGAGAGCTCGTTGACGAGGAGCCGTTCGGTCCGCTCCGGGACGAAGGGGGAGGACTGTGCGAGCAACAGGGACGTGGTCAGGCACCCGAGGGTGCCGAGGGCGATCTTGCGCATGTTCACTCCGTTTGTTGGGGCGGGACTCTATCGCAGCATCAGTCGAGCGTCAGGATCAGGAGCGTCCGGTCGTCCTCGGCCGGCCGCCCCCCGGTGTGCGCGGCGACCGCCACGAGAATGGCGTCGCGCAGGGCCGCCGCTCCCGCCGGGGCGTTGCCGCGCAGGACCGTTTCGAAACGCTCGAACCCGAAGGCCTCGTCCTTTTCGTCCACCGCTTCGATCAGGCCGTCGCTGTAGAACACCAGGAGGTCGCCGGGCGAAAAGCTCTGGGCCCGGGACGGAAAGGTCTTGCCGGGGAAGAGCCCGAGCGGAAAGGCGGGGAGCGACAGTGCCTCGGCAGTGGTTCCGGAGACCCGGTAGGGCGCCAGCTGGCCGGCGTTGGTGAGGGTCCCCGTGCGCGTCGCGGCGTCGTAGGCGAGGAATGCGAGCGTCATGTAGTGCCGCGGGTCGGTCGAGCGGTGGATCAGGTCGTTCATCCGCGCGAAGAGCTCGCCGCCGTCGTGCCCGGCCTCGACGAGGGACGACAGGCCGGCCTTGGCCATGGCGACGAGCAGGCCGGTCGGCAAGCCATGGCCGGACACGTCGCCGAGGGCAAATGCGAGACGGCCGTCGGGCATCCGGACGTAGTCGTAATAGTCGCCGCCGATCTCGGCGACCGACTCGAAGTGCGCGAGCACGGAGACCCCCTCGAGCCGCGCCTCGGGCGGAGGAAGGAGCTTGTGCTGGATCGTCCTGGCAATCGCGATCTCGCTCTCGAGGCGTTCCTTTCGGGCCGTGTCGAGCAGCAGGCGCTCGATGGAGCCGGCCATCCCGTCGAAAGACCGGGCGAGGTCGCCGATCTGGTCGCGCGATTTCGACTGGATCCGGACGGAGAAATCGCCCCGGGCCACGGCCGCCGTGGCGCGCGTCAGGCGGTTGACGTTGCGCGCGATCGACCCGACGAGCGCGAAGGCGATCGCGAGGGCGACGGCGTAGACGAAGAGGACGATCGCGGCGAGAGCCAGGAAGGCGATCCGGAAGACGGCGCTGATCTCGTCCACGCCCTGGGTGAAGAGCTGGCGGAAGATGACCTGCGGCGAGGCGACCGCGATCAGGACGGCCACGTTTCTTCCGGATGCGGCCTTCTCCTCTGCAGCGTTGAGCGCCGTCTCCAGGTAAAAGGCGTGGACCCACTCGCTCTCCCAGAGGCCCGTGCCGGGAGGGGCCGCGCCGCGCGGGCGGCGGCGGACCGCTTTCGCAGCCTCGCGCAGCTTGCCCTTGCCGACGCGCAGTCCGGGCTGGACGGGCTTGGCGTCGATCGTAAGATTGGATCCTTCCTTGTCCGAGGTCGCGACGTCGATGCCCGTCTCGTAACCGGTGCGGTCGGCGAGCTCCTGGAGCCACGGCGCCTCCGGGTCGTTCAGGTGAACGAGCTGCACCGTGCCGGCCTTTTCGCCGGCCATGGCGAGCCAGACTTCGTCGCCATCGAGGAGAAAACCCGGCCGTTCGAGTTTCGCGGCCCACGGGGCGGGCGACCCCGACGGCAGCCAGGGCAGATCGGATGCCGTCACCCTCCCGTCCGAGGCGACCGAGATCCGGGACAAACGGGTGTCGGACCGAGCGGCCGCGTCCCCGACCGCCGTGATTTCGCGGCGGAGCCGATTGGCGACGTACTGGTGCGCGACGATGTAGCCGGTCAGCGAAAGCAGCGCGGCGAGCAGCGGGATGGGCACGACTCCGATCAGGAAGTAGGAGAAGGCCAGGCGCAGCGCGAGGCGCCGGATGATCACCCGGAAGAGGGCCACGCCGAGCCTCCAGAGCAGGATGAAGGCGGCCTGGGCCGTCACGGCCTTGGCGAGGAGGGCCCAGCAACCGCTTTCGGGGGCCGCGCGGTCGATGACCACCGACGCCGCGACGGCGACGACGAGGACGACGAGCCAGATTCGCGTCGACTTCCTCAGGGCCATCGCGCCGTATTCTAGCGAGCGGGCGCGGGGCACATCGGCTACAATCGGTCGGGACGTGAAGTTCCTCCGGCAAGCCGCGCTCCTGCTTCCCTCCGCCTTCCTCCTGAACGTGCTCGTCTTTCTGCTGACGCACGGACGGGACGATCCAGGCTTCGGCTTCTACCCGTTTTTCCAGGCGTGGACCGGAGATGCCGCGCCGGCGCCCGAAAGCCGCTTTCTCCTGCAGGCCCTGGTCTTCTTCCTGCCGGTCTACGGCGTGAGTCTCTTTGTCATCCTGAGCGTTTCGCTCGCGGAGCGGGCTGTTTTCGGCAGACGCCAGCGCCGCGTGCCCTCGGGCTACGGCCGGGCGTTCGGCTCCGCGTTCCCGGTCTTCTTCTTCGTGGCGAGCGCGGTTCTGATGTGGATCGGCGAGCGCGAGGCCCTCCGGCAGGCCCCCGGGTCGCTCGTGGCCCCGCTGCTCGCGGCCGTCGCGCCCTTCGGCGCGGCCGGTCTCGCCCTCCTCCCGGCGGCGGCCGCGGCAGGCCCGCTGGCGCTCTTGCGAAGGGCGCGACCGGCATGACCGCGCAACCGCACCCGATCCTGATCGTGGATTTCGGGGGTCAATACACGCAGTTGATCGCGCGCCGGGTCCGGGAGGCGCGCGTCTTCTCCGCGGTGGTTGCGCCGAGCGCCTCCGCCGAGGAGATCCGGCGTTGGAATCCCGTCGGCATCATCCTGTCGGGCGGACCCCAGAGCGTTTACGACAAGGACGCGCCGGTGCTGGCCGCCGACCCGATGGCGGCGGGTGTGCCGGTGCTCGGGCTGTGCTACGGGATGCACTGGCTCGCGCACGCGCAGGGAGGGCGGGTCGAGGGCGCGGAGGGCCGCGAGTTCGGCCGCGCGACGGCCCGGGTGGCTCCCGACTCGCCGCTCTTTGCGGGGCTCGAGCCGCAGCAGACCGTGTGGATGAGCCACGGCGATTCGGTCCTCGCTCCTCCACCGGGATCCCGGATCATCGCCTCGACCTCGGACACCCCGATCGCCGCCTTCGAGAATGCGGAGCGTGGCGTCTACGCGCTCCAGTTCCATCCCGAGGTGGGGCACACGCCCCACGGCACGCAAATCCTGGAGAACTTCATCTTCCGGGTTTGCGGCGCCAGGGCGGAATGGACCATGGCTTCGTTCCGCCACGAGAAGGTCGCGGCGATCCGCGCTCAGGCGCCTTCCGGCTCCGTCATCTGCGCGCTTTCGGGTGGCGTCGACTCGTCGGTCACTGCGATCCTTCTGCGGGAAGCCCTCGGGGACCGCGTCTACCCGATCCTGGTCGACCACGGCCTCATGCGGGCGAACGAGCGGCAGCAGGTGGTCGAGGCCTTCGCCCACCTCGGAATCCGGGTACACGCGGTGGACGCCTCCGACCTGTTCCTTTCGCGCCTGGCGGGGGTCACGGACCCCGAGCAGAAGCGCAGGATCATCGGCCGGACCTTCATCGATGTGTTCGAGAAGGAAGCCAGGAGCATTCCCGACGCCCGTTTCCTTGCGCAGGGGACCCTTTATCCGGACGTCATCGAATCGGTCTCCATCAAGGGCCCGTCGGCCGTCATCAAGACGCATCACAACGTGGGCGGACTGCCCGAGCGCCTCGGGTTCGAGCTCATCGAGCCCGTGCGCGAGCTCTTCAAGGACGAGGTGCGCCTGCTCGGCGCCGAGCTCGGGTTGCCCCGGGAGTTCCTCGCGCGCCATCCGTTCCCGGGCCCCGGCCTCGCCGTCCGGATTCCCGGCGAGGTCACGGCCGAAAAAGTGGCCCTCCTGCAGAAGGCGGACGAGATCGTCCTGGAAGAGATCCGCGCCGCCGGGCTCTACGACTCCATCTCGCAGGCCTTCGCCGTCCTCCTGCCGGTGCGATCGGTGGGCGTCATGGGCGACGGGCGGACGCACGAGTTCGTGATGGCCGTGCGCGCCGTGCAGACGACGGATTTCATGACCGCCGACTGGTACCGCATGCCCCACGACGTCCTCGACGCGATCGCGAGCCGCGTCGTCGGAAGCGTGCGCGGCATCAATCGCGTCGTGTACGACATCACCTCGAAGCCGCCGGCCACCATCGAGTGGGAGTGACGCAAGGACCGCCGAAAGCGTGAGTCCTTGCGTCATCCTGAGCGCCAACGGCGCGAAGGATCCCTCTAGCAGTCGTAGTGAGATGGGATGATCGGGTCAGCCGGGATGACCAACGAGCCACCCGGCCGGCTGAATGGAAAAGGGGCCCGCTGGCGCGGGCCCCTTTCGTTGCGATTCCGTGGTGGTTGGTAGCCTCAGCCGCCGGCCTGCATTCCGAGGGACGTCATGACCGCGGTCGCCTGTTCCTTGACGCTCGTGGCCTTGGCGATCGCGTCGGTCCACTTCCCGCCCTTGAAGGCTTCCTGCGCCTCGCCCCAGCCCGTCGTCGCCGCGGCCAGCCCGTCCTTGGCAGCGGTGAGCTTGGCCGCGTCCATGCCGGCGGGGAGCTTTTTCGACTGCGAGAGGATGTCCACGCGGCTCTTGATTGCGTCGACCATCTTCGGAATGCCGTCGCTCATCTGGTTCCAGGTCGCCGTGAGCTCGTCCTTCTTGGCCTTCGCCTTGGCCAGCACGTCGTTGGATTTCTGCTGGATCGACTGCGCCGCGGCGAGGGCGCCCTTGTAGTCGCCCTTGGCCATCATGTCCTTGGCCGCCGCCAGGTCGCCCGAGAGCGACTTCATGTCGTCGGGAACCAGGTTCGCCGCCTCGGTCTGCGCGCCGCTGACCGCCTCCTCGGCGAGCTTCATGGCCGCCTCGGCCGGGGCCTTCCCGCTGTTGCAGGCGAGGGTCGCCGCGCAGACGAGAGCCAGCGCGTACTTCCAGGATGATTTCAACATTTGTTGTGTTCCTCTTTTCTTTCTATGTATTTGAACAACGTCGGTGCGTCGGTCTTCGTGCTCAGGGGATCCGGAGCTTCTGGCCGACTCGGATCATGTTCGGGTCCTTCAGGGTGTCCTTGTTGGCCTCGAAGATCTTGGGGTAGAGGCTCGCATCCCCGTAGTAGTGCTGGGCGATCTTGGAAAGAGTCTCCCCGCTCTTGACCTCGTGCCACTGGGTGTAATCCGCGCCGCCCTGTACGGGCCTGTCCTCCGCCATGCTTCCTCCTTCGGGTGTTCTTGCCGAATGTAAAAGCCGAACCGTAGGACGCCGGTTCCCGCTTGTCAAGCCAGGCCCGCCCTGTCGAGGACCGAAGAGATGGCCCAGAGCCCCGCGGCGACCAGGTCCGGGCGTCCCCCGAAGGCCAGGCGAAAGTGCGCCGGGGAGCCGAAAAAGCGGCCTGGCGCCACCGCCGTTCCCGTCTCGGCGAAGAGGCGCGCGGCAAAGGGTGAGGCGTCGGCCAACCCCTCGAGGCGTGGAAAGGCGATGGTGGCGTGGGTCGGCGCGCAGGCCAGATCGGGCCTGCTGGCGAGCCAGGCACGGACGGCGCTTCGGTTGGCGACCACGATGGTGCGTGCCCGGGCCGCCAGCGCGTCGAGGTGCGCGAAGGCCACCACGGACAGTCGGTCCGCCGGCATGGGTGCCCAGACGTCCACGAGGTCGCGCGCCCGCCGGATCCTGCGCGTGACGTCCGGGTCCGCGAGCGCCCATCCGCAGCGCAGGGATGCGAGCCCGTAGGCCTTGGTCAGGCTGCTCGTCGACACGAAAGACGGGGAGAGGGTCGCCGCAGGGGCCGGCCTCTCGTCGAAAACCGTGTCGAGGTAGACCTCGTCCACCAGGACATGGAAGCCGCGCCGCGCTGCCAGCGCGCCGAGTGCGAGCAGGCTGTCGGGCCGCGCGAGGGCGCCGGAAGGGTTGTGCGGATTGGAGAGCAGGACCAGACGCGTGCGCGGGGAGAGCGCGGCCGCAACGCGGTCGACATCCACGTCGTACCCGTCCTCGAACCGTCTCTCGAACGTGATCACGGAAGCGCCGAGCAGTCTCGCGGCGGCGGGCATGGGGTCGTAGAAGGGGCTTTCGACGACGACCTCGTCGCCGGGCTCCAGCAGCGCCGCGCAGGAGAGGAAATTCGCCCCCGAGCAGCCGCCCGCCGTCGCGACGCGATCGGAGGCCACGCCGTACCGGCGGGCGATCGCGTCGACGAGGGGCGGGTATCCGTCGGGGCTCTCGCCGGCGATCTCGACGGCATCGCGCGCTCCGGGGAGCTCGTCGAGCGTGCAGGCGAGCAGGTTGCTGCCGGCCAGGTCGATTTCGGGGCGCGGACGGGCCTTGGCCCACTCCATGTAAGGGGCCGTCGCGCGGGTCACGGCGTCCTTCCTCGCGCCGCCGAGCGCCCGGCGAAGGCAACGTAGACCGGCAGACCGGCCGCGATCAGCGCGGCCCCGATCGCCGAGCGCGTCGGGTTGGAGCGGATCACGCCGGCCAGCACGAGGGCCGACGCGGCGAGGAAAAGGATCGGGAGGGCCGGATAACCGGGCGAGAGAAACGCTCCAGGCCCCCGCTCCGCGGGCGGAAACCGGTGCCGGAAGCGCATCACGGCGGCAATCGTGAGGGCGAAAAAGATCCAGTCCGCGAAGACGACCGAGTCGACCAGGTCTCCGTATGTCCCGGTCAGAAGCAGAACGATCCCCCACAGCGCCTGCAGCAGGATCGCGCGGTGGGGCGTCCCGAAGCGCGGATGCAGGTTCGAAAGGCCGGGGAAGAACACTCCATCCCGGGCCATCGCGTAGTAGATCCGAGTCGGTCCCAGCAGCGTCAGATCCAGGAACCCGAATGTCGAGATCGCGATCGTCGCCGCGATCCAGCGCTCGGCCCCCGGCCCGAAGAGGCGCTGCACCACGCTGGCGGCCGGCGTCGTGGTCGCCGCGAGCCCATCGCGCCCGAGCGTGGCGAGGTAGACCACGTTGACGAGGACATAGACGGCAACGACGATCAGGGTTCCCGCAATGAGGGAGCGGGGCAGAGTTCGTCGTGGCTCCCGGATCTCCTCGGCGAGCACGTTTGCGTTCTGCCACCCCCCGTAGGAAAACAGGATCGGGACCAGGGCCGCGCCGAAGGCGAGCAGCGTGGCGCCTGGCCGCGAGGCGGCTGCGGCCAGGTCGGCGCGGGGCAGCGAAGGCGCCAGCCAGAGCCCGCCGAGGATGAGGGCGGCGAGGGCGGCCACCTTGAGGGCGACGAGGACGTTCAACAGGCGGCTGCCCGGCTTGACGCCCGCGCAGTTCACCAGGGCGACGAGCACGAGCGCCAGAACGGCAAACGGCCGCGGGTCCGCGGCGCCGGCGCCCGACAGCCTCAGGAGGTACTGCGAAAACGTGATCGCGACCGCCGCGATGCCTCCGCCCTGGATCATCACGAGCGACGCCCATCCAAAGAGAAACCCGACGACCGGGTGATAGCCCTCGCGCAGGTAGACGTATTCACCGCCCGCCTTCGGAAAGAGCGCCGCGAGTTCGGCAAACGCGAACGCTCCGGCCAGGGCGATCACGCCGCCGAAGGCCCACGCTCCCAGGATCCAGGCGGGAGAGGGGAGTCGCTCGGCGACGAGATACGGATTGATGAAGATTCCCGCGCCGATGATTCCGCCCACGACGACCATCGTCGCGTCGAAAGTCCCCAGGGCGCGGCGCAGTGCCATGGCGCGGGCTCGGGCCTTTACGTCCGGCCGCTCAGCGGCGTGTCCGGACGGGCCCGGCTTTCGTTTCGACGAACTTCCCGCTGGCGTCGAAATCGTAGGCGACCCGCATCGAGCCGACGGCCGCGCACGCATGGCAGCCATCGCGCAGCAGGTAGTCGAGCAGGAAACGCTGGCCGCCGTTCTTTCGGTTGGCAGCCCTCACCGCGGTCATGCCGGAGCGCTGGCCCGGAAAGATCGCGAGTTTCGGAAAGCGCTGGACGAGCTCCGCGTAGGTCGTGTTCTGAGCGAGTGCGCCGGCGCTGATCAGCGAACGATCGTCGACGTCGATCATGGGAGGCTCCCCGTTAACGAGGAAGCACACCCGGTTCTCGTTGGCCCGGTAGGGATACTCGGCGTACGCCACGTCGACGATCCCCGTGTCGCGAAATTCGTACAAATATCCCTGGTTTTCGGTGCGCCGCGTGAAGGCGAGGGCAGGCTCCGGCGCTCCGGCCTCCTTCATCTGGGACACGAAGCACTCGCCGAAGCGGCCCGGGGGACCCTGGTCGCAGGCCTCGTGGATCGTCTCCCGGAACGAGGGAGGAGGCGCCCATACCGCGTCGGGTCCCACCGGCGCCGGAACGGGGGCCGCCGTCGACGGCGTGGGTGCTGTCTGCTGCGCGGACGCCGTCGCGGCAAGGGCGAGGAGGAGGCCGGCCAGGCGCGCGGACATCGTGACCCAACTTTCTATCATCAATCGGAAGGATGGAAATACAATCGGCTTCCGATGCCCGGCGACTTCGTTCATCTTCACCTCCATAGTCAGTACTCCCTGCTCGACGGCGCGAACAAGCTGCCCGAGCTCTGCAAGCGGGTGGCGGAGCTCGGGATGCCGGCGGTGGCCGTCACGGACCACGGGAACATGTTCGGAGCCTTCCACTTTTTCCACGAGGCTCTGCAGCACGGGATCCGGCCCATCATCGGCGTCGAGGCGTACATCGCTCCGTCCAACCGGCAGAACAAGGACGCGCAGGCCGCGAGCGAATCGGGCGAGGGCTATGCGTACCACCTGACGATCCTCGCCGCCACGCAGAAGGGCTACCGCAACCTCGTGCGCCTCGTGTCGGAGGCGTACCTGACGGGTTTCTACCACCGGCCCCGCATGGACAAGGAGCTGCTGCGGGAGCACGCCGAGGGCCTCATCGGCCTGTCGGGATGCCTCAAGGGCGAGGTGGCCGGCGCCCTGTCCCGCGGCAACTATGCGGCCGCGAAGAAGGCTTTCCTCGAGTACGAAGACATCTTCGGAAGAGGCAACTTCTACGTCGAGATCATGGACCATGGCCTGCCGCAGCAGACGGCGATCGTGCCCGAACTGCTGCGCCTCTCGACGGAAACCGGGGCGCCCGCGGTGGCCACCAACGACAGTCACTACCTGCGCCGCGACGACGCCTTCCCCCATGAAGTCCTGCTGTGCATCGGCATGGGCAAGACGCTCGAGGACGAGCGGCGGATGCGCTTCTACAACGACGAGTTCTACGTCAAGGACCCCGACGAGATGAAGGCGCGGTTTGCCTCCTGGAGCGCGGAGGCGGTGACGAACACCGTGGCGATCGCCGAGCGGTGCGCGGTGTCCTTCGACACCGACGGCCTCCACCTGCCCACGTTCTCCGCGCCGGGAGGCCGGCCCCCGGCGGAATACTTCCGCGACCTTGGGAGCGAGGGCCTCGAGCGGCGCTTGACGGAGCTCGCCGCGGCCGACGCCGCGGCGATCCCCGCCGAGAAGTACCGGGAGCGGCTGGCCTACGAGATGGATGTCATCGAGAAGATGGGGTTCCCGTCGTACTTCCTGATCGTCTCGGACTTCATCCGCTACGCGCGCGAGCGGGGCATCGCCGTGGGGCCGGGCCGCGGCAGCGCCGCGGGCTCGATCGTCTCCTGGGCCCTGCGCATCACCGAGATCGACCCGCTCAAGTACGACCTCTTGTTCGAGCGATTCCTGAACCCCGAGCGCATCTCGATGCCCGACATCGACATCGACTTCTGCCAGGCGCGCCGGGGCGAGGTCATCGAGTACGTCACCGCGAAGTACGGGCGCGAAAACGTGGCGCAGATCGTGACGTTCTCGCAGTTGAAGCCGAAGCTCGCCGTCCGCGACGTCGCCCGCGTCCTGTCGCTTCCGGTGGCGCTCGGGGACCGGATCGCCAAGCTCGTTCCGGACGGCCCCGACGTGAACTTCGAGCGGGCCTTCCGCGATTCGCCCGGCCTCAAGGAGGCGATGGCGGCAGACGAGTCGATCGCGCGCGTCGTCAAGATCGCCGAGCGCCTCGAGGGCCTGTCGCGCCACGCCGGGATCCACGCGGCAGGCGTCGTCATCGCCCCGCGCCCGATCATCGAGTTCCTTCCGCTCTACCGGACCAACAAGGACGAAATCACGACGCAGTTCGACATGAACGCCGTCGAGAAGATGGGCCTGCTCAAGATCGACTTCCTGGGCCTCATCACGCTCGACATCCTCGGGGCCACGGCCGCAGCCGTGGCCGACCGCCTCGGCGTGACCGTCGACCTCGACCACCTCCCGCTCGACGACGAACTGACGTACGAGCTCTTCCGCTCGGGGCGCACGGCCTGCGTGTTCCAGTTCGATTCGGGTGGAATGCGGGACCTGCTGCGCCGGGCCAAGCCAAGGGTCTTCCTGGACCTTGCGGCCTTGAACGCGCTCTACCGTCCCGGCGCACTCGACGCGGGAACCGTCGAGGATTACGTGCGGCGCCGCGGCGGGACGCGGGTGACCTACCCGCTTCCGGAGCTGGAGCCGATCCTGTCGGAGACGCTGGGCATCCTCGTCTACCAGGAACAGGTCATGCGCATCGCGCAGCTGGTCGCGGGGTACTCGCTCGCCGAGGCCGACCTGCTGCGCAAGGCCATCGGAAAGAAGAAGCGCGAAATCATGGCCGCGGAGGGCGAGAAGTTCATCCGGCGATGCGTCGAGCACGGCACGCCGAAAAGGAAGGCGCAGGAGCTCTGGGCCCTGATCGAACCCTTCGCGCGCTACGGCTTCAACAAGTCCCACGCCGTGGCCTACGCGCTCGTCGCCTACAAGACGGCCTACCTCAAGGCCCACTATCCGGTCGATTTCCTGGCGGCGAACCTCTCGGCCGAGATCGGCTCGACCGAGGGCATCGTCAAGGTCCTGGGCGACTGCCAGGAGTCGGGCATCCCCGTCCTGCCCCCCGACATCAACGAGTCGGCGACGAGCTTCGCGGCGGTGGGCGCGGCGATCCGCTTCGGCCTGGCTGCGATCAGGGGCGTGGGCGAGGCGGCCGCCCGGGCGATCCTCGACGAGCGGCGGGTGCGCCCGTACGCGTCCTTCACGGACTTTGCGATGCGCCTCGATGCGCGCGTCGTCAACAAGCGAGCGCTCGACGCCCTGATCGCGGCCGGCGCCTTCGACTCGCTCGGGAAGAACCGGGCCACCCTGGCGGCTGCGGCGGAGCGGGTTCTCGCCGGGGCGGCGCGCGCGCGCGACGAGACCGCCCTGGGGCAGTCGAGCTTCTTCGGCGGCGGCGCCGCGGACGACGGCCCGCCCTGCGACGGTTTTCCGGACCAGCCGGAGGGCCCGCTCGACCAGAAGTTGAAGGGCGAGAAGGACACGCTCGGCTTCTACGTCACCGGACATCCCCTCACGCGCTTTGCCGACGAGATCGACCGGTTCGCCCAGTCGCGCATTGCCGAGCTCGGATCGCGGGTCGAACAGTCGGTGCGCATTGCCGGCGTGCTCGGCGGCCTCAAGAAACAGAAGATCAAGAAGGGCGTCAACGAAGGCAAGACCATGCTCAAGGCGTCGCTCGAGGACACGAGCGGCACCGTCCCCGTCGCGATTTTCGCGAGCCTCTACGAAAGGGTGCAGGCATGGGTCCGCGAGGACTTGCCCGTTCTGGTCACGGCGACCGTGAGGGAGGCCGGGGGCGCCCTCGAGCTCACGGTGCAGGAGATCACGCCGCTCGAGGGCATCCGCGAGCGTCGCGCCCGTGAGCTCGCGATCCGCGTCAACCTCGCCTTCGCCGACGAAAGTGTCCTCGCCCGGCTGCAGGAAAGACTGCGCTCCCACCCGGGAACGACGCCCGTGTCCATCCGGCTCGTCCGGCCGGGGGAGTTCGAGGCCACGCTCAAGGCCGCCGACTCGATGCGGATCTCGCCCTCTCCCCGGCTGACGAGCGAGATCCAGGCTCTGGCGGGAGAGGGGTCCGTCGAGTACGTCTTCTAGGGACCGATCGCAGGTGACCGGCGCGTTGCGGCGGCTCCCTGCCCGCTTGCGCCCGGCGGTCGCGGCGGCCAGACAGCTCGCGCGCGAGCGCGGCATACCGCTGTATCTGGCCGGCGGCGTCGTGCGCGACCTGCTCCTCGATCGCTCGACGCGCGATCTCGACCTCGTCGTCGAGGGCAACGCGATCGAGTTCGCGCGAGCCATCGCGGCCCGGCTCGGAGCCTCGATCCAGGAGCATCCGAGATTCGGCACCGCGGCGCTCGAGGTCCCGGGCGGCGCGGCGCTGGACGTCGCCGCGACACGCCGGGAGACCTACCCGCACCCTGGGGCCCTCCCAGCGGTCGTCGCGGGGGCGTCGATCGAGGAGGACCTCGCCCGGCGTGACTTCACCGTCAACGCGATGGCCTTCGAGCTCGAGCCTGGGCGACGCCGAATCGATCCCTTCGGGGGAGCTGCCGATCTGGCGCGCGGCGTGATTCGGGAACTGCATGCGCGTTGCTTCTTCGACGACCCGACGCGCGCGCTCCGGGCGGTCCGGTATGCAAACCGTCTGGGGTTCCGGATCCACCGGGAAACGCGGCGGATCATCGCCGCCGCGCTGGCGCAAGGGGCCCTCGAGCGCGTCTCCGGCGACCGGCTGCGCCGTGAGATTCGTCTGATTTTCGAGGAGCCGCAGCGGGCCCGGGCGATCGCGACACTGGGCGCCCTCGGATTGTCGCGGGCCATCGAGCCGGCGCTCGGAGCCAGCCGGCAGGCGGCCGCCCGGGCCGCCCGGGCCGAGGCGCTGTCCGGTTCCGTCGCAGGGCAGACCACCTGGCTCTGCTACCTTCTGACCTGGATGTGGCAGGCGGGCGAGAGCCAGGTCGAGCGCGTCGCCGACCGGCTTGCGCTCGTCGGCCCGGAGGGTCGGGCCCTCCGGCGCTGGCCGGAGACAGCGGCGCAACTGGCGGACGGTGCGCTGGCGAAAGGCACCTCGAACGACGAGATCGTGGCCGCCGCCTCCGCGTTGCCTCCAAGGAAATGCCGCGCTCTGCTCGCCAGCGCAGCGGCACGCGGTGTCCGACTCGCCATCGGGGGTGCGGACCTCATCGCCGCCGGCGTGCCGGCCGGGCCGGCCGTGGGCGCAGCGCTCTCCCGAACCCTGGCGGCACGGCAGGGCGGCCGCATTCGCGCAGACGAGGAGCTCGCATTTGCCCTCGCGGCGACAAGGGCGAGGCCGAAATGACGGCGCCGCTCGTCGTTCTCGTTCTCGCCGCAACGATGGCGGCGGGCCCGGCTCCAACGACCACGCCCGATCCGCAGCGCGGCCCCACCTTCTGCGCGGAATGGATCCGCCAGTCGAGCGAAGGGTACGAGCGCCTCACGCTCTTTCGCGACCGAGCTCTCGTCTGGAAAACGCACCGGAGCGGGAAGGACCAGGTCAAGCGCGTGGAGCTCGATGCGTCCGAGACCCAGTTCTTCTGCGACTTCTTCACGCGCAGCGACATCTGGAGCCTGCCCGCGGACATGCGCACGGGGCTCGCGGCCGAGCTCGCGGGCGAATCGGCGGTCACGCTCGCCCGTGCGGACGGCAGCCGGAAGGTCATCCGCTACGACGACCTGTCGACCGGTGACTGGACCTCGTCGTCGTTGCGCTCCGCGCTCGAAGGGCTCAAGGGAATCTTCCTGAGTCCTCTGGCTCCTCCCTCGCGCTTTGCTCCCGATCTGCTGCCGCCCGGCACGCTGCTGCGCCGGATGGACGGCCACGTGTTTCGCGTCGCGCGCCTGGAACGAGCCACCGGATACGTCGAGATCGAGGGCGTCAACGAGCCCTATTCGCAGTGGGTCAAGATCGAAGAACTGCGCTACCAGTTCGCGCCGCCCGAGCCGCCGCGATGATCGGGCGCGGCGCGGGCGCGCCCGACGTCCGGGTGCTCGGCGGCCGCTGGAAGGGCCGGCGCCTCGAGGCCGCTGCGACCGCGCGGCCGACGTCGAGCCGCGCGCGGCAGGCCCTCTTGAACATGCTCGCGGGACGGGTGGCGGGCGCGCGGGTGCTGGATCTATACGCCGGAACGGGCGCCGTCGGAATCGAGATGGTGTCCCGCGGAGCAGCGCTCGCCGTGCTCGTCGAGAGCGAGGCCGCGCCCCTTCGGCGAGCCCTCGAGCGGATTGGAGCCGGGCCCGACGAGGTTCGTGTCCTTGCCATCGCGGCTGCCGAAGCCCTCGCCCGGCTGGCCCGGACAGGGGAGCGGTTCGACGTCATCTTTTCCGACCCCCCTTACGCCGACGGGCCCGGCCGGGCCGAGCTCGAGGCCGCGGCCGGCCTTCTATCGGACGGGGGAGTGCTCGTACTCCAGTTGGATGACCGGTCGTCCCCGCCCCAATTCGACGGGCTCGCGCTGCTGGAGAGGCGCGCCTACGGCCGTAACGTCTTCTTTTTCTTCGGGATGCTTTGACGGGCGAAGCCCGGAAATGTTAGGATTCGCGGTTCCGGCGAGACCCCCAATCCACATATTGGAAGGAGTCGATCCCCATGCTTCAGACCGGCAGGCACTTCTTTACCTCTGAATCGGTGACCGAAGGGCATCCCGACAAGATCGCCGACCAGATCTCTGATGCCGTGCTCGACGCGGTGCTGCGGGACGATCCGACCGGCCGGGTCGCCTGCGAGACCCTGGTGACGACGGGGCTGGCGTTCATCGCCGGCGAAATCTCGACCAGGACTTACGTCGACCTGCCGTCGATCGTCCGGCAGACGATCAAGGAGATCGGCTACACGCGCGCCAAGTTCGGCTTCGACTACGAGACCTGCGCGGTCATGTCGTCCATCGACCCGCAGTCCCCCGACATCGCCCAGGGCGTGGACACGGGCGGGGCCGGCGACCAGGGAATGATGTTTGGCTACGCGGTCCGCGAAACCGAAGAATTGATGCCCCTGCCCCTGACCCTCGCGCACCGGCTCGTGCAGCGTCTCTCGGAGGCGCGGCGCTCGGGCGAGCTCGACTTCCTGCGGCCGGACGGCAAGTCGCAGGTGACCGTCGAATACGAGGGGAGCCGCCCGATCCGGGTCGAGACGGTCGTGGTCTCGACCCAGCACGCGGAGGCGATCAAACACGCCGCCCTGAAAGAAGCGATCATCGAGGAGGTCGTGCGGCCCGTGATCCCGGCCGCGCTGCTCACGGCCAGCACCAAGTTCCACATCAATCCGACCGGCCGCTTCGTCATCGGCGGGCCCCAGGGCGACACGGGCCTGACGGGGCGCAAGATCATCGTCGACACCTACGGCGGCAGCGCCCCGCATGGGGGCGGCGCGTTCTCCGGAAAGGACCCGACGAAGGTGGACCGGTCGGCCGCCTATATGGCCCGCTACGTGGCCAAGAACATCGTCGCCGCCGGGCTGGCCGGGCGGGCGCTGATCCAGCTCGCCTACGCGATCGGAGTCGCGGACCCCGTGTCGGTCCACGTCGAGACGTTCGGGACCGGAAAGCTCCCGGAGAGCCGGATCGTCGAGCTCATCCGCGAGCACTTCTCGCTGACGCCGAAAGGCATCATCGAGACGCTGAACCTGCGCCGGCCCATTTACAAGGCAACCGCCGCCTTCGGTCATTTCGGCCGCCGGCTGCCCGAATTCACCTGGGAGCAGACCGACCGTGCCGATGCGCTCGCGAAAGCGGCCGGCGTCGAGGTCGCGGCCCCTGTGGGAGGATGACGATGTCGACGGTCACCGCAACGAAACACGACGTCAAGGACCTGGCCCTCGCGGAAAGGGGCAAGACGCGCATCGAGTGGGCGGACGCGAGCATGCCCGTGCTCCGGCAGATCCGCGAGCGGTTCGAGAAGGAAAAACCCTTGAAGGGCATCCGCCTGGCCGCGTGCCTCCACGTCACGAGCGAGACCGCGAATCTGGCGCGCACGCTCGTGGCCGGGGGAGCCGACCTCGTCCTCTGCGCCTCGAACCCCCTGTCGACCCAGGACGAAGTCGCGGCGTCACTCGTCGCCGACTACGGAGTGGCCGTGTACGCGATCAAGGGCGAGGACCACACGACGTACTACGAGCACATCCGGGCGGCCCTGGCGTTCGGCCCGCACATGACGATGGACGACGGCGCCGACCTCGTGTCCTCGCTGCTCTTCCTCGCCCTCGGCCGCGACGCGGAAGTGGATCCGGTCGTGCGCGCGTGGGCCAAGGGCCTCTCGGCCGCGGAGCGCAAGGCGCTCTTCGACGACATCATCGGCGGCACGGAAGAGACGACGACCGGCGTCATTCGCCTGAAGGCGATGGAGAAGGCCGGAGTGCTGAAGTTTCCGGTGGTCGCCGTCAACGAGGCGAAGACCAAGCACTTCTTCGACAACCGCTACGGAACGGGGCAGTCGACGCTCGACGGCATCATCCGCGCGACCAACCTGCTCGTCGCGGGGCTGAACGTGGTCGTCGCCGGCTACGGCTGGTGCGGCCGCGGCGTCGCGATGCGCGCCCGGGGACTCGGCGCCCAGGTCATCGTGACGGAGCTCGATCCGACGAAGGCAATCGAGGCGGCCCTCGACGGGTACCGCGTGATGACGATGGCCGATGCCGCCCCCATCGGCGACATCTTCGTGACCGTCACGGGGAACAAGGGCGTCCTGCGCGACGAGCACTTCCGCGTGATGAAGGACGGCGCGGTCGTCTGCAACTCGGGCCACTTCAACGTCGAGATCGACATCCCGGCCCTCGAAAAGCTTTCCGGCACGCGCCGTTCGATGCGCGACACGGTCGAGGAATTCACGATGCGCGACGGGCGCCGCATTCACCTGCTGGCGGACGGGCGGCTCATCAACCTCGCTGCGGCCGAAGGCCACCCGGCCTCGGTCATGGACATGTCCTTTGCGAACCAGGCGTTGGCCGCCGAGTTCATGGTGAAGAACCATGCGACGCTCCAGAAGAAGGTCCACGCCGTCCCGGAGGACATCGACCGGGAGATCGCGCGCCTGAAGCTCGCCTCGATGGGCGTCACCATCGATACCCCGACGCCCGAGCAGCTGAGGTACATGAGCTCGTGGGAAGAGGGGACCTAGAGGAAGGCTCGCCACTGCCTCAGGTCCGCATCCGCACCAGGAAGTAAGTCCCCGCGAGCCCGAAGATCACGTCCGGTGCCCATGCTGCGAGCAACGGCGGCAGGGCGCCCGCCTCGCCGAGCTTCGTCGAGAAGGCCGTTGCGATCAAGGCGAGGATCCCGAGAAAGAGCCCCAGGCCGATGCCCGCCAGCGCGCCGCGCCTGCCGATCCGGAAGGCGAAGGGCGTGGCGAGCAGGGCCATGATCGGGATGAGGAAGGGGCCGGCGAGCTTCGCCTGGAGGGCGGTGTCGAGGCTCGACGTCGAGTAGCCCGCGGCCCGCAGGCGCCGGGTCAGGCGCTCGAGCTCGCGGAAACGCAACTCCTCCGGGCGTCGCCGCACGGCTGCGAGCGCCCTGGGCGGGTCGCCGGCGATGGTCCGGGCCAGAAAAGCGCGGTATGGCTCCCGTGTGGACTTCTCGAAGCTCCGCGTCCACCCATCGCTCAGCGTCCATGCTCCGCCGGCCCACCCGGCCGAGCGCGCCGCCGTGCGGCGAACCAGCCGGAACTGCCGGTCGAAGGAGAACACCGAGACGCCGAAGAGCTCGTCGCTGGCGGCGTCGGCCTCTTCGCGGTGCCAGATCTCGTTGGCGTCGGAGAGGTACCAGTTGCGTTCTCCGGGGCCCCGGCCGCCAGCCTCCGGAGGCCGGCCGAAGATCTCGTTGCGAAATCGCTCCTGGCGCTGCTCGGAAAAGGGGAGCACGTACTCTCCGACCGCGAAAGCCAGGGCGGCCCCGACGCTGGCGGCGATGACGACCGGCGTTGCGAGGCGCCACAGGGAGAGCCCGGACGCCTTGAATGCGGTGTCTTCGTTGTTCTTCGAAAGGCTGCCGAGGCCGGCGAGGGTCGCCAGCAGAACGGCGAAGGGAACGATCTGGATCGTGATCGACAACAGGAAGTAGCGGTAGTACCCAAAGAGCGCCGCGTTCGATGGATGGTGCCTGGCGACCTCGTCGAGCTTGTCGGCGTAGTCCACGACCACGGATATCAGCATGGCCGAGGCGAGGATGAGCGCCAGGGCCGTGCCGAACCGGCCGAGCACGTACCGATCGGCAAGAGAGAGAAACCGGAAGCGCGGCTCTCGTGCGCCCCCGGAGATCCTCGCAGCCCGAAGCGCCCGGACCTCGGGCGCAGGCTCGGCGAGCGGGCGGGGAGCGGCCGGAGCGCGACGCTCGCGGCCGGCGCGCGCGGCAGCTGCACCCAGGGCAACGAGCAGGACGTTGGGAAGCCAGATGGCCAGGCCCGGCGGGAGACGACCGTCGGATGCCCACGTCTCGCCGGCCGAGAGCAGAACGTAGTAGCCGACGAGGATGAGCAGCGAAAGCGCAAATCCGCCGCCCCCGCCGGCGCGGGAGAGCGACCGAGCCAGGGGAATCCCGACGAGCGCAAAAGCGAAGCATGCAAAGGGGATCGCCAGCTTCTTGTGGATTTCGACCAGGGCCTGCCGGCGGCGCGGATCCGACCTGGGCAGGCGCTCGGCCGCGGCGATGAGTTCCGGGAGCGACCGCGCGCGGATTCCCTTTTCGGAGGTCACCCGTGTGCCCGGGCCGTTCTCGACCTCACCGGCAAGCAGGAGGCGCTGCGATGCGTTTCGCGTCATGCGGTACCGCGAGGGATCCCGGGGATCGACCTCGTGGACTGTGGAATCGAAGAGGTCGAGCCAGAGCCGGTCGGCCTCGAGGGTGAGCCCGCCGCGACGAGCCATGATGACCCGGTTCGGCGCCTCGGATTCGTCCCCGAGCTTCAGGAAGATCCCCTCGAACGAGCGGCCGTCGGCGGCGACGCGATCGAAGAAGAACGTGATGCCCGGCCGGGGTTCTCGAAACGTGCGGGGAGCCACGACGTTGACGATCGAACTGGCGGCAACGCGGGCCATCGAACGCTCGAGGGCCTCGTTGGTGGCCGGAAGGACGGCGTTGTAGATGAAGAACACCAGCAGAGACAGGGCCGCGGCACATCCGAGGACTGGCCGGTAAAGGGCGCCGGGGCCGACTCCGCAGGCACCCATGGCCGTCAGCTCCGAGTCGGCCGAAAGCCGCCCGATGCCGATGAGGACGCCCAGGAGCAGCGCCATGGGCAGAGTCAGGACGACGATCCACGGAAGGGAGAGGCCGACCAGCCGTGCGACCTCCAGGAAGGAGGCGCTGCGGCGAACCGCAAAGTCCGCCAGAAAGAGGATCGTCCGGATGAGAAGGACGAACGTGTAGGCCACGAAGCCGAGAAGGGACGGCGGCCAGATCTCTCGGAGGACGGAGCGGGAAACCAGGCGCATCAGAGGGGATAGTGTAGACAGGCCCGGCGCAAGTAAAGACCCGTGCACGCCGCCCGAAACACTATTTTACATAATATATCTTATCGGACACTACTGGTGGCTCGCTGACCCGCGCCGTGGAAGAGTCCTGGCTGGCTCCAGACGCCCGGGTCGGGCAGGATCCCTGCTCGCCTGTGAGCGTTGCGCGAATCTAGACCTTCCTCGGGATCTCCAGCTCCCCGGACTCGAGCTGCTTGAGGACTCCGCGAAGCGCGTCGATGAGTTCGGCTTTCGCCACCCGCGTTTTATGGAACGCGATGTTGAGGCGAAAGGGGCCGTCCTTGGGCGAGTAGACGAAATGGAACTCGCGACGCTTCCCCGTCTCCCCCGTGTTCCCCTTCTTCTGCTCGCGCAAGTCGTCGCGCGTCGATCCGCCCGCGACCTGCGCGATCGCCGCTTCCATCTTCTTCTCGTCGCCGAGTCGCGCGATCTCGAGGAGCACCGAGCGTGCGTCGATGTCGGCGCGCCGACATTTCTCCCTGAGACGCTCCGGAATCTGGAGAAGCGACATCGCCTCGGTGACCGAGACCCGGGACTTTCCGATCGTCGCCGCGATGTGCTGCTGGGTGTAGCCGTGAGTTTCGGCGAGGAGCGCGTAGCCCATCGCCTCCTCGAACGGATGGAGGTCGCGGCGATGCAGGTTCTCGATGAGCGCGATCTCCATGGCCTCGTTGTCGGGCACATCGAGCTCGATGCACGGGACTTCCGTCAGCCCGGCCTCGAGCGCCGCACGAAAGCGCCTCTCCCCCGCGATGATCCGGAACCGTCCGTCGGCCAGGGGCTGGACGAGCAGCGGCTCGAGCACGCCCTTGGACTCGATGGACATCTTGAGCTCGGACAGGTTTCCGACGCTGCGCCGCGGCTGATCGGGATTGGTCTCGATCGCCTCGATCGGCAGCTGGCGGCCGAGGGAAGGGCCGAACCGCTCGGACAGGGAATCGACGAAGTGGGAGTCGTGGCGCATGTGGGACTCGGTCGGAAGGCCTCGGCGCTTAGACACGGGAAAGCACCTCCTCGGACAGAGAGTAGTACTCGGCCGCGCCGCTCGAACGCGGGGCGAACGTAAAGATCGATTCCTGGTGCGCCGGGCTCTCCTCGAGCCGCACGCTCTTGGAAATCGTCGTCTTGAAGATTTTCTTGCCGAAGACGCCGGTGATCTGCTTGTACACGTCCTTGCCGAGCACGGTGCGCTTGTCGTGCAGCGTGATCACGACGCCCAGGATCTGGAGGCTCGGGTTGGGCCGCGCCTTGATCTTGTCGATCGTCTCGAGCAGGTCGTCGGTGCCCTCGAGGGCGAAGTAGGAGGACTGGATCGGGATCAGCACGTGGGTCGAGGCCACCATGGCGTTCACGGTGATCATTCCCAGGGTCGGCGGGGTGTCGATCAGGACGGCGTCATAGGCCCGGCGCACCGCGTCGATCTTGTCGCGCAGCTTGAAATGCCCGTCGATCTCGCCCATCAACTTCGACTCGAGCTTGGCCAGAGAAATGCGCGCCGGGGCGATGTCGAGGTGCTTCATCCCCGAGGGCAGAATGACGTCCTTGAGCTTGATTTCGGGGTCGGTGAGCACGTCGAACATCGACCTCTCGACCTTGCGCCGATCGAGGTACGACATCGTGCTGTTGGACTGCGGGTCGAGGTCGATCAGGAGGGTCTTCATCCCCTTCTGGGCCATGGCTGCCGCGAGGTTGATGGCGGTCGTCGTTTTTCCGACCCCGCCTTTCTGATTGGTGATGGAGATGATCACGGCCCGGAGTGTACAACGCGCGAGTTCGCCCGTGGGCGACGGATCGTGGGTCCGCCTGGGCCGCTACATGCGGTACCTGCCGAGCTCGTCCGGGCTGGCTTGCTCGAGCCATTTGCGAAGGCGATCCGGATCCTGATCGCCCTCCGCTCGCAGGCTGCGGCTCTTCTCCAGGACGTCCTCCTCGACGAAGATTTCCGCGTGGGAGCGCAGGGCCAGGGCGATGGCATCGCTCGGACGGCTGTCGACCGAGAGCGTCGAATCCTTGCGTGTGAGGTGAATCCTGGCAAAGAACGTGTTCTCGCGCAGATCGTTGATGACGACCCGCTCGACGCGCGCATCGAGCTCGACGAGGAGGTTCTTCAACAGGTCGTGGGTCATGGGCCGGGGCGTCGTCACCTTCTCCATCTCGAGGGCGATGGCGTTGGCCTCGAAGATCCCGACCCAGATCGGAAGGAACAGGCCTTTCTCGGTGTCGCGCAGGATGACCACCGGCATGTTGGAGACCGGGTCCATGAGGAGGCCCTTGATTTCCATCCTGATCATTGCGCCACCCCCAGGACCAATTATGCCGAGAGTCTTCCCACGAGCGAGTTCGGCAGGCCGCGAACAACCCGGACCCCGGCGTACTCGCCCGGCCGCAGGGCCGGGCCCCCGTTCTCCACGTGGATGATTCGATTGCAGGAAGTTCGGCCCTTGCTCTGGCCGCGGCGGTCCTCGCCCTCGACGAGAATCTCGAACTCCCGCCCGACGAGGCCCTGGTTGATCTCGTGCTGGATCTGGGTCTGGAGATCCAGCAGCCGTTTCAGGCGGCCCGCCGAGACCTCGTCCGGGACCTCCGCCTCGCTGCCCCAGCGGGCAGCTGCCGTGCCCGGCCTCGGCGAGTAACGGAATCCGAAAAGACTCCCGAAGCGGACGCGCCGGACGAGGCCGAGCGTCTCTTCGAAATCGTCTTCGGTCTCCCCCGGAAAGCCCACGATGAAGTCCGAGGAGAGCGCGAGCCCGGGCACCCGTGCCCGAATGCGGGCGGCCGTCTGCTCGTACTCCACGGCCGTGTACCGTCGTTTCATGCGGCGCAGGATCCTGTCCGAGCCCGACTGGGCCGGCAGGTGCAGGTAGGGCGCGATGCGGCCGCCCTCGGCGAGGGCTTCGACGAGGTCGTCGTCCATCAGGCTCGGGTGCGAGGTGACGAACCGGATGCGGGCAAGGCCACCGATCCGTGCCCCACGGCGCAGGAGCTCGCCCAGGCCGAAGCCCTCCTCCGGGTCGCGATAGGCGTTGACCGTCTGCCCGAGCAGCGTGACCTCGGTATAGCCGAGGCAAGTCAGGTGAACGAGCTCGTCGAGGATCTCGGTTGCGCGGCGGCTGCGTTCCCGGCCCCGGGTGAACGGCACGATGCAGAACGTGCAGAACTGGTCGCAGCCTTCGATCACCGTGACGTAGGCCTGGAAGCTCGACTCCCGCGCGATCTCCCGGAACTGGTACACGGGGTCTTCGGTGGGCAATTCGAGCGAGAGCGCCTGGCGTCGTTCGGTCCTGGCCGCCGCGACGAGCTCCCCGATCTTCTCGACCTGGCCCGTGCCGGCCACGAAATCGACCCACGGCGCCCGATCGAGGATCTCCTCGCCGGAGACCTGCGCGACGCACCCCGTGACTCCGACGACGAGGTCCGGGTCTTGCTGCTTGCGCCGGGCCAGAACACCGAGTTCGCTGAAGACTTTGGCCTCCGCCTTCTCGCGGACCGAGCACGTGTTGAGGAGAATCACCCCCGGATCCTCTCCCTCGGCCGCCCGGCGCAGGCCTTGCGACTCGAGCTGCCCCGCCATGCGCTGCCCGTCGAGGACGTTCATCTGGCAGCCCCAGGTCTCGACGCGGTAAGCCGGAAGATCCGTCACGACCGATTTCGTCATTCCCGGATCCATCCGGGCATTGCGCCGGCCCGGCGCGCCTTCTCGGGCAGGTCCGCCAGGTCCTTCTCGGCCTCGGCTGCCTCGTTCTTCGCATCCACGAGGTCGCTCTTGGCGCGGTCCCAGGCGGGCTTGATGACCCGGTCCCGGTACTGGCCGTCGTCCCATGCGTAGAAGTCGTTCTCGAGCTTCCTCGTGGACGCCTCGAGCTCCGCAACGCGCGCCTTCGCATCGACGACGCGCTTGCGCGCATTTGCGGCCGTCTGCTTCCACTGCGCTTCGCCTGCACCGTTCGCCGCCGGATCGGCCGCGTCCGCCCCGCCGCCTGCGGGGACCGCTGCAGGGCTCGGAACGGGAGTCCGCGAGGCTGGCCTTGCCGTCGGTTCGGGCTTGCTGGAGGAGATTTTCCCCTTGGTCGAGCTCTTGACGAGCGAGCGGTTGTTGATGGTCAGGGTGCCGCTGTCGGCAGGCGTTCCGTCGCGCGACTCGTGGGCCGCATGGACGACGTCGGAAAAGCCCTGCCCGCCGTCGTGAACCGGGATTGCGGCCGCAGTTGTTCTCGGACGCCCGAAACCCCCTGAAAGCCGGTGGACTGGTGTCGGTGTTCGGGTCGGTTCCTGCGCCGACAGCACGGTGGCAGCTGCGATTCCCAGGATGGCAATCCCAATCCGAAATCCCGAATCCGGGATCCGGGATGCCACGCTCATGGCTCCTTCGTGCCCTCGCGGCCGTATGCGTCCTCGAGGCGAACGACGTCGTCGAGTTCGGGGGAGGACACTTCGAAGATCACGCACGGCTTCTCGGCCCGCATCCGGTGTTTGATGCCCGGACGGATTCGATAGCTCTGCCCCGCTTCGAGCCGCCGCTCCCGCATCGCGCCCTCTTCCTCCACCAGCAGAAGCACGTCGCCCTCCAGGACGTACAGCGTCTCGTCCTTGCGCTCATGGTACTGCAGCGACAGGCTGTGCCCGGCCCGGAGATGCAGGATCTTGCCGGCGTAGCGTTCATTCTCGGCAAAAATTTCCTCGCGGCCCCAGGGCTTCTTCACGGTTCTCATGGCTCTGCTCCGAAGATGCGCTCGACTTCGGCAGGCTCGCAGGCTTCGAGAGCCCGCTGGGCGAGGCCCCGCGCGCGAGCGGCGTCGATCGTGGAGATGTGTTCCTTCAGGCCCGGTATGGCCACCGGCGTGACGGACAGATCGGTGATGCCGAGGCCGATCAGGACCGAGGCTCCGATTGTGTCGGCAGCCAGCTCCCCGCAGACCGCGACCGGCCGACCGAAGGCCCGCCCCGCCTCGACCACGTACTGGATCATCCTCAGGATCGCGGGGTGCAGCGGCCGGTAGACCGCCGAGACGTCCGGGTTGGCGCGGTCCACGGCGAGGCCGTACTGCGTCAGGTCGTTGGTGCCGATCGAGAAGAAGTCCGCTTCGCGGGCCAGCCGGTCCGCCAGAAGCGCGGCGGAGGGGACCTCGATCATGACTCCGAGCGGCGGCGTTTGCCGCAGGCGGTTCCTGGCGGCGACCGCCACGAGGGTCTTCCTCGCGGCCTGGAGCTCCGAGAGCGACGTGACCATCGGCAGGAGGATCCGGAGATCGCCCTTGCGCGACGCCAGGCAGAGTGCCGTCAGCTGCTCCTCGAAAAGCTCGGGGTGCGCCAGGCAGTATCGGATGCCGCGCAGCCCGAGGGCCGGATTTTCGCCGGGCGCTGGAGCGATCCCCTTCTCGCCGCCGAGATCGTAGGTCCGGACGATGACCGGGTGCGGAGCGGCCGCGGCAAGCAGAGTCTCGTAGGCTTCGCGCTGTTCCTCGACACCCGGTGAATGCGGCAGCGCCCGCAGGTACAGGAACTCCGAACGGAAGAGGCCCACGCCTTCGGCCGAGTAACGTTCGAGCGCCGAGATTTCCTCGGGCAGCTCGAGGTTGGCGCGCACGGCGATCCGGACCCCGTCCATCGTCGCGGCAGCGCGCGCTGCCCGCCCGCGCTGCCTCCGGCTCTTCTCGCGGTCTTCGCGAATGCGCACGAGCGCCCGGCGGATCCTCAGCCGGGATGGTTGGGCCTCGACGATGCCCCGGTCGCCATCGACGATGATCGGCCGCTCGGCCGGAACTGCCTCGCAGAGGCCCGGAATCCCGACGACGGCGGGAAGCCCGAACGAGCGGGCAATGATCGACGCGTGCGACGTCGGGCCCCCGCGTTCGAGCGCGAGGGCGCGCACGCGCCGGGGATCCAGGCGGGAGGCGTCTACCGGCGACAGCTCGTTGGCGACCAGGATCGAGCCTCTCGGAAACTCGGCCCGGCCCGGCCGCTCCCCTTCGGCGAGGTGGGCCGCAATCTCGCGCGCCACGTCGGCGATGTCCGCCTCCCGCTCGCGCAGCGCGGCCGAGTCGGCCGCCGCCAGCCGCGCTCCGAACTCGCGCGTCACCTCGGCGAGCGCCCACTCCGCGTTGACCCGGTCCAGGCGGATTCGCTCGACGATTCCGCCGAGGTACGTCTCGTCGCCCGCGATCAGGCTGTGGGCCTCCAGAATCGCGGCGAGCTCCGAGCCCATGTCCCCCTTGGGCTCCCCGGCGTGGCGCGCGAGGTCTTCGGCCGCGCGCGCTGCGGCCCGGCGCAGGCGGCGCTCCTCCTTCTCGAAGTCTTCGGGAGCGACGACGCGGCGAAACGCCGGAACCCGGCCGAACCGGATGATGACGGCCCGGCCGACGGCAAGACCCGGCGAGACGGAAAGGCCCTGGAGCATGCGTGATCGGGAATTTGTGACTTGTGATCAGCTCACCAATCACAAATCGGAAATCACCGATCCCCCCTACTCTTCCTCGTCGAAGCTGCGGGTGATCAGGTCCTCGACGGCGTCAAAGGCGTCCTTCTCGTCCTCGCCCGAGACGGCCAGCGTGATGCGGGTTCCTTGCGAGGCCGCGAGCAGCAGGATCCCGAGGATGCTCTTGCCGTCCACCTCTTCGCCGTTGCGCCGGATCTTGACCTCCGACCGGAACCGGCTGGCCGTCTGGACGAACTTGGCCGCCGCGCGCGCGTGGAGGCCGAGGCGGTTGCGAATGGACAGCTCGCGCTCGATCACGTCTCCTCCTCCGCGACCGCCACCGGCGCCGCCTCTTCCGCGAGCAGGTCCGAGGCGACGTAGATCGACCGCTGCCCGCGGTCCTTGGCGACGTGGGCGACCTCGGTGACCGGCCGCCCGCTCCTCTGAAGCGAAGCGCATTTGAGCACCATGGGCAGGTTCACGCCGGTCACGATCTCGACGCGGTCCTTGCGCAGGAACGGCAGAGTCAGGTTCGTCGGGGTGCCGCCGAACATGTCGGTGAGGATGACCGCACCGTCTCCCTCGTCGGCCAGTGCGAGCCCCCTTCGGATCTTCTCGCGCGCGTCCTCGCCGGTTTCACTCCACTCGAGCGCGACGGCGACGATGCGCTCCAGCCCCGGCTGGATCGTGAGGGCGGCGGCCCGCAACTCTTCCGCGAGCCTGCCGTGCGTGACGAGCAGAATTCCAATCATGGGAGGGGGGATTATCTCACTCGCGCGTGGCGTCGCGGTGCGAGACCCGAACGGGGTATCCCCGCTCGTGGAGCAGGCCGGCGAGCCGCTCGGCGACGTACACCGAGCGGTGCTTGCCGCCCGTGCAGCCGATGCCGATCGAAACGTACGTCTTTCCCTCCCGGTCGAAGCGCGGCAGGAGGTAATCGAGGAACGCGGTGAGCCGCTCCAGGAACGGCGCTGTTTCCGGGTCCTGTTCGATGTAGGCGGCCACCGCCGGGTCCATACCGGTCTTGCCCTTTAGCTCCGGGACAAAGTGAGGGTTGGCCAGAAATCGCACGTCGAAGAGCAGGTCCACGTCGTGCGGGGTCCCGAACTTGTACCCGAAGGACGTCGCCGACAGGACCATGCCGCGGCTCTCGGGATCGCCGACGAACGTCTTCTGCATGAAGGCCCGCAGCTCGTGCACGGTCATGGCCGAGGTGTCGACGACCACGTCGGCGACCGCGCGCACGTTCTCGAGCATCGCGCGTTCGCGGCGCAGGGCCTCCAGGAGCGGGACCTTTCCGGCCAGGGGGTGTGGCCGCCGCGTCTCCGAGAAACGGCGGATCAGGGATTCCTCCGAGGCATCGAGAAACAGGAGTCGCGTTCCCGGAACGTGCGCCCGCAGCCGCGCGAGGATCTCGGGGAAACGCAGGGCGAAGCCCGGATTGCGCACGTCGAGGATGATGCCGATGCGCTTTGCCGTGACCTGGCCGAGCAGCGGCTCGAGCAGTTCGAGCGGGAGGTTGTCCACGCAGACGTAGCCCATGTCCTCGAGGCATTTGTTGACGTAACTCTTTCCGGAGCCGGAAAGCCCGGTGACGACGACGAGGCTCTCGGGAACCGTCGAGCCCGGGGCCGGCGTGAGGCGGTTCACTTGGGCCGCCCCCCTGCGGGGGAATTCTTGGCGATCTCCTCATCCACGCGGCGGGCGAACTCCTTGGCCGCATCGTAGCCCTGACTCTTGAGCAGCTCGTTGCGGGCGGCAATCTCGATGAGCAGCGCCAGGTTTCGCCCCGACGCGACCGGAAGCCGCAGCAGCGGTATCTTCCGGTCGAGGATGGTGTAGGTCTCTCCGTCGAGGCCGAGGCGATCGTACTTCTTGGTCGGGTCCCAGCGTTGGAGCTCGATCACGAGCTCCACCGATTTCGAAGCGCGCACGGCGGACACTCCGAACAGGTGCTTGATGTTGATGATCCCGATCCCGCGCAGCTCCATGTGATACCGGATCATTTCGGCCGCGCGGCCCACGAGCGCGCCGTTCGGATAACGGCGGATCTCGACGGCGTCGTCGGCGACGAGGCGGTGACCGCGGTGCACGAGGTCGAGGGCGCACTCGCTCTTGCCGATGCCCGATTCGCCGAGCAGGAGGACCCCCATGCCATAGACGTCGACGAGCACACCGTGGAGCGTCGTCAAGGGGGCGAGCTCGTCCTCGAGAACGCGCGTGATCGACTGGATGACGACGGAGGTCGTCCGGTCCGACACGAAGAGCGGGACCTCCCGCCGCCGGCACTCGCGCACGATGTCGTCGGGCGGCTGCTGACCCTTGGTGATTACGAAGGCCGCGATCGGAAGGGCACAGATGGCTTCGATGCGCTCACGGCGCACTTCGGCCGGCATCGTGTCGAGGTAGTTGAGCTCGCTCTCGCCCAGAATCTGGATCCGGCCCGGCTTGATGTACGGGATGAAGCCGGCCAGGGCGAGGCCGGGTCGCTGGATCCGGCCCCAGGAGATGGCGCGGCCAAGGCCCGACTCCCCCGCCACCGCGCGCAGTTCGAGGTGCGCCAGCGCGGGGGTCCTCAGGATCGCCGCCGTCAGCGTGGCCGCGTCCCTCGATGGAGGCGCCAGGCCGTTCACGATGTCACCGTCCGGTGGGCCTCGGCACCGCGGAGCACGCCGAGCATTTCGAGCGGTGTGCCGGCCGCCCGCAACCCGTCCACGACTCCGGGCGCGCGGAGCAGACGGGAGATCCGCGCGAGCGCCTGGAGGTGCGCGGCGGCGGCCTCTGCCGGAGAGGCCACGAGGAAGACGAGCGTGACCGGAATGCCGTCCGGGGCGCCGAAGTCGATGGGCTCGGTCGAAGCCACGGCCACGACCACGTCGGCGAGGTCCCGCAGCTTGCAGTGGGGAATGGCGACTCCGCCGCCGAGGCCCGTGCAGCCGAGCCGCTCGCGCTCGATGAGGCGCGCGACGAGCTCCCCGGGCTCGCGCACGGCACCCGTCTCGGCGAGGCGAAACGCGAGCTCTTCGAGGACCTCGTCGCGGGTGTGCCCCGGCAGGCCCTGGAAGACCCGCCGGGCATCGTAAAGCCCGTCGGCGCCGGCCGCGACGCTGTCGCGGGCCTGCTCGCCCCGGATCAGCATTCGGGCACGACCAACCCGAGGTCCCCATCGCGGCGGCGGTAGAGGACCGAGACCTTGTCGCTCGAGGCGTCGCGAAACACCAGCACTTCCTGGCCCGAGGATTCCATGGCGAGGGCGGCCTCGTCCACTCCCATCGGCTTGACCGCGGGCGGGCGGGAACGGACGATGCGGGCGCCGGCCGGTTCCGGCCGCGCCAGCGCCTCCGGCGCCCGGGCACGCCACCCTCCCGGCAGGAATCTCGACCAGCCGCGGTGCTTGCGGTCGCGCCGCCTCTCCGTATCGCGCATTGCCTGGGCCTCGATCTTCTCGAACGCGAGGGCGACCGCCGCCAGGGGATCGCCGGTCTCCTCCCGGGCCTTCCAGCGCCTGCGGCCGTGAATGGCGATGATCTCGGCGCCGAATCGGTGCTTCTCGTGCCAGAGCACGAGGCGGACGTCCGCGGGGCTGGCCAGGTGGCGCTCCAGGCGGTGCGCGCGCTCTTCGGCCAGCTGCTTGAGCGATGGAGTCACTTCGACGTTGCGGCCGGTGCATTCGACAGCCATGAGGGATCTCCTAGAAAGACTGCTTGCGCTGGGAGGAGGACGAGATCCGGAGCTCCTCGCGGTACTTCGCCACGGTGCGGCGCGCGATCTGGATCCCCTCGGCGCGCAACTTCTGAGTGATGCGCGCGTCCGAGTGGGGGCGGCGGGGGTCTTCGTCCTGGACGATTCGGGAAATCTTGTTCTTGATCGAGAGCGAGGACACGTCGTCCCCCTGCGACGAGTCGATGCCGCTGTGGAAGAAGTACTTCATCGGAAAGAGCCCGCGCGGCGTGTGGATGTACTTGTTGGACACGACACGCGACACGGTCGACTCGTGCATGCCGATGTCGTTGGCGACGTCCCGCAACACCAGCGGGCGCAAGTGTTCGATCCCGTGGTCGAGAAATCCGCGCTGGTGCCGCACGATCGAGTCCGCGACCTTGTAGATCGTCCGCTGACGCTGGTCGAGGCTCTTGATCAGCCAGATCGCCGAACGCATCTTGTCCTTGAGATAGTTCGCGGCTTCCGCCCCGATCGCGCCGTTGCCGCTGCGCAAGAGGCGTCGGTAGGACGCCGAGATGCGGAGCTTGGGAAGTCCATCCTCGGAGAGCTGGATGATGTACTCGTCGCCGATCTTGCGCACGAAGACGTCCGGCTCCACGTAAATGGTCCGCTCGCTCGAGTACTTGCGCCCGGGCTTGGGCTCGAGGTTCTTGATGATCTCGAAGGCGGCCTGGATCTCGGACATCCCGACGCCGAGCGCCTTGCAGAGCGGGGCGAACTGGCGGTTCAGGAAGGCCGGCCAGTGCTCCCGGATGATCTTCTCGATCAGCTCGTTGTCGACGCCGAGGGCCGCAAGCTGCATCAGAAGGCAGTCCGGCAGGTCGAACGCTCCGACACCGGGGGGATCGAAAGCGCGCACGAGCGCGAGCGCCGCCTCGACGTGGGCGTTGTTCTCGTAGTGGGCCTCGCGGATCTCCTCGCGCGACACCCGGAGGTAGCCGTCCTCGTCCACGTTGCCGATGAGGTAGGACGCAATCTCGCGCACCTCGTCGCTCGCGCCGGCCATGGACAGCTGCCACGTCAGGTGCTCGGGCAGGCCCTCGGGGCGCGTCAGCACGTTTTCGAGGGAGTACTCCTCGGGCTGCTCCTGGTACTGGCGCGGGTTGTACGCCGAGTCGAGGTAGTCCTCGAAGTAGGAGTTGAAGTCGATTTCCTCGAAGGAGTCGCGCTCCTTGACCGCAGTGGCCGGTGCCTCCGCGGGGGCGCCCGCGTCCTCGCTGTCGCGCGCGGCATCCACGCGTTCGGTCTCCGACGTCTCCTCCTGCTCCTCGAGAACCGGGTTCTCGACGACTTCCTGGGTCAGCACTTCCTGGAGCTCCAGCCGGGACATCTGCAGCAGCTTGATCGCCTGTTGCAACGACGGCGTCATGACCAGCCGCTGGGAGAGCCGGAGATTGAGCTTCTGTTCGAGCGCCATGGCGGCGGCCCTAGTCGAGCCGGAAACCCTCCCCGAGATAGATTTTTTTCACGACGGCGTCGTTCGACAGTGCAAGAGGCGTGCCTGCACGAAGAATTTCTCCTGCACTGATTATATAGGCGCGGTCGACGATGCTCAAAGTCTCGCGCACGTTGTGGTCCGTGATCAGGACGCCGATGCCGGAGGACGCGAGTCGGCGGACGATCTTCTGGATGTCGAGGACCGCAATCGGGTCGATCCCCGCGAAGGGCTCATCGAGCAGCAGAAAATACGGCGAGAGCACGAGGCTGCGAGCGATCTCGACGCGCCGGCGCTCCCCTCCCGAGAGCGTATACGCGCGATCGGAGCGGAGCTCCGTCAAGCCGAAGTCGGCGAGCAACGCCGTGCAACGGGCCGATCGTTCTTCGGAAGTCAGCGCGAGGGTTTCCAGAATGGCGAGCAGGTTGTCCTGCACGCTCATTTTCCGGAAAACCGACGGCTCCTGAGGCAGATAGGAGATCCCGGCCCGGGCCCGGCGGTACATCGGCAGCTCGGTGACGTCGCTCGACCCGAGCCGGACCCGGCCGGCGTCGGGCCGCACGAGGCCGACCACCATCGAGAAGATCGTCGTCTTTCCCGCTCCGTTCGGGCCCAGCAGTCCGACGATCTCGCCCGCGGCGATCTCGAGGGAGACCTCGCCGACGACCGTCCTGCCGCCGTAGGTCTTGACGAGTCCCTCGGCCGACAGAACCGGCCTGTCCCCGGATCTCGGGAGGTTCTGGCTCAATTCTTCTCTGTCCGGTGAATCGTTTCCGTCTTGCCGCCTTCGGGCGCGGTGATCTCGACGCTACGCCCCCGGTCGAAGATCGTCAAGATGGCCCCGGCGACCTGGTTCCCGGCGCCGTCGGTGACGCGTGCGGGCGCACCCCAGAGCTGCGTCTTTCCCTGCTTCGGGTAGTCGACCGCTTTCTCCGCCCGCGCCGTGCGACCCGCGGCCCCGTCGGCAAGATTCACGTCGCCCGAAATCTCCATGCAATCGACCCCCCGGTCCTTACCCAGCCAAGCGGTCGATTCCCCGCCGGTCGCCCGCCATCCGGTCCCGCGCGTAACGATCACGCCGCCCTCGAACCGGCCGCTGCGGTCCGCATCGCGGTACAGAAGGCGGCGCGCAGCGACGGTCGAAGCCGCCCGCTCCGTCGTCTTCGGCCCTCGCTCGGGCGCGAGCACGGCGCGGACGCCCTGCACGGCGGTGACCGTCTTGTCCGCGTCGGACAGGGTGATGTCCTCGGCGAAGAGAGAAGAGTCGTCCTGCCACAGCGACGCCGCACCCGACAGGGTGGCGAGCCGTTTGCCCTCGTCGAGATGGATGCGGTCCGCCTTTCCGTAGCTCGGCCGGTTCGGATCACCGACGAATGTCACCGCGTGCTGCGACTTCTGGGGGTCGGAACCCAGCACGGCGCGGGCGCGGCCCTCCCCCCTCACCTGCTGGCGCGGGCGATCGATCTCGATCCGGTCGGCCGAGAGGCGGGACCCGCCGGTCGTCACCCGCGCGGAGCGGGCGGCGTCGCCCATGAGGAGCCACAGGCCCCGCGCGTCGAGCTCGATGGCGCGCGCGGCGTCGCCCGTGCGTCCGTCGGAGTCCACGCGCACCGATCCCTCGAGCGCGACGTTCTGGGCCTCTCCCTCCTTCGAGAAGCCCAGTGTCGCTTTCTCGGCCTCCGCGTGCCCGCCTTCGCCCTCCACGCGAACGCCGCCCGAGGCGCCTGCCGAAACGGCGCGGCCATCTTCGAAGAGCACGGAGACCTGCGGCGCCGTCAGCCGGCGTCCAGGCGCCCACAGACGCGCCGGCGTCCCCGTGAGCGAAAGGGTCCGGGGCTTGCCGGCCGCGTCGAACGTCAGCACGCTCTCCTCTCCGGAGTACTGCCGCGCGGTACCGGCCGCCTCCGGCATCGCCGCGGACGGGTCCGCCGCGAGGATGCCCCGCACGTTGCCCGTCCCGCGCACCCACTCCGTTCGCCCGCCGGAGGGGCCGGTCTTCACCGTCAGGTGATCCGCGGCATAGCGATTCCCCGTCCTGGATTGTCCGTCGGCGTTTTCGAGCTCGAGCAGCCCAGCCTCACGCCGGAACACGCCCTGGCGCGCCGTCAGCTTCGAAAGCCCGCCCGAATCTTCGCCGCCGCCCGCCCCTTCGATCGGCCCCGCCAGTCGCACCGCCTTCTCCGCGAGGTCGTAGCGCGCCGAAGGGGCGGTCAGGTCGATGGAGCCCCGGGTGAAGTGCACCTGGTGGGGCGCCTCGAGGACCCGGCGGGATGTATGGAACAGCACCTCGTCCGTCTCGACGAGCGACGACTCTTCGTCCGACCACCGCACATTGCCCGAGAGCCGGGCCTCGCGGGTCCGCTCGTCATACTCGCCCCGGTCGGAGCGGACCGTGAGCGGGGCGCCCTCGTCGGGATAGACGGTCAGCGTGATCTTCTCTCCGTCGTAGAGGTCGGGGGCCAGTCCGGCACCAGGCCCGTAGCCGATCGTCCGGTCGGCCTTGATGCGCAGCAGCGGCTTGCCGGCGACCGACTCGGTGAAATCGAATCCGTCCAGCAGCGTCGTCGCCTGCCCCCGCGTCCGCTCCGAGGAGCCGGCGGCTTGCCGTCCGCCGCTGCGGCCGGACGCGGGGCGCCCTCCGGGGCGGAACGAGAATACGAGCACCGCGGCAAAAAGAACCCCGCACGCGAGGATGACCAGATCGAGGCGGCGAATTCTCAAGCGCCGCCCCCGCCCGCGGCGCGCACCGCGACGATTTCCATCTGCAGCCCGTAACCCCGCCGGTCCTCGGAAAGCCGGTAATGCACGTCGAAGGGTTCGCCCGACCCCGCCAGTCCCTCGAGACCCGGGTCGGGCTGCCATGCGATGCACCGCACGTCGCCGCGCGGTGCACGGAGGCGCCCCCGCAGCCCCGCCGCGCCGACGGGAAGAAACGGGCCGGCCGCCCTGACTCCCCGGGCAAGCAACACGGGCCGGGGATTTCCGGCGCCGTGCGGCTCCAGCCGCGCGAGCTCACGCGCAAGGTCGAAAGAGACCTGCTCGATCGGCACCTCGGCTTCCGCCTCCGCGGTCCGGACCAGCGCCGCGGCCGGAACGCGCGCGGAAAACAGCGCCCGGGACTCCTCCCGGAACGCCTCGAAGCGCCGGGCCGGCAGCGTCGCGCCGGCCGCCTGCTCGTGGCCGCCGAACTCGAGGAAGTAGCCCGCCAGTTCCTTCATGATGCCGTAGAGCGGCACGCCCGGAATGCTCCGGCCCGACCCGGTCGCCCGGTCCCCTTCCAGTCCGAAGAGCAGCACGGGCCGGTGATATTCCCGCGCCAGGCGCGAAGCGGCGACGCCGAGCACGCCCCGGTGCCAGCCGGCGTCGGCTTCGACGATCACCGCGCTGCGCAGGCCCTCGGCGCAAGCCTCGACCCTCGCCCGGGCCTCCCCCACCACGCGGCGCTCGAGGACCTGCCGCTCCGAGTTACGCGCCGAAAGCTCGCGCGCGATCTCGGCGGCCTTTGCCGCGTCGCGTTGCTCGAAGAGGGAAAGCGCGAGGTTCGCCGTGTCGATCCGCCCGGCGGCGTTCAGGCGGGGCCCGATGCGGAACGCGACGTCCTCGGAGGTCGGCGAAACGCCCGGAGAGAGCCCGGCCTCGCCAAGCAGAGCCTGCAGTCCCGGCGCCCGGCACGAGGACAGGGCCGCCAGGCCGAGCGCGGCGATGACCCGGTTCTCGCCCTCGAGCGGCACGAGGTCGGCGATCGTGCCCAGGCACGCCGCCCGCAGCAGCGAGTCGAGCGACAGCGCAACCCCGGCGCGACGGGCGACGGCCTGTGCGATTTTCAGGGCGATGGCGGAGGCCGCCAGCTCCTTGTACGGATACGGACAGTCCGGTTGCTTCGGGTTGACGACGATGGCGCCCGCGGGCAGCTCGTTCGGCACGAGGTGGTGGTCGGTGACGATGACCTCGACGCCGGCGGCACGGGCGCAGGCCACGCCCTCGACGGCGGTGATGCCGCAATCCACCGTGACGATCGTCGCCGGCGAGTGCTCCGCGAGCACGCGGCGGACCGTGTCGGGCTTCAACCCGTACCCATCCCGCAGGCGGTGCGGGATGAATGCCACGGCATCGGCTCCGACGCGAAAGAGGGCCGCCCGAAGCTGGGCGACCGCAGTCACGCCGTCCACGTCGTAGTCGCCGAAGACGACGATCCGCTTGCCGCGCCGGGCCGTCGAGACCAGGAGGTCGGCCGCCGCCTCGGCCCCCAGGAGCAACGAGGGATCGTGCAGCCCGCTCGCATCCGGGATCAGGAAATCTCGCGCCCGCCGCGCCTCGACGACCCCGCGCCGGAGCAGGAGGCCGGCGAGGATCGGCGAAACCCCGGCCTCCCTTGCGAGGGTCCCCGTTCGCTCCGGGCACGAAGGGAAAAGTCGCCACTCGGCCATCGGTGTGATGGTCGAGCGGGCCACGGACACACGGTGTCCGTGCGGCTGCGGCGACCGCGCGGACGCGGACGGCGCCGCGCTCACGGAGTGGCGACGGTCTCGAACCGGCCGAGGGCCCGGAAGCGCCGGTAGCGCCGCTCCCGACGCTCCTCGGCCGTGAGGTCGGCAACGGCGGACAGATGCCGTTCGACGGCTTCTCCGACCGCGGCGGCCGCGCCGGCGGGGTCCGCGTGCGCTCCGCCCGGCGGTTCGGGCACGATCTCGTCGATGACGTCGAGCTCCCGCAGGTCCGCCGCCGTCATCTTCATGGCTTCGGCCGCATCCTTCTTGCGCGCGGCATCCTTCCAGAGGATCGAGGCGCAGCCTTCGGGTGAGATGACCGAATACGTCGAGTGCTCGAGCATCAGGACGCGGTCCCCGATCCCGAGCGCGAGCGCGCCCCCCGAACCGCCCTCCCCCGTGACCGTCACGATGATCGGCACGTGGAACCCGGCCATTGCGCGCAGGTTGACGGCGATCGCCTCCGCCTGTCCCCGTTCCTCGGCGTCGATCCCCGGATAAGCGCCTGCGGTATCGACGAAGGAAAGGATGGGCCGTCCGAACTTCTCGGCGAGCTCCATGACCCGAAGCGCCTTGCGGAATCCCTCCGGCCGCGGCATCCCGAAGTTCCGGCGGATCTTCTCCTTCGTGTCGCGGCCCTTCTGGTGGCCGACGACGGCGACCGGCCGTCCCCGGAACCGCCCGAAGCCGGCGACGATTGCGGCGTCATCGGCGAACTTGCGGTCCCCGTGGAGCTCGACGAAGTCCTCCGTCAGGGCCGCCACGTAGTCCAGCGGGTACGGTCGGGCGGGATGCCGCGCGACGAGCGTCTTCTGCCATGGGGTCAGGCCCGCGTAGATCTCCCGGGACACTCGATCGAGCTTTTCCCGCAGCTTTTCGAGTTCGCGCCGGTGCGCCGCATCGTCCGGAAGGGCCGAGAGCTCCTCGATCCGCCGCCGGAGCCGGAGGATCGGTTCCTCGAAGTTGGCGTCGTCGGTGTTCACGCTTTGATTGTACCGGGGTTGGCGCCGGGGCCGGGTCGGGAGAAGTCCCGAAGGGACCTCCATGACTCTTCTCGACTCCTCCGGAGTCACATCAGGTCCTGCGGATCCACGTCCACCGCGATCTGGACGCCGGCCGGGGCGCGCTCGGGAATCGCCGCCTCGAGGGCGGCGAGGACGGCCCGGCGATCCACGGCCCGCAGGAGAACCTGGAACCGCCAGCGCCCCTGAAGCCGCTCCAGAGGCGCCGCGGCGGGGCCCGAGAGGCGCAACCCGTCGGGCAGCGACCGCAGCGCCCTTCCGAGATCAGCCGCCGCCGACTCGGCGCGATCGCGGTCGGGGGACGACACCAGGACTGCGGCGAGCTCGGAAAAGGGCGGATAGAAAAAGGCGCGGCGGAATTCGAGCTCGGCCTCCGCGAACCCGGCGACGTCGTGCTCGGCCGCGCGACGGATCGCGGGGTGGCCCGGATGGAACGTCTGGACGTGCACGGTCCCCGGCGTGTCGCCCCGGCCGGCGCGGCCGGCGACCTGGGCCAGCAGCTGAAAGGTCTTCTCCGCGGACCGGAAATCCGGAAAGTGCAGCATGGTATCCGCCGACAGGACGCCGACCGCCGTGACCCCGGGAAAGTCGTGCCCCTTGGCCACCATCTGGGTCCCGATGAGGCAGGCGATTGCGCCCGTCTGCATCGCCTCGACCACGGCGCTCGCGCCGCCGCGGCGCCGCGCCGTGTCGCGGTCGAGCACGGCGTGGGGCACGCTCGGGAAGAGTTCCGCGAAGCGTTCGGCCACGCGTTCCGTGCCCGCCCCGACGGCTTCGAGCACGGCCCCCGCGCAGTCGGGACAGCGCGCCGGCTTCGGGATCCGCTCTCCGCAGTAGTGACAGAGCAGCGTTTGCCCTCGATCATGCACGGTTCTGGCCACGCTGCAACGACTGCATCGGAAATCGTGCCCGCAGTCCCGGCACAAGAGGAAAGGCGCGAAGCCCCGGCGCGGCTGCAGGAGGATGGCCTGCTCTCTGCGTGCGAACACTTCCCGCAGCCGCTCGAGCAGCGGCCCTGAAAACAAGGGCACGCCCTTCTCCTCCGGACGGGCCGGTTCACGCCGCAGGTCCACGATCTCGACCCGTGGCAGCGGGCGGGCCGCGATGCGCTGGGAAAGGCGAAGGAGGGTCAACCGCCCGAGCGCTGCCGCATTGCAGGCCTCCATCGAAGGCGTGGCCGATCCGAACACGAGCGCGGCGCCGGCTTGCCGGGCGCGCAGGGCCACGGCCTCGCGGGCGTCGTACCGTGGCGATTCCCGCTGCTTGTAGGAAGAGTCGTGCTCCTCGTCCACCACGAAAAGCCCCGGGTCGCGGACCGGCGCAAAAGCCGCGGACCGGGGGCCGATCACGGCGCGGGCGGCGCCGCAACGCACCCGGTCCCAGGCCTCGGCCCGCTCGCGCTCCGACAGGGCAGAATGCAGGACCGCCGCGTGCTCGGGAAACTGCCGCTTGAGCTCGCGGGCGAAGACCGGCGTCAACGCGATTTCGGGCACCAGCCACACGGCCCCGCGTCCGGCATCGAGCGCCGCCCGGATCGCGCGCAGATAAACCTCCGTCTTGCCGCTTCCGGTGACGCCCTCGAGCAGTGCCGGAAAGTAGCGGCGCTCCCGAATCGCCGCCGAAATCGCGGCGATGGCGGCGGCCTGCTCGGACGTCGGGGACACGAGGGAGGGGCGTCCGGGGGCGAGAGCTTCCGGCCCGGAGCGCTCCTGCTCGAACGAGCGCAGCAGTCCCCTTGCGACCATCGCGCGGAGGATTTCCGGGCCGGCGCCGGTGGCGGCGCGCACCTCGACACCCGAGGCCGGTCGGCCGAGCGATTCGAGCAGCGCGAAGACCTCCCGGCGCTTGGGGCTCCGGCCCAGTGCGCGCTGTGCCTCGGTGCCGGCAATCGGGCCGAGTTCGTAGGCGATGTCGGCACGGGCCCGCATTCGCCTGGCCTGCGACGCCGCGCGGATCCACCCGCGCTCTTCCAGGCAGCGCACGGCCGTGTGACGATCCCGCCCCTGCCCCGGCAGATCGATCGCGCGAACCGACTCGCCGGACCGCAGGCGTTCCAGGATGGCGCCCTCCGCCGGGTCCGCCGAGCCGATGCCCAAAGTCCCCGTCTCCGTGATTCGATACCGGACGGCCCCCGAGGCGGGCAGCCTGGCCGGCAGGACCGACTTGAGCACTTCCCCGGTCGACGCGAAGAACCGCTGCGCGATCCGGCTCGCGGTGGCCAGCAGTTCCGGCGGACAGACAGGCTCCTCGTCGAGAACCTCGAGCAGATCGCGTACGGTCTCAGGCGCCTGCCCGGGTCCGGAAGGGACCACGACACCGGTCAGCACACGCTCGCCGAACGGAACCCGCACGCGGCTGCCCGGATCCGGCAGGGGCCCCTGCCCGGGCACGGAGTACGTGAAGTTGCGGCGCAGCGGCAGTGGAAGCGCGACGGCGACCGTGCGACCGGGCCCGCTCAGATCTGCGACGGCGGAGGCGATACGGACTCCTCGGAGGCGCCGTCACGGACGAAGACGTGACGCTGCTTGGCCGGGTCCCAGCGGTAGCGACGGGAGATGTCGTCGGCGACGTCCGGCGTCACGACGATGGTGTCGCGGTCCAGCGAGATGTCGCCGTCGGCGAGCGAGATGTCCCGCTCGACGAAGTTTCCGACTGCGAAGGAGCCATCGGCTCGACCCGTGAACAGGACGACGGAGAACCAGGGGGTGTCCTTGTCCGAATCCCGCCGGACGAAGCCAATCACGAGGTCGAGCAGGCCGTCGTCGTTGCCGTCCCCGCGGACGAGGTAGGGATGGTAGACGCCGTAGAGGTCGTCGACCCCGGTGCCCTCCTCGCCCGGACGGTGATCGCCGTCGGCGGCCAGGCGCAGCTGCGGGTTGGCGCGCAGGAATGCGTCCACCGCCGTCCTCTCCGGCGCCCGCAGCTCGTACCCCGCGTCGGCCGCGCGCGCCGGAGGCGGCGCGGTCACCGCAGGCGTCGGAGCCGGAGCTGGAACGGGCGCCGCCGGGGCGCGCCGGCACGCTGCCACGAGCCCGACCAGAAGCGCGAGGGCGCAAGCAAGCCTTCGTGTCGTGTGCGCCGCGAGGCGCGCTGTGAGGATTGGCATCATGGCGAAAGCCCGGACCCGGGATTCTACGGCAGGCCCCGGCGCCTGTGAGAAGATTGCGGCGCTTCGATTCAAGAGGAGGGCTCGATGATCAGTTGGCCTCAGGATTTCGCCACGAACTTTCAGTTTCTGCTTCGCTGGGTGCACTTTCTCGCCGGGATCACCTGGATCGGGATGCTCTACTTCTTCAACCTCGTCAACGTCCAGTTCCAGAAGGAGCTCGACGCGGCCACCAAGGGCAAGGTCGTCCCGCTATTGATGCCGAAGGCCCTGTTCTGGTTTCGGTGGGGCGCGATGGTCACCTGGTTTTCGGGGTTCATCTACTACTTCCTGATCGTGGACAGCGAGAAGTCGCAGCACGTCGCCCTGGCGTATTTCCTCGTAGGCTGGTCCATCGCGTTCATGGCGGTCTCCGCGCTGCTGCGGGCCTCGGCCTCGGGCGGGCCGTTGAAGGACGGCCGCGTCCTGGCCCTCGCCATCGCGATCGTCGTCATCTTCATCGGCTATGCCACGGCCATGATGTCGCACAACGCCGGCGCTTCCAGCCGGTCGATCTCGATCATGATCGGCGGCGGGCTCGGCACGATCATGTTCCTGAACGTCTGGATGATCATCTGGCCGCTCCAGAAGAAGATCATCGCGGCCGTCAAGGCCACGGCCGAAACAGGCGCCGCGGCTCCGGCCGATCAGGCCAAGTGGGCGAGGCGCGCATTTCTCGCCTCCCGCGCGAACACCTGGCTCTCGGTGCCGATGCTCTTCTTCATGGGCGCCGCAAGCCACTTTCCGATCTTCTCGACCATCGAGAAGGCGGTGGCTCCCTAGCCGCCGTCGAGACTGCACTGTCCGACGGGCGGCCTGCGGGCCGCCCTTCTCATTTCGCGGCGAGAAAGTCCCGGACCAGTTTCATGTCCTCCCAGACGTCCTTCTTGCGCTCCGGCGACCGAAGGAGAAAGGCCGGGTGGAAGGTCGGCATGACGCGAATCCCCTTCGCCTCGCGCCAGTGGCCGCGCATCCGGCCGATCGGCTCGTCGGTTTCGAGGATCGCCTGCGCCGCAAACGTTCCGAGCGTCACGATGACCCGGGGCGCGATGAGCCGGATCTGCTCGTCGAGAAAGGGCCGGCAGGCGGCGACCTCGTCCGGTTCCGGATTGCGGTTGTTGGGAGGGCGGCACTTGAGGACGTTTGCGATGAAGACGTCGTCGCGCTTGCGGCCAATCGCCTCGATGATCTTGGTCAGCAGCTGGCCTGCGCGGCCGACGAATGCCAGGCCCTGCTCGTCCTCGTCGCGCCCGGGCGCCTCCCCGATGAACATGAGCTCGGCCCCGGGACTTCCCTGCCCGAAAACGATGTTGGTCCTGGTCCTGGAGAGCTTGCAGCGGGGGCAGCCCTCGAGCGACTTCGCGAGGGCCGCGAGGTCCGGCGTCGAACCGGTCACGACCCCGGCCGACGGAGGGTGGTCGACGAAGAGGTCGCGCACGCCGAGGTCATGGAAGAACTCGAGTTGATCGCGGACCGGACCGTCTGCCACCCTGCGAGTCTATCGCCGGGGTCGCCGGGCCCCTCTACCCTGCCGAGGGCATTGGGGACGTGCGGGCGGTCCCGCGGGCCGCGAGGAAGGCGTCCCAGATCCGCTCGGCGACCTGCGCCTTGGGGCGACGCGACACGAGCTCGGACGGGCCGTCGCGGCTCAGGATCAACACCTCGTTCTCGTCGGCGTCAAACCCGATGCCGGGCTTTCCAACGTCGTTCACGACGATGAGGTCGGCGCCCTTCGCCTCCATCTTCTCTCGACCCCGGGTCTCGAGGTCCTCGGTCTCCGCTGCGAAGGCCACGACCGTCTGGCCGCGCCTGAGAGGAGCGAGGCTCGCCAGGATGTCCTTCCCGGGCGAGAGCAGCAGCGTCCGGGCCCCGTCCCCGCGATGCAGGCGTCGGGAGCTCGGTTCCGGGATGAAGTCGCTGACGGCAGCCGCCATGACCAGGCCGTCGCACTCCGGAAACTCGCGGACGAGAAGGCCATGGAGGTCGTCGGCCGTCTCGAAGCGCACGGCGCGCACGCCCTCGGGGACGGCAAGATCGGATGGTCCGGCCAGCAGCGTGACCCGGGCCCCCCGGTCGCGCGCTGCGGCCGCCAGCGCATGGCCCATCCTGCCGCTCGACCGATTGGAGACGAAGCGGACCGGGTCGATCGGCTCGCGCGTCGGCCCGGCGGTGACGAGCAGCCGGAGCCCCTCGAGGTCGCGGCGACGCCCCGTGGCAAGCCGCCAGGCCTCTTCCGCGATGACGCCCGGCTGCGCCATTCGCCCGACTCCCTCGCGGCCCGACGCGAGAAATCCATCCTCGGGCCCCACCGTGGCGGCGCCGCGCGCGACGAGCCGTTCCAGGTTGGCCCGCACCGCCGGGTGGCCCCACATGGCCGACTCCATGGCCGGGGCCAGCAAGACGGGGCCGCGGTGGGCGAGGAAGTACGTCGAGAGAAAGTCGTCGGCCAGCCCATTGGCGAATTTGCCGAGGGTGTGCGCCGTCGCGGGAGCCACCAGCAGGAGATCACACGCTTGCGCGCTCTCCACGTGTTCGACCTCGGGAGAGGTTCCCGAGCCCCAGACCTCCGTGCGCACCTCGTGCTTCGAGAGGACGGCGAAGGTCAGCGGCGCGACGAACTCCCGGGCCCCCCGGGTCATGGCCACGCGCACGTCCGCGCCGCGCGTGACCAGGTCGCGCAGGACCTCCACCGATTTGTACGCGGCGATGCCGCCGCTCACACCAAGGAGGATGCGGGGAGGCCTGTTCATCGGGCTCGAGGGGGGCCGGGGATCAGCGGACGGCTTCTTCCTCGACCAGCTCTTCCTGCTCTTCGGACTCTTCGCTGGCTGCCTCGAGAACGCCGCCCTCGGCGCCGTAGCCCCACCGAACCTGATTCTCTTCGAACTCCGCCGCGGCCAGCCGCGTCGGCTTGAGCGGCCGATCGGTCTCCAGCTTCGGCCGGGCGCCGCGCATGAGCTGCTCGGCGCGGCGCGCGATCAGGAGCACGAGCCGGAACTTGCTGTCCACACCTTCGGGAATCGACTGGATCATTTTCTCAAACCCCTTCTAACGGAAGTCTTTGCGCAAGCGTTCGAGGACCCTGACCTGGCGCGCCGGAGTCAGACGGGAAGCGCGAACCACGGATTCTAACTCAAGACTGGCCTTTTCGACGTCGTCATTCACGATAAGGTATTGAAAATCCTCGGCTTGCGCGATTTCCTTGGCCGCGTTGATGAGGCGTTTGCGGATGGCGTCCTCGCCGTCGAGGCCCCTGGATCTCAGGCGCCGCTCGAGCTCCGCGGCCGAGGAGGGCACGATGAAGATCGAGATCGCTTCGGGGTGCGCTGCGCGGATGTCACGGGCCCCCTGCACGTCGACGTCGAGCACGACGTCTTCCCCGGCCGCCAAACGCGGCAGGACCTCCGACTTCGCCGTGCCGTAGAAGTTGCCGTGCACCTCGTTGTGCTCGAGGAACTCGGCGTGCCGGGCCATTTCCTCGAAGGCCGCTGCCGTGACGAAATGGTACTCGCGCCCGGCCACTTCGCCCTCGCGCAGAGGCCGGGTCGTGTGGGACACCGAAAAGCGCAGCGGCGCTCCCGGGGGCCGGGAGAGGAGCCGGCGGATCAACGTCGTCTTGCCGCCCCCGGAGGGCGACGACACGATGAAGAGGGAGCCCCGCGCCGCCGTGCTCATTCGATGTTCTGGACCTGCTCGCGGATCTTCTCGGTCTGCGCTTTCATGTCGAGTATTTCCCGCGTCGACAGCAGATCGCGGCTCTTGGACCCGAGCGTGTTCAGCTCCCGAAGGATCTCCTGCGTCAGGAAATCCAGGGTCTTGCCGACCGAGCCGCTCCCGTTGGAGAGGATTGCGTCGAACTGGTCGAGGTGTCCCGACAGCCGCTGCAACTCCTCCGCGACGTCGCCGCGGTCCGCCGCGAGGGCGGCCTCCTGCTCCAGCCGGCCCGGATCGATCGGAAGGTCGCCGAAGAGCGCCCGAACCCGCTCCTTCAAGATCGCGGCGTGGTTCCTCGCCAGCTCCTCCCGGCGGCCGGAGAGCCCGGAGGTCTTCTGGCGAATGCTCGCAATCCGAGGCGAAAGCTCGGCGACGATCGCCGCCCCCTCCGTCGTCCGCATCGCCACGAGCGCCGACGCGGCCTCCCGCGCGAGCGCCTCGACGGCCGCCATCTCCTGCGCCGAGAAGGAATCCGTCGGCGATTCCAACACCACGACCTGGGGGATCGTGAGGAGGTCGCGCACCGACAGCTGGCCCTCGATCGGATACTTCGCGGAGAGGGCCGCGATCCGGGCGAGCAGCGCCTGCAGGAGCCCCTCGTCCACGCTGATCTCCTGCTCGACAGGGTTGGTCCGCTTCAAGCGCAGCGCCACGTCCACCTTGCCGCGATGCACCAGCGCTCCGACCGTGCGCCGCAGCACCGGCTCGAGCGCGGCCTCGGACTCCTTCGTCTTGATCGTCAGATCGAGAAACCGGCTGTTCACGCTCCGAACGACGACCTCGCCGGCCCGATCGCTTCCGACCGGACCGCGGGCCCGGCCGAACCCGGTCATGCTCCGAAGGGTCACGACGCGTCCAACGGCGTGGCGGCCACCGGGTCGCCCTCCTCGAAAGCCTGCATGTCGTGCAGCCTGCGATAGAGGCCGCGCCGAGTCAAGAGCGCGGCATGGCTGCCCTGCTCGGCGACCCGGCCCTCGTCGAGGACGACGATGCGGTCCGCCCGCCGGACCGTGGACAGCCGGTGCGCGATGACGAGCGTCGTGCGGCCCTTCATGAGATTGGCGAGGGCCCGGGCCACGAGGGCCTCCGACTCGGCGTCGAGCTGCGAGGTGGCCTCGTCGAGGATCAGGATCGGAGCGTCCTTGTAGATGGCCCGGGCGATCGCGAGCCGCTGCCGCTGGCCGCCGGACAGCCGCGCCCCGCCCTCTCCGACGGGCGAATCGTAGCCCTGCGGCAGCCGCTCGATGAACTCGTCCGCGCAGGCGGCGCGCGCCGCGGCGAGCACCCTCGCCTCGGCGGGCGACCGCTCGCCGTAGGCGATGTTCTCGCGCACGCTCGTGTCGAAGAGGACCGTCTCCTGCGTCACGAGGCCGATCTGGCGGCGCAGCGATTTCAGGGTCGCGTCGCGCACATCGATGCCATCGAAGGTGACCCGGCCCTCCAGCGGGTCGTAGAGGCGCGGCAGGAGGTTGACGAGGGTCGTCTTCCCGGCGCCCGATGGCCCCACCAGCGCCACGGTCTCGCCCCGCATGATCGTGAGATCGAGCCCCCGCAGCACCGCGTCGGCCCCGTATCCGAAAGAGACCCCCTCGTATCGCAGACTCGTCGAAAAGGGGGCCAGATCGAGCGCCCCCGGCTTCTCGAGGATGTCGTTCTTCCCGTCGATCACCTCGAAGAGGCGCCCGGCGGCCACGAGCGCGACCTGCAGGACGATGTTCGTCCGCGTCACGTCCTTCAGGGGCTTGTAGAGCATCATGATCGCCGCCAGGAACGACACCAGGCCGCCGACCGTCATCTGGCCGGCCCGGATCTGGCCGGCGGCGTACGCGAACACGAGTGCCAGGCCGGTGCCCGCGAGGATCTCCATGAGCGGCGAATTGAGCGCCTGGAGGCGCATCGTCTGCCGGCTTGCGCCGAAGTACCGGCGGTTCGCGTCCCGGAAACGATCCGCCTCGAAGTCTTCCATCGCGTACGTCTTGATGAGGCGGTGGCCGCGCAGCGTCTCGCCGAGGATGGAGCCCATCTCCCCGATGCGCTCGCGCGCCGAAAGCCCCGTGCGCCGCAGCTTGCGGAAGTTTCCGACGATCGGAACCACGAGCAGGGGCGCGACGAGCAGCACGGCGAGCGCAAGCTCGAAGTTGAGCGAGAACACGTAGAGCAGGACGAGCAACATCGTCAGGCTCCCCTGCACGAAGTCCGCAAGCCGCGACCCGAAGGCGGACTGGATCTGCTCGGCATCGGAGAGCAGCCGGCTCATCAGTTCTCCCGACGAGCTCTCGGAGGAGAACCGCGTCGACTGGTCGAGCAGGGCGCGGTACGCGTCCTGGCGCAGGTCGCGGACCATGGCGAGGCCGATCGAGTTCAAAGCGACCTCGGAGAGGTAGGCGAAGACGTTCTTGACGAGAAGGGCCGCGATCAGGAGCAGCGGAACGGCCAGACGCGTGTCCAGGCCCGCCGCACTGCGCCGCGTCGCGCCCGGCGACGTACCCCGACTCGAGCGCCGCGAGCAGAGGCGCCATCCGCGAGGAAACCCTCTGCCCGATTCCGACGATCGCGCTCGAGGCCCCCGCGCCGAGCACCTCGTCGATCACTTTCTTGAGGAGGAAGAGCAACGCCACCGTGGCGGCGGACACGAGGCCCATGGCGCCGAGCGCCAGGATCGCCCGCCACTTGTAGCGGCCGAAGTACCCGAGCAGGCGCGGCAGCGTTTTCATGGGGTGATCGCAGAGAGAACATACTCCGCGGCGCGGGCGCTCGCGCCGGGCGGTCCGAGCGCCCGGGCAACGCGCGCCAGGCCTGCCTTCATCGCCTCGAGCCGGCCGGACGAGGACAGCAGCCGCGCGCCCTCCCCCTCGAGGTTCTCCACCGTGAAGCGGCTCTGGAGCAGCTCGGGAACGACCTCCTCGCCCGCCACGATGTTGACCAGCGAGGCCCACCGCAGGTGGACGAGAATGCCCGCGACGGCCCAGCTCACGCCGGACACGCGATACACGACGACCATGGGCGCGCCGCAGAGGGCGGCCTCCAGGGTGGCCGTTCCCGATGCGACGAAAGCGAGGTCGGCGCTGGCCAGCAGCGCGTGCAGTCCGGTCGCCACGACGGCGATCCCTCGCTGCGTCGCGCCGGCGAAAAGGGCCTCGGGAAGCGTCGGCGCCCGCGCGGCGACCACCTCCAGGTCGAAGCGTCCGGCCAGGCGCGCGGCCGCTGCGCTCATGAGTTCCCAGTTGCGGTAGAGCTCCCCGGGGCGGCTGCCCGGCATCAGCACGAGGCGCCGCCGGCTCTTGGCTGGCAGCGGCGACTGCGTCCGGAGGCCTTCCTGCACGTCCTCCACCAGCGGGTGGCCCCCGCAGACCGCGTCCGCTCCGAGGCGGCGGTAGATCTCGGCCTCGAAGGGAAAGAGCGTGATGATGCGCCGGGCGCGCCGGGCGATGGTGCGCGCCCGCCACGGCCGCCAGGCCCAGACCTGGGGACTCACGTAATAGACGAGGGGCACGCCGTCGCGGTGCAGCCGCCGCGACAGGAGGGCGTGAAAATCGGGGAAGTCGATGACGATCGCGGCCTCCGGCTTCCTGCGGAGGGCCTCGCGGTCGAGGTTGCGAAGGGCGCTGCGCAGCGCGGGCAGCTTTTCGAGGACCTCGGAGATACCGACGACGGAAAGCGCCTCCGAGCGCACCACCGTGTCGAGGCCGGCCTCCTGGAGCCGGGCGCCCCCCATCCCGAACGCCGACAGGCCGGGGCGGCGCGCCTGGAGGGCCTGAAGCAGTCGCGCGCCGTGGAGATCGCCGGAGGCTTCCCCCGCAGAGATGAGGAGATTCATGGTCTCTCCCGGCGGGATCGGACTCCTAGCGCGGAAACGGATACATCAGCCACGCCACCGCGAGGCCACCGAGCACGAGTGACCCCACCAGGACTCCGAACAGCCTCCACCGCTCGTGGCGGTCCTGCCTCCACAGCAGCGCGAAAAACGCCGACACGAGCAGCGCGTAGAGCGTCATGATGAGGAAGTGGTCCGTCGGGATCAGGGCGATCATGGCTTTCGCCCGCGCGCGATGTCGTGGACATCGAGGATGAGGAGAAGATTCATCAGCCCCGCGGTCAGCAGGTAGGCGCATCCGTACTCGTAGGTCGGCGCCAGGATCGTCCCCCCGGGGCTCTCGGACAGCGCGCGCGCCGCGATGTTCAGCAGGCCGGCCCCGTAGACCGCGAAGGTCGCGAGAATCGTGAGGGGCTGCCCTTGCTCGATGGAGTACAGCCGGCCCTGGAACGAGAGCCCGGCCAGAAAGGTCGCGGTGACGAGAAACAGGAAAGCGGCCGCGGTGCGCCGGCGCCCGAGGTAGAAGTGCCCGAGGCCTGGAACCGCCCATGCCAGCGTCATCGCGAGCACCGGGGAATGGGAGGGCCGGGCTGCCGATTCCATCTTCTCGCTCATGGGGCCTGCTCGAAAAGTGCGGCCAGCCGGGCGCGCGTGGTGCCCAGTTCCTCGGGAACGACCCGGACCCCGGCGGCGACGGTCATGAAGTTCGTGTCGCCCGCCCACCGCGGGACGACGTGGGCGTGGTAGTGGCCGGGGACTCCCGCCCCGGCCGCAGACCCGAAATTCACGCCGACGTTCAGGCCGTCCGTCCGGAACTCGGCCACCAGGAGCTTCTGCGCCCTGGCCACGGTCGTGATGAGCTCTTCGAGGGTTTCGGGGCCGGAGTCCGAGAACCACGCCTCGTGCGCGAGCGGCGCGACCATGATGTGTCCGTTGGTGTAGGGATACCGGTTCAGAAGCACGAAGACTCGCTTTCCGCGGTGCACGACGAGCGACGCCTCGTCGTCATGGGAGGCCGCCGCCTCGCAGAAAATGCATGCGCCCTTTTTGTCCGACACGAGGTACTCGTAGCGCCAGGGGGCGAAAAGAACTTCCGGCATTACCGGTTGATCAGTTCCTTCAGCTCCTTGCCCGGCTTGAAATACGGGATCTTCTTCGCAGGAACGGAAACCTTCACACCGGTTTTCGGATTGCGGCCCATGCGCGCTCCCCGCTCGCGGAGACGGAACGAACCGAAGCCACGCAGCTCGATCTTCTGCCCTTCTTTGAGCGAACGGACGATCGCCTCGAACACCGTGTCGACGATCGCTTCCGCCTGTTTTTTCGTAACGTCGGTCGCCACGGCGACACGCTCGATCAGTTCGGCCTTCGTCATCGCCCGCGTCTCCTCGCGACCCAGGGACGGTTCCATGCGTCGCGCACCCGCTACTCTTTGGCGGCCTCGTCGGCCTTCTTGCGTGTTCGCTTCTTCTTGGGGGCAGGTTCCTCGCTCGGCGCGGCCGGCGTCTCGGGAGCAGCCGCGGGCGCCTCCGGCACGGGAACCGCTTCCGCGGCCACGGCGACCGGCGCGGCCTCGTCGAGCTGCACGCCCGAGAGGCCCACCTTCATGTCCGCATCCTCGATGCGCAGGATGCGGGCGTGGATGGCATCGCCTTCCTTGTAGTGGTCCTGCGGCTTTTCGCCGCGCGCCAGCGGCGTCTCCGATACGTGCATGAGGCCCTCGACGAGACCCTCGATCTGCACGAACACGCCGAAGTCGGCCACGCGGGTCACGACACCTTCGACCAGATCGCCGGGCTGGTGCTTCTCCTTGAAGGCCGCCCAGTCGTTGGGCTGGAATTCCTTGATCGAGAGGGAGATGCGGCGGTTGTCCTGGTCGACCGACGTGATGACGGCCTCGACATCGTCGCCCTTCTTCAGGACCTCGGAGGGGTGCTTGATCCGGCGCGTCCACGACATGTCGGACACGTGGACGAGGCCATCGATGCCCTCTTCGATCTCGACGAAGGCGCCGAAGTCGGTCAGGTTGCGCACTTTGCCGGAAACGCGGCTGCCCACGGCGTACTTCGCCGCGACGCTCTCCCAGGGATCCGGCAGCGTGTCCTTGAGCGACAGCGAGATGCGGCGGGCCTCGGGGTTGACGTCCGAGACGATGGCCTCGACGGTGTCGCCCGGCGACACGACTTTGGCCGGGTTCTTGATCTTCTTCGACCAGGACATCTCGGAAACGTGAACCAGGCCCTCGACGCCGCCCTCGAGCTCGACGAAGGCGCCGTAGTCGGTCACGTTGGTGACGCGACCCGTCACGCGGGAGCCGGCCGGGTATCTTTCGGGCACGTGCGCCCAGGGGTCCTCGGTCAGCTGCTTGGTGCCGAGCGAAACGCGCTCGGTCTCGCGGTCGAATTTGAGGACGACGACTTCGATTTCATCGGCGACCTTGACGAGGTCGGACGGGTGGTTGACGCGGCCCCAGGACATGTCGGTGACGTGGAGGAGGCCGTCGAGGCCCCCGAGGTCCACGAACGCGCCGTAGTCGGTCAGGTTCTTGACGGTCCCGCGCAGGACGCGGCCCTCTTCCAAGAGCTGCAGCGTCTCCTTCTTGCGGGCTTCCTGCTCGACCTCGACCACCGCCTTGCGCGAAAGGACGATGTTGCCGCGCTTCTTGTCGACCGAGATGACCTTGAAATCGAGGTCCTTGCCGCGCAGCGCCTCGAGGTTCTTCACAGGCTTGACGTCCACGAGCGAGCCCGGCAGGAACGCCTTGACGCCGATGTCCACCGCGAGCCCGCCCTTGATGCGGTCGATGACGCGGCCGCGGACCGTCGAGCCCGAGCGGTAGGACTTCTCGACCTCGTCCCACACCTTCATCTTCTCGGCCTTGTCCTTGGACAGGACGACATAGCCGTTCTGGTCTTCGGTGCGCTCGAGCAGGACGTCGACCGGGTCGCCCGGCTTGATCGTCACCTGTCCCGAGAAATCCGTGAACTCCGAGAGCGGGATCATGCCCTCCGACTTGTAGCCGATGTCGACGATCACCTCGGAAGGCGTGATCGACAGGACGCGGCCGCGGATGATCTGTCCCTCCTGCAAATTCTTGAAGGAGCTCTCGTATTGGGCCAGGAGGTGTTGATACTCCTGCGGAGTCAGTTCCTGTTCTGTTTCCATCGGCTCGGTTTCCCGACCTCCATCTTTGCGATTTTCAGCCGCCATCGGATAAGGGGTCCCCTCTCATAAGTCGCTGAGACGAAAGAATATCCTATGACGCCCGGTCGGCCGGAGTCAAATCCCCTCGCGCACCCGCCCCTCGATCTCGGATACGACCGCCTCGAACGGCCTGTCGCTCGAGTCGATCAGGACGTACCGGTCATCGAGGATCAAGGGGGAATCCGCCCTCGATGCGTCGTCCCGGTCGCGTTTTTCCATCTCCCCGAGAACCGCCTCGTAGCTCTGGGGGATCCCCCGGGAGGCCAGCTCGAGGGTCCGGCGCCGGGCCCGTACGGCCGGGGCGGCCGTCAGGAAGAACTTGAAAGGGGCCCCGGGAAATACCTTCGTACCGATGTCCCGGCCTTCCATGATGCCCCCCCGCTCCCGGCCCATGCGCTGCTGCTGTTCCACGAGACGGCGGCGCACGGCGGGGATTGCCGACACGGCCGAAGCGTAGAGCGAGATTTCGGGCTCCCGGATCGCCTCGGAGACGTCCCGGCCGTCGAGCAACACGCGGCTGCCGTCCGGCGACGGGATCAGCTCTATGCGGACGGCGCCCGCGATGGCAGCCACCCCCTCAGGGTCCGCGATCGGCAGGGTCACGGCCCGTTCCCGGGCCGCCAGCCCGACTGCCCGGTACATGGCGCCCGTGTCGATGTAGGGAACCCCGAGACGCCGCGCGAGGGCGCGCGCGACCGTCGACTTTCCGGCGCCCGAAGGGCCGTCGATGGCGACGATGAGCGGCGGCTTCACCTCGGCTTTTCGAGACGCTTCAGGGCCTCGACCTCGCTGGCGCTCAAACGCCGGTAGGCGCCGGCGGGAAGGTCGGGGTCCCGCACCGGGCCGATCGCCACGCGCTTCAACTTCGAAACCGGATTGCCGATGGCGGCGAACATCATGCGGATCTGGCGGGTCCGGCCCTCCCGGAGGGTCACGCGCAGCCAGGTATTGCCCTCCTGCTCGGCCTTGCGCGGCGTGCCGGACACGCGCTCGATCTCGCAGGGGCGGGTCTTCTTCCCGTCGAGCAGGATCCCGTGGCGCAGTTTTTCGAGCCGCGACGGGGCCGGCTCGCCCGACACCTTCACCAGGTACTCCTTGGGACACCCGGTCGATGGATGGGTGATGAGGCGCGCCAGGTCGCCGTCGTCCGTCAGCAGGAGGAGGCCCTCCGTCTGCACGTCGAGCCGTCCCACCGGTTTCACACCGCGCCGCAGCCTTCCGGGCAGCAGGTGCAGGACGGTGTCCCGACCCTCGGGGTCGGAGACGGTCGTGACGAAGCCCTTCGGCTTGTTCAGGAGGATGTAGGTCCGGGCCCCGGTTTCCACGTGCACCCGCCGGTCGTCCACCTTGACCGAGTCCTTCGCCGGATCGGCGCGATCGCCGAGGGCGGCAACCTTTCCGTTGACGCGGATACGCCCCTCCCGGATCCAGTCCTCCGCCGCCCGCCGCGAGGCGAGGCCGCTCGAGGCGATGATCTTCTGGATCCGAACGAGGGCCAGGTCAGTCCTCCGCTTCGGCGTCGGAGACCTCGTCGTCCGACTCCGGGTCGGCCTCGACGTGGATCGAGGGGGGATGCGCCGTCGGCGCCGCGATCTCCCGGGCGTCGACGGTGGCGGTCAGATCGGCATCGAGCTCCTCGGGGCGCGGCAGCTCCGAGAGCTCGTTCAATCCGAAGCGCATGAGGAAGTCCGGCGTCGTCTTGTAGAAGAACGGGCTTCCGACGACCGCCTTCTTTCCCGCCGTCGTGATCAGCTTCTTCTCGAAGAGCGTCTTCAGAACACTCGACGAATTGACGCCGCGGATGTCCTGGATTTCGGGCATCGTGATGGGCTGGCGGTAGGCGATGATCGCCAGCGTCTCGAGCGCGGCCAACGAGAGCCGGCTCCTCTCGGTCACCTCGTGAAACTTGCGCAGCAGGGAGTCGAACTCGGGGCGCGTCACGAAGCGCCAGCCGCCGGCGACCTTTTCGACCCGGACCCCCCGGTCGTCCGCATCCGTCCGCGCCGCCAGGGCCGCGAGCGCCTCAGCGACGGCCGCGGGCGTGGCGTCGAGCAGGTCTGCGAGGTCCTTCTCCCGGACGGGCCTCGGCGAAGAGAAGAGGACGGCCTCGACGGCGGTGAGGATCTTCTGGCCCGACGTCTCCTTCCGGACGACTACGGGCTCTTCGGCGACGGCAACGGGTGCGCTGGTTTCGTCCATGGCTCTACTCGGAGTAATTATCGCGTATCTGCTGCGCCGAGAAAGGCAGGTCTGTGCGGCTGGCGTGAATCTCGGCAAAGGGCCGGGTCTGGAATGCCCGCACGACGCCCAGACGGATGAGCTCGAGGCAGGCCAGGAAGGTCGTCACGGCCTCCGCCCGATAGTGCATCCGCCCGAGGAAATCGAGCAGGGGCATGGTTCTGGCCTCGTCCAGGCGCTCGAGCAGCTCGATCATCTTGTCGCCCACCGAGAAGCGCAGGTGATGGATCGCCAGCGCCGGCGGGTGCGCCAGCCGGTACTGCTCGGTCACCTGGCGGAACGCCTCGATGACGTCGAAGAGCGAGATCTCGAGCGTCTCTTCCGCCCCCTCGGAGCGGGGAATCTCGGTTTCGGGGCGCGGCCAGAGCCCGCCGCGCAGGGTGTCGATGGCATGGAGGGTCTCGGCCGACCGCTTGAACTTCTCGTAGTCGAGCAGTCGCTGAGCCAGGTCCGCCCGCGGGTCCTCCTCGGGCTCGCCGGGCGCCCGCGGCAGGAGCATGCGGGACTTGATGAAGATCAGCTCGGCCGCGAGCGCGATGTAGTCCGACGCCACGTCGAGATCGAGCTCGCGCATCGCGTCGAGGTACGACGTGTATTGCTCGGTGATCTCGAAAATCGGGATGTCCGTGATGGACACCTCGTTGACGCGAATCAGGTGCAGCAGCAGGTCGAGAGGACCGTTGAAGGCCGCGATGGCGACCGGGGGAAGGGACCGCTCGAGCGTTTCGTCGGCCATCACGGTTCCGGGGAAAGCCGCACGGCTGCCCGCACCTTTTCCATCGTCTCTTCGGCAACGGCGCGGGCCCTCTGGTCCCCGGCGTGGAGGACGTCGCGCACGACATCCGAGGGTCGTGCGACCAGCTCCGCGCGCTTCTGGCGGAAGGGCTCGAGCGCGGCGTTCAGGTTGCCGACGAGGTGCTTCTTGCAATCCACGCAGCCACGGGCCGCCGTCCGGCACTCGTCGTCGACGACCCGGACTTCCTCGGGCGGCGAGAACAGCTCGTGGAACGGAAAGAGATTGCAGTTTTCGGGCTTGCCTGGATCCTGGCGCCGCGCTCGCGCCGGGTCGGTGACCATCGCCATGACCTTCTCCCGCACCGCGTCAGCGGGCTCCGTGATCCCGATCGTGTTTCCGTAGGACTTCGACATCTTCCGGCCGTCGATCCCGTTGACCCTGGGCGTCGGCGTGAAAAGCGCCTTCGGCTCCGGAAACACCTCGCCATAGAGCCCGTTGAAACGCCGCACGATCTCGCGGCAGATCTCGAGGTGGCTCGCCTGGTCCTCCCCCACCGGCACGAGGTGCGCGCGGTAGACGGCGATGTCGGCCGTCATGAGGACCGGGTAGCCGAGGAAGCCGTGCGTGGCGAGGTCCTTCGTGCGGAGTTGCTCGATCTGGTCCTTGTAGGTCGGCACGCGCTCGAGCCACCCGAGCGGCGTGATCATCGAGAAGTAGAGGGCCAGCTCCGCGTGCTGCGGGACCCTGGACTGCAGAAAGACCGTGGCGCTCTCGGGCGAGAGGCCCACGGCCAGCCAGTCGAGGACGGCCTCCCGCGTGTAGGCGGCCAGACCCTGCGTGTCGGCGTAATCAGTCGTGAGCGCGTGCAGGTCGGCGACGAAGAAGAAGCAGTCGTACTTCCTGCTCTCCTGGAGATCCACCCAATTCTTGACGGCCCCGAAATAGTTGCCGAGGTGGACCCGGCCGGTCGGGCGCAGGCCCGAAAGGACGATGGGATTCATCGTCAGACCCCGAAGATCAGCCGCTGGACCAAGGAGAGGACCGGACGGATGACGTTTCCCAGCACCGGTGTCGCGATCAGGAGGATCAGGATCAGAAAGCCGAAGGGCGCGATCACCGCGTAGAGGCGGGCGATAGGCTGGCCGAAGACCGACAGCATGACGCCGCTGCCGTCGAGCGGCGGAATGGGAAGGAGGTTGAAAACCCCCAGGCTGGCGTTGACCATGACGAACCAGAAGAGGATGAAGGTCAGCGGCGCCAGTGCCCCTCCCGCAAACCGATGGCCCTGGAGTGCGCCGACCAGATCCCCCATCGCGCCGGGGCTCTGGCGGCGGATGATGGCAAAAATGACCAGGCCTGCGGCCGCGAGCAGGAAGTTCGACAGCGGTCCGGCGGCGGACACCGCGAGGTTGGCGAGCCGGGGGTTGCGCGTCCGGCGCAGATCCACGGGCGTCGGCTTGGCGGCCCCGAAGATCATGCCCGAAAACACATAGAGCATGATCGGGACGAGGATGCTCCCGATCGGGTCGATGTGGCGGATCGGGTTCAGGCTGATGCGACCGAGGTCCCTGGCCGTCGTATCGCCGAAGCGCAACGCCATCCATGCGTGGGCCGACTCGTGGAAGGAGATGGCGAAGAGAATCACCGCCAGCTGTATGGCGAAATCGACGACCTTGTGTTCCAAGCAGCCGGACTATAGCAAGGGCCGAATTTGCCGAGGACCGGCAAGAGCCGTAGATTCCACCCGATGAGTGCGAAACCTTCCCGGGGCGGCGCCGTCTCCCTCCATGGCCAGGCCGAATGCAGATGAACTCAGGCAGCGATGACGCGGGGCTCCTCGAACGGATCCGCCGGGGGGATAACGACGGCGCGGGGGAGCTCTTCGAGCGATACGCACCCGCGCTCCTGCGGTTCACCCAGCGGATGCTGTCCGATCGGGCTTCGGCCGAGGAAGTGACGCAGGAGGTATTTCTCAAGGTGATTTCCAGGGCGCACCAGTACGACGGCCGGGCCGGAGTGGCCTCGTGGCTCTTTGCCATCGCGGCCAATGCCTGCCGGGACCGCCGGCGGCGCGACCGCCGCGCAACGATCGTCCCGCTCGAAGCCGTGGCCGAGCCCCGTGCCCGGGCCGAGAGCGTCGAGACGACGATCGCTTCCCGCCAGCGGCGGCACGCCGTACGGGAGGCCCTGGCCGAACTCTCCGAAGAGCAGCGCGAGGCGCTGATCCTCGCCCGCTACCACGGCATGCCGTACGCCGAGATCGCCCGGACCCTGGGGATCTCGGTGGGCGCCGTGAAGACACGCATTTTCCGGGCCGTCGAAACGCTGAAGACCCATTTTTCCGAGGGGGAACACTCATGGACTGCCGCGACGTAAACGAAAAGGCGATCGAACGGCTCGCCGGAGAGGCCGGCGAAGCTTCCCGCCGGGAGCTGTCCGCGCATCTGGCCGGCTGCGAGAACTGCCGGCAGGAGACCGGCCGTCTCGAGGACGTTTGGACGACGCTCGGGATGGATCCCGACGCCGAGATCACGGCCGAGTTCCGGCGCCGCACGCTCGGACTGATCGAGGAGCAGATGATCCGGGACCGGGTCCGGCAGTTCCGCCCCCGGCTTCACTCCGTCCGGCCGCTGCTCCAGGCGGCCGCCCTGCTCGGCGCGGCCAGCCTCGGCTATCTCGCTTCGCGCGGACTGCCGCGGTCGGCCTCCCCCGCCGTCGCCGCCGGCGCGCCCGCGCCGGCCGCGGCCTCGCTGCCGGATCTGGCGGCCAATCCTCGCTTTTCGAACGTCTCGTACCGCGCCGCGGATAAAGACGGCAAGGTGGGAATCGGCTTCGACGTGACGACCCGCCACGAGCTCGACGGGCGGCCCAGCGACCCCGAGGTCGCGAGGTTGCTCGCGTACCTCGTTTCCCGCAACGCCGAGACGGCCGGCGAACGCTCTCAGGCGATCGAGCTCGTGTCCGAGCATTACGGCGCAAAGAGCGCCCCGGCCTCGCCCGAGATCGTCGCGGCCCTCTCGGCCACCCTCCGGACGGACATCAATCCCGGCGTCCGCAAGAAGGCTGCCGACGCCCTGGCGTCGTTCCCGATGACGCCCGAGATCCGCACCGTCTTCCTGGAGTCCCTGCGCGCGGACAAGAACCCGGCCGTCCGCCTTGCGGCCGTGGACGCACTGGCGGCGGCCGCCAAGCAGTCGCCCGACGCGAGCACGATCCAGTCGCTGAGGGAAAAGGCCGTGGACCCGCAGGAGAACGGCTTCGTGCGCGCCAAGGCGGCGTCGGCGCTCAAGTCGATTTCCTTCTGACCGATGCAGACAACGAAGACAAGGATGGCGTAACCCTCATGTCCACCGCGCGTCTCTCTCTCACGATGAACACGATGAAGCTCTCGAAGCACCGGGGCCTCGCCGAGGCCCCTTCCGCCCGCGCCGATCGCCTGGCCGTCTGGATCCTGCTCGCGCTCGGACTCCTGCTGATGCTGGTCTCCGTCTCCGTCGGCAAGGCCGAGCAGCCCTCGGCCACGCGCATCCAGAAGTTCAACGGTACGACTGCCGCCGGACAGACGATTCACGTGGAAAACGTCTCGGGCGACATCATCGCCTCCCCCGGCAAGGAGTTCTCGGCCGTCGTCACCCTCACGGTCTCGGCGGCGACTCAGGCGAAGGCGGACGAGATCCTGAAGAAGACCGAGATCGTGGGCAACCACGACGACGAGGGCTGGAACCTCGAGACCGTGTGGCCCGGGCGCCGTTCGGGCGGCCGCGGCAATCGCCACGGCAATCCCTGCGACCAGTGCCGCATCTCCGCCCGCTACGAGATCGTGGTGCCCCCGGGCGTCACGGCCGAGCTGCAGACGGTCAACGGCGACGTCCGTGTGCGCGACCTGGACGGCGAGCTGAACGTCTCGACGGTCAACGGTTCGATCGAGGTCCGCGGCGCCCGCCGGTCCGTCTCCGCGCAGACGGTCAACGGCAAGGTCGACGCGATCGCCCAGGCGCTGCCGAGCGATGCCGAGGTCTCCATCCAGACGGTCAACGGCGACGTCTCGCTCACGCTGCCCCCGGACGCGAAGTTCGAGTTCGAGGCATCCACCATGAACGGCCGGATCGCCTCCACGTTCCCGCTACCGCCGCGCGCGTCGGAAGCCGAGATCTGGCAGAGCCGGGGAGCCAGGCACGGCGCCAGGACTCCGAAGGCCGACAAGGACGCGAAGGCCGGCCCGTATGTCGTCCAGGACGAGGACGGGGAGAGCCAGGTCGTGGACCTCTCGGAGCTGGACGAGGAGCTTTCCGACTCCATGCGTCAGGTCGAGATCTCGATCGAGCAGGGAATGACCGAGAAGAATGGAGAGGTCGAGACCCAGCTGCGTCAGATCCGGGTCCCCAATCCGCACCGGGAGTACACCGGCTCCATCGGCAAGGGCGGCGCGTCCATCCACATGCAGACCCTGAACGGCGCCGTTCTGCTGCTGGCGGCCGGTGCGAAGGACGCGAACGCGAAGCCGCTCGTCTCCGAGCGCAGCTCCTTCATCGTGACCGTGCCGAAGGTCCGGGTCCACGTCGCGCCCATGGTCGCTCCCGTGCCCCCTTCCCCGCCGCCGGCCCACGCGCCGCATGCGGCGCCCCCCGTGCCGCCGGTGGCGCCCGTCGCGCCGCTCGCGCCCCTTCCCGACATGGACAACGAGATCGTCCGCGGCAACATCGCCGGCGATTTCCTCTCGACCTCCACGGAGTCGAGCTACCGCATCGGGAACATCGCGGGGCGCGCGCGCATCCTGACGCACTCGGGAGAGATCCAGGTGGGCTCGGTCGGCGCCGGCGCGGACCTGAAGACGTTCGGCGGCGACATCGTCGCCGGGCCGGTGACCGGGGACCTGAAGGCCTCCACGATGGCCGGCGACATCCACGCCGGGACCGTCACGGGCGCCGCCCTCGCCGACACCGCCGGGGGCGACATCGTGATCGAGCGGGTCGGCGGCAATCTCGACGCGAAGACGGCCGGCGGTGACATCGTCGTGCCGCGTGTGGGCGGCGCCGTGCGTGCCGTCACCTCCGGCGGCGACGTCCGCATCGGGGTGAGCTCGAACGACATCAAGGGCGGCGTCACGATCCATAACTCGGGCGGAAACGTCACGCTGTCCCTGCCGGCCGACTGCCGGGCGGTCCTGGAGCTTCTGGTCAGCGGCACGGACGAGCAGGACGAGGCGATCCGTTCGGACTTCCCGAACCTCGCGATCTCGAAGCGACCGGGAAGCCAGCGCGCGACGCTGTCCTTGAACGGCGGCGGCGAGAAGATCGTCGTGAAGACGACGTCGGGGATGATCCGGCTCAGGAAGGCGACGGGCGGATAGCCCGGGGCTACCGTACCCTCAGCACCGCCCGCGGCTCGAGCTTGACTTCCTCGCCGATCCCGGAGCGCGGATCGTGGCGCCCGGTCGAGAGGTATTCGCGGATCCCGGGGCGAAACGTCTTCCATTGGCCGCCGAAGACGGCCACCGTCTGCGACACGTCCGCCGCGTTGTCCCCGGAGAGGCTGCGCAGCTGGTCCCGCGTCAGTGGCGGGTCGCTGAAGACACCCCGGCGCGCCAGCCACTCGAAGACGCCCGCGAGGATCCGCCCGTACCAGAGCGGAAGGTGCAGGAGCGGCTTGCCGGGCTTTCCGACCGCCGCGGCGATCTCGCGGTAGACGTCGTTGAGCGTGAAGACCTGCGGCCCGCCGACCTCGAAGCGCTTGCCCACCGTCTCCGGCTTCTCGAGGGCGTCGGCAAACACGCGGGCAACGTCGGCGATCGCGACGGGCTGGAACTTCGTGGTCCCCGGCCCGACCACCGGTATGAACCCGGGATTGAGCCTCACGATCGGGGCGAGCAGCGAGACGAATCCGTCGCCGGGGCCGAAGACGATCGACGGCCGGAAGATCGTCCAGTCCAGCCCGGAAGCGCGCACCGCCCTCTCGCCGGCGGCCTTGGTCCGCCCGTACTCCGACGCAGAGTCGTCGGCGCTGCCCATCGCACTCATGTGGACGTACCGCTTCACGCCCGCGGCCCTGGCGGCGCCGACAACGTTCTCGGTCGCCTCCCGGTGCATCCGGTCGAAGGTCTGTTCGCCCTTCTCGTTGATGATGCCGACGAGGTGGACGACGGCGTCCCGACCCGCGGCTGCCGCGGCGAGCGAGGCGGGATCCAGCACGTTGCCGGGCACCGTCTCGACCGCGTGGTTGTAGCGGTTCCTCGTCTTCCGGGGATCCCGCGCGAGGACCGCGACCGCGTGGCCGCGCTGCAGCAGCCGGTTGACGATGGAGGTCCCGACGAAGCCCGTGCCGCCCGTGACGAGAACTTTCACGCTCACCTCTTGACCGCTGCTTCTATCACGCCGCGCCGAAGCAGTCCTTCTGCGCTCCGCCTCCAGGCGACCGCGCACCGTAGGCTCGGACTAGGGATACCCGAAGAGATCGCTTCCGATCGGCTCGCCCGCGTCTTTCAGCGCCGTGACGATCCGGCGCGCCTCCGCGAGGCCGGCGAGGTCGGCGATGGGATCTGCGATCCGCATGGCCGGGATTCCCGACTGGCGGCTCCCGAGCAGATCCCCGGGCCCCCGCGCCTCGAGGTCCTTCTCGGCGATGAGAAATCCGTCCGACGTCGCCTCGAGGACCGCCAGCCGCGCCCGCGCCTCGTCGGTGGCGCTCTTGCCCACGATCAGGGCGCACCAGGACTTGCGCGCGCTGCGCCCGACCCGGCCGCGAAGCTGGTGGAGCTGCGCGAGGCCGAAGACTTCCGCGTTCTCGATGATCATGAGCGTCGCCTCCGGTACGTCGACGCCCACTTCGATCACCGTGGTCGAGACGAGGATCGGAACACGCCCCAGGGCGAAATCGCGCAGGAGCGCGGTGCGCTCTGGCGCCGGCAATCGCCCGTGGAGCACGCCAACCGGGGTCGCGGGAAGGACCCCGCGAATCCTGTCCGCCGTCGCGCGGGTGGCGGCGATGGCTCGCTCCCCCTCGTCGATGGCGGGCACGACGACGTAGACCCGCTCGCCCGCGGCGACGCGCTCGCCCGCAAACCGGTACACCTTCTCCCGTCCCGACTCCTCGCGCACGCGGGTCAGGATCTCTGCGCGGCCCGGGGGCTTTTCGTCGAGCACTGACACGTCGAGCTCGCCGTAGATCGCCCACGCCAGCGAGCGCGGGATGGGCGTCGCGGTCATGACGAGCACGTGGGGCGAATCGCCCTTGCGGAAGAGCCTCGACCTGTGCGCCACGCCGAAGCGGTGCTGCTCGTCCACGACGACGAGGCCGAGTCGCCGGAACTCCACCGGCGACTCCGCCAGCGCGTGCGTCCCGACGAGCACGTCGATGCGCCCGGCCGCGAGCTCTTCGAGCAGCCGGCGCCGGGCGGGACCGCGGACCCTCCCGGTTAAGAGCGCGATCCGCACGCCCGCCGCAGTCAGCCACGAGGCCAGGCTCGCCGCGTGCTGCTCGGCCAGGATCTCCGTGGGCGCCATCAGCGCGCCCTGGACGCGGTTCGCGGCCGCCAGCATGAGGGCAAGGCCCGCGACGACGGTCTTTCCCGACCCGACGTCGCCCTGGAGCAGGCGAGCCATCGCTCGCCCCGAACCGAGGTCGGCCGCGATCTGCCGCACCACGCGCTTCTGCGCCCCGGTCAGGGGGAACGGGACCGCGGCCCGAGCGCGCTGCCGCGTCGCCTCGGTCACCGGCAGGACGGGCCCCCGGCGCTGCCGCAGGCGCTCGCGCTTGGCCTCGATCCCGGCGGCCAGCACGAGCAGTTCTTCCCGCGCGAGCTGCCGCCGCGCCGCCTCCGCCAGCGCGAGCGTCGACGGGAAATGGACCTCCTCGAGGGCGCGCACGAGCTCGGCCGGGGTGGCGGTGGCCGCCGCAAACTCCGGGTCGAGCCGGTCGAGGGCCTTGCGGACCAGGCCGCGCCAGAGCCGCTGCGGGATCTCCGCCACGCGGTGGTAGATGCCCACGATCCGGCCCGAGTGCAGCGGGTCCGCCTCCGCGGACGACCCGAAGAGCTCGGTTTCCGGGTTCTCGATGCGCATCTCGCCGCGCGCGGAGGCCACGGGCGTTCCGAAGAGCGCGGCGTGCTGGCCGGCGAGGGCCTTGACGAAGGATGGATATCGGTTGTGCCACACGACCCGCACCGCCCCCGTCCCGTCGTCGGCGGCGGCCTCGATGCGCAGCAGGCCCCGCCGCATCCGCACCGCGCGGACGCCATGGAAGCGCACGAGGATCGTCGCGGGCTTTCCCCATTCGAGCGCGGCCACCGACGCGAACCGGCTGCGGTCCTCGTATCGAAACGGCAGCGCGAGCAGAAAATCGCCGACCGTCCGGCATCCCTCGGCCGCCAGGCGCTCGCCGCGCGTGGGCCCGACGCCGGGAATCCGGGAAGCCGGGTCGCGAACGTGAATTCGGTCCGGGCCGGGTCCGACCGTCGGCGTCAGGAGGCCTCTGGAGCGTGGAAGGTCATGGCAACGAGCCCGAACTTGAGGACGTCGCCGCTCTGGAGCGCGATGGGAACGCCTGTCGTGAGGCGGTTGCCGTTGACATAGGTCCCGTTCATCACGCCGATCTCCTCCATCACGTAGTACGTGTCGCTCATCTGGTAGAGCTTGGCGTGCCGGCGGGAGGTGGAGCGCTGCGGATCGAGGGGCGTCAGGTCGACGTCCGGCGTGATGCCCGTGACGGGGTCGCTGCGGCCGACCAGCGTGTCGCCCTCGCGATTCAAGAAGTGCTCCGAGGCCGGGTCGTCGCAGACGAGGCGGCAGGAATCGTGCGGATGCTCGGGCTCGACCTTGCGCTGGACGGGTTTGTCCTCTTCGTGAACCTGCCGGCCGACCGCCTCCTCCAGCATGGCCGTGACCTCCCGCAGGCGGCGCGAGAGCTTGCGCATCATGCGAACCGAGATCTCGGTGTTGCTCTTGAGCATCGCGTCGAACGTGGCCCCGTTGATCCGCACGAGCTCGACGTCGGTCTTCGCCCGCGCGGATGCCGTGCGCGGCACGTCCTCGAGAACGCTCATCTCGCCGAAGAAATCGCCCCTCTCCAGCGTGGAGAGAACGCGTGTCTCGCCGCCGATCGACTTCAGGAGCTCCACCGTCCCCGACTGAAGAATGAACATGTCGGTTCCGATGTCTCCCTCGGAGAAGATGATGTCGCCCATCAGATGGGTGACGAGGTACTTCTCGTAGGGGTTCTTCCCGCCGCCTCCCGGCCCCGACTTGAAGACGGCCTTTACGGACGGCATACGCCCCCTGCCGTCACCGCCGGCCCGGAGAACTCGAGCAGTCGCTGCCCGGCGTCCACGCGCACGGGCAAACCCAGCGGGAGAGTCCGCGTCCCGGGCAGGTGCCCCGCCGGCAGGCCCGAAAGGACGGGAAACGGGGCGCCCGCGAAGTACTCCCGGAGCCACACACCTGCGGCATCCGGCGACTCGCCGCTTCGCGCGCCGGGCGAAATCGAGCCGATGAGCATGGCTTGCAGTGCATCGAATGTACCTGACCGTTCCAGCTGGGTCAACATTCGGTCGAGCCGGTATGTGTCCTCGCCCACATCCTCCCAGAAAAGGACCGCGCCCCGTGCATCCACGGCTTCCGGAGTTCCACAGGCGGCCGCAATGAGCGAGAGGCATCCCCCCACGAGGGGCCCCGCGCCCTCCCCGCCCGCGAGGACTTCGCTCTGCGCGAACCGGTGGGGCGAGGGGGTCGTGCCCGAGAGGACGGCCTCCCAATCGAGGGGCGTCTCATCCGCCATGCCGACCGCCACCATCGGCCCGTAGAACGACGCGAGGCCCGCCCGTCGGGCCAGAAACGCAAAAAGTGCCGTCAGGTCCGAGCCGCCGAGGTGGATGCGTGGGCGCGCGCGGATCTCTTCGGAATCGAGCCGCGCCAGAATCCGCGACGCGCCGTAGCCCCCGCGCGCGAAGAAGATCGCGTCGACCCCGGGGTCCCGAATCAGGCCGCGGTAGCCCTCCGCGCGCTCGGCGTCCGAGCCGGCGAGGAAGCCTCGCCGCGTCCGCGCGTTCGCCGCCAGCACCACGCGGTAGCCGCGCTGCTCGAGGCCGCGCACGCCCGCATCGAGCCGCGCCGGATCCACCGGGCCCGAGATTGCCGCGACGCCGATCGTCGCGCCGGGCTCGAGCCGCGGCGGGAAGATGAGGGGTGTCATCCGGAGGGTCGTGGGTAATGCGTCATGTGTTGTGGCTCGGCGTAAGCATAGCGGCCGCGCGCCTGGACCACCTGCGACGAGAACTCACGACTGCGCTTCAAAGAGCCCCGAGCGGGCCTGTAAGCCGAATCCTGTCCCCCGGTCGCCCGGGGGTCGCGATCATTCCTCTGGGCCCGAGGTCGCCCTCGGGCTCGAGCAGCCGACCCGGAGGCAGCTCACGTAAAGTGAGGCGGGACGGGCGCCCGCTGCCCCCCTATTTGGCCTTGCTCCGCATGGGGTTTGCCGTGCCCCCGCCGTTGCCGGAGGGGCGGTGCGCTCTTACCGCACCGTTTCACCCTTGCCGTCCTTGCGGAAGGCGGTTTGTTTTCTGTGGCACTTTCCTTCGCGTCACCGCGACCGGGGATTACCCGGCATGCCGCCCGTATGGAGTTCGGACTTTCCTCCCCGATTTCTCGGGACGATCACGTGGCCCGCTCGGAGCCACGCAAAGACTAACACGGGGTCAGGGCCGAGTTTGTCCCTGATCGAGGCCGGGTTGGCTGCAGGTTGCCCTGACCCCGTCTCCGAACCTGGAGGCGACGCCCTCAATCTCGATTTCCTTCGTCCGCGAAGTACCGCATCCACTCGTCCACGTCGACCTTCCCGGTCGCCTCTGGGCCTGGAGCGCTCGCGACACTCGCACCGAACCGGGCAAAGAACTCGCCGGGCGAGCAGACCTTCGCCCCCGCGTCCCGGCACCGGCGCGCGAGTCCGCGGTCCGCCGTCACGATGACCGCCTCTGCCGGCGCGGCCGAACGCTCTACTTCCCGGACGATCGCGTCGTCCGCGCTGCCTCCCGTTGCGACGCGCACGGTGAGGCTCCCGAGGGAGGCCACCCTCTCTCCGGCCGGACCGTCGAAGTAGATCGTGGCCCGGGCGCGCGTCCGCCGCAGCCGTCCTGCGATCTCCGCGACGAGCGCGGAGCGGTCCTCCGCCGAGGGCCGGGCGGTGCGCCGGACGACGCCGATGAGATTGTTCCCGTCGAGGAAGTACGGCACCGCCCCGCCTATTCCGTCCGGAGCACCCGCCGCGGATGTTTCAGCAGGAAAAACAGCACGCGCATCGCGACCAGGACGCGGCGACGGTCGAGCACGAGGAGCACGAGGACGGCGCCGATGAACACCGCCGTGAACCACGGGACGAAGAAGACCAGGGCACCGAGCGCAAGGGCCACGGCGTCCTCGGCCAGCGAAAGCGCCAGCTGCGCGATACCTCGCGTCGCCGCGGTCGAGGTCAGCCGGGTGGTCGCCTTCACGAAGTGCGTGGCGAGCGTCGCGGCCGCCCCCGCCGCGATCCACCCCACGCGCTGGGCCGCCGTGGGATCCGGAACGGCCGCGAGCATCAGAAGGGCGCCGACGATCGGCCGCAGAAGCGTCTGGGCGAGGTTCCAAATGTGGTCGACGATCGGGATCTTGTCCGCCACGAACTCCGCCAGGAAAAGAACGAGCGCGGCGGTCACGGCGAAATGGCTGGAAAGAAGCGCCGCGGTCGAACCCGGGAACTCCTGGGGCAGCACGAGGAAGAGCCCGTTGAAGAGCAGGAGGACCGCCCACGCATTCAGGCCGGCCGCCGCGGACAGGCCGAGGCCTGTGAGGATCGCGGTCAACCGCGGTGCCGGAACAACCGGGAAAGAAGGCCCGAGGGCTGCGCCTCGGACTCCGGTGCCGCGGGGGTGGCCGCGTTCGACGCGGATCCGGGTTCGGAGGCGGCACCCGGCGCCGCCGCTTCCGCCGCGAGGACGCGCCGAAGCAACTCTTCGTTTTCCGGGGACGGGTCCAGCGAGACCGCACGCCGCGCGAACGGCTCGGCCTCCTGGGGCCGATCATGCTCGAGCAGCGCCCGGGCGGCCTCGGCCGAGAAAGCGACGCGGCGGCTATCGAGGCGCGCCGCTTCCTTCAGATTCGCGAGGCCCTGGTCCGTCCAGTTGGGGTTCTTCAGCTCGACCTGGGAAAGGACGTACCGAAACTCGGGGTTGTCGGGCACGAAGCGCACGGCCTCCCGGAGCATCTCGACGGCCGGGTGGTAATCCTTGTCTTCGATGAGCTGGCGGGCGCGCCGGAAGTTTTGCGTCGCCAGCTTCTTGCGCATCTCCGGGTCGGTCTCCGGCATGAGCACCGGGGCCGGGGCCGCGTCGAGGCTCTGGTCGTACAGGGCCCGCTTGTCCGCGTCCGAGAGCGTCTCGTACGCTTTCTTCATGCGCTCGAAGACCGCCGTCAGTTCCTTTTCGAAGCGCGCCAGATCTTCGCGGTGCCTCAGGTCGGGGTGGAAGAGCCGGCTGCGCTCGAAGTAGGCCTCCGCGATCTTCTCCGGCGGGGCCTGCCGCACGACGCCGAGCAACTCGTAGTGCGTCAGCCAGTCGATTCGTCGATAGGTATTCTTGACGAGCTCCGAGTGGCCCGGCGAGCGGTCGGAGGGCTGCGCCGCCACCTCGACGTTCAGGCCGTGGAACCCGCCGCGGCCGCTGGCCGGACGTTCGGCCCCGGCCTGTTTCCACTCGACGATCCCGCAGGAGACGAGGCCGTAGAGGATCTTGGCCATCGCCGCCCGCGAAGTGCCCGTGATCTTGAGCAACGAATCCACGTCGAGGATCCCGTCGACGCGCGAGAGCAGGTACGCCTCCTGGGGAGCCAGCGGCAGGTACTGGTAGCGCGACATGGGATCCGTGGCCAGCATCGGGACGCGACGGCCGTCGCCCAGGCGCTCGCGGAACGCTTCGGATTCCGGCAGGCGGCGGATGCCTTCGACGATCACGGCCGCGGTCGAGAGCGTCAGCGCGACGTCGGGATCGAGGACGCCGGCAGACGCCTGGAACTTGTACTCACCCGAGTCCCAGGCGAAGGTCGAGAACACGATCTCCTCGACCAGCCTGCGCATTTCGGCGTCGAGCACGGTGCGGGAAACGAGCCCGCGCTCGACGAGGATCTTCCCGAGACGGGCGCGCCCCTGCTTGGCCACCGTATCGAGCGCCCAATTGAGGTCGGTGTCGGTGATCCACCCCCGCCGCTTGAGGAAGGCGCCGATGCGCTGCGCCTCGCGGGAGGACGTCGCCGTGCGCAGCTCCCCCTTTTCGAAAAACAGGTGGCGGGTCTCGTCCCCGTGGACGAGCGAGAGCGTTCCCTTGAGCCCCTCGAGGAAAATGCGCCTCAGGACCTGGGGCAGCGGGGTCTCGGACAGGGACCCTTTAAACCCTGTCGCTGTTGTTGGCGTCGTCATCGGGTCGTGGAATCAGGGTAGCAGAAAGCGGTCCCTCGGTTCGACCTATCGCACGGCCGTGACGGCCGGGTGGTTGCCGGGCGTCGAAAAGAAGGCCGGTGCGCCGGAGAGCGCCCGCCGTCCCGCCTCCGGCGTCTTGTAATGCCCCCACAGGACGCGGAAACAGGTCTTGCCCTGGAACGCCGTCGTGACGAGCCACATGCTCCCGCCCCGGTCATGCCGGAACGCATCGACGAGAGAGCCAACTTCGCATGCCAGCTCGAGCTGGATGGAGTACGTTCCTTTCCGGCCCCCGGCAAACCGCTTCTCGTCGCGCGCTGCCCGATCCAGCCAGTATTGCCGCGAACCGGAGGGCGGGGGCGCGGGCTCGGGGACGACCGCGGCGGCCGGCGCGGGGATCGGTGTGCCGGCGCTCGCCGGCTTCTGCGGGCGCGGCGGCGCGGTCGGCACGAGGCGTATCCGCGTCGCCGGGGCGGTGGGCATGGCCGGGATGGCCGTGGCCGCGTCGAGCGCCGCGGGCTCTGCCGTTGGAGCGGCCCCGGGTACCGCGGTCGCGGTGGCCGTGGCTACCGCCGCGGCGGGTCCCGGCGCCGCGGGGCGGCGGCCGCGGAGCCAGATCATTCCGGCGACCAGGACCGCGAGGACCCCAAGGGTCCAGAGCAGCGGAAATCCCGAGCGTTGGCGCGGCCTGTGGAGCGTTTCGATTCCGGTGCTCGTGTCGAGGGGGTTCTCGAAGGCCGCATCGATCTGCCTCGGCCCTTCTTCGAAGCCCTCCAGATCGGCACGATCTTCCCGGCCCCCCTCCGGCGTCGATGGCGTGACGAAGTCGTTCTCGAGGGGCCCCCCGTCGAGGGCCGCATCCGTCATCGCCTCGCCGCCCGTCTCGGCTTCCATTTCGCCGTCCTGAAACTCGGGCTCGCCGCCCTCCGGCTCCCGGGCGTCCGGGAATTCGGGTTCGAAATCAGCGGCTCTTTGCGGCTCGACCGCCTCGTGCTCCTCCGGCGACGCCGCCTCGGCCGCCCCGGCGCCGGGCTCTTGCTTGCCGGGGGACTGCGCCCCGTCTACGCCCCGTTCGGGCGCCGGCGCCCCCGGCGGCCGAACGGGTCCGGCTCCAAACTCCGGGTGCACGAGTCCGAGCGTTACCAGTGCGGCGAGCAGTTTCTCGACGGCGAACGCCTCGGCCGGCGCCTCGCTGGCGATTTCGGCCGCGCTCGACTTGCCGTCGATCAGGCGTACGACCGACTCGGCATCGGCCGTCAGGCCAAAGGTCGCGAACTCCTCGTCGAAGGTCTCGGCCCGCGCAATCGGCACGTCCACGCCGCCCAGGTAATGCAGGACGAGGCTGCGGTCGCGGGACCGCAGGAAGAGCTCGAGGACGAGCCGTGGGATGGGCAGGCGCGTGTCGCGGACCTCGTCATCCGTCGTCCGGAAGAACCAGTACTCCCCGTCGATCCAGGTGAGCAGGTCCGACAGGATCTCGACGGCCCGGATTTTCTCGCCCCAGCGCCACTCCCGCCGCGTGAGCACGCCGGCCTGCAGGGCGAGCAGCGCGCGATCGCCTCCATCGGGCGCGGCGAGGCGTTCGAGCGTTGCGGCCTCGAGCTTTCCCGCCCGCACGAGGATCGAAGCCGTCTCGAATCGAGGGTCCGAGGAGGAACTGGCCACGACCTCACCCCGGGCGAGCTCGAACCCGGCCGTGGCGCCCGAGCGGGAGAACTGGAGCGAGCCGCTCGCGGCCTCCCGCCACAGCGCAACGAGGCCTGCCAGAAGATCCGTGCCGCGGATGTCGCCTTCCTGCTCGAACGTGGTTCTCATCTGCTCTGGGCCCCCTCCTGCCCGAGGTAGTCCGCCACGGCGCGTGCGGCCGACGCGCCGACCTCCGCCGCGATCTCCGTGGGATCCGCCCGCCGGACCCCTTTCACCGATCCGAACCGGCGCAGGAGGGCGCGGGCACGCGCCGGCCCCACTCCGGGAATCTCCGTCAGGCCCGTCTGGCGCATCCGCTTGCCCCGCCGCTGACGGTGTTTCGTCACGGCAAAGCGGTGCGCCTCATCCCGCACTCGCTGGATGAGTTGCAGCGCCGGGTCCTTGCGCGAAAGGCGAACGGGCTCGGGCCGATCGGGCACCCAGATCTCCTCCTCGCGTTTGGCAAGGCCCACGATCGGAAGCTCGAGCCCCAACCGGTCGAGTGCCGTGAGCGCCGCCTGCAGTTGCCCGCGACCGCCGTCGACCAGCACGAGGTCCGGAAGCTCCCGTCCCTCGGACTGGAGCCGCCGGTAGCGGCGATCCACGGCTTCGGCCATGCTCCGGAAGTCGTCGGGCTCGAGCAGGCGCTGCGCGGCGATGTTGAACATCCGATACTCCGACTTGCTCGGCTTGCCGTCCTCGAAGACGACGAGCGAGGCGACGCTGTCGGTGCCCTGCGTGTGCGAAATGTCGAAAGCCTCGATGCGGCGCGGCGGGAGGGCGAGCCCGATGGCCCGCGCCAGCTTTTCGACCGCCGCGGCCCCTTCCCCGCCCGTCGCGCGGAAGCGCACGCGGTGGCGCTCACGCGCGTTCTGCTCGGCCATGCGGAGGCGATCGGCAGCGGGCCCCCGTTGTGGATTCCGCACGGTGGCCCTGGCGCCGCGGCGCGCGGCAAGGTAGTCCTGCAGGAGGCCCGCACCGGGCACCTCGACGGGCAGGTGCACCTCGTCCGGAAGGAATGGGTTGGTGTCGTAGAACTGGGGCAGGAATGCCTCAAGGAACGGGGCCGGATCCAGCTCCTGCGCCTTCTCGAAGAAGAAGTCGCGCCGGTCCTGCAGGGCTCCCCCCCGCACCACGAGGATGCAGACCGCCACGTCGGAACCGGACTCAAAGAAGCCGAAGACGTCGACATTCTCGCCCTTCATCGACTGGACGACCTGGCGCTCGGCCACGTCCCGAACGGTCTTGAGGGCGTCCCTGTACGCCGCGGCCATCTCGAAACTCTCCCCGGCGGAAGCCCCCTCCATCTTCTGCGAGAGGCTCGCCTCGAGCTCCCGGTTGCGGCCCTCGAGGAAGAGCACGACGTCGGCGACGGCCCCGCCGTAGGCCTCCCTCGTCGTCAGGCCGGCCACGCAGGGCCCCAGGCACGCATGGAGGTCATAGTACAGGCAGGGTCGCGGAAGCTTCCCATCGATCTCCAGCGTACAGGTGCGGATCTGGAAGTGGCGCGTGATCATGCGCATGATCCGACGGGCGAGCCCCCCCAGAACGGCCCGAAGTACGAGTGGCCGTCATCCTGGACCCGGCGGGTCACGAGCGCCCGGGGCCAGGTCTCGCCGGTCGTGATCTTGACGTACGGGTACGTCTTGTCGTCCCGCAGGCAGACGTTGTACCGGGGGCGGTGCTTCTTGATGAGCGTGTTCTCGAGCAGGAGGGCCTCGAGCTCGGTGTGGGTCGAGATCGTCTCGACCTCGCGGTGGAGCCGCCGGAGGGCTTCTTCCTTGGCGCCCCCGGCGCCAGTCTTGAAGTACGAGGCCACGCGCTTCTTGAGCGACAGGGCCTTGCCGACGTAGAGAATCTTGCCCCGGTCGCCTCGGAAGAGGTAGACACCCGGGGAATCCGGAAGATTCTCCGGCGGGCGGCGCGGTTCGACCACGCGATGAGTTTATCTCGACCGCGCGCGCTCCGGGAGCCTCTGCGCGGCAGTATGATGGTGGCGTGCCGATGTACGAGTGTCCCTACTGCTATACACCGGTCGAGCCCGGTACTCCCGTCTGCCCGAAGTGCGGCCGCGAGCTCGAGCGGTGGCAGACCGGCTTCTACACCCGCCAGCGCCCCATGGCCACCCGGTCACGGACGGCGGTCTGGAGCGCGGCGATCGCGGCGCTGCTCCTCGTGCTCGCGGGCCTGGCGCGGGCGTGCCACTGGCTGTGAGACGCGCGGCGTTCGTGGGCCTCGCGGCTTCGGTCTGCATCGCGGCGGGAGCCTTCGGGCAACTCGTCCCGGTGTCGACCTGCCACGCGGCGCTTCCCTGCTCGATTCCGTACGGCCTGCGCCCTGCCGACGCGGTTCAGAACCTCGCCAACAACGCCAACGGCGGCCCGGGCAACACGGCCATGATCGCCGGCCTCAACGACCGGTTGAGCGTGAGGCTCGTCAAGCCCGTGTCGGAAGACCCGACGGAGTACGCCGCCCGCATCTTCGTCCGGAAGAATCCCCGGCCCGTCAAGCCCACACCGGCCCCGACCCCGGCGCCCGGGACGAACTAGTGTTCTGTTACCGAAGTGTTGATAGCGCCATGCGGCTTCTTACAACCACCGTGGCCCTCGCTCTTGGGCTTCCTTGCATCTTTCGAGCGGAGAGATTGGTATCTTGACTTCGGTGACAGGACACTAGGACCGGAAAATCTCGAGCTCCCGCAGTCCCCGGACTTCGTCCCGGAGTGACGCGGCCTTCTCGAAGTCGAGTTCTTTCGCGGCTGCCTTCATCTGCTTCTCGAGGTCCGCGATCCGGCGGCGCAGCGAGTCGACATCCGGAAGGTCGGGGCGCGGGGAGTCTTTGGGCACCTCGTAATAGTCCAGGTTCGCCATCCGCACGAGCGGTGAATTCACCTGTTTGACGATTGACGCGGGAACGATCCCGTGCTCGAGGTTGTAGGCCTCCTGGATGGTCCGCCGGCGCGACGTCTCCTCGATGGCGCGCCGCATGGAATCGGTCACAACGTCGGCGTAGAAGAGCACGCGGCCGTGCAGGTTGCGCGCCGCGCGCCCGGCCGTCTGGATGAGCGAGGTCTGGCTCCGGAGAAAGCCCTCCTTGTCGGCGTCGAGGATCGCGACGACGGCCACCTCCGGCAGGTCCAGGCCCTCGCGCAGCAGATTGATCCCGATCAGGCAGTCGAAGACTCCGCGACGGAAGTCCGACAGGATGTTCACGCGCTCCAGCACCTCGATGTCCGAGTGGAGGTAGCGGCAGCGCACGCCCACCTCGGTGAAGTAGTTCGTGAGCTCCTCGGCCATCCTCTTCGTCAGCGTCGTCACCAGGACGCGCTCGCCCGCCGCCGTCGTCTCCCGGACCACGGCGAGCAGATCGTCGACCTGGCCCTTGACGGGCCGGATCTCGATGGGCGGGTCCACGAGGCCGGTGGGTCGGATGACCTGCTCGACGATTTCGCCGCCCGTGCGCTCGAGCTCCTCCGGTCCGGGAGTGGCGCTGACCGCGACGACCTGGTTCAGACGCTCGCGGAATTCCTCGTACGTCAGCGGCCGGTTGTCGAGGGCGGACGGAAGGCGGAAACCATAGTCGACCAGGACGCTCTTGCGCGAGCGATCGCCATGGAACATCCCGCGCACCTGCGGCAGGGTCGCGTGGGACTCGTCGACGACCAGCAGGTAGTCCTTCGGAAAGTAATCGAGCAGCGTCGGCGGAGGCTCCCCCGCGGCCCGCCCGGAGAGGTGGCGGGAGTAGTTCTCGATCCCGTTGCAGTAGCCGAGCTCCTTGATCATCTCGATGTCGAACATCGTCCGCTGGTGCAGGCGCTGGGCCTCGAGGAGTTTTCCCGCCGTCGTGAGCTCGGCCAGCCGCTCGTCGAGCTCGAGCCGGATCGTCCCGACGGCGCGCTCGAGCGTCTCCTTCGGCGTCGCGTAGAAGGTGCGGGGGTAGAGCGCGAGCCGGTCGACCCGGTGCAGCGGCGTGCCCCGCAGCGGGTCGGTCTTCGTGATCTTTTCGATCTCGTCGCCGAAGAACTCGACGCGCACCGCCGTGTCCTCGTACGCCGGCTGGATCTCGAGCACGTCGCCCCGGACCCGGAAGTTGCCGCGCGCCAGGTCCAGGTTCGTCCGCTCGTACTGCATCTGGACGAGCCGGGCGATGAGGGCAGGCATCCCCTGCGTGTCGCCGGTCTCCAGGTACGCCAGCATGTCGTAGTACGAATCGGGCGCGCCGAGGCCGTAGATGCACGAGACCGAGGCGACGACGATCACGTCGCGCCGCTCGAACAGCGCCTTCGACGCCGCCAGGCGCAGCTTGTCGATCTCCTCGTTGCGCGAGGTCTCCTTCTCGATGTACGTGTCGCTCTGCGGGATGTAGGCCTCGGGCTGGTAGTAGTCGTAGTACGAGACGAAGTACTCGACCGCGTTCTGCGGGAAGAAGCTCCGGAACTCCTGGTAGAGCTGGGCCGCGAGGGTCTTGTTGTGCGAGAGAACGAGCGTGGGGCGGTTGATCATCTCGATCACTTTCGCGATCGTGTAGGTCTTGCCGGACCCCGTCACGCCCAGCAGGACCTGGTCCCTGCGGCCCTCGGAGAGGCCGTCTACGAGCTTCCGGATCGCCCCCGGCTGGTCGCCCTGCGGCGTGAAGTCGGTGACGAGGCGGAACGTCCCGGTCGCGCGGGCCTGGGCCTCGGCATAGCTGACGGGTTTGGCGGATCCGGAGGGCCGGGGTTGGGAAGGGTGCGCCATGGGGTGAGCCGCCGCTTATAGCATAACCGCCGCGAATGCCCCACAATCCGGACGTGAAGAGTCTCGCCCGGTTCGCCGCCCTCGTTCTGCCGCTCGGCGTCATGGCGCTGCTCGGCTCGGTGGCCGGGTCGTTCGCCACCAACTTCGTCCGCGTTCCGCGCGTCTCGGAGCTCGCGACGTATCGCCCGGACATCGTCACTCAAATCGTGGCACGCGACGGCTCCACGATCGCGCGCTATGCGATCGAGCGGCGCACGCTCATTTCCCGGGCGGACATCCCGGAGGTTTTCCGTAACGCGTTGATCGCGACCGAGGACAAGAACTTCTTCCGGCACGGCGGAGTCGACGTCAAGCGCACGGTCTCCGCCCTCTTCGCGAACCTCCAGCAGGGCGGCTATGCGCAGGGCGGCTCGACGCTGACGCAGCAACTGGCCCGGGCGATCTTCCTCTCCCCCCGCAAGACCCTCTCGCGCAAGGTCAATGAAGCACTCGTTTCTTTCGAGATCGAGCGGCGCTACTCCAAGGACCAGATCCTCACGATGTACGCCAACGAGATCTATCTCGGCCACGGCAACTACGGCGTCGAGGCCGCCTCCCGGTACTACTTCGGCAAGAGCATCAAGGACGTCACGCTGGCCGAAGCCGCGATGCTCGCCGGGATCGTCCAGCGCCCCGAGGACCAGTCGCCTTTCCGCAATCCGGCCCTGGCGAGGGCGCGCCGCGCGACGGCGCTGCGCCGCATGCGCGCCGAGAACTACATCACCGAGGCCGAACGTGTGGCGGCCGAGGGCGAGCCGCTGCCCGCGGCGCCGTCGCTGCCCGAGTCGATCGTCGGGCCGTACTTTTCAGAAGAGATCCGCCAGTACCTCGAGAAGACCTACGGCGAGAAGGATCTTTACCGCCGCGGCCTGCGAGTCGAGTCCACGCTCGACCCGGAGCTGCAGGACTGGTCGGAGGAGGCCCTCGGATGGGGGCTGCGCCAGCTCTCCCGCCGCCACGGCTTCCACAAGCCGCGCAACCTCTCCGAGAGCGGGTACCGCTCGCTCGAGTCCTACGTGGATCCCTCGTGGGAAGGCGCGAAGATCGAGGAGAACGAGTCCATGCGCGCCGTGGTGCTCCGGACGACCGCCTCCGGCGCCGACGTACGCATCGGGAAGCAGACGCTCAGCCTGCCCAATTCCTCCCTCGCCTGGACGGGGGCGACGGGCGCGGGCAAGATCCTGAAGGCCGGCGACCTCGTGACCGTGACCGTGCAGAAGACCAAGGACGGGTCCCTCGCGATCGCCCTCGACCAGGAGCCGCGCGAGCAGGGCGCCGTGCTCATCATCGAGAACTCGAGCGGCGCCATTCGCGCGATGGTCGGCGGGTCCGACTGGACGCAGTCCAAGTTCAACCGGGCGACGCAGGCCCTGCGCCAGGCGGGCTCCGCCTTCAAGCCGTTCGTGTACCTGACGGCCTTCGAGCAGGGCTACACCGCGGCCGACACGGTTTTCGACGGCCCGCTCTCGATCGTCATCGACCCGCGCCAGCCGCCCTACCGGCCGAGCAACTACGACTCCAAGTTCCACGGCATCGTCACGTTCCGCAAGGCGCTCGAGCACTCGTACAACATTCCCGCCATCCGCGTGGCCGAGATGGTGGGACTCCCGCGCGTGATCGAGACCGCGCATCGGCTCGGCGTCCGCCAGAACCTGATCCCCTACCCGTCGATGCCCCTCGGCGCCTTCGAGGTCAGCCTTCTCGAGCTGACCTCGGCCTACACCGTCTTCGCGAACCAGGGCCTCGCCTTCACACCGTACCTCATCGAGAAGGTCACCGACTCGAACGGCGACGTCCTCGAGACGACACACCCCGATGCGCGCGAGGTCGAGAGCCCGCAGGCCGCCTTCCAACTCCTGCAGGTCCTGCGCGGCGTCACGCAGCGCGGCACCGGGATCTCCGCGGCCAGGCTGAAGCTCAACATCGCCGGAAAGACCGGCACGACCAACGACTTCACCGACGCCTGGTTCATCGGCTCGACGCCGCGCTACACGATCGGCGTCTGGGTGGGCAACGACCAGAAGACGCAGACGATCGGCAAGGGGGCCGATGGCGCGCACGCGGCGCTGCCGATCTGGATCCGCATCCTCGAGAAGATGAAGGACCATGGCCGCATCGATCCCCAGGAAGACTTCGACGTCCCGGCCAACATCGTCTTCACGCCGGTCGACTACGAGACGGGGCTCAAGGCGACCGCGGATACTCCACTGCCCGTCCTCGAGGCGTTCGTCAGCGGTTCCCAGCCGACCGAAGAGTGGACCTCTCGGTCGCAGGAGATCGCGAGACTCCCCTGGTCCATGCAGCAGCCCTTCTACCTTCCCAAGAAAGGCGAGATGCTGGAAAATGGAACCATCCCCGAACCAGCTCAACCGCCGCGGTAGCCCGCAGGGCCGCAGGGAGGCTTGCCCCCCCCCGCCTCTGCGGCACCACGACGACACGGGGCCGGACGCATGGGCCGCCCCGACGACACCAAGGCGCTACGAGGCTTGGGGATTCAAGAGCTGAACTTCGACGTTCAGCGTCGCGACGACGTCGCGGTGCAGCCGCACGTGCACCGTGTGCGTGCCGAGGCTCCGGATGGGCTCGGCCAGCTCGATGCGGCGCCGGTCCACTTCGACGTTCTTCGCGACGAGGGCGTCGGCGATCTCGGCCGGGGTGACCGAGCCGTAGAGGTGGCCCTCTTCGCCGGCCTTCTTCAAGATCGTGACCGTGATGCCTTCGACCTTCTTGGCGGCTTCTTCGGCAACGGACTTGCCCTGCAGCATCTTCTCGTCGTACTTCTTCTTCTCCTCGCCGAGGCGGCGGACGTTGGCGGGGGTCGCTGCGTAGGCGAACCCCTGCGGCAGAAGGAAGTTTCGTGCGTAGCCGGGCTTCACGGTCACGGTCTCTCCGCGGTGCCCGAGACCGCGAACGTCGTCGGCCAGAATGACTTTCATGATTTCTCGACTCCCTCGCCCCGTCGGCGAAAATCCACATACCAATCGAAGAGACCCAGCAGCGCCACCCCGATGTTGATCGGAAAGTAGGCGGCCAGGGCATACAAGCCGATTCTGAGAATCCGCGCCCGGAACCACCTCCGGAAGAAGTGGCAGATGATAGAGAGACCGGCCACAAAATACAAGGCCAGAAGAGGCAGGAGCAGGTTGGCCGCCACCCTCTTCGCGTCCCCCGGCAGGACGGCAAATCCCGCCCCCGCAGCCACGAAAAACCCGGCGCCGGCCGCCGGCACTCGGAGGGTTTCGAATCGGGCGGAATCGGCCGTCGCCCCGGGCCGGGCCAGCAACGCACCGAGATAGAAGGCGATCGCACCCCCGAAGACCCAGAGCACCCCCAGGATTCCCCAGAGGCAGTAGCGGGCGAATTCCCGGGCGGCTTCGAAGGTCCCGCGCATGCGGGCCACGGTTTCGGCGTCGGCCCCGGAACGCGCATAGGAGTCCATGGCTGCTGGAATCAGGCGGTCGAAGCTCGCCGCCACCTCAGCGGTCAAGGAAGGCCCCGGCCCGCCCATGGCCGCAGCAAATGCGGCCGCGAGAAACGCGCATCCGGCGAGGCAGAGCCCCAGGTAGCATCGCGACGGTTCGGCGCCGGCTCGCAGGAAGCCGACCGAAGCCGGGGGCAGCGTCGTGACGCCGGCTCCCACAAAAGCCAGGGCGACTCCCGCGCCCAGGCCCCCGAGCGCCCAGCCGAGGCCGAACAGGAGCGCGCACGCCGCGGCACCGGCCGCCAGCGCGGCGAGCAGCCCCTGGCGGTGGGCCAGCCGCACCAGCGGAACCGACGCCAGGGGCAGGCCCACGACGCCGAAGAGCGGAACGAGGAACACGGCCGAGAACGCCGCGGCCGCCACGAGCGCAGCCAGCGGCGCCTCGAACCGTCCCAGCGGGGCCGGGACGGGCGCCGCCACCGCTTCCGGAGAGGTCATCCCCTCCCCGCTAGTGTCCCGTAACCGAAGTCACGATACCAATCTCTCCGCTCGAAAGATGCAAGAAGGCCCAGGAGCGAGGGCCACGGTGGTTGTGAGAAGCCGCATGGCGCTATCAACACTTCGGTGACAGAACACTAGTCCGTGGCGTACGGCAACAGCGCGATCGAACGGGCGCGCTTGATGGCCGTCTGGAGCTTGCGCTGATGGAGCGCGCAAGTCCCCGAGATCCGGCGCGGAAGGATCTTGCCGCGCTCGGGGATGAACCCCTGCAGCATCTTCACGTCCTTCCAGTCGATGTACTCGATCTTCTCCGCGCAGAACTTGCAGACCTTGCGGCGGCGGACGAAGAACTTCTTGCGGGGGCCGCCCTTGGCGTCCTTGCCGGCGGCGGCGCCGCGGGCGCCGGTCGGGCGCCCGGAACCTCCACCCATTCTCATGACTCGCTCCTCTCGGGTACGGCGGGCGACCCCTCACCGGGCGCCACGTTGGCCGGCGCAGGGCGCGGGGGCCGCTTGATGGCTTTCAGGCGCAGCCGCTCGGTCATCTTCGCCTGGCGCGTCAGCTCCTCGTCCACGCGGACCGCCAGGTGCCGAAGCACCTGGTCGGACAGGCCCATGCGGCGCTCCGCCTCGGCCACGGCCGCCGGGGGCGCCTCGACCTGCCAGTAATGGTAGTGGGCTTCGCGCTTGCGCAGGATCGGGAAGGCGAGCCGGCGCTTGCCCCACGGCTCTTCCTTGACGACGTTCGCCCCGCCGTCCACCAGGATCTTCTTGTATTCGGCCGCGACCTTCGCCGCGTCCTCGTCGCTCAGGTCGGGCGTGACCAGAACGACGACGTCATAGAGTCTCATCCGCTCCTCCTCATGGATGTCAATCCGGACTGAGCTGGTCCGGAGAGGAAGGTAAAACATTCGCCCGCCGCATCGCGGCGTCGATTCCTTGCGTCAACCAGAGCCGGAGGACCTCTCCGGCCCGACCGATACTCTCCTCGAACTGTGCGCGCTCGGCCTTCGCAAACGGCTCGAGGACGTAGTCCGCGAGATCGCGCTGGCGCGAGTATTTCTCGCCCCGGATTCCCACGCGCAGGCGCGCGAAGTCCGTGGTGCCGAGATGCGCGATGACCGACCGCAGCCCCTTCTGTCCCCCCGCGGACCCCCGCGCGCGCATGCGCAGGGTGCCGAGCGGAAGGTCGATGTCGTCGACGACGACACAGAGCTCCGATGGGTCGACGCTGTGTTTCTGGCAAAGAGCTCGAACCGCCTCACCCGAGGCATTCATGAACGTCTGCGGGAGGGCGAGAAGCACCGCGGTCTTCCCGACCCTTCCCCGGCCCACGCGCGAGGAACACTCGCGCGACCGGATCCGAATCGCTTCCTCCTGCGCGAAAGCCTCCACGGCGCGAAAACCCGCATTGTGCCGCGTCGTTTCGTACTCGGCTCCCGGGTTCCCGAGGCCGACAATCGCGTACAGAGGCTACTTCTCCTTTTCCTTCTCCTTCTTCTCGGGCTTGGCTTCCGCGCCCTCTTCTTCCGACACGACCTTGCCCTTCTTCAGGACCTCGGGCTCGGCCGGCTCGGCTCCCGCCTCGGCGGCGGCGACCGGCTCCTCTTCGCGCGTCGGGTGGGCGACGAGGACGACGACCTTCTCGGGATTGTCGACGATCCGGACGCCCTCGAGCGCCGGAAGCTGCGAGATGCGGATGGCATCTCCGATTCCGAGCTCCGACACGTCGACCGCGATGTGGGCGGGAATGTTGGTCGGCAGACACTCGATCTCGATCTCGCGGGTGACGAGGTCCAGGATGCCGGCGTCGGCCTTGACGCCGCGCGCGATGCCGACGACCTCGATGGCCACCTTCAAGGTGATCTTCACGTCCATCAGGACGCGCACGAAGTCGATGTGCAGGGGCTTTCTCGAGAGCGGGTCGCGCTGCATTTCCTTGATCATCGCGTGCCGGCTCTGGTCCGAGCCCGCCAGCTTCAACAGGAAGATGGCGTTTTCGCCGGCTCCCTCGCGGAACAGGTCCGCCAGGGCCTTCTTGTTGACGGAGATCGGGACGTTGGGTTTGCCGGCCCCGTACACCACGGCCGGGATCCGCCCCGCCTCGCGGTCGCGCCGGGCCTCGTTCTTTCCGGTGGTCGAGCGCTTCTCGACGCTCAGTTCGATCGTTTTCATGGCCTACCTCGCGCGGGGTCCCCGCGCAAAGAGGCGGATTCTACACAAAAAGCGAAGAAACGGAAGTCCCGTCGTGAATCCGCTGGATGGCCTCCCCCAGGAGGGGGGCCACCGAAAGGGCTCGAATGCGGGGGCAACGGGCCATGGCCGCCTCCACGGGGATGGTGTTCGTGACCAGCAAAGACTCCAATCCGGAGGCCTCGATGCGCTCCAGGGCGGGCCCCGAAAAGACCCCGTGGACCGCGGCCGCGAACGTGCGGCGGGCCCCCTGGCGCCGCAGGGCGGCCTCGGCCTGGACCAGCGTGCCGGCGGTGTCGATCATGTCGTCCAGGATCAGGACGTCCTTGCCCTCGACTTCGCCCACCACCCTCAGGATCTCGGTCTCGTTCTTGCCCGTCCGCCGCTTGTCGATCACGGCCAGCGCCGCGTCGAGCCGCTTGGCGATGGCCCGCGCCCGGGTCAGCCCTCCCACGTCCGGCGACACGATGACGAGATCCTCGGGAACGAGCTTGCGAATCGCATCCAGGATGACCGGGGCGGCGAAGAGATGATCCACCGGGATGTTGAAGAACCCCTGGATCTGGGCCGCGTGGAGGTCCATCGTCAGGATCCGGTCCGCGCCCGAGGCCGTCAGCAGGTCCGCCATGAGCTTTGCCGCGATCGGGACGCGGGGCTTGTCCTTCTTGTCCTGCCGCGCGTACCCGAAGTACGGAAGGACGGCCGTGATGCGCGAGGCCGAGGAGCGGCGGAAGGCGTCGAGCAGGATCAAGAGCTCCATCATGTGGTCGTTGACGGGCGAGCAGGTCGGCTGCATGACGAACACGTCCGCGCCCCGCACGTTCTCGTCGATCTGGCAGTAGTCCTCTCCGTCCGAGAAGTTGTAGAGCGTCAGCTCCCCGAGCGGCATCTTGAGGTACGCGCAGATCTCCCGGGCCAGCGCCGGGTGCGCGCGCCCCGAGAAAATCTTGAGGTCCCCGTAGTTGAACGCGTGGCTCGTCAAGCGAACGGGATTGTACGTCGTGAATTGGGATTCCGGAATCGGGAATCGATCGGCGCCCTCGGTTGTCGCGCATGTCCGCGAACAGAGGAGCGCAAAATGGCTGGGGCGCTAGGACTCGAACCTAGAAATGCCGGCTCCAAAGGCCGGTGCCTTACCAATTTGGCGACGCCCCAACTCGAGCGATTTTACTCCGCCGTGCCGCCGACGGGGTTGGTCCGCTGCCTGTAGCCAGTCCGGGTCAAGGTCCTGCAGGAAAAGATGCGCGCTTCCGGATGTCGGCGGGCGAGCTCTTCCTTCGCTCCAGGCACGGCGGCAAGCACGATCGTCGCGCCGGATCCGCTGATCGCGAAGTCGTCCGTGAGCTTCGCGACGGAGGAGAGGTACGCCTCCATCCTGGGCTCCACTTCCAGCACGGCGGCCGCCAGGTCGTTCGGCCCGAGGAACCCGCGATGGGCGGGTTCCGCGACGGCGAGGCGTTCCGGCAGCGCTCCCCTGCCCGCGTAGGCGCGGTAGACGGCCGCCGTCGACACCGAAGACGGAGGCACGAGCAGAATCAGCGGGGTCTCGGGAACGTCGGCGACGGGAGTCACGATCTCGCCGCGGCCGGTCACGTCCGCCTGGCCCCCGATCAGGAAGAACGGCACGTCGCTGCCGAGTCCTGCCGCGAGCTCCGGGAGGCAGGCCTGTACCGATCGCCCGAGATTCCAGAATCGCGCCAGCAGCAGAAGGGCGACGCCGGCGTCGGCGCTGCCGCCTCCGAGGCCTCCTCCCATCGGCACTCTCTTCTCGAGGTGCAGCCGTACGCGCGGCGCTATGCCCGCCTTTTCGGCAAGCGCCCGGGCCGCCCGGACGACGAGGTTGCCGTCCCCGGTCGGGACGTCGGGGTCGTCGCAGAAGAGCTCGAGCTCGCCCGAGGGTTCGGCAACGAGCCGGTCCCCGAGGTCGATCGAAACCATCCGCGACAAGACCTCGTGGTACCCGTCGGCGCGGATCCGCCCGACCCGAAGCTCCCGGTTGATCTTGGCCGGGGCTTCGACTGCAAGTCTCATCGGCCGGCGCTCCCGCCCGCGCCCGCTGGCTCGACTGCGAGGAGCCTCAGGGTGAGACTGCGGCCGGACTTCTCATCCCGGACCGTGACGCGGGCGGGCCACGGCGCCGCCTCGCCCGGGTAGTCCACCAGAAGATGTCCGGCGCTGCCCGACACCCTCATGGATCGCACCGCGGCACTGGCGAGGTCGAGCACGGCCGTTCGATGCTCCGCCTCCGCGCTCCACACGAGCAGGCACTGCCCGGCCTCGCAGCCCTCCACGGAGGGCGAAGCTCCTGCGCTCCATGCGCCCGCGAGCACCGAGCGCAGCACGTCGGGATCCACGATGAGCGCCTTGCGGTCTTGCCCGGTCACGGACCCGTCGCGGTACTCGGCCACGCGCGAGCCGAAGGGGCCCGTCAGCGAAGCGAGCGTCACGGCCTTGCCATCATAGGACACGGCGAGCGTGCCCGGGACGGACGGTGCGCCGCCCGAGGCCATCTTCGCGTCATAAAGGAGGCGGGATGCGGGCAGGCTCGCCGCGCGCTGCCCCGCCGCGTTCCAGGCCGCGAGGGCCTGCTGCTGCTGCTCGGGCGACGCGGGGGTGAAGGTGCGTTGCGGGCGGCTCGTGGCGCAGGCGGCGAGCGTGCAGACGAGGAGTGCGAGGAGCGATCGGCCCAGGGACCGGGGGCTCAACGTTGCGATACGGGCGCCCGAGCCCGCTGGAGCTTCTCGCGCACGCGATCGGGCTCTTCGTGCTTGAGCACGAGCGCCTTCTCCCAGTGGCGGATCGCACCCTCGACATTTCCCTGCCGGGCTTCGAGGTCGCCGATGTGCTCCTCGATCGTCGGGTCCGCGGGCTCGCGCCGGTAGGCCTCGCGCAGGTTCTTCTCGGCGCTCTGGAGCTGTCCGAGGCGGAAGTACGCCCAGCCGAGGGAGTCGAGGTAGGCGGCGTTGCGCGGCTCCCGGGCGACGGCCTTCTCGAGCATGTCCCGGGCCCGCTCGAGCTGGACGCCCTGGTCCGCCCACATGTACCCGAGGTAGTTCTGCGTCGCGGAATCGTTCGGCCGCATCGTGAGCAGCTGCAGGAAGACTTTCTCGCCTTCGGCCGGGTTGCCCCCGCGCTCCAGGCTCGAGCCCAGGCGAAACAGCGCGTCGGTGGACTCCGGATACTTCACCGCGGCCTCGCGCGCGATCCGCACGGCCGCGTCGTAACGCTTCAGGCGCCCATACGCATCCGCAGCCGCCAACATCCTCTCGACCTTCCCCGACGCCCCGAGGCCATCGAGCGTGGCTTCGGCCGCCGCCGTCTCGCCCAGGCGGTACCGGAACTCGGCGGTCGCGGCCTCCCACTCCGTGTCCTGCGGCTGCGCGGCGGCCAACGCTTTCGCTCGCGCCATGCCATCGGCAAAATCCTCGGAGTCCCGGTCCGCGGCCAGCAGGATACGGGCGGCCCTGCTCTGGACGACGTCGCCGGAGATCGCGACGGGGGCGAGGATACGCCGGGCCTCCGCATAGTCCTTCTCGAGATAGGCGATGAATCCGAGCTCGACCACCGCGGCCGCCTTGACCTCCCGCTTGCGCGGCTCGTCCCCGGCGGCCCGGATCATCTCCTCGTAGATCGCGCGCCCTTCGGGGAAGCGGCGTTCCCGCACGTACTCCGACGCGAGCAGGCGCCGCGCCGACGGCTCGTCCGCGTCCGCCTCCATCAGGGTGCGCAGGATCCTCTCGGCCTCGGCCGACGTGCCGCGCTCGAACAGAACGGTGGCGAGCAGGCGCTGCGCCGCTCGATTCTCGGGCCGCTTCGCGACCAATGCGCGCGCCCTCTGCTCGGCCTCGGGGAATCGTCCAGCGCGCGCCAGATCGAGCACGATCCGCTCCCCGACCGCGGGATTCTCGGGGTCGCGAGCCGCGAGTTTCTCGAGCACCGCGAGGGCCTCGTCGAGCTTGTCCTCGTCCTCGTAGAGGTCGATGAGCGCGGCCGCGATCTCGCGGTCGCCCGGGTCCGCCTCGTACAACCCGCGGTAGAGCTGCTCGGCCTCGCGCCACCGCCCGCTTCTGGCCTTGGCCTCGGCGGCGAGCCGCTGGATCGCCGGCTGGGCCGAGAGCTCCGGCAGGTCGTCGAGGGCGGCGGCCGCCTCGGCCGGGCGATCGGCCGCCAGCAGGGCTCGGGCCAACGTCACGGACGTACCGAGGTCGGACGGGGCCAGGCGATGGGCGGCCGAAAGCTCCTCGATGGCCGCGGGCAACCGCGTCGAGTCCTTGTCGGCCGCCGCCAGCTCCAGCGTCCCCAGGAGCCGGCGCGCCTCGGCCAGGTTGGGATCGAGTCGCACGGCCTCGCGGGCCTGGCGTGTGGCCTCGTCCTGGACGTTCAAGTCGCGGAGCAGCTGCGCGTACTCGAAGTGCACGATCGGGTCCGAGGGGAGGATTTCGAGCACCTTCCGGTACAGGGCCAGCGCGTCCTGGTAGCGCCCGTCGGCCACGGCAGACCGGGCGGCGAGGAAAGCGCGCCGGCTCTCCGCCAGCGGGTCGCTCGCCGCGGAGGCATCGGTCGCCGCGAGCGCGAGCGCGGCAATCAGAAGCCCAACCTTCACCTTCACCGCCGCAATCTAGCACGATCGCCGCGCCCCGCCGCGCCCCTCGACCTCGCGGGTGTCGCCTTTTTGGCGCAGGGTACGCGATAATCGCCCCAGACATGCCGCGACTGGGCGTTCTTCTCGTTCGGGCCGGTGCCATCACCGAAGAAAGCGTCCATCGCGCCCTCGCGGTCCAGGGATTCACGGGCGGGCGGATCGGGACGCTGCTGCTCGAACGCGGATCGGTGTCGGAAGACGACATCGGCAAGGCGCTCGCCGAACAGCATCGATGCGAATACATTCCCTGGCGCACGCTGGGAGCGGTCCCGGCCGCGGTGATCGCCGCCCTGCCTGCAAAGTTCGCAATCCGGCACTCCGCCGTTCCCGTCGAGGTCGGCGAGGGCTTCGTGCGCGTCGCGCTACGGGACCCCGCAAATCTGAGGGTGCTCGACGAACTGTTCTTCGTCACTGGAAAAAAGATCGTTCCGGCCGCCGCGCCGGAAGTGCGGATCTACCAGGCGCTCGAGAAATGTTACGGCGAGCGCCGCAGTCCGCGATTTGCGATCCTCGCCGAGAAGCTGTCCCGCCCCGTGGCGCCTTCGGTCATCAAAAAGCCCCTGCCGCCGCCTCCCGACTTTTCCTCGGCGATTTCCGGCCTGCCCGGGCTTGGGCCCCCGGTGCCCCCGCGCGGCTCGGACCAGCATTCGCTCTCCCAGACGTGGACCGTGCCCGACCTGCCGCCCGTCGGATGGGGAGGGCTGCCCGCGCCTCCGGATGAAGCCGTCGATGGAGAGCCGGAGTCGATCCCGTGGGAGGAGCTGGCAGGATCGGACTCACGGCCGGCTCCGGGTTTGGAGGGGGCCGCCGGGGCGGGTCACGGGCTGCCGCCTCCCCCGATGCCCCCGACCTCCTGGCGCCGGAGCACGGCAACGCCCCGCGAGGCGGCTTCCGTCCCGCCGGACGCCGGCATGCCGAGTGCCGCAGATTTCGCCGAGATGCTGGCCGCGCGCGACCGGGACGGGGTCTTCGACGCGGCCCTGCGCGCCATGCGGCGGCGCTTCGCCCGCAGCGCGGTGTTTGCGGTCCGGCCTGACGGGATCACGGGCTGGTCCGGCGCCGGGGAGCGGGTCGACGCACAGGCCCTGCGCAGCCTCGAGATTCCATGGAACGAGCCCTCCATCTTTCTGAACGTGAGGATGAGCCGGGCCTTCTACCTCGGGCCCCTTGCGCCCCTGCCCCGGCATGACGCCCTTGCCGCGGCGTTGGGCGGCTGGCCCGCGGAGTGCGTGGTCCAGCCAGTCCTCATGCGGGAGAAGACCGTGGCTTTTTTGTACGCCGAGTGCGCGGGTACGCAGGGAGCCACCCCGGCCGACCTGACCTATCTCCGGGAGCTGGCGGGGGCAGCGGCGGCCTCCCTGGCAGCTTCCATCCGATTGAAGAAAAAGCAGGTTATATAATCCTGCCAATCCCGGAGGATCCATGATCAAAGCCGACATCGTCGACCGTGTGGTTGATCTCGCCCAGGTCCCGCGGGCCAAGGCCGCGACGGCCGTGGAGACGGTCATCGAGGCCATGCGCTCGGCCCTCGGAGCGGGCGATCGCATAGAGCTGCGCGGCTTTGGGGTTTTCCAGGTGAAGCGGCGCAAGCGCGGGATCGGCCGCAATCCGAAGACGGGCGTCGAAGTTTCGATCCCGCCCGGCAATACCATCCGCTTCAAGCCGGGCAAGGATTTGAGAGATCTTCCCTGACTTCTCGAGCACCGACTCCAAACAGCAAGTAGAATCCCGCCCATGCCGCGCATCGGAGAGTTCCTCGTATCGGAGGGCGTCCTCTCGGATGTCGCCGTTCAGAGCGCTCTCGGTTTCCAGCGCCACACGGGCGAGCCGTTCCGCCTCGGAACGATCCTCCTCGATCGCGATCTGCTCCCCGAGGAGAATCTGTTGAAGGCGCTGTCGGCCATCCATCGGTGCGACTACGTGACGTGGCCGGAAATCCTGAACACGCCGCCCCAGATCGTCCACCTCCTGGCCGAGCGCAGCGCCGTGCGCCTCGGAGCGGTTCCTTATGCGTTCGAGGGCCGCGGATTGCGCGCCGCGTTCAAGAACCCCTCCAACCTGGCCGCGGTGGACGAGGTATCGGCGGTGACCGGCCGTCCCGTCATTCCGGCCGTGATTTCCGAGGTGCGCCTGCTGCAGGCATTCCATCTCTTCTACGGGCGACCGATCCCCCTCGAGTTCCGCGGAGTGCTCAACAAGCTCGAGCGCAACGAGCAGCGCCGCCTCGACCGCCTGCGACCGACAATACAGGCCCCCCTGGCAGGACGCTTCGTCAATCCTCGCGCGGGATCCCCCTCGCGGAAAATCCCGATCGCTCCGGGCCCGCCGCCGGATGCCGAGCGGCCGCTTTCCTACGCCGCGCCCTTCGTCTCCGCCGAGCAGCCGGTCCGCGAGCTCGCCGACGCTCCAGACTTCCTGCCGGATTTCGCACCGCCCCATTCGCCGACGCCCGATGAGCTCGCCGACGGCATGTGGCGTCGGGAGCAGGAGGTCGAGGAACCAACCGTCAATGCCATGTGGGAGCGCCCGGCCGCGGTCGTGCACCAGGCCGAGGAGCGCTCGCCGGCCCGCGACCGGTTGGCCGAGTCGACGCTCGAAACCGTTTGCGGGCGGTTTCCGAGAGCGATCCTGCTCATGTCGGGACAGGAGGCGGTGCAGGGTTGGGCGGCCCGCGGCTCGGGCCTGACGCGCGACCGCGTCGCGGGAGTCCGGATTCCGTGGGGAGAGCCGTCCATCTTCGCGTTCGTCAAACTCTCCGGATCGCCCCACCGGGGCCCGCTCTCGCGCATCCTCCTTCCGCCCAAGCTCGCTGCCCTCCTGGGAAACAAGGCCGCGGCCGCGTGCGCGGTCTTTCCCGTGCGCATCAAGGAGCGGCTGGTCGCTTTTCTCTACGCAGACCGCCTCGGCGCACCGCTCTCCGAAGATGACTACCGCAGCCTCGAGATCGCCGCGAACGCCCTCGGGCGCTCGCTCGCGCGCCTCCTGATGGACCTGCGCCGCGCCGTTCCGAATTAGTGGAACGGCTGCCCGACGACCCGTTCGTCGACATACCTCCGCAACCCCGCGGCTGGAGTCGCACTCGCGAGCATCCCCTTTTTCATCTCGCTCTGCTCGTCGTCACCTTCGTCACGACCACCCTGGCCGGCGGGCTCGCCTTCTCCACCAACGGAGGGCTGCTCGCGGGGGGCCGGTTCTCGGACGGCTTCGCGTTCTCGATCCCGCTGCTGACGATCCTCGGCGTCCATGAGCTCGGCCACTATGCGATGTGCCGACGCTACGGCGTGGCGGCGACGCTGCCGTATTTCATCCCCTCGCCTCCGGTGCTCGTCCTGGCGGGCACCTTCGGGGCGGTGATTCGGATCAAGGACCCCATCCGGACCAAGAACCAGCTTCTCGACATCGGTGCCGCCGGGCCACTCGCGGGGTTTTTCACGGCGATCCCCTTTCTCCTCTACGGCGTCGCTCACCCCAAACCGAGCCGGCTGCCTCTCACGGACGGGACCATCCTGTTCGATTACCCGCTCATCGTCCGCTGGGCGCAGCGCTGGATGGACATCGGGCCTTACACGAGCGCCTCCGTCCATGAGCACCCGACCTTCATGGCCGCGTGGTTCGGCCTGTTCGTCACCTGCCTCAACCTCCTGCCCATCGGGCAGCTCGACGGGGGCCACGTGCTGCGCGCGGCGACCGGCAAGCTGCAGCCCAAGGTGTCTGCCGTCGCCCTCGTGCTCTGCGTGATCGCCGGCATCACCAGCTCGCCCGTGTGGCTCGTGCTTCCGCTGCTGATGACCGCGGTCATGGGCCTCGCACACCCGCCGGTCGACGACGACGACGCGCCCCTCGGCTTCGGGCGGACGCTCGTCGCGCTCGCGTGCGTCGCGGTCTTCCTGCTGTGCTTCACCCTCTCGCCAATCCGCCAGGCGGACGTCAGGGTCCCGGTGGCAGCTCCAGCAGGAACGTCGCAGGCCCTTCGTTGACGAGCTCGACGTCCATCGCGGCGCCGAACACCCCCGTCGCGACCGTCAGCCCGAGCCGCCGGAGCGCGGCGACGAACCGCTCGTAGAGGGGCTCGGCATCCGGGGCACGGAGGGCGCGCTCGAATCCGGGCCGCCGCCCCCGCGATAAATCCGCGGCCAGCGTGAATTGCGAAACGGCCAGAACGGAGCCGCCGACGTCCGTGAGCGCCAGGTTCATCTTTCCGCTCGCGTCGTCGAAGACGCGCATTCCGGCGACCTTGCGCGCCACGTCTTCAGCAGCCTGCGCCGTGTCGCCGACCTCCGCCCCGAAGAGCACGAGGTAGCCTCGCCCGATCTGCCCCACCGTCTCGCCGCCCACGCGCACGGCGGCCCGCGACACGCGCTGGATGACGAGTTTCACTTGGTCACGGGGCGGCGCCGCGCGGCGATGCGCCGCAATTCGGCGGGCTCGGGCGCTCCCAGCCAGTGCGCGGCCAGCCAGTAGCAGACCGTCGCCGTCGCAATCACGAGGGTCAGAAGCGCGGCTCCAATCCACCCTGCGTAGGCGCTCTGCGGGATCACCCTGCCGACGGCGCGAAGCAGTCCGCCCATCACCGCCGCAGCCGCCGCGATTCGCAGGAGCGAGGACGCCAGCGCGCGTCCCTGGAGACTTCCCTCGCGCCGCCGCAACGCGACTATCAGCACGCCGACGTTGACCGCGGCCGCCGCCGACGCCGCCAGGCCGATGCCGGCAAGACCGAGCGGCCCCGTCAGCAGGGTGCACAGCACGACGAACACCGCCGCGTCGGCGAACGCCGCCACGACCGGCAGCGTCGTGTTCTTGAGTGCGTAGAAGGCCGGCACGATGATCCGCACGCTGGCGAAGAAGAAGAGCCCGGCCGCCAGAGTCGCGAGCGCGCCGGCCGTGGCGACCGTGTCCGCCGAGCCGAATCGTCCTCCCTCGAAGAGCACGCGCACGATCGGCACCCGCAGCACGACGAGGCCCACGGTCGCCGGCACCGTGACGAACGCGATCAATCTCAGGGCGAAGGCCAGATTGTCCTTGAAGGACTCCCGGTCCGGGGCCAGGGCCTGTTTCGACAGAAGCGGAAGTATGGCCGTCGCCACCGAGACGGCAAAGCCGCCCAGGACGAGCTCCTTCAACCGGTTGGCGTAGTACATGTGCGACACGCTGGAGTCGCCGAGGCTCGCCGCAAAGCGCGTCGAGACCACCGTGTTGACGCTGTTGATTCCGTACGCGAGCAGCCGCGGCGACATCAGGAGGAGCACCGAACGGACCGCCGGGTCCCGCCACCCGAGGGCGGGTCGGCCGACAGCGCGGAGCCTGCGCAGCTGCGGGATCTGGACCGCGATCTGAAGCACGCCCCCGAGAAGGACTCCGATCGCGAGGCCGTAGGTGGGCTCGGCGAGTCTCGGAGAAATGACGAGGGCCGACAGGATGACGGCCACGTTGAGAAAGATCGGCGCCGCGGCGGCCGCCGCGAACCGGTGGTGCGCGTTCAGGATGGCCTGGCACAGCGCCGCCAGCGAGACGAGGAGGATGTAGGGAAAAATCCAGCGGTTGAGCACGACCGTCAGTTCGAACTTGCCCGGCGTGGCGTGGAACTGGCCGGCGAGCAGGTCGACGAGCCACGGTGACGCCAGGATTCCGAGCGCCGTGATCGCCGTCAGGATCAGTGCGAACGTCCCCGCGACCCGGCCGACGAAGGCCCGGGCCTCTTCTTCGCTGCGCCGGGCACCGACCTCTGTGTAGACCGGGATCACTGCGGACGACATCGCACCCTCGCCGATGATCTCCCGCAGCATGTTGGGGATACGAAAGGCGACGAAGAAGGCGTCGCTGCGCATTCCGGCGCCGAGCAGGATCGCGATGACCTTGTCCCGGAGGTACCCCGTCAGCCGCGAAACGAGGGTCAGGGGGGTAATGGTCGAGGCCGAGCGAACCAGGCTCCGGCGGGTCTCCTCGATGTCGTGGCCGGGCATGCGTTGTCGAATTCTAGCCGGTCGATGGCGCCCGGACATCATCTGTCCCACGGAAAGTGGAATATCGTGTCAGCACCTGAAAGGAGGGCGAACACATGGCCAGCGTCAACAAAGTGATCCTGATCGGAAACCTCGGAAAGGACCCGGAGATCCGCACGACCCCGCAGGGCACGTCGCTCGCGCGCTTCTCGCTCGCGACGACGACCGCCTGGAAGGACGCCTCGGGCGCGAAGCAGGAACGCACCGAGTGGCATGACATCGTCGCATGGGAAAAACTCGCCCAGATCTGCGGCGAGTACCTGCACAAGGGGAAGATGGTCTACGTCGAGGGCAGCCTTCAGACCCGAAGCTGGGAGGACCAGAACGGTCAGAAGCGCTACAAGACCGAGATCAAGGCCTCCAACGTCGTGATGCTCTCGCGGCGCGAGGACGGCGCGAGGGCGGGGGTCGGAAGCCCGGCCCGCGAAGTCGCCGAGGCAGGGCCCGAGCCGGCGCCGACCGGCGCCGGCTATGACGACGACGTCCCCTTCTAGCATCCGGGGGGGCCGCCCGCGGGGCACGACTTGCCCCGACCGAGGGCGGCCCCTCTCTTAAGCGAAAGACCGCAACTCGGCGCGGATCGCAGCGAGCGTCGTCAGGGCTGGCCCGGCCGCTCGGCGCAGCGCCTCGAGGTGCTCCGCGTAGGCGTCGAGTCGGCGCGCCGCCTCGTCGCGCCGAAACCGGGGCACCAACCGCTCGACCGTTTCGACACATGCGGGGTACGTTTGAATGCGTCGGCAGACGAAGAGCAGATCGCATCCCGCTTCGGCCGCACGGGCGCAGCGCTCGGGCATCTCTCCGAACGCCTCCAGGGCGCCCATTTCGAGGTCGTCCGAGAAGGCGGCGCCCCTGAATCCCAGCCCGCCGCGAAGCAGAACGGTCGCGCGAGCGCGGGAGAGCGAAGCCGGTATGCCGTCAGGTCCGGCCGCGTGGGAAATCATGACCGCCCGCGCCCGTTCCATGAGCGCGCGGAACGGAGCGAGGTCGAGCGTTTCTTCGGCAGCATCGTGGGACACGATCGGCAGAGAACGGTGCGTGTCGACCCGGGCGCGACCCAGCCCGGGAAAGTGCTTGAGGCACCCGCCGACGCCCGCGCTGTGGAGCCCATCGAGGAACTCCCCCGTCGCGCGGATGATTTCGGCGGGATCTGCGGACGCGCAACGCTCCCCCAGGACGAGCGCTCCCGCGCCCTCCAGAGCGCGGTCCACGACGGGCGCGAGATCGACGTCGAAACCAAAAGCAGCCAGAGCCGCGCCGGCAATCGCCCCGGCGCGGCGGGACGTCGCCATGCGTGCCGTTCTGCGCAGAGACGGGGCGGGACCGAGCAGCTCGCGCAGCCGATCGACGGGGCCGCCCTCCTGGTCGAGGAAAAGGTGGCGGACCTCGACCTCCCTCAGCGCACCGACGAGCTTCGCGAGGCCCTCGTCGTCTTCGATGTTCCGCCGGAACAGGATCACGCCCCAGGGAGGATGCGCGACAAGAATCTCGCGCTCGGCGGGCTCGAGCGCCGGACCGGCCAGGCCGACGGCGAAGAGCCGCGAGGTCACTTGCCCTTCAACCGGTCCTGCAGGGCCGCGAGCAGCGAGAGCGCCGCCACCGGCGTCATCTGGTTGACGTCGAGCGCGCGCAACTTCTCGAGCGCGAACTCCTCCTCCGAAGAGAACAGCAGAAACTGCCCGCTGCCGGCGCTCTCGCCCTGTCGGCGCGCCAGCACCGGGGCGCCCTGCACGTCGAGCTCCTGCTTTTCCAGGTTCGCGAGCACCTCGCGCGCGCGTGCCGTCACGGCGCCAGGCAGGCCCGCAAGCTCGGCCACATGGATGCCGTAGCTGCGGTCCGCGGCGCCGGGCACGACCTTGCGCAGGAACACCACGCGCCCGGCCACCTCGCGCACCGCCATCGTCGTGTTGACGACGGCCGGCTTGACGAGGGCGATTTCCGTGAGCTCGTGGTAGTGCGTCGCAAAGAGGACGAGCGCGGCCTTCTCGGGCGTGTCGTGGAGGTATTCGAGCAGCGCCCAGGCGATCGACAGCCCGTCGAAGGTCGACGTGCCCCGTCCGACCTCGTCCAGGATGACGAGGCTCCTCGGCGTTGCCTCCCGAACGATGGCGGCCGACTCGAGCATCTCGACCATGAACGTGGACTCGCCGCGCGAGAGGTAGTCGGCGGCGCCCACGCGCGTGAAGATGCGATCGATGACCGACAGCTCCGCCTCGTCGGCGGGCACGAAGGACCCCGCCTGGGCGAGCAGCACGATCGTCGCGACCTGCCGCAGGTACGTGGATTTTCCTCCCATGTTCGGGCCGGTCACGAGTTGGATCCGGCGCTCCGTGGACAGATCGGTGTCGTTCGGAATGAACGGCTCTTCCCGACGGAGGCGCTCGACCAGTGGATGACGGCCGCCGACGATGCGCAGGCGCGGAAGGGCCGAGAGGCGGGGGCGGACCCACCGGCCCGATCGGGCCACCTCGGCCAGACCCGCGAAGAGATCGAGCTCGGCGATGATGGCCGCGGTCCTCGCCACGCGGTCTCCGGCGCCGCAGAGCGCGGCCAGCAGCTCCCCGTAGAGCTGCGACTCGATCTCGCCGATGCGGTCCTCGGCCCCGAGGATCTTCTCTTCGAGGTCTTTGAGCGCGGGGGTCACGTAGCGCTCGGCGTTGGCGAGCGACTGCTTGCGGATCCAGTCGGCCGGAACCTTTTCGCGGTGCGCGTTGCCCACCTCGAGCGAGTAGCCGAAGACGCGGTTGAACTTGACCCTGACCGTGGCGATCCCGCTGCGCTTGCGTTCTTCGGCCTCGATGGCGAGCAGAGCACCCTGGGCGTCGCGCCGCAGGTTGCGCAACGCATCGAGCTCGCTGTCCGCGCCCTCGCGAATGAACCCGCCCGCCGAGGCGAGGACCGGCGGATCCGGGCCGAGGGTCTCTTCGACGCGGGCAACGCAGTCCTGCGTATCGGGCACCGCCTCGCATAGCGAGCGGAACCTTCCTGAACGGAGGGCCCCGGCCGACGCCACCACCGAGGGCACGGCCTTGAGACCGGACGCCAGCGCGGCCACCTCGCGCGGCCCCGCCGTACCGACGGCCACCCGCGCAAATCGCCTCTCGAGGTCTCCGACCTCCTGGAGCGCCGATTGGATCGCGTCCGCCACGTCGGAGCGGCGCGTGAGCTCCTCGACCGCGTCCCATCGCGCCTCGAGCTCGACCCGATCGAGCGAGGGGTGAGCGAGGGCCTCGCGCAGAGCGCGGGCGCCGAGCGGCGTGCGCGTGCGATCGATCAGCGCAAAGAGGCTGCGTTCCCGGGTCCCGTCGGAGGACTCGAACAACTCGAGCGTGGCGATCGCGGATTGGTCCAGGCCCATCCGCGAACCGAACTCCAGGTTCGAGGGCGGCCCGATGTGCTCCAGCCTCCCCGGCCGCATCTCGTGGGCGTAGGCCAGCGCCGCCGATGCCGCGGCACGCGCCGGGAAAGCGAGGGCCTCGAATCCCGGCGCCTGCCCCGGCGCACTCTGCCACCAGGCTGCGCTGCGGCGGGACAGCGTGGCGCGAAAGCCCGGTTGCTTCGCCTGCTCGGGGAGCAGGATCTCCCGGGGCCGGAAGAGCGCGAGCGCATCCTCCACCCTGGAAGCCGGGAGGGACCCCGCATGGAACCGACCGGTCGAGAGGTCGAGGAACGCCAGGCCGCAGTCGGGCTCGCCCGGGGCGAGCGCCGCCAGATACGAGGGGGCGTCCGCAACCAGAGATTCCGCGTCGAGCACGGTCCCCGGCGTGACGACACGCGTGATGTCGCGTCGTACGAGCCCCCTGGCGGCGCGGGGGTCCTCCACCTGGTCGCAGACGGCCACCTTCCGGCCGGCCGAGACCAGCTTCGAGATGTGGTGCTCGACACTCTGGTGCGGCACCCCGCACATCGGTGCCTCGATGTCCGAGTCCTTGTTGCGCCGCGTCAGCGCGATGCCGAGCAGCGGAGCCGCCTGCTTCGCGTCGTCGAAGAACATCTCGTAGAAGTCCCCCATGCGATACAGCAGGATGGCGTCCGGCACGCGGCTCTTCATCTCGAAGTACTGCCGGAGCATCGGGGTCACGCGGGGACTCGGAGTCGTGGCGCTCACGCGTCTGCTAGCATAAGCCCCCGGGGCGGCTGGTCCGGCCCGCCTTGCCGATGATGAACGTCCTTGCTCTCGACGCCGCCAGTCCGCGCCCCGCCGTGGCCCTCTGGTCGAACGGCCGGGTGTTCGAAGAGCCCCTGCCCGGGGACCGGCGCGCATCGGAAGACCTTCTGCCCGCCGTGCGGCGCGCCCTGGCGGCTGCCGACGTCGAACTCGGCGCGTGCGGTCGCCTCGCGGTCTGCGCGGGTCCGGGTTCCTTCACGGGCCTGCGCGTCGGCCTGGCGACCGCGTGGGGACTTGGCCGGGGCCTCGGGATCCTCGTGGAGCCGGTCTCGACCCTCGAAGCGATCGCGGAAACCGCGCGGCCGCACGCTCCGGCGCGTGTCGTCGCCGTTCTCGAGGCGGGCCGGGGCGAGCTGGTTTGCGAACGCTTCGCCCTGGACGCGGACCGCGCCCGCTCGCTCGGCCCCGCGACCCTCGTCCGGGCGCAGGACGTTGCCCGGTTCGCCGCCGGGGACCACCTCGTCGCGCTGACCTCCGAGGTTGCCACCGGCGAGAACGATCCACGCATGGTCAGCGTGGCCGCCGCGCTGGCTGCCGCCGTATCCCGTCATCCCCGGCTCGCTTCCGTCTCGCCGGGTGGCATCTATTCGCGGCCGAGCGCCGCCGAGGAAAAACGTGGCGCTCCGTGAGCCGGATGCCGCTCCCTACCGCCTGCGCCCGGCGGGCCCGTTCGACCTCGACGAGGTCGCGCGCATCGAGTCGGAGTGCTTCCCCATCCCATGGAAGCGGGAGTTCTTCGCGAGCGAGCTCGTCGAGCCCCACCGATACATCCGCGTCCTCGCGCGCGATGACGGCGGGTTGCCCCGGATTGGCGGATACCTCTTTGCGGTTGCGCTCTACGAGGAATTCCACATCAACAAGATCGCGACCGACTTGCGTCTGCGACACCGGGGCCACGGCCGCGCGCTGCTCGAGGACGCACTCGCCCGCGCCCGGTCGGCCGGGTCCACCGCGATCACGCTCGAGGTGCGCGTCTCGAACACGGCCGCCCGCGACTTCTACAAGTCCTATGCCTTCACCGAAGCATATCGGCGGCGGACCTATTACCAGGATGGGGAGGACGCGCTCGTGCTGATGCTGCCCCTCGCGGTCAGGTAGGCCGCACCCGTGCTGACCGCTTAGTGCTTACAGGTTACGGGTTTAAACCCCGTTGAATCCCCCCGATCCCCGGACTAGACTTAGCCCGTGCCCCGCCTCTCCCCTTTCCACGACCCAAGACACTCAAGGAGGTTTGACGCGATGGAAACCGGGAACAGCGAGATGACCGTTTCGGATTCGGAACTCGATCGCCTGCACGAGGAGCACCGCCACCACGAGGAGCGGCTCCACGAGTTGGCCGCCAAGTCCCGCCTCTCCGAGGACGAAGAACTGGAAGAGAAGCGCCTCAAGAAGGAGAAGCTCCTGCTCAAAGACCGCATGGAAGCCATCTCGCGCCACCACCGAGACGAGGTCCCCAGCTGAGGATCCCGATCGCCCGCGAAGGCTGGGCCTTCATCGTTCCGTCACTCGCCGCCGGGGGCGTGGCCGTTCTGACCGGCCACCCGCTGGCGGCGGCCGTTTTGGGCGCCGCGACGGTGTTCCTCCTCCAGTTCTTCCGGGACCCGGAGCGCAGGCCCGAAGGCGGCGAGGACACCATCGTCTCGCCGGCCGATGGAACGGTGCTCTCGGTCGCCGAGGCCTCCGAGGCGCCAGTCGGCGCACGGCGGCGGCTCTCCGTCTTCATGTCCGTCTTCAACTGCCACGTCAACCGCGCCCCCATCTCGGGGCGCCTCGGCGACTATGCATACGTGCGCGGCTTGAAGGCGGCCGCGTTCTCCGACAAGGCATCCACCGAGAATGAGCAGAACCGGATCACGCTCGTGTCGGCCGCCGGCAGCGTCACGTTCAAGCAGATCGCGGGCGCACTGGCCCGCCGCATCGTGTTCTATCCGAAGGTCGGCGACGAGCTCGCGCGCGGGTCTCGGATCGGCCTGATCAAGTTCGGCTCGCGCGTGGACCTCTTCGTTCCCGACGGCGCGGAGGTCCTGGTCAAACCGGGCGACAAGCTGAAGGCCGGACGCACGGCCATCGCCCGCTGGCCGAAGGGAGCCTGACGTGGCCGGGATTTCCCGCGAGCGGCTCTCGCGCGGCCTCTTCATCCTTCCGACGCTTTTCACCGTCGGCAACCTGTTCTGCGGATACCTGTCGCTCTGGTGCTCGATCCGCGGCACCTTCGAGATCGCCGCCGTCCTCATCATCGCCGCGGGCGTCCTCGACGCCCTCGACGGACGCATCGCCCGAATGACCCACTCGACCTCCAAGTTCGGTGAGGAGTACGACTCCCTCGCCGATCTGGTCTCCTTCGGCGTCGCCCCGGCCGTCCTCGCCTACTCGTGGGGGCTCGCGGACTTCCATCGCCTCGGCTGGATGGCCTCGTTTCTCTTCGTCGTCTGCGGATCCATGCGCCTGGCGCGCTTCAACATCCAGACGCACGTGGTCGACAAGCGCTACTTCGTCGGACTCCCGATCCCCGCGGCCGCGGGCTCGGTCGCGACCATCGTGCTGGCAACGCCCGAGCGCCTCGTGTCCCGCATGTGGATGGGAGGCCTCCTCGCGCTCACGATGGTCCTCTCGTATCTGATGATTTCGACGATCCGCTACCGGTCCTTCAAGGACCTCGACCTGAAGCGCCGTCGCCCGGGCTGGATTCTGCCGGCGATCGCGCTGTTCTTCGTGCTCGTCGCCCAGTGGCCGCAGCTGGCACTCGCTTCGCTGGCTCTGGTCTTCGTGAGCTCGGGACCCGTCGGCAAGCTGCTCGGGTTCTTCCGGCGCAAGCCCTCTTCTACTTCGGCTTCCGGCTAGCCGCTTTTCTCGGAGTCGGGGTCGGCGGCGTCGGCGGAGCGCTCCAGTCGGTCGCGATCTCGGGGCCCGTCGCTCCGCTCGCGTGCAGTCGATATCGACAGCAGCCCGCCGGCAGGGGCCCGCGCACCACGATCCGCGCCGGCGAGACGGTCTCCATCGGCGCGACGAACGTCTCGAACAGCCGGACGCGAGTGGCCCGGCCCGGACTCACGGACCGCTCGCCCGCGTCGTACACCTCGTACCGGTCGAAACCGCCGAGCTGCACGTCGGCGGGATGCGCCGGCGAAACATCCACCTCGACCCAGTTGGCGGTCCGGGAGACGACGGTCGCCTGGTGCGACCGATTGCCGAGGTCCACGGCCACGGCGTTGCGCCCGGCCGGCCGCACGCTTGCCTCGAGCACGGCCGCGAGCGATCGGCCGAGCAGGACGTCCTCGAGCGCGGCCAGCGAGAAGACGCGGTCCGCCTCGGTCGCCCCGTCGAAGAGGATCGCGCGCCCGAGTGCAAATCTCTTCCCGGCGAGGTTCGAGCCGAGCTGGAACAGCATCTCGCTGATCGACGGAAGACGAAATGAGATCCGGTCCCCCGCGGCCAGCGCGAGGCCCTCGACGCGAACCGGGCCGCGGATCATCAGGGTGAAGGCGGTCACGCTCGCGTCGTTGGCCGACAGGTCGTTCTCGAAGTCGACGCGGGGATCGCCGGACAGCTTGTCGAGGACGCGCACGGGGACGCTTCCCCGATCCTCTCCCTTCGGGCCGGCAATGACGCCCGGCGCCCGCGTATCGTAGGCCGCCCACCACGGCCGATGGGTCGCGTCCACGCCGACCGGGTCGACGCGGGGTCCTGCCCCGAAAACGAACGCGACCAGCGCGTCGGCGGTGGCGAATAAGGCCTCCGTCTGCTTGCGTTCGTCGTCGGTCTGCGGGAGCGCGCGCACGGAGATCGAGAAGAACGGTCCGGGAACGAGCTTTCGGAGCCCGCCCACCAATTGCGCATAACGCCCTGCGCCGGCTGCCCCGAACTCGAGGTCGAGATGCACCCCGATCACGCGGCCGTAGGCCCCCGCCCGCGCCGCTTCGGCGAGGGCCGGGCCCACCGACGCGACGATGGCGGCGCAATCCGGAGTGTTCGGCCCGGTGAAGGCAGCGGTCAGAGCCGGCCCGGCACGGACCACCAGGACTACGGGAACGCGCTCGGAGCGATGAGCGGGCGGTTCTTCGAGATGCAGCGTCCATCGCCCGGCATCGAGGTCCACGCGTCCGCCGGGAAGGAAAAGGGCGGCCACCCCGAGGCGCTCGAGTTGCTGCTCGAGCTCCGGATCGGCCGGCGCCGCCGGGTCGACGAGCCAGATGACGTCGCCCTTTGGAATCGGTCGAGCGGTTTCGGCGCTCGGGACGGGCGCGGCCGCTCCTGCGGCAGCCCCCGGCAAGCACCTCGGCCGCGAGAGCGGCTATCAGCACCTGCCGATTCATGAGACGGCGCCCGGCTCCGCAGCCGCGGGCAGATCGAACTGCACGCGAAAACCGCCGGATGCCCGGTTGGATGCCGCAACGGTCCCGCCGTGCTCCTCCACGATCTTCTTCACGATCGCCAGTCCGAGGCCCGTCCCGCCGCTCTTGGCGGAAAAGTAGGGGTCGAACAGGCGCGGAAGGGTCTCTGCGGCCACACCCGGGCCGTCGTCCTCGACCACCACTTCGATCTTCCCGGCGCCCCGGAGCGCCGCGATCCGAATCGCGCCTCCACCCGACAGGGCATCCACGGAATTGGCGATCAGGTTGGCCAGCGCACGGGCGAGCAGCCGGGCATCGCCGAGGGCCGACAGCCCCTCTGGCGCTTCGACGTCGATGCGGATGCCGGGTGCTCTGGAATACGCCGCCGCCGCCTCACGGACGAGCGCGCCGATGTCCGTCGCCACCATCTCCGGCCGCGGCAGGCGGGCGTAGTCCGAGAATTCGGCGGCGGAATGCTTCAAGGCGTCGGTCTGGCGCAAGACGTTTTGCACGCACTCCTCGAGCACGCGGTCGAACCCGGGCGACCCGCGCTTCCACACTTCCCGCAGATGTTCGACCGACAGGCGGATGGGAGTCAACGGGTTCTTGATCTCGTGGGCGATGATCCGCGCCATCTCCGCCCACGCGGCGAGCCGGTTCGATCGCACCAGGTCGGACACGTCCTCGATCACCGCCATCCGCGTTCCGGCACCGCCGAGCGGCAGGGGCACGGTCACGACGCGCCACCGTTGGCCCGCGCGGGGTTCGAGTTCCTCGGACACTTCCTCGGGTCCCGCGCGCTCGAGCGCCCGCCGCACGCCCAGCATCGCGTCGCCCGGAAACACCGCTTCGATCGTCCGTCCTTCCGCGCTGCCGCCTCCGAGGCCCGCCGCCGCCGGGTTGGCGAGGACCACTCCCCCGTCTTCCCGATAGGCGACGACGCCTGCCGTCAATCGGGAGAGCAGCGTCGCCAGCCGTTCTTTCTCGCGAGAAAGGGCTTCCGTCTGGTCCTTCAAGCTGCGCGACATGAAAAGAAACGCGCGAACGAGCTCGCGCAGCTCTTCGTCGGGCGGCTCGGCCAGCCGGGGCGAAAAATCCCCGCGGGCCACCGCGCGTGTGCCCTCGACCAGATCGGCCACCGGCCGTGCCACGCGCACCGCCAGGCGCCCCGCGATGGCCGCCGAGATCAGAAACACGAGCAGGCTGAAAGCGGAGACCGCCGCCGTGAGCTGGCCGGCTTCCGCCTCCGCAATGCGTTGCTGGGGCAGCAGCAGGAGGGACAACAGGACGGGGCTGCGGACTCCGGGAACGCCCGGGACCGACGCGAGCCCGGTCGTGATCTCCTCGAAGCGGCTCCCCGCGATCAGGCGCGTGTCCGCCCTCTCGCGTGCGGCTCCGAGCCCGATGGCCACATAGGTCGCTCCGGGGACGCGCTCGGGCAAAAGGCCGGCCGCGAAGAGATCACGGCGCGAAGTGGCGACGAGTTTCGCCTCGGGGGAATACACTGCCAGATCGTAGCCGACGGCATTGGCCAGCCACGAGAGCAGTGTGTCGTCCAACAGGCCGAGGCGGCCGAGGGCGGCCGCCGCCGAGGGCAGGTAATCGTCCAGCACACGGCGGGCGGTCTCGAGGGCGGTGCGCCCGTGGTCGACCGTCTCGCGGCGGGAGCGCGTCACGATGGACGACCGGAGAAAGACCGTCAAAGCGAAAAGCGGCACCATCACGGAGAGCACGAAGAGCGCGACCAGCCGGCCGCGAAACGTCCGGCTGCCCCTCGGCGCGAGCTGGCGCAGGGGCCGGCCGCTCGTCACCAGCCGCCAGGCCACGACGAGCCATCCCGCAACATACAGAACGGAGGCCGGGGCGAGCAGCTGCGTCGCCGCCAGAATCCGCTGCAGGAAGTCCGGGCCCGGGATCGCGACGAGCTGGAACCCGTCCTGCAACGGGCGGACCTCGCCCCGCAACTCCTCGCCGCGAAAACGGAGGCGGACCGGCTGCGGCCGCCCGGAAGCGCGCGCCGTCTCGAGCAGCCCGGACGCCAATTCCGGCCCTTCGTCGCGCCGGGAGCCGTCGGACCCGTACAGGGCGAGGACCGGCCGAGGCGTGCGCACCGCGCTCGCTTCGCCTCCGACGAGCCGCCGGTACACCTCAAGCCTTGGAGGCAGCGGGTCCCAGCTCGGCCAGTCGGCAACCGACACCATGACTCGACCCCAGCGGGCCGAGCCGTTCATGAGGACCGCGCGCCGCCGGACGACCGCCACGCGATGGCGCTCGATCAGGACCGCATCGTCCTCGCCGGATCCCGAAAAGTCGATATCGGGGATCAGGGAGAATCGGCTACGCAGCTGGCCCGCGTCGTCGAAGACCTCGTACGCGATGAGCGTCGAAGACGGCGCCTGCTCCTCCCCCTCCCGCCACAGGCGGTACGCCAGATCGGAAAGGTCCACCTCCGGAAGCGGTGCAGGCAGGTCCGTGGCGAGATTGAAGCGCTCGGCGCGCTCGACGGCCCGGAGCACGGCCACCGCGGCGCCCGCCGACATCCGGCGCGGGTCGGGCAGCCGGATCGCCGAGGCCGTCCGGAATGCGGCGGCCGCGCGGTCATGCCCGTAGCAGGGCGCTGCGATCAGCACGACCAACAGGGCCGAGGCTGCGGTCAGGCGGAAGGGGCCGAGCGGTCCGCGCTGCGCCAACGCACCGGCGATGGAGCGGCGCCATAGCTCGTACGCGACGACGGCGGCCGCCGCGATGCAGACCGGAAAAAGCGGCCACGCCGAGATCAGCGCCAGGCCGAGCAGGAAGCAGAAAGCCGTCACGAAGATCGCCAGGCCCGTCGCGCCGCGGCGCGGGTGCACTGGCCCTGCGGCCGCGCCGATCGAGAGCGCCGCGCCGAAGAGCGCCGTCAGAGCGACGAGCTGGAAGAACTCCGCGCTGGCGATCGGGAATCCCGAGCCCAGATCCGGAATGGAGACGCGCCTGGCTCCGACGATCCCGGCGCCAAGCAGCGCGTAGCCCGTGAGCAGCCGGGCCGGATTGCCCGTCCGCCCCGCCTCCCGGAGCAGCGAGAGACCCCACGGCAGCAGGAGGGGCCCGAGCGCGAGGATCCATGAGTAGGGCGAGGCGAGCATCCGGCCGGCCGGGTCGGCCCACGCGGCGGCGGCCGACAGGGCGAGCGCGAGCCCGGCCCCGATCCAGGCCGGCCGCGAGGCCATCAGAGGCAGAGCCAGCAGAAGGACCACCGACAGCGCGAGCCCCCGCGCTCGAGCACCGGTCGGCATTGCGGACCCGGCCGAGCGCGCACCGACGAGCGGCGCCCCTGCCGCGTCCCGCAGCAGCACTTCCAGGCCGGAGGCCGCGGCGGCGGGCTCCCAGGCCGCTGCCGCATCCTCCAGGCCCAGCGCGCGGCCGAAGTCGGGAGATTGCACGGGAAGCAGCCGCGCGACACAGACGATGCCGGTGAAGGGCCCGCTCCCCGCGATCCGCCAGTGCGACAACTCCAGCTGCGTCGCCGACCACCGCGCCGCCAGGACCCCCGTCTTCGGTGCCGCCGGCATCCGCGACGGGGCCTCCCCCCACCACGCGAGGACGTTTCCGGCCGGGTCCGCCAGCGCGATCCAGCTGCCGGGCGCGGCGCCGGCCATCGCGTCGCGGGTCGCGCCGAACAGCGCTTGCCGGTGCACCGCGATGCCTCCGCCCTCGAGTGACCGCGCGACCTCGGCGTTGGACGCCAGGACCGCGGCGCGCCGGGCGAGGTCATCCGCGACGTCCCGCAGCGCGGAACCGATCGAGGAAGGCGGCGCGGGAGACGGGGACGCCCAGCGCGGGAGCCGGTACCAGCCGTCGAGCCAGAAGAGCGCGGCCAGGCCGGCGAGGAGAACGGCGGAAAGCGCCCGGCGTTGCAAAGTCAACCCCGCCGGCTATTCGAGAAACGGCAGGTCCACTCCCCGCTCGCGCGCCGCCTGGATTGCCTCCGGATACCCGGCGTCGGCATGGCGCATCACGCCCGTTCCCGGATCCGTCGTCAGCACGCGTCGCAGCCGCCGCGCCGCCGCTTCCGTGCCGTCGGCCACGACGACCATACCGGCGTGGATCGAGTATCCGATGCCGACGCCCCCGCCGTGATGGAGCGAAACCCACGTGGCTCCAGCAGCCGTGTTCAAGAGCGCATTCAGGATCGGCCAGTCCGCGATGGCGTCGGAGCCGTCCCGCATGCCCTCGGTCTCACGGTTGGGCGAAGCGACCGAGCCCGAGTCGAGATGATCGCGTCCGATCACGATCGGCGCCTTCAGCTTCCGGGTGCGCACGAGATCATTGAAGAGCAGGCCGGCGCGATGCCGTTCTCCGTAGCCGAGCCAGCAGATCCGCGCCGGAAGGCCCTGGAATGCGATGCGTTCCTCGGCCAGCGTCAGCCAGCGCCGCAGGCCGGCGTCCTGCGGGAAGAGTTCGAGGAGCGCCCGATCGGTCACGAGGATGTCCCCCGGGTCCCCGGAGAGTGCCGCCCAGCGGAACGGCCCCTTGCCCTCGCAGAAGAGCGGCCGGATGTAGAGTGGCACGAACCCGCCGACCGCGAAGGCATCGGTGACGCCGGCCTTCAGAGCCTGGCCGCGCAGGTTGTTCCCGTAGTCGAAGACGGTCGCGCCCCGTCGCTGGAGCTCCAGGAGCGCCCGCATGTGGTCCGCCATCGTCTGGTACGCACGCTCGATGTAGCGCTTGGGATCGTCCCGCCGAAGCCGCTCGAGCTCCGCCAGCGCCCCTCCGCGGGGCACGTAGCCGGTCAGCTCATCGTGCGCCGAGGTCTGGTCGGTCACGAGATCCGGAACGATCCCCTTCTCGATCAGCCTCTCGAGCAGGTCGACGGCATTGACCTCGACGCCGATCGACACGGCACGGCGCGCGGCCTTGGCCTCCAGCGCCCGCTCGATCGCGCGATCGAGATGGATCTCCTTCTCGTCGAGGTACCGGGTGCGAAGGCGCTTTTCGATCCGCTCGGGGTCCACCTCCGCCACGAGCGCCACGGCGCCGTTCATCGTCGCGGCCAGCGGCTGGGCGCCGCCCATCCCGCCGAGGCCGGCGGTGACGACCAGCCGCCCCGACAGATCTCCGCCGAATTCCTTCTGTCCCGCCGCCGCGAACGTCTCGAAGGTCCCCTGCACGATGCCCTGGCTCCCGATGTAGATCCAGGAGCCCGCGGTCATCTGCCCGTACATCGTCAAACCCAGGCCCTCGAGTCGGCGGAACTCGTCGCCGGTCGCCCAGGCGGGGACGAGCATCGAGTTGGAGATAAGGACGCGCGGCGCGTCCTCGTGGGTTTCGAAAACCCCGACGGCCTTTCCCGACTGCACGAGCATCGTCTCGTTCGACTTCAGGCGCTTCAACGTCGCCACGATCGAGTCGTAGCACTCCCAGTTCCTGGCCGCTCGCCCGGTGCCGCCGTACACGATCAGCTCCGCGGGTTTCTCCGCATTCTCCGGATCGAGATTGTTCTCGAGCATCCGCAGGGCGGCTTCCTGCCCCCAGCCGTGGCAGCGCAACTCACTGCCCCGCGCGGCGCGGATGGTGCGGGATGGCGACAGAACGCTGGCGCTCATGGGCCGATTATATGGGTCGCGCGGCCGCGGCCGCGCGCCGCTCAAGCGAGGCCGGCCGTCGCGCGCGCCACGGCCTCCCCGCCGAGAAACAGGCGGGCGTTCTGGAGGTCCACGTGCATCTCACGGTCGCGGTTCCAGGGCCGAACGACCCGTCGAAACTCGCGGCGCACGCGCTCGATCGGCGCCGAGGACGCGAGGGGACGCAGAAACTCCATGGCCTGGAACGCGGCCAGGGTTTCGATCGCGAGGACTTGCTCGAGATGTTCGACGATGGCGGCGAACTTGCGCGCCGCGATCGGCGACATCGAGACGTGGTCTTCCTTCGCGGCGGAGGTCGGGATCGAGTCCACCGATGCGGGGTGAGCGAGCACCTTGCACTCGGACACGAGCGCCGCGGCGGTGACGTGCGCCATCATGAAGCCGGAGTGCAGGCCGCCCTCGCGCACCAGAAATGCCGGCAGGTCCGAGAGCGCCGGGTTCACGAGCTTCTCGATGCGCCGCTCCGAGATGGACGCGAGGTCGGTCGCAGCGATCGCCGCGTAGTCGAGCACGAGGCCCACCGGCGCGCCGTGGAAGTTTCCGCCGGAGAGAATCTCCCCGCGCGCCGCAAAGACGAGCGGGTTGTCGGTCGAGCTGTTCATCTCGCGCTCGAGGACGGCGCCGGCATGGCCAAAGGCGTCCCGGGCCGCGCCGTGCACCTGGGGCATGCACCGCAACGCGTAGTTGTCCTGGACCCGTCCGCAACCCCGATGTGACTCGCGGATCGCGCTGCCCTTCAACAGGGCGCGCAGGTTCTTCGCGGCCGCCGCGGCCCCGGGGTGCGGCCGCGCGGCCATGATCCGCGGGTCGAACGCCGCGTCGGAGCCCCGCGAGGCGTCCAGCGAGGCCGCGCCGATCAGGTCGGCGATGCGGCACAGTTCCATGGCGCGGTGGAGCGCCAGCCCCCCGACGGCCACCGACATCTGCACCCCGTTGATGAGGGCGAGGCCCTCCTTGGCGCCGAGCACGACGGGCCGGATCCCTGCCCGGGAAAGCGCGCGGGCCGCCGGCTGCCTGCGCCCCCGCACCGTCACGCTGCCCTCCCCCATCAGAGCGAGGGCGAGGTGGGACAGCGGCGCGAGGTCCCCCGACGCGCCCACGGAACCCTGGCAGGGGATGACCGGGAGGATGTCGGCCGCGAGCATCGCGAGCAGCGCCTCGACCGTCGCCACGCGGATGCCGGAGTTGCCCCGCGCCAGCGCGTTGGACCGAAGGATCATCATGGCCCGGACCGCGGCCGGGCCGAGCGGAGCCCCGACGCCGGCGGCGTGGCTGCGGATCAGGTTGCGCTGCAGGTCCTCGATGTCGGCGGTCGGAATTACGACGTCGGCGAATTTCCCGAAGCCGGTCGTCACCCCGTAGACCGTGGCCCCGGACCGGATCGCCCGGTCCACGACCCGCCGCGAAGCGGCCATCGCGCGCCGCGCGGAGGGCGCCAGCGCCGCGCGACACTCCCGCCGCGCCGCCGCGACCACGTCTGCGAGTCGAAGAGCGCTGCCGGTCAGTCGGATGGTCTTCATACGCTCGCGATTCTAAGCCCGGGGCGCCGCGCAACGGACGCCTGCGTGTTCTATGCTCCGGGCTCCGGGCTTCGTGCTAGTGTGCGCTGTTTTTCGTAAAGGACACGTGAGGAGCGCGACCGTGAAAGTTGTGGCCGTCCTGGGCGGACAGTGGGGAGACGAAGGCAAGGGCAAGGTGGTCGACATGCTCGCCGACCGCTTCGACATCGTCGCCCGCTACCACGGCGGCCACAATGCCGGGCACACCGTCAAGTTCGGCAACCAGCACTTCGCCCTGCACCTGCTGCCCGCCGGCACCGTGCGCGGGCGCACGAGCATCATCGGCCCGGGTGTCGTCGTGGAGCTCGAGGCGCTGCTGGCCGAGATCGATGCGGTCACCGCGGCCGGCGTGACGATCGGGGACAACCTGCTCCTGTCCGATCGCGCCGCCGTGATCCTCCCCTACCACCGCCTGCTCGACGCCGCGAGGGAGCGCGCGGCCGGAGACGCCAGGATCGGCACGACGCTGCGCGGCATCGGCCCGGCCTACGAGTCCGTCGCCGCCCGCAAGGGCATCCGCGTCGCGGAGCTCTTTCGCCCGGAGACCCTCGCGGCCCGCGTCGCGGCGATCCACGCCGAGACGGGCGCCCTGCTCGCGGTGCTCGGTGAGAAGAACATCCCTCCGGTCGACCAGGTTCTCGCGATGCTCGGTGCCGCGGCCGCGCGCGTCCGGCCCCACGTCACCGACACGGGCCGGTACCTGCGCGACCGGTTGAAGGCCGGGGCGACGCTGCTGGCCGAGGGCGCCCATGGCGCGATGCTCGACCTTTCGTCGGGAACGTATCCCTTCGTGACGTCCTCCCACTGCACGTCGGCCGCGGTGGCAACCGGGCTCGCGATCGCGCCGCGGTCCCTCGACGCGAGCCTGCTGGTCTTGAAGGCCTATACGACGCGCGTGGGTTCCGGCCCCTTTCCGACGGAGCTCGACGACGCCACGGGCGAGTTCCTCCGCAAGCGCGGCAACGAATACGGGACCTCGACGGGGCGCCCGCGGCGCACCGGCTGGTTCGACGCCGTGGTCGCCCGGACCGCCGTCGAGCTCTCCGGCGCCGAGGCCGTCGCGATCACCAAGCTCGACTGCCTCGACGAGCTCGAGGAGATCCCGATCTGCGTCGGCTACCGCCTCGACGGAAGACGCGTCGACGACCTGCCGGCGCTCTCCGAGGACGTCGCGCGGCTCGAGCCCGTGTACGAACGGTTCCCCGGCTGGAAGGCCACGACGACTGCCGCGACGCGGTACGAGCAACTGCCCGATGCCGCGAAACGCTACGTGCGCACGCTCGAGGAGGCGATCGGAGCGCCGGCGGTCTTCATCTCGACCGGCCCGCGGCGCGAAGAGACGATCTGGCGCGACGACACGGCCTTTGTTTCCGGTCTGCCCAGCGCCGGCTGAGCCCGCCCGCGTTCCCCGCCTCTCCTACTTCTCCAGTCGCGCGAGCGCCTTGCGCCAGTCGGCGCGGCCCGGCGCAAGGGCGAGCGCCGTCTGCAACTCCCCGGCCGCTTCCGCCCGGTGCCCGAGACGTTCATAGACTCGCGCCAATCGCTCGTGCAGTTCGGCCCTCGTCGGAGACTCTCCCGGCACGGCCTGCATCAGCGCCGATTCGAGATCCTCGAGCGCGGCAGGCAGCCCCTCGCCCGCTTCGAGCGCGATCCCGGCCAGCTCGTATCCGGCCAGCGCAACGGACAGGTCCACCCCAGGCGTACTCACCCATAACGCCCGCGCCTCCGGATATTTCCTGCGCGCGGCCAGGAAGTCCGACAGCGCCTTGCGCCCTCTCTGCGAGCCCGCGTCGGCCGCCATCGCGAGGCGAAACTGCGCCTCCGCTTGCGCAGGGTCCTTTTGCCTCTCCGCAAGCTCTCCCAGCAGGACGTGCCCCCGCGCGGGATCGAGGGCGAGGACGCGCTCGGCCGCCGCGCGCGCCTTCTTCTTCCCGCCCCCGAGCAGGGCCGGAGCGCGCATGTCGTAACGGGCGAGGTCCGACAGGGCGGCCGCGTTGGACGGGTCGAGCTCGACCGCACGCGCGAAGCACTCGCGCGCCTTCTTCGCCAGCCGCACCTGCTCGAGCAGCTGCGAGTCCTGGGCCGTCAGACCGTAGGCGCGCCCGAGCAGGTCCAGCGCCTCGGAGTTGCGGGGATCGGCGGCGACGGCCTTCTCTGCCTCGCGAACGGCCGTCGCGAGCTCCCCGGATTCGAGCGCGGCGCGCACTTCGCCGAGAAGCGGGTCGCGCCCGGGAGCGTCCTGGCGGCCCGGGTCGGCGAGCGCGGCGGTCGCGGTGCAGAGCCACACCGCGGCGAGCGCAACGCGGCTTCTCATCGCCGCTGGCAAGTGGGCTTCATCGGGTCGTCGTCCGGGCGGGAGCCGGGGGCGTCAGACGCCGGGCATCGCCCGCTTGAGGGGCTTGAGCACGGCAGCGAGCAGCAGGGCGGTCGCGAGCGACAGCGTGGCAAGGACGGCAAAGAAGGTCGAGTGCTTCCACTCCGTCCAATAGACGCCGATTTGCGTCAGCTTGCCGCCAATGCCCGTCGCCACGAACCAGAGGCCCATCATGAGGCCCCGGACCCGTGCCGGCGCCACCTTCGAGACGAGCGAGAGCGCCATCGGCGAGAGCGTGATCTCCGCCAGACCCATGAGGGCGTAGCAGCCGACGAGCCACGACGGCGAAACCTTCCCCGTGTCGCCGCCGGCCCTCCCGGCGAAGACCATGACGAGGTACGCCAGGGCCATCAGGAACATCCCCATCACGATCTTCGTGGTCGTCGCGGGTTCCTTGCCACGCCGGTCGAGCGTCTTCCAGAGCAGGACGAGCGGCAGGGAGAACGCGATGACGAAGAACGGCTCGATCGCGTTGGAGATGATTCCCGAGAAGTTCCAGTCCGTGTTGTCGTTGGCGAAGTACGTCAGCGTCGATCCGTTCTGGAAGAACAGCATCCAGAACACGACGGAGACGAGGTAGACGACGACGAGGGCCAGGATCCGGCGGCGCTCGGGCACTCCGTCGATGGCCGTCGGGGGCCCCGCGTCCGCGACGTCGTCCGTCTTGCCGGGCGATCGATCCCCCGGCTCGATGTCCCTGCGGAAGACGACCACCGTCAGGACGGAAATCACCATCCCGCCGGCCGCCACGGCGAAGGCCGGGTGGAAGCCGTACTTCGCGTGGACGAACTCGACCACGATGGGGCCGAGCGTGGCGCCGAGGTTGATGCCCATGTAGAAGATGTTGTATCCGCGGTCCCGTAGGTGGCTGCCCTTCGGATAAAGGTTGCCGACGATCGTCGAGACGTTCGGCTTGAAGAGGCCGTTGCCAATGACGAGGCAGACGAGCGCGGCGTAGACGACCTCGATCGACGGGAACGCCAGAAGGACGTGTCCCGCGATGAAGAACATGCCCCCGATCATGATGGCCCGCCGGTACCCGAGGAACCGGTCCGCGAGCCAACCCCCCACGATCGGGCTGAAGAACACCGCCCCCAGATAGTTCGCGCGCAGTGTCGTCGCCTGCGCCGCCGTCCAGCCGAACCCCTCGGCTTTGTCCTGGAGGTAGAGCGTGAACAGCGCCAGCATCGTGTAGAAGCTGAAGCGCTCCCACATCTCCGTGGCGAAGAGGACGTAGAGGCCGCGCGGATGTCTGGCCGGCGCCGTGCGGGGCGCCGTGGCGTCTGCGGCTTCTCGATTCATGATGGGCGGCGGGAGGCTACCAGAGATCCTCGATCGCGCATAATCCCCGCATGCAGGCGCCGGCCTTCCTCGGTCCCCTGGCTCTCATCTTTCTCGCCGCGCTCGCTGCCGCATACGTCCTGCACCGTTTGCGCCAGCCTCCTCTCATCGGCTACCTCGCCGCCGGAGCCCTGCTCGGCCCCTTTGGTCTCGGCCTCGTGCGCGACGTGCACGTCGTCGAGACTCTGGCCGAGCTCGGCGTCGTGCTGCTGCTCTTCACGATCGGCCTCGAGCTCTCGCTCGGCAATCTGCGCCGGCTCGGGCGCATCGTTTCGGTCGCCGGTCCGATCCAGGTCACCGGGACGATCGCGATCGTCTTCGCGGTGGCCCGCGCCCTCGGCAACCCGACCGCCGAGAGTCTCTTCGCCGGATTCCTCGTGGCGCTCTCGTCCACGGCCATCGTCCTGAAGCTGCTGGCCGACCGGCGGGAGATCGACTCGCCGCATGGAAAATTCCTGATCGGGATCCTCATCCTCCAGGACCTCGCCGTCGTCCCGATGCTCCTCTCCATCGAGTTCCTGGCCGGCCGCGGCGGATCCGGCGCCGCTCCGGTCCTCCTGGCTCTCCTGAAGACCTCCCTCGCCGCCGCCGCACTGTTCGTCGGCGCGCGGGTGATCGTCCCGCGCCTGCTTGGCGCCCTCGCCGGCACCCGCCAGAAGGAGATCTTCGTCGTGGCGGTTCTCTTCCTCGTGCTCGGCTCGGCCCTGGCCACGTCCTGGGCGGGGCTGTCCGCGGCCCTTGGCGCCTTCCTGGCCGGCCTCGTGCTCTCGGAATCGGAATACGCCCACCAGGCCATGGCGGACATCGCCGCCCTGCGCGACGCCTTCAGCGCCATCTTCTTCGTCTCGATCGGAATGCTCTTCGAGCCCCGTGTCCTGATCCAGCAGCCAGTCCTCGTCGGCGTGCTGCTCGCCCTCATCCTCGTCGGCAAGACGGTTACCGGCGGGGTGCCGGTCCTGCTGCTCGGGTACGGCTTCCGCGTCGCCCTCGTGGTCGGCCTCTCTCTGGCTCAGATCGGCGAGTTCTCGTTCGTCCTGCTGCGCCAGGGCCTCGCCGCGGGGCTCGTCTCGCCGTCGGCGTACCAGGTGTTCCTCGCCGCGGCGATCGTGACCATGGTCGCCACACCCTTGCTGTCGGAAGCGAGCCACGCCTTCGCCCTGCGCGCGGCACGCTCGAGCGGCGCCCGAACGCCCCCGCGCGACGGCGGCGCGACCGAGGACCACGTCGTCGTCATCGGCTTCGGCCACATGGGCGAGACGGTCGCCCGTGTGCTGCGCCGGGCCGGCGTCCCGTTCCGCGTCATCGACATCGACCCGGACCGCGTCCGCCGCGGCCGCAAGCGCAGCATCCCGATCGAGTACGGGGATTCGACCAACGACCACGTCCTGCGCCGCGCGGGTCTGGAGAAGGCCCGCGCCGCGATCGTGCTGCTCTCCGACCCCCGCACCACGCGGCAGACCATCCGCCACTGCCGCAGCCTCTCGCCCGGGGTGCTGCTCCTGGCGCGGACCCGCTATCTCGCGGACATTCCGGCTCTGGCCGCCGCCGGCGCCGACGAGGTGGTCGCCGAGGAGTTCGAAAGCTCCCTCGAGATCGCGGGCCGCACCCTCCAGCGCCTCGGCTTTCCCCTGCCGTGGGTCGAATCCGAGACGGACGAGCTGCGGCGCACGCGCCACGACGGGTTCCGGAGGTTCCGCCAGCCCGGGGCCGAATAGCAGGCCGGTTCAGGGAAAGGCGGCGTCGAGGCTTTCGCCCGCCATCCGGGCCGTGCGGCGAATTTCCGCTTCCGTGTGCACGGTCGAAACGAACCACGCCTCGAACTGGGCCGGCGGCAGGAAGATCCCGCGCTCGCGCATGGCGTGGAAGAACGCCGCATAACGCTTCACGTCGGATCGCTTGACGTCGGCGAAATTGCGCATCGGACCGGATCCGAAGAAGAGCGTCAGGAGAGATCCCGAGCGGGTCAGGCAGAGGCGGCCGGCGAGCCCGCGCCGATCCATCTCGGCCCGAAGGAGCGACTCGAGGAGCGCCCCCTTCTTCTCGAGCGCCGCGTAGGGCGGGCGGCGGGCGATCTCGTCGAGCATCGCGAGCCCGGCCGACATGGCGAGCGGATTACCCGAGAGCGTCCCGGCCTGGTACACCGGACCGACGGGCGCCATCCGCTCCATGAATTCCCGGCGCCCGCCGTAGGCCCCGACCGGAAGCCCGCCGCCGAGAATCTTTCCCAGCGTCGTCAAATCCGGAGTCACGCCGTAGATCTGCTGCGCTCCGCCGGCCGCGAGCCGGAATCCCGAGATCACCTCGTCGAAGATGAGCAGGGCCCCCTTCTCCGATGCCAGGCGGCGCACCGAGGCGAGGTAACCCTCCCCGGGCAGGACGAGGCCCATGTTGGCCGCGACCGGCTCGAGGATGACCGCGCCGATCTCCCCCGGAAAACGCTGGAAGGCGGCCTCCAGCGCCGCCGCGTCGTTGTACGCAACGACGGTCGTCAGGGCCGCGAGCTCGTCGGGCACGCCGGGGCTGCCGGCGATCCCGAGCGTCGCCAGTCCGGAACCCGCCGCAACGAGAAACGAGTCGCCGTGTCCGTGGTACGCGCCCTCGGCCTTGACGATGCGCTTTCGCCCCGTCACGGCCCGGGCCAGGCGGACCGCGGTCATGGTCGCCTCGGTACCCGAGCTGACGAAGCGCACCATCTCGATCGAAGGGACCATGCGGACGACCTTCTCCGCCAGCCGCACCTCGAGCTCGGTGGGGGCCCCGTACGAGGTCCCCCGCCGCGACGCCCGGCTCAGGGCGCGCTGGACGAAGGCCGGGCCGTGGCCGAACAGGTGCGGACCGTAGGAGCAGACGTAGTCGAGGTAGGCGCGCCCGTCGGCGTCGCGCACGCGGGAGCCGCGGGCCGAGGCGACGAAGAACGGCTCGCCTCCCACGGAAGCAAAGGAGCGCACCGGCGAGCTCACGCCGCCGGGCATGACTTTCTTCGCGCGGCGGAACAGGGCGGACGAGTTCCTGGTACCCGGTCCCTGGCCCCGCGGTCGGCGGGGCTTGCTCATCGGCTCAACCGCAGACCACGCACCACGGCCTAGGAGCCTTCCTTCAGCCAGCGAGCGGCGTCCCCCGCGTGATAGGTCAGGATGAAGTCCGCCCCGGCACGGACGATGGAGGTCAGGGTCTCGAGCACGATCCGCTTCTCGTCGATCCAGCCGTTGGCCGCGGCGGCCTTCACCATCGCGTACTCCCCGGAGACGTTGTACGCCGCGATCGGCAGGTCGAAGCGCTGGCGCGCATCGCGGATGACGTCGAGGTAGGCCAGCGCGGGCTTGACCATCACGGCATCCGCCCCCTCCTCGATGTCGAGCTCGATCTCCCGCATGGCCTCGCGCCGGTTGGCACCGTCCATCTGGTAGCCGCGCCGGTCGCCGAACTTCGGCGCCGAATCGGCGGCCTCGCGGAAGGGCCCGTAGTACGCCGAGGCGGCCTTGGCCGCGTACGCGAGGATCGCGACGGCCGAGAACCCGGCCCCGTCGAGGCCGCGGCGGATTTCGGCCACCCGCCCGTCCATCATGTCGGAAGGCGCCACAACGTCGGCGCCGGCCCGCGCGTGCGAGAGCGCCGTCTTCGCGAGCAGCGGCAGCGTGGCATCGTTGTCCACGTCGGCGTCGCGGATGACGCCGCAGTGCCCGTGCGACGTGTACTCGTCGAGGCAGACGTCCGTCATGACCGCGAGGCCGGCAACGCCGCGTTTCAGGAGGCGGACGGCCTCCTGGAGCGGCCCCTCGTCATTCCAGGCCTCGGTACCGGTCTCGTCCTTGCGCTCGGGGATTCCGAAGAGGATGACGGCTCCGATCCCGTCGGCTCGAAGCCGCTGGGCTTCGGCGACCGCTTCGTCGGGCGACAGCCGATAGACGCCGGGCAGCGAGGAGATGGCGTCCCGCCGGCCCTTGCCCTGTCGGACGAAGAGCGGCGCCACGAACTGCTCGGGCGACAGCCGCGTCTCGCGCACGAGGCCCCGCAGCGCGGGGGTACGACGCAGACGCCGCATCCGGATTTCTGGAAAGCTCGCCATCGCCGTCGCAGCCTATTTCCCTGACGGCGCCGTGGCAAGGGTCTCGAGCAGCCGGAGTGCCGAGGAAAAGGCGGCCTCCCCGGCGATCTCGATCCGGGCGACTCCAAGGTCCGCCAGAAACGCCCGCGTGGAGGGGCCCAGCGCCACGGCCGGGGTCGTTCGAAGCCGATCGAGGCCCCGGGGCCCGGCGCCTGCGAAGAGCCAGCGGGCGGCCGCGGGCGACGTCGCGCAGAACGCCGCGAAGGGCCGTTCGAGGATCTCCACCGCGAGTGACGCGTCCGGGGGATTGGCCACCTTGCGATAGACGACCCGGCGCGTCACAGCGGCCCCCCGCTCCTGCAGGGCGTGCGGGAGAGCCGCAGACGCGTCTTCTCCGCACGGAAGGATGACGCGCAGGCCCTCGAGGCGCTTCGGCAGCACGGCGAGAACGGACTCGGCCGATCCCCCGGCAATCACCCCCGGGACGAGGCCAGCCGATCGCAGGGCCGCTGCCGTCCCCGGGCCGACCGCCACGATGCGCGCAGAGGCGAGGCAACGGCGCAGCGCCTGGCCGCCCCTTCCCGCGAGGCCCAGAGCGACCGCGACCTGGCTCGTGAAGATCGCGAGGTCTGCCGGCGCCCCGAGCGCGGACGGATCCGGTTCGAGGGGCTCGATCCGGTGGCTGACGCGTTCGAGGATCTCGATCGACGCGGGAGCCCCCGATTCCAGGACGGACCGCGCGCCCGATCGCACGACGAGGGCGCGCGGGAGCATCACCGACTCGCGGCCGCGATCAGCCCCGCCGCTCCCTGCGCGAGCAGTTCTCCCGCCAGAGACCGGCCGATTGCCTCGGCCTCCGCGTCGGGGCCGCGCCGCTCGGCGCGCAGCACGCGCGCCCCGTCGGGCGAGAACACGGCGCCGCTGAGCCAGAGGGTGCCGCCTTGCACGCGGGCGAGCCCCGCCACCGGCGCGCGGCAGCCAGCCTCGAGCGCCGCCAGAAAGCCCCGCTCGGCGACGACCGCTGCGTGAGAGGCCCCGTGATCGAGCCGGCGCACGGCAGTCACGGTTGCCGGATCGTCCCGGCGCGTCACGATCGCGAGGGCGCCCTGCCCGACCGCCGGCAGGAGCACGCTCTCGTCGAAGACTTCCGTGATCTCCTCGAGCCGTCCGAGGCGCGCCAGGCCGGCCCGCGCGAGCACGATGGCATCGAAGCGGCCCTCCCGCAGCCGTCGAATCCGCGTGTCCACGTTCCCGCGCGCCTCCAAGACCTCGAGGTCCGGCCGCGCCGCGCGCACCTGAGCCTGCCGCCTCGGGCTCGAGGTGCCCACGCGCGCGCGCCCCGGCAGGTCCCGGAACGCCCGCGGCGGATGGGCGATGAGAACGTCCCGTGGGTCCTGCCGCTCCGGGACGGCCGCGAGCAGGAGCCCGGCCGGCAGCTCCGACGGAACGTCTTTGAGGCTGTGCACGGCGAAGTCCACGCGCCCGTCGAGCAGGGCCTCGTCGAGCTCCTTGGTGAAGTCGCCCTTCCAACCGATCGGCGCCCCGTCGGCCGAGAGCCGGTCGCCGGTCGTCCGCACGGTGATGAATTCGACCGCCGCCTCGCCGCCGAGGGCGGCCTGGACGAGCGTCGCCTGCGCGACCGAGAGTGCGCTGCCCCTGGCGCCGAGCCGCAGCCTCATTGGTCCAGGTCGAAGAGGTGGCGCACGGCCTCGACGCGGTCGAGCTTGCGTGACGCATCGGGCTCGGCCTTCAATCGTCGCAGGGGCTCGTGCAGGAGCTTTCCCGCAATCGCGTCGGCGAAGGCCCGAAACTTTTCGCGCTCCTCCGCCGGAAGGCGGGCGAGCTCGGCATCGCGCAGCGCGGCCAGCCGCGCCTGGAGGTCGTTCAGCGTGGGCACGACGGCGAGGTTGCCGAACCACGCCACGAACCGCGCCAGGTCCTCCTCGAGAATGGCCTCGGCGCGGGGCACCTCGCGGCCGCGGCGCTTGCGGTTCTCCTCGGCGACCTCGTGCAGGTCGTCGAGCCCGTACGCGTAGACGTTGTAGAGCTCCCCCACGCCGGCCTCGAAGTCGCGCGGCATGGCGAGATCGAGGAAGAACATCGGCCGGCCGCGTCGCTCCCGCATCGCCGCCTCGACGTCCGCGCGCCGCACGACGGGTTCGGAGCTCGCCGTCGTTCCCACCACGACGTCGGCTTCGGGCAGCGCCCGAGCCAGGGACTCCCACGGGACCGTGCGGCCGTTGACCCGTTGCGCGAGCTCTTCCGCCCGGGCTGCGCTGCGATTGGCCACGCGCACGTCGCGCACTCCGGCGGCCGAAGCCTGCTGGGCGAAGAGCGTCCCGGTCTCGCCCGCCCCGAGCACGAGCAGCGTCCGCTCGGCCATGTCGCCGAAGACCTTCGTCGCGAGCTCGAAGCCGATGGCCGGCACCGAGAGCGGGTGGCGGGCGATCTCGGTCTCGGTCCGGACCCGCTTGCCGGCCGAGACGGCGCTCTCGAACATCCGGTGGAGCACCGACCGCGTGGCGCCCGCCTCCCGCGCCAGGCGCAGCGCCGTCCGCACCTGCCCGAGCACCTCGCTCTCGCCGAGGGCCAGCGAATCCAGCCCCGACGCGACGCGGAAGAGATGCCGCGCGGCCTCGGTGCCCTCACGGTAGAAGCTGCCCTCCGTCGCCTCGCGGACGTCGAGCCCCCGCCAGTCGGAGATCAGCCGCGTGAGGTCCTCGCCGGTCGTCCCGCTTCCGTTGGCCACGCCATAGATCTCGCTGCGGTTGCAGGTCGAAACGATGACGCCTTCGGTCACCAGGCCATCTGCCCGGATCCGGTCGAGGGCTTCGCGCACCTCGTCCGCCGAGAAGGCGACCCGCTCCCGAACCGAGAGCGCTGCCGTCCGGAAGTTCCAGCCGAGGAGCAGGAGCCTCGCCTCGCCCGCGGTCGTCATCGGAAGCTGTGCGACCGGCTCAGGTAGACGTTGACGATCGTGTACGAGAACATCATGATTCCGAAGCCGACGATCGAGAGGATCGCCACCCGCGGCCCCTCCCACCCCCGCCGCTCCATCAGAAGCAGGAAACCGTAGATCCCGACCGTGATCAGCGCGAAGGCGATCTTGGGGTCGGCGAGGCTCGCCCAGAGCATCTGAGCGCGCACAACCCCGATGACGAGCGACGCGGCGAGCGAACTCAGCCCGATCGAAACGCTCGTCCGGTTCATGCGGCTGATCACTTCGAGCGCGGGCAGCCGAGCGAAGAGGATGCCGGTCTGCCGCCGCCGCAGCTGCCGGTTCTGGATCAGGTAGAGCAGCGAGAGCACGAAGGAGAACGTGAAGGCGGCGTAGGCGAGGATGGCCAGCGTGACGTGCAGCGCGAAAAGCGGACCGTGGGTGCCCTGTGCGGGCGCGGCCGTCGAGTCCGGGAGCAGCAGGCCGATGACCGTCGTCAGGACGATGATCGGGATCAGGAACGGGCCAATCGCGCGCTCCCGGTGGCGCAGGAGCAGAACCAGGAACGCGACCCCGAGCATCCATCCGAAAAGAGACACCGAGCCTCCGAGGGTGCGGTACGGGACCGAGCCGAGCGCGCGGGCCCGCAGCAGCAGGTCCCGGAACTGGAAGGCGAGCCCTCCCGCAACGAGCGCAGGCGTCAGCCAGGCGAGCCGCTCCCGCGGCGCGACGAGGGCGAGGACCGCCATGGCCTCCGCAGCCACGTAGAACGCGACCGCAAGCCACCCGAGCAGATGGGAAACCATCAGCGGACGGAATTCTAGCAGGAGGCGACCCTCGTAATACGATAGCGGCGATGGCGAACTTCGAGAGCACCCGGCAGAACTTTTTGCTCGGCTCCGGAGGCAGCGGGAGCTTCTACGCGCTGCCCCGCCTCGAGCAGGAGGGTTTGGGCGACGTCCGGCGCCTTCCCGTCTCGATCCGAGTGGTCCTCGAGGCCCTGCTGCGCAACTGCGACGGCCGCCGCGTCAAGGAAGAGGACGTACGGGCGCTCGCGGGATGGAAACCCAGGGCCGAGCGCACCGCCGAGGTCCCTTTCGTCGTGGCCCGAATCGTCCTCCAGGACTTCACGGGCGTCCCGCTTCTCGTGGACCTCGCGGCCATGCGGTCGGCCGTCGCCGCCCTCGGCAGGGACCCGAAGATGATCGAGCCCCTCGTCCCGGTCGCCCTGGTCGTCGACCACTCGGTCCAGGTCGACGAGTGGTCCACTCCCGACGCCCTCGGCGCGAACATGCGGATCGAGTTCCAGCGCAACCGGGCCCGCTACGAGTTCCTCAAGTGGGGCATGCAGGCGTTCCACGGCTTCCAGGTCGTGCCCCCGGGCATCGGCATCGTCCACCAGGTCAACCTCGAATACCTCGCCCAGGGCGTGCTGTCGAAGGATGGCGTCTACTACCCCGACTCGCTCGTCGGGACCGACTCCCACACCACGATGATCAACGGCCTCGGCATCGTCGGCTGGGGTGTGGGCGGAATCGAGGCCGAGGCCGGGATGCTCGGCCAGCCCGTGTACTTCCTGACGCCCGACGTCGTGGGCGTCCACCTGACCGGGCGGATGTCGGAGGGCGTCACCGCGACGGACCTCGTCCTCGCCGTGACGGAAATGCTGCGCCGGGCGAAGGTCGTCGGCAAATTCGTCGAGTTCTTCGGGGACGGCGCCGCCTCGCTGCCGGTCACGGACCGGGCCACCGTTGCCAACATGGCGCCCGAGTACGGCGCGACCATGGGCTTCTTCCCGGTGGACGAGGAGTCCTGCCGGTACCTGCTCGCGACCGGCCGCAGCCGGGAGCACGTCGAGACGTTCCGCAACTACTACACGGCCCAGGGTCTCTTCGGCATGCCGCGCAAGGGCGACTGCAACTACACGGAAACCCTCGAGTTCGACCTCGGGAGCGTGCGCCCCAGTGTCTCGGGGCCCAGGCGCCCTCAGGACCGCATCCCGCTGCCGGACCTCAAGGCGCGCTTTCGCGATCTGCTCACGAAGCCCGCGGGCGAGAACGGCTACGGCAAGGAAGCGGCCTCGCTTTCGCGGCGCTTTCCCGCGACGCTCGGCCGTCCGGTCTCCGGCGGCGGAAGCCAGACTCCCGTCAGCGCCGCCGCGGCGAAGGCCCACAACACCAGCGCTTGGACCGAGGGCGAGATGGCCAACAATCACCCCACGCCCGACCCAGCCGTGCCCGGCGCGGCTTCGGCCGCGCGTACGGACGTCGGCCACGGAGACGTCCTCATCGCCGCGATCACGTCGTGCACGAACACTTCGAACCCGAGCGTGATGCTCGCGGCGGGCCTCCTCGCGAAGAAAGCCGTCGAGCGCGGCCTCGTCGTCTCGCCCCGCGTCAAGGCCTCGCTCGCGCCCGGCTCGCGCGTCGTCACCGAGTACCTGGCGAAGACGGGCCTCCAGCCCTACCTCGACCGGCTGGGGTTCAACCTCGTCGGGTACGGCTGCACGACGTGCATCGGCAACTCGGGCCCCCTCGACTCCGGGATCGAGCAGGCCGTCACGCAGAACGACCTCGTCACGGCGGCCGTCCTCTCGGGCAATCGCAATTTCGAGGCCCGTATCCACCAGAACATCAAGGCGAACTTCCTCATGAGCCCTCCGCTCGTCGTTGCGTTTGCCCTGGCGGGGCGTGCCGACATCGACCTGACCTCCGAGCCGATCGGGGCCGGCGGCGACGGCAGGCCCGTCTTCCTGCGCGATGTCTGGCCGACGAATGCGGAGGTCCAGCAGGCGCTCCTGGCCTCGGTGGACGCCGCCACCTACCGCCGCCTCTACGCGGACCTGGCGGCCGCCAATCCCCTGTGGATGGAGATTCCCGCGGCCACCGGCACGGTCTATGCGTGGGACCCCGCGTCCACGTACATCCAGCAGCCGCCCTTCTTCGAGGGCTTCTCGCGCGAGCCCTCGCCCCTGACGGACATCCGCGGCGCCCGGGCACTCGCGATCTTCGGCGACTCGGTGACGACCGACCACATCAGCCCGGCCGGCGCGATCAAGACGAGCTCGCCGGCGGGCGTCTACCTCCAGTCGCTCGGGGTGGCGCCGGCCGACTTCAACAGCTACGGCTCGCGGCGCGGAAACGACCGCGTCATGACGCGCGGGACCTTCGCCAACGTGCGCATCAAGAACCTCATGGTGCCCGGGGTCGAGGGCGGCGTCACGTGCCACCAGCCGGACCGGGAACAGATGCCGATCTACGACGCCGCGATGCGCTACCAGAAAGAGGGCGTGCCGCTCATGATCTTCGCCGGGCAGGAATACGGCACCGGCAGCTCGCGCGACTGGGCCGCGAAAGGCACGCGCCTGCTGGGCGTGCGCGCGGTCGTCGCCCAGAGCTACGAGCGCATCCACCGCTCGAACCTCGTGGGGATGGGCGTGCTCCCGCTGCAGTTTCCCGAGGGGACGAATGCCGCCTCGCTCGGCCTGGACGGCACCGAGAGCTTCGAGCTCGAGGGTCTGGCCGGCGGCCTGTCGCCGCGCCAGGAGACGCCGCTCGCGATTCGCCGGGCCGACGGCTCCGTGACCCGCGTTGCCCTGCGGGTCCGGATCGACACGCCGATCGAGACCGACTACTACCGGCACGGCGGAATTCTTCCCTACGTCCTCCGGCAGCTGCTCGCATGACGGATTCCGCTGCGCCCTCGGCCGGGCGCTTCCTCGACGCCTGCGCCGGCAGGCCGGTCGACCGGCCTCCGGTGTGGATGATGCGCCAGGCCGGCCGTTACCTGCCCGAGTATCGCGAGGTCCGGGCGCACGTGTCTTTCCTCGAGCTCTGCCATTCCGTGGACCTCGCGGCCGAGGTGTCGCTGCAGCCCTTCCGGCGGTTCTCTCCCGACGGCGTCATCTTCTTTTCCGACATTCTCATCCCCGTCGAGGCCATGGGCGCGCGCGTAGAGTTCGGAGACGGCGGACCGCATCTGCCCGAGCCCGTCCGATCGGCCTCGGACGTCGCCCGGCTTTCCCGATTCGACCCCGCTCGCAGGATCGCGTTCACGGGAGAGATCCTCGGACGGCTCTCTCGCGAGGTCGGCGCTCGCGCCGCGGTGCTCGGCTTCTGCGGCGCGCCCTGGACGCTCGCCTCGTACCTCGTCGAGGGCGGCGGCTCCCGCAGCTTTGCCGTGATCAAGGAGATGATGGCGCGCGACCGCGAAACGCTGCGCCGGCTCCTCGATCTGCTCGCCGACGTGGCGGCGGACGTGCTGTCCTTCCAGATCGCCTCGGGCGCCCGCGCCGTCCAGCTCTTCGACACGTGGGCGGGCGAGCTCTCGGAGCCGGACTACCGCGAGTGGGCGCTGCCCGCGGCCGCCCGCGCGATCGCCGGGATCCGGCGCGGCACGGCCCCCGTCATCCTCTACATCAACGGCTCCGGCCACCTGCTGGAGGCCATGGCCTCCTCGGGCGCGGACGTCATCTCGGCCGACTGGCGCCTGCCGCTCTCCGAGGTCCGCCGCCGCCTTCCCGGCCGGGCCCCTCCAGGGCAACCTCGACCCGGCCGCCCTCGGCGGCACGGCCGACGACGTCCGCCGCCGGACGCGGGCGATGATCGCCGAGACCGGCGGGCTGGCCCACATCGTCAATCTCGGCCACGGCATCCTGCCGAGCGCGCGCCTCGAGTGCGTCGAGGCCTTTTTCGAGGCCGCGCGCCAGCCGCTCCCGGCGGCGCAGCCGGCTGCCCGCGTGGCGGTCCGATGAGTTACTCCGGCGTCTCGCTCGAGCTTCTGCGCCGCTACAACGTCCAGGGCCCCCGCTACACGTCCTACCCCACCGCTCCGGTGTGGAAGGAAAACTACGGCGCCGCCAACTACGAGGCGATCCTGGCCGAATCGGCCGCCGTTGCCGACCCCGCGCCCCTCTCGCTGTACTTCCACCTGCCCTTCTGCGAGCACCTCTGCTACTTCTGCGGCTGCACGGTGGTCATCACGGGCAGCCGTCACACGCTGGAGCAACCCTACTTCGACGTCCTCGCCCGGGAGATCGACTGGGTGGCCGAACGGGCCGGGGGCTTCCGACGCTCCGTCGTTCAGGTTCACTTCGGCGGCGGCACACCGACTTACTTCCCGCCCGACCTGCTCGAAAAGCTCGGCCGCCGGATCTTCGACCGCTTCCGCCTCGCCCCGGACGCCGAGCTCGGCGTCGAGGTCGATCCGCGCGTCACGACCCGCGCGCACCTCGAGACGCTGGCGCGCCTCGGATTCAACCGGCTGAGCATGGGCGTCCAGGATTTCGATCCCCGCGTGCAGAAGGCGGTCAACCGGATCCAGCCGTACGAGGCCACCCGACTCCTGGTCGAGCAGGCGCGCGAGCTCGGTTTTCCGAGCGTCAACATGGACCTCATCTTCGGCCTGCCGTACCAGACGCCCGAGAGCTTCTCCACGACGATCGATCGCGTGCTCGAGATCGCGCCCGACCGGCTGGCCGTCTACTCGTACGCCAACGTCCCCTGGATGAAGAAGCACCAGAACGTGCTCCTGCCCCACCTTCCGGACGAGGCGACCAAGTTCGGCATTTTCCGCACGGCGCTCGAGCGCTTCTCGGACGCCGGGTTCGAGTACATCGGAATGGACCACTTCGCGCGCCCCGACGACGAGCTGGCGCGGGCGCGGCGCGACCGGACGCTCCACCGCAACTTCCAGGGCTACACGACCAAGGCGGGCACCGACCTGATCGGCTTCGGCATGAGCGCCATCGGCTCGGTCGGCCCCCACTACGTCCAGAACCGGCGCGAGCTCGCCGCCTACCGGCAGGCCGTGGCCGATTCGGGCGCGGCCACCTTCCGCGGCGCGCGCCTGACGCCCGACGACGAGCTGCGCCGGACGGTGATCGGGAACCTGCTCTGCCACGGCATCGTGGTGAAGCGGGAGATCGAGGCCCGATTCGGCATCGCCTTCGATGAGACCTTCGCCTCCGCGCTCGAGCAGCTGAAGCCCTGCGCTGCGGACGGCCTCGTCGAGCTCTCGCCCGACGCGGTCCAGGCGACGGCGCTCGGCCGCGTCTTCCTGCGCAACCTCGCCATGCCCTTCGACGCCTACCTGGAAGCGAGCCCCGACAAGCCCGTCTTTTCCAGGACGCTGTGACCCGGCGGGCCGTCCTCTTCCTGCAGCTCGGAGGCCCCGAGACGCTCGACGACGTCCCGGCCTTTCTCTACCGCCTCTTCTCGGACCCGGACGTCATTCGCGTCAAACCGGCGCTCCTGCGCAAGGGCATCGCCGCCGCCATCACGCTCGGCCGCAAGAAGGCTTCCCGCGCGCTCTACGCATCGATCGGGGGCGGCTCGCCCATCCGCCGGCTGACCGAGCAGCAGGCCGCCGGAACGCAGAAGCTCCTCGCGGGACAGGAGCGCGACGCCGCGGTCCGGACCGCGATGACCTGCTCGGCCCCGCTCGTCGAGGACGTGGTCCGGGAACTCGCCGCCGCCGGCGTCGACCGCTTTCTCGCCCTGCCCCTCTATCCCCAGTACTCCCTGACGACCACGAAAGGCGCGCTCGAGCGCAGCCGCGCCGCGGTGCGCCGCTTCGCCCCCGGCGCGCGCCTCGAGGAGCTCGGCTCCTTCCCGACGCATCCCCTCTTCGTCGAGGCGCACGCGGAGGGAATCCGGGAGGAGCTCGCGAAATTTCCCGACCCGCGGCCCGAGGCCGTGCAGCTGGTCTTCTCGGCCCACTCCATCCCGAAGAGGCTCGTCACGACGGAGGGGGACCCCTACGCCTCCGAAGTCGAAGCGAGCATGCGCGCGATCCTCGCGCGGCTCGACTGGAAGGGCCCCGTGACGCTGGCGTACCAGTCGAAGCTGGGTCCCGTCGAGTGGCTCGGACCGGCCACGTCCGCGGTCCTCGCCGAGCTCGGGCGCCAGCGGCAGCGTCAGGTCCTGGTCGTGCCCATCGCGTTCGTCACCGATCACGTCGAGACGCTGCAGGAGATCGACCAGTTGTTCGCGGGGCAGGCGCGCGAAGCCGGCATCGAGCACTTCCGACGCACCCCCGGTTTGAACGATCGCCCGGTCTTCCTCCGGGCGCTTGCCGATCTCATCGGGTCGGCCCGGGACTTCTGGAGCGCATGAGCCCCCGCACCGTCGTCGTCGGCGCGGGCCTTTCGGGCCTCTCGGCGGCCTGGGCGCTCGCGCACGCCGGCGCAGGAGACGCTCCTGCTCGAGGCCTCGCCGCGGGCCGGCGGCGCGGTGCGCACGCTTTCGCGCGACGGGTTCCTGCTCGAGGTCGGCCCCAATACCGTGCGCCCCGCTCCCGAGCTCTGGCGGCTCATCGACGAGGTCGGCCTTTCGGGCGACGTGCTGCTCGCCGACCCCCGCGCGCCGCGGTACGTGGATTTCGGCGGCATCCTGCACGCGCTGCCGATGTCGCCGGGCGGGCTCATCGGCTCGAAGCTCCTCTCCGCGAGGGGAAAGTGGCGGCTTCTCGCCGAGCCTTTCATCCGCGCCGCGCCGAGATCGGACGAGAGCGTGCGGGACTTCGTCGCCCGGCGCCTCGGCCCGGAGGCCGCGGACCGGCTCATCGAGCCCTTCGTCGCGGGCATCTTCGCGGGCAGCGCGGCGCGGCTGTCGGCCTCGGCGGCGTTTCCCTCGCTCGTGCGCTGGGAGCGCGACCACGGCAGTCTCGTGCGCGGCGCGATCGCCGGCCGCCGCTCGAAGCCCGCCGGCCCCCCGACCCCGCGCGGACTCGTCTCCTTCCGCGATGGTCTCGAAACGCTGCCGCGCACGCTCGCCGAAAGGCTCGGCCCGGCGTTCCGGCCCGGCTGCGACGTCCGGGCCGTCGAGCCGCGCAGCGGCGGCGGCTGGACGGTCCACGCCACGACCGGACCCGTCGAGGCCGATCGGGTCTTTCTGGCCACTCCGGCCTATCGCGCGGCGGACGCCGTGGTCGGCTTTGCCCCGGAGGCCGCCCGCGCGCTTTCCGCCATCCCGCACCCCCCGCTCGCGGTTCTGCACCTGTCCTGGCCGGAGGCGGCGCTCGCGCGCCCGCTGGAGGGCTTCGGCCACCTGGTGTGCCCGGATCCGGGCCGCCGCATCCTGGGCGCCGTCTGGAGCTCGAGCCTGTTTGCCGGCCGGGCGCCCTCGGGCCGCGTCCTGCTCACGGTCTTCATGGGCGGCACGCGGGATCCCGGCGTCCTGGCGCTGCCGGATGCGGAGCTCGCAGCGCTGGCCGGCCGCGACCTCGAAGCGCAGGGCCTCGTCCGCGGTGCACCGCAGGTCGTACTGCTGACGCGCTGGGAGCGGGCGATTCCCCAGTACGAACACGGCCACGAGGAGCGGATCGCGACCCTTGCCGCGGCCGAGTCGCGTTGGCCCGGGCTGAAATTTCTGGGCAACTACCGGGGCGGCATCTCGGTGGCCGATGTGATCCGCTCGGGCCTCGAGGCCGGCTCCGCCTCAGTCGCCTGAGGAGCCCGCCTCGCGGAGGATCTTTTCCTCCTCCGGCGTCAGCGCCGGCAAGTGGCGAAGGAACGCCACGATCTTCCAGATTTCCTCGTCCTTGTGCGTGGGCCCGAAGGCCGGCATTCCCGTCATGCGGACGCCGTTCTGGATGAGCCAGAAGAGCTCTCCGTCCGTGCGCTTCTGCACGCGCCCCAGGGTCAGGTCGCTGGCCGGAGGATTCAAGCCCTCGCCCGCCTCCGACGGATCCACGCCCGGCGCCCCGTGGCAGCCGACGCACATGCCCTTGTAGTGGGCCAGACCGCCCCGCAGCATTTCCGCGTCCGCCTTCAGGGGGCTGCCGGTCTTCGGCGCCCGCCGCTGCTACCGACCGGTCGAGCGCAAACCGGGCGAGCTTGCGCTCGAGCGCCCCCGGCGGCACGCTGGCCGCCGTATTGAAGAGGCCGGTCCAGACGACGGCCGCACCGCCGGCCAACACGACTGCCAATCCGAAGATCATTCCCGAAAAGAACTTCATCGTCCCTCCCGCATCGACCCGCATGCTACGCCCTCCGCGTTGGATCGCTCCTCTCTTCTTGCGGTGTTAGGCTTTCGGTATGGCAGCAGCCAACCGCTACCTCGTGGCGACCGACTTTTCGCCAGCCTCGCGGCGCGCCCTGGTCGCCGCGCGAGTCCTGGCTCGAAAAGCCGGGGCGTCCGTCACGCTCGTGCACGTTCGGCCGACGTCCGACCTGCGCGCCGCCGTCGTCGAAGAACGCGGCGACCTGCTGCGCGCCCCAAGGGGTTCGCTGCGCTCGGCCATGACGGACCATTACCTGCGCCGGATCGGCTCCCTCGTCGATCCGGGCCGGGATGAAAGGCCGCTGGTCCTGCCGGGAGCCCCGGACATCGCCCTCTGCCGGGAAGCCCGGCGCGGCTACGAGCTGCTCATCATGGGAAGCCGCGGCCGCGGGGCCGTGTCATCGCTCTTTCTCGGCAGCACGACGCAGCGCGTGCTCGCCCGCGCCCCCATTCCGGTCGTCGTCGTCCCCACCCCGCGCCGCTGACCGCCCGGCGCGAAGACCGCGGGAATTCGGGCCGGACCTCTAACCGACGGCTCGCGCGATCGCGAACGCCGCCGCCGCCGCGACGCCGCCGATCAGCGTGGTCTGCAGGGCGCTCTTCCACGGCCGGGCCCCGGTGAAGCGGCCCTTGACGAAACCGAAGACGGCGAGCGCCGCGAGCGTGACCGCAATCGAGACGGACAGGGCGCTCGCCGCCTCCTTCATCAGGATGTAGGGCCCGAGCGGGATCAGGCCCCCCACGGCGTACGCGCCGCCGATCGTGAGCGCGCTCTGCAGGGCGCGGCCGGGGTCCGGCTTCTCGAGGCCGAGCTCGAATCGCATCATGAAGTCGATCCACTCCTGCGGGTGCTTCTCAAAGGCGCGCAGGATCGGCGCCACCTCGCCGTCCGCGAGTCCGTAGCTGCGAAAGATGTCACCGACCTCCCTGGCCTCGACCCCCGGTTTCTCCCGGACCTCGCGATGCTCGCGTTCGCGCTCGCTCGCATAGTGCTCCGCGTCGCTCCGGCCCGCCAGATAACCCCCGAGGCCCATCGCGATCGCCCCGGCCGCGATCTCGGCGAGGCCGGCCGTCACGATGATGCCGCTCGACGCCACCGCGCCGGAAAGGCCGGCGGCCAGGGCGAAGGGCACGGTGAGCCCGTCGGACATCCCGATGACGACGTCGCGCACCGAATCGCTGGCCGTGAAGTGCTGCTCCATGTGGGGCGTCTGCGGCATGGCTTCTCCTCTTTCCCTATGCGGCGGCCGGGGCCCCGCCGCTCAGGCGTGCTCCGGATCGATGTGGCAGATCGACTCGTCGCCGTGCTCGATCTGGATCGTGGCGTGGTCCACGCCCGCGTCGTCCCGCAGCACGCGCTGAACGCCCTGCAGGACCTCGCCGCGCGAGCTCATGGCGGCGGCCCGGATGTGGACGCTGGCCGAATGCTGTCCCGAAGTCAGAGTCCAGAAGTGGACGTCGTGGATCGTTTCCACACCGGGAACCGCGAGGATCGCGTCGCGCAGCAGCGGAATGTCGATGTCCGCCGGCGCCCCCTCGAGCAGGATGTGCGTCGCTTCGCGCAGGATCCCGAAGCCCCTCGGCAGGATCAGCAGGGCGATGGCTGCCGAGAGCAGGGCGTCGAGCCCGTACCAGCCGGTTCTCGCCATGACGATCGCGGCGACGATCACCGCCAGGGAGGCCAGGGCGTCGGTGAGGACCTCGAGGTAGGCCGCGCGAACGCCGAGGCTTCCCCGCCGGCCCGCGTGCAGGAGCCGGGCGGCCGCCACGTTGACCGCGAGCCCGACTGCGGCCACTCCGAGCATCAGGTTTGCGTGGATGGGTCCGGGCGCGTGGAATCGCTGCCAGGCCTCCCAGAGGATCGCCAGCGACGCCACGAACAGCAGCTGAGCGTTCACGAAGGCGGCGAGCACCTCGGCGCGCCCGAGCCCGAACGTGTGACGGCGGGTCGGCGCGCGTTCCCCGAGCGCCAGCCCCGCCCATGCGAGCGTCAGCGCCGCGACGTCGGTGAACATGTGCGCGGCGTCGGCGAGCAGGGCAAGACTGTGAGTGACGATCCCGCCTGCGACCTCGATGAAGAGGACGCCGATGGTCAGAAGGAGCGCGAGGCGGATCCGCCGTTTGTTGGACGCTCGCTCTGCCGCGAAGAACGCGGCCGTCTTGCCGGAGGGCGAGCCCGGCGAGTGGTTCACGCCGTCCCGGCCGGCTCAACCTCGACGCGCGCGTCGTTGAAGCACGCCCCGCCGCCGAGGTCCGTCAGCGTATCGGGCGACAGGGCGTTCGCGGTCGTCCCGCTCTCCGTGTTGTGGCTCCAGATTCCCTTGGGCAGGAACACCACGCCCGGCCGCACACCGCCGTCCACCTGGGCGCGGCAACGCACCGAGCCGAGCGCGTTGAAGACCCGGACGCGGTCCCCGTCGCGGATGCCGCGGGGCCCCGCGTCGTCGGGATGCATCTGGACGGGCACCGGGGCCCGGTGGAGTTCGCCCAGAGTCGAGCTGATCGTGCGATCCGTCGCCGGGGAAATCAGGGCGAGCGGAAAACGGTCGGCCTCCGGTTCCGGCTGGTAACCGTACAGGCCGAGCGGCGCCTCGCGGTCGAGCGGCGCCGGAACCAGGTGGATCTTCCGGTCCGTCGTCCGCGGGAACGTGTCCACGAACTGGACCGGGGCGGCGCCCTCTTCGAGGAAGGCGATTCCGTGCTCGTCGAGGCTCTTGCCAAGATGCACGCCCCGGCGGCTGCTCGCGAGGATCGCCTCGGCGATCTCCTCGGCCGTCTCGGGGTCTCCCGGGCGCGCCAGGTCCAGGCGCCGGCACAGTTCGGCGAAGACGGAATGGTTCGGCCGCGCCTCGCCCACGGGCGGGATCACCGCGCCGGCCTTCTGCATCACCAGGGCGCCGTAGCCGCGCGAGATTTCCGTTCTCTCGAGGAAGGTTGCCGCGGGAAGGACCACGTCGGCGTAGCGCGCGGTGTCGGTCATGACCGGGTCGAACACGACCGTGAAGAGGTCCTCCCGTTCGAGGCCCGCCCGGACGCGTTCCTGCTCGGGGATGGTCATCAGCGGATTGGCGTTGTACACGAAGAGCAGGTCCACCGAGCCTTCACCCGTGCGCGTGAGCGCGTCCCCCAGCCGGTTCATGTTGATTTCCCGCGTGGGAGGCGCCTCGGCCTTCGCCGCCGCCATCCCGTCGACATCCTTCCACGCCGCCGAGTTCGACAGCGTGTAACCGCCGCCCCGCACTCCGAACTTGCCGGCCACCGCCGGAAGGGCCAGGATCGCGGCGATCGCGGAACCGCCGTTGCGGTTGCGCTCGGGGCCCCAGCCGCAGCGCAACGCCGCGGGAGAAGTCTCGGCATAGAGCCTCGCGAAGGCCTCGATGTCCGCGGCAGACAGACGCGTCTCCCGGGCCGTGCGCTCCAGGGTCCAGGGCTCCGCGCGCCGCGCCAACTCCTCGGCACCGTGCGTATGCTCGGCGAGGAACGCACGGTCGGCACGGCCCTGTGCGAACAGCCAGCGGATGACCGCGAGCGCCAGCGGAAGATCCGTGCCCGGGTGCAGCGCGAGGTGCAGGTCCGCGCCCTCGGCCAGCCGCGTGCGGCGCGGGTCGACAATGACGAGGCGGGCGCCGCGCTTCTGCGCCTCCTGGATGTACGGGACCAGATGAATGCCCGAAACGGAGGGATTCATGCCCCAGACGACGACGAGGTTTGCGTGCGCGTAGTCCTGGTAGGCCGTTCCCGGCATCTTCCCGTACAGCCCGGATGCCGCGCGGCCCGACGGGGCGGCGCACACCGTTCTCAGGAGCCGCGACGCGCCGAGGCGATGGAAGAGGCGCGCGTCCGTCGTGTCCTGCGAGAGATAGCCGTTGGACCCGCCATAGGAGAACGGGAGGATTCCCTCTCCGCCGCGGCCGTCGCGCACGGACCTCATTCGCGCCGCCACGAGCGCGAGGGCCTCCTCCCACGACGCCCGCCGGAACCTGCCTTCTCCCTTGCGGCCGGATCGGATGCCCGGGTGCGGGATCCTCGCTTCCCCGTACAGATGCTCCGGGTAGCGGCGGACCTTTGCGCAAATGTATCCGCGCGTGACCGGGTTCTTCTCGCTCCCGCCGATCGCGATCACCCGGCCGTCGGCCACGATGACGTCGAGGCTGCAGGCGTCGGGACAGTCCAGCGGACAGGCGCTCTCGACGTGCGTCGCCCCCGGATGGCGCTCTGCGCTCATGCCGGCCACCCCACGATCCGGTCCACGGTGTCCACTCCGATCGGATGGTAGCCCGGACGCGCCCGCTTGTAGATGGCCAGGGCCCGGGCCCGGCCGGAATCCGTCTTGACGAGCTCCTCGTAGAGCGGCTTGATGAACTTGCGCCGGCCGATCGAGACCAGGAAGTCTTCGAGCCGGGCGTCCGTCCCGGCGTAGCCGCCCCGCAGGGCCATGAGGAGCCACTGGGACGCGATCTCGGCGTTGCGCGAGCCGGTCAGACCGAGGGACTCGTCGAGCTCGGCCAGCCGTTCTCGCGTCAGCGGCGACGGGAGCTTGCGCAGGAACTGCAGGCGCTCGTGGGTCGTCCAGGCTGCAAACCCCGCAAGGCCCGCCCCGGTCTGCCCCTCCGCCCATTCCCGCGCCGCCGCAGCGACGCGCACGAGCGCCTCCGAAGCCGGTCTGGGCGCGACCGACGGGAGCCCGGGCTGCTCGATCCACTCCGCCAGCGGGACGGAGGCGGACCGGCCGCCGTCCCCGGCGAAGAGGTGCTCGCGCAGGTACCCGACGAATTCCGCGGTCGTAATGCTCTGAAAGGCAAAATGGTCGAAGTAGCCTCGCAGGAACTCGTCGAAACGCGCCCGCCCGAACAGTTCCTCCAGCGAGCGCAGGAAGAGCGCCCCCTTTTCGTATGGAAGCCGCGTGGCGCCTTCATCGGGGTCCCGGCCGGAAAGGTCGATGTGCAGGATTTCGTCGCGGTCCTCGAGCCGGGCGATCTCGTCCTCGAGGTCCTGGTGCCCCAGCACGGCTTCCATTCCCGCCGCCTCCGGACCGAACACCTCCTCGACGAGCCGCCGTTCGATGTACGTCGTGAAGCCCTCGTTCAGCCAGAAGTCGCTCCAGGTTGCGTTGGTGACGAGGTTGCCCGACCACGAATGCGCCAGCTCGTGAGCGATCAGGGACACGAGGCTCTTGTCTCCCGCGAGCACGGTCGGCGTCGCGAAGGTCAGCCGCGGATTCTCCATTCCGCCGAATGGAAAGCTGGGCGGCAGTACCAGGATGTCGTACCGGTCCCAACGGTAGGGGCCGTACAGGCGTTCAGCCGCGGCCATCATCTTCTCGGTGTCGGCGAACTCGGCCGCCGCGGCCGCGACGACGGACGGCTCCGCGTAGACGCCACTGCGCGGACCGAGCGGCGCGAAGCCGATGTCGCCCGCCGCGATCGCCATCAGGTAGGCGGGGATGCGCTGGGGCATCCGGAATCGATAGGTTCCTCCCCGAGGTCCGGTCGAGTTGCCGGCGGCGCCCATCACGGCCAGCAGCTCCGGAGGAGTGCGGATCGTCGCGGCAACCGTGAGTCGCACCGACGGGGTGTCCTGGATCGGGACCCAGCTGCGCGCGTGGATCGCCTGGGATTGCGAGAACAGGAAGGGGTGCCGTTTGCCCGCCGTCTGCGCCGGATCGAGCCATTGGAGGCCCGATGCCCCCGGCCGGGTCGCGTAGGACACTTTCACGCGGTCGGCTCCCGGAGGCAACGGCACGCAGAGCGGCGAGCCCAGGATCGGGTCGTGGGCACCGACCTCAAATGACGCCGAGGACCAGCGGCCTTCCCCCGCGGCCGTCTCGGCCGACCGGATCTCGAGGGCCCGCGTGTCCAGCCGCAGCGTCGCCGCCTCCGGTCGGATCCTTTCGACATGCAGGGTTGCCGAGCCTTCCAGGATCTTCCGTTCGAAGCGCACGTCCAGGTCGAGCTCGACGTGCCGCACGCGGACCTCGTCCGGGTTGGCGTGGGAGTGGACGTCCCGGGGGCGGGAGGCGGGAGCCGGCGCAGTCATGGCGACGGGGAGATTAGCAGAGGCCCGGCCGGGGTCGCGGAGCCTCCAGGAAAAGAAAACGGCGCGCCGGAGACCCGGCGCGCCGCGAAGATTCGAGATCCGGCAAGAGCCGGAAAGCAACCTTACTGCTTGGGGGCGTCGGCCGGCTTGGCCTCGGTCGTCTTGGGCGCCGACTTCTTGTGGGACTTCTTCGAGGACTTCTTCGTCGTCGTCGAGTCGGTCTTCGGGGCGGCGGCGGCCTTCGGGGCTGCAGCAGCGGCCGGGGCGGCGGCCGGAGCGGCCTTGGGGGCCTCGGCCGGCTTGGCGGCCGGAGCCGCGGACTGCTGGGCCAATGCGACGACCGGGAGAGCGGAAACGAGCGCCAGAGCCAGGAACTTCTTCATTGCGATTCTCCTTTTTTAGCGATGCCCACTTGCATCGCAGTCTCGGACGCTACGCCCGTGCAGATGAACCCAACATGAACGCGGAAACGACGGCCGAAATGTAGAATCCCCCGGTCCGATGCCCTCGACGACCCACTTGCCGAAGGAGTTCGCATGCGACGCGCCGTCCTGCTTCCCGCGGCCCTCCTGTTGCCCATGACGCTCGGTTCCGGCGTCCCGCCTGCCGACAGGAAGCCGGTGACGGACACCTATTTCGGGACGGCGGTGCGGGACGACTACCGCTGGCTCGAGGATTGGAACGATCCCGCCGTGCGCGCGTGGAGCGAAACGCAGAGCGCAGCGGCTCGCGCGGTACTGGATCGCCTGCCACACCTGGCCGAGATCCGGGCGCGCGTGGAGCAGATCGCCAACTTTCGCTCCGCGGGATACGGGTCTCTGACGAAACGCGGCGAGACCCTCTTCGCGATCAAGAGCGAGCCACCCAAACAGCAGCCGTTCCTCGTGGCCATGAGGTCCCCCGACGATCCGGCTTCGGAGCGGGTCCTCGTCGATCCGAACGCGATGGGCGCGAAAGGCTCGACCGCGATCGACTTCTACGTGCCCTCCCTCGACGGGCTGCTGGTCGCGGTCTCCCTTTCCGAAGGAGGCAGCGAGGCTGGCGGCGTTCAGGTCTACGAGGTCGCTACCGGGCGCCAGCTCCCCGACCTGATCCCCCGCGTCAACGGAGGCACGGCGGGCGGGGACGTCGCGTGGAATGCTGACGGGTCCGGGTTCTTCTACACGCGATACCCGCGGGCAGGCGAGCGCGCCGCCGCGGACATGGACTTCTATCAACAGGTGTATTTCCACAAGCTCGGAACGCCCACCGAGACCGACGCGTACGCCATCGGGAAGGAATTTCCGAGGATCGCCGAGACCACGCTCGCCTCCTCCGACGACGGCCGCTTCCTGCTCGCCACCGTTAAGAACGGCGACGGCGGAGACGCGGCGCAGTATCTGCGCGGCCCCTCGGGGTCGTGGACCCGGGTCGCCGACTTCGCCGACCAGGCCGTCCGTGGCCAGTTCGGGCCCGACGGATCGCTTTTCCTTCTCTCCCACAAGGGCTCCCCTCGCGGAACGATCCTCCGCCTCGCGCCGGGTTCGACGGCCCTCGGAGCCGCGGCGACGGCCGCCGCGGAGGGCGGCGCCGCGATCGACGACTTCCGGGTGACCAGCAGCCGGATCTACGTGGCCGACCTCGTCGGGGGCCCGTCGCAGCTGCGCGTCATGAGCCATGACGGAAAGGCGATCGCGACCGCGGCGATCCTGCCCGTCTCCTCCGTGTCGGGACTCGCCGCCATCGGCGGCGACGACGTGCTCTTCGAGAACCAGAGCTATGTCGAGCCCTCCGCCTGGTATCGCGCGGGACCTGACGGGAAGGTCGGCCGGACGGCGCTCGTCAGCAGGTCGCCGGTCAGCTTTTCCGACACCGAGGTCGTCGCCGAAACCGCCGTGTCCAAAGACGGCACGCGCGTGCCCGTGACGGTCCTTCGCCGGAAGGGTTCGCCGATGAACGGGGACAACCCGACGCTGCTCTACGGCTACGGGGGATATGCGATCAGCCAGCGCCCGGTCTACTCGGCGATGCGGCGCGTCTGGATCGAGCAGGGCGGCGTCTACGCGGTGGCGGCCCTGCGGGGCGGAGGCGAATTCGGCGAGGGCTGGCATCGGGACGGAAACCTGACCCGCAAGCAGAACGTGTTCGACGACTTCCTCGCCTGCGCGCGGCGCCTCATCGCGGCGGGATACACGCGGCAGGCGAAGCTCGCGATCGAGGGTGGGTCCAACGGCGGCCTGCTCATGGGCGCGGCATTCACGCAGGCGCCCGAGCTCTTCGGCGCGGTCGTATCCCACGTCGGGATCTACGACATGCTGCGCGTCGAGCTCTCCCCCAACGGGGCCTTCAACATCACCGAGTTCGGCACCGTGAAAGACGCGGAGCAGTTCCGAGCGCTGTACGCCTACTCGCCGTACCATCACGTGGCCAACGGCGCGGCCTATCCGCCGATCCTCTTCATGACCGGAGCAAACGATCCCCGGGTCGACCCCTTGCAGTCCCGCAAGATGACGGCGCGAATGCAGGAGGCCACGGGCGGCAAGCAGCTCGTCTTGCTGCGCACGAGCTCGAGCTCGGGGCACGGCATCGGCAGCTCGCTCGACGAAAAGATCGGCGAGGCCACCGACGTCTATGCCTTTCTCTTCGATCGGCTCGGCGTGGCTTACCGCCCCTCCCGGTAGCCCTTCCCGGGCGGGACCCAACGCGCGCCATGGGACCCTCTCCCCCGCGCGGGGGAGAGGGCCAGGGCCCTGCTAGAACCGGAACGTGAGCTCGGCCGAGACCCCGCGCGGAGGCGCGACGTAGAACTGGCTGTCGCCGATCTCGCTCTCGGTCGTGTAGGGGCGCGAATCCGTGAGATTGCGCCCGGTGACGGAGAGCAGGAAGTTCGAGTAGCCGAAGGACATCCCCGCGTCGAGGCTGTAGAAGCCGGGCGTGTAGAAGGTGTTGCGCCGATTCAGAGGACGGTGGTTCTCGTGGCGCAGCGCGACGAAACCGCCGACTCCCTCCGGGGGCGCCAGGACGAACTTGACGTTCCAGAAGTCGCGCGGCACGAGCTCGAGCCGCTTGCCGCCGACGTCGCGAAACTGGCCGTCGGGGGTCACGAACGTGAACTGGACGAAACGGGCGTCATGATGCGCGTATCCGCCGTAAAGCGAGAGGGCCTTCAGAAACGGCATCGCGTACCCGAGCTCGAACTCTGTGCCCTGGAACCGCTCCTCGCCGGCATTGGTGAGGATCGGCTGGTTGTTTGGCCCGAGGAGGCTGGTGACCACGTTGTCGAAGAGATAGTGGAAGGACGTCACGTTGAAGGAAACCGTGTTGTCGAACCAGGACGACTTGATCCCGACCTCCTCGCCCTGGGTGCGTTCAGGCTTCAGGATTTCGGCCGACTCGGCCTCGGAGAGGTTCGGCGCGGCCGGCTTGAAATTGGATTTCCAGGAGACGTACCCGTTCAGGGCGCTCAAGGCCCCGGCCGGCTTCTGCAGCACGCGGAAGAGCCCGGAGACGCCGCCCGACCACGCGTTCTCGTGGCTGGTTTCGTCGACCACGTCGAAATTCGGGTCCCCGACCTCCTGCTGGAACACGTGGAGCGTCTCGGACGTGATGTCGTAACGGGCGCCCGCCGTCAGCGTAAACCACCAGACCGGCGTCCACTGGTCGTTGACGTAGAGGCCCACGAAGGTGCGCTCGTCCTTGAAATTGCGATTGTCGCCGTACGGGATTTCGCCGTAGTTCGGAACCACCGGAAACGGCGCGACCTGCAGCTCGAAGTCGAAGCCGTGCCCGTATGCAGTGGTGCTGCCCCACGTCAACGCGGCGCCCCCCACGAGCCTGTGGGCGCCGGCCGCCTCGAAACAGGTCACCACGTGCGCGTCGTCGTACCAGACCGTCTCCGTCGGGTAGAGCGCGATGCCCTCGGCCGTCGCGGTATTCCCCTCGTAACCGTTCGTCCACGAGCGGATCGAGTCCGAGTTGTCCTGGGTGAAGCCGAGGACGTTCTCGAAGGTCAGGCCGCTCCCGATCGGCGTCGAGAAGTTGGTGAAGACGCCAATCGTGTGGTGATCGATGCGGGCGCCGCCGACCGCATAGTTGTCGTCGATCTGGAAGCCCGGGAGGACCTGGCCGGCATCCACCGGCGTCGGCGACCCCCAGAAGTTCGTGTCGCGAAAATACAGAACCGACACGCCGAGCTTCGTCGGGCCCCAGGTCTGATTGGCCGAAATCAGGAGCTGGTCCCGGGCGAGGTCCGTGCGCTGCTGCCAGCCGTCGCCGCGCTGTGTCCAGCCGGAGATGTTGACCGTCAGGTCTTTGTTGACTTGCGTACCGACGTTCGCCTGGGCGTAACCCTGCTTGAAGGCGCCGAATCCCCCGACCCGGGCGCTCCCCCAGACGTCGCCGGCGCCGCGGTTCTGGTTCGTGAAAATCGCGATCATGCCCGCAAAGGCCGACACGCCGTAGAGCGTGCCCTGGGGACCGCGCGTGATCTCGATGCGGTCGATGTTCTCGATGGGCACCTGTGCGAGGTTGGGGTTGAAGGGGCCGCCCACGGGCACGCCGTCGACGGTCACCATGAGCGCGTCGAACTCCTTGATGCCGTACAGCCCGATGTTGGGTAGCCGCGGCCCGTTGTCGGACCCGTTTCCGGTGTCCAGTCCGACGACGTCTTGCAGGGCATCCGCCAGCGTGGTGGTTCCCCGCCGGCGCAGCTCGTCTCCCGAAATGACCGTGATGTCGCCGGCGATGTCGACGGGGGCCTGCTCGATCTTCGTCGCCGACACGACGACTTCTTCGTTCACCGGCTCGATCTTCTGGGAGGCCGCGGGTGTCGGCACCGGAGTCGGCGAGGGAGCGGGGGACTGCGCAAAGAGTACGCTCGCTCCGAGGCACACAAACAATGACAGGCACGCGCCGGCAGGCCGGCGCAAGACACTGCGCTTCATAGAACTCCTTCCTCCGTTGTTCGTTCAGGGAAACGACCGGGAAGGAGGCGTTCTACAGGCGCAGGGGAAGCGGCGCCGCCAGGCGGGCTGCGAGTATTCCTGACGAGGTCGGGAGCGAAGCGTTCGCCGTAACAACAAGCCGTCTGTCGGACATTTCCCGGACCGGGGCCGCCGGCGGGTCCGGTTCGCTGATGTCGAGAACGAAGCCCGGCACGACGAGCCGCTCGGCCGAGCCGCGCATCGCCTGCGCGAGCAAGTCCTCGGCCGAGACGCCGAGCAGGGCCTGGCGCGTCCACCACTCCGTCGCGCCGCACACGAGCTCGGCCGAGCCGCCCGCCGAAGCAATCGTGAACTCGCCGCTGACTGCCTCGAGGCTCTCGTCCTCGCGGCCTTCGCCGGAACCGGCACGCACGGCCAACCGCGCGTGCGCCGAGGGCAGGTCCGGCACGCTCCAGCGAAAGCCGCCCGAACGCGGGGACATCTCGGGGGTGATGCGAATCGGAAACGTGCGCCCCCCGTCCAGCGAGAGGACGAGCTCCTGCTCTTGCGCTTCCGAGGGCGCCGTCCAGCGGACCTCGACGGCCGCACCCGCCGCGACGACGTCGCCGCGCGCAGGGAACTCGAACCGGCCCTCGGCCGAGGCGAACGCGGTCAGCGCGAGAAGGGCGGCGAGCGCCGCGCACAAGCGATCCAGGGCACGACGGTGTGGGAAGAGCACGGGCGGATTCTAGGCCAGCCCGGACCTGGAGCAAAACGCGGTCACGCGCCGGGCGCCAGGGTTCACTGGGGCGGGGAGTCGTACTGGTTCTTGAGAGTCCCGTCCGGATTGAGCGGCCCCGGCCCGCAGATGTAGGCCTCTCCGATCTTGCCGCCCCTCACGAGGACCGTGTCGGCGCCCTTGTAGACGGCCTCGGTCCGGAAGTAGTCCGGATATGCCGTTTCGGGAATCGCCCCGATCGGATCCTGCGAGGGGTCGATCATCACGATGAACTTGCAAACGCCGATGACCGATTCCGCGTTCGTGGTGAGCCGGACCTTGTACTTGCCCTTCGTCTTCGCGTCGGTGTGCGCCTGCTGCGCCGCCTGGGTCTGTGCGCACCCGATGGAGAGCAATACCCCTACGGCCATAGCGGAGAAGACACCGCGTTTATTCGTCAACATGGCCTCAGTATCGCACTGTCCGCCGAGCACGCGAAGCGTCCGCCCGGCGAGGGTTGGCGATCTCGGCGGGAATCGAACCGGTGCTGCCAACAGTTCTAGCTCGAAGCAGTGTTCCGTCAGGCCCTCACTGTGGAGGCGACATTTCATGAAATCCCGCCCAACGCTTTCTTCGCGCGCCCTGGCAACGACGGCAGCCGTCATCGTGCTTGCCACCACTGCCACCCTCCCCCTTCATGCCGAGAAACCCGACGTCCGGGCAAAGATCATCGTCCCGGCGAGCGCCCCGGCCGGCGCGAAATCGACCCTGGCCGTCGAGCTGACGCTCGGACCCCAATGGCACGTCAACAGCCACACGCCGTCAGAGACGTTTCTCATCCCGACCGACCTTTCACTCACGACGTCGGCTGGGACGCTTTCGCCCGTCCGCTACCCTTCGCAGGTGGAGCGTCGTTTCTCCTTCTCCGAAAAGCCGCTGCGAGTCTACGAAGGCACCGTTCGCTTCGAGACGGATCTCGACCTCCCGTCGACGGCAGCTGGCAAAGCAGCGATCGCCGGCACCCTCTCGTACCAGGCTTGCAACGACCGTCAGTGCTTTGCGCCGGCAAAGATCCCTCTGGACGCGACCATCGGCATCTCGAGTCCCTCCGGGCCGACGCAGCCCTTGGTGCAGTTCCGGAATCGGGACGGCACGAACGCGCCGCTCCGGATGGCGCGCTGGCTCTTGCGGGGCCGAGGACCGATCTATCCTTCCGAGTGGACGCATTGACCTCCCTGGAGGCCAACCGGGGCAAGACATGGCCCGGGCCCTCTTCACGGGCTCACGAGCAACCGGTGCAATCACGCCGACCAGGGCATCTTGCTGGTGTGGCCCCGCGATTGCAGTCCACATAGCTTCCGACGCCCGATGCAGAACGCAGCCATTGCTAGATCCGGGGTGAGGCGGACCGCGGCGGTCTGTTTCCTTTTGACAGTCAGTTTCGTTATCGCCATCCCGGCTCGCGGCGCCGAACCACCCTCCGGCCTCAGCCTCCACAAGTTGGATGGCCAGGCGTTCTCGCTCGACTCCCTCAAGGGCAAGGTGGTCGTTCTCGACTTCTGGGCTTCCTGGTGCGTTCCCTGCCGTACGAGCTTTCCCTTCTTCGACTCCCTCCAGCGCAAGTATGCGTCCCAGGGCCTGAGCGTCGTCGGTCTCACGCTCGAAGAAGACGGGGACACCGTTGCCGCGTTCCTCGATGACGTAACGGTCGACTTTCTCGTCGTCCGCGACCCCTCCGGAAAGGCCGGCGAGGCCTTTGATGTCGTCGCGATGCCCACGACCTTCCTCCTCGACCGGGATGGGCGGGTCGCCGCACGATTCGAGGGAGGCGACAAGCAGGCGCACGCGAAGCTCGAGTCGGCCGGTGTCGACGCTGCTCGCGGGCGGCTCGCTGCCGCCCGGGACGGGCGTGCGCGTCTCGAAGGACCTCGAAGCGACGGGCAGCATCAAGGCCTGGCAGCGCGGTTACCTGGCTGACCCGATCATGAGCCTCGACGGCGACCCGGTGACGCGCCTCTTCAAGGAGCACATCCACGCGAGCAAGGAGGCCGCCGCCGGAGACGGAGGCGCCTCCGGAGGCGGTTGTGGCTGTAACTGACCCGTCGAAGAGGCGTGGACGCCGGCGCTCGCGTCGCACGGCCCGCCAGGTGCCCTGGATCGCCGCCGGCCTCGGCGCCTTTGCGGCGCGCGAGGCCCACGGCCAGTCCTCCGTCAACGCGCAGTTTCTCCTCTACAAGGAGTCGGGCGGGCGGACGCAGGTCCTGAACCCGGTGATCCTGTGGAACCAGGATTTCGGGAAGTCTGGCGGCGAGCTCGGCCTGACGCTCGGTTACGACTCGATCTCGGGAGCTTCTCCCACCGGGGCATATCCGACCTCCGACGTGACCACCTCCGCCTCGGGCACCGTGACGGCCAGCGGAAACATCCCTCAGGCGCAGTACCAGGACACGCGCAAGTCCGTCGGCCTGACCTACGGCCGCCGCTTCGGCGCCAACCTGCCGACGGTCAACCTGAACTATGCCAAGGAGAACGACTACACCGCCCGCGGAATCGGAATCACCGACGCGTGGACGCTCATGGACGGGCGCGCCACCCTCCACGTCGGCCTGGCGCTCTCCCGGGACATCGTCTCTCCGGTCAAGAACCCGGAGACCAACCCGACGGGCGCCGACTTGAACTATCCGAAGAACACCAACGGCTACTCCCTTGGCTGGACCTGGGTCTTCGGCGAACGGGACCTGGGGGACATCTCCTTTTCGCTGATGAACCTCTCCGGCTACCTGACCGATCCGTACAAGGTCGTTCCGATCGGCGTCGATGGCAGCCAGACCGTGCCGGAGTTGCGCCCGAGCACGCGGTCCCGGCGCGCCGTCGTCGCCAAGTACAGCCATTACTTCCTCTGGGACGGCTCGGTCAACGTGCTCTACCGCTTCTACAACGACGACTGGTCGATCACCGCCAACACGATCGACGTCACCTACAACCAGAAGTTCGGTCCGGACTGGATCGTCTCTCCCGAGATCCGTTTCTACACCCAGACCGGCGCCTCGTTTTTCGCGAACAAGTTTCTGGTGCCGCAGACCTACATGTCGGCCGATTACCGGCTCTCTCCCTTCGGGAGCTTCCTGGCCGGACTGACCCTCACGCACCGTCTCTACGACTCGATCAGCGCGAACGTCGGCTTCACGGTCCTGTCCCAGCACAGCAACGATCCGATCGTCCTCTTGACGACGACTCCCGGCGAGCGCGGCGCAACGTCCGTGTCCGCCGCCGACATGAACGTCACGACGGTCACTTTCGGCCTCGTGTGGGTCTACTGACAGACCCCGCCGGACGCGTCCTGTACACGCGGCGATTCCCCCTGATGGGAGGAAGCGCCGCCGTGGAATTCGTGGACGACGGCGGAGTGGAGCGGGCGGAGAGGCTGGCGCGCGCCGTCGAGGGCGAAGCGCACCGCATCGAGGCGAAGTTCTCCCGCTATCGCGAATCGAGCGTCGTGTCCGAGATCAACCGCAACGCCGGACGCACGCCCGTCGCCGTGGACGAGGAGACCGAGAGGCTCGTCCTTGCGGCACTCGACCTGGCGAACCTGACGCGACGGGCGCTTCGATCCCACCGTCGGCGCGCTGCGCCGAGTCTGGGACTTCAAGAGCGGCGGCGTTCCTTCCCCGGAGCAGGTCGCGGCCGTGCTTCCCCTGGTGGACGCCGGGGCCGTGTCGGTGCGGGATCGCACCGTCTTCCTGAGAAAGCCGGGCATGGAGATCGACCTCGGCGGCGTCGGAAAGGAATACGCGGTCGACCGCGCGGCGAGCATCCTCGAGGAAGAGGGCATCCGCTCGGCCATCGTCAACTTCGCCGGCGATGTACGCACGATCGGGAACCGAGGCGACGGCCATCCCTGGAAAGTGGGCGTCGCCGACCCGCGCGACCGCAGCCGCTGCCGATTCGCCGTTCGCGCGCTCGGCGGCGCCGGCATCGCCACGTCCGGCGACTACGAGCGCGGGTTCGTCAAGGACGGCGTGCGGTACCACCACATCCTGGATGCGCGGACCGGCTGGCCGGCGCGTGGCTTATCGTCCGTAACCACCATCGCCGCGTCCGCCTTTCGCGCCGGCCGTTTCGCCACCGCGGCCTTCCTGCTCGGGGCGGAGGCAGGCCTTGCCCTCCTCGAGGGCTCGCCGGGCATAGAGGGAACCCTGATCACGGACGCGGGCGCGATTCTGGCGACCACGGGAATGACGCTCCTCTCGGACCTGCCCGGGAGCCTCTGGGCCTCGCTGCTGGCGTTCTGACGCCCTCAGGGGACCGAATTGGCGGCCCCAACGGGAATCGAACCCGTGCTCCGGCCTTGAAAGAGCCGTGTCCTAACCGTTAGACGATGGGGCCGTCGCGTCGAAAATAACACGCCCCGGAGGGATGCCCCTAACCGTGGCGCGCAGGGTCCTGGCGCCGCGGTTCCCGATCGGCCGTCCGTCCGGACGACCTCGCCTGGAAGCACTTGACGAGGTAGATCTCGGCAGCCAGCCGCCAGCGGGGCTCGTCGGTCTCCGGGCACTCGTACTGGAGCACGCGGCCCGCCAGCTGAAAGTCGCCCGGATTCAACTCGCCGTCGCTGCGCAGGGCGTAGAACCGGGAGACCTCGCGCCCGGAAAACTCACGGTCAAAGATGAGGGTCCCGGCCACGCGGCCATCACCCAGCCGCGAAAGCTTCTCGCGCACAACCTCCGGAGAACGCGTGATTTCTCCCGCCACAGGCCCTCTCGTCGCGAGACGCCGCGAATGCCCCGTCACGGGAGGCCCCGTTCGGAAACGGTACCATACGGCGGCGGGCTCGATTGACTTCTCCCGACCCCGAAAAACATAATCCCGCCCCGCCCCACAAGGCCAACACGTTGCCCAACACGATCAAGACCATCCTCGTCGGGAAGGCGCGGGATCCGATGGATCCGCGCGTCTTCCACAGCGTCACGCTGGCCGCCTTCCTGGCATGGGTTGGGCTCGGCGCCGACGGCCTGTCCTCTTCCGCGTACGGCCCCGAGGAAGCCTTCAAGGCGCTCGGCTCCCACGCCTACCTTTCCGTCTTCCTCGCCCTGATGATCGCGGCCACCGTCCTCATCATCTCCGCCTGCTACAGCAAGGTGATCGAGCTCTTTCCGGGCGGCGGCGGCGGGTACCTTGTCGCGACCAAGCTGCTCGGCCCGCGCTTCGGCGTCGTCTCCGGCTGCGCGCTCATCTTCGACTACGTCCTCACGATTTCGACGTCCGTGGCCGCCGGCGTGGACCAGATCTTCAGCATTCTCCCGGAGACGTGGAGCCACAGCCGTTTCTTCTTCAAGTTCGTCGTCCTCGGCGTCCTGATCGTCCTCAACCTGCGGGGCGTCAAGGAGAGCGTCCAGGTCCTGGTCCCGATATTCCTCGTCTTCGTCGGAACGCACTTCCTCATGATCGTCATCGCCCTGGCCACCCACTTCACGCAGCTGCCCGGCATTTACACCGGAGCCGTACACGAGGCCGGCGCGACAGCGGCGGAGATCGGGTTCATCCCGATGCTGTTCATCATGCTGCGCGCCTATTCCCTCGGCGCCGGCGCGTACACCGGCATCGAGGCCGTTTCGAACGGCGTGCAGATCCTGCGCGAGCCCAAGGTGTCCAACGCAAAGCGGACGATGTTGTACATGGCCGTCTCCCTCGCCTTCACGGCATCCGGCATCATCCTCGGCTACCTCCTGACGGGCGCCCGCCCCCACCACGCAAAGGTCATGAACGCGATCCTCGCCGAGAACGTATTCGGCGGATGGGCGCTCGGAAGCTTCGCCGTCGGCAAGCTCCTCATCATCGTGACGCTCATCGCGGCGGGTGCGATCCTCTTCGTCGCCGCGCAGACGGGCTTTCTCGACGGCCCGCGGATCCTCGCCAACATGGCGGTCGACTCCTGGGTTCCCCGGCGCTTCGCGCAGCTTTCGGACCGCCTCGTCACCAACAACGGCATCTGGCTCATGGGCACCGCCGCGGTGGCCACCCTCTGGTACACGCATGGATCCGTATCCAGCCTGCTCGTCATGTACGCCATCAACGTCTTCGTCACGTTCAGTCTCACCCTCATCGGCATGACGCGCCACTGGATCGAAGAGCGCGGTCGGGACGCCGCGTGGAAGAAGGGGCTTCTGCTGCACGGCGCGGGTGCCATCCTCTGCGTCGGCATCCTCATCATCACCATCTACGAGAAGGCGTTCGAGGGCGGCTGGATGACGATCGTCGTGACCTCGCTGCTCGTCGGCCTCGCGTTTTCCATCAAGCGCCATTACCTGCGCGTCCGCGAGCAGCTGCGCCGGCTCGACGAACAGCTGCTCGGCATCCCCCTCCGGCCGCACAAGCAGGAGGCCGGCGAAATCCGGCACGACGAACCGGTCGCCGTCATGCTCGTGAACGGCTTCTCCGGGCTGGGAGTGCACACGATCCTCTCGGTCCAGACTCTCTTTCCGCACCAGTACAAGAGCTACGTCTTCGTCTCGGTCGGGGTCATCGACTCGGCGATTTTCAAGGGGCAGGCCGAGGTCGAAGCCCTGAAGAGCCACACGATCGAGGCCCTCGAGAAGTACTGCGACTTCGCGCACCAGCTCGGTTTCAAGGCCGACTACCGCTTCGAGATTGGCACCGAGGCGGTCCAGTCGGTGGTCGAGCTCTGCGAAGACGTGCGCAAGGAATTTCCCAGGTCGATCTTCTATCTCGGACAGCTCGTCTTCGAGAACGACCGGATCTACTACCGGGTGCTCCACAACGAAACGGCGTTCGCCATCCAGCGGCGCCTGCAGTTCGCGGGGCTGCAAGCGGTCGTCCTGCCGATCCGCGTGCTGGAGCCGAAGAAGAAAGCGTCCTGAGTCGGGGCGGCCCTACTCCGGCCGCAGGGCCCGCGTCATGAGCCGCTCGACCGCATCGCGAGCGGGAACGCCCTCGTAGAGGACCTGCACGACGGCCTCGGCGATCGGCGCGTCCAGGCCGGCCGCCTCCGCCAGCCGCGGCACCGCCAGACAGGTGCGCGCGCCCTCGGCGACTTCCGGCATCTCGAGCAGGACGTCGTCGAGCTCTCGGCCCCGGCCGACCTGCTCTCCGACGAACCGGTTGCGCGACTGGGAGCCGGTGCAGGTGAGCATCAGGTCGCCGATTCCCGCCAGGCCCTGCACCGTGCGGTCCTGGCCTCCTTGCGAGCGGACGATCCTGCCGATCTCCGCCAGGCCCCGCGTGACGAGCGCGGCAAGCGTATTGGGCCCGAATCCCAGGCCCGCCACGATGCCCGCCGCGATCGCGACCACGTTCTTGAGCGCCCCCGCCAGCTCGACGCCGACGACGTCGTCGGAGCGATACAGGCGAAGGGTCGGGCTCGACAGCGCCGCCTGGAGCTCTTCGACCGCTTTCGTATCGCTCGACGCGATGACGGCGGCCGTGGGGTCTCCCTTTGCGACCCCCTCCGCGAACGTCGGGCCCGAGAGAGCGGCCACGGCAGCGTCCGGGTAGCTCTCGAGGAGGATCTCCGACATCCGTTTCAGGGTATCGGGCTCGATTCCCTTCCCCGTGGAGACGAACTTCAGACCACGCCCGGACATCACCGGACACAGGCCGAGCAACGGGCGCAGGGACGCGCACGGGACGGCCACGAGGAGGGTCGCGGCGTACGCAAATGCCTCCTGCAGATCGGAACCCACCCTCACCGAAGGGGGTATCGGGTAGCCGGTCAACCGGCGGGGGTGCCGCCCGTCCGCCTCGATCCGCGCCGCCACTTCCGGGTCGCGCCCCCAGAGCAGCACGTCATGCCCCGAGCGCGCGAGTTCGATCGCGAGCGCGGTTCCCCAGGAGCCCGCCCCGAGTATCGCGACGCGGCCCTTCACTTCTGCCCCAGCTTGTGTTCGGTCCCGGCCGCCAGGCGCTTCAGATTCTCCCGGTGCTTCAAGACGACGAGGGCGGCGGCCGCCGCCGCCGCGACGACGACGGCCCCACTCGCATGGAAAACAGCGCCCGCGACGGGTGGCAGCACGACCATCGCGACGACCGAGCCGAGCGACACGTAGCGCGTCGCAGCCACGATGGCGACGAAGACGGCGACGCACACGAGTGTCGCCAGCGGCGCCAGAACGAGGAAGGCGCCGACCGCGGTCGCGACACCCTTCCCGCCGCGAAAACCGTAGTAGAGCGGGTACACGTGCCCGAGGATGGCTGCGAAGCCCGCGGCGGCCGCGTAGCGGGGATCGGCGGTCACCAGGCGGACGAGAAGGACCGCCGCGGCGCCCTTGGCGATGTCGAGTCCGGCAACGGCTAGCGCAAGCCCCTTGCCGTGCGCGCGGAGCACGTTGGTCGCGCCCGCGTTGCCGGAGCCCTCGGTCCGGATGTCGCGCCCCGTCTTGCGGCGCACCAGGAGAACCGCGAAGGAAAGAGAGCCGAGCAGGTATCCGACGCCCACCAGAAGCGCCGCCGTCGTGTTCATGCCCGTGTCCCGGCGAACGCCCCGGCCGCCGTCCACTCGCGCACCGGGGTGTGGACGGCTCCCGCCGCATCGAGGCGGCTCCGATACAGCACGACGGAGCGCACCCGCCAGGCCGGAAAATCCCACGCGCGGGCCGACTCGCAGTATTGCTCGACGGCCGCCGTCGGCCACGGGTCGCGCAACCGCGCGAGCGTCACGTGCGGGCGAAACGGCCTCTCTTCCGAATCGCATCCGATCGCCCGCGCCGCATCCTCTGCCGCCCGCGCGAGCTCGCCGAGGGCCTGGCCCGCGCCGAATCCCATCCCGAGCACCCGGGGCCGGCCCCGGGGCGGGAAGACGACCGGCCCGGCAGCGGGAAGCGCAGCCTCGACGACCGCCGCCACCGGGGCGATGGCCTCCGAAAACCGTTGTGCCGCCTCCTCCGTGATCTCGCCGAGGAAGCGCACCGTCAGATGCCAGCTCCCGGGCTTCGTCCACGCGGCGGCGGGCAGCCGGGGCCGCATTCGCACCGTGAACTCGCCGGCGCTCGCGACCCAGGCGGCGTCCCCGGGAACGGCGAGAAAAGCCCTCACGCCTCTTCTCCGGAAAGATAGCGGCGCAGGAGCTCCAGCGCCTGGACGGACGCCGCTCGGCGAACCACGGCCCGGTCGCCCACGAAGAGCCGTTTCTTCGCGAGCGTCCTGCCCCCGCGCGCGGCCAGACCGAAGTGAACGGTGCCGACCGGCTTTTCGGGCGAGCCCCCGTCGGGCCCTGCGATCCCGGTGACGGACACGGCGACGTCCGAGTCGAACTTCTCGCGGACGCCGCTCGCCATGGCCAGAGCCGCCTGCTCGGACACCGCTCCCCGCTCGCGCAGAGTCTCGAAGCCGACGCCCAGAACGCGCTCCTTGGCGGCGTTGGCGTACGTAACGACGGCACCGAGGAAGTACTCGCTCGAGCCGGGCACGTCGGTCACGAGGGAGGCGACCATGCCTCCCGTGCAGGACTCGGCGAACGCGACGGTCTGGCCGCTTTCCCGCAGGAGGCGGCCGACGACCCGGGCAAGGTCCTCCGAGTCTTCGCCGAAAACGCGGGTTCCCAGCACGCTCCGGAAGTCCGCCTCCATCGCCGCGAGCTTCGCTTCGGCTTCGCCCGCCGGCCCGCGGACGGACAGGTGGAGCTGTACCTCCCCGGGGGACGCGAGGATCGTGACCGGGTCGTCCTTCCACCTCGCGTAAACGGGGGCCACGAGCTCTTCGACGGCGGACTCACCCATTCCCGCGATGCGCAGGACCCGACGCCGGCCGACGACCCCGCCGGCGCGCTCGCGCAGGACCGGCAGGACGCTCGACTCCATGATCTCGCGCATCTCCGAGGGAACGCCGGGCAGGATGACGATGTCGACTCCCCCGCGTTCGGCCCAGAACCCGGGCGCCGTCCCCTTGGGGTTTTCGAGAACTCTCGCGCCGACGATGAAGTCGGCCTGCTTGGCGTTGCAGGCCGGCATCTCGAAGCCCCGGCGCGCGAAGCGCCGGCGGATCTTCTCGAGGAATGCCTCGCTACGCTCGAGCGGCGCGCCGAGCCAGGCCGCCACGGCGGCCACCGTCACGTCGTCCGCCGTCGGACCGAGCCCGCCCGTGGTGAAGACGTAACGGGCCGCCCCCGCCGCGAACGAGAGTTCCTCGGCGATGAGCGCCGGGTCGTCGCCGACGATCGACTTGCGCACGACCGGGATGCCGAGCTCCTCGAGGCGCGCGGACAGCCAGAGCGAATTCGTGTCCTGCCGGAGCGGGCCGAGCATCTCGCTCCCGATGGCGACGATCGCGGCGGCCGGACGCTCCGCCTGCGCCGTCAAGTCGGCCTCGGGGCGGGTTGGTCGGCCTCTTCCGAGAGCCTGGCCCACTCCTCGACGAGCAGATCGAGCTCCTCCTTCCTGGCGAGCTTCTGTTTGGAAATCTCGTGCGCCGCGACCGGCCCGAGTGTCAGCGCCTCCTCCCAGAGGCGCGTCTCGAGCGATTCGATCTCGGTCTCGAGGGCCGCGATCTTCTCTTCGAGCGTCCTGACCCTCCGGCGCCGCCGGGCCGCCTCCTTGTCGTCTGTGCCATCGACGCGGCGTGGCGCGCGGGGCACGGCTTTCTCCGGGTCGGGCCGGGTCGCGGCCCCCGCCTTTGCGGGCGCCGGCTCGGACGCAGCGGCGTCGGTTCGGCGGGCTTGCGCGGGCTCGGGCCTCCGCCGGCGCTCGATCCGCGCATCGGCCGTCTCCGTGTAGTTGCCCGGCAGCAGCATCGCCCGGCCATCGCGCAGGTCGATGACCCGGGTCCCGAGCCGGTCGATGAAGGCCCGGTCGTGCGACACGAAGACGATCGAACCCGGAAAGTCGTCGAGCGACTCCTCGAGCGCTTCCCGCGAGTCGAGATCGAGGTGATTGGTCGGCTCGTCGAGCAGCAGCAGGTTGTGCCGCTGCTTCATCACGACGGCCAGCGTGAGCCGGCCCTTCTCCCCGCCCGAGAGGGCCGAGATGTCCGAGAACACGTCGTCGCCGCGGAACGCGAACCGGGCGAGGTACGAGCGCACGGCCCCCTCTGTCTCGCCCGGATGCTGGTCCCAGACGGCGTCAATCGCCCGGCGCTTCGGATCGAGGTCGCGCAGCTCCTGGTCGTAGTAGCCGATCGAGACGTCGTGGCCGGGCGTGACCGTGCCCGCGAGCGCTGGCAGGCGCCCCGCCAGCGTCTTCAACAGCGTCGTCTTGCCCGTGCCGTTGTCGCCGAGGATGGCCAGCCGCTCTCCGCGCAAGAGCTCGAAGTTCACGCCCAGGACGATGGGCAACCCTGCCGCGTACCCGGCGTCGAGGTCTTTGGCCCGCAGGAAGATCCGGCCGCCGATCCGAGCGGCGTCGAACTTGAAGTCCACGCTGGTCGTGTCGCCCGCCGGCTTTTCGATGCGTTCGACGCGAGCGAGCTTCGTCCGGCGGCCCTTGGCCTGGCGCGAGTTCACGCCTGCGATGTTTCGCCGGATGTACTCCTGCTCCTTGTCGATGAAGTCCTGCTGCTTCTCGAACGCCCGCGTTTCCGAGAGGATGCGCTCGGCCTTCTGGGTCTTGTAGGAGGTGTACCCGCCGGAATAGTCGGTGAGCCGGCCATTTTCCAGGTCCACGATCTCCTCGGCGACCCGGTCGAGGAAGCGGCGGTCGTGCGTCACCACGAGGTAGGCCCGGCGCGACTTCGAGAGGTAGTCCTCGAGGAACTCCACCGCCTGGAAATCGAGGTGGTTCGTGGGCTCGTCGAGAAGGAGGACGTCGGGAGAGGAGAGGATCGCCCGGGCGAGCATCGCGCGGTTCTTCTGGCCGCCGGAGAGCTCGGAGAGGGGGCGCTCGAAATCCGCCTTGTCGAACCCGAGGCCCGAGAGCGCCTTCTCGACCTCCGCGACCATGTCGTAGCCGCCCTCGTTCTCGAAGCGGTGCGTCAGGGCGTCGTAGCGGTCGTGCACCGCGGGCGAATCGTCGCCCTCGGCCATTGCATGCTCGAGCCGGCGCATCTCGGATTCCATGGCGTGGAGGTGGGCGAAGGCCCCGGCCACGAAGTCGTGCAGCTTCTCCTCGAGGTCGCTCGGCAGCGCCTGGTCGACCGTCGCGATGCGCACCGCGTTGGCCTTGATGAACTGGCCCGAGTCCGGCTCCTCGCGCCCGAGGGCGATGCGCAGCAGGGTCGTCTTGCCGGCCCCGTTTCTTCCGATGAGGCCGACCTTCTCCCCCGGGTTGTGCTGCCAGGTCGCCTCCCGCAACACCACCTTGGGGCCGTAGCTCTTGGAGACGCGGTCGAATCGGTACAGCACGGCGCGATTCTAAGCTGGACGGTCAGAAGCGGGCCCGGGCGGCGTCGTAATGACGCCCCCGCCAGAGCACCCTGCGCCGGAGGAACCGCCAGGCAAACGAACGCGCCGCGATCCCCATCCACACCGTCGCGAGCAGCGGATGGGTCACGGCAGGCCACAACGGGTAGCCGAGGAAGCGCGCGAGGACGCCGCGCGCGACGACGACGAGGGCCAGCGCGATCGCCGCCAGCGACAGGTCCGCGGCCGGGACGGGCGCCCCGGCCAGCCCCGCGACGAGGACCACGAAAGGAAGGGTCCACGCGATCCAGGAGAAGATGGTCGAGAACGCCAGCAACACGCCCGTCCAGCCCTCGAAGACGTAAGCGATGTTCTTGGTGAATCCGTCCACGACTTCCCGAAAGCCCCGGTACATCCGGATCCGCACGCGGTCGTCTGCGAGCACCATGCGGCAGCGCCCCCCGGAACGGCGCACCCGGATGGCCAGGCCGATGTCGTCGATGACCGATTCGCGCAGGGCCTCGTATCCGCCGGCCGCCTCCAGGGCGCTGCGGCGCACCAGCATCCCCGAGCCGCCACCGGCCGCGAACCGCTTCTGCACGTCCGAATTGATGACGAACGCGGGGCCGTACATGTAGGCGGCGGCCAGATAGGGCATCAGGACGTTTTCCCAGAACCCCTTCATCTCCACCCGCGGAAAAAACGTGATCAGGTCCAGCTGTCGCGAGGCAAGGAGATCCACGGCCTCGCGCAATGCCTGCGGGTCATAGCGGACGTCGGCGTCGGCCAGCAACACGAGCTCGCTGCCGACGCGCGCCACGCCCTGGTACAGGGCGTGCGGCTTTCCCATCCAGCCCGGCGGCGGCTCGACCCCCTGGACCACGCGCAGTCGGGCGTCTTCCGCGGCCAGTCGCGCGAGGACCGCGGGCGTCGCGTCGGTCGAACGGTCGTCGACGACGATGACTTCGAGGTCCGGAAAATCCTGCGCGAGGTGAGACCGCACCGCCGCCTCGATGTCGCGGGCCTCGTTGCGCGCGGGGATGACGACGGACACCTTCGGAAGCACGGACCCGGAGGAGGGCAGCGTCTTCGACAGCCGGGGAATCGTTCCGGCGTTGACCGCGAAGAAGACGAGGCATACCGCCCCGAGGGCGGCGGAGGCCGCCAGCATGGCGTGGAGCAACGTTACGACAGCGGGACCTTCTGCCGCGCATCCGCGCGGTACGGCGAGTTCGGGTAGTCGGTGATGAGCCGCTGGTAGGTCGCGCGCGCGTCCGCGGGAGAGCCGCTCTGCTCGTAGATCTCGGCGAGCGTGAAGAGCAACGCGTCCTTGGGAGCGGCGGAAGCCGGCGACTCGATCGCCCGCTTCAGGCGATCGATCGCCTCCGTCGTCTTGCCCTGCGCCGCCAGGAGCTTCGCGGCATCGATCTCGGCGGCCGCGGCGCTTTCGGACTTCGAAACGCGGGCGGCCTTCTCGAACACGTCGACAGACTGCCCCGGCTTGTCCGCCCCGCTGGCGGCGAGGATCACCTGCGCCGCGCGGCCAGAGCGCGTCGAGCCGTTGGCAGCAGCCTTCTGGAGCAGCTTCTCGGCCACGGCCTGTCGCTCGGCGGCCGACGCATAGGTCTTCGGGGCTCCCGCGGCAGAAGCGTCGGATGCCAGCGGCGTCTCGAGGACCCCGATCGCTTCGGACAGCAACTTGCCCGCCGACCGTTCGAGCCAGGCGCGGTAGAGGAAGAATCCCCCGACAAGGACTGCGACTGCGACCGCGATCGCGATCGCCTCGGAGACTCCCCGCCGGTGCCCGGAGACGTAGTCCACCGTCTTGCCCATCGTTTCGGCAAGGTCGTTGCGTTTCAGGTCCCGGCGGCTGATCTTCTGGGTCATGGGCGGTCGTTCTCCAAAAACGGGGCATTATGTCCGACGCGGCCCGACCCGTCAATCGCGCCGCCCGGAGCTATACTCCTTTTTCATGGATCCCGAGATCAAGATCACCGGGGAGCCCTCGAAGGCCGGCGACCGATGCGCCTTCACGGTGGACCGGCCACTCTTTCCCGGGGAATCCGCGCACTTCGCGGATCCCGCCAGCGCGGAAAAGTCCCCGCTCGCGGCCGAGCTCCTCCTGCTGCCCGGCATCGAATCGGTCCTCATCGCCGACAACCTGGTCAGTGTGTCGGCCGGCCACGAGCTCGACTGGCCCGCCCTCGGAATCGGCAACATCATCCGCAAGCACATTCGCAGCGGCGTCGAGATCGTCGCCGGCGACTATTTCCGCGACCTTCCGTCCGAGGGTGATCTCAAGTGGGCGATCCGCGATCTGATCGACCGGGAGATCAACCCCGCCGTCGCCGCGCACGGCGGCTTCATCGAGCTGATCGACGTCAAGCGAAACAACGTCTACCTGCGTCTCGGCGGCGGATGCCAGGGCTGCGGCGCCGCCGACGTGACGCTCAAGCAGGGCATCGAGAAGGCGATCCGCGGCCTGGCGCCCCTCGTCGGCGAGATCCTCGATACGACGGATCACGCGGCCGGGCGCAACCCCTACTACGCGCCTTCCAAGTGACCGCCCGCCGAACGCGGGCGGCCATCCCGAGATCGATCGCCCCGACACCCTCACAGGCGAAAAACACGGGACCCTTCGCTCCGCTCGGGACGAGACGTTTCCGCACTCCCCCTCACCGGATCCGAAACTGCAACCGCGCGTGCGCCTCGCGCAGCGCGGCCTCCGCACGCTCCGGCGTCGCGGCGCGAGAGAAGATGAAACCCAGGTAGCGATCGCCCTCCGGCAGCGGCACGAGCGTCGAGCCTGCATGCGCCGAGATCGCCACGTCTTCGATCGCCGGCACCGTCCGCGCCTCGGCAACGCCCAGCACCTCCTCCAGAACCCCCGCTCTCGGAATCGGGATCATCATGACGCCCGCCGCCATCCCCTCGGGTTCGGCGGCCGGGACGCCGAGGCCGACCGCGTGGCGCAGGATCAGCTCCTCGAGGCTCATCCCCGTTCCGAACCGCAGGGTCCGGGAGCAGAGGCCTCCGATCGAGCGCGCCGCGATCTCGATGACGAAGACGCCCGATTCGTTGACCCGCATTTCGGCGTGGATCGGGCCCTCCGTCAGTCCGAGGGCCCGCGCTGCAGCCTTCGCGGCAATGACGCAGCTCTCCCGAACACCCGCGGGCAGCCGCGAGGGCGTCACGTAGATCGTCTCTTCGAAAAACGGGCCGTCGAGCGGGTCCGGCTTGTCGAAGAGCGCGAGAACGCGGAGCTCTCCCCTGGACAGAAGGCCCTCCAGAGCGACCTCGATTCCTGGGACGAAATCCTCGACGAGGATCTCTCCGGCCGCGGCGCCCCCGCGCGCGACGACCGCCGGCTCCTCCAGGATTCGCGCAAGACGGCTCCACGCTTCCACGAACCCCGGGGCGTCGTCCGCGCGGATCACGCCGCGGCTGGCCGCCAGAAAGGTCGGCTTGAGAACGCAGGGATAGTCCACTTCGCGCGCCGCCGCCTGCGGATCCCCGTCCGCGCGAAAGAGCCGGTGGCGGGGCGACGCCAAGCCCGCATCGGCCAGCCGCTGTCGCAGCTTTCCCTTGTTGCCCGCGGCGGCCGCCGCGTCGACCGGGTTGTGGGGCAGGCCCAGCCGCTCTGCAATGGCGGCCGCCACGATCGCCGTCCTCTCGTCGACGCCGACTACGGCCGCAAGAGGCTGTTGCGAGGAAAACGAGGCGATCCGCTCGGCGCACGCCGGCAGGTCCCTGAAGTCGAGCGTGAGGAGTCCCGCAGGATTGAGTCGCTCCATCGTGCTCGGCTCCTCCGAGGCCACCGTCATCTCGAGGCCCAGGTTCTCCGCGGCGGCGAGGAAGTCGGGGGTGCGGTAACTCGTCGTCGGCAGGAGCAGGAGCACGCGCGGCACGGCCGAATCCTAGCCGCAACTGGACACGGGCGGGCAGCGGCGAGGCCCGAGAGCTACGATGGCACCGTGGACCGAGTTCTGCTGACCGGTGCGACCGGCTACGTGGGCGGCCGGCTTCGAGCACAGCTCGAGCGCCGTGGCATTGCCCTGCGCTGCCTCGTCCGGCGGCCCGAAGCGCTGTGTGGCAGGATCGCCGCGGTTACCGAGATCGCCGAAGGCGATGCCCTCGACCCGGCCGCCGTGGAGCGCGCCCTCGACGGCGTCGGCTGCGCCTATTACCTTATCCATTCCATGGGAGCGGGCGAGGATTTTGCGGCGCGCGACCGGGAGGCGGCTCGGATCTTCGGCGAAGCGGCGCGGCGCGCCGGCGTCCGCCGGTTGATCTATCTCGGCGGGCTCGGCGACGCGGCGAGCGGACTGTCCGCGCATCTGACGAGCCGGCAGGAAACGGGCGACATCCTCCGACAGTCCGGCGTGCCGGTGGTCGAGCTGCGCGCCTCCGTCGTCATCGGGTCGGGAAGCCTTTCGTTCGAGATGATTCGCGCCCTCGTCGAGCGGCTCCCCGTGATGATCTGCCCCCGCTGGGTGGACGTCGAGACGCAGCCGATCGCCGTCGAGGACGTCGTCGCGTACCTCGTCGCCGCCCTCGATCTGCCTCCCGGGAAAGAGAGGACCTACGAGGTCGGCGGTCCCGATCGGCTGACCTACGGCGACCTCATGCGCGAATACGCTCGGCAACGCGGGCTGCGGCGCCTCCTCATCCCGGTGCCGCTCCTGACACCGCGGCTCTCGAGTCTGTGGCTCGGCCTCGTCACTCCGCTCTACGCCCGGGTGGGCCGCAAGCTCGTGGACAGCCTCCGCAACCCGACGATCGTTCGCGACGACGCGGCGCTGTCGGCCTTTCCCGTCAGGCCCCGCGGGGCACGCGAAGCCATTGCGCGCGCTCTGCTCCGCGAGGACCGCGAGTTTGCCGAGACCCGCTGGTCCGACGCCGTCTCCTCGGGAGGCCTCGACGAGAGCTACGGCGGCGCGCTGCGCGGCACGCGCTTCGTGGACACGCGGGCCGCCACGGTCCCCCGTCCGACGGCCGACGCTTTTCGCCCCATCCGGCGTATCGGCGGCGCGACCGGCTGGTACTACGGCAACGCGCTCTGGCGCCTGCGCGGGCTTCTCGATCTTCTCGCGGGGGGCATCGGCCTGCGGCGCGGACGGCGATCGCCCGACGACCTGCAGCCGGGCGACCCGCTGGACTTCTGGCGCGTCGAGACCATCGAGCCGGACCGGCTCCTGCGGCTGCGCGCGGAGATGAAGGTCCCCGGCAGGGCATGGCTCCAGTTCGAGACCACCCCGGTCGCGGGCGGCACCGAGATCCGCCAGACCGCCATCTTCGACGCCTCCGGCCTCTTCGGGCTGCTCTACTGGTACGCGCTCTATCCGGCCCACCGCTTCGTCTTCGCCGGAATGCTTCGCGGGATCGCGCGGACCGCATCCGGGCTTAGCATCGCGCCATGAAGAAGACGCGCAAGATGGCGAAAGAGACTACGGCGAAAAAGAAGAGGGCGAAGAAGAAGACCACCGCGCGCCGCAAACCGATCATGCGGCACTCTCGGGAAGGCTAGGGGAAAGACCTAGGCCTGCAGCTCCTGGAAGTACCCGTGGAGCTCGCGCAGGGCCTGGCGGTTGACTTCCTGCCGGCGCACCGATTCCCGCACGAGCGAAAGGGCCGCCATGCCCTCGGGCGCCATTTTCAGTTCCGCGATGACGGGTAGCGCGGCCGAGATCTCGTGGAGCGCCTCGCGGTCCTGCCCCTGTTCGAGGAGCAGGTCGGCCACGACGAGGTTCAAAGCCGCGATGTCCGCGCGCATGCCGAGGGCCTCGAAGTCGTCCTGCGCCTTGCGGTAGGAGTCGATGGCCTCCCCGAGATGCCCTCCCTCGCGCAGCAGGATTGCAAGGCCCCAATGGACCTTCCCGAGCGCGATCCGATTGTCCATCCGCTTGAGAATGGGAATGGCGCGCCGTGAGGCTTCGACCGCCTCGCTTGCCTCGCCCAGCATTCCGTGAGCATGGATCAGGTTCACGTAGGCCTCGGCGAGCAGCTGGTCGTGACCGCGCTCCTCGGCATCGCGGCAAATCCGGTTGAACACGGAAATCGCCGCCGCCGGCTGATCCTGCTCGACGTGCGCCAGTCCCTCCAGGAATCGACACTTCAGCACGTCTTCGGGCATGCCCAGCTTCTGGAAGCTCTCGACGAGCGAAGGAAGAAGCTCGATCACGAGATCCAGCTGGCGCTCTTCGAAGCGCTCGGCGAGCTTCTGGTACGCCAGGCGCGAGAGCTCTCCGGGTGCATTCATGGTGTGGCGGAACCCCGCCTCGGCCCGATCGAACCAGAACCAGGCCTCCTCGCGACGAGACAGCCAGCGGCAGGCGGTTCCCGCAACGAGGGCCGTCTCTCCGAGAAAGTAGTCGCGCTCGTCGAACAAGCCGATTTCGCGTTTCGGGCTTTCGAGGAAGCGATAGAGAAACTCCGCTTCATCCCGAACCGAGGCAGGCGACGAGTTGAGCCGCGTCTTCAGGATCCCGCAGAGAGCCAGGAGCGTCTCCGGATCTTCGAGATGAAGCGTGCGGACCTTCGCCGCCCGCTCGTCGAGGGGCGTCGCCAGAACACGCTCCGCCGCTCGGATGCCCGCCTCGGAAGACAGGGGACGACGCGGAAAGCTGAGAACCCTGCCGTTCAAGACCGCTCCTCTTCAAATCGCCGATCGAGATCCGTCGCGACTTCGTCCGGTTCGCGGGAGAGAATATCGTTCAAATCTCGATCCGTTGACTGCTCTCCGCCCAGCTTCCAGAGCTGAAACGAACGACCGTACTGGCAGGCCGCGGACAGCAGCGATACGCGCAGGAGCTTCACGGGCATCTGCCCTGCCCCGCCGCGACGGGAGAGCCGATGGAACCAGATGAAAAGGTCCTCTTCCGCCCCTCGAGCCTCTTCCTCGGTCAGACGATAGTAGGAGACGAGAGCGGAATGGGTGACGTCCAGGGCGAGGCGAAAGACCGACTCGACCTCGTCCGGCCTGCGCGATGACGGATTTTCCATAGGGATGGAATCAGGTTACACCACGCAACTGTCAGGGGCAACGATACACGGCTGCCCCTCGGATCGAAGCTCAATTGAATCAGTCTCTTAGGACGGGATCATTCCCCCGACCTTGATCACGAACCGGGCCGGCTTCTTCTCCGAACGCCACCCGGCCTCGCGGGAGGTCGTGTTCGGTTCGGGCTGACGCTCGGGAACGCGCGCGGGAACGTTGGAGGTTGCCATGAGCTTCTCAACTCCTTAAAGAAAACGGCCCGACATGTCGAGCGAACGAGAAACAGCCTTATTCCACCACATTGCCGGGCCGAGGGTATCGCTTTTCTTTCTCTTCCGGGGCCCGCCCCCCTGCTCCCTGCGACTCCAGACAGATAGCCGCCCGATCACGGACGAGGTCCGCCTCGAATCGCGATAGGATCGGCCCACTTTCCGGAGGCCATCATGAGTCTCGATCGCCGGGCCCTCCTCGGGGGATTGACCGGAGCCGCCGCTCTGGCCGCATTTCGCGGAGACGCGCTGGCGCGCATCGCCGAGGCAGGCAAGGCCGCCGCGGGACGCAAAGCCGGAGACCTCGCGGCGGACGAAAGCTACTGGGCGTCGATCCAGGAGGCCTTCGAGGTGGACCGGACGCTCATCAACCTGAACAACGGGGGTTGCAGCCCGGCGCCCGCCCACGTCCTCGACCAGATGATCCGCGACATCCGCTTCTCGAACGAGATGCCGGTGTACCAGATGTGGACCGTGCTCGAGCCGCGGATCGAATCCTGCCGCCGGGAGCTCGCCGCCGAGTTCGGCTGCGACCCCGAGGAGATGGCCATCACGCGCAACGCCTCGGAGTCGCTGGAGAACCTCATCTTCGGCATCGACTTGAAGCGCGGCGACGAAGTCATCCAGACCACGCAGAACTACGGGCGCATGATCACCTCCTGGGACCAGCGCGCGCGGCGCGAGGGAATCGTCGTCAAGCAGGTCAGCTTTCCCGTGCCCCCGCCCTCCCCGGCCGCCGTCGTCGACGCCTTCCGCAAGGCCATCACGCCGCGGACCCGCGTCATCGAGGTCACGCACATCACGAACCTCACGGGCCAGATCCTGCCCGTGCGCGACATCGTGCGCCTCGGGCGCGAGCACGGCATCGAGGTGTTCGTGGACGGCGCCCACGCGTTCGCGCAGTTCCCCTTCAAGCGCGACGACCTCGAGTGCGATTACTACGCGACGAGCCTGCACAAGTGGCTCTTCGCACCGATCGGCACGGGCTTCCTCTACGTCCGCAAGAGCAAGCAGAAGACGATCTGGCCGCTCATGGCGGCACCGCCCGAGATGGACGAGAACATCCGCAAGTACGAGGAGATCGGGACCCACCCGGCCGCAAACCACAACGCGATTGCCGCGGCGATCGCCTTCAGCCGCGGCATCGGCGCCGACCGAAAGGCCGCCCGCCTGCGCTACCTGCGCGACCGATGGGCGATGCGCCTGGCCGCCGCAGATCCGCGCGTCAAGATCCTCACGCCCTTGAACGACACCGAGTCGTGCGGGATTGCCCTGATCCACGTGGACGGCATCGACACCGAGAAGCTCCAGGCCCACCTCTGGGACAAGCACCGCATCATGACGACCCCCATCGTCCACAAGGAGTTCAACGGGCTGCGGGTGACCCCGAGTGTCTATACGACGCTCGACGAACTCGACACTTTCTCGGGCCGGATGGAGAAGATCCTGAAGGCAGGCCTGCCGGCGTAACCGGCCGGGAACCGGGTGCCGGTTCCGGTGGAGCGACCTTCGTCAGACCACCAGCACCGCCGCACCCCGGACCTGGCCCTGCTTCACGCGCAGGAGCGCGGTGTTCGCGTCCTCGAGCGCATGAATCTCGGCCTGCGCCCGCACCGGGATCGCCGCCGCGAGGGCGAGGAACTCGTCCGCGTCGCGGCGCGTGGAGTTCATGACGCTGCGCATGACGCGCTCTCCGTAGAGGGCCTCGTAGTCGAACGACGGGATGGGGCTCATGTGGATCGCGTTCACGGCGACGGTCCCGCCGCGCGCCAGGCGCGACAGGGCCAGGGGCACGAGCTCGCCGGCGGGAGCGAACGTCACGGCGGCGTCGAGCGCCACGCCCGGGTCTTCGAACGCCCCGCCGGCCCAGACGGCCCCCATCTCGCGCGCCAGCTCCCGGTGATGCGCCTCCCGCGTGAAGGCGAACACCTCGCACTTCCAGTGCAGCGCAACCTGGATCGCCAGGTGCGCCGACGCCCCGAACCCGAAGAGCCCGAGCCGCCCGCCGGGCGCGATCTGCGACAGGCGCAGCGAGCGATAGCCGATGATGCCCGCGCACAGCAGCGGCGCCGCCTCGCGGGCCGGGAGCCCTGCCGGCAAGGGGTATGCCCACCGCGCCGCGGCGACGACGCGCTCGGCATATCCGCCGTCGCGATCGCGTCCCGTGAAAGTGGCGCTCGGGCAGAGGTTCTCGCGGCCCGAACGGCAGAACGCACACTCCCCGCACGTCGAGGCGAGCCAGCCCACGCCGACCCGGTCGCCGATCGCGAATCCATCGACGCCGCTGCCGAGCGCGCAGATGCGCCCGGCGGCCTGGTGGCCGGGCACGACCGGCAGCCGCGCCGCGACTTCTCCCTCCACGATGTGGAGGTCCGTCCTGCAGACGCCGCACGCCTCCACTTCGATTTCGACTTCACCGGGGCCGGGCTCGCCCGTCGAAATGTCCACGGGACGAAGCGGTCCAACCTCCGCAGCCGCCGCCCGATCCAGCCGCATTGCCCGCACGGAAAAACTATACTCGCGGTCGATGAAGCGTCTCGACGCTCTGCTCGCCGACTACGGCGAGGCCCACAGGTCGCCGGGCAACGTCACCTGCCACACCGCCGGAATCGCCCTGATCGTGTTCGGCGTGCTCTCGATGCTCGGCGCGATCCCGGTCGCCGGCGCCTGGACGGCGAGCGAAGTGCTCATCGGCGCGGCGTCCGTCTGGTACCTGGCCCTCGACGTCCGCCTGGGCCTCGCGATGCTCGGTTTCGCGGCGCTCATCGACCTGGCTGCGCGGTGCGTTGCCGATTGGCGCATTGGCGCCGCGGCCTTCGTCGTGGGTTGGATCTTCCAGGCCGTCGGTCACGCCCGGTACGAGAAGAACTCCCCCGCCTTCTTTCGCAACGTCGCCCACCTGCTGGTCGGGCCGGCGTTCCTCGTCAACAAGCTTCTGAAGGTCCGGCCGGCGGCGTCCGGCAGGCCCGGCTAGTTCTTCGGCGCCGCGGCCGACTCCGCCCCGCTCCCGTAATCGAGCTCGTACGCCGGCGCCGCGCCGCCCGGGCCCCGGAGGTAATGCTCGAACCACTGGATCATCCGCAGGTTGTAGTCGTAGCGCGAAGCGCAGCGGCGATTGCCGTGCTGCTCCCCCGGGTAGTAGACGAGGCGCACCGGGGCGTGATCGAGCGCCTTCAGGTATCGATACAGCACGAGCGACTGGCTCGGATGGACCCGCGGGTCGTCCTTCCCGTCGAGGATGAGCAGCGGCGTGTGCGCCTTCTCGGCGTAGTAGATGGGGCTCCTCTCGAGCTTGTACTGCCAGTCCTCCCAGGCGTGCTTGCGCGAGTGAACGAGGTACTCCTCGTTCGGGATGTCGGTCGTGCCGGCCTTGGACACCATGTCCGAGATCCCGACGAACATCACGCCGGCCGCGAAGCGCTCGGAATACCGGGTCGAGCACCACGCCGTCGCGTACCCGCCGTAGGAGCCGCCGGTGACGCCGACCTTCGCACGGTCCACGAGGCCCGCCGCGATCAGGTGATCCACGCCGTCCACGAGATCGTCGAACTCCTTGCCGGCGGCATCCGACTGGCCCATCTTGGAAAAGGCGACGCCCCGGCCGGTCGAGCCGCGGTAGTTCGGATAGAAAACCGCGAAGCCCCGCGCCGCGCCGAGCTGTCCCGGGTCGGCATAGCCCGTGAGCCAGCCGTTGCGGTAGTGGCCCTCCGGGCCGCCGTGGACCGTCAGGATCAGCGGATGGCGCGACCCGGGCTCCTCGTCGAGCGGCCGTATCAACAGTCCCTCGAGCGCAAGCCCGTCGCGGGCACGGAACTTCACGACCTCTTGCGGCGCGAGGCGCACGCCCGACAGCCACGGGTTGGAAGTCGTCAATCGCCGGGGCGCCGGCTCCCCGTGCTTCATGACGAAGACCTCGGGCGGATGCTCCGGGGTCGAGCCGATCATCGCGCCGGAGAGCCCGTCCCTCGCCACATCGAAGGCCGTGAGAACCACTCCGCCCGCCGCGAGGATCGTCTTCTGCTGCAGGCCGTCCCGGCGCACCTTCCCGAAGGTCGTCCAGACGCCCTCGTCGCCGACGTACATGACGAAGTCCGGGCGCTGCCAGGCAACGTGCGCGACGTTTCCCTCGTATCCCGGAAGAAGGTCGCGCGGCGGCCCGCCGGACGCCGGCGCGACCATGAGGCGCCCGGCGGAAGGATCGTTCGCGTCGGCCGCCGAGACGAACGCAATGCTCTGGCCGTCCGGGCTCCAGGCGATGGACCCGAGCTTGCCGGGATTGTCGAACCGCGCAAGCACGGCGCCCGACTCGGCGTCGAGAACGGCGATTCGGCGCGCCATGTAGTTGTCGTCGATCAGGGACGTCGGCGCGAGCGCGACGACGAGCCGCGGGCCCGCCGGACTCCAATGCAGCTCGGAGGCCGATCCCGGAACGTCGAGCCGCTTCGGTTTCGGGTCGGCAGCCTCGAGGTCCGCGACCCAGATCCGCACCGGCCTCGCGCTCTCGTCCACGACCTCCTGCGTGAATCCTTTCTTCTCCAGGTCCTTTCGCGCCTTCGGCGCCTCCTCCTTCGCGAGGAAGGCCACGCGCTTGCCGTCCGGGCCGAAACTGTAGGAAGAGATCTCCGCCGCAAGCCCGACGATCCGGCGGGCCTCCCCGCCCGCCGCCGGGATCACGTAGAGCGAACGCGCCTCGTCCTTGCCTCTCTTCGCCAGAAACGCGATTCCCTTGCCGTCCGGGGTCCAGGACACCTCAGAAACGCTGACCTCGCCCGTCAGGAAGGGTCTCGACACGCCGTCAAGCCCGACGACGTGGAGCTCCACCCAGGCTGGGCCGTCCTCGTCCTCGGCCGGGCGGCGGGGCACCGCGAGGGCATACGCGATCTGCGACCCGTCGGGCGCCATCGCGACCTGCGTCACGGACCGGGTCCGCGCCACGTCCCGCGGGGTGAAGGCGCTTGCGGCGCGCGCGGCCGGCGCCGGGCCGAGAATCGAGAGCGCCAGGATGGCGCCGAGAGAGATCCGCAACCGCACAGGCTCATGTCCCACGTCACGCCCCCTTCAGGTCCCGATGCACGAGCCGCCCCATCCGCGCCACGATCTCCGGAACCGCGGCGATGTCCTCCGCCGTCGTGCGGAAGTTGACGATGCACGAGCGCAGCACGAATCGTCCCCTCACGACGGCGTTCGAGAGATAGACCTCGCCGCCCTGCTGGAGCCGCGTGAGGATCTCCGTGTTGAGCCGGTCGAGGTATGCCTCGTCCCGCGCCGGTTTCCGGGCGAGCTCGGCTGGAACGTAACGGAACGTGGTCACCGACAGCCCCACCGTGAAGGCCTCGAGCTCCGGGTGCCGCGCGGCTTCGGCGTAGAGAGCGCGCGCCAGAGCCATGTCGTCCGCGATCATCCGGCGGTAGCCCTGCTGCCCCGCCAGCCGCAGGCCGAGCCACACCTTCAGGGCCCGGAAACCGCGCGAGTTCTGGGCGCCGAACTGGTAGTAGTTGATCGCCTCCTCCGCCTTCTCGCCGTCGTCCCGAAGGTGGTAGTAGGTCGGGTGATACTCGAATGCGTCGCGCAGCAACTCGCGGTCGCGCACGAGCGCGCAGCCGGCCTCGAGGGGCGCATAGAGCCACTTGTGCGGATCGACTGCGACCGAATCCGCCAGCGCGATGCCCCGCAGGTCCTCCGGGGCCCCCGGAACGACCGCCGCGAAGCCTCCGTAGGCCCCGTCGACGTGGAACCAGAGCTGCTCCTCCCGGCACACGGCGGCGATGCGGGCAAGAGGATCCACCGCGCCGGTGCTGACCGTTCCGGCCGTGGCGGCGACGATGAAGGGCAGCCACCCTGCCGCGCGGTCCTCCCGGACCTGGCGGCGCAGAGCGTCCACGTCCATCCGCTGCGCGTCGTCGGTCGCAACCCAGCGAATCGCTCCCGTGCCGAGGCCAAAAAGGTCCGCGGCCTTGTGGACCCAGGTGTGCGTCTCCGCGGACGTGTAGACCGCGAGCCGGCTTCCCTCCTGCCGCCCCACGCCCTCGACGCGCACGTCCCACGGCGCCCGGGCCCGCCGCGCCGCGAGAAAGCCGATGAAGTTCGCCATGTTGCCGCCGCTCGTCAGCAGCCCGCCGCAGTCCACCGGATACCCGAGCATGCCGGCAATCCAGCGCACGGTCTGCGCCTCCATCTCGGTCGCGATCGGCGACAGGTCCCAGGCGCCCACGTTCGGATTGACGATCGCCGCCATCATGTCCGCGAGCGCCCCGATCGGCGACGGCGAGGAGACCACGTAGGCGAGAAAGCGGGGGTGACCGGAAAGGGTCGAATTCTCGAGGATCAGCCTTGCGGCTTCCTCGAGGAGCGGCGCGGCGGCCGTGCCGAACTCGGGTGGTCCACCGCCCGGGAGCAGCGCCCGAACCTGCCCCGGCTCGAGCCCGGGCGCCACCGGCCGCCGCGACTGCGTCGCAAGGAAATCGGCGAGCCGGTCCACCACGGCGTGGCCCGCCGCGCGGAACTCCTCAGCCGTCATCTCGATGGGCGCCTGCCTGCCCTTCGGCGGCGGAGCGTCAGCCTTCATCGGCCACTCTCAACAAAACGTGGTCATCACGGCATCGGGGTGATCGAGGCGATAGCCGTCTCCCGCCGGATCGGGATCGATCTCGAGCACCGCCCCCTGCAGCGTCCGGAAGGCATGGGCATCCATCACGACCGGAATCCCCTCCGTCTCGAAGCGATGGCCTTCGTCCGGCGCGTTCTCCTCGACGGAGATCCGGAACCCCGTGCCCCCGCACCCGAGCAGGTGCCGGACGCAGAGGACCGCACTCGAGAAGTCGGCCTCGGCCTTGAGCCGGCGGGCGGCTTCGGGCGTGATCGTCAGCGGGCCGGTTTCGGCGGACATAAGATCTCCATTCTATGAAGAAGAGACCCCCGGCGCGCCGATTTCGACCGGTCACCGCCCTTTCGATCGCAACTTCCGACTCGGGCGGCGGCGCCGGGATCCAGGCGGACCTGCTGACTTTCGCCGCGCACGGGGTCCACGGCACGACCGCGCTCGCCGCGGGAACCGCCCAAAACAGCCTCGGTGTCTCCGCGATCGAGACTTTTTCGGCCCGCTTCCTGACCCGGCAGATCGACGCCGTTTTCACGGACTTTCACCCCCGCGCCGTGAAGATCGGAATGCTCTTCGACGCGCCACGGATCCGGGCGGTCGCCGCCGCCCTCCAGCGTCACCGCGCCCGCAACGTCGTGCTCGATCCGGTGATGGCGTCGAAGTCCGGCGCACGGCTGCTCTCGAAATCGGCCCTCTCGAGCCTGCGCCGCAACCTGCTCCCACTCTGCGACCTCGTCACGCCCAACCTTCCGGAAGCCGAGGCCCTCTCCGAGATCCGGATTCGGAGCGGCGCCGATCGGCGCCTGGCCGCGGGCCTGATCGCGGAGCGGGGAGCCCGGGCGGTCCTGGTGAAGGGCGGGCACGGGCACGGAGGCTCGGTCCGCGATCTTCTCTTCGACGGCCGGTTCTTCACCGAGTTCGCCGCGCCGAGGATCCGCACGCGGGCCACGCACGGCACGGGCTGCACGCTCTCCTCGGCCATCGCCGCCAACCTCGCGCTCGGCCTCGACCTGGAAGACGCGGTGCTGCGCGCGATCCAGTATCTGCGCGCGGGCCTCGCCCGGGGGCGGTTCCCGGGGACTGGATGGGGCGTTCCGGATCATTTCCCGGGCGGGCCGGGGCCGGGCTAGAACCGGAACGCGAGGCCGAGCCGGGCGCGGTGGCTACCTGATGTAGTAGCCCGACACGCGCCAGGCGCCGCCCTTGTCCTTCATCGGCGTGACCGTCTCCGTTGCCGCAGCCGCGTGCTCGAAGCTCGTGTCGAATACCAGCACGACGTACTCGCCGGCCGGCGCGCCCGGAACCTCCGTCATGAACTTCGCGCCGCGCAGCTTGCGCGTGACGACCCTTCCGAGCGGGCGGCGCACCTTCTCGAGCGCCGCCTCCCACCCGGAGCGCGTCATCGCCTGCTTGAAAAGCGCGGCGGCTTCGTCCCAGCTTTCCCCGTACTTGCCCCCATCCACGACCGCGAGCCAGGTCGTCGCCGAAGCCTCCGCGGCCTTCTCCGGAGCCTGCGCCGCCCCGACCCGGGCGACGCCGCCCGCGACGAGCGCCGCGATCACGCAAGACACAAAGCCCTTCGTCATGGTTCACTCCCACAGCGAGAAGGCGTACCCGAGCGACGAGTACGCGGTCTCCGAGATCGCCGTCTGCTCGGCGTCGCGGTTCTTGTCCATTTCCTTGAGTTGCCCGACCATGCGGTACTTCGCGCCCTCGACGAAGGCTTTCGCGATGCGCACCTCATCGGCCGCCTTCTCGCTTCCGCGCTTCGCGATCGCGGCCGTCGCGCGCGACAGGACCGCGAGCGAGGCATAGAGGTCGACCGCGATGTTGGAGAGCCGCTCCTGGTGATATTCCTTCTGGATCACTCCCTTGCCGTACTTGCGGAGCAGCGTCTCGACGGCGCTGTGGGTCGCGCGCGCGTAGCGGGCGACGATCTCCCCCTGCGCGGCGAGCTCGGGTGCGATCTTCGTCAGCTTGCTGGGCGCGACGGCGCCCTTCAGCTTCTTCGCCGCATAGTCCGACAGGATCCCGAGGGAGGAGAGGGGCGCCTTCAACGCGCGGCCGACCTCCTTCAGGTCCTCCCCCACGTCGCGCATGCCGGAGAGGGCGACGAGCACTCGCAGAATCTCATTGGTCCCCTCGAAGATCATGTTGATCCGCGAGTCCCGCAGCGCCTTCTCGTAGGGGTATTCCTCCATGAACCCGTTACCGCCCGCGATCTGGAGAGCATCGTTGATGTTGCGCCACACGGCCTCCGTGCCGTAGACCTTGCAGCAGGCGCCCTCGAGCGAATAGTCCTCGAGGCCGCGGTCGATGAGCCCGGCCGTCAGGTACACCATCGACTCGAGCGCGTAGGTCGAGACCACCATGCGCGAGAACTTGGCGCGGATCATCTCGAAGTCCGCGATCCGCGTCTGGAACTGCTTGCGCTGCGTGGCGTGGAGCGCAGCCGCCTTCAGCATCACCTTCGAGCCCCCGATGCAGCCCGCCGCGAGCGAGGTCCGACCCGTGTTCAGGATCTCGACCGCGATCTTGAATCCCTGGCCCCGCTCGCCGAGCACGTGGGAGGCAGGCACCCGGACGTTCTCGAGCTCGATCGGCACGGTGGACGAGCCCTTCAGCCCGAGCTTCTTCTCCTCTTTGCCCGGCGTCACGCCCCCGAGGTCCTTCGTCACGACGAAGGCCGTGATTTTTCGGTGCTCGTCGGCCGCCGCAAGCTTCACGTCCTTGGCGAAGACCGTGAAGAACTCGGCGAACCCGCCGTTGGAGATCCAGTGCTTGGTGCCGTTCAAAACGAATTCGTTCGTCTTCTCGTCGAAGACCGCGGTGGTCTTGATCGAAGCCGCGTCGGATCCGGCCTCGGGTTCGGTCAGCGCGAAGGCCGCGATCATCTCTCCCGACGCGAGCTTCGGCAGCCACCTCTTCTTCTGCGCCTCGGTCCCGAAGAGGAGGAGGCCCTTCAAGCCGATCGACTGATGGCCGCCGATGAGGATCCCGAGCGCGGCGTCCGTGCGACCGATCTCTTCGGTGGCGCGGCAGTAGGCAGAGGCCGAAAACCCGTACCCTCCGTACTCCTCGGGGATCGACATCCCGAAGACGCCGAGATCCGCGAGGCCCCGGATGAGCTCCGGCGCGACACAGTGCTCGCGCTCGATCTTCGCGGAGTCGATGTGGTCCTTCGCGAACCCGCGAAAGGAGTCCAGAAACGCCGAGACCGTCTCGCGCTCGGAAGCCTCGATTTCCGGAAACGGAAAGACCGTGTCTTCCGGGATCTCTCCGGCAAAGAGCGACTTGACGACCGGGGCGAGGCGCGTGGTGGGGGGCGCGTCGAGCGTGGTCTGTTCCGTCATGGGGCAATCTCCCTGGTAGAGGTTTGCGAATCCGGATAGAAGCCCCGGCGCTCGTTGGCGAGCCGCTGGAGGCTGTCGGCGGGAGCAAAGCGAGGCCCGAGCCGCTCCGCGAGATCGTCGAGGCGCGCGAAGACACGCCCGAGTCCGATCGTGTCCGCGTGGCGCAGGAGACCTCCGCGAAACGGGGGAAACCCCGTCCCGAAGATCATGGCGAGATCGAGCTTTCCCGGTTCCCGGACGATTTCGTCCTCGAGGCAGAAGGCGGCCTCGTTGATCATCGGAAGCACGAGCCGCGCCTCGATCACCTCGGCCGGCAGCGAGGACTTGTCCCTCGGGGCGACCCGCAACGCCGCGTAGGCCTCGCGCGCCGGGCCGCGGCGCTTGCCGCCTTCATAGTCGTAGAAGCCCTTGCCGGTCTTTCGCCCCAGGCGGCCCGCGGCGGCCAGCGCCTCCTCGCCGCCCATCGTCAGGCGTTCCGGGAACGCGGCCTGGAGCACCTCGCCGCCCTTGCCCGCCACGTCGAGTCCGACGTCGTCGAGCAGGGCGAGCGGACCGACCGGCATCCCGAATGCCGTCATGGCTTCATCCACGTCCTCGATCCGGCAGCCTTCGCGCACGAGCCGCACGGCCTCCGACAGGTAGGGAGCGAGGATTCGGTTGACCAGGAACCCGGGCGCGTCGCGGACCACCACGGGGGTCTTTCCGAGCGTCTTTGCGAGCGCGAAGATCGTCGCGATCGTCTCGTCGCTCGAGCGCTCGCCGCGGATCACCTCGACGAGCGGCATCCGGTGGACGGGGTTGAAGAAGTGCATGCCCGCGACGCGGCCCGGCTCGAGGGCGCCGGCGGCGATCTCCGTGATCGGGAGCGTCGAGGTGTTGGAGGCGAAGATCGCCGAGCGGGGCACGGCCTCTTCCCACTCCTTGAGGACCGCCCGCTTGACGGCGAGCTTTTCGACGACGGCCTCGATCGTGACGTCGCACCGCCCGAAGCCCGAGTAGTCGAGCGTCCCGGAGACCAGGTCCATCCTGCCGCCCATCTCGTGCGGCGTCAGGCGCCGCTTCCGGACGGCTTCCCGCCAGACGGCGGCTGCCGCGGCGTAGCCGTGGGCGAGGGCGGCCGGCTGGATGTCCTTCATCCGTGCGGGAAGCCCCCTGTCGGCCGCGAGCTGCGCGATACCGCCGCCCATCACGCCCGCGCCGAGGACGCCCACCCGGTGGACGTCGAGAGCGCGCACCGTCGGATCGGCGACGCCCGACTCCCTCTTGACCTCTTCGGTCAGGAAGAAGATGTTCAGGAGGTTCTTCTGGACCTCGCCTCCGAAGATCAGGCCGATGTGCCGCGCCTCCGACGCGAGACCGTCGGCGACCGGCCGTCCATAGCCTTCCTCGATCACCTCGAGGGCCTCGAGCGGCGCCGGATAGTGCCCGCCCGTCTGTTCCATCACGCCTTCGCGCGCTTTCGAGAAAACGATCCTGCGGCCGATCGGGGTGCCTTCGAGCGCGTGGTCGGCAAGGGACGTGGTCTTGCGCCGCGAACGGGGCTTGCCGCCGCCGAGCTTCGAACGCGCAAAGCGCCGCGTCCAGTCCTCGAAAATCGACGCCGGGATCGCCTCGTCCACGAGCCCGATCTTCCTGGCGCGGCCCGCGTCGAGCGACTTGCCCGTCAGGATCAGGTCGAGCGCCGATGACAGGCCCACGACGCGCGGCAGCCGCGTGCATCCGCCCCACGCCGGGAAGATCCCGAGGCGCACCTCGGGCAGGCCGATCTGGGACTTTTTCGAGTCGGACATCAACCGGTAGTCGCACGCGAGCGCGAGCTCGGTGCCGCCGCCGAGGCACGCCCCGTTGATCGCGGCGACCGTCGGGTACGGCAGGTTCGCAAGCTGCTCGAAGAGCGATTGCACGCGCTCGACGGCCGTCCTCGCATCCTCGGGCCGGACGCCCGTGAACTCCCGGACGTCGGCCCCCGCGATGAAGACGTCGGGCTTGCCGCTGCGAACGAGCAGGCCGCGGATGCGGGCCTCGCGGGTCAGGCGCACGAGCACGTCGCCGAGCTCGGCGATGACGGCGGCCGAAAACTTGTTGACTTTCTCGCCAGGCAGATCGAACGTCAGCACGGCGAGGCCATCCTCTTCGACTCTGAGCTCGAAGGCCGTCATGTCGGCAGGAGCTCCACGACGGCCGCCCCCCCCTGTCCGCCGCCGATGCACATCGTCGCGAGGCCGAACTGGGTCCCCCGACGCCGCATCTCCCGCAGCAGTGTCGTCACGAGCCGGTTCGCGGACGAGCCGACGGGATGCCCGAGCGCGATGGCGCCCCCATTGACGTTGGTGCGCTCCCAGTCCATCTCGCCGATCGGCCCGCCGGTGCCGTGTTTCGCGTGCCAGGCGGCCGACGGAAAGACCTTCGCGCAGGCCAGCACCTGGGCGGCAAAGGCCTCGTTGATCTCGACGAGGCCGATCTCCTTCCAGGACAGCCCGGCCTTCTTGAGGGCGAGCGGCGTCGCCACGGCCGGACCCAGGCCCATGCGCTCGGGCTCGAGCGAACAGAAGGCGAAACTGCGGATCGCTCCGAGCGGCCGGTACCCGCGGGCCTTCGCGGCGCTCGCGCTCATCAGGAGGGCCGCGGCCCCGCCGTCGGTGATCTGCGAGGAATTCCCGGCGGTCACGGTCCCGAACTTCCGGTCGAAGTAGGGCTTCAACTTCGCGAGCGCCTCCATCGACTGGTTCTCGCGGACGCCGTTGTCCTGCGTGGCCATGGCCTCATACGCCGGGGGGATCGGGACCGGCACGATTTCCTCGGCCAGCTTCTTGCGGGCCAGCGTCACCCGCTGGTGGGACCGGAGGGCGAAGGCGTCCTGCGCCTCGCGCGTGATCCCGTTCTCCTTGGCGAGCACCTCGGCCGTGTCCCCCATGTTCAGTCCGCACACGGCGTCTGTCAGGCCCATCTGCAGCCCGATCTCGGGCTTGAAGTGCCTGGGCCGGAACTTCGACGCGGCCGCAACGCGTCGGCCGAGGTCTCGTGCGGTGAACACTCCCGTGAACACTTCCTGGCTCTCGTGGGAGTAGAGCAGCGGAATCTGCGACATGGATTCGACGCCTCCGGCGAGGATGGCGTCCGCGTCGCCGGCGGCGATCCGATAGTAGGCGTCCACGATCGACTGCAGCCCGGAACCGCAGAGGCGGTTCACCGTGAACGCCGGCACGCTCGCCGGAACGCCCGCCTTGAGGGCCGCGACCCGGGCGACGTTGACCGCATCCGGGGGCTGCGCGATGTTGCCGAAAATGACGTGATCGAGGCCGGCCGGGTCGAATTCGGTCCGGGCGAGCAGCTCCGTGATCACGATCCGTCCCAGCTCCTCGGCCGGGACATCCTTCAGATCGGTGCCGGCCCTCGAATAGGGGGTGCGAAGACCATCGACGACGACGACCTCACGCGCCATACGACTTGCCCGCCGCGGCGTACATCGCCTCGATCAGGGCCTGGTAGCGGTTCTCCAGGATGCGGCGCTTGACCTTGAGCGTCGGCGTGATCGAGCCGTCCTCGATCGTCAGGTCGGCGGGCAACACCGCGAAGGCCCGGATCTGCTCGTGGTGCGGCTTGTCCGCGTTGTAGGCGTCGATCTCCCTCTGGTAGAGCTGGCGCACACCCGGGTGCGCATCGATCGTCTCCCAGCGGACGTCGTAATGGCCTGCCGCCGCCCACTCCTTGAGCCGGTCGAAATTCGGGACGATGAGGGCCGCGAGGAAACGCTGGCGATCGCCGATGACGATCGGAAGCCCGATGTACGGCGATTTCTTGAGCTCCGTCTCGATCGGCTGCGGAGCGGCCTTCTTGCCTCCCGCGAGCACGATCAGGTCCTTCTTGCGGTCCGTGATCGAGAGAAACCCGTCGTGCAGCTCGCCGACGTCTCCCGTGTGGAACCAGCCATCGGCGTCGAGGACCTCGGCCGTCGCCTCCGGCTTGTGGAAGTACCCCTTCATGATGTGCGGGCCGCGCGAGAGGATCTCGCCGTCCGGAGCGATCCTCACCTCGATCCCCCGCAGGGCCTTGCCCACGGTGCCGAGCCGCCACCGCCCGGGCCCGTTCACGCAGATGACGGGCGCGGTCTCCGTCAGGCCGTAGCCCTCGTAGATCTGGACCCCAGCGCCGATGAAGAACTCCGCGAGGTCGCGCGACAGGGGCGCCCCGCCGGAGACGGCAAAGCGGAATTGCGTGCCCAGGGCGGCCCGGATCTTCTTCAAGACGAGGGCGTCGGCGATCTTCGCCTTCCACGCGAGGCCGGACGGCAGCTCCTGGCCCCTTTCCATGTACGCGACGCGCTCTCGCCCGACGGCGACGGACCAGGCGAAGAGCCGCTTCGTGATCGGGCTGCCCGCGTCCGCCTTGGCCATGATCCTGGCGTGGACCTTCTCGTAGACCCGCGGCACCGCTCCGAAGCAGTGCGGGTTGATCTCGTGGAAGTTCGCCGCGAGCCGGTCGATCGACTCGGCATAGGCGATCGCCGCGGTCTTGTGCGTGTAGGCATAGTCGAGCATGCGCTCGAACACGTGCGACAGCGGAAGGAAAGACATCGCCACCGTCCCGGCCGTGAAGGGAATCACTTCGCAGGCGGTGACGACGTTGGACACGAAGTTCCCGTGCGTCAGCATCGCGCCCTTGGGCTCGCCCGTCGTGCCCGACGTGTAGATGATCGTCGCGACATCCTCGGGCTTCACGCGCGCGGCACGCTGCTCGAAGACCCCCGGGCTCATCTCGACCGTCGGCCGGCCCCGGTCCACCACCGCGTGGAACGTCGTGTAGCCCGGCTCGCCCGGGGGGCTGCCTTCGATGAGGATCACGTGGTCGAGATTCGGGCACTGCGCCTTGATCGTCAGGATCTTGCCGAGCTGCTCGAGCTTCGAGACGAAGATCGCCTTCGCGCCGCTGTCGTTCAGGAGCGGGGCGACCTGACCGGCTGGCAGCGTCGGGTAGATCGGCACCGACCACGCTCCCGCGCAGAGGATGGCGTAATCCACCATGGCCCACTCGGGGCGGTTCTCCGAGAGGATCGCCACGCGGTCTCCCGGCTGGACGCCGAGACCGTTCAACCCGAGCGACAGGGCCCTGACCGTGAAGCCGAAGTCGGCCGCCGAAATCGACTTCCACACGCCGCCGACCTTCGAAACGAAGAGGCTCGGCTTGCCGCAGGCAGCGGCGTTCAAGAAGATGTCGCAGAGTGTGCGCGGCTCGACGGCCATCGGCTAGCCCTCGGGCGCGATTCTGTGCCTCCCTTCCGGGCCGGTCAAGGTGCGTTAGGCTCTGCCGTAATGGCCATTGCGCTGCTCGCCGGCACCCTCCTCGCCGTGGCCGGCTTCCTCCTGACGTCGGTCCAGGGCTTCGCCGTCGCCTCGCATCTGGCGGCGGCCAGTCCGGCCGCGCGGCTGCTCGTCACGAAGCACGTCGCCTACGCGATCCCGACCGTGTTGCTCTCGCTCTTTTCCCAGTCGATGGTCATCTTCTTCTTCATCGGGACCGGCCGGCTGGTCAAGGACGAGATCGCCGGCTATGCCGAGGCCGACCGGCGGGCCGTCCTCGATGTCCTGCGCGGCTTCAAGCGCGCGACGTCTCCGCCCGCGACCTTCGCCCTGCTCTCGGCGATCACCGTCTTCGTCCTCGGCGGCGCCGTCCACACGAAGGCCCTGCCCTCCTGGGTCCACCTCGCCGCGGCGATGACGGCGGCCACCGTGCACCTCTGGGCCCTCTCCGCGGAGTGGGGCGCCTTCATCGAGAACGGCAAACTCATGGCCGACCCCGCGGCCTACGTGCGAAAGCGGCCCGTCGCCGTTCCAGGAATTGCCTCTCCTCCGGCCCGCCCGACTCCGTGAGCGCCGCGCCGCTCGACGGAAAGTCGGCCCTCGTCACGGGCGCCGGGGTCCGCGTCGGAAAAGCGATCGCCCTGGCGCTGGCCCGGGCGGGGGCCAACGTGGCCGTGCACTATCGCGAGTCCCCCGCGCCGGCGGAGGATGTCGCGGGGCAAATCGTCGGCCTGGGCCGCCGCGCCGCCGCGATCCGGGCCGACCTCGCCCGACCCGAGGATTGCCGCGCGCTCGTCCGAAGCGCCATCCGGGAGCTCCACGAACTCGACCTGCTCGTCCATTGCGCCGCAAACTTCCATCGGGCATCGCTCGACGAGACGGACGAGGCCCTCTGGGACTCCGCGATGGACGTGAACGCGCGAGCCGGCTTCCTGATGGCCCGCGAGGCCGCCTCGCAGCTGCGCGAGCGCCGCGGGCGCATCGTACTCATCTCGGACTTCCTGGCGAATACTCCGTTGAAGAACTACCTGGCCCACTCCGTCTCGAAGGCCGCCGTCGAAGGCCTCGTCCGCGCTCTCGCCGTCGAGCTCGCGCCCGAAGTCTCGGTCAACGGCGTCGCGCCCGGGACGGTGCTCGTGCCGGAAGGGACTTCCCCGGAGGTTGCGCAACGCTGGGCACTGCAGGCGCCGATGCAGAGAAACGGCAGCCCCTCCGACGTGGCCGAAACCGTGCTCTTTCTGTGCGCGGGGCCCGCCTTCCTGACGGGTCAGGTCTTGCGCGTGGACGGGGGCAAGTCGCTCACCTGAGCCCCGCGCGAAAACTCCGCGTGCTCCGCACGCAGCTGCCGGGCGAACGCCCGCATCACTTCGCGGCGCTCCCTGGCGAGCCGGCGCCCCGCCGCGGTCCGCAACGCCACGCCCGCTGCCGCCTCGATCGCCTCGGCCATTTCGAGGATGCTCAGCCGCTCCCGGTACGCATCGGCCAGGCCGTGCGCGATGCCATATGCGCCCATCGCGTCGAGCCGTACGGCGTCGTGGACGATCTCCTCCTCCGGCGACGCCGGCCCGGTGCCGAAGCGGGTCAGACCCCGAAAGAGCCGCTGGACCGTGCGCGGCGCAATCCCCAGGGAGGCCAGGAACCTCTCGGTGCGGCTCCGGTGGCCCATCCGCGACACCCATTTCTCCTGGCCCGAAAACGCCGCGAGGAGGAAGAGAAGGTCCCGGTCGAGGCCCGCTTCGACCTCCGCAATGGTTTCCGCCGCGGAAACCACCCGCTCGACGTCGCCGTAATTGGTGACGCCGTCGAGGCCGACCGCCAGCGGCCGGACATACTCCTCGACCTTTCGACGCGCCTCGGGCTCCATGGGAGGGATACTAGCCTTCTGTCACCGAAGTTCCGAGAATGCCATCCGGCTTCTGCCGGGCGCTGTGGCTCTCGTTCTTCAGGCCCTCATGCATGGTTTGAGCGACGAGATTGGTATCGTGACTTCTGCAACGGGGAACTCGCCGCATGATCATCCGGAAACACCCGAAGATCCGCTTCGCCAACCCGGACCCGTCCCGGGTGCCGCCCGGCCAGTTCGTGACGCAGCAGTGGCCCGTGCTCCATTTCGGCGCGATCCCGAAGGTGGACATGGCAACCTGGAAGTTCTCGGCCTGGGGCGAGGTCGAGAACCCGACCTCCTGGACCTGGGAGGAATTCCAGAAGCTCCCGCGCGCGGCCCGCAAGAACGACGTGCACTGCGTCACACACTGGACCAGGCTCGACAACGAGTGGGAGGGCGTTCCCGTTCGCGAAGTGCTCAAGATCGTCCGCCCCCGGCCGCAAGCGCGCTTCGTCGTCGAGCACGCCATCGGCGGCTGGACCACGAACGTGCCCCTCGCCGACCTCGACCGCGAGGAGAACCTCCTCGCCACGCACCACTCGGGCCAGCCGCTGACGGCCGAGCACGGCGCGCCGATGCGCATCGTGATTCCGCATCTCTACTTCTGGAAGGGCGCGAAGTGGGCCAGCGGCTTCGAGCTCGTGCGCGAGGACCGGGCGGGTTTCTGGGAGGAGAACGGGTACCACATGAGAGGTGACCCGTGGAAGGAGGAGCGGTTCCGGGACGGCTGACCGCTACGGAGTGCCGCCCGGATCGGGCGCTCCTCCGCGCAGGGCCTTGCGGCGTTCCATCCACCGCTGGCGCTTCTCTTCCCGGAACTGCGAGACCTTCTCGCGCTGTTCGGGCGTCAGGACCTGCCTCATATCGAGCTCCATGAGCGAGAGCTCCTTCTGGAGCCTCGCGCGCGCCTGCTCCCGGGCCTCGATCTTCGCCTCGACCTCCTGACGGTCCACCCTGTCGGCGCTCATGGCCTGGTCGTAGGCGAACTGCTTCTTCTCGAGATCGGCCTTGAGGTCGATGAGCTTCGGCCGGCTCTTCGCGAAGATCTTCTCGAGCTCGGACGACTGTGCGGCCGTCAGCCCGAGCGCCTGCACGGCCCGGGGCCTCTTCCACCACTTCCCGTCGCCGAGGCCCTGCTGGCCGAGGGCGGGTCCCAGGACCAGGAGCAGGGCCGCGATCGCGAGCGATGATCTCTTCACACTCTTCACAAGCTCTCCTCCGAGTCGGCCTCGGAGCCGTCGTCGTCGTCGCCGCCGCCGGCAAGGTAGGACGCCTCGCGCAGCAGATCGTCGTCGGCCTGGTCCACTGGCGACAGACTGGTTTGCGCGGCGGGCGTCGGAACCGCGGCGGCCACATCGACCGGCGCGCGATGCCGCGGCGGCATCGCCAGAGCGATCACCACGAGCGAGGCGGCGATCCCGGCGGCCCAGACCTGCGGGCGGCCGCGGCGGGCCGGCCGGGCCGCCCGGCGGATCGCGGCCATGGTCGCCTCTTGCGTGGCGTGCCACTGCCGGGGCGAGCGGCGCTCGATCTCGTCGACCTCCTCCTCCGCCAGCGCGCGCACCGAGGCCTTCCACTCCAGGAGCGCGCGGCTGCAGTCCTGGCACGCGGAGAGGTGCGGCGGCAACGCCTCCAGCTCTCCGGCGGGCGGCGCGGCGAGACCGAAGAGTTCGGCGTCGGTCAGGTGGCGATTGAAATCCTGCTTGTCCATCTTGTCTCTGTGCCTATGCCTGAAAGTCGGCGAGCCGCTGTCGGATCTTCTGCGCGGCGCGGAAGAGGTGCGACTTGATCGTTCCGCTGTCGAGCCCCGTCAACTCCGCGATGTCCGGGATCGACAGTTCCTCGAAGTGTTTCATGACGAAGATCGAGCGCTGGCGCGGCGAAAGGGATTCCATCGCGGTGCCGAGCCTTTCACGGATCTCCCGCCCGGCCGCGCGGCGCTCCGGAGAAGGGTCCTCGGCCGGAGCGATGTCGGCCGGGCCGAGTCCGCCGTCGTCTTCCCTCGCCGGCGCCTGGTGGAAGAACAGGACCACCCTGCGCCGCTTGAGACGGTCCTTGCACCAGTTGATGCAGATCCGCGTCAGCCAGGTCTCGAAGGTCGAGCCCTCCCGGAAATCGGCCATGTTCTGGTACGCGCGCAGGAAGCTTTCCTGCGCCGCGCAGTCGGCCTCGCCCGCGTCGCGAAGAAAACGATGGGCGATCCGCGTGATCTTCTTCTGGTAGGTCCGGACGAAGTGCTCGAACGCCTCGACATTGCCCGCGCGGATCTCCCGGATGAGCCGGGCTTCGTCGACCTGCGGCGGAGTTTCTCGCGGGATCATCGCAAGGGCGGGCACATGGGATAGACGAACAGGGGTCCTTCGGGTTTACCGGCGCAACCGATTCTCCCCGCGGAGCTTGGTCGCCTTGCCGCGGCGCGCTCAACCGATTTGCCGTCGCGGGTCCGCGTGGCTTTCTCGCCTCCCCCAAGAGGGTAACATCCGGGCGTGGCCGCCAAACGCGTGATCCTCGTCACCGGATGCTCTTCCGGCATCGGCCGGTCCACGGCAATCGCCCTGGCCGACCGCGGCCACCGCGTCTTCGCGTCGGCCCGCAACCGCAACGACCTGGCCGAGCTGGAACGGCCCGACGGCCTCTCCGCCCTGGCCCTCGACGTGACGGATCCCGCGACGATCGCCGCGGCGGTGGGGAACGTGCTGTCGCGCGCCGGCCGCATCGACGCCCTCGTCAACAACGCGGGATACGGCCAGTACGGGGCGGTCGAGGAGGTCACGCCCGACGAGTGGCGCGCGCAGTTCGAGGTCAACCTCTTCGGCGCCGTCGCCGTGACCCAGGCCGTCCTTCCCGCCATGCGCAGGCAGCGCTGCGGCACGATCGTCAACATCTCCTCGGTCGCCGGTCGGGTCGCCATCCCCTTCTCCGCCCCCTACTGCGCCTCCAAGCACGCGCTCGAGGCCGTCTCGGACGCCCTGCGGGTCGAGATCGCGCCCTTCGGCATCCGAGTCGTGCTCGTCGAGCCGGGCCCGATCGAGACACGCTTCGGCGACCGGGCGCGCTCGGGCGTCGCGCCCCTGCTGTCCCGCCCCGGGCCCTACCGCGAGCTGTACGCGCTGGCCGAGCGCGCGATGGACGTCGAGTTTCAGAAAGGCAAGCTCCCCGCCGAGGCGGTCGCCCGCGCCATCGTCGAGGCGATCGAGTCGGAGCGGCCGCGCACGCGCTACCCGGTGGGACGCATCGCGCGCATGTTCATCCCGCTGCGTGCCGCGCTTCCCGATCGCTGGCTCGATCGCCTGATGCGGCGTTCCCTGCGGCTGCCGCCGGGCCCCTGAACCCGCGCGAGCCGTCAGGGCAGCGGCAGGGCTCCGGCCCAGGCCGCGAGGATGACGAGGACGAGGCCCGGAACGACCTCGGCCGCGAATCGCCTCCCGCCCGCGATCGCGGCGAGCACCGACTTCGTGAGGGTGTTCGCGGTCAGGGCAGCGAGGATGGGAAGCACGGAGGCCGACGGAGCGATCCGGCCCGAAGCCACGAGAGCGGCGACCGAGACCGCCGGAGAATGCGTGTCGGCCAGTCCCGCGGCGGCCCCGGCGAAGACGAGGCCCCGCTCGCCGTACCGAGCCGTGACGGCCGCCGCGCCGAGCATCACGACCGACACCACGGCCGCGAAGAGAACGGCCGTCTTCAGATCGAACGCGCGGCCGGAGCCGATCTGGCCGGAGGAGGTCGTTCGCGCGGCCCGGATCGCAAAGACGGCGCCGTACAGAATGGCGGCGAGCCCCGCGGCCGCCAGCGGCCGCACGAGCGCGCCGAGGCAGGCCGGGCTCGTCACGGCGAGCAGCGCGACCAACTGCACGACGGTCGCCACCGTCGAGAGGACCGCGCCGGCCACCGCGGCGGCCGCGATGCGCCGGTCGGCCGCGCAGCGCTTTCCCATCGCCGCGATCGTCGCCGCGCTCGATACGAAGCCCGATGCGAAGCCCGCCAGCGGCAGGCCGTAGCGGGGCCCGAGGGCCCGCAGGGCGACGTACCCGGCCGAGCTCGCCGCCATCACGACGACCACGAGTTTCCAGACGATCCGCGGATTCGGGACGCCGAAGGGACCGAGGCCCCGGTCCGGCGTCAGCGGCAGCACGACGAGGATGGCGGCCGCCAGCAGAAGGGCGTCGTGCAGCTCCTGCTCGGTCAGGATCTTCCCGACGAACCGGTGGAGCCGGGACCGCGAGGCAAGCAGGATCGTCGTGACCACCGCGAGCCCCGCCGCCAGGGCCGGCGCGCGGACCGCGAGTGCGCCGAGCAGGAGGGTCGCCACGAGGCTGACTTCCGAGGTGATTCCCGGGTCCTTTCCGCGGCCGCGGGCGTAGGCCACCGTGGCCAGCGCGCCCACGACCAGGGCAGCGGCGACGAGCACGGCCTCGCCCCCGAACGCGAGGCTGACGCCGCCGATGAGGGCGGTCACGGCGAAAGTCCGCAGGCCCGCGGGGCCCCGGCCCGCTCCCGACCCCTTTCGGCGCTCCCGCTCGGCCCCGATCAGCAGGCCGATCCCGAGGCAGATGCCCAAGCGGACCGCGAGCGACTCGTCCATCTTCTTTGCGCCCCCGTCCAGGCCGCGCCGAGGGCCCAACCTCCTGTGAGAGCGGAGCTTACTTCAGCATCCGGCTCCGTCGGCCTCCGCGAGGGGGCCCCGACAGTTCGCCTCTCGACGCCGGAAAGAGGATACATTTACATCATGCCACGCCCCGTCGAGGTCCTCGAACGCATCGCGCAAAGCGGCGAGGCCGTGTTCGCCTTCGACCGAAACGACCTCATCATTCTCTGGAACAAGGCGTGCGAGCGGCTGCTCGGCCGCCCCGCCTACCAGGTCCTCGGCCGGCGCTGCTACGACGTGCTCTGCGGGCGCGACGTCCACGGCAACCGGTACTGCGGCGCCTCCTGCCCGGTCTCGACCCAGGCGCGCGCGCACCCGGACGAGGAGCTTCACAGCTTCCTGATCGATGTCCCCGTCGAGGGAGGCGGTTTCCGGCGCGTCTCCGCGACACCGTTCGCGATTTCCGGCGGGCACCCGTCTCTGGCGACCATCGTTCACGTGCTCCGGGATCCGGACGCGCCAGCCTCCGATCTCGAGCGCGAGCTCGCGGAGGCGGTGGACGAGCGGCCCTCGTCGCGCCCCTCCCTGCGGACCGCCGCCGGAGAACTGACTTCGCTCACCGACCGCGAGCAGGAGATCCTGCGCAAGATGGCCCAGGGCCTCGCGACCGATGGGATCGCCGCAGAGCTCTTCATTTCCCCGGTCACGGTGCGCAACCACATCGCGAAGATCCTCTCGAAGCTGGACGTCCACACCAAGCTCGCCGCCGTGGCGTTTGCGTATCAGCACGGCCTGGCTGCCGATTCGCGCACGCTCCCGACGCATCCCGCACCGGCCCGCCCGCCGAAGGCTTCCCCGGCCCCGAAGCGCGCCACACGCGCGAAGGCCCCGGCGAAGCAGTCCGCTCGTTCGCGCTGAAGTCCCGGTTTCATTCGGCGCGCAGCGCTTCCAGCGGATCGAGCCGCGCCGCGCGCCGCGCCGGCAGCACGCCCGAGAGAATGCCCACCAGCAGGCTGACGGCGAGCGCCGCGACCGCGAAGGCCGGCGCGGTGTGCAGGGGCAGGCCCGGCGACGCGACGCGCAGCAGCCCGCCGATTCCGAGGCCGACCGCGATCCCGATCGCCCCGCCGACCGCCGAGAGCAGCGCCGCCTCCACCAGGAAGAGCTGCAGGACCTGGCGACGCGTGGCTCCGAGCGCGCGAACCAGGCCGATCTCGCCCGTTCGTTCGCCGACCGAGATCCACATCATGGTGAGAATGCCGATCGCGCCCACGACGAGCGAGATCCCCGCGATGCCGGCGACCGCGAGGCTCACGACCGAGAGGACGCGGCCGAGCACGCCGAGCATCTCGTCCTCGGTCATGATCGTGAAATCCTCCTCGCCGCCGTGGCGCGCCTTGAGGACGCGCCGCACGCGCTCCCGGATGGTGGCGGGCGGCGTGTCCGCCGAAAAGAGGCCGTGGATCTCCGTCAGCTCGGCGGTGTTGAAGAGGCTCTGCGCGCTGGCCACGGGAACGTAGGCCCGGTCGTCCATGTCGAAGCCGAGGATCTGCCCCTTCGGCTCCATGACACCGACGACGACGAACCGGACCCCGCCGATCCGCACCCGGGAGCCGAGCGGGTTGGCGTCGCCGAAGAGTTCGTGGGCGAGCTTCGGCCCGAACACGGCCTGCGGGGATCCTCGTCGCGGATCGCCGGGCGGCAGGAAGCGGCCCTGCCGCACCCGGAACTGGAAAACCTCTGGTAGCTCCGCCGTGACGCCCGAGACGAGCACCCGGCGCGAGCGTTCTCCGTACTCCACGCGGGCGGAGCCGTAGGCCCCGGGCAGGATCTTCAAGATCCCGGGCACGCGGCGCAGCGCCTCCGCGTCGTCGATCGTGAGCTTGCGCACGGTCGCCGAGAGGCCCGGCATCCCGCTCGTCGTGGTCTTGCCCCTGGTCACCGACAGGATGTGGGTCCCGAACTGCGTGAACTCCGCGACGATGTAGTGCCGCGTCCCCTCGCCCAGAGACGTCAGGAGAATGACCGAAGCGATCCCGATGACGATCCCGAGCACCGTCAGCGCCGATCGCAGCCGCCGCGCGGCCACCGCTCCCCACGCGAGCCGGACGAGCTCCCCCGTCGTCATGCGCTCATCGCCTCGCCAGCGCGACGATCGGGTCGAGGCCCGCCGCCCGCCGCGCCGGCGCCGCCCCGAACACCAGGCCCACGGAGACGGAAACGAGCACGGCCGCGGCGACCGCCCACGACGGCGGCTGCACCGGGAAGCTCGGGTAGAGGCCGCGCAGCAGCCCCGCCCCGGCGAAGGCCACCGCTAGGCCCGCCGCGCCTCCTGCCGACGACAGGACGGCGGCCTCCACCAGGAAGACCGAGACGATCTGGCGCCGCGTCACGCCGAGGGCCTTCAAGAGCCCGATCTCCCGGGTGCGCTCGGCGACGGACACGAGCATCACGTTCATGATCCCGAGACCGGCGACCGTCAGCGAGATCGCCGCGATGCCCACGAGCGCCGCGGTCAGGATCGCGAGGATCCGGCCGAAGCTCGCCAGGACCGAGTCCTGGGTCAGGATCGTCACGTCGTCCTCGCCGTCGTGGCGCTCGGCGACGACCCGGCGCACGGCCTCTTCGGCGGCCGCGATCTCGTCGTGCGACCGGACCTCAACGAGGAGCCGGAAGATCCCCGTCTGGTTGAACATTTTCATCGCGCGCCCGACCGGCACGTAGACCATGTCGTCCATGTCCATCCCGAGCGAGATCCCGCGGGGCGCGAGCACGCCGATGACCCGGTACCGTTCGTCGCCGAGGCGCACGATCTCCCCGAGCGGGTTGGCCGCGCCGAAGAGCTCGGCGCGCACCTTCGCGCCGAGCACGCACACGTGCGGCTCGCGCCCGGCCTCGAGGCGGGGGAGAAACCGGCCGGTCTGCAGCGTCATCCTGCGGACCCCGAGAAACTCGGCGGTCGTGCCGGTGACGGTGACGTCGCGGCGGCGGTCGGCCCGGCTCGCCGGGGCCGTTCCCCGCGACAGCGGCGCGACGCTGCGCACCGAGCGCACGCGCCGGGCGATCGCCTCGCTGTCGTCGAGCGTGAGATCGTGCGGGGCGCCGGTCAGAAACGGCGTGACGCCGGTGGTCTCGGTCTTGCCGGGCAGCACGATCAGCAGGTTCGTCCCGAGCGAGCCGAACTCTCCCGTCACGTAGAGCCGGGCGCCCTCGCCGAGGCTCGTCAGAAGGACCACCGACGCCACGCCGATCGCGACGCCGGTCAGCGAGAGGCCCGTCCGAAGCCGGTGCCCGCGCAGCGCCCCGGCCGAGAACGCGAGCAGATCCTGCGGGCTCACGACGCCTGCCCCGAGACCGCGCCCGCGGCAGCCCGCTCCTCGAGGGCGACGGCGCCGTCCACGAGGCGGATGCGGTGACGGGCGCGGCGGCCGATGTCCGGGTCGTGGGTGACGACGACGAGGGTCAGGCCCCGCGCGTTCATCCCCTCGAGGAGCTTGACGATTTCGGCGCCCGCGGCCGAGTCGAGGTTCCCGGTGGGCTCATCGGCGAGCAGCAGCGTCGGCCCCATGACGACCGCCCGGGCGATGGCGACGCGCTGCCGCTCGCCGCCGGACAGCTGCTCGGCCGTGTGCGCGGCCCGGCCCGTCAGACCGACGGCAGCGAGGGCCCTGGCCACCCGCTCGGCGCGCTCCCCCCGCTCCACCCCCGCGAAGATCATCGGCAGCTCGACGTTGCCGGCGGCGGTCAGGCGGGGCACGAGGTGGTAGAACTGGAAGACGAAGCCGATCCGGTGGCGCCGCACCTCCGAGAGCGCAGCGTCTTCGAGCGCGCCGACCTCGCGGCCGTCGAGGCGATAGGAACCTGCCGTCGGCCGGTCGAGGCAACCGAGGATGTTCAAGAGCGTCGACTTGCCGGAGCCCGAGGGACCCATGATCGAGCAGTAGTCGCCGTCGGGGATCGTCATGTCGATCCCCCGCAGCGCGTAGACCGGCTGCCCCCCGACCTGGAATTCCCGGCGCACCCCGGAGAGCTCGATCACCGGGTGGCTTCCGCGGCCACCGACGCCCGCGTACCCTCCCGGACGTCGGCCCGATCGAGCGACACGACCACCGCATCGCCGGCAACGAGCCCCGAACGCACCTCGGCAAACTGCCAGTTCTTCAGCCCCAGCCCGACATTGCGGCCCTCGAGCCTGCCGTTGCGCACGATCAGGACGCGGTCCCCCTCGAGGATGGCCGAGCTCGGGATGCGCAGCACGCCGTCGCGCGCCGAGAGCACGACCTCGACGTCGGCCGAAGTCCCCGGAGACAGCCCCCGTGCAAAATCGGCGTCGTCGAACTCGGCCTCGATCTCGAACGTGCGATTCTGCTCCTGGATGTCCTGGACGTACGGTGCGACCCGCGTCACCCTGCCGGCGAACGAGCGGCCCGGAAACGCATCGAGCGTCAGCCGCACGGCCTGGCCGACGCGGACCCGCCCCACGTCCACCTCGTCCATGGGAGCGCTGAGATAGATCGCGCTGTCGTCGAGCAGCACGATGACCGGCGGAATCGGAAGCCCGGGCGGCGAAGGCGTGATCCACTCGCCCACCTCGGTGGTCAAGTCCGCGACCACCCCGGCGAAGGGCGCGTGCAGCACGGTCTTCTCGAGGGCCACGCGCGCCGCCTCGAGAGAAGCCTCCGCCTGTCCGATGCGCGCAGCCGCCGCGGAGCACGACGCCGCCGCCGCATCTCTGCGGCTCTGCAGCTGGTCGAGGAGCTCGGCCGAAACGAGGCTCTCGCGCGAAAGGGCCTGGTTGCGGGCGAGCTCGCGATCGAGCTGCTCGGCCGTCCGGCACGCCTCGGTGCGCCCGGACCGCGCCGCCTCGACGGCGCTTGCCTGGACCGCGACCTGGGCCCGGTAATCGCCGTCGGCCACCCGCATGAGGACGTCGCCCTGGCGCACGCGCATCCCCTTTCGGGCCGGTAAATCCCGCACCCGGCCTCCGACCTCCGGAGACAGCGTGGCGCGGCGCAGCGCTTTGACGGTGCCGGCCTTGCTGTTGGAGACGCTCTCCTCCACCCGCCCCACCGCGGCGCGAAAGACCGTCACCGGGACGGCTGCCGGACGCAGGACCGTCAGGCGCAGCAGGACGGTGCCGGCGGCCAGTCCCGCGCCCCACAGGAGCCAGCGCCGCCGCCGCGCGCGTGCACGGGGCGGCGTCGGGGCGGTCTCCACGCCGGCTACCGAGCCGGCTTCAGGCGCGACGGGCCGGCGGGCCGCGCCCCGACGGACGCCCGCTTCGTCGTGGTCTTGCCCGCCGAGCGCTCCTTCCCGAGAAGGACCGCCGGGCGGAGCTCCTCGCGCCGGTTCACGGAGCGGGCCTTGCGCTTGCGCTCTTCTCGCATGGCGGCGGCCTCTCTAGCGGCCGCGCACGGTCAGCACCGGGCACGACGCCGCGGCGACGATCCGGGCCGCCACGCTCCCCACGAAGAACCGGGCCACTCCCGTCCGCCCGTGGGTTCCGATCACGATCATGTCGGCGTGGCGGGCGCGGGCCGCGCGGACGATCGCCTCGTGCGTCACGCCCTTCAGAAGCAGGGTCCGGGCGCGCACCCCGTCCTTGCGCGCGCGGGCGAGCATCGCCCCCAGCCGCCTCTGCGCGTCGGTGCGGATGGCGAGCTCCATCTCCTCGTAGAGCCGCGGCAGCGCGTAGCCGTTCCGCGGCATCGGGCCGGGCGGCAGCGCCACGTGAACGATCCAGAGGACGGCCTTGCTGGCGTGCGCCATCTCCAGGGCGCGGCGCATCGCCGGCTGCGACGCCGCCGAGAAATCGGTAGCCAGGAGGATGTTGCGAATCCGCTTCATGGGAGCCTCCTAGGAGCTGTGCACGTAGTGGCGGACGAAATCCGACTCCGTCAGGATCCCGACCAGGTGCGTCCCCTCGACCACGGGCACGCAACCGATCTTGTTCTCGATCAGCATTTCGGCGGCCACCCGAAGGTCCTCGTCCGCCTCGATCGTGTCGACCTCGGTGGCCATGATCTCGCGGACCTTGCGGCGGCGGAGCATCTCGCGTTGCAGCGACAGCGGGGCGTCCTCCTGGGGCCCGAGCGCGGTGCGCGAAAGGTCGCGGTGGGTCACCAGGCCCACGAGGTCCCGCTCCCGATCGACGATCGGCACGTGCCGGATGTGTTTGGCGTCCATCAGGTCGTAGAGCGCCGCCAGGTCGTCGTGGGGCCTGAGCGTGAAGACCGTGTCGGTCATCAAGTCGCGAACCTGCATGCGGCGCATGTCAACTCCCCCCGTCTTCGGCCGGCTGCGGGGCCGCCGGCGGCCTGTGACTCTTGACCTCGCCCCGCCGGCGCCGCGCGTAGTCCTCGAGCTGCCGGCGCGCGGCGTCGAAGGCGTTCCGAATCGCGACCTGGACGTCGTCGTCCCGGGGCTGGTTCTCGACGACAAGCTCCTCGTTTGGAACCGTGATGCGGATGCGCACGTCGCACAGGCGGCCTTGCCGGTGGTGCCCGTGGGGCGCCTGGACCCAGACCTGGCAGCGCTGGATCTCGTCCGAGTAGCGCTCGAGGCGCAAGACCCGTTCGCGGATCTTGCCCTCGACCTCGGCGGCATTGTCGACCCCCCGAACGTTGATCTGCGGCGGGATGTTCATGGATCGAGTCTCGTCCCCCCAGATTCGCGCTGGATTAATGCAAACGCATCAATTGTTCGGATTCTCGTGGGCTTTTCCCGGACTGCAAACCCGCTTTACAGCGCGGTGATCGACTTGAATCATGACTTTGGGTCCGATGGCGTTCATGATGTCGGCCGGGGTGGCGACAGAGGACGAAGTGGTGGTGAAGCTTTCCGGCCGCGGTGAGGGGATGTGGGCCATCGTGCTCGCTGGAGGCCAGGGGAAGCGGCTGCGCCCGCTCGTCGACCGAATCCACCCGGATGGGCGGCCCAAGCAATTCGCGGTCCTCGTCGGCTCGCGCTCGCTGCTGCGGCAAACGCTGGATCGGGTGGGACTGGCGGTGCCGCCCGACCGCACGGTGGTCGTCACGACGAAGGCGCACGCGCCGTTCTTCTCCGCGGAGTCCTCGGTTCCGAGCGCGGCGAAGAACCTCGAGCAGGCGCAGGATCGCGGCACGGCGGCCGGGGTCCTCCTGCCCGCCCTCTGGATCTCGTGGCACGATCCCCGGGCGACCGTCGCCGTGTTCCCGTCGGATCACTTCGTGGCCGACGACGCCGCCTTCATGCGCCACATCTTCTCCCTCGCCGCGGTCGTCGAACGCCATCCGAGCCGTATCGTTCTCGTCGCCGCAGCCCCGGATTCGGCGGAGACCGGGTATGGCTGGATCGAGCCCGGCATGGAGCTCGAGAAGACGTCGGCCGGGGCCATCCGCACGGTCGATCGCTTCGTCGAGAAGCCTTCGCCCGCGGAGGCGCGCGCCTGTTTCGAGCGGGGCGGCCTCTGGAACACGTTCGTGATGGTGGCGAAGGTTTCCGCCATCCTGGAGGCCGGCCGGCGCTACCTGCCGGAGCTGTACGAGCGCCTGGGCCGGATCCGGCCCTTCGTCGGGACCGTCGGCGAGGCCGAGGCCATCGAGCGCGCCTACGCGCTGGCGCCCACCGCGAACTTTTCACGGTCCGTGCTCGCCTTCTCCCCTGGGCGGCTCGCGGTCTCGCAGCTTCCTCCTGTGAGCTGGAGCGACTGGGGCACGCCGGAGCGCGTCATCACGACGCTGCGCCGCCAAGGCCTGGCGCCCGCCTGGGTTCGCCAGCTCGCGCCGACGGCGTAAGGCGGATCGCGCTTCAGCGCATGCCGGCGTAAATGCGTTCCACGTCCTCCGGGCGGCACAGCGCGGTGCCCGGGTTCATGATCGAGGCGGCCGCCGCCGCGACGCCGTAACGGACGGCCTCCCCGACGTCGCTGCCGCGAAGCAGGCGGTGGACCATTCCGGCGACCATGCTGTCTCCGGCGCCGACGCCGCTGGCCACCGGCACCGACGGGGCGGGAATGCGCCCTTGCCCCGAGGACGTGATCCAGAGCGCGCCGCCCGATCCGAGCGAAAGGACGAGCAGCTCGCAGCCGCCCCGCGCGACCAGCATCCGGCCGAGCTCCACCAGGCGCGCCTCGTCCGCGCCCGGGGTCTCCATGAGCTCCTGAAACTCCCGCAGGCTCGGCTTCAGGAGAAAGACGCCGGCTTCCGCAGCCATTCTCAGGGCTTCGCCCGAAGCGTCGAGGACGAGGCGCGCCCCGGAGTCCCGCACGAGGTGCGCCAGGCGCGCATAGAAGTCCGGCGGCACGCCCGGGGGAAGACTGCCCGACGCCACCACGAATGCGGGCGCGGGCCTCGACGCCCGGAGCAGACCGACGCAGCGCTCGACGTCTTCCTGCGAAAGCGTCGGACCCGCCTGGCAGAAGCGAAACTGGCGCCCGCTCGACTCCTCGAGGACGTTGAAGTTCTCCCTCGTCCACTCCCCGATCGGCACGGGCCAGCGGACCACGCCCTCGGCGTCCAGCAGCCGGCCAAGCAATTCGCCCGCAGGCCCGCCGGCCGGATAGATCGCCGGGGCGTCGTCGCCCAGGCGCCGCAGCACGCGCGACACGTTGATGCCGCCTCCGCCCGGCTCGTAGCGCGTCGGTCCGCAGCGCAGCTTGCGCTCCGAGAGGACCTGCCCGACGCTCGCCGATTCGTCGATCGCCGGGTTGAGGGTCAGGGTCACGGCCGCTGGCATCGCACCGATCCTACCGCCGACCCGCGAGCCACCCGTTCGAACGCGTGAAATGTTAGAAAGGAGACCTTCGGAGGACAGGATGCCGTCCGACCAGGCGAACGAGGCACCGCGGGATTCGACGGGAACGGCCGAGGACTATCCGGCGCACGAAGCGTCGGACGTCGTCCTGCGCACGGGCTCGACCCTGCGCCTGCGGCCCATCCGGCGCGCGGATGCGCTGGCGCTGCTCGACTTCGAACGGCGACTGGCCGGCGATAGCGTGTACTTCCGCTTCTTCGGCATCGACCGGCCGGACGCGAGAACGGCCGCGTCGGCCTGCGCGGTCGACTATCGCGATCGCTTCGGCTACGTCGGCGAAAGCGCGGGCCGGATCGTCGCCGTGGCGCACTACGTCCGCGACCCGTCCGAACCGGCAAGAGCGGAGGTGACCTTCGCCGTCGACCAGGCCCTGCAGGGCCAGGGCGTCGGAACGCGCCTGCTCGAGCGCCTCGCCGAGATCGGCCGCGCGCGCGGCATCGGGAGCTTCGAGGCCCGCGCTCCGGGACCGAACCCCCGCATGCTCGACGTCTTCGCCAATTGCGGGTTCCCGATGCAGAGGCGAACGGCCTCGGACGGCGACCGGATCGTCGTCTCCCTCACGCCGACGCCCGACTTCGAGGAAAAGTCGGCCGACCGCTCGGAAAAGGCCGCCGCCGCCTCGATGGCCCGGCTCTTCGAGCCCCGCTCCGTGGCCGTCATCGGCGCCAGCCGGGAGCGCGGAAAGATCGGCGCCGAAATTCTCCACAACGTCCTGTCGGCCGGCTTTCGCGGAACCATCTTTCCGATCAACCCGTCGGCTTCGGAGATCGAGGGGGTCCCCTGCTACGCGCGCCTTGCCGACGTCCCCGGGCCCGTGGACGTGGCCATCATCTCCGTGCCCGCCGCAGCCGTCCCCGCGGCGATCGACGACTGCGCCGCCAAGGGCGTCAAGGGCGTCGTCGTCATCACCGCGGGCTTCAGCGAAACGGGCGAGGAGGGCCGCCGCCGGGAGGCCGCCCTGCTCGAGAAGATCCGCGACGCCGGCATGCGGATGGTCGGGCCCAACTGCATGGGCCTCGTCAACACGAACCCCGCCGTGAGCCTGAACGCGACGTTCGCGCCGACCTATCCGCCCGAAGGCCGCGTGGCGCTGTCCTCGCAGAGCGGGGCCCTCGGCCTCGCGCTGCTCGACTACGCCGCGCGCCTGAACCTCGGGATCTCGACGTTCGTGTCGGTGGGAAACAAGGCCGACGTCTCGTCCAACGACCTCGTGCAGTACTGGGCCGAGGATCCGCGGACCGACGTGATCCTGCTGTACCTCGAGAGCTTCGGCAGCCCGGGCGTGTTCGCCCGCATCGCGCGCCGCGTCGCCAGGCGCAAACCCATCGTCGCCGTCAAGGCCGGCCGTTCGCGGGCCGGCGCGCGCGCCGCCTCGTCCCACACGGGCGCGCTCGCCGAGAGCGATGCGGTCGTGGACGCCCTTTTCCGGCAGGCCGGCGTCATCCGGACGGGCACGCTCGAAGAGCTCTTCGACGTCGCCGCCCTCCTGGCGCACCAGCCGGTGCCCGGGGGCCGGCGGGTCGCGATCGTGACCAACGCGGGCGGGCCGGGCATCCTCGCAGCCGACGCCTGCGAGGCGCAGGGTCTCGAACTGCCTGCGCTTTCGCCCGATACGGCCGCGGCGCTGCGCGGATTTCTGCCGGCCGCGGCGAGCGTCGCCAATCCGGTCGACATGCTCGCGGCCGCCCCGCCGGATCACTACGTGCGCACGCTGCGGCTCGTGCTGGCCGACCCGAACGTGGACAGCCTGCTCGTCATCTTCATCCCCCCGATCGCGACCGACGCGGATTCCGTCGCCCGCGCCATCGTCGAGGGGACGCGGGAGGCGGGGAAGAAGCCCGTCCTCGCCATCTTCATGAGCGCCCGGGGCGCGCCGGCGATCCTCCAACCGATCCCGAGCTATGCGTTTCCCGAACCCGCCGCCATCGCACTCGCGCGGGCGGTCGAGTATGGGCAATGGCGCGAGCGGCCGCCCGGCACCATCCCGGAGTTCGGCGACCTCCATCGGGCCGATGCCCGCGCCGTCGTGGATGCCGCGCTCGGCCGGGGGGGCGGCTGGCTCGACCCCCTGGAGTGCAACCGCCTCCTGGCCGCATTCGGCGTCCCGGCCGCGACCCTGCGTCTTGCGGCCGACCCCGCGGCAGCGGCCGCCGCGGCCGCGGAGGTCGGATTTCCCGTCGTGCTCAAGGCGGTTGGTCCGGCGATCCTCCACAAGACGGAGGTCGGCGGCGTGCGCCTCGGGCTAGACAGTGCCGCCGCCGTGCGAGCGGCCGCCGAACAGATGGTCTCGCGGCTCGAGGGCCTCACGGCCCTGCTCGTGCAGCCGATGGTCACGGGCGGCGTGGAGGTCATCGTCGGGGTCGTGCGGGACCCGACGTTCGGCCCCCTCGTCGTCTACGGCAGCGGCGGGACCCTCGTCGAACTGCTCTCGGACGCGGCATTTCGCCTCCATCCGCTGACCGACTCCGACGCCGCGGCCATGCTCGAGGAGGTCCGCGGCACCGCCCTGCTGCGCGGCTACCGCGGGGCGCCGAAGGCCGACGAGGCGGCCCTGCGGGAGCTGCTCCTGCGCGTCTCGGCCCTCGTCGAGATGTGCCCGGAAGTCCGAGAGATGGACCTGAACCCCGTCAAGGTCCTGGCCCGCGGGGCGCGGGTGCTCGACGCCCGGATCCGGGTGGAGCGCCGGCCCGCGCCCAGCCGGTCGAGGCGGATCGTGTACTAGTGCCCGGCCCGGCCGAGACGGGGACTCGGGCCGGGCCCGTCATCTTTGGTACAAATGCATCATGCCTCGCCGGGGCGCCCGCTGCTAAATAGGACTCCGTGGCTCGCCGACAGTCTCCCGCCCGCAAGCGCAAGGTCCTTGTCGCAACCGACGGTTCGCGCGGAAGCAACGCGGCGCTTCGGTTTGCCGTGGACCTGGCCGGGTGCTCCGGAATCGCCCTGACCGTCATCACCGTCGACGGCGATAAACGCGGCCCGGGAGCCCGGGAGGCGCTCAAGCGGAGCGAGCGCTCGCTGGCCGCGGCGGCCCGCCAGTTGCGGCGCTCCGGAGTCGAGGCCGACCTGCACGTCGTCGGAGCCCGACCGCACGAGTCGATCCCCGAGGCGATCCGCCGCGAGTCCGACCGGCTCAAGGCCGACCTCGTCATCGTCGGCAGCGAGGGCCGTGACACGCTGCGCGAATGGGTCGTCGGCGGAACCGCACTGCGCCTGATCTACCTGGCGACCCGGCCGGTCACGGTCGTCCGGCCGCGGCCGCGCCGGAAGGTCTGACCGCCGTGCCCGCGCCCTCGGTCATGACGAGGGACGAGGCCATCTGCAAGCTGCGCCGGTGCCTGAGCGTGCTCTGCGACGAAGACCACACGCTCTGTCAGGTTGCGGCCGAGCGCGGCATCTTCTGCCGCGGCTTTCGCCGCTGGGACGACCACGAGTTCCATCTACGCTGGAAAGCCGTCCTCGGCCAGAGCACGCATCTTTCCCGGCCCCAGATCGAGCTGCTGGCCGATCTCTGGCAGCTCTCCGAGCAAATCCGGTGCCACGTGGGCCTGGCCTGCGACACCCGGACGGCGGGGGGCGGGCCCTGCCGCGGATGGGACGAGTTCTCGAACGAATCGCTCGCTCGCTTCTGCACCGAGCTGCTCGGGGGCGAGGCCGTCGTCGTGGCAAAGCGATCTGATGCAAACGCATCAGTCGGCGGGAACCCATTTCGAGAGATAAGTAGGACGCGAGAATAGGAAATTGAACCAAGGAACAGAAGGCATGTGGTTGTCTCGAACCCCGAGAGCCGTGATCGGTTCGACGGATTTCCGGACGAGGAGGTAACGCCATGAAGTCTTTGCGTGCTGGGCTCGTGACCTTGATGGCCGCGGGGGCGCTCGTCATCCTGCCGATGTCGAACGGTCGCGTGACGCGCATCGTCGCGCGTACAGCCCCCGGGCAGGCGACCGATCCGAAGACGGTCTACGCGCCGCAACAGAAGGAATTCTGGCTGTCCGCAGACGAGTTCGGGTATATCCGCCCGGGGCTGAAGATCACGATCAACAGCATCACGATCCCCGAAAACCGCAAGCCCGTCGTGGACGTGACGTACACGGACGATCTGGGTCAGCCGCTCGACCGAAACGGAAAGGTCACGGCCGGACCGATCACGATGAATTTCGTCCTCGCGTGGTACGACTCCGGGGAGCGGCAGTACACCTCCTACACCACCCGTCAACGGACGAGCGCGCCCGAGAGCGCGAACCCGGGTGTGACCGTGACCCAGGCGGGCGCCGACTCGGGGGGAAAGTACACAGACCTCGACATCGGCCACTCCATCTACACGTTCGGAACCACCCTGCCGGCGGATTGGGACAAGACGATCACGACGACCCTCGGCATCTACGCGACCCGCAACATGGCCGGGATTCAGGACAAGAACTACTTCAACGACGTCGAGCAGGACTTCGTCACCTCGTTCCCGGGTCCCCCGGTGACTCAGGCCTGGGACGAACTCTCGAACTCGGCCTGCAACACGTGCCACAACCCCCTGTCGGCGCACGGCGGCTCGCGCTACGACGTCAAGCTGTGCGTCCTCTGCCACTCGCCGCAGACGGTCAATCCCGACACCGGCAACACGGTGGACTTCAAAGTGATGGTCCACAAGATTCACATGGGCGAGAGCCTGCCGAGCGTGGCGGGCGGCATTCCCTACTACTTCTACGGGCGCGGCCAGAAGACCGACTTCTCCGAGGTCGCCTTCCCGCAGGACATCCGCAACTGCGCGACGTGCCATGCCCCGCCGGCGACCCAGAACTACACGTGGTACACGTATCCCGGCGCAGGCCGCCTGCGGCGCTTGCCACGACAACATCAACTGGACGACCGGCGAGGACCATCCCGCCGGGGCGCAGCCGGATAGCGCGTGCGCCTCGTGCCATCAGCCCGTGGGCGCAGCGACTGGGACGCGTCGGTCCAGGGCGCCCATACGATCCCCTTCAACTCGACCCAGCTCAAAGGTCTGAACGCCGCCATCCTGTCGGTCGCCAACACCGCGCCGGGCCAGAACCCGACGGTGACCTTCACGCTCACCGAGAACGACGGCAGGGTCCTGCCGCCCGCGCCCTTCACGTCGAACCTCAACATCGTGATGGGCGGCCCGACGACGGACTACGCCATCAACCCCTTCCGCGAGCGCGCCGATGGAGCCACGTTCAACGGCACCCAGGCGAGCTACACCATGAAGGCCCTGCGTCCCGGCGAACGCGACGGGGACCTGGGCCTTCAGCATCGAAGCGC
>CAWATD010000004.1:0-264655 GCA_963784935.1 uncultured Acidobacteriota bacterium
CGCCAGTCCAACGTCGCCTTCGAGCACCGATGTCTTCAGCTGCGGGCGCTCTCCGCTCTTCCACAGTGCAGCAGTGTGTAATACCCGATACCGGATCGGCCCGCCGTCCGGTCTTTCGCTGCGCGCAATGGGGCGCGGGATGCAGACGAACTCGGTGCGCATCTCATCGGCCGACAATCGGACCTTCGCATAACCGTGTCCTCCGAGATCGACGAACTCGAGGTGCGGAGCCAGATCCGGGTTGGACAGCGACCGTGCGCGCTTCGAGGTCGAAGCTCTTTGCATATTCGAGGCACGAACGGACGCCGTGCTTCAGCAGCATGTTGAAGGTCCAGTCCGGCTTCGCCCCCGCCTCCCTGTCGGCAAGAAACAGCGGTCGCAGCGGAGCGTCCTTCGGAAGGTTGTGCTCATAGGCCTCCATGGCGCCGGGACTGACGAGTGACGCGCCGACGAAGCTCAAGCCGACCGGCTCGAACTTGCCGGGCGGAAGTTCCGCAGTCGCATATCCGGCCCAGAAGCTGTGGCGGTCGCCCGAGACGATGGCGAAGCCCGTGATCTTCGCGTCGCGCACGAGATGGTAGATTTCGGCGCGCTCCGCGTACGCTGTGCCGTAATCAGCCCCGCCCAAGGACTGCGAACGTGTTCGCGGGCCAGGACTCCTTGGTGAGACCCGCGGGCAGGTTCTGCGGGTCGGCGCGCTGATCGAGCGCGCCCAGCGAGTTGCCCCAGATTTTCCACGTCGCCGTCGAGCTCTTGAGCTTGGTCCTTGAACCACGCCTTCTGCTCCGCCCCGAGAATCGTTTGCGGCGGCGCGCTCCGTTGCGGGTTGGGGACATGCGCATCGTTGAAGCGGATTTCCGCAGGAGGATTGCCGCCGTTGAAGCCACGCCCGCCGTCGAGAACCTGCATCGCAGGCTCGGGAAACATTCCCATGAACTCGTCGCCGCCGAGCTTCTCGAGAGACGGATCGCTGAAGGGGTCCGCGCTCCGATAGCTGTGCTGGTCGGTGATGATCAGGTCCAGGTGCTGGCCGTAGCGCAGCGCCCGGTAGCCCTTGAGGCTGTTGATCGCCGTCAGGTTGTTCGGCTCCATCCCCAGCCCATTGCCGTCGAACTCTTTGATGGGAACGTTTTTTACGGCGGGTGGATCGAAGCGCTCGAGCGACCCGCTCGGCGGAGCGACACGCGCGGGGAGATATTCGAACCAGGCCTGATTCGCCGCGACCTTGACGCTCTGGCCAGGCTGCTCGAACGGCCCCGCCTTGACGATGCTCTGCCAACCCTGCCACGAGAATTCGTGGTTGTCCCACATGGCGACGAACGGCCAGCGCGCGCGCGCGTCCTGGAGGTCGGGATCGGCGAGATAGCCTTTGTAGATGGCCCGGTAGCCATCGACGGTCAGCGGTATGTGGAAGTTGCCGACCTTGTGGCCGTCCGGGATGCGCGCAACCTCATAGATCGTGCGGTCGTAGCGTGTCTTCACCTCGTCGGGATACTCGACCACCTCGTAGATGAAATCGCCCAGGTGCAGAACGAAGCCGAGCTGTTCGGCGGCGGGAGCGCGTTCATCTTCGTAGATCATCCGGCGATAGGCGTTGAGCTTGCCCTCGTTGACATCCTGACAGCTCACGAATGCGAAGTTCACCGTGCGGGGATCGTTTGGCAACGGCGCGGTGATCGTGCGGCCGACCCGGCTGCCGTTTCCGTCGGTGTCGGTGAACCGATACCAGTAAGTGCGCGCCGGCTTGAGTCCGCCGATCAGAACGCGCGCGGTCCAGTCCGCGGCGCTCGAGACCGGTGCCTGCGCGTGCGCAATGACTCGGCGGAATGCCTCATCCTCGGCGACCTCGACGGTCAGGAGCTGGCGTGTGCCCTCGGCAAACGGACGCCTCGTCCACAGGATGACGCTGTGCGGATCGGGATCGCCCGAGGCGACCCCCTGGGGATAGAGATCACGCCGCTCATGCCAGTGGACACGCGAACCTCGAGCCGGTCCGACCCATGCGAGCGAAGCACCGATTGCTGCTGCAGCTTTGAGAAAGGATCGGCGGCTGATCGTCATCGTCTCACTCCGTTCGGGCTGCCGTTGGCGTCACCTCAGGGTTCGGACGCGATCGCCCGCTCAAGACAAGTACGTACTCTCTTCCTCTAAGTTGCTGTGGCGTGTAACGCTTCGATCAAATGCGACGATCCGGCAATCTGAACGCCGGACGTCGTCGCCGGCCTTCCACTCCGTTTCGGCCCATGGCCGGACTGGGCTAGCTGAGCCGGTTGATACTTCCAGGGCCGCCTGACTCATCTGGAGGGCATTGCTGTCCGACTCCTGAGATGACCCTAGCTAACCTTGCGACTGTCGCCTAACGGCTTGCGCATCAGCGGCGCCGCAGGCGTCCGCTGCATGCGCGGGTTAGGCCACCGCGTCATGATCTTGCGGCACGCGAGAAGGCCTCGTAGCCATTAAGCCGCTCACCACAGAAGGGCAGAACAAGATTTTGATCCATGCCGCCCTAGGCTGACCAGAGCCCTCCGGGCCTTCATCTGGAGACGCGAGAACCCAGATTGTCAGCTGCGCTGCGTAACCGAAATCACGCCATTGATGAACCGGCCGTAAACCGGTGAGTTCATGCCTCGCGAAGGACAATCATCGGGTCTACTTTCGTCGCGCGCCGGGCCGGAAGGTAGCTGGCTAGAACGGCAATGGCAAACAGAAGTAGAGGTACGATCAGAAACACAGCCGGATCATGGGGGCGCACCCCGTAGAGCAAACTTGTCATCAGGGGCGCTGTGGATGCAGAAAAGGCCAATCCGGCAACGATGCCCAGGCCAGCAAGCGCGATACCCTTGCGTAAGAACATTCTCAGAATCTCGTCCCGCTGCGCGCCCAGGGCCATGCGGATACCGATCTCGCGCGATCTTTGGCCGGCCAGACAAGCCAACAAGCCGTAAATTCCGACGGCGGCCAGAAGCACAGCCAATCCAGCAAACCCGCCCACCAGATCGGCAGAAAAACGACGTGAGGCCAGTGACCGATCAAGGACGTCATTCATGGAAGACACACCAAATACCGGCAAGCCGGGATCAAGGCTCAGGATTTCATGTCGAATCTGTGGTTCGAGCAGGGTCGCGGGTAGAGACGTCCGCAACACCACGCTCAGTCGCTTGGTGTTGTCCTGATAGAGCGAAACGTAGATGTGGGGAACGCCATCAATGTCTAGACCGTCACTCTTGATATCCTTGACGACACCCACGATGGTCGTCCATGGCTTGGTAGCGTCTCGTCCGAATCGCACTCGCCGGCCCAGCGGATCGCTGGTTGGCCAATACTTACGAGCGGTGCTTTCATCGATGATGGCCACTAGCGGCTTGCCGTATTCATCGTCCTCGGTGAATGAACGGCCGTGCAGTAGCGTCGCCCGCACAACCTGAAAATAATCGGGGCTGATCCGAATTCTCTCGGCGCGCAAATCCTGCGAGGACTCGACCGGTCTGTCTTCAATCGCGAAGCCTTCATTCACTACGCCACCGACCGCGTTGGGGTTGGTATTGGTGCTCGGCAGAGCTGAGGTGATTCCGGCGAGTTCCACCCCCGGGATTGCCTTCATTCGCCGCAGCAACTCGCGATCAAAAGTGGCTCTGCGAGGAATATCGAGATAAGGATCCGTCGTTGGATCGTTGGGATTCGGAAGCTGCATGTTTGCCGCGACAACCTGAGTTGGATTGAATCCTGGATCTTCCTGCAAGAGATCCCGCAGCGTACGCAGCAGCAAGCCGGCTCCGACCATCAGGATGACGGCAAATGCCAGTTCCGAGACGACGAGAACATCCCGCAAACGTCCCGTCTTCCTGCCGTAACCGGATCCACGACCGCCTTCCCGAATGGCCGAGGACAAAGCGACTCTCGCCGAATGAAGCGCGGGAGCAAGGCCAAACACCAAGCCGGTGAGAACGGACATCAACAGAGCGAAGGCCAGCACCACCCAGTCGATTCGTACTTCGCTGAGGCGGGGAAGGTTCGATGGCACAAAGCGCAGGATGACACCCAAAGTTGTCACAGCGGTTGCGATTCCCGCGGCGCCACCGATGAGCGACAGCAGCATGGACTCGGTCAGCATCTGCCGCACCATGCGGCCGCGGCTCGCCCCCAGCGCTAATCGCACCGCCATCTCCTGTTGCCGCTCCGACGCGCGCGCCAAGAGGAGATTGGCAATGTTCAACGACACGATGACAACGATCAGGATCACCGTACCCAACAACACCAGCAGCATTGGCCGCACATTGCCCACCAAAGTTTTCTGCAATGGTTGAATTTCAACTGTCCATTGCGCCTCCGGCGGGTAGTCGCCGGGAAAGTCGTGACGGATTTGGTCGGCGAAGGCCGTAAGGCGCACCTGAGCTTGCTCAAGTGTCAGGCCCGGCTTAAGGCGGCCGATTGCGCTTCCTAACACTCTGGTACCACGGAGTGGCTTGGGAAAGGGATCTCCGCTGAATCCGGCGGCGCCAAACACCTCCGCATCGCCGGAAACGGTCGGTCCAGGGTGGCGAAAGTCTCGGGGCAGAACTCCGATAATCGTCAGGGGATCATTGTCGATCCGAATGGTTCGGCCGATCACATTCGGATCGGCGCCATAGGTACGGCGCCACAGGCCATCGCTGATGACCGCCTCTTCAGCGAAACCAGGCGTGAAATCCTGTGCACTAAACAACCGACCAATTTGCGGCGTTACGCCGAGCAAAGAAAAGTAGCTGAAGCTGCCATTGACCCCCTCGACGCGCTCGGGCCGTCCCGCGCCCGTCACAATCTCGCTGCCCTCGAGGATCGGGGAGACATCTTCGAAGACACCCGCGCGCGTCTCGAGGTCATCCAACTCCGGCTTCGAAAACCTGATGTCTCGCAGTCCTACGCCGGGCTCGTTGACGAACATCCGTACCAAACCATCGGGATCGCGGTAAGGCAGAGAGCGCAGCAACACAGCATTCACGATGCTGAAAATGGCCGTGTTGGCTCCCACGCCCAGAGCCAGCGTCAGGACAGCCACGATCGTGAATGTGGGCTTCCTGGCCAGGCTTCGCACACCATAGCGAACATCCTGAAGTAAGGTCCCCATGACGACGCTTCCTTTCGGCAAAGACCAAGCGAAGGGGCCGTCGAACAAACCCGCAATGACGGACCTGCTTACGGAGCGGGCGCGCTCCGCTTGTCGAGATGCCGATCGAAGTACACAGCGGCCGCATTGAACAACATCATCGACAATGAGCAGCGTGCCATGTCATGAATTTGTAACGGAAAACCCATACTTCCACAAGGTCATTATTATCACGATGATCGTTGCCGTTTACGCATGAGTCCTGCTCTTCGTTGGGAGGAGGTTTCAGGGGTTACTTCAGGAGGATCCCGTGATCGATGATTTACGCGCCCTCGTAGGGTTTGCCCAGGCCGGATCCATCGCCGGTGCAGCCGATCCTCGATACCGAACACCCTCCGCCATAACCCGGCAACTGCAAAGGCTGGAGGCTGCATTGGGGGCTGAGTTGCTCGACCGCTCAGTAAAGCCGCCGCGCCTGAACTCGCTGGGCTCGAGGGTGCTGCCGGACACTCGCGGGCCCGATCTGCGCTATGCCTCCGCAGAATCGGTATTGCGAGCCGCAAGCCGCACGGCCAGTCCCGTGCGGATGGCACGCGCCGCAATGGTTCCGCCCAACGCGCCAATGCCCACTATCAGTATTTGCATTTTGGAGCCTCCAATACCCCCGCGATGAGGCCTCCGTGCGTCGCCTCAGGCCTTGACAACGAGATCGATCTCGACGCAGGCCCCAAGTGGTAGCGCGGCAGCCGCGATCGTCGTGCGGGCGGGAAAGGGCTGACTGAAATATTTTGCGTAGATGCCATTCATCGCGGCGAAGTCAGTCATGTTCGTGAGAAACACACCGGCGCGCACGACATCATCAAAACTCTTGCTGGCCGCCTTCAGAACCGCCGATAGGTTTTGCAAGACGCGCTCCGTCTCGGGCACAATGCCCCCCTCGACCACCTTGCCAGTGGCCGGGTCTTGGGCGACCTGTCCGCTGAAGAAGAGGAAACCATCGATTTTGACTGCCTGGGAAAATGGGCCGACCGGCGGCGCGAGTTCAGGCGAGGTAATTGCTGTTTTGCTCATAGCGACTCCTGTAGCTACATCCGTAGCTGATCGATCTCCACAAACGCACGGCTCCTACTTAGACCAGGGCGGAACCACGCCGTTGCTGCGCGCGTACGCGATCGACTGCCCCAGATGCTCGTGTTGATCTTCGAGAATCAGCATCAGCGCACCCTGCTTCGTCATGTCTCTTCCGAACAGTTTCACCGGCTCCTGCAGGTCGTTGTCGGAAAGTGCCGCAATCGCTCTTTGCAGATTGAGGTAAGAAGCCTTTAGAGCTTCCTGCATTTTCTCCGGATCGGTGATGGGCGCGGGCGATGCCCCAGTATTCGGTGTGCCCGAAAGCACGCCGGCGAGCAGGCCGTTCTCTTTAACGATCAGGTTGAAGACGTCGGCGACGGAGCGAACGCCCTGGGCGGGCTTCCAGTCGTACTTGCCCGACATAACGCGCGCGAGGCCGGTGAATTTGTCGGAAAGCGTTCCGGCATCTTTTGCGAAGGCGGCCTGCAATCCTGCCGACTGCGACTGCGCACGCGCCAACGGCACCATCAGAGCGACCGCAAGCGCGCACATTGCGCACTGAATCAGAATCTTCGTCATGTAGAACTCCTCTATGTCACTAAATGACTCGTGCTGCCCCGGTCTTTCAAAGCCTAAGCGAAGGGCTCACACACCGTCGATCACGATCGTAGTGATGGACCTCCTTACGGAGAGGGCGCGCTCCGCTTGTTTAGTTGCCGATCGAAGTACACATCCGCAGCATGGAACAACATCATCCACGATGAGTAGCGTGCCATGTCATGAATCTCGTTCGGAATCATGATTACGTCATGGTCGATGTTGTGCGACCGCAAGCCTTCGATGAGTTCGGCGGCCTGCTGGGATGGTACAACGCCGTCGTTGTCTGCCTGCACAAGCAGCACGGGTGAGTGCCACTGATCGATGGTCGCGATGGGAGAGGATTCCACCGCCTGGCGGTTCGCATCGCGTCCGTCGATTGGGTCGCCCACCGAGGACAGGAACGTCGACCAGTTATGTATGCCCGCATAATCGACACCGGCCGCGAATGCATCTGGGGCGCGCGCGAGACCAAGGGCCGTCATGAGTCCCCCATAGCTTGGTCCCCAGATGCCCAATCTATGGGAGTCGACGTCCTGTCGGCCTCGCAGATAGGTGATGGCGCCGACCAGGTCATTGAGCTCGCTGCTGCCGCCGGGGCCGAGGTTGTCGGCCTCTCTGTAGTCAAGGCCATAGCCGGTACTGCCGCGATAGTTGACTGACAGCACGATGTAGCCCTCGGCGACGAGGTACTGATTGAATGCGTATATCCGGCTATACGAACGGTGGGTATTGAACCCCAGAAACATCTGTCTTTGAGGGCCGCCGTGGAAGAACAGAATCGCCGGGTTCGGCTTGGAGGTGGTTTCGTGTGGTAGGAACAGTTGCGCGTACGTTTCCTGGCCATCCTTCGCCGTAAAGGTCACGGCCTGGGGCATGACGAGCTTGGAACTCGGGAAGGAGGATGGGATGGCTTCCGGAGCGAGCCGCCGCCATTGCCCCCCTGCACTCAACGCGACCGGCTGCAGCGGTTGGTTGCCGTCGCTCTGCAATGCGAAAAGAGTGCCGTCGGCGCCGATCTGCGGATAGTCTTCGATGGCGTGGCTCTGGGCGGTGCGCACCGCCGAACCGTGCTCCGCGTCGACCGTCCAGATATGCAACCTGTCGGTGTCATCCTGACTGGACGAATAGACCAGGCGCTTGCGGTCCTGGCTGAAGACGACATGTGTGACCTCGAACTTTCCCACCGTGAGTGCGCGGGCCCCCCCGCCCCGCACGGGGACGGCATATAGATGCAGCCAGCCGCTTTTCTCCCAGGGAAACACGAGATCATCATGGTTGGTCCAGAACAGGTTCGTCGCCGAGGGAACGTCGGGAACGTCATTCGTCGCCGAGCGTGTCGGATGGAATACACTTCCGGGTCCCGCGTCGGCAATCCAGACACGTCGCCCCTGGCCGGTTGTCACGTCCGCAGTCCAGATCGACCACGGTCGTCCGCTGCGTCGAGAGAAGAATGCGGGTGGAAGAGTTTTCTGGGCCGGCACATGAACGAAGGCGATCCGTGCGCCGTCCGGTGAGAACGCGGGCGAGCTGTCGTAGTCGAGACTCGGACTCAACCAGACGATGGTTTGGTCAACGAAATCGTAGACACCGATCAGCGAGTGGCCGCCTCGATGGCTCACGAACGCCAGGCGCTTGCCGTCCGGCGCGCAGGTCAGCGAGTCCACTGTTCCCTGATCGATGAGCAATGGCTGAGCGTCGCCATCGCCGCTCGCGGCCGCGGTCAGAATTCTTTTCTTGTCGACAAACAGCAACCGGCTGCCATCGGGTGAGAAGGTAGGGGAGTCTCCCGCGCCGACCTTACTCGGCGCGCCGCCGGCTGTGGCAACCACCCATACTTCCCTGGGCATTGCGCCTTTCGGGGAGGCATTAACGTTGGCCGGAGTCTCGTCCTCAAGACTCTGGCCCCGTGTGAAGGCGATCGACTTCGCATCTGGCGACCAGGCGAGTTCGCCGATATCGAAACCGTCGTCCTCTGTGTACGGTGTGATCTGGCGCGCTTTCGCGCCATGGGATGGGTCTGCTACCCAGATGTTACTGCAGCCCTTCCCGTTGAATACCCACGCCACGGCTGCGCCCGTGGGCGCGGGCAGCATGTCCGACGCAAACGGCGCCTGCATCACATCGTTGAGTGTATAAGTCGCTGGATGGGTTTGTGCGCCGGCCAGCGTTGCGGTCATCCCGAGCACCGCCATGCCGGCGACGGCCACCATCACCCTCCACGCTAATCTGTTCACGCTACCTCCACTGCCTCTACTTACCGGTTGTAGCGGAGTACCGACAATTCCACAAGTTCATTATCATCACAATGATGTTGCCGTTTACGCACGATTCTGCTATTCGTTGGAGGAGGCTTTAGGAGTACTTTAGGAGGCTCCCGTGCTCGATGATTTACGCGCCCTCGTAGAGTTTGCCCAGGCCGGGTCCATCGCCGGTGCAGCCGATCGTCTATACCGGACACCCTCCGCGATAACCCGGCAACTGCAAAGGCTGGAGGCTGCATTGGGGGCTGAGTTGCTCGACCGCTCAGTAAAGCCGCCGCGCCTGAACTCGCTGGGCTCCAGGGTGCTTGAACAAGCGCGAGATCTGTTGCAGCGGACGGAGGCGATGAAATCTGTTGCGTCGCGCGACGCCGAACCTCACGGCCTCTTGCGCATCGGGCTCGCGCATGCCTTGGCCGAGGGGACGCTGATCAAACCTATTCGCGCGCTGACTGAAAAATACCCCAGGGTCCGGCTGCGGCTGTTGAGCGCACTTACCGGTGAACTATTTAACCGGCTGCTCGCCGGTGAACTCGACGTTGCTGTCGTGTTTTTGCCCGAAGGTAAAACCGCGCCTTCCCCTCTTCTGACGAATATCATTGCTGGCGACCGCATGGAGATCGTTCAAGGCGCCGCAGGCAACATTGACGATGATTGGGAAAGTTTGAGCAGAGCACCCTGGGTGCTCAACCCGTCTGGGTGCTTGCTTCGGGCAAGCCTCATCGATCAGATGGAACGTGCCGGCTTCACCCCCATGGTTGCGGCTGAAATCCACTACAACATACATTTGCAGCTGGCTCTCATTCAGTCCGGATATGGAATCGGGTTGCTGCCAGCTCGCTTTATTGCCAGGAAAACTTGTCGCGACACGGTTGAAGTGTTGCGCCCGCCATCATTTGACTTGCGCCTGTCCGTCGCGATGGTGCGGGTCGGACAACTCGGCGCCTTGGAGAGGGCTGCCGAACTGTTGGAACACGGCATTCGGCATTTGTTTGAGGCAGCCGACACCACGAAGCCCGTAACGAGGAGCCGAAGGCGTGTACGCGCGAATCGGCGGACAGCGCGACCGCGCAAGTAGTCGCCGAGCGGTTCACGCGCATTGGGGCACACTCGACGGTCTAAGCGACAAGCGCGGACGGGGGCACCTCGATTTCGCCGCTTCCGATGTAGGCCGTGGCGCCACCCACGCTGACAGAGGTCACAACGCCGTCGCTCTTTCGCGCCTCTGCTTCGATTTCGCTTCGGCGCCGCATCGAGACACCTTGCTGGGTCGAAAGACGGTAGGCCGTCGCGCCAAAATCGGGCTTTGATGCCATGGCCCCGACGAGGCTGCACAAGCGCCGCCCGTCGCGGCATCTTCTCCAACGCCCAGCGCGTCGCGAAATGAGGTCCGCTACGCATGTCGGTGGCCTAACGGGCGGCGCGTCAGCGGCGAGCGAGGAGGCGAAGCCGACGAGCGAGTCCGCTGCACGCGCGTGTTAGGCGGCTTCCTCCTTAATGAGCCCGAAGAAGCCCTTGACCTGGCGTGACGCGAGATACCAGAGAATCAGGGCAACGACCGGAACGCCGATCAAGGCACGCGGCTCGATTCCGACGGCCGCGTTGACGACGTCTCCCGTAAGGTTGACAAGTAGACCCCCCACGCCAAGCCGATATCCCCAGCGCTTACCAGTCAGGAAGCCGTATGCACACGCTGCACATGCCAGACAAACCACACCAAGGACCAGTAAGGCCCACGCGCCCATGCGCGAGAACGAGTCGCGTGCGCGCGGGTTCAGTCTCCACATCGGCTCGAGAACTCCACCAGGAGTAAGCAGCGAGATCGCGGAGAGTCCGCTGACCAGCGTGCCGACCGCGAACAGGCATGCGAGCGCTGTAACACCGGCCGGTCGATCGGGGCCGCGGACGGTCATGGACCGAAACCCCAAATCCCGGCAAAGCCGCCTAACGGGCAGCGCATCAGCGGCGAGCGAGGAGGCGAAGCCGACGAGCGAGTCCGCTGCATGCGCGTGTTAGCCGGCACGTCTCTAGCGCTCCTCACTGTCCTCTCTCTTCCCCTAGTGAAGGCTAAACGTCGTCGTCATCGTGATGGTCACTTCGATTGGCTTGCCAAGGTCCCTGCAGAATGCGGGCTTGTAGCGCCACTGCCTGAACGCTTCCAAAGCGAGCTTGGAGAGGACCTCCGATGGGCTGGACACGACCGTGACACCTCCAAGCCTGGCATCCGGATACAACGTGGCGGTCGCCACGACTTTCCCTGACAGCCGATTCTTGCGAACGTCCGGGGGGTAGTCCGGATCGACACACTCGAGCAGGACCGGAGACTCGGCCTCCTTGCAGTCCGGCCCTGACCTAACCTCTGGCGACTGAGCGTGCTTCTTGCAGGACGGCTCTACGCTCGTCTTTGCCGAATTGGATGAGCACTGCGCCGACCCGATCAGCGTCACGACCAAAAGGCCAGCTTCGCACACACTCCTCAGTTTCCGTCGCATAGCTATAACTCCAGTGCCGCCTAACGGGCAGCGCATCAGCGGCGAGCGAGGAGCGGAAGGCGACGAGCGAGTCCGCTGCACGCGCGTGTTAGGCGCCACTCGAGATGATCCTTCCCATCGTGTCTTCCGGGGTATCAAGGGAGGTATCCAAGAGGCTGTCTTGCGGAAATATGGCACCGGTGAATTTTGCGTGCAGGGATGCGACGCGTTCGGGCCCGAGATTCCAGCTCCTGCGGGCGGCATCGCGGGCGATCGCAACCTCTAGATTCGGGTGCAGCACACAGACACGCCAGGCAATGTGGTGCCGCCTGAAAAATGTGCGGTACTCCCGGAAGGACTCTGGCGGGCTCTCATGAACGGTTGCGTCGATCACGACCGCCTTCCCGAGCGCGACTGCCTCGCGCACAGAAGCGAATACGCGATGATGGACTTGGTGTCGCTTACGCCTGTGTTCCCATGAGCCAAAGGCCCCCCGATTCCTGCCGAATTGCTCGTGCCAGACCTCGTCCTCCGACACCCGCACCCAGCCCTTCTTTGATGCCAAGAGTTCGGCCACCGTGGTCTTGCCACTTCCGCACGCTCCGGTCAGGATTAGGGCACGTCCTTCCAAGCCGCTGCACTCCTTCGTGGCGCCTAACGGATTGCGCGTCAGCGGCGAGTGACGAGCCGAAGGCGAGGAACGAGTCCGCTGCACGCGCGTGTTAGGCGGCAGGCTATTGCCAGTGCAGGACATTGATTATCCTCCGTCCCACCGAAAGCCACGACGATGTAGCACCAACCGGTGTTTGAATCAGAGTGCCTGAGACCAGCACGAGGCCGCCCAAGATCGTCGCGGCATGAACACGGCCGAGCCGAACAAGATCTCGACCGGCGAGACTGGCCAAGAGCAACAACGTCAGCAGGTTGGAGGCCTTGCCAATGATCGAAATCCGCCCAACAGCCGCGCCTAGAAGAGCCAAAGTAGCCAACACGATCAATCGCTTATGGACGTCTGGGCGACGGCGGGTCAGCAGCGCGGCCGCCCCTAGTGCCGCGAAGAGAGCCATGTCCATCAGCTCACCAAAAAAGAGCGCGACGGCACCATCGCCCTGCCCAGCCCTGACGTCCCGAGCCGTTGCCCACACAGCCACAGCCAGTCCAGAAGCAACCATCACCGGGACGAGCCCGATGCCTATCGGACCGAGTCGTCGGTGCCAGGAGACGTGCCGCGTCGCGACCAGTAGCGATTGAAGGATCAGAAGGGCCACCCAGGAGAGGAAGAGCGTGCCGTGGAGATATACGAACCAGGGAGCGGAGAACCGTCGGTTCGCGAGAGGGATGAAGAACGTGCGCGCAAAACCTGTGAGTACCAGAATTCCGACCAGCAGAGCAAAGCCAACGAAGAATCTGCGTGGCCGCGTGCGCGCGCTGGCATTCACGCTAGGCATCAGCTGCTATGTGGCGGCGGTTCAGCTTGCCAATGTGGCTTCCTGCCTGTCCGCCCAACGGGCAGCGCATCAGCGGCGAGCGAAGAGCCGAAGGCGATGAGCGAGTCCGCTGCATGCGCGTGTTAGGCGGCCGCGCCACGATGCCGAGCGCGTCTGTCACACTCTCAGCTCGCGGGTACCATGCTGCGGGGCTGCTCGAGCTGAGCCGGCAGCCATTTCCCGTCAACCTTGACCCAGAGCTGACCTCTTACCTCGCTCGTTAGTCTACCGCCGGTTTTGCTTGGCCTGTCAGCTAACGCTATCCCGGCCCTATCGCCCAACACCACCCATTGGTCAGGTGATACGGACGACGGCATATCTGTCTTGCTCTGCGAACCCACGACCGCCGCCGTAACGAAGATCACGATGACAAGAATTGCCCCACGAAGTTTGGGGTTGCTCATGAAACCCTCCTTTCGTCTAACGAACCGGTTGATGGCTTACGGCCGCCTAACGCCCAGCATCAGCGGCGGCGCGAAGCGCCGTCCGCTGCATGCTGTTGTTAGGCCTCGCTGTTTGTCGCTTCCACATACTTCTTGTAGTTGTCGAGAATTGATTGCCAGCCCGCTCTTTGCTGTTCGATGGAGTGCGTGGCCTCGGGAGTAAACAACTGGCTGACCCGAGTCTGCTCTCCCTCTTGTGCGAACTGCACAACCACCTCGCGATCTGGCCCGAGGGAATAGTGCAGTTTCGTCGGCGGAGATACTCTCAGAAACTTGCCTTCGAAGTCGAAGCCAAAAGACCCATCGCGAGCTTCCATGCGATAGCAGAAGGCTCCACCTTCGCGTAATTCGTTATCCGCACGCGGGCAGTGCCAATCTGTGCTTGCGAAGTTCCACTCGGTGATCGATGTAGGGCTTGTGAACGCCTTCCACGCCCGTTCTGGAGTGGCGTGAACGAGAACTGCGACGGTGACCGGTAGGCTTGACATTTGAGGCTCCTGTAGGTGGTTAGCATTCTTCGTTGGGTAACGGCCGTGGATGCGAGGCCTAACGGGCGGCGCGTCAGCGGCGAGTGAGGAGGCGCAGCCGACGAACGAGTCCGCTGCACGCGCGTGTTAGGCGGCGCCTTGCTTTTTCGCCGGTTTGATCACGAGATAGAACGCCCACGCTATCAACTCGTACGCTCCCACAGCCGCAGCGGCGAAGACCACACCGCCCAAGACCTCGGGCGCCAGGTCGTGAGGCTTGGAGATAGAGCGATCAAAGCGATGAGCTTGGGCCTCCAAAAAGACTTCCTTGCCATCAGTGCGTTTTCGCGCCTCGGTGAAATGAGCACCGATCCCTAACGCTATCCCGATACAGACGGCTGCGACCAGCCGTCCAGTCCCTCGAGATTGCGTCCGACCCACCACCCGAGCTTGCCGAACCACAAAGACGACGAGGAGGATAAGGACTACGAGCGCTCCGAACCAGACAACCTGAAGCATTAGGTTCGGTCCTTACAGCCTGCGCCGCCTAACGGGCAGCGCATCAGCGGCGAGCGAAGAGCCGAAGGCGATGAGCGAGTCCGCTGCATGCGCGTGTTAGGCCGCTGGCTCACCATCTTGCTCCTCGACATTTCGAAATCTCTGCCGAATCGCCGAAATAACCGAAGGATCATCAGACAGAATCTCCCACCAGGAACTGTCTATCGCCCTGACCACCACCCATGGCTTCTCATCACCCTCGCTTCCAACAAGCTCTCCGTCGATCACCTGCATCAGGGCTGGCAAAGCCCCAAGCAGCTCAACTCCCCTGACGGGGCCCACCCCTTCGAACGCCGGAATGCTCTTGTCGTCGTGCGAGATGTAGTTCAGGTTCGGAATCCTCCACTGGGATGCCGCCACGCGCCCGCCGAGGGATCCCAGCACGTCGCCCAAATCAAAGTCGAGACCGCCCGTCGCTCGCTCTGTGCCATCCCGGATCAACAGCCGCTTCATGACTTCCAGCCGCCTAACGGGCAGCGCATCAGCGGCGAGCGACGAGCCGAAGGCGAGGAGCGAGTCCGCTGCATGCGCGTGTTAGGCCGCACCCCATACCTTCCTCCCCGCCACACTGGCCTCGGCAATCTCCTACCGTTGGGTACCTTTCAATCGCGTGCCCTGGTAATTGACCACCTGCCACCGTCCATCTCTCTTAACCCAAATATCGGTGAATACCACTTCGTGATGTCCCGACTTCCCCTCTCGTACGTCCTGAACTGAAAGATGTCCGGCAACGACCGCGACGTCTCCGTAGAGCCGCACTTTCATCTCGGTCGGCTCCTCGGCCTCGACCACCACGTCGCCCGTCTTGATGTCACCAATCTCCTGCGCCTTCGTCTGAACTACGCCAACCGCCTCGATTCCAACGTAGTCGTCGGCCATGATCCGCTCCAGAGCCGCGACATCCTTGTGTACGTTGGCGACACTCCACTGCTTCTCGAGCGCCAAGATTGTCGTCTCAACATCGTTGCCGGAGCCGAAAAGGGTCATCGTCGCGGTCATCAGTGCCAGCCAAGTGTGCATCATCGGCCTCCGATATCTCTTGTGCGGCCTAACGGGTGGCGCGTCAGCGGCGAGCGAAGAGCCGAAGGCGATGAGCGAGTCCGCTGCATGCGCGTGTTAGGCGGCGGCCCTTTGCAGTTCACCTATTGTCAGCTGGTGAAGCTGGAATGATGGCAAAGGCACCTGGAGACGCTAAGAAAAAAACGCACTCCGCTCCCTCCAGGCACTTGACCGCGTGGACCATATTTGCGGGTATTTCCGAATACGAACCTGGCCCGAGCTTCTTTTCCTGCGAGCCAGCGTACCGAACCAGGATGGTTCCTGAGACAACTACAACGCGTTCGGTCGCCGGGTGCCGGTGCGGCGGCGGAGCGAAGCCCGCTGGAAACTTGCGCAGCATTGCATGCTCGCCCGTTGCGGGGTCACCCCAAAGCAACACACTCTGAACGGAGGGCAAAGCGCTGTCTGCCTTCCAGGCCAGCTCGTCATAGCTCCAAACTTTAGCTGATTGCGCAGTTGCAGTTGCTGCTAGAGCGAAGAGCGCGGCGAGGACAGATAGCCGCGAGAAGAAAGTGGTGAGCATGAGTGGACCTCCCATTCTTTGTAAGGTCGCCCGAACATGCTGAGCGTGATGGTGGCTTCCGACGCCTAACGGCCAGCGCGTCAGCGGCGAGCGAAGAGCCGAAGGCGATGAGCGAGTCCGCTGCACGCGCGTGTTAGGCCGCATGCGACTCGCCTCGGCCAAACGTCAAGTACGAATTCAGAACGACGACAGCTACAACCACGGCAGCCATAACCACCCTGTCGAGCGGGCCGTATGGCCGATGAATGCCTGAGAGGATTGCTGGAAGTATCAGGAACCCGGAGAATCGACGCGCCCTCGAATCTGCCGGCCACGCACGCCGAGACATAGCGATCGCCAACGCCACCACGAGAAAGACGTTCCCCGCGATCGATACCGGCTCCTCTGCGCCCGCCCAAATCGTAGCGCCGACGACGAGGAACAACAGCCACGCGACGTAACCCCCTCTAGTCATGTGCGGCCTAACGGGCAGCGCATCAGCGGCGAGCGAAGAGCCGAAGGCGATGAGCGAGTCCGCTGCATGCGCGTGTTAGGCCGCTGGACCATCAGTTGCTCTGCCCACCCACCGTCTTCCCAACGGAAAGGTCATGAACGCTGCGAGGCCGGCGATAACGCCCGGCAGCAATGCGACAATCGGATCGACGCCCACACTCCGACTTATGCTCGTGATCCGGACGTACTGCCAGCCCACGAGAACACCACAGGCAATTCTCCACCGCGACAACCACATGCTGTCCAGGAGATAGCCGGTGGCTAGGCCAGCCAACGCTCCGCCAATCAGCCCGAGCGCGGACCTCAGGCCAGTCGCCACTACGCCGTGCGGTTCGGCCAGCGACCGGTCGACACCTACCGCCACGATGGGCAGCCACAGAAAGCTGCCGACCATGAACGCCAGCCACGCGACGCCGACCAGCGCGGCCCCGTTTCTGAGCTCCCTAACGCCGTTCATGGTGTTTCAGCGGCCTAACGGGCAGCGCATCAGCGGCGAGCGAAGAGCCGAAGGCGATGAGCGAGTCCGCTGCATGCGCGTGTTAGGCGGCATCGTGTTCTAGCCGTTTAGATCTCAACTCCCTCTTGACGCCCTTGATTTCAGCTTCCAGCTGATAGATCACCGATACCAGCGAGCCAATTACGACCGACAGGGTTGAGGAGACCCGAGTAGGGAGGTCGCGCAGTCCCCAAAGCTCCAGGAATAGGACCGTACCTACAAAGCACCCAAGGCCGATCAGGCGGTCTCGCGACATCAAATGCTCCTTCTATGGTTAATGCCGCCTAACGGGCAGCGCATCAGCGGCGAGCGAAGAGCCGAAGGCGATGAGCGAGTCCGCTGCATGCGCGTGTTAGGCGGCCCGCAGACGCTGGACCAACAGCAGAATTCCTGTGGCCACACCTGCGGTGATTGCGCTATTCAGAAGGAACAAGAGTGGGAGAGCCGCAACTGGTGCCATCGGCTGACCGCCGGACAGGAGAAAGAGGATGCCGCCGAACATCGGTATTCCCGCGTGACCGCCAGTTGCACCGAACGACCCCGAGCCAGGTTGCCCGGCGAGGAAGTAGTAGCTCACCGACGCGACGAGATGAACGCAGAAGAAGGCGCCGAAGAACTTCCAACGCGGGTTCATGAACATTCCTGTGACTTCGGGCCGCCTAACATGTACTTAGACAGCCTACGGCTTTTCGGGCTCATCGCGATTCTCGCCTCCTAACTCATCTCCATCTGTGTCGTTCCAGTCGTCGTTATCTTCCTGAGCAGGCATGAGCTGACGCTCGGGAGGCAGAATGGGAGAGAGCACCTTAGGCTGCGAAGAGAGTCGGATAAGGCTGGGAGGTGCTGCAACGCCGCTTCGCGTCCACAGAAGGTCGGCGGGGCTGCGCACGCCGCGGCCGCCGCGGTTTAAGACGTGCGTGTAAATCATCGTCGTTCTTACGTCCTGGTGGCCCAGAAGCTCCTGGATGGTGCGGATATCGTAACCCTCTTCGAGCAGATGGGTGGCGAAAGAGTGGCGAAGGGTGTGACAGCTGACTCGCCGCGAGATGCCGAGCTGGACGACAGCGGCGTGGAGGGCGCGCTGGACCGCCGTCTCGTGCAGGTGATGGCGGCGCAGGAGTTGAGTGCGGGGGTCCGTGCTCATGTGCTCGGCGGGGAAGACGAACTGCCAGCCCCAGTCGTGCTCGGCGCCGGGGTACTTGCGGGCGATGGCGTCGGGCAGGAAGACCGCGCCGAAGCCTTCGGCGAGGTCGTCGGTGTGGATGCGGCGCACGCGGGAGAGCCAGTTCGGCAGGGCTGCGCGCACGACGGCCGGGAAGGGGACGACGCGGTCGCGCTTGCCCTTGGTGTCGCGGACGAAGATGCGGTTGTTGCCGAACTCGACGTCCTTGACCCGCGGGCGCAGGGCCTCGAGCAGTCGCATGCCGGTGCCGTAGAGGAGAGTCGCGACGAGTCGGGGTGTGCCGTACATCTTGCCGAGGATCGAGCGGACTTCGGCACGGGTGAGCACGGTCGGGAGGCGGCCTGAGGTTCTCGCGCGGATGACGGTGTTGAGGTTGGGGAGCTCTTTCTGGAGGACGTGGCGATAGAGAAAGAGCAGCGCGCTCAAGGCCTGGGTCTGCGTGGACGCGCTGACGGGACCTTCGACGGCGAGGTGGGTGACGAAGGCGTTGATCTCGGGCTCGGCCATTTCGGCGGGGTGGCGCTTGTCGTGAAAGAAGATGTAGCGCTTGATCCAGCCGACGTAGGCCTCTTCGGTGCGCAGGCTGTAGTGGCGGGCGCGGATCGCGTGGCGCACGCGATCGAGCAGGCGGGGCTGGGCGGGGGGCACAGCCGGGCCGGACGGCGGCGCCGGCAAGCTCATCTACATATGAGTTGTCGCGAGAGGTGCCTGATCTAGACGAACGGATTCTTGACCGTCACTCCGGCGTAGCTCTGGCCGTGGCTCAGGTCCTCGGTCCACAAGGTCTGGCAGCCCATGCGGAGGGCGCTCTGGAGAACCATGGCATCCCAGAAGGAGACGCGGAGGCGCTGGTGGAGGTCCATGGCGGAATGCAGATCGCTTCGGACAGGCTCATGAAGACGCCATTGAGCGAGGGCCGAAGTTTCCGATGCTGCTTCCGAGGGCGTCAGCGCCGGACGCAGTCGTCCGGTCGCGGAGACATAGAACTCCTGAAGGATCTGGAGACTCAAGCAACCGGTACGGGCGACCCAGAGTCTGTCGAGTAGCCGCAGCGCGAGCTCGCGCTTGCGACCGGCGCTCTGGTCGTACGAGTAGACGAAGACGTTCGTGTCGACGAATTCCGGCGCAGGGTCAGCGGCGTTCGTGGAGCTCATCACGCGTCCAGGTGATCTTGCCGCCGGTACCGCGGTCACGGGGATGCTGGATACTCTCGTTCCACCGCTGGTATGCCTGCGCGTAATCGTCGTTCTGGCGAACGATTTCCTCGAGCGCCCGAACCATCAGGCCCGAGATGGAAGTCTCGCGCTCGATGGCGAGGTGCTTGACCTTCCGCAGGAGCGCTTTGGGCACGACGAGGGTGACGTTCTGGTTTTCCACGGGTCTACCTTTCTTTATGGGTGTTGTCGCGAGAGGCTTTTGTCACGCGAAGCAGTGTAACACGCAATCGCGTGATAGAAGCTGTAAACGTTGCTATAAAACGACTTGTCGCGCATACGGAATCTTCAGTCGTACACGCCGTCGGCGAACCAGGCGCCCGCAGCGCGCTCGCGGTAGATGCGATAGAGGCCGCCGTCGGAGAGCTCGACGTCCCAGTAGTCGCGGTCGGCAGGGGCCTCGGTCCACCAGCCGTCTTCGAGGAACCAGGGGCCCGCGGCGACGCGGACGGAGCCGGAGATTGGCGGCGCGGCGTCGGGGGCGCTTTTCAGTTCGCAGGGGCGGCCCTCGTGGCCGCCCGCTTGAGCGTCATCCGTGCTCGAGCGTGCGGGGGCGAGCCCCGCCCCTACGGCCGGAGAAGTCAGGACTTCGAGCGCGACGGCCGGCCGCAGCACGCGCACTCCGAGAAGGCCGCGGCCTTCGCGCGGCGCAAGGCGCGTGCGGGGCGGCGGGGGCGGGGCGTAGCCGATGTCGGTGAAGCGCTCGGGGCGGTGGCCGTCGAGGGCGCGCGGCGAGCCGACGCGGGATGAGCCGAGCAGCGCCGCGAGGCGCGCGATGGTGGTGGCGAGGCGATCGGGCGAAAGGGCGGCGGGGCCGAAGAGGGAGAGCTGGGCGCGGCGCGGTGAGTCGGGGTGCGCGCAGAAGCTGAAGCCAGCGACGGGCGCGCCGGGCGGGCGGGCCTCGAGCTCGAGGCGGACGAGGGTGAGAAGCGTCTTGACGTCGCGCGTGGGCGCGGGCAGCGCGATCGAGCGGACGTCGTGGCCGTCGGGGTCGAGCTGGATCGAGACTTCCAGGCGCGTGCAGGCGAGGGCCTGCGCCTCGAGGCGGCGGACGAGGCGCTCGAGCGCGGCGTGCGCGACGAAGAGGAAGGGCTCGAGGGAGGCCAGCGGCCATTCGAGGTCCATGCCCTCGGAAAAAGACGGCGGCGGCAGGTACGGCTCGAGCGGGCGCGGGTCGATGCCGCGCGCGATCGCGTGGAGCTCGCGGCCGATCTCGCCGAGGCGGCTGGCGACTTCACCTTCGGGCAACTTCGCGAGATCGCCGATCGAGTGGAGGCCCCAGCGGTCCAGCGTCGCGGCGATCTCGAGCGCGGGGGCGAGCTTCTCGAGCGGCAGCGGCGCGAGGAAGCGCGACTCTTCTCCCTCCGGGACGACGGTCGGCGTGTCGGGAAGGCCCGCCGCGATACGCGCCGCGAGCTTCGACGCCGCCACGCCCACGCGCGCCGGCAGGAGCGCCTTCTCGGCCGCGCGCAGGATCTCCTTCCCAACTCTTCCCAACTCCTCCCGACTCCCCCCGACCAACTTCGGATGCCCGCCCAGATCCAGATAAACGACTCCCTCCCCTTCATCCTCGACCCGCGGCGAGAACATCTCGGCGACTTCGAGCAGCGCTTCCTCCGCCGCGCGCTCGCACTCGCGGTCGCGGCCGCGCGCGACGAGATTCGGAACGCGGGCACGCGCCTGGGGCAGCGTCATGCCGGGCTCGACACCCGCACGGCGCGCCTTGCGCGTGGCTGCAACGATGCGCGCGGCGCTGCCGTTGCCCTCGCAGACGGCGACAGCCTCGTCTTTCAGTTCCGGCTCGCTGCGCAGCCGCGCGGCCAGGGGAAAGAGTGGGACGAAGAGGCAGGCGATTGACATGGCGCTGAAGCGCCTTGTCATCCCGAGGAGCGCAGCGACGAAGGACCCATTTCATAGCCATACAGCGGCTCGAAAGGGATCCCTCGCTGCGCTCGGGACTTGTCCCGAGGAGTGAAACGACGAGGGATCCTTTTCTTAGCCATACTGAGACTTCAAAGGGATCCCTCGCTGCGCTCGGGATGACAATGACAAATGTTCATGCGGTGGCGCAAAAGCCGCCGGCATCCGCCACCCCATCCCCTCCGCCACCCCCGTCCGCGCGCGGGCATCCTTCTGCAGCACGAGGCGCGAGGAGACGCCGCAGAGAAGCCGCGGCGCGACGCCCGTTCCTTTCCAGCCCGCGCGCGCGGAGTCGGCGGCGAGCACGGTGCCGGCGGCCACGCCGCTGACGCGGTAGGGAGCGAGCAGGAGCAGGGCCGCGTGGCGCGAGCGGGCCGCGCGCTCGAGGCGCACCCACGCGGCGTCGGGCACGGAGCGTCCGCGCACGGGGGCCAGCCCCAGGTCCAAGACGACGAGCGGGAATCCGGCCGCGAGCAGCATCTCGGCGCTGGCGACGGCGTCCTTCAACTTTTCGGGGCGCACCCAGAGCAGACGCTCGAGTTCGACGCCCGCGGCCTCGGCTGCCTGCGGATCGAGGTGGCTTCCGAGGTCCACGAGCGCGGCCGCTTCGCCGCAGGACGTCGCCGAGGCGAGCGCCGCGATCCCGATCGAGAAGCGACCGCACGAGCGCCGGCCGGAGAGCTCGACGAATCCGCCGCGCGGCAGACCGCCGCAGAGCAGACGATCGAGCGCGGGCACCATCGTCGGGATCGGATCGCGCGGGGCCGAGGGCGATGGCAGATCCGACGCGCGCGAGAGCTTTGCGCCGAGCCCCGTCAGCAGATCCAGTGCGGCGGCCTTCTTCGCGAGGCCTCTGCCTTCGAGAAGCTCCTCGAGCGCCAGGGCCTGCGCGGGTGTGGACACGGGAAAAGCAAAATAGGCGTAATAAAGGCGTAAGTCAATGAGGCTCCTAAACCCCTCAAAATGCTGCAGATCCAGCCTCAAAATCCAGCCGGCCCTCCGTATAGTGGCGGCAACGCCCATGAGCCTGCTCCTGAAGGGATTGATCGTGGGGTTCTGCCTGGCGGCGCCGGTGGGGCCCATCGCGGCGCTCTGCGTCCAGCGCACGATCACCAAGCGCTGGGTCTCGGGGCTGGTGTCGGGACTCGGAGCGGCGGTGGCCGACGCCTTTTACGGCGCGGTGGCGGCGTTCGGCGCGACGATGATCTCGGAGTTCCTGATCTCCGAGCGCGCGTGGATGCAGCGGCTGGGCGGCGTGATCCTGATCTTCATGGGACTGCGCCTCTTCCTGATGAAGCCGGCCGGGGGCAAGGAGGAAGAGGTCGGGTTCGGCGACCGAAACGAGATCGGCGCGTCTCCGAAAGTCAACGGCCGGGGGCTGACGGGCGACTTTCTCTCGACCTTTCTGCTGACGCTGACCAACCCGATGACCTTCGTCGCCTTCGCCGCGATCTTCACGACGATGGGAATCGGCGCGGTGCGGGGGCGCCCGATCCTGACGGCCGAGCTCGTCGGCGGGGTGCTCCTCGGCTCGCAGCTCTGGTGGTCGATCCTCTGCGGCGGCGCGCATGCCCTGCGCCACCACTTCGACTACCGTAAGCTCGCCGCCATCAACCGCGGCACCGGCATCTTCGTCATCGGTGTCGGGGTGGTGTATCTGCTGCTGTCGTCGTGAGGGCGCTTTGTCATCCTGAGCGAAGCGAAGGATCCCTTTCCAAGTCACAGTACGGCTGCTAAAGGGATCCTTCGGGCCTTCGGCCCTCAGGATGACGAAGGGCGCCTCGTCCTTTGGGCGCGCCCTTGGTCACCCCTCAAATCCCATGCTGCTATGCGTCCCGTCGCAGAATGGCTTGTTGCCCGAGCCGCCGCAGCGGCAGAGGGCATAGCGCGTGCCCGCATCCTCGTACCGGTTCCCGGTGCCGTCGAAGAGCGGCGTGGGGCCGCGCACGTAAATCGGGCCGTCCTTCTCGAAGGTGAGCGTGGCGTTCGCAGGCGCTTCTTCCGCCGGCCCGCCGTCGAGCCTCTCGGAGCGCAGCGCCCCCGTCGGGCACTCGGCGATGACGCGGGCGAGCTTGTCGGCGCTGGACTTGTCCGGCTGGATCCACGGGCGCGCGTTCTGATCGAACGCCTCGGGCTCTCCGTGCACGCACCGCGCGGCGTGGATGCAGAGGCGGGCGTCGTAACTGACCGCGATCTCTTTCGAAGCGTAGGTCTTTCTCATGGAGCTCCCCCGTTTCCGATTCCAGGGCCGCGCGTCAGCAGCGCCCGCGCCTTGTCGAGGGCGCGCGCCAGGGAGTCGTCCACGCCGGCGGCGATCGCCTGCTCGAGCGTCACCCAGCGCATCGGGCGCGCCGGATCCTCGGAGCCGGCCGGATCGTGGGATTCGGCGGTCACGAGCAGGTAGCGGATGTCGAAGTGGGAGTGCGCGGGATTCCGGCCGTGGGCCGGGATCGAATGGACGTCCACGTCGAGGATGGCGTGCCCGGCCGGCGTTTCGAAGACCGTGATGCCGGTCTCCTCGCGGGCCTCGCGCCGCGCCGTGTCGAGCACCGAGGCGTCGGTCGCTTCCGTGTGGCCTCCGGGCTGCAGCCAGCGGCCGAGCTTGCGGTGCAGCACGAGCAGAAACGCCGAGCCGTCCGGCCGCGCGACGACGGCGCTTCCGGTGACGTGGCCCTCGGGCGTCGCGCGATGGAAAGGGTCCGGGCTCTCTTCGAGGAAGCGCCGGATACGCGCGAGCGACTGCCCCTCCTCCGGTCTGGAGGGAACGTAACCCGCGAGCGCATCGAGAAGGTCTCCTCGGTTCACGCTGCGGCCGCCATGCCCGAATCGTATGACGGCCGTTGTGATTGAATCGGAACGCTCCGGCCGATCGGCCCCTCGCCGCGCGAGCGGTTGGCCCGCTCTCATCCAGACTGGAGGATGGAACGCATGGATGCCCTCTGGCTCGCGCGCCTGCAGTTCTCGCTGACGATCATGTTCCACTTCCTGTTTCCGCCGATCTCGATCGGCCTCGGCTTGCTGATCTTTCTGCTCGAAACGGCGCGGTGGCGCACGGGCAGGGACGTCTACCGGCGCGCCTCGGACTTCTGGCTGAAGCTCTTCGCCGTCAACTTCGCCGTCGGGGTCGCGACCGGCATCGTGATGGAGTTCGAGTTCGGCACGAACTGGGCCGGCTACTCGCGCTTCGTCGGCGACGTCTTCGGGGCGCCGCTGGCGGCCGAGGGGGTCTTCGCCTTCTTCCTCGAGTCGGGGTTCCTGGGGCTGCTGCTGCTCGGGCGAAAGCGCATCTCCTCGTTCGTGCGCTGGTTCGCTTCGATGATGGTGTCGCTCGGCACGGTCCTCTCGGCCTTCTGGATCCTCGTCGCCAACTCGTGGATGCAGACGCCCGCGGGCTACCGGATCGAGAACGGCCGTGCGGTGCTGACGGATTTCGCGGCCGCGGTGTTCAACCCTTCGACCCTGCCGCGCTTTGCGCACACGCTCACGGCCGCCCTCTGCATGGGTTCGTTCCTGATGGCCGGCGTGGCGTCCTGGTACATGCTGAAAGGCCTGCACCCGAGTGTGGCGCGCGTGTCGCTCAGGCTCGGGGTCGTCGCGGCGTGCACGGGCTGCGTCCTCGCATTCTTCAGCGGCGACCGCCACGCCCGGCAGGTCGCCCACACGCAGCCGGCGAAGTTCGCCGCGATGGAGGGGATCTACTCGACCGAGAAGGGCGTTCCGCTCATCCTGTTCTCGCTTCCACCCACGCAGAGCGGACCGCGGCCGGGTCCCGAGATCCTGATCAGCGACATGACCTCGAAGCTCGCCTTCGGCAACTTCCAGGCCCCGATCCAGGGCCTGAAGGAGTTTCCGACCGGGGACTGGCCGCCGGTGGCGGTCACCTTCCTCTCCTTCCACAACATGGTGATCGTCTGGAACCTGATGGTGCTCGTGGCGCTGGCGGGGCTCGCGCTGCTCCTGATGCGAAAGATCGACACGGCGCGTTGGTGGCAGCGGCTCATGATCGCCGCCGTGCCGCTTCCGATGATCGCGATCCAGCTCGGCTGGATGACGGCGGAGGTCGGACGCCAGCCCTGGATCGTCTACGGCCTCATGCGCACGAAGGACGGAGTGTCGAAGGTCGTCGGCGCGCCCGAGATCCTCTTCTCGATCATCCTCTTCTCGGCGCTCTATCTCTGCCTCGGCCTGCTCTGGCTCTACCTGCTCCGGCGCGAGATCCGGCAGGGCCCCGAGCCCGGCCACCTGCCGGGCGCGGACGAGGAGGCCAAGTATGCCGTCGCTTGAGACCGTCTGGTTCCTGCTCGTCGGCGTGCTCCTGACGGGTTACGCGATCCTCGACGGGTTCGACCTCGGCGCCGGGATGCTGCACCTCTTCGTCGCGAAGACCGACGCCGAGCGGCGCACCGTCGTCAACGCGATCGGCCCGGTGTGGGACGGCAACGAGGTGTGGCTGCTGACGGGCGCCGGCGCTCTCTTCGCGGCGTTCCCGAAGGTGTACGCGACCGTCTTCTCCGGCCTGTACCTCGCGCTCATGCTCGTGCTGGCCGCGCTCATCCTGCGCGCGGTGTGCCTCGAGTTCCGCAGCAAGCTCGAAGCACCCGGGTGGCGCCGCCTGTGGGACGGGGTCTTCGCGGTCTCGTCGTTTCTGCCGTCGCTGCTCTTCGGTGTGGCGATCGGGAACATCGTGCGGGGGCTGCCGCTCGACGCGGAGCAGGAGTTCGCCGGGACTTTTCTGGGGCTACTGAACCCGTTCGCCCTGCTGACGGGGCTTCTTTCGGTCGCGATGTTCCTGACGCAGGGCGCCTCGTGGCTGCAGATGAAGACCGAGGGCGCGGTGCGCCGGCGCGCGCTCGCGGCGGGCCGGTCCGCGTGGATCGCCTGGATCGCGCTCTGGGCGATCGTGACGCTCGCGTCGCGCTTTGCCGCGGCGTGGACGTGGGGCGCGGCCGCGAACCCGGCGGCGTGGCTCGTGCCCGTTTTCTTCGCCGCCTTCATGGCAGGCCTGCGGCGCGCGTGGGGGAAAGGCCGGCCCGCGGCGGCGTTCTTCTTCTCCTCGGCCGCGATCGCGATGGTCCTCGCGACCCTGGGACTGGCGATCTACCCCAACCTCGTGCCGGCGCTCGGCGATCCCGCGGGCGGCCTGACCATCTGGAACGCGTCGTCCTCGAAGCTGACCCTGAAGGTGATGCTCGTCATCGCGCTCGCCGGCATGCCGATCGTGCTCGGCTACACCCTCTTCATCTATTCACGCTTCCGGGGCCCGGTCCTGCTCGACGACCACAGCTACTGACAAAAGGGGCGCGGCTCGAAAGGGCCGCGCAACCCTTTTGTCACCCCGCGTCGCTCGAGGTCTCGTCGACTTCGTCGCGGACTTTGTGGACGAGCGCTTCGACCGCGGTCTCATCGAGGCCCTCGGGGCCGACGCCGCGCTTGGCGAAGTCCACCCACTCGCCGTCGACCTTGACCTGGACGGTGAGCAGGCGCGCGCGCCCGTAGGCGCAGATGCGCACCGACATGCTCGGCAGCGTGTAGACGGCCTGCCGGTTTCCGGACGCGTCCGGTGGCGTCACTTCCGACGCGGCGTATCCCATCTTCTGGAAGGCCGAGCCGATGCGATCGAAAGCGGCGTCGAGGGTCAACATGGCGGCACCTCGTTTGGTGGCGCCTATTCTATAAGCGGGATCAGCCCCGGCCGCGATAGTCCGAGGAGAGCATCAGGAACTGGCCCCGCTCCTCGTGCTCCACGTGCTCGGCGGCCGCCGTGGCCAGGGCCCCGGGGCCGCGCTCCCGCCACCAGGCCCGGGCGTCCGCCGTCGACCATGGAGGCAGGACGGCGCAGGCCTCGAGCATCGCCTCCAGCTCCTCCGCCGAGCCCGGGCGCTCTGCGCGGTCGAAAGAGAGGCAGCGGTGGAGGGTCCGCTCGAGGGCCTCGGGCACGGGATTCGGGGCACAGGTGGAGAGCGGAGGCGGCGGTCCCTGCCGCTCGAGCCGGAACACATCGAGCGCGGTGCGGCCCGGGAAGGGCGAGCTGCCGGTCAGGAGGAAGTAGCCGACCGCGCCGAGCGCGAAGAGGTCCGTGCGCGCATCCACCTTCGTCGGGTCGCTCATCCCCTCCGGCGCCATGTAGAGCGGCGTGCCGAGCAGCGACCCGTCCTGCGACAGCGCGGCATCGTGGCCTCCGGGCCCGCCTTCGGCCGCCTGCTCGACGTCGCCGATCTCCTTGACCAGGCCGAAGTCGAGGATCTTCAGAAAATCCGGGATGCCGCCGTAGACGCAGAGCATCAGGTTCTGCGGCTTGATGTCGCGGTGGATCAGGCCGGCCGCGTGCGCCTCGGTGAGCGCGCCGCAGGCCTGGCGCAAGAGGTGCACGACGCGCCCGGGCGGCAGCGGCCCATCGAAGGCCACGAGCTGGCCGAGGTTGATGCCGTGCAGGAGCTCCATCGCGTAGTAGAAAACGCCGTTGACCGCGCGCCCGTAGTCGTAGATGGCGATCGTGCTCGGATGCGTCAGGCCCGCCGTCAACTGCACCTCGCGCTCGAACCGCGCGATCGCGCGCTCTCCCTCGACGCCCGGCGCGAGCAGCTTGACCGCCGTCGGCCGCCGCAGCAGCGCGTGGCGCGCCTCCCACACGACGCCCATTGCGCCCTTTCCCAGGCGCGCGATCAGGCGGTACGGCCCGACCTTCTCCGCCTGGCGGCGCAGCCGCGAGATCAGGCGCACCGACGTCAGAGTGACGAGGCCGATCAGCGACGCCAGCACTCCCACGGCCGCGGCCTCGATCGCCCCGCGCGTGGGCGGCAGGAAGGCGCCAGGCAGCGGAAACACGTCCAGGCGCCAGTCCCGCCCGGCAAACGGGACCGAGAATGGAAGCTCGAACCCATCGCGGCGCGGCAGGGCCGCGGCGTTCTGCGGCCGCTCGGCGAGCAGCGGCGCTATGGGCGGCGCCCCCATGTCGCGCAGCGAGAGCGCCAGGCCCGAAGCGTCCACCTCGGAGGCGGCCTTGTCCACGAGCGGCGCCACCCGGAAGACCGCGAGCGTGAAGCCCTTGAGCGACGCGATGCGCGCCTCCTGGGAGCCGGGATCGCCCTCGCGGAAGACCGGGGCGTATGCGGCGACGACCGGCGCCGTGGCGTGCCGGGCCTCGTCCTCGACCAGCCCGAACGGAGGCGAAGCGATGATCTCGCCACGGTCGCGCGCCAGGCCCGCCGTGATCCAGCGAACCTCGTCGGAGGCGATGTCGTACCCGAGCGCGAACGCGTTGGGCGGCTCCATGAAGTGGATCGGGACGTAAAAAGCCCGGCGGCCGGCCTCGACCCGTTTGCCGTCGGCGCCCTTCTGCCAGAACCCGTAGTTCGTCAGGTGCGCTTCGCGCGCCTCGGCTTCGTAGGCCGGGCGCTCGGGCTCGTGCACCACCGGGAGCCACTCGAACGAGTAGACCTCGCGGTTGCGCGCGAGCATCGGGTACGCGATCAGGCGAAACTGCCCTCGCGTCACGTCCGAGGCCTCGACGAAGCTCTGGAGCGTGTAGAGGTTCTCGAGCGCGGAGGAGAGCTTTTCGCTGACCCGCGCCTCGAGCCGCTGCGCGCGCTGCGCGAAGGCGAGGTGCGTGGCCGCGCGGGAGCGCGCGAAGACGTAGGCGCCGATTCCGAGCGACAGCGCCACGAACACGCTCGCGATGAGGACGTCATTCGCCCGCAGCGAGGTTCGCCAGAGGAAGAACGCAGAGCGCAGGCGGCGGACCGTGAACCGGCTGGTGTCCGCGCCGGAGCCGATCCTGCCCGTCCCGTCGCTCGTCACGGCGGGGATTATCCCTTTGGGGTCAGGTCTGGATTCTTCGGAGTTTGCCAAAAAGCCGAAGTTTCCAGACCTGACCCCTTCGAACATTCCCGGGCCGGGCCGCGTATATAGAGGACGTGGCCCGGATTTTCGCCAATTTAGGGAGTTTTCTCGTGAAAAAGAAGTGGTGGATCGGAATTCTGGTCGTCCTGGCGGTCGTGGCCGGGGCCGCCTACATGAAGGCCAAGGGCCGCGAGAAGGCCGACGCCAAGGCGGACAGCACGCCGTTTCGCCTCGGCAAGGTCCAGGCCGAAGACCTCCAGGTCTCCGTGCGCGAGGTCGGCGTCGTCGATCCGGTGACCAAGGTGGACGTCAAGTCCGCGGTCTCGGGGCGCGTGCTCTCGCTGGCCGTGCGCGAGGGAGCGATCGTCCGCAAGGGCGACGTGCTCGCCGAGATCGAGCCGGACGTCAACCAGGCGCAGTCGCTCTCGGACGTGCAGGCCAGCGTCAAGGAGATGGAGCTGAGGCTCCAGGACGCCACGCGCGAATTCGAGATGCAGAAGACACTCTTCGAGCAGGGCTTGATCGGGCGCGACCCGTACCGCGCCTCGCAGATCAAGCGCGACCAGGCCGCCGAGACCCTGCGCGCCTCGCAGATGCGCTACCAGATCGTCGAAGACCGCGGGATCCCGATCTCCGGCAACGCAGCCTCGCAGAAGGCGCGCGTCACGGCGCCGATGAGCGGCGTCGTCATCAAGAAGGGCGTCGAGCTCGGCGAGACGGTGACCTCGGGCGTCTCTTCGTTCAACGCCGGGACGGTGCTCTTCACCGTCGCCGACCTGAAGTCGCTGATCATCCGCGTCAACCTGAACGAAGTCGACATCGCCAAGGTCAACGTCGGCCAGCCGGTGCGCATCACGCTCGACGCGTATCCGCAGAAGATCTTCACCGGCAAGGTCGCCTTCGTCGCGCCCTCGGCCGAGCTCATCGAGAAGATCAAGGTCTTCAAGATCGAGGTCGCGCTCGACGAGCTCGGCGAGTCGTTCAAGACCGGCATGAGCGCCAACGTCGAGATCCTCGGCGAGAAGCGCGACAAGGCGACGTCGATCCCGCTCGAGGCGCTGCAGAAGCGCGACGGCAAGACGATCTCCTACCGCCTGAAGACGGGCCTGACGCCCAAGCAGCTCGCCGCGGCCAAGGAAGGCCTCTCGGGACGCAACAAGTTCATCTGGCTCTCGGACCACTGGAAGGACTACTTCGAGGTCGTCCCCGTCTCTGCGGGCATCGCCACGCTCGAGCGGGTCGAGATCGTCTCGGGCCTGAAGTCGGGCGAACAGGTCTCCCTCGAGGACCCGTCGAAGAAGCGCGTCGAGAAAGACGAAGAGGACAACTGACCTGACATTGCGACCACGGTCGGAATGTCAGGCCATCCCTGAGCGAAGCGAAGGATCCCTTTAGCCGCCGAAGCGAAACTCGAAGCGCCCGGGACGACACCTGAAGGAAGCCACCATGCCCGCCATCATCGACACCCAGGGCCTCACCAAGGTCTTCGGCTCCAACGGCGCCGCGGTCCACGCCCTGCGCGGGATCGACATGACCGTCGAGCGCGGCGAGTTCGTCGCGCTGATCGGGCCTTCGGGCTCGGGCAAGTCGACGCTCATGGCGATCCTCGGCTGCCTCGACCAGCCGACGGCCGGCACGTACGCCCTCGACGGCCGGCGCGTGGAGGGCCTCTCGGGGCCGGAGCTGGCGCAGATCCGCAACGAGAAGATCGGGTTCATCTTCCAGCAGTACAACCTGCTGCCCAAAGCCTCGGTCGTCCGCAACGTCGAGCTGCCGATGCTCTACGCCGGCGTCGGACGAAAGGAGCGGCGCGAGCGCGCGCTCGCACTGCTCGAGAAGGTCGGGATCCCCGACAAGGCGAAGGTCCTGCCGGCCGCGCTCTCCGGCGGCCAGCGCCAGCGCGTCGCGGTGGCACGCGCGCTCGCCAACCGGCCCGCCATCCTGCTCGCCGATGAGCCCACAGGCGCCCTCGACTCCAAGACCGGCCACGAGGTCCTCGACCTTTTCGCCGAGCTGCACCGCCAGGGCAACACCATCATCATCGTCACGCACGACCTCTCCATCGCCGGGATGACGCAGCGCCAGGTCGAAATCCACGACGGGTTGATCAAGCTGTCCGAGGCGGCATAGCTCCGTCGCATGACCTTCAACGGCGCCTTCCGCGAACGCCTCCGCAACTCCTGGGTGGAGCTGCGTGAGAACCTCACGCGCTCGGTCCTGCAGTCGCTCGGGGTGATCCTCGGCGTGGCGGCCGTGCTCGGCGGGATGTCCATCTCCGACAGCATGCGCAAGCGCTCGATGGACCTCTACGTGAAGATGGGTGGCCTCGACAAGCTGAACGTGCGGCAGTCGGCGGTCGTCCGGGACGGCGCGCCGACGGCGCTCCAGACCGCGAACCTGGGGCTGCGCACGCACGACGCCGACGAGGGCGGCGACCTCGCGGCCTCGGCCGTCGAAGGCGTGTCGATCCAGAAGAATGCGCGGGCGCGCGTGCGCTCGGCGTACGCCGATCAGGAGCGGGACATCCGCGGCATCGGCGGCGACTTTCTCGCCCTCGACGGCTTCGAGATCGCCGAGGGCCGCAACTTCAGCCAGCAGGACGTGGACTCCGCGGCCCCGGTCGCGATCCTCGGCACGGAATCCGCCGCCGTCTTCTTCCCGGACGGGCAGGCGCTCGGCCGCACGCTGCGTGTCGGCGACACGCCGGTCCAGGTGGTCGGCGTCCTGCGGGAGCGCGTCTTCCGGTTTCGCGACGGCCAGCACAACATCTTCCGCCGGCGCAACCGGATCATCGCGCTCCCGACGACGCTCGTGGCGCGGCGCTTCGAGGGCGACCAGTACCACCGGCTCGACCGCGTCACCTTCCGCATCCGCAATCTGGACGCGATGGCGACCTTTTCGAAGGGCCTCACCTCCATGCTCAAGGCGAACCACCGCCAGCAGGAGGACTTCCGCCTGGACGACGTCGGCGCGCGCGTGCGCAAGGAACAGTCCCAGGGCGACGTCTACGACATCATCTTCATGCTGTCGGGCTTCCTGTCGCTGATCGGCGGCGGCATCGTGAACGTGAACATCCAGATGGCGACCCTGAAGGAGCGCATCCGCGAGGTCGGAGTCAAGATGGCAATCGGCGCCCCCGGCCGCGAGGTGTTCAAGGAGTTCATGACGGAAGCCCTCCTGCTGACCTCGGTGGGCTCGGCCGCGGGCCTCTTCATCGGCATCGGCTTCTCGAAGCTCATCACGACATACATCGGCGTGCCGCTGCACATCGACGCGAAGAGCTTCGTCTCGGCATACCTCCTGGCCGGCGTGTTCGGCTTCGCTTTTGCGCTCTTCCCGGCGTGGAAGGCCTCGCGCCTCTCGCCGATGGAGGCGCTGCGCTATGAGTGAAGCCGTTCTCGCATCCCGCATCCCGCATCCCCGATCCGATGCGAAGCGCCGCGAACTCTCCCCCGGCGCCAAAATCGCCCTCGGCTGGGAAATCATCAAGGGCGGCTTCGTGGAGCTCTGGGCCCACAAGCTGCGGTCCACCCTGACGTTGACGCTGCTGATGCTCGGCGTCTTTGCGCTCGTCGTGATGAGCTCCGTGATGGACGGCGTCATGGACAAGGTCTCGATGGGCTTCTCCGGCATGAGCTGGGACGGCACGGTCATGCTCGTGCCGAAATCTCCCGCGACGACCGAGGACCAGAAGCGCTTCGCCATGAGCCCGGGGCTGCGCGCGGAAGACCTGCCGCGGCTGACCGCGCCGGACCCGAGGGTCTTCGCCTACCTGCCGCGAGCGACGAAGCAGTCGGCCGTCAAGGTCGCCGGCGGCACCGAGCGGATGTGGGTCAACGGCGTGTGGCCCGACTACGGCCGCTGGATGAACCGGCAGATCTCGATGGGCCGCGGCCTGACGGAAGACGACGAGCGCCGGCGCTCGACCGTCGCCGTCGTCGGCGGCACGCTCGGCTCCAAGCTCTTCGGCGGTGCGGACCCGATCGGCCGCGACATCACCGTCGAGGGCGTCCGCGTGCGCATCGTCGGCGTTCAGGCGCCGAGTCAGATCTTCACCGAGGAGCTCTGGTACGACTCGAACGGCATCTCGATCCCGCTGCAGACCTACATGGACCGGATCGACTCGAAGCACCAGCTCTCCAACGTCGCGGTCAAGCTCAAGTCGAAAAAGGACATGGCGGAGGTCTCGGCCATGATGATGGGGCGCGCCCGGCAGGCGCACCACGGCATCGAGGACTTCGAGATCAAGGACCTCGAGGCGGAATCCGCGCGCGCGTGGGCGCAGTTCCTCGACCAGATCCACGGGTGGAAGGTGGTGCTCACGAGCCTCGCCGCGACCGTGCTGCTCGTCGGCGGCGTGGGCGTGCTCTCGGTGATGCTGATCTCTTTCTCGGACCGCCGTTACGAGATCGGCCTGCGCAAGGCCATGGGCGCCTCCGACGGCGAAATCCTGGTGCAGTTCCTGCTCGAGGCATGCGTGCTCGCCGCCGTCGGCGCCTCGCTCGGGACGTTCATCGGAACGATCGCCTGCAAGGCGCTCTCCGCGAGCTTTCCGTACGGCCTCGTCGTCAACCCGATGGGTCTGATCATGGCCTGGGTGACGGCGCTCGTGCTGGCCGTCGTCTTCGGCCTCTACCCCGCCGTCCGCGCGTCGCGCCTGTCCCCGATGGAGGCAATGCGGTAAGTACGGGGTCAGGTCTGAAATCTTCGGAGTTTCGACTCTCCCGTGCGACCACCGAAGGAGATCCCAAAGTCCGAAGAATCCAGACCTGACCCCGGTCAGTTCTTCGCGCCGGACGCGGTCACCTTTTCGTCGACTTGCCTTCCGCCGCCAACGACCAGGTCTTCCCGTCCTCGGAGGTCTCCCACTTGAAGCTCTGCGACGTCGGCGACGAGACGACGACCGTGTAGCGCGACTTGATCAACTTGCCGCCCATCTTGTCCTCGCCGGTCCAGTTCCAGGTGTTGCCCGAAACCGTGGCGCTGGCCGACCCCATCATGCCCGTGCTGTCGAAGCCCATGTACTTGTAGACCTTCTCTTCAGGACTCCAGCCCAGGATGGCCTCGCTCTTTATCTTGCCCATTGCACCTGCGCCGCTCTCGCGGCAGACGATCTGGAAGCCGCCCTCGAACCAGGCGCACTCGTTCTCGCTCGTCATCTTTCCGCCGGGGCCCCAGGGGCCCGGCTTCATGTCGGCTTCGCCTGACCACTTGCCGGCAAAAACGTCGAGCTTCTTGACCTCAGGGCCGGGCTTCGGGGGCGCCGGCGCCTGCGCGAGGGCCGTTCCCGCAGCCAGACACAGACCCAGGGTTGCGACGAAATTTCGTGACCTCATGATTCCTCCTCTTCGGCCGCGAATTCTACCCCTCGAGCGCTCGCGGCGGGCCGGATCCTCCGCCAGCACAGTCCCGTCGGCAGCTGGGACAGCGAAGAGATCGCCTGTCCGCAAGAGACGGGTAAAAGCGGATCGACTCCGCGATCTCCGAAGCACAACCCGGGCAGCGGATCACCTTGCGCGGATCCTACTGCAGGAAAACGCCCCGGGCGGGGTATCCTCCAGTCATGAAGAACACACGAGCCGCGTTTCTCGGTCTTTTCGCCGCCGCCTTCGCGGCGATCCTGCTTGCCGCGGTCGAAGGTTCCGCGGGCGGGCTGCGCTGGACCGTGCCCGCGCGCTGGCAGGTCGCGGCGCCCAAGCCCATGCGCGCGGCGACGTACACGATCCCGGGCACCGCGGGCGCCGAGGCCGGCGAGTGCGGCGTTTTCTACTTCGGCACGGGCCAGGGCGGCGGCATCGACGAGAACCTCCAGCGCTGGGCCGGCCAGTTCGAGAGCGCGAGCGTCCCGAAAAAATCCGAGCATGCGGTCAACGGCTTGAAGGTCCACTTCATCACGGTCTCGGGCACGTACCTCTCTCCCGCCGGACCGATGATGCAGTCGCAGGGCAAGAAGCCGGGCTGGAGCCTCTCCGGCGCGATCGTCGAGGCGCCCGAGGGCAACGTCTTCTTCAAGTGCGTCGGCCCCGCGGCGACCATCCAGAAGGCGCAGCCGGAGATCGACCAGCTCCTGAAGTCGCTGGTGAAGGCCGGGGCGGCGAAGGCGTAGTCATCCCGAGGAGCGCAGCAACGAGGGACCCCGGACCTCGACACGAACACCACTCATCGAGCGCGGGATCCGCTCGGGATGACGGCAACCTCCCCGGCCACACAGGCCAGCCCCGCCGCTACGTATCCTGCGCCTAGTACTTCTTCAGAAACTCCCGCACGCTCGGCTCCTGCGCTGCCCGCGCGGCGGTGCAGAGCTGGACGCTTTCGAGGGTCTGGGCGAGGTTGCGCGTGCCTCCCGGGAGCTTTTCGACGCGGCCCCCGAGGAAGGCCTTCGCATCCTTTTCCCGCGCCGCGTCGCAGAAGCCAGAGGCCACGTAGGTGATCCCTCCCGTCGTCTCGCGCGGCATCCGCGCGATGATCGCGTCGAAGTTCGCCTTGACGAAATCCCAGAGGGCCGTACGGCCCGCGTCGGTGCCCAGGGCCGAGTAGTACGCGTAGCGGGTCTCGCGGAAGTCGAGCGAGGGATCGAGACTGAGCGCGAACGCCTCCTTGAGCAGGACCGGATCCACGAAGCCGCCCAGCGCAATATAGAGCCGCCCGCGATCGCGGCGCTCCGGCGCCGTTTTCGCAGCCGCGCGGAAGCGTTCGAAGAGCGCGCGATCGCCGTACCGGGCGGCCACGTCGAGGACGTCGCCGACCATGTCGGCGCTCACGGCCGTGCGGTCGTCGAGCCACTTGAGCGCCAGGCGCCTGGCCTCCGCCTGGAGTCCCGGCTCATCGGCCTCGAGCGCCACGAACCCCACGAGCTCGTTGCGGAGGAGCCGCGTGTCGTCGCTTTCCCCCGGCTTCGGCGTGAAGCCGAGGGCGCGCGCCCTTTCCCCGTACATCTTCGAAACGAACCGGGCGTAGCCGGGCTTGAGGTCCGGCGGCACCAGGTGCCTGTGGATGTCCGAAGCGATGCGGACCGTCGACTCGACGATCTGGCGCGAGGGGCTCCCGGAGAAACGCGGCACGAGCGCGAGCGCATCGAACATCGGCAGCTCTCCCGCCTCCGCCAGCGCGTTGACGTCTCGGATGACGCCGACGCGCTCGGCCACGGTCAGCTCCTTGTCGGCGGCGGCCACCAGCCTGCGTAGCAGGTCGCCCTCGTAGAGCGCGCGGTAGTAGCCGAGTCCGCCGTCGTTGGCGAGCACCCAAGCCGGACACGCGCCGCCGGGCGCGGGCATCGAGCCTTTCGCCTCGGTCAGAAGACTGCAGGCCCGCGCATCCTTGCCGCCGGATCCCGCCCTCGCGCAGACGGGCACGCGCCAGGTCTCCGACGCCGCGCCGGTCGAGCCGAGCGGCAGGAGGCGCTTCTGCGACAGGGACAGGCCGGGCGGGCCGCCCGCGCAGTCGAGCGCGACCGCGACGACCGGGACGCCCGGCTGGTCGAGAAACGTCGAGAACGCCGCGGCCACGCCCGGCCGGGTCGCGGATTCGATCGCCTGCAGGAAGTCCTTGACCGTCGCGTTGCCGAACCGATGCGCCTCGAGGTAGTCGTGCACGCCGGCCCGGAACTTCTCCGGTCCGGTCCAGGCTTCGAACATCGTCAGCACCGCGGCGCCCTTCTGGTACGAGATCCCGTCGAAGGCGTTGACGATGTCGTCGTTCGTGACGATCTCCTGGCGGATCTTGCGGGCCGAGACGAGCATGTCTTCGAACATGACGTTCGAGCTCGCGACCACGCGCGAGACGTCCTCGGCCCACTCCGGCTTCCATTCGATGATCGTCCGGTCCGCCATCCACGTGGCGAAGGACTCGTTCAACCAGACGTCGTCCCACCAGGCGAGCGTCACGAGATCGCCGAACCACTGGTGCGCCATCTCGTGGGCATTGGTGGACGCCTGGTCGCGCTGGAAGCGGATCGTCTCCTCCTCCGGCGGGGCGAGCAGGGAGCGCTCTGACCAGGTGATCAGGCCCGCGTTCTCCATCGCGCCGAACGTGACCGTCTGCGGGATCGCGAGCTGATCGAGCTTCTCGTACGGGTACGGGATGCCGAAGTACGCCTCGAGGCGCTCGAGCAGCGGCCCCGTGGTCTGCGCCGCGTAGCGCCCCTGCGAGGCCTTGCCGCGGGGAGTGACGATGCGGATCGGAGTCTTCTTCGCGCCGGCCGTTCCGGCCTCGAGGTACTCGAACGGGCCGACCGCGAACGCCACGAGATAGCTGGGCAGCGGCTCGGTCCTTCTGAAGCGGACGACGCGCACCCCGTCCGCGCCGGCCGACTCGAATTCGATCGGCGTGTTCGACACTGCCGTCGTCTTACCCGGTATGCGCAGCGTCAGCTGCCAGCGCACCTTGTAGGACGGCTCGTCGAAGCACGGAAAGGCGCGCCGCGCATCGGTCGTTTCCAGCTGGGTGAAAACGTACCAGTCCTCCCCGTCCTTCTGACGAAAGACCCCCTGCGTGGACGTCTCGTCCACCTTGCCGGTGTATTCGACGTGGAGCGTGACGGACCCGGGCGCGAGCGGCCGGTCGAAGGCAAAGCCGACGAAATTCTCGCCGCCCGGGACCGTGCGGACGCCGACCACGCGTCCCCCCGCATTGGCCGACGCCTTTGCGATCGTGAGGTCGCTCGCGTTCAACCACAACAGGCCGGTCTTTTCCTTGATCCGGATTTCGATGTCGACTGAACCCCGGAACGTGTCCTGACCGGGGTCGATCCCGAGCTCCACGGCATATCCCGCGGGCTCCGCGGTGGACGGGAGGCGCAGCGTCGGGGGCTCGGGGCCGGGACCCGCCAGAGCCGGGCCGGCCAGTGCCAGCGCGACCGCAAACACACCGCCAAACGACCTCATTGGACGCATGAACGCTCCCTTTCGGCACACTTCGGGACGCAATGTTATTCGTAGTCTTGCCTGAAAGGTTTCGCAGCCTGCCGTGCCCCGTCTCCCGGCTCCCCCCTCTCGCGTTCCGGGAGCATAGACTCCTCGCCGCAGGAGGACCCATGCGTAAGACAATCCTGGTGACGTTTGCCGCGCTCCTGGCCCTTGCCGGGGCGGCGGCGCAAGGAGGTCCGTCTCTCGTGACGCCAGCGGCCATCCAGAAGCTCACCGCCGAGCTCGCGACGAAGTACGGAGAGTCCGAACGCTCGCGCATCGAGCGCGGGTTGAACCAGGCCGCGCGGTTCTGGCGCAAGGAAGACGGCGACGAGGCCGCCTTCGCCGACGTCGCGCGCGCGCAGATTGCCGCCGACTCGACCGCGCACAATGCCCTCTTCTCTCGCATGGAGTTCGCCCTCGAGTCGCTCAACGGGCACATGAACGAGATCTCGCGGGACTTCCGCAGGCAGTCCGACCTCGACATCGGCGAGATCTACCCCTTCGACGAGGTCCTCGCCGGCTACGACCCGTCGGCGCACGTCAACGACGACTTCTTCAACAACCGTCTCGCGTTCGCCGTGCTCCTGAATTTTCCCGTCACCACCCTCGACCAACGCCTGACCGATGGCCAGACCTGGTCGCGCCGCCAGTGGGCCGAGGCGCGGCTGGCCGAGCGCTTCTCGCGCCGCGTGCCGGCCGACGTCAACCTCGCGATCGCCGAGGCGGGCGCCGCCGCCGACCGCTACATCGCCCGCTACAACATCTGGACGCACCACCTCGTGGACGCAAAGGGGCAGCGCCTCTTCCCGGCCAAGCAGCGGCTGCTCTCGCACTGGAACCTGCGCGACCAGATCAAGGCGGACTACGCCGACAAGAAAGACGGGCTCGCCCGGCAGCGCCAGATCGCAACCGTCTGCGACCGGATCGTCACGCAGACGATTCCGGATGTCGTCGTGGACGACCCGCACGTCGACTGGGACCCGGTCACGAACACGGTCAAGCTCTCGCCGGTCAAGGACTTCGACTCGGCCACGCCCCCCGGCATGAAGATCTCGAGCGCGCCCGAGCCCGACACGCGCTACGCGACGCTGCTCGCGACCTTCCAGGCCGCGCGCAAGGCCGATCCGTATTCGCCCCTGGCGCCGACCCTGATCGCCCGGCGCTTCGACGACGACCGCCAGATCCCCGAAGCGCAGGTCCGCGCGATGCTCGAGGCGGTCCTCACTTCCCCGCTCGTGCCGAAGCTCGCGGCCCTGATCGAAGCGCGCCTCGGCCGCCCGCTCGAGCCCTTCGATGTCTGGTACGACGGCTTCCGCCCCCGCGGCTCGAACACGGAAGAGCAGCTCGACGCGGCCGTCCGCAGGCGCTACCCCACGGCCGAGGCCTACAAGGCGGACATCCCGAACCTGCTCGTGCAGCTCGGATTCTCCAAAGAGAAAGCCCAGTACCTCGCCGACCACATCGTGGTGGATCCCGCGCGGGGCTCGGGGCACGCGCTCGGCGCGCAGCGGCGGGCGGACCAGTCGCACCTGCGCACGCGTGTCGAGCAGGGCGGCATGAACTTCAAGGGCTTCAACATCGCCGTCCACGAGATGGGCCACAACGTCGAACAGACCTTTTCGCTGAACGACGTGGACTCGACGCTGCTGCAGGGCGTGCCGAACACGGCCTTCACCGAAGCGCTCGCGTTCGTGTTCCAGGCGCACGACCTCGAGCTGCTCGGCCTGACGAAGCCGGACGCGAAGACGCAGGCCTCGAAGACCCTGAACGATTTCTGGGCCACGTACGAAATTGCCGGCGTGGCGCTCGTGGACATGGGCGTGTGGCACTGGATGTACGACCACCCCGACGCGACCCCCGCCCGGCTGAAGGAGGCGACGCTCCAGATCTGCCGCGACCTCTGGAACAGGTACTACGCCCCCGTCTTCAAGAAGAAGGACGTCGTCCTGACGCTCGGCATCTACTCGCACATGATCGACGCCTTCCTCTACCTGCCCGACTACCCGATCGGCCACCTCATCGCGTTTCAGATCGAGCAGCAGGTCGAGAAGTCGAAGAACCTCGGCTCGGAGTTCGAGCGGATGGCGAAGATCGGCAACGTCGCGCCCGACATCTGGATGAAGCAGGCCACCGGAGCGCCCGTCGGCGCCCAGGCCCTGCTGGCGGCGACGGAAAGAGCGCTGGCGGCGCTGGCGCGGTAATCAAGAAGGAGGCAGGCAATGCGAAACAGCCACGACGATACGGCCGAGCTCCCGGTGCAGCGGGGCCCCGAACCGCAACAGCCGGCGGGCGCGTCCTCGCTCGTCGAGGTGGACCTGGCGGCCCTCTCGCACCCCGGCAAGGTGCGCCCTAACAACGAGGACCATTTCATGGCCGCGCGCTTCGACCGCACCATGCGCACGCTCGCCACGAACCTCCCGGAGGGCGAGGTCCCGCCGCTCTACAGCGAAACCGTCTACGCCATGCTCGTGGCCGACGGCGTGGGTGGAGCGGCCGCGGGCGAGATCGCCAGCCGCACGGCGATCCACGCCATCGTGGACCTCGTGATCGAGACGCCGGACTGGATCATGAAGCTGGATGAGCCGCTCGCGCGCGAGGTCCTGGCCCGCATGGAACGGCGCTTCCAGCGCGTGCGGGAGGTCCTCGTCGAACGGGCCGCAGCCGACCCGGGCCTGCGCGGGATGGCGACGACGATGACGGTGGCCTGCAGCCTCGGGTCGGAGCTGCTGACGGCGCACGTCGGCGATTCGCGCGCCTACCTGTTCCGCAAGGGCGGCCGGCTCGAGCGCCTGACCCGCGATCAGACGATGGCCCAATCGCTTGCCGACGCCGGAGCGATCAGCCAGGGGGACGTCGACCGGCACCCCTCGCGCCACGTGCTGACGAGCGCGCTGGCGACCCGCGGGGCCTTCGTCCAGGTGGACTTGAAGCGCTCGCGGCTCGAGGACGGCGATCAGCTGCTGCTGTGCTCCGACGGGCTGACCGAGATGGTCTCCGACGAAACGATCGCCCGCGTGCTCGCTGCGCCCGGGCCTTCGGCCGAGGCCTGCCGGCGCCTCGTCGACCTCGCCCTCGAAGAGGGCGGCAAGGACAACGTGACCGTCGTCCTCGGGCGATACACAATTCCCTAGCCGCAATCAGGGCCAGCCCCCGTCGCATCGCGAATAGTCTCCCGACGAAGGAGGGAGGAGGTTCGCGATGCGGGAGCCGCAGCGCAGCGAGGGATCAGGCGAACGGTCGAGCCCCTTTGGGCGAGCCGTTCGCCGGTGCGCCCGAAGGGCGCAGATCCCTCGCAAGCGGAGGCGACGGTGAATGATGTAAACGCATCACCGCGCCACTCCCGGCGCCCGCTACGGTAAACGGCGTGAGGTCTCCGAACCAGCGGGTCACCCTCGACGCCAACGAGGCGGTCGCGTCGGTCGCTCACCGCACGAACGAGGTGATCGCGATCTACCCGATCACGCCCTCCTCCCCCATGGGCGAGTTCGCCGACGCGTGGTCCGCGAAGGGCCGGGCGAACATCTGGGGCAAGGTCCCCGACGTCGTCGAGATGCAGTCGGAGGGCGGAGCCGCCGGCGCCGTGCACGGGGCCCTCCAGGCCGGCGCGCTTGCCACGACCTTCACCGCGTCGCAGGGCCTGCTCCTCATGATCCCGAACATGTACAAGATCGCGGGCGAGCTCACGCCCTTCACGATGCACGTGGCCGCGCGCACCCTCGCCACGCACGCCCTCTCGATCTTCGGCGACCACTCGGACGTGATGGCCTGCCGCGGGAGCGGCTTCGCGATGCTCGCCGCGGGCTCGGTCGAGGAGGCGCAGGACTTCGCTGCGATCGCGCAGGCGGCCACGCTCGCCTCCCGCGTGCCATTTCTCCACTTCTTCGACGGATTCCGCACCTCGCACGAGGTCGCGAAGATCGAGGAGCTCTCCGACGAAGACCTGACCGCCATGATCGACGAGGCCGATGTGGCGGCGCACCGGCGCCGCGCGTTGACGCCCGATCACCCCGTCCTGCGGGGCACCGCGCAGAATCCCGACGCCTTCTTCCAGGCCCGCGAGGCGGCCAACCCCTTCTATCTCGCCTGCCCCGACATCGTCGCGAAGACGATGGAGCGCTTTGCCGGGATCACGGGCCGGCGCTACTCGCTCTTCGACTACGTCGGCCACCCGCACGCCGAGCGTGTCGTCATCCTGATGGGCTCGGGGGCCGAGACGGCGCACGAGACCGTCGAGTGGCTGCTCGCCCGGGGCGAAAAGGTCGGCATCCTCAAGGTGCGGCTCTTCCGGCCGTTCGACGTCGCCCGCTTCGTCGCGGCGCTGCCGCCGACCGTTCGCGCGATTGCCGTCCTCGACCGCACCAAGGAGCCGGGGGCCGTCGGCGAACCGCTGTACCAGGACGTGGTGACGGCCTTTGCCGAAGCGCGCGACGGCGCCGCCGCACCGCGCATCGTCGGCGGGCGGTACGGCCTCTCGTCGAAAGAGTTCACGCCGGCGATGATCGCCGGGGTCTTCGAGGAGCTCGCTCGCGAAAGGCCGCGCAACCACTTCACGGTCGGCATCATCGACGACGTGACGCACACTTCGCTCGGGTTCGACCCGGACCTCGACATCGAGCCGCCGGACGTCACGCGCTCGGTCTTCTACGGCCTCGGCTCCGACGGCACGGTCGGCGCGAACAAGAACTCGATCAAGATCCTGGGCGAAGAGACCGACGGGTTCGCGCAGGGCTACTTCGTCTACGACTCGAAGAAGGCCGGCGCCGTCACGATCTCGCACCTGCGCTTCGGGCCGCGGCCCATCCGCTCGGCCTACCTCGTCCGGCGCGCCGACTTCGTGGCCTGCCACCAGTTCGAGTTCGTCCACCGCTACGATGTCCTCGAGACGGCGGCGCAGGGCGCGGCGTTCCTCCTGAACTCGCCCTACGGCCCCGACGCCGTGTGGGACGAGCTGCCCCTCGAGATGCAGGAGGAGATCGTCTCGAAGAAGCTGCGTGTCTTCGTCGTGGACGCGTTCCGGATCGCGCGGGAGGCGGGCCTGAAGGGGCGCATCAACACGATCATGCAGACTTGCTTCTTCGCGATCACGAAGACGCTCGCCGCCCGAGACCGCCATCGCGAAGATCAAGCAGGCGATCTCCGACACGTACGCGAAGAAGGGCCCCGAGGTCCTGAAGCGCAACTTCGCCGCGGTGGACGCCGCGCTCGGCGGGCTCTCCGAGGTCGCCGTTCCCGCGACGGCCACGGCGACACGGCGCCGGCCTCCGATCGTCCCGGTCGAGGCGCCGGGTTTCGTTCAGAAGGTCACGGCGCTCATGCTCGCCGGCCACGGCGACCGCCTGCCTGTCTCCGCCTTTCCGGTGGACGGCACCTGGCCGACCGCGACGGCGCAGTGGGAAAAGCGCAACATCGCCACCGAGATCCCCGTCTGGGACCCGGCCGTCTGCATCCAGTGCAACAAGTGCGCGCTCGTCTGCCCGCACGCCGCCATCCGCGCGAAGGTCTTCGAGCCGGGCAAGCTCGAGGGCGCGCCCGAGACCTTCAAGTCCGACCGCTTCCGCGGCGCCGACTTCGAGGGCTGGCGCTACACGATCCAGGTCGCGCCCGAGGACTGCACCGGGTGCACGCTCTGCGTCATGTTCTGCCCCGCCAAGGACAAGTCGAACCCGAGGCACAAGGCCATCGACATGGCGCCGCAACGCCCACTGCGCGAGAAGGAACGCGACAACTACGCCTTCTTCCTCGACCTTCCCGAGCCCGACCGCTCGCGCATCCGGGTCATGGACGTCAAGGGCTCGCAGTTCGCGACGCCCCTCTTCGAATACTCGGGCGCGTGCGCGGGCTGCGGCGAGACGCCGTACGTCAAGCTGCTCACGCAGCTCTTCGGCGACCGCACGCTCATCGCCAACGCCACGGGCTGCAGCTCGATCTACGGCGGCAACCTCCCGACGACGCCTTACACCGTCGACCGCGACGGGCGCGGCCCCGCCTGGTCGAACTCCCTCTTCGAGGACAACGCGGAATTCGGCCTCGGCATGCGCCTGGCCCTCGACAGCCGCGGCGCGTTTGCGCGGCAGCTGCTCGCCGAGGTCGGCCCCGCGGTGCCTGGGGGCCTGGCGCGCGAGATCCTCGAAGCCGACCAGTCGACCGACGCCGGCATCGCGGCGCAGCGCGAGCGCGTGGCCCGGCTGCGCATGCAGCTCGCGCCGCTGGCGACGCCGGCCGCCCGCACGCTCGCCCAACTCTGCGACGACCTCGTGAAAAAAACCGTGTGGATCGTCGGCGGCGACGGCTGGGCCTACGACATCGGCTTCGGCGGCCTCGACCACGTGTTGTCCCTGCCTTACGACGTGAACGTCCTCGTGCTCGACACGGAGGTCTACTCGAACACGGGGGGCCAGCAGTCCAAGGCCACGCCGCTCGGCGCCGCCGCCAAGTTCGCGGTCGGCGGAAAGGAGACCGGCAAGAAGGACCTGGGCCTGATGGCGATGAGCTACGGCCACGTCTACGTCGCGCGGATCGCCTTCGGCGCGAAGGACCACCAGACGGTCAAGGCCATCCAGGAGGCCGAGGCCTATCCCGGCCCGTCGCTCGTGATCGCCTACAGCCACTGCATCGCGCACGGGTACGACATGGCCTTCGGCTGCGATCAGCAGAAGCTCGCCGTGGAATCCGGCGTCTGGCCGCTCTACCGCTTCGACCCGCGCCGCATTGCCTCCGGCGAGGCGCCGCTCGTGCTCGACTCGGGCGCGCCGAAGAAGCCCGTCGAGGCGTACCGCAACAACGAAAGCCGCTTCCGGATGCTCGAGGCGGCCGACCCCGCGCGCTACAAGCAGCTCGCCGCGCGCGCCGGGCAGGAGGCCGAGCGGCGCCTGCTCCTGTACAAGCACCTTTCGGATTGGAAGCTCGGCGCCGCGCCGGCGCCAGCCGAGGCCCCGGCCCCGCCGATCGACCCGGCGCCCGCGGGCGGAGCGAAGTAGCCATGGACCTCTCGACGACGTACCTCGGCTTCGAGCTGCCGCACCCGCTGATGCCCGGCTCCTCGCCCCTGGCCGACGACCTCGACTCCGTGCGCCGCCTCGAGGACGCGGGTGCGGCCGCGATCGTGCTGCGCTCGCTCTTCGAGGAGCAGATCGTGGGCGACGAGCTCGCCACCTACCGGGCCCATTCCGCGGGCAGCGAGTCCCACGCCGAAGCCTCGTCGTACCTGCCCGAGCCGGAGATCTTCGCCCTCGGCACGCACGACTATCTGGAGCAGGTCCAGAAGATCAAGGCGGCGGTCAAGGTTCCCGTCATTGCGTCGTTGAACGGCACGACCCCCGAGAGCTGGATCGAGTACGCGCGCCTGATCGAACAGGCCGGCGCCGACGCCCTCGAAGTCAACGTCTACGAGCTCGCGACCGACCCGCTCGAATCCGGCGACGACGTCGAAGACCGCACGGTCGCCGTCGTCGCGGCCGTGCGGGACGCCGTGGCCATTCCGATCGCCGTCAAGCTCTCGCCGTTCTACTCGTCGCTCTCGCACCTCGCCGGGCGGATCGAGCGGGCCGGCGCCAACGGCCTCGTGATCTTCAACCGCTTCTACCAGCCCGACATCGACGCCGAGAACCTCGAGGTCGAGCCGCGGCTCTACCTGTCGAGCCCGAACGAGCTCCTCCTGCGCCTGCGGTGGCTCGCCGTCCTCTCCGGCCAGATCCAGGGCTCGCTCGCCGTCACGGGCGGCGTCCACAACACGCTCGACGCCGTCAAGGCCGTCATGGCCGGGGCCCACGCCGTCCAGATGGTGTCGGTGCTCCTGCGCCGCGGGCCCGAGACGCTCGCGAAGGTGCGCACCGAGCTCGCGCACTGGCTCGAGGAGCACGGCTACGAGTCTCTGCGGCAGATGCAGGGCAGCATGAGCTACGGGCGCGGCGGCAACCCGGCCGCGCTCGAGAGGTCCAATTACATGCGGATTCTCCAGAGCTGGCGCCCGGACGAGAACTAGGCGCGGGAGGCACAGGCCATGATCACCCTCGACGACTTCACGCTGCTGCCGGTCGGCTCCCGGAACAACTTCGAGGGAACGGTGGCGCGCTGTCCCGTCTGCGGGCGCAACGGCGTGGTCGTCCATCCGGACGACGCGGCGCCCTACTGCGTCCACGTCGAGGAGTCGGAGATCCTCTGCGACGGCATGCGCACCGATCCGACCGACTGCTGCCGGATTCCCGAGTAAGGCGGCCTTCCCTTAGAATCCGAGGATCGAAGCACTCCGACGGGCCTTCCTCGCGGCGCTTCTCCTGGCTTCGGCTATCGCCCGGGGACAGGAGCCCGCCCCGGAGCCGACGCCGGCACCGTCGCCCGACGACGTGATCCTGATCGATCGCTTCGGGCACGTGGTGACCGTCCCGCAAGCGAACGTGCCCCAGAATCTCCTGCCGCCGCCGAGCGTCGGCATCGGAGGACAGGCGCCCTCGGCGGCCGCTGGCTCGAAGCTGCCACGCGAGGTCCTCGAACGCGAAGCGGCGAGCCGCCCGCGCGTCTTCACGCTCTTTCCCTCGCCGCCGCCCCGGCTCGAGCCTTATCTCGCAGCGCAGGACGCGATCGGCAACACGCTGCTCCAGCCCGGCGCGCTCGTCGACGTCGTGCCGGCCGAGCCGCTGCTCCAGGGCGCGAAGTACTGGTTGAGCGCGCGCGGCCTGCGGTACAGCATCAGCCAGGTCTTCACGTACACGGGAGTGCCGGATACCCCCTCGGGCTCGCCCAACATGGGGTACTACACGCTGAAGTTCTTCTCGAAGTGGGCCGTCTACGATTCGCCCGAATCCGGGACCGCGGGCTGGCTGAGCGCACAGGTCAACGCGAAGGAAGGGCTCGGGGGCGCCGGCGTCAACCAGAGCGCGGAGAAAAACATCGGATCGCTCACCAACCCGACGGGCATCTTCGCCAACCGCAACGGCGCCCGCGTCCCGGAGCTCGCGTGGCAGCAGTCGTTCGCCGGAGGCCGGTTCGTCGCGCTCGGCGGCGTCGTGTCGCAGAGCAACTACCTCGACGTCAACACCTACGCGAATACCGGGCGCGGCCAGTTCCTGAACTCCGCGCTGATCAACAGCATGGTGCTCCCGCTGCCTTCCTTCAACTTCGCCGTCAACCTCCAGTGGCAGCCAGTCGGCCACCTGTACGCGATGCTCGGCGCCACGGCCGGCAACGCCTCCGCGGGAGAGACACCGTGGACCAACTTCACGTGGGAGGACTGGTCGGTCGTCTCGGAATTCGGCTACGCCCCGGAGGACTTCCTCGGCCTCGGACCCGGCGTCTACCGCGTCCAGCCGTTTCTCGCGCAGAACGGCGGGCCGGTCCAGGGAGGCGTGGGCTTCAACTTCCAGCAGCAGCTCGGCAGGAAGTCTCCCTTCGCGTGGTTCGGGCGCTTCGGCGTCGGCGGCGCGAAGGTCTCCGCGGGAGCCTCGACACAGGTGGGAACGGGGTTCGCCGTCGAAGGTCCCCTCCAGGCGCTCGATCTCGTGCCGAAGCTCTCGAACGACCAGGCGGGCGTTGGCTTCGTCTGGAGCCAGCCCTCCGCAACGACGAAGACCGTGTACCACCGCAACGAGTACGCGCTCGAGACCTTCTACACGCTGCAGTTCTCGCCTACCATGCGCATCCAGCCCGATTTCCAGCTCGTGTGGAATCCGGTCTTCAATCCCGCGTCGGGGCCGTACACGGTCGTCCAGACCCAGATCATCCTCGGGTGGTGAGCCGGGCGCGCGGCCGCGTGGAGTAGCATTCGCGCAGTTTTCGGGGCGTCCAAGAATGCGCTGCACTTCATGCTCGACGGAGGTGCCGGAAGCGAGCCGCTTCTGTCCGGCCTGCGGCGCGCCCACGGGGTCCCTGTCCCAGCTGCCGACGGGCCTGGCGACGCCGTCGGTCGCGGAAGCGGCGCAGCGGCGAGGGACGTCGGACAGCCCGGTCGGCCGGATCGCCTCCTCGCCGTCGCTCGACGGCGGCGGCTTTTCTCCCGGCACGATCCTCGGCGAGCGTTACCGCATCATCGGCCTCGTCGGCCGCGGCGGCATGGGCGAGGTCTACCGCGCCGATGACCTGAAGCTCGGACAGCCCGTCGCCCTGAAGTTCCTGCCGGCCAAGCTCGCCTCCGAGCCGGCGTGGATCGAGCGATTCTATGCCGAGGTCCGACACGCCCGCGGCGTCTCGCACCCCAACGTCTGCCGCGTCTACGACGTCGGCGAGATCGAGGGGCGGCACTTCCTCTCGATGGAATACGTCGACGGCGAGGACCTGGCGTCGCTGCTGCGGCGCATCGGGCGGCTGCCTCCCGACAAGGCGATCGAGATCGCGCGCGAGATGTGCGCGGGTCTCGGCGCGGCGCACGACAAGGGCGTGCTGCACCGGGATTTGAAGCCCGGCAACGTCATGATCGACGGCCGCGGCCGCGCGAAGATCACGGACTTCGGCCTCGCGGTCGGTGTCGATGACGACAAGGGCGGCGCGGAAGTCTCCGGCACGCCCGCCTACATGGCGCCGGAGCAGCTCGCGGGCCGGGGCGCGTCGATCCAGAGCGACATCTACGCGCTCGGCCTCGTGCTCTACGAGCTCTTCACCGGACGCAGGGCCTTCGAGGCCGCGACGCTCGCCGAGTGGCGGCGCAAGCACGCCGAGGAGCAGCCCACCTCGCCCTCGACGGTGACGCCAGGCTTCGATCCGGTGGTCGAGCGCGTCATCCTGCGCTGCCTCGAGAAAGACCCGAAGGCGCGCCCGCGCTCCGTCACGTCCGTCGCCGCCGCGCTGCCCGGGGGCGATCCGCTCGCTGCCGCCATCGCCGCCGGAGAAACACCTTCCCCCGAAATGGTCGCCGCCGCGGGCAGCGAAGAAGGTATGAAGCCTGCAGCCGCCTGGGCCTGCCTCGTCCTGATCTTCGCGGGCATGGCGCTTGCCGCGTACCTCTCGCCCCGCGCCTACCGCCACGGGCACGTGTCGCTCGAGAAGCCGCCCGAAGTCCTCGCCGAACGGTCGAAGGAGATCATCCGAAAACTCGGCTACACCGACAAGCCGCTCGGCACCGCGTGGGGATTTTCCGGAAACGGCGAGTACCGGAGCTGGGTCGAGGAGCACGACAAGTCGAAGGACCGCTGGAAGGACATGGAAGACGGGCGTCCGGCCGCGATCTTCTTCTGGTACCGGCAGAGCCCCGGCCAGCTCGTCCCGGAGCGCTTCCGTGGAGAGGACTCCATGGGGGTGCAAGTGACCGAGAGCGATCCTCCGTTGACGACGAGCGGGATGGTTGACGTCGAGCTCGACCCGTTGGGCCGCCTGATTCGCTTCGAGGCGGTCCCGTCCTCCGAGCCTCCGGCGTCGCCCGCTCCGCTCGATTGGTCGATCCTTCTCGCCGAGGCCGGACTCGACGCTGCCGCCCTTTCGCCAGCCGAGCCGCAGTGGCTTCCTCCCTCGTTCGCGGACACGCGGGCGGCCTGGGTCGAGAGCAAACCCGAACGACCGGACCGGCCGCTGCGGGTCGAAGCGGCAGCCGCCCGCGGACGCCTCGTCTTCTTCGAGCTCGCCGGACCGTGGAGCCGTCCGCCCCGGACGACGCCTCCAGCCGAGCTCGCGGGGGCAAGTCGGGACTTCCCGCTGTTGTTTCTCGCCATACTGGTCGTCGGCAGCGCGCTGATCGCCCGCCGCAACCTGCGCCTGGGCCGCAGCGACCGTCGAGGCGCGATGCGCCTGGCCGCCTTCACGTTCGTTTGCATGATGCTCACCTGGGCGTTCTATACGAGCCACGTCGCGAGCGATGCGGAGCTCGCCCTGCTCCTGCTGGGCGCGAGCGTCGCCCTCCTTCTCGCCGGTGTTTGCTGGCTGTTCTACGTCGCGCTCGAGCCCCTCATCCGGCGCCGCTGGCCGGACTCGCTGATCGCCTGGACGCGCCTGCTCTCGGGCCGTTTCTCCGACCCGCTCGTCGGGCGCGTGCTCCTCGCAGGCGCGCTGACCGGTGTTTTCGTGGTCGTCGCCTCGGAGATCCTGACGCTCGTGCGCCGCGCCACCGAGGCGACCCCGCCGATCCCGCCTTTCCAGTGGGACACGACGCTGCGCGGCCCGCTGGCGGTCGCGAGCCATCTCGCCAACCCCGCGGTCGCCATGTTCTTCGCGCTCGCCACCGCGATGGTCTTCTTCCTTCTGCGCACGATTCTCAGGAAGGAGTGGCTCGCCGCCGCCGCATTCGTGCTGCTCTGGTCGGTGCCTGCGTTTCTCTCGGATGGCCCGATTTCGGGGGTTTTCAGTCTCGTCCTGTCCGCCGTCGTGATCTTCGTCTTCCTGCGCTTCGGCCTGCTCGCCCTGGTCTTCGCCAACTACTTCGGCCACTGCCTGAAGTTCCCGCTGACGACCGACTCTTCCACCTGGTACGCGGGGACATCGCTCTTTGTCCTGCTGTTTCTGGCCGCGCTCGCGGTCTACGGCTTCCGCATTGCGCTCGCCGGCCGGCCGGCGTTTTCCGGCGCGGGCCTGGATGACTGACGCGATGCGGTGTCCAGCCTGTTCGGCCGAGGTCCCCGCGAGCGCGCGTTACTGCCCTTCCTGCGCGCAGCCGATCGGGTCGGCCTCGCAGCTGCCGACAGGTCTCGCGACGCCGTCGGTCGCGGAAGCGGCGCAGCGGCGAGGGACGTCGGACAGCCCGGTCGGCCGGATCGCCTCCTCGCCGTCGCTCGACGGCGGCGGCTTTTCTCCCGGCACGATCCTCGGCGAGCGCTACCGCATCATCGGCCTCGTCGGACGCGGCGGCATGGGCGAGGTCTATCGCGCCGACGACCTGAAGCTCGGTCAGCCGGTCGCGCTCAAGTTCCTGCCGGCGAAGCTCGCGTCGGAGCCCGCCTTCATCGAGCGCTTCTACGCCGAGGTTCGGCACGCCCGAGGCGTCTCGCACCCCAACGTCTGCCGCGTCTACGACGTCGGCGAGATCGAGGGACGGCACTTCCTCTCCATGGAGTACGTGGACGGCGAGGACCTCGCGTCGCTCCTGCGGCGCATCGGGAGGCTCCCGCAGGACAAGGCGATCGAGATCGCGCGAGAGATGTGCGCCGGGCTTTCCGCGGCGCACGACAAGGGCGTGCTGCACCGGGACCTGAAGCCCGGCAACGTCATGATCGACGGCCGCGGCCGCGCGAAGATCACGGACTTCGGCCTCGCCGTCGGCGTCGACGACGACAAGGGCGGTGCGGAGGTTTCGGGGACGCCCGCCTACATGGCGCCCGAGCAGCTCGCGGGCAAGGGCTCGTCCGTGCAGAGCGACATCTATGCGCTCGGCCTCGTGCTCTACGAGCTCTTCACAGGCCGGAAGGCCTTCGAGGCCGCGACGCTCGCCGAGTGGCGGCGCAAGCACGCCGAGGAGCAGCCCACCTCGCCCTCGACGGTGACACCGGGGTTCGATCCGGTCGTCGAGCGCGTCATCCTGCGCTGCCTCGAGAAGGATCCGAAGGCGCGCCCCCGTTCCGTTACCGCCGTCGCCGCCGCGCTGCCCGGAGGCGACCCGCTCGCCGCCGCCATCGCCGCCGGAGAAACACCCTCCCCCGAAATGGTCGCCGCCGCCGGAGACCGGGGAGCGATCACCCCGCGGACAGCCCGTCTCGTGATCCTCGCCGTCGTCCTGTTGCTCGGGTTCGTTATGTTCGCCAATCGCTACACGAACCTGTTCGAGATGGTCCCGCTCGAAAAGCCCCCGGATGCGCTCGTGGATCGGGCAAAGGAGATCGTGCGCAAGCTCGGCTACCCCGAAGAGCCCGCCGACACGGCGCAAGGGTTCCACGCCGCGGGCGAGTACCTCGGATTTCTCGAGCAGAGAGACGCCACGGCTTCTCGCTGGAAGGCTCTGGCGACCGGATGGCCGGCGGTGCACTTCTGGTACCGGCAGAGCCCGAGGGACCTCGTGGCCTGGAACTTTTTCGGAAGCGAGTTCCCGGCCGGGCTTCTGATCCCGGGGCTGGTGGGTCCCGAGGATCCTCCCCTCGGGGAATCCGGAATGGTGTCGCTCGAGACGAGCGCGGGCGGGAATCTCTTCTCCTTTCAGGCCGTGCCACCCCAGGTCGACCCATCCCCCGCGCCCACCGGCGAGCCCGATTGGGCTCCCCTCTTTGCCGCAGCCGGGCTCGACCCCGCGCGATTCAAGCCGGTGACACCCACGTGGAATCCGCTTGCCGCTTCCGACCGGCGCGCCGCCTGGGAGGGCGAGTACCCGGGGCTGCCCGGCGTGCCGCTGCGAATCGAAGCCGCGGGGTATCGCGGCCGGCCCGTCTATTTCTACACGATCGGGCCATGGACGCGGCCCCGCATGATGCAGGCCTACAAGGTGAGCACGGGCGAAAAGCTCAGCGGAATGAGCTGGATCCTCATGCTCGTCACGACCTTCTGCGGCGGCGCGTACCTCGCCCGGCGCAACCTGCGCCTGGGGCGGGGCGACCGACGTGGCGCCTCCCGGTTCGCCACGGCCGTCTTTGCAATCTCGGCCGCCGCCTGGATCTTCGGCGGGACCCATGTTGCGGCCGCCGCGGAGCTTGGCCTCGTCGTCATGCGCGTGGGATGGTCGCTCTTTCTCGCGGGAACGGTCTGGATGGTCTACGTTGCCGTCGAGCCGTACGTCAGGAAGTACTGGCCGGGAGTGCTCATCGGCTGGAGCCGTCTTCTCGCTGGCCGCTGGCACGATCCGCTCGTGGGACGCGACATTCTCGTGGGCGTGGTCTTCATGGCTGTCGGAGCCTCCATCAGCCAGATGCCGGGAGTGGTTTCACACCTGCTCGGCAGTGCGGCACCAACTCCATCTGTACAGAGCGAGCTTGCGCTGATGGGCCTTCGCGGCGCCGCCGCCACTTTCATGATGGATCTAGTCGTGGCCGTGCTTCTATCGGTCACGGGTCTCTTCCTCATGTTTCTGCTGCGACGGGTCCTGCGGCTTCAGTGGCTTGCCGCCGCCGCGTTCGTCGCGCTCATCGTGCTGAATTCGGCCGCGGCGTGGGGAACCTCCAGTCCGTTGCTGGGGCTGAGCTCGAGCATGTTGAGCGGGTGCTTGATCGTCCTCGTGCTGACGCGTTTCGGTTTTCTGGCCTATGTGTCGGGCGTGGCGCTGGATATGGTCGTCGAAACCTTTCCCCTCACCAGCCGCCTGTCGGCCTGGTACGCGGGCTCCGGTCTTTTCGCATTCGCCTTCTGCCTCATCACACTCGCCTGGGCCACGCGCACGGCACTCGCGGGTCAGCCGCTTTTCGCTGGAACACGTTCGGACGAATAGGAGGATTCATGACGCGTCGACTCTTGCTCGCCTTCGGACTCGCCACCGCCGTGGCCTTACCGCTCTGCGCCCAGGAGGGATTCGGCCCCTTCACGACCGACTTCCCGCCCGAGGAGTTCGCGGCGCGGCGCGCGAAGGTCTACGACGCGATCGGCGACAAGGCGTTCGCCGTCATCCAGGGCGCGCCGAGCCCGACGGGCTACACGCGCTTCCGGCAGTCGAACGACTTCTACTACCTCTGCGGCATCGAGGTGCCGCGCGCGTACCTGCTGCTCGACGGCCAGGCGCGCAAGGCGACGCTCTTCCTGCCGCACCGGGACGAGGGCCGCGAGAAGGGCGAGGGCCGGGTGCTCTCGGCCGAGGACGGCGACGAGGTCAAGAAGCTCTCGGGCGTCGACGCCGTGTACGGGACGGACCTGCTCGCCGAGCAGATGGTCAACAAGTACCACCGGCGCGGCCTGCGCATCCTCTTCACGACCATGGCGCCGGCCGAGGGCGCGTCGATGAGCCGGGACCTCGCGCTGCGCAGCGTCGCCGAGGTCGGCTCGGATCCGTTCGACGGGATGCCCTCGCGGGAGGGCCGCTTCGTCGAGCTCGTGCGCGAGCGCTTTCCGGTCTTCGAGGTCCGCGACCTCTCGCCGACGCTCGACGACCTGCGCCTGATCAAGAGCCCGCGCGAGCTCACCCTGATCCGCAACGCCACGAAGCTCGCGGGCCTCGCGATCCTGGAAGGCATGCGCTCGACGCGGCCCGGCCAGTACGAGCACGAGCTCGACGCCGTCGGCAAGTTCGTCTTCTGGCGCAACGGCGCCCAGGGCGACGCCTACTTCTCGCTCATCGCGAGCGCGAACAACGCCTGGTGGCCGCACTACAACGCCGGCAAGCGCAAGATGGAGGACGGCGACTTCCTGCTGATGGACTACGCGCCCGACTGGGGCTACTACGAGGCCGACGTCACGCGCATGTTCCCGGTCAACGGGAAGTTCTCCCAGGAGCAGCGCGAGCTCTACGGCTTTTATCTCGCCTGCTACCGGGCGATCCTGAAGTCGATCGCGCCGGGCAAGACGGGCGCGGACTGCATCCGCGAGGCGGGAGCCGCGATGGACCCGATCCTCGCCGCGGCGAAGTTCACGAAGCCCACCCACCGCAAGGCCGCCGAGGACTTTGTCGCGAAGTACAAGAAGAGCGGCGAGAGCGAGTACCCGTATCTCGGCCACTGGGTCGGCATGGCAACGCACGACGACGGCCCGCACGGCGGGCCGCTGAAGCCCGGCATGGTCTTCACGATCGAGCCGGCGCTCACCGTGCCCGAGGAGAAGATCTACGTGCGCCTCGAGGACATGGTCTTCATCACGGACAAGGGCGCCGAGGTCGTCTCGAACGACGCGCCGTGGGACATCGACGCGATCGAGAAGGTGATGAAGGAAGAGGGGATGCTGGAGCGGTATCCGCGGGTGATCCCGCCGCCTGGGCCGTAGAGACCACGGGCGCGCCGCAGCTTCGCGTCTGTAACTCCATTGCGTTACAATTGCACTGCAATGGAGAAGCAACTCACCGTTCGCATCCCGGAGGACCTTCACCGGGCGCTGCGGCAAGCGGCCCGACGTTCGCAGCGAAAGGCGTCCGAGATCGTCCGGCTTGCGCTTCAGGCGTATCTCGAGCCCGTCCCGGACCGACCCGGCTGGGCCTACGATCGCGTCCGCGATCTCATCGGCTCGCTCGACTCCGGGATCTCGGATCTGGCAGAACGGCACAGCGAATACTTCCTCGAGTCTCTCAAGCGTGGCCGGTGAGCTCCTGCTCGACACCGGGGCGCTGGTGTCGCTGCTGAACCGGAGGGAGCCCCTTCACGAACAGTGCCGGGAGGTTCTGCGCGAGTGGCGCCGGCCGATCGTTTCCACCGAGGCGATCCTGACGGAGTCCTCGCACCTGCTGGGACAGCTGCCCGGAGGCCGCGCCCGGTGCGTCGATTATTTCGTCCGCGGTGCGGCGATTCTCGTTCCCACGACCTCGGGAATGCTGCGCCGCTGCCGCACGCTCGTCGAGCAATATGGCGACGTGCCGATGGACTACGCCGACGCGACCCTCGTCGCGCTGGCCGAGGAGCTGGATACGGATTTCGTCTTCACCACCGACCGCCGCGACTTCGAAATCTATCGTGTCGCGGACCGACGCCCGTTTCAGATACTGCCCGGCCGATGACGAACACCATCGCGGCCGTCCTCATGCACGGTCCGGGGCGGCCGCTCGAGCACGTGCGGCTGCCTGCGCCGCGGCCCCGGCCCGGAGGCGCCGTGCTCGAGACGGTGGCGAGCGAGGTCTGCGGCACGGACGTTCACCTCTCGCACGGGCGCCTGTCGGGTGTTCCATACCCGATCATCCCGGGCCACGTGAACGTCGGACGCGTGCTCGAAACGAACGGGCCGATCGCGGACGTCGAGGGCCGCAACATCGCGCCCGGCGCACTCGTCACCTTCTACGACGTCTACGGGACCTGCGGAGCCTGCTGGCACTGCCTCGTCGCGAGGGCCGCGACGCGCTGCCCGCACCGCCGCGTCTACGGGATCACGGCGCCGGCGAGCGAGGGACTGCTCGGCGGCTGGGCCGAGCGGATCGAGATTCTTCCGGGCGTGCGGCTCCTCGCCCTTCCCGCGGGACTCGACGCCGAGGATTTCCTCGGGGGCGGTTGCGGACTTCCGACGGGGTTCCACGCCGTCGAGCGTGCCGGGGTCGCGATGGGCGACACCGTCGTCGTCCAGGGCAGCGGCCCGGTCGGATTGAACGCTGCGATCTTCGCGCAGCTGGCGGGCGCGATTCGCGTCTTCGTCGTCGGGGCGCCGCGAGCGCGGCTCGACGCGGCCGGGCGGCTCGGGGCCGAGGACACGCTCGACATCTCCCAGGCCAGGCTCTCCGAAGACCGCGTCGGCTGGGTCCGCGACCGGACGGCGGGCCGCGGCGCCGACGTCGTCATCGAGGCCTCGGGAAATCCGGCCGCCGTTCCAGAAGGCCTCGAGATGCTGCGTGATGCGGGCCGCTGCGTCATCGTGGGCCAGTACACCGACGGCGGCGACGTGGCCCTCAATCCCCACCGCCTCGTCAACCGCAAGCACGCGACGATCCTCGGCTGCTGGGGCTACGAGTTTTCCCACCTCCACCGCGCGCTCGCGATGATGGCCAGGCACAAGGATCGGTTCCGGTGGCGCGAGCTCGTCACGCGCGAGTATCCGCTCGCCAGGGCCGCCGAGGCGCTCGCGGACATGGAGCGCCTGGCCGTCGTGAAAGCGCTGATTCGGCCGTAGGGCCCCCCCTCACCCCGACCCCGCTCCCGCTCCCCCGGGAGAGGGGGAGAAGACGGTTACGACTTCCTGCGTTCCTCCCGCAACCACGAAGGATCGGGCACGCGGACGCCGAAGGCGTGGGAAGCCAGCCGCAGGCCGACGACCGTGAGAATGACGAGGACGCCGGCTGCGAGGGGCGAAAGCCCGGCATGGTGGGCGCCGATGTAGACCCACGCCCCCGCAAAGGAGGAGACCGCGTAGAGTTCGCCGGGACGGAAAATCACCGGCACCTCCATCGCGGCGACGTCGCGCAGCACTCCGCCGAAGGTGCCCGTGATGACGCCGATGAGCGAAGACACGAAGAGCGGCAGGCCCTTGTCCACCGCGAACCCCACTCCCGTCATCGTGAAGAGGCCGAGGCCCATCGCGTCCACGACGATCCCCTGGCGGTGCCAGTGGCTGGCACGCGCGTAGAAGGCCCGGCTGTAGACGAACGCCACGCACAGCGCGACGATGATGAGCAGGTACTGGTCGTGGCTGATCCAGAAGAATGGCCGGCGGTCGATCAGGAGGTCGCGCAGCGTGCCTCCGCCGAAGGCGGTGACGATCGCGAGGCTGTAGGTCCCCACGATGTCCATGCGCTTGCGCGCGGCCGTGATCATCCCGGACACGGCGCACACGAGCACGGCGGCGGCCTCGAGCGCCGTCGAGATCACCATCGTCTTCACGGCGTCACATCGGCCGGGGCCGCGGAGCCGGGGCCTGCGGCGAAAGGATCGGGAAGCCGTTCGGGCCGATCGGCTGCGGGGCCGACCCCGGGGAGCCTGGGGGCGCGAGGATGGGAAAGCCATTGGGCCCGATGCGCGAGGGCGGCGCGCCGCGGGGCGGGGGCCGGGGAGGCACATAACCCCCTCCGCCCCAGTACGAGCCGTAGTAGCCATAACCCGGGTCCATCGTCATTTCGTATTGCGGGACGTTCGGAACGGCCGGCGGGGGCGCGGCGTAGGGGCCCTCGACGGCCGGGCCGATGACCCTGGACTGCCCTGGTGCCAGGTCCTCCTGCGGCGGCGGCTCGGAAAGCGCCACGATCTTCTCGAGCTCGGACGCGGCCAGGCTCATGTAGACGCCGTCCGGGTACCGGTGAAAGAGGAGCACCCGCCCCTTCCGGAGGGGCTGGTCGAGGGCGTAAATCCGGGAACCCCCGCGCACTTCGAGGGCGTAATAGGACGAGGCATACCCCCCGGAGGCGGCGAGAATGGCCAAAACGACGAGGCCAACGGTACGTTTCATGGATGTCCCGGCCTTTGGGCCAGACCCCCTATGGTATAGACTTGAAGGCCTGGGCGGAACAGGGCCGATTCCGGCAATGGTGGGTACCCGCCCCATTCAACAAATCAGGACATCGAGGGTCGAAGAGTATGTCAGTCCGAAATGATTCGGGCTCCGGGCCTGACAGCGCCCGGAGCGGCACATCCCGAACCTCGGTCGAAAACGCCGTCGAAGCGGCCAAGCGCTACCTGCTCGCGACCCAGGCCTCCGACGGCCACTGGGTCGGGGAGCTCGAGGGCGACACGATCCTCGAGTCCGAATACGTCCTGACCATGCACTTTCTCGGCCGCACCGGCGAGCAGCGCATCCGGAAGGCGGCCGAGCACCTGCGCCGCAAGCAGCTGCCGACCGGCGGCTGGGCGATTTACGAGGGCGGACCGGCCGAGGTCAGCTCTTCCGTCAAGGCCTATTTCGTTCTGAAGCTCATGGGCGACGATCCGAACGCGCCCCACATGGTCCGTGCCCGCGAAACGATCCTCGCGCACGGCGGCATCGAGGCCTGCAATTCCTTCACGCGGATTTATCTTGCGATCTTCGGGCAGTGCTCCTGGGACGACACGCCCGCCGTGCCCCCGGAGATCATGCTGCTGCCCGACAACTTCCGCTTTTTCAACATCTACAAGATGTCGTCCTGGTCGCGCGGCATCGTCGTTCCCCTGTCTGTCATCTGGGCGTCCAAGCCCTTCTGCCCGGTGCCCGATTTCGCCGCGATCCCGGAGCTGCACGTTGCGCGGACGGAAGCGCACGTCGAGCGCAGCCGGCACGAGCGGTACTGGCGCAAGTTCTTTACGGGGATCGACCGCTGGCTGAAGCGGCTCGAGGACGCGAAGTTCACGCCCCTGCGGGACAAGGCGCTCGCCGCCTGCGAGCGGTGGATCCACGAGCGGCTGGACAAATCCGACGGCCTCGGCGCGATCTTTCCGCCGATCATCAACACGATCATCGCCTTCCGCTGCCTCGGCTACGCCATGGACGACCCGCGCCTGGTCGCCCAGATCCGGGAGCTCGAAAAGCTCGAGCTCGAGGACGAGGAGACGCTGCACGTGCAGCCGTGCTTCTCGCCGATCTGGGACACGGCCCTCGTGATCGAAGCCCTTTCGGACGCCGGACTGCCGCCCGATGATCCGATCCTGCTCAAGGCCGGGCGGTGGCTCCTCGACCGCGAGGTCAAGGAGGTCGGCGACTGGAAGAAAGCCTGCCCCGCGGCCGAGCCGGGCGGCTGGTACTTCGAATACGCCAACGAGTGGTACCCCGACACCGACGACACCGCCGAGGTGCTGACGGCCCTTTCGCGGGTGCGCTTCCCCGGCGAATCCGAGGACCTCGCGCGCCAGGGCGCGGTCGCCCGCGGCCAGGCCTGGATGCTCGCCATGCAGAACCGCGACGGCGGATGGGGAGCATTCGACAAGGACTGCGACAGCGAGGTCCTGACCTACATCCCCTTCGCCGACCACAACGCCATGATCGACCCGAGCTGCGAGGACATCACGGGCCGCGCGCTCGAGGCGTTCCACTCGATCGGCGTGCCGGCGGGTCACCCGGCCGTGCGCCGCGCGGCGGCGTTCATCGACGAGAAGCAGCTGCCCGACGGCACCTGGTACGGGCGCTGGGGCTGCAACTACATCTACGGCTCGTTCCTCGCGCTGCGCGGATTGCTCCACGCCGGCGAGGACCTTCGCCAGCCGCGCTTCCAGCGGACGGCCGACTGGATCCGCTCGCATCAGAACGCCGACGGCGGATGGGGCGAGCTGCCGCACTCTTACGACGACCCGACGACCAAGGGGATCGGCCCCTCGACGCCGTCCCAGACGGGCTGGGCGCTCGTGGCGCTCTTTGCCACCGGCGACGGCAACTCCGCGGTGGTGCGCCGCGGCATCGACTACCTCCTCGCCCACCAGAGGTATGACGGCTCCTGGAAGGACGACCACTGGACCGCCACCGGGTTCCCGAAAGTGTTCTACCTCCGGTACCATCTCTACGCCACGGTCTTCCCGCTTCGCGCCCTCGCCCTCTATGAACGCGAGGCGGGGTCGGGCCCGATCAGCCGCAACGAACAGGCGGACGGCCTCGCCGTGCGCCGTAGCGATCACGGAGTGAACTGATGCGATTCCCCGTCCACATGTTGACCGACAACATTCAGCACCAGGTGAAGCACGCCATCCGGGGCAACAAGCGGTATCCGTTCGTGCTGATGCTCGAGCCGCTCTACACCTGCAACCTCGCGTGCCTGGGCTGCGCCATCGAGCGCCACACCGGGAAGTTGAAGGACCGGCTGCCGCTCGAGAAGTGCATCGACGCCGTCGAGATCACGCAGGCGCCGGTCGTGTCGATCTGCGGCGGCGAGCCGACGATCTACCCGGAGCTGCCGGAGCTCGTCGACGAAATCATCAAGCGGAAGCGCCAGATCATCCTGTGCACCAACGGCCTGCTCCTCGACGAGAACCTCTACGGGAAAATCGCTCCCAACAAGCGGCTGACGATCAACGTGCACCTCGACGGGATGCGCGAGACCCACGACTACGTTTGCGCCCGCGAGGGCGTCTTCGACAAGGCGATCGCCATGATCGAGGAGGGCGTGAAGCTCGGCCACCACATGATGGCCAACACGACGATCTTCAAGGAGACCTCGATGGACGAGGTCGAGGAGCTCTGCAAGCTGCTGACCGGCATGGGCGTCGAGGGCATGCTCGTGTCGCCGGGCTACCAGTACGAGTCGGTCGACAGCGACATCTTCCTGTCGCGCTCGGACATGCAGAAGAAGTTCCTCAAGGTGCTCGACATCTCGAAGAAGTACAAGCTGACCTCGACGCCGATGTTCCTCGAGTTCGCCGCGGGCCTGCGCGACTACAAGTGCTCGCCGTGGTCCACCGTGACCTACACGCCCAATGGATGGAAGGGCCCCTGCTACCTGATCGGCAAGACCTGGTCACCGACCTACGAGCAGTTCTGGAACGGGACGGACTGGGAGTACTGGGAGTCGCGGCAGGACCCTCTCTGCAAGAACTGCGCGATGCACTCGGGCTTCGAGGCCTCCGTCGTCCGGGAGCTGCCCAAGCACCCCGGCGACATGGTCCGAATGATCGCCTGGAACCTGGCGGCGTAAAGAGCGCCGAGGCGCTCGCGTAGCCGCCATCCCGAGGCCGGAGGCCGAGGGATCCCGTGATCGAACGGGGAGGCGGGCGATTTCGGGATTCCTCCCTCCGCTCGGGATGACAGACTGAGCCATGGACGTCGTCACAGGCGGCACCGGCTTCGTCGGCTCGCACGTCGTGCGAGCCCTGCTGGCCCAGGGGCGCTCCGTGCGCTGCCTCGTTCGCGCCGAAAGCCGCCGCGACAATCTCGAAGGCCTTCCGGTCGAGATCGTCGTCGGCGATCTGACCGATCCCGCTTCGCTCGCGCGGGCACTGGCGGGCACCCACACGCTGTACCACGTCGCCGCCGACTACCGGCTCTGGGCCAGGGATCCGCAGGAGCTCTACCGCGCGAACGCCGGCGGCACGGAGAGCATCCTCGCCGCCGCGGCGCAGGCCGGCGTCGGGAAGGTCGTCTACACGAGCTCGGTCGCCGCCCTCGGGTTGAAGGACGACGGCTCGCCGGCCGACGAGGCGACGCCCGTCGTTCGCGACCGCATCATCGGGCACTACAAGAAGTCGAAGTACGACGCCGAGCGCGTGGCGCAAGAGTGGGCCGCGCGGGGCCTGCCCGTCGTGATCGTCAATCCCTCGACGCCCATCGGCGAACGCGACATCAAGCCGACGCCCACGGGACAATTGATCGTGGACTTCCTGAACCGGAAGATGCCCGCCTACGTGGACACCGGGTTGAATCTCGTGGACGTGAAGGACGTCGCCGCGGGGCACCTTGCAGCGGCCGAGATCGGCCGCCCCGGCGAGCGCTACATCCTCGGCAACCGCAACATGACGTTGAAGGAAATCCTCGACCTGCTCTCGCGGCTGACCGGGCTGCCGGCGCCGAAGCTGCGGTTGCCCCACTGGATTCCCCTCTCGGTCGCGGCCGTTTCGACGGCGTGGTCCGGCGTGACCGGGCGCGCGCCCCGCATCTCGCTCGAGAGCGTGCGCATGTCCACCCACCGGATGTTCTTCGACCCCGGCAAGGCCGTGCGGCAGCTGCGACTTCCGCAGACGCCCGTCGAGGAGCCGCTCTCGCGCGCGGTGGCGTGGTTTCGGGAAAAGGGCTATGTCCGGGGGTAAGGATCGTCGGGCTCGCGTTCTCATCGTGACCGCGATTGCCGAGGAGCTGGCCGCTTTCGCCCGCCGCCGCCTTCCCGCCGACGTCGTCGCGGCCGCGACGGGCGAAGGCCCGCGCAAGGCGGCCCGCGAGGCCTCCGCTCTCTGCGTCCGGCACCGTCCCGCGCTGCTCGTCGGGGCCGGGGTCGCGGGGGCGCTCTCGGACGATCTCGGCGTCGGCGAGATCCTCGTCGCGCGCCGCGTTCTGGACTCCGCCGGCCCGGCGCCTGCGCCGGACGAAACGCTCGTCGCCCGGGCCTCTGCCATGCCGGGCGTGCGTTGCGGGACCCTTCTTTCCGTCGACCGGCCTCTCGTGTCGGCCGCGGAGAAAGCGGCCTGGGCCGCCCGGCTCGGCGAGGCGCCGGCGGCCGTCGACATGGAGTCGGCCGCCTGGGCGCGCGCGGCCACGGAGCACGGCATTCCGTACCTCGTCGTCCGGGCTGTGAGCGACGATGCGCGCGAGCAGCTTCCCGGATATCTTTCCCGGTGCATGGACGGGGACGGCGGCATCCGGCGCTCCGCAGTGGCCCTGCATGCGCTCGCGCAGCCGTCCACGATCCCGATGCTCCTGCGCATGCGGGGGCGCGTGAGGGACTGCAGCGAGCGCCTGGCCGCCTTCGTCGAGCATTTCCTGGCTGACGCCAACCCGAGCGATCAAACCGATGCCTGACCTCGGCAAACTTCTCGAGAAGACCAGCCGCACGTTCGCGCTGTCCATCCCGGTGCTGCCCGAGCCGACGCGGCGCGAGGTGACGATCGCGTACCTGCTCTTCCGGATCGCCGACACCTTCGAGGACGCGGCGCACTGGCCGCCCGGGGACCGGATCGCGGCGCTCGCCGACTTCAACGATCTGCTCGCGGACTATTCGCGGGAGCGTGCCGAGACCCTGGCGCGCGGATGGGTCGAGCGCGACGTCGCGCACCACGCCGGCTACCGGGAGCTGATGTCGGAGGTCCCCTTCGTTCTGGACGCCTTCTTCGCGCTCTCGCCGGGCGCAGTCGCCTCGATCCGCACGCACGTCATCCGCTCGGCCGAGGGGATGGCCGGAATCGTGTCGCAGACCCGCGAGGGCCACCTCACGCTGCACTCGATCCAGGAGCTCAAGGACTACTGCTACATCGTCGCCGGCATCGTCGGCGAGATGCTCTCCGAGCTCTTCCTGCTCGACCGGCCGGCGCTTTCGGGCGTCGCCGGCTACCTGCGCGAGCGCGCGGCGACCTTCGGCGAGGCCCTGCAGCTCGTCAACATCCTGAAGGACTCCGCCGTGGACGCCGAAGAGGGGCGCCGCTACCTGCCCGCCGAGGTCCCCGAGTCGGAAGTCTTCGCCCTCGCCCGCAAGGACCTCGGGATCGCCGGCGACTACATCCTCACGCTGCAGAAGGCCGGGGCGCCGCGCGGCCTCGTCGAGTTCACGGCGCTGCCCGTGCGCCTGGCCTGGGCCGCCCTCGAGAGCGTCGAAAAGCGCGGCCCCGGATCCAAGGTCAGCCGGCCGGAGCTCTTCCTGATCGTGCAGAGGCTCAAGCGCGCGCTCGATCGGGGCGAACCGGCGGTCTGACAGGCGGCGCGAAGCGGTCGCCTGTCATCCTGAGGCCCGGCAGGACCCGAAGGATCCCTTTTGAGTCTTGGCGCGCCTGAAGAGGAAAAGCCTACGCCGCCTTCTCGTCCGCGTCGGGATGGCTCGACGCCTTCTTCCTCGGCAGCACCTTGACGAACGTCTTCACGACCGAGGGCACGAGCATCGGGCGCAGCAGGCGCGCGTCGTAGGGAGCCAGCCGCTTCGCGTTCTCTTCGAGACAGGTCTCGAGGAACGCGCGCAGCGAAAAGTCGCCGAACATCGAGTGCGACTTCATCGTGAAGCCAACCTGCTTCGCGTCGCGGCCGGTCGCGGCGTCCTTCTTTTCGTCGCCCTTCCTGCCGTCGCCGCCCGCCATCGCGAGGGCGCCCTTCAACCGGTCGAAGGCCTGGGCCGTGACGTTCCAGCCACGCCAGAGATCGAAGGCGGGGCGCATCGCCAGCGGCCGGCGCGCCCGCAGGTAGGCGGCCCAGTTGACGATGAAGAGGATGTGGCGCGCCTCCTCCTGCATGATCGTCTCGAAGACGTCGATCAGGCCCTTCGGGAAGACCTGCGCCCGCTCTCCGAGGCGAAAGAGCCCGAACGCGAAAAACGAGTCGAGGCACTCGCCGTAACCGGTCCGCAGGAAAGCGCGGGTCGGGTCCTTCGGGACCTCCGCGGGCGGAAACGGCGCGACCGGGATCCCGTAGTGCTTCGTCAGAAGCATCAGGACCTCGGCGTGGCGGCCCTCTTCGTAGCCCTGGAGGCGAATCGCCTCGGCCAGGAGGGGGTCCTTTTCCGTGTCGCCGAGGGACTGGACCTTGACGGCCGTCGCGGCCTCGGTTCGCGTGGCCTCGTTCCAGACGGGCATGTCCTTCAGGCGCTGGAGGCTCTCCGGGTCGAGCTCGGGCCACCGGATCTCGGCCGGTTTGAAGGGATCGTGGGTGTCGATGAACATCCGGCAGAGCAGCTTTTTGTGCTCATCGGAACCGAGGATGAGGCCGTTTGACATAGAAGGTTGTAGAGTATCATCCGCGTTCCTCGCGAACGAGAGTTAGGAAAAGCATGCCCATCCTGAGCCGAATCGAGGGTCCGCAGGACCTCAAAACCCTCACACACGAGCAGTTAGCCGAGGTCGCGCAGGACTGTCGCGACATCATCATCAAGACGATCACGAAGACGGGCGGCCACCTCGCTTCGAACCTCGGCGTGGTCGAATTGACGCTCGCCTTGCATCGCGCCTTCGACAGCCCGAAGGACTTCCTGGTCTGGGACACGTCCAACCAGTGCTACACCCACAAGCTCGTCACCGGTCGGCGGGATGCCTTCCCTTCGATCCGCACCCCCGGCGGGCTTTCCGGCTTCGCCGAGCCCTCCGAGAGCGTCCACGACACTCTCGCCGCCGGCCACGCCGGGACGGGTCTGTCCTACGGGCTCGGGATGTCCATCGCGACCCAGAACGAGCCCAACGACCCCTATGTGGTCGTCATCGTGGGAGACGGCTCGATGACCTCGGGCCCGAGCTACGAGGCGCTGAATAACATCGTCCACGTCAAGCCCAAACGCCTGATCGTCATCCTGAACGACAACGGCTGGTCGATCTCGGAAAATGTCGGGTGGCTGGCGCACTGGCGCAACCGCTTTGAGCTCCATCCGACCTACGGCAAATTCATCGAGGCCGGCCACAGCTTCTTCAAGCGACTGCCCAAGGGCGACAAGGCCTGGGAGCTCGCGCGCAAGTTGAAGAGCTCGGTCGAGGGCCTCTTCTTCCCGAACCTGATCTGGGACGAGCTCGGCTTCCACTACGTCGGCCCCGTAAACGGGCACGACTACCGGGAGCTCGAGGAGGGGCTCGCGCGCGCCCGCGAGGTCTCGAAGGACGGCACCCCGGTCGTCATCCACGCCTTGACGCACAAGGGCCGCGGCTTCCAGCAGGCCGAGCAGAACCCCTCGAAGTTCCACCAGCCGGGCACCCCCACGGGCGCCGGCGGGGCCGGAGTGCGGCTGACCTACTCGCAGGTTTTCGCGAAGACCCTCATCACGATGATGCAGAAGGACCCGAAGATCGTGGCGATCTCGGCCGCGATGCTCGAGGGCACCGGCCTCATCGAGGTGAAAAAGGTGTTCCCGGACCGCGTCTACGACGTGGGCATCGCCGAGGAGCACGCGGTGATCATGGCGGGCGGAATGGCCAAGGCCGGCTGGAAGCCGGTCGTGTCGATCTACTCGACCTTCCTGCAGCGCGCCTTCGACCAGCTCATCCACGACGTCGCCCTGCAGAATTTCGGCGTGACGATCTGCGTCGATCGCGCCGGCCTCGTCGGTGACGACGGGAAGACGCACCAGGGCATCTTCGACATTTCCTACACGCGCGTGATCCCGAACATGACGGTCTGCGCGCCCAAGGACGAGAACGAGCTGCAGCACATGCTCGCGACCGCCATCAACTCGGGCCGTCCCTACACCTTGCGCTACCCGCGCGGCCTCGCGCTCGGCATCGAGCTCGATCCACAGTTGAAGATGATGCCGATCGGCCGCGGCGAGATCGTCCGCGAGGGTCGCGACCTCACGCTCTTCGCCTACGGCTCGATGGTCAACGTCGGCATGCAGGCGGCCGAGGAGCTCGAGAAGCGCGGCATCTCGTGCGCCGTCGCCAACGCGCGGTTCGCCAAGCCGCTCGACATGGAGCTCCTGAAGCGCATCGTGGCCGCCACGCCGCGCATCCTGACGCTCGAGGAGCACCTCGAGATCGGCGGATTCGGCGCCGGAGTGCTCGAGGCGTTCCACGACGCGAATCTCCCGACCCAGCAACTCAAGGTCCACGCCATCGCGGACCACTTCATCGACCACAGCCCGCAGCTCCAGCAGCGCCACAACCTGAAGCTCGACGTCGAAGGCGTCGTCGAAAAGGTCCTCGCGACCTTCCCCGACCTCGGCCACTCGGCCGGCAAGGGCCCGGCGCCCGAGGGGTCGCTCAAGGAAAAGAAATTCGCCGAGACGGTGACCTGGTGACCGACCGCGACTTCTCCGGGGCCCGAGTCGAGAAGCTGCTCGTCGCCGGCCTGCGCGGTTTCTGCGCCGGCGTCGTGCGCGCGATCGACGTCGTCGAGAAGGCCCTCGAGGTGGTCGACGGCCCCGTGTACGTCCGCAAGGAGATCATCCACAACCGCTACGTCGTCGACGAGCTGCGCGACAAGGGCGCCCGTTTCGTCGAGGAGGTGGACGAGGTCCCCGACGACGCCGCGCTGATCTACTCGGCGCACGGCATCGCGCCCGCCGTGCGGGCGATGGCCACCGCGAAGAAACTGCGCACGATCGACGCGACCTGCCCGCTCGTGACCAAGGTCCACCTCGAGGCGATCCACTACGCGCGGCAGGGCTACACGATCATCCTCGTCGGCCACCACGACCACGATGAAACGGTCGGCACGCTCGGCGAGGCGCCCGATGCAATCCGCCTGGTCGAGACCAGGGAAGACGCGGAGAAGGTCACGGTCCCGAACCCGGACCGCGTCGCCTACCTGACCCAGACGACCCTTTCGATCGACGACACGCGCGACATCCTCGCGGTCCTGATGCGCCGGTTTCCGAACCTCAAGGCGCCCTCCAAGCAGGACATCTGCTACGCGACGCAGAACCGCCAGGACGCCGTCAAGGCGATGGCGCCCCACGTCGACATGCTGCTCGTCCTCGGCGCTCCCAACAGTTCCAACTCGCTGCGCATGTGCGAAGTGGCGCGCGCCAACGGCGTGCCTTCGTTCCTGATCGAGCGCGCCAGGGACATCCGGCCCGAATGGCTCGAGGGCGTGAAGGTCCTCGGCCTGACTGCGAGCGCCTCGGCCCCCGAGATCCTCGTGCAGGAGGTCGTGGCCCTGAGCCGCGAGCGCTTCGGCGTCCGGATCGTGGAGGAGTTCGAAACGGTCAAAGAGGACGTCTCCTTCCCGTTGCCCCAGGAGCTCAAGGCACTCCTGCCCGTCCGGGTGTCTTAACGGCACGGGGGACGGCCGACGCGCTCCGCGGGCGAGGGTTGCGGCACGTGCTCGGCGTCGGGCGCCCGGAGCGATGAGCGCGATCGTGGCGGGCGCGGTCATCGCCGCGGGCGAGGGCTCGCGGTTGAAGGAGCTCGGCGTCGCCAAGCCCATGATCGAGGTCGGCGGTGTGCCGTTGATCGCTCACGTGCTCGGCAACTTCGAGGCGGCCGGCATCGCCTCGGCCGCGGTCATCTTCAACGAGGCGGAAAAGGGCTGCGCGGCCTTCGTCCGCGAGCGATTCGGACAGCTCGTCTCGACGATCGTCGTCAAGACGACGCGCTCCTCGCTCGAAAGCTTCCGCGAGGTCCTCGACGTGGCCCCGCCGGGCCGCATCCTCGTCTCGACCGTCGACGCGTTCTGCTTGACGAAAGACTTCGTGAGCTTCGTCCGCCGCGCCGAGAAGCGGCCCTCCCACTCGACCGTCCTCGCCGTGACCGGCTACGTCCACGACGAAAAGCCGCTCTGGGTCACGATGACGCGCGCGGGCCGCGTCACCGTGGTCGGCGGAGCGTCGGGCGACGCCGTGACGGCCGGAATCTACGTGTTCCCCGAAAAGGTCCGGCGGCTCGGCATCCCCGCTTCGCTCGGCCGCCTGCGCGACTTCCTCGCGTGGCTCGCAAAGTCCGGCGAGCCCATGGAAGCCCTGGACATCCCGATGGTCGTGGACGTGGATCGGCCCGAGGACCTGGCCGTGGCGCAAGAACTGGCGAAACGATGACCGACGACCTCGCCGCCGTGCCGCCCTGCCTCGCCCGACTGGAAGTCGCCCGATGACCGAAACGACCCGCAGGCGCCTCGAGGTCGGCGAGCGCTCGAAGCGCATCACCGGGCTCGAAGCCCGGAACATGGCACCCGGCCTCCAGTCCTTCGCGTTGTACTCGGGCCTCGCGATGGCCCGCGGGCAAGGCAGCCGGATCTTCGACGAGGACGGCAACACGTACATCGATTTCATCGCCGGAATCGCCGTCGGCAGCGTCGGCCACTGCCACCCGCGCTACGTGAAGGCGCTCCAGGAGCAGGCCGCCAGGCTCACCTTCGGAAGCTTCACGACGGAGGTGCGCGCGAAGTTCCTGAACCTGCTCGGCACCGTCACACCAGGGGGCCTTTCGCGGGTCCAGCTCTTTTCCAGCGGCGCCGAGGCCGTCGAAGCCGCGTTCCGCCTGGCCAAGTCCGTCACGAAAAAGCACGAGTTCGTCGGCTACTCGGGCGCCTTCCACGGCAAGACCGGCGGCGTGCTGCCGCTTTTGTGGGGCGACTTCAAGGTAGGCCTCGGCCCCTTCGTGCCGGGCACCTACTCCGCCCCGTACGCGTACTGCTACCGCTGTCCGCTGAATCTCAAGTTCCCCGACTGCGGCATCGCGTGCGCGGAGAAGACGAGCGACGTCATCCAGAACCAGTCGCGCGGCGAGATCGCCGCGATCATCGTCGAGCCGATGCAGGGCACCGCCGGCAACGTCATCCCTCCGCCGGGCTTCCTCCCGGCCGTGCAGGCGATCGCCAGGGACCGCGGCGCCCTCTTCATCGTCGACGAGATGATCACAGGGTTCGGCCGCACCGGGAAGTTCTGGGGCGTCGACCACGACGGCGTCGTGCCGGACGTGATGACGTGCGGCAAGGGCATCGGGGGCGGCTTTCCGCTGACGGCCATCATTTCGACCGACGAGCTCACGAAGGCCAGGCCCTTCGCGAACCCGTCGGGCAGCTCCTCCTCGTATGGCGGAAACCCCCTGGCCTGTGCCGCGGGGCTGGCGACCCTCGAGATCATCGTCAACGAGGGCCTCGTCGAGCACTCCGCGCGCGTCGGCGCCGCGATGCTGGCGCGGCTGCAGGCCATGCAGGAGAAGCACCGCATCATCGGCGACGTGCGCGGCAAGGGGCTGCTCCTGGGGATCGAGCTCGTCCGGGACCGCAAGACGAAGGAGCTCGTGTCGGAGGATTTTGCGAAGGCGCTCTTCCAGGAGTGCCTGCGCCGCGGGCTGCTGGCGATGTCCTACTCGCCGGTCATCCGGTTGAACCCGCCCCTGAACACCCCGGAGGACCTCGCCCTGGAAGGCCTCGACATCCTCGACGAAGCGATCGGCGTCGTGGCGCGGGAATGGAAGCTCGCATGAGCCCCTTCCCCGCTCGCGTCGCGGAGGCGACGGTGATGAAAGGCGCAATCATCGGAGCCGGCCACGTGGCCGTCGACGGCCACCTCCCCGCGTGGCAGGGTCGCGGCGGCGTGGACATCGTCGCGGCGGCCGACGCCCGGCCCGAACGCCTCGAGGCTTTTGCGGCCGTGTTCCCGAACGCCCGCTGGTACGAGACCGCCGCGGACCTGTTCGCGAGCGAACAGCTCGACTTCGTCGACATCTGCACGCCGCCCTCGACGCACGCGGCGCTCGCGCGCGCGGCGCTGCACAACTCGCTGCACGTCCTCTGCGAGAAGCCGCTCGTGACATCCCCCGACGAGCTGCGCGGCCTGCCCGCCCTTGCCGCCGAGAAGGAGCGCACGCTTTTCACCGCGCACAACTGGAAGCACGCCCCGGTCCTCGCCCGGATCGGCGAGATCGTCCGTTCGGGCGCGCTCGGTGAGGTTCGCCACTGCCGGTGGGAGACGCTGCGCGACAAACCGGCCCCGGCCGCCGGCGCCGGCAACTGGCGCGTCGACCCGGCCCAGTCGGGTGGGGGGGTCCTGATCGACCACGGCTGGCACGCCCTGTACGTGGTGCAGGGATGGATGCCCTCGACGCCGCGGACGGTGGCGGGGCGCCTGTCGACCCGCAAGCACCACGAGTGGCCGGTCGAAGACACCGCGGAGCTCATGCTCTTCCACCCTACGGCCTCCGCCGAGATCTTCCTGACCTGGGCCGCCGGGGAACGCGCCAACCGCGTCGAGCTTTCCGGCACGCGCGGCAAGCTCAAGCTGGACGGAGGACGGTTGACGCTCCTCGACGTAGACGGCTCGAAACAAATCGAAGAGTGGACCTTCCCCTCGCTCGCCGAGAGCTCGCGCCACCCCGACTGGTTTGACGGCGTGATCACGGAGTTTCTCGCCGAGATCGAAAGCCCGCGCGCGCGCGGCCACAACCTCGCCGAGGCCGCCCTCTGCGCCAACGTCCTCGCCCTCGCACGGGAATCCGACCGCCGCGGCGGCGAGCCGCTGTCGGCAGAACGCGCCGTCGGCCCGGGTGCGAAGCGATGAGCGTCACGCCTGCTCTCGCCCTGGTCGGCTCCGAAACCGCCGGAATCGCGCCGGAGACGGTCATCCCCGCGTGGCGGACGCCCTGTCCCGCCGCGACTTCATCGACCCCGTTCTGATAATGTCCGCCTTCGGCGTCGCCGACTGGTTCGTGATTTCGTCGGCCAACGCCGTACCGGCCTTCTTCCTCGCGCTCGTGGCCGTCGCGTGGAACGACCGCCGCATCGCAAGGAGTGTTTCATGAGTGACCGCACCTCGTTCTACCCGGAGCTCGCCAAGAAGATCGCACCGGCCGACGGCCCGCTCGCCGTCCTTCTGCCGGGCCTCGGCGCCGTCTCGACCACGCTCATCGCGGGCGTCCACCTGATCCACAAGGGCCTGGCCAAGCCCATCGGCTCCGTGACGCAGCTGCAGAAGCTGCGCCTCGGCAAGCGCAGTCAGCCACGATTTGTCCCGATCAAGGAGCTGGTGCCGCTGGCGGGCCTGGGCGATCTCATCTTCGGCGGCTGGGACATCTTCACGGACAACGCGTACGAGGCGGCTCTGAAGGCCGGCGTCCTCTCGCCCGAGATGCTCGCCCCGGTCCGCGCCGAGCTCGAGCGCGTTAAACCCATGTCCGCCGTCTTCGAGCGTTCGTGGGTCAAGAACCTCGACGGACCGAACGTGAAGAAGGCGCCGACGAAGATGCACCTGGCCGAGGAGCTCGTCAAGGACATCGCCGGCTTGCGCAAAGCGTCCGGCGCGAAGCGCGCCGTGATGGTGTGGTGCGGCTCGACAGAGGTCTACACGCAGCAGAAGCCGGTGCACGAGACGCTGGCCGCGTTCGAGAAAGGGTTGAAGGAGAACTCTCCCGACATCCCGCCCTCGATGATCTACGCGTACGCGGCAATCGCGAGCGGCGTGCCCTACGCCAACGGCGCTCCCAATCTCTCGGTGGACATCCCCGCGTTGAGTGAGATGGCCCGCGCGAGGAAAGTGCCGATCGCCGGCAAGGACTTCAAGACCGGCCAGACCCTCATGAAGACGATCATCGCGCCGGGCTTGAAGGCGCGCATGCTGGGGCTCCAGGGCTGGTTCTCGACGAACATCCTGGGCAACCGCGACGGCGAGGTGCTCGACGATCCGGGCTCCTTCCGTTCGAAGGAAGTCAGCAAGGCCTCGGTCCTCGACGCGATCCTGGAGCCCGAGCTGTACCCGGAGCTCTACAAGGACTACTTCCACAAGGTGCGCATCGAGTACTACCCGCCCCGCGGCGACGCCAAAGAGGGCTGGGACAACATCGACATCGTCGGCTGGCTCGGCCAGCCCATGCAGATCAAGATCGATTTCCTCTGCCGGGATTCGATCCTCGCGGCGCCGGTGGTCCTCGATCTGCTCCTCTTCCTCGACCTGGCCGGCCGCGCGGGCCTCTCCGGCATCCAGGAGTGGCTGTCCTTCTACTTCAAGTCGCCCATGTCGCGGCCGGACCTCAAGCCCGAGCACGATCTCTTCGTCCAGCACCTGAAGCTCGCCAACACGCTGCGGATCCTGGTGGGCGAGGAAGTGCTGGATCATTCCGGGCTGGACTACTACGAGGGAGCTGTAACGTAGCGCATCCCTTCTCCCCGCCGCGGGGAGAGGGCAGAATGAGGGGGGCGTGCCACTCCGCAAGATCGTCCACGTCGACATGGACGCGTTCTACGCGTCCGTCGAGCAACGCGACGATCCGTCCCTGCGCGGCCGGCCGGTGGCCGTCGGGGGGCGGCCCGAGAGCCGCGGCGTGGTCGCGGCGGCGAGTTACGAGGCGCGCGCCTTCGGCGTCCGTTCGGCGATCCCGATGGCGAGGGCCGTGCGCCTCTGCCCGGACCTCGTCATCCTGCGGCCGGACTTCAGGAAGTACTCCGCGGTCTCGCAGCAGGTCTTCGCGATCTGCCGCGCCGTGACGCCGCTGGTCGAGCCGCTCTCGCTCGACGAGGCGTACCTCGACGTCACCGAGAACGCGTGGGGCGAGCCGCTCGGCGTCGCCGTGGCGCGGCGCCTGAAGACGCAGATCCGCGAGGAGACGCTCCTGACGGCGTCCGCCGGCGTCGCGCCGAACAAGTTCCTGGCGAAGATCGCCTCGGGCTGGAAGAAGCCGGACGGCCTGACCGTCATCGCGCCCGAGCGCATGGAGCGCTTCCTGCAGCAGCTGCCCGTGGACGCGCTCTGGGGCGTGGGGCCCGTGACGGCCGGCAAGCTCCGCTCGGCCGGCATTGCGCGGCTGATCGACGTCCGCACCGCGCCCGCGGACGTGCTGCAACGGGCCGTCGGCAGCTGGGCCGGCTCGCTGCGCGAGCTCGCCCTCGGCATCGACGACCGGGCCGTCAACCCCAACCAGGAACGCAAGTCCATCGGCTGCGAGGAGACCTACGCGAAGGACCTCGGCGAGCTCGCGCCGATCCGCGTCGAGATCGACCGGATGGCCAGGCGCACCGCCTCCATCCTCGAGCGCAAGGTCCTCTCTGCGCGGACCGTCGTCCTGAAGCTGCGCTACGCCGACTTCCGCACGATTACGCGCAGCCACACCCGCGAGCCTGCCACTCGCTCCGGGGACGAGATCGCCGCCCGGGCCCTCGACCTCCTTGCAAAGACCGAAGCCGGCCGCACGCCCGTGCGCCTGCTCGGCGTCTCGGTGCACGGCCTCGGCGGTGAGCCCGTAAGGGCGCCCGAGCCCGAAGCCGGTCAGCTGGATCTTCCGGTGGAGTGATCGTCAGCCCGGCGCCTAAAGGGATCCCTCGCTGCACTCGGGATGACAAGTGGGGCCGCACAGCGGCCAACCAGCCGCAGAGCGACTACCTGCTCGCATCGCGAATAGTCTCCCGACCGAAGGGAGGGAGGAGGTTCGCGATGCGGGAGCGAGCGCGCAGCGAGGGGCCAGGCGTCCGGTCGAGCCCGCATCCGGGCGAGCCGGACGCCGGTGCGCCGACGGCGCAGACCCCTCGCTGCGCGCGAGCGACGGTTACCGCTTCTGCATCGGCACGAACGGCCGCTCGCCCTGGCCGAGATAGACCTGCCGGGGCCGCGCGATCTTCTGCTCCGAGTCCCCGAGCAGCTCCTGCCACTGGGCCAGCCAGCCCGCCGTCCGCGGGATTGCGAAGAGCACCGTGAAGGCCGCCGTCGGGATGCCGAGCGCCTCGTAGATCAGGCCCGAGTAGAAGTCCACGTTCGGGTACAGCTTGCGCTTGACGAAGTAATCGTCCTGGAGCGCGATCCGCTCGAGCTCGAGCGCGATGTCGAGTAGCGGATTTCTGCCGGTGACCTCGAAGACTTCCTCGGCCATCCGCTTGATGATCTTGGCGCGCGGGTCGAAATTCTTGTAGACGCGGTGCCCGAAGCCCATCAGGCGCCTCTCGCCCTTGCCCTCCTTGATTTCCTTGATGAAGGCGGGCACGGCCGAGATCGAGCCGATCTCCGCGAGCATCCGGAGCACTTCCTCGTTGGCCCCGCCGTGGAGCGGCCCGTAGAGGGCGGCTGCGGCGCCGGCGACGGCCGAATAGGGATCGGTGTGCGCCGAGCCGATGCCGCGCATGGCGTTGGTCCCGCAGTTCTGCTCGTGGTCCGCATGGAGGATGAACAGCACGTCGAGGGCGCGCACGAGCGCCGGGTTCGGCTTGTAGTTCTCGGCCGGCGTCTTGAAGAGCATCGTCAGGAAGTTCTCGCTGTACGAGAGCTCGTTGGACGGGTACATGTAGGGCAACCCGATCGAGTGGCGATAGGCAAAGGCGGAGATCGTCGGCATCTTCGCGATCAGCCGATTGATCTGCTTGGTGCGCACCTTCGGGTCCTGGATGTTGTGGCCCTCGGGATAGAAGGTCGACATTGCGGCGACCGTCGAGATCAGCATGCCCATCGGGTGCGCGTCGTAGTTGAACGCGTCCATGAGCTTCTTCAGGCTCTCGTGAATCATGGTGTGGTACGTGATGTCGTGGACGAACTTGTCGTGCTCCTTCTGATTCGGCAGCTCGCCGTAGAGCAGCAGGTAGGCCACCTCGAGATACGTGCACTTCTCGGCCAGCACGTCGATCGGGTAGCCCCGGTAGCGCAGGATCCCCTTGTCGCCGTCGATGAAGGTGATCCGGCTCGTGCAGGACGCCGTGTTCAAGAAGGCCGGGTCGTAGGACATCAGGCCGAAGTCCTCGGCGCCGGTCTTGATCTGCCTCAGGTCCATCGCCTTGATGGTCCCGTTCTGGATCGGGATCTCGTAGTTCTTGCCCGTCCTCTGATCCAGGACGGAAAGCGCATCGCGCTTTTCGGGCGATTTGATCCCCAGATCTTCGGGTTTCGTCATGACCATACTCATGGTGCCTCCAGTTCCTATTCTCTCTCGAACGCCGAGAGTTACGCGCCGCGGGCGCTCATTTCCGTTCCAAACCCTTGTCCAAGTGCTCGATCAGCACGTCCGCGCCTTCCAGGCCCACCGACAGGCGGACCAGGCCAGGGGTGATCCCGCGGGCCAGCCGGTCGACCTCCGGCACGCTCGCGTGGGTCATCGAAGCCGGGTGCTGGATGTAGGAGATCGCCGATCCCAGGCTGACCGCGAGCTCCATGGGGGTGTCGCGCCGGGCGAAGTAGTTCATGAGCCGCTCGCCCGCCGCCTCGCCCCCGGCGAGATCGAAGCTGACGATGGCGCCGCCGTTGCGCATCTGGCGCCGGACGAGATCGGCCTGCGGAAAGTCGTCGAAGCCCGGGTAGATGACGTGGGCCACGGCCGGGTGGTGGCGCAGGAAGGTGGCGATCCGCTCTGCGCTCGCGCACTGCTCCTTCTGCCGCACCGCCAGGCTCTGGATCGTCATCGAATTCAGCCACGAGTCGAAGGGGGAAGGCGTGGCCCCCACGTCCTTGTACCAGGGGAAGAAGTCGGTCTTCAGGAACCGGAAGGGCCCGAGCACGGCGCCGGCCATCGAGGTCGAGTGGCCGTTGACGTACTTGGTCAGCGAGTGCACGACGAAATCGGCGCCGAGGCGGAACGGCTGCTGGAGGTACGGGGAGCAGAACGTGTTGTCCACGGCGAGCAGCGCGCCGCGCTCCTCCGTCAGGCGCGAAAGTCCGTCGATGTCGGCCAGGCGCAGGGTCGGATTCTCGGGGGATTCCAGGAAGACGAGCGAGATGTTCGGGTGGCGGTTCAACGCCGCGGACACCGCGTTGAGGTTTCCCGTGTCGCAGAAGACGGCCTCGACCCCGAACTTCTTGAGGTTGCGCAACAGGCTGTCCGTGCAGCCGTAAAGGCTGCCCGCGAGCACGGCGTCGCCGGACCGGACGATCGAGAGGAGCAGCGTCGAGATCGCGCCCATCCCCGAACCGAAGATGAGCGACCCGATGGTCGGCTCGGGTTCGTTCGCCGCGAGGGCCTTCTCGACGACGTGGTGCGCCTCGAGCTGGAAGAGCACGCGCTCGAGGTACTCGCTGGTCGGATTGCCGAGGCGCGTGTAGATGCGGGCGTACGGCCGCTCGCCGTGCCGGGTCAGGCCGAGAAAACGGTCTGCGCCGTCTCGCACGCTCCGGAACGGGAAGTTCGAGCGCTGGTGGATGGGCGGCAAGCCCGTCCCGGCCGCGAGCGCCCGGAAGATCCCCTCCTCGAGCTGGGGTTCCCCGTCGCGCACCCAGCGGCGCTTGCGGTCCATCCACCAGTCCCACCAGTCCCACCGCGCGGCGCCGAGACCCGTCGCTTGCCGGGCTTCCGTCTCCACTTCCACGACAGTTTCTTATGGCAGATCCCGCGCCTGCCGAGCAGATTCGTTTGCATCATGCGAGGATAGGGGCGTGAAGAGCTTGCAGGACACCTATGCGCCCCGAAATCGCTGTTTCGGCTGCGGTCCGGCCAACCAGAAAGGCCTTCGGATCAAGAGCTTCGTCGAAGGCGACGAGCTCGTGGCCGAGTGGCTTGCCGAGCCGCATCACCTCGCCTTCGAAGGGGTCCTGAACGGCGGCATATGCGGGGCGCTGCTCGACTGCCACAGCAACTGGGCGGCCGCGCATCACCTGATGAAACGCTCCGGCGCCGATGGGCCACCCTCGACCGTGACGGCGGACTTCCACGTCACGTTGAAACGCCCGACGCCCCTGGACGCTCCCGTGCGAATTCGGGCACGCGTCGTCGAGTCGACGGAGGACCGCGCTGTCGTCGACGCGTCGCTGGAGTCCGGGGGCAAGGTCACCGCCACCTGCCGGGGTACGTTCGTCGCGGTCCCGGAAGGGCACCCGGCCTTTCACCGCTGGTAGGGCTGACGATGGCAGTTTGTCTTGGGAATCCAACTCTTTCCGACGGGCTCCGGTACTGTTGCCTCATGAAAAACCGGACCGTCTGGCGGCTCCTGCTCTCGATCGGGCTGCTCGCATGCTCCTATCCGACGCTCGCGCAGAAGGCCGTGCTGGTCGTCCGGCACGCCGAAAAGATCTCGGACACCGACCAACGGCTCACGGAGGACGGGCGGGCCCGGGCCGAGCGCCTGGCGAAGATGTTGAAGGACGCCAACGTCACCGCGATCTACTCGACCGACACCGAGCGCACGCGCGACACGGCGAAGCCTCTCGCCGCTGCCCTCGGTTTGAAGGTCACCATCTACGACACGGGCGGAGGCATGCGGGGTCCCGTCGACGCGCGGCCGTTCGTCGCGATGCTCCGGAAGGAGCACGCCAAAGACGTCGTCCTCGTCGTCGGCCACACCAACACGATCCCGGACCTGCTGAAAGCCCTCGGCTGTCCCGGCGACCTCGAGATCGCCGCGGACGAGTACGACAACCTGTTCGTGGTGGTGCCGCGCTCGAGCGGGCCTGCGACACTGATGCGACTGAGGTACTAAACTACCAGCCGATCGGCTTGCCTTTGTTCTGCTCGTCCAGCCACGCCTGCAGCGGCGCGAAGTAGTCGCGGATCGCGGTTGCGTCCATCTGCCGCTGCCCGGTGACCACCTCGAGGGCGTCCGGCCAGGGGCGCGAGCAACCCATGGCGAGCATGTCGTTCAGATTCTTGCCGGCTTCCTTGTTGCCGTAGATCGAGCAGCGGTTGAGCGGCCCCGTGCAGCCCGCCGTCTTCGCGAGCGACCGGTGGAACTGGAACTGCAGGATGTCGGCGAGAAAGTAGCGCATGTACGGGACGTTGGCGGCCACGTGGTACTTCGCGGCCGGATCGAAGCCGTCCTCGCCGCGCGGAGTCGCCGGCGCGACACCCTGGTACTTGCGCCGCAGCTCCCACCAGGTCCTGTTGAATTCGGCCGGCGTGATCTCACCCGAGAAGACCTTCCATCGGTACTGGTCGATCACCAGGCCGAACGGCAGGAAGGCGACCTTCTCGAGCGCCTTGGCGAGCAGAAGGCCGATGTCGTTCGAGGTGTCCGGCGCCTTGTCGAGCAGCCCCAGGCGCACGAGGTACTCGGGCGTCACCGAGAGAGCGATCGTGTCGCCCACCGCCTCGTGGAAGCCGTCGTTCGCGCTGTCTCGGAAGAGGACCGGCTGCTTGTCGTAGGCGCGCTGGTAGTAGTTGTGGCCGAGCTCGTGGTGGATCGTCGTGAAGTCTTCGGCCGTGATGTCGATGCACATCTTGATCCGCAGGTCGTCCACGTAGTCGATGTCCCACGCGCTCGCGTGGCAGACGACCTCGCGGTCCTTCGGCTTGGTGAACATCGAGCGCTCCCAGAAGGTCTTCGGGAGCGGGTCGAACCCGAGTGAGCTGAAGAACCCCTCGCCGTAGCGGGTCATCTGCAGCGGGTCCGTGTTTCGCCCCTTCAGGATCGCCGTCAGGTCGAAGCCCGGATCGGCACCTTTCGGCGCAACCAGCGGATACACGTTGTCCCACGTCTGCGCCCACATGTTGCCGAGCAGGTGCGCCGGGATGGGGCCCGACGCCGGCACGACGTCGCCGTACTTCTCGCGCAGCTTCCAGCGAACGTAGGCGTGGAGCGAGACGTAGAGCGGCCGCACCTGCTCCCAGAGCCGGTCGAGCTCGGCCGCGAACGCCTCGGGCGTCATGTCGTACTTCGAGCGCCACATCGCGCCCATGTCCTTGAAGCCGAGCTCCCGGGCGCCCTTGTTCGAGAGCTCCACGTACCGCACGAAGTCTTTCTTGATGGGCCCGCCGACGGCGTGCCAGCCCGTCCAGACGTCGAGAAGCTCCTTCGCATCGCGCGAGGTCGCCATGATCTTCGTGATGTCCTCGAGGTCGAGGCACCTGTCCGGCGTCGGGCAGTACTTGCCCTTGCCGTAGGCGCCCTCCATCGCGGCCGCGATGCGGGTCAGCTCCGCCGACTCCGCCGGGTCCGACGGCGCCGGCAGCGTGAGTGCGAGCTTCAGGAGCTTGAGCTTTCGCGCCGTCTCCGCGGGCAGCGTCAGCTTGTCGAATCGGGTCGCCTGCTTGGCGTACTGGACGCCGGCCGTGATCGCCCGGTCGTTGGCCTGGGCCGCGAGGATCAGCGTGTCGTCGGTGATGTAGGTGGACTTGACCCAGTCGGCCCGGCCCGAGTCGATCCAGAGCTTGAGCAACGCCCTCTCGGCATCGTCGGCGAACTTCGTCGCCTCTTCGACGGTCGGAGGCTTGGCGGCCGCGGTCTTCTTCGGCACCTCAGCGGTCCCGGTGGACGAGGCCGCGGACACCAGACCGCAGGCGGCAAAGAGAACCGCCGCATCAGAGCGGCCGCGGGATTCCGTCCTCCGTGCATCAGAACCTCTCAACAGGAGGGCAATCTCATCACAGGGTGCGAAATCACTCTAATCTCGACGTTGGTCGAGGAACAGAAGTGCCGTGGTCGGGCGCAGCGAACCGCGGCAGGTCGCCGGGGGAAACTCGGTAACATCGCCGGCCGGGGTGATCCGGCCGATCTTGTTGCCCACCCCCTCGGTGAACCAGACGTTGCCGTCCGGGCCGGCTGCGATGCCTGCGAGACCGGCGCCCGCCTGGCCACGGGCAACGGCGGCCAGCCCTGTCCCGAGGAAAGCCAAGATCAGCACAGCAAGCCGTCCGCGGCGCCGCGAAAATTGGATGTCACCCAGATTACGAGTTTCGAGCCGAGAAGCCACAGCCCACCTCCCGCGTTTCACACGAAAGGCGGAGAATCGATGTGCGGGCCGCTCGGAGGACCGTCTTTCTGTGAAGCGAATACATAAACGCTATGTCATTGCGAGGGTCTGTACAAGCCAATAGGTCGGGGAAAAGGCCCGGCCCCGAACCCGAGCAGGACGAGCGATCATCGGGTTGGCATCAGCAACCTCTATGTCGTCGAGGGGTTGACGTGACGGGACCTTCGTCGTCGAAGGTCTACCCGACCCGCACGAAATCGATGAAGCCCCGCTCGACGTCGGTCGAGATGAGCTTGACGCGCAGCTTGTCCCCGACCTCGACGCCGTCGAAGCCATGGACGAGCTTGCCCTCGGCGGGCGGCGAGAAGATGCGGACCCAGGTGCCCTTCTCGGAGGCGCCGGTCACGATGCCGTCGAAGAGCTGGCCGGTCCTCTGCTCGAGCAAGAGCGCCGCGGCAGCCTTGCGCACCAGCCGCTCGACCTTGCTGGCGTCATCTTCCTGCTCGGTGCAGTGCGCCGCCAGGGGGCCGAGCTCGGCCGTGCCGTAGGGCGTCGGCTCGCCGGCCATCGCGGCCTTGAGCAACCGCTGCGTGATCAGGTCCGGGTACCGGCGGTTGGGCGCGGTCGAGTGCGTGTAGTCGCGCACCGCGAGGCCGAAGTGGCCGATCGGCGCTTCGCCCGGGCGCTCGACGACATACTCGCCCGATCCCATCAGTTTCACGATGACGAGCGAAAGGTCCGGAAACCGCAGCGGGTCGGCCTTCAGGCGCCGGAGCAGGAACGCCTCGAGCGCACGCGCATCCGGCTCTGCCGGAAGGCACTCCCGGTGCTCGGCGGCGACGGCGACGATCTTCTGCCAGCGCTCGGGCGAGCGCACCACGCGCCGCAGCGCCGCGAACTTCCTCGCGGCGAGGAATCGCGCCGTGACGCCGTTGGCCGAAATCATGAAGTCTTCGATCAACTGCCGTGCGCGGTTCTTTTCCTGGACGGAGAGGTCCACGATCGTGTCGTCGGCAAAGACGGCGCGCGGCTCAATCGTCTCGAGGTCGAGCGCGCCCTGTTCGTGGCGCCGGGTGCGCAGCGCCTGCGCGACCGCGTCCTGCATCCGGAGCTGCTCCGGCACGCCGGCCATCGCCCGCGCCTTCTCCGGGAACGCCCCGCCCTCGAGCCCCACGGACACGCTGTCGTAGGCGAGCTTTGCCTTGTTGCGGACGGCGGCGCGGTAGACGTCCGAGGACTGCAGGGAGCCGTCTTTCGCGAGCGCCATCTCGATCACGACCGCAAGGCGGTCCTCCCCCTCGTTCAAGGATGTCAGGCCCGTCGAGAGTTTCTCGGGCAGCATGGGAAAGATCTCGGCCGCCGTGTAGATGGAGGTCGTGTTCGTCCGCGCGTGCGCGTCGATCGCGGAGCCCTTCGCGACGACGGCGTCCACGTCGGCGATCGCGATGAAGATCTTCACCGCTCCGCCGGCGAGGGGCTCGGATACCGTGAGCTGGTCGAGGTCCCGCGAGTCGTCGTTGTCGATCGAGACCCAGAGCCGGTCCCGCAAGTCGCGCACCCCGGGGCCGCCGGCAGGGGCCGGGCCGTGGATCTGCCCGAGTTCGGCAAGGACATCGCGCGAGAAGTCGGGCTCGAGGCCCTTTTCGACCATGGCCTGGCGGGCGATCCGCTTCAGGTCGGCGCGGTCGTGGCGGCGTTCTCTCGTCACGGGTGCCGAGTCTATGATGAGTTGAACGCACCATTGCCCTGCCGCAGGCCGGACTAGAATCGCCCCGTGATCCCCAAGCCCCCGTTCGCACGGGACTTCACGCCCGAAGAGGAAATCGCCGAGTTCGAGCGGTTGAAGCCCCGCCTCGACGACCTCTGGAATGCGCTCTCAGCGCGCGAGGAGGAACCCTACACGTCGGTCGTCATCCCCTCGCTCACGCTCGACCAGTCCGAGCTCGCCAAGCTCGAGGCCGCGAGCTTCTACGAAGAGCGGCTGCTCTTTCTGCTCATCCGCCTGCGCAACCCGCAGTCGCGCATGGTCTACGTCACCTCGCAGCCGGTTCACCCGCTCATCCTCGATTACTACTTTCAACTCCTCGCCGGCATCCCCGCGAGCCACGCCCGCGCAAGGCTGACGCTGCTCTGCGCGTACGACGCCTCGCCGCGCTCGCTGACCGAGAAGATCCTTGAGCGGCCCCGCCTGATCCAGCGCATCCGCTACGGGATCCCCGATCCCTCGCGCGCCTTCATGACGGTCTTCAACTCGACGCCGCTCGAGCGAAAGCTCTCCGTCCTGCTCGGCATCCCCCTGAACGGGGCGGACCCCGCGCTCTCGGGCCTCGGCACGAAGTCAGGCAGCCGCAAGATCTTCCGCGAGGCGGGAGTCCCGTTGCCAGAAGGGTCCGAGGACCTGCGGTCCGAGGACGACATCGTCGCGGCGCTCGACGACTTGCGGCGGTCGAGGCCCGGGATCCGGCGCGCTGTCGTCAAGCTCGACGACAGCTTCTCCGGCGAAGGCAACGCCCTCTTTCGCTACCCGGAAGCCGAAGGCAGCGGCGCCATTCGCGACGCCCTTGCCGATCTCTCCTTCGCCGTGCCGTCGGAGACGTGCGAGAAGTACCTCGGCAAGTTCACGGAAATGGGCGGAATCGTCGAAGAGTTCCTCGAGTACCCCGAGTCCACGTCGCCCTCGGTGCAGCTGCGCAACGACCCGCAGGGCGACGTCGTGCTGGTCTCGACGCACGACCAGATCCTCGGCGGTCCCACGAGCCAGGTCTACCAGGGTTGCCGGTTCCCGGCCGAGGAGGCCTACCGGCGTCAGATCCAGGCGGCCGCGCTGAAAGTCGGAGCCGCGCTCGCCGGCAGGGGCGTCGTCAGCCGATTCGGCATCGACTTCTTCGTCGGGCGGCGGCCCGGAGGGGAGCCGGAGATCTTCGCGCTCGAGATCAACCTGCGCATGGGCGGAACGACGCACCCTTTCCTCGCGCTGCAGTTCCTGACGGGCGGAAAGCTCGACCTCGAGTCGGGCGAGTTCCTCTCGCCGAGCGGGCACCCGAAGTTCTACCGTTCGACCGACAACCTGCAGTCCGACACCTACCGCGGCCTCTGCCCCGAGGACCTCATCGACATCACGACGATCAACCGCCTGCACTACAGCCACGGCTCGGAGACCGGGGCGCTCTTCCACATGATCGGAGCGCTCTCCCAGTACGGAAAGGTGGGGTTGACGACGATCGGCAACAGCCGGGAGGAAGCCGATGCGATTTACGCCTCGGCCCTCGAGGCGCTCGATCGCGAGACGCGGCCGTGACCGGGGGCCCCGGCCTCGCGCGCCCGGCCCGCTTCTACGCGGGGCTCTCGATCGCGGCCGCCGTCGTCACGATCGCCTTGAAGACCGCCGCCTGGAGGCTCACCGGTTCGGTCGGATTTCTCTCGGACGCGGCCGAGTCCGTGGTCAACCTCGTCGCGGCGCTGATCGCCCTCTGGGCCCTGACCGTTGCGGAGAAGCCGCCGGACCCGACGCACGATTTCGGATACTCCAAGGCCGAGTACTTCGCCAGCGGCGCCGAAGGCTTCCTCATCCTCGCCGCCGCCGTCGGGATCGCGATCGCGGCGTGGGAGCGCTGGCGGACGCCGGCGCCCATCACCGACGCGTGGACCGGGATCGCGGTTTCGGTCGCCGCCTCGGCCATCAACGGGGCCGTCGCGTTCCTGTTGCTGCGCGCCGGAAGCCGGCTGCGCTCGATCACGCTGCGCGCCGACGCCCATCACCTGTTGACCGACGTCTGGACCTCCGCCGGCGTCATCGTCGGCATCGCCCTCGTCGCGCTGACGGGATGGATGCGCCTGGATCCCATCATCGCGTTCGTCGTCGCGGTCAACATCGTCTGGACAGGCTGGAAGCTCGTCCGCGAGACCGGGCTGGCGCTGCTCGACACCGCGCTCCCGGAGGAGGAGCGGCAGGAGGTCACCGCGGCGCTCATCCCGTTCCAGGAGGAGGGCATCCTCTTCCACGCGATCCGCTCGCGCATCGCGGGAACCCGCCGGTTCATCGAGATGCACGTGCTCGTGCCCGGAACCTGGACGATCCAGCGCGGCCACGATCTGTCCGAATCGATCGAGGCCGCCGTGCGCGAGAAGCTCCCCGGCGCGCACGTCTCGACGCACGTGGAGCCCCGCGAGGACCCCGTTTCCTGGGACGACCGCGGGCTCGACCGGTGACCACTACGACGCCGTCGTCGCCGCCTCGAGGAGCGTGAACGTCTTCGCCGTCGCATCGAGCTCGGCCTCGACGCCGAGCGGGATCCTGGCCTTCTCCCGCGTAAGTCCGAAGACCAGGCCGGCCATGGCCGGCCTGCCGAGGCCACCGAGCAGATCGCCGAGCAGCTCCGACATCGAGAGATTGATCGCAAAGCGCGAGTTCGACGGCGCGATCAAGCCGACCGTGTCTCCGGCTTTCAGGGGCACGGCTTGACCAGGACCGGCAGAGGTCAAAAAGCCCCTGCGGGTGGTCACGCGGATTCGCCGAGCGCCTGGCGAACGGTTACGACGTCCACGAGCCCCGCGCAGCCGTAGAGCGCGGGCAGGACCTTCTCCGAGGGGTACTTGCGCCTCAATTCCGCGACCGCTTCCGTGCCGGCCCGGTAGGCGGGCAGGTACATGCGACCGAGGAGCGGATGCCGACCCCACGCGCCCGAGAGCTTGTCGGCGCGCTCGTCGGAGACGAGAAAGTCGCGGCGCAACGTCGCGGCGACGTCTTTCTGCGGCACGCCTTCTTTCCACGTCAGGTACGAGGACTGGTTCTTGGCGTCGTCCTGCAGGAGCGCGAGGTTGACGCCGATCTGCAGGTCTTCGTCCGGCAGCTCTTCGACCTCCGTGACACCCATCGCGATGAGGATTCCGTTGTTCGCGATCCCCTCGGCCAGGGCCGCGGCGCGGGAGTTCATCGTCAGCACCGTGCCCTCGAACCCCATGCGGCCGCGCACGTAGAGGCCCTGGATCAGGGCCGAGGTCGTGACGTGTCCGGGCACCACCTCGTGCGAGACGAGTTGCGCGAATTCGGGGACGCTGATCTCGAGGGAGGCGTTGATCTCGTAGGTCGCCTCGTACTCGGGCGCGCCGTCGGGCTTGCGCGCCCGCCCGATGTAGTTCATCGAGCCCGAGAACCACGCATCCTTGATCGGCAGGAACTTCATGTTGGCGCGCGGGACGCTGCGCAGGTCTTCGGGAAGGTGCGGCACCAGGTACTTCGACGTTCCCGCGTCGAGCTGGGCGATGAAAGCGTCGGCGAGCGCCGGGATCGACTTGCGGGGGACCATCCGCTCGCCGCGCCAGGCGTCCACGGCCGCCAGCAGCTCCGCGCCGGTCTTCGAGGGGTACCCGGCCCGGGCGAGCAGCTCGGCGACGCGCTCGCGCTTTTTCTCCGGGTGCGAGGGCTCGGGCGGCTTTCCCGTCGAGCCGACGACGCAGCGCTCATAGGGCACGGCCGGGCCCTTGCCCAGGATCTCCATCACGAGATCCCACATCGCGGACAGGGAGACACCGAGCCCGTCGAAATACGCCCCGCGCAGGCCGCCCTGCCGGCTTCCCTCCGTGGTCATGTCGTCGATCGCGCCCTTCACGTCCACGGCCGCGAGGTACGCCTCGATCGCGGCGCGGTCCGGCTGTTTCGCCGAGACTCCCCCGCCCTCGCGGACCTTCATCGCCGCCGGATGCGTGTAGGCCTCGGGCAGCGGCTGTCCCGAGAACCACGAATCCGCGATGAACCGGCCCGTCCCCGACGGGTTCATCACGTCGCCGCCCCAGAGCGTGTCGATGCCGAGAATCGCCGTCGCCGTCAGGCCCCCGAGCAGGTCCATCAGGCTTGCCTCTCCTTCTTCATGGAGCCGAACCACAGATAGAGGCAGAGCGCGATGAACCCGGCCGAGCTCACCAGCTGTGACACCGGGTCGTTCTCGTAGAACGGCAGCTTGATCAGGTCCTCGCGGTACCAGCCGAAGAGGCGCAGCGCCGCGCCGAAGACCCCGCCGAGCGCGCCCCCGGCCATGAGGCCGGAGGCGATGATGACCGCCCGCTCGCGCATCGTCCGGCCGGCCGCGCCGCCCTTCTCCTCCGCGCGCTTCGCGACGAAGTGCGAAATCGCGCCGCCGACCAGCGCCGGGCTGTTCAACTCCAACGGCAGGTACATGCCGAGCGCGAAGGTCAGCGCCGGGATGCGCAGCATCTCCATGACGACCGCGATCATCGCGCCGGCCCCGAAGAGCAGGTACGCCACCGGCTGGCGGCTCATGAATCCCTCGACGAGCGCCTTCATGATCGAGGCCTGCGGGGACGCCAGGACCTGCCGCGTGTCGCCGGGAGCCGCCTCGCCGAACTGGAACGTCTGCGCGAGCGCGACGATGACGAGGCCGACGACGACCGCGGACACGACGACGCCATAGAACTTGGCGCGCTCCTGCGCGGCCGGCGTCGATCCCAGCCAGTAGCCCGCCTTCAAGTCCGTGATCGTCTGCCCCGAGACCGAGAGGGCCGTGCAGACCATGCCCGCGATCGCCATCACGAAGAACATGCCCGTGCGCCCCGAGACGCCGAACTCGAGCAGTACGACCGAGGAGATGATGATCGTCAGCATCGTCATCCCGGAAACGGGATTGCGCGCCGTCGTCGCGATCGCGTTCGCCGCCACCGAGGTGAAGAAGAACGAGAACACGAGGGTCAGCGCGAGGCCGATGAGCGCCACGACCGCCGTCGCGCCCAGATTGCCGAGGAAGACCGCCACGGCGAGCGCCGACACGACGACGCCGACCAGGATCTTCACGATGGCCATGTCCCGGTCAGTGCGCTCGAGCCCCCCGCCTTCCCCGTGGCGGAATGCCTTCGCGGCGATCGAGAACGAGCCGGCGACGATCTTCAGCGACTTGATGATCCCGAAGATGCCGGCCGTCGCGATCGCGCCCACGCCCATGAAACGCACGTAGCCGCGGAAGATCTCGGTCCCCGTCATCTTCGCGATCGGGACCGCGGCCGGGTAGACGGCGACGTCCGGAAAGTGCTGGCCGATGAACCAGATCAGCGGCACCAGCACGAGGTTCGACAGTGCGCCTCCGGCGCAGAGCAGCATCGAGGAGCGCAGGCCCATGACGTAGCCGAGGCCGAGGATGAATGCGATGGCATCGAAGCGCAGGACCATCCGCGCTTTCTCCGCGAGCAGGTTGATGGCCGGAACGAACCGGAAGTCCACGGTCTCCTTCCAGATCTGGAAGGTGGTGACGAAGAAGTCGTAGACCGCCGCGATCCCCGTCGCTTCGAGGAGCAGCTTCGCCTGCGAGCCGCCCTTCTCTCCCGTGACGAGCACTTCCGTGATCGCCGTTGCCTCGGGATACGGGAATTGACCGTGCATGTCGCGCACGAAGTAGCGGCGCAGCGGGATCAGGAAGAGGACGCCGAGGCACCCCCCGGCCAGGCAGATGAAGATCGTCTGCCAGGGGTGCGGGTCGAGCTTCAGGATGTAGAGGGCCGGCAGCGTGAAGATCGCCCCGGCCACGACGGCGCCCGAGACGCCGCCGATGCCCGTGATGATCACGTTCTCGAGGAGGCTGGAGCGGCGCGCGTACACGCGCGCCAGCCCAATTGCGAGGATCGAGATCGGGATCGCCGCCTCCATGACCTGGCCGACTTTCAGGCCCGAATAGGCCGACGCGGCCGTGAAGATCGCGCAGAGAAAGAGGCCCCATCCGATCGATCGTCCGGTCGCCTCCGGGAGGTTGGCCGAGGCCGGAACGACGGGCCGGTACGTTTCTCCGGGAGCGAGCGTCCGATAGGCGTTTTCGGGGAGCGACTTCGACTCGGCTGCGTCCATCCGTCCTCCCGCGGCGCAAACGGCGTATCGTCTCGGGGTCCTGCCCGCCGCGAATTGCGCGGAGTCTACCGGAGTCGGCGGCCGGGGCAAGGAGGCGACTCGATGGCCTTCACGGAATCGGTGCGGCGTGGCTGGGCGATTTTTTTCGCGCGCGGGGTCCTCGGCCTCATCTTCTTCATGGCCGGCGTCTACAAAGTGTTCACGCTGACCCCGGTCGGCCACGCGCACAAGTGGTTCGTGGATCCGTACGCCGACACCTTTCTTCCGATGTGGTCGCTCTGGCTGACGGGGGTGACGATCCCGGTCGTGGAGCTTCTGGCCGGGGCGCTCGTGCTCGTCGGATGGCGCGTGCGAGAAGCGCTCGTCGCGCTCGGCTTCGTCCTGCTGATCGTGACCTTCGGCCATCTCCTCAAGGAGCCGCTCTACGAGTTCCACTCCCACGTCATCCCGAGGCTCGCTCTGCTGCTCTTCGTCCTGATGCTCCCGCGCGAGGCCGACCGATTCTCGGTGGACGGCTGGCTGGCGGGGCGAGATAGCTTCTGATGAAGTTGCCGAAGCAGGCAATCTCCGCTCTCGTTCCCGCCCTTTTCGTGGGATCCGGCATGCTGGCGCAAGAGCCCGGGCCCATGATCACCGACCCCGTCTCTGCCGGCATCGAGCTCGGTGCGCGGGCCGCGGCCGCGCTCGCCGCGACTGCCGCCGCGAAATCGGGACCACCGAGAACCCCGCGCCCGACCGCTGCGAGGGAGTCGAGACCGCTCGAGGTTCAACCCGATTGGTCCTCGGTGGACGCGATCGTCACGGCCCTCTACGCCTCGGTGAGTCACGGGCCCGAATACGAACCCAACTGGAAGAGAATGCGGGCGCTGTTCCTTGCAAAGACCATCATCGTCCCGCCCAAAGGGCCCGACGCGGAGTCGTTCACCGTGCTCGACATCGACGGATTCGAGGCCCGGATCCGCAAGTACATCGACGGGCGAAAGCAGAAGGGCGAAACGCTCGGCTTCACCGAGCGCGAGATCGGCCGGCGTGAGAACCGGGTCGGAGGCGCCTGCCAGGTTTTCTCGGCCTACGAGACACTCCGCGCCCCGGGCGATCCAAAGCCCTTCACGAGGGGCGTCCACAGCCTCCAGCTCGTCAGCGACGGCCGCCGCTGGTGGATCGCCGCGCTCGCCTGGGACAACGAGCGGCCCGACAACCCGATCCCGCCGGATCTTCTGGCACCATGAAATACGATGATCGTCAGGCAGGCAGAAACTACTAGGAGAGCCCGATGAAAAAGCTTTTCGCACTCGCCGGCGCGGCCGCCCTTGCGGCCTCTTCCCCGCTCGCAGCGCAGTTCATGCAGCCGACCCGACCGCCGATGAACCCCGACGTGACGCCGATCGTGAAGCAACGCCTCCACGACCCGAACGCGGAGACCGAGGCCCAGCGGATGCCGACGCCCGGGGGCCCGCCGCAGGACCGCCGGCCTGCGCCCCTCTCGGCCAGCCGGCCTTCCGCCTCGGACGGCGCCTCCACGGACGCGATCGTCGCCGCGCTCTACGCCTCGGTCAGCCACGACGCCGCGACCGAGCCGAACTGGGCGCGAATGCGCGAGCTCTTTCTGCCCGTGGGCATGCTCATACCGCCCAAGAACCCGCGCAGCGACATGTTCACCGTCCTCGACGTGGATGGCTTCGAGGAGCTCGTCCGCAAGTCCATCGCCGCGGCAAAGCAGAAGGGTGACCCGACCTCTTTCTTCGAACGCGAGGCCGCGCGCAGGACCGACTGCTTCGGCAATATCTGCCAGATCTTCTCGACCTACGAGTCGCGCCGAGCGCCCTCCGACGAAAAGCCTTTCGTGCGCGGCATCAACAGCATCCAGCTCGTCAACGACGGGCGGCGCTGGTGGATCGCCTCGGTCGTCTGGGACACCGAGAAGCCCGATATGCCCATCCCGCCGCAGTACCTGCCGAACGCGCCGGCGACGATTCCGCAGGAGTACCTGAAGAAAAACTGACGAAGCGTGGACCCTTGTCCGGCGCTTCGTCGCTGCGCTCAGGATGAAAAAAGGGAAAGAGCGGCTCGACCAGCGCAACGATTCCCCTTGTCATCGCGCCGCCGGGCGAAGTGACCTGGTCCTCGAGGATGCCGGCTCTTGCGGCCCCATCCCGACGCGAGAATGCCGCGCAGGAGTGCCACGCCCATGTTCCCGGTGCCGAGGACGGCGTTCTTCCCGTCCGTCATGACGCCGGCTCCAGCGCCTGCGCGAGGTCGGCGATCAGGTCATCCGCATGCTCGAGACCGACGGAGGCCCGCAGCAGGTTCTGCGGCGTCGTCGACCCCGCTCCCTCGCTCGAGGCGCGGTGCTCGATCAGGCTCTCGCTGCCGCCGAGGCTCGTCGCGTTGACGAAGAGCCGGACGCGCGACGCCGCGCGCACGGCAGCGTCGCGTCCGCCCCGCACGCGCAGGGACAGCATCCCGCCGAAGGCCGACATCTGACGCGTCGCGACCGCGTGCCCGGGATGGGACTCGAGCCCGGGGTAATGGACCGCCTCGACGGCGGGGTGCTTCTCGAGAAAGCGCGCGACGGCAAGCGCGTTGGCACAATGCCGTTCGACGCGCGGGGAGAGCGAGCGCAGCCCCCGCAGCACCAGCCAGGAGTTGAACGGCGAGGCCACGGCCCCCAGGATCTTGCGGATGTGCTCGACTTGCGCGGAGAGCTCTCCGGCCTCCCGGAACACGAGCGCTCCCCCCTGCGCATCGCTGTGCCCGCCGAGGTATTTCGTCGTCGAGTGATGGACCGCATCCGCGCCGAGCTCGAGCGGCCGCTGAAGGACCGGCGTCGCGAACGTGCTGTCCACGGAAAGAAGAGCCCCCGCGGCATGCGCGATCTCGGCGAGCGCCGCGAGATCCGCGATCTGCATCAGCGGGTTCGACGGCGTCTCGGCCCAGATCACGCGCGTCGTCGGCCGCAGCGCGGCACGGACCGCGTCGAGATTCGTCATGTCGACGGGCGTGGCCTCCATCCCCCAGCGCGGGAGGAACTCGCGGGCCATCGCGCGCACGCCGTAGTAGGCGTCCTCCTGGTAGACGACGTGCGACCCGGCGGGCTGCGCCTGGAGGTACGCGGCCGCCGCTGCGAGGCCGGAGCCAAACACGTGCGCCGCCGCGCCCCCCTCGACCGCGGCGAGCGCCTCTTCGAGCCGGGACTGCGTCGGGTTTCCCTCGCGGATGTACATGTACCCGAGCGGCGTCTCGGCCGCCGGGCCGTGCTCGTAGGTCGTCGACAGGTGGATCGGCGGGGAAACGGCGCCCGTCGCCGGGTCCGGCTTTGCGCCCGCGTGCACGGCGCGCGTCTCGAACTTCATGAACACCGCTCCTTGTCTCCGGGTTACCGCGAGAGCGCCGGCTCGTAGTTCGTGACGAACTCGAGGAACCGAATGACTTCGATCATGTCCTTGCCCACCGGATCGCGTGCGCGTCGGTGCGCTCGACGATCGACACCCTGAGCTTCGGCTGCGCGGACACGGGCACGGCGATCCCGGCTGCAAGACCGACCACCAGGAGAGCCCTCTGCCACCGCATCGTCATCCTCCCGACGTTGCCGTCAGCCGACCGCCGGGTCCGGTGGCGCGCCCGGTGGCGCGGGCGGCTTTGCCTGCCCCTTGGGCTTTCCGAACCGGGCGTCGTCGATGGGGACGTTCAACTCGATCTTCTCGAAGACGAGCGACTGGGTTTCCCTGCCGTCCTTAGTGCTGGCCGAAAAGGAGTGCGGCAGCGTGAGCCCTCCCACGTCCCGGTAGTCGCCGATCGTCGAAATGATCACGACCTCGGCGCCTTCGACCTTCCTCGTCATGACGGTCGTCGTCTGCAGGTAGGTTCGGGCGTCGAGGTAGACATAGCGGACCTCGCCCGATTTCAGCGTGACCTTCAACTTCCAGTCCTCCGGACGCAGGGCGGGGTCGTGCCCGACGAGCTCGATCGCGCTGCCCTTCGCCTTGTAGTCGACGAGGGGACCGTCGAGGTCGGCCTGCTGCTCGGCCTCCTGCTTCTCCTCGGGCGACATCGCCTGGGGCTCGGTCATGCCCGCGAACGGCATCAGCATCCACCCGGACTGGCCGTCGAACGCCTGGATCGCCGTCTGTCCCTCGAACGTGAACTGCCAGCGGCTCTTGTTCGGGCGCTTCAACTCCAGGATGGACGGCATCGCGTCGTCGCCGAGCTTCATCGTCCCGGTCAGGCGCATCGTCTGTACGGCCTTCAGCTTCTCGAGCCCGCCCCGGGCGGCGATGTTCTTCGCGATCAGTTCGTCGGCGGTCTGACCCGCGGCATGAGAGGCGGCGAGCACTGCCGCCGCCACGATTGCCCGCATTCGCATCCAAGCCTCCTGTGCGCTGTGCGCAAGCCCGAGACTCTACCGCAGGGGCGAGGTAGGCTTGGCGCGCATGCCGGCCCTCGAGGATCTCCCGACGCCCTCGGTGCTCGTCGACCTCGATGTTCTCGAGCGCAACATCGCGGGCATGCAGGAGCGGGCGCGGCAGGCCGGCGTAAGGCTGCGGCCCCACGCCAAGACGCACAAGTCCCCCGAGGTCGGGAGGATGCAGATCGCGGCCGGCGCGAGCGGACTGACGCTCGCCAAGACATCCGAGGCGGAGGTCTTTGCCGCGCACGGCTTCGAAGACATCTTTCTCGGTTACACGATTTTCGGCGCGGACAAGGCGCGCCGGCTCCTCGCCCTCGCCGACCGGATCCGTCTCACGGTCGGTGTCGACAGCGTTGAAGGTGCCGCGAGCCTCGGCGGCGTCTTCCACGCGGCGGGCCGGAGGCTCGACGTGCGCCTCAAGATCGACAGCGGCTTTCGCCGCGTCGGCGTCCGGCCGGAAGCCGCGGTTGCCATGGCCCGCCGCATCGCCGAGCTTCCGGGGATCCGCTTCTCCGGGATCTTCACGCACGCGGGCCATGGCTACGGGGGCCGCACGCCGGACGAGGTCGCGCGCACGGGCCGCGAGGAAGGGCGCATCGTCGTCGAGGCCGCCGAGGCCGTACGTGCCTGCGGGCTTCCCGTCGGGGACGTATCGCTGGGCTCGACGCCCACCGTGCGCGCGGGAATGGTCGTTTCGGGCGTCACCGAGTGCCGGCCCGGGACGTACGTCTACAACGACCGGTCCCAGGTCGCGCTCGGCAGCGCGAGCGCGCAGGATTGCGCGATGACCGTCCTCGCGACCGTCGTCAGCGTCCCCGAGCCCGACCGCGCCGTCGTGGATGCCGGGTCGAAGACCCTGTCCAGCGACCCGATGCGCCCGAGCGCGGACGGGTACGGCCTGGTCATGGGCGGTGCCAGCCGCGTGGCGCGGGTCTCCGAGGAGCACGGCGTCATCGCCGTCGCCCAGAGCGAATCCTTCCGGGTGGGACAGAGGGTCCGGATCCTCCCCAACCACGCCTGCGCCGTCTCGAACCTGCACGACCGCCTCGTCGCCATCCGCGGGGGTGCCGTCGAGGGCGAAATCCAGGTCGCCGCCCGGGGCTGCGTGCAATAGCCGAATAGCCGGGGTCAGGTCTGAATTCTTCGGAGTTTGATAGAAAAGTCCATTCGTTGACCCGAAGACCCAGCCGCAAGGCATGATGCCGAACGCTCGACCTTCAACCGTCTCGAAAGGAGATCCTCCATGCGTCGCAAGCTCCGCATCGCCGCTCTCTTCATCGCCACCCTCGCGCCCGCTCCGCTCTTCGCGGTGGACACCTACACGATCGACAAAAACCACTCGGATGTGACCTTCCAGATCCGCCACTTCGTCTCGAAGGTCCGCGGCAGCTTCACGGACTTCGAGGGCACGATCCAGATCGACCAGGCCAGGCCCGAGGCCTCCTCGGTCGTCTTCACGATCAAGGCCGCCTCGATCAACACGAACAACGAGGGACGAAACAAGCACTTGAACTCGGCCGACTTCTTCGACACCGCCAAGTTTCCCGAGATCTCGTTCACGAGCACGAAGATCGCCCCGGCCGGCAAGGACAAGTACGACGTCACCGGCAACTTCACGATGCACGGCGTGACGAAGGAAATCACCCTGCCCGTCACCTTCACCGGCACCGCCAAGGACCCGCGCGGTGGCGAGCGGGCGGGCTTCGAGCTCGCAACCACCCTCAACCGCAAGGACTACGGGATCAACTGGAACAAGGCGCTCGACAACGGGAGCTTCATGCTTTCCGACGACGTTGCCGTGGCGATCTCGCTCGAGACCGTCAAGAAGGGCCCCGAAGCCGCGCCGGTGGCGAAGTGACAAAAGGGGCTAAACGCCCCTTTTCGCTCTTCTGGACAACCCTTCCCCGGCCCTTTCCTCAGTTCTAGCATCCAACTGCCCCGTCGGGCCCCGTATCGGGACTGCGGGCAGGTCCTCTGACGTTAGAGTTGACGCATGACGCCCGAAATCGCCTCGCCGCACCCCCAGGTGTCCGACTCCCGAGGGCTCCAGCCGTCGGCCGTGATCGGCTTCGTTCTGGTCCACGTCGCCGCCCTCGGCGTCTTCGCCCTCGGTTTCTCGTGGAAGGGCGTCGTCCTCTGCGTTGCCTCCTACTACCTGCGGATGTTTGCCATCACGGCGGGCTTCCACCGGTACTTCAGCCACCGGTCCTACCGACTCGGACGCGTGCCCCAGTTCCTGCTCGCGTTCCTCGGCCAGACGTCGGCGCAGAAGGGCGTGCTCTGGTGGGCGGCGAACCACCGTCATCACCACAAGTACTCCGACCGGCCCGAGGACATCCACAGCCCCCTGCAGAAGGGGTTCTGGTGGAGCCACATGGGCTGGATCCTTGCCCGCGACCATGCGCAGTCGGACCCTTCGCGCATCCCCGACTTCGCGAAGTACCCGGAGCTCCTGTGGCTCGACCGGAACCAATACGTCCCGACGCTGCTCTACGGCGTCGGTCTCTACTTCGCGTTCGGCTGGACGGGGCTCTTCTACGGCTACTTTCTCTCCACCGTGCTCCTGTGGCACGGCACCTTCTCCATCAACAGCGTCATGCACGTCTTCGGACGCCGCGCCTATGCGACGACGGACGACTCGCGCAACAGCTTCCTCCTCGCGGTCGTGACGATGGGCGAGGGGTGGCACAACAACCATCACTGGGCCCCGGGCTCGGCGGCGCAGGGCTTCCACTGGTGGGAGGTGGACGCGAGCTTCTACCTGCTCTGGCTCGGCGAAAAGCTCGGCCTGCTCGAAGGCCTCCACCGGAAGCCGGAGCGCTGGCGCGAAACGGCACGCGAGGCCAGTCGCACCGGACGCGCCTTCACGTCGGCGCGCCTCCACGAGCGCGTGCAGGGCTTGTCGCGCCGCTGGGCCGACCTGCGCGGCTCGGCGCGTCTGACCGCCCACGACGCCATCGCCGAGCTCGAAGCGGCGCGGTTGCGTGCGTCGACGCAGCTCGACCGCCTGTATGAAGAAGCCGCCGCCGCCGGAAACCGCGCCGGACGGCGCCTCAACGAGATCCACGCCGAGATCGAGAAGGCCCGCGCGCACCTGGCCGAGATCCTCGAGCGCCTCGTCGCGGCCGCGGAATCACTCGGCATGCCTCGGCCAGAGCCAGGTTGACCGTCGTCGGGCCGATCGAGAATCCGCCCTTCCAGCGCCGCGCATGAGCGGGCCTGTCTTCCTGCGCCGCAAGATCGGCGACCCGATTCTTCAACAGTTCACCCAGGGGATCTCGCCGGAGAAAATCGCGTTGACGGTCGCCGTCGGCCTGACCATCGCCGTGAACCCGATCGTGGGCACCACCACGATCCTCTGCTTCCTGGCGGCCTGGGCCCTGCGCCTGAACCAGCCGATCATCCAGGCGATCAACTGGTCGTCCTACGCGCTGCAGCTCCTGCTTATTTTCCCGTTCATCCGCCTCGGAGAGCGGATCTTCGGCGCGCCCCGCGAAAACCGCTCCCTCGAACGGCTCGTCGCGATGATGAAGGCCGATCTCGTCGGCGCCTTCGCGAACGTCCGCGCGACGCTCGGTCACGCTCTCGTCGCCTGGCTCGCCGTCGCGCCGTTTCTGGTCGGTGCGATCTACTTCGGAACGCTTCCGGTCTTCCGGGCCCTGGCCCGCCGCACCGCCGCCGCGCGATGGAAGGACTCCCACGATGTGGCCTGAGATCGCGACGCTTGCGGCGTGGGGGGCGGCCCTCGTCGTCGCCGTGATGCTCGCGGCCTGGATCGTCCACCTGCGCCAGAACAACGCCGGCATCGTGGACGTCGCGTGGTCGGCAAACCTCGCGTTTCTCGCGATCCTCTACGGCGCGCTCGGATCCGGGCTCTCCGAACGCCGCGTCCTCGTCGCCCTGATGGGCGGCATCGCCGGCTTTCGCCTTGCCGTCCACATCCACCGGCGCGCGCACGGCCAGCCCGAGGACGGGCGATACACGACGCTCCGGAAAGAGTGGGGCGGCAACATCGTCCTGAAGTTTCTCTTCTTCTTTCTCTTCCAGGGGGCGATCGATCTCTTCCTCGGAATTCCGTTTCTCCTTGCGGCCGTGAACCCGGCGCCGCGGATCTCGCCCTTCGAGTGGGCAGGCGTCGCGATCTGGCTGATCGCAATCGCCGGCGAGACTTCCGCCGACCGCGCACTCGAACGGTTCAAGGCGAACCCCGCAAATCGCGGAAGGACCTGCCGGGAGGGCCTCTGGCGATACTCGCGCCACCCGAACTACTTCTTCGAATGGCTCGCCTGGATCGCTTATGCGGTGTTCGCCCTGGCATCGCCCTGGGGCTGGATCGCCCTCGCCTGCCCCGCCGTGATGCTCTATTTCCTCCTGCGCGTCACCGGCATTCCGGCGACCGAGGCGCAGGCGCTGAAGTCCCGCGGCGACGACTACCGCGAGTACCAGCGCACGACGTCGGCCTTTGTCCCGTGGCGGCCGAAGGCCTGAGCGCCGGGGGCCTCACCCCGGCCCTCTTCCGCCGGAGAGGAATCCCCAAGACTTCCCTTTCCCGACCGCAACGGGGCCGAGTGGATCGTTTCGCACTCCCGTCTGAAGAAGGCCTCGTCGGGTCCGGTTCCTGAGGGGGCGGCCCCCAAGGGATTTCACGGGACTTGAAGCTCCCGCGGACCCCTGCCGGGAGTACCCTTGACGCAGTGGATCTGCCCTCACCACTCGAACGGGCGCCCGAGGGGCTGTACGACGGCTCTGCGCTCTGGCTCAAACGCGAAGACGTCCACGAACTCGGTGCGTTCAAGTGGCGCGGCGCGCTGCCCACGGTCGAGGCCTACAAGGCGCGCGGCGCTTCGGCCGTCGTCACGGCCTCGACGGGCAACCACGGAGCGGCAGTGGCGTGGGCCTGCCAGCGTCTGGGCCTGCGCGCGATGGTCTACGCGCCGGCCGGCGCTTCCCTTTCGAAGCTCGCCCTCATCGATCAACTCGGGGCCGAGATCCGCCTGATCGGCACCGACCTCGACTTTGCCAAGGACGAGGGCAAGCGCTTCGCCGCCGAGGCGCAGGTTCCCTTCTTCGAGGACGGCGTCGAGCCGACGCAGTTCGAGGGCTACGGCGCGATCGCCGACGAGATCCTCGACCAGTCGCAGGAGCCCCTCGCGGCCGTCGTCGTACCCGTCGGCAACGGCGCGCTCATCGCCGGCATCGGCCGGACATTGAATCGCCGCTCCCCCGTCACTCTCGTCGTCGGGGTTGCCGCTCAGGAGGCGCCGGTCATGGCCTGGTCCTTCGGGGCTCGTCACCCGGTCGAGTGCGATCGCATGGCGACGTTCGCCGACGGCCTCGCCGTTCGCGTCGCGATTCCCGAGGCCGTGGCCCTGGTCAACAGTGTCGTCGATCGTATGGTCGTCGTCTCCGAGCGGGAGATGGCATACGCCATCGGCGCCTACGCCCGGGCGGGCATTCGCGCGGAAGGCGCCGCTGCCGCGGCCCTCGCAGCGCTACCGCGGCTCGAGGTTGTCGCGGGCCCGATCGTCGCCGTCGTCACGGGCCGCAACATCGACGACGAGCTATACCGACGCGCGATCGAGCAACCCGAGTCGTTTTCCGAGTAATCGGGAGCCGGCCAGGGGCAGCCGTCATCCCAGGCGCGGCAAGGGGACCCGGGCTCGATGGAAAGGGTCGCCAGTCGGTGGCGGGATCCCTCTTCGCTACGCCCCTCGGGATGACGGAACCGTCAGGTCCACCGTCGCGAGGAACTTCGGTGCTCGGCGGTGCTTCGTCGCCTGCTCGTAGGCGAAGGCGATCTTGAACAGCGTCGGCTCGCTCCAGGCGCGCCCGAAGATCGAGATGCCGACCGGCAGGCCGAAGTCGTACCCGCACGGCAGCGTGATGTCGGGATAGCCGGCGATGGCCGGGAAAGACGAGCTGCCGCCCGGGCCGTAGTCGCCGTTGACGAGGTCGATCAGGGTCGCCGGCCCGCTCGTCGGCGCGACGAGGGCGTCGAGCTTGTTCTCGTCCATGGTCTTGTCGATGCCTTCCTTGCGGGTCAGCCGCAGGTCCTTCTCGAGCGCGTCCAGGTAGGCCTTGTCGGTCAGCGGGCCCTTCGCCTCTGCCTTCTCGAAGATCTCCTGCCCGAAGTAAGGCATCTCGCGAGCCCGGTTCTCCTCGTTGAAGGCGATGAGGTCCTTCAGCGTCTTGTACCGCGTCCGGCCGCCGAGCGACGCCAGGTACGCGTTCAAGGCGGCCTTGAACTCGTAGAGCAGCACCTCGAACTCGCTGTCGTCGGTCTCGCCGAGCGTCGAGATGTCGGCGGGATCGACGATGACGGCCCCGAGCCGCTTCATGTCGGCGATCGCGGCCTCGACCAGGCGGTCCGCCGCCGCGCTCTGGCCGAAGAGCTTCTTGCGCGGCACGCCGATCCGCATGCCCTCGAGTCCCTTCGGGTCGAGATATTTCGTGTAGTCCGCGGGCGGCCTGCCTTCCAGGCCCTTCGTCGCGGGGTCGGCCGCGTCGAACCCGGCGAGCGCCGTCAGCAGGATCGCGGCGTCGGTGACGCTGCGGGTCATCGGTCCCGCCGTGTCCTGGCTGTGCGCGATCGGGATGATGCCCGTGCGCGAGACGAGGCCGAGCGTGGGCTTGACGCCGACGAGGCCGCAGTTGTTGGAAGGCGACACGATCGAGCCGTCGGTCTCGGATCCGACCGCCAGCGCGCAGAGGCTCGCCGCGGCCGCGGCCCCCGAGCCCGAGCTCGAGCCGGACGCGCTGCGATCCAGCGCATAGGGGTTGCGGCACTGGCCGCCCCGCCCGCTCCAGCCGCTCGAGGAATGCGAAGAACGGAAGTTTGCCCACTCCGAGAGATTCGTCTTGCCGAGGATCACCGCGCCGGCATCGCGCAGGCGTCTGGCGACGAAGGCATCGGCGGCCGGGATCGCGCCGACCAGCGCCAGCGATCCGGCCGACGTGCTCATTCGATCGGCCGTTCCGATGTTGTCCTTGATCAGCACGGGAATGCCGTGGAGCGGCCCCCGCACCGTTCCGGCCTTGCGTTCGGCGTCGAGCCCGTCGGCGATCGCGAGCGCATCGGGATTCATCTCCAAGACCGCCCGCAGTTCCGGCCCCTTCTGGTTCAGGGCCTCGATCCGGGCGATGTACTTCTCCGCGATCGAGCGCGCCGAGTCGGCGCCCGAGCCCATGCGCTTCTGGAGGTCCGCGACGCTCGCCTCGTCGAGCTCGAATGGAAGCGGCGCTGCCGGGGTCGGCGCCGGGGTCGAACCGGGAACCGCGAGCGGCCCCGCTGCAACGGCCGCGCCGCCGAGCGCCCCGTAGCGAATCAAGGCCCGACGGTTCATGCGACCGGCCATGACGACCTCCTCCTTCGGAATCTCACCGGGACAGATATCACGGAGGGGCCGCGGTCGCGCCGCTCCTCGGGGGCGACGAGCGGCTCAGAAGAGGTGCGCGATCGAGTTTGCGTAGTAGGCCAGCAGCGGCAGCTCCTCCGGCCTCGCGCGGTAGAGCCCATCGGAACCCTCCACCAGCCTGCGCAGCGTCAGCATCCGGAGTCCCACGGCGATGGCGTAATCCTGGTCACCGCGCGGAACGTATACGTGCGCTCCGCGCGCCTCGAGCTCTTCGGTCAGACGCAGGACGGCGGCCTTCAACTCCAGCTCGCTCCAGGCCCGCCCGGGCTCGCGCACGAACACGGTCGCGACGAGCGAGACCGGCACGGCGGGGATCACGCGGGCGACCGATTCCATGAGCTCCCGCGCGAGCTCCTCGAGCCGGCGCGAGTGCTCCTCGCGCGGCAGGGCCCGGAAGTCCACGCCGCGGCGGGCGACGTACTCCTTGAGCGAAACCGGAGAACCGAAGTTCACGCAGGCGTACCCGAACCGGTGCCACCTGCTGCGGGCCATCAACCAGAGATTCCGCGCGACGAAGCGCGCCGCAACGAGAAAGGCCGAGCCCGGCCCCGCACGCCGGGACGACGGATCGCCCTCGACCAGGAAGCTGCGGTCCTCGAACGTCCGGTCGTAGTTGACGCCGGCCGGCACGAAGACGACGTCCCGCCCGCTCTGCGGATCGAACGAGCGGAGCATGTAGTCGAGAATCCCGAGCCTGGGCGGGCGAAGCCGGCCGTCCCGCGACAGGCCGCCCTCGGGGAACACCGCCTGCGTCACGCCGGCCGCGGTTGCCATGGCGACGTAGCGCTCGAGCACCTTGCGGTAGAGAGGGTCCTTCGAGTTGCGGCGCACGAAATAGGCGCCCATGGCCCGGACGAGGGTCTGGAGCGGCCAGATCCGCGCCCACTCCCCGACGGCGTAGGACAGAGCGGTGTTCTCGGCCGCCAGATACGAGAGGAGGATGTAATCCATGTTCGAGCGGTGGTTGATGAGGAAGACGACGGTCGCCTCGGGCGGGATCGCCGCCAGGCCCTCCTCATCCGAGTAACCGAGGCGCACGCGGTACAGCGTGCGGGCCACGTTGCGCGCCAGCCAGTAGCCGAATCGGAAGTACGCGTAGGCGTTGAACGCGGGCACGATCTCGCGCGCGTAGGAGTCCACCTTGCCCATCGCCGCCTCACGCGGCATGTCATGGTCGCTCGCGTGCGCCTCGGCGGCCTGCTGGACCTGCGGGTCGTACAGGAGCCGGTCGATCAAGACCTCCCGTTTGGTGAGCTTGAAGGGCTGGATCCGGATCCTCAGCCTCGTGTTCAGTTCTTCGAGCACGCGGTTGACGCGCCGCCGCATGACCCACCGCGCGCCCGGCAGGAGCAGGAGATCGAGCGCGGCCCAGGCCGCGAGCACGACCAGCAGGATGGCAAGCCAGGTCGGGAGCGAGACGGTGCCGCGCATGAGTGCTCTGGGCGAGCATAGGATAACCACGGGGGCCGGCATGGAATGGACGCGCGATGGATTCGTGATTTCGACCGACCCGGAGCGGCTCGACCGGGAGTCCATACACCGCTTCCTCGCAGGCTCCTACTGGGCTCCGCAGGTCCCCAGAGCCGTCGTCGACCGCTCGATCGACCATTCGATGCCCTTCGGCCTCTACGACGGCAGTCGGCAGGTCGGCTTTGCCCGGGTCATCACGGATCGCGCAACCTTCGCCTACGTGGCGGACGTGTACGTCCTCGAGTCGCACCGGGGCCGGGGGCTGGCCCTGTGGCTCATGCAGACGATCCAGGCCCATCCGGAGCTGCAGAACCTGCGGCGCTGGACGCTCTTCACGAAGGACGCTCACCCGCTGTACCGCAAGGTGGGCTTCCGGGACATCGAGGACCCGCCCCGGTGCATGGAGATCGTCGATCGCGGCATCTACGCCCGGATGAAGAGGGACGGGTCATGAAGGCGCGATGGCCGGAGCGAGACGAAGCTCGCCTCCCAGAGGGTCTACACGCTCAATGAGGTCGTGCGGCGACTTGCCGAGGTCGGGTTCGAGACGACGGGCTTTTTCGGCTCGCCGCGCGACGAACCGTTCGCGCTCGGCTCCCACCGCCTGCTCATCGTGACCCGGAAGGCTTCATCCACACCTTCGCCAGCGACCAGAGGCTGATCAGCGCCCAGGCACCCTCGAGGACGCTCAGGCCGAGGCTCCTGGCCGCGATCGCGAAGTAGGCGAGGATCACGGAGCCGGCGAAGTTCAGGGCCAGATAGATCGCGTCGGTCGGGGCGAGCTGGCCCGCCTGCTGCGCGGCAAAGGCCGCGAGGATCAAGCCCGCGCCCACGAGCGAAATGGCCTGGCCGATCATGGGGCCCCCTTCCCTTCGAGCAATTCAGGCGTCTTCATTCCGCCTTCGGTCCTTCGTCCGCTTCGCCCGGCACCGGATAACAGGCGAGCACGAGCCGAAAGGGCTTGCCCCGCCCGGGGCGGCCGTTCTCGAGGCGATTGGGCGAGGAGTGCCGGGCGATGACGTCGACGACAGCCGCGCGCACCGCGTTGGCAAAGCCGGCCCGCTGCCCCGGGGATTCGAACCGGAACTGGGATTTCAGCGACAGGGTCGCGATGGGCTTGCCCTCGGCTTGCCCCTGCTGCGCCGCAAGCCCCACATCCGCGCGGACCTGCTCGGCCAGAGCGAGCAGGTAGTCAGCCGATGCCGTGTCGGGGATGTCCCGCCAGTCCGCCCCGACCGGGCCGAGGATGCCGGGCGAAAGGACGTAGGTGCGCGCTGTGGCCACGTACCTCTGCTCGATCATGTTGCCCTTTCGAGCCCTGCCCGCCGGCTTCAAGAAGCCCTCCCGCTCGAGCTTTCGGACGTGGTAATTCACCCTCTGCCGTGGAAGCCCCAGCCTCCTCGCCAACTCGCTCGCCGAGACCGGCTCTCGAGAAAGAAGCAGCAGCCTCTGGCGCAGAGGGTGAAGGAGAGTGCCCGCGCGCTCATGATTCCCGATGGTCTCGAGGTCCGCTCCGACCCATTCTGCGGCCTGTTCCATTGACAATATTATCTGTCGAGACAGTAATGCTTGTCAATCATGCCGTATTCTGAGTCCATTTGTTGCGCGGGCGCGTAATTCAGATGGGTGGACAAGGGTCGCGGCCTGCGGAAACGGCACCGATAGAATCGGCCCATGTTCTGCCGCCTGCCCGATCCCATCCACGGAAAGGCCTGACTCGATGGCAAAACTCGGACTCTTCGGAGGGGGATTTTCGGGGCGATCGTCCCGCGCCGAAAGGCGCCGCCCGGGCCCGGCCCGGCCGGAAGACGAGGCGAAGAAGAAGAAGCCCCTTCCCCTGTCCGTCATCCTGCGCGACGCCGCGGAGCTCGTCCACGCCCGCAAGGGGCGCCTGGCCCTCGGGCTCGGCCTGTTGCTGCTGTCGCGCATCGCCGGCCTCGTGCTGCCGGGCACGACCAAGATCCTGCTCGACGACGTCATCGGAAAGGGCCGGCGGGAGCTGCTCGTCTGGATCGTCCTGGCGGCTGGAGGCGCCACCCTGATCCAGGCCATCACGGGCTTTGCGCTCTCGCAGGTGCTCGGCAGGGCGGCCCAGCATTCGATCACCGAGATGCGCCGCTCGGTCCAGCGCCACGTGGGGCGGCTGCAGATCTCCTTCTTCGACCAGACCAAGACGGGCGTGCTGCTTTCCCGGGTCATGACCGATGCCGAGGGAATCCGCAACCTCGTGGGGACCGGCCTCGTCGAGCTGCTCGGGGGCATGCTGACGGCGATCCTGGCCCTTGGGATCCTCTTCTACTTCAGCGTCAAGCTGACCCTGATCGCCCTCGGAGTCCTGTCCCTTTTCGGCCTGGTTCTGCTCTTCGCCTTCAAGACCCTGCGCCCCCTCTTCCGCGAGCGCTCGAAGATCAACGCCGAGGTTTCGGGGCGCCTGACCGAGTCCTTCTCCGGGATCCGGGTCGTCAAGGCCTACCGGGCGGAGCGGCGCGAGGCGCTCATCTTCTCGCGCGGCGTGCACGCCCTCTTTCGCAACGTCGCCAGGACGATGACGGGCTTTTCCGCCGTTGCCGCGTTCTCGACATTTCTGCTGGGCGTCGTGGGGGTCGCCATCATGTGGGTGGGCGCCCACGAGATCGAGGCCGGGCGCATGACGATCGGCTCGTTCGTCTCGTTCACGCTTTACCTGGGACTGCTCGTCGGGCCCGTGATTCAGATCGTCTCGATCGGCAGCCAGGTGACGGAGGCTTTCGCCGGCCTCGAGCGGATCCGGGAGCTGCGCGGCGAGCTCGCCGAAGACGCCGGCGACGCGAGCCGCGAGCCGCTTTCGCGGATCGACGGGGCCGTCGAATTCCGCGACGTGTCCTTCGAGTACGAGAAGGGCGTGCCGGTCCTTCGGGACGTCGCCTTCGCGGCCGCCCCCGGAGCCGTGACGGCACTCGTCGGCCCCTCCGGCGCCGGCAAGAGCACGATCATCGGCCTCGTCGCGGCCTTCTACCGGCCGACGGAAGGCTCGATCCTCGTGGACGGGCGGGACCTCTCGAAGGTGCGCCTGTCCGATTACCGGGCGCAAATCGGAGTCGTCTTCCAGGACAACTTCCTCTTCGACGGCAGCGTCTTCGAGAACATCGCCTACTCGCGCCCCGAGGCGTCCCGGGAGGCCGTCCTGCGAGCGGCCGCAATTGCGCGCTGCGACGAGTTCATCGAGAGGATGCCCGACAAGTACGACACGATCGTGGGAGAGCGGGGCGTGAAGCTCTCAGGCGGCCAGCGCCAGCGGGTCGCGATCGCCCGCGCGATCCTGGCCGATCCGCGCATCCTGATCCTGGACGAGGCCACCTCGTCGCTCGACAGCGAGAGCGAGGCGCTCATCCAGGAGGGCCTGTCGGAGCTCATGAAGGGGCGCACGACCTTCGTCATCGCCCACCGGCTCTCGACCATCCGCCGCGCCGACGCCATCCTGGTCGTCGAGGGCGGCCGGATCGTCGAGCGCGGACGCCACGAGGAGCTGCTCGCCCGCGGGGGGCGCTACGCGGACCTCTACAACCGCCAGTACGGGCTGGAAGCGAACCTCTTCCTGAATCCGGGAGAAGCGGTCCGTGTCGAGGAGGACGAAAAGGTCCCCGTCGCGGCCGCCGATGCGGGAGCAGTGGGGCGGATGCCCCTGGTGGGAGGCGGCTAAGCCGCCTTCGGCCCAGCCCGTCAATCCCTCCGGCCGCCGAGAAACCGCAGCATGAACAAAAACAGGTTGATGAAGTCGAGGTAGAGCGCCAGCGCTCCGACCACGGAGTAGGAGCCGTAGCTCGACTCCGGAACGGTCACCGCCATGGTCTTCAGCCGCTGGGCGTCGTAGGCGGTCAGGCCCGTGAACACGATGACTCCGACGATCGAGATCACGAACTGCAGCCCTTCGGACTTCCAGAACATCCCGACGAGCGAAGCGAGCAGGACGCCGATCAGGCCCATGAAGGCGAACTGGCCGACGCCCGCCAGGCTGCGCCGGGTGGCCGTTCCGTAGAGCGCGAGGGCCCCGAACATGCCGGCCGTCACGAGAAACGTCGAGGCGATGGACGTCCCGGTGTAGGCCAGGAAGATGAACGAGAGCGTCGCTCCATTCAGGGCCGAGTACAGGAGGAAGAGCCCCGCCGCGGTGCTGGCCGCCATCGTGTTGATGCGGGCCGAGAGGTAGAAGACGAGGCCGAGCTCGGCGATCATCAGGCCGAAGAACAGGACCTTGTTGCCGAAGATCGCCTGCACGAGCGCCGGCGAGCTCGCCACACCGAGCGCCACCGTCGCCGTGATGGCTAGGCCGACGCACATCCAGCCGTAGACCTTGCGCAGGAAAGCCGTCACGCGTTCGGCCGAAGCGACGCCGGTCGCCGCGATGGCGGCCTGGGGTGTCATCTGAATCTGATCCATTTGTTGGTTCCTCCGAAAGTGGGATTCTATCCGCCCTCCGAAAACAGCCCGCCTCCTGCCGGAGATTCCCGGCCGGCCCCCGTCAGTTGACCTTGTAGCGGAGCGTCTCGAGCAGCCGCAGGGCGATCGGGTCGCCCGGGTTTTCCGCGAGCGCCCCCTCGAGCTCGGCCAACGCCTCGGCGACCTCGCCGCGCGCCGCCCGCAGCCGGCCGAGGTTCAGGTACGGAAAGTGCCTGGGCTCGTAGCGCACGGCCGTCTTGGCCAGCCCAAACCAGGGGATCGCCTCGTCGGAGCGGCCCTGTTCCATCAGGTAGCAGCCGATGTCGTTGTAAGGATTGCCGAACTGAGGGTCGGTCGCGATCGCCTTGTGGCACTCCGCGATGGCGTCGTCCAGGCGTCCGGCAAAGGAATACGCCCAGCCGCGGAACGTGTAGGCCTCCGCGGTGGGATGCATCTCGAGCGAGCGCGTGTAGAGCGCGACCGCCTCCTCGAGCTCGCCGGCGAGGAGTCGGGCGGTGCCTTCCCGCCAGAGCTCGAGCGCCCGACCGGATCCTTCGTTCATTCGCGCATCGCCCGGGAATGATTATCCACCCGGGACTACAATCGCGCCCAGCACCGATGAGCGACGAACGCAAGTACCGCCACCGCGGCTACCAGGACTCCGGGTCGGACTCCTCGGGGCCGCGCCCGAGCGGCCCGCGCCCGCCCCGCAAAGAGGGGCCGCGCGGCCGCGGAGCGGACCAGGACAAGGCGGTCGTCGTCCGATGCAAGCACTGCGGCGAGAAGGTCCTGGACGTCGACTCGATCGGGCTTGCGGCCGCTTGCCGCAAGTGCGGCGGCGCGCTGCACGCCTGCAGCCAGTGCGGGAACTTCGACACGTCGGCCCGGTTCGAGTGCTCGCAGTCGATCCCGGAACGGATCGCGTCGAAGCAGGCCGCCAACTCCTGCACCTTCTACACCCCGGCCAAGTCCTTCGACCTCACCGGCAGCCGCGGCGTCGCCACCCCCGACGACGCCCGCGCGGCGTTCGACAACCTGTTCAAGAAATAGGGAAGACGCCTGGCTACTTGATCGCCACGGCGAGCGTGTCGTGGTGCAGGGCGATGAGGGTCCGCAGGTATGGCCCGATCGCCTTCGCCCCGTCGAAACCGGCGCCCCTCGCGGCTTCCTCCTGTTTCGTTGCCGGGATGTCGGCGCTCTCGGCGAAGTGCTTGAGGTCTCGATACGCGCCGATCGTGAAGAGGTCCCAGGGCGCGCCGCAGTCGCGGACGAAGATGAGGTTCTGTGGCAGACTCAAGCGCTTCGAGTACTCGTTCTCCATCTCGCGCTGCCGGTAAAGCTCGCCGCGCTTTCCCGCGAGCGCCTCGAACATCTCGACGTGGAAGAAGCCGGCTGGAACAAGCTCGCCCCGGACCTGCTCGAGTGGCGGCCCGAAAACGAAAACGTCCTCCTGCCAGGCAATGTGGTCTCCGAGTCGTGCCAGCGCGGCTGCCGACGCGGCGCGGGCCTTTTCCCTCTTCGCGACGCGCTCGGGCGCGTAATAGTCGCCGAAACCGCCCATCGGGAAGAGCAGGAGCAGGTCCCAGCGGTCGCCCTGGCTGTGCCGCATGGCCATCGGCGGTTCGTCGCCGCTGTCCCTGGACCCGGGCCAGCCCGCCTTGTAAAGCTCCACGACCTCCAGGAGCTTGCCCGGGGCGGCCTGGATGAGGGTCGCGCGGTAGAGGTAGCCGCTGGCAGGCGCGGAGTCCGGCGTCGGTACGGACAGCAATCGCAGTGACAAGGCGAGAGCGGCGGCTAACATATGTCTACCATTATGGTAGAATTCTACCATCATGGCGCTGAACATCAAAGACCCCGAAACGGTGCGGCTCGCCGCCGAAGTCGCTGAAATGACCGGCGAGAGCAAGACCGGGGCGATCCGCTCGGCACTGGCGGACCGCAAGGAACGCCTGGCCTATCGAGTCGGACGCAGGGACAAGCGCAAGGAGCTTCTTCGGATTCTCGAAGAGGAAATCTGGCCGTCGATTCCAAGGTCCGTGATCGGCAAGAAAATCTCGAAGAAGGAGCAGGAGAGCATTCTCGGATACGGTCCGGAGGGTTTCTGATCCTCGACACGTCGGCGCTCATCGCCATCCTGATCCGGGAGCCGGGTTGGGACGAGCTTTTCGACCGCTTGTCCGCATCCCCGGCCGTGGGGGTCGGTGCGCCGACGCTGGCCGAGGCGGGTCTCGTCCTGACCACCCGCCTGGGGATCGAGGGAAAGCGCCTGTTGGCACTCTTCGTCATGGAATCCGAGATCGCGGTCGTGCCCTTCGGAGATGCCCACTGGAAGGCGGCCGCGGATGCCCACCGCCGGTACGGCAAGGGCCATCACCGCGCCGGCCTGAACTTCGGCGACTGCTTGAGCTATGCCGTCGCGAAGCTCGCAGGCCAACCCCTGCTCTGCACGGGCTCCGATTTCCCGAAAACCGACCTCCCGATCGCCTGATCCAGACCCCCTCGAAGGGCGTTTCATGCCCGTCTGTGCTAACATTTTCGAATTACACGCATGAAATTCAGCACTGTCATTGCGCGGAGCTTCTCGACGGCCGAAGTCGCTCGCCTGACTGGCCTCACGGCCAGGCAGCTCGATCACTGGGACAGGAAGGGGTTCCTGCGCCCGTCGCTCGAAAGGGCGAGCGGATACGGGTCGACGAGGCGGTACTCGTTCGCCGATGTCGTGCGCCTGCGGGTGGCCGCGCGTCTGCGTGCAAGCGGCGTGGGCCTGGCGCGCATCCGGCGTTGCGCCGAGGCCCTGGCGCGGCTCGATCCGAGCGCGGACCTCGGACGCGCTCGCCTGATGGTCGTCGGCGCGAGCGTGCTCTGGGCGCGCTCGGACCGTGAAGTGGTCGATTTGCTCAAAGAAGGACAGCTCGTCCTGGTCTGCTCACTCGGAGACGCCGTTGCCGAGGCGGCCGGCGCCGTCGCCCGGCTCTCGCGCGAAGCCGGGCGGGCCGATCCGCCGGCGGCGCGGCTCGGCGGGAAGAAGTCGAGCCTCTAGTTTCGAGAGCGGGTCCGGGCTGCCGGGCGAAGGACGTGAGAGCGATGCGGGAGATCGAAGATCTGGCCACACGGATCGGCAGCCTCGCGCGGCTGGGACGCCAGCGCGACTTCTCGCTGCCCCGTTTCCGCAAGGCCCTCGAAGCGATCGCCCGCAACGGCCAGCGCGGCGAAGTGTTGCGTCAGCTGCTCACGGACTGGACCGGGCTTCCCTTCGAAGCCGACGAGGCCTTTGCGCGCTGGACCGAGATCGAGGAGCTGATCCCGAGCCTGCGCGGCAAGCTCGGATCCCCGCTCGGCCTCCAGACCGTGCTGCTCCACCACCTCCACAGCCACAAGGGCATATTGAAGGAGCCGCGCCTGGTTTCCGAGGCGGACCTCGCAGTGCTGCGGGTCAACGCGATCACGGACCCGCTGACGGGCCTCTACAACCGGCGTTTTCTGATCGACCACCTCGGCCGCGAGATCTCCCGCGCCGAGCGCTCGGAGAGTATCGTCTCGGTCGTGCTCATGGACCTGAAAGGCTTCAAGTCCATCAACGATCGCCTCGGCCACCCGGTCGGCGACAGCGTGCTCGTGCGCACGGCCCGCATCATCCGCGAATCGCTGCGCGCCGTGGACGCCGGGTGCCGCTGGGGCGGAGACGAGTTCGTGCTCGCGCTGCCGAACACCGACATGTTCTCGGCGCTGGCCGTCGCCGAGCGAGTCCGGGAGAGGATCGGCGGGATGGCCCTGACCTCGCGCGGCGGCCTCGCGCTCGACCTGCACTACGGCGTCGCCTCGTACCCTCACGACGGCAAGAGCACGGACTTCCTGTTGAAGATCGCCGACCTGCGGCTCTACCAGTGCCGCTCGCAGTCCACCTTTGCCGCCACGGCGCACCGCATGTACCCGCGCTTTGCGCCCGAGGCGATGAGCGTGCGGATCGAGGAAAACGGCCAGGGCGAAGCGTGGCTCGCCCCGGTCGTCGACGTCTCGTTCGGCGGGTTGGCCTTCCGGGCGAAGCGGCGCGACAAGTGGCCGCCCCGCTGGAAGGCCGAGATCATCCAGAAGCACGATCCCGAGAAGCACCCGATCCGCCTGCGCCCAATGCACTGGGCGCCGCTGCCGGGCGGCGCGGTGCGCGTGGGCTGTGCGTATGCGTAAGGTCTCGCGCGGAGGCCGCGGTTGAGAAACGCGGCTTTCGCCGCTCACCGCGCCGCCGCCTCCGGTCTCTTCACCCTCTTTGCCCTGATTGCGATCGTCCTGGGGCTGGGCGACCCGCGCCTGCTCGCGCTCGCAATGGGCGGCGCGCTGCTCTCGCTCTTCCTGCTGACGCGCGCGGGAGCGCAGGAATCGCTCGGCGCCTTCGCGGCGCCGCTGGCCATGGTGGCCGACCTGGCGCTGCTCTTCTGCGCGATGTCGCTGACGGGAGGCGTGCTCTCGCCGTTCGCGCTGCTGCTCCCGACGGGCGTGGCCCTGTCGTGGCACTGCGAGGGAAAGCCGGCCGCCCGATTCTTCGCGGCCGCGTCGCTGTTCGGCTCGGCCGCGCTCGCGACGATCGGACACCAGCCCACCTCGGGCGCCGGACCGCTCTTTGCCCTCGCGGGAGTGGCGCTGGCGGCGCCGGCGCTGCTGGTCGCGCTCGAGGTCGCGGGAGCCGCGACGGCGGCGCGCGCTCCCGCGGTCGTCGCCGCACCGGCGCAAGAGTCCACGGCCCCCCGACCCATCCCGGCCCCCGTCCGGCACGAGCGCCCCCGCCCGGCGCGGGTCGAAGTCGATGAAGAGCCGGAGCGCGACCGGCAGGCCGAGCTGCTCCACGACCTGCGCTCGCCGCTGTCGGTCATCCGCGTCTACACCGACCTCATCCAGGAGGCCGCGCGGCGCGGAGAGCTTCCGAACCAGGAGTACCTCGCCAACCTCGAGCGTGAGATCGAGCTCGCCGAGCGCCTCGTCGGGACTCCGGCGCCCGCTCCCGAGCCGGTCGAACGCCTCGAGAAGCCTCAGAACGCCGACCTGGTCGAGATCCTCGGCTCGCTCGCGACCGCGTACCGCCTCGCCCACGGCGGCCGCATCCGCATCGAGTTCATCGCCGAGCGGCCCCAGCTGCCCGTGATCGCGGATCCCGTCGCGCTCCAGCGCGCCTTCCGCAACGTGCTCGACAACGCCATCAAGTACACGCCCGACGGCGGCGAGGTGCGCATCCGCGCGGGCGGCGCCGGCGCGCAGGCCTTCGTCGTCGTCAAGGACACGGGCATGGGCATGAGCCCCGAGGAGCGCGCGCGGGCCTTCGACTACGCCTTCCGCGGCGCGGGCGCGGTCGCCTCCGGTACGCGCGGCAAGGGTCTCGGCCTCGCCGTGACCAAGGAGATCCTCGAGGCCAACGGCGGCAAGATCTCGCTCTCGAGCGAGGCGGGCTACGGTTCCGAGGTCACGATCATGCTGCCCGCCCAGCGTGGTGCCCGGTGAAGCGCATCGTCGTGGTGGACGACGACCGCGCGGTCTCCTCGGCCGTGCGCGAGCTGCTCGTCCCGGAGGGCTTCACGGTCGACTGTCCGCCCGATCCGCGCACCGCGCTCGTCGAAACGATTCGCGAGGTGCCCGACCTCGTCATCCTCGACGTCAACATGCCCGGCATGACGGGTTGGGAGTTCTGCGCGATCCTGCGCCGCCAGTCGCCCACGCGGGAGGTCCCGGTGCTGTTTCTCACCGGCCGGTCCGAGGTCAAGGACCGGATCACGGCCATGCAACTCGGCGGCTCGGATTTTCTCGCCAAGCCCTTCGGCGCCGAGGAGCTTCGCAGGAAAGTCCGCTCGCTGGTTCACGAATCGCACGCCATGGAGGAAGGATGAAGGCCAAACGCCTGACCGAGCCCAACGTGATCGCGGGCGCCTTCGCCCAGGAGGGTGACGCCGCGTCACAGGCGCTCGACGACCTGCGCCGCGACCGCATCGTCTACGACTCGGTCACGGGGCTGCCGATCCACCCGTTCGACGCGCCCGAAAAGGCCGACGAGCGGGTCGAACACCTCGGCGTCATCTACCTGCAGATCGGCAAGTTCTTCGGGTTCGAGGAGCTCTTCGGCTGGGAGCAGTACGACCGGATCCTCGCCTCCGTGTCCGAGAGCCTGCAGGACGACGTCCGCGCCTCGCGCCTGGCGCCGCTCGTCCATTCGATCCGCTTCTCCGGCGCGGACGGGTTCTTCGTCCTCTACAGCCTGCCGCCGGCCGGCCGCGGCCGCGTTCCGACGAACCTCGAGGAGGAGGCCGTGCGGCTGCGCGCGAGCGTCACGCGCCGGCTGCGCCAGTCCGTCGAGGGAACCACCGCCGACTTCATCAACATCCTGGCCTCGAGCCTGACCACGACAGACAACCCGCGCGTGCGGCCCTCGCGGCACGTCATCCGCACGCTGCAGGAGGCCGTCAAGATCGTCACCCAGCGGCAGACGCACGAGAAGCTCGAGCTCTTCGCCGGGCTGAAGACCGTCATCGGACAGAAGCAGCTGCGGCCCGCCTTCCAGCCCGTCCGCCACCTGCCCGACGGCGCCATCATGGGCTACGAGGCACTGATCCGCGGGCCCGAGGGCACGCCGCTCGAGCCGCCCACCGTGCTCTTCGCGGTCGCGCACGACAACGAAATGGACGTGGAGCTCGAGACGCTCTGCCTCGAGACGATCTTCGCGAACCTGCCGCGGGCCGTCGGCGAGTGCCGCCTCTTCGTGAACGCATCGGCGATGCTGCTGCGCCATCCGGTGTTCCTGGACGAGCGCAACCTCGCCGCCATCAACCGCAGCCACGGCGACGTGGTGGTCGAGATCTCCGAGAAGGAGATGGTGCGCGACTACGATTCGTTCCAGGAAGTGCTCGAGCTGGTGCGCAAGGCCAACATGAAAATCGCCATCGACGACGCCGGCTCCGGGTACTCCGGGCTCGAGGCGATCCTGCACTTGAAGCCCGACTACATCAAGGTCGCCGACTCGCTCGTGCGCAACATCCATGCCGATCCGATCAAGCGGGAGATCATCGCAAGCCTCGACGCGATCGGAAAGCGCAGCGGCGCGACGCTCGTCGCCGAGGGCATCGAGGTCGAGCCCGAGAGGAAAGCGCTCGTCGAGCTCGGCATCGAGTTCGGCCAGGGGTACCTGCTCGGCCGGCCGGCGTTCCAGGTCAGCGCGAGAGCGGCCCGGGCCTAAGACCTAGACGTCGGAGAGCCGCATCGCCGCCGCCGCGGGCGCCGGCTCGACGTGCGGGGCGGCGGCGACCAGGGCCTCGGGCCTCTCTCCCTTGCCCTTCTTCCCGAACCGTCGCTGCAGGCGGTCCATCGAGATGTAGAACACGGGCGTCACGTAGAGCGTCAGCGTCTGGGAGAAGAGCAGCCCGCCCACGACCGCGAGGCCGAGCGGACGGCGGGACTCGGCGCCGGCGCCTGCGCCGAGCGCGATCGGGATCGTGCCCATGAGCGCCGCCATCGTCGTCATCATGATCGGGCGAAAGCGCACGAGGCAGGCTTCGTAAATTGCCTTCTCCGCGCTGATGCCCTCACCGCGCTGCGCCTCGATTGCGAAGTCGACCATCATGATGCCGTTCTTCTTCACGAGACCCACGAGCAGGATGATGCCGACGAAGGCGTAGATCGAGAGCTCCGTGCGGAAAATCATGAGCGTCACGAGCGCGCCGAATCCGGCAAACGGCAGCGCCGTCAGGATCGTGAGCGGATGGATGAAGCTCTCGTAAAGGACCCCCAGGACGACGTAGATGACGAGGATCGCCACGATGAGCAGCAGCCCGAGCCCCTGCACCGAGCTCTGGAACGCCTGGGCCGTGCCCTGGAAATCGCGCTGAACCGTGGCCGGAAGGGTCTGGCGCGAGACGCGCTCGACTGCGGCCACGGCATTGCCGAGCGCCACGCCCGGCCTCAGGTTGAAGGAGATCGACACGGCGGGAAGCTGCCCCTGGTGCGCCACCGTCAGGGGGCCGGTGCCCTGGGTAATCGATCCCAGGGAGGAGAGCGGAACCAGATCGCCCCCCGCCGAGCGCACGTAGAGCATGCCGATCGCGGCCGGGTTGGCCTGGAATTCCGGGGCGAGCTCCATGATCACCTGGTACTGGTTGGTCGAGGTGTAGATCGTCGAGATCTGGCGCGTTCCGTAGGCCGTGTACAGGGCATCCTCGATCTTCTGCGTGGAAATCCCGAGCGCGGAAGCGCGATCCCGATCGATCGTCACGTTCAACTGCGGATTGGAGAGCTGCATGTCGCTCGTGACGTCCTGGACCTCGGGCAGCGCGCGAATTTTCTGCTCGAGGATCGGGGCGTACTTGTAGAGCTCGGCCGTGTCCGAGTCCTGCAGCGTGTACTGGTACTGGCTCTTGGTCGGGCTGCCGCCCAGGCGGATCGGCGGCGGCACCTGCAGGAACGCGCGGATCCCAGGGACCCTCGCAAACTGAGGCCGTAGTTCGGCGACGATCTCGTCGGCCGTCTTCTTGCGCTGCCCGCGCGGCTTCAGCTGGGCGAGGATGATGCCCGCATTGCCCACCGCAGTGTTTCCGCGCGGGCCGGCCGAGGCCAGCACGTTGGAAACGTCCGGGTGCGCCCGCACGATCGCCATGATCTGGAGCTGCTTCTCGCGCATCGCGGGGAACCCGATCCCCTGCGCCGCCTCCGTCGAACCGAATATCAGCCCCTGGTCCTCGGTCGGCAGGAATCCCTTGGGAATCTTCACGAAGAGCCAGCCCGTCGCGGCGAGCACCGCGACCGACATCGCCAGGACCCGGCGCGGATGCCGTAAGGCCGGCCCGAGCGTGCGCGCATACAGGCCGATCACCACGTCAAATCCGCGCTCGCTCCACCGGTAGAACGCTCCCGGCTTCCTCTCGCCCTCGGGCTTCAGGAACCGGCTGCACAGCATCGGGGTCAGCGACAGCGAAACCAGACCCGAGACGAGGATCGCGACGCCGATCGTCACGGCAAACTCGCGGAAGAGCCGCCCGACGATGCCGCCCATGAAGAGGATCGGGATGAATACGGCGGCAAGGGAGATCGTCATCGAGATGATCGTGAAACCGATCTCCTTTGACCCGTTCAACGCCGCTTCGAAGGGGCGCTCTCCACGCTCGATGTGCCGCACGATGTTCTCGAGCATCACGATCGCGTCGTCCACGACGAAGCCCACCGACAGCGTCAGGGCCATCAGCGAGAGGTTGTCGAGGCTGTACCCGAGCACGTACATCGCGGCGAACGTGCCGACGATCGAGAACGGCAGCGCGAGGCTGGGGATGATCGTCGCCGAGAGCTTGCGCAGGAAGAGGAAGATGACCAGCACGACGAGGACGAGCGTGAGCAACAGCGTGAACTTCACGTCCTCGACCGACGCGCGGATCGGCGTGGAGCGGTCGTAGACGACATGCAGCGACGCCGAGGCCGGGAGTTGCCTCTGGAACGCCGGCAGGAGCCGGCGGACGGACTCCGCCACTTCCACCGTGTTCGTGCCGGGCTGCTTGAAGACCGCGAGCGAAATGGACCGCTCGTCGTTGAACCAGGCGGCGGCCTTGTTGTTCTCGACGCTGCCGATGACCGCGGCGAGGTCGCCCACGCGGACCGCCGAGCCGTTGCGGTACGCGACGATCACGGGCCGATACCCTTCCGCGTTCAGGATCTGTCCGTTGGCCTGGACGGTGAAGGACGTCAGCGGGCCGTAGAGAATTCCCGTCGGCAGGTTGACGTTGGCGCCGCGGACGGCGTCGGCGACCTCGTCGATGCCGATGCCGCGGCTGGACAGCTGCCGGGGATCGACCTGGACGCGCACGGCGTACTTTTGCGGGCCGTAGACCTGCACCTGCGCCACGCCGGAGACCGTCGAAATGCGTTGCGCCATCATGACCTCGCCGTATTCGTCGAGCTCGGGCAGCGGCAGCGTCTTCGAGGTCAGCGCCAGGTACATCACGGGCTGGTCCGCCGGATTGACCTTTCCGTAGGAGGGCGGCGAAGGCATGTTCGGGGGAAGCTGCCGCGCCACGGCCGAGATCGCAGACTGCACGTCGAGAGCCGCGCCGTCCAGGTCCCGCGAGAGGTTGAACTGCAGAGTGATCTGCGTCGCGCCCTGGGTCGAGGAGGAGCTCATGTTGTCCAGGCCCGCGATCGTGGTGAACTGCCGCTCGAGCGGGGTCGCGACCGACGAGGCCATCGTCTCAGGCGAAGCGCCGGGCAGGGTCGCCGAGACCTGGATGGTCGGAAAATCCACGCTGGGCAGGTCCGAAACCGGCAGCAGCCGGTAGGCCATCACGCCGAAGACGAGCAGGCTCAGCATCACAAGCGTCGTCGTGACGGGGCGGCGGATGAACAGCTCGGAGATGTTCATGACTTCTTCGCCGCGGCGGCGCCCTCGCCTGCCAGGACCTCGATCTTCGCGCCCGGCGAAAGGCGCAGCTGCCCATCGGTGACGACGGTCTCGCCCGCCGTGAGCCCGCTGGCGATCACCACGCCATTGGCGACACTGCGCGCGACCGTCACGGGCCGCGACTCCACCGTCCGGTCGGCCTTGACCACGTACGCAAAGGTCCCCTCCTGGCCATTCTGGACCGCGCCGATCGGAGCGACGATGGCGCCCTGCTCCGTGGCGAGAGTGAGGACCGCGTTCACGAACTCGCCGGGCCACAGGACGCGGTCCGCGTTGGCGAAAGTGGCTTTGAGCGTGATCGTTCCGGTCGCTCGGTCGACCGCGTTGTCGACGAAGGTCAGCTCGCCGCGGCCGAGCGACTTGCCGCTCGCGGGCTCCTCCGCCTCCACGACGAGGCTGCCCGCGTTCTGCCGGCGCCGGATCTCGGGAAGTTCGCGCTCGGGCACCGCAAAGGTCAGGTAGATCGGCGCAATCTGGTTGATCGTCACGAGCACGGCGTCGTTCGCCTTCACGACGTTTCCGGACTGCACCAGGATGCTTCCGCTGCGACCGTCGATCGGCGCGTGGATCGAGCAGAACGCGAGGTCGAGGCGCGCCCGCTCCACGGCGGCCAGGTTCAGACGGACGGTCGCCGCGGTCGCTACGGCGTTGGCCTTGACGCTGTCGTACTGCTGCTGCGTCACGTAGTCCTTCTTCACGAGGTCTTCGTAGCGCTTCACGTCGGTTTGCGCGTTCTCCATCTGCGCCCGCTCGCGCGCGAGCGCCGCCTCCGCCTGCGCGAGCGCGGCCTCGTAGGGACGCGGGTCGATGGAGAAGAGCAAATCGCCCTTCTTCAGCTCCTGCCCCTCCCGGAAGTGGACCTGCATGATCTCGCCCGAGACCTGTGCGCGCACGGAAACCGCGACGTAGGGCTGGACGGTTCCGACGTTGCGGATCTGCAGCGGCACCGCCCTCTGCACGACCGTACCGACGCGCACCGGCACGGCCTCGACCGGCGCCGCCTTGTTCGCCTTCGCGCAGCCGAGCGCCGAACCGGCGAGCGCGAGGATCGCAACGAGAACCCGCTTCACGGCACGCGTCATGGCGTCTCCTGCTTCTGTGTCGCTGTGCTCATGATTTCGGCCGCCTTCGGAACCAGGGCTCCCGTGGCGTGCGCGAGCTGGGCCATCGCGAGAAACCAGAGGGATCGCGCCTGGACTTCCTGCGCGCGGGCGTCCGCGAGGGCCGACTGGGCGGTCAGCAAGTCGATGATGGAGCCGACGCCGGCCCTGTAGCGGCCCGCGGCGACGTCGGCCGACTGCAGCGCGCTGGCGAGCAGGTCGCGCGTCGTCGCGATGCGCTGGGTGGACGTCTGCACGGCGTAATAGCTCGACCAGACGTCCAGAATCACCCGGTCCTCGAGCTGTTCCGCGCTCGCCTTGGCCGCTTCCGCCTCTTCCTTCGCCTTCTGCGTCCGGTAGGCGACGTCGAAGCCCGTGAAGACGGGGATGCGCAGCAGGATGGCGCCCGAGTAGTTCGTCGAGAACGGGTCGGGGACGTTGGGCGTGGAATAGAAGGTGCGGTTGCCACCTGCCGCCGCCGAAAGCTTCGGCAGCCCCTCGGCCGCCACGGAGCGGATCCGGCTCTGCGCGGCGAGCGCGGCGAACCGGCTCGCGGCCAGGTCCGGCCGCTCGGCCACGGCCCGGGCGATCAGCTCGTCCACGCTCTTCTTGACCATGTCGAGCGGGAGCTCTTCCGGCAGCTGCCCGACCTCCACGGGGATGTTCGCGGGGACGCCGACCGCGGTCGCGAGCGCGCCCCGGACGATCTGCAGCTGCCCCTGGGTGTCCTGAAGCCCCAGCTCGATCTGCGAAGCCGAGGTTTTCGCCTGGAGCACGTCCGCGATGGTCGCAACGCCCGCGCGGTGGCGCTCCTCGGCCGCGTCGAGGCTCCGGCGCGCCTCGTCGAGGTTGGCCTGGCGCGCGATGACGAGCGCCTTCGAGTTGAGGTAGAGGTAGTAGGACTGCGCCACCGCGAGGACGACGTCCTGGATCGCGGCGTTGTGCGTCCAGTCGGCGGCGTAGAGCGCGCGGGTGGCCTCTTCGACGTCCGCCTCGCGCCCGCCGAAGTCGAAGAGCAGCCACGACGCCGCCACCGACGGGCCATACGTCGTCTGGAGGTAGGTGAACTGGCCGCCGACGGCCGCCGTCTTCTGGCGCTGGATCTGGCCGTCGACTTCGATGACCGGGAAGTACAGCGACCGCTTCGCTCCCACTTCCGCCGCCGCCGCGCGCGCGAAGGACCACGCCTCGCGGGTCGAGGGATTAGTGCGCAGCGCCACATCCACGAGCTGCACCAGCGAGAGCATCGTCCCGGGCTTCAGGTACTCCTCGGGAACCTGGGGCGCGACCTTGTCGGCCGGCGGGGGTGGCATCTCGGCTTTCGCCGGAGGGGTCCAGGGCTCCTGCGGCGCGGGCGAGACGGCGTCGCGAACGGTCTTCTCGGGGATCGCCGTGCACCCGGCGCAGAGAAGCAGGGCGACCGCGACGAGGCGCTTCAAGCTTCCCTCCGCGTCACACCGGAAAGAAAGACGCCCATCAGTTGCGCGACGAGGTCCTCGAGCCGGTCGTCGCTCGCGTGGAAAAGATTCAGGGATCGCACCATCCCGAGGAAGAGGTTTGCACCGATGCGCGCGTCGATGCCCCGGAACTCCCGCCGCTCGATGCCGGCGAGGATCGTCTCCTGGACGAAGCGCAGGATCCGTTCGCGCCGCGCGCCGAATTCGTCGTGGCGGATCGGAACGTGCTCTTCGCGCTGGAAGAATGAGAGCAGCTGTCGCCGCTCCCAGAAGTGTCGCAGGATCACCGTGGCGATCGCCTCGAGGCGCCGGGTGGCGGTCATCTCTTCGCGCAGCGTCGCGTCGAGGGCCCCGGTCAGCGTGTCGAGAACGTGCAGGACCGCGGCAAAGTAGAGGTCGTCCTTGGTCTCGAAGTAGCGGTAGATCGTCCCCTTTCCGATGCCCGCATCGGCCGCGATGTTGTCGATCAGGACTTCATGGAAGGGGCGCTGCGCGAAGACGCGGGAGGCGGCTTCGAGAATCGCGAGCTCCTTGTCCGCTGTCTTCACTCTAGCCATGGTTATTACGACACTGACCGGTCAGTTCTATATGATTACGGTCGCCCATTGCGAGAGGTTTCAGGAAGAGCCCGGAAAAGCTCTACCGTCGGGCGTGGCCTGGGCCGGACATTCGCGGCCGAACCGACCCGGCCTGCACGATCGTATTACACAAGGTGCAGAAGATAGAGACCCCCTTGAAGCTCGGCCAGCGCGTGGAAATCCGGATCGAGAATCCGTAACGGGAGGCCGACGATGAGCCGACTCGAAAAGGTCAGGCGGGTACAGTGCCGGGGCGCCGAGTGCGCCGGCCAGATCGCCCCCTCGGACTCGGCGGGCGAGCGCGACTTCCTCGGCGAGCGCCTGGCGATGTTCGCGCGCGCAACGCTTTTCGCCTCGGTGGGCTTTTTCGTCGCGGGATTCCTCATCGCTGCCCTCTGGCCGGCGCCGGCGGGACCGGCGCCCTCCTTTTCCCAGCCGGAAGTGCTCTTCCACCTGGCGGCGATCGCGGTGCTGCTGGTCATGTGGCTCGCCGCCCGGCAGCCCGGGACATCCGAGGCGGCGCTGCGCCGCGTCGACGCGGCCGGCACGGTCACGATGCTCGCCCTCTACGCCTGCATGGGCGGGAGCATGCCGCTCGCCTGGCGTCCGGAGGAGCTCGTTCTGCTGATCGCCAACTCGATCCTGCTCTATCGGGCGGCGATCGTCCCGAGCGGGCCGCGTCGGACGGCCGTCATCTCCGCGCTCTCGTCGCTGCCGATCCCGGTTCTCGCCTACGTGCTGTACGCCTCGGGCTCGTCGCGCGAGACGTCCCGGGGCGCCGCGGTTGCATGGTCGTTGTTGTGGGCCCTGCTCGCCATCGTGCTGTCGACCCTCGTGTCGTTCGTGACCTTCCGCCTGCGCCGCAGCGTGGTGAGCAACCGGCGGCTCGGCCAGTACACCCTGACCGAAAAGATCGGCGAAGGCGGGATGGGCATCGTGTACCGCGCGGAGCACGAGATGCTGCGCCGGCCCACCGCGATCAAGCTTCTGCCCCCCGGCCGCGCCGGCGAGGACAGCCTGAAACGCTTCGAGCGGGAGGTCCAGCTGACGGCGCGCCTCACCAACCCGCATACCGTTTCGATCTACGACTTCGGCCGCACGCCCGACGGCCTCTTCTATTACGTCATGGAGTACCTCGACGGCGTGGACCTCGAAGGCCTCGTGAAGGAATCGGGGCCGCTCGCGCCCGGACGCGCGGTCCGCATCCTGAGGCAGGTCTGCGCGGCCCTCGCCGAGGCGCACGGGATCGGGCTCATCCACCGGGACATCAAGCCCGCCAACATCCTGCTCTGCGAGCGGGGCGGCATCCCCGATATCGCGAAGGTCCTCGACTTCGGACTCGTCAAGGACGTCTCGGATACCTCCGCGGCCGGGCTGACCAACGAGAACGTGCTCCACGGCACGCCGCAATACATGGCGCCCGAAGCGATCCGCGACTCCGGCAGCGCCGACCCGCGCAGCGACCTGTACGCGCTCGGCGCGGTCGGCTATTTCCTTCTCACGGGCACGCCCGTCTTCGCGGGCAAGAGCCCGCTCGAGACGATCCACCACCACCTGCAGACGGCGCCCGAGCCCCTGTCGCGCCGCCTCGGCCGCGCGGTGCCTCCGGAGCTCGAGACGCTCATCCTGCGCTGCCTCGCCAAGGAGCCCGACCAGCGGCCCGAGAGCGCGAAGGCGCTGGCGCGCGAGCTCGCGGCCTGCCAGGACGTGCCGCCCTGGGATGAAGCCGACGCGCAGGGCTGGTGGCTCGCACGGGCCCGGAGGAAGAACGCCGCGAAGACGGCGTAAGACGTCGTCCGGCGGGCGTCCGCTGTAGCATCGCGAAATGGCCTGGCTTCGCCGCTTCGAGCGCCTCGCCTGGATCGTCGGGATCCTCCTCATCGCCGCCTGGATCGCGGCCTACGCCCACAAGACCGTTCTTTCGCACCGCGACCTCGTTCGGTTCGAGAGCGCCCTCCACGCGCGCGTCACCCCGGCGCGCGTGCTGCCCGGCGAGGCGCCTCCCGACCAGACCCTCTGGTCGAAGGAGCGCGTTCGCGCCTACGAGGAGAGCCTCAGGCAGAAATCCTCCGATCCACTCGCCATCCTGCGCATCCCGAAGATCGGCCTGGAGGTCGCGGTCCTCGACGGCACGGACGATCTGACCCTGAACCGCGCCGTCGGGCACATCGCCGACACGCCGAAGCCGGGCGAGAACGGCAACGTCGGCATCGCCGGACACCGCGACGGGTTCTTTCGCGGGTTGAAGGACGTGGCCCCCGGCGACACGATGGAGCTCGAGACCCTGGCGGGCAAGGAAACGTACCGCGTGGACGACATCTGGATCGTCAACCCGGAGGACGTCCACGTGCTCGACCCCACCCCGGGCCGCGCGATCACGCTCGTCGCCTGCTATCCCTTCTACTTCGTCGGCTCCGCCCCGAAGCGCTACATCGTCCGGGCGGTGCCGCAGGAGCCCGCAGCGGCGAGCCGATAGAATCGGCGCGCCCGTGCCGCCATCCACCTCCAGGGCGCCGTACCTCGCCCTCGCCCACCGCGACTACCGGCGGCTCATCGCCTCCCAGCTGCTCTCGCTGATCGGCTCGCAGATGCAGGTCGTGGCGATCAACTGGCACGTCTACCTGCTGACGAAATCGCCGCTCGCGCTCGGGGTCGTCGGGCTGACGCGCGTGGTGCCGATCGTCGCGTTCTCGCTCTGGGGAGGAGTCGTCGCCGACCGGCACGACCGGCGCCGCGTGATGATCGCGACCCAGGTCGCCATGACGGCCGTCGCGCTGGCGCTGTGGGGGACGACGTTCACGGGGCACGAGACGCTCTGGGTGATCTACGCGTTGAACGCCCTCTCCGCCTCCGCGGTCGCCTTCGACGGCCCGTCCCGTCAGGCCCTCATTCCCCGCCTGGTCCCGCCGCGGGACCTGGCCGGAGCACTGTCGCTCAACCTTTCCGTGTTCCAGGCCTCCCTCATCGGCGGGCCGGCGCTCGCGGGGCTCCTGATCGCGCGCGCCGGAGAAGGAACCAACGGCCTCGCGTCCATCTACCTCATCAACGCCGTGTCGTTTCTGGCCGTGATCTACGCGCTCGCGACGATGCACACCTCCGGCGCGCCCACGGCCGAGGGCGGCCAGGAGGAGGGCTGGTCGGCCCTCCGCGAGGGGCTGCGGTTCGTCTTCACGACGCCGCTCATGGTCTGGACGATGGGGCTCGACTTTCTCGCGACGTTCTTCTCCGGCGCGATGTCGCTCCTGCCGATCTTCGCCGACCAGGTCCTCGAGGTCGGCGCGAAGGGCTATGGTGTGCTCGCCGCGGCGCCGGCGGTCGGGGCCCTGCTCGGGTCGCTGCTTCTCTCGATTCGGCCGCTGCCCCCGCGGCAGGGACGGATCTTCCTCGGGTCGGTCATGGCGTATGGCGCCGCGACCATCGTCTTCGGCCTTTCGCGCTCGTTCTGGCTGACGCTCGGCGCGCTGGCCGCCGTGGGCTTTTCCGACGCCATCTCGACCGTCATCCGCCAGACGCTGCGCCAGTTCATCACGCCCGACCGCCTGCGCGGCCGCATGACGTCGGTCAACATGATCTTCTTCATGGGCGGGCCGCAGCTGGGCGAGCTCGAGGCCGGCGTCGTCGCCTCCCTCTTCGCCTCGGCCGCCGTCGGCGTCACGGTCTCCGTCGTCTCCGGCGGCATCGCGACGGTCGCCATCACCGCGGCGATCGCGGTTGCCGCCCCCATGATCCGCCGCTACGACTTCCGGCAGAGCATTCGCGCCGAGGAGGCCGAGCCCCAGCCCCTCAATCCTGGATGACCCCCTCGCGGCCGGTCCTCCGCCCTCGCGCGTGAGCACGGCCGTCATCGCTGGAATCGACGAAAACCCTGACTTTCCCGGCGAACTCCCCCTCTGATTCGTACTAGTGTAGTAGTACACTAATACAGTAGTCAAGCATGAGCACCCTGCGCATCGACCCGTCCTCGGCCACGCCGATCTGGAGCCAGATCGAGGACGGGGTCCGCCGCCTCGTGGCCTCGGGGGCGCTCAAGCCCGGCGCCGCCGTGCCGTCGGTCCGGGACCTCGCAAAGGACCTGCGCATCAATCCCGCGACCGTCGCCAAGGCCTACCAGCGCCTGACGGACGCCGGGGTCCTGATCGTGCGGCGCGGCGACGGCACGTACGTGGCCGACGCGCCGCCGGCGATGAGCAAGGCCGAGCGGGCGCGGATCCTGCGAGAGGCGGCCGGGCGTTTTGCGGATCTCGCGTCGACGCTCGGCGCCGCACGGGAAGAAGCCGAAGAGGCTCTGCGCGCCGCCTGGAAGAAAGGGGCCAACTCGTGACCGAACCTCTCCGCGTCGAGGGTCTCACCGTCCGGTATGGACGCGCGATCGCCTGCCGGGACGTGAGCCTCGCCGTCGCGCCCGGCTCCGTCTATGCCCTGCTCGGCCGGAATGGCGCCGGCAAGTCGTCGCTCGTGCGCTGCCTTCTCGGCGAGCAGAAGGCGAGCTCCGGGCGGACGCTGCTCTTCGGCGCCAACTCCTGGACGACTCGCCGGGAGGCCATGGCGCGGACGGGCGTGGTGCCCGAGGAGCCCGATGCCCCGCCAGCGATGACGGCCCGGGACCTGTCGGACTTCTGCCGGCGCATCTACCCGCGCTGGGACACGGCGGCCGTCGCCTCCCGCCTGGAGCGCTTCGGCGTTGCGCCGGCAACGCCCTTCGGCCGCCTCTCGCGCGGTCAAAAGACCCAGGTCCAGATGGCGCTGGCGCTCGGTCACGCTCCCGAGCTGCTGGTCCTCGACGATCCGACGCTCGGTCTCGACCCCGTCGCGCGGCGCGCCCTCTACGACGAGGTCGTCGGCGAGCTCGCCGACCGCGGCACCACGATCTTTCTGACGACGCACGACCTGGCCGGCTTCGAGGGAATCGCGACGCGTGTGGGCATTCTCAAGGACGGAAGACTTCTCCTCGACGAGGAGATGGAGGCGTTGAAGGCGCGGTTCCGGCGCATCCGCTATGCCAATCGCCTGACCGAGACGCGCACTGCCTTTGGCTCCGAGCTCGATGCCTTCGACGCCGTGCGCGTCCAGGTCCGGGGCTGGGGCATCGACGCCATCGTCTCGAACTTCGACGAGGCCGCCTTCGCGCACTTCCGCGCCATCGACGGCGTCGAGGACGCCTCCGCCGAGGCGTTGCCGCTCGAGGAAATCTTCGTGGCGCTGGCGGGCGCGGACAAGGGAGGGGCGGCATGACCGGATTCTTCGCGATCGTGCGCCGTGAGGTCCGGGAGCACCGTGTCATTTTCGTCGCCGCGGTTGTGGCGAGCCTCGGCACCCTGGCCGTGCCGCTGCTGGCCGTCGGGACGTCCGGAGCAGAGGTACGCGGAGTGACCGCCTTTGTCGGAGCGCTCGTCCTCGCGGCCGGGATCGCGATCGGGCTCGGAGCCACGACCCTGGCCCCTGGGATGGCGACGCGTCGCATCGGGTTCGACTTCGCGCGTCCGCTGTCCGCCTCCGCTATCTGGGGCGGCCGTCTGGCGGGGGCGATGCTCCTCGGCGCGGGGGCCGCCCTCATCCTGTGGGTCCCCGCCGCGATTGCCGGCGCGCGGCCCCCCTGGAACGATCTCTGGACGGCGCCCGAACCGCCCATCGCCTGGCCCCTCCTGGCGCTGGCCGGTTTCGCGGTCCTCTTCGCCGTCGCTCACTGCATTGCGCTCGCGCTTCGGTCGCGCTCCGGCCTGCTGGCGCTGGATGCGGTCCTGGCCGTGCTCTGCGCCTTTCTCGTGTGGGCCGCGTTTTCCCGGCTCCCGATCTACCGTGCGGAGACGCCGTCGCTGCGTCTCGGCGTCGGCCTCGCCCTGGCGGCGGGCGCCGCCTGCCTCGCGGCCGGCTATGCCTCGGTCGTCCGCGGCCGCACCGACGCGCGCAGGGGACATCGCGCGCTCTCGGGCGTGCTGTGGACGGTGATCGGCGCCGCCGTCCTGGCCGGCAACGGCTACGCGGCGTGGGTTCATGGCGCGAAGCCGTCGGACCTGCGCGACGGATTCTGGGTGACGACCGCTGCGGCCGGACCGTGGTTGACCGTGTCGGGACCCGCGCGCGGCGCCGAGGCGACGTTCGTCTACGACGCGGCGGGCGGTCGCTCCGAGCGCGCGTTCACCCCCGACTGGCGCGGGCCGGTCCTGTCGCGGGACGGCAAGCGCGCCGCGTGGGTCGAGGCGGAGTCGCATGGTCCGGTCCCGGTCTGGAGCTGGCGTCTCGGCGTCGCCGGCGAAAAGCCTGTCCGGACGCGAATCCTTCTCAACAGCTACCCGTTTCTCTTCGTCCTCTCGTCGGACGGGACGCGCCTGGCGATCTGGGAGGACGGGACCCTGACCGTCTACGACCTCGAACAGCAGCGGGCCCTCGCGTCGGCCCGGATCCCCTCTGGGGATCGCCAGAGCCTGGGCGGAACGTTTTCCAGCCTCGACCTTTTTCGCGTCTACCGCACGGACGACCGCTCGATCGACCTGTGGCAGCTGGACGTTCGCGCGCGATCGCTCGCGACGCTCGCCCGGATCGAGACCACCGATGGCCTGCGCTTCTTCCTGGCAGATGTGCATGGCGACCGGATTCTCACCCTCGGCAGCCGAAATCTCGACGTCCGCCTTTTCGCTGCGACCGGTGTACCGATTGCGACGCTCGCCGACGCGCCGGCCGAAGTCCGCTGGCCCGCGTTTCTTCCCGACGGTCGCATCGTCCTTTCCGAGCGCTCCTCCGGCAGCTGGCGGCTGCGCGTGTTCGGCTCCGACGGCCGCGAAGGCGCCGCGGTGCCGCTTCCCCCGTCCTCGTCGATCTCCCTCGGCGGCGAGGTGGCGCCCGGCGTGCTCTGCCTCGGTGTCACCGACGCGGCGTCTCGCGCTTCGGCATGGCTGGCCGACCTGAATGCCGGCACCGTCCGCAAGGTCGCCGACGACCTGCGCCCCGCCACGACCCCTCGGGCGATTGCGGACCTGGGCAGCGATGCGACGAAACTGTTCTACGGCCCGCGCAACGAGTCGCTCGTCCGATTCGACCCCTTGACCGGCGAGCGGCGGGTGATTCTCGGAGTCAGGTAAACCCGTGCGGAATCGCCTCTGTTATCGTCTCGGCCCAACAAATGGTCGGATTCGAACGCAAAGACGGGAAGCTCTTCTGCGACGGTGTCTCGCTCGAGGACACGGCGCGGGAGTTCGGCACTCCCCTGTACGTCTACAGCCGGGCGCTCGTCGAGGAGAACTTCCGACGCTTCGACGCGGCCTTCGCCGCGGTCCCGCATCTGGTCTGCTACGCCGCAAAGGCGAATTCGAACCTCGCGGTCCTGACGCTCCTCGCGAAGCTCGGCTCGGGCGCCGATGTGGTCTCGGGCGGCGAGCTGCGCGCGGCGCTCCGGTGCGGGATCCCGGCCGGCCGGATCGTCTTCTCCGGCGTGGGCAAGACGGAAGGGGAGATCGCCGCGGGGGTCGAGGCCGGCATCCTCGCCTTCAACGCGGAGTCCGAGCGGGAGATCGAGAAGATCGACGCGCTCGCGCGCGGTCGCGGCAGCGTGGCGCGGGTCGCGTTGCGGGTCAACCCGGACATCGACGCGAAGTCACACCCGTACATCTCGACGGGCTTGAAGCAGAACAAGTTCGGTGTGGACATCGGGCGCGCCCGCGAGGTCTTCGAGAAGGCGCGAGGCCTCGCCGGCATCCGAATGGTCGGCATCCAGGCCCACATCGGAAGCCAGATCCTCGAAGCCGGGCCGCTAGCCGCAACGGCGAGGGGGCTGTCGGGCCTCGCGGAAACCCTCGTTGCGGCGGGCTTTGCAATCGAGACGCTCGACGTCGGCGGCGGGATCGGGATCGGCGAGGGGGCGATTTCCCCGGAAGCCTACGCCGCGGCCGTGCTCCCCTGCCTCGCGGGCCGGCCGTTCCGGATCCTGATCGAGCCCGGCCGGGCGATCGCCGGCCCGGCCGGCGTGCTGCTGACGCGAGTGCTCTACGTCAAAGAAGAGCGCGGCAGGACGTTCGTCATCGCCGACGCCGGCATGAACGATCTGCTTCGGCCGGCGCTCTACCAGGCGTCCCACGGAATCGAAAATGTGGGCCTTGTCCCAGGCGATCGGACCGTCGTGGGGGACATCGTCGGCCCGGTCTGCGAAACGTCCGACTGTTTTCAGCGGGATGCGACCCTCGCCCGCGCCGACGAAGGCGACCTGCTCGCGATCCGCGACGCCGGAGCTTACGGGTTCGCGATGGCGTCCAACTACAACTTCCGTCCGAGGCCCGCCGAGGTCCTCGTCGAGAACGGCGCGGCGCGCCTCGTGCGCCGCCGGGAAACTTTCGAAGACCTGATCCGTCCCGAGGTCGTGTAGATTTCAAGCCTCTGCGCTGAGCCCGCACCGCGGCAAAGCGCGCGGCGAGGGTAGAATCGGGCCATTCTGACGAATCGAGGCGGTCCCCTTCTCGCAGTGGCGCTGCTTACCGCCGCGGCGCTCCATGCCGCGCAACCGCCGCCGGTCCTGCGCCTGCCCGGCGCGGTCGACCAGCCGATCTTGCCCGAGTCGCTGCTCGGCCGCGATTCGCGCGACGTCCGCCTCGAGGACGCCGACGGCGGAGTCACGATCTTCCACGGCACGCCGCTGCTCGCCGTCCTCGAGAAGGCCGGCCTCGACCTGCGCACCATGGCGGGCGAACGCAAGACCGCCGCCGAAGTCGTTCTCGTGACGGCCCGCGACGGCTACACGGTCGTCTTTTCCGTGGGCGAGCTGCGGATGAACCGCGCCAACCCGAAGGTGTTCCTCGTCGCCGAATCCGCCGCCGGCCCGCTGCCGGAGAACGAAGGCCCGGTGCGCCTGATCGTCTACGGGGACGTCGTCCGGTCGTCCTACGGCCTGGCCCGGGTCGAGCTCAAGGTCCTGGCTGACAACGCCCGGGAAGGCCGCAAGTAGGGCCGTCGGCATTGCGCCGGTTTGACCCCCCGAGCTCGATCCTTATAGACTGCCCCGCCCAACGGTGGGTGTAGCTCAGCTTGGTTAGAGCGCCAGATTGTGGATCTGGATGTCGAGGGTTCGAATCCCTCCACTCACCCCAGCAGTTTCTCGGGTCGTTCTTTGCGCCCGTAGCTCAGTCCGGATAGAGCGTTAGCCTCCGGAGCTAAAGGTCGCGCGTTCGAATCGCGCCGGGCGCACCATATTTCCAAGGACTTAGCGACCCTTCCCCCGCCTCGGAACCCCGAGTGTCCGTGTTCGGTCCGTGTTTGCGGATCGGGACCACGTTGGAGGGCTTCCCCGCCTCCGCCGCGAGGCGTGCCTCAACCTTACGGAGGGCTTCGCATTGAACGGCCCAGGCTCATCGCGGGCCTGGCCCGCATCGTGGTGCGACCTTGCTCGAAACAGTCGGGTGGCCTTGCCTGATCTCGCGGAGGAGCCAGGCCTTCGCGGTCTTCCAGTCACGCATGACGGTCTCCGGTGAGACTTTCAAAACATCCGCTGTCTCTTCGACAGTCAGGCCGCCAAAGAATCTCAACTCGACAACCTGGCTCATGCGAGCATCGAACGTCGCCAGTCCGCTGAGTGCATCGTTGAGCGCAACGAGGTCGTGCTCCTTCAAGTCTGGCAGCTCTTGCAGGTCATCGAGATTCACGTGAACCCCACCGCCACCACGTTTCTGTCGCCGCCGGCTGCGCGCAGACTCCACCAGGATCCGCCGCATCATCTGCGCCGCCACAGCGAAGAAGTGCGCGCGATTCCGCCATTCGACGCGATTGACGTCGATGAGCCGCAGGTACGCCTCGTTCACCAGCGACGTCGCCTGCAGCGTGTGATCCGGCCGCTCCTGGCGCATATAGCGCCGTGCGAGACGGTGGAGCTCCTCATAGACCAGCGGGATCAGTCGGTCGAGGGCGGATCCGTCGCCCTGGCTCCACGCTCGGAGGAGCTCGGTGGGTCCGCTGTCGGAATTCGGCGACATGACAGTTTCACCGGTCGGATGGCGCCTTCTATAGATAGAGGACGGTATGGTACACCGCGGCGACGCGGTTCCAACCCCGCCTCCAGGAGGCTGACATGAACCAGGCCGTGCTGGACCATTGGACGACGGTCAAGCGCATCCATCAGTCCGCTCTCGATGTCGACCCAGCGGAACGTGGCGCATTCCTCGACAAGTCGTGCGGCAGTGACGAAGCGCTGCGACGCGAGGTGGAATCCCTTCTCGCGTACGCGACCGATGCCGAGACGTTCCTCGAGCGGCCGGCGGTGGACATCGCGGCCCTACCGTCGAGGGAGTCGACTGAGGCGACGCTCGTCGGCAGGACCATCAGTCACTATCAGGTCCTGTCGTTGCTCGGTGCCGGCGGAATGGGAGAGGTCTACCTCGCGCGCGATCCGCGACTGGACCGGACCGTCGCGCTGAAAATCCTGCCCGAAGAGTTCGCGGCGGACGCGGACCGCATGCAACGCTTCACGCGCGAAGCGAAGGCCGCATCCGCGCTGAACCATCCGAATGTGGCCACCATCTACGACGTCGGCGAGAGCGATGGCGTCTCCTTCATCGTCATGGAGCACGTCGAAGGAGAGACCCTTCTGACGAGGATCAGCCGTCGAATGACGCCGCCCGAGGTGGTCGACATCGCCGTGCAGGCCGCGGACGCGTTGGATCTCGCGCACGCAAAGGGCATCACGCACCGTGACATCAAGCCAGCCAACCTGATGCTGACGCACCGCGGTAACGTGAAGGTGCTCGACTTCGGTGTGGCAAAGCTGGCCCGCCACGACGAAGGCAGTCTGAATGGCGAGTGGACCGTCGAGCCTGTGACTGCCGTCGGCAGCGTGGTCGGGTCGGCGCCGTACATAAGTCCCGAGCAGATCGTGGGCGGCGACGCTGATTCGCGCAGTGACGTGTTCAGCCTGGGAGTCGTCATCTACGAGATGGCCACGGGGCAGCTTCCGTTCTCCGGGTCGACGCGGGCGGAAATGAAGGACCGCATCCTGCACGCGGCTCCGGAAACGATGATGCGGCTCAACCCGGATATCCCGCCGGAGCTGGAACGGATCACGCTCAAGTGTCTCGACAAGCGCAGAGACGGCCGCTACCAGTCGGCGCGCGAGCTGCTGACCGACCTGTGGCCCCTGAAGCGCCAGCTCGACGCGAACGTGGCTAGAGCGATGCCGGATGCACTGCGGCTCGAGCTCCTGCGGCGGCCTGGCTCGCATCCAGGCGCCGCCGCCGACACACCCGCAGGCGTCGACGATGCCTCGACCACCGATGCGGCGCGTGCATCGGAAGCATCGGAGCTCGTGGCCCGCGGTTGGGCGCATGTGCGCTCGGGGTCTTACTTCGAGGTATCCGACGCTGTGTCGGCGTTTCAGGCCGCGACGGTGATCGATCCAACTTGCGCCGCCGCGTACGCTGGCCTGGCGCTCGCGAAGCTTGGGGAGGCGGCCAATCGCAACGTGCTCGTCGAAGCGTACGGCGAGGCGAAAGCCGCCGCGCTTCGCGCGCTTGCGCTCGACGATGAAAGCGCCGACGCACGGGTGGCGCTGGGACAGGTGATGGTCTTTGCGGAGTGGGATTGGGTCGCCGCCGAGCGAAGCTTCCAGCGCGCCCTGGCCATCGACCCGAATCACGCTTACGCGTACCTCTGCTACGGCTTCTTGATGGAAGCGCTCGGCGACCTGGAGCGTGGATTCCACCTGAAACTGCAGGGTCTGGAATGCGACTCGACGTCGGCGCTCGCCCACGTCCAGATCGCCCTCTCCTTCTGGTATCAGCGTCGGTACGACGACGTGATGGTGTGGGCCAACAAGGCGCTCGATCGCGATCCCCATCATTCGTTCGCTCGTGAATTGCAGGCAGGCGCCTACCGGAGGTTGGGCGATCTCGAGCGCTATGCCGAGACCCTTCAGCGCGCGGGTGAGGTCGCGCGTGAGCTGCTTTCAGATGGCACGGCGCAACGCGAAGTAAACTTTGGGGAATTCTACCTCGTGTTGCAGTGCGCGGAAGTTGGAGACCTCGACGGAGCTTTCGAGCATCTGCAACGCATGGTCGACGCGCACGACCCCGTGTTGGTTGATCTCGCCGTGGGGCCTCATTGGGACCGCTTGCGCGCGGATCCGCGGTTCAGCCAGTTCCTGGCACGGATGAAATTGCGGCCGGTCTCGTGACCGCCTTGGCATTTGCAGGACGTGTCGATTTCCGACAAGCTCGTTGGTCGTCCCAATGAGACGGCAAATGGGTCGGCCCAAACAGGAGGCAGACGATGCGGGTCATGGTGTTCGGCAAAGCCACTGAGGACAGCGGAAAGGGCGCGCCCCCCACGGCCGAGGCGTTCGCGGCGATGGACCGGTTCATCGGGGAGCAGGTCAAGGCCGGCGTGTTCGTGGCCGCCGCCGGCCTCGACCCCTTGAATGGCCTCGCTTCTCCGTGCTTTCTCCGTGTCTTGACGGGAGTCGAGGACATTCGAGAACAGATGCCGCGAGCCAACTCGCTGATATGTCTACGCTGAGCTGTCGTCGGGTGTCGTCCACTCCTCCCCGTTCTCGCCTCCGGAGCTAAAGGTCGCGCGTTCGAATCGCGCCGGGCGCACCATATTTCGCAAGGACTCACGCGACCCTTCCCCCGCCTCGGAACCCCGAGTGTCCGTGTTCGGTCCGTGTTTGTGGATCGGGACTACGTTGGGGGCCTCCTCACGAAGCGCTGCCGAGGTTCTTTCCGTGGCGTTGAATGTAGTCCCGCGCGAAGTCGAGCATCTTTCCGGCCGGAAGGCCCGCGCTGCTCGCTTCGGCCTCGGCGTTCGCGACGACCCAGCCATCCCGAACCACGCGACGAATCATCCAGAAGGCGGCGGCCCGATCCCCCGACGCGCAGTAGATGAAGATCGGGTAAAGCGCCTGGTCATCGGTGGCCACGAGAAACGTCTCCACCGCCGCGTCCGACGGCGCCTCACGGGAGACCGGCACTCGGACGAACATCATTCCCCATTCACGAGCGGCGCGCGCCTGGAGCCCGTCGTTGAACTCTGCCTCCTCGCGCAGGTTGATCAAGGCATTGAATCCCTCGTTGGACAACGCCACGACCTGTTCGGGCGTAGGCTGCCCGCCGATCGCGACACGCTCAGTGATCCTATGGAAACGGTCGATCGCAGCGGCGCCTTCGACGGCGAACACAACCACCGCGAGAAGGACTCCCGTCAGTGCGATGAGCACTCTCGTTTGCCTGTACATGTCAGCTCCTTTCTACTTGTTTCTGCTTGGCCACCGGCCGGCCCAAGCGGCCACACGGAAAGTCTCCCCGGGACGGGCGCCTACAGAAAGGCTCAAACGCATCAAATTGGGGCCCAGGGCGCAGAAATGAAGCTCGGATTTGGCGACGGGGCCGTCGTTCCGCCGCTGTCCGCGAGCGAGCGCGTACGGAACGCCTCGCGATGCGGGAACCGCCTGACTTGCGCCCGACCTGTAAGGAAAAGGGGTTGGGCCCCTCGCAAGCTCCTGGGGCTTGGATGGACCCGTTCGAACTTCGTCTCCGTGTCTTGACGGAAACCGACGACAATCCACGACACACGCCCCGAGCCAACTCGTTGATCTGTCTACTCTGAGCTGTCGTCCGGTGTCGTCGGCTCCTCCCGGTTCTCCCCTCCAGAGCTAAAGGTCGCGCGTTCGAATCGCGCGGGGCGCACCATGTTTTCTAAGGACTTGCTTGACCCCTCCCCCGCATCAGAACCCTGAGTGTCCGTGTTCGGTCCGTGTTTGCGGATCGGGACCACTTTGGAGGGCTTCCCGACCTCCGCCACGAGACGCGCCTCGACCTTACGCAGGGCTTCGCCCGGCTAGCGCAACGAGCCCGGGAGCCTGAGCTATCATCGGCGCTCTTAGCCCGGCCTCCGAGTTTGGCAATGAGGACACTCATTACGTGCGTATCCGGAACGGTGGTCTGCGCCGGGCGTGCTTCCCAGGCTGTGTCGGGTGGCTATGGGCGGCGGGGACGTTGCTCTGCGGTGGGGCGGCCGCGGCGGCTCCGGGGCAAGCTCTCGAGCTATGCACCGAGGCTCCGCAGAACAAGCAAAGCTGGACCGGCATCGAGGAGCCTGGATTCAGTCTCTTTCTGGAAGGAGACCACGGCTTAGCTCTTGAGCAGTTCCGGCCGGCCGCCGAAGCGCTGACCGCGCCTCCTGCTCGTTTGCTCGGGCTGCCCCCCCCATACGATTCGGGAAGCCCGGCGGCACCGGCCGCGGCTCGGAAGAAGCACTTCTGGATCGCGGCCGGGGAAGTCTTCGGGTGGAACCTCGGAGAGTGGCTGATCGAGCGCTACATCCTGAAAGAGCCCTTCGCTTACATCTCGCTGGACACGTGGACGGCCAATCTGCAGACGGGCCTCGTTTACGACCACGTGGACAACTTCGCGACGAACCAGGCCCTGCACCCGTTCCAGGGCGACATCTATTACAACGCCGGGCGCACGAACGGGTTCAACTTCTGGGAGTCGGCCCTCTTCGCGACGGCCGGCAGCCTGATGTGGGAGTACTTCGGCGAGAACGAGGCGGCCTCGCTCGACGATGTCCTCAACACCTCGCTCGGAGGCGCCGTGACGGGCGAAGTCTCCTACCGTCTTGCGACCATGCTCCTCGACAACACGGCCAGCGGGGCCAGCCGGCTCTGGCGCGAGCTCGGTGGGTTCGTCCTGAATCCCATGGGCGAGTTCAACCGGTTAGTCCGCGGGGAGACGACAAGAAACTTCCCGAACCCCGACGACCGCATGCCTGCGGGATTCTCCGCCGAGCTGTACGCCGGATACCAGCGGTTGAACGACGGCCCTCCCTCCGTCGTGCTCTACCCGAACCAGGGTCTTCTCGGCGTGCTGATCCGCTACGGCGATCCCTTTTCCGGCGAGAACCGAAAGCCCTTCGACTATTTCGAGGCGCTGTTCGAGGTCTACCCCTCGTCGGGAGCCGTTGGCATCAACTGGCAGGAGCGTGGATTACTAGCGTCCTGGGGAATCTCGTCGTCGGCCGCCGCCGAACATCGCCTGGGTCTGTTCATGGGATACGAATACACGGACAATCAGTCCCAGATCTTCTCGACGCAGGCCTTCTCGGCCGACCTGCTCTCGCGCTTCCCGCTGCCTCGCGGATTGGAGTTGCGCACGGAGATCATCGGGGTTGGATTCCCGGTCACGGCCCTCCAGGCGAACGACACGCTGTATGAGTACACTCCCGCCGGCAGGCCCTACGACTACGGCGTCGGCGGCGGCGTGCGCTCATTGGCGCGGCTCGAACGGGAGGGCCTGAACTTCCTCCGGATCGGCTACGAGGCTCTGTGGATTCACACGACCAGCGGGGCATCGGCCCCGGGGTCCGAGGCATCGCTCTCGAGCCGCCTCCAGTCGCTCCGGCTGGAAGGCCGTCTGCCGGTCCACGGCTCCCTGTCGGTCGGCGCAGGCTGGACCTGGAATGACAGGGTTACGGTCTACCCGGATCGGACCGCCGAGGTTCGGGGCGCACAGTGGCGCGCCTTTGTGTCGTTGCTCCTGCGCTGACACGGAACCTGACGCATCGCGTCACCCTGGAGGGCTAACCTCCTTTTCGAGGTGCCCCGAGGGGGCAACGACGAAACGCTCACCCTTCCACACCAGGCTACGCGGAAGATGTCGGAAGCCTGTGGAAGTCGAATGCGCTCGTCTCGGCTTAAGCTGCGCTGCCGACGGACTCGAAGTCCGCGAGAGCAACGAGGCCCCATGTGCTTGCGCTTCCGATTGCGACGGAAAGCTCACGGCCGCAGCCTTCATCCTCCGGTGCCTCCGCGGTGACTCGGTCGTAGTCTAAGATTCGCGTGATGTTCCACGCAGACGGTAACGGGTCGGCCGATCCCCAGGGACTGCGCAACTCAGACCCGGGATCGATCCCGATCGACGGAGAAAAGCCGTTTGCCGACGAGAGGGGCGTGACGGGCGCCACGACGCGTGTGCGGGTCAAAGCTTGGCCCCCGCTCGGCTCTCCGTGGACGATGGCCGCTGCGGCTCTGCTGCTTCGCCTGGTCGTGATGAGTTTCTTTTATACCAATCGGCTGGATCCTGCGCAGGACCATTGGACGTTCGGCTGGGAGACGGGGAGGGTTGCGCGATCCATCGCCTCCGGCCAGGGATTTAGCTCTCCTTTTCCCGAGTCGACGGGGCCCACGACCCTCGTACCTCCCGCGTACACGTACCTGGTCGCCGGCGTCTTCAGGCTCTTCGGAACTTATACGGCCTCGTCGGCTCTGGTCATGCTCACACTGAACAACCTGTTTTCCGCCATGACGTGTCTGCCGGTCTTCTTCATCGCCCAACGGGTCTTCGGGCTCCCCACCGCGGTCCGGGCTGGCTGGATTTGGGCTCTCTTCCCCTGGGCGGTGGCTGTGGCGAACGCGACCGTTTGGGAAACGACCCTGACCACGCTGGTATTCAGCCTCCTGGTGCTGGCGACGCTGCGCCTGGAGCGGTCGACGAGCCCGGTCGCCTGGCTGGGGTACGGCGCGTTGTGGGGGGTGGCGGCGCTCACGAACCCGGCCATCCTCTCCACATTGCCCTTTCTCGGCGCATGGGTGTGGCTCCGGCATTGGCGGCGCGGAGAGAATTGCACGGCAGTGGCGGCTGCCGCGTCCCTGGTTTTCCTGTGTGTGACAGGACCCTGGATCTGGCGCTGCAGCCAAACCTACGGGCGTTTCGTCGCCTTCCGGGGCAGCGTCGGTCTGGAGTTTCTCGTCGGCAACAGCGAGGACACGAGTCATGCTTCCAATTTCAATGTGATCCCCGGAAACAACGCCGCGGAAATGGAGAAGGTGAAAAGGCTTGGCGAGCCGGCGTACATGGCTGAAAAGCAGCGCGAGGCCCGGGAGGTCATTGCGCGCAGGCCGCTTCGCTTCGCGGGCCTGACTCTCCGGCGAGCTCTCTACAGCTGGACCGCCCTGTGGGACTTCCCTCCCCGTTGGAGCCTGGACGAGGAAGGACTGCCGAACGTTCTCCTCTACAGCTTTGTCTCGCTGCTTGCCTTTGCAGGACTCCATCGGGCGATCCGGGACCATCGGGATGGCGTGATTCCTCTCGTGATCCCGTTGGTCTTCTTTCCCCTCGTTTATTACTTTACCCATCCCGAAGTTCGCTATCGTCATCCGATCGACCCCGTGGTCGTCGTCTTCATGGCCTCGGCTACGACCGCCTTAGCCGGACGGGCATCGGGTGTGTTGACTCCAGGGAGTTCGCAGGGCGCGGTCCAGTGCTGAGACTCCAGCGAGCTGCTCGAACCACCCGGGCTCGAAGATAGGAAGCCGTCTGCCTTCGAGGTTGATTCGACTCATGCTGCTGGTTGTCACGGTCTGCTCACCCGGATGCGTCTCAATGAGCAGCAACACGCTTCCAGGAGAGTGCGAAAACAACTGGTGGCATTGTGTCTATTTGCCGAAGCGGCTCGTCATTCTGGAGAGTTGCGTCACCGTGCGCGGCATCGTCGTCGACGCGCGCTACGTTCTCGATGGGGATGCGATTCTGTACCTGAGACTCGACCCCGAGTACGCACATTTCTCGAATCAGAAGAATTACGAGCAGTTCGGCAACGACATACTGGAGCTCGAGATCGTTTGCAGGCACCCAGTTCTTCGATTCTTGGTATTTCGTTGCTGGACGTGCGGCAACAAGATCCTGGTGCCGCGTGTCGGCGACCATATTGAAGCGGACGGCATTTATGTCCAGGACGTTCGTCATATGCACATGGAACTCCACCCAGTGACAAGAATCACGATGCTGCGCAGCGCGAAAGTGGGCGAAGCGCACGACGCCGACGAAGCCGATCCGCAGGCCCGGGTTCACCTGCTTGAAGGCCTCCGCGACGCGGACGTCGGATCGGAAGGAGGAGGTGCTCGTGTGAAGAACGGCGAGCTCAACTTCGAAGGCGGGCGGGGCACGTCGGCGAGATTCAGGCCGCAGGCCGGGCGTCGACGAGGCGGCTTCCCGGAGCGTTTCGGAGAGCTCGACCGGGTAGGCGAGCTGGCGCAAGGTCGGAAGGGCGGGCATCGTCTGCCCCCGCGAGTGCCCATCGAGGCACTCGATGTCGTAACCGAGACAGTTCGTTGGACCGATCAACGCGCGTTCGACACAATCGGCGGTGAGATCGCCCGCCATACGAAAGGAGCCCGCCATGAGCAGCGAGAAGGCCGAAGCGAAGTGCCCGTTCAACCACACCGCCGGCGGCGGCACGTCGAACCGTGACTGGTGGCCGCACCAGCTCCGGTTGGACCTGCTCCAGCAGCATTCCTCGAAGTCGAATCCGATGGGCGAGGAGTTCGACTACGCCACGGAGTTCAAGAGGCTCGACCTCGCTGCCGTGAAGAAGGACCTCGCGGCGCTGATGACCGACTCGCAGGACTGGTGGCCGGCGGACTTCGGTCACTACGGTCCGCTGTTCATCCGCATGGCCTGGCACAGCGCCGGCACCTACCGCATCGCCGATGGCCGCGGCGGCGGCGGCCGGGGTCAGCAGCGCTTCGCGCCGCTCAACAGTTGGCCGGACAACGTCAGCCTCGACAAGGCGCGCCGCCTGCTCTGGCCGATCAAGCAGAAGTACGGCCGGAAAATCTCCTGGGCCGACCTGATGATCCTCACCGGCAACGTCGCGCTGGAGACGATGGGTTTCAAGACCTTTGGCTTCGGCGGCGGCCGCCCGGACGTCTGGGAGCCGGATCAGGACGTCTACTGGGGCAAGGAGGCCAAGTGGCTGGACGACAAGCGCTACTCCGGTGATCGGGAGCTCGAGAACCCGCTCGCCGCGGTGCAGATGGGCCTGATTTACGTCAATCCAGAAGGCCCGAATGCCAACCCCGATCCGGTCGCCGCGGCGAAGGACATCCGCGAGACGTTCGCTCGGATGGCGATGAACGACGAAGAGACGGTCGCGCTGATCGCCGGCGGCCACACCTTCGGCAAGGCGCACGGTGCCGCCGCCGCGTCGCACGTGGGAGCCAATCCTGAAGCCGCCGAACTCGAGGCGCAGGGCTTCGGCTGGAAGAACGACTTCGGCACGGGCAAGGGTGGCGACACGATCACGAGCGGCCTGGAAGTCACCTGGACGAAGACGCCGACGAAGTGGAGCAACGACTTCTTCCAGCACCTGTTCGGCTACGAGTGGGAGCTGACGAAGAGCCCGGCGGGTGCGCACCAGTGGACGCCCAGGGGCGACGCCGGCGTCGGCACGGTGCCTCTCGCCCACGACAAGTCCAGGCGCATCGCACCCTCGATGCTGACCACCGACCTCTCTCTGCGGTTCGACCCGGCGTACGCGAAGATCTCGCGGCGCTTCATGGAGCATCCGGATCAGTTCGCGGATGCGTTCGCCCGTGCCTGGTTCAAGCTGACGCACCGCGACATGGGTCCGCGCGCGCGCTATCTCGGCCCCGAGGTGCCGAAGGAGGAGCTCCTCTGGCAGGATCCGATCCCCGCGGTCGATCACAGGCTGATCGACGACAAGGACGTCGCCGCGCTCAAGAGCAAGATCCTCGCGTCGGGCCTGACGGTTTCGCAGCTCGTGTCCACCGCGTGGGCGTCGGCGTCCACCTTCCGCGGCTCCGACAAGCGCGGCGGCGCCAACGGCGCCCGCATTCGCCTCGCGCCCCAGAAGGACTGGCAGGTCAACCAGCCGGCCGAGCTCGCGAAGGTGCTGCAGACGCTGGAAGGCATCCAGAGCGGGTTCAACGGCGCGGCCTCCGGCGGCAAGAAGGTGTCGCTGGCCGACCTGATCGTCCTGGGCGGTTGCGCCGGGGTCGAGCAGGCCGCGAAGAACGCCGGCCACAGCGTGGCGGTTCCCTTCGCGCCGGGACGCATGGACGCGTCGCAGGGCCAGACCGACGTGGAGTCGTTCGCGGTGCTCGAGCCGATCGCGGACGGCTTCCGCAACTTCCTCAAGGGGAAGTACTCCGTGCCTTCCGAGGCGCTGCTCGTCGACAAGGCGCAGCTGCTGACACTGACCGCGCCGGAGATGACGGTCCTCATCGGCGGGATGCGCGTCCTGAATGCCAACGTCGGCAGGTCGCAGAACGGCGTCTTCACGAAACGGGCGGAGGCCCTCACCAACGATTTCTTCGTGAACCTGCTCGACATGGGCACCGAGTGGACGCCGACGTCGGATGCCCGGGACGTGTTCGAAGGGCGCGATCGCAAGACGGGCCAGGTCAAGTGGACCGGCACGCGCATCGACCTCGTCCTCGGCTCAAACGCGCAGCTCAGGGCCCTGGCCGAGGTCTACGGAAGCTCGGACGCGCAAGCGAAGTTCGTTCAGGACTTCGTGGCCGCGTGGAACAAGGTGATGAACCTCGACCGCTTCGCCGTCGCGTAGTCCGGGCGCAATCGCCAAGCGAGTCGGTCCGACCCCGTCCAGGCGGCCACGGGGGGCCACGTCGCCGCTTGCGGTCCGGCGGCGCGTCCTACTCGGCCTCGATCAAGCCCTTCGGGACCAAAGCTCGAGAACCCGCGCCTCGACCTCCGGGGCGAGCTCGTCGGTCCACTGGCTGCTCGGGCCCTGCGAGTCGATGGACCAGAGATAATCCTCGGCCGTCCCGGCAAAGGAACGCCGGGTCCAGCCGGCGTCGAGCGCCTTGAGGCTGCTGACCTGGTAGAAGCCGACCCGCTCTGGTTCCGGGTGCCAGTAGGGAAACTTACCGAGATACGAGGGAATCTTCGAGTTGTTGAAGGGCGCCGGATCCAGTCCCTGCTCGTGCAGGAAGTCGCGCGGTATCCAGACGAATTCGGCACGGGCGCGAGTGACGGCGTTGCAGCTGCCCAGGAATTCCCGAAACGTCACGGGGGGACCGGTCAGGTTGAAGGTCCCGTTCAAAGACCGCTCCACCGCCAGGACGAGGAAGGCGGCCACGTCCTTGACGTCCACGTTCTGAACGTGGTCGCCGCCACTGCCGGGTCCGATGTGACGCCCGCCCCTCTGGCAGCGATGCAGCCACGCCAGCAAATCCGGGGAATCGTCCCGGTCGCCCTTGATCGCGCCCGGGCGCACGATCGTCAGCCTTCCGCCTGAGAGGGCTTGCAGCCGGCGCTCACTCTCGGACTTGCCGCGGCTGTAGGGCGGTATCGAGGGATCCCAGGGATTGAGGGCCGCGTCCTCGGTAAGGCCCGGCCGGGCGAACCCCCGCGGGTCGTACGCAGCGATCGAGGAGACGTAGAGATAGTGCCCCGTCTGGTCCCGGAGTCGTTTCGCGGCAGACTCTGCGAGGGCCGGATCGGATGGCCACACGTCGATGACGGCGTCCCATCGGCGGGACCCGATGGCCGACCAGTCCTCCTCCGACGCGGTCGCGCTCCGAAGGCCGCGAAGCTTTTCGATGTAGGGGAAGAGCTCCGGATTGGTGATCCCTCGGTTGAAGAGCGTTACCGTATGCCCGCCGATCACCGCGGCCCGTACCACGGCTGGGCCGAGGTAGCTCGTTCCCCCGAGAACGAGGATCTTCCTGGGTGTTTCGCTCCCCCGAGCGCCTGGAATGCGCAGGAGAGACAGGCTTGAGGCAGCCACGGCGCCCTGGATGAACCGCCGTCGATTCATGGGTTCTCGATTCCAACCTCCTGGTACGAACGAAACTGCCTCGGGTTCACCTGGCACATTCTCCGTGTCTTTTCCGTGTCTTGCCGACAGGCGGCGGAAGTCCACGGCAGACGCCCCAACCCAACTTCTTGATTTCTCTGCCTGTCTGGGACGAGCGCTTCGGCGATCCAGCCGGCGTCCGCGATCAGCAGAAGATCGCACAGCGCGTGGTACGCGTAGAGCTGGCGGGAGAGCTCCACCGGCGTTTGCGCGAGGGTGCATACGGCGAGCGCAAGCCCCGCCATCAGGATCATGAGGAGGACCCCCTCCCGGAACAGCCGTCCCGTCCGAGTGGAGCGGCGCCAGGTCGCAAGAGCCGCGGCGAGATTTCCCCCGAGAAGCAGCGCGATCCAGAAGAGCGGATGCGCTCCGAGCCGGCCGCGCATCCGGCTCCAGAGCGAGAACCGGGTGGCCAGGGTGCGAACGGGATGTTCGGGCGACTTCTCGAAGTTGCCGAAGGTCGGCCGCAGCGACCAGGCCTGAGGCGATGCCCGCTCGAAGCGTTCGACGAGTCGCCTTGGGTGCCGGAGATAGAACCGGAGGATCCGGCGATATCCGACCTGGTGGAGAAAGCGAACCCGGAATTGCGGATCGAGAAGAGCAGAGTCCGGCGCATAGGGATTGGTCCCCGTGTACTTCACCCACTCGGGATCCAGGCGCAGCTCCGCGGCGTCGACGGCCGGCACGGCGGAGTGCGCGAGCACATCGTCGAACACGACCTGATACATCGTTGCTTCGCGCAGGGTGTACGGAGTGTGGCGCCCGTACCAGACCGAGAAAGCGCACAGCCCGATGCCGAGCCACACGGCGGCCCGCCGCCATGCGCCGTCCAACCGCACCCCCGCCAGGAGCATGCCGAAGAGGGCGAGCAGCGGCGCTGCGAGCTTCTCCTGCGGCTTCGAGCCGACGAAGAGAAGGGCGCAGCCGAAGTAAAGGAGGAGCAATCCGCCGGAGAGCCGCCCTCGATGAACCGCCTCCGCCGCAGTCGCGGCGGTGAGCAGGAGAAAGAGAAGCGATGCGGTCTGGCTGTAGAACGAGTTGAAGGGAGCCGCATAGCCGACATCCGTGAAGACGAACACGAGAAGCGCGGCGACGAGCGCCTGCGTCGGCCACGCCAGGTCCCGGCAGGCCCGGATGAGCCCTGCCAGGGCGAGGAGAAGCAGGGCAGCGTGGATCGCGCCCAGAAGACGGATGTCGAAGAGCGGCTGTTTCGAGAGGGCGAGATGCGCGTATCTCGCGGCGAAGGCGAGCAGCGTCTCCGAGGAATGGTAGCCGCTCCGGAACCACCCCGGGTTGACGATGGCGTACCGCGTGCGCAAGAAGGAGAAGTAGCGCTCGGCGCCGACCTCGGTCGTGTGCTGGAAACCCGCATAGCCCATGACCCGCTCGTAGTCGCGGTTGTCTGCGAGGCCGACGACCGGCGCCACGAAGAGCTGGAGAGAGAGAATCGCCGCGGCGGCCGTCACCGCCGCCGCGAGGATGGCTGCGTTCACGCGCCGCGGCAACCGCCGCACCGAGGCGCCGGGGCGATCTTCAGGCAACATCGCAATCGAGCAGCACCGAGAGGACGACGGGAGGGATCCCCAACCCGGCGGCGCTCCGATAGCCTTGATGGACCTCCGTCCACGCTGCGATTGTCTCGCGCCCACCGGCAGCGCGGATCATGCCGGCGCCGATCTCGCCATGAATCAGGTAAAGGCCGATGCGGCGCTTGGTGCCGACCGCAGAAGCGGCCCAGCGCCGGACCGTCGCCACTTCCACGACCCTGCTCGCCAGGGTCGCAATAGCGCGCTCGCTCAACGAGAGGTCGGCCTCGAGCTTTCCCACGTCGTGCATCAATGCCGCGCTCGGCCACAGCGTGTCACCCGCGTACGCGGTCGAGCCAAGCCTGCGCTCGACCCTCCTCGCGACCCGCACGGCGTGACTCTGATCGTAGTCCGATTGCCTCCTCCAGAGATCGAACTCGGCAGCCGTCAGGATGGACCCGGCCCATGCCAGATCGTCCGGATCCGGGCAGGGCCGGCCGGCCGCGACGATCGCGCGTTGCGCGAGCGCTCGAAATGTCGCCCGCGGCAGAGGGCTGCCGCCTTCATCGGAACGCCGGCCTGAATCCATCAGGCGGAGTCTGCTCTCAGGGACTCGGTCAGCGCCCCGACATAGTCCCTGCCGAATCGGAGCTGGTCATGAAGGTGGCTGTAAACGAAACGTCCAGCCCGACCGATGGTCTCCAGATTGGCGATGCCTTTCAGCCCTTCCCGGATGACGCTCACGTTCCGGGCGTAGCCATTCACATACACGGGATACGCATTGGCGATGAAGTGCTGACGCGTTTCGATGATCTGCCGGGGATTCACGAGGCCGAGAACGGACAGCTCGCCGACGACCCGTTCGGCAAATGCGTCGACCGTGAGCCGCTCGACCGCATCGCCCATGAAACAGGGCGCTTCCACCACAGCCGAGGTCTCGCCCTCGGGCGCCATTGCCGCGGACCGGTTCCTGGGCTCGTAGATCCGGCTGATGCAGAACGCCGGGTCGGGGACGTAGATCGATGCATTGTCCGACATGCGCGCCGACTTCAGCCGAAGGAAGAGCAGGCGAACGTGGCGGAAGCGCAAGTCAGCCGCAGCCGCCCGCGCCGTTTCGGGCGCTGCGTCGCCCAGCAGCTTCACCAGGAGGGGCAGCGGAAGGGTGGACACGACCCTGCCCTCGACCTCCGCGGCCTGGCCCCCCGAAAAGTGAATTCGCCTCGCGGCGCCGCCGTCGCATTCCACGGAGGCGACCTCGAAGCCGGTGCGGATCGATTCGGACGGCACGGCACGGACGAGCGCATCCGCAATCCGTCCGTAGCCTCCGCGGGGATACAGGAAGCTGCCGTCGACGTGCTCGGTCCTGGCGCCCGGGAACACGAGCTCGTAGAGCAGCGAGCGCAGCGTCATCCCCTGGAGTCGCCGCGTCGCGATGTCGGGTGAGAGCTGGTCGCAAGGAAGTCCCCAGAGCTTTTCGGAGTAGTTGAGGAGAATCCGCCGGGCGAGCGTCCTGCCGAAACGGCTGACCGCGAAGTCTTCGAAGCTGACGGCGGTGCGCCGCCGCTGCAAACCCGAGCGCAGCAGGTCCCGGCCAATGCGCCCGGCCTCGCGGAGGCCGTAGGCGAACATGACGTTGAGGGGGGTGGGAGGAAAGTCGATGTAGCGCCCGCGGTCCCAGACCGCACTGGGCGCGTCGACGCGAACGAGCTCATCGCCCATCAACGCAACGAGGTCGCGCGTGATCTCGGGGTCCCGGTCGTGGAAGCGATGCGCCCCGCTGTCATAGAGATGTTCGCCGCAGCGCAGCGTGCGGCACATGCCGCCCGGCTGCGAGGAGCCTTCATAGAGCACGAACGGCAGGCCGGCCCGGTGGGCGTAGAACGCGACCCCCAGGCCAGCAGGTCCCCCGCCCAGGATCGCGACGTGAGCCCTGCCGGCGATCGCCATGAGGCGCCATCGAATCACACTTCACGCTCCGCGCCCCGCCCGGTGACCGCAAGAGTCCCCCCGCCCCTCGACGGTCCGTGCTCCGTCCGCCAGGTGCTGGCGGAGGGCCGCGGGGGCCCGTCTCCCGGGGGGCGCGAAGTCCCTCGGGCTGATAAGCTCGCCCAAATCCGTGATGCCTTCCGAAGAAGGGCGCGAGCCCCGCGCAAGACGTGCCTATCGAACCGCCCTCATTCTGGCCGGCGTCGCCCTGGGCGTCGTCCTCGTTTGGAAAACGGGCTGGCCGGCGGTGGAGGCCAACCTCGCTTCGATTGGCTGGAGGTTTTTCGGCCTGACCGCCCTCTATCTCCTGGCCGAGATCGCGTTCGTGCTGGGATGGCGGGCGGTGATGGAGCCCCGCCCTCCCCTGACGAGCCTGCCGGACCTGCTGCGCATCTATCTGGCCGGCAACACCCTGAACTACCTCGCCCCCGGCAGCGTCGCGGGAGAGCCCGTGCGGGCGAGCATGCTGCGCGACCGCATGGAAACCTCCGGCGCGATCGCCTCGGTGGCGATCTTCAAGCACGCGCACCTGCTCTCGCAGTCCCTGTTCGTGGCCGTCGGCCTCGCGGTCGCGGTCGTTTTCTTCGACCTGAGCGGGGCCGTGCGCGGGGGGGCCTTGGCCGGCCTGGTCGTGCTGTGCGGGCTCCTCGTCCTCATGACGTGGGCGCTCCAAAAAGGGAGCTTCGCGCCCATCGTCTCGTTCCTGTCCCGCTTCAAGGTGCTCGCGCCCCGGCTGTTCCGCTACCGGCAAGGGGCGCAGGCCCTCGATGAACTGATCCGGCGCTTCTACGTCGATCGTCGCCCCCACTTCTTTTCGGCGGCTGTCTGGTGCCTGCTCGGCTGGTGCGGCGGGCTTCTCGAGACCTACCTCGTGCTGCGCATGCTCGCCCCCGGCCGCGGGTGGGAGACTGCGTTTGCGGCCGAGTCCCTCGCCATGCTGCTCAACAACCTGTTCCTCTTCGTTCCGGGACGCGCCGGCACGGCGGAGGGCGTTCGAACGGGGGTTTTCGTTCTCCTGGGGCTGCCGGCTTCGACCGGGGTGGCTTACGGGCTCGTCCGCCGGGCCCGCGAGCTTCTCTGGGTCCTGCCGGGCTTCGCATTTCTCTGGCGCCGGCCGGCCGGCAAGGCGGCGCCCGGCACGGTCGGCAGCAACCCGAAGCTCGCCGGGTCGGAGCAGGTCCGATGACGGCTTCGACCGAAACGCTTCGCGCCGGAGCCCGCGTCCTGCTCTTCGACTTCGGAGGAACGCTCGACGCGGAGGGCGTGCCCTGGAAGGACCGCTTCTTCCGGCTCGCACGCCAGGAGGGCCTCGAGGTGTCCCAGGAGCAGTTCGACCCCGCCTTCTACGGCGCGACGGACTCGCTCGAAGGAAGGATCCCGGCCGATACCGGTCTTCGCGGCACGGTCGAGCGGGTCGCCGACGGGCTGGCCGCCCGCCTCAAACGCGAAAGTGCTCTTCTGCGGAGAATCGGCGACCGGTTCACGGAGGAGTCTCTGCGGCAGCTCGCCCGGAGCGCGGCGCTACTGTCGCGCCTGCGCGAACGCTACCGCATCGGGATCGTGTCCAACTTCTACGGGAACATCCAGGCCGTCTGCGATGAAGCCGGCCTGAGTCCCTCGATCACGGCGGCCGTGGACTCGACGCTCGTCGGCTGCAAGAAGCCCGACCCCAGGATCTTCCAGGCGGCGCTCGACGTTCTCGGGGCGTCGGCGGCGCAAGCGGTCTTCGTGGGTGACTCGCTTCGGCGGGACATGGCCGGCGCGCGGCAGATTGGAATGCGGCACGTGTGGCTGCGTTCCGAGAGCGCGGCCGGCAACGGCGGCCCCTGCTGCCCGGGGGATTCCGTGATCACACGGCTGGCGGAGCTGGCGGGGCTCGACCTGTGACGTCGAGCCCTGCCGCGACCCCGACCTGTCGCGGCGTTTTCCGCGAGGTCGAGCACTCGCCGGGCCGCGAGGCCGACGACGCCGGGATCCTGCAGGCCACGGGCCGCAGGCTCGAGGAGGCGGGATTTTCCGTCGATTACCTCGAGCCGAAGGCGCTCGGCAGCCATGACGACGACCTGCCCTCGCTCGCCTTTTCGATGTGCGAGGGTCTGCCCGCGCTCGAGCGCCTGCGCCGGTGGGAGAGCCGCGGAGCTTGCGTCGTCAACAGCTCGCGTTCGGTCGCCAACACGCATCGCGAGAGGACGATCGCCCTGCTCGGGGGCCGGCGCATCCCGATGCCGGAGAGCCGGCTGCTGGACTGCGGCCAGTCCCTGCCCGGGGGCAAGCAAGCGGACCGGCTCTTCTCGGCATGCTGGGTCAAGCAGGCGACCGGGCACAAAACGCGCGAAGGGGACGTGGTCTTTGCCACGGACGCGGCTTCGGTCCGGGCTGCGCTCGATCAGCTCGGGAGCCGGGGGCTGCCGCGTGCCGTCGTCCAGGGACACGTGGAAGGCGACCTCGTGAAGTTCTACGGCGTCACCGACGCCGCGGCGTCGGCCTCCCGCGACGAAACCGCCTCCGCGGCCTGGTTCAAGTGGTTCTACCCCAAAGAACACCCCGTGTCCGGACACGCTTTCGACGCGCAGGCCCTGTGCGACATCGCGTGCCGCGCCGCGCAGGCACTCGGGCTCGACGTCTGGGGAGGCGACGCCATCGTCGCACCCGACGCCGGGATCTTCGTGATCGACCTGAACGCGTGGCCGAGCTTCGCGCTCTTCCGGGAGGAAGCGGCGGGCCACATTGCCGCACACCTCGCGGCGCGAGCGCGTCGACTTTCGCGCGTGGCCGTATGACGCCGCCGGCAAACGCGGCCGCGACCCTGGTTCTGGCCAGCTCCGCGACCGCGCTGCCCGGATCCCCCTCTGCCGAGACCGTCGTTCTCGGGTTGCCCCTCGTGCGCCGGACGGCGCTGGCGGCGTTTCGCGCCGGGTTCGACCGCGTGTACGTGCTCGCCCGCGAGGGCGCAGCGGCAAGCACGGCTCTCGAAGCAACGGACGCGCGCATCTTTCCTCGCGACGCGGCCGAGTCGGCGTTGCCGCCGGGTCGGATCGTGCTGCTGCCGGACCGGGTCGTCGCAAGCCCGCAGTGGCTTCGCAGCCTTCGCGAGGCGCCCGCCGAGCCGGGGAGCCTTCACCGGCTGGGCGTCGGGGCCATCGTGCAGACGCCCGAGCCTGCGCCGCTTGCCCGCGCCCTGGCGCGCCAGTCGAGCCTGTCGGGCGTGATGTCCGACTGGTTTGCGGCGCTGCCTCCGGGCGCCCCGATCGGCGCCGTTGCCCTGCCCCTCGAGGTCACGACGGACTCGGAGCTCGCCGCCGCGGAGACTCTTCTCTTGAAGGGCCTCGTCAAGAAGCAGGACGGAATCCTCACGCGATTCGTCAGCCGGAAGATCTCGCTTGCGGTGACCCGGCGGCTTGCCCGGACGCGCGTCACGCCCAACATGATGACGCTCGTGTGCCTGGCTCTGGGCCTGGCGGCGGCCTGGTCCTTCGCGTCCCCGGCGCGGCCCCGCCAGATCGCGGGCGGCCTGCTCTTCCTTCTGCACTCGATCCTGGACGGCTGCGACGGCGAGCTCGCGCGGTTGAAGTTCCAGGAGTCCCGGCTGGGCGGCCTGCTCGACTTCTGGGGAGACAACGTCGTGCACGTCGCCGTCTTTTCCGCTTTTGCGGTTGCCTGGAGCACCGCGAGCGGGCAGTCGTGGCCGCTCGTCCTCGGCGCGCTGGCCGTCTCCGGGACGGTTCTGTCCGCCGGCTTCATCTACAACTACGCGATGCGGCCCCGGGCCGGCGGCGGATCGCTCCTGACGACCGCCTCGCATTCGCGCCAGTCGCGGATGGCACGAGTCCTGGACGCCGTCTCCGGCCGCGACTTCATCTACATCGTGATGGTCCTCGCCCTCTTCGGGAAGGCCTACTGGTTCCTGGCGTCGGCAGCCGTGGGAACGCCGGGTTTCTTCGTCGCCGTCCTCGTCGCCGCGCTCGGCAGCCGCAGGCGCGAGGCCGGCATCAGGTCCCGTCAGGCTCCGGACAATCGAGCCCCGACTCCGCCCGTTAGGATCCTGCGCGGGACGGCGCGGCCGCTCCGGTGCCTGCGCCAGCTCTCCCGAGTCAGTAGTAGTGATACGGAGCGCCCGGCCCGTACCACTTGTGGTTGAACAGGTTGTAGTAGACCCCGACCTGCGTGAACGGGACGCGGAAGAACTGGAAAATCGCGAGCAGCCCCGCGCCCCACCACGTGGTGTCCCTGACTCCCACCGCCGTCAGGATCTCCGGGACGTTCAACCCGAGTTCGAAGCCGATCTCCTGGTAGCGCGACGGAAGCGGCGGCTGGTAGCCGAAGCCCTTCGTGAAGAACACGAACGACGTCAGGAAGAACCGCGAGATGCCGGGCTTGCCATGAAGGCGCGTGATCAGGCCGCCAAGCTTCAAGTCCGCCATGTAGATCTCGTCCGAGTAGCTCCTGCCGAGCGATTCCTCGCTCGCGCCGACGGCTTCGGGAGGAATGTCGGTGTCGGCCATCCCGAGGCGCAGACCGAGCAGGTCCTGGAGGTGATTGCGCTGGATCAGGGCCCCTGCCGCCGCCCCGAGCGCATCGACCGTCAGGTCCTGGAACGAGAAACCGTAGACCGAAGCCCCGTCGAGCAGCTCCACGGCCAGGCCGCTCATGAACGTCGTGGCGATGGCCAGGGTAAAGGATTCATCCGGCGAGTGCCCCTGGTACCTGGTGTACACGTCGTAGAGCGCCCGCGCTACGCCGCTCGAGATGACGAAGTGCGAGGCCTTGTCGGCTCCTCCGGCGTACGTGTTCCGGCTGAAAAATCCTTCGTCGTGTGTGTGAAAGTCCACCCAGCCATACTGCAACGGCGCCCCCAGCCCCTGGGCTGCTCCGCCGAGCACCGTCGCGGCCGACACGATGATCGTCCCCTTGGTGAAGAGTTTCTTCGGTGGTTCGGACGGCGACGCCGCAGGCTGAGGCGCCTCCTGCGGATCCCCGGCGCCGGGGCCCGCCTCGCCCTGGAGGCGAAGCTCCGCGCCTCCCCGAGTGCTCCAGGGATAGGAACGCTCGAAATTGACGATATGAGCGTTTGCCTCGCCGCCCCAATCCAGTTCCGCCGGGACAACGACTGAACCCGGCGGCCGCGCCGGGAAAAGGTGAAGCTGGCCCGCTTGCGCGCCAACCGCGAACGCGGCGAGTCCCGCCGCGAGCAGCACGGTCCTCTGGAGCCGCTTGCTGAAGGGGGCGGCCCTGCCCCGAACTCTGTCTACCATCGCGATTTAGCCCGCCGGGCGCCGCATTATCTCCGAATCGAGAGTCGCGACAAGGGCCTGATTCGAAGGCGTCGTCGCGGGCGCCCGGGCAGGGTCCGAGCGCGGAGGCAGATGGCGATCTACCCAAAGAGCGCAATTCGGTCGAGCATGGGGCTCGCAGGCCAGCCTGCGGGACGACCGATCCCGTTCAAACCGACGTTTCGTTCAGACCCAGACGACCCCGACCGTCATCGGAGCCCCGGCCTGGGTCAGTGCAAAAAAGACCGAGGCCTCGTGCTCGCTGCGGCAGGACCTGCAAAACACGTCCACCACCCGTCCGGCCTCAGCATCGGCGGGGATCGTCGAGGCGTTTCGAGTCTGACAGTCGGGGCAAGTCCAGTTCATCTCCGGGTTCTGGTTCATGGCAAGTCCTCCAGCGCGAACGAGTAACAGCCGCCGGTAGAGCCGCCGTGAAGTTGGGCGCGCGGGCAAGTAAATTCCCGGGCCGGTGGCCGGGAGTCGTCCGGGCCCGTCTCCCGGAGGGCTGAGGCGCTGCGCGGGGGTCCTATTCTCTCGTTCGGGGCTGCGACAAAAGGTGTGAAAGACTAGAAGCATGACTGCGTCCACGTTCGATCCCCCGCGGGATTTCCTCCACCCGGCGACGCCGATTCCGCACGGCGGACGCGCCCGGCAGATCCTGCAGGAGCACCCCGAGGTGCGCCGCTTCATCGGCAGAAACCCCGCCACTTTCTGGATCACCTTCGGAATCGTGGCGTTCCAGGTCGCGGCGGCCTGGCTGCTGAGCGCGAGCCCCTGGTGGATCATCGTCCCGGCGGGGATCCTCGTCGGCGCCTTCGCCAACCATGCCCTCTGGGTGATCATCCACGAGTGCACCCACAACCTCGTGTTCAAGTCGCCCACGGCCAACGTCCTGACCGGAATGCTGGCCAATTTCCCGATCGTCGTTCCGTCCTCGGTGTTCTTCCAGCGATACCACATGAAGCACCACGCCTACCTCGGGGTTTACGAGCACGACGCGGACGTGCCGAACATCTGGGAGGCGAATCTCGTCGGCAACTCCGCCATTCGCAAGACAATCTGGCTCTTCCTCTTCCCGCTCGTCCAGCTCACGCGGCCGCCGCGCTTGAAGGAGCTGCGGCCGATCGACAAGTGGGTCGTCATCAACTTCGTCATCCAGATGGCGTTCAACGCCGCCGTGTTCATGCTGCTCGGCCCCGGAGCGCTGGCGTACCTCTTCGTCTCCTTCTTCTTCAGCGTCGGCGGCCACCCGCTCGGCGCCCGCTGGATCCAGGAGCACTACGTGATGTTCCCCGGGCAGGAGACCAACAGCTACTACGGCTGGCTGAACCGGTTCCAGCTGAACATCGGTTACCACAACGAACATCACGACTTTCCATCCGTGCCCTGGAATCGCCTTCCGGAGCTCAAGCGGGCGGCCCCGGAGGCCTACGACACGCTGAAGAACCATCCTTCCTGGGGAAAGCTCCTTTGGTGGTTCATCACCGACCCGAAGGTGTCGCTCTACACGCGCAACGTACGGGCCGACCGCGGAGACTTCCGCCTCGCGGAGGAAAGCCCGGTGGAGGCAAAGAATCTCGGGGTCCCGGAGTACCGGCCCTAACCCCGGCTCGATGCAATCGCCCGGCGCCGCCCCCGAACCGGGCCTCGGATTTTCCGTCTCGGACCTGCCCGAACCGCATCGCAGCCGCACGCGGCAGATCCTCCGGGACCATCCGGAAGTCCGCCGGCTCATCGGCAAGACGCCCGCGACCATCTGGATCATCGCGGCCCTCGTGCTGCCGCAAGCGGGCATCGCCGCGCTCGTCTCCGGCGCCCCGTGGTGGCTCGTCGTGGCGGTCGCGGCGACCATCGGCGCCTTTGCCAACCACGCGCTCTTCGCGCTCATCCACGAGAGCACGCACAACCTGATCTTCAAGAGGCCCGGAGCCAACATCCTCGCGGGCATCTTTGCGAACCTGCCCCAGGCCCTGCCGAGCTCCGTCTTCTTCCAGCGCTATCACCTCAAGCACCATGCCTTCCAGGGCGTCTACGAGCTCGATGCCGACATCCCGAACACCTGGGAGGCGCGCCTGGTGGGCACCTCGCCCTGGCGCAAGGCAATCTGGCTCCTGCTCTTTCCTCTGGTCCAGAGCACGCGGCCCCCGCGCCTGCGCGAGATCCGGCCGATCGACCGCTGGGTCGCTCTGAACGTCGTCGTCCAGTTCGGCTTTGACGCGGCCATGTGGATGCTCTTCGGTCCGAAAGCGTTCGCGTACCTCCTGATCTCCTTCTTCTTCAGCGTCGGGCTGCATCCCCTCGGGGCGCGGTGGATCCAGGAGCACTACCTGCTCTTCCCGGGGCAGGAGACGAACAGCTACTACGGCTGGCTGAACCGGATCGCCATGAACGTGGGGTACCACAACGAGCATCACGACTTCCCGTCCGTGCCGTGGAACCGACTGCCCGTCCTCAGGCGCATGGCCCCCGAGGCGTACGACACGCTGGGCAGCCACGCGTCCTGGTCGAAACTGCTGTGGCAGTTTCTCTTCGACCGGCGCGTTTCGCTCTTCGCGCGCCAGGTGCGCCAGGAGCGCGGGGGCATCGAGTTCGACGGCCAGGTCACGCCCGACGTCGAATTGATCGAGCAGGCCGAGACTTCCGTCACCCCCGACGCGGCCCGCGCCGCGACGAGGTCGCAGTCTTAGGCTAAGGCCCCGCCACCACGGCGCAGGGCGGCTCGGCGCCGAGGATCGTCCGCGCCAGCTCGCCGCGCAGGGCGAGCAGCTTCATCCGGTCCTCGAGCGCCAGGAGGCTCGTTGTCGCAGCCTCCTCCTCGGCGTCGGCCAGGGAGAGGCGCCGCAGGTCGAGCTCGCCCGCTTCCGCGCGGCCTTCGACCAGGAGCAGCTCCGCGGCCGCGACCTCCTGCTCGGCGATGCCGCGCGCGCGCCGGGCGAGGCTCGCCTCCGCTTCCGACCTCGCGATCGCGGCTTCGGCCCGCCGCACGGCCATCTCGAGGTCCGACTCGCGCACGCGCAGGTCCGCCTCGGCGCGCGACACGCTCGCCTTGGCCCTCGCCTCGGTGTCGTCGAGCAGGCCGCCGGCCCAGACGGGGATCCGGATCGACACGCCGACGCTGAAATTGTTCTCGTTGAAGCTGTTGTAGTACTTGGAGTAGTAGGACGGCAGACGCTGGTACTGCGCAGACGCCGCGATCACGGGCCAGCGCCTCGAGGAGAGCCTTGCCGACACGCCGAGCAACTCGATCTGGCGCCCGAGCGCCTTGAGCTCGGGATCCGCCGCCCGCGCCGCGGCCAGGTTCTCGGCCGAACCCACGTCGTTGAGCGCCGTTTCGCTCTCGCTGGAAAGCCGGAGCGGCGCGTTTGCGGGCCACCCGATCCGGCGCTTCAAGTCGAGGCCGTCGAGGTCGCGGTCGGACTCCGCATTCAACACCTTCTGTTTTGCCCGCGCGGCGGCGAGCTTCGCCCGGTCGACGTCGATGGCGGTCATGCGCCCTTCCCCAAAGAGCGCGACAGCCCGGTCGCGCGCCGCTTCGGCCGCCGCAAGCCCGCGGCGCGCCGCCTCCGCCCGCCGCTCGTCGGTCCAGGCCTTCGCGTACACCGCCGCGGTCGTGCGGACCGTGTCCGCGCAGCCGCTCTCCACCGCACCCTCGGAATCCGCCGCGCTCGCCTGAGCCTGGAGGGCCTCGTTTCTCCTCCACGGGTCGTAGATCGTCTGGCGAACCTCGACGGCGGCATAGGCCGGCACGCTTCCCGCCACCGACACGGGCAGGCCCGACGAGTATCCCGGTGTCGTCGAGACCCATACCGACGGATGGAGTGCGTCCTGCGAAATGCGCGCGGCGGCGCCGGACTCGTCCCGCGCCGCCCGCGTCGCCGCGAGCTGCGGGGCCTGCTCCAGGGCGAGCTCCACGGCGTGGCGCAGAGTCAGCGTGTCGGCGGACGGTGCCGGCTGCGCCAGGACCAGAGAACGGCTCGCGAAACCGGCGACGACAGCCAGGCCGATCGGAGCGAAGCGGGGACCGGAGCGACGACGGTCATTCATGGTGAAGTGCCTCCGAAGGGTTGAGACTCGAAGCGCGGTAGGCCGGCACGGCGCCGAACACCACCGCCACCCCGCAGGAAAAGAGAAACGCGATCGCGGCCGACCAGAGCGAGACCTGGATGTCGACGCCACGCACGAAAACCCGAGTCAGGTAGGGAAGCCCGAGCCCGATCGCGACGCCGATCGTGGCCCCCACGGCCCCGAGCGCGAGCGCCTCGAAAAGAAACTGCCCCAGAATGTCCCGGCGCCGGGCGCCCACCGACATGCGGACCCCGATCTCGCGCGTGCGCTGTTCGACCGAGGCGAGCAGGATGTTCATGATGCCAACCCCGCCGACGACGACCGACACCGCCGCGGCGAGGATGAAGACCACGATCAGCGCCACCGAGATCGCCCGGGCCAGGCGCACCACCGACGTCATGCTCTCGACCTGGTAGACGGAACCCGCCCGGTGGCGATCGCGCAGGATCTCTTCGACGGTCTTCACCGCCGCCGGCAGCTCCTCGAACTCCCGCGCCTCGGCAAACAGCGTCTTTACCTGGTGGGTCGGCGTGAAATACCACGCCACGCTGAGCGGAATGAGGATCGTCTCCGGCACCACCTCGCCGCGGCCGAGCGTGTCCACGGGCTCGTCGAACGCGCCGACGACCTGGAAGGTCGTCCCGAGCGTGCGGATCGTCTTGTCCGGCGAGTCGTCGTTGGCGAAGAGCTGGTCGTAGAGGTCCCGATTGACCACGCACACACGCGCGCGCTCCCGCAGATCGTCCTCGTCGAAGAACCGCCCGCGCAGGATCCGCATGTTCTTGCGCACGTGGCCGTAGTTCGCCATGACGCCGAGGACGGTGAGCGTCTTGACCTGCGACTGCACGGTGACGCTGCCGCGCAGGGTCAGGATCGCCGTGGCGCCGGAGAAGAGGTCGCCCCGCGCCGCGATCGCCTTCACGTCCGTCTCGGTCATGAAGTCGTCCGACACCCGCGACACGCCGGAAGTGACTGTGCCGCGGTAGTTCGCCCATACGAGGTGCGAGCCGACCCCCTCGATCTGGCGCAGCACGTAGCCGCGCCCCGTCAGGCCGAGCGTCACCACGAGGATGATCGAGGCCGTTCCGACGACGAGCCCCGCCAGCGTGAGCGAGGTCTGGACCGGGTGCTTGCGGAACCGGTCCACGGCCATGCCGAAGACTTCGCGGTTGAACATGGCGGGCCCGGTTCAGCCCTTCGCGTTGGCGGCGCGCACGCGGAGCCCATCGGACAGCGTCGTCGCGCCGGGGAGGATCACGATGTCCTTTTCGGCCAGGCCACCCACGACCTCGACCTCCGTCAGGCCGAGTAATCCGACCGTCACGTCGCGGCGGCGGGCGCGCCCGCTCTCGAGGAGGTAGACATACCGTTTGTCGCCGTCGCGAAAGACGCTCGCGCGCGGCGCCACGAGGGCGCCGCTCCTCTGGCCCGTCACGATCTGCACGTCCACGGCGGCGTTGGAGGGCAGCTTCGATTTCGGATCGGCCACCTCGCCGAGCACCTCTCCCACCTCGCGGCCGCCCACTTCGCGCAGGCCGGGATCGACGAACGTGACCTTGCCCTCCCAGCGCTCGCCGGCCAGTCCATCGAACGTGACGATGAGGCGTTGCCCCGCAACGGTCCGCGGAAGGTCCGGCTGGTCCACCCGGGCGCGCAGCCGGCGGCGCTCGGGATCGATCACGTTCGCAACGACCTGTCCCGCGACGACGGCCTCGCCGGTCCGCCGGGGAAGCCCGTACACGAGCCCGTCCGCGGGAGCGCGGAGAGTCAGCCCCGCCACGCGGCGTTCGAGGTCGGCCGCGGACACCCGGGCCAATTCGACGCGGGAGATCGCATCCCCCTTCGCGCCCTCGAGCGCCTCGAGCCGCGCCCGGGCCGCGCGCGCGCGGTCCCGCGCCTCGGAGAGGGCGATCTCGTCCTGCTCGTAGGCCATGCGAGTGATCGCGCCGCCCTTGAGAAGGCGTCCGTCCGCTTCGAACTGCTTCGCGGCCTGCTTCTCTTTGCGCTCGAGCTCGCTCGCGTCCGCCGCCGCCGTCGCGCGCTCGGACTCGAGCCGGAGGGCTTCCGATCGCGCTTCGAGCGCCTTGCGCGAGAGCTCCGTGTTCTCGAGCCGGACGAGCGCGACGCCCGCACGGACATGGTCGCCGTTGCCCACGAACAGTTGCGCGACCGTGGCCGGGTCGCCCGCGCGCAGCTCTCCGCCCGGCGGAGGTTCGAGCGTGCCGTCGCACTGCACGGGCACGAGCAGCTCGCCGCGGCGCACGGCGGCGGTCTGCACGGACGGGCCCTTCGGGCGCGAGACCGCCGCGATCACCCCGGCGAGCAGGACGAGCACGAGAAGGGCCAGGCCCCAGCGCCAGGCGGGGTGGATCCCCTGGCCTTCCTGCCCCGTTGGCGAGCTCATCGGGCCATTCTATCGGGGCGGGAGGGCCCTGGGGACCGGCGGGAGGGGACGACAGCACACGGCCTGGCGGGCCGGCGGCAGCACGGCCACGGCGGCCGCCTTCTGCCGCGCCACGGCTCCGGCCGGGCCCGTCACGGTCAGCCGCACGTCGAAGCGGCCGGCCGCGAGGTATTCATGGCTGGGATTGCGCTCGTCGCTCACGAAGCCATCTCCGAACTCCCAGTGCCACGACGACGCGCCCGGTACGTCGGAGGCGTCCTGGAACTGCACCTCGAGCGGCGGCAGCCCCGAGGCCACGCTCGCGGAGAAGTCCGCGATGCCGACGTAGCGGATGCGAAACACGTTGGCTCCGGCGTCGATCGGAGTGACCGCGCCGAAGTCCTTGTAGAGGTCCGCGAAGTAGAGCCCGTCCGGGCCTGCCGCGAGCGCGGTCGCCGTCGCGCGCCCGGCGCCGACATACTCGATCAGGGGCACGGGCCCGCTGACGAGTGTTCCCTGCGGGTCGAAGACGAACTCGCTCACCCGCTTGCCGAAGGCCTGGGGGCCCGGCGCGTAGGTCGGTCCGGATTCGGTCACATAGGCGTGGTCCTGCCGGTCGGCCGGAAAGCCGCTTCCCGCAAACGTCGCCGGCTGCACGAAGGCGATGTTGACGGGCGCGACGGCGATCGGCCAGACGTACGCGGCGAAGTTCGTCATGCTCGCGTTCGAGCCGTCCCAGAGGTAGTTGCGGCCGGCCACGACCTTGGCCAGGCGATCCACGCTCGGTCCGTTTTCCACTTCCCACTGCGCCCCGTCGGCCGCACGCCACCCTCCGCCGAATGGATTTCGCAACCCCAGCACGAAGATGAGATCGGCCGCGGAGATGCCGTCCGCCGCGTCGTAAAACGGGTTGTCCGCCGGGGCCGAGCCGTCCAGGTTCGTCCGGAGGATCTTGCCTCGCACGGACGTCATGTCGAGGGCGGGCGTCGTCAGCAGCCCGTCGCCGATGTGCACGTAGAGCTTTCCGTCCGGCCCGATCGATATGTTCGAGATCTGGTGCGAGGCCCCGAGCGGCTCCGTGGGAAAGTCGAGGACCGTCGTGCGGCTCGAAGCCGTGCGGCCACCGTCCGTGCTGTGGAGCCGGATGACCCGCGGAAAGTGCGAGTCGGTCACGCCCGCAATCGCTTCGACCGCCCCGACGAACACGTCGCCCGAGACCGGATCGACGGCGATGCCGGTCAGGCCCACTTCGCCCGAGCCCGGAAAGGCGCCGGTCGGGTCGAAGTTGATGAGTCCGGTCGCATAGTCGAACACGGCTCCCCCGCGTGTCACGGTCTTGATCGTCCCGTACAGCTCGGTGACGTAGAAGAGTGGATCGTTCGCGCCGGAACCGGGACTTGGAAGGAAGGCGATGTTGACGGGCAGCTGAAAACCGGTGGCGACCCGTTCGACGATGAAGCCCGGCTGCTTGACGCCCCAGGGGACCGGTGAAGCGCTGACGGCCGCGCCCCAGGACCCGGGCGCGACTTCCGCGGCGGACGCGACGTTGGCGGGAAACGCCTCGCCCGCCGCCGAGATCCAGAATGCGGCGGCCTGGCCGCTCGAAAGCGCGATCGCGGGCAAAAAGATCTGCCGATCGGCGCCGCTTCCGTCCGTGAATGAGATCCGGGACGCAGGCACGCCGAGCGCGGCCGGACCGGCCTCGCACACGACGCGGGCCCCGCCATGTGCGGACAGCGGCGGAGGGTTCGAGACCGGTGCATCCACCCCGCCCGGACCGTTGAAGGCGAGGAGCGTACCCGTCGCGGGAAGCTCGAGCCGCAACGCCGCCCCGGCAGGCAGGTCGAGGTCGTGCCCGGTCCCGTCCTGCCAGCGCGGCGAAGGAATCGGCGAGACGTCCGAGAGGACGAGCGGCTCGATGGCCGTGGCCGACGCGGTTTGAAATGCGCGCACCGCCCACTCGCTCCAGGGCATTCCGGCCCCGTCGCCCCGGAAGCGCACGCGCAGCGTGTACGACGTGCCCGCGTCGAGCTGGTGATGGCCGGCGAGCGTTCCAACGAACGCGCCGTCGCCCAGGTGCGTGTGAACGGCGAGGGCTCCCGTCACGCAAGGGGCGGTCCACACCGCCGCGCCGGTCGCAACGGTCTGGATCTCCCAGTCGGTGCAGAGGTGGCTCTGACCCGCAGCGCCCGCGAAGGGGCCGGCGACCATGTGCACGTCGTAGGGGCTGATCACCTGGCCGTCGAACGAAGGTTCGGTCACGGCGGGAGTCGCCGGGGCAAGGCCCTGCGCGCCGGCGATCCGGACCGACGCGGCCAGGACGAGCAAACCCGCCAGCGAACGCTTCAAGGTTTGGCGCTGCTCGCCGCAAACTGCGCAGACGCCGCGCCTCGAAGCACCCTTCCGGGTCTTGCACCGGTCGACTTGCCTGCCGACCAGACGACCTCGCCGTTGACGACGACCAACTCGACGCCTTCGGAGAGCCTGCGGGGGTCTTCGAAGGTCGACCGGTCGATCACGGTCTCGGGATTGAAGAGCACGAGGTCCGCCTTCATCCCCGGGGCGATCCGCCCCCGGTCCTTGAGGCTCATGCGCGCGGCCGGAAGCGACGTCATCTTGCGCACGGCTTCCTCGAGCGTGAAGAGGTGCCTCTCGCGCACGAAGCGGCCGAGCACGCGGGGAAACGTCCCGGCGCCGCGCGGGTGGTCGGCGGCGATACCTCCGTCGGAGGCCACCATCACCCACGGCTGGCGGTAGAAGGTGTCGACGTCCTCGGTCTTCATCGAGTGGCCGATGACGTCGGCGCTGCCGTCCTTCACGATCTTCGCGAACAGGTCCGTCGTCGAGATGCCCTCGGACTTCGCGATCTGCTCGAGGTTCCTGCCGGCGTAGTCCGGGTGGGCCTTGCAGGCCGTGATCGTCACGCGGTCCGCTCCGCCGACGTCGGCGAGCGCGCGGGCGACGCTCTTCGCGTCGAAGTACTGCTTGTTCGGCACGAGGACTTCGATGTTCGAGTGCCACGCCTCGTAGGGATAGCAGTCGGCCGTGACGTCCTGGCCCCTGGCGCGCGCCGCGTCGATCAGGGCAACGGCCCTCTTCGACTGGCCCCAGACGCCCACGGTGGCGAGCTTGATGTGGGAAATGTCGAGCGGCAGGCCGGCCTGCTTCGAGATGGCGATCGCCTCTTCCATGGCCTCGAAGCTCTTGTCCGCCTCGTCGCGGCTGTGCGTCATGTAGAAACCGCCGTACTGCGCCGCGGCCCGCGAGAGCGCGACGAGCTCTTCGGTCGCCGCATAGCTGCCGACCTCGTACTCGAGGCCGGAGGAGAGCCCCATCGCGCCTTCCTTCATCCCCTGCTCGACGAGCGCGGCCATCTTCGCGGTCTCATCGGCCGTCGACTTGCGCTTGTAGTCCTTGCCCATTACGAGGCTGCGGACCGTCTCGTGGCCGACCATGGTCATGACGTTGAGGGCCGCCGGCCCCTTCTCGCGCTCCTCGAGATAGGTCGCGATCGGCCAGGGCGAGGCGCCGTCGGGGCCGAGGACGAGGGTCGTGATGCCTTGCGAGACCTGCGTCTCCGCGAGCGGATCGGTGACGAGGCCCTCGGTCGAGTGATTGTGGACGTCGATGAATCCCGGCGCCAGGACGAGCTTCTCGCCGCGGATCACGCGCTCGCCGTCTTTGGGAGAGAGCTTGCCGACCTCGACGATCCGGTCGCCAACGACTCGCACGTCCGCGGCCGCGAGCGGCGCCCCGGTCCCGTCGGCCACGCGGGCTCCCTGGACGAGAAACGACCTTGTTTCTGTTTGCGGGGAGGCGGCGAGAAGGGCCAGGCCGGCAAGACCCACGAGACTACGGCAAAATTTCATCCCACCATTCTGTCATCAGGGATTGACCCGCGCGAAATAGCCGTCATCCCGAGGAGCAGAGGGGGTCAGACTTGATTCTGTATTCGCCGGACTACAACCCCTGGCGCTTCATGTCGGCCAAAACGCCGCGGACCTCGGCGAGGTCCTTGCCGTACTGCTTCGGCGGCGCCGTCGCGACGAAGCGTTCGAGGGAGGCCCGGGCCTTCTTCCAGTCGCCAATCTGCCCGGCGACGCGGCCGATGTTGTACAACGCGTCGAACTGGTCCGGGTTCATTTCGAGACACCGCTCCCACGCGCCGATGGCTTTGGCCGGATCTCCAAGGCGCATCCACGCGACGCCGAGGGCGTTCCAGGCGCGGGTGTGGCGTTTGCCGAGACGCAGCGCCGCCTCGAGCTTCTGCCGGGCCTCGTCCACGCGGCCGAGTTTCAAGAGAGAGATCCCGGCGTTCTGGTAGGCGACGGCGTTCTGCGGATCGAGCTCCAGGACCCGGGAAAAGACCGGGAGGGCCTCGGCGGGGCGGCCGCCGTCGGCCAGAGCAATGCCGAGCGCGTTCAACGTCTCCAGATCGTCGCTGTCGCCATAGGGCTCGAGTACGGCGAGCGCCGCCTTCGGCCGGCCCAACTCGGACAACAGCATGGCCTTCTGACGGTCGATGCTCTCCCCGCCCGCCCCCTTTTCGGACGCGGTTTCGAAGGCGCGCAAGACGCCTTCGAGGTCTCCCTTGCAGCGCAGGACCATCGCGAGATGGAGGTATCCGAGCTTCATGTTCGGGCGCTCCGCCACGACGCGGCGGGCGATGGGGATGGCCTCGTCGCACTTTCGGCGACCGAAGAGGTCCATGATCTTGTGCAGCGTCTGGTCGACGACGATCAGCGTCTTGGGGTCGTCGGCCGGGCCGTAGGAAGTCTTCATCTCACCCTGACCCGTCAGATAGCCCAGGCTGCGAAGCTTCGCCGCCTCCTCCGAGCCGATCGTTCCCCTCTCGATGGGCGCCGCCGGCAGCTCGAGCAGGCGCTTGCGCAGGCTCCTCAGGGCGTCCGGGCCCTCCGGAACCAGGTTCTTTCGCTCATCGGGATCCAGCGGGAGGTCGTAGAGCTCCGGGATCGGCAGGTCGATGTACTTGTGGCCGTGCAGCGCGATCCCTCTCAGCGGCGCCCACCCGCGGTTGAGAGCTGCCGACAGGGCTTCGAAGTAGCTGCCCTCCGGCGCCTCGCGGCGCCCGGCGGGAACCAGGGACTGGCCCGATAACTCCTCGGGCTTCCGCTCGCCGATCGCGTCGAGAATCGTCGGAAGGATGTCGATGTGGCGCGCGGGCACGTCGTCGCGGCCCGAGGCGACGAGGCCTGGAGACCAGACAAAGAGGGGCACGTGGAGCGTCGCCTCGTAGCAGAAGAGGCCGTGAGTCAGCTCGCCGTGATCACCCTGCGACTCTCCGTGGTCGCCCGTCACGACCAGGAGAGGCGCGGGTTGCGTTTCCCGGATCGCCGCGAGCAGCGGCGCCAGCGCGGCATCCGTATAGGAGACCTCTCCGAGGTAAAAGTCGTCCGGGTATCGCTGCTTGTACTCCTCAGGAGGCTCGTACGGGGCGTGCGGGTCGTAGACGTGCACCCAGAGGAACCGCGGTTTGCCCGCCTGGCTGCGGTACCACTCGAGCGCCGCCTTGACGACGTCTTCGGCCCGAGCCTGCTGGATGTCGAACTCGAACTGCTCGTCGAGGTGCCGATAGAGCTCGTCGTAGACGTCGAAGCCGTGGTTGAGGCCGTAGCGCGAGTCGAGAACGTACGCGCCCACGAAGGCGCCCGTCGCGTAGCCTTTCTCTTTCAGGCGCGTCGCCGCGCTCGGGGTTTTTTGCGAAAGTCGGAAGCCGGCGTTCTCGTGCACGCCATGCTGGTAGGGAAGCATCCCGGTCAGGATATTGGTGTGGGAGGGCAGCGTGATGACGTTGTGCGAGTGGGCCTGCGTGAAGACGCGGCCCTCCGCGGCGAAGCGGTCGAGGTTCGGCGTCGTGCCGCTCGGGTTGCCGTCGAACCCGACGGCGTCGGCCCGGAGCGTGTCGATCGTGATCAGCACGACGTCGCGGACAGCCCGGGGGCTTTGCCCCGCCCCGGCAGGCGCCCCGCCCGAAGTCTCACGGCGGCAGGCGGCGAGCCCCCCCGCCAGCAGGCCCGCGGCCAGGATTCCTTTGAGAAGCTGCCCCACGGCCGCCGAAAAGGAAAAGGGCCCGGCCGGAATTCCCGGTCGGGCCCCGGAAAGCTCCTGTAGGCCTAGAAGTTCACCGCAATGCCGAGCCTCACGATCCGGGGACTCTGCACCTCGATGATGTCGTTGAAGTAGATGCTCTGTGAGAACTTGCCCGACGACGCCCGGTAATCCCCGACTCGCTCACGACGCTGAAGAACCGTGTTCGCATTGGCCACGTTGAAGAGTTCGGCGGCAGGAATGATCGTGACCCCACCGATGCAAAACGTCCTCGCCAGGCGAAGGTCGAGCTCGTAGACGTTGTCGTAACGGTACGTGTCGACCTGGGCGATCTGGGTCAGGTATCGATGGCTGTTGCCCGCGGCATCGGTCGCGCGGGTTCGGACGTAATACGGGTTCGGATAGCCCTGGCGGCCGAAGAAGTTCGCACCGAAGTCGAGGCCCCAGGGACCCTGATATAGAGCGTTGACGTTGAATTGCCAGTTCGCGTTCAAAAAGACCGAATCCTTGGACGACCAACCGGTCGCCGTGCACGAAACATTGGGCGCCACATTGGCCGCCGGCACCGAAACGCAGTTGGTCCCGCCCAAAAGATTGTTCGGGTCCTGGAACGACGCGGACGTCAGATACTGCTTGAACTGATTCCAGCCGAAGTTGCCTCGGAACGACCAATGGTCCGAGAGTCGCTTGACGAAACTGACGTCCACCCCGTAGTACTTCTGGGTGGCCCCGGGACGGTCCGAGATCGTGACGCCTCCAGGCTCGGTGGGAAGCGTCATGCTGTAGAACGGCTCGTCGAAAGAGATCTTGAAGCCGTTGGCGGCCGTGGCCGTGCAGGGAACCCTCGGAGAGTTCGGGTCGTCCGGGTTGGAGAGGCAGAGGGTGCGCCCCGCGAGCTCCCACGTCCCGGCGCCGGCGCCCGTCGGCAGGGGGTTCTGAATCAGGTTGTTGGTGTTGCGGTAGTTGAACGTCGCCGACACCGCGAAGGTATCGGTGAACTGCTGATCGATACCGATCGTGAACTCGTTGGTCTTGGGGACCTTGAGGTTCGGAGCGATCGTGTTCGGAACGTTCGGCAGGACGGAGGGATCGATGTCGTTGTAGAAGCCGTAGAACGCGCCGATCTCGTTCGGGTCCACGATGCGGTCGCCGTTTCCGCCTAGCGCCACCGTGGAGTTCCAGTAGTAGTAATACCCGTTTGAGATCGGGACACCGCTTGCGTAATAGCCGATGAAGCCGAGCTGGTCGGCGAACTGAGCGTACGAGGCGCGCAGCAACGTGGTCTTCTTCTCGCCGAGGGCGTAGGTCGCCGAGACCCTCGGCTGCCAGTTGGTGAAGTCGAACTGCCAGTCCGGGGCGCCGTGGTATTGAACGGTCGGGAGACCGGGTCGCCCATCAGGCATCAGATCGGGGAACATCGTGTTGCCGAACGCGGTGCCCGGAAGGTTCTTGGCCTGTTGCCGATCGTAGCGAACGCCGGCCTGGACGGTCAGGTTTCCGGTCGTGATCGTGTCGCCGAGGGTGCCGCTCCAGAACACGTTCTTGTAGACCGGCCGCACGCCCCGGGAGAGAAGCGCCGTGTTCGAAGACGAGTACGTATACTCGCTGCCGTAATTCTGATCCCCCGGCCAGCCCGTGGCCGAATCGGCGATCTGCTGGCGATAGTTGAAGCCGAACTTCAGCTCGTGGTTGAGCTTGCCGGTATTGAAGAACTTGGACATCGTGAGGCTGGCCTGTTTCTGGGGGTCTTTGGCCCAGTAGTACCGGTAGTTGTTGTAGAAAGTGCCCACGTTCCAGTAGGCGTCCCGGCTCGTGTCGCCCGGGCAGACGAGCTGGAACGGAGTGTTCTTGCAACCCAGAGAGCCGTTGGCGATATCCGTGTAGTCGGGATTCTGGTAGGCCGCAAAGATCGAGGCGAAGAAGTCCGAGGAAAAGACGTTGGAGTCCTCGACCTTGTAGAAGTTGGTCGGAACCGTGAACTGTGTGGCCGCCAGAGGGTCCCGCGTCGCGCCGATGTTCGTGTTCGTCTGGGTCCGGTCGCTGCGCTGGAAGTATAGCTGCGCCGAGTTCCCATTGGAGATCTGCCAGTTCAGCTTCGCTGCCCAGGGCTCGAGGTTGACCAGGGTCGGGGCGGCGACGGTTCCTAAATATGTGCTGAAAGCCGTCTGGTTCGTCGAGATCGTCTGGTAAGAGCCGGCGAACCAGAGCCAGAGCCTGTCCTTGACGATCGGTCCCCCCAGGTCGGCACCGTATTCCCGGATCAGCCGGGTGTTGTTGGTGGGCAGGCCCTGGTCGATGGCTTCCTGCGGTTCATTGTTCGATTGCCAGTTCTTCGAGGCATACAGGTAGCGCGCCGCGCCGTGGATTTCGTTGGTGCCGCGCTTGGTGACGACGTTGATCGTCACTCCGGAGGTCTGCTGCTCGACGAGCGACCCCCCCGTCGCGACCTCGACGTCCTGGATCGTCCCGAAGTCGAAGAACGTGTTGGTGCCGCCGTTCTGGCGGACGAACGGGTTGCCGTAGGTGTTGTCCGTCGTGGTCGCGCCGTCGACCTGGTAAACGACGTTGCCAGAGCCCTTGGTGATGAAGTCCGGGCCGCCGGCGATGCCGCTCTGGTTGCCCGCGACGTTGACGGTGTCGATCTGGACGCCCGGAACCTGCTGGATGAGCGAATAGATGTCCCGCGAGGTCGGGATCTGGGTCAACTCCTCCTTCGAGAAGTTCTGGCCGGTCTCGACCTTGCGCGTGTCGATCAGCGGCGTCGCGCTCGTGACCGTCACGGACTCCTGAACGCTCGAGAGCTTCAGCTGAACCTCCACCTGGGTGTTGCGGCCGACCGAGACGCTCACGTTCTCGCGCGTGACCGTCGTGAAGCCCGGCATCGTGACGGTCACCGCGTACTTGCCGGGCGGGACCTTCAGGAACCGGAAGAACCCCTGCGCGTCCACGCTCGTCGTCGTCGGCTGGGACGGGCCGATGAGCGTGGCCGTGCCGCCCGGAATCGCGCCCCCCTGCTCGTCGATTACGTTTCCGTACACGTTGCCGGTGTTGCCCTGGGCCGCGAGCGACGCTGCGAGGAGCAGCGCCATGGTCACTGCGAGAAGGACTCCGCGAAACGCCCTCGGCATAGCGACCTCCTGCGATGAGTGTTGCGTCAACTCGAAATTGTTGCGGTTATGCTATCGCGGTTTCGTCCAGTCATGTCCAGACTCCGCTCGTCTTTCCGGGGTGGACGCGAGCTCGAGTGCGATTCGGGAACGCCGACAACGCGGTACGGAATTCTGGAGCGGGTGACTTTCGGTCACAGGGAGATCCAGCACGCATGAGCACGACCTCTACGACTCTTCGGTTTCGTCTTGGCACACTCGCGGCGGCCGTCCTGGCGACGGCGGCATGCGCGGCGAGTTCCGCGAGCTCCGTATCGGCGCCCGAGCCGCCGCGGCCGGCGGGTGCGCTCATGATCGTCGGCGGCGGGCCGATCCCGGATCGGATCCTCGAACGGTTCGTCGAACTGGCCGGCGGCCGAGGGCGCGCTCGCATCGTCCTTTACCCGATGGCCTCGGAGGACGCGGACGCGGGCCTCGAGCTCGCCGAAGATTTCCGCAAGCTCGGCGCCGAGGCTGAGCGGATCGTGCTCGACCGGGGGCAGGCAAACACCGAGGCCGCCGCGCGACGCCTCGACGGCGTGACCGGGATCTGGTTCGGCGGGGGCGATCAGGCGAAGTTGACCGCCGCGATCGGACACACCCTGGTCGAAACCGCCATCCACGAGCGCTACCGACGGGGAGCCGTCGTTGGGGGAACCTCCGCCGGCGCGGCGGTGATGTCCACGCCGATGATCACCGGCGACGAGCGCAAGCCAGGGGGCGACCGTCCTCCCGCGAAGGATTCGAGCGATGCCTTCATGACGATCGCGCGCGACAACGTCGTGACCACGGAGGGGTTCGCGCTGCTCCCGGGCGTGATCGTGGACCAGCACCACGTGCGGCGCCGGCGCGGCAACCGGCTGCTTTCGGTCGTCCTCGAGCACCCGGAATTGGTCGGCATCGGCATCGACGAGTCGACCGCCCTCGAGGTCGGACCGGGCGGCCCGTGGCGCGTGCTCGGCGAAAGCGTCGCCGTCGTCTACGACGCGCGGCAGGCGCAGATCAGGCCGGCGTCCGCGGCGCCGCTCGGCGCGACGGGGGTTCGGATTGCCGTCTTGCCGGAGGGGAGCACGTACGAGCTGAAGAGCGGGGTTGCGACGCTGCCGTAGAGGGGCGCCGGCTTTCTGCAAGTCGGACTCCGGCGGCGCAACCACTGTCATCCTGAGGGCCCAGCAGGGCCCGAAGGATCCCTTTGGAGTCTTGGCGGGGTTATGAAAGGGATCCTTCGCTGCGCTCAGGATGACCCACAGGGGCGCCCTTGAGGAGTCCTGCGAGTCAATCCGCGATCGACAGGATCCTCGGCGCGGCCGCGACACCGCGGCGCCGTTCCAAGCGCCGCCGGTCGCTGCCCCGCCGGTCACCCAGACGCCGGTCGTGAACGAAAAACTCGGACGGGTCCGTCGGCCCCTGCGGGAGCGGATGGATGCGGATTGTCATCTCGCTCGTCGAATCCGGCCGCGGGACCAGGATCTCGCGGATGAATCCGGCCTCGAGCGCCGCCGTCGGAATCCCGAGCACGTCGTTGACCGCGGCCACGATGCGCCGGGCATCCGACTCGAAGATGGTCTTGGCGAGCACCCACCCGCTCGCGTTCACGATGGAGCGCCCGTCGTGCTTCCAGGGCTCCGGCTGGTGCTGTTCCCTGCCCCGTCCCGCCATGGCTCCCCCTCCTCGAACCACGACCCTTCACTTGTCGGAGCAGAGGGTCAGGTTCGGGGAATGCTAGCAAAAAAACGATCCCCGGGCGTCAACTCTTCTCTTCGCGATCCCGGGATGTTCTCGAGCGCCGTCCGACCCGCACTTTACGGGCAGGTCGCGAAGGCCTTCGTGTCCTGGATCGGCTGGAACGCCGTGCCCTGCGGGTTGACGTAGGTCTGGAGCGTGCCGTTGGCCGTGTCCAGCACCCTCAGCGTGGCTTCGACGTTCGTCAGGCCCGCCGCGAAGACCCAGTAGTTGCCGTTGATCGCGCAGCCGTTCAAGACCTTGACGACGGACTCGATGTTGGAGGGGTCGAAGAACCAGAAATAGCCCGAGTCCGGCGTCAGCCCCACGCCCGTGCCCTGGCCCGTCGGCCCGTCGGGCTTCTTCCAGTCGATGGTGACCTGGAAGCGCCCTCCGTTCAGGCACAGTGTCGTCGTCCCCGGGACGCACGTCGACGCAGCCGGAGCGATCGTGATCTGCCTCGTGATCGAATTCGTGCCGTTGCCGTTGCCCGCCGAGAACTTGACCGCGAAGGTCCGCGGCTGCGAGAACGTGTGGCTCGCGCTCTGCGTGGTCGCGCCGATCGTTCCCGGGATGGGATCGGCGAAGTCCCAGTTCCATCCCGTGGGTGAACCCGTGGACGAATCGGTGAACGTGACCGGTGAGCCCGTCGTCGGCGAGGCCGGCGAGTACGTGAAGTTGGCGATCGGCACGGCTCCAACGGCCGCGGTTCCGTAGGTGTACTGGATCGCCTGCACGTCGTCGGATTGGGGCGTGTCGGGCCTTGCGGTGCTGATCACCGAGTGCATCACCGCGTTCTGCCACTCGGCTTCGGACGTCGAGCTGTGAATGCTGACGGCCTCATCCGGGTGGGCGAGCCCGATCACGTGGCCGACTTCGTGAAGGATGGCCGAGCGAAAAGTCGCCGCGGAGTAGCCCTGGAGACACGTGACCTTTCGCATCGAGACGGTGCCGTCGTGGGGAGCGTAGTAGGTGCCGTCCCCCCGATAGTTGCGGGGGCCAGTGCCGGAGCCGGGGCCCCCGAGGCCGATCACGCCGCCCTCGCAGCCGAGCGGTGTGCTCCAGGAGGTGCCGTCATCCTGGCTCTTCGTGGAGTCCAGGGTGACCGCGATGTTGCCCGTGTCGGCCGGTCCGCTGGTGCGAACGTCGGCGGCGCTCACGGCGTGCCATGCCGCCGCCGCGTTCTGCACGTCGCAGATGCTGTCGGTGCCGCAGGTTGGCTCGTCGTTGTTCAGGTTCGTCTGCGTTCCCGAGACCTTGAGAACGGCGTTCGGCGATGCTCCCGTGTCCCAGAACCAGCGCCAGAGGCAGGGCGGGCCGGCTCCGGGATCCTTCGGGGGACTGCAATCGCCCGGCTCGCGGCCCCCGATGTTCGCCCACTTGGGGCGCACCGTGCCGGCGCCCGCCCCGCGCGCGTCCGAAGGCCGGGCGTACGCGATTTCGGGCGCCGCACCGCCCTGGCCGACGGCCCGCAGAAACGCGAGGAACGACTGGGCGTCGCGCGCGAAGGCGCCGCCGGACGCAGGGGCCCGCTTCGAGACGGCGAGATCGTCATCGTTCGAAAACCCGGCGCGCACGGCGAACTTTCGTCCGGCGTCGTCGGAGACGAGATCGAACCGCGAGAGCGCAAGCTCGGTGAGGCGGAACTCACCCGGATGCCCGGGATGGGCGGCCAGCATCAGAACGACCTCTTGGCCCGGAGAAAAAACGGGCGTACCCGGAACCCACCAGGCGATGTCTCCGATTCGCCCGCCCGGAAGACGCACGGACAGTGTCTCCGGCACGGCCCCCTTCAATGCCTCGAGCCGCTGGAGCGTCACGAACGTGAACGGGAGCGATTCGCCGTCGACCCGTTCCAGTCGCGCTTCCCGCGCCACGACGCTCGCACGCACGATCACGGGCGCCCGGCTGGCCAGGTCGGTGTCGGACATCGGCAGGTAGGTCGCGGCACCGAGGAAGAGGCCCGGAAGGCAGGCGGCCAGAGCGAGAAACGCGCAGCTCAAACGACGACGGCTCAAGGTCATGGATGTCAACTCCCGGAATCGAGGATACTCCCAGCCTGCGACGCCGGAAAGCCCGCTAACGCAGGCCTTCGACGAAGTAGAGCTCGGACAGCACGGACGTGCCGCCGCGGACGTAGGACTTGCCATCGGGAGTCAGGCGCACGCGAATGCCTTGTTGGTCAACGTCCGCAGGTAATTCCTTCCACAACTGCCTCTGCCCGGTCGCAAGGTCGAGCCGCCAGATTCTCGTCGGCTGCTCTCCCTTGCGCGTGATGTAGAGAGACGAAGAGTCGGAGCTCCATTGAATCGGGATGTCCTCCAGTGACAATTCGTCGAGGGCGCGGGGTTCCCCGGCGCCGTCGATCGAGTAGATCGCGAACTTGCGCCCGGCGGCTCCGACGACATGCTTCCCATCCGGCGACACGGGATTGGTGTATGGGAACACCCGAACGCCCGGGGGGCTGATGTCATGGGGCTTTCCTTCCGGAACGTTCTGGACATAAATGCGCTGACGGTCTGCCCCTGCCGAGAAGACGATGCCCCCTCCGTCGGGCAGCCACCCGCCCCACAGAAAATCCTTCAATCCTCCGCCATCCAGAGCCCTCGATGGGCCGGCCCCGGTCGGAAGGAGCACGAGCCCCTCCGGTTTGCTCCTAATCCCGAGCGCCCATTTCCCGTCGGGCGATATCGCCAGTCCCTCACCGTCCCCGAGCCGCACGGCGGGAGAGCCATCGGTTCCGCGCAGGTAGATCGACGGCATCGACCCTCCGCCTTCGCCGTCTTCGGTGATCAACAGCGTTTTCCCGTCAGGCGAAACGTCGGCCGGCCAGGAGGAGTCGAGCCAGGACAAGTCGAGCTCCTTCGACTGTCCGGCGCCGAGCCCGAGCAGCCTCCGTACGATGGTGTGGTGTGCCAGGAGCACGCGCCCGTCGCGCGCGATGTCATAGAGCTCGAGCTCTCCGGGAACACGCAAGATGAGGCGGCGTTTCCCGGACCGATCCACGGCCCACAGTGCGTTCCTCTGACCTCCCTCCTGCGCCGCCGTGAACCAGACTTCCCGGCCGTCCGGAGTCCATGCAGGCACTCCCTGCAGGCTGCCCCAACCCGAAGAAAGGAGCTTTTTCGACTTTCCGTTCGGATCGACGATCGCGACCGAACTCGACTCCGGCCCGTCCTCGAAGAACGCGATGGTATCTCCGCCGCGGGCGAAACGCGGACATCTGACCCCGCCGGCAACGAGGACCTTGCCGACTGGAAATTCGAGCCGGCCCGCCCTCTGAACCATACGAACGACCGCGATCCCCTTTCCATCGGGAGCCCAATCTGCGCCCCCGAAGGACACATCTTCGACGAGCTTGCGCGGGACCCCTCCCGTCAACGGCGCGACGGCTAGCGTTCCCACGAACGTTCCCACGCTTGGCGTTTGGTTCTGAAGCAGGGCGAGCTCGCCGGTACGGGAGATCGAAAGCATGTCGACGCTGCCGCCGAAGTCGAAGACCTGAGATTCCGGACTCTCGGGCCGCGTGAGGTAGAGCCGCGTTCCCCCTGCTACACCATCCCATGTCGCGCTGTACACGATTGCCTGACCGTCGGGAGTGAAGCGGGCGTTGCCCAAAGTCCCCCGGCGGAAGGTCAGCCGCCGGAAGAGCGGCGCCCCGGGGGGCGACTTCGAGAGCCCGCGAGTCAGCGCCCACCCTGCCGCAAGACCGATCGCGAGCAGACCGAGGGCCGCGGCGAGCGGCAGCATGCGCCGCCGCGACTTGCCCGGAGAGGCGAGCGTCGCCTCCGCGCTGCTCGTGACCTCCGAGATGTGGTCGCGCACACCGGCAAGGTCCCGGGCGAGATCCCGCGTCGAGGCGTAGCGCTCCTCCCGGTCCTTGGCCAGACAGCGCTCCAGCATCCACCGCACCGGCAGCGGTAGCTCCGGGCGCAGCTTCGCGACGGGCTCCGGCTCGTCGCGGATGATGGCCGACATCGTCTCCGCGGCGGTCTTGCGCTGGAACGCCTTCTGCCCCGTCGCCATCTCGTAGAGCATCGAGCCGAACGAGAACTGGTCCGACCGGAAGTCGGTCGGCTCGCCCGATGCCTGCTCGGGCGACATGTACGCGACCGTGCCCATGACGGTCCCCGGGCGCGTTTCCGGCTGCGCGAGGGTGGGCATCGCCGACACTTCTCCGGACTCGGGCTCGACGAGCTTGGCCAGGCCGAAGTCGAGGATCTTGACGAACCCGTCTTTCGACACCATGACGTTCTCGGGCTTCAAGTCCCGGTGCACGATCCCCGCGCCGTGCGCCTTGGCGAGCCCCTCGGCGATCTGCGCGGCGATGCCGAGAATCCGGCGCACGGGCAACGCCCCGGAGGCCGTCAGGTCCCGCAGGGTTTTGCCGTCCACGAGCTCCATCGCGATGAATGCCGTCTCGCCCTCGCGACCAATCTCGTGGATCGTCACGATGTTGGGATGATTCAGAGCGGAGGCCGCCCGAGCCTCCTGCTCGAAGCGCGCGATCCGATCCCGGTCGGCCGCCAGGGTTTCGGGCAGGACCTTGAGGGCGACCTCGCGGCCGAGCCGGGAATCGCGGGCGCGATAGACCTCGCCCATTCCCCCGGCCCCCAGAGGCTCGAGCACTTCGTACGCTCCGAGACGGGCGCCGGAAGGAATGGTCATGGGTTCGTCGGAGCCAATTCTATGTGGGAAACTCCGCATCCCCATGGAATCGACGATGCTGGCCGCAAAGCGCCCGAAGCTCTCCGCAGGCTTTCTCGGCATCATCGTCTTCAAGTGCGCCAAGGCGGCGGCGTTCCTCCTGCTCGGCGCCGTGGCCCTGCGCATCGCGCGGCTGCCGCACCACTCGGAGCCGATGGAGATCGCGCGGTTTCTCGGCGTCAACGCGCGCAACATTCTGGTCCGGCAGCTGTCGTTCCTGCTCGCCGCGCTGACGAGCCGGCAGGTGGGGGCCATCGGGGCGGCGTCGGTCCTGATCGGCCTCGTGTTCGCCGCGGAGGGCACCCTGCTCGCGATGCGGGTGCCGTGGGCCCCGTATTTCACGATCGTTCTGACGGCCCTCGGCATCCCGCCGGAGCTGATCGAGATCGCGCGGCGGCCGGGCAGCGCGCGGCGTTACGCGCTCTTCGCCGTCAACGTCGCGATCCTCGTCTACCTCTGGAAGAGGCGAGACGAGTTCAGGAGCCCGAAGGCGGGCTGAGGTCCGGGAAGCGTTTGGCGAGCCACTCCTCGACTTCCTCGGGGTGGTAGCCGAAGGGTCCGGGCTTGCCTTTGTAGACGATGGTGCCCTTCTCGTCGACGACGTAGAGCCGCTCCGGCCAGCCGGCATAAGCCTTGTTGGCGGGATTCTCGATCGGGTCGACGAGAAGCGGGATCTCGTAGTGGAAGCGCTTGGCGAAGTCGTTGGCGATCTTGACGCGGTCCTCGAGCGTCGTCGGCTGCGGGTAGCACACGCCTTCCTTCTCGTTCGAAGTCATTTGCCACTCGTCGAGGGGATGCGCTTCCTTGATGTAGAGCGTGAGGAACTGCGCGCGGTCGCCGTACTTCTTGTGGATCGCGTTGACGCGCTCGACCGAGCGCCGGAAGGGAGGTCAGGTGAAGCTGCCGAAGATGAGGACGGTGGGCTTTCCGCCCATGTGCTCGGAGAGTTTCACCGGCGTCTTGCCGTCGAGTGCGAGCAGCGCGACCTCGGGCGCCCGGTCGCCGACCTTGAGGCTTCCCTCCTCCCGCTGGTCGTACCGAAGCATCCCGATCACGTTGCGCGGCCCGCCGATCATGTAGGTGAAGACCCCTGCCGCCGCGACGGCCACGACGCCCAGCCCAATCAAAATCTTTTTCAGCATGGGGTCAAAAGAGTACATGGGGTCAGGTCTGAATTCTTCGGATTTCGGACCGGATGCGGCGAAGGAGGGCCCGGAACTCGGGTTGCCGGCTCCTCAGGCGCCTGGCCGACGCGACAATTTCCGATGCGGACGTGACGGCAACGTCGAGCGTTGCGCCGAGGTCGGTCAGTCTCGCAAGGACGTCTGTGCGGGCGATGTAGGCCACCGCCAGGCGAAGCGGCGTGCGTCTTTGTTTTCGGACTTCCGATACGTCGACCCCCAGCACACGCGCGGACGCGCGGACGACGTCGGACAGATCCGGCCGGATCGCAATGCGCTGGGCAAGCGGGACTTCTGTGCTCACCGGGGAAGCCACCCGCATCGCGCGTATGCGCCGGCGGAAGTCTTCGCTGCCCATAAAGAGCTGGTTGGCGATGCTCTTCCATGGCTTCTCGAGTCGGCAGGTGCCCGCCGCCACGAACTCCCGATAGGCATGCCGTGCGTCGCCGCCGCTCCCGAATTGAGAGATCGTCCACTGCGTTTCGAGCCACGTCGGCGCTCGCCGCAGACCGGCGGTCGCGAGGTAGTTGCTCCAGGGCCAGTCACCGGCATCACGCACCAGGCCGGCGCGGACCGGATTGAGCACCAGGTAGCGCACGAGCTCCAGCAAGTGGCGCTCCTTCTCCACGAGTATGGCTTTGAAACGACCCTGAAGTAGATGTCCCGCCCGCTCATGGTGGCGATTGAACTTCTGCGAGTAGACGGCGTTGATTCGATGCATGCCGCGAGAAAGATTTGCCTCGGGCGTCTCGAGCAGCAGGTGGTAGTGGTTCCCCATGAGCACGTACGCGTGAAGCTTCCAGGCGAACAGCTGGACGGCCTCCGACAGAACCGAGAGAAAAAGATTGCGGTCCTGATCGTCGTGAAAGATCGCCTGCCGTTCGTTGCCCCGGCAGGTGACATGCCAAAGAGCCCCGGCGTGTTCGAGGCGCAAGGGTCGAGCCATCACTAACTACTTGTCGCGAGCCTCCCGGCGAAGCCCTTGAAACTCCGAAGAATCCAGACCTGACCCCACTACCGGGGCAGGCGGGACTTGGGAATCTTGACGAGGACGGTGTAGAGGGGATCGACCATCTCGGTCACCGGGGCGACCGCGTTCTGGGAGACGAACTGGTAGGCGTCGAGCGAATCGAGGCCGGTCTTCTCCATGACCCACTCGACCATGTCCTTGTAGGCGATGCGGGCGGCGTCCTCGAGCGGGCGGGCCGCGCCGAGCGACATCATCCACTCGGCATTCTCGATGCGCGGCCACGGGGTGTCCCGGTGCTTGATCAGGTCCACGACGAGCTCGACATTCATCGCGCCCTCGATCGCCGTGCCGATGATCTCGCCGTCGCCCATGGCGTAGTGGCCGTCCCCGAAAGAGACGAGCGCCCCCGGCACGCGCACGCCGAGGTAGACCGTGTTGCCCGCGCGCACCTCGGGACAGTCCATGTTCCCGCCGAAGTTGTCGGGCACGATCGTCGAGCGCGCCTCCCCGTTGGGCGGCGAGACGCCGAGACAGCCGAGAAACGGCGCGAGCGGAACTTCCCACGTTCGCTTGCCGTCGACGGAGCGCGTCCGGGCGACGCCCCTGGCACGGTCGACGTCGTAGAACCAGACTCGCTCGGAGAGGTCCGGCTGCAACATCGCCGTGCGGTCAGTCCCGTTCAGGGCGCCGAAGCCCGGGAACAGCGAAGAGATCCCGTGGTCGCGCGCCGGCTCGAGCTTCACGATGCGAATCGCGAGCGTGTCGCCGGGCTCGGCGCCGTCCACGTAGAAGGGTCCCGTCTGCGGATTGTCGTGTCCGATCGGGGCGACCTTCGAAGGCAGCTGGTCCGGCCGCGTCACGGCCCCGTCGTAGCAGTCCTCGGTCCACGTGATGATCCGGGTGCCCGGCGCGATGTGATGGGTCGGCGCCACGCCCCCGAACGTGTACTTGAGCTCTTCGTGCTTCGGGACGTAGCGCAGGACCGGCGGGTCCGCCGCGACGAGCGCCGTTGCGGAAAGAAGGAGACCGGACGCAAGAAGAGCCATTCGCATGCGAACCTCCGGAAGCGTTGCCGCATTAGATACCCGACCGGCCCGGAATGTCACCGCGAGCCCGCTGGCCGTGACACCGCGTGTCCGGTGACCAGGGTCACCAGACGTAACTGCCTGCCTGGCCTAACCTTCCAGAGGGCCGCGGGTGGCTTCACTCTTGCGAAGGTTCGGGGGTGAGGGGAGAACTCTCCATTCGCTTGTTTTCCCAGGGGAGGCGAACGTGGCTCGACGCACCTTCAAGACGCTTCTGATCGGAATCGTGGCCCTGGCCACCGCTCTTGCGGCGGCCGCGGCGACGATCCCGAGTCCCGTCCATCCCGCCGCCAATCCCGGCAAGGCGGCGGCCCTCGCGGCCATCGGCCAGCAGGGGCTCGACCTCGACGCGGCGGCGCTCGGAGCCCTGCGGCGCGCCACCGGGAAAACGCGCGTCGAAAGCTTCCCGCTGGCTCCCGGCGCTCAGGGGACGCTGCTGCTCAAGCGCTTCGACGTCCTCGCTCCCGGGGCGCGGATCACCGTTACCGGAAAAGGCGGCGACACCTCGATGGCCTTCCCCTCAGTCGCCCATTTTTCGGGAACGGTCGAGGGAGATGACGAGTCCGCCGTCTACATCGGCGTTCAGGCAGATCGGCTCGTCGGGTATGTCCGCTCGAGCGTGGGCCTTTCTTACGTGGGACCGGACGAGTCGAACTCCAACTACGTGGTCCGCTCGGGCGACTCGCCGCTGGCCGCGGCGCCGACCGCGCAGCCGTGGTCCTGCGGCGCCGAGCAGATGCCCGCTGCCCTGACGGCCAACGCCGAGCCGAGCTATCCGGCCGCGCTCGCGCCGCTCGCTGGATTGAATCAGGCGGCGGTACGGGTCGAGACGGACCAGGAGTTGCTCGCCAAGTTCCCAGGCCCGTCGACCGGCGAAAAGATCAGCCAGATGGGAGCGTACGTCGCCACCCTCTTCGGCGCCATCAACGTGATCTACGAGCGCGACCTGTTCCTTCACCTCGCCGTCTCCGAAGTTCATGCCTGGACGACGACGGATCCCTACGACGGAGCCGACACACTCACCCAGCTCTATCAACTCGGCGCCTGGTGGCACACGAACCGTCCGCCGGCCTCCTATCCCCGAGCCCTGGTCCACTACTTGAGCGGCCGTCCCGTCTCGGGCGGCATCGCGTGGCTCTCCGTCCTGTGCTCGGGCGATTTCAACTACAGCGGGTGGGGCGGCGCCTACGGGTTGACGCAGGTCTTCGGGACGTACCCGCTGCAGTTCTGGGACCAGTTCGCCTCGGCCCATGAGATGGGCCACAACGCGGGCTCGCCGCACACGCACTGCTACTCGCCTCCAATCGACCAGTGCTACGGCAGCGAGTCGGGCTGCTACAACGGTCCGACCTCCGTGCCCGCCGAGAAGGGCACGATCATGAGCTATTGCCACCTGATTGGGCCGGGCTACGACAGCAACATCATTCTGAAGTTCCACGACCGCTGCATCAACGAGAAGATGATGCCGGAGATCAACGGTGCCGCCTGCCTGACGGGGGGCGGAACGTTCGAGGACGTGCCGCCCTCGCACTCCTTTTTCAGCTTCATCGAAACGCTCGCATCCAACGGCATCACGTCGGGGTGCTCGGCCGCGCCGTCTCTCTACTGCCCCGAAAGCCCGGTCAGCCGGGCGCAGATGGCCGTGTTCCTCCTGAGGTCGAAGTACGGCTCGGGCCACGTGCCCCCGGCCGCCACGGGCACGGTCTTCGGCGACGTCGCGGCGGGCGACTTCGCGGCCAGCTGGATCGAAGAGCTCTCGGGTCTCGGCATCACCCTCGGCTGCGGCAACGGCAACTATTGCCCGAACGCCCCCGTCACCCGCGCGCAGATGGCCGCGTTTCTGCTGAGGACGCTCTCGGGATCGAGCCACGTGCCCGCGGCCGCTGCCTCCGCCTTCTCGGACGTTCCCGACGGCGACGGGTTCGAGCCATGGATCATGGAGCTCTATGGCCTCGGTGTGACGTCCGGCTGCGCGACTTCGCCCCTGCGTTACTGCCCCGACAATTCCGTGACCCGCGGCCAGATGGCGGTCTTCCTGGTCAGGACCTTCAACCTGCAGTAGCGGCGCAGGACATCCATCGCCCGGACCGCGGCAAGAGGACACCGGGCAAACGCGCTGGTACGCTAGCCTGCGATGCGTGCCCTCGTTCTGGAAGACGACGAGCGGCTGCGGTCGCTCGTCGTGCGAACGCTGACGCGGGCCGGCCTGGCCTGCGACGAGGCCTCGCGCATCGCCGACGCCGAGGAACTCATGGGGCTGCACGAGTACGGGCTCGTGATCCTCGACCGGAGGCTTCCCGACGGCGACGGCCTCGACGTCTGCCGCCGGGCGCGGGGCGCGGGCTTCCGAAATTCCATCCTGATGCTCACGGCCATGGACCAGCCCGAAGACGAAATCGAAGGGCTCTCGGAGGGCGCGGACGACTATCTCGGAAAGCCCTTCGACCTCGAGGTCCTCTCGGCCCGCGCCCGCGCGCTCCTGCGGCGCAACGAGGTGCGGGCCCCCCGCGAGCTCGCGGCGGGCGACCTGCGGCTCGACCCCGGCCGGCGCGCGGCGTGGCGCGGCGCCGAGCCGCTCTCGCTGACCTCGCGTGAGTTCACGATCCTCGAGCTGCTCATGCGCTCCCCGGGTGCCGTGGTCTCGCGGGAAGACATTCTCGAGCAGGCGTGGGGCGAGCGGGAGGAGCCGATGTCCAACACGATCGACGTGCTCGTCGGCCGCCTGCGCCGCAAGCTCGACCGGGCGAAGGAACCCTCGCGCATCGAGACCCTCCGGGGCATGGGCTACCGGCTGCGATGAGCCGGTTTTCCCTCGACCGCGCCCGCACGCGCATCGCCCTTTCCGGCGCGCTCGTCACGGCGCTCTTTCTCGCCGCTCTCGCCCTGGGAGCGCGCACGCGCATCCGCCAGCTCGCCTTCGAGGAGATCGACGGCGAACTCGACACGCTCTCGGTCGCGATCGGATCGGACTACGAGCTCGTCGGCCTGAAGGAGGAGGAGCGACAGGCCCTCAAGGCCGGGCTCGAGGCCAACATGTTCGAGTTCCGGCTTGGCAATCACTCCGCCATCCTCTTCAACGGCGACGTTCCCGTGGCGCTGACGGGCGATCTGCTGCGCTCGCACGAGCCGGTCTCCCTCGCCAACTACCGCGCGCAGCCGGAGGTCCCTTACACGGCGATCGAGCCCTATAGCGGGCAGAATCGCACCTGCCGCTTCCTCGTCACGCACCTGCAGGGCAAAGCGAAGGGAGCCACCCTCGTGGTGTTCCGGTGGATCGGGCCCACGTCTGCGCTCGCTTGCGCGCGTGGACAGGGCGCTCGCCGGTATGGTGCTCCTCGGCTTTCTCGGGACGGCCGCGATCCTCGCGTTCGCCGTCCACCGCGCCATCCTGCCCGTCCAGGAAGTCACCCGTCTGGCGGAAGAAGCAGAGGCCACTGACCTCTCGCGCCGTGTGCGGGCCTCGTCGGGGGGAGAGGAGTTCCGCCGCCTGGCCGCGGTCATCAACTCGCTCTTCGATCGGCTCGAGCGCGCCTTTCGCGCCCAGCGGCGGCTCGTTGCCGACGCCGCCCACGAGCTGAAGACGCCCACCGCCGTGCTCGTCGGGGAAGCGCAGGACGCCCTGCGGCCCGAGGCGACCGAGCTGGAGCGCCGGCGCTCGCTCGAGACGATCGTGGAGGTTTCCAAGGGCCTTGCGCGCGAGGTCGACGGGCTGCTTCTGCTCGCCCGCGGGGACGCCGCGCCTCCGCGGCGGACCGAAGAGCTCGACCTTGCCGAAGTCGTCGAAGAGTCCATGGCCACGGTCGCCGTCCTCGCGGCGCGCCGGGGCGTTCTCTGCGCCGTGTCCCGCAGCGGCGACACGCGCCTGCGCGGCGAAAGGGCGGGGCTTCTGCGGCTCGTCTCGAACCTCGTCTCGAACGGCATCCTCTACTCGAATGCCGGCGGCATGGTCGACGTGCGGATTGCGGGCGCAGAGGGCTCCGTGGTTCTCGAGGTCGCCGACCACGGGCCCGGCATCGCGCAGGACGACCGGGAACGCATCTTCGAGCGCTTCGTCCGGATCGAACAGACGCGCGAGCGCAATCCTCAGGGATCCGGACTCGGTCTCGCCATCGTCGAACAGGTCGCCGCGGCGCACGGCGGCTCGGTCGATGTCAAGGAGAACGAGGGCGGCGGCGCGGTCTTCCGGGTCACGCTCGCGTCCGGTCTCTCAAAGCGTGATTGATTCTCGAGCCTGCCTGAGAAAACTGCCACATTGAGTGACCTGACCCCATTTTGCGAGAGACTGGCGGGAATGACCGAGTCGAGCCTCCTCGTCACCGGCCACTACGGGTTCGGAAACACCGGGGACGAAGCGATCCTCGCCGCGCTCGTCGCGGGGCTGCGCCGGCGGCTGCCCGCCGTTCGGATCGTCGTCCTCTCGGGCGACCCCGACCAGACGCGGCACCGGCACGGCGTCAACGCCGTGCCGTGGCGCGACCCGCTCTCGATTGCCGAAGAAGTCCGCCGGTGCAACCTCGTCGTCATCGGCGCAGGCGGCCTCTTCCAGGACTACGACGGCGTCGAGGCGGGCACGCTGCTGACGCCGCGCCATGGCGGGATCACGTTCTATGCGGGGCCTGCGATCCTCGCTGCCCTGGCCGGGAAGCCGGTCGCGCTCTACGGCCTCGGCTGCGGCCCGCTCGATAGCGAGGAGGGCCGCAGGATCGTCGCCGCGGTCGGCCGGGCGGCCGCGCGCATCTCCGTTCGCGACGAGGGTTCCCGCGCACTGCTCACAGCGCTCGGAGTGCCGGCGGCGCGGATCACGCTCTCGGCCGACCCCGCCTTTCTCCTCGCCCCGGAGCGCATCCGGCCCGAGGACGTGCTCATCGGCATGGGCATCGAGCCGCGGGCACCGATCGTCGGCGTGGCGCTGCGGCCCTGGTCCCATGGCGTCGAACCCGAAGCCTGGGAGCGCGAGGTGGCCGCCGGGCTCGACCTCTTCGTCGAGAAGACCCGGGGCTCGCTTCTCTTCGTGCCGTTCGGGAAGAGCCCCTCGAGCGACGACGACGACCTGGCGCTCGCCTCGCGCGTGCGCAAGCGGCTCCGGCATTCCGACCGGGCTGCCGTGCTCTCGGGCCTGCTCTCGCCGTCAGACACGGCGGCGCTGATCGGGGGGTGCGATCTCGTCGTGGGCATGCGCCTGCACTCGGCCGTGTTCGCGATCTCGAGCGCGGTGCCGCCGGTTGCAATCGCTCACGACCCGAAGGTCGAATCCCTGCTCGCGCGCTGCGGTCTTTCCGAGCTCGTCCTGCCGATCGGCGAGCTCTCCGCTCGGACACTCGCCGAAAAAATGGAGCTGGCGGACGCCGAGCGCGACCGGTTCCGGGCGACGCTTGCGTCGGCCGCCTCCGAGCAGAGGCGCCTGGCCGAGGAGGACCTCGAGGCGCTGGCGGCCCTGGCCGAGAGGCCTCCCACCGCCGTTGCAATCGGCGCTGAAATGCTTCGCCTCGTCGACGAAGCGCTGGCGGCAAACCTCGCGCGGACGCACGCGCTGTCGGCCGAGGCCGACGTTCTGAGCTCCGATCGAATCGCGCAGCAACTGCGCCTGGTCGATGCCGAGGCCCGCCTAGCCGCGGCCGAAAGCGTCGAGGCTGCGCTGCGCGCGTCCAATGCCGACCTTCTCGCGCGGATCGAGGCGGCGGCGCAAAGGCACCACCACGAGGTGACGCTGCTCGAAGGCCAGCTCGTCGAGGCCCGGGAAGAGCTCTTCCGGATCCACAACTCGCGCCTGTGGAAGACGATCAACCTCTCCTCGCGCGCTCGGCGTGAAGCGGCGCGGGTGTCTCGCCCCGTGCGGCAGAAGCTGCGCCGCGCCCTGGGCGGACCCCCCTTCGACTGGGCCGGCCCCGACCCCGCACGCGAGGCCGCCGCCAGGGCGCCCTCCCCCGCGATCGAAAACCGCTGCGACATCGTGCTGCTGCCGGCCTCCGACGATCAGAAGGAGGCCGCTCGGAGTCTTGCCGAGGCCGGGCACCGGGTCTTCGCCATCGATCCCCACCTGCGCGGCGAGGGCCCCGCCTTCGAGGCGCGGGAGACCTCTGCCGGGTACTATTCGGTGACCCTTTGCGGCGCGCTCGACGGCCCAGCCGGGGACCTTTTCGACGCGCTCGACCTCTTGCGCCGCAAACACTCCCTCGCAGCAACGCTCTCGGTCGCCCCGGATCCGGCCTGGCGCCCGCTGGCCGAGCGGCTGCAGGCAGAACGGGCCTGGCCGGTCGCAACGGATCTGACGGACGAAGGCGCGATCGCCCGGGCGTTTCCGAAACTCTCCGTCGTCGTCGTGACCTGGAACGGGCTCGATTTCAACCGGCTCTGCCTCGAGAGCCTCATCGCGCGCACGGAATGGCCGAATCTCGAGATCCTCGTCGTCGACAACGGCTCGACCGACGACACGCCGAATCTGCTCGCGGCCATGGCGCGGCGCGATCCGAGGATTCGACCGATCCTCAATTCCGAGAATCGCGGTTTCGCGGCCGCCTGCAATGCGGGACTCGCCGCCGCCTCCGGCGATTACCTCATCCTGCTCAACAACGACACCGTCGTCACGCGGGGCTGGGCCACGGCGCTCGTGCGCCACCTGCGTTCGGACGCGGAGCTCGGCCTGGTCGGCCCGGTCACCAACGCCATCGCCAACTCGGCGAAGGTGGACGCCGGCTACGCCAACGTCGCGGACCTGCCCTCGTGGGCAGCCGGCTGGGTCCGGGCGCACGACCGGGAATCCTTCGAGATCCCGATACTCGCTCTGTTCTGTACGGCTTTGCCCCGCCGGGTCTACGAGGAGGTCGGGCCGCTCGACGAGCGGTTCGGCATCGGGCTCTTCGAGGACGACGATTACAACCGCCGCGTCCGGGATAAGGGGTACGCGGTCCGCTGCGCCCGCGATGCCTTCGTGCATCACTGGCAGATGTCCTCGTTCCGGAAGCTGTCGAAAGAGGCGTATTTCGCGCTGTACGCCGAGAACAAGCGCAAGTACGACGAAAAGTGGAGCGCCGGGGCGTCGCAGGCCGTCGCGGCTCCGGCAGTTTCACGGCCACCAGAGCCTTCCTCGCACCGCTTCGCCGCCCTCGAGGACTATCGCGACCAGCTCTCGCATGTGCTCGCGCGCGTGCATTCGAGCAAGGGCGCCGTCATCTTCCTCCCCTCGATCGGCTGGGGCATCCGTCTCTTCCAGCGGCCGCATCACCTCGCCCGGGTGTTCGCCCGCCTCGGCTACGTCGCGATCTTCGACTGCAGCAACGCCAACGACCGGCTGGACGGGTTCCGCGAGATCGAGCCGAACCTGTTTCTCTTCCGTGGATCGCCGCAGCTCCTGCACGCGGTCTCGTCGCCGCTGCTCTGGGCCTTTCCGTACAACTTCCATCTCTCGGACGGCTACCCCCGGCCGGCCCGGACGGTCTACGACTGGATCGACGATCTCGCCGTCTTTCCGCACGAGCGCGGGGTACTCGAGACGAGCCACGCACGCGGCCTCGCCGAGGCCACGGTCGTCGCGAGCGTCGCCCGCAGACTCCACGCGGAGGCGCTGGCGCAGAGGCCAGACGCCATCCTTCTGCCTAACGGCGTCGAGTACGAGCGCTTCGCTGCGCCCGCCTCGGCCCCCCGCGACGACGAGCTCCTGCGGTTTCTCTCGCCCGGCTCTCCCGTCGCGGGCTACTACGGCGCGCTGGCGGAGTGGTTCGACTATCCGCTCCTGGACGCCGTGGCCGCCTCGAAGCCTGATTGGCGGTTCGTGCTCATCGGCCCACAGCACGACAAGAGCCTCCCGGGCCAGCCGCTGCTCGAGCGGCGGAACGTCCGCTGGCTCGGCCCGCGCGACTACGTGACGCTGCCCGGGTACCTGTCGCTCTTCGACGTCGCGATGATCCCGTTCCGGATCAATGCCATCACGCAGGCGACTTCGCCCTTGAAGCTCTACGAGTATTTCGCGGGCGGCAAGCCCGTCGTCGCGACGCCCATGTCCGAGTGCCAGGCATACCCGGAGGTTCGCATCGCTGCGACGGCCGCAGAATTCTCCCTCGCTCTCGACGAGGCGCGGCAGCAGGGCCGCGATCGCGATTTCCGCGCTCACCTGCGCGCGCTCGGCCGCGAAAACTCTTGGTCCGCCCGCGTCATGACGGTCCTGCGCGCGCTCGACGGGCGTTAGGCCCGCCCGTGCCGCGCGTTCGCTCCGAAGCCGACTAGCGTTCTGTCACCGAAGTGTTGATAGCGCCATGCGGCTTCTTACAACCACCGTGGCCCTCGCTCTTGGGCCTTCTTGCATCTTTCGAGCGGAAAGATTGGTACCGTGACTTCGGCTACAGGACACTAGCGGGTAGGGGCAGCGGGCGCCGCGGGGGTCGCGGCCGCCACGGTCGGCGGCTCGATCTGGATCGAGGTCGCGATCTTCTTCCCGTCCCGCTCGAGCCAGCGCACCGCGACGTGGTTCCCGACCTTGAGCGCCTCGCCGTTGACCTTGGTCGCCGTCGTGCGCACGAGCGCGGTTTCCTTGCCGGCCGCCGTCTTCACCACGAAGGTCTTCGCGGCCTCATCCACCCGCGTGATCGTGCCGGAGATGCCGTAGCCGTGGCTTTTCTGCTTCTCGGGCGTGGTGCCCGGGAGGGCGCCCGCCAGGCCGCAGGAAAGCAGCGCCACGAGCAGGAATCTCCTCATCATGCGGCCAAGGCTAGACCCGACGACGTGAACCCAACGTGAACGGAACGACCGGCGATAGAGTTACCCGCATGAAGAAGCTGATGCTCGTTCTCCCGGCCGTTCTCTGTCTGCTCGCGCTGGCGCCTGCCGACGCGCCCTACGACCTTCTCTTCGTCGGCGGCCGCGTGGTCGACGGCACCAGTGCGCCATGGTTCGTTGCGGACGTCGGCGTCCGGGACGGCCGGATCGTCGCGATCGGCCCTCTGGCCGGGCACGGCGCCAGGCGCACGATCGACGCAAAGGGCCTCGTCATCACGCCGGGGTTCATCGATCTGCTGGGTCAGTCCGAGTACAACGTGCTCGTCGACAAGCGCGCCGCCTCCAAGATCACGCAGGGCATCACCACCGAGGTCACCGGCGAGGGATCCTCCATCGCGCCGTTGAATGCCGCGATGCTCGCCGAGGGCAGGGACGTCTACCAGCGATACGGTTTCACGCCCGACTTCGCGACCCTCGAAGGCTACTTCAAGACCTTCGAGCGCCGCGGCAGCGCCATCAACCTGGCGACCTTCGTGGGCGCGGGCGGCGTGCGCGATCTCGTCATCGGCAAGGCCGACCGCCGCGCGACCCCCGAGGAATTGAAGCGCATGTGCGACCTCGTGGACCAGGCCATGAAGGACGGCGCGATCGGCGTCTCCTCCTCTCTCCAGTACGTGCCCGACATGTACAACTCGACCGACGAGCTGATCGCCATGGCGAAGATCGCGGCCCGGTACGGCGGCGCGTACTTCACCCACCAGCGCTCGGAGGCCAACGCGATCGACTCCTCCCTCGACGAGGTTTTCCGCATCTCGAAGGAGGCCGGTATCCGCGCGCAGATCTGGCATCTGAAGACCGCCTATAAGCGCAACTGGGGCCGCATGCCCGCTGTCCTCGAGCGCATCGGGCGGCGCGCGCGGAAGGGCATCGACGTCGCAGCAAACCAGTACCCCTGGACGGCCGGATCCAACGGCCTGGACGCCTGCCTGCCGCCGTGGATCCGCGAGGGCGGCCGCGAGGCGCTCTTGAAACGCCTCGCCGATCCCGCGCAACGCGAGAAGGCCAAGAAGGACATGCTCGAGGACTCGGACGCTTGGAGCAATCAGTACCTGGGCGCCGGCGGCCCGGACCGGGTCCTCATCGCCTCCGTCGTCGACACGAAGCTGAAGAAGTACGAGGGCAAGTCGGTCGCCCAGATCGCGGCCGACGAGAAGAAGGACCCGCGCGACGCCTTGATCGACCTGGTCATCGCCGATCGCGCGAACACGGCCTGCATCATCTTCATGATGGACGAGACCGACGTCCGCACCGCACTGCAGAGCCCGCTCGTCGCCTTCTGCACGGATTCCGGCGCCGGCGCGACCGACGGCATCTTCTCCGAGGAAAAGTCGCACCCGCGCGGCTGGGCCTCGACCGCGCGCATCCTCGGCAAGTACGTCCGGGACGAAAAAGTCCTGCGCCTCGAGGAGGCCGTCCGCAAGATGACGTCCTTTCCCGCCGAGGCCGCCGGCCTGACCGACCGCGGACTCGTCAGGGTCGGCATGGCCGCGGATCTCGTCGCCGTCGACATGGCGAAGGTCCAGGACCTGGCCACCTACGAAGAGCCTCGCCGCTACAGCGCGGGGTTTCCCTACGTCGCCGTCAACGGGGTCCTCGTCGTCGATGAAGGCAGGATCACGAATGCGGCGCCCGGCAAGGCCCTGCGCGGGCCTGGTTACCGGGCGCCGTAAGGCTCCCGCTTCGCGGTCACTGCGCCGCTTCGTCGGCCGCGGCGGCCTCCGGCCGGGGCGCGTCGAGGCACCCCTTGAGGCGGGCCTGCTGGTCGGGCGTCAGTGTGGCCAGGACCTGATCCCCCACCGCGCCGCGCTCGGCGCGAAGCGTCGCGACGGCCGACTTGACCGCAAGCAAGTCGCTCCCGATGGCGCAGCCATCCGGGGGCACGGCGTCGAGGGCAGCCTGCAGCGCCTCTCGGGCCGCACCAACGGCGGCCACGTCCGCCTCCACGACCGGTCTGGCGGCCTCGAGGATGCCCTGGATGTCCGTCTTCTGCTGATCGGCCAGGTCGAGAATCGAGAGGCACGCCTTGAGGTGATGCCAGTGGCGGTGGGCTGCCGGGGCTTCCTGGGCCAAGGCCGGCAGGGCAAGCGCGAAACCGAGAAGAGCGGGTGCGGCAAGCCGGAACACGGAACGTCGCATGGAGTCTCCTTTCGCCAGGGACCGCAGGCAGAAGGCCTCGCGCCCAGGAGACAAGACGAGCCGCCCGGCCGGAGGTTTACTTGACCAGGAGCACCGGGCAGCGTGCGAGGATGCCGATCTTGTAGCTGATCGTGCCCCAGTTCTGGCCCGGATGTTTCAGGGCGAGGCGGTGAGAGCCCATGACGATCAGATCGGTCTTGTTCTCCTCGGCAAGGCGGAGGATCTCATTGACGCGGTTGCCGTACACGATCTCGGCATGCGTCGGGACTCGGCCGGCCGACGCGAGCAGGGCCCCCATCTTCGTGCGGGCGCTTTTCTCGAGCCCGCGGTAAAAGCCCGCCAGAGCCGCGTCGTCGCCCGCATCCACGCGCTCGATGACGTGGAGCAGCGTCACGGATGCGCCGCGCTGCGTCGCCAGTCTTGCGGCGACTCTTACGGCGCGGGCGTTCTTCCTCGTGAAATCGACGGGAACGAGGATCCTTCGAAACATGGCCCACCTCCGACGTCTGCGACGTTACGCCGGGGACGATCCGCGAGCCTGATGAGAACGCACCAATCCGCGGCCGCTACTCGCCGAAGGCCTTGAGCTTCCTCCTGGGCCGATCGAGACCGAACGACCGCACGGAGTGCTTCTGGATGTGGTCCATCGCCTGCTCGACCGAATCGGTCAGGAGCAGAAGATCGAGATCGGTGCTCGAGATCGTGCCCCCGGCCACCATCTTCGCGAGGAAGCCCATCAGCGGCCGGTAAAACTCAGTACTCATCAGGACGACCGGGAAGTTCTTGATCTTCGCCGTCTGGATGAGGGTGAGCGCCTCGAAGAGCTCGTCCATCGTGCCGAGGCCGCCCGGCATGACGACGAAGGCGTACGAGTACTTGACGAGCATCACCTTGCGGACGAAGAAATGCTCGAAGGCCACCGAGCGGTCGAGGTAGGGGTTGAGCTTCTGCTCTTCGGGAAGGACGATGTTGCACCCGACCGTGAAACCGCCGGCCTCCTTCGCCCCGCGGCTGGCCGCTTCCATGACCCCGGGGCCGCCTCCCGTGATGACCGTGAAGCCCAGGCGCGCCAGGCCCGCGCCGACCTGTTCCGTCAGCGCGTAGTAGGGATGGTCCTGCTTGAATCGCGCCGAGCCGAAGACCGTGACGCACGGTCCGACGAAGTGCAGAGTTTGAAAGCCCCGGATGAACTCGCGCATGATGTCGAGGACCGAGAAGAATTCCTTCCAGCGCGAGCGGGGGCCCGAAAGGAACAGGCGCTCGGCGCCGTTCGGCTTGCTCGGCGGCAGCGAAGGGGCGTCAGCCATGCCGGCATTCTCTCAGAGGCTCACCAACCGACTTGCCACTCCACCCGGCACTCCGGCACATCCGCTCGCGGCGTGAGGAGTCTCCCGACCGAAGGGAGGGAGGAGCCTCAGGCCGCGGGAGCCGGAGCGAAGTAAGGGATCAGGCGAACGGTCGAGCCCCTTTGGGCGAGCCGTTCGCCGGTGCGCGCCGCAGGGCGCGCAGATCCCTCACTTCGCGGAGGCGACGGTAATTCGTGCCCGGGCCAGCTCCAACCGCGCGCGGATGGGATCGAGCGTGTCGACCCCGGCGGTCTTCATCTCTTCTTCGGCCTTCGCGCGGTCGCGTTCGGCCGCCGGCACATCGATGTCGGCCGCCCCCTGCGCGGAGTCCGCGAGGACCGAGACCCGGTCGCCCGAGACCTCGGCGAACCCCGCGGAGACGGCGTAGGCGGTGGAGCTGCCGCCCCGGCGAAACGTCAGGACGCCCGTCGAAAGCAGCGTGATGAGCGGCGCATGGCCGGGCAGGATGCCCACGTAGCCCTGCGCGCCGGGCAGCTCCACCTCGTCGGCTTCGGACTCGACGACCTTGCGCTCCGGGGTAACGACGAGCAGTTGAAGGGCCATGCGCCTACGCCACCTTCGCCAGCTGCGCGGCCTTCTCGCGGGCCTCTTCGATCGTTCCCACCATGTAGAACGCCTGCTCGGGCATGTCGTCGCACTTGCCGTCCACGATCTCGCGGAAGCCCTTGATCGTGTCGGCGACCTTGACGTACCGCCCCTCGAGTCCCGTGAACTGCTGGGCGACGAAGAAGGGCTGCGAGAGAAAGCGCTGGACCTTGCGCGCGCGCGCGACGGTCTGCTTGTCCTCTTCCGAGAGCTCGTCGATGCCGAGGATCGCGATGATGTCCTGGAGGTCCTTGTATTTCTGGAGCACCGCCTGCACGTCGCGGGCGCACTTGTAGTGCTCTTCGCCGACGACGCGCGGCGAGAGGATCGTCGAGGTCGAGGCCAGCGGATCCACGGCCGGGTAGATGCCCATCTCCGAGATCGCGCGGGAGAGAACCGTCGTCGCGTCGAGGTGCGCGAACGCCGCGGCCGGCGCGGGGTCCGTCAGGTCGTCGGCCGGGACGTAGATCGCCTGCACCGACGTGATCGAGCCCTTCTTGGTCGAGGTGATGCGCTCCTGCAGCTCGCCCATCTCGGTCGCCAGGTTCGGCTGGTATCCGACGGCCGACGGCATGCGGCCGAGCAGAGCCGAGACCTCGGAGCCCGCCTGCGTGAAGCGGAAGATGTTGTCGATGAAGAGCAGAACGTCCTTGCCCTCGGTGTCGCGGAAGTACTCGGCGACCGTCAGGCCCGTCAGGCCCACGCGCAGGCGCGCGCCGGGAGGCTCCGTCATCTGCCCGTAGATCAGCGAGCACTTCGACTTTTCGGGGTCGCCCGGCGTGATGACGCCCGACTCCGTCATCTCGTGGTAGAGGTCGTTGCCCTCGCGGGTGCGCTCGCCCACGCCCGAGAAGACCGAGAAGCCGCCGTGGTGCATGGCGACGTTGTTGATGAGCTCCTGGATCATGACGGTCTTGCCGACGCCGGCTCCGCCGAAGAGTCCGGTCTTGCCGCCCTTCGTGTAGGGCTCGAGCAGGTCGATGACCTTGATGCCCGTCTCGAACATCTCGACCGAGGTCGCCTGCTCGTCGTAGGCGGGCGGCTCGCGGTGGATCGGCCAGCGCTCCTTGGACTTGACGGCGCCCAGGCCGTCCACGGGATCGCCGATGACGTTCAAAATCCGGCCGAGCGTTTCGCGGCCCACGGGCACCGAGATCGGCGCGCCCAGGTCCACGGCCTTCATGCCGCGCACCATGCCGTCGGTCGGTTTCATCGAGACGCAGCGCACCACGCTCTCGCCGAGCTGCTGCGCCACCTCCGCGATGACGTCGATCGGCTCGCCGGTCTCCTTTCCGTCGTCCTGGATCTGGACGGCGTTGTAGATCGCCGGGAGCTTTCCCGGTGGAAACTCGATGTCGAGAACCGGTCCGATGATCGCGACGACCTTGCCGCTGTTCAATTCCGCCATGGTCTGCCTCTCTATCGCTTATTCCAGCGCCGCTGCGCCCGAAATGATTTCGATCAGTTCCTTGGTGATCCGCGCCTGCCGGGCGCGGTTGTACGTCAGGGTGAGCTTGTCGATCATCTCGCCCGCGTTCTTGGTGGCCGCGCCCATCGCGGTCATGCGAGCGCCCTCCTCGGCCGCCGCCGACTCCGCGAGCGCCCGGTAGATCGTGAACTCGAGGTAGCGCGGCAGAAGGGATGCCAGGATTGCCTTCGCGTCGGGCTCGAAGATGTACTCGAAGCCGGCGCTCTCCGGAACCGGCGCGGCCGCCGCCGGCTCGGGCGACAGCGGAAGCAGCTTCGCGGTGTGGACCACCTGCGAGAGGATCGAGCGGAACTCGTTGACGACGACATAGACGGCATCGACCGTTTCCGCCAGAAACTCCTCGGCGAGCGATGCCGCGATCTCCCGGGCGTTCTCGTACTTCAGGCTACCGAAGATGCCGGAATAGGTTTTCCCGGTGAACGGGTACTTGCGCCGCTTCCAGAAATCGACGGCTTTCTTGCCGACCGGAAGGATCCGGACGACCGTCCATTCGGGGTGCGCCGCGAGCAGGTGCGTGGTCGCGCGATGGACGTTCGTGTTGAAGGCGCCGCAGAGCCCGCGGTCACCGGCGATGACGACGACCACCACCCGCTTCTCTTCGCGGGCGGAGAGAAGCGGATGCTTCAGCTCGCCGGCGTGCGCCGTGACCGAGGCGAGGACGTTGCCGAGCAGCCGGGCGTAGGGGCGCGCGCCGACGACGCGGTCCTGCGCGCGGCGCAGCTTCGCCGCCGCGACCATCTTCATGGCCTTGGTGATCTGCTGCGTGCTCTTGACCGAGCGCAGTCGGCGGCGGATGTCGATGAGGGAAGCCATGTGTCCGAAGGCAGCCTACGCGGCGACGGCCGCGGCGTTGTCCTTGACGTAGCGGTCCTTGAACTCCTGGATCGCCTTGCCGAGCGCCTCCTCGGTCGCCTTCTCGAGCTTGCCCGTGGCGACGATCGCCGAGAGGATCTCCTTGTACCTGCTCTTCAAGTGCTCGTGCAGGCCCTTCTCGAAATCGCGGATCGACTCGACCTTGATCGAGTCCATGTATCCCTTGGTGGCTGCGTAGATCGACGCCACCTGGAGCTCGACGTCCATGGGCGCGAACTGCGCCTGCTTCAGGAGTTCGACCATCCGCTGGCCGCGCGCGAGCTGTGCCTGCGAGGCCTTGTCGAGGTCCGAGCCGAACTGCGCGAAGGCGGCGAGGTTGCGGTACTGCGCGAGGTCGAGGCGCAGCGTCCCGGCCACCTGCTTCATGGCCTTGATCTGGGCGTTGCCGCCGACGCGCGAAACCGAGATGCCGACGTTGACCGCGGGCCGGACGCCGGAATAGAAGAGGTCGTTCTCCAGATAGATCTGGCCGTCGGTGATCGAGATGACGTTGGTCGGGATGTAGGCCGACACGTCGCCCGCCTGGGTCTCGATGATCGGAAGCGAGGTCAGCGAGCCGCCGCCCTCCTTGTCCGAGAGCTTGGCCGCGCGCTCGAGCAGGCGCGAGTGGAGGTAGAAGACGTCGCCCGGGTATGCCTCGCGGCCCGGCGGACGCCGCAGGAGCAGGGAAATCTCGCGATAGGCCGCCGCGTGCTTGGAGAGGTCGTCGTAGATCGTCAGGGCATGCTGCTTGTTGTAGAGGAACCACTCGCCCATCGCGCAGCCCGCATAGGGCGCGATGTAGAGCAGCGGGGCCGGATCCGACGCCGTCGCCGACACGATGATCGTGTGCCCGAGCGCGCCGTTTTCCTCGAGGGTCTTTGCCACCTGCGCCACGGTCGACTTCTTCTGGCCGATGACGACGTAGATGCAGACGATGCCCTTGCCCTTCTGGTTGATGATCGTGTCGAGCGCGATGGCGGTCTTGCCCGTCTGCCGGTCCCCGATGATGAGCTCGCGCTGGCCGCGGCCGATCGGGATCATGGCGTCGATCGCCTTCAGGCCCGTCTGCACGGGCTCCTTGACGCCCTGGCGGTCGATGACGCCCGGCGCGATGCGCTCGATCGGATAGAACTCGGTGGCCTTGATCGGGCCCTTGTCGTCGATGGGGCGCCCGAGGGCGTCCACGACGCGTCCGACCAGCGCCGGCCCGACGGGCACCTGGATGATGCGCCGGGTCCGGCGGACCTCCTGCCCTTCCTTGACCAGCTGCGATTCGCCGAGCAGCACGACGCCGACCTGGTCCTGCTCGAGGTTCAGGGCCAGGCCGAAGATGTCGTGGCCGAAGTCGACGAGCTCGCCCGCCATGACCTTGTCGAGGCCGTAAATGCGGGCGATGCCGTCGCCCACCGAAAGCACCGTGCCGACCTCGGCCACGTCGATCGCCTTCTCGTAACCGGCCAGCTGCTGCTTCAGGATTGCCGTGATCTCGTCCGCTTTGATCTCCATCTCAGGCTCCCGTTCTCTCTTTCACTTGCGTCTGGAACCGCCGGATCGCGGCCGCCACCGAACCGTCGTAGACGTGGGAGCCCGCCCGCGCGATGAACCCGCCGAGCAGTTTCCCGTCGAAGTCGATCTGCATCTGCACCTTCTTGCCGGTGCGCTCTGCGATGGCCTCTGCGATCGCCTCTTCCTCCTGCTCGACGAGCGGGCCCGGGACCGTGACGCGCACCCGGAGAATTCCCTGCCGGGCGTCGTTCAAATCGCGGAGGGTCCTGAATACCGCTCCGGCCTCGAGGAGCCGGTGATTGCGCAGCATCACCTGGAGAAACCGCGAGCCGTAGGGGTCGAGCCCGGCCCTGGCCGCGAGCGCGGCGACCGCCTTGCTCTTGGCCTCGCGCGGGACGTTAGGCGCCAGCAGGAAAGCGCGCAGCGTCGGGTTCGACTCGAAGGCCTTCACCATCGCCTGGCCAGCCTCGAGGAAGGCGCCGATGTCGTAGCCGGCCGGCGCGGCTTCGAGAAACGCCCGCGCATATGGATGCGTGAAAGAGCTCATCGGGCGTCCTTCAGACGCGACACGCTGTCGGAGAGCAGCTGCCGACGGTCTTCCTCGGTGATCTCTCTGGCCAGCAGCTCGCTCGCGGCCGTGCCCGTCAGGTCCGCGGCGGTCTGGCGCAACTCTGCCCGGGCTGCCGCAACCCGCCGCTCGATCTCCTCTTCGGCCCCCTTGCGAATGCGCTCGGCCTCGTCCTTGGCGCGCTGGGCAAGCTCTGCCCGAATGCTCTCGCCGTCCGCGACCGCCTGCTTGCGGATCTCCTCGACTTCACGTTCGACGCCCGCGGTGCGCTTGCCCAGGTCCGCGGCCAGCCGGTCGACCGCGGCTCGTCGTTTCTCGGCTTCCTTGCGGCGTTCCTCGACCTCGACCTGCCGCTTGCGAAAGGCCTCGGTCAAAGGCTTCGCCAGCAGATAGTAGAGAAGACCGAGAAAGAGGGCGAGATTGAGCAGCTCCCAGATCCAGAGCGGAAGCCCGAGAAACTTCTCGACCTCATGCCCCTCTTCGGACGCGAGGAGCATCGCCGGATAGGCCGCAGGCAGGCCGAGAAGGCGGCTCACGCGGCGAGCTTTCGCCCAAGGATCTTTTCGGCGAGCTCGCGGGCGAGGGCCCGCGCTCGCTCGGGCAGCTGCCCGGCAAATCCGGCCACCTGCGCTTCGATCTCCCGGCTGCCGCGCTCGACGCTGGCGTTTGCGGCCCCGTTCGCTTCGGCAAGCTTCGACTCGAGCTGGGCGAGGCTTTCCGAACGCAGGCTCTCCCGCGCCTTGAGCGCCTCGCGGCGCGCCGCGGAGAGCATCTCGTCGCCCGCGGTCACGGCCTTCTCGAGCCGGACGAGGCTCTCGGCGTAAGCCACCTCTGCCTCTTTTTCGGCACGCTCACGCGCGTCGAGGATCGCGGACAGGGGAACAAAGAGGTACTTCTTCAGGATCCAGTAGCAGATCCCGAAGGCAAGAAACACATAGAGAGTCGTGACGTTGGGTGCTTCGATCATGGAAAACCTTCTCGAGAGACCAGACCGCGGGATGAATAGCACAGGAGACAGCGAAACGGAAAACGGAAAACGGAAAACGCAGCTGAGCGTGGCCTCGTAGCCCTGCCTTCGACGCCCTGCGTCTTGATTCTGGAGAATAAGTCGTGTATTTACATCACTTACGCGCTGGCGCCGGCATCTCGACCAGCTTCGGCGCGGATTCCTGGGCCATGCTGCAGGAGCCCTGAAAGAAGGCGCCTTCCTCGATCTTCAGGACCGGCGCATGGAGATCGGCCGTGACGCGCGCGCGCGCATGGATCTCGATGCGTTCGCTCGCGTAAACCAAACCCTTCAGCGTGCCGTTGACCGAGAGGCGCTCGACGCGAATTTCCGCGTCCACCTCGGCGGAGTCCCCGAGAATCAGCTCGCTACCCGAGGGGATCTTGCCTTCGAACTTCCCGTCGATGCGAAAGGTCTCCTCGAAGGTGAGTTCGCCTTTGAGGTGGCTCCCCCTGTCGAGAAAACCGTTCAGGGCCGCTCCCTCGCCGCGTGGTTTCATGAATCCTCCGTGCCGACGGGGTGGTTCCAGGTTCCCGTTTCAAATTCCAGTCTGCGCGAGCAGCCTGGAACCTCCGTCCTGGAAACCTCTATTTCCCCGCCAGCCTCTCGTACAACCCGATCAACTCTTCTTCCGAGCCGAACCCGATCTCGATTTTCCCACCCCTCCGGCGGCGAACGATCCGGACTTTTGTCTGGAGGCGGCGCGAGAGCTTTTCCTCCGCGTCCCGAGTGAATGGATCGCGCCGATGCTCCCTTGTGACCTTGTCACCGGAAGAGAGGCGCGCCACCCGCTTCTCCGTCTGCCTCACGGAGAGTGCCCGCCGAACGATCTCTTCGGCGAGGAGCTCCTGATCGTCGGTGGAGGCAAGGGCAACCAGGGCCCTGGCATGACCAGCCGAGAGTACCCCGGAGCGGATCTTGTCCCGCACTGACGACGATAACTTCAATATTCTCAATGTGTTAGCTACTGTTGCCCGATCCTTGCCGACCCTCTCGGCGATCTTCTCCTGCGTGAGCGAAAACTCCTCGCGAAGGCGCGAATAGGCCTCGGCAGCCTCCACGGCATTCAGGTCCTCGCGCTGGAGGTTCTCGACGAGGGCGGCCTCGAGAAGGTCTCGGTCCGAGCTCTTCTCCCGGACCGTGATCGGCACGAGTTGGAGCCCGGCCAGGGCGGCCGCCCTCCAGCGTCTCTCCCCCGCCACGATCTCAAAATCTTCGCCCCGGGCCACGACGACGATCGGCTGGATGATTCCCTGCTCGCCAATCGAGCGCGCCAGCTCTGCCAGGGCCGCTTCCGAGAAATCTCTCCGCGGCTGAAACCGGGAGGGCGTCAACCGGCCGATCTCGACTTCCCGGGGGTACGTTCCACGTGGAACATCGCTCTTGCCCGGCAGCAGCGCCGACAGTCCCCGTCCCAGGACCGGCTTGCGGGTGTTCATCTTGCCCTCCGTCTCTTGAGGAACTCGCGTCCGAGAGCGAGATACGCCTCGGCGCCCCGGGACTTGATGTCGTAGGCGAGTACGGGCTTCCCGAAGGAGGGGGCCTCGCCGAGGCGCACATTTCTCGGTATCACCGTCTCGAACACCTTGTCGCCGAAGTGCTGCCGGATGTCGTCCACGACCTGGCGGGCCAGATTGGTGCGCTCGTCGAACATCGTCAGGACGATGCCCTCCATCGAGAGCAACGGATTGAAGGAGTCCCTGACCCGCTCGATCGTCTCCAGCAGCTCCGTGAGGCCTTCGAGCGCGAAATACTCCGTCTGGATGGGCACGAGGACCGAATCCGCGGCCGTGAGCGCGTTGACGGTCAAGAGCGAGAGCGCCGGAGGACAATCGATGAGCACGAAATCGTAGCTGCCTCTCACTGCGCCCAGGGCGAACCGGAGGCGTGTTTCCCGGTCCGGCTGATTGACGAGCTCCAGCTCGGCGCCGACGAGGTCCCTTCCGGATGGCAGCATCCAGAGGTTCGGGAAGGCGGTCTGGCGCACCGCGGGCGCCGCTTCCCCGGACAGAAGCGCCCCGTAGACGGTCCCGCTATCTTCCTTCTTGGAGAAGCCGAGGCCCGAGGTCGCGTTGGCCTGGGGATCGAGATCGATCAGCAGGACCCGCTGATCGTATGCGGCCAGTGCGGCCGCGAGGTTGATCGCGGTCGTAGTCTTTCCTACGCCGCCTTTCTGGTTCGAGATCGCGATGATGCGGGCCATGGGGATCGGGATTATGGCCGGGAAACGCGAAACGGGAAACCGAAATCGGATGGAGTGTTCCACGTGGAACATCGAGGCGGCGTCATTGGCCTTTCCTGAAAGCCACGATCTGGCGACGAGCAGACCCGGGGACCGGGATTCGGCGCTCGAGGGTGAAGCCCGGAAGGTCTCGCGCCACGCTGTCCGGCTCCGTGGTCCAGGCCAGCAGCAGGCCGCGGGAGCCCAGAAATCGAGCGTCGCCAACCCAGCGCGAGAAGCTGCCGACCGCCCGGGTCGTCGCGATACCGAAAGTCTGCCCGCCGACTTCCTCGATTCGGGCTTCGAGGACGGTTGTGCCCGCCAGCCCGAGGGTCCTGACGACGTGCCTGAGGAATGCGGCGCGCTTTCCCCGCGGCTCGAGCAGCGTCATGACAATGTCCGATCGAAGGATCGCCAGGGGGAGGCCCGGGAAGCCAGCACCGGATCCAATGTCAACAACTCGTTCGCCATTAGCAATTAGGTCCGAGCCGACGAGCGCTTCGAGGGCATGATCCGATAGCTCTTCGGCCGTCAGCGCGCCGGTCAGATTCGTGCGGCGCCGCCAGCGGTCGAGCTCCGCGAGAAAAACAGAGAGTTCGGCGATGACTTCCGGCGTCGGGATCGTCGAGAAGCCCGGGGCCCTCTGACGAAGAATTTCCTCGAACCGTTCAGGCGGTAGGGGAGCCGCCGGATCGTCCGGCTCGTGCGACATGCGCGGAGATTATCGCGATGGCCGCCGCAGTCACTCCCGGGATGCGCGAGGCTTCGCCGACCGTGCGCGGCTTCCTTCGCGCGCACTGCTCGATCGCCTCGTGCGAGAGCCCGGGCAGGCCCGCGTAAAGGAAGTCTTCCGGAATCGCGCGCGACTCGAAAGGCTTCAGGAATTCGAGCCTTTCACGCTCTCGCCGGATGTAACCCTCGTAACGCACGCGGTTTTCGAGAATGCTCCGCTCTTCACGGTCGAGGTCGGCAAACATGCGGGGCTCAAGGGCCTCGAGGCGGTCTACAGTTAAGTCTTTTCGTTGCAATAGTTTATATGCGCTCGTCTGCGTTTCGAGCTCGATCCCGAGCCTCTCGCTGAAGAGGCGTCTCGTGGCAACGCTCGGGTTGAACATCCGCTCGCGCAGTGCCTGCTCCGCCTTTCCCAGGCGGGCCTCGCTTCTCATCGCCTCCGAATACTCGCTTTCGGCGATCAGACCGAGGCGCCTGCCGTGGGGCAGGAGCCGGGGCAGCACCGTGTCGACCCCGAGCAGCAAACGGTACTCGGCGCGCGAGGTGAACAGTCGGTACGGCTCCTCGAGGCCCTTCTTCGTCAGGTCGTCGATCATCACGGCCGCGTAGGCTTCGGAGCGTTCGAGCACGAAGGGCGCCTGGCCGCCAACGCTCAGGGCGGCGTTGACGCCGGCAAGGATCCCCTGCGCCGCCGCCTCCTCGTAGCCGGAGGTGCCGTTGATCTGGCCGGCGAGAAAAAGTCCCGGCGTCTCGAGCGCCTCGAGCGAGAGCCGCAGCTGATCGGGAAAAACGAAGTCGTACTCGACGGCGTAGCCCGGCCGGATCATCCGCGCGTTGGCCAGCCCCGGGATCTCGGCGAGGATCGCGCGCTGCACGTCCTCCGGTAGCGAGGTCGACAGGCCGTTGACGTAGATCTCCTCCGAATCCCAGCCGTCGGGCTCGAGGAAGAGCGTGTGATGGTCCTTGTCGGCGAATCGCACGACCTTGTCTTCCACCGACGGGCAATAGCGCGGCCCGATGCCCTGGATCTGTCCCGAGTACATCGGGCTTCTGTGGAGGTTCTCGCGAATCAGCGCGTGCGCCCGAGGGGTGGTCGCCGTCAGCCAGCAGCGGGCCTGGCGCTCGGGCAGCCGCTTCGTGCGAAAGGAAAAGGGGACCGGCGGCTCGTCGCCCTCCTGCGCAGTGCAGACGGTGTAGTCGATCGTGTCGCGGGACAGGCGCGGCGGCGTGCCCGTCTTGAAACGGGACAGACGCAGGCCCAGGCCCGCGAGGGCCCGCGACAGGCCCCTTGCCGCGTGCTCTCCGACGCGGCCGCCTTCGGTCTTCTTTTCTCCGGTGTGCATGAGGCCGTTCAGAAACGTGCCGGCCGTGACGACGACGGCGCGGGCTTCGACGCGCTCCCCGGCGGCCGTCCGAGCGCCGCAGACGCGGCCGCCCTTCTCGACGAGCGCCTCGACCATCCCCTCGAGCAGGGTCAGGTTTTCCGTTTGCGCAACGCGCCGGCCCGCCAGGCGCGCATACAGCGCGCGGTCGCACTGCGCGCGCGGCCCCCACACGGCCGGTCCGCGGGAACGATTGAGAATGCGGAACTGGATCCCCGCGGCATCGGCGAGCCCGCCCATCAAGCCCCCGAGCGCGTCGATCTCGCGCACGAGCTGGCCCTTGGCGAGGCCGCCGATGGCGGGATTGCAGGACATGCGCCCGATCGCGGGCAGGGATCCCGTCAAGAGCGCCGTGCGCCGGCCCATCCGGGCCGCGGCGTGCGCGGCCTCGATGCCGGCGTGGCCACCGCCGATGATCAGGACGTCGTAGTGCATGCGCTCAACTTGTCAGGACTATTTTCCGATGCAAAACGTCTCGAAGAGCCGCGCGAGAACATCCTCCGACGTCGTCTCCCCCGTCAGATCCGCCAGGGCGTCGAGCGCTTCGGCGCAGTGCGCGGCCGCGTACTCGGGCGAGGCGCCCGCGTCGAGCGCCTCGATGGCCGCCTCCGCCGCGGCGCCGGCGCGCACGACGAGGTCGCGCTGGCGAAGCGACCCGAGCACTTCGGAAGTCGTCTCCGTCGACACGCCGGAAGCGATCGCCTCCGAGAGGATCTCGCGCAGCCTCGGGCCCGCTTCCGGCAGGAGGCCGCACAGCAGCGTCGCCCCGGCTGGCAGGGGCGCCCCGGTGGCCGACGCGCGGTCCGCCTTGTTCGCCACGAGGATGCGAAGGGGGGCCTCTACGCCGGAAAGCTCCCGCTCGTCCTCGGCGACGAGGCCTTCCGAGGCGTCGAACACATAGAGAATCGCGTCGGCACGCTCGGCCTCGCCGCGCGCGCGGGCGACGCCGATCGATTCGACGACGTCCTGCGTCTGACGCAGGCCGGCCGTGTCCACGAGCGTCACGGGCACGCCCCCCAGGTCGACGGTCGCCTCCAGCGTGTCGCGCGTCGTTCCGGGGACCTCGGTCACGATGGCGCGCTCGAAGCCGATCAGGGCGTTGAAGAGCGTGGACTTCCCGGCGTTGGGCCGGCCGAGGATCGCGACGCGGCATCCGTGCGAAAGAAGCCTTCCGGTTTCCGCCGTCGCCGCGAGGCCGGCGAGCGTGGCGCGAGCCCGGCCGAGGCCCTCGAGCGCGGCCGCCGGGATCGTCTCGCCGACGTCGTCGGAAAAATCGAGGGCTGCGCAGAGCGCCACGGAGGCGTCGAGCAGGTCCTGGCGTACGCCCTCGATCTTCCGGGAAAGGCCGCCGGCCAACCGGCGGGCCGAGACGAGGGCCGCGGAGGGCGTCCTCGCTTCGATCAGGTCGCGGACGGCCTCGGCCCGCAGCGAGGTCGATCCTGCCCGAGCGAAACGCGCGCTCGGTGAACTCTCCTGGCCGCGCCGGCCGCGCCCCCGCGGCGACTGCGGCGGCGAGCAGACGATCGACGGCGACGGGGCTTCCGTGCACCGAGATCTCGACGATGTCCTCGCCCGTCGCCGAGCCCGGCCCGGGCGAGAACGTCGCGACGCCCGTGTCGATCGGCGCGCCCTCGCGGTCGCAAAACTGGGTCAACCGGGGCTCGCGCGGGCGCGCCGGCGCCGGGAGCCGCGGAGCGAGCGCCGCGAGGACGCTCTCCGCACGCGGACCGGAGAGCCGCACGAGGGCAAGGGCCGAGCGGCCGGCCGGGGTCGCCAGAGCGACGATCGTGTCGAGGTGAACGTCCGAGGGCCGCATCGGGGTGGCCCCACTACCGACCCTTGAGGCGAACCTCCACGCGTTTCAGGAACCCGTCCCCCTCGCTTTCGGTCTCGAGCTCGGGATCCTCGGCGAGGACCAGGTGCACCAGGCGCCGCTCCCAGGGAGCGAGCGGGGGCAGCAGCTGCGGGCGCCGCGTGCGGCGGACCTCTTCGGCCGAAGTCTTCGCAAGCTCCTCCAGCGCTCCCTGGCGGTTCGCGCGGAACCCCTCCGCGTCGAGCCTCGGATGGACGGGCCGCCCCGCGCGCTTGGAGGCGATCCGGCCGACGAGCACCTCGAGGCCGGTCAGGCCTTCGCCCTTGTTCGCGAGCAGGGGCTCGACGTCGTCGCCGAAGAGCTCGAAGAGCATTTCGTCGCCCGTGGCTTCCTTGCGCCGTGTTTCGACGAGCAGCCCCGCGGCCGAGAGCAGCTCGGTGAGCGTCGCTTCGACCATGGCCAGCGCTTCCGCGTCGGTGGCCACGGCCGCAGCGGGAACCGCCTCGCTCGCGGCCTGCGCCGGCTCGGGCTCCGACTCGCTCTCGACCCTCGACGCTCCAGTTGCGCCGGCGTCCTCCACCTCGATCTCGACGACGCGGCCGCCCCAGAAGGCTTTCTCGTCGCGAATGACGGTGTACTTGAGGTCTTCGGCCCGCTTGTTGAGCGCCTTCGCGGCGCCTTCGACGGCATCCTGCTCGGTCTTCGCTTCGTATCTCATCGTCTTGTGTCCAGACCTCACGCGCGCGCCTGCTTGAGCGCTTTGGCGCCCTTGCCTGGCGGAGCGGGGTCGTCCTCCTTCACGATCCGGTTCATCACGAGCTGTTGCACGATCGTCAGCAGATTCGAGAACAGCCAGTACAGCACGAGCCCCGAGGGCATGTCCTTCAGGAAGAAACCCCACAGGACCGGCATGAACATGAAGATTTTCTTCTGCGCCGGATCCATGGTCGAGGGCGTCATCGCCTGCTGGACGTACATGGACACGATCATCAGGATGACGAGGATGTAGGTCGAGTCGATCGCCGAGAGGTCCTTGATCCACAGGAAGAAGGGTGCATGGCGCAGCTCGATCGACCGCGAGAGCACGTTGTAGAAGGCGACCAGGACCGGAAGCTGCAGCAGGATGGGCAGGCAACCGCTCATCGGGTTGTACCCCTCCGCCTGGTAGAGCTTCATCAGCTCCTCGTTCATCTTCTGGCGCTGTGCCGCGTCGGACTTCGCCTTCTTGTACTTGTCGCGGATCGCATTCATCTTCGGCGCGAGCTTTTGCATCTTCTTCATCGAGACGTAGCTCTTGGCCGTGAGCGGGAAGAGCAGAAGCCGGATGAGAAACGTCACGGCGAGGATCGCGAGGCCCCAGTTGCCGACGTAGCCGTAGGTCTTCTTGAGCAGCCACAAGAGCGGACGGGCCAGGATGCCGTACCAGCCGAAATCGACCGTGCGCTCGAGCCCGAGGCGGTAGCTCTCGAGGATCGTCACGTCCTTGGGCCCGAAATAGGCCGAGCCCTCGAAGGCCCCCTGCCCCGCCATCCCGGCAGCGATCTCGACCGAGGGCTTTCCCTCGGGGCGTGGCAGCGAGAACGAGAAGAGATGCGCCGAGGTCGGCGCGAGCGGCACGAGGACTTCGAGAAAATAGTTGTCCTCGATGCCCGCAAAGCCCTTCGCCGGGATCGCCCAGGAGTTCTTGTCCGAGGCCTTTGCAGCCGAGACGGTCTTCAATCCCTCCGACGTCGCGGCGACGGCAGTGGCGGCCATGACGTAGCGCGAGCCGCGCTCGGCCTCGGTGGGATTGCGCAGCCCCGGGCCCACGAGCACGCTGTAGGCCGGGCCGTTGACGGTGACCCGGACGTCGAAGAGGTAGCCCTCCCCGAGGCGGATCTCCTTGACGACCGCGATCGCGGAATCGGCATAGCGCCAGCGCACCACGCGGTCTGACTCGCGTTCGACGACGAAGAGCGCCTCCGCAATCTTCTTCGTCGTCGCGGTGTCGGACCCGAAGTCGAGGCCGAGCGGCTTTGGAAACTCCGGCGGCAATTTGCGCAGGAGCTCGAGCGGCTGCTTGAGCTCGTCGACGTGCCCGGTCAGGACGAAAGACGAAAGGACCGCCCCCCGGTTGGAGAAGGCGGCTTTGAGAACGCCGTTGGAGACGGTCGTCACGGTCTCGGCTTCGGCGCTTGCGGCCGGAGGAAGTTCCGTCGCAACAGCGGGCGCGGAAGGGCTCGCGGCTGCGCCGGAGGGCGAGGCGGTGGTGGCCGGGATCGCAACGGCCGCGGCCGCGGGCGTCACGACGGGCGGGGCAGACCGCCTGGGCGGCTTCGGCCCCAGCCACTCCCATCCGAGCAGAACGGCTAGCGAAAGCCCGGCGGCAACGAGAAGTCGTCTTTCCATCTTAGGCTTGCCTCTTTCTCAAGGAACGGGGTCGAGGCCGCCCCGATGGAACGGGTTGCAGCGCAGAAGACGCCGGATGGCGAGCCACGAGCCAGGGCCGAGGCCGTGTCGGACGATCGCCTCCCTCGCGTAAACCGAGCAGGTCGGCTCGAACCGGCAGGCTCTCGGCAGCAGTGGCGAGAGAAACCGCTTGTAGACGTCGAGGACCGCGACGGCGCAGCGCGCGCCCGCGTTCATCGCCGCGGCAGCCGCGAGAGTGCCCGCGTGACCCCCGAGGCGTAGTCTTCGGAAAGTTCCTGGAAGGATGCCGCCGCCGCGGATGGGCGGGCGTTGACGACGACCCGTACCGTCGCCCCGCCAAAGAGGCTGCGCGAGCGCCGGAAGATTTCCCGGATCCGCCGCCGGACACGATTGCGCTGGACGGCGACTCCCACGCGGCGCGGGACCGAGATCCCCAGACGAATGCGCGCGTTGGCGCCGAGGTCGGCGAGCAGGAAGACCTGGACGTGTTTTCCGGAAACGCGCACCCCGGAGGCGTAGCACTCTTCGAATTCCCTGCGTTTGCGGAGGCGGTCGTCCCGGGAGAAAGTCTCTGGGACGGCCGGGCCCGAGTTCACACCGTGAGTCTTTTGCGCCCCTTGCGACGGCGGGCCGAGATGACGGCGCGGCCAGAGCGCGTCGCCATCCGGACGAGGAATCCGTGAGTGCGCCGGCGGCGGCGGTTGTTGGGCTGGTAGGTGCGTTTCATAAAAGAGGGGGAATCCTAGGTGCGGGAGGGTGTGATGTCAAGGGAGAACCATGCCGGAAAAGGGCCGCGAGTCTCGAGCCACTCGTCCTGCGTGGTCTGAAAAGTCAGCTTCCAGTCGGTCAGAACTCGCATATACTCCCCGGCCCCGGAGCGAAACAAGAGCTTCCACAGCTGTGGAAATCTTGTGGAAATCATGGGTTTTGCGATGACCGAGATCTGGCCCGCCATCCTCAAGAAGATCGAGGCAAAACTCGATCCGAAAGAGCTCAGCACCTGGTTCGGTCCGACCCGGCAGATCGCCTTCGATCCCTCCGCGGGCGCTGGAATCCTGACGATTTCGGTCCCCTCGCGAGTCTTTGCCGACTGGATCGAGTCGCGCCACGGGGCTCTGCTCGCCAGCGAGGCCGCGACCGCCGGATATCCGCAGCTGGAGATCCGGTTCGAATCCGGCCCGGCCGACTCTGCACCGATCGCTGCCGCCGCGCCCGCGGTGAGCGCGGCCCGATCCATAGCCGCCAATCCCCGCTTTTCCTTCGAGAGCTTCGTCGTCGGGTCCTCCAACCAGTTCGCCCATGCGGCAGCCCGCGCCGTGGCCGAATCGCCGTCGCGCTCGTACAACCCCCTGTTTCTCTACGGCGGCGTCGGCCTCGGGAAGACCCACCTCATGCACGCGATCGCGCAGGAGGTCCAGCGCCGCAATCCGGACGCAAAGGTGCTGTACCTGTCGGCCGAGCGCTTCTTGAACGACCTCATCAACGCCCTGCGCTTCGAGCGGATGCAGGAGTTCAAGCGCCGCTACCGCGAACTCGACGTGCTCTTGATGGACGACATCCAGTTCATCGCGGGCAAGGACTCGACCCAGGAAGAGTTCTTCCACACGTTCAACGCGCTCCACGACGCGCAGAAACAGATCGTCGTGACCTCCGACGCGCTGCCCAAGGAGATCCCGACTCTCGAGGAGCGTTTACGCTCGCGGTTCGAGTGGGGGCTCATCGCCGACATCCAGCCCCCGGACCTCGAGATGAAGGTCGCGATCATCCGCAAGAAGGCCGCGGCGGAAAGAGCCAACGTCCCGAACGACGTGGCGATGTTCATCGCCGGCACCGTCAAATCGAACGTCCGGGAGCTCGAGGGGCGCCTGAACCGCGTCATCGCCTTCTCCTCGCTGACGGGAAAGCCCCTGACCGTCGAGCTCGCCAGGGAGACCCTGCGCGACATCGTCGGCAGCGAAGAGCAGCGGGCCGTGCCCGCCGAGATCCTGAAGGCCGTCGCTTCCCACTACGGGCTGCGGGTTTCCGACATGAAGGCGAAATCCAACGCCAAACCCGTGGCTTTTCCCCGACAGGTGGCGATGTACCTCTGCCGCAAGCTCACCGAGCTCTCCTACCCGGAGATCGGGAGACTTTTCAACGACAAGCACCACTCGACCGTGATGCACTCGGTCGAAAAGATTGAGCGCATGATCGAGGATGACGCCGATTTCCGCAGAGTTGTGGACGGTTTCATTCAGCCCTACCGCTGATGCGTGCGGCGCGCGCCGACTTTTTCCGCCGTCCCATTTTCCACAGCGCCCCGAAACGACCCAGAAGCGGGCGGTCCTGTGGACAAGCGCCGCCGCAATCCACAGGAGCGGCACCAATTCCGACCCCGTTTTTATTGACTTTTTTCGCTGCCGGCGAATCTTGATCGTCCCTACAAATACGGCTAAGTGTGATAGACTTTTTCTCCTGTTTAGAGGGGCTTAACTCCCATGGAATTGACGGTCAAACGGAGCGACTTTCTCAATGAGCTCACACTCATGCAGGGGGTCGTCGAGAGAAAAAACACGATTCCCATCCTCTCGAACATCCTGCTTCGCGCGGCCGATGGACATCTCGCGTTCACCTCGACCGACCTCGACCTGACACTCCTCTCGCAGGCGGAGGCAAGAGTGTCGAGGCCGGGCAGCGTGACGGTCCCTGCGCGCAAACTCTTCGACCTCGTCCGCAACCTCCCTGAGGCGGATGTGGCCTTGAAGCTCATGGAGAATCACTACCTGGGGGTGACGTGCCAGAGGTCGAGTTTCCGGCTCGTGGCCCAGCCTGCGGAAGACTTTCCGACGGTTCCGAAGGTTGAAGCGAAAAAGGGGGTATCGTTCCCGTTGGACTTATGGAAACGATTGACCCGTAAGGTTTTATACGCTGTTTCCGCGGAAGAGACCCGCTTCCAGTTGATGGGCGCTCTTCTGAAAGACAATGGTAAAGAGTTCGAGTTGGTTGCCACCGACGGGCATCGGTTGGCGCTGATCGATTTTCCAAAAGAAGACCTGAAGACGACGCTGCCGAACGTCCTGATTCCGAAGAAGGCCCTGGCGGAAATCCTGAAGATGGACGGAGGCGCCGATGCGCGCATCGAGATCCGTCACTCCGAAAACCACCTACTCTTCACGGTTGGAAGCCGGCAGTTGATCGCGCGCCTGCTGGACGTGAACTTCCCCGATTACGAAAAAATCCTATCGAAATCCAACGACCGTGTGGCGACGGCGCCGACGGCCGCCTGCCAAGCCGCGATTCGCCGCGTCGCCCTCTTCTCGTCCGAGCGCTCCCGTGGCGTGAAGTTGTCCTTCGAGAAGGGGCTCCTGACGGTTGCTTCCGCGAGCCAGGAGTTGGGCGAAGGCACGGAGACGCTCGATGTCGACTTCGAAGGGGAACCTCTGTCCATCGGTCTGAACGCCCAATACCTCCTCGACTTCTTCGAAGAGGCCGAGTCGGAGAAAGTCCGCCTCGAGTTGAAGGACGAGAACACGCAGTGCCTGTGTCAGCCGGAGGGCGGCATCGAGGGCGCCTCGCGTTACATGTACGTCGTCATGCCGATGCGCCTCTGACGCCGCGAAGGGAACGCTTGCAGCTTTTCGAATTTTCGAGCCACGGCTTCCGTAACCTCTCCCCCGACCCCGTTTCCTTCGGCGCCGGCGTCACGCTCATCACGGGAGAGAATGCGCAGGGCAAGACGAACCTGCTCGAGGCCGTTTCGCTGCTGTGCGGGCAGCGCTCCTTCCGCGGCGCGATCTCCGGCGACATGGCGCGGGGCGGCGAGTGCTTCGCGATCGAAGGCTCGGTGGAGGGCCGCCGGGGCGCGGACCGGATCGCCGTGACCTGGTCGCGCGAAGCGGGCCGCGCTTTTTTGCGGGCCGGCAAGCCCGCGGGCTTCCGGGAAATCTCGGAACTTGCCCCGGCGGTCTTTCTCGCCCCCGAGCACCAGGAACTCGTATCGGGCTCCCCTTCGGCGCGGCGGCGGTTTCTCGACCGGCTCGTGCTGGGCTTGAAACCGGCGGCGGGCGATGACCTCGTTCGCTACGCTGCGGCCCTGCGGGAGCGCAATGCCCTGCTCGCCAGGCTTAAGTCGGGCGCGGCGGGCAGCGCCGGCGAGCTCGAGGCCTGGACCGAAGAGCTCGTGGTCGCGGGCTCTGCAGTGCGCCGCCACCGGATTGCGGCCCTCACCTCGTGGGAACGCGACTTTCGCGAGCTCGCGCGCGGCGCCGGCGGGGACTACGCGGACATCGAGGCGGCCTACACGGGCGGCGAGGGTACGGCGCAGGAAATGCGCGGGGCCTGCGAGCGGCTCGCGGCGCTCGAGCGCAGGCGCGGCTACACGCTGGCCGGCCCGCACCGCGACGACCTCGTCTGGAAACGCCGCGGACGCGCGCTCGCCGGCGAAGCCTCCTCCGGCGAGATCGCCCGCACGGTGGCGCTGGCGAAGCTCGCGGAGTGGAAGTCGGTCGCGCAAGCCGCGGGTGAACTGCCCCTCTTCGGCGCCGACGACTTCGACGCGGGTCTCTCGGAGGCGTCGGTCGAGGAATTCCTCGAGAAACTTCCAAGCGAGGCGACCGTGCTCCTGACGACGGCGGCGCCGGCCGCGCGCTGGTCGCGCCGGGCGGCGGCCGTACTGGAAGTGCGGGGCGGGTCCGTCGCGGGGCCGCGGGCCCTGCGCGCCGTCGGCGGCGGACAGGCGGTTCGATGAGCACGGCCTACACAACCGATTCGATCAAGCTGCTGAAGGGCCTCGAAGCCGTTCGCAAGCGCCCCGGCATGTACATCGGGGACACGGACGACCTCTCGGGGCTGCACCACATGGTCTTCGAGCTGGTCGACAACGCGATCGACGAGGCCCAGGTCGGCCATGCCGATTTCTGCGGCGTCACGATCCACGCCGACAACTCGGTGACCGTCGAGGACAACGGCCGCGGCATCCCGGTCGGGATGCACAAGGAGCACAAGCGCGAGACGCTCGAGATCATCATGACGGACCTGCATTCGGGCGGGAAGTTCGACGACAACTCCTACAAGGTGTCGGGCGGCCTGCACGGGGTGGGCGTTTCGGTCGTCAATGCGCTGTCCAAACGGCTCGAGGTCGAGGTCCTGCGCGAGGGCAAGGTCTGGCAGCAGGCCTACGAACAGGGCCGCCCGGTCGCGCCGATCAAGGCGGTGGGCACCTCGAAGAAGACCGGCACCAAGGTCACCTTCTGGCCCGACCCGGAGATCTTCTCGGTCACCGAGTTCCACTTCGACAGCCTCTCGCAGCGGCTGCGCGAGCTCTCGTTCCTGAACCCGGGCGTCAAGATCTCGATCCACGACGAGCGGACCGACAAGAAGCACGACTTCGCGTACGAGGGCGGGATCAAGTCTTTCGTCGAGCACCTGAACAAGGCCAAGCAGCCCATCCACGACAAGGTCATCTTCTTCCAGGAGATCCGCAACGGCACGGGCGACCCCAAGCGCGACGCCGACAAGGAGCGCGTCGAGGTGGCCTTGCAGTGGAACGAGGGCTACGCGGAAACGCTCTTCGCCTTCACGAACACGATCAACAACCGTGACGGCGGCACGCACGTCGAAGGCTTCAAGACGGCGCTGACGCGCGCGGTCCAGAAGTACGCTGAGCAGAACGGCGCAACGAAGGCGCTCAAGGAAACCAGCCTCTCCGGCGACGACTGCCGCGAGGGCTTGACGGCCGTCATCTCGGTCAAGGTCCGGGACCCGAAGTTCTCCTCCCAGACCAAGGACAAGCTCGTCTCCTCCGAGGTCAAGACCTGGGTGCAGCAGGTCGTCTACGAGAAGCTCGGCTCCTACCTCGAGGAGAACCCGCGGGTCGGGCGCAAGATTGTCGAGAAGATCGTCGAATCGGCCCGGGCGCGCGAGGCGGCGAGGAAGGCTCGGGAGCTCGTTCGAAGGAAGGGCGCGCTCGACAGCGGCGCCCTTCCCGGCAAGCTCGCCGACTGTCAGGAAAAAGACCCGGCCTTTTCCGAACTCTTCATCGTGGAAGGCGACTCGGCCGGCGGCTCGGCCAAGATGGGCCGCGACCGCCGCTCCCAGGCGATCCTGCCGCTGCGCGGGAAGATCCTGAACGTCGAGAAGGCGCGGCTCGACAAGATGCTCGCCTCGGCCGAGATTCGCACGCTCATCACGGCGCTCGGCGCCGGCATCAGCACGGACTTCGACGCGGGCAAGATCCGCTACCACAAGATCGTCATCATGACCGACGCCGACGTCGACGGCTCGCACATCCGGACGCTGCTGCTGACGTTCTTCTTCCGGCACATGGCGGCGATCATCGACAAGGGCTACCTCTACATCGCCCAGCCACCGCTCTACAAGGTGGCCGAAGGAAAGAGGGACACCTACCTGAAGGACGAGAAGGAGATGTCGAAGTTTCTCCTCTCGCGCCTCGGCGAGGACCGCTCGCTCTCCTCGGAGATGTCGGGCGCCACGGTCTCGGGCGGCAAACTCGCGGCGCTGCTCGAGAAGATGGAGGAGTACCGCACGCACGTCGGCAAGCTCGGCCTGCGGGGACTTCCCGAGGGCCTGCTGCGCGCGCTGATCGACCGCGGCATGAGCACCAAGGCGGACTTCGACGGCCGGAAGAAGGTCGAGGAAATCGCAAAGGCGGTCCGCGCCTTCGGCGTGGAAAAGGCCGAGGTCGTTGCCGACGAGGAGCACTCGGGGTGGGCCCTCGAGATCCTGCGCAAGGTCAACGGCGTTCCGCGCACGGCACGGATCGACGCCGGGTTCGTCGCGGGCTTCGAGTTCAAGCGCATCCGCGAGACGGCCCGGGCGATCGGGGCCTTCCTCGACGGCCCGTACGTCGTGACCCGCAACGACGAGACGCAGAAACACGAGACGCTCCCCGCGGTCGTGGATGCGATCTACGAGTCGGCCAAGAAGGGCCTCGTCATCAACCGGTACAAGGGCCTCGGCGAGATGAACCCGGAGCAGCTCTGGGACACGACCATGAACCCCGAAACGCGCCGGCTGCTCCAGGTGGCCGTCGAGGACGCGGTCGAAGCCAATGAAGTCTTCTCGATCCTGATGGGCGACGCCGTCGAGCCGCGGCGCGAGTTCATCGAGCAGAACGCGTTGAACGTCAGGAATCTGGACATCTAGTGTCGTAGGGGCGGGGCTTGTCCCCGCCCGCGGGCGGCCGCAAGGGCTGCCCCTACGGCCCCAATGAGGGAAGCCGGGCAAGAATGAGCAGCAACCTCCTGACCCCCGACGAAAAGATCCCCGTCACCATAGAAGACGAGGTCCGTCGCTCGTACCTCGATTACGCCATGTCCGTCATCATCGGACGGGCGTTACCGGACGTGCGCGACGGCTTGAAACCCGTCCACCGGCGCTGTCTCTACGGCATGTGGGAGCAGGGCAACGTTCACAACAAGCCGTACCGCAAGTCCGCCCGCATCGTCGGAGATGTGCTCGGCAAGTATCACCCGCACGGGGAAAGCGCGGTCTACGACTCGGTCGTGCGCATGGCGCAGGAGTTCTCGCTGCGCTACCCGCTCGTGGATGGCCAGGGCAACTTCGGCTCGATCGACGGCGACAACGCCGCCGCGATGCGTTACACCGAGGTGCGCCTGACGCGCCTGGCCGGCGAGATGCTCGGCGAGGACATCGACAAGGAGACCGTCGACTGGACCCCGACCTACGACGGGTCGCTCGTCGAGCCCACGGTGCTTCCGGCGAAGTTCCCCAACCTGCTCGTCAACGGCTCCTCGGGCATCGCCGTGGGCATGGCGACCAACATCCCGCCGCACAACCTGTCCGAAGTCATCGACGCCACGATCGAGATCATCAAGCATCCCGACGCCACGCTCGCCCAGCTCATGAAGAAGCTGCCCGGGCCGGACTTCCCCACGGCCGGGTTCATCCACGGTGCCCAGGGCATCCGGGACGCCTACAAGACCGGCCGCGGCACCGTCCAGGTTCGCGCCCGGGCCATCATCGAGAAGGCCGCCCGCGGCGACAAGGAAGCGATCGTCGTCACGGAGATCCCGTACCAGGTCAACAAGGCCAAGCTGATCGAGCGCATCGCCGAGCTCGTCAACGAGAAGAAGATCGAGGGGGTTGCCGACCTGCGCGACGAATCCAACCGCGAGGGCATGCGGATCGTCGTGGACTTGAAGCGCGGCGAGAACGCGCAGGTCATCCTGAACAAGCTCTACACGCTGACCCCGATGCAGTCGACCTTCGGGATCATCTTCCTGGCGATCGTCGAGAACCAGCCGCGCGTGCTACCCCTCCACGACCTGCTGCGCCACTTCATCGACCACCGCAAGACGGTCGTGATCCGGCGCACGCAGTTCGACCTGAGAAAGGCCGAGGAGCGGGCGCACCTCTTGCGCGGCCTCGCCCTCGCGCTGGCCAACCTGGACCAGGTCATCAAGATCATCCGCGCCTCCAGGGACCCGAAGGAGGCCAAGGAACGCCTCATGGCCGACGTCTCGATGACCCGCTCGGGGCTCGAGAAGTTCATCGGGATGCCGCTCGAGGAGGTGGGGACGAAGACGAAGGGCACGGAAGTGCTCCGGTTGGACGACATCCAGGCCCAGGCGATCCTCGACATGCGCCTGCAGCGGCTGACCGGGCTCGAGCGCGACAAGATCGTGGCCGAGTTCAAGGAGGTCCTGGCGCTCATCGCGAAGCTGCGCGAGATCCTCTCATCCGAGACGCTCGTCCTCGAGATCATCGTCGAGGAGCTCCAGCAGATTCGCAAGCAGTACGGCGACGAGCGGCGCACGCAGATCGTGGCCGAGGCCTCCGACATCGACATCGAGGACCTGATCGTCGAGGAGGACATGGTCATCACCGTGTCCCGCGGCGGCTACATCAAGCGCTCTCCCCTGTCGCTCTACCGCGCCCAGCGCCGCGGCGGCAAGGGCCGCATCGGCGCGACGACGAAGGAAGAGGACCTGGTCGAGCACCTGTTCGTGGCCTCGACGCACGCCTTCATCCTGGCCTTCACGTCGATGGGCCGGATGCACTGGATCAAGGTCTACGACCTGCCGCAGCTCGGGCCCGCCACGCGCGGCAAGGCGATCGTCAACCTGTTGAACCTGGGCCCCAGCGAGCGCATGGTGGCCATGGCCGCGACCAAGGACTTCCCCGAGGACCGCTATCTCGTGTTTGCGACGCGCAACGGCCTCGTCAAGAAGACCGCGCTTTCGGCCTACGCGAACGTGCGCTCGGGCGGCATCATCGCCATCAACATCGAAGAAGGCGACGAGCTGCTCTCGGTGCGCATCACGGGCGGCGAGGACCAGATCTTCATCGGCACGCGCCAGGGAATGGGCATCCGGTTCTCCGAGAAGGACGTCCGCCCGATGGGCCGCGACACGACCGGCGTCATCGGCGTCGTGCTGCGAAAAGACAACGACGTCGTCGTCGAGATGGATGTCGTGGACGAGAAGGCGCACCTGCTGTCGGTCACCGAGAACGGCTATGGAAAGCGTTCGGAGGTCACCGAGTACCGCTACCAGGGTCGCGGCGGCTCGGGCGTGATCAACGTGAAGGTGACCGAGAAAAACGGCGCCGTCATCGGGATCAAGTCCGTCACCGATGCCGACCAGCTCCTACTCATCACCGAGCGCGGCCAGTTGATCCGCATCAAGGTCAGGGACATCCGCGAGACCGGGCGCGCCGCCCAGGGCGTGCGAGTCATCCAGCTCGAGGAGGGCGACCGCGTCGTCGGGCTTGCCAAGCTCGCCGAGCCGGACGACGCCGAGGAAGAGGCCCAGGCCTCCCTGCCGGTCCCGGAGCCTGCCCCGCAGGGCAAGGCCCGGGGCAAGAAGCCGGGCGCGCCTTTCCTCGACGAGGACGAGGAAGGCAACGGCGAGGAGTAGCCCCCGGGCGGGCCGGATATAGAATCCGCCCCTCATGCGATTTTTTCTCGACAGCGCCAGCGTCGAAGAGGCGCGGCGGATCAAGGATCTCGGGCTTCTCGACGGGGCCTGGCTCTCCCTTGCCGGAGCCGAAGCCGCGGGCGTGGACTACCGCAAGACGGTCCGGGAGATGGCCTCCCTGACCGACGGGCCTGTGCTCGTCGAAACGGGCTCCGACGAACCCAAGGGCATGTACAAGGAAGGCCGGGAGCTGGCCAAGCTCGGCAAGGACATCATCATTCGGCTGCCCCTGCGACCCGAGGGCATGCGCGTGGCGCGCCTTTTCGCCCAGGACCAGATCGCCACCTGCGCGGCCGGCTGCTATTCGATGGCGCAGGCGCTGATCGCCGCCAAGGCCAACGTCAGCTACGTCGCCGCTGCGGTCGGCCCGCTCGATGACGCGGGCACGATCGGGATGGACCTCGTCGAGCAGATCATCCGGGTCTACGACAACTACGGGTTCCAGTCCCAGATCATCGTCTCGGAGGCGCGCAATCCGATCCACGTGCTCGATTCCGCGCTCATGGGCGCCGACGTCGCCGCGATCCCCGCGGCCGTGCTCGAGCAGCTCTTCCGCCATCCGTTCTCCGACGACCTGCGCGCGGGCAGGCCGTCGTGAAGGTCTCGGCCGACCGGATCCTTTACCTCTCGCGGGTGATCTTGAAGAGCTTGAAGGAGAACCGGAACCTCGAGCAGAAGTCCGACGACGAGACGGCCAGGCGCGCCATCGTCCGGGAGCTGGGCGACAGCTACGCCGAGCTCGATGCGCTCGAGGAAAAAGCCAGGGCGGCGCTCGCAAAGCGCAAGAACCTCTCGGAGACAGAGCGGGAGTTTCAATTCTCGCGGGTCTTCGAGGACGAGCTTCGCAAGCACGGGGCGTGAACAATCTACGGTAAAATTTCTGTAACCAATTCAAAATAAATGTATTTGATACGGTAAAACTGTAGCTAAAAGCGGTCCGACTGGAAGGCCTGGCGCTCGGTAGCGCATCTCGATACAATTGGATCGATGGCGGGCCAATTGGATCTGAGCCAGATAAACCTGAGCAGAGCCGCAGGGGCTCCCCTTTCCGACCAGGTTTATGCGGCGATCGAACGCTGGATCGCCGGCGGAATCCTTCCGGAGAACACTCGTTTGCCAACCACGCGCGAGCTCGCGGCAGCACTCGGGATCAATCGCGGAACGGTGCAGTCCGCCTACCGCCGCCTGCAGGAAAACGGCCTCGTGGACGGCCGTGTCGGCAGCGGGACCGTGGTCCGCGCCAGGAGGGGGTCGGGGGCGCCTTTCCGTCTGTCAGATCTGCTGTCTCGCCGTGTCGCGGGCCTGCGCGAGGAGTCGGGAATCGCCGTGACTGCCCCGCTCGTCGCGGACTTTTCGCGCCTGGCGCCCGACGAGCGCTTCTTCCCCCTCGAAGAGTTCACACGCACGCTCTCGTATGCCTGGAGCCGCCGGCGGGATCTCTGGCAGTACGCTCCCCCGCTCGGCCTCGAGGAATTGCGCGCCGAGGTTTCTCGCCGCCTCGCCGAAAATGGCATCGCGCGCTCGGCCGAAGAGATCCTGATCGTCAGCGGTGCCCAGCAGGGGCTGGACCTGCTCTTCCGCGCGTTCACGGATCCCGAGGACCTCGTCGCCGTGGAGTCGCCCACGTACTCCGGAGCGCTCACGCTCGCACGCCTGGCCGGTGCTTCTCTGCTCCCCTTGCCAATGGACGCGCAGGGGCCGGACCCGGGTCCCCTCTTGTCTCGGCGCGCCAAGCTCGTCTACCTCATGCCCGAGCGGCAGAACCCGACCGGCATCACGACGAGCGAAGAACGCCGGGAGGCCGTGCTCGACGCCGCGCTCTCGGCCGGCGCGCTCGTCATCGAAGACGGCTACGAGGAGCCGGAACCGGGCCGGATGCCGCTCGCGGCGCGGGAACCGGAGCGGGTCGCATGGCTCGGCACCCTGTCCAAAGACCTCGTGCCGGGTTTCCGGATCGGCTGGATCGCCGCCGCGCGGCCGATCGTCGAGCAGCTGGCGCGGGTCAAGAAGGCCACGGACTTTCAGACGCCCGTGCCGCTCCAGGCCGCCGTCGCCGCATTCCTGCGCGCCGGCGCCGACCGCAAGGCAAGGGCGAGCCGCGCCGAAGAGGTGGCGCTGCGCGCAGCGGAAGCCAGCCAGGCGCTGCGTCGCCACATGCCGGAGGTTTCCTGGTGGGGGGCGGAAGGCTCGAATCCGCTCTTCTGGCTGCACCTGCCCGACCGGGTCTCCGGGCGCGGCGTGGCGCAGGCGGCCGCGGCGCGGGGCGTCGCGGTCGCGCCCGGCCAGGACTTCGATCCGGCAGGGGTAGACCGGCCCAATGTGCGCCTCTCCGTCTCGCGCGTCGAGCGGCGCGACATCGAGCGTGGAATCGCACTGCTCGCCGAAGCGGTGCTGGACGTGCAGTCGAGGTCCGGTGCGGCATTTGCGGCGCCGGTGGTGTGAGAAGAGAGTCGTGAGTTGTGAGTCGTATTGAAGAGGGACATATGGACGAGAAGTTCCGGTTGAAGGTCGGGCTGGCGGAAATGCTGAAGGGCGGCGTGATCATGGACGTGGTCAACGCCGACCAGGCGAGGATCGCGGAGGCCGCGGGCGCGGCCGCCGTCATGGCACTCGAACGCGTGCCGGCGGACATCCGGCGCGACGGGGGAGTGGCGAGGATGTCGCCGGTCTCGAAGATCCGCGAGATCCAGGAAGCGGTCTCGATTCCGGTCATGGCCAAGTGCCGGATCGGGCACCTCGCCGAAGCGCGGGTGCTGCAGGCGCTGAAGGTCGACTTCATCGACGAGTCGGAGGTCCTGACTCCGGCCGACGAGGAAAACCACGTCTACAAGAACGACTTCACGGTGCCGTTCGTCTGCGGCTGCCGCAATCTCGGCGAAGCGCTGCGCCGGATCGGCGAGGGCGCTGCAATGATCCGGACGAAAGGGGAGGCGGGCACGGGTGACATCGTCCACGCCGTCAAGCACCTGCGCGAAGTCCACCGCGAGATCCGGATGCTCACGCAGCTCTCGAAAGACGAGCTCATGGCCGCGGCAAAGAGGCTGCAGGCACCGTTCGCCCTCGTCGTCGAGGTGGCCGAGAAGGGCAAGCTGCCCGTGCCGAACTTCGCCGCCGGCGGCATCGCGACCCCTTCGGACGCGGCCCTCTGCATGCAGCTCGGCGCCGAGGCGGTCTTCGTGGGATCGGGGATCTTCAAGTCGGACGACCCCGAGAACCGCGCCCGCGCGATCGTCAAGGCGACGACGCACTGGCGCGATGCCGAGGCGCTGCTCGCGGCCGAGGAGTCGCTCGGCTCTGGCATGAAGGGCATCGAAGCGGGGAGCCTCCCGGAGGAAGCGCGACTCCAGACGCGCGGATGGTGAGAGACGCGAGCCCCGGCGTCGCCGTCCTGGCGCTCCAGGGAGACTTCGAGGCACACCGCAGAGCGCTGGCCGAGATCGGCGTCGAGAGCTTCGAGGCAAAGCGCCCCGACGACCTCGCAGGCGCCGGCGGCCTGATCTTCCCGGGCGGCGAGTCCACGACGCTCTGGAAGTTTTTCGAGGCGGAGCCCTGGGAAGAGGCGTTCCGCGCTTTCGCGGCGAGCGGCCGGCCGATTCTCGGCACCTGCGCGGGGGCGATCGTGCTCGCCCGGGAAGTTTCGAATCCGCCCCAGAGAGGCCTCGCGCTGGTCGACATGGCTGTCGAGCGCAACGCGTATGGGCGGCAGGTCGATTCGTTCATCGGCGAGGTCGAATGCGACGCACTCGGTGGGCCGTTGCCCGCGGTCTTCATTCGCGCTCCGCGCATCCGGCGGGTGGGGCCGGGCGTGGAAGTCCTCGCGCAGCAGGGCGGCGAGCCGGTCCTCGTCCGGCAGGGCAACGTCGTCGCCGCGACGTTCCATCCGGAGCTGACGGCGGATCGCCGGCTGCACCGCATGGTCTTCGGTGGGAAAGAACAGGCAAGGAGGAGCGCGTGAGCTTCGTTTCGATCGAGACCCGCGACGAGATCGCGGTCCTCACCTTGAACCGCCCGAGGGCCAACGCCTTCTCGCCGGAGCTCGTGGCCGAGCTGTCCGAAGCGCTCTCGGGGCAGGCGAAGGCCCGGGGCGTCGTGCTCGCCTCGGGTCTGCCGGGCATGTTCTCGGCCGGATGGGATCTGCCGCTGCTCGTGGACCGCGACCGCCAGGGCATGGAGCAGTTCGTTGCCGCCTACTGCGATCTGGTGCGGCAGATCTTCGTCTTCGGTCCACCGGTCGTCGCCGCGCTGCCCGGGCACGCCATCGCGGGCGGCTTGATCGCGGCGATGGCGGCCGACGAGCGCATCGCCGCGGAAGGCAAGGGCAAGTTCGGGCTCTCGGAGGTCATCCTGGGGGTCTCGGTGCCGGCCTGCCTCATGGAGCCGTTCCGGCACGTCGTCGGCGCGCGCCACATGGAGCGCCTGGCGGCGACCGGCGAAAACATGCCGGTGGATCGGGCGCTCGCGATTGGCCTCGTGGACCAGGTGGTCCCGGCCGGCGAGCTCCTGGATCGCGCCGTCGAGAGGGCGCGATTCCTGGCGGGGCTCTCCGGCGCGGCGTATGCCGCCATCAAGCTGCGCTCCCGGGCGGCAGCGATCGCGCGTTTCGACCAGGCGCGCAACCACGACCCGTTCCTCGACTTCTGGTTCGGCGAGGACGCCCGCTTCCGGTTGAAGGACATGGTCGCGCGGCTGTCCGGACGTTGATCCCCGCCGACGAGATCCTCGAGGCCCTCGATCTGTCCCGGGCCGAGCCGGGCTCGGGGTTTCTCGAAGCCCTGTTTGCGCGCTTCAATGCGAAGGTGCCGTTCGAGAACGCGTCGAAGATCGTCCGCGATGCACGGGTGCCCGATCCCTTCGCAAAGCCGCGGACTCCGGAGATCTTCTGGCAAGAGCACCTGGCCAGCGGAACGGGCGGAACGTGCTTTGCCCGCGTCGCGGCATTCGAGGCCCTGCTCGGGTCGCTCGGTTACCGTTCGCGCATGCTGCTCGGCAAGGTGCAGCGCGAGAACGACCACGCGGCCCTCATGGTCGAGACGGCGGCGGGGGAGTCGATCGTGGACGTGGGCTTCCCGCTGCCGGCGATCCTGCCGGCGCGCCCGGGTCGGGCCGCGACGGCCCAGGGGGAGCTCGAGGTCACTGCGATCGCGCGGGGTCTGCGGATCGCATTTCTCGAGGGCGTTCCGGAGACCCCGCGCGAAATCGAGGTCTATACCGAGCCGGTTCTCGTGGAGCGGTTTGCCGGCCTGTGGCGCGAGACCTTCCACCCGAAGGCGCACTTTCTCCAGGAGGTCATCCTGCGGCGCGATCTGGGCAACCGCGTGCTGTCCTTCGGGGCGGGGGAGGTTCGCGTGGACGATCTGCACTCGCGCCTCTGCGTGCCGCTGCCGGCCCCGCGGGAGGCCGCGCTGTCGGAGCTCTTCGGCATCGAGGCCGGGCTTCTCGCGAAAGCCTTCGCCGTCGTCGGCGAAGGCTCGGCCGAGGCGGACCGGAACGCGCGGCTGACCGCATATCTCGAGACCGACGCCGCGCCGGACAGAGCCTTCGCGGCCATCGCGACCCGCGAGGGCTACGGGCGATTGCTCGCGGGCGTGGCCGACGTCGCCGTGGAAGCGGAAACTCCGGCAGGGTACCGGCTCACGCTCTGCGCGCCGTCCTCCGACGGATCGGGCCCGAAGATCGTGGAGGATGTTTCGAGCGACGCCTCGGAGCGTCGCGTCGCGATCGTGCGGCGGGTCGACGGGCGCGAATCGGCCTCGTCCTACCGCGTGCTCGGGCGCGGCGAGAAGACCTATCTGACCCGCGAGGCGGCGCTGCCCGGCCGGCGCGAGGACCTTTTCAGAAACGACTCTCTGCGCGGCCGCCTCGCCGGGGCACTCGCCGTGGACCTGCTCGCGTGGGCGAGGATGCTCTGACTTCTTAGAACCGGAAAGACCGATCCGACTCGAGCAAGCTCAGGCGCGGTTCGCCGAGCGCCGCCACTTCGCGCCGGATGCGGGAGAGCGAGGGCGGCTTCATGTGGTACAGGTAGATCGGCACCCGCGGCGGCGCCTTCTCGAGCTCGCCCGGCAGGAGGCGCGGCGTCAGATGGCAGGAAGCGCGGGCGAGCTCGGCCTGCGCATCGCAGAAGGACACCTCGAGAAAAATGGCTTTGAGGCCCCGCGCGCGCCGGGCGTGCGTCCAGAGTTTTTCGGTCGGCATCGTGTCGCCGGAGAAAAGGACCGACCGGCCGGGCCTGGCGACGAGGTAGCCGTAGGCGGGCACGAGGTGGTCGACGGGCAGCGCCGTGAGCGTCAGGTCTGCCACTCGCACGGCCCTGCCCGGGGCGATCGGCCGGTACGCCAGCGTGGGCCGTGCGCGCGAGGGCAGGCGCGTGAAATCCGGCCACGTGACGTCGTTGAAGACGTGGCGGCGCAGGTCCGAGAGGACCGCCGGGGGAGCGACGAGCTCGAGCGGGGCCTCGCGGCCGTAGAGGTTCTCGACGAGAAAGGGCAGCGACGCGACGTGGTCGAAGTGCGCGTGCGTCAGGACGATGCGGCGGATGCGCCGCTGCGCCGAGAGCGGCAAGGCATCCGTCAACGATCCGGCGTCGAGCGCGGTCTCGCCGTCGATGAGAAAGGTCGTCATGCGGTACCCGGGCGCGGAGCCGCCGTAGGGCCCCAGCGCGCGGACGGCGAGCGATCTTCGGGGGGGCACGGTCCGGATTGTACGGGATCGCCCGCGGCGCGCTAGAAAGACGGCCCGATGTAGAAAATCAGGGTGTAGTTGCCGCAGGTGGTCTTCGACGCGCCGGTCGCCACGCACTGGGCCGGCCCCAGGGGCTGTTTGAAGTTCCACTGCCGGGCAAAGTCGAAGTGCAGCGGCAGGCCCAGGAAATCGAGCTCGAGCCCGAAACCATAGTCGGCCAGGCCGCCGGTCGAGCCGTTGCAGCCCGGAACGCCGACGCCGCGGACGCCGCACAGGGTGTAGTCGGACCAGAACTGGAACGGCTGGTCCTTGAGCGCCGCGCCGCCGACGTCCACGAAGGCCTTCCCCCGGATGTCGCGGAAACCGAGAATCGGCGTCGCGATGAAATCGATGACCGGAAACCGGAATTCGACGTTCAGGAAGGCGGCGGTGTTTCCGTAGATGCCGTACACCGGCAGTCCGCGCAGCGTGTCGATGCCGCCGAAGGAGAGGACGTCGGGCAGGTTGCCGGCCGCGCGGAATCCATACAGGCGCGCCGCGATGAGCGAACGGCGCGTGATCTTCCAGTAGTGGCGCAGGTCGAGCGTCGTGTCGAAGGTCAGCGTCGGACCGCTCGAGCCCGGCAGCTTCGTCCCGCCCGTGTACGGCGAGTAGCTCACGCCGAGCGAGAGCTTGCGCCCGGAGATCGGGCCGAACTCCTCGTAGACGGCGGTGTCGCCGACGAGCTTGCCGCCGAAAGTCGGGAAATTGTTCTGGGTCGTGGGCAGGCCCGCGATCTGGTCACCGGGCACGTTCCAGTACGGGTAGAAGTCGTACTCGTCGCGAGAGAAAGCCGACGCTGCCCTCGAGGCGGTAGTAGCGGTTGAGCGGGTACGCGGCGAAGAGGTTGCCGCCGATGAACTTGTAGGGACTTCGGCCCCGCTGGATCTGGCCCGTGCTCGTGTCGATAAAGGTGTAGTAGTAGGCGTTGTAGAAGCCCCGTATTCCCTTCTGGAGCCGCTTGGAGAGGTCCACGTACGCGAGCTCGTAATCGACGAAGCTGGAGACAGACTGGATCGAAGCGATGAGCTTGCGGTCACCGAGGTTGTCGCCGAGCACGATGTAAGTGTTCGAGACGAAGGTCCCGTCGGACACGACGCCAGCCTGGATCGAGGCGTCCTCGATGGCGAGCTTGCGGCTGGCCTTCTTGTCGACCTTCTCCGGGTCGATCGAAACCTCGATCGGGGGCTGGTAGGGCGGGATCGTGGCCGGTCCGGCCGGGGAGGGCGCGGGGTTCAGGTCCGGCAGCTTGTGGAACGGCTTCTTCGCGTCCGTGACGTAGAGCATGAAGCGGCGCTTGTAGTAGGCCGAGAAGACGAGCCGCTCGGTGCCGTCGCGGCCGACGAGCACCGTCGGAGAGAACGTTCCGCCGACGACGTTCGTGTAGTTCGCCGTCTCGCCGTTCTCGAGGTTGATCGAGAAGATGTTGTAGATGCCGTTGATGCGGTCCGAGGCCATGTAGAGCGTTTTGCCGTCGGGCGAAAGGGACGCGTCCTCGTCGTTCCAGTCGCCGTACGTGATCTGCTCGCGCGAACCGGGGACGCCCGGCCGGATCCGGAAGATCTTCGCCTTCGTGCCCTGCACCGACGAGTAGTAGAGCCACTGGCCGTCGGGCGAATAGGCGGGCGCGAAGTCGTAGGAGTCGTCCGAGGTCAGGTTCGCGAAGGCCTTCGTGTCCAGGTTGTAGGAGTAGATGTCCGAGCGGCCGCCCTGGATCGCCCGGAACACGACGGTGCGCCCGTCGGGCGAGAAGGCCGGGTTCAGCTGTTGATCGAGGTTCGGCATGGGAACGAGCTCGCGGATCTCGCCGCCGAGCGCGTTCAGGAGGAGCAGCTCGCGCCCCCGCTCGCGCTTGACGAAGACCGCGATCGTGTTGCCGTCGGGCGACACCGCCAGGTCCACGCCGCCGACCGGCCCGGTCGTCAGCCACTGCGCGATGATGTACTCGTAGTCGGTCTTGAATCCCTTGGTGAGGTTCTTGAAGAGTTTGCGATCGCGAGCCGAGAGAACAACGACGTTGGCGTCCTGGTCGAGGCTCGAGATGGCCGCGCCGAGGTCGCCCGAGGGGAAGGCGCGCACCGACACCTCGACCGAACCGCCGTCGTCCGTCAGCCGGACGCGGTCGCCGAAGTCGATGGGCTCGCCCGTCTCGGTCAGCATCTTGATGTAGCGCTGCCGGAGGAAGCGGCGGAACTTGATGTCGAACTCCTCGGCCGAGACGCCGTACGTGCGCTTCAGGACCCGGTCGAGGTTTGGCCCGAGCGAGCCGCGGTACTCGAAGACGAAGTCGCGCACGCCGTCGGGCCCCCATTCGGAGCGGATGAAGTCGAAGACGGCATGGCCGAAGCGGTACGCGAAGAAGCCGTAGATCTGCCGCTCGGCGATCTCCGGGATCTGGTCGTTCAACACGGCATCGCGCAGGACCATCGCGTCTTTCTCGTCCTCGTCGTTGCCGAAGTAGGAGGCCATGCCCTCCGTCAGCCACTGCGGCGCCCCGGACGTGTACGCCCGGATGAAGCTGCCCCCGAAGAAAATCTCGAACTGGAAGACGTGGGTCAGCTCGTGAGCGATCAGCTTCTGGAGCTTCTCGTCGGGCAGATCGACCGGGAGCACCATCCGGTTGCGCGTCGGCAGCGCGAAGGCCCCGACGCCCTCGGGGATGAACTCGGACAGCGTATTGGTCTGCTCGAACTCCGAGTGGGTCGAGTAATAGATGATGTTGATCGGCTTCGGGATCTGAAAATTGAGCGCCCGGGAGATGTCGTCGTAGGCACTCTCGGCATACGAGGCCACCTTCTGGAGCGAGACCTCGTCGCGGTCGTAAAAGTAGATGGCGAAGTGCGTCGAGTGGTAGATCTTCCAGTTGAAGCTGTCGTAGACGATCTTGTTCTTGCCGAAGTAGTCGAAGTACGGCGAGACCACCGGCGCCTGTCCCGCGGCGGGAGCCACGGCGGCAAGGACGAGGGCGAGGATCAGAAAGATTTTTTTCATGCTGTTCCGCAAGCCGGTCACTCCGTGAAGATGTAGCGCTCCGCCTCGCGGTCCCGCGGGACGAAGGTGTTCAGGATCTGGTTCTCGAGCGAGAAGAGGTTCTCGAAGAGCCCCTGCAGCTCGTCGCGGTTGCGGCTGCCGGTCTGGCGGAAGTCCTTGAACTCGTCCTGGAGCAGCTTCTCGCCGGTGCGGCCGTCGAGGACGAGGAAGACGATGTCGAACACGAAGCCCGTCTGCTCGACGTAGACCTGCCGGTAGTAGGTTCGGCCGTCGATGGGGGACTGGTACTCCTCGGTCTTGTAGCCCGAGCGGTCCTCCACGCGGAACTCGAGGCTGCCCGAAACGATGAGCTCGGCCGAGGTCTGCGTGCCCACGGCCGCCCAGAACTCCTGCGCCCGGCCGAGGTCCACGAGGTTCTGGGTCGGCAGCTTGACGTCGGGCGGCGTCGGGATGACCTCGAACTTCGTCTTCTTCTCGAGCTGCTTCTTCAGGAAGCGGTGGAACTCGGCCTGGACGTCCACGTTGGCCAGGCGCTTGTCCTTGGCCTTGTCCGGATCGCTGACGAGGATGAAGGGCGCGAGCGCGATGCGCTCGTTGCCCCGCAGCGGCAGCTTCGGCCTGAGGGGCAGGCGCAGCTTGACTTGATCCACGCTCGAGCACGCGGACGCGACGATCAGGATCGCCGCGACGAGGGCCCCGAGGCCGCGCCGGCGCCGGCTAGGGAGCACCGGCGGCCTTTCCGGTCGTCTTCGTGTAGGCCGTGTAGAACTCGGCGAAGCGGGCGTAGTTGCGGCGGATGTAGTCGTCGTTGGGGCTGATCTCGAGTGCCTTCTTGTACTCCGCGAGAGCACGCGCGAAATCGCCGCTGGCCTCGAGCGAGACCGCGAGATTGTTGTGCGCGCGGGCGTTGTTCGGATCCTTCGCGACGGCCTGCTCGTAGCGGAACGCCGCTTCGCGCCAGAGGCCCTTCTTCGCGACCGCGGTGCCGAAGGCGAGTTGCGTCGACGTTTTCTCCGGGTGCGCGTACGGCGTGCAGGCTCCCGCGACAACTAGTAAGCAGACAACGGCGATACGGTCTGGCTTCAAGCGGCTCCTTTGCCTCGCGGCCGGGTCGGTATTATAGGTTTCCTCGCGATCGGGGGTCGGAGGAATCGTCATGCTCCTTTCATGAGGGATACGTTAAAGGGGTGATCGTGGATTCGGTTTCGCGGTGCGCGGCCCTCTCATGGGCGCGGGGACGCGAGCTCACGCCCCAGCGCCTGTGGCCGGCCCTGCGCGCGCGGGGAGGCCTGGAGGCCCTCCTGGCCACGGGCCAGGACGACCTGGCCTCGGAGCTGGGCTCCCGGGAGCTGGCGCGCGTCGTCCTGCGCGGCCCCGAAGATGCCGAGGCGCTGCGTTGGGCGGCGGCCGTCGAGCGGACCGGCGTGCGCCTGGTGACGGCGTTCGACGCCGAGTATCCCGAGGCCCTGAGGCAGATCGCCGATCCGCCGTTTCTGCTCTACGCCCTGGGGCGGATCGACCGCCTGAGGCTGCCGGCCGTGGCGATCGTGGGCTCCCGGGACGCGTCGCGCTACGGGCGGGACGTGGCCTGGCGGCTGGCGCAGGAGCTGTCGGCCGCCGGCTTGACCGTGGTCTCGGGGTTCGCGCGCGGCGTGGATGCCGCGGCGCACGAGGCGGCGCTCGAGGGCCCGGGCGGGACGATCGCCGTCCTCGGATGCGGCCTGGACGTGGACTATCCGCGCGAGCACCGCAAGCTGAAGGAGCGGCTCTCGGCCGACCACCTGCTCGTCTCGGAGTATCCGCTCGGGGCCGAGCCGCGTCCCCAGAACTTCCCGATCCGAAACCGGATCATCGCCGGTCTTTCGGCAGGCGTGGTCGTCGTCGAAGCGTCGCGGCGATCGGGCTCACTGATCACCGCGCGGCTGGCCAACGACTTCGGCCGCGACGTCTTCGCCGTGCCGGGCTCGATCTTCTCGCAGACGTCCACGGGAGCGCACGAATTGTTGCGCGATGGCGCGATCCTGTGCCGCGGCGCCGAGGACGTGCTCGCCGAGCTCTTTCCTTCCGTGGGCACGCCGCGCCTGGCCGCCGCCGTTTCGCCCTTCCCGGCCGCGGAATTGTCCCAGGAATCGCGCCGGATCTTCGAGGCGCTCGGCCGCGAGGAATCGCTGTCGGCCGAGGAGCTGTCCCGCAAGCTCGACCTGCCCGCCGCGACCGTCCTCGCGAGCCTGTTCGAGCTCGAGGGGGCCGGGATCGCCGTGCCGGTCGCGGGCGGGAGGTACGGGGTACCGAGAAGGTGAAAAGACCGGATGCGGGATGCAGGACGCCGTCCGGGAATGGGGCCGTGTCAAGAACTGCCGGAACGGGCTGGTTTGCGCTTTCTTTCCCGATGTGAGACCGTCCGTCGCCCCAAATGGCTAAGAACATCGTCATCGTCGAGTCCCCCGCGAAAGCGAAGACGCTCGAGAAGTTCCTCGGCAAGGACTTCAAGGTCCTCGCTTCCTACGGACACGTCCGCGACCTTCCCCGCAAGGGCCTCGGCGTGGATCGCGAGCACGACTACCAGCCGACCTACGAGTTGCTCGCCGGCAAGGAAAAGACGATCAACGACCTGAAGCGGGCGGCCAGGGCCGCCGACAACGTCTACCTCGCGGCCGACCCCGATCGCGAGGGGGAGGCGATCTCCTGGCACCTGCAGGAAGCGTTGAGGCCCGGCGCCGGGAAGACGGTTTTCAAGCGCGTCCGCTTCAACGAGATCACGAAGAAGGCCGTGCTCGCGGCCATGACGGACGCCGGCGAGATCGACGGCCGCCGCGTGGACGCGCAGCAGGCGCGCCGCATCATCGACCGCCTCGTCGGCTACGAGGTCTCGGACCTGCTCTGGAAAAAGATCTGGCGCGGCCTCTCGGCCGGGCGCGTGCAGACGGTGGCGCTGCGGATCATCTGCGAGCGCGAGAACGAGATCGAGGCCTTCGTTCCCGTCGAGTACTGGACGCTCGACGCGACGCTCGAGCCGGCGCAGACGCCGGCTACAAAGACGCCGACACCGCCGACCCGTTTCACCGCGCGGCTCTCGACCTTCGACGGCGAGAAGCTCAAGTTCGATGGCACGGACCCACGGCTGCCGGACGAGGCCGCCGCCACCCGCGTGCGCGAGGACGTCGCGAACGCGGTCTGGAAGGTCGCCTCCGTCGAGAGCTCCGAGCGACGCAAGAACCCGGCGCCCCCGTTCATCACCTCGCAGCTCCAGCAGGCCGCGGCGCGGCGGCTCGGGTTCGCCGTGCGCCGGACCATGCAGATCGCGCAGCGGCTCTACGAGGGCCGCGAGATCCCGGGGCGCGGCACCGTGGGCCTGATCACCTACATGCGCACCGACTCGACGCGCGTCTCGCAGGAGGCCCTGACGGCCGTGCGCGAGCACATCGGCGCGCAGTTTCCGAAGGAGGCCCTTCCGGAGTCGCCACGCTTCTTCAAGAGCCGCCGCGATACCCAGGACGCGCACGAGGCGATCCGCCCGACGTATCTGGACCTTCCTCCCGAGGAAGTCGCCAGACACGTCGCCGCCGACGAGGCCAAGCTCTACCGGCTGATCTGGCAGCGCTTCGTGGCCTCGCAGATGTCGCCGGCCGTCTACGACACGACGTCGGCCGAGATCACCGCCGGCCGCGCCGTCTACCGCGCCTCGGGCTCGACGCTGAAGCTCGCGGGCTACCTCGCGGCCTACGGGATCTCCGACGAGGACGAGGACGAGGCGGACAAGGACTCGCCGAAGCTGCCGCCGTTGACCCAGGGTGAAACGCTCAAGCTCGTGCAGGTCGCGCCCGAGAAGAAGCAGACGCAGCCGCCGCCGCGTTTCAACGAAGCGTCGCTCGTCAAGTTCCTCGAGGAAAACGGCATCGGCCGCCCGTCGACCTATGTCGAGATCCTGCGCAAGATCGAGGAGCGGCGCTACGTCCACCGCCGGGACCGCCGGTTCATCCCGACCGCGCTCGGGCGCACGGTCATCGAGCTCCTGATCCCGTACTTCGACGATTTCTTCGAGACCTCCTACACCGCGCGCATGGAAGAGGCCCTGGACGAGGTCGAAGAGGGCAAGCTCTCGTGGACGAAGGCGCTGGCTGCGTTCGACAAGACCTTCACCCGCGACAGGAATCGCGCGCTCAAGGACATGGTGTCGGGCAAGGCGGGGATCCTGCTGGCCGATGCGAGAGATCTGAAGCTCTCGGTCGTCCCGAAAATCGACGAGAAGTGCCCGACGTGCGGCAAGAAGTTGAAGCTGCGCATGGGCAAGAACGGTCTCTTCGTGGCCTGCAGCGGGTACCCGGGGTGCACCTACACGCTGAACATCCCCGATCCCGAGGAGGACGTCGTCGACGTCTCGGAGATCGAGAACACGACGTGCGAGGAGTGCGGCTCGCCCATGAAGCTGCGCCAGAGCCGCACGGGCTCGACCTTCCTCGGCTGCACGGCGTACCCGAAGTGCCGCAACGTCGTCAACGTGGCCGTTGCCGGCGGCAAGGCCGAGGCGCGGCCCGACGAGTCGACGGGGGATCAGTGCCCGCGCTGCGGCCACGAGCTCGTCCGGCGCCACGGCCGCTACGGCGCGTACGTGTCCTGCTCCAACTACCCGGCGTGCAAGTTCAAGCCGCCCAAGCCGATCAAGGACACGGGCGTGCGCTGTCCGAAAGACGGCGGCATCATCGCCGAGCGGCGCGGGCGCTTCCGGCCGTTCTACGGCTGCGTCAACTATCCCAACTGCGACTTTTCGCTCTCGGTGCGCCCGATCCCGGAAGCGTGCCCGCAGTGCGGCAATCCGTACCTGCTCTACCGCGAGCGCAAGTCCGGCAACGCCTTCGCCTGCGACAAAGCGGGCTGCGGATTCGAGAAGCCGCCCGGCGAGATCCCGCCGATCGTCGAGATCATCCCGGAGGTCCCGCTCGAGGCGCCGGGCCCGGTGGCCGCCGCCGCCAAGGGCAAATCGAAGGTGAAGGCGAAGGCGACTGCAAAGGCGAAGACGCCTGCGAAGCCCAGGGCGCCGCGCCGCCGCGCCGCGAAGTCATAGCTCGTTTCGCGAAGACGTGAAGGCGCCATGGGAGAAGTTCTCGCTGCCCGCTGGCCAGACGCCCTGCGCCTCGGGGTCTTCGGCGGAGTTCGTGCGGACGATGCGCGAGCTCTTCGGCCCGCTCGTCGAACGGGTGGAGAAGTTCCCGCCCGGAAAGCACGCGTGGCTGATGGCGGAGGTCCCTTCCGAAGGCTCCCTGTCCTTCTTCTTCCGCGATCTCGAGAAGCGGCTCGAGCCGTACGGCTCCCTCTGGGTCGTTTTCCCGAAGAAGCCGTTCATGGAGCGGCTCGGGTTTCCATATCTCTGGCTGGACGTACAGAAAGCGGGCCTGGCGGCGGGCCTGGTCGACAATAAGATCGCGGCCTTCTCCGCGCGCCTGACCTCCATCCGGTTCGTCATCCCGGTCGCTCGGCGGCCGCAGGCCGCTGCCCGCCCGCGCTGAACCCTTACAATCGGGGGCTCCCATGAGCGCACCTCCCGTCACGATCGTCGGCGCGGGGCTTGCCGGCTCCGAGTGCGCCTGGCAGCTGGCGCGCCGCGGCCACCGGGTGCGCCTCGTCGAGATGCGCCCCCTGGTCGGGACTTCGGCGCACCAGACCGACCGCTGCGCGGAGCTGGTGTGCTCGAACTCTTTCCGCTCCGACAATCCGCGAAACGCCGTGGGGTTGTTGAAACGCGAGATGGAGACCCTCGATTCAGTCGTGATCTGCTCGGCGCGTTCGGCCGCGGTGCCGGCGGGCGATGCCCTGGCGATGGACCGGGGCGTCTTCGCCGGATTCGTCACCGAGGCGATCGCTTCTTGCCCCGAGATCGAGCTCGTGCGCGAGGAGGCGCGCGCAATTCCACCGGAGGGCTTCGTCGTTCTCGCGACCGGACCCCTGACGTCGCCGGCGCTCGACACCGCGATCGGCGCGCTGCTCGGGACCGAAGACCTCTACTTCTACGACTCCATGGCCCCAATCGTCGAGGCTTCGTCGCTCGATCTCTCGAAGATGTACGCGCTCTCGCGATACGGCAAGGGGGAGGGCGGCGAGGACTACTTGAACTGCCCGCTCACGCGCGAAGGGTACGAGGCGTTTCTCGACGCGCTGCTCTCGGGCGAGACCGTGCCGATCAAGGACTTCGAGAAGGGCATCTACTTCGAGGGCTGCCTGCCCATCGAGGTCATGGCCGAGCGGGGGCGCGAGACGCTGCGGCACGGCCCGATGAAGCCCATGGGCCTTCCGGATCCGCGCACCGGACGCAACCCCTGGGCCGTCGTCCAGCTTCGCCAGGACGACCTCGCCAGGGAGCACTACAACCTCGTCGGCTTCCAGACGAAGCTGAAGATTCCCGAGCAGCAGCGGGTGTTCCGCATGATCCCGGGCCTGGAGAACGCCGTCTTCGCGCGCTACGGCATGCTCCACCGGAACACCTACATCCACGCGCCCGCGCACCTCGACCGCTTCTTTCGGATGCGCCGGGAGCCGCGGATCTTCTTCGCGGGACAGATCACGGGCGTCGAGGGATATGTCGAGAGCGCGGCAACGGGGCTGGCCGTGGGCCTCGCGCTCGCGCAGATCCTGGAGGGGCGCGAGCCCGTGCCCGTGCCGTACACGACGGCAATCGGTTCGCTCGCGCGGCACTGCTCGGAGCGGCCGCCCTCCGAGAAGTTCGAGCCGATGAACGTGACCTTCGGGCTGATCGAGGACAGCTCCCACTCGCCCGTGCGCGACAAGCAGGTTCGCCGCCAGCAGATGGTGGACCGGGCGCTCGCGGCGATGGGGCAGTGGAAGGAGCAGATTCAGGGGTCCGCCATCGTCGTATCGTAGGGGCGGCCCGTGCGGCCGCCCGCGGGCGGGGGCGGGCCCCGCCCGGACGTCCCGGGTTTCGTGAGAGGGGATCTTCATGCTGACGTGGCAAGACATCGAAGAAGCAAGAAAGCGCCTCGCCGGCGTCGCGCACCGCACGCCCGTCCTCACGTCGCGGCAGTTCGACGAGTCGGCCGGCGCGACGGTCTTCTTCAAAGCCGAGAACCTCCAGCGCGGCGGCGCCTTCAAATTCCGCGGTGCCTACAACAAGATCAAGGCGGAGACCGAGCGGCAGAAAGTCGAAGCCGTCGTTGCCTTTTCCTCGGGCAACCACGCGCAGGCGGTGGCGCTGGTCTCGCGCCTGCTCGGTATCCGCGCGACGGTCGTCATGCCCGACGACGCGCCGCAGGCAAAGATCGACGCGACCCGCGGCTATGGCGCCGAGGTCGTGCTCTACGATCGCGCGAGCCAGAGCCGCGACGACCTGGCCGAACAGATCTGCCGCGAGCGCGGCGCCGTGCTCGTGCCGCCCTTCGACGACGAGCTCATCATGGCGGGCCAGGCCACGGGCGCCGTCGAGCTGCTCGAAGACGTTCCGGATCTCGACGCGATCGTCGTCTGCGTCTCGGGCGGCGGCCTGATCGCCGGCTGGGCCACGGCGGCGCGGCACATGAAGCCCGGCATCCTGGTCTACGGCGCCGAGCCCGAGACGGCCGACGACACGAAGCGATCGCTCGCGGCCGGGCACCGGGTCGAGGTCCCGCAGAACCCGACGATTGCCGACGGCCTTCGGGTCTCTTCGCCGGGCAGGCTCACGTTCCCGATCGTCCAGGAATACGTGAAGGGAATCCTGCTCGTCTCCGACGACGAGATGATCGAGACGCTGACCTGGATGCTCGAGCGCATGAAGGTCCTCGTCGAGCCCTCGGGCGCCGCCGCGGCCGCGGCCGTGCGGCACAGGAAGGCCGACTTTTCGGGCAAGCGCGTGGGCGTGGTGCTCTCGGGCGGCAACGTGGACCTTCGGAAGCTGGCCGGCTACATCGGCTCGCGGCGCGCCCTTTGAGTTTCCTTAAACGCGGCCAGACCGGGCCGACGTCCGGTAGAAATGCCCGGGTGAGAGTGCGTCTTCTCGGCGCGGGCCTGCTCGCCATCGCCGCCTGCCGGGCCCGCGAAGGGGTCGTCGCGGACGGCGGCGGTGTTCGTCCCGAGCCGAACAGGGCGATCGCGGTCGGGGACCGTGTCCCCGACTTCACCCTCACGGACCAGACCGGGAAGGCCGTGCGCCTGTCGCAGTTCCGCACGGAGCCGGTGGCCGTGACCTTCGCCTACACGCGCTGTCCGGACGCGGCGGCCTGCCCGATGACGATGGCGAAGTTTGCGAAGTTGAACGCGGCGCTGACCGCGAAGAGTTTCGGCCGCCTGCTCGCCGTCACGGTCGATCCCGAGAACGACACGCCGGCGGTGCTGGCCGACTACGCCAAACGCATCGGCGCCGACCCCGCGCGCTGGAAATTCCTGACGGGCGATCCACGCGCGCTCGCGCGTGTGGCCGAGACCTTCGGGGTCCTCTATTACCCCGAGCGCGGCCAGATCGTGCACCAGCAGGCGGTGGCGGTGATCGATCCGAAAGGCCGGCTCGCGACGATTGTCTACGGAGCGGATTGGGAACCGGAACAGATACTCGAGGAACTGGAGAAAGCGAGGATGGAATGAAGAAGACGCAGATTCTTGGCGCGGTCGTTTTTGGCGCGATCACGACGCTCGGCGTGACCCTCTATGCCACGGAGAAGGAGCAGCATCCCTCGGCGCTCTTCGGACAGTATTGCGCCAAGTGCCACGGCGACGACGGCAAGGCCGACACGATGAAGGGCCGGCACCTGAAGGCGCGCAACTTCACCGACGCCGAGTGGCAGGCGGGCGAGTCAGACGGCCAGCTCATCAAGTCGGTCACCGAGGGCAAGGAAGACATGCCCCCGTTCGGCAAGAAGCTCACGCCGGAGCAGATCGAGGGCCTCGTCAAGAACGACGTGCGAGGCTTTGCGCCGAAGAAGAACTAGTGTTGTAACCGAAGTGTCGCTGGTGCCATCCGGCTTCCTACAAGCGCTGGGGCTCTCGTTCTTCGGGCCCTCATGCATTCTTTGAGCGACGAGATTAAGTATCGTGACTTCAGTGACCGGACGCTCAGACGGCGGGCGCCGTGGAGCGGCGGCGTCCTATACTGCCCGACGTGAGCGAGCAGACAGACAACGTCGCGGGCCGCCTGGCCTTTCGGGCCCGGGGCGAGGACGTGCAGATCTATCCGCGCGCGCACATCGTCTCGCCGGACGTCATCTCCATCGGCGACTCCGTCATCATCGATGACTTCGTGTTTCTGGTCGGGGGAGCAGAGACCCGAATCGGCAGCTTCGTTCACCTGGCGTCCTTCTCGTCGTACCTGGGGCGAGGCCGGCTCGTGATCGAGGATTTCGTCAGCATTTCCAGCGGGGCCCGGATCTACACGGGGATCGACGATTTTTCCGGTGGAAGCCTGGTTGGCCCGGCCGTGCCGGAACCCTTCCGCCAGCCCACCCGGTCCTTTGCGCACATCGGGAAATACGCGATCGTGGGGGCGAACGCGGTCGTCTTTCCGGGCGTCACGCTGGGCGAGGGATGCGCGATCGGCGCGCTCTCGCTGGTGAACCGTGACTGCGAGCCCTGGACCGTCTACGGGGGCGTTCCGGCCCGGCCCATCAAGCCGCGCCGGCGCGACCGCATCGACGAGCTCGAACGACAGCTTCGGAGTGCCCTGTACGACGGCGAAGGCCGGTACGTTCCGCGCGAACGGAGGCGGTAAGCTCACCCGACAATGCTTCCGGTTTCCCGCCCCTCGCTGCCCCCGCTCGCCGACTATTTCGAGCTGCTCGAAGACATCTGGCAAAGCCGGATGCTCTCGAACTTCGGCAAGTATGCGCTCCGGTTCGAGGAGAAGGCCCAGGCCCATCTCGGAAACCCGTGGACTCGATCCGTCGTCAACTGCGACATCGGCCTCGTGCTCTCGCTCGCGGCGCTCGAGCTGCCGGAGGGGGCGGAGTGTCTCGTCCAGTCATTCACGTTCAACTCGACCGTCAACGCCGTGCTGTGGAATCGCCTGCGCCCGGTCTTCGTGGACATCGATCCGCGGACCCTCAACGTGGACGCCGGGGACCTCGAGCGCCGGATCTCGTCGCGAACCGGCGCGATCCTCGTCACCCACATCTTCGGCAGCCCGCTCGACGTCGGGCGCGTGACGGCCATGGCTTCCCGGCGGCAGATCCCGGTCGTCGTGGACGCCGCCCACGCCTACGGCGCGACGTACCGCGGCCTCCCGATCGGCGCCGCGAGCCTGGGCGATTTTCAGGTCTTCAGCTTCAGCGGCACCAAGCAGCTCACTTGCGCCGAAGGCGGTCTCGTTGCCGCGGCGAACTCCACGCTGGCCGGGAGGATCGAGTACCTGCGGGCCTACGGCTTCCGGAACGACTACGTGTCGCTGGTCGTGGGACTCAATGGCAAGCTGTCGGAAATCCATGCCGCCCTGGCGTGCCTGACCGTGGACGCCGTCGAGGAGGCGGTCGGCGCCCGCAACGCGAAGGCCGCGCGCTACCGCGAGCGCCTTGCGGGGATCCCGGGCCTGCGTTTCCAGGAGCACCTGCCGGAGTGCCGCCCCACGTACAAGGACTTCGCGATTCTCTGTCCCGAGCGGCGAGACGCGCTCGCCGACGAGCTCGCCAAGAATGGCGTCCAGACGAAGAAGTACTTCCGGCCGCTTCACCCGATGCCCGCGTTCGAGCGTTTCCGGACGGCGGATGACGATCTCCGGGACACCGAGGCGGTTTCCGACGCGGTCCTCTGCCTGCCGATGTTCAACGAGCTGTCCGACGCCGACGTCGAACGGGTGAGCGGGATGGTCCTCCAGTTTTTCGGACGCCGGTGAGCTGGGCCTTCAGTAGACGGGCTCCTCGAGCGACACGCCGAAGATCCCGGAGTACATCTTCGGAAAGAAGTGCGTGGACTTCTGCGGCAGGCGGTCGCCGGCGGAGACGACGGCTTCGACGTCCGACACGGTCGTCGGCCGCATGAGCACGGCCGCCTGGGCTTGCCCCTGCTCGACGGCGGAAGACGCTGCGTCGGTGTCGGAGGTGAACGAGACGTGCTCGCCGCGCGCGATCGCGTCGGTGTCGATCGAAAGCAGCTTTCCGAAGAGCGCGACCTCGAGGGCGGCGACGTCGAGCCCCTTCCAGGCCTCCGAGCGGCCTTCGGGCCACGGCAGCGGCGCGGGAGCAGCCGAGAGCGTGAGCAGCACGGGCCTGGCCGGCGGAGCGAACAGGACGAAGGCCGGCCGGATCCGTGAGTGCTTCTGCAGGGCCGCGACGGCGTCCCGAGCGCTCGACTGCTCCTCGACGTCGAAGTACGCGCGCGCGGACGCGAGCAGCTTCTCGGGATTCCAGTCCGGCAGGCCCGCGATCAGCCGGTGGATCGGCCGCACCACGAGGCCGGGCGAAGCCATGTCCACGATCGCGCAGAGCTTGTAGCGCGCGCCCGGCAGCTTCGCGGCGGCGGGATCCTTCGAAAAGGCGAGCGCGGTCTCGTAGCGGTGGTGGCCGTCGGCAATGATCGACTCGGCGTTCTTGACGAGGCCCTGGAGCTCGACGTGCGCGGCGTAGTCGGAGATGCGGAAGGCGTCGTGCCGCACGCCGTCCGGGTCGGTCGCGGTCAGCTGCGCCACGCGGCGCGTCGAGAGCGCGGCCGACAGCGGCGCGCGGGTCATGAGAAAGACGAGCTCGAGATCGGCCTTGGTTGCGGCCAGCAGCGCGAGGCGGTCCGCCTTCGGCTTGGCGAGCGTGCGCTCGTGCGGCCGGACCACCCCCGCCTCGTACTCCTCGAGCCGGACGAGGCCGACGAGGGCGTCGCGGACGAAGGTCTTTCCGGCGTCGGCAAAGGTCTGGCGGTAGATCCAGAGCGCGGGCCGCCGCTCCTTCTCGAGGGTGCCGTCGGCGAGCCAGTCGGCCAGCGTCTTCGCGGCGCCCGCGTACTGGTCTTCCCCGTCCTGCCGGCGGCAGGTGATGCGAACGATGTTCTCCGGCGCCTGGGCGTAGAGGGCATCCTGCTTGGCCGGCGGGATCTGATCGTAAGGCGGCGCGAAGACCGTGGAGAGGCCGCGCGCTTTCAGCACGCGCGGGGAGAAGCGGATCGAACGAAACGGTCGCAGTTCCATGCCTCGGAGTTTAGCGGGGTCTGGCACCGCATTTTGCTCGCGAGTTGAGCCTGATCGAGCCGGGGGCCAAAATGCGATGGCTGACCCCTCGGGCTCCCCTGGGGTCAGACCCCACCTTTTCCGATCCCGGCACCCTGGAATTCATGGCGGGAGTCAAAGGCGGGGTCAGACCCCGCTACACTCTTGAGCGTGGTCTCCCTTTCCCGCGCCATCGACGGTTTCGAGACGTACGTGGCCGACGAGCGGCGCTTCTCGCCCCGGACGGTCCTGGCCTACCGCTCGGACCTCGATCGGTTCGCCGATTTCTGGGAGCGCGAGTTCGCGCACGAGAGCGCGGGCAAGACGCCGCTCGGCAAGGTCGACACGCTGGCCGTGCGCTCGTACCTGGCCCACCTCCACCGGGGGCGCCTCGCGAACCGATCGCTCGCACGGCACCTCTCGACGCTGCGGTCGTTCTTCCGCTGGGCCTGCCGGGAGGGCCACCTCGAAAAGAACCCGGGCAAGGGCCTGCCCGCGCCGCGCGTTCCGAAAACGCTGCCGCGCGCGATGACGCTTCCCGACACGGAGCGATTGCTTTCGGCCGACGAGGACGAGACGTTCGTGCCCGAGCGCGAGCGGGCGCTTTTCGAGTTGCTCTATGCGACGGGCCTGCGCGTCTCGGAGGCGGCGGGTCTCGACTGCGAGGACGTGGACCTCGCCGAACGCATGGCGCGGGTGACGGGCAAGGGCAGCCGCGAGCGGATCGTGCCCTTCGGCGAGGCCGCCGCGGAGGCGCTGCGTGCGTACCTGCCCTCGCGCGCGGCGCTGCGGCATGGGGCCCGCGGCCGGGAGGTGGAACTCGGCGAGCCCCTCTTCGTCAACGCGCGCGGCGGGAGGCTCACGCCCCGCTCGATGGCGCGCCTGCTGAAACGGCGGCTGCGCGCGGCGGGACTGCCCGAGGAGATCTCGCCGCACGCTCTGCGGCACACGTTCGCCACGCACCTGCTCCAGGCCGGCGCGGACCTGCGCGCGATCCAGGAGCTGCTCGGCCACGCCTCGTTGTCGACGACGCAGAAGTACACCCACCTCGATGCGGCGCGGCTGCGCGAGGTGTACCGAAATGCGCACCCGAAGGCCTGAAGTGGCGATCGGAGCGGCCTGTCTTCTTTGGGCGGCGCTGCTTTCGGCGCAGACGCCGACGCCGGCCCCGGCGATGCCGCCGGTGCTCGCCGAGGTCGATCGGACGATCCGGGAAGGGTTTTTTGACCCGAAGTTGAAGGGCGTTGACTGGGCCCGCGCGGTGGCGCTCGCGCGCGATGAGCTGGCGCGAGCGGCCTCGCAGGCCGAGCAAGGCGCGATCTATGACCGCCTGCTCGCGACGCTTTCCGATTCCCACACGTTCCGCATGCCGGCCGGCCGTCTTCCCGAGCGCGGCTGGGGCACGGCGGGATTGCGGATCGGCTCGGACGGCGACGGGTACGCGGTCAAAGGGGTGCTGCCGGGCAGCTCGGCCGATCGGGCCGGGATGAAGATCGGCGATCGGGTCCTGGAGATCGACGGCCGCAAGTACGGCCGCGAGCGGATGAATTTCCGGGATCTCTTCTTCGTCTTCGAAGGCGCACCCGGCACGTTCGTGCAGACGACCTGGCAGCGCGGCGATGGACCGGCCCGCCTCGAACGCCTCGCGCGCACGGCCGAGGAACCGGGCGACGCCCTCGTCTGGAAGAGCGCGCGCGTGATCCGCAAGGACGGCAAGGCCTACGGCTACGCGCACATCTGGGGAATGAGCACGGAAACCGCGCTCGCCGTGGTGGACATGCTGCTCGACCGGAGCGAGACCGGGCGCGCGCGGCGCGAGCTCGCCGGATGGGGTGACATCGAGGGGTTCCTCCTCGACGCCCGGGGCAACAGCGGCGGCTACGACCCGAACATCCTCTCGACCTTCCTGCAGGGGCAGTGGAGCGCGGGCGACTACTACGCGATCTCGCGCGACGGCAGGCGCCTCGTGCCGCCCGTGTACGACCGCCTCCCGGTCGCGCTGCTCGTGAACTCGGGCACGGCTTCGGCCGGCGAGGGGCTCGCGCTGAAGTTCCGCGCCCACCGGATCGGGCCGATCGTGGGCGAGACGACCGCCGGGATGGCCAGCGGGGGAGCGGCGGCGCAGAGGCTCTCCGACGGTTCCATGCTCTGGTACTCCGCCCGTGCGATCGAGGGGCTCGACGGCAGGAGCTACGAGGGGCAGGGCGTCGCGCCCGACATCGCGGTCGGGGACCGCCCGGCAGCAGCCGAAGGGCAGGAGGACGCGATCGTCGAGGCGGCGGTGAAGGCCCTCGCCGGCCCGAAGACGGAAGCCGGAAAGCGTTAGGCGGGCGTCCCCGTTTCCCGGCCCCGGAAGCTGCTGTATCCTGCCTCTCGATGGAAAAGTGGCATTCGACCACCGTTCTCTGCGTGCGTCACCTGGGCAAGGTGGCGATGGTTTCGGACGGCCAGGTCACGCTCGGCACGACCGTCATGAAGCAGACGGCAGCGAAAATCCGGCGTTTGAAGGGCGGCGAAGTGATCGCAGGATTCGCCGGCTCCTCGGCGGACGCCTTCGCGCTCTTTTCGCGGTTCGAAATGAAGCTCGAGGAGTTCCGCGGCAACCTCGAGCGTTCGGCCATCGAGCTCGCCAAGGACTGGCGCACCGACAAGATGCTGCGCCAGCTCGAAGCCCTGCTCATCGTCGCCGACAAGACGACGTCGCTCTTGATCTCCGGCACGGGGGACCTGATCTCCCCGGAGGAGGGTGTTCTCGCGATCGGCTCGGGCGGCGCCTATGCGCTGGCCGCCGCGCGCGCTCTCCTGAAGCACCGCGCGGACCTCTCGGCCGCCGAGATCGCGCGCGAGTCGCTGCTGATCGCCTCCGAGATCGACATCTACACCAACGCCCACATCACGCTGGAAGAGGTGTGAAGTGGTCTTCATGATGCCCGGCGAGACCGAAGCCGCGGCCCCGGTGGCCGATGCGCGGACGCCGCGCGAGATCGTCGGCGAGCTCGACAAGTACGTCATCGGACAGAAACGGGCGAAGAAGGCCGTCGCGATCGCGCTGCGCAACCGCTGGCGCCGCCAGCGCCTGTCTCCCGAGATGGCGCGCGAGATCCTGCCGAAGAACATCCTCATGATCGGTCCGACGGGCGTGGGCAAGACCGAGATCGCGCGGCGGCTCGCACGCCTGGCGGACGCGCCTTTTCTCAAGGTCGAGGCCTCGAAGTTCACCGAGGTCGGCTACGTCGGGCGCGACGTCGAGTCGATCGTCCGCGACCTGACCGAGGTCGCCGTCCAGATGGTCCGCGAGGAGAAGACGCTCGAGATCCGCGACCGCGCCACCGGGCGCACGGAGCAGCGCCTGCTCGACCTGCTCCTGCCCGCGCTGCCGGACACCGAGGCGGAGGAGACGCGCAACAAGCTGCGCCAGCTCCTGCGCGACGGCAAGCTCGAGGACCGGCTGGTCGAGGTCGAGGTGGCCGACAAGACGTTCCCCTCCTTCGAGATCGTGACGAACCAGGGCGTCGAGGAGATGGACATCAACGTCAAGGAGATGCTGCCGGGCCTCTTCGGCGGCAAGAAGAAGCGGCGCAAGACGACCGTCGGCGAGGCGCGGCAGATCCTCCAGGCCGAGGAAGAGGGAAGGCTCATCGACCCCGGCCAGGTCGCGCGCGAGGCCGTCGAGCGGGCGCAATCCTCGGGCATCGTGTTTCTCGACGAGATCGACAAGGTCGCGGGGCGCGAGTCCGGGGGGCGCGGGCCCGACGTGTCGCGCGAGGGCGTGCAGCGGGACCTTCTGCCGATCGTCGAAGGGACCTCCGTCAACACGAAGTACGGCTTCGTCAAGACCGATCACGTGCTCTTCATCGCGGCCGGCGCGTTTCACGTCTCCAAACCCTCCGACCTTATCCCGGAGCTGCAGGGCCGGTTCCCGATCCGCGTGGAGCTCGACTCCCTGACGGAGTCCGACTTCGTGCGCATCCTGACGGAGCCTGAGAACGCGCTGTTGAAGCAGTACCGGGCGCTGATGGGGTCGGAGGGCGTCGACCTCTCCTTCTCGGAGGACGCGATCGGCGAGATCGCGCGTGACGCCGAGCGCGTCAACCGCGCGCTCGAGAACATCGGCGCGCGCCGGCTGCACACCATCCTCGAGCGCCTGCTCGAGGACATCTCGTTTGCGGGGCCCGAGAACGCGGGCAAGGCGATCCGGATCGAGATCTCCGACGTGCAGGGCGCGCTCGCGGATCTCGTCAAGGACGAGGACCTGTCGCGATACGTCCTGTGAATCGGGTTGCGGGGTGCGGGGTGCGGGATGCGGCTCGCGTCCTCGCGGTCCTGGCCTGCGTTCTGCTGGGGACGTCAGCCTGCGGGAAGAAGGGCGATCCACAGGCGCCGCTGCCTCGCGGGCCCAACGCCGTCGCCGATCTTTCCGCCGAGCAGGAGGGCGATGACGCCGTCCTGACGTTCACCTTCCCGGACCGGCTGCTCACGGGCGCACCCTTGACGGACCTCGAAGCGATCGAGGTCTATCGGGTCGTTCACCCGCCGTCCTCGCTGACGGGCCCCCGGCGGGCGGGATCGAGCCAGGGCGGCCCGGCGGGCACGGGCGTCGTCGTGCTGCCCGGCGCCGCGGAACGCCGCGTCGCGACCAACACGCGGCTGGCCGAAGAGGCGTTCTACCAGGCGGCCGGGAAGATCGCGACCCTTCCCCTGGCCGAGATCGCCGAGCGCACGCGGGGCGCATCGATCGTCTACAGGGACCCCCTCTCGCCCTTGTTCGCAGAGGAGAAGAACCTCGAGCCGCTGGCGTACGCCGTCATCTCCGTGCGGCGCGATGGCTCCAGGAGCCCGCTTTCCAACATCGCGACCCTCGAGCCCGACGTCGCGCCCGAGGCCCCGGTCCTCCTGCCCGCGCTGCCCGCGGAGGGGCGGGTCTGCATCGAGTGGCTCCCGCCGCAGAAGGACGTGTTCGGGCGGCCCGTCGAGATCTCGGGCTACGAGGTCTACCGCCGCATCTTGCCGGAGGAGGAATACGAGCGGCCGCTCAACGCGAAGCCGGTCGTAGCCCTGTCGTACGTGGACGCGGGCGCGCCCTATGGCGTGCCCCTCGTGTACACGGTGCGCGCGGTCCTTGCGAAAAACCCGAAGGTCGAAGGCCTTCCGGCCGAGGAGATCGCCGTCCTCCACCGCGACGTCTATCCGCCGCCGGCCCCTTCGCGCCTGGACGCTCTCTCCGAGGGCGACCGCGTGCGCCTCGTCTGGAGCCCGGTGGATGCGCCGGATCTGGCGGGTTACCTCGTGTTCCGCACGGACGGGCCCGGGCAGGCGCAGCGCCTGACGAGCGAGCCGGTCGCCGATCCCTTCTACACCGACGAGCCCGTCGGGCAGGGCAAGCGATATCTCTACACCGTCCGGGCGATCGACCGGGCGGGCAACCAGAGCCCGGCCTCCCCGGAGGCGGTGGCGGAGCCGTTCTGACCCGGCGCCCCTTCGACTAGAATCCCGCTCCCATGTCCTTTCCCTCGCGCTTCGTGAAAATGGCCGGCGGCGGCAACGACTTCCTCATCTTCGAGGCGGACGGTCGAGCGCTGACGGAAGAAGATCGCCGGCGCCTTGCGCTCGCCTGCCGCCGCGGGCTCTCGGTCGGGGCGGACGGCGCACTGTTTCTGTCGCCCGGCGAAAAGGATCGCGTTCGCGTCGACTACTTCAACGCCGACGGCGGCCCGGCGACGTTCTGCGCCAACGGGACGCGCTGCGCGGCACGCTATGCCATCCGGCACGGCATGGCGACCGGCGACTCGGTCGTGCTCGAGACCGGCTGGGGATCGATCGACTCGCGCGTGGACGGCGAGCAGGTCACGCTCGCGCTGCCCGCCGTGCCGGCGCCGTTGGATCCGATCCCGATCTCCGGTCGGGGTTTGCCGCCGACGGCGATCCCGATGAAAGTGGGCGTGCCCCATCTCGTCGTCTTCGTGCGCGGCGATCTTGGAAAGCTCGCGATCGACCGCTTCGGCCCGCCGCTGCGGCGTCACCCGGCGCTGCCCGAAGGCGCCAACGTGAACTTCGTGCGCGCCGTCGGCCCGAACCGGATCGAGGTCCGCTCCTGGGAGCGCGGCGTGGAAGGGGAGACCCTCTCCTGCGGCTCGGGTGTGGTCGCCTCGGCGATCGCCGCGGGCCGCCAGGGGATGGCGGCGTCCCCGGTCATCTGCGGGACCAAGAGCGGCGTGGACCTGACGGTCGAATTCCGGGAGCTGGGGGAAGTGGTCGCCGGCGTGCGCCTGACCGGCGATGCCCGCGAGATCTACACCGGCGAGCTGCTCGAGGAGGCCTGGAAGGAGTGACGCGACAGATTCCCTTCGGGTCGCCCGACGCGCCTCCGCCGCCGTCGAAGATCATCGCGGTGGGCAAGAACTACCGCGAGCACGCCGCGGAATTCGGGGGCGTCGCGCCCGAGGACGAGCCGTTGCTGTTTCTGAAGGCGCCGTCGGCGCTCGTCACGGGCGGCGCCGACATCGTGCTGCCGCCCGAGTCGCAGCGCGTGGACTACGAGGGAGAGCTCGCGCTCGTCATCGGCTGGAAGATCAAGCGCTGGCCGCAGGAGCGCTGGTTGGATGCGCTCGCGGGCGTGTGCTGCGCCAACGACGTCACGGCGCGCGACCTCCAGAAAAAGGACAAGCAGTTCGCGCGCTCGAAATCCTTCGACACGTTCTGCCCGGTCGGCCCCGCGATCGTCGTCGGCTTCGATCCGTCCGGCGCAACGATCCAGACCCGTGTGAACGGCGCCGTGCGCCAGTCGGCGCCGATCTCCGACATGGTGTTTTCACCCGCGTTCCTCGTCGCGTACATCTCGCGCATGATGACGCTCCTGCCGGGCGACATCATCCTCACCGGCACGCCCGCGGGCGTCGGGCCGCTCTCGGCCGGCGACGTCGTCGAGGTCGAGGTCGAAGGCGTCGGCGTCCTGCGCAACCGGGTGACTGCCGATGGCGAGCGAAAGCTCTAGGGCGCGCTCCGTCGTCGGACCCGCCCGGGCACTCGCGGTTGCGCTCCTCGTGCTCCTCGGTGCGTCGATGACTTCGACCCTGCGGCCGCGGGAGATCGCCCGCCGGTGGACGTTTCTCGCGAGGTCGTTCGGCGGCGAATCGCCTGCGAGCTCCGAGGACACGCGCTTCTGGTTCGATCCCGCGTACTCGGAGTTTCTCGAGGACGTGAAGCGGCGCACGCCGCAGGGCGCCACGGTCGCCGTGCTCGTGCCGCGTGCTCCGGATACCTACACCTATCTGGCCGTCTACCTGCTTGCGCCGCGCCGCGTCGTGGATCGACCGCATGCGGACCAGGCCGACTTCGTCGCCGCGTACGGAAACGAGCACGGTCCTCCGGGCGATCCGATCGCGCGGGGAACACTCTGGCGGCGATGACGTTTGCGGCCGCGCTGGCGAAGATGGTCCTGGGCCTCGTCGTCGCGGCGGCCGCCGGGTGGGCGGTGTTACGGTTCTTCGCCAAAGGCCTGACCCGCCTCGAGAGGGCGGCCTGGAGCCTTGCCGTCGGGCTACTGGCCCAATGCGCGATTCTTCTGGGCTGCTTCGCCGTGGGCATCGGGGCCGGTGTCGGGAAGATCCTTCTGGCCGACGGGCTGCTCGTCGCCGCGAGCCTCACCGTCCACCGACCCCGGAGCAATCCGTCGCCGCGGCGAGGCGGCCCGGGCGGGGACCGCGTGGCCGTCGTCACGCTCGCGGTCGTGGCGGCGGCGGCCTGGGGCCTATTTCTCGTGGAGGCACTCTCCGAGCCCATGTGGGCAACGGACTACCTGGCGATCTGGGGCCTCAAGGGAAAGTTCGTCTTCCTCTCATCCGGCCTGCCGCAACGGTTCTTCACGGATCCCGCTCTCTTCTGGGCGAACCGCGACTATCCGTTGCTCGTGCCGCTGTCACTCGCCGCGTTCGCCACGATCGTCGGCACCTGGAACGACCAGGCTCTCGCCCTGCTATGGCCCGCCTGCGAGCTTGCGACGCTGCTTGCGCTCGCAGGGTTCCTCGGGCGCCGTGCCTCTCGGTCAGCGGGGGCAGGGGCCATCGCGCTGGCTTCACTCTGCTTTCCGCTCTACCGGGCGGCTAACGTCGGGACGGCCGAGATTCCGTGCGCCCTCGCGTTCGTGCTCGTCTCTTGCGCAGTGCTCGACGTTCTCGACGGAGCTTCCACCGCTCGTCTCGCCCGGTTGGCGGCGGCGTCGCTCTTCTGCGTTTCGATCAAGCAGGAGGGTTCGGCGTTCGTTCTCTTTTCGTCGGTGCTGCTCTTCGCGCGGCTCCGGAAGCGACCCGATCGATCGTGGCATGGCGCCGTGGCCGCCCTGCTGGCGCCGCTGGCGGCCCATGCGGGCTTGCTGCGGCTGCTGACCGGGCCGCAGGTGCACCGCGCCTTCGACTTCACCCTGCTTCTGCCCCACCGCTGGGCCGAGCTGCCTGCTCGCTTCGGGACCGTCATCGCCCGGTTGATCGGCACGGAGGCGCGCCTGGCCCTCGTTCCCGTGCTCGCGATTGCCGGGTACTTGCTCGTGAGTCGGCGCGGAATCGGGGACGCACTGTGGCCGATCTTTGCGGCACAGATGGGTTGCTATGCCGTCGCCTTCGCGCTTTCGGCGTTCGGGCCGGACTATGCGATCGACTCGGCCTTCCGTCGCATCGCCCTGGCGGTGTTCCCGGCTCTCACGGTCGTGCTCTGCGCACGGATCTTGCCGTTGCCCTCGGAACCCTGAAGGGTTCGCCGAGCGCCGTCACAGGCTTTCGAGCAGCGTCTCGGGCAGGCCGCCGAAGGCGCCCGAGGACATGAGCAACAGCACGTCTCCCGGCCGCGCCTCGCGGCGGAGAATCTCCGGGATGTCCGCGATCGCGTCCGGCGCGAAGGCGGGCTTGCCCTCGGATGCAAATCGCGCGATCAGGGCCGCGCGGTCGATCTGGTTGTCGGGGCCGAGGCGCTCGGCGTGAAAGACCGGGGCGAGCACGAGGGCGTTCGCGCCGGCAAAGGCCTCGGCGTACTCGTCCTCGAACATCTTGCGGCCGGCCGTGTTGGAGCGCGGCTCGAAGAGGGCCCAGAGGCGCCGGCCCGGAAAGCGCGCGCGCGCGGCTTCGATCGTTCCGCCGACGGCCGTCGGATGGTGGGCGAAGTCGTCCACGACGAGGATGCCGTTCTTTTCTCCCCTGACCTCCATGCGCCGCCGCACGCCCTCGAAGCGCGCGAGGGCCCGCCCGATCTCGCCGGCCGAGAGGCCGAGGCCGCGCGCGAGCGCGATCGCGCCGAGAGCATTGCGCACGTTGTGTCGGCCGGAGAGCGGCGATGAGAGGCGCGCGGTCGGCAGCCCCCCTTCGAGCAGCGTGAATTCGGCGCCCTCCGGGGTCAACACGATGTCGCGCGCCGAGAAGTCAGCCCCGGGGTCCTCGAGCGAGACGAGCGCGATGGCGGCGCGGGCCTCGGGAGCGAGCGCAGCCGTGCGCGGATCGTCGGCATTCAACACGACGACGCCCTCCCGCGGCACGAGGCGGACGACCTTGCGGAAGGCCTCGATGACCGAATCGAGGTCCGGATACAGGTCGGCGTGGTCGTACTCGATGTTGCCAACGAAGAGGTGGACAGGCTCGTAGTGGAGGAACTTCGGCCCGCGGTCGAAGAAGGCGGCGTTGTACTCGTCGCCCTCGAGGATGAAGCAGGGCCCGTTGCCGCGCCGGTAGCCGCGGCCGAGGTTTTTCATCTCGCCGCCCACGAGGAACCCCGGATCGCGCCCGCAATCGAGGAGGAGCCAGGCGGTGAGGGCCGAGGTCGTCGTCTTGCCGTGCGTCCCGGTGATGACGACGGAGGTCCTCCCGGGCAGAAGGAATTCCCGCACGGCCTGGGGCAGGGAGAGAACGGGCAGGCCGCGCCGAGCGGCCTCCGCCGCTTCGACATTGTCCCGGAGGGCGGCATTGCCCACCACCACGGTGTCGCAGTCGGGGGGCACGTGCTCGGCCGAGAACCCCTGAGCGACCGGGATACCGAGCTTCTCGAGCAGGGTGGACATGGGCGGGTAGAGTGCGCGGTCGCTGCCGGTCACGGTGTGGCCCTGCTCGCGCAGCAGTGCCGCCAGAGGCACCATGGCCGTGCCGCCGACCGGCACGAAGTGGAAGCGGCGGATTTTGCTCATCTTTCCCGCCGGAGTTTGGTCTAATTGGGGGCGTTTTCGGAAATATCCTGCGGTTTTCGAGGGTTTAGCCGCTGTGATTCGCATTTTGACAGGAGGAAACTGAAGATGAGCCATGTCCTCAAGATCGGTCGGCTGACGGCGGCGGCACTGCTGGCCTCCGGGGTGGCCCTCGCCCAGAAGCCCGCCGAATCGAAGCCCGCGGCGTCGGCTGCGACCACGGAAAAAGCCCAGGCCGCGGGCAAGGCAGTAGCCGCGCCCAAGATCGAGATCAGTCAGGAGACCAAGGACATGGGGACCGTCCCCAAGGGCCAGGTCATCGAAACGGATTTCATCGTCCGCAACGTCGGCGGCTCGGACCTCGTGATCACCGACGCCCGCCCCTCGTGCGGCTGCACCGTCTCTTCGTTCGACAAGATGATCAAGCCCGGCGGGGAGGGCAAGGTCCACACGAGCGTCGACACCAAGAGCTTCTCCGGGCCGATCTCCAAGTCGGTCCTCGTCGTCTCCAACGACCCCGAGCGGCCGCAGATGAACCTGTTCGTCAAGGCCCTCGTCAAGCCGTTCGTGGACGTGGCCCCGCAGGCATACGTGCGCTTCTCGGTCGTCAAGGGCGACGCGGCCTCGCAGGACGTGGTCCTCATCTCCGAAGAGAAGGGGTTCAAGCCGACCGTGGCCGAGACGGCCCAGCCCTACGTCAAGGCGGAGATCTCGCCCACCGGCGACAAGGACAAGATCGCCGGGCGGTCGGGCGATCAGTACAAACTCGCGATCGCCGTCACCGCGGACGCGCCCGAGGGCCTCTTGAACGCGCCCATCCGGATCAACACGGGCGTGTCGCAGCAGCCGATTCTCGAAGTGCCGGTCTCGGGCATCGTGCGCCCCCGCGTGTCGATCACGCCGATCACGGTCAACTTCGGCAACTTCACCCCGGGCAAGGACCCCATCACGCGCAACATCGTCGTGACGAACAACAAGCCGGGCACGCCGATCAAGGTCACCAAGGCCGAGGTCAACGTCCCGGGCTTCGTCACCGACGTCGTGCCCACTCAGGAGGGCGTCTCCTACACGGTCGTCGTCAAGGCCAACGACAAGGTGAAGAAGGGCGCCGTCGACGGAAAGGTCACTCTGTACACCTCCGACAAGGAGAAGGCCGTGATCGAGATCCCGCTGAAGGGCGAGGCGCTGTAGTCCGTCGCTTCCATCCCGCTTCGAAACGAACGCCCCGGGCAACCGGGGCGTTTTTCATTCGACAGGCGACGGCGATCGTCCCGACCGGAGCGAGGGATACCGGACCTTGAAAGCCGCGGAGCCGTGCCGAGCGCGAGATCCCTGGTCGCTGCGCTTCTCGGGATGGCGGCCGGGGGAAGGGGCGAATGGTTTGCCGCGATCGTGCGGAGGCGGCCATCTCCTTGTACACCCAGAGGTTTGCGAAGGGGGCGTATTCTGTTCGAGGCTCGGCTGGAGCCGAGCGCCCGAGATCATGAAACCACGTCCCCGTCCGTCGCTGGCCGTCCTCGCCGCGCTGACGATCGTCTATTTCGTCGCGGGCAAGCTCGGATTGAGCCTCGCCTTCGTCAACGCAAGCGCGAGCCCCGTCTGGCCGGCGACCGGGATCGCGCTGGCGGCCCTCCTGGTCTTCGGATACCGCGCGTGGCCCGCGATCTTTCTGGGCGCCTTTCTCGTGAACGCGACGATCACGGGATCCGTGCCGACCTCGATCGTCATCGGCCTCGGAAACGCCGGGGAAGCCCTGGCGGGCGCCTTCCTCGTCAACCGTTTTGCCCGGGGCCGCAACGCCTTCGACCGGGCACGCGACATCTTCAAGTTCACCTTCCTCGCAGCGCTCGCGAGCACGATGGTCAGCGCGACGGTCGGCGTCGCGAGCCTCGGCCTGGGTGGATTCGCGGCGCGGCAGGAGCTCGGGTCCATCTGGGTGACGTGGTGGCTGGGGGACGCGGCTGGCGATCTCGTCATGGCGCCCGCCCTGTTGCTCTGGACCTCGAGCCGGAGCGCGACCTGGAAGAGGAGGCAGGCCGTCGAGGGGATCGCCCTCCTCGTGTCCCTGCTCGGGGTCGCTGCGTTCGTGTTCGGCGGCCTGAGCCCTTCGGCCACGAAGGACTATCCGCTGGAGTATCTCTGCATTCCGCTGCTCGTCTGGGCGGCCTTCCGCTTTGGGCAGCGCGAGGCGGCCACCGCCAGCTTCGTGATCGCGGCGATCGCGATCTGGGGCACGTTGAACCGGCTCGGCCCGTTCACCCGTAATTCTCCGAACGAATCGCTGCTGCTGCTGCAGGCGTTCCTGGGTGTGATCGCAGTCACCACGACGGCGCTCGCGGCCGTCGTTGCCGAACGTCGGCGCGTCCAGGAGTCGCTCTCACTCCTGGAGTCGGCCGTCGACAACGCGGTCGAGGGAATCGTCATCCTGACGCCGGACGGGACGAGGGGAATGCCCCGGATCACGTTCGTCAACGAAGGATTCGACCGGATCACGGGCCTGAAGGCCGGCGACGTTCTCGGCGAGACGATGGGGGTGCTTCCGGTCTTCGAAGACGACCTGGAGGCGGCCGCTGCGCTCCGCCGCGCCCTCTACGCGGGCGAGCAGTTCCACCGCGACGGGATGCGGATCCGGAGGCCCGACGGCTCGGAATGCGTTTTCGAACTGGAGCTCATGCCTGTCCCCGAGGGCGCCGCCCGGCCGACGCACTGGGTCGGGATCCTGCGCGACATGACGGAACGCGCGGCGCACCTCGAGGCCCTCGAGCGCCAGGCCCTTTACGATTTTCTGACAGGTCTTCCCAACCGGATTCTCCTCCGGGACCGCCTCGAGCAGGCGATCCGCCACGCGGGGCGAGAGGACGCGCCCCTGGCGCTTTTCGTCATGGACCTCGATCGTTTCAAGGAGATCAACGACACGTTCGGCCACCAGTTCGGAGACCTTCTGCTCAAAGAGTTCGGCCAGCGTCTGCGCGCCGTGCTGCGGACGGCCGACACGGTGGCGCGCCTGGGCGGCGACGAGTTCGCGGTCCTGCTTCCGGCGGCGGGCAACGCGCCGGCGGCCTCGCTGATGGCCGAGAAGATCCTGGAAGCCCTCGAGAAGCCGTTCGTGATCGAGGGGCAGAGTATCGAGGTCTCGGCATCGATCGGGATCGCCCTGTGCCCGCAGGACGGCGACGACTGGACGACCCTGCTGCGCTGCGCGGACGTCGCGATGTACGCGGCCAAGCAGTCGAGCGAGGGCTACGTCGTGTACTCGGCCAACGAGGACACGTACGGCGCGAGCGGCTTCACGCTGATGCGGGAGCTGCGGACGGGGGTCGACGGAAAGCAGCTGCACCTGGACTACGAGCCTCAGGTCGGCATGCGGGACGGCCGCATTGGCGCGGTCGAAGCCCTCGTGCGTTGGCGGCATCCGCGGCGCGGGATCCTGCTGCCCGGCCAGTTTCTCCCGGCCGCCGAGCGGACCGGGGCGATCAAGCCCGTCTGCGAGTGGGCGCTCGAAAGGGCGCTCGAGGACTGCCGCGGCTGGAACGACGCGGGGTTTCCCCTCCACGTCGCCGTGAACGTGTCGGGCCGGAACCTGCGTGATCCGTTGCTGATCGAGAAGATCTCGCGGCTGCTCGGAACTTCCCGGCTCGAGCCGGCCTCGCTCAAGCTCGAGATCGAAGAAAGCAGCGTTCTCTCCGACCCGCACGGCGCGGTCGTTGCGATGAACCGGATCCAGGCGGCCGGCGTCGGACTCGCGATCGACGACTTCGGCGCGAGCGGATCGCTGCTGACCTCCCTGAAGCGGCTTCCCGTGGACGAGATCAAGCTCGCCGGCGCCTTCGTGCGCGACATGGTCCGGGACGCGAGGGACGCAGCGATCGTGCGATGCACGATCGACCTCGGCCATAGCCTGGGACGGCGGGTCGTCGCCCAGGACGTCGAGGATGCCGCGTCGTGGGAGATGCTGGCGGAGTTCGGCTGCGACGGCGCGCAGGGCTCTTACGTGGGGCCCGCCATGGCGCGGCAGGAGCTGACGCGCTGGCTCGCGCAACCGGCGCGGCCGTAGGTCCTAGGCGAGCGCCACGAGCAGGTCCCCGCGGCGGATCGTCGCCGCGCGCGCGGCAGTGACGTAGAACCCGCGGGTCCCCTCGTCGAGAAACTGCAGGACGGGCTTCAGGTCCGCCGGTGAGGCGTCCTGGTTGCGGACGGCGAACTTGGAGAATTCAACGCAGGGCAGGGCGACGCAGATGGTCGAGAACTCGAGGATCTCGCTGCTCCTTGCGCCGCGCAGCCCGACGCGCGTGCCGAGCTCGGACAGTCGCAAGGGCGCGTCGGCCTCGACCAGGATGTTCTCGCCCGCGCAGCCGTCGACCATGTGCGGCCCGAACCGCTCACGCATCCGCGCGTAGTGGCTCGTCAGCCCGAACGACACCGTGTTGCCGTCGCTGTAGCGCGTCGCGGGGTGCGCGGTGTTGTGGACGTCGAGGATCCGCGCGCCCGCGGCGTCCACGCCCACGGCGCCGTCCGGGGTCAGCAGGAGTTCCTCGACCTCCACGATCGGAGCCGTGCCGTAGACGCGGTTGGGCCTCTCACCGGACTTCAGCGGCGCGGCCTGCACCTGCAACCGGACGACGCGTCCGAGCGGAGTCACACCCGGGTGATCTTCTTCAGGATGTCGCCATCCCATGCGTACTTGAGTCGCTTGCGGCCCCGCGCCGCATTCTTCTGAAGGGCGTTGCCGTAAATGAGCGGGAGGGCCACGGAGGTCTCGACGAAGGCCATCTCGTGCGTCGCCTTCTTGGAGACCTTGCCCCACGAGGTGGCTTCCGAGAGCGTCGAGCCGCCGAGGCCGCCCCAGTGCGGCGCGTCGGTGGTGATCTGCAGCGCGTACTTGTGGCCGCCCGTGTCGAGGCCGAAGATGTAGGACATCACGATCGAGTCGTTGATGAAGTTCTTCGGCACGCCGCCCGAGACGTAGACCGCCGCGGTCGCCGGGCTCTGGACGACGATCTGGGTCAGCTCGTAGTTGTCGCGGATCGAGCTGATCTCGAACGGCTTCTTCCCGGCCTTGCGGAAGCGGTGGTAATGCTCGGTCAGGCCGATGCCGATCGAGGAATCGTTGAGAGCGGGAACGAAGAGCGGCACGCCGTGGCGTGCGCACGCGCCGAGGATCGAGCCGTTGTCGTGGCGCGCGCCCTGTGCCAGCAGCGCCAGGAACCCCCGCGAGGACAGGCTTTTTCCGCCGAGCGCGTCGGCAAAGCGCGAAACCGCGAGGTCCGTCTCCCAGTACTTCTCCTCGTCGATGAAGGTGTCGTAGAGCCGGTCGATGTAGAGATCGCGTAGCTCCTTGTCGTCCGCGTCGGGAGTCCCGTGGTAGTGGCGGCCGCCGCGCACCTGGTAGTAGTCCTGCGAGATGATTGCGCCCGTCGAGACGACGACGTCGATCATCTTCTGCTCGATCAGGTCCACGATCACCTGCCGCATGCCGGCGGCGATGAGCGAGCCGGCGAGGCCGAGGAAGATCGTCGGCCGCTTCCTGTCACGCAGCATCTGCTCGAACACGCCCGCGGCCTTGCCAAGGGCGCGCGCCTGGAAGGAGGCGTCCCGGTAGGAGTCGATGAGCTGCGAGACGGTGGTGGATTTGGTGATCTTTACGGGCGTCGTCGGGCGGCCGAGGAGCGCCTTCTTCCTCCTGCGGTCGACGCCGACCGCCGCGGCGTGGACGTACTCGTCGGCGGTGTGCGGGGTGCCTTTTCCTTTCGATCCCATCGGCGTGGTCCTCCAGAGAGAATGCGGTACGCCGCCATCGCGGCGGCGTAGCCGGAGTCGATGTTGACCGCCGACACTCCGTTGGCGCAGGAGTTGACGGCGGAGAGCAGCGAGGCGAGTCCCTGGAAAGCGGCGCCGTACCCGTTCGAGGTCGGCACGGCGATGATCGGGCGGCCGACGAGACCTCCCAGCACGGAGAAGAGGGATCCCTCCATGCCGGCGACGGCGATGACGGCGTCGGCGCGCTCGATCTCCTCGAGGCGCGAAAGCAGGCGCAGGAGACCCGCGACGCCCACGTCCGGAACGAGGACGGACGCGATGCCGAGGTACTCGAGCGAACGCCGCGCCTCCTCGGCCACCGCCGTGTCGGCCGTGCCGGCGGTGACCACGGCGACCGTCGCCTCGATCCGTGGCATCGGCTTGCCGACTGACAGGTGCAGCGTCCCGGAGCGGGGGTCGTAGTCGGCGCGGCCGGGCAACGGGTCGAGTGCGATCTCGTCCCACTGCTCGGGGGAAAGCCGAGTGACGAGCACGTCGTGGGCGCGCGAGAGCTGCCGGCAGATCTCGGTGATCTGGGCGGCCGTCTTGCCCTGCCCGAGGACGACCTCGGGGAAACCGACACGGCGCTTGCGGTCGAGGTCGAGGGTGTAGTCGGGTCCGCGCATGCGCCGCATTCTAATCGCGGATTGCAAGTCCCGCAGGAAGGCGTTATCGTCACGCCTCTTCGACGCTCTTTGACTCGTTCGGCCAAGGGAAGCGGGTGAAAATCCCGCGCGGCCCCCGCCACTGTCACCGGGGACGCCTCGGGCGCAATCCACTGGACGCGAGTCGATCGGGAAACCGGTTGCGCGTTTGGGAAGGAGCCCGAAGGCGGAGGATCCGGAAGCCAGGAGACCTGCCGGACGACACGCTTCTCGGACGGGGACAAACGAGAGAGGGCGCGTCTTCCGATTTCCGGAGCGCGGGACACCTCTCGGACCGTCCGGGATTCGTCGGATCGAACGGGAGGTTCGAATGACGACCGCGGTCCTGCTCGTGCTCCTCGGCGCCCTGTCCCGGCTTCTTCCCCATCCGCCCAATTTCGTAGCCATCGGCGCGCTGGCCCTCTACGCGGGCGCGCGCCTGCCGCGCCGGTGGGCGATCGCCGTCCCGCTGACTGCGATGGCGCTCTCGGATTTCGCGCTGGACTCCGGCACCGGCCGCGCCGCGCTCTCCGGCATCCGCGTGACGATCTACGCGACGTTTGCCGTGATCATCCTCGCGGGGCGGATCGCCCGCGAGAAGTCCGGCCCGATCCGGCTGGCCGGGCTCTCGATCGGCGCATCGATGCTCTTCTTCCTCACTTCGAACTTCGCCGTGTGGCTCGGCGACTCGATCTACCCGAAGACCGGCGCGGGCCTGGCGCTCTGCTACGCCGCGGCCATCCCGTTCTTCTGGAACACACTGGCCGCGGACCTTCTCGGCACGGCCGTGCTCTTCGGTCTCGACGCCCTCTCGTGCCGCGAGCGCGCCGTGCGGGCCGTCGCCACGGCGCTCGCTGTGGCGGCCGCGGCTTCGGCATCGCTGCCCGCACAGGAGCTGCCGCCCGCCTCCGAGAGCGTGGTCGTCACGGCCACGGCGACGCCCGAGGAAGAGAAGGCGCTGGGTGTGGCCACGACCGTCATCTCGCGCGAGGACATCGAGAAGAGCGGGCGCGTCACGGTGCTCGAGCTGCTGCGTTCGGTCCCCGCGCTCGATGTCGTGCAGTCGGGCAGCGAGGGCGCCGTGACCTCCCTCTTCCTGCGGGGCACGAACTCGACGCAGACGCTCATCCTGGTGGATGGCGCAAGGGTCAACTCGGCGTTCTTTCCAGGGTACGACTTCTCGGGCCTGACGACCGAGAACGTCGAGCGCATCGAGATCGCGCGCGGCCCCTTTTCCGCGCTCTACGGCTCCGACGCGATCGGCGGCGTCGTCCAGATCTTCACGCGGCCGCCGCAAGCCGGCTTCTCGGGCGGCGCGACGGCCGAGGGCGGCAATGCGGACACGGCGAGCGCCTCGGCGTTCGTGACCGCGGGCGCGGGGCCCTTCGCGGTCGCGGCGAGCTACCGGTACGCCAATACGAACGGGGACGTGCCGAACTCGAACTGGCGCGAGAACAACGGCTCGGCACGCGTGGACTGGCTGCCGAGCACGGACGCGCGCATCGGGATCGAGGGCTCGATCCTCTCGGGCAAGGTCGGGAATCCCGGTCCGGTCGGCGCCGCGAACCCCGAAGCCAACGGCATCTTCCGGGAAGAGCGCATCGCCGTTCCCGCGAGCTTCGCGCTTTCGCCGACGAATCATCTCAACGGCTTCGTCGCCTCGGTCTGGTCGAAGCCGGAGTACAACGATCCTCAAGGCGGCTACGCCTCGCAAACCAACGCGCGCACGCTCCAGGCGCAGGCATCCGACACGGCCACGCTCGGGGCGCACACGGTGACGGCCATTGCGATGTGGAACCGCTCGAACGTCACGAACTCCGACACGTTCGGCACGCCCCTCGATGGGCAGTCGACGACCATCTGGGGCATCGGGGTGCAGGATTCGGTGACACTCGGCCAGTTTTCGGTTTCCGCCGGCATCCGCTACGACGGCAACTCCCAGTTTGGCGGCGCCATCAGCCCGCGCGGCTCGATCGCGTGGCTCTCGAAGGATGAGCGGTGGAAGGTGCGCGCCGCGGGGGGAAGCGGCTTTCGCGCGCCGACGGTCGGCGAGCTCTACTACCCCTTTTACGGCAACCCCGACTTGAAGCCCGAGCGGTCGGTCTCCTGGGAAGTCGGGGCCGAGGCGTATGTCGCCCGGGGAGGCCGGGTCGAGGTGACCTACTTCTGGAACGATCTGACGGACCTGATCGTCTACGACTTCGCGTCGTTCCAGACCGAGAACATCGGAAGCGCCCGGACGCAGGGCGTCGAGATCGGTTACCGGCAGCAGATTCTGGGGCCGCTCGCGATCCAGGCCACATACACGTACCTGGACGCCGTGGATCGAACCGAGGACCGGCCGCTCCTGCGGCGCCCGCGCAACCGTGCCGCGCTGACGGTGCTGTGGCAGCCGCTGGCCCCGCTCTCGATCGAGGTGCGCGGGCTGTACGTCGGCAGCCGCCCCGACTCGGATCCCGTCGCCTTCGTCGGTGTGACGGACCCCGCCTACTTCCGGGTGGACCTCTTCGCCAGCTGGAACCTCGGTCCGGTCGCGCCCTATCTGCGCATCAACAACGTGACCGACACGAGCTACGATGAGGCGGCAGGCTATCCGGCCGCGGGCATCCGCGTGGCCGGGGGCGTGGGAGTGAGGTTCTAGTGCCTCGGATCACGAAGGTCTACACGCGCACGGGCGATGACGGGATGACGGGGCTCGGCGGCGGACAGCGCGTCGGCAAAGACACGCTGCGCATCGAAACGTACGGGACGGTGGACGAGCTGAACAGCATTCTCGGCGTCGTACTCGCCGCCGGAGTGAACGAGACGCTCGCTGGAGCGCTCGGCACGATCCAGAACGAGCTCTTTCATCTGGGCTCCGACCTCTGCGTCCTCGAGGAGGACAAAGCGAAGATCCCGGTGCCGCGCATCGAAGAGCCGCACGTCGTCGCGCTCGAGAACCTGATGGACCGGCTCTCCGAAGAGCTTTCCCCCTGGAGAATTTCATCCTCCCCGGCGGCACGGCCGGCGCCGCGCACCTGCACGTCGCGCGCACGGTCTGCCGGCGCGCCGAGCGGCTCGTCGTGGCCCTCTCGCGCCAGGAGCCGGTCGGCGCCTGGACCGTGCGGTACCTGAACCGCCTTTCCGACGCCCTCTTCGTCATGGCCCGCCACGAGAACAGGCGCCGCGGCGTCCCCGACGTCCTCTGGAAAAGACGGGGTCAGGTCTGAAATCTTCGGAGTTTGCGAGAGCCTCCGCGAACCTGACCCTACGGTAGGATCCGGGCGATGCAGCGTCCGATGGCAATTCTCGTGCTCGCCGCAGTCGCGCTCCTCACGGGCTTGCGACTCGCCATGGAGGTTCAGGACACCGAGGCGATGCGCTGCGCGATCGCGTGCGGGCACGCGGCCTCCGCGATGAAGGGCGCCTCCTGCTGCCCGATGGCGGACGCCCCGGGCTCGGGCCTCTCGTTCAAGACCTGCTCGCAGGGCGACGGCCTCGCGCTCGTTCCTCTCGCGACGGGCCAACCGGCGCTCCTCGCCATGGCTTCGCATCTGACCGCGCCGACCAAGCACCGCCTCCTCGACCCTGCCCCCACCGCGGAGCCCCTCTCCTCGACGCCCCGCCCGCCCGATCACGTTCCCCTTTTCGGCTGAAGCTTCGCCATCGCGGCGGAGACTCCCTCCGGCCCCAGCCTGCTACGAAAAAGGAGAACGCATCTTGAACTGGCAATCGCCTCCGGCGCGCCGCGCGCGCGCCGTCCTCGGTCTCGTGATTCTGTCCACGGCCCTGCCCCGGATGGCCGCCGCCTGCTCGATGTGCCGCTGCAGCGATCCCGTGTTCAGCGCGCTCGGGGAGGGGCTCTACACCTACGGGGGATTCCAGGTCGCGCTCGATTGGACTCGCCTCGACCAGAGCCAGGGAGTGGGTGAGAGCCTCGAGGAGCAGGTTCGCAATTCGATGGTTGCGACCGTCTCCTACGGTTGGCGCGAGCGCCTCACGTTCGTGGCTCAGGTTCCCTACACCTTCAACCATTTGACCGCCGACGGCGAGGTGCAGACCGCGGACGGCCTCGGAGATCCGGCCTTCTACCTCTATATGCGTCTCTGGTCCTCGAAGTTCGCCTCCGGGCTCGGTCGGCGTGCCTGGATCTCGGCGACCTTCGGCGTCAAGACGCCATGGGGAAAGAACGATGTCACGCAGGATGGGGAGCGCCTCGACGAGCACGTTCAGCCGGGCACGGGCGCGACCAATCTTTCGGGAGGCCTCTCCGGCCTGTACCTGCTGGACGAAAATTCGTCGCTGTATGCCTCGGCCGCCTACACGGGCACCGGGCGCAACCAGTTCGGCTACAAGTACGGCGACAACGTGCAGGCAAACCTCGTCTACGACCGCAAGCTGACCGATTGGCTCGACGGCGTCCTGGAGTTGAACTTTCTCGACGCGAAGAGAGACCAGTTCGACTCGGAAGGCGTGCCCGATCCGTCCACCGGCGGCCAGACCCTGTACATCACGCCGCGCGTGGGCGTGAACATCGTCCGCGGTCTGGTGGCCCGCGCCGCCGTGCAGATCCCGGTCTGGGAAAACTTGAATGGCATCCAGGACGTGAAGCCGGCGTTCACGGCCGGGCTGACATACGTGTTTTGAGCGGGATTCGGGATCAGTCTTCGTTGTCGCCGTTGCCGTTGGAAGCAGGGGCACGGCGCTTGGGATGGAGGGCGTAGCCGAGCAGGAAGAGCGTGCCGATCCCGGCGTGGATCCATCCGGTCCAGCGCACGGTTCCGGGCCCGACGAAGACCTGGATGAGATAGCCCGAAAGCGCGAGCGGCAGGAAGACCCAGAGCATCAACGCTCCCGTCTTCCTTCCGCTCGGCTCTGCCTTGCGCAGGCGCACGAGCACGTGGCGGCGCAGGATCAAGCCCACACCCATGATCGCGAAGGGCGCGATGAGGATGTGGGCCTTGAGCAGCCCGGGCTGCCAGGGGTGGCCGATGCGCGAATCCGGGTCGGCGTTCGGGACGAAGTACTTGACGATGCCGTAGGCGAGGCCCGACAAAGACACCGCCGCCAGTGCCGCGTGGTTCCACCAGGCCTCCCATCGCTTCATTTCGACGGGCCCTGCGGCTGCGCCAGTCGCAGAACGCGGTCGAGCGCGAGCACGCGTCTTGCCGCGTCGGTCGTGGCGTGCGCCGTGAGCGTCGCGCCCGTCACCGGGCGAATCGCGCGCTTGAGCGAGAGCTCGTCATCGAGCGGCTTGCCCTGGAACTGCTCGTACCAGTGCGCGCGGGGCAGGTACTCCTCCGGTTCGGAGAAGGAGAGGACTTCGATGCGCACGACGCGGCCGGACGGGTCGACCTCGACCATGATCGTCTCCGGCATCGTTCGCACCACATGCGTGTCGAAGTAGGCGGTCCCGATCGAACGACCGTCCTTCGCGCCGACGTAGTAGCTCACGATCGCCCCGGGCAGCTCCTCATCCCCCGAGAGCTTCTGCGCCTCTTTCTGTTGGGCCGCCGTCAGGTATGCGATGCGGGGCTCGATCGTCGCCCCGGGAAAGGCGAGCTTCAGCGCCTCTTCCTTGGTGAGGAAGACTTTGGCGTTGAGGGCGGCCGCGGCCAGTGCGACCGCGGCACCGGCGAAGAGGCGCCGCACGCTCAGAAAACGTACCCCAGGGAGGCATTGAACACGTTTGTCCCGGTCTTCGCGGCATTGTGCCGTTGCTGCCAGTCGGTCTTCAGGATCAGTTGCGGGATCGGCTGGAAGGCGAGGCCGATCGTCAGCTCCTGGACGTCGTTCTCCGGGTTGCGCTCGTAGCCGACGGGAACGGCGGCCTGCGTGTCGTACTGCTCGTAGCGCACGAAGGGAATGAGGTTCATACGCGTGCCGGAACAGAGTGACAGGACGTCGTAGCCGCCCTGCACGTACCAGCCCTCCTGGCGGCTGCCCACGGACTCGTCGCCCTCGAAATTGTTGAGCTGGTTGATGAGCTCCGCCTGGCTGACGCTCGTGTGCGCATACAGGCCGCGCAGCCAGAGGCCGCGCCACCGCCAGTCGACGTGCGCGTCGAAGACGGTGGTGAGGGCGGAGATCTTCACGCCCGACGGAGTGTACTGGCCCTGGCCGGCGTCGCCCGAGAAAACCGACACGCCCGCGAGCAGGCCCGGAACGGCCGTGAAGTCGGCGCGGCCGGCAAACGCCCAGCTCTTCGCCAGCGCCTCCGAGCCCTCCTGGCGCCCCTCGCGGATGCCCTCGTCCGCGCTGTATCCGGCGGCGTTCAGTCCGTTGACGCCGTACGCCTGGTAGGAAATGGGGCCGAGCGTTCCGTAGGCGCCGGCGCCGAGCTCGCGCCAGGTCGACGGGATGATGAGGTCCTCGACGTCCGGCCGGCGGGCGCCGAGATATGCCGTCGGCTCGTGGAGCTGGTTGACGAGGCCTGACGGGATGAGAACGAGGCCGGACCGCGCGTTGAAGGCGGCCGAGTGCATGTAGTCGATGTACGCGAACTCGACCTCCGCTTCGCCGCCCTTGTCCGAGGCGACGACGGCGTTCTCGTATTCGATCTCGGTGTTCAGCACGAAATGACTGTCGAACTTGTAGCCGAGGTAGAGCACTGCGCGCAGCAGCGTGATGACGTCGTCGCCGGAAGTCGGATTGCCGCGCTGGTCCTTCGAAGCGAAGTTGTTGTAGAGCACCTCGCCGTAACCGCCGATCGAGACGCCCTTCTTCAGGCCGTAGACCTTCGCGGCGGCCGGGCCGATGCCGAAGCGCTCGACGGATTGCTCCCCGGACGTCGCTCCGGCCTCGATGGTGGGGGCCGCCTCGCCCATTTTCATGTTCTGGATTTCCTGGGCGAGGATGTCGATCCGCCGCGAAAGCTCGTCGAGCTTCGCATCGGCCGCCGCGCTGGTCGAAGAGGCCTTGACCTTCGCGAGCTCGGCGCGCGTGTCGGCGAGCAGCTGCTCGATTTGGCGCAGGCGCTCTTCCTGGGACTGCGGGGCGGGCGGGTTCGACGGGGGAGGGGCCTGCGCCGGCGCGATCGCCGCGGCGCCGAGGGCGAGGACGAGAGCAGCGAGAGTGCGAGAAGCGCGGCGCATGGAGTCTTCTTCCTCCGGAAGTCAAGGTTGTTGGGGCATGAGGCCGACGACCGCTTTCGGGTCGGCCGAGAGAACGAGACTGGCGATGCCCGGGCTCGAGACCGCTTCGAGCGCGCCGCCGCGCTCGACGAGGAAAAGCGCTTCGTTCTCGACGCCTTCCTTGCGGAGGACTGCCGAGAGCGCGAGCCCTTTCTCGGGGCCGAGCACGAAGAAGGCCGTCGAGAGGATGTCCGCGACGAATGCCAAGGGCGCGACGACCGTGACCGAGCCGAAGTCCGCCGCGGGCTCGCCGGTGCGCGGGTCGAGGATGTGGCCGATCCGGCGGCCATCCACGACGCGTCCGCGCTCGGAGTTGCCCGACGTCGAGGCAGATTGGTTCGCCAGGCCGAGCTCGGCGACTGTCTTCTGGCGATCCCGCGGGTCCGCCACGGGAACGCGCCACGGCTGCTCGTTCGCATCGCTGCCGACGGCGAGCACCTGGCCGCCGAGATCGAGGACCGCGCCGGCGACTCCTGCTTTCCGGAGCACGCGGTCGGCGAGCTCGAGCGCGTAGCCCTTGCCCCAGGCGCCCTCGTCGATGCCGGCATCGGAAGCGAGGCGGGTCACGGAGCTGGCCGGCGGGTCGACGCGAAAGTGATCGACGCCGGAGGCCTTGCGCGCGGCGGCGAGCTCGACCGGTGTCGGAACGCGGCCCTTGCCGCGCAGGCCCCACGCGCGGATGAGCGGAAGGATCGTCGGGTCGAAGGCGCCCTGCGTGCGCGGCACCCAGGCGAAATCGGTCGCGAGCAGCTGCGCGAGCTCGTGCGACACGGCAACCGGCTTGCCCGGCGCTCCGTCGTCGACGCGCCAGAGCTCCCCGCCCGGCTTCCACGTCGTGAGCAGCGTCTCGGCGCGGCGAACTTCCGACAGCGCCGCCTCCGACGCCGCGAGCGCCTCCTCGCGGTACTTCATCCTCACGACGAGATCGAGCGTCGTACCCATGACCTCGACGCGGCGCTCGACCGTCGCGAGCGTCGGCTCGTAAGAGAGGCGCGCGGCCAGGGCGAAGACGACGGCGGCGAGCGGCATCAGTCGTAGTCCGCGTTCAGCGGGCGAGGCTGGGCGACGAGCGGGTCGATGGCGATTCCTCCCGTTTCCAATCTGGATTGAGATTCAGTCTCAATCGCAACGATAGCGCCTGCCCCGGGTTTCGTCAAGACCGCAAATGCACCCGATGCGCCGGGCCGGGGTCCGCGATAATGCGGCCATGCAGAACTCCTTTGCTGACCGCGCCTTGCGCGCCAGCCTGGCCGGCCTCATCCTCGCCCTGGCCGCACCCGCCGTGGCCGGGCCCTCCAGGAAGAGCCCGTTCGTGGAGGTCCTCGGCCAGGGCACCGTCCTCACGGCGCCCCGCCAGACCACGCACAGGAACCGGCGCAAGTTCCTCGAGTTCGAAATCACGCTCTCGAGCGCGCAGCCGACCGGCAGTCAGCCGCCGGGGGCCGACGTCCACCTCGCGCTGGACACCACCGGGCGTGTGCACGTCGTCCACGACCTGTCCTGCGGCGGGGCCCCGGTGACGCTGGCAGTCGGCGATCGGATCGAGATCCAGGGCGAATACGTGCACGTTGCGAAGGGCCAGGACCTGATTCACTTCACGCACACCGCCGATGGCAAGTGCGGTCACGGGGCGGTCGGGGAGGGGGCGAAACACCCCGCCGGGTTCGTGCGAAAGCTCGCGGCGCCGGCGTCCGAATCGGCCTCGCCGCGCCCGGCCGCGGTCGTGCCGGATCAGCCCTACACGGGCCCGCCGCCTGCAGGCGAACGTCCGTACGCGGCAATCGTTGCGGCGAAAGAAAAGGGTGTTTCCAACGCGGAGCTGCTCGCTCGAGTCGAGCGGGAACACACGTCTTACTCGCTGACGACCCCGGAAATCCAGAAGCTGCGCGCGGCCGGCGTGTCGGAGGCCGTCATCGAAGCGATGATGCGGTCGGGGAGGGCGCCGACGCCGGGCGCCGCGACTCCGGCGCTCACGCCGCGCTGACGCGGGGAGGCGCGGCGGCGACGCGCGCGGCGCGGCGGCGTTTCCACCAGAGCGCGGCGAGCCACGCCGTCGGAATCACGGCCAGCGCGTAGGCGAGCAGATGCCCGATCGGGCCGTCGGGCCCGAGGATCTCGGTGGCGTCATGGATCGCCTGGGAAGCGGGAAAGAGCCGCGCCTCCGACAGCTCATGCACGCCGTAGAGCACGAGCTGCACGAGGAAGATCGCGAGGAATACGGCCGAGACGTTCAGGATCGTCTTCAGGTCCACGTTCTTGCCGATGCGCGTCCACAGGATCCCGATCGCGGCCGCGGCCGCGAGGCCGAGCGCGAGCCCTGCGACGACGGCGACGGACTTCAACTGGAAGAAGGCAGTCGCGATCAGGAGCGCCGTCTCCATGCCCTCGCGCGTGATCATGAGCAGGGCGAAGGCGAAGACGCCCCAGAAGGCCCGGGTCGGCGTGCCGGCCGCCTTCGACTCGATGCGGGCCTCGATGTCGGACTTCAAGCGCTTCGACACACGCTTCATGTAAACGAGCAGGCTGCCCACGAGCACGGCGGCGAGGAGCGCCAAGATCCCCTCCCAGAGCGGCTGGTTGACGGCCTTCGAGAAGAGAAGGCCCGCGGCCGAGCACGTAACGACCGAAACGGCGATCGCCGCGTAGACGGCCCTGGCGAGGCCGGGGCGGCCGGTCCGCTTGAGGTAAGCGAGGGTCAGGGCGACGATCAGAAACGCTTCGATCCCTTCCCGCAGTGCGATGGTGAACCCCTGCCACATGGTCGGCCCTTTCACCCGGCGCTTGACAATCGCACGGGGCCGTGAAGAATAGCGCAATTGAGACAGAGTCGCAATCACATGGAACGCCGCGAACTCCAGACCTTCCGTAAGTACCTCGAACGGCGGGGCCTCAAGCTCACGGCCGAGAGGCTGGCGCTCTTCGACGAGATCTTCAGCAAGCACGAGCATGTGGAGGCCGACGAGCTGCTCGTACGGCTCCGCGCCAAGCACAAGAAGATCTCGCGCGCCACGATCTACCGGACGCTCGAGCTGATGGTGGACGCGGGCATCGTGGGGCGCCTGCGGATCGGGGAAGCCGGCTATCGCTACGAGCGCCTGCGCGCCGGCGACCACCACGACCACCTGATCTGCGACCAGTGCGGCCGCGTCATCGAGTTCTTCGAGCCGCGCATCGAGGCGCTCCAGGACGACGTGGCCGCGCACCACGGCTTCATCCTCCTGTCGCACTCCCACCAGTTGCGGGGAATCTGCCGCGCCTGCCGGCCCCGCGCGAGGGCGGCCGACGACGCGGAAAACAAATCGGGGGAGGGAGGGGCGGTCGTGCCTATTTCGCCCAGGCCACCCGGATGAACCGCCGGCCCAGGCGCAGCACCGTCGCGCCGCCCGTAACGGCGAGGCTCGCATCGGGGTCCCGGACCTCGCGCGGCTCGGAGGAGCCCTCCGCGTAAACCTTGAGTGCGCCCTCGGCGATCTTGCGGCGCGCTTCCCGCATCGACGCGCAGAGGCCGAGCGCGACGAGCGTCTTCGCGGCGCCGCCGCCCTGCCCGGATTCGAGGTTCCGCGTCTCGACGTCCTCGGGTACCTCGCCCCGCGAGAACGCCCGGCGAAAGTCCTCCTCGGCCCGCAGGGCGGCCTCGGCATCGTGGAAATCCGCGACGATCGAGCGGCCGAGGCGGGCCTTGGCGTCGCGCGGGTTCTCGGCGCCGGCCTCGACGCGTTGGCGCCGCGCCGCGATCTCCGCGGCGGGCTCGTCGGTCAGGAGCTCGTACCAGTTCCAGAGCAGCGTGTCCGGAATGGACATGACCTTGCCGAACATCTCGCCCGGCGCGTCGAGGACGCCGATCGCGTTGCCGAGGGACTTCGACATCTTCTCGATGCCGTCGGTCCCGACGAGCAGCGGCAGCGTCATGACGACCTGTGGCTCCATGCCCTCGGCCCGCATCAGGTCGCGGCCGACGAGCAGGTTGAAGAGCTGGTCCGTGCCGCCGAGCTCGACGTCGGCCTTCAGCGCCACGGAGTCGTAGCCCTGCGCGAGCGGGTAGAGCAACTCGTGCAGGGCGATCGGCTGCTGCGCCTTCCAGCGCTTCTGGAAGTCGTCGCGCTCGAGGATGCGGGCGACCGTCACGCGCGAGGCCAGGCGCACGAAGCCGGCCGCGCCGAGGGTGCCGAGCCACCGGTCGTTGAAGTCGATGACGGTCTTGTCGGCGTCGAGGATCTTGAAAGCCTGCTTCGTGTACGTGCGCGCGTTCGCATCGATTTCTTCCCGCGTCAGCTGCGGCCGTGTCGCCTTCTTTCCCGAGGGATCGCCGATCATCGCGGTGAAGTCGCCGATGACGAAGACGACGCGGTGGCCGGCGTCCTGGAAGTGCCGCATCTTGCGCAGGACGACGGTATGGCCGAGGTGGATGTCCGGCGCGGAGGGATCGAAGCCCACCTTGACCGTGACCGGCCCCCGGGCGATCTTGCGGGCAAGATCGGCCTCGTCGAAGAGGTCGACGCATCCGCGGCGCAGCTGCTCGAGCTGTGAGGACGGGGAGGTCACGGTGGGCGTGGATTATAAGTGCGGGCGGCGCGGCGCAGGCCGGGCACTCGAGAATCCGGCGCGCCGGGCCCTGCGCGGGCGTTAGAGTGCGCGGCATGCCACTGACGCAGCGAGGAGCCCGCGCCGCGATTCTCGTGATCGTCCTGGGTGTGTGCATCGGGTGCGACGACACGATGACGGGCCCGGCCGCCACGCCGACCCCGTCCAGCCCCACGCCGACGCCCGGGGTGCCGAGGATCGTCTACGTCGGGAAGACCGAGGGGGGCCAGCGGGCGAATGCGTTCGTGGACGCGCAGAGCGGGACCGCCACGAGCACGATTCCGGCGGGCTCGACGATCGAATGGGTCTGGCTCTCCGGGTCGCACTCGACGACTTCAGGCACCTGCCCGCTCGGCTGCGTCCCCGATGGGCTTTGGGACTCGGGAATCGGGCACGACACCTCGTTCCAGCGCACGTTTCCGACGGCGGGGACTTTCCCGTACTTCTGCCTCGTCCACGGGACGATGATGCAGGGAACGGTCGTCGTGCAGTGAACGACCCGGGAGCGCGGCGGCGGTAGAATGAGCGCCGTGAACGAAACGAAGAAGGAAGAGGCGGAAGGCCCCGCCCCGGCCCCGCCGGCCGAGAGCGAAGACGACCGTCGGGCCGCGGCGGCCGCCGTCAATCGCAAGCGGGCGCTGGACGATTGGGAGGAGAAGAAGAAGCGCTGGCGCTCCATGGGCGTTCCGAAGGGCCTGCCCGCGAGGAAATGAGCCTCGCCGCCTGTCGCCGCTGCCCGAGGCTGGTGGCGTGGCGGGAGGCGGCCGCGAGAAATCCGCCGCGGCGTTTTGCGGGCCAGAAATACTGGGCCAGGCCCGTTCCCGCCTTTGGCGACCCCGGGGCGCGGATCCTGATCGTGGGGCTCGCCCCCGCGGCCAACGGCGCCAATCGCACCGGCCGGATGTTCACGGGCGACGAGTCCGGCAACTTTCTCTTCGAAGCGCTCCATGCCGTCGGCCTCGCGAATCAGCCGACGTCGGTCGAGCGCGGGGACGGCCTGGAGCTTCACGACGCGCTGCTCTCGGCGGCCTGTCGTTGCGCGCCGCCGGACAACCGGCCGCGGCCCGGGGAGCTCGAGAACTGCCGCGGCTACCTGGTAGCGGACTTCGCCTCGCTCGCGGCGCCGCGCGTGCTCGTGGCGCTCGGCGCTCTCGGATTCGACGCATGCCTGCGCGTCCTGGCCGCGTCCGGAGCGCAGATGCCGAAACCGAGGCCGCGCTTTGCCCACGGCGCGCAATTTCGAATCGGCGAGGACTCGCTCTTTGCGACGTACCACCCGAGCCAGCAGAACACCTTCACCGGAAGGCTCACCCAGCGGATGCTCCGGGACGTCTTGCGGCGGGCCGTCAGGACAGCGAGGAGGGGTGTTTCTGTGAAGTTGTGGCGGTCTACTTGATCGCGGCGAGAACCCGGGCGAGGGCGGCAGCCGGACTGAGCTCGGGCTTGCCGTAGATGTTCCAGCCGGTGAAGACCGCGATGAGGTCGAGCTCGGGCACGACGATCAGCAGCTGCCCCCCATATCCCCAGGCGGCGTAGGCGTCATAGGTTCCCTGGCTCGCGCGAGGGATGATCCACCACTGGTAGCCGTAGCCATAGGGCTTCTCGTTCGTCGCGATGCTTTGCGAGATAGAGGCCTTCGCCCAGCCCTTCGGCAGGATGCGCTTTCCGTCCCACATGCCGTCCTTGAGATACAGGTACCCGATCTTCGCAAGGTCCCGTGGCGTCAGGTACAGCCCGCCCTCGGTGTCAGCGAGGCCCTTCGGCGTGCGCTTCCAGTAGAAGTCGATGCCGAGAGGGCCGAAGAGGTGCTCCTTCGCATAGTCGTCGGCCTGTTTCCCGGTCGTCTTCCAGATCAGGTAGGACAGAAGCTCCGTGGCGCCGCTGTTGTAGACGAAGACCTTGCCGGGCTCTTCGGCCATGGACTGCTCGAGGACGTACTGGACCCAGTCTTCCTTGGCCTCCATCACGGCGCAGTTGTTGGCGGGATCGGTGTATTCGGTCGACTCTTCGTCCCAGCGAATCCCGGTCGTCATCGTCAGCACGTCCCGCAGAGTCATCCGGTCGCGGCGCGGGTCGGGCGGAATCTTGAAGGCCGAAAAGTACGGCATCACCTTCGCGTCCACGCCCGGGATCTCGCCGCGCCCGATCGCGATCCCGATCAGGGCCGACGTCACGCTCTTCGAGACCGACTGCATCGTGTGGAGCGCGGTCCGCTTGTAGTACGGGTGCCAGCCCGGGTCGTAGTAGTTGTAGATCCCGGGCGCGCCCTTGCCGACGAAGAGCTTGTCGTAGTCCTGTTTGTACGATTTCTCGTAGACGACGCGCCCGCCGCGGATGACGAGCATCGCGTCGACGTAGCCGTGTTTGCCGGCGGCGAACTCGGAGGAGAGCGCGTCGAGCACGACAGGGTCCACGCCCTGGGACGCCGGCGTCGCCTCCGGCCAGGCCTTCGTCGGCCAGGGGGTCGCGGGCGCCACCGAGCAGAAGTCCGAGCAGCAGAAGCATGGTCATGCGCACCTCATGGCGGTGTCGCCATCCAGATGTCCGCGTTCTCGTGGACTCGCACGAGGGTCAGTACGGTTCCGGTGCGATTGAGCTGGTAGTTGGCGTAGGTGCCATTCGGCGGGTGAGCCGCAAGAAGGCGCGTGGGGCCACCCGAAAGCTTTCCGAGCACGATTCCCTCGGGCGTTTGAGCGACCAGGCGGTCCGGCGGCATGAGGCTCGCAAACAAGGTGATGCCTGGAAGGGCCGGCGCCGTCTCCCAGCTCCCGCTCTCGAGCGAGAAGAGCGCAAGGCCTGCCAACGACCCATCGTTTCGACCGAGGTTGACGAGCAGTTTTCTGCCGTCGGGAGTCCACCCGGCCGGGAACGGAACCTCGGCGCCTGGAGGCTTCGGGAGCTTCCGTTCTTTCGCGGGGCCGCCCTTGTCGTCGAGCTCGAAGATCAGGATGTCGGTGCCGTTGCTCGCGGCGATGCGGCGCCCATCGGGCGAGGGAGATGGGCCGAGG
>CAWATD010000005.1:0-595684 GCA_963784935.1 uncultured Acidobacteriota bacterium
AAACAGTCGCTTGGGCCTTTTCACTGCGACCCCGGGACGCTTCAGGGGTAAACCCTTACACGAACCGAGGCACACCTTCTCCCGAAGTTACGGTGTTAATTTGCCGAGTTCCTTCGCAACGCTTCACTCGAGCGCCTTAGGATTTTCTCCTCATCTACCTGTGTCGGTTTGCGGTACGGTCACCCGTTCATCTCCTTAGGGGATTTTCTCGGCAGCGTGGCATCGGCGAGTTTGCGGCCTTACGGCCTCCCCGTCGCTTCTCGGCGTTGAATGGAAGAGCGGATTTACCTACTCCTCCCGCCTACGAGCTTGGCCCAGGACATCCAACACCCGGTACGCCTAGCCTCCTGCGTCCCCCCTTCGTGATAACGACAAACGAGCGGTTCCGGAATATTAACCGGATTTCCATCGGCTACGCCTTTCGGCCTCGCCTTAGGGACCGACTTACCCTGAGCGGATTAACCTTGCTCAGGAATCCTTAGATTTACGGCGAGCAGATATCTCATCTGCTTTATCGCTACTTGTGCCGGCAGGGTCTCTTCCTAGCGCTCCACCAGTCCTCGCGGTCTGACTTCACTGCACTAAGAATGCTCTCCTACCACGCGCGTCGGCCGAAGCCTCCGCGCATCCGCCGCTTCGGTACATCGCTTGAGCCCCGTTGAATTGTCGGCACGGAGCCGCTTGACCAGTGAGCTGTTACGCTTTCTTTAAAGGATGGCTGCTTCTAAGCCAACCTCCTGGCTGTCTGGGCGTCTCCACATCCTTTTCCACTTAGCGATGATTTGGGGACCTTAGCGGGCGGTCTGGGTTCTTTCCCTTTCGACAATGAAGCTTATCCCCCACTGTCTGACTCCCGCACTGTGATCGACGGCATTCGGAGTTTGGTTGGATTTGGTAATGTGGGAACACCCCTAGTCCATCCAGAGCTCTACCACCGTCGTCAATCATGCGAGGCTAGCCCTAAAGCTATTTCGGAGAGAACGAGCTATAACGGAATTTGATTGGCCTTTCACCCCTAACCACAGCTCATCCGAGTTGTTTTCAACCAACACCAGTTCGGGCCTCCACTGCGTGTTACCGCAGCTTCACCCTGGCCATGGTTAGATCATCCCGCTTCGCGTGTAATCCCAGCGACTGAATCGCCCTATTCAGACTCGCTTTCGCTCCGGCTCAGCACGTTGCTTCGCCTTGCCGCTGAAATTAACTAGCCGGCTCATTATGCAAAAGGCACGCGGTTCCACCGTCTTGCGACATGGTGGTCCCACTGCTTGTAGATGGACGGGTTCAGGTACTATTTCACTCCCCTCACAGGGGTTCTTTTCACCTTTCCCTCACGGTACTGGTTCACTATCGGTCGCAGAGTAATGTTTAGCCTTGGGTGATGGTCCACCCGGATTCCCACAAGGTTTCTCGTGCCCCGTGGTACTCGGGAACGGAATTGGAAGGAACCTCGCCTTTCGCCTACGGGGCTGTCACCCTCTTTGGCGGCACTTTCCAGTGACCTTCGACTAGACGGGTTCTTGTTAACTTCCTGGCTTGCGCCGTACTCCGCCCCACAACCCCCCGAGAACCGAAGCCCTCGAGGTTTGGGCTGTTCCGCTTTCGCTCGCCGCTACTGACGGAATCGCGTTTGCTTTCTTTTCCTCCGGGTACTGAGATGGTTCACTTCCCCGGGTTTGCTTCTCCCTGCCTATGAATTCAGCAGGGGATCTCTGGACTTGCCTCCAGAGGGGTTGCCCCATTCGGAAATCCCCGGATCAAAGCCTGTTTGCGGCTCCCCGAGGCTTATCGCAGCTTGCCACGTCCTTCATCGCTTCTCTGCGCCAAGGCATCCACCGTCCACCCTTAGTAGCTTGACCATAAAATACCTAAGACGCGAATCGTTTTCTTGTTACCCGACTCTCTTGTCAAAGATCGCGATCACCGCGGATCAAAAAGCCCCTCTGTGGTCGAGGAGCTGTCTCATCCGCGCGAACACGGACCCCAAAGTCATCAAGAAATTGGTGGAGCTGACCGGAATCGAACCGGCGACCTACGGCTTGCAAAGCCGCCGCTCTCCCAGCTGAGCTACAGCCCCACGTGAGGGTGGTTCGTTTCTGAAGATGGTGGGCCTAGGTAGATTCGAACTACCGACCTCACGCTTATCAGGCGTGTGCTCTAAACCAACTGAGCTATAGGCCCAGCGGGACTAGCTTTGATGACTTCAAAGAACAACATGGATCCAGGACCAGACGGTCCCAGGGACCGATGCCTTCAAAACTGAGTAGAGGCGAGCTGACGTATCGACCATCGAGTGTCTCGAGCTCTCTTCCGGAGAAGAAGGAGCCCGAGAGAGGCTCTAGAAAGGAGGTGATCCAGCCACAGGTTCTCCTACAGCTACCTTGTTACGACTTCACCCCAATTACCGACCATACCTTAGGCGGCTTCGTCCCTTGCGGGTTAGAACACCGACTTCTGGTGCAGCCGACTTTCGTGATGTGACGGGCGGTGTGTACAAGGCCCGGGAACGTATTCACCGCGGCGTGCTGATCCGCGATTACTAGCGATTCCAGCTTCATGGGGTCGAGTTGCAGACCCCAATCCGAACTGAGACCGGTTTTTTGCGATTTGCTCGAACTTGCGTTTTCGCGACGCTTTGTACCGGCCATTGTAGCACGTGTGTAGCCCTGGACATAAAGGCCATGAGGACTTGACGTCATCCCCACCTTCCTCCGGTTTATCACCGGCAGTCCCACTAGAGTGCCCGGCCGAACCGTTGGCAACTAGCAGCAGGGGTTGCGCTCGTTGCGGGACTTAACCCAACATCTCACGACACGAGCTGACGACAGCCATGCAGCACCTAACCAATTGTCCCTTGCGGGAAAGGGAGATTTCGCCCCCGGTCAACTGATCTTCAAACCCAGGTAAGGTTCTTCGCGTTGCTTCGAATTGAACCACATGCTCCACCGCTTGTGCGGGCCCCCGTCAATTCCTTTGAGTTTCAGCCTTGCGACCGTACTCCCCAGGCGGGGCACTTAATGCGTTAGCTTCGGCACCGCAGGGGTCGATACCCGCGACACCAAGTGCCCATCGTTTACGGCGTGGACTACCGGGGTATCTAATCCCGTTTGCTACCCACGCTTTCGCGCCTCAGCGTCAGTACCGGTCCAGGGGGCCGCCTTCGCCACCGGTGTTCCTCCCAATATCTACGCATTTCACCGCTACACTGGGAATTCCACCCCCCTCTCCCGGACTCGAGCCTTGCAGTTTCTTCCGCACGTCCTCAGTTAAGCCGAGGGATTTCACGGAAGACACGCATGGCCGCCTACGCGCCCTTTACGCCCAATAATTCCGAATAACGCTAGCCCCCTCTGTATTACCGCGGCTGCTGGCACAGAGTTAGCCGGGGCTTCCTTTGCTGGTACAGTCAACGTCCGTGGGTATGAGCCACGAACGATTTCTTCCCAGCCGACAGGAGTTTACAACCCAAGGGCCTTCATCCTCCACGCGGCGTTGCTGCGTCAGGCTTTCGCCCATTGCGCAAGATTCCCCACTGCTGCCTCCCGTAGGAGTCCGGACCGTGTCTCAGTTCCGGTGTGACCGATCGCCCTCTCAGGCCGGTTACCGATCGAAGCCTTGGTGAGCCGTTACCTCACCAACTAGCTAATCGGGCGCGGGCCCATCCGGTAGCGCGAGATCTTGCGACCCCGCTTTGATCGTCAGGACTTTCGTCCCGAAGATGTCATGCGGTATTAGCTCGAATTTCTCCGAGGTATTCCCCACTTCCGGGCAGGTTACCCACGTGTTACTCACCCGTCCGCCGCTCGACTGGAAGGGGTTGCCCCCCTCCGCCTCGCTCGACTTGCATGTGTTAAGCACGCCGCCAGCGTTCATTCTGAGCCAGGATCAAACTCTCCACTTAAAAGCGTTCTCACGGTGTTGCCACCGGTCGATAAGAGTTAATCCTGATTTTTTCCCTGGCCTCGGGGAACCGTGAGGCTCCCGTATCCAGGGTTGGAACCAGAAACTCTGCTTTTTACAAAAAAGCAGGAAAAATGACGTCTGGCACGCTCTACTCAGTTTTCAAGGAACCGCGTCCCCGGACCATTTGCGCCCCGGGACCGCGCCGTACCGCCGGCGCGAGACCGAAAGAACATCCGCCTTGCAGCGGACCTTCCAGTTTAGCGAATCTCGATGGGCTCCGTCAATGAAAACCGGCCTGGACGCTCCGCCTGAAGCGGACGGCTGTCGCCGGACGGAGGCCCTTGGAAAGAACCAACCCTTGCGGGGAACGGGAATATAGGGCCCGCCTCGAGCCCCTGTCAAGCGATTTCGGAAAAATCGGAAAAGCCCCGTGAAACCGAGCTGTTTGGCTCTTCGCGCTGCACAGGGATCGGTGCAGCTCTCACGGACGCGACAGGGTCGCGAGCACCTGCGAAATCGCCTCCGGGTACGCCCGGTGCTCCTGCTCGAGGATCCGGGCCGAAAGGGACTCCGCCGTGTCCCCCGGCAGGATGGGGACGCGCCGCTGCAGGACGATCGGCCCCGTGTCGGTCCCCTCGTCGACGAAATGGACCGTGCAGCCGGACTCCCTCTCCCCCGCCTCCAGGGCCCGGCGCTGCACGTCGAGGCCCGGGAACTTCGGCAGCAGGGCCGGATGGATGTTGAGGATCCGGCCGCGCCAGCGACCGACGAACTCGGGCGAGAGCAGCCGCATGTAACCAGCCAGGCAGATCAGGTCCGGACGGGCTCGGTCGAGCTGCCGGAGCACCTCCGCCTCGTGCTCGCCCCGGCCGGGGTATTGCCTCCGGTCCACGGCGACGGCCGGCAGGCCCCGCTCCCGGGCCCGGTCGAGGCCGGGGGCCCCCGGGACGTCAGAAAGGACGGCGACGATCTGCGCACCCGGGATCGCGCCTCCGGCGACCGCGTCCGCGATGGCCTCGAAGTTGGAGCCGCGGCCGGACAGAAGGATCGCGAGGCCGAATTTCGAAGGCATGCGTCGACAGTTTACAGTCGACCGACGACTTGCCTCAGGCGGACGGCGGCTCGATGACGACGCGGCGGCTGCCCGGCTTGACGTTGCCGATCGCGTACCAGCGCTGGCCCGCGTCCTTCCAGATCTGCCCCACGCGAGCCAGATCCGCCGGGGCGATGAAGACAACCATCCCGATGCCCATGTTGAATACGCGGTGCATCTCCTCGAACGAGACGCTCCCCTCGCGCTCGATCAAATCGAACACGGGCAACACGGGCCAGGCCCCCGACTTCACGATCACGTCGAGCCCTTCGGGTAGCACGCGCGGGATGTTGTCGTAGAAGCCGCCGCCCGTCAGGTGGGCCATGCCATGGACGAGATCGGCCTCGAGCAGCGGCGCCATGGCCTTGCCGTACGACAGGTGCGCGTCGAGCAGCACGTCCCCGATCGCCCGGCCGCCGAGCTCGGCGAGCGTGTCCTGCGGCCTCTTTCCCATCGTCTCGAAGAACACCCGGCGGGCCAGCGTGTAGCCATTGGTCTGCAGGCCGATGGACGGCAGCCCGAGCGCGACGTCGCCGGCCCCGATGCGCGAGCCGTCGATGATCTTCGCGCGGTCGACCACGCCCACGATCGTCCCCGCCACGTCGTACTCCCCGGCGGCGTAGAAGCCCGGCATCTCGGCCGTCTCGCCACCGAGCAGCGCCGTGCCGTTTTCCCGGCAGGCGCGCGCGATGCCTTCGATCACGCTCTCGATCAGGCCCGGCTCGACCTTTCCGGTGGCGATGTAGTCGAGGAAGAAGAGCGGCTTCGCCCCCTGCACCAGGATGTCGTTGACGCAGTGGTTGACGAGATCGGCCCCGACCGTGTCGTGGCGGCCCATCTCGATCGCGACCTTCAACTTCGTCCCGACGCCGTCGGTCGATCCGACGAGCACGGGCTCCCGGTACTTCGAAAAGTCCGGCAGGAAGAGCCCGCCGAATCCTCCGACGTCGCCGAGCACTCCCGGCGTGAAGGTCGAGCGGATCGCGGCCCTGGCGCGGGCGAGCGCCGCGGCTTTCGCATCGATGTCGACGCCGGCTTCGGCGTAACGGGAGGTCGTCAAGACCGCGGATTATAGCGGGCCGGTGCGGCTCGCGCACAGCCGCGGCCGCTCATCGAGGAGCGCCGTCCGCCGCGCTCGAGACCGGGGCCGGACTGGCGTCGGGCTTTCGAATTCCAACGCGCAGCCACGATCCGACGTTGTACACGAAGCGGTACTTCGTGTCCGGCGCCTCCAGCGCATACCGCGCCTCGATCCAGGCCATCAGCGCGCGGCCGTAGTCCACCCCGAAGAGGCCGGGGCCGTACTCGCTGGTCGGCCGATACACGATGACGATCGCTGCGGGGGGCGCTCGCTCGAGCTCCGCGATGATCTCGGCTTCGTTCGCCTCCGTCAGGTAACCGGGTATGTACAGCTTGTGGCGAATCGGGTTCGCGCGGCCGGTCAGGGCATTGAGGATCTCCCCCTCCGGGAATACGACGAGTCCGCCCGGTTCCGGGAGCGCGGCAATCCTCCCGGCCACGTCGGCCAGCCGCGCGGCGAGCTCGGCCCGCGACGAGATCATTCCCTGCGTTCCGGCGACCTCGACGCTCCGGATCGAGCCGTACTCGAGCGCCCGCGTGAGAAAGGCCATGCCGATCAGGCTCGCAACGATCCATCCGAAAGCTTCCCGGACGCGGCGTCGCGGCGCGCCGCTGCGCTGCCGGAGGACCAGGAGCCGCAAGAGTCCGGCGGCGGATACGAGCGCGAAAAGAATCGGGGGCCCGACGTACCCGGAGTCCCCGATGTGGAAGAGCCGGCGCCCGGACGCGAAGACCCCGAAGAGTCCGAAGGCGAGCAGCGCCGAGGCGCGCCGACCGCGGCCCAGACACAGCCCCGCGGCGACGGCCGCCACGCAGACCACGAATCCGCCGCTGTAGAGAAGCGCGCCGCCGGAGGTTCCGCCGGCCAGGGCGAGGCCCCCGAGCGCGGCCACACAGAGGGCCATCGGCGCGAGCCGGCGGCCGGCGCCCGGTTCGCGCCAGAGAGCCACGGCCCGCGCCGCAAGAGCGAGCCCGAGCCAGAACAGCGCCGAATACAGCATTTCCAGCAAGCCCGAGCGCCAGTCGCCAAGGCCGGAAAATCGGACGAGGAAGGTCCGTGTCTCGTCGGGCAAACCGGTCAGCAGCACGTGTCCGTCCTTCAGAACCGAACGCGCGCCAGCGGCGAGAACGAAGCCTCCCAGGACCGTGCCGAAGACCGCCGCCCAGGCGCCGCCGATCAGCGCCGCCGTCCGCCAGCGATTCGGCCTGCCACCGATGGTCACGGCGGCCAGGACCGCCACGAGCGCAATCGCTCCCCACTCGGTTCGGCAAAGGCCGGCCAGTCCACAGAGCGCTCCGGCGAGCAGCGCTCGGGCCGGACCGACCCGGCGGCGGGCGGTCGCGATGGAGATGGCCAGGAGCGCGAACGTTGCGGCATGCCAGATCCGGTAACCCATGCCGAGCAGGAGGCCGCCCGCGTTCGGCATGAAGACGAGCACCGGGATCGCGAGCATCGTGAACATCGACGCCTCGGAGCGCCCCGTGACCCGGCGCAGGGCCAGGTGCAGCGCGGCCAGCGCGGCCGCGGCCCCGAGCGCTCCGGCAAGAACGAGCGTGGCGAAGCCCGAGCCGAAGATCCGGAAAAGTCCGGCATGGGCATAGGGGGTGAACGGGCCGAACCAGTAGACGACGTCGCGGTAGAGGAGCTCGCCGCGCGCCAGCGCGTCCGGAACGATCCACTCGCGCCCGGAATCGATGATCGGGTCCGACCACTTGCCGCGCGACAGGACGAAGAGGACGGCGGTGGCAACCGCGACGGCGGCCGCGCCGAGGACGCCCCGGCGGCTCACGCCACGATCAACGGCCGGTCGGGCGGGCAACAGGCGTCCGCTCAAGCTTCCGAAGGCCGAAGTCCGATCGCGGACAGTCTACTTCGCGTCGAGCGCGTGTTCCTTCTCGCGCTCTTCTTCTTCGATCTCGACCGGGTAGATGCCGGTGAAACAGGCGGTGCAGGTCGCCTGCTGCGGCCGACCGAAGGCCTCCAGCATCCCCTCGACCGAGAGGTACCCCAGCGAGTCGGCGTCGATGAACTTGCGGATCTCCTCGACCGACTGGTTGGCGGCGATCAACTCGCCGCGCGTCGGGGTGTCGATCCCGTAGTGACAGGTGTTCATGGTCGGCGGCGAGGAAACGCGGACGTGGACCTCGCGAGCGCCGGCTTCCCGGATCATCTTCACGATCTTGCGCGAGGTCGTTCCGCGGACGATCGAGTCGTCCACGAGCACGACGCGCTTGCCCTCGACGATCTCGCGGACCGGGTTCAACTTCACCTTGACGCCGAAGTGGCGGATCGCCTGCTTGGGCTCGATGAACGTGCGCCCGACATAGTGGTTGCGCACGAGACCGAGGGCAAACGGGATGCCCGACTCTTCGGCGTAGCCGAGCGCCGCGTACATCCCGGAGTCCGGGACCGGCACGACGACGTCGGCCACGGCCGGATACTCGCGCGCGAGCTTGCGCCCGAAGGCCTGGCGCGAGGTCGCGACGCTGCGGCCGAAGACCTTCGAGTCCGGCCGCGCGAAGTAGACGTGCTCGAAGACGCAGGGCGTCGAGATCGGGAACGCGAAGCGGTGGGAGGAGAATCCCTCCCGGGTCAGCTGCACGATCTCGCCGGGCTCGACGTCGCGCTCGTAACGCGCGCCGATCAGATCGAAGGCGCAGGTCTCGGAGGCGACGACCGGAGAGCCTTCTCGCATCCCGAGCGACAGCGGCCGGATCCCGTTCGCGTCGCGCGCAGCGAAGATCCCCTCGCGCGACAGGATCACCAGCGAAAAGGCCCCGCGGACCTCCAGCAGCGCCTCGGCAATCGCGCCCGAGAGCGTGGGCGCCTGGGAGTGGGCGATCAGGTGGACGATCACCTCGGAGTCGGAGGTCGTCGTGAAGAGAGCCCCCTTTGACTCGAGCACGGCCCGGATCTCCCGCGCGTTGACGAGGTTTCCGTTGTGCGCCAGGCCGATCGGCCCGCGCCCGGTGGCGAAGACGATCGGCTGGGCGTTGGCGAGCGAGGAGGAGCCCGCCGTCGAGTACCGGACGTGCCCGATGGCCGTGCGGCCCGGCAGGCGCGACAGGCGCGCCTCGCCGAAGACATCGGCAACGTAGCCCATCTCCCGCTCGACGTGGATGTCGCCGCCGTCGAGCGAAGCGATCCCGGCCGACTCCTGGCCGCGGTGCTGGAGGGCGTAGAGGCCGAGGTAGGCGAGATTGGCCGCGTCTTCCGAGTCGCACACGCCGAAGACGCCGCATTCGTCGGAGAAGCCGCCCCGGTACGCCATTGAGACCCAATCTTAACACTTGAGCCGCTCGACTTAAGCCGTTCCTGCATCCGCAATGCGGCGCGGCGGCGCCGGCTCAGCGCGCCGGCAGGTCGATCAGCACGACGTTGGAGTTCTCCCGGATCCGGTCGAAGAGGATCTGTTTCCCGTCCGGTGACACGTCGAACGACTTGATCTGGAACCCGGGCCGCAGGTTCGTCAGCACCCGCGTGCGACCGGTCGCGAAATCGACGAGCCAGAAGTCCTGCCGCCGGAAAGTGCCCTGCATGACGACCATCGATTTCCCGTCGGGCAGAAACCGGTAACGATCGCCGTAGGTGCGAACCCACAACTCCGGAAGAGAGACGGGCTTGCCTTCCGGTGTGACGGCCTTGAGCTGGAACACCAGGCTCCGGCGGCCTTCGCTGTAGACGATCGTCCGGCCGTCCGGAGACCAGACCGGATTGTGCACCACGCCCTCGACCAGCCGCACGGGCGGGCCGCCGTCGACGGGTACCTTGTAGAGAGGTTTGGCTCCTCCCTCCTCGCTGGTGACCGCGATCCATTTTCCGTCCGGAGACCAGGACGGGGAATCGGGGGCGTCGAGCGACGAGGCGATGGCGCTCACCCCGGTCCCGTCCGCCGCCATGACGCGCAGCCGCGAATGCTCTTCCTGTCGGATCGAGAAGCAGATCCTGCTCGAGTCGGGCGAGACCGCCGGGGCCGAAGCAAGAGCCCCCTCGGAAGGTTTCCAGAGCTCCGTCGCCGCGCCGTCCTTCCACTTCCAGAGGCCGTCGGCGCCACCCTTCGACGAGAGAAAGAGGAGGAAGTCCTTGCCGAATCGCGGCGCCGCGGCCCGCGCCGTGGGCAGCGCGTAGGGGGCCGCCGCCGTCTCGCCCGCGATCCCGGCGGTGATGGGAACGCTCCAGAGGCCCTGCGTCGGATTGGCCACGGTCGCCGCGAGCCGGCGCCCGTCCGCGCTGCCCGACACCGAGATGTATTCCTCGAGCCCGAAGCTCAGCCGGCGCGTGTCCCGCCGCTCGACGTCCGAGGCATAAAGATGCGAGCCCTCCTCGTCGACCATCGTGTAGATCAGCGTGCGGGGATCGAGGAACACCGGATAAGCGATCCGCGCGTGGTGCTGGGTGATCCGCTCCGGTGTCCCGCCGGCCGACGGCACGCGCCAGATGTCCAGATCCCCGATCATCGGAATCCCGCGGATGAAATACACGAAGCGCCCGTCCGGCGACCAGGTCGGGAAGTGGCAGTGGAAGCCGGGTTTGTCCATGAAGACCCGGCGGGCGTTCGACCCGTTGCGGTCCGCGACGAAAATCGGATCGCCCTCTGCCGGGGTGTGGTACAGCACCCGCGATCCGTCGGGCGACCAGACCGCGATGACGGCGCCTGCGAGAAACGGCCGCGCCGCGCCGCCGAGGGTCGGCACGATCCACAGCCCGCTCGGCGACACCCCGCCGCCAGGCAGGGCCTTGCCCGTGACCCGGAGCCAGACCTCGGAGGCATCGGGCGAAAAGCCGACGCTACGCGTCTCCTCGTGGAGCAGGTCCGGGAACTGGCCCCTCGTCAGGTTCAGGGATTGGCCGCTGCCGACCTGGGTGATCCAGGCGTCGAATGGCGGCCCGTCGCGATCCGCGAGAAATGCCACGAACTTGCCGTCCGGGGAGATCGCCGCGTCGAGCTCCGATCCCTCCCAATCCGTCAGTCGGGAAAAGCGCGCGCCGGCCAGCGGGTTTGTATCGGCTGCGCTGGCGCGGCGCCCTCGCCAGGCCGTCAGCCCCGCGGCGAGCAGCAGCGCGGCCGCGACCAGCGCGGGGAGCCAGGTGCCCCGCCGGACCGGAATGGGTCGGTCGACGGGCGCCAGGACGCTGCTCGAGCTCGTCGCCTCCGAAAGGTGATCGCGCACCGTCGCCAGCTCCCGCGCGAGGTCCTCGGTCGAGGCGTAACGGTCGCGCGGCTGCTTGCCGAGGCAGCGCCCGACGATCCAGCGCAGCGGCGGAGGAACCCCCGGGTTTTGGGCGGCAATCGAGTCGGGCTCCTCCTGGATGATCGCGGTCAGCGTCTGGGGCGCCGACGGGCGTTGGAACGCCCGGCGGCCCGTTGCCATCTCGTAAAGGATCGAACCGAACGAAAACTGGTCCGAGCGGAAGTCGACGGCTTTCCCGAGCGCCTGCTCCGGCGACATGTACCCGGCCGTCCCCATCACGATCCCGGGCTCCGTCGCCCCCGAGGCCGTCGGCGCGTGCGTCGCCTCCGCGCCGCTGCCCTCGGGCTGCGTCAACTTCGCCAGCCCGAAGTCCAGGATCTTGACGAGTCCGTCTTCCGTCACCATCACGTTTTCGGGCTTCAGGTCGCGGTGCACGATCCCCGCGGCGTGCGCCCTCGCCAGCCCTTCGGCCACCTGCGCGCCGATCTGCAGGACCCGCCGCACCGGCAGCGCGCCGTTCGCGAGCGCCGCCCGCAGCGTCTGCCCGTTCACCAGCTCCATCGCGATGTAGGAGACCGAATCCGCAGACCCGATGTCGTAGATGGTGACGATGTTCGGGTGATTGAGAGAGGAGGCCGAGCGAGCCTCCTTCTCGAATCGACTCAGCCTCTCCGGGTCCGAGGCCAGCGCCGCAGGCAGCACCTTGATCGCCACCTCGCGGTGGAGGCGCGTATCCCGCGCCCGGTACACCTCTCCCATCCCGCCCGCGCCGACCGGCGCGAGGATCTCGTAGGGACCGAGTCGAGTGCCGGTCTGCAGTGGCATGGGGGCTGCCGACATCCTAACGCCGCCCTCGGGGCCGGCGGCATCTCGAAATGGCTCATCGCAATCCGTCCAACAGGAAGAGCTCGTCGAGAATCCGCACGTACGTGTACACATACGACCGCCCGTCGGCGGACAGGACGACGCGCGGGATACCGAGAGTGCCGACCGAGCCGGGAGGGCCCACCTCTTCCATGCGGCGCGCTCCCCGGTGGAGAGCTCGATCCGATCGATCGTGGACGCAGGGCCCTCGCCGCGGTCCATGACGTAGAGCACTCGCCCGTCGGGGGAGAAGCGGATCGGAACGTCGCCGGCGCGGGCAGCGGGCGAACCCGGGCTATACGGCGAACATCGTGATCCACGAGACGCTCCACGCGCTCGGCCTCCGCCAGAGCCCGCCGACCCCGGGTGGCGATCACCGAACGGGTCATCGCCCGCTGCGGGAAGTAACCCCTGGCCTTGACGCGTGGCGCTGGTCCGTGCATGATAAGTGCATGGCTGTCAAGACGATCACGATCGACCTCGAGGCCTATGAGGCCCTCTCCCGCCTCAAAGGCAAGGGGGATTCCTTTTCGCGGGTGATCAAGAAGCACTTCCTGCCCCGGAGCACCGGGCGCGACCTGCGGGCCACGCTCAAAGGCCTGCGCTTCGGCAGCGACACGCTCGAGAGGCTGGACGAAATTGTCCGTTCCCGGCGGCGCAGCCCGGCGAAGGCACCGAAGCTGTGATCCATCTCGACACCTCCTTTCTCGTGGACCTGCTGCGAGAGGAGGGTCGGGAAAAACCCGGAGCGGCCTCCAGTTTCCTCGACCAGCTATGAAGGCGACGAGCTCGCTCTGAGTGTGTTCGTGGCCTGCGAACTGCTGGCCGGCGCGGAGCTGTCCTCGCATCCACAGCGGGAGCGGCGCAACGTCGAGCGCCTCTGCTCGGGCCTCACGATCGCATACCCGGACGAGCGTTTTGCCCCGGCCTACGGTCGGCTGCTTGCCTGGCAGTCGCGCCGGGAAGGCCGCATCGCGACGATGGACCTGCTCATCGCAACTTCGGCAGTCGTCGCCGGAGCCCGGCTCGTCAGCCGCAATGCGAAGGACTTCTCGCGGGTCCCGGACCTCGAGCTCCTCTCGTACTGAAGCCGACGCGCCCGGTCCCGATCACCCGGCAGAAAGAAAATCGGCGACGGCGCGCGAGAAGGCTTCGGGCTGCTCGCGCTGCGGCAGATGACCGGCGTCTGGAAGGACGACCAGCCGCGAGCCCACGATCCGCGTCGCCAGGCGCTCCCCTTGCGCGACCGGGATCAGCCGGTCCTTCCGGCCCCAGACGATCAGCGTCGGAACCCGGATCTGGTCCTCGAGGCCGAGGTATCGGCGAGGGTTCGAGCGGATCGCATCGAGCGCCGCACGCCGCGTGCCGGGAATGGTGAGCGGAAACCATGCGTCCGCGATCGCGAGATCCGTCACGCGCGAGGCATCGGCGAAGAGCCAGTGCCGGAGGCCGTAGGCGACGAGGGGCCGCGTGGCGAGCGCCAGCGCGAGCTCGCCGCAGAAGGGCGCCCGCAAGAGCCGGATCGGCCAGGCGATCGGCGCCGCGGAGGTCGCCGGGTCCACGAGGACGAGCGCCGAGACGCGCCCCGGATGCTGCGCCGCGACGAGCATCGCCGCCGCGCCGCCGAGCGAGTTGCCGACGAGGACCGCGCGCTCGATCCCGCGCGCGTCGAGAAAATCCACGAGGCCGCGCGCCTGCCCCTCCACCGAATGGTCGAACGGCCACGGACGCTCCGAGCACCCGAATCCCGGCAGATCCACGGCGATCGCCGGGCGCCCCGCCGAGGCCGGCGCAAGAGCCTCCTGCCACGTTGCCGAAGAGGCGAGCAGGCCGTGGACGAAGACGACCGGATCGCCGTGCCCCTGGGTTTCGCGCGACCGCCAGCGCACCCCGGCGACGATCGTGTCGCGCTGCCCGGGCCCCGGAGGAGGAATCACGCCGCGATCTGCCATCGCCGCGGATTATCGGCGATCCCGGTAGACTCGAGCCCGTGCCGACCTGGAAGATCACCCTCGAGTACGACGGGACGCGTTACCGCGGCTGGCAGTCGCAGAAGAACACGGACCGCACGGTGCAGGGCATGTTGCTGCGCGCCGCGCACGAGCTGCTCGGAGCCGACGCTGGCGTCGGGGGCGCGGGCCGCACGGACGCGGGCGTCCACGCGCTGGCCCAGGTGGCGCACTTGAAGGCGCAGAACGCGATGCCCGAGAACGACGTCGCCTGGGGCCTCAACGAGCGCCTCCCCGCCGACATCAACGTCGTCCTGGTCGAGAAGGCCCCTCCGCGCTTCCACGCGCGGCACAGCGCAAAGAGCCGCACGTACCTGTACCGCATCTCGCGCCGCCGCACTGCGTTCGACAAGCCGTTCGTCTGGTGGGTGAAGGACCGGCTGGATTTCGCCGCAATGCGCCGCGCCGCGAAGCTCTTCGAAGGACGCCACGACTTCTCGTCCTTCTGCGAAAACCCCGAGGGCCAGGAATCGACCCTCGTCGTCGTCGAGAAGAGCGACGTCATGGAGGTCGGCCAGGAGATCCACTTCCGGATCACCGCCTCGCATTTTCTCTGGAAGATGGTCCGCCGCCTCGCCGGAACGCTGGTCGAGGTTGGACGCGGCAACCTGGATGCGGCCGGAGTCAGAAAGCTGCTGGTCGAGAAGTCCGCGACGCCCGCCAAGTGGACCGCCCCACCGTCGGGGCTTTTCCTCGAGCGCGTCGATTACTAGCGGAGCTACGGGCAGGCGTCGAAAGCCGAGGTGTCCTGGATCGGCTGGAATGCGACCCCGTCGTCGTTCGTGTAGGTCTGGACGAGTTGGGTTTGCCCGTCCGTCACGGTCAGCGTGACCCCGACGTTCGTCAACCCGGCCGCGAACACCCAGTAGTTTCCGTTGCTTTCGCACCCATCGAGGACCTTGACGATCACCTCGACGTTCGACTCGTCGAAGAACCAGAAGTAGCCGGTGCTCGCGGTCAGGGGCGCCGCCATGCCCTGTCCGCCCGTCCCCTGCGAAGCCGCCTGCCAGGTTGCCGTCACCTGGAAGCGGCCGTTCAGGCAGAGGGCGGTCGCGCTGGGAGCGCAGGCCGTCGTCGAGATTCGTCCGATCTGGGTGACACCGGGCTCGGTGAACCAGATGTTCCCGTCCGGTCCAGCCGTGATGCCGACGGGCGAGCTTCCGCGTGTCGGTGTGGGGAATTCGGTGACGTCACCGGCCGGCGTGATCCTCCCGATCTGATCGGCCGTCGTTTCGGTGAACCAGACGTTCCCGTCCGGTCCGGCCGCGATGCCGACGGGCCCGCAGTGGTCCGTCGGGATCGGGAACTCGGCAATGGCACCGCCCGTCGTGATCTGCCCGATCCGGGTAGCGATGTACTCGGTGAACCAGAGGTTGCCGTCCGGTCCGGCGGCGATCCCCACCGGCTGACTCAGCGCCGTCGGGATCGGAAATTCGGTAATGACGCCAGACGTCGTGATCCGTCCGATCTTGTTGCCGTTGCTCTCGGCGAACCAGAGGTTGCCGTCCGGTCCCGGCGGCGATGCCGTAGGGCTGACTGCCGGCCGTGGGGATCGGAAACTCCGTGATGACGCCGGACGTGGTGATCCGCCCGATCCGGTTGGCGATGTTCTCCGTGAACCAGAGGTTGCCGTCCGGGCCGGTCGTGATGCCGAGCAGCGCCGACGATGCTGTCATTCGGGGGCGTCAGAGGGAGGAAGAATTCGCTCAAGACGCCCGACCGGCGTGATCCGAGCGATCTGATTGCCGTCGAATTCCGTGAACCACATGTTTCCATCCGGGCCCGCGACGATGCCTCGGGGCGTGCAGTAGGTCGTCGGGATCACGAACTCGGTGACGCCGCCAGCTCGGCGTCATCCGTCCAATTTGAGGAGTGACACCATCCCCAAAGCTCTCGGTGAACCACAGGTTCCCGTCCGGACCCGCCGCGATGTAGTCGGGGAAGCTGTAGGCCGTGGGAATCGGAAACTCCGCGATCGCCTGGCCGCGCGCGAAACCGGCCAGGCCCGCCCCAAGGAAGGCAAGGGCCACATCGCGCTGAGCCTCTGCAGCCGCTCAGAACGACACCTTCACGGCGGCGCGAAAGCTCCTCGGCTGCTGGCGGCTGGTGATCTTCCCGTACTGGGAGTCGGGCGACTGCGGCTGGTTCGGATCGAAGAGGGAGTCCGGATAGTTCGGCGGCGGACCGGTGGTCCAGGAGGTATCCTTCGAAGTCGCGATCTGGTTGTTGAAGAAGTTGAAGACGTACGCCTCGAGCGTCACCGTCACGGGACCGATCGCGATCGGATATCCGAGCGTCAGGTCCCCCTCCCACTCGGTCGGCAACCGGCCTGCGTAACCCCTGGGCACGAGCTGAATGGCAGGCCCGTAGAGGCCGTTGAAGTACCCGTACTTGTTCAAAGGCGCCCCGGAGAAGACGAACGCTTGCAGGCCCACCCACAGGCGAAACGGCGTCGTGTAGTAGCCGTCGAAACGGAAGCGCTGGGGTCGGTCGAGGTAGAGGCGGCCGTACGCGTTGTGAAACAGCGCCGGGTAGTCGAAGTCCTGATTGATGCCCGGGTCGGTCTGACCGAAGTAGCCCTCGCTGATCTCGCCGTCATAGTTCCCGCGAAGCGAGGAGTAGACGTAGGAGGCCTGGAGCCAGAACTGGTCGCCCAGGGACTTGCGCGCGAAGAGCTCGATCCCGCGGTAGATGCGGCTCGCGGCCGGCACCGGCGTGGTCTTGTCCGTGCACTCCGAATAGTCGTCGAGGCCCGTGCAGCCGGGAATGTCTCCTCGCGCCATCCGACCGTTCGAGCCCGGATTGACGATCCCGCAGCTGCTGTAGTTGGTCTCGGGGCTGTTGTAATCGAGGTTGCAGCGATCTTCGATCACGTTGCCGAGGCTGCGGTACGTGCCCTTCAGGCCGACGGTCAACGTCGGGCCGAACAACCGCTCGACGCCGATCGTGTACTCGTCCTGGTAGATACCCCTGAGGCCTCCGTCCACCGGGGTGCCGTAGGCTCCTCCGGATATGTTCGCATCCTGGTGCCCGGGAACGTTTGGATTCTGGGTGAGATTCGACGGGCTGGGGTCGAAGTTGTAGACGGAGACGGAGGTGCTGGCGCCGTAGGAGCGCGCTGCGAGATCCGTCGGCAGCGCGTAGGAGAAGCGCCCGGCGAAGACAGAGATCTTCGTCGTACCGTCCTTCCAGGGGTCCCAGACGATCCCGATCCGCGGCTGCCACTCGTTCGTCGTGCGGATCACCGTCTGGCCCAGATAGTTCTGGATGCTCTCCTCGTCCCAGCGCAATCCGACGTTGACCGTCCATCCGGCCGCAGGCTTCCAGGAGTCCTGAATGTACGCTCCCACGTCGCCGGTCCGGGGGCGCACCGTGACACCCGAAACGGGCGTCAGGTCCTGCGGGCTGACCGCGTAGAACTGATGCTGGTAGTAGACGACTCCGGTGCCGTTGCGGGCTGTGACGAGAGAGCCTCCCGAAAAATACGTAAAGGCGTTCGTATTCGCGTCCATGTAGTCGGCGCCCAGCTTGACCTCGTGGTTTCCAAGGTAGAGGTTGAGGTCGCCCCGATACTGGTCGCGGCTGGATCGGTTTCTGTTCGTCGGACCGTAGACGAAGCCGTAGCCGCCGGTTTGCACGTTGGGAACCGGCGGCTCGCCGCAGGGCTCATCCGGAGTCCCCCCCTGACACGTAAAGTCATTGGTCCGAACCAGGTCCGGCGCGACGAGGCTGTACTGATCCTGGTGGCGGGAGCCCTGCACCGTCAGGAGCGCGCGGGACCCGAAGAGCTGGTTCAGTCGGGCGCCGAAGTCGACCGCGCCGATGTTGCGGGTCGAGTACCAGGTCGTCGGATCCCGGTTCGTGACCGGCCGCACGCCGATCCCCGAATAGCCCTGGCGCGGATCCGATCCCGCCGCACCCGTGTTGGACGTCGGATCGGCGAAAACCGTGCCGACGAGGGTCGTCTGCGAGCTCGCGTTCCAGGTCAGCTTGGCGGAGTAAAGATTGTCGGTCCCGGTGAGCGGAAACTGGTCGCTCGAGGAGACGTAATCCGTCGAGACGTAGCGGGAGAGCTTGGCCGAGAGATCCACACGGTCGTAGGCGGCAAAGAACCAGAGGCGATCCTTGACGAGGAACCCCCCGAGGTCCGCGCCGAAATCCGTCCGCGAAAAGCTGTCGATCCGCATCGCGGCGATCAGCTCGTCCTCGGTGAGCGCCACGACCGGGTTGGCCGTCCACCCGTTGCCGTCGTAGTAGAGGAAGCCATCCCCGTGAAACTGGTTTCCCCCCGACTTGGTGACGACGTTGATGACGCCTCCGAGCGCGCGGCCATACTCCGCCTGGTAGCCGCCCGTCTTGACCTCGACCTCCTGCACGAATTCGTTGTTGATCGCCTTGCCCTGCATCCCCTTGATCACGTTGGTCGTATTGACGCCGTCGATGATCCACTGATTCTCGGCGGACGTCGCGCCGTAGATCGTCAGCGCGAGGGATCGGCCCTGCGTCTCGCCGCGGTCCGAGCTGACGCCGGGGTTGGCCCGCACGATGTCGGCATAGTTGCGCGCCACCGGAAGGTGGGAGATCACGTTGCTCGTGTAGTTGGTGCCGGTCGTCGTCGCCGTGATGTCGATGAAGGGCGCCGCGCCGGTGACGACGACCTGCTCCTCCGTGGCGAGCTGCAATGTCAGGTCCACGGTCGCGGTCGTGTCGAGCGAAACGGTGGCCGTCTTCTCCGCCGCGCGAAATCCCGAAAGCGTGGCTTGAATCCGATAGGCGCCGGGTGGGACCGCCGGGAAGCGGAACGCGCCGTTACGATCCGTGACGGCGGTCCGCGTGCCCTGGAGACTGGAGCTCGTCGCCTCGACCGTCACGCCGGGCAGCGCCGAACCCGCCGGATCGGAGACACGCCCCGAGATCGACCCGGTCGTCTGGCCACGGCCCGTGTGACTCGTGAACACCAGGGAGAACGCGAGGAGAGCGACGAACCGCCCGAGACTGCCCTGTCTCTTCAACGTTCACTCCTGCCGCTTTGCCCGGGAAACGGAGGGTCGGGCAGTGTTCGCTCGGCGAACTGGTTTCTTGGGGAAGCGGCTGTTGGCCCGATTCTCTGCCCGATCGTGCGACAGGGTCAAGCCGAATGGCGAGCAGCCGCTCGCACTAGCCCCTATCGGACGCCGGCGACGAGAAACAGGTCCGACAGATCCCGGGAGCTGTTGTATGCGTACGACTTGCCGTCCGGTGTGACCATCAGATCCGCGTTCCAGATGCCCGCTCGATCCTGGGGCGTGATCGTCTTCCACGGCTCCCGGCTCCCGGTCGCGAGCTCCACTCGAAAGACCCGGAAGGGCAGCTCGTCGACGTTCCAGGCATACGCGTAACGGCCGTCCTCGCTCCAATTGCGCCAGATGAAGTCGGTCGGAAGGAAGCCCTTCACCGGCCGTCGCGGCCCTCCGTCGGTCGGATAGATCCAGAAGTCGTTGCCCGTCTGGACGATTACGAACCGGCCGTCGGGGGACAACGATGCGGTCTGCGCGTCCTCGCCTTCCGGCGTCACGGCCCTTGGTACTCCACCCGCGAAGTCTTGAACAAATAGTTGTTCCTTGCGGCCCGCCTCGTGCCCGCCGAAGAGCAGCCGCCGCCCGTCCTGAGACCATCGAATGTAAGCTCTCGTATACTCTTCGATTGTCCCTCTCTCCAGCAACCGCTCCCCGCCGGCGCCTGTCGGAACGAGAACGAGCTGCGCGGGCGGTCCGGAGCGCACGACAGCGGCCCACTTTCCATCGGGTGACAGCTCCGAGGCGAATCCCTCGCCGAGCTTTTTCGGAGGCGAGCCGTCCGTGCGAAGGAGGTAGAAGCCGAAGTTCTCGTTGTCGAGAAGCATTTTTCCATCCGCGGAGATGCCCATGGCGTTCGAAGACCCGAAGACCGTCAGATTCCGCTCCCTCGGTTCATCCGTCGAACCGACCCAGACTTCCCTTCGTCCATGATGGAATCCGAGCAGCAGCCGGCCATCCCGTGAAACGTCTTCCACGGTTACTCCGCGGGGCATCCGCAGCAGAACGCGCTCTTTGCCCCCGAGGCTGACAGCCCGAAGAGCTCCCCCGCCCGACTCCGACATCGTGAACCACACCTCGTTCCCCGAGGGACTCCAGGCGAGGCTCACGTAAGAGCCCTCGGTGCTCGACGCCGCCAGCTCCTTGCCGGAGAGATCCGTCACGCGGACGCGGTCGCCTTCCAGGAAGGCGACTTTCTCTCCGTCGGGCGAGAAGCGCGGAAAAAGGACGGAACCCTTGTGAATGACCTTGCCGAGCGGGAACTCCATCTGGTCGCCCCGAGCGACCACCATTTGCTTTCCGTCCGGGGCCCAGTCGGCGAACCGGACATCCTCCGCGATTTCCCGGGGCGCGCCGCCCGCGAGCGGCACCGTGGCGAGAGTTCCACCCGCGTACCACCAGCCGACGCCGATCTGCATCTTTCCCATCACGATCGCGAGCTCGCCGCTCGAGGAGATGGACATCAGGCTCGCATCGGGCAAATCGAGCCTCTGCGACTCGGGCGCCTCGGGCCGCGTCAGGAAGATGTGCTGCGGCTTGCCGTCCCAACGGGCGCTATAGACGATCGTCCGCCCGTCGGGCGAGAAGCGCGCGGCGTCGACCAGACCGCTGCCGAACGTGAGCCGCTGAAACGTCGGCTGGGACGAGGGCGGAGACCCCTTCCAGAGCACCCTTCCGGCAATGAGACTCGCCGCGATGAGCACAGCGGCGGCGATCACTGGCTTCAGGCCCGCCCCACGGCGCTGCGCGACGGCAGGGGTCCCGGCCGAACTGGCCTCCGACAGGTGACCCCCGATCGTCGCGAGCTCGCGCGCGAGGTCCTTGGTCGAGGCGTAGCGCCCCTCGGGTTCTTTCTCGAGGCATCGCTCGACGAGCCATCGAAGGGGCGCGGGAACTTGCGGGTTGGCCACCCCGATCGGCTCCGGCTCCTCGCGCAGGATCGCCGAGAGCGTCTCGACGGCCGTCGCCTTTTGAAAGGCCCGACGCCCGGTCGCCATCTCGTAGAGGATCGAGCCCAACGCAAACTGGTCCGAGCGGAAGTCCAGCGGCTCGGCGCTCGCCTGCTCCGGCGACATGTAGCCCGCCGTCCCGACGATCGCGCCGGGACTCGTCCCCGTCATGGTCGGAAGGTTCGAGCCCTCGCCGCTGCCCGACATCGTCGAGGTCAGCTTCGCCAGGCCGAAGTCCAGGATCTTCACGAGCCCGTCCTTCGTCACCATCACGTTCTCGGGCTTCAGGTCCCGGTGCACGATGCCCGCCTCGTGCGCCTTGGCCAGCCCCTCGGCCATCTGTGTCGCGATGGAAAGAAGCCTCTTCAACATGAATGGACCGCCGGCCAGCAGCTCCCGCAGCGTCGAACCCTCGACGCGTTCCATCGCGATGTAGGAAACCCCGTTCTCGGACCCGATGTCGTAGATCGTGACGATGTTCGGGTGGTTCAAAGCCGAGGCCGACCGCGCTTCCTTCTCGAACCGCTTCAGGCGTTCCGTGTCGGAGGCCAGCTCCGAGGGCAACACCTTGATCGCCACCTCGCGACTGAGCCGCTCGTCGCGCGCCCGGTACACCTCCCCCATCCCGCCCGCGCCCAGCGGCCCAAGCACCTCGTAGGGACCAAGGCGGGTCCCGGGCGCCAGGCTCATTTCAGCCCCTCGACGATAAACAGATCCGCCTGGTCGCGGGTGCAGTTGTACGCGTACGACTTCCCGTCGGGCGTGAGCAGGAGATCGTGGGTCCAGATGCCCGTCGGGTCCTGCGGAGTGATCGTCTTCCAGAGTGCGCGCCGGCCGGTCGAAAGTTCCACCCGGAAGACGCGATATGGAATCTCTTTCTGGTTCCAGGCGAAGGCGAAGCGGCCGTCGGAGCTCCAATGCTTCCAGACCTGGTCGGTCGGGAGGAACCCTTCCACACGTCGTTTGTCGCCTCCATCGGTGGGATAGATCCAGAACTCCTTTCCGTCCCGAATGAGGGCGAAGCGGCCGTCCGGCGAGAGTGATGCGACCGACGGGTCCCCCAGGTCGGCCCCTTCCGGGGTCACCGCGCGCGGAGCCCCAGCGGCGACGCCCTGGATGAAGAGTCTCTCGGAACGCCCTTTTTCGTTGGCCAGGAAAAGAAGCCGGCGTCCGTCCTGAGACCAATGAACCCAGCTTGCTTCTTCGATCTGCCCCCGCTCGAGCGGCCTCTCGGCGCCCGCTCCCGTCGGAACAAGGACCAGCTGGTCCGGTGGCCCGCGGCGAACCACGACTGCCCACTTGCCGTCCGCCGAGAGCTCCGCGGCTGACCCGTCTCCGAGCTTCTTGGCAGGCGAACCATCGGTCTGCCGCAGGTAGTAGGCGCCTCGTTCGTTGTCGAGCAGGGTGCTGCCGTCGGCGGAAAAGGCGACGGCGTCCGACCCGCCGAAGAGGGTCAGGTTCCGCTCTCGCGACTCACCCTCCGTGCCGAACCAGATCTCCCGCCGGCGGTCGTGCAGCGAGGCCAGCACCTTTCCCTCCCTCGAGATGTCTTCCACCACTATCTCGCGAGGTAGCCGAAGGAGCACGCGCAGCTTTCCTGCGAGACTCACCGCTCGGAGCGTCTGGTCGCCCTCCTGAAACGTCGAGAACCACAGCTCTTCGCCCGAGGGACTCCACGCGAAGCCTCTTATGGGCCACGGAGAGACAGCGCGGGCTACCGCCTCGAGCTCGTGGCCGGAAAGGTCCATCACATGGAGGTCGTAGCCCAGCTTGTATGCGATTCGGTCTCCCGCCGGGGAGAACCGGGCGATGAAGACGCCGCGACCGAGAACCTTACCCACGGGGAACTCGAGCGCACCGCTTCCGCGGACGACGAGCATGAGCTTCCCGTCGGGACTCCAGTCGGCCCACCGCATGTCCTCAGCGATCTCCCGGGGCGTTCCCCCGCCGAGCGGCGCCGCCTCCAGCGTACCCGTGGCGAAGTAGAAGTCTTGCTCCTGGTGAATCTTCCCGGCAATCATGGCCAGCTCGTCTCTCGAAGAAAGTGCAACCAGGCTGGCGTCAGGGAGACTGAGCCGCTGGGATTCGGGGGCTTCCGGACGTGTCAGGAAGATGTGCGGGGGCTCTCCGTCCCAGCGGGCGCTGTAAACGATGGTGTGGCCGTCGCTCGAAAAACGCGCCCCGTTGACGAAGCCGCGCCGGAACGTGAGTCGCTGAAACGAGAGCTGGGGAGCCACTGGAGTCTTCCAGAGCCACTTCCCAGCGATGAGGGATACCGCAGCGAGGACAGCGGCTGCGCCCAGAGCTTTCCACGGAGCCACCAGAGCTCGCAGGGGCGAGGCCGGCGCCTCACCCGAGCTTGCCTCGGACAGGTGGTCGCGGACGCTTGCGAGGTCCTTCGCGAGGTCTTTGGTCGAGGCGTAGCGGTCTTCGGGGTCCTTGGCCAGGCATCGCTCGACGAGCCATCGAAGGGGCGCGGGAACTTGCGGGTTGGCCACCCCGATCGGCTCCGGCTCCTCGCGCAGGATCGCCGAGAGCGTCTCGACGGCCGTCGCCTTTTGAAAGGCCCGACGCCCGGTCGCCATCTCGTAGAGGATCGAGCCCAACGCAAACTGGTCCGAGCGGAAGTCCAGCGGCTCGGCGCTCGCCTGCTCCGGCGACATGTAGCCCGCCGTCCCGACGATCGCGCCGGGACTCGTCCCCGTCATGGTCGGAAGGTTCGAGCCCTCGCCGCTGCCCGACATCGTCGAGGTCAGCTTCGCCAGGCCGAAGTCCAGGATCTTCACGAGCCCGTCCTTCGTCACCATCACGTTCTCGGGCTTCAGGTCCCGGTGCACGATGCCCGCCTCGTGCGCCTTGGCCAGCCCTTCGGCCATCTGTGTCGCGATGGAAAGAAGCCTCTTCAACATGAATGGACCGCCGGCCAGCAGCTCCCGCAGCGTCGAACCCTCGACGCGTTCCATCGCGATGTAGGAGACCCCGTTCTCGGACCCGATGTCGTAGATCGTGACGATGTTCGGGTGGTTCAAGGCCGAGGCCGACCGCGCTTCCTTCTCGAACCGCTTCAGGCGTTCCGTGTCGGAGGCCAGCTCCGAGGGCAACACCTTGATCGCCACCTCGCGACTGAGCCGCTCGTCCCGCGCCCGGTACACCTCCCCCATCCCGCCCGCGCCCAGCGGCCCAAGCACCTCGTAGGGACCAAGGCGGGTCCCGGGCGAAAGAGTCACGACTTCAAGCCGTCAATCAGGAACAGGTTCGAGTAGGACGTGCCGCTTGAGTAGACGAAGCCAAGGCCATCCGGAGTGACGACAAGACTGTTCGTGCCGGGGAGCTCCTTCAGGAGGTCCTTTCGACCGGAAGCCAGGTCGAGCCGCCAAAGGCTGCCACTTGCTCCCGACCAGACGAGCAGGGACCGCCCGTCGGCGCTCCAGCGAATCGGCTTCTCGTTAGCAGAAAGCCCCGCGATGGGCTTGCCCGGCAAGGCGCCCCCTTCGATCGGCCACATCAACCAGGTGCCATCCTTGCTCTTGGCCGCCATGAACTTCCCGTCGGGCGAGACCGCGTGGGAACGCCACGGAAAATCGGCCCCCTCTGGCGTCACGGGATGGGGCACTCCTGCCCCCACATCCATCGCGTAGACCCAGGACGCGCCGCTCTTCGCCTCGCCACCAAGAAACAACCGCTTGCTGTCTGGCGAAAAAGTCCCGCTCGAGAACTCGACCCCCGGGGCCGTGATCGGTCGCGGCTGCCCGGCGCCTGTCGGGAGAAGCGTCAGCCCCCCGGCCATGCCAGCAAGCGCCCATCTTCCGTCGGGCGACAGCGCCAGCGCATGTCCCTCGCCGAGCCGGATCGCGGGCGAGCCGTCCGTGCGTCGCAGGTAGATCTTCTCGGCTCCGTCGCCGCTGCTGTCCGTGAAGAGGACCGTCTTCCCATCCGGCGAGATGTCTGCCGGGTCCGAATTAGTCAGCAACGACAGGTTCCTCTCGTGCGTTTCGCCCGGCACCTGCACCATCATCTTGACTTGTCCCAGGACCCGCTCGGCCAGGATGCGATCGTCCGCCGTGATGTCCTGGAGAATGAACTGCCCGGGAAGGGTGCCGACGAGCCGATCCGCGCCGCCGAGCTTGATCGCGTGGATCTCGGTCGCGGAGGCTGCACCCAGAAAGCCCCAGATGTCGTCGGAGACCGTAGACCAGACAAAGCCTCCGCCGCCTTCACGGATCTTCTTGACCTTGCCGGTTGCCGAGCCGACCAGGACCAGCCAGTCGTCATTCGTGACGAGAATCCCATCCCCGCTTCGCGAGAAGCGTGGGCGCATCATGCCGTTGCCCTCGAGGAGGACCTTCCCGATCGGGAATTCCAGACGCACCTCACCGGCGGGCTTACGAACGACCACCGCTAGTCCCTTTCCTTCCGGGCTCCAGTCGGCCCCAATCACGTTCTCCAACAGTTCGCGCGGAGCTCCTCCGGCAAGGGGCACCACGGCGAGCATGCCGAACATCATGCTGCCGCCCGATACGATGGCCATCTCTCCGGAAGAGGACATCGACAGGATGTCCGCGTTCAGTCCCAGTGGGCGTGACTCGGAGGCGCCCACGCGCGTCGAGAAAAGCTCGGGAGGCTTACCTCCCTGGGCGACGCCGTAGACGACCGTCTGCCCATCGGGCGCAAACCGCGCCGAATAGATCGTCTCTTCGCCGAACGTGAGCTGCTGGAACGTCGGAAGTGAAGCAGGAGGAGCTTTCCAGAGCGATTTGCCAGCGAGGAGGCCCAGAGCGAGCGCGACGATGCTGGCGATCGCCGCCGCCCACGGCTTGCGGCGCGATCGCGAAACGATCGACGCCGTGTCGGACAACGACGCCTCCGACAGGTGGTCCCGCACGCTCGCCAGCTCCCGCGCCAGGTCCTTCGTCGAGGCGTACCGGCCCTCCGCCTCCTTCGACAGGCAACGCTCGTCGATCCATCGTAGGGGCGCCGGGACTTGCGGGTTGATCGCGCCGATCGGCTCTGGCTCCGCGTTCAGGATCGCTCCGAGCGTGTCGATCGCCGTCTTCTTCTGGAACGCCCTCTTTCCCGTCGCCATCTCGTAGAGGATCGACCCGAACGAGAACTGGTCCGACCGAAAGTCGACGGCCTCCCCGCTCGCCTGTTCCGGCGACATGTAGCCGACCGTTCCCACCACCACACCCGGCGTGGTCCCCGTCATGGTCGGCAAGTTCGACCCCTCGCCGCTGCCCGACATCGTGGAGGTCAGCTTCGCCAGGCCAAAATCCAGCACCTTGACCAGACCGTCTTTCGTCACCATCACGTTCTCGGGCTTCAGGTCCCGGTGCACGATCCCCGACTCGTGCGCCTTGGACAGCCCCTCGGCGATCTGCGGAGCGATCTAGCAGCAGCCTCTTGACCGGCAGCGGGCCGCTGGAAAGAAGCTCCCGCAGCGTCGCCCCTTCCACGCGCTCCATCGCGATCCAGGAGACGCCCTCGGAAGACCCGATGTCGTAGATCGTGACGATGTTCGGGTGGTTCAACGCCGAGGCCGACCGCGCTTCCTTCTCGAACCGCTTCAGGCGTTCCGCGTCGGAGGCCAGCGCCGAAGGCAGCACCTTGATCGCCACCTCGCGCGAGAGCCGCTCGTCCCGCGCCCGGTATACCTCCCCCATCCCGCCCGCGCCCAGAGGCGCGAGGATTTCGTAGGGACCGAGGCGAGAGCCGGCAGCGAGGGTCAACGCCGATTCGCCTAGAACGAAACCTTGACGGCGGCGCGGAAAAGCCTCGGGCTCGACCGCCCCGTGACTTTGCCGTAATTGAGGTTGGTCGACGGCTGATTCGGGTCATATATGGAATTCGGATAGTTGTCCGGCTGCTGATCGGTCCAGGTCGTGTCCCGCGAGGTCGGGACCTGATTATTGAAGAGGTTGAACAGATACGCTTGCAGGGTCACCGTGGCCGGCCCGATCGCGATCGGATACTGGAGCGTCAGATTCGCGTCCCACTCCATCGGGAGGCGCCCCGCGTAGCCCTTCGGAACGAGCTGGATCACGGCGCCGTAGTTCCCGTTGAGGTAGCCGATCTGGTTGAGCGGCGCGCCGGAGCGCAGCCACGCCTGAAGCCCGGCCGAGAGGCCGAACGGAAGCGTGTAGTAGCCGTCCAGGCGCAGCTGCTGCGGCCGGTCGAGAAAGAGTCGGCCATAGCCGTTGTGCCACATCTGCGGGTAGTCGAAGTCGGCGTTGATCCCGGGGTCGGTCTGCCCCCAGTAGCCCTCGCTGACCTCCCCGTCGTAGTTTCCCCGCAGCGACGAGTACACGTAGGACAACTGGAGCCCAGAGGCTCTGATTGAAGCTCTCGCGCGCGACGAGCTCGATTCCGCGGTAGATCCGTTGGCCTTGGGCATCGGGGGCGCGCCGTAGACGAGGGTTCCATCCTTGCAATTGTCGAATGGGTAGTCGAGACCCGTGCAGGAGAAGAAATCGCCGCGAGCATAGCGGCCGTTCGAGCCCGGGTTCACGAGGGCGTAGCTCGACCCGCCGTTCTCGGGAACGGTGTAATCGAGATCGCCGCGGTCCTCGATCGCATTGGCGAGGCTGCGGTACGTCGCCTTCGAGCCCCAGCCACAGTCCGACCCCGATGGCCTTCTCAACGCCAAACGTGAGCTCGTCCTGCGAGATCCCTTTCAGGCCGGGGTCCACCGGCTCTCCGTTGGTGCTGCCGTAGAGATCGGCCGCCTCGTGTTTGAAGACGTTGGGATCCTGGACCAACGAGTTCGGATCGAAGTTGTAGGTCTGCGCGAACACGTTGGATCCGTAGACTCGGAGCGCCAGGTCCGTCGGCAGACCATACGAAAAGCGTCCTGCGAACGCATAGACCTTCGTCGTCCCGTCGCGCGCCGGGTCCCAGACGACACCGATGCGGGGCTGCCACTCGTTGGTGCGGATCACGGCGTTGCCCGTGTAGTTGATCACCCATTCCTGGTCGTATCGAAGCCCTGCATTGATCGTCAGGTTCGGCGTCACCTTCCAGGAGTCCTGGACATAGGTGCCGACGTCCTGGGTCCTGGCGGTGTTTGGATTGTCCACGGGAGTCAGGTCGTCGAAACTCTTCGCAAAGAATCGATGCATGTAGTAATCCTGACCATACTCGTTGTAGTGCCGCACGGCCTGTCCGCCGGTGAAGAACGTCACGGCATCGGTATTGCCGTCCTGGTAGTCGCCGCCGACCTTGATCTCGTGGGGGCCGGTGTAGACGGTGACATCCGCACGAACCTGGTCGCGGTGCGAATTGCTGTGATCGGTCGGGCCGAAGATGGGCCCGATCCCCCCGACCGCCGAGTTGGGTTCGCCGGGAATGTCGCATGACTGATCTGGCGTGCCGCCCTCGCAAGTCCAGTCCGTCCGGCGGGTCCCAGCTCCGGCACCCGTCGGCACGAGACTGTAGCGGTCCTGATGGCGGGCGGCCTGGAGCGTCACGAGGCTGGAGGCGCCGAAGAGCTGGCTGAGCCGCAGCCCGTAGTCGAGGCCTCCGATGTTCCGGGTCGCCTCCCAGGTTCCGGGGTCCGGGCTCGTGATCGGCTGCACGATCGCCCCGGAATTGGCCGTCGGGTCGGCAAAGACGCTGCCCACGAGCGTCGAGCTCGCCGCGATGTTCCAGGTCAGCTTCGCCGAATAGAGGTTGTCGATGTTGTCGACCGGGAACTCCATCGTGGTGGGAACCAGTGGGGTCGCGACATACCGGCTGATCAGCGAAGGTCCGCTCACGCGGTTGTACGCACCGAAGAACCAGAGACGGTCCTTGACGATGAAGCCTCCGAGATCGGCGCCGTAGTCCGTTCGCGTGTAGCTCGAGGTCCGCATGCCGCTCAGGTCCGAATCGACCCCCGGCACGAACACCTGCTCGGCCTGCAGGGCCCCCGAGTCGTAATAGACGAAACCGTCGCCGTGGAATTGATTGCCGCCCGACTTCGTGATGACGTTGATGACGCCACCGAGCGCCCGCCCGTATTCCGCCTGGTAACCGCCGGTCTTGACCTCGACCTCCTGCACGAATTCGTTGTTGATCGCCTTGCCCTGCATCCCCTTCAAGACGTTCGTCGTGTTGACGCCGTCGATGACCCACTGGTTCTCGACGGACGTGGACCCGTAGATCGAAAGGGCCAGGGAACGCCCCTGGGTCTCGCCCATGTCTTGGAGCACGCCGGGATTGGATCGGACGATGTCCGCGTAGTTGCGCGAAACGGGCAGGTGCGCGACGACGTTGCTCGTGTAGTTGGTCCCGGTCGTCGTCGAGGTCGAATCGATGAGAGGCGCCTCGCCCGAAACGACGACCTGCGCCTCCGCCGTGATTTGCAGCGTCAGATCCACAGTCGCGACGGCGTCGAGCGAGACCGTCGCCGTCTTCTCCACGTCGCGAAAGCCCGGAAGCGTCGCTCGAACGCGGTAGTTTCCGGGCGGCAGCGCCGCGAACCGGTACGCACCCGAAGAAGGAGTCGTCGCTGCGCGCGTGCCCTGCAGGCTCGGGCTCGCCGCCTCGACCGTCACCCCCGGAAGGGGGGTCCCCGTCGAATCAATGACGCGGCCGACAATCGATCCCGTGGTCTGCCCGAAGAGCGAACCCCCGCAGGCCAGGAGCGCAGGTACGCCGAGCGCCACCAACCGGCGAAATCGTCTCCGTCTGCACATCGACCACCCCCGGCGCTCCCGGCAAAGGGGTCGGGCTCCGGGATCGCCCGGCCCAACGCTGCTTGAGACTTGGATCTCATTCTGTGCCGAATCTTTGCAGCCGGTCAAGGAAGGACTCCCGCCTGCCCGGTCTATACCGCTGGCTGGCGGCTAGAATCGGTCGCCCCATGCCGTCCGCACAAGACACCTGGGACCCCGAGACATACGCACGTTTTGCCGACCAACGCGCCCGGCCGTTCTTCGATCTCTTGGATCTCGTCGCGCCGATTCCGGACGGCCGGGGCGTGGACCTCGGCTGCGGGACGGGAGAGTTGACGGCCGAGCTGCACCGCCGCACGGGAGCCGCGGAGACTCTCGGCATCGACTCATCCGAGGCGATGCTCGCCAAAGCCGCGCCTCACACGGGCGGAGGCCTGCAGTTCGAGCGCGGCGACATCGCCGCCTTCGCGCCGACGCAGCCCTACGACCTCGTCTTCTCGAACGCCGCGTTTCACTGGGTGCCGGACCACCCCGCGCTCCTCGCGCGCCTGACGAAGGTGCTCAAGTCTGGAGGGCAGCTCGCCTTCCAGGTGCCGGACAACTTCGACCACCCGTCCCATCGCGCGGCCGAGGAGGTCGCTTCCGTGGAACCTTTCGCGAGCGCGCTCGGCGGATCGGTGCATCCGCGCAACGTCCTGGCACCCGAGGCCTACGCCGCGATCCTCGACCGCCTCGGCTATTCGGAACAGATTGTCCGGCTCCAGGTCTACGGCCACCGTCTCGACTCGCGCGAGGACGTCGTAGCGTGGGTGGAGGGCTCGCTGCTCTCCGAGTACCGACGCCGGCTCTCGTCCGCGCTCTACACCCTGTTCCTCCAGTGCTACCGCGACCGGCTCTTCGCGATGCTCCCGGACGAGCGCCCGCTCTTCTTCACTTACCGCCGGATCCTCGTCCGTGCGCACCGGCCGGCCTGAGTCCTACTTCAATCCCTCGAGCACGAAGAGATCCGAAAGCCAGAGCGAGTACGTGCGAACGTAGGACTGGCCGTCCCGAGAGAGAAGAATCTTGCCCCAGAGGGAACCGGCTCCCGGGCTTGCCTCGACCTGCGGGGGCTGCAGCTCCCTGAAGACCCGCCTCTGGCCGATCGACCGATCGAGCAGCCAGATCTTGCCCGGGGAATCATACCTTTGAACATAGAGCGCCTTGCCGTCATTGCTCCACTGAGTCGGCAGATCCCCCGGCAGGAGTCCCCGGATGGGAAGTGCGTCACCTCCGTCGACGGGATAGAGCATGGCGACCCCATCCCGGAGGCCGACGGCGAGCTTCCCATCGGGCGAGACCAGTTTCCCGACTCCCGATGCATGGACACACCCTCCGGGCTGATCGGCTCCGGAGGAGACCCCTTCACGGACTGGACGAACAGGCGATCCGGGCGACCGGGCTGCCTCGCGGCAAAAGACGATGCGCTCTCCGTCCGGAAGCCAATCGACGCTGAGCCGCATCGGGTACTCGAGGCCTCCATTGGGGAGGTCTCGTGTCTCGCCTGAGGTGGACTGCAACCGAAGGCTCTGCGCCATCAACTCGGTCCGACACACGGCCCGCTTACCGTCCGGAGAGAGCGCCAGGCAGAACCCCTCGCCCAGTGGAACGGCAGCCGATCCGTCCGTCTTGCGCACGTAGCTGGTCGCGTCCTTCCAGCCCGGTTCCTTCTCGGCGAAGAGAAGCGATCTTCCCGTCCGCCGACAGGTCGTGCGGCACCGTGGCGTCGAGCCACTTGTAGCCATGCTCGTGCTCGTCGCCGGGAAAGCGCCCGAGGACCTCCCATCGCTCGGAGCCACGCTCGAAGAGTGCTCGGCCCTCGCGGGAAATGTCGTAGAGGCTGAAGTCTCCCGGCAGAGAGATGAGCGCTCGCTCCCGCCCGGCAAGCGTCGTCGCGAACAGGTTCGTCGAGCCATTGACGATCCGCGTGAACCAGACCTCGTCGCCACCGGGCGACCAGCCGAACTCGCCAGCGCCCCTCGGCGAGCTTCGTCGCCTTCTTGTTCCGGTCCACGACGACCAGCCCGACCCCAGCCTCTACTCGCGACGACGAGATCACCCCGGGGCGAGACGCGAATGCGACCCCCGCATTTTTCGCAGACAGTGTTCCCGATGGGGAACTCGACCCGGGTTCCATTGTCCCCGGCTCGCACGATGGCAAGGCTCTTCCCGTCGGGCGCCCAGTCCGCGTCGTCGACGTCGCGCTCGCGCACTCGCGGCTCGCCTCCTCCGAGAGATGCGATCGCGAGAACCGGGGCGCCGTCATACTCCCGCCTCAGCGCCATTTCGCCCGATGCGGAGACGGACACGATGACCGCATCGAAGATGCCGAGAGATCGCGACCCGTGGCTGCCCGGGCGCGTCTGCATGAGCTCCAGCTTCTCGCCCCCTCGCCCCACGCTGTAGACGATGGTCTGCCCGTCCGGCCCAAACCGCGCCATGTAGATGTTTTCCTTCTGAAACGTGACCTGCTGGAACCGGGGCACCGAGACGCTCTTCGGCTGCCACAGCCAGCGGGCCGCGAGGGCTCCGACCGCGAGCGCGATCGCCATGGCTGCAAGCAGGAGAGTGCGAGAAGATCGTCGCGGACGAGCCACCGCGATCGAGCCGCCGGAAGTCACCGCCTCGGACAGACGATCCCGGACGGTGGCGAGATCGCGCGCGAGGTCGTCGGTCGAGGCGTAACGCTGCCGCGGCTCCTTCGCCAGACACCGCTCGGCGATCCAGCGCAGGGGCAACGGCACCTGCGGGTTGACGCTCGCGATCGGCTCCGGCTCCTCGTTCAGAATGGCCGCGAGCGTGTCGATGGCCGTCTTCTTCTGGAAGGCCCTCTTCCCCGTCGCCATCTCGTACAGGATCGAGCCGAGCGCAAACTGGTCCGACCGGAAATCCAGCGCCAAGCCGCTCGCCTGCTCCGGCGACATGTAGCCCACCGTCCCGACGACGACGCCCGGAGTCGTCCCCGTCATCGTCGGAAGGTTCGAGCCCTCGCCGCTGCCCGACAGCGTCGAGGTCAGCTTCGCCAGGCCGAAGTCCAGGATCTTCACGAGCCCGTCCTTCGTCACCATCACGTTCTCGGGCTTCAGGTCCCGATGCACGATCCCGGCCTCGTGCGCCTTGGCCAGGCCCTCCGCGATCTGCGTCGCGATCGGAAGCAGCTTCTTGATCGGCAGAGCGCCGCCGGCGAGAAGCTCCCGCAGCGTCGAGCCCTCGACGCGCTCCATCGCGATGTAGGAGATCCCGCCCTCCGACCCGATGTCGTGGATCGTGACGATGTTCGGGTGGTTCAGAGCCGAGGCCGACCGCGCCTCCTTCTCGAACCGCTTCAAGCGCTCCGCGTCCGACGCCAGCTCCGCCGGCAGCACCTTGATCGCCACCTCGCGCTCGAGCCGCGTGTCCCGCGCCCGGTACACCTCCCCCATCCCGCCGGCGCCCAGGGCGCCGAGCATCTCGTACGGGCCGAGGCGAGAGCCGACCGAAAGCGTCACGCCAACTGTTCCTTCGTGCGCCGGGTCGTCTCGCGCAAAGCCTCAGCCGGCAGGAGAGACATCAGAACGAGACCTTCACGGCGGCGCGGAAGACTCTCGGGTCCTGGCGGTGGGTGATCTTGCCGTACTCCGGGTTGGTCTGCTCCTGGTTCGGGTCGTAGATCGTGGCCGGAAACCCGGCCGGCGGTGAGATGGACCAGGTATTGATCGCGGTCCACGGCGATCTGCTTGTTGAAGACGTTGAAGAGATACGCCTGAAGCGTCACGGTCGTCGGGCCGATCGCGATCGGATAAGAGAGCGTGAGGTTCGTTCCCCAGAGGGTCGGCAGGCGCCCCACCGAGCCCCGCGGGACGAGGAAGATCGGCGACCCGTAGCCGGCTTCAAGTAGCCCCTCTGGTTGAGCGGAGCTCCAGTCACGACGAAGGCCTGGAGACCCACGGAAAGGCGCCACGGCGTCACCCAGTAGCCGTCGAACCGGAAACGATTCGTCCGATCGAGCGCGAGGGTCCCGTATGCGTTGTGCCACACCGCCGGATAGTCGAAGTCGTTCATTGATGCCCGGGTTCGTCTGGCCGTAGGCGCCCTGGTTGACACCGCCGTCGTAGTTGCCGCGCAGCGTCGAGTAGACATAGCTCGCCTGGAGCCAGAGGGAGTTGCCGACCGACTGGCGCGCGAAGAGCTCGATGCCACGGTAGATCCGCTTCACCTCGGGAGATGCGGGACCCCTCGGGTAGCACTGGTACCACTCCGGGTCGTCGTAGAGGCCGTTGCAGGTCGGAGCGTCGCCGCTCGCGAACTTGCCGCCCGAGCCGGGATTGATGAGCGCACAGCGCTGTAGTTGGTCTCGGGGCTGTGTAGTCGAAGTCGCAGCGGTCCTCGAGCGTGCTGTTGAGGCTGCGGTAGGTGCCCTTCAGGCCAACCGTCAGCGTCGGCATGAGCAGCCTCTCGACACCCACCGTCAGCTCGTCCATGAGATGACGCCTTCACGCCGACGTCCACCGGGTCCCCGAACGCGCCGCGCTGCCTCCGACGTCGGCTCCTCGTGGTTGAGGACGTTCGGGTCCTGAACGACGCTGACCGGGTCGAAGTTGTAGGTCGAACGGAGCCGGGAAAGCTGCCGAAGGAGACTCGCGGCCGCGACGGTCGGCAGGGCGTAGGAGAAGCGCCCGGCGAAGGCGTAGATCTTCGTCGCGCCGTCCCGCCACGGGTCCCAGACCACGCCGACGCGCGGCTGCCACTCGTTGTTGAATCGCAGCACGGTCTGGCCGAGGTAGTTGTTCGTCTGCTCCCCGTCCCAGCGAAGCCCGACGTTCACCGTCAGGCCCGGCGCCACCCTCCAGGAGTCCTGCAGGTAGACGCCGTAGTCGAGGACCTGCGCGCCTGGATTGCAGTTCGGGACCAGCGTGGGGTCGTCCGGGCTCACCGCGAAGAAGCGGTGCATGTAGTAGGGCTGGCCGTACTCGTTGCGGAGACTGACGACCTGTTCGCCCGTCCAGAAGCAGGTCGCGTCGGTTCGGCCGTCCATGTAGTCGCCGCCGACCTTGATCTCGTGGTTGCCCTCGTAGAGCGTGACGTTGGCGGCGTACCTGCTTGCGCGGACGAGACGCTGTGGTCCTCGAGGCCGCCGACGAAGCCGTAACCGCCGGTGATGGAGTTGGGCTCCGGAGGGAAAGTCGCACGGGTTGTCGGGCGTTCCGCCGGCGCAGGTCTCGTCGATGTACCGGATCCCCTCCGGGGCGGTGAGGGCGTTCTGGTCCTTGTGGTACGAGCCCTGCAGCGTCACGAGCGCCCGCGACCCGAAGAGCTGCGTCAGCCGGAGCCCGAAGTCCGTGCCTCCCTGCGCCCGCGTCGAGTACCAGGTCGAGGGATCGAGGCTGACCGGCGGGGTCACGTCGACGACGCCCAGGCCCTGCCGCGGATCGGCTCCCGCCGCGCCGGAATTCGACGAGGGATCGGCGAAGACCGTCCCGACGACGGTCGTCGAGGAGGCGACGTTCCAGGTCAGCTTTCCCGAGTAGAGGTTCTCCGCCGGAGTCGAACGGGAAGCTTCACGTCCGTCGGGACGTACGTGGACGACTGCACGCGCGACAGCTGGCCCTGAAGGCTGACGCGGTTGTACGCGCCGAAGAACCAGAGACGGTCCTTCAGGATGAACCCGCCGAGGTCGACGCCGTAGTCGAAGCGCTCGCCGTCCGCCGACGCGCATCTGCGCGATGCCCGAGTCTCCGGGCTTGAACTGCTGCTCGGCCGCGGTGCCCGTCGAGTCGTAGTAGACGAACCCGTCGCCGTGAAACTCGTTGCCGCCCGACTTGGTGATGACGTTGACGACGCCGCCGAGCGCCCGGCCGTACTCGGCCTGGTAGCCGCCCGTCTTGACCTCGACCTCCTGGACGAACTCGTTGTTGATGGCCTTGCCCTGGACCCCCTTCAAGACGTTCGTCGTGTTGACGCCGTCGATGATCCACTGGTTCTCGGCCGAGGTCGCGCCGTAGATCGTCAGCGCGAGCGAGCGGCCCTCCGTGTCGCCCCGGTCGGTCGACACGCCGGGATTGGATTTCACGATGTCGGCGTAGTTGCGGGACACGGGCAGGTGCGCGATGACGTTGCTCGTGTAGTTGGTACCGGTCGTCGTCGCGGTCTTGTCGATGAGCGGGGCCTCGCCCGAGACGACGACCTGCTCCTCGGCGGAGACCTGCAGCGTCAGATCCACGGTCGCGGTCGCGTCGAGCGAGACGGTCGCCGCCTTCTCGACGGAGCGGAAGCCGGAGAGCGTCGCTCGAACGCGGTAGCTTCCCGGCGGCAGGGACGCGAACCGGTACGCCCCGGAGGACGAGGTCGTGGCCGCGCGCGCGCCCTGCAGCCTCTCGCTCGTTGCCTCCACGGCCACGCCCGGAAGGGGGGACCCCGTCGGATCGACGACGCGGCCAATGATCGATCCCGTGGTCTGGCCGAAGATTGCGCAGGCGGCGAGCCAGAAGGTGAAGACACCGAGCCCGACGGATCGGGGGGATCGACGCCGCCTTCCCATTACCCACCTCCGTCGTTTCGCGCGGAAACGGGTTGCCGGAACCTCGGGCCGATCGCTAGCGTTTTCGCGGGAAGCGACTTTGGGCCTATTCTCCTGTCGCGCCAGAGGCCGCGTCAAGCAGTAACGGCGTGCGCCTTGCACTTCGGCCGCATCCTCGCCCGCGCGCGGCGGCCGGCCTGATCCTTACTTCAATCCCTCGAGCACAAAGAGATCCGAGAGCCAGCCCGAGTACGCGTGGACGTAGGACTGGCCATCCCGAGACAGCAGAACGCGGCCCCACCGATGTTGCCCGACACCGAGTCCCGACCCGGTGGCGTCCGGGGGCGCAGCTCCCTGAACAGCCGCCTTTGACCCGCCGACCGATCGAGCAGCCAGATCTTGCCCGGCGAATCGTCCCGTTGAAGATAGAGAGCGACCTCCCGTCGTTGGTCCACTGAGTCGGCAGATCTCCGGGCAGGAGCCCCGGGATCGGCAGGGCCTCTCCGCCGTCGAGGGGATAGAGCGCGGCGACGCCCTCCCGGAGGCCGACGACGAGCTTCCCGTCCGGCGAGACCAACTTTGCAAGGCCGATCATGGAAACGCCCTCCGGAGTGACCGGTCTCGGCGGAGTCCCCTTCACGGACTGGACGAACAGACGCTCCGGACGACCGGGCTGCTTCGCGGAGAAGACGATGCTCTCTCCATCCGGGAGCCAGTCGACTCCGAAAACCATGGTGTACTCGAGGCCCCCGTTCGAGAGATCGCGCGTTTCCCCTGATGTTGACTGCAGCCGGAGGCTTGGCGCCATCAACTGGGATCGGCACACCGCCCACTTCCCGTCCGGAGAGAGCGCCCTGCAGAACCCCGCCCCAGACGGCACGGCGGCGGAGCCGTCCGTCTTGCGCACGTAACTCGTCGCGTCTTTCCAGCCGGGCTCCTTCTCTGCGAAGAGGAGGGTCCTCCCATCGGCGGACAGGTCGTGCGGCACCGTGGCGTCGAGCCACTTGTAGCCATGCTCGCTCTCGTCCCCGGGAAAGCGCCCGAAGACCTCCCATTGCTCGGAACCACGCTCGAAAAGGACTCGGCCCTCGCGCGAAATGTCGAAGAGGCTGAAGTCGCCCGGCAAGGAGATGAGCGCTCGTTCGCGTCCAGAAAGGGTTACCGCAAACAGGTTCGTCGAGCCGTTGACGATTCGTGTGAACCAGATCTCGCTACCGTCGGGCGCCCAGCCGAAGCCGTCCACTTCCTCGGCGAGTTTGGTCGTCTTCTTGCTCTGGTTCACCACGGCAAGCTTCGCCCCAGGCTCCATAAAGATCACGAGATCCCCTCGGGGCGAGACACGAATGCGGCCCCCAGCCCCCTCGCGCACCGTGTTCCCGATCGGGAATTCGAGGCGATCCCCCTGGTCTCGACTCCGGAGGATGGCTAGACTTTTCCCGTCGGGCGCCCAATCGGCTTTGGCCACGTCCCGCTCGCGAACCCGCGGCTCGCCTCCGCCCAACGAGGCGATCGCGAGAACGGAAACGCCCTCGCTCTCCTGCGCCAGAGCCATTTCGCCCGACGCGGAGATGGAGAGGATATCGGCATCAAAGATGCCGAGAGATCGCGAGCCGTGGCTCCCCGGGCGCGTCTGCATGAGCTCCAGCCTTTCGCCCCCTCGCCCCGCGCTGTACACGATGGTCTGGCCATCCGGCGCAAACCGGGCGTTGTAGATGTTGGCTCTCTGAAACGTCACCTGCTGGAACCGGGGTACTGCACCAGCCCTCGCCTGCCATAGCCATGTCGCGGCGAGGGCTCCGACCGCAAGCGCAATCGCGGTGGCTGCAAGCAAGAGAGTCCGAGAAGGTCGTCGTGGACGAGCCACCGCCACAGAACCGCCTGAAGTCACCGCCTCCGACAGACGATCCCGGACGGTGGCGAGATCGCGCGCGAGGTCGTCGGTCGAGGCGTAACGCTGCCGCGGCTCCTTCGCCAGGCACCGCTCGGCGATCCAGCGCAGGGGCAGCGGCACCTGCGGGTTGACGCTCGCGATTGGCTCCGGCTCCTCGTTCAGAATTGCAGCGAGCGTGTCGATGGCCGTCTTCTTCTGGAAGGCCCTCTTCCCCGTCGCCATCTCGTACAAAATCGAGCCGAGCGCAAACTGGTCCGACCGGAAATCCAGCGCCAAGCCGCTCGCCTGCTCCGGCGACATGTAGCCCACCGTCCCGACCACCACGCCCGGAGTCGTCCCCGTCATCGTCGGAAGCTGCGACCCCTCCCCGCTGCCCGACAGCGTCGAGGTCAGCTTCGCCAGACCGAAGTCCAGGATCTTCACCAGCCCGTCCTTCGTCACCATCACGTTCTCGGGCTTCAGGTCCCGATGCACGATCCCGGCCTCGTGCGCCTTGGCCAGGCCTTCCGCGATCTGCGTCGCGACCGGAAGCAGCTTCTTCATAGGCAGGGCGCCGACGGCCAGAAGCTCCCGCAACGTCGAACCCTCGACGCGCTCCATCGCGATGTAGGAGACTCCGCCCTCCGATCCGATGTCGTGGATCGTGACGATGTTGGGATGATTCAGAGCCGAGGCCGACCGAGCCTCCTTCTCGAACCGCTTCAACCGCTCCGCGTCCGCCGCCAGTTCCGCCGGCAGCACCTTGATCGCCACCTCGCGCTCGAGTCGCGTGTCGCGCGCCCGGTACACCTCGCCCATCCCGCCCGCGCCGAGCGGCGAAAGCACCTCGTAGGGACCCAGACGCGTGCCGGCCGCCAGAGTCATCTGCAGCGGCCCCCGTGAGGTTCCATCGAGGCGCACCTCGCAAGAGTCGCGCGAAGTCTCACTTCAGACCCTTCACGAGGTAGAGGTTTCCAACGAAGCGGTTGTATCCGTAGGCGTACGCTCCGTTCGGGGCGATCAGCACTTCCATGGACTGGATCCCGGCAGGATCGGCGGGCGCAAGCTCCTTCCAGAGGTCTCGCCGTCCGCTCGCCAGGTCTCGGCGAAAGACTTTGATCCGACCTTTGCCGACTCTTTCGCTCACGTAGAGCGACCGACCATCGGCGCTCCACGCTTTCAGCTCGCCCGTCTCGGCCGGCCCCGGGACTGCCCTCGGCACTCCTCCCTCCACCGGATACAGGAAGACTCTGCTCTCGGCATCCAGGGCCGCGAGCATCTGGCCATCGGGGGAGATGACCGGAGAGTGGACACCCTCGGGAGTGATCGCTCGCGGCGAGCCTCCGTCGCTATCCTGGACGTAGCATCGAGGAGGGCGACCCGCTTGCCCTGCGTCGATGAGGATTCGCCTCCCATCCGGAAAGAACGTCGCGCCGCTTTCGGTCGTGTCGATCCCGGCGACCTTCAGGATCCTCTTCTCGCCGGGTCCCGTGGGGACGAGCTCGAATTCGGACGTCCGGCCTTCACGAACGACGATCGCCCATTTCGAATCCGGCGACAGGCCGAGCCCACCGGCTCCTTCCGCCAGGAGAATCGGCGGAAACGACTCGTCTGTGCTTCGGAAATAAACGCCGCCCGTGACGGACCTCGCCCCGTCATTGAAGAGGAGCCGCTTGCCGTCCCTAGAGATCTCCGCCACCCCCGAATGACCCAACCACGACAACTCACGCTCCTGGGTCTCGCCAGGCGGCAGGACGACGATCGTAGAGCCAAATTCCCCGAGCAACAGGAGCCCGCGCCCATCGCGAGAAACGTCCTGGACACCACCGGACAGGGGTTCGGGGAAGTTCGCCAGGAGGCGCCGTTTACCCGCGAGCGTGATCGCCTCGAGTTTCGCCCAGCCAGTCCAGATTTCGTCGCCCTCCGGCGACCAGACCAGGTCGAACCCCGCACCGGCGAGCCAACGTGCGCTTCTTCCCCGCCGCGTCGACGACGCAGAGAAGCCTTTCTCCGTTGTTTGCCTCTTCGAGGAAGGCGACGAGGTCTCCTCGGGGCGAGACATGCGGTGCCCAAATCAGTGGCGCCTCGTAGAGCTTCTTTCCGATGGGGAACTCGAGCCGCCTCCGGTCTTCGACCTGGCGAACGATGGCAAGCTCCTTACCGTCCGGTGACCAGTCGGCTCCGTTGACGTCCTCGAGAATCTCGCGAGGCGCGCCGCCGACGAGCGGGACCCTGGCCAACGTACCCAGGCGTTGGGGCGGGTACGGAGATTTGCTGTTCAGGAGGATCGCCAGCTCTCCCGCGGACGAGATGGAGAGAACGTACGCGGGTGGAAGATCGAAGGGCCTGGACTCGGGATTGTCGAGACGCATCGAGTAGAGCGCCTCCGGACCGCCTTCCCATGCCGCGCTGTAAACGATGGTCTGGCCGTCGGGGGAAAATTGCGCATGCGACGGGCATCCCTCTCCGAAAGGTCAGGCGCTGGAACTCCAGGAGCGACGGAGGCGGTTGCTTCCAGAGGACTCTGCCCGAAAGCAGGGCGACTCCGGCGAGAACGGCTCCGGCGAGGACCAGTCTCAGTGCCATTCTGCGGCGCGGCGCCACGGCGACAGTTCCGCCCGAGACCGCCTCGGACAGGTGGTCGCGGACGGTCGCGAGCTCGCGAGCGAGATCGTCGGTCGAGGCGTAGCGCTGTCGGGGCTCCTTCGCCAGGCAGCGCTCGACGATCCAGCGCAGGGGCAGCGGCACCTGCGGGTTGATCGTGGCGATCGGCTCCGGCTCCTCGTTCAGAATCGCCGCGAGCGTGTCGATGGCCGTCTTCTTCTGAAACGCCCTCTTGCCCGTCGCCATCTCGTACAGGATCGACCCCAGCGCGAACTGGTCCGACCGGAAGTCCAGCGCCTCCGCCGCTCGCCTGCTCCGGCGACATGTAGCCCACCGTCCCGACCACCACGCCCGGGGTCGTCCCCGTCATCGTCGGAAGGTGCGACCCTTCGCCGCTGCCCGACAGCGTCGAGGTCAGCTTCGCCAGGCCGAAGTCCAGGATCTTCACGAGCCCGTCCTTCGTCACCATCACGTTCTCGGGCTTCAGGTCCCGGTGCACGATCCCGGCCTCGTGCGCCTTGGCCAGTCCCTCCGTCATCTGCGTCGCAATCGGAAGCAGTCTCTTTATCGCCAGAGCGCCGCCGGCAGAGAAGCTCCCGCAGCGTCGAGCCCTCGACGCGCTCCATCGCGATGTACGAGATCCCGCCCTCCGACCCGATGTCGTGGATCGTGACGATGTTCGGGTGGTTCAGAGCCGAGGCCGACCGCGCCTCCTTCTCGAAGCGCTTCAACCGCTCCGCGTCCGACGCCAGCTCCGCCGGCAGCACCTTGATCGCCACCTCGCGCTCGAGCCGCGTGTCCCGCGCCCGGTACACCTCCCCCATCCCGCCCGCGCCCAGCGGCGCGAGCACCTCGTAGGGACCGAGGCGCGTGCCCGCAGACAGGGTCACTGAAACTCCGTTCGGCGAGAGTCTATCTTGGCGATCCGAGGCGCGGACAATGACTGTGATCATTACATCACTATTGCTGCTATGATGTGTCCATGATCCGTACCCAAATACAGCTCACCGAGGAGCAGGCCCGGGCCCTCAGGGAAATCGCCAGAGCGCGGCAAAGCTCCATCGCCGAACTCATCCGCAGCGGCGTCGATGACGTCGTGCGATCGGAGGCCGGACCGAACCGCGAGGAGCGCAAGCGCCGGGCGATCGCCGCCTCAGGGAAGTTTCACTCCGGGGCGACGGATCTCTCCACCGCCCACGACCGCTACCTCGCCGAGGCCTACGGCCGATGAGCGCCTACGTCGATACGTCCGCCCTCCTGGCGATTCTCGACGCCGACGACCGGCAGCACGCCCGGGCCGCGGCGGCGTGGCGGGGCCTCATCGAGGCCGATGAAGAGATGGTCGTTACCAATTACGTCCTCGTCGAGACGTTCGCTCTCGTCCAGGGCCGGCTGGGATTGAAAGCCCTCCGAACTCTGCAGCAGGACATCGTCCCGATGCTTCACGTCGCGTGGATGAGCGAGGAAGGCCACGACGCCGCAGTCACAGCCCTCCTGACTGCGGCAAGGCGGCGCCTGTCGCTCGTGGACTGCGCGAGCTTCGACACCATGCGCCGCTCGGGCCTGACTCGCGCCTTCGCTTTCGATCGACACTTCGGCGAACAGGGGTTCGAGCAGATTCCTTGATCTGACCGCGGTCAGCCGATCACTTCAATCCCTCGAGCAGCCCGGGTAGGTGTGAACGTAGCGACCCTCCCCCATCCCGCCGGCGCCCAAAGGCGCAAGCACCTCGTAGGGGCCGAGACGAACGCCCGCGGCGAGCGTCATTTCACCCCATCGACGAGAAAGAGGTTGGAGCGGATCCGGTAGTAGCCGTAGACGTACCACTTGCCGTCCGGCGTCGGGAGAACGTAGCTCAGATTCGGGCCGGCACTCTTGAAGCTCTTCCAGAGCTCGCGACGGCCCGTGCGAATATCGAGGCGAGAGATCCCGGGGTCGCCGCCGACGAAGACACAGCGCCCGTCGGCACACCAGCGGATCACTTCCTCGCCAGGCGCGGCGCCCGGAATCGGAATTCCTTTGGCGCCCTCGCCGCCGTCGATGGGGAACAGATGAGCCACACGATCGGGACCGAATGCCGCGACGTACTTGCCGTCCGGCGAGATACCGTGTGACGCATCCGTGAAGAGCGCACCCTCGGGTCCGATCGGTCGAGGCTTGCCGCCCGCAAGGTCGACGATATACAACCGATTCCCGTGCCCTTCCTCGAACCCGGTCACGAGAGCACGCTTGCCGTCGGGAAAGAAGGTCCCTGCCCGGGGGTTCTGGACGCCGGCGAGATCGAGGGACCGAGGCTCGCCGGGGCCCGTCGGAAGCAGCGTAAGGGTCGTTGGCGAGCCGGGAACAGTGGCGAGCGCCCAGCGTCCGTCGGGCGAAAGGGCCAGCGCCGTTCCCTCTCCAAGGCGTACGGCCTGCGCATCGTCCGCCTTCCAGAGGTAGACGCTCTTCGCCGGGCCTCCGCCCGATCCCTGCTCGGTGAAGAGAACGAGGCGTCCATCGGCCGAGATGTCCGCGGGAACCGAGCCGTCGAGCCACGTCAGGTCCCGTTCGTTCGCGTCGCCCGGCAGCAGGCCGACCATTGCCGGGTCCCAGGCGTTTCGCTCCATCAGAAGAGCACCCTCGCGGGAGACGTCGTGCAGAAAGAACTGACCCGGGATGGACACGATGCGGCGCTTGCGGCCCGCGAGGGAAACCGCGCCGACCGTCGTCACACCGCGGTCGTCCTCGCTGAACCAGATCTCCTCGCCCGTCGGCGACCAGGCGAATAGGCCCGATGCCGTTCCCAACGGCCGCGGCTTCGCCGAGCCCTTCGGGTCAAGAAGCAAACTGGAGGTTCCGCCGATGGCGATCAGGTCGCCCTTCGGCGAGAAGCGAGGATTGCGCACGCCCCCCTGGCTTTCATAGAGGACATGCCCAATCGGGAACTCGACGCGGTTCTTGCCCTCGACGGAATGGACGACGACGAGCCCGCCGCCATCCGGCGACCAATCCGCCCACCGAACGTTCTCGAGGACTTCCCGGGGCGCACCCCCGGCAAGCGCCACGCGAGCGAGCGTCCCCATCTGCCAGTTGTCACCGAGAAGAAGGGCGATCTCGCCGGAGCGAGAGACCGAAAGGACATTGCCTGGAGGAAGCCCGAGCGAGCGGGACTCCGTGCTGTCCGGCTGCGTCGAGAGGATCTGCCGCTTGCCATCCTGGCGCCCGTAACCGAAGACGATGGTCTGCCCGCCGGGAACGAATCTCGCGGTCTCAATCGCTCCGCTGCTCGAAAAGGTCAGCTGGCGAAAGCGGGGCGGCGCCGTGCTCGGACGGGATCTGCCCGCAAGGAGAGCCAGGGCCGCGCCGGCGGCGAGCGCGGCGACAATCGAGAGCGGCAGGAAAATCGAGCGTCTCCGCGAGACGGCGGCGGTCGCGCCTGAACTGCTGGCCTCGGCCAGTCGATCGCGGACGTTCGCGAGCTCCCGAGAAAGGTCCTTGGTCGAGGCGTAGCGGCCCTCGGGATCCTTGGAGAGGCAGCGCTCCACGATCCAGCCGAGCGGCATCGGCGTCCGCGGGTTGATCACGCCGACGGGTTGCGGCTCCTCGTTCAGGATCGCCGCCAGCGTGTCGATCGCGGTCTTCTTCTGGAACGCCCTCTTCCCCGTCGCCATCTCGTACAGAATCGACCCGAGGGCGAACTGGTCCGACCGGAAGTCCAGCGCCTCGCCGCCCGCCTGCTCGGGCGACATGTATCCCACCGTCCCGACCACCACGCCCGGAGTCGTCCCCGTCATCGTCGGAAGCTGCGAGCCTTCCCCGCTGCCCGACAGCGTCGAGGTCAGCTTCGCCAGGCCGAAGTCCAGGATCTTGACGAGCCCGTCCTTCGTCACCATCAGGTTCTCGGGCTTCAGGTCCCGATGCACGATCCCGGCCTCGTGCGCCTTCGACAGCCCCTCCGCGATCTGCGGGGCGATCTGGAGGAGTCGCTTGATCGGCAGCGCGCCGCCGGCCAGAAGCTCCCGCAGCGTCGCGCCCTCGACGCGCTCCATCGCGATGTAGGAGACGCCGCCCTCCGACCCGATGTCGTAGATCGTGACGATGTTCGGATGATTGAGCGAGGAGGCCGATCGCGCCTCCTTCTCGAAGCGCTTCAGGCGCTCGACATCCGACGAAAGCTCCGCCGGCAGCACCTTGATCGCCACCTCGCGCTCGAGCCGCGTGTCGCGCGCCCGGTACACCTCGCCCATCCCGCCCGCGCCGAGCGGTGCGAGGACCTCGTAGGGGCCGAGACGCAGCCCGGAGGGAGAGTCACTCGATCCTCAAGGTGGGCTCCCCTGCGGTCCCGCAGAGCCCATCACTTGGTCCACTCCGCGAGGTAGAGCTCGGAGAGTACGTAGAGATACGTGTAGGCCCAAGACTTCCCATCGGGCGTGACGTGAACGCTGCTCAACTGCACGCCTGCTGAAGTGCCGGGCATGAATTCGCGAAATGGCGTTCTCTTGCCGGAATCCAGACTCAGGACATAGACCCTGGTCGGGTACTCCGCGGCGTCCTGCACATACAGGGACCTGCCATCAGCCGTCCAGCCGATCGGCGCGTCGCCGTCGGCGAGACCCTTGATGGGATGCGCTGCCGAGGCCGAGGTGCCATCGAGAGGAAAGAGCGCCAGACCATCCGTCGTTCCGACGACGATCCATTTCCCGTCCGGCGAAACCGAATGTTCGCCTGCGCCTGGCATGTCGATTCCCTCTGCGGTCAGCTCGACGATTCGTTCGCTCTCGACATCCTCGACATAGACGCGAGCCTGGTGGCCACGCTCCACCCCGCAGAAGACGATCCGCTTTCCGTCCGGCAACCAGAAGGCCCTTGTCGAAGCTCTCGAATTTTTCGTTCTTCAGCACCTTCTTCTCGCCCGCTCGAGTGGGAACGACGACGAGGTGGGGAGGCGCGCCGTCCCGGCGGACCAGGACCTGCGCCCCATCCGGCGAAAGCGACAGCCCTTCGCCGTCGCCGAGCAGCACCGCTTCCGACCCGTCGGTCTTGCGGAGATAGACGCCCCCCCGGATCATCTCGTTGATGAGAACGGTCTTCCCGTCGTCCGAGATGTCGGCTGCGACCGAGGAGTCGAGCCAGGAGAGCGAACGGTCCTGGCCGGCCCCGGGAGCCATGTATCGAATGTCCCCACGCGTCTGGAGGCGGTTCAGGAGCATGCGGCCGTCGCTGGACAGGTCGGAGAGCTCATACGTGCCGGGCAGTCGCGCCAGGGAATGCTGCCGACCCGCCAGGTCCACGTGGCGCAGCTCGCTCTGACCCGCCGCGTCGTCCTGTTCGACGAAGATCAGCCCCCCGTCCGAGGACCATGCGAACTCCGTGGTGCCAATACCGATTTCTCGGCGTTTTCCCTTGAGGTCGACCAGGGAAACTTCGTCGTGAATGAAATTCTCGTTCTTGAACTCTTGAAAGGCGATCCACTCGCCCGTCCTGGAAACGTGAAGATTGAGGATCTGATACGCGGTCGTGACGAGAACATTGCCCAGCGGGTACTCGAGAAGGAATCTCTCACCCACCCTGTGAACGGCGGCGAGGCTCTTGCCATCCGGAGACCAGTCCGCGGCCTGGACCCTTTCCAGGATCTCTCTGGGCGCGCCGCCTCCGAGCGGCATGAGGGCGAGCGTACCTCCGCGCAGGCGCAGCGCGAGCTCGGAATGAGCGGACACGGCAAGGAGAGTCCCTTGGAGACCCAGCGAACGAGATGCGAAGCTCTCGAGCCGGGTCGTGTAAACCTCCCGGCTCTCTCCTTCGCCGTTCATGTCGTAGACGACCGTCTGGCCATCCGGTACAAAGCGGGCGTTCCCGACCCTTCCGCGGCGGAACGTGAGTTGGCGAAACGAAAGCTGCGGCGGTCGGTTCAGGTGCGTGGCTGCGAGAAACGCCGCGGCGACACTCGCCGCGAACGCCAGGACGAGCACGCCCGGCAAGAGGAGCGATCGCCGGCGCGATGAGGGCGCAACAGCCGTCGACCCCGAGATGCCCGTTTCGGAGAGGCGATCGCGGACCGTTGCCAGGTCGCGCGCGAGGTCGCGCGTCGAGGCGTACCGCTCCTCGGGCTCTTTGGCGAGACAGCGTTCCACGATCCAGCGCAGGGGCACGGGCGTCTGAGGACTGACGGCCCCCACCGGTTCCGGCTCGTCGTTCAGGATCGCCGAGAGCGTATCGACGGCCGTCTTCTTCTGAAACGCCCTCTTCCCTGTCGCCATCTCGTACAGGATCGAGCCGAGCGCGAACTGGTCGGACCGAAAGTCGAGGGTCTGCGCGCTCGCCTGCTCGGGCGACATGTAGCCGACCGTCCCGACGATCACGCCCGGAGTCGTCCCCGTCATCGTCGGCAGCTGCGAGCCCTCGCCACTGCCCGACATCGTCGAGGTCAGCTTCGCCAGGCCGAAATCCAGGATCTTCACGAGCCCGTCCTTCGTGACCATCACGTTCTCGGGCTTCAGGTCCCGATGCACGATCCCGGCCTGGTGCGCCTTGGCGAGCCCCTCGGCGATCTGTGTCGCAATCGGAAGCAGTTTCCGGATGACCAGAGGACCGCTCACGAGCAGCTCCCGGAGCGTCGCCCCTTCCACCCGCTCCATCGCGATGTACGACACGCCGCCCTCCGACCCGATGTCGTGGATCGTGACGATGTTCGGGTGATTCAGAGCCGAGGCCGACCGCGCCTCCTTCTCGAACCGCTTCAGGCGCTCGACATCCGACGAAAGCTCCGCCGGCAGCACCTTGATCGCCACGTCGCGATCGAGCCGCGTGTCCCGCGCCCGGTACACCTCCCCCATCCCGCCCGCACCCAGAGGTGCCAGGATCTCGTAGGGACCGAGCCGCGTCCCAGCGGAGAGAGTCACTCGGGTTCCAGTGACCGGATTCTATCCGCCCGATTCGGCGTCAGCGAAAGAAACGGCCTAGGTTCGGCCTTTGACGGCGGTCTCGGTCGTGTCGGAGACGGGAAAGATCCGTATTCTCAGCGTGACCGAGCCAATTCGGATCTCGTCTTCGTCGGAGAGGGGTGCGGGCAGGTCGATCTTCTTCTCTCCAAGGAACGTCCCGTTCTTGCTGCCCAAGTCCTCGAGCGTGGCGCCCTCGGCCGAGATCACGATGCGAGCGTGCCGGCGCGAGACGCTCGAGTCGTCGAGGTGGACGGCGGCTCCGGGATCGCGCCCGATGATCGACTCGCCCGGCTCGAGAGGGATCCGGCGCCGGCCCTTGAGGAGCCAGAAGACGCCTCTTGACCCGGACACATCCGACGGGCGCTCGCGCACCTCCTCCGCGTGCCCCGAAAAGGCGTAGCCGAAGCGGTGCAGCGTCCGCACGAACCGTGGCTCGCGGGCGTTGTCGCCGATCGCGTCGCGGACCTCGGCGAGCAGGCTCGTCAGCGTTCCGTCCGATACGGACGTCCCTGGCCAGAGCTTCTCGTGGATCTCTTCCTTCGAGACGGCCTTCGGGCGATTCTGCAGGAGGAGCTCCAGGAACTGGAGGGCCTTGGGTTGGAGATGCACTTCCTTGCCGCCGACATAGAGCTGTCGCGTGTCGGAATCGAGCACGCAGTCTCCGAACCGAATTCGCATCTGGCCCCCGGAAAAAAGCCGGAACTTCCTCGGGCTTTCCCAACGACTCGGCCTCCGCCGAAGAGATAGGGTGATTATCGCGCAGGTCACGGAACTGGGATGGCCAGGCGCGAGGTAAGGAGGCGGGTCATGATCAAGAGTTTGATTCGGCGGCCCCGGGCGGTCTTGGGAGGATGGAAGAGGAGACCTGGTGTTCTTCTCCTCGCGTTCATGACCGGCGCCTTCATGTCCCGCTCGAACGCCGTCGCCGACGGGACACTCCGCGCGATCAGCCCCGACCTTTCGAACGGCACCTGCTCCTCCGCCGCGACCACTCTTTGCCTGAACGACAACCGCTTCTCCGTGGCCGTGTCCTGGCGGGTCCCCGATCAGGGCCGCAGCGGAGACGGCACGTCCGTGCCCCTGAGCGGCGACACGGGACTGTTCTGGTTCTTCGACGCCTCCAACATCGAGCTCGTGGTGAAGGTCCTCGATGGCACCGGCGTGAACGGCAGTTACTGGGTGTTCTACGCCGGACTCTCGGATGTCGAATACACGATCACAGTCACCGATATGAAGACCGGTCGCGTCAAGACGTACGACAACCAGAGCGGCTCACTCGCCTCCGTCGCCGACACGTCCGCATTCGGGGAGACCCCCGGCACCACGGCGGCACCGGCCGCAGCCAGTACGAAGGCCCTCGAAACGCGATCGAGCCGCGAGCTGTACGCGCTGTTCGAGGCCCTCACGGAGACAGCGCGAGCCGACCCCGAAACGGCTGCTCCCTGCGCGCCAGGAGGCGCGACGCTGTGCCTGGCCGGGTCGCGGTTTCAAGTGACGGTCGATTGGGAGGTTCCGAGCGCAGGGCCGTTCGGGTCAAGGCACCGGTGTCCCGATCTCGACCGACACGGGGTATTTCTGGTTCCTCAACGACGCGAACATCGAGCTGGCCGTCAAGGTCCTCGATGCGCGGTCGATTGACGGTCACTTCTGGATCTTCGTCGCCGCACTGTCCAACGTGAAGTACACGTTGACGGTGACCGACACCCAGACCGGCATGACGAGGGCCTGGGACAACCCGGAGGGACAGCTCGCGAGCTGGGCGGACACCGGGACATTCTCCGACTCCGCCACCCAGACTCCGCCTCCCCAGGGCCTGAGCGGCCGGTGGACGGGGACGATCACGTTCATTTACCCCCATCACCTCGCCATGGACGCCCCGTGTCTGGGCAGCGCTGCGATCACGGTGGACCTCCTGGAGTCCGGCGGAAACCTCACGGGGCAGTTCGACATCGGCTGCGGCACCTTCGTGCTTCACGGTCTGCTGACCCGGGGCCTGGGCATCTCCGGCTCGCTCGACAGCCCGCAGGGAATCGGAACGATTTCCTCGGGATTGGTGTCTTCCAATCGAATTCTGTTCTCGACGAGCCAGAGCATCGATTTCGACGGGAATGATGACGCGGACGATTACACAGTGAGCAAGGTCAGCCTGAGCCGTTAGGGCGGCAGAGGCTGGCGCTACGACGGACACCGGCAACGTCCTACAGGACGTCGGCCGATTCGAGGGCGTGAGCGAACGCGGTGCGCCAGAGGTCGCTCAGCGCGGCGAGCGGCTCGTCGATGAGCTGGCGGCCGCGCGCCTCGATCCGGAGGCGGTCGCCGCCGACCCAGCCGGCTGCCGAAAACGGGACGCCCTTCTCGCGGGCGAGGGCGCGGACGGCGGCCTCGTTTTCGGGCGTGAAGGAAATCAGGGCGCGGCCGGTGGTTTCGCCGAAGAGCAGCGCGCTCGTGCGCGCGGCCCCGTCGAGGGCGATCGAAGCGCCGAGGCCGCCCTGCATCGCGCACTCGGCCGCGGCGACGGCGAGGCCGCCGTCGGAGACGTCGTGCGCCGATGCAACGAGGCCGCGCTCGGCCATCGTCGCGAGCAGATCCACGAGGTGCTTCTCGACCTCGAGGTCCACCTCGGGGCACGGGCCCTCGTCGCGGCCGCGGATCGTGCGCAGGAACTCCGACGCGCCGAGCTCGTCGCGGGTCTCGCCGAGCAGAGCGACGAGATCGCCGGACTTCCGGAAGGCGACGCGCACGTGCTGGCCGACGTCCTCCATCAGGCCGACCATGCCGACCGTTGGCGTGGGCGGGATCGCGCGGCCGTCGGTCTCGTTGTAGAGCGACACGTTGCCCGAGACGACCGGCACGTCGAACGCGCGGCAGGCGTCGGCGATGCCGCGCACGGCGGCCTCGAACTGCGCCATGACCTCCGGCTTCTCGGGGTTGCCGAAATTGAGGCAGTCCGTGATCGCGAGCGGGCGCGCCCCCGTCGCGGCAATCGAGCGCGCGGCCTCCGCCACGGCGATGGCGCCGCCGCGATAGGGGTCGAACATGCAGAAGAAGGGGTTGACGTCGCTCTTCATCGCGATTCCCTTCTTCGTCCCCTTCACGCGCAGGACGGCCGCGTCGCCGCCCGGGCGCTGGACCGTGTTCGACTGCACCATGTGGTCGTACTGCGTCCAGATCCAGGACTTCTCGGCGACGTTGGGCGAGGCGAGCAGACGCTTGAGGACGTCCCCGTAGTCGACGGGCTCGGGCTCGGTCTGCCAGAGGAACGGTCCCGAAGGCGGCACGATCGGCGCCCGCGGCCGGTCGTACATGGGAGCGCGGTCCGCGAGCGGCGCGGCGGGCAGGTCCGCCACGATCTTCCCGTCGAAGAAGAGAACGACGCGCCCCGAGTCCGTGACGCGGCCGATCTCGACCGCGTCGAGCTCCCACTTGTGAAAGATCGCGAGGACTTCCGGCAGGCGGTCGCGCCGCGCGACGAGGAGCATGCGCTCCTGCGATTCGGACAGCATGAGCTCGTAGGGCGTCATCCCGGTCTCGCGCGCCGGCACCTTCGAGAGGTCGAGTTCCACGCCGCTGCCCGCGCGGCCCGCCATCTCGAACGCCGAGGACGTCAGCCCCGCGGCGCCCATGTCCTGGATCCCGACGACGGCGTCGGTCTGGAAGAGCTCGAGGCACGCCTCCATGAGGAGCTTCTCGGTGAACGGGTCGCCGACCTGGACGGTCGGCCGCTTCTGCTTGGCCTCGTCGGCGGCGAATTCCTCGGAGGCCATCGTCGCGCCGTGGATGCCGTCGCGGCCCGTCTTCGAGCCGACGTAGACGACCGGATTGCCCGCGCCCTCGGCCCGGCCGAGGAAGATGCGGTCGCTCTTGACGATCCCGAGGTTCATCACGTTGACCAGGATGTTGCCGTCGTAGCCCTCGTGGAAGGTCGTCTCGCCGCCGAGCGTCGGGATGCCGATGCAGTTGCCGTATCCGGCGATCCCCCGCACGACGCCGTCCACGAGGTGTTTCATGCGCGGCGCATCGAGTCGGCCGAAGCGCAGCGAGTTCAACGACGCCATCGGGCGGGCGCCCATCGTGAAGACGTCGCGCAGGATGCCGCCGACACCGGTCGCGGCGCCCTGGTACGGCTCGATGAAGGACGGGTGGTTGTGCGACTCCATCTTGAAGCAGACGGCCAGCCCGTCGCCGATGTCCACGACGCCGGCGTTTTCGCCGGGCCCCTGGATGACCCGCGGCCCCGTCGTCGGGAACTTCTTCAGGTGCACCCGCGAGGACTTGTACGAGCAGTGCTCGCTCCACATCGCCGAGAAGATCCCGAGCTCGACGAGATTGGGCTCGCGGCCCAGGATCTCGAGGATGTTCCTGTACTCGGAATCCGAAAGGTTGTGCTCCTTGATCAGATCCGGAGTGATCGCCGTCGTCATCGTGTTGCCAGCGCCGCCACGGCGGACTCGAACATCTTGATCCCAGCCTCATTGCCGAGCAGCGCTTCCGAGCAGCGGTCGGGATGCGGCATGAGGCCGACGACGTTGCCCTCGCGGTTGCAGATGCCGGCAATCCCGTCGGTCGAGCCGTTCGGGTTGGCGGAGTCCACGATGCGGCCCTCCGCGTCGCAGTATCGGAACACCACGCGCCCCTCGCGTTCCAGCGCGGCCAGCGTCTCGGGCGGCGCCGTGTAGTTGCCCTCCATGTGCCCGATCGGCATCTTGACGACGCTGCCCTTTGGATACAGCGAGGTGAAGGGCGTCGCGTCGTTCTCGACTCTCATGGACACGTCGCGGCAGACGTAGCGCAGGCCGCGGTTGATCTGCATCGCGCCGGGCAGGAGGCCCGCCTCGAGCAGCACCTGGAAGCCGTTGCAGATCCCGAGGACCGCGCCGCCCTTTCCCGCGAATTCCGCCACACTCTCCATGACGGGCGAGAAGCGCGCGAGCGCTCCGGCCCGCAGGTAATCGCCGTACGCAAAGCCGCCGGGCAGGATGACGGCATCCGCGCCCTTCAAGTCCCGGTCATGGTGCCAGATGTAGTCGGCCTCGCAGCCGAGCAGGTCCCTGGCGACGTGGTAGCAGTCCTCGTCGCAGTTGGAGCCCGGGAAGACGACGATGCCGAACTTCACTGCACGACCCTCACGTCGAATCCCTCGATCGTCGTGTTGGCGAGCAGCTCCTCGGCCATCTTTTTCGCGTCGGCCTCGACTGCCTTCGCGTCCGTGCCGGCGACCTCGATGACGAAAATCTTGCCCGCGCGCACGTCCCGCACCGCCCCGTGCCCGAGGCGACCGAGCGCCGCGGCGATCGCCTTGCCCTGCGGGTCGAGGACGCCTTCCCTGGGGTAGACCCGGACTTCCACCTTCATGCGTCGAATGCCTCCACGCCTTTGATCTGGTCTGCGATGTCGAAGGGAACGTTCCAGCCGGAGCGCTCGACGAGGCGGCCGAGCATGGCGCGCACGATCTCCGGCGTGTTGTTGGTGCGCGAAAGGTGCGTCGCGACGATGCGCCGCAGCTTCGGCCCCGCCGCCCGGAGCATCGCACCGGCCGACTGCGCGTTCGAGAGGTGCCCGAGGCCGCCCGAGATGCGCTTCTTCAGGGGCCAGGTGTAGGGCCCGTCGCGCAGCATGTCCTCGTCGTGGTTCATCTCCACGAGCAGCGTCGTCGCCTCGCGCAGGAAGTCCACGAAGTCCTCCTCGGCGCGGCCCAGATCCGAGGCGATCACGAGGCGCGCTCCGTCGGACTCGAACGAGTAGGCGACGGATTCGGCCGCGTCGTGCGGCGTCGCGAACGCGCGAAAGCCGAGGTCTCCGACCCGCCCGTCGCGGGCCGGCAGGATGCGCACGAAGGGCGTGAAGAGGTCGCCCGCCAGACCGATCGCCTCGGCCGTCCCGACGGTGGCGTAGATCGGGCAGTCCCAGCGCCGCGAGAAGACCGGCGCGCCGCTCGAATGGTCGTTGTGCTCGTGCGTCAGGAAAAGCGCCGCAATCGTTTCGGGGGCGATCCGGCGCGCGATCATGCGCCGCTCGATCTCCCTGGCGGACAGGCCGGCGTCCACGAGGACCCGCGTTTCTCCGGACTCGACGACGCACGCGTTGCCGCCGGAGCCGGACGCGAGGACGGTGACACGCACCGAGTTAGCTTAACAAATCCGGGTCAGTCCCGTCCCGTCGAGCCGAATCCGCCGGTGTGGCGCGATGTCTCAGGCAGTTCCGCGACTCTTTCCATCTGCGCGCGCGCGACCGGCGCGATCACGAGCTGCGCGATCCGCTCGCCGCGTTCGATCGTGACCGGCTCGGACCCGAGGTTCGCGAGGATGACGCAGACCTCGCCGCGGTAGTCGCTGTCGATCGTACCGGGCGCGTTCAGCAGCGAGAGGCCCTTCTTCAGCGCGAGGCCGCTGCGCATCCGGACCTGCCCTTCGAAGCCCGCCGGGATTGCGACCGCGATGCCGGTCGTCACGAGTGCGCGGGCCCCGGGCGCGAGCGTCAGCGGCGCGGCCACAGCGGCCCGCAGGTCGCAGCCGGCGGAGCCCGGCGTTGCGTACGACGGCAGCTCGAGGCCTTCGCCGTGCGGGAGGACCGTGACGGGGAGGACGAGGTCGGACATCGGGCGTATGGAATCACAGTCGGGCTCGAAAGCCTTGGGTCAACTCGGGCAGGTACGGGCGCAGCGTCTCTGCGACGAGGATCTTCGACACGCCGCGCGGGCTCTCGGCCTCGACGCGCACGACGGCATCGGGATCCGTGCCGGCAACGGGGAACGTGAAGCGCCAGTCGCGGCGCGTGCCCGCCGGCCCCTGCCCGGGCGAAACCGCCGCGACGCGATCTCCGAGAAAGAGGCGAACGTCGGGAGGCCGCTCGTCGAAGTCCCCCTCGGCCCAGCCCCCCGTGGTGACGACGCCGTTTTCCACGGCCCCGTGCAGGAGCGCCCCCAACGGGACCCGCGCGAGCCGGAAATCGGGCGAGACCGGCACGGGAGGCCGGCAAAGCGCGTAGAGGTCCTGGAATCCGCACAGTCCGAACGGGAAGCCGAGCAGTCGGGCGCCGGGGCCCGCGACGCGCTCGGTCACACCGCGCACGAACTCCGGAGTGACGTACGACGTCCCGTACTCGGCGCCCGAGAGACGCAACGTCTCGCTGACCGGCCGGAAGACGATTCCGGACGGCGGTTCCGCTTCTTCCGGGGGCAGGAACTTCATGCCGTGCACGCTGAAAATCAGCAAACCACCCGGAGCCACGACGGTCTGCAGGTGCGCCATCCAGGCCTCGAACCGCGTCGCCGGGAGATGACTGAAGAAGGAGGAGGCCAGGACGACGTCAAAGGGCCCGTCGAGGCCAAGGGATTCGGGATCCGTTCCGGACACGATGCCGCGCACGCCGAAGGTCTCCTTCTGAAACCGGACCGCCCCCGGATCGATCTCGGCCACCGTGATCTTCTCCGGAGCGAGCGCCCGCACGAGGAAGCGTGTCGAGCGGCCGTAGCCGCCGGCAAAATCCAGGAGCGAACGCACGCCTCCGAATCCCTGGAACCGCCAGCGGACGATCGCCTCGACCGCCTCAAAGATCTGCCTTCCCGTCGCGAAGTACAGGATCGCCGCCGCCTCCCGGGTCCGGTGCGGGGCCGTGAGCTCGAAACGGTACATCTCGTCGGCCGGATGAATCCGCGTCGAGAGCCGCGGCCCTCCCGCGATATCGAACCCGCGCACGTAAGCCGCGACCTGATCCCGGTCGCGAGGATCGAAGGGCGTTTCCTGGGCCGCGGTCACAGCGCCCCGGCCAGATCCGAAGCCGAAATCGAGAACCGCCCGACGTTGCCGACGACGGAAACCGAGAGCGCGCGGCCATCGAGCACGCGCCGGGCCTCCTCGTTCAACTCGTCCAGGGTCACCGCCTCGACCTTCGCGATCAGCTCTTCGATCCGTTCCATCGGCCGAAAGTAGAGCTCCTGGCGCGCGGCCGAAGACATCCGCGACACCGTCGATTCGAGTCCGAGGACGAGGTTGGCCGTCAGGTTTTCCTTGGCCCGGGAAAGCTCCCGCGGCCGGACGCCGCCGCGTTTCAACTTCGAGAGCTCCCGAAGCGTGACGTCCACGACGCGCGGCAGATTTTTCGAGGCGCAGGCCGCGGAGATCGTCTCGTAACCGCCGAGCCAGTAGGAGTTCAACGCCGAGCCGATCGTGTACACCAGGCCGCGCCGTTCCCGCACCTGCTGGAAGAGCCGCGAGGACATCCCTCCGCCGAGAACGGTGTCGAAGAGCGCGCCGGCAAAGCGCCGCCCGCTCGCCTGCGAGCTCGCGCCCATTCCGAAACACAGGTGGGCCTGTTCGAGCCCGGGCTTGCGGTGGAGGTCCGCATGCCGGTGCGGGCGCGGAGCACGCTCCCGTGCGGGGTCCCGGCGCCCCGCGCCCCGCGCCCGGCGGCGCACGAGCCGCTCGATCGAACGGAGCACTTCGGCCTCGCGCACGTGCCCGGCGACGGCCACGACGAGCTGGCCGGGGACGTACCGGGAGCGGTAGTAGCGGTCGAGATCGTCCATCCGGATCGCGCGGACCGTCCGCTCCGTTCCGAGAATCGGCGCGCCGAGCGGATGCCCCTTCCAGAAGGCACGGACGAAGTTCTCGTGGGCCAGGTCCTCCGGGTTGTCGTTCGCCTCGCCGATCTCCTCGAGGATCACGCCGCGCTCGACCTCGACGTCGGCGGTGCGGAAAGCCGGCGCCAGGACGACGTCGCCGAGCAGGTCGAGCGCCTCGGAGAACCGAGCGTCGAGCGTGCGGCAGTAGAAACCGGTGTACTCCCGGGTCGTGAAGGCGTCGACGTCGCCCCCGAGCCCGTCGATCGCCCGGGCGATCTCGGCGTTCGACCGCCGGCGCGTCCGCTTGAAGAGCAGGTGCTCGAGGAAGTGCGAGAGCCCCTGGCGCGACGCCGGCTCCGTGGCCGAGCCCGCGCGGACGAAGAAGCCGAGGGAGAACGAGCGCACGTCCGCCATCCGGTCGATCAGGACCGTGACGCCGTTGTCGAGGACGCGCCGCAGGATCACGCTACTGCGGACCGGGAGGAGGCGTGAAGTTGCGCCCGCGCAGGGTGTTCGGGTCGAAGCTCCGCCCGTTCTCGTTGTCGGCGTCGCCCGCGATGAACCGCCACTCGTCGGTGTAGCCGCGGCTGCGCCACTCGAAGATCGACTTGCGACGCACGTTCGTGCGCACGCCGACGATGGGCCCGGCGGGTTTGCCGGTCGCCGGCCCGAAGGACGAAGACGGCGTGGGCGTGACCGGCCCGCCCCCGCCACCCAGAAACGGAGGCGGCGTGGGCGCGGGGTCGCCGAAGGAAGGCGTGGGCTGACCCGGCCGCGGAGTGCGATTGCCGCCGGGGCCGCTGCCGCCCGCCGGCGGCGGGGCATTGCCCATCGGCACGGCCTCGGGAGAGCCGGCGATGATGACGTGCCAGTCATCGCAGTTGCACATCGGGTCCTTCCAGAGCTTGCGGATCGAGCGCGGCTTCACCTTCGAGAGCTCCTTCAACTCGTTCGGAAAGCGTCCGTACCGCTTCTGGAAGGCCATGACCGCGCGCGCGTACTGCTTGCCCCGGAAGATCAGCTCCTTCTCCCGGTCGCGTTCGATGATCGTCGCGACCGTCGGCCCGACCGCCGCGAGCAGGATCACGATGATCGCGATCCCGACGACCACGCCGACGAGGGTGAAGCCCGCCCGAGCGGGAGCCGGAAGACCGGAGACCGAAAACGTTCGCGAATCGAGGCTCCGTCTCCGGTCTCGTCACCATTCGCTATAGAGCGTCCCGTCCAGCCCCTTTTCCTTGGATGCACTGTGGACGTCGATGATCCCGGCAACCGCGGGCTCGGCATTCGGATCGTCGGGCTCGCTCGGCTGTTCCTCCATGGCCAGGACCCAGTCGGCGGCCTTCGTCATCGGGTCGAGCGGGATCTTGCGCATGTAGCCGTCCTTGATGAGGACTTCGAGGTCGGCCGGATAGTTGCCCTTGTCGCCTTTGTACTGGTCGATGACACTGCGAAACGTGAAGAGGTCCGCGCGCAGCGTGGCCTCCCGCGCGCGCTTGGGAGAGTCCCGCAGCGCCGGCACCGCGATCGCCGCGAGGATGCCGATGATCGTCATGACGACGAGCAGCTCCAGGAGCGTGAAGCCCGACTCGGGAGCCTTCCGTCTCATCATCACCAGTCCTTGTAGTAGGTCCCGTCGAGCGCGCGCGCCTCCGACAGGGAATACACGTCGTAGACGTTCTGTCCGCCCCAGGAGAAGGAGTCGGGTTCGTCCTGGTAGGAGCGCAGGCCCCAATCGGCCTTGCCGGTCATCGGGTCGACCGGGATGCGGCGCATGAAGCGGTGCTTCTTGCTGACCTGGCCGACGAGGTTCACGCCCTTGACGAGCGTCTCGAGCTCGGGCGGGAACCCCTCGCCGCCGACCTCGAGCGGGATCAGGCCGGAATCGGACATCTGCTTGTACTTGTCGATGGTGTCGCGGAGCATCCTCAGCTCGTAGCGCAGCTCCAGCTCCTTCTGCCGCCGCAGCGAATAGCGGGCCACGGGCACCGCCATCGCGGCGAGGATCGAGATCATGGCCGCCACGATCGCGACCTCCACCATCGTGAAGCCGGCGGCATCCTGCCGGTGCAAACGCGGGGCGCGCACGGTCACCGCACGTCAATCATCGACTGCGAAGAGGAAATGGTCGCTCCCGTCAGCTCCCCGGGCTCGAGGGTCAGCGCCGAACGGCCCGCCGCGATGCCGCGCAGCGTAATCTCGGCGATGGCGCGGGTGCCCGCGAGGTCCTCGGCGCTCGGGAACGTGATGACGACGCGCCCGTTCTCGACCCGGGCGTCCGCGACCCCGGTGCCGCTGCCGAGGATCGGCTTCACGACGACGGCCCCAACGAGGGCCGGATCGAACTTGACGGTAACCGCCCCCCCCGGAAGTCCCGCGGGCGACGTGGCACGCACGAGAACGGTCTGCTGCGCGCCCGCCGCGAGCGTGACGTAGGCCGGGTCGAAGTCGAAGAGCACGGGCACGGCCCAGTCGGCAACCGCGGACTTGGCGGCCACCGAGTCGCCCGTGGAAGACGTGGAGAGGGCGGCGCCCTGCGGTGGAACCTGCGCCTGCGGCGCGCCGGGAGGCGGCTGCGCCGGCGGGGCCGGGGCCGGCTTGAAGATGTCCGTCGGCCCGCTGCCCGGGGCGATGCTCAAGCCGGGGGCGGTCGGCTGAGCGGGAGCCGGCTGAGCGGGAGCCCGCGACGGGGGCGGCATCCTGCCTCCCGCCCCCGGCTGCTGCTCGAAGGGGCCCTGGTCGCGCGTCGGGTTCTCGACACGCGGACCGCCCTGGTACGAAATGTTCGCGTCCGTGCCGACGAAGTACGGCGTCACGTCCTCCTCGGTCACGTCGGGGATCCGGATGATGTGCGGCGTCAGGGTCAGGACGAGGTCCGTCGTTCTGCGAGAGTTGGTGTTGTGCGTGAAGAGAAGGCCGATGATCGGAATGTCGCCGATCCACGGAATCGTCTTCTTGACGTCGGCCCGGTCGAGGCGGTACAGCCCGGCGAGGAAGTTGGTCTCACCGTCCTTCAGGCGGATGTTCGACGAGATCGTCCGCGTGCCGAACTGCGGCTGCGTCGTCCCCTCGGCATTTCCCTCCTGGTTCGAAACCTCGACCATGAGCTTGAGCGTGACCTCCTTGTTGTGGTGCACGCGCGGCTCGACCTCGATCTTGATGCCGATGTCCTGGTACTGGTACGACGTGACCGGCGAGGTGACGCCGCCGATCCCGCCGGACCCCACGCTTTGAAACTGGGTCACCGGGACGGGCACCTTGCTGCCGATCAGGAGCTGGGCCTTCTGGCCCTCCGAAATCCGGAGCTGCGGCTTGGCGAGCAGTTCCGCGTTGGTGTTGTCCTTGATGAAGGTCAGAGTGGCCGATGGGATCGTGAAGCCGATCGAGCTGACGGCGATCTGCTGCAGCTGGCTCCAGTTGAACTGGCCTGCTCCGAGCGGGGCGCCCAGGTTGGTCGTGCCCCCCGGCGCCGGGATCGAGGCGCTGATGCTGCGCGGGGTCAGCTCGAGACCGAGGTCCTGCAGCTTGCCCGTGTTGACCTGGAGCAGCTCCACGTCCACGACGACCTCGGCCACCTGCTTGTCGTTCTGCTCCACGATCCGCTCGGCCACGGCAACCTTGTCCGCCGTGTCGCGCAGCGTCACCGAGTTTTCGGCCTTGTTGATCGAGATGCGCGTCGTCTGGAGGAGCGCGCGCAGCGCGTTGGCCACTTCGGTCACGTCCGCATTCGAGAGAAAGAAAGTGCGGATGACGAGGTCCTCGTACGTCTTGCGGTTCTGAGGCGTGTCGGCGGCGATCAGGATCGTCCGGGCGTCGATGATCTTGTAGAAGTGGTTCTCCTGCCGCAGGAGCGTTTCGAGGGCCTTCTGGAACTCGACCGACGTGAGCACGATCGAAACGTTGTCGTCCTTCAACTGCGGGTCGAAGATGACGTTGATGCCGGCGGCGTCGGCCAGCGCGCGGTAGATCTGCTTGATCGGCTTCGCCTGCGGGAAATTGAGGTTGATCGGCTTGTCGCTCGCCGGCTCGAGGATCACGGCCACGGCCCGGGCGCCCTTCGTCCTCTTCTTGATCCGTTCCATGTTGGAGTCGGCGTTCTTCTCGGCGTCCAGCTTGACCTTGGCCTCCCTCGCCTTGCGCAGCTCCGTGGCGGCATAGTCGTTGGTCGGGTCCAGCAGCGACGCCTGTGTCAGCTCCACCACGGCGAGATCCGGGCGGCCCGAGGCGGCGTACATCTTGCCCCTTTCGAAGTGGAACTGGGACGCGCGCAGCCGCGCGCGAGCCAACGACGCCTTGTAGCTGGAGTTGCCCGGATCGAGCTCGAGGGCTTTGGCGTAGTTCACGACGGCCAGGTCGTAGTGTCCGAGGTTCTCATCGTCCTTCGCCTGCTGGTAGGACGTCGTCCCCGCGCAGGCCGCGGCGGCCACGACGAGCGCGGCCGCGATCGATCTCTTCAGAAATTGCTTCAAAGACGTCCCCTTCCGATTTTCGCACTCATGGCGTGATCCCCAGCCGCCGGGTCTCCGCCTCCGGGAACCCCACGAAACCGACGTCGATCGATTCGTAGCCGACCTTCCTGAGAATGAACTTTCCGAACAGGGTGTCGCCGCTGCGCCCGTTCACGACCTGGTCCCCCTGCTGCACGACGGCGATGGGGCGGTCCTTCGGCCCGAAGGTGCCGAGGAACTTGAAGGCGATGTCCGGCGGCTTCGGCGTCGGCGTGGGCGGGGGCGGCGGCAGCGGGCCGACAAATCGCACGTCGCCCGGCGCCGGCGGGGCCGGGGTGGGAGTCGGCTGCGGCCGCTTCGTCGGCTCGCTCAGGCCGAAGAGGTCCCGGCCCGTATCGGCCGCGCTCGAGCGCGGCTTGCCCGTCTCGAAATCCCTGGCCTCGAGCAACGGCACGTCGTCGGGATTGACGTCCTTCACCGCGGCCCGACGCCCGCGCGCCGCAGGGGGGGCGGCTTCGTCGCCGGCAGGATCGCCGCCCGGTTTCGGACGGGCCGAGGGACCGGCGGCGGGAGGCGCCGCGGCGCCCCCCCCGGGGCCCCAGCGCACGACGGCCAGCAACAGCACCACCGCGAGCGCTGCGAGGAGGATCGCCTGACGGCGCGAGCCGAGGCTCCCGAACGCCATCAGGAAACCCTCCGGGCGGCCACGGCGCCCTTGCCCTGGACGCCATCGGCGGCCTTGCGGGGCGCCGGATTCTCGGGCGCCGGCGAGTCCCCGCGCTCGGCGAAATAGGTGACGAGCTCGATCTGGACCTGGACCTGGCCCGGCTGTCCCGAGTCCCGCGAGATCGAGATGTCCCGCACGACGAGCCAGGTGCGGCTGGCCTCGAAGCCCCGCAGCAGCTTTTTGAAGCGCGGATAGTCGCAGTGGACCCCGAAGCTGATTCGCATCTGCAGCAGCGGCAGCTTCGAGACCGGGGCCGTCGAGTAGGAAATCTGGGGCGTGCCGACGCCGGCGTCCTTCAGGATCGCGTGCACCTCCGCCACAACGGGCGCGAGCGTCTCGCGTTCCCGGCCGATCCGCTTCCCGTAAAACGCCTCCATCGCCGCCGAGACGCCGCCGAGCCTCTCGCGCTGGCCGGTCAGGCGCGCGGCTTCCGCCTCCCTGGCTTCGACGCCTCGCTTCAATTCGTCGCGCCGGGCTTCGAGCGCCGCGCGCCGCGTCTGGGTGCTCGCGCGGTAGGCCAGAAAGACGCCGAGGTTGCCCAAGGCAAACAACACGGCCGCCAGGACGAGTGGCAACTTGCGGCGCCAGAGCGCCTGCAGCGCCTTCATGGGCGCGCCCCCGGAGCGTAACGGCTCGAGAGCTGGAACTGGAAGGGGTCCACGGAAGCGCCCTCCGGGCTCGACTCCGTCCTCAACTCGACCGCGCCGAAGGCGGGGTCCTTCGAGAGCGCCGTGATCGTCGGGACGACGGCCTCGCGGCCGCGGGCGACCAGCTGCAGCTCGAGCGTCACGCCGCCGTCCTTGTCGAAGACCGGCTGCAGGCGCAGGATGCCGACGTCGCCGGGCAGCGTCCTCTCGAGGCGGGCAAGCAGCAGGGTCCACGAGAACCGCCGCTCGGCCACGATCCGGGAGAGCTCGCGGCTCTCCTCGGCCAGCGAGGACATCTGGTACGAGGACAGCGCCGCCTTCGCCGAGCGCGCCTTCTCGTCCGCATTGCGCTGCCGCAGATCGAGCGCCGCGATCTCGGCGCGCACGTCCGACACACCGCGCCGGTAATTCGCGAAGAGCCGAACGTTGGCGAAGAGCAGCACCGCGCCCGCGAGGAACAGCACGGCCGCCGCCGCGAAGGCCGGCCGGTCGTCCTGAAAGGGGCGGCGCGCGAAGTTCCAGGTCGCGCTCATGCTTTCCCGTACACCGCGGCAAAACCGGCGAGCAATTCCGGCCGCGCGGCGATGCGCTCGTCGAAGCGCTCGTCGGCGCCGAAGAGCCGGCCCGACACCGCCGCCGGCGAGACCGGGAACGCCGAGACATTCTCGAGGCCGCCTTCGGGCGACTCGTCGTGCACGTAGACCGCCCGGATGCCCGGGCCCTTGAGGCGTTCCGCGTAGTAGGACAGCGACAGGCGCGCCTCGCGGTCCTGGTCCTCGTCGGCGCCCGGCGGCCGGGATCGGAAGAAGATCGGGTCGACACCGCGGCCGATGAAGAACGAGAGCGCCCCTCCCGAGCGGTGCAGCAGCGCGTAGTCTCCCGAGGCGGCGGCCGAGAGCGCGGGAGCCAGCCCCTCGAAGAGCGCGAGCGAAGCGGGCGCGAGGTAGCCGACGCGCACGCCGAGCTCCTCGAAGGAGTGCTCGATGGCTTCGATCGCCGCTCGCGCCGTTGCCGCGGCCAGGACGCGCTTCTCCTCGGAGAGGACGGGCATGGGTTCGTACACGACCGCGAGGTCCGCCGGCGTCCCCGGCAGGAGCTTCTTCAGCTTCCAGCCGATCATCTCGAGCCCCGCGGCGCGATCGGAGGGCATCGCTTCGAGCTCGACCGGCAGGATGCGCGCCCAGGAATCAGGATACACGACCGAGGCCCGCGTCAGCCGGCCCTCGGAGAGAGCGCGCGCCGCCTTCACGGCCTCCGCGATCGCTTCCCGCGTCACGAGCGGCGCGCCGGCCGACGGGCCGCCGAGCGAGCCCGCCGGATACCGAAAATGCCGCGCCTCCGCGAAACCCGCCGGCGACCCAAGCCGCACCCGCGCGTACGTCACGCCCTCGTCGAGGAGGCAGAACACGTGCGGCGGCACCACGGGGGCGAGAAACGGGAGCTTCACGCTCGGTTCCTAGTCGACAAACGTCACCTTGTTGATCTCTTTGAGCGTCGTCAACCCCTCGAAGACCTTCGCGAGCGCGGCGTCGCGCAGGAAGATCATCCCCTCCTCGCGTGCGGCCTTCTTGATCTCGGCCGCGGGGCGGCGCTCGAGGATCAGCCCGCGGATCTGGTCGGAAAGATCGAGCAGCTCGGCGATCGCCATGCGGCCGTGGAATCCCGTGCCGTCGCACTCGAGGCAGCCCTTGCCCTCGAAAAACTGGCGCGAGCCCATCGCGTTCGGATCGAGGCCCGCTTCCAGCAGCGCCTCGGGTGAAACCGTTATGGGCGCCTTGCAGTGCGTACAGATCTTTCGCACCAGCCGCTGCGCGAGGATGCAGTTCAGGGCGGAGACGAAGTTGTAGAGCTCGACCTTCATGTTCAGGAAGCGGCCGAGCACGTCCACGACGTTGTTCGCATGGACGGTCGTGAACACGAGGTGGCCCGTCAGGGCCGACTGCACCGCGATCTGGGCCGTCTCCTCGTCGCGGATCTCGCCGACCATGATCTTGTCCGGGTCGTGGCGCAGGATCGAGCGCAAGCCCCGGGCGAACGTCAGGCCCTTCTTCTCGTTGACCGGGATCTGCGTGATGCCGCGCAGCTGGTACTCGACGGGGTCTTCGATGGTGACGATCTTGTCCTCGACCGACTGGATCTCCGAGAGGCACGCGTAGAGCGTCGTCGTCTTGCCCGAGCCCGTGGGCCCGGTGACGAGCACCATGCCGTAGGGCTCGCGGATGAACTTGCGCAGCTTCTTCTTGGTCTCCGCGTCGAAGCCGACGACCTCGAGGTTCAGGCTCTTGAACTCGGCGTTGGCCGACTCCTTGTCCAGGATGCGGATGACCGAGTCCTCGCCGTGCACCGTCGGCATGATCGAGACGCGGAAGTCGATCGTGCGCCCGCGCACGCGCAGCTTGAAGCGGCCGTCCTGCGGAACCCGTTTTTCCGCGATGTCGAGCTCCGACATGATCTTGATGCGCGAAATGATCGTGCCGTGGTGGCGCTTGTCGATCGGGTCCATCGCCTGGTAGAGCACGCCGTCGATGCGGTACTTGATGAGGACGACGTGCTCCTGCGTTTCGATGTGGATGTCGGAGGCGCGGCGCTGGATGGCATTGAAGACGACCGAGTCCACGAGCTTGATGATCGGCGAGCTGTCCTGGGTGATCCGGTCGATCGTGAGGGTCTCTTCCCCCTCCTCGTCCTCGGAGACCAGCTGCATGCGGAAGTCCTCGGTCGCATCGTCGAGGACGCGCTGGGAGGACTCGCTCTTCTGCAGGATGTCGGCGATGGCCGCGCGGCTGCCGACCTTGACGCGCAGGGGCAGCCCGACGTGGAGCTCGAGCTCGTCGAGGCGCACGACGTCGGCGGGGTCCGCGCAGATGATCGTCATCGCCTTGTCGGTCTTGCTCTCCGGCACGAAGTTGTAGCGCAGCATCCACTCGACCGGGATCGAGCGGAAGAGTTCGGCGTCGATGCGGAAGGACGCCAGGTCCACGAAGGGAAGGCCCAGCCGCTCCGCGAGCCCGAGCGCCTGCGCCTCCTCCTCCGCGCGCGAGGAGAAGCGAACCGCATCGGGGATGGGCTTTCCGTTGGAAACCTGCTTCGCCATCAGTGCCTCACGACTTGATCGCCGACATGAGTCGGAACATCGGAAGATAGACGGAGAGGAGGATCGTCACGATGACGCCTCCCATGATCACGAGGATCGCCGGCTCGACGAACGAGATCACCCGCGCGAGCAGCAGGTCGATCTCCTCGTCGTAGAACTCGGACACCGACGAGAGCATCTCCTCGAGCGAGCCCGAGGACTCGCCGACCTTGATCATCTCGATCGTCAGGTCGGTGAAGATCCCCGTTTCCTCGAGCGTCTTCCAGAGCTCCCGCCCCTCCCGCACCTTCGGCACGACCCCCTTCACGCGGCGCGACACGGCGTAGTTACCGATGGCGTCGGCCGAGTTCTCGAGTGCCGGGACGAGCGGGGTGCCGCCTCCGAGCAGCGTGCCGAGGCTGCGCGTGAACTGGGTGATCGCGAAGCGGCGGAAAATGCCGCCGACGATCGGCACCTTGAGGATCGCGCCGTCGAACCACACCCGGCCCGACGTCGTGCGCAGCCACCGGGAGGCGAGGTACCCCCCGCCCGCGAGGACCCCGACGATGATCAGGATGTTGGCCTTCAGGAAGTTCGCGATCGCCAGGACGACCACGGTCAAGAGCGGCAGGTCGGCGTTGAAGTCCGCGAAGAACTCGGTGAACCGGGGAATGACGTAGGTCATCAGGATCGTGATCAGGCCGGCGGACAGCAGAATCAGGATGGCCGGATACACGAGCGTCGAAACGACCTTGCGCGAGAGCGCGATGACGGTCTTCTGGTACTTCAGGTAGCGGCGCAGCACGCTCTCGATCTCGCCCGACTTCTCCCCCGCCTTCAGCGAGGTCCAGTAGAGCCGCGGAAAGAGGTCGCCCTCTTCGGCGAAGGCCTCGGAGATCGACATGCCCGAATTCACGCGCTCGCGCACGTCCGCGAGGACGCGGCGCAGGGTCGGGCTCTTCTGGCGCTCGAGCAGGATCTCGAAGGAGCGCACGACCGGAAGGCCCGCCTTGAGCAGGGCGATCAGCTCCTGGTTGAAGATGAGGAACTCGCTCATCTTCACGTGCCCCTTGCCCGGTGCCTTCCGGCCGCCGATGCGGAAGCCCTGGCGCTTGACCTCGAACACGTGGCCGCCGCGCCGCTCGACCTCCAGGCGGGCCGCCCCCATGTCGATGGCCATGACCGATCGCTCGGCCACCGAGCCGTCCGGCCAGCCGGCCTTGACCCGGAACTCCGTCACGGCCGCTTCTCCGCCGCTCTGGCCCCGTCGGTACCCTTCTCCGCGGCGGCGACCGGCACTTCCTCGGGGAGGAGGACCAGGATGAGCGCGCTCCTGGACGCCTCGTCCTTCGACGCCCCGAGAACGAGGGTCTGCGAAAGGGTGACGGGGACCGACGTGCGAAAGAGCGGCTGCATCAATCCCGGCTGCCCCGGCTTGGCGGTCCAGAGCTTCGACAGCGTGAACGCCGAGAGCAAGATCTCGTTGCTGCCGCTCGAAGACAGAATCGCGAAGGAGAGCATGTACTCGCTGCCGAGCTGGTAGCGGAGGATTCTGCCCTCCGTGCCGCGCTGGACCGCGGAGTCGATGAGGGCGTAGTCGTTGAACGGGAAGAGGGACTTCAGCTTCGCACCGATGCTGCCGATCTCGGGCGCGATCGAGCCGGCGGGCACCTCGGCACGCGCCTTCACGAGCTTGACGGCGATGGAGTACGTGCGGGGCGGCACGTCGAAGGCCGCGATGACCTTGCCGATCTGGTCGAGCTTCTCCGGCCGGTCCGTCACGGTCATCGCGTTCAGCTTCTGCGTCAGCGTGACCGAGGCCGACTCGGACAGGAGCGGGCGCACCAGCAGCGCGGCCTCTTCGACGCGCCTGTACTTGAGCACGAAGACGCGCACGGGCGCCTCGTCCGCCGCCCGCAGGAGCGGGACGCAGAGCGCGATGACGGCGAGGATGAAGAAAGTCTTTTTCACGCGAATGGCAATCCCCGGCCCCTTCGGGGCCGGCCCGGGCACGAACGATCCGGGCTAGATATCGAGCCCTCGATCCACGATCCACACGACCCGCGGCTCTCCCCGGCCGGCGCCGGGGTTCAGGTCGTAGACCGTGGCGCCCTCGGACGGCGCCGCGGCGTCGGCCGGAAGACCGGCTGCAGCGACACCGACGGACCTGGCCGACTGCGCCGGCCCGGCCGGGTTCGCAATCGGCGTGGGGAGCGCCGCGGTGCCGGACTCCCGGCGGGCGGCGGATCCGCCCGGGATGGTCAGAACGAGCAAGGCCACCGCGGCCGCCGCGGCCGCGGCACTCGTGACGCGGCCGCGGGTCGTGGTCCCGACCCGGCGTTCGGTTTCGATGTGGCCGACCCCTGTCCGCACGCCGAGCAGGATCTGCGCCGCCTCGTCGGGGGCGACCTCATCGGGCATGGGCCGCGCGAAAAGAAATGAGGCGTCCTTTGCCGCGGCGGCGGCCAGGCACTCGGCGCACACCGCCAGGTGCTCGCGCAGCATCCTCCTCTGCGGCGCGGGCAGCGCGTCGCCGAGGTAATCGTCGAAGCCCTGGCGCAGGATCGAGCAGATCGGGCTCATCCCCGAATCCTCCCCCGCAGGAACTCGGGGTAGAGGCGCGCCATCTCCTTGCGGAGGATGCGGCGGGCATTGAAGAGGTGGTTGCGCACGGTGGACTCGCCGCACCCGAGGATCTCGGCGATGTCCCTGGTGTCGCAGTCTTCCATCTCGCGCAGGACGAACGCGGCCTTCTGCTTCTCCGACAGCTTGCCCGAGACGACCTCGAAGAGCCGGGCGAGCTCGCGGTCCTCGGCCGGGCGGGTCGCGCCCGCGGCCGTCGACTCCTCCCGCTCGCGCACGAGATGCAGGGTGGCGCCGTGGGCCCTCTCGCGGCTGCGCGCGCTGCGCAGGAAGTCGATCGCGAGGTTCGTGGCGATCCGGTAGAGCCAGGTGTTGAGCGAATACCGCTCGTCGTAGCGGTGGATCTCTTTCCAGACGCGGAGAAAGACCATCTGGGCGACATCCCGGGCGTCCTCGCCGTTGCCGACGATGCGGCGGGCGAGCGAGACCACGACGGACGTCTTGCGGCAGACCAGGGCCTCGAAGGACAGCATGTCGCCGCCGCGGGCCTGGATCGCCAGGTCCCGGTCGGGCAGTTCCGCGAGCCCTTTGCGTTCGAGCCGTTCGCTGTAAACCAGTTCCATCAGCCTTGCGAGGTCTCCTCCTGCGGGGTATACGGACCAGGCCCCCCGGCCGTTGAGGGCTTTTGGCCCGCCCTAAGCCCTTGAATCTTAAATCTTTGGGCGCGCCCGGGCAAGCGAGCCACGGCATAATTGCAACGCTTTGCTCTTCTACCGGGCCCTGGCCGCCGTCGCACTGGCCGCATACGCACCGTACGCCCTGCTCCGCCGGCTCGCCGGCGGGCGCCGACTGGGCGACATCCGGGGCCGCATGGGCCGCTGCGATTACCCCGATCTCGATGGCGGGATCTGGATCCACGCGGTCTCGGTCGGCGAGATCGGAGTCGCGCGCAACCTCCTCCGTGCGCTGCGCAACGCCAGGCCCGGGTGCCGCGCCGGCATCTCCGTGACCACGGCGGCCGGGCGCGCGCTCGCCGAGCGCACGATGTCCGGGGAGGCCCCCATCTTCGCGTTCCCGTTCGACCTCGCTGGGCCCGTCGAGCGCGCCTTCGCCGCGACGCGGCCGGGCCTCGTCCTGCTGACTGAGACGGAGATCTGGCCTCTCTTTCTCGAGCGCGCCGCGCGCCGGGGCGTACCGGTCGCGCTCGTCAACGGCCGGATCTCGGAACGTTCCTACCGGCGCTCCCGGCGCGTGAGGAGGTTCTTGCGCGCCACCCTCGGACGCATCGCGCTCTTCGCCATGCAGTCGGGCGAGGACGCCCGCCGCGTGCAGGAGCTCGGGGCCGACGGGCCGCGCGTCCGCGTCGCCGGCAACATCAAGTACGACCTGCCGCCGGCGCCCGAGTTTGTCGACGCGCGGCGCCTGCGCGCGGCTGCCGCGGGCCGCCCGGTCGTCGTCGCCGGCTCGACGGGAGAAGGGGAAGAGTCTCTGGTGCTCGACGCCTGGCAGCAGTTGGCCCCGCGACCCCTCCTCGTGCTCGCCCCGCGCCGGCCCGAGCGCTTCGACGAAGCCGCCCGCCTCGTCGAGGGCCGCAGCCTGCGTCTGCTGCGCCGCTCCACTCCCGACTCCTCCCGACTCCCCGCGGCTGCTTCCGACCCCCCGGTGGACGTCTACCTCCTCGACTCCATCGGCGAGCTCGCCTCCGTCTACCGCGGGGCGACGATTGCCTTCGTCGGCGCAAGTCTCATCCCCCGGGGCGGCCAGAATCCGATCGAGGCGTGGGCCGCGGGGGTTCCCGTGCTGGCCGGTCCCCACATGGAGAATTTCCGTGAGGTCGCTGCCGCCGGCGAAGAGCGCCGGATCCTGACGCGCGTCGAAGACGCAAGGGGGCTCGGGCGGGAGCTTGCCGCCGCACTCGCGGCGCCGGAGGAAACGCGCCGCCGCGCAGCCGACGCCGAGCGCTTCGTGGCGGAAAACCGCGGCGCCGCCGACCGCACGGCCGACGCCGTCCTCGCGCTGCTTCCCGATCCCCGGGAGAGGGGAATGCGAGCGTGATCCTCTCGCCGTTCTCTTCGCTCTATGGCAAGGCCCTGGCCGTGCGCGCGCGGTGGTACGCCTCGGGCCGCCTCGAATCGCACGCGCTGCCCGGGCCCTCGATCTCGGTGGGCAACCTGACCTTCGGCGGCACCGGCAAGACGCCGTTCGTGGAGTTCCTGGCGCGGCGCCTGCGCTTCGAGGGGTGGCGCCCGGCCATCCTGTCCCGCGGATACGGGCGCCGCTCCCGCGGGGTCGTGGTCGTGGGCGCCGGCGAGGGGCCGCTCGTTTCGCCCGAGGAGGGCGGCGACGAACCGGTGGCGCTGGCCCGTTCGACGTCCGGGGTCCTCGTCGTCGTCGGCGAGGAGCGCGTGGACGCGGCGCGGCGCGCGGCGGACCTCGGCGCGGACCTCTTCCTCCTCGACGACGGATTCCAGCACCTCGCCGTGCGCCGGGACGTCAACCTGCTGCTGCTCGACGCGCGCGATCCCTTCGGCGGCGGCCGGCTGCCGCCGGCCGGACGGCTGCGCGAGCCCGTCGCGGCCGCCCGCCGCGCCGACGCCTTCGTCTTCACGCGCGTGGATCGCGCAACGCCCCCGCCCGAGGCGGTTGGGGCCCTCGCGCGCCTCCACCCCGAGGCGCCGGTCTTCCACGCGCGCGTCCGGCCCTCGGACCTGCGCGACGAGAGCGGCTCGCCGCTCGATGCCGCCGTCTTTGCCGAGCGCCGGCACATTGCCGTCTGCGGCGTGGCCAATCCCGCGGAATTCGCGGCGTCGCTCTCGGAGCTCGGACTGAGTCCCGAAGAACGCGTGGAGTTCCGGGATCATCAGCGGTACGGCGAGCGCCAGCTCGCGCGGATCCGGAGCGCCGCGGAACGTACGGGCGCGACCCTGCTCGTCACGACCGAGAAGGACGCGGTCAAGCTGGCCGGAAAGACGCCCTTGCCCATCGTGACCGTTCGCCTCGCGGTCGATGTCGCCGAGTCCGGCTTCTTCTCCTTCCTGGCCGCGCGGCTGCCCGGGGCGGGGCGAGGACGCGGATGAGCGCGAAACGCCGCTCGGCCGCGCGGAACCGGCTCGAGCTCGTCCTGTTCCGCATCGGCGCGGGCCTGCTCGCCCTGCTCCCCCGCCGGACGGCCGCGCGCTTCGGGGGCTCCGTCGTCCGGCTCTACCTTCGCCTGGCGCATTCGCGGCGCGCGATCCTCGTCGAGAACCTCCGCCAGGCCTTCCCGGAAAAAGGCGCCGCCGAGATCGAGCAGCTTGCCCGCGGGTCGGCCGAGTCGGTCGGCGCCGCCTTCGTGGAGTTCGTGGAAGTTTCCGGGATGTCCGAGGCCGAGATCCGCGACCGCATTCGCGTCGCCGGTCAAGAGCACCTGCTCGCCGCGCGCGAGCGCGGGCGCGGCGTCTTTCTGCTTTCCGCGCATTTCGGCGGGTGGGAGCTCGGCGCGATCCGGGCGGGGCTGATCGGCGAGCCGATCGCCCCGGTCGTGCGGCCCCTCGACAACCCGTTCCTGGAAGCAGAGCTGGCGCGGCGGCGGACCCGCTTCGGCAACCGGCTCATCGCCAAGCGCGACGCGGCCCGGGACATCCTGCGCGCCATCCGGGGCAGGCAGACCGTCGCCATCCTCGTGGACCAGAACGTGCTCGCGCGCGAGGCCGTCTTCGTGCCCTTCTTCGGGCGGCTCGCGGCCACGACGCCCGCGCTCGCTCTCTTCCAGCTGAAGACGGACGCGCCCGTGGTGCCCGCCTTCGTGTGGCCGGAGGGCGCAGGCCGTTACGTGCTCGAGCTCGGCGCCCCGATCTTCGCCGAGGAATTCCGGGCGCCGGGACGCGATCGCGACGAGGCGATCCGGCGCGCCACCGCCCGTTACATGGAAGTCACCGAAGCGGTGATCCGGGGCAAGCCCGAGGCCTGGTTCTGGATGCACAACCGGTGGCGGACGAGGCCCGAGGCCGAGACGGCGGCAGGCGGAAAGATCGGCGGCCGCGCTTGAAGCGGCTGGTCATTGCCCCGAACTGGATCGGCGACGCGGTGATGTCGCTGCCGTTCCTGTGGGCGGTTCGGCGGACGCACCCGTCCGATCGCCTGAGCGTCCTCGCCCGCAGCGGGCCGGCGACGATCTACCGCGCGGAAGGCAGCGCCGACGAGGTCCTGCTGCGGTCCTCGTTCGCCGCGGACGTGGTCGGATTGAGGCGGGGCCGCTTCGACGAAGCGTGGCTGCTGCCCAACTCGTTTCGCGCCGCGCTCTACGCCTTCGCGTCGGGCGCGCGACGGCGCATCGGCTATGCCACGGAGCGACGGGGCCCGCTGCTGACGCACGCGAGGCCGGCGCCGGCCGGAACCGCGCATCAGCTCCGGGATTACGACGCGCTGCTCACGGAGCATGGAATTGCCCCGGATGCCTCGCCGCCCCGCCTGCCCCTGCCCGAAGCCGCCCGCGCCCGGGCGGACGCCGTGCTCTCGGCCGCGGGGCTCGGCAACGCAAGGCTCGCCGCGCTCTGCCCGGGGAGCGCTTTCGCGGCGACCAAGCGCTGGCCCGCGGAGCGCTACGCCGCGCTCGCCGATGCGCTCTCGGAGCGCGGATTCGCTTGCGCGCTCCTGATCGGACCCGCCGAGCGCGAGCTCGGGGCCCGCGTCGCGTCCTCGGCGCGTGCCCGCGTGCCCGTGCTCGGCGCCGACCTCGATCCGGTCGAGCTCGCGGCGCTGCTCGCCCGCGCCCGCGTCGCCGTCACGAACGACTCGGGGCCCATGCACCTGGCCGGCGCCGTCGGCACGCCCACGGTCGCGTTCTTCGGGGCGACCGATCCCGGCCGCACCGGCCCCTCCGGATCGCCCTCCCGCGTGCTCGACCGATACGTCTCCTGCTCGCCGTGCTTCCAGACGGAGTGCCCGTACGGGCACGAGTGCATGAGGGAGATCGAGGTGGCAGACGCGGTGGCGGCGGTGATCGAACTGACCGGCGACGAAAGGGATCCTTCGCTTCGCTCAGGATGACAAGAAGGAAAGCGCGGCTCGAAAAGAGCCGCGCGCCTTCTTGTCATCCTGAGGGCCCGGCAGGGCCCGAAGGATCCCTTTAGCAGCCGCGCCGCGGCTTCACCGAGCGACGCAGCCTACAGCCGCCTCACCGCAGCTCAGTATTCCAGTACGCCAGATCCAGGAAATTCCGCCACGCCGGATGGAGCCGGCTCGAGCCGAACTGGCCGACCGGGTGCCAGCGCGGCTTTCTGGGCGGCATCACGAGCCGCAGCGCCGCCTCGTGGGGCGTGCGGTTGCCCTTCTTCACGTTGCAGGAGAGGCAGGCGCAGACCACGTTCTCCCAGGAGGAGTTTCCGCCGCGGGACAGCGGGATGACGTGATCGAGCGAGAGCTCCGACGAGGAGAACTTGTGGCCGCAGTACTGGCAGCGGTTCCCGTCGCGCAGGTAGATGTTGTGGCGGGAGAACTTCACGTCCTGGCGGGGCAGGCGGTCGAAGTCCTTCAGGGCGACCACGCGCGGCACCCGGATCGCCATCGAAGGCGTCAGCACGACCTCGTCCTGCGGCTGCACGGGGATGTCGCACCAGTTGTCGAACTCGTAGGTCGTGTAGTCCGGCAGGACGGCCCTCACGTGGCCCTTGTAGAAGAGCGAGAAGGCCTTGCGCACGGACGTCAGCTGGACGGCCTGGAAGACGCGATTCAGCACGAGGACTTGTGAGTCGAGCATCGGTCGTTCTCGGGACGGTCATTATAATCCGCAGCCGTGCCGCCGACTGTCGCCCGACAACGCCTGCTCGCCCTCGTAGAGGCCCTCGCCGGGCGCCGCCTCGTGGTCGCCGGGGACTTCGTCCTGGACCGGTTCCTTTACGGCCATCCGAAGCGGATCAGCCGCGAGGCCCCGGTCCTCATCCTGAGCTATGCGAGGGAAGAGAGCCTGCCGGGCGGCGCGGGAAACACGGCTGCCAACGTCCACGCGCTCGGCGGCACCCCGGTGCCCGTGGGCGCGACGGGGTCCGACGAGTCCGGGCGGGCCCTGCGCGACGCGCTCCGGCAGCGCGGCATCGCCACCGACGGGCTGCTCGAGGTGCCGGGCTACCGGACCCCGACGAAGACCCGCATCCTCGGCGGCGCGCCGCATGCCATCAAGCAGCAGATCGTCCGCTACGACATCGAGGACACGCTCGACGCCGGGACGGCGCGCGTGGTCGCCTCCGGCGAACGCCTCGGCGCCGCCGCTCTCGGGGCACACGGCGCGGTGCTGTCCGACTACGGATACGGTGCGATCACTCCTGCGGCGCTGCCGATCCTGCGAGGGGCGCTGGCGCCCGGCGCGCGCATCTGCGTCGATTCGCGCCACCGCCTTCCGGAATACGCCGGCGTGGACGCCGCCACCCCCAACGAGGAAGAGCTCGAGGAGTGCGCGGGCGAGCCGCTCGGCGACTCGGAGCCGAAGCTCGAGAAGGCGGGGGCGGCGCTGCGCGCGCAGATGCGCTGCGAGTGTCTTCTCGTCACGCGCGGCTCGCGCGGAATGGCGCTCTTTTCGGGGCTCGGGCCGGCCGAGCGGATCCCCGTGCATGGCACCGACCAGGTCGCCGACGTCACGGGCGCCGGCGACACGGTGCTGGCCGCCTTCTCCCTCGCCCTCTGCGCCGGGGCATCGCCGCTCGAGGCAGCCCTCCTCGCGAATTTCGCCGGCAGCATCGTGGTGACCAAGATGGGCACCGCCGTGGTGACGCCCGGGGAGCTCCGGGACGCGATTCTGGCGGACCGGGCGCTCCTGTCGTGAAGCCGGGAGAGGGCGCCTCGAAGGTCCTCCCGCGCGAGCAGTTTCTGGAAGCAGCGCGACGCGCGCGCACGGCCGGCAAGACGATCGTCTTCGCCAACGGCGCGTTCGACCTGCTCCATGTGGGCCACGTCCGCTACCTGCAGGGCGCCCGGCGCGAGGGCGGCTGGCTCGCCGTGGGGATCAACTCCGACCGGTCCGTCGAGCGCGCGAAGGGCCCCTCGCGCCCGATCCTTCCCGCGGCCGAGCGCGCCGAGATCGTCGCGGCCCTGGCCGCGGTCGACGCCGTCTGCATCTTCGAAGAGGATTCCCCTGCCGCGCTGATCGCCGCGATGCAGCCACACGTCCACGCCAAGGGCACCGATTATTCGACGGACACCGTGCCCGAGGGCGATGTCGTCGCCGCGTACGGCGGCCGCACGGCGATCGTCGGCGACGCGAAGGACCACGCGACGACGGACCTGGTCGCCAGAATCAAGCGGTCGTGAAGCTCCTGCTCGTCCGCCTGTCCGCGATGGGCGACGTGATTCACACGCTCCCACTGGCGGAAAACGCGGCGGCGGCCGGCGCGACGGTCGGGTGGGTCGCCGAGCGCGCGTTTGCGGGACTGCTCGAGGGAAACCCCAATTGCGCGCGCCTCTTTGTCGCGGACACGAAGGCGTGGCGGCGGCGGCCGTTTTCCGCGGAGACGCGCGGCGGGATCCGCACGCTGCGCCGCGAGCTGCGCGCCTTCGCGCCCGACCACACGATCGACGTGCAGGGCCTCTGGAAGTCGGCGCTGATCGCGCGCATGGCCGGGGCCCCGGTCGTCGGGTTTGCGGCGCAAGAGCGCCGCGAGGGAACCTCGGCCCCGCTCTGCGACGTCCGCGTCACGCCGGCGCCGGAGGCGCGGCACGTCGTCGACCGCAACCTCGCGCTGCTCTCCGCGGCCGGCATCCCGGTCGCCGCGCGAGCGCCGGACGCCGCATACCTGCTCCGGCGGCCGAGCCCGGGGGCCGACGCGTTCCTCGCAACGGTGCCAAGGCCCTTCTTCGTGCTCCATCCCGGCGCCGGCCGGCAGGAAAAGGTCTGGGGCGAAGATCGCCTCGCGCGCCTCGCAGAGGTCCTCGCCGAACGCCGCGGCGTCCACCCCGTGATCTCGTGGGGACCGGGAGACGAGACCCGAGCGGAGCGCCTCGCGGCCCTGCTGCCCCGCGCGTCGCGGCCGCCGCTGCTCGACTTCGCCGGGCTCGCGCGCCTCTACGCCGCGTCCCACCTCTTCGTCGGCGGCGACACCGGTCCGCTCCACCTTGCCGACGCGCTCGGCGTGCCGACGCTGGCGCTCTTCGGTCCGACGGATCCGGACCGCAACGGGCCCTATCGGAACCGGAGGGGCGTCGTGGCGCAAATGCGGGGCGCCACGGATGAGCAAGTGCTGGGGCTTGCCGAGAGGGTGATGAGTCGCCCTTTGACTCTCAGCCCCTAAACCCCTACCATCCTTCACTTACATGGCCGTAAAGCTCGGAGACCTTCTTCTCAAGCAGAAGCTCATCACGCAGGAGCAGCTGGAAACGGCGCTGAAGCTCCAGCGTGAGGAGGGCGGCAAGATCGGCGAGGCCCTGGTGCGGGTCGGAGCGGTCTCCGAGAGCGACATCACCGAGACGCTGTCCCAGCAGTTCGGCGTCCCCTCCATCGACCTCGCCCACTTCGAGATCGACCCGGCCATCATCAAGGTCGTGCCGGGCGAGGTCGCGCGCAAGTACGGTGTCCTCCCGGTGAACAAGACCGGAGCGACCCTGACGATCGCAATGGGCGATCCGACCAACGTCTTTGCCATGGACGACATCAAGTTCATGACCGGCTACAACGTCGAGCCCGTCGTGGCCTCCGAGATCGCTTTGCGCAAGGCGATCGACAAGCATTACGGCACGCCGCGCTCGGTCGTGCTCAAGGAACGCGCGAAGGGCGGCACCGGGCCCACGCTCGGCGGCGACACGAGCCTCGACGACGTCATGGCGTCCTCCGCCCTGACGATGGACGACATGGCCAGCGTCGGCCTCGGCGAGCTCAACATGGACGAGATCACCGGGCTCGACACCGGAGCCGACGTCGACGTCGTGCGCGGCGAGGAAGGCCAGGAGATCGACCTTTCGGACCTGGCAAAGTCGAGCGAGTCCGCGCCGATCATCAAGGTCTCGAACCTGATCCTCATCGAGGCCCTGAAGGCGGGCGCGTCGGACATCCACGTGGAGCCCTACGAGAAGGAATTCCGCGTCCGCTTCCGCGTGGACGGCATCCTGCACAACATCATGGCGCTGCCGATGCGGACCCGCGACCCGCTGATTTCGCGCCTGAAGATCATGGCGAAGCTCGACATCTCGGAAAAGCGGCTGCCCCAGGACGGCCGGATCAAGATCCGGCTGCGCGTCGAGGAGCGCTCGCGCGACCTCGACCTGCGCGTCTCGAGCGTGCCGACCCACTTCGGCGAAAAGGTCGTCATGCGGCTGCTCGACAAGACGAAGCTGCAGCTCGACATGACGCAACTCGGGTTCGACCAGGAGCCCCTGCGGCGCTTCAAGGACGCGATCGACCGGCCCTACGGGATCGTCCTCGTCACCGGGCCGACGGGCTCGGGCAAGACGAACACGCTCTACTCGGCGGTCGCCGCGCTGAACGACCCGACCGTCAACATCATGACGGCCGAGGACCCGATCGAGTTCAACCTGGCCGGAATCAACCAGGTCCAGATGAAGGAGCAGATCGGCCTGACCTTCGCTTCGGCGCTGCGCTCCTTCCTGCGGCAGGACCCCGACATCATCCTCGTCGGCGAGGTCCGCGACTTCGAGACGGCCGAGATCGCGGTCAAGGCTGCGCTGACCGGCCATCTCGTCCTGTCGACGCTGCACACCAACGACGCGCCGTCCACGATCAACCGGCTGATGAACATGGGCATCGAGCCCTTCCTCGTCGCGACCTCGGTCAACTGCATCTGCGCGCAGCGGCTCGTGCGCCGCATCTGCACGCAGTGCTCCGAGGAAGTCGAGACGCCGCCGCAGATGCTCATGCAGGTCGGATTCGCGCCGGACGAAGCGAAATCCATGCGGATCAAGCGGGGGCGCGGCTGCGAGCGCTGCAACAACACGGGGTACAAGGGCCGCGTGGGCCTCTTCGAGGTGCTCGCCTTCACCGACGAGATCCGCGACATGATCCTCTCCGGCGCCTCTTCGATCGAGTTGAAAAGGAAGGCCATCGAAGAGGGTATGGTCAGCCTCCGGATGTCCGGCCTGATGAAGATCAAGGACGGCTCGACGACCCTCGAGGAAGTGCTCCGGGAAACTGTCCTTTAGGACGGGGGCCGCCAGACGGCAGACGGTCGACGAACCGACAGTATCCTCGTCTCCCGTCTGACGTTTACCGTATTCCGTCTCCTCCAGAGCCCCTAAGTCCTTTACCTGCCCCCTTTTCGGGCGTAAACTACTGCGACACGACAACCGGGGGAAAACTGTATGGCGAGTGAGACCACGCTCCACGGCCTGCTGAAGCAAATGGTCGAAATGGGGGGCTCCGACCTCCATTTGACGACCCAGTCTCCGCCGATGGTGCGTCTGGACGGAAAGCTCATCCCCCTCCCGTATCCGCCCCTGACGGTCGTGGAAACCAAGCAACTCGCGTACTCGGTCCTGACCGACGCCCAGAAGCACCGCTTCGAGGAAAGCTTCGAGCTCGACCTGTCCTTCGGCGTCAAGGGCATGGCCCGCTTCCGGGCGAACAACTTCATGCAGCGCGGCGCGGTCGCCGGGGTCTACCGGCAGATCCCGTACGAGATCCTGGGGTTCAAGGAGCTGGGGCTGCCGCCGGTCGTCGAGCTGCTCTGCGACAAGCCGCGCGGCCTGATCCTCGTGTGCGGCCCGACCGGATCGGGCAAGACCACGACCCAGGCGGCCATGCTCGACAAGATCAACCGCGAGAAGCAGCTCCACATCCTCACCATCGAAGACCCGATCGAGTTCCTCCACCAGCACAAGAAGTGCCTGGTCAACCAGCGCGAGCTGCACGCCGACACGCACTCGTTCTCGAACGCCCTGCGCGCGGTGCTGCGCGAAGACCCCGACGTGGTCCTCATCGGCGAAATGCGCGACCTCGAAACGATCGAGGCCGCGCTGCGCATCGCCGAGACGGGCCACCTCACGATGGCGACCCTGCACACCAATTCCGCCACCACGTCGATCAACCGCATCATCGACGTGTTCCCGAGCGGCCAGCAGAGCCAGATCCGGACGCAGCTCTCCTTCGTGCTCGAGGGCATCATGTGCCAGACGCTGATCGAGCGCTCGAGCGGGAAGGGCCGCGTCATGGCCCTCGAGGTGCTCGTGCCGAACGCGGCCGTGCGCAACCTGATCCGCGAGGACAAGATCCATCAGATCTACTCGACGATGCAGTCCGGGCAGTCGAAGTTCGGAATGCAGACCTTCAACCAGTCGCTCGCGACGTTGTACCTGAAGAAGCAGATCACGCTCGAGGCGGCACTCTCGCGTTCGTCGATCCCGGACGAGCTGCAGGAGCTCATCAACCGCGGCGTCGGCGTCAACGTGCCGACCACCGCCGCCACGGCCGGCAAGAGGACATAAGCGATGCCCAACTACGTCTGGAAGGGAAGGAACCGCACGGGCCTCGTCCAGGAGGGCGTGCTGGTCGCCGACACCAAGGAAGTCGCGCTGGCGACGCTGCGCCGGCAGAACATCGTCGTGACCGGCATCCGCGAGCGGGGCAAGGAGATCTCGCTCACGAAGATGGGGTTCCGCGTTCCCTCCAAGATCCTCGCGGTGTTCACGCGCCAGTTCTCGGTCATGATCGACGCGGGACTCCCCCTCGTGCAGTGCCTCGAGATCCTCGCGAACCAGCAGGAGCACAAGAACTTCGCGAAGATCCTCCTGCAGGTGCGCCAGGACGTCGAGGCGGGCTCGACGCTCGCCGACGCCATGCGGCGGCACCCGAAGGCCTTCGACGACCTCTACGTCAACATGGTCGCCGCCGGCGAGGCGGGCGGCATCCTCGACACGATCCTCCAGCGCCTCTCGACGTACATCGAGAAAGCGGTCAAGCTGCGCTCGCAGGTCCGGGCGGCCCTGATCTACCCCATCGCGGTCATCACGATCGCCGCGATCGTCGTCGCGGTCATCCTGCTGAAGGTCATCCCGACCTTCGCCGCCCTCTTCACGAGCCTCGGAGCCGAGCTGCCCTTCCCGACGCGCGTCGTGATCGCGGCCTCGAACTTCCTCGCGCGGTACTTCATCTTTTTCGTCATCGGGATCGCGGCCGCCGTCTTCTTCTTCCGCCGCTACTACCAGACGTACCGGGGCCGCCGCGTCATCGACGGCCTGCTGTTGAAGGCGCCCGTCCTCGGCATGATCCTCCGCAAGATCTCGGTGGCGCGGTTCTGCCGGACGCTGGCGACCCTGACCTCGTCGGGCGTTCCGATCCTCGAGAGCCTGGACATCACCGCGCGCACGGCCGGCAACGCGATCGTCGAGGACGCCATCCTCGCGACGCGCAAGAGCGTCGAGAACGGCAAGACCCTCGTCGAGCCCCTCAAGGACTCGGAAGTTTTTCCGAACATGGTCGTGCAGATGATCGGGGTCGGCGAGCAGACCGGCGCCCTGGACTCGATGCTCAACAAGATCGCCGAGTTCTACGAGGACGAGGTGGACATCGCAGTGGCCGGCCTCGTCAAGCTGCTCGAACCGGTCATGATCTTCATCCTGGGCGTCATCATCGGCGGCATCGTCATCGCCATGTACCTGCCGATGTTCACGCTGATCAACAAGATCGGATAAACGGCGCGTCGTGACCGCCCTGTGCTCCTCCCTCTCCCCGGCCTGGGGAGAGGGTCGGAGTGAGGGGGCGTCGGGATGCCAGAATCGACACTGACCTTGGACGACTCCCCCCTCCGGCGCTCCCTCTTCTGGCTGACGACGGTCCGGGTCGTCGTCCTTTTCCTCATCCTGCTGTCCGCGATCCTGGTGCAGGCGGGCTCGGGTCCGTCGGTCCCGGTCCCCGGGGCCGCCCCCGAGAACGTCGACATTTCCTACCTCTACGGGCTCTGGGCGGCGGCGTTCGCCCTCTCGCTCTTTCACTGGACCGTCGGGCGGCTGCTCCCGACCCGGGCGGAGGCATACCTGCAGATCCTCGGCGACCTCGGCCTGGTGTGCGCCCTCGTCTACTCCACGGGGGGCCCGAGCTCGGTGTTCACGTTCCTCTACCTCGTCGTCATCGGCGGGGCGGCCTTCCTGCTTTTCCGCACCGGCGCCCTCATCATCGCCTCCGTCGCGGCCCTGCTGCACGGGCTCATGGTGGAGCTGACCGCCTACGAGGTCGTTGCCCGGCCCGCGCTCGGGGGAGCGCCGCACTGGGGCGTCGAGCGCATCGGCTACAACCTCGCGATCACCGTCGTCGGCTTCTACGGCGTGGCCTTCATGGTGTCCTACCTTTCCGAAAAGCTGCGGACCGCCCGGGAAGAGCTCGGAGAGCGCCAGAAGGCCCTTTCCCGCATCCAGACCCTCTATGCCAACGTAATCGCGTCCATGTCCTCGGGCCTGCTCACCGCGGATTCGCTCGAGCGCGTGACGTTCCTGAACCAGGCGGGCGGCGACATCCTCGGCATCACCCCCGCGCGCGCCACCGGCAAGCTCCTTTCGGAGATCGGGCTCAACCTGCCGAAGGACTGGAACGAGATCCGGCAGCGCACCCGCGGCCGGGAGGGGTTCCGGGCGGAGGTCGACATCGAGCGCGGCGCATCGCGGCGCGTGCTCGGCTACTCGGTGCGCGCCCTGAAAGACCCGGACGGCGCGGACGGCGCGCTCGTCGTGTTCCAGGACCTGACGGAGGTCAAGAAGCTCGAGCGCCAGGCGCGCTTCAACGAGCAGCTCGCCGCGGTCGGAGAGCTCGCGGCGGGCATCGCGCACGAGATCCGCAACCCGCTCGCCTCGATCTCGGGGTCCGTCCAGGTGCTGTCGCACGACCTGTCCGTGGGCGCGGCGGAACGGCGGCTGATGGAGATCATCGTCTCGGAGTCCAACCGACTGTCCAAGATCCTCGAGGAGTTCCTGCGCTTCGTGCGGCCGCAGGAGCGCAGCGTCGCCGTCTTCGACGTGGCCGGCAACATCCAGGAGGTCCTGGATCTCTTCCGGCTCTCCGAAGAAGTCTCCGACTCCCACGCGATCGTCGCCGACGTCGCGCCCGGCTCGGCGCTCCTCTCGGGCGACCGCGATCAGATCCGCCAGATCATTTACAACGTGGCCAAGAATGCCGTCCGCGCGATGCCCGACGGCGGGACGCTCACGGTCGAGGGCCGCGAGGACGCCGCGTGGTATAGCATCAAGTTTCGCGACACCGGCCGGGGGATGAGCGTCGAAGAGCTGGCCCGCGTCTTCACGCCCTTTTCCACGGCGTTCGACGGAGGCACCGGGCTGGGAATGGCCATCGTCCGGCGCATCGTCGAGGACCACGGGGGCGCGATCGACGTGGAATCGAGGCCAGGCGAGGGAACCACCGTGACCATACTGCTGCCGCGCGACACGAGCGCCCGCCCGACCCCGGAGCGCGCCGCCACGATCCCCGAGGCCGTGCAGTGAGCGGGCCGCGCCTGTTGATCGTCGACGACGAGAAGTCGCTGCGGGACATGCTGGGACTGCTCTTCCACAAGCAGGGCTTCGAGGTCATGACGGCCGCCAACTACACCGAGGGCGTGGCGGCCGCGATCCGCTCGAGCCCGGACGTGATCCTCTGCGACATCAAGATGCCCGACGGCAACGGGCTCGACCTGCTTCGCAAGGTCCGCGACGAGAACCTCCCGACGCCGGTCATCATGATCACCGCGCACACGTCGACCGAGGACGCGGTCGAGGCCATGAAGCGGGGCGCCGTCGACTACATCTCCAAGCCCTTCAACAACGACGAGCTCGTCCTCATCGTCCGCCGCGCGCTCGGCGAGAAGCTGCTTCAGGACGAGAACCTGTACCTGCGACAGGAGCTGGCAGGCAAGTACACGTTCGCCAACATCATCGGCAAGGGCAGCCGGATGCAGGAGATCTTCCGCACGATCGAGCGCATCGGCAAGGTCTCCTCGACGGTCCTGATCACGGGAGAGAGCGGCACGGGCAAGGAGCTCATCGCGCGCGCGATCCACTTCTCGTCGATCCGGAAGGACCGGAAGTTCGTTTCGATCAACTGCGGGGCGCTGCCGGAGTCGCTGCTCGAATCGGAGCTCTTCGGGCACGAGCGCGGGGCGTTCACCGGCGCCGTTCGCGAGAAGCGCGGCCTCTTCCAGGAGGCGGACAACGGCACCCTCTTTCTCGACGAGATCTCGGAGACGACGCCCACGATGCAGGTCAAGCTGCTGCGGGCGATCCAGGAGAAGCTGATCCGCAAGGTCGGCGGCAACGACGAGGTCTCCGTCGACGTCCGGATCGTCGCCGCCACCAACAAGGACCTGACCGACCTCGTCACCGAGGGGAAGTTCCGCGAGGACCTGTACTACCGGATCAACGTCATCCCGATCGCGCTGCCCCCCCTGCGGTCCCGGACCGAAGACATCGCCCCGCTGACCACCCATTTCATCGCGGCGCTCTGCAAGGAGCAGAAGATCCCCGAGAAGAAGATCTCGATCGAGGCGATGCGGCTGCTCGAGGGCTATCCCTGGCCCGGCAACGTGCGCGAGCTCGAGAACACGCTCGAGCGCACCGTGGCCCTCGAGGCGGGTCCGGTGATCAACGCCTCGAGCCTGCCCGAGGCGATCGTGCTCGGAGTCCGGACGCGCGTTCCCGACTTCGAGAACCTGCCGGAAGAGGGGATCAACCTGGAGGCGTACCTCGAGACCGTCGGAAAGCGCCTCATGCGGGAGGCCCTCGATCGCTGCGGTGGAGTCCAGACGAAGGCCGCGGAGCTGCTCCACATGTCGTTTCGCTCCTTCCGGTACTACGCCAAGAAGTACAGCCTCGTGCACCGCGACGAGATGTACGAGGGAGAGGACGAGGGCTCGGCCGAGGCGAAGGAAACCCCGGCGTGAGCCGGGCCCGCCTGGCCGCCGCCCTGGCGGCCGCGGCGCTCGCGTCGGCCTGCGGCGCCGCACCCGGCCCCGCACCGGCGCCCTCCGCCACGCCCTCCTCGTCCACGGCTTCCGCCGGCCCGCGCGCCGAGATGCCATCGGGCGCCGTGTACCGGCTCGAGCTCGCGCTCACGCCCGAGGAACAGGCCCAGGGTCTGATGTACCGCGAGAGCCTTCCCGACCGCACCGGCATGCTCTTCGTCTTTTCCGAGGATGCGCCCCACCACTTCTGGATGATGAACACCATGATCCCGCTCGACATGATCTGGATGGATGCGTCGGGAAAAGTCCTGTTCGTCTCGGCCGATACCCCCCCTTGCAAGGCCGAGCCGTGCGCCACCTACGGCCCGGACACCCCGGCGCGACAGGTGCTGGAGATCGCGGGCGGGATGGCGGCGAGGGAGAAGGTCACCGTGGGGGCGCAGCTAAAGCTGCTGAACCTCCCGCGCTGACCTCGTCTTGGCGCGCCTGCAAACCATTGACATGATCCACGGGAGTTCCGGGAACCCCGAACGGCCCGCTCGCCAGGATGGCACCGAGCACGGGCGTCCCGAGCAAGTCCACGACGCGGTCAACCGTGCACCGGGAACGAGCAACGGCTTGGATACCTCGAAGGAATCCCATCGAATTCGACGTGCATGCCTGCAGGTGCTGGCGTGCTTCGTCTTCGTCTGCGTGTACTTCGTGGGCATCTATCCCGGCGCGCCGGATGCGAACCAGCGGGGCCATTTCCAACTGTTGCGGGCTCTCGGAGAGCGTGGCACGGCGGAGATCGGTCCGGAGCTGCGCGATCTCGGCTGGCACTCGGACGTCGCCGCCCACAACGGCCGCCGGTTCTCCAACAAGGGGCCCGGCCTGTCTGTCGCCGCTCTGCCCGCATACTGGACCCTGCGTCGGTTTCTGCCGGCTCCCGCCTCATCGCAGGACTGGCTCGTGTTTTACGGAGCTCGACTTCTTTCGGTCACGCTCGTGGTTTCGCTCGCCCTCCTGGTCTTCGTCCGCAAGGCTCTTCGAATTGCGCCACCGCCCCCGCTTCTTCCCCTCTGGCTCTTTGCACTGCTGTTCGCGACGCCCTTCCAGGTCTACGCCCGATCCTTCTTTTCCCATGGCTTCGTTGCCGCACTCGTATTTCTCAGCTTCACGCTCACCGTCCACGAGCACGGCCTGCTCCCGGCGGCTGCCGCCGGCTTTCTCGCAGCCGCAGCGGTCGCCACCGAATATCCGTTGGCCGTCATCGCGCTCTGCCTGCTGATCGCGGCAGCGGCGCGGGGTCCGGGAGTTCGCCTGGCGGCGTTCCTCTCCGGTGCCGCGCTGCCGGCTGCGGCGCTCGCCTGGTATCACGCCCGCTACTTCGGCAGCGTACTGGCCCTTCCTCCCGCCGCGAGCGAGAGCTATCCGCTGCTCGCGGGGCGCGGCATCGCGGGCATATCGTGGCCAGCGCCGGCGGCGGCCCTCGGGCTCTTCCTGGACCCGGCTCACGGGCTCCTCTACTTCTCTCCGTTCATGATCCTGTGGCCCCTGGTGGCGATCGCGTCTCTGCGTAAACTGAGAAGCGACCCATCGCTGCTGGCACCCGCGCTCGGCCCCCTGCTGCTCCTGCTCGTCATCGCTGGCTTTCTTCCGCCCCACTGGCGTGGGGGCTGGTGCCTCGGACCGCGATACCTCGTCCCCGGATTCATCCTCGTATCCTGGCTCTTTGTCGTGCGGATCCCGAAAGGAGGGCGCCCCGCGGCGCAGCGACTGCTCTTTGCCGCCGTGGTTTACGGCGCAGCGATGATCGCCGTCTGCGGCTCGACCTACTGGTTGTTTCCGTACGAGTCATGGAACCCGGCGCGGACCATCGCGGCCTATTTTCTGAAATCGGGGATCGTCGAGTACAACCTGGGCGTCGCGGCGGGGCTCCCGGCGCTCCTTTCGCTGGCTCCGCCGATCGCGGCATGCGCAATCGCCTTCCTCGCAGCGGCTCATGGCGCCGCGGTCCGAGCCCGCACGCTCGCCGCCGCAACCATCCTGGGGCTTCTCGCGTTCGGAGCCGTGATCTCGATCCCGCCTTCGCCGGCCGCCGTGACGAACAGCCACCGAGAGGGGCTCGCATCGGCACTGCTTCCGGCGATGCGAGCCGGCTGGCGCTAGTGTTCTGTCACCGGAGTGTTGATAGCGCCACGCGGCTTCTCACAACCACCATGGCCCTCGCTCTTGGGCCTTTTCGCATCTTTCGAGCGGAGAGATTGGTATCGTGACTTCGGTTACAGGGCGCTGGGCGGATTGAACGAAGCGGCCCCGGACCGGCCCTTCCCCGGCCCCGGCAGTGGTTTCAGGGCTCGAACAGAAACAGCCCGTCCCCCATCGTGCCGACGTAGACGCGCCCCCCCGCCCCCTGCGCGGCGGAGGCCAGCGTCAGCGCGGCGCGCGGGCTCGTGAAGGCGCGCCGGTTGCGGCCCTCCTGCCAGAGCAGCATCCCATCGACGTCCTGCAGGTTCGAGTAGCCGCCGGCCGCCGTGTCGGCGGCGGCCTTCATGAAGATCCCGCCGCCGAGCGCGGCTTTCTTGCGGGTGGACCAGCTCTGTCCGTCCCAGTAGGACAGCGTCGCGCCGGATCGCAGTTCGAGCAGCGGATCGCCGTTGCGGTCGGCCAGCAGTTGCGCGGACGCCGTCGGGTGCAGCCCGCCGGCAACCGCCGTGAAGCGCGCGCCGTCGTCGGTGCGAAAGACGCCCTCGGTCGTGACGATGATGGGCTCGTCGAAGGGTGCGCCGTACAGCACGATCGGCGAGCCTCCGGGCGGCTGTGCGGGAGCCTCCCAGTGGACGCCGAGGTCGCGCGAGACCCGGACGCCCGAGGAGCTCGACACCAGCAGCACGGTCCGCCCGTCGCGCCCGCGGAACGCGACGAGCGAGGCGGCGGCCGGCAGGGCATCCTGCGAGACCTTGCGGACCTGGCGCCCGCGCGCCTCCCAGACCCCGCTCTCCTCGCCCGCGAACGCGCGGAAGAAGAACACCCGGCCGGGATCGTTCGGATCGGCGACGAGCTCCGCAACGCGGCTCTCCGCCAGGCCGCGCGAGCCGGCCTCGAGCGTGCGGCCGCCGTCGTCCGAGTAGAAGACGCCCTCGCCCTCGGTCCCGACGTAGAGCCGGCCCGAGCGCCGGTCGATCTCGAGCGCCGTCACGACGAGCGACTCCCGCGTCATGCGCGCCCAGGTCGCGCCGCCGTCGTCGGAGCGATGGAGCCCGCCGACCGTTGCGGCGTAGACGACGCCCGGGCGCGTCGGATCGCGCCGGACGCTGTGCGAGCGGCGATTCGTGAACCCGGTCGTGAACCGCGTCCAGCGATCGCCGCCGTCCCGCGAGCGGTAGACCCAGCCGCAGGTCGAGACCCAGACGTCCTTCGTGTCGGCGGCGTCGAAATCCCAGGCGTAGACCGTGGCGTCGAGCACCATGCCCTCGGCGATGCGGCTCCAGGTCGCCCCGGCGTCCTGCGTCCGGAAGGCCTGGCGCCACGTTCCGGCGTACAGCACGCGGCGATCGGCCGGGTCGAAGGCGAGCGACTCGACCTGCAGGAGCCCGGAGACCCCTTCGCCCGTGCGTGCCCAGGTCTTTCCCCCGTCCCCGGACAGCCGGACGCCGTCGTCGCCGCCGACCGCGAGCAGGCGCGGCAGCCCGGGCGCGAGCGCCAGGGCGCGGGTCATCACGGTCTTGCCGGACTTCAGGAGCACCGCCCAGTTCGCGCCCCGGTCCCTGCTCTCGACGACCAGGCCGCCGCCGAGCTCGCCCGCCACCGAAGCCCAGAGGCGGCCGGGCACGGCGGGATCCGCGACCAGGGACGTCACGTAGTAACCCGGAAAGGCCGGGCCCGAACGCAGGGATTCCCACGTCGCGCCGCCGTCGCGGGACTCGTAGAAATTGCCGCGTGAGGTCCCGCAATAGAGGACGCCGGGCTCGAAGGGGTCGAGCGCGAACGCGCGCACCTCGGCGCCCCAGAGCGGCAGGCGCCACCACGCGGCCGCGCCGGCGACGTCGGCCGCCAGAAAGAGCGCAGCGGCAGCGATCGGGCAGAGGGCCCGCAGGAACCGCCTTGTCTTGTCCAAGCTCACCTTCGCATTGTACGGGCTCGCGGCCCTCGCCGGCCGGTTCCGATGCCGTCCCCGGTCGGCTACACTGTCCGCATGGCCAGAATTCGCGTCGGCGTCTTCCCGGCCGCCGGCCTCGGCACCCGGTTCCTGCCGGCCACCAAGGCCCAGCCCAAGGAAATGCTGCCCCTCGTGGACCGGCCGCTCATCCAGTACGTCGTCGAAGAGGCGCGGGATGCCGGCATCGAACGCATCGTCATCGTCACCGGCCGGGGCAAGAACGCGATCGAGGACCACTTCGACACGTCCTTCGAGCTCGAGCAGATGCTCGGGGAGAAGGGCAAGGGCGAATTGCTGGAAGAAGTCCGGAAGATCTCCGAGCTCATTCCGATCTCGTACGTGCGGCAGAAGCAGGCGCTCGGCCTCGGACACGCGGTGTTGCAGGCCAGGGACCTCGTCGGCGACCAGCCGTTCGCCGTGCTCCTCGGCGACGACATCGTGGACGCCGACGAGCCCTGCATCGGCCAGATGATGCGGCTCTACGAGCGGCGCGGCAACCCGGTGATCGCGTTGCAGGAGGTCCCGCGCTCGGAGACCCGCCAGTACGGCATCGTCGCGGGCGAAAAGGTCGAGGATCGGGTCGTGAAAATCACCGACATGGTCGAAAAGCCCGCGCCCGACGAGGCGCCCTCGAACCTCGCCATCATCGGCCGCTACCTGCTGCCGGCCGAAATCTTCCAGATCCTCGGGCAGACACGCTCGGACGTGGGCGGCGAGATCCAGCTCACGAGCGCGCTGAAGACGCTGTTGTCGCGCCGCCCGATCGACGGCTACCTCTTCGAGGGCAAGCGTTACGACGCCGGCGACAAGCTGGGGTTCCTGAAGGCCACGGTCGAGTTCGCGTTGAAGAGGAAGGACCTCGGCGGGCCGTTCCGAGAGTATCTGAAGGGGCTGAAGCTCGGGTAGAGGGCGCGGAGCTTCCGGATGACGGCCTTCGCCCGTCAGTCTTTGCCCTTCTTCTCTTTCTTCTTCTCCGCCTTCTTCTCGACCTTCTCGGACTTTCCGGCGCTCTCGGACTTTTCGGCTTTCTCGGCTTTCTCGGCTTTCTCGGCCTTCTCCCCCTTCTCCGACCTCTCGGACCTCTCCGACTTTTCCGACGAGCCGGCGCCCTCGGATTTGCCCCCGTCCGACTTCCGGTTGGCCCCTTCGCCCGTGGCCTTGGGGTAATCGGTGATGTAGAAGCCGCTTCCCTTGAACTGGATTGCCGGCGCGGAAAAGGCCTTCGTCAGCTTGCCGGCGCAGTGCGGGCAGACCTTCAGGCGCGGATCGTTCATCCCCTGGATGACTTCCGTCTTCTTCTTGCAGGAGCCGCAGACGTACTCGTAGATCGGCATTCAATCTCCGGGCGGATCGTAGCAGCACTCCCGACGCCGTAGAATCGGCCCGTGATCACGGTCGCGGAAGCGCTCGCCATCCTCGCAGAAGCCTGCTTTCCCGGGCCGGTGGAAAAGGCCCCTCTGCGCGAGGGCGCGGGCAGGGTGCTCGCGCGCGACGTGCGGGCCGACGTCGCCTGGCCGCCCTTCGACACGTCCGCGATGGACGGCTATGCCGTGCTTCTGGCCGACTTTTCACCCGGCAGCGGGCCGGTTGCCGAGCGGCCGGGTTTCGTCGGCGCCGGCGACAAGCCTCCCGCACCGCTGGCGCCGGGAGAGGCCGTGCGCATCATGACCGGCGCGCCCGTGCCCGCGGGCACGGAGGCGATCGTGCCGGTGGAGAAGGTCCGGCGCGAGAACGGAACCGTCGTGGCCCTCGGTACTCCGAGCGCGGGCGAGCACATCCGCCGCCGCGGCGAGAGCATCGAGGCCGGTACGCTGCTGCTCGGCCGGGGCCGGCTTCTGACGCCCTCCGACATCGCCCTGGCGGCGCTCTGCGGGGTCGACCCCCTTCACGTCTACCGGCGGCCGCGCGTCGCGATCGCGGTCACCGGCAACGAGCTCGTGCCGGCATCCGAGACGCCCGGGCCCGGCCAGCTGCGGGATTCGAACGGCCCGATGCTCGAGGCGCTCTGCCGGGCGCATGGGGCCACCGCGGTCTGCCGCCCCAGCGTGGCCGACGAGGACGGCGCCGTGCGCCGCCTCTTCGCCCGGAAAGCTCACGACGAAGACGTCCTGATCACGAGCGGCGGCGTGTCGGCCGGCGACCTCGACCTCCTGCCGGAGGAAGCCGAGCGCGCCGGGTTCGAAATCCTCTTCCACGGCGTGAAGATCCGGCCCGGGAAGCCGGTCGCGTTCGGCCGCCGTGGAAAGACGTTCTGGTTCGGCCTGCCGGGCAACCCGGTCTCGACCTCCGTGTGCTTCCACGTCTTCGCCCGTTTCGCGCTCGACGCGTTGTCGGGGGCCGATCCCGCGGGGCCGGTCTTCGTTTCCGCGCTGCTCACACGCCCGATCATGACCGGCGGCAAGCGGGAAACGTACACCGACGCGAAGCTGTCCGTGAAGGCCGGGCAGTTGAGCGCCGAACCGATCCGCAGCCGCGGCAGCCACGACCTCGGGGCGTACGCGAAGGCGAACGCCCTGATCCGCGTGCCCCTCGGGACCGAGACCCTTCCGGAGGGCGCGCTCGTCGAGTGCCTGGTGCTCGGAAGCCGACTTTGACACCGCCGCGCAGAAAGGCTGCCACGCACCAGATCGGGCACCATCGAGCCCGTTCGACCGACGGCGTTTCGATCGCCTACACGCTGTGGCGCCGACCGGCGCGCGAGCTGCTCGTGCTGGCGCCGGGATTCTGGCGCGTGCGCCTGGCCCGGGAGAACCTGTTTCTGGCCACCCACTTCGCGCGCCGCGGCTACGACGTCGCGGCGCTCGACTTCCGGGGCCACGGCGAGAGCGGCGGCGGGTACTCCTTCGGCGCCACGGAGCACCAGGATTTTCAGGCCGTGCTCGACGAGCTCGTCGGGGAAGGAAAGATGTACGAGCGCTTCGCGGTCCTCGGCCTCTCGATGGGAGGCTCGATCGCCGCGCAGGCTCTGGCGCTCAAGCCGGACCAGCCCTGCCGCGCGCTCGCGATGATCTCCTCCCCGGCCGACCTGCGGGCCCTGCGCCCCAAGCCCTGGAAGCTCGGCGCCCTGAGACAGGTGCGCCTGCGGCACGCCATGCAGGTGCCGAAGCTCTCGGGCCGCAACCTCGGCACGCCTCGGCCCCGGGCCAGCGACGCCATGGCCTCGCTCCCGATGCCGAAGCTGATCGTGACCGCCGAGGGGGACTGGCTGGTCGACCCCTCGCATGGCCGCGCGCTCGCAAAGGCCTCGGCCGGGCCGGTCGAGCACGTGCACCTCGATCAGAGGGGCGCGCTGCACGCGGATGGGCTGGTGAAATTCGTTCCGGTGAAGTTGCTCAGGCTGCTGGATCGGTGGTTTCTCGAGAACGCGCCGCCGTAGGGGCGCTGGGATAGCCGCACCAGGGCAACAAAGGGATCCTTCGCTTCGCTCAGGATGACAAAGGGAGAGCAGTGGGCCGGCCGGCACAGGCGGCGCAGCAGCCACGGCGCACACTCAACGAGAGCCGCAGCCCCTCTCGCGTCGTTCCCGACGCGCGTCACATCACTCTGGCGCCGTCCGGGGTGAACACGATGTCGTCGATCTTCGCCGGCTGGATGTCGAGGTACTCGAGGCGCGTCATGGATTGCGCCTTCGGCCCCAGCAGGTCCTGGATCTCCATCTCGGCCACCGCGTTTCTGCCCTGGACCTTGCGGAACTTCGTGAAACGCACTTCGCGCGCCAGCTTGCCGGACGGAAGGATGAAGAGGAGCTTTCGAGGAAGCCGCTCGCCTTCGGCATCGAGCCACAGCGTGATCTTCGGGTAGGCCGCCTTCGACGACACCGCGGTCAGATCGAGGACGCGGCACTCGTGCTCGCCGATCCTCTCCGTTGCGGGCCGCACCGTGGCCGTGAAGTCCTCGGCAAAGCGAATGCGCGCGACGTCCCCGAAGGAGGCGCCGCCCATGAGCCGCTGGTTGGCCGTGATCGGGACCGGATGCTCGGCGCCCGGGCACCAGGAGCCACATCTTCTCGCCGACCGTCAGGGCCTTGCGCCCGTCGTTCTTGCCGCCCCGAAAAACGATGAGCGCGCGGTCGCGCCCCTTGATGTAGATGTCGAAGTCCGCCGTGCCCACGACCTTTCCGTCCTCGATCTGGCTCGCTCGCGCGGTGATCTTCGCCTCGCTCAGCGCATTGCGCGCGCCGTCCACCGCGCGCAACCATCCCTGCACCTCCGCGGCGGATTGCGCCGGGGCCGCCGCCGCAACGAGCAGCAGCAACACGGCGGCCGCCTTCCTAGACATGCGTCAGCGCGTCCACGATCGACACGCGCGAGGCCCGCCGGGCCGGAAAATACGACGCGATCGTCATCGTCAGCACCATTGCCGCGATGCCAGCCACATACGCGAGTGGATAGAGCTTCACGTTGATCGGCATGCCGTGTGTCGCCCCCGGCGGGGGCGGCAGGATGATGCCCGACGAGTTCAGGGCCGCGGCCACGATGAGCGAGAGGATCGTGCCGGCCAGGCACCCCGCCAGGCCGATCGCGACGCCCTCGGCGAGAAACATGCGCAGGACCTTCGACGGCCGCGTCCCGAGGGCTCGCAAGGTCCCGATCTCGCGCGTGCGCTCGGTCACCGCCATCGTCATGACGATGGCCGCCGACAGGATCACGATGACGACGAGGACCGCGCCGACGAACCCGAAGATGCCGATGTACAGGAGCTTCACCTGCTCGTAGAACGTGGCGAGCTCGCGCCAGCGGCGCACCACGATCGGGTATCCCCCGGCCACGAGGGCCTTGCCGATCCGCCCGGCGGACTTCTCCTCGTTGCCGCCCTTCTTCAGAAACACGACCAGCTTCGAGACGGTTTCCGGGCTCTGCAGCAGCCGTGAGACGAGCCCGATCCCCGCGACGAGGTAGCGGTCGTTCAGCTCCTTGATGTGCACGTCGACGAGGCCCTCGACGACCCCGTCGAGCGCATTGAGCGATCCATCCGGAGTCGTCGACATGAGCGTGACCCGATCCCCCGGCTTGACGTTCAGCGCCGCCGCAAGGCCCGTGCCGAGCACCACGCCGTCGCCGCCGTCGCCCGAGAGGTACTTGCCGGACGTGACGAGCTCCGGCGCGAGCGTCGCCGCCGCCTCCGGGTCCGGGTCCACGCCGGCGCCCAGAAACGGCACCGATTTCGCGCCCGTCGTCGCCAGGCCCACGAAGTCGATCCGCGGCAGAACGGCCGCGGCATCCGGGTCCGCCGCCGCGAGCGCCCGCGCGCGCCTCGCGTCGGGCAGGCCGTACTCGAGCGTGGCTTCTTCCGCCTTGCCGACGGCTCGGCGGTCCACGATCTGCAGGTCTCCGACGCTGCGAATCGTCCCCTCCTTCAACCCCTCGAACGACTGCGCGATGAAGCCCCCCGCCAGCGCGAACGCCGCGAAGCCGAGCGCGACGACGGCGATCATCAGGAAGCTCCGCCTCTTCTGGCGGACGAGATTGCGCCAGGCCAGGGCGAACGCGCTCATGCCGCGACGTCCGATTCGACCGCGCCGTCGTGCAGGCTCACGACCCGCCGCGCGCGCGAGACGACGCGCGGGTCGTGCGTGGCGAAGAGAAACGCGACGCGGTCCTTCGCGTTGATCTCGCGCATCAGGTCCAGGATCTCCTCGGCCGTGTGGCTGTCGAGATTGGCCGTCGGCTCGTCGGCGAAGACGACGGACGGCCCGTTCGCCAGAGCGCGCGCGATCGCCACGCGCTGGCGCTGCCCCCCCGAGAGCAGGTCCGGGCGCACGCCAAACTTGTCGCCGAGGCCGACCGACACGAGCAGCGCGCCGAGACCTGGCCCGGCGCGCGGCCGCCTCCACGCCGGCAAGCGCCATCGGGTAGGCGACGTTCTCCTCGGCCGTTAGCACCGGTATCAGATTGAAGGTCTGGACAACGAAGCCGAACCGGTCGCGCCGCAGGTCGGACCGCTCGTCCTCGGACAGCGCCTCGCCGTCGCGGCCCTCGACCCGGACGAGCCCGGCGTCGGGCCGATCGAGCAGACCGAGCAGGTTCAGTAGCGTCGTCTTGCCCGACCCGCTCGGGCCCTTGAGCGCCACGAACTCCCCCGGGGCAATCGCGAGGGTCACGTCCCGTACGGCCGGCACGACGCCCGCGCCGAGCTTGTACGATCGGGAGAGACCCGCCGCCTCCACGAGCGGATTCGCCGCTTTCGCGTTCACGCGCGGGAGTTTAGCTCCTGCATCGGCCCTGCCGATGCGAAAGTGCCACGCCGCTGGCGCGCCAATTGCATCAACCAGTGGGTGGGTCGCAATTCGGCGCCCCATTCTCTAGGAGGTTTGAATGAGAAAACTCGCCGCACTGTCGGTCGCCGCAATTCTGGCGCTGTCCGTGGTCGCGCTGGCCGATGGCTCGAACGATCGCGCGAACGATCGCACGATCGTCGGAACCGTCAGCCACGTGGACACGACGGCGAAGTCCATGGTGGTCAAGGACTCGACCGGAAGCAACGTCACCGTCTACTGGAACGACTCCACCAAGCTCGACCCGGGCGTGCCCCAGGAGGGCTCGTCGGTGTCGATCACGATCGACAGCAAGGACCAGGGCGCAAACCCCATGGCCAAGTCGATCTCGGTCCAGCAGCCGAAAAAGCCGTACTGACCGCGGCTTCACGACGGCCGGGAGGGATCCTCAAGGGGTGCCTCCCGGCCGGCCTATTGGGAGGGCATATGTACTTCCTGCTCGAAGCGAGGACTCGGAGGGGCACTCGGCGTTTCATCGTCGCAGGCGATACCGGCGCAGATGCGGCGATCGAATTGTGGACGCGGCTCGGAAAAGGCGAACCCATCATGGACGACTGCGGCGACTGGCTCGCGGCCTCCGAGATCAACGCCGACACGATCGTCGCCGGCGGGGTCCCGCCGCCTTCATCAGCCAGCATTTCGTGGGGTGAGAAAAAGAACCCCCGATATCTCGGTTCTTGATGGTAGATGCTCGCAGTTGGCGGAAGCGTGTGGGAGTCGAACCCACCCGTCCCGGCGCGAAGCCGCGACGCCGACGGATTTGAAGTCCGCGAGGGTCACCGGACCCCGTGCGCTTCCGGGCGGATTATGGATCGGAACGCCCCTCGGGCCCCGATTTACCACTGCGCGGCTCCCGTGCTATTCTTCGCGCCCTCTTCCCGCGTGGGGCTGTAGCTCAGTTTGGGAGAGCGCCTGAATGGCATTCAGGAGGTCGACGGTTCGATCCCGTTCAGCTCCACCAATTCCGTCGCCTGCGCTCCGCGAGGGATCTGCGCCCTTTGGGCGCACCGGCGTCCGGCTCGCCGGATGCGGGCTCGACCGGACGCCTGATCCCCCGTTGCGCTCCGGCTCCCTCGGCGCGGACCTCCTCCCTCCCACTATTCGCGCCGCGAGCCATTGTTCCAGCAACGCTATGAAGCGATGGGGCTGAATCCGGACCCCGGACCCCTTCCGGGGTTGACATGCGCAAGTCGCAAGGCGTATATGATTGCGAATACTTTCACTTACTTGTGTTGTTTCGCCAGTCAATCGGAAAAGTCCCTCGGCCCGAGGCCCGGTCACCTGTTTCGAATACAGGAGGGGAAATGAAAACCATCGGACGCGTTTCGGCCTGGCTTGCGGTGCTCATCCTGGTGGCGGCTTCGTCCTTCGCGCAGGTGGATACCGGGGCGATCCTGGGAACCGTGCGCGATTCGAGCGGCGCGGTGCTCCCGGGCGCGACGGTGACGCTGACCCATAAGCAGACCAACATTGCGACCCGAACAACCACGGACGGCCGCGGCAACTACGAGGCCGTGGGCCTCTCGATCGGTACCTACACCGTGACGGTGTCCCTCCAGGGATTCCGGGACGCGAGTCGGGAGAAGATCGACCTGCGGATCCAGGATCGCCTCCGGATCGACTTCAAGCTCGAGGTCGGCGCCGCCGAAGCCGTGGTCGTCACGAGCGAGCCGGCGCTCCTGCAGACGCAGGAGGGATCTCTGGGCCAGGTCATCGAATCGAAGCAGCTCGAAGAGCTGCCCATCAGCGGTCGCAGCTTCGTGCCGCTGGCCGCCCTGACGCCCGGCGTCTGGCTGGTTCAGGGCTCGACCAACGGCAACGCGGGCGAGGAAGACACCGTCATCACCAACGGCATGCGCGCGTCGGCGACCAATTTCATGCTCGACGGCGTGGACAACAACAACAACGACAGCCCGGGACATCCGATCGTCCAGCCCAACATCGACGCCATCGCCGAGTTCAAGGTACAGACCTCGAACTACTCGGCGGAGTTCGGCCGCAGCGGCGGGGCGGTCATCAACATGACCATCAAGGCGGGAGGCAACGACACGAAGGGCACCGCATTCCTGTTCGGGCACAACGGCGCCCTCGATTCCCGCGACTACTTCGCCGACCCGAACGAGCCCAAGCCACCGTTCTCCTATTACCAGTACGGCGGCACGGCCGGCGGCTCGATCAGCCGCGACCGGGCCTTCTACTTCGCCGACTTCCAGGGCACGAACCAGACGACTTCGAACACGCTGACCCTCTCGGTCCCCACGAACCGGATGCGCAACGGGGACTTCTCGGAAGAGGGCAACCCGACCCTCATCGACCCGCAGACCGGCCAGCCGTTCCCGGGCAACGTCATCCCGCAGGACCGGATGTCGCCGCTCGCGCGCAACTTCATCAATCTCTATCCGAGCCCCAACCGCGATGGCCTGCGCAACAACTACGTGGTCGCGCCGACCGTGACGTTGAACACCTACCAGGGCGACCTGCGCCTGGACGACAACGTCACTGCCAGCGACCAGGTCTTCGGGCGCGCCTCCTACATCGGCCAGTCCCGCGTCATTCCCGCTCCGCTGCCGGGGATCGCGGGCGGCGGCGACTACGGCACCGGGGACACGTCGCGCACGACCTGGGGCGCCGCGCTCGGCTACTCGAAGACCCTGACCAGCCGCTCCTTCAACGAGTTTCGCGGCGGGTTCAACCGGCTCTCGACGAGCGTCGGCGTCCCGATCGGGGGCACCTACGTGCCGCCGGCCGACCTGCAGGTGCCGGGCGTGCCGCTCGATCCCCGCGTCAATGGCCTGACGGTCTTCGCGCCGGACTCCTACTCCTTCATCGGCGACCCGGAATACAACCCGACCTACACCACGAGCCAGGAGCTGCAGTTCTCGGACGCGCTCACCTTCCTCTTCGGAAACCACAACGTGCGCGCCGGCGCGATGGCCCGGCAGTCGAAGTTCGACCTGTTCCAGATTCCGCAGCCGCGCGGCGCTTTCAGGTTCAGCGGCGAGTTCACCGGCGACGCGATGGGCGACGCCCTGCTCGGGCTCGCCTCCCAGACGGACATCCAGAACATCACCGACGTCAAGAACACGACCTGGTACTACGCCGTCTTCGTCCAGGACGACTGGCGCGTGACCAACAACCTGACCTTCAACGTGGGGTTGCGCTGGGAATACACGTCCGCCACGCAGGAGGCGCAGAACCGCCAGAGCAACTTCGACTACGCGACCGGGCAGATCCTCGTGGCGGGGGTGAACGGCAACTCGCCCGGGCTCATCAACGTCGACGAGAACAACTTCGCGCCGCGATTCGGGTTCGCCTGGACGCCCGACAACAGCAACACCTGGGTCGTCCGGGGCGGCTGGGGCATGTTCTACAACAACGAGGAGCCGCGGACGTCGTTCCAGCTCGGGTTCAACCCGCCGTTCTTCTACTCGGTCAGCCGGTTCAGCGACTTCGGCGTCACGCCGGCGGCCAACGTGGACGACGGCTTCCCCTCGGTCTCCCCGGCCGACGCCGAGTTCCCCGGGCTGATCTCGGTGGACCAGTCGTTCCACAGCCCCTACTACGAGCAATGGAACCTGGCCGTCCAGAAGACCTTCCCGTGCGACCTGAGCGTCGAGGTGGCGTACGTGGGGACCCGCGGGCTCCACCTGCAGGTCCTGCGCGATCAAAACCAGCCCGCGCCCGGCCCGGGCGACGTCCAGGGCCGCCGTCCGTACCCGGAATACGGCAACTTCGCCTCGATCGAGAACGCCGGCTCGTCCCAGTACAGCGGGTTCCAACTCAAGGTCAGCAAGCGGCTGGGCCAGGGGCTCTGGTTTCTCGTTTCGTACAACTACGGCCACGCCAAGAGCGACCAGGGCGAGATCGGCCTCGCCTCGCCGTGGCCCCAGAACAGCCTGAACGTCGCATCCGACTACGGGCGGTCGGATGGCGACCAGGTCCACCGTGTCGTCGGCAGCTTCAGCTACAACCTGCCGTTCGGCCAGGGCAAGGCCTACGTCAACACGACCGGGATCCTCGACACGCTCTTCGGCGGCTGGCAGTTCGGCGGCATCCTCACCTACGGGTCGGGATTTCCCTTCACGCCCCTGATCAGCGGGGGCGATCCCTCCAACACCGGAACCTTCGGCTCGTTGCGGCCCAACCTGGTCGGAGATCCGCACGTGAACAACCGCGGGCCGAATCGCTGGTTCAACACGGCCGCGTACGAGGTTCCCGATGCGTATACATTCGGAAACGCCCCGCGCAACAGCATCACCGGCCCCGACTTCCTGGACATCGACCTCTACCTGTCCAAGCAATTTCCGCTCGGAAGGGACATGTCGCTCGAGTTCCGCATCGAGACTTTCAACGTCGCCAACCGCGCGAATTTCGCCCAGCCCGATCCCTACATCGACAGCGACTCGGGCGGAACGATCACCGGACTGGCCGGGCCGATGCGTACGATCCAGTGGGGCTTGAGGTTGTACTTCTGAGTCGGAGGCGTCCGGCGCAGCTGGCCGCGGCCGCGCTCTTCGCCGCTTGTCTCTTCCCCGCCGCCGCGCGCGCGGTCACGGTGCGCGGCCGGGGCATCGAGATCGAATTCGACGAACGGCTGCACAGCCGCGTCGTCGCGATCCGGGACGGGAGTCGGATCGAGGTCGGCCCGTTTTCCGCGTCCGAGACGGTCTTCGCGAGGGGCGGCGAGCGCCTCGACTTCGCCTTCGCCGACCACAGCGAGGAGCCGTACTCCGACGAGATCGGGGCGGGGCGGCGGCATCGGCTCGTCGGGCGCGGGAAGGATCTCCAGAAGACCCTGGAGATCGTCTTCTACGACGACTGGCCGGAGGTCGCCGTGTTTCGCACCGTCTACGAGAACCTCGGGCCGGCCAGCGTCTTGATCGAATCGTGGACCCAGAACCGCTACGCGATCGCGGCGCCCGCGGACCGGGGCGAGCCCGCGTTCTGGTCCTACCAGAGCGGCTCGTACGATCCGCGGCCGGACTGGGTGCTTCCCGTCCCGAACGGTTTCCGCCAGGAAAACTTCCTCGGAATGAACTCCACGGATTTCGGCGGGGGCACGCCGGTCGTGGACGTCTGGCGCCGCGACGTCGGGCTCGCCGTGGGGCACCTCGAGCTCACGCCTCAGCGCATCTACCTCCCGGTCTCTCGGCAGACTCGCGATCGCGCCGCGACGCTCGGCGTCCGCTCGGTCGTCGGACGCACGCTCGCGCCCGGAGAGCGGCTGACCACGCTTCGAACCTTTCGTCGCCGTCCACCGCGGTGACCACTTCCAGGCGCTCGTCGCATACCGGCAGCCTCATGCTCCGGCAGGGAATCCGCCTGCCGACCGCGCCCCCGAGCGCGTTCGAGCCGATCTGGTGCGCCTGGGGCTACGGACGCGAGTTCACGACCGAGCAGGTCCTGGCCACTTTGCCGGTCGTCGAGAGGCTCGGCTTGCGCTGGGTCACGCTGGACGACGGCTGGCAGGTGGCCGTGGGCGATTGGACGCCGGCGCCCGCGAAGTTTCCGGGCGGCGACGCCGACATGAAAAAGTTCGTCGACCGCGTTCACGCCGCGGGTTTCCGGGCACAGCTCTGGTGGTCTCCGCTCTCGGCCGGCCCGGGATCCCGACTCGCGCGCGAGCACCCGGAGCAGCTCTTGCGCAACCAGGATGGATCCACCCGGGCAATCACCTACTGGGACTCCTTCTACCTCTGCCCGGCCGACCGAGCGGTCCGAGAGGACGCCCGGGCGTTCGTCCGCAAGGCTCTCGGCGAGTGGGGCTTCGATGCGCTCAAGATCGACGGCCAGCATTTGAACGGCGCGCCGCCCTGCTTCAACGCCGCGCACGGACATGCGTCGCCCGAAGACGCCCCGGAAGGCGTCCCCGGCTTTTTTCGCGCCGTCTGGGACGAGGCCATGGCCACGAGGCCCGACGCGGTCGTCCTGATCTGTCCGTGCGGCACCGCCTACTCGTTCTTCACCATGCCCTACCTCAACATGGTCGTCGCTTCGGATCCCGAGAGCTCGTGGCAGGTGCGGCTGAAGGGCAAGACGCTCAAGGCGCTGCTCGGAGATGGCGTCGCCTACTTCGGCGACTTCGTCGAACTGAGTGCCGGCGGCGAGGATTTCGCCTCGACGCTCGGAGTCGGCGGCGTCGTGGGCACCAACTTCGCCTGGCCGGGCGCGCCGGGCAAGAAGGACAAGAAGCTCCTGCTCACACCCGAGCGGGAGAAGGCGTGGGCCTTCTGGGTCAAGCTCTACCAGCAGAAGCGGCTTTCCCAGGGCGAGTACCTCGGCGCCCTCTACGACATCGGCTTCGACAAGCCCGAGGCGCACGCGATTCGCAAGGGGGAGGCCCTCTATTACGCCTTCTTCGCCGATCGCTTCCGCGGGAAGGTCGAGCTGCGCGGGCTCGAGAGTCGGCGCTACCGCGTCCGCGACTACGAGACGGGGCGCGAACTTCGGCGCGGTCAGCGGCCCGCGGGCGCCGCTCGACGTCGACGTTCCAGGGCCACCTGCTCCTCGAAGCGCTGCCGGAGTAGACGCCTACCCGACACCCCGCGTCCGGCGCAGGCGCAGCGAGCCGTCCGGCTCGAGCTTCTGCTGACAGGCCCAGGCGACGGGATGGCGCATTCCCTTGACCTCGAGCTCGGCCGCGAGACGGAGTCCCTGTCCATGCGGTCCCGGAGGGCAGCGGCAGATCGCGCCTGGCGGATCTTTCCCGGTACGGGCCAGCCGGGATCGAGGCCGCCGCTGACGAGGACTCGTCCCCTCGTCGTCGCGGACCGTCACCCGGAGCACGCCCGGAACGCCGGCGATGCCATCGTTGGCGAAGCCCACCACCAGCCCGTTCTGGCCGACTCCCTCGTAGGCCCAGATCCACGCCGGCCGCACGCGGTAGCCGATGCGGCGAGCGATCGTGTCGATCATCTCGGGGCGCTCCCGGTAGTAGCGCAGCACGTTCTCCGCCTTCTCGGCGTGCCAGTTCCACACGGACCAGTAGTTCGCGCCGAGGTCCATGACGTGCGCGATCGCGTTGTCGGTCAGGCTCACGCCCTCGTCGATCTCGAGCGAGTCCGGCGACCCGTCGGACATGGGGACCTCGAGGACCGCGGCGACCCAGGGGGGACGGTTGCTGAGCGCCTCGATCTGCTCGTTCTCGATGAAGACGGTGTCGGTGCGGAGCCAGTTGTGACTGCGCACCGTGCGGTCCACGAGCTCCGAGTTTCCGACGCGGCTCCAGTCCGGCTGGGTGTTCGTCGCGAGCGGCGTCTTCTTCCAGTGCTCGAGCTGGACCTCGAACATGCGGACGAACGTGCGCTCGGCGGCGGCATCGTCCGGAAACGGATGCGTCGTCAACGGCCAGGTGTGCCCCTCGCCCCAGAAGCCGTACATGAACGTGTCGAAGTACTCGACGAGCGGGCTGCCGTCGAGCTCGGCCGCGAGCAGGGCGTTCAGCTCCCGGAAGGCCTCCTGGAAATAGGGGTGGTCGTAGCGCGGCTCCTCGTAGAAGGCGGACTCGCGTCCCTTCCTCTTCCACTCGCCCTCGAGTCGAACCATGGGGACGCGCTCGAGAACGAAATCCGGCAGCGCCGGCGCCCGCATGTCGGGGCAACTCATCATCACGCGGAAGCCGACCCGCTTGCCGTACTGGCGCGCGAGCGGCAAAGGTCGCCTTCCAGTACTCGTCCGGGTCGAGGCGGCCGGGCCGCTTCTGCAACTCCCGCCACGTGGGCCGCAGATAGAGCTTCTGGCCGATCGGCAATCGCACCAGGTCCTCGATCGTCCGCGCCATGTCCAGGCCGCGGAAGGTTTCGGCGCCGTAGTCCCCGGTGAGATAGGTGACGAGCCCCATCCCGTACCCGGGGACGATCTCGCGCGATGGCGTCGTGGCCATGACGACGTCGGAGCCGGGCAGCACTTGCTCGGGGGGGTACTGCGGGAAGGGACCCTGGTTCAGACGGTCATGGACGGGCGGCGCCGTGCCCCAGTCGTAGCCATCCCACCGGTGCGCGGGGACGAACGCCGAAGCCGCGCGGGGTGCTGCCAGCGCGCCCGCCCCGGCTGTCGCGAGCTGAAGGAACTTTCGCCGGTTCACGACGCCGTCTTCAGTTGCCCGTCCGCCGGCGCAGCAGCGCGTCGGCGTTCTCCGAGTAAATCTTGACGAGCGTCTCGCGCGGCAGGCCCATGCCGTAGCCGCGCCACCATTCGGCGTCGGCCGGCCAGAACCACTCGTCCTCGGTCTCCAGCTGGCGGACGTGCGCGGCGTACATACCGAAGACCGGATCGTTGTCCGTGCCGAAGAGGATCCGATTGGGATACCTCGCGAAGAACCGCCGGGCCGAGTACGGCTGCCGCGCGAGCTCCCACATGCGCGCGGCGAAATCGATCTGGACGTTGGGGTGGCGGTCGAGGAGCTGGCCGACCCGCCCGAGATCGTTGCCGAGGTTGAAGGCGTGGACGGCGACGAAGCGGGTCTTCGGGAATCGCGAGAGCACGCGCTCGAATCTCTCGAGCATCGCCTCGAACCCGGGCGTTCCCTTTTCGTACAGCGACCAGTTGGCCGAGCGCCGCAGCTCGTTCTTTCCGTCGGCGGCGTCGTAGAAGGCGGCCGGCTCGGCGATGTGGACGAACACCGGGATCCCGATGCGGCCGGCCTCGTCCCACAGCGGGTCGAAGCGCGGATCGTCGATGAAGTAGGCGCGCTCGCCGACGCGGACGAGCCCTTTGCCCTTGTCGGTCAGCTCGCCGAGCGCGACCGCGCCGGCCGCCACGTCGGCGCGCACCGCCTTGCGCAGGCGTTCTCCGTATTCGGCCGCCTCGACCCCTTCCTGCTCCATGCCCGCGGCCATGGCGAACCGGCCCGGGTGAGCACCGGCGTAGCGCGCCACGAGGTCCCGGAACTTCGCGCCGGTCTCTCCGGTCAGGATGAGAGACTCGCGCACGCGCAGGCGGTCCATCAGCGCGACCCACTCGGCGACGCGCTCGCTCGTCTCCGCGTACGCGTGGCTGTGGGCGTCGACGACCGGGACCAGGAAGCGCTCGATGTGCGTCCGCGGGACGACGAGGCGACTCTCGATCTGCCCCGGGCTGAAGCAGTCGCCCGCGGGGAGGTCCTCCGGTCCGGCTTCGGCGGAGTCGTTCGGCGGCGGCGTGGGGACGGGCTGCGGCTGACCGCCGATCCCCCGGCTCGCCAGGCAGAGACACAGAACCAGCGACAGCGTGAAGGTCTTCATCCCTGCGCCCCGAGGAAGGCCCGGGCCTCGGCGAGGTCCGGCTGTGTCTTCGTGCCGCCGAGGCCGCGCGTCGAGAGGGCACCGCAGGCAGTGCCGAGCCGCAGGCTCTCGGCCAGCGCGGCGCCACCCAGCCAGGCATGGAGAAATCCGGCGTCGAACGAGTCGCCCGCGCCCGTCGTGTCGAGCACCTCGATCGCCGGCGCGGGAACGTGAACGAGCCGGCCCTGGTCGTCGAGCGCCATCGCTCCCGCGGCGCCGAGCTTCGCGACGACCCGGGTCGGGCCGCGCTGAAGCGATCGCACGGCGGCCTCCGGGTCGTCGAGCCGGGTGAGCGCCCGGAGCTCGACTTCATTCGGAAAGAAGACGTCGACCTGGGAGAGCGTCTCGAGCAGGTCCGCCTCCCAGCGCTCGCTGGGATCGAAGCCGGGATCGAGCGACGTCGTCAGGCCGGCAGCGCGCGCTTCCCGAAAGAGCGTGCCGACGCCGGGACGGAGCCGCTCCTGGAGGTAGTAGGAGGAGACGTGAACGTGTTGGGCGGCCTGGAAGAGCGCTCGTGGAACGTCCTTCTCCCCGAGCGCCGCAATCGATCCGAGATACGACACCAGCGCGCGATCCACGGGCGACGTGATGGCGACCGTCACGCCCGTCTTAAGCCCGGGATCCGAGACGACGTGCGCCAGGTCGATGCCCCGCTCGCGCATCGCGTTCAGGCAGAAGTGCCCGGTCGGATCGTCGCCGACCTTGCCGAAGAACGTGACCGGCGTGCCGAGCCGGGCGAGCCCCATGGCGCAGATCGCCGAGGCGCTGCCGAGGACCATCTGGAAGTCGTCGACGAGGACCTCGCGGCCCGGAGTGGGGAAGGCGTGGTACCCCTGGCAGATGAGATCCACGTTGATCTCGCCGACGACCAGCACACGTTTCATGCGTTTACTCCCTGGCGTGGATTGCAAAGCCCTCGACGACGCGCCGGATCACTCCCGAAGAGGGCGAATCGGGTCGGCCGCCCCCGTGGAGACAGCGGAAGAAGGCGAGCAGCTGCCCGGCCACGGCGTCGAGCAGGGCGAGCTCACCGTCATCGAGCGGGCGGTCGTGACCGCTCACTTCGAGCCGGACGTCTTCGGTTCCCGGCGTCAATTCCGGAGGGATGCGCTCGCCGACGACGAGTCGCCATCGGCCGAGCCCCTTGCGTTGAAGTTCGACGAGGACGTCGCGCTCGTAGGCCCGGACGGTCGGGTCGGACGAGAGGAACGCCACGATCAGGCTGTCTTTGCCGACCGCGGCCATCGGCCCGTGACGCAGGCCGAGGAAGGAATCGGCGAGCGTGATCACGCGGCCGGCGTTGGACTCCAGCATCTTGAGGGCCGACTCGTGCGCCGCCCCGAGGCGGCCGCCGCTGCCCAGGTACACGACCGTGGTGTACGCCCGCCGCGCCAGGGCCGCGAGGTCGCCGGCGCGATCGAGGAGCAGCGTCCGGGCGGCGCCCGCGAGTCTCGCAGCACTCTGTCGAGCACGATCGCCGGGATCGGCGAGGCACCGCGCGGCGAGAACCAGGTTGGTGAAGCTCCCCGTCATGACCAGGCTCTGATCGTTCGTTTCGGGGGGAAGCACGATCGACTCGATGCGGGGCCTTGCGTGATAGCGCCGGGCCAGGGCTCCGTCCTCGTTGCACGAGATCAGCAGCTGCGTGGCGCGCTCGTCGCCGAGCACGTGCTCCACGACGGCGGCGCTCTCGGGGCTGTCGCCGGAGCGGGCGAGGGAGACCGCGACATATGGACCCGAAGCGGGCAGGGCTCCGCGTGGATGCGTCAGGATCTGGCCGGCCGGTACGGCGCGCGTCGTGATGCCGAGCGCCTCCTGCAGGGGCAGGGCCGCGCACTCGCCGGCGAAGAAGGAGCTTCCGGAGCCCGTCAGCACCAGGCTGCCGCCGCGCTCCCGGACGCCGCCGGCGTCGAGCGTCCTGCCGATCCGTTCGGCGGCCGCGGCCATGACCGCCGTGCTCAACGGCCAGGTCAGCGGCTGTTGGCAGATCTCGCGCAGCGTGTGGCCGTATCCGAGCGCGAGCTGTTCGGCCCATGGAGCTGCGAGCAGCGGGGCGAACGCCGGAAGCCCTGCGAGCCTGGCGAGCCAGGCTTCTCGATCGTCCGAAGCCGCCGGCTTTCCGTTCGCGAAGCGGCGCTGGCCGCCGTGTCGAGCGTCGTTCAGGGTCCCTCCGCGAGGAGCGCTCCTCGACAAAGACCGAGACCGAAGTCTAGAATACGAGACAAGCATGCGCAACCGTACGAAATCAAACGAAAACAGGCGATCCGGGTCCCGATCGCGCCCGGAGGGCACGCTGCGCGGGCGGTCGCCGCTCTTTCTCGAGGAACGCCGCTCACGGATCAACGAGCTGATCGAGTCGAGCGAGCGCGCGACGGTGCAGGAGCTCGCCTCCCGATTCGGGGTCTCGGCGGTCACCATCCGCAGCGATCTCGACGCGCTCGCCCGCGCCGGCGGGGTGATCCGCTCGCACGGCGGCGCGCTGCGGCGGGAGGAAGCGGAAGTCGAGGACGTCCCGATCGACCTGAAGCAGACGCTCCACCGGGCCGAGAAGGCGCGCATCGCCGAGGCCGCGGCGCGGCTGATCCGCGAGGGCGAGACGATCATCCTCGATTCGGGAACGACGACGGCGCTGATCGCCGCGCGGATCGGCGGCCTGCGCCTGCGCTCGCTCACGGTGATCACCAACGCGTTGAACGTCGCCTCCGCCCTGGCGAACCTCTCGCACGTGCGCCTCATCATGATCGGCGGCATGCTGCGGCAGGTCTCGTCCTCGCTGGTCGGGCCGCAGGCCGAGCAGGTGCTGCGCGGGCTGCACGCCGACCGCCTGTTCCTCGGCGTGGACAGCCTGGACCCCGAGATCGGCCTGATGACGCCGGACGTCCTCGAGGCGCAGTTGAACGCCCTGATGATCGAGGTCTCGCAGGAAGTCGTGGCCGTCGCGGATGCCTCGAAGTTCCACCGCCGCAGCCTGTCGGTGATCGCGGGGGTGGAGAAGCTGCACCGGCTGATCACCGACGTCTCCGCGAGCCCCGAGGTCGTCGAGGCGCTGCGCGCGCGGGGCGTCGAGGTGACGCTCGTCTGAAATCGCAACGACGGGACCGATGCGGCGCGGCCGCGTGACGAAAGGTCGATGACGATGGAACACTGGCTGGCGTACGCGCTCGTGACCACGCTCTTCTGGGGCGTCTGGGGAGCCCTGATCGAGCTTCCCGAAAAACGCGGCTTTCCGGCGACGCTCGGCTATGTCGTCTGGTCGCTGACGATGATTCCGTGCGCCCTGGTGGCGCTCTCCCTCGTCGGCTGGAAGCTCGAGACCGACGCGCGCTCGATCGCGCTCGGCGCGGCCGCCGGGCTGCTCGGTGCCGGGGGCCAGCTCGCCCTCTTCGACGCGCTGCGCCGCGGCCCGGCGTATCTCGTCTTTCCCATCGTGTCGCTCTCGCCGGCAATCAGCGTGGTCATGGCGACGGGACTGCTCGGCGAGTCGACGACGCCGCGCGTGTGGACGGGGATCGTGCTGGCACTCATCGCGGTGCCGCTGCTCTCCTACCAGCCTCCGGGCGACCCGTCCGTGGGCCGCGGCCGCCTGTGGTTCTGGCTGGCGCTCGCCGTCTGCCTCGCCTGGGGAATCCAGGCCTACGTGCTGCGCTTTGCCAACCAGACGATGCGCAGCGAGAGCATCTTCTTCTACATGGCGGCGACGGGCCTCGCCCTCGCGCCCCTGGCACTCCGCATGACCAATTTCCGGAAACCGATTCCGTGGGGAATGCGGGGCCCGGGGATCACCGCGGCGATCCAGTCCCTGAACTCGATCGGCGCGCTGACCATGGTCTACGCGTTCCGCTACGGCAAGGCGATCGTCGTCAGCCCCCTCATCAACGCCGTCGCGCCGGCGATCACGGTCCTGCTCTCCCTGTTCCTCTACCGCACCGTTCCGCACCGCATCGTCGCCCTCGGCATGGCGCTCGCGGCGATCGCGTTCTTCCTGATGGCGTGAGGGCGCGATGCCAGAGTTGACCGTCGGCAAGCTGCGCGGGCTTCGGCAATGCTCCGACGAACGGGGCACGTTCTCGCTGCTGGCTCTCGACCACCGCAACAACCTGCGCAAGATCCTCAAGCCGGAAGCCCCGGCCGAGGTCGGCGACGACGAGCTCACGGCGTTCAAGCGCGACGCGGTGGCAGCGCTCGCCGGCGCGGCCACGGCGGTGCTCCTCGACCCGGAGTTCGGCGCGGCGCAGTGCATCGCGAGCGGCAGCATGCCGGGCGATCGCGGTCTCATCGTCGCTCTGGAACGGACGGGCTATGGCGCCGACGCGCACGCCCGGGAGAGCCGCGTGCTCGAGGGTTGGGGCGCCGCGAAGATCCGGCGCATGGGTGCGAGCGCGGCCAAGTTGCTGGTCTACTACCATCCGGAGGCATCCACCGCGCCCGGGATCGAAGAGCTCGTGCGCACGGTCGCGCGCGAGTGCGCGCGGGAGGATCTGCTGCTCGTGCTCGAGCCGCTGGTCTACAGCCCCGATCGCAGCACCGGCCAGATGTCGGCCGAGGAGCGCCGCCGGGTGATCATCGAAACGGCCCGGCGGCTGGTCGGGCCCGGTGTGGACATCCTGAAGGCGGAGTTTCCAGCCGCCACCGCCGATGAGGCGGAGTGGCTGGCCGCCTGTCAGGAGCTCTCCGTCGCGAGCGGCGCGCCGTGGATTCTGCTGTCGGCGGCGGCGGACTTCGGGACCTTTCTGCGCCAGACCGAGGTCGTCCTGCCGCGCCGGGGCTTCCGGAGTGGCCGTGGGACGGGCTGTCTGGAACGAGGCCCCGCGCCTGCCACCCGGGGAACGCTCCGCCTTCCTCCGCGGTGAAGCGCGCCGGAGGATGGTTTCGGTCACTGCGCTCTGCGCAGAGCGGGCGCGGCCATGGCCGGAACTCTACTCGGCTCCGGAGATCGACCCGCGGTGGTTCTCACGCTACTGATGATTTGCGGCGAGAGTGCTCGATGAAGAGCCCGGCGAGCGGCGAGGTCGTCTGCGTGACCCCCAACCCCGCGCTCGATCGAACGCTGGCGGTTCCGGATCTGCGACCGGGAGCCGTGATGCGGGCGACGTCGGCGCGCGTGGCGGCGGGGGGAAAGGGCGTCAATGTGGCCCGCGCGCTCTCGGCGCTCGGGGCCGCGGCCCGGTGCATGGGCCCGCTCGGAGGGGCGAGCGGGCGGATTCTCGCCGACCTGGCCGCGTCCGACGGCCTCCACGCGGCCTGGACTTGGTGCGAGGTCGAGACGCGGAGCTGCTTGATCCTCGTCGATTCCGCGAAACGGCAGGTCACGGTGATCAACGAGGCCGGGCCGCTGCTCCTCGTCGGGGACTGGCGGCGGGTTCGTACCGATGTCCTCGAACAGGCAGCAGGCGCTCGAACCGTGTGCTTGAGCGGCAGCCTGCCGCCGGGTGTCCCCTCCGAGGGGCTGGCGGATCTCTGCCGGTCTCTCGTGGACTCGGGGCATTCGCCATGGGTGGATTCGAGCGGCCCGCCCCTGGCCGGGGTCCTCTCCGTCGGCGGTGTGCGGCTGAAGATCAACCGCGAGGAGGCCGAGGAGCTGCTCGGCCTGCCTCTGAACAGCGTGGCCGCATGCGGCACTGCCGCGCGGCAGCTGCTCCGACGCGGAATGAGCACCGTCGTACTGACCCTCGGCGCGGAAGGAGCCGTGCTCGCGGCGGCCGAGGGGTGCTGGCACGCCGCCTCGCCGCCGGTCGAGACCGCCAGCGCCGTGGGAAGCGGAGATTCGTTTCTCGCGGGGCTCGTGGTGGCGCTCAATTCCGGACGCGATCTTCCCGAGGCCTTGCGCTGGGGGGTCGCCGCCGGGGCAGCCAACGCGATGGCAAACGGCGGGGCGCGCTTCTCAAGGGAACAGTTCGACTCCGTCCTGGCCCGGATCCGATGCGAACCCATCGAGGGCCCTGGCCGCCCCATCGACAACGATCTCCGCTGAGCCATTCGGACGCCGGGCGCTGCGCCCCGAGTCGTTCGACGGAACCATCACCCGAGCGAAGCGGGCGCGACGGGTTCGATCCCGTTCAGCTCCACCAATTCACCTCGCTGCCGATCCTTGCCCAGGACGCAGCGCTCGGGGTCATTGCAACGTCATCAACCAGACGTCGGCCTCCGTGACCATGCCCCGCGACCGGCGGCTCATCCGTAGGTCCACGGAGGCCCTGTGAAGCAACTCGTGCCAACTTGTTCGGCGCGCTACTCCGTCGTTTTTCCGGCGAAGTGCTCCCTGGCGGCCGTGGCATCGGCCTTGGTCGCGTGAACCGTGCCATCCGCGTGCTCCGGGGGCCCGTACAGCGTGTAAAGCTGCAGCGGCTTTTCTCCGGTGTTCTTGACGTTGTGTCGCGCGCCGGCGGGAACGAGGATCGCTGAGTCGCCCTCGATCTTCGTCTTCCGGCCGTCGATCCAGACTTCCCCTTTACCCTTTTCGATCCGGAAGAACTGGTCACGATCAGGGTGAATCTCTTCGCCGATGTCCTCGCCCGGCGCCAGGGCCATCAGCACGAGCTGCATGTTCTTGCCCGTGTATAGCACGCGCCGGAAATCCGAGTTGTGCTCGGTCAGGTCTTCGATGTCCTCAACGAAACCTCTCATGACGCTCTCCTTTCAGATCGGAATCCCCGCTCGTTCAAGCGACCGATTCACGATAGGAGTTCGCGCCCGGAATCGCGTGATCCAAGTGGATCAAATTGCGAGCCGTGGGAGGCCGGCCGCGGAGGTCACCGGCCCAGGGTCTTGCGGATGGCCGCCAGGTGGTGCCAGCTGTGCCGGACCGCGTGGTCCTCGATGACGAATTGCGCGGTGACGGGCGCGCCGAAACTCAGCGAGAAGGGCGCCGCCCGGTCCAACTCGTCGTCCGTGAACGCGCGCACCGCGGCGGCCGCCTGGCGGCTGTTCCGGCGCAGGAGCTCGACCGCGGCGGCCTTCGTCACCCCCGCATGGTCGCTGGCGTGTTTGGCATTCATCTCGGCGACCGCCTCCCACGTGACGTCCGTAACGGCCTTGCCGCTGGCGATCGCTCGCGCCAGATCGATCTCAACCGGGTAGACGCTGGCAACATGGTGCACGATGACGCCAACCAAACGGCGGTCCTTCCCGCTGCCCGACACGGGTGTAAGCCACTGCTCTTCCGAGAGCCCTTCCGCAAAGGCAGCCAGGCCGGCTGCGCCTTCCTCGATGCGATCCGCGAGCGATTCAGCACGACGACCCATGGACGCCTCCTGTTTTGAAAGTAGCGGCGGTGTGGCCCGATACCTCGGCTCAGGCACGGGAGCCTCGGTTCGTCGCGATCTTAAACGAAGATCCGCCCGGGCCCACCCGGTCAGCGGACTCGGCGTTCCGAGGCTCGCAGGCTCTGTGCCGGCGACGCCGGTTCGATCCGAACGGCGCTCCAGACGAGCCGGTACGGGGCCGAGCCGGTCCAGCTGAACGGGTAGCAGGTCACCAGCGTGAGCCGGTCATCGGCGGTCGGCGCAATGGCCGAGACATCCTCCGGACGTACGATCCGCCGCTCGCCGAGCCGGTACGTCGAGGTTCCCGACGGTCCGTGGAAGCGGACCAGGTCCTCCCTGCGGGCCTGCGCCAGGCGGCGAAAGAAGGAATCGCGATGGCCGGCGATCACGCAGTTGCCCGCCTCGTCCGATCCGCCCGGCCAAGCGGTCCCGGGAAGATGCCCGGGTCCTTTGCGGAGGGTGGCGTCGGAGACTCCCTCGAAAACGACCAGATCGAGCCCGAGCCGCGGCATTTCCAGGCGCCCGAGCGCCTCCCCGTCCGCAGGGCGGCGAAGATGGCGGGCCGGGCTCACGGCCGACGCAGGTCCCGCCGCCTGCGCGCGCAGGCCGGTCACGACTCGCGCGGCCGGCCCCGCCAGGAGCAGCGCCCCGGCAACCACCAGCGCATTGCCGAAGGGGAGGAGACGCCGCATTGAGAATTCCTCCGCGGGATGGGGAATGTGCGGCCGTGGCGCCGGGCCGCGGCCGCTCTCCCCTGCGAATGCTCCGTCAGGCGAAACGCCGGACGGCCAGGCCTCCGAGCAAAAGAACAAGGCCGGCGGCCGCGAGCAGCGGATCGGACGTGCCGGTCTTCGGCAGATTCTCGACGACCGGGGCCGGCGGCGCGGGCGGCGGAACATAGGCCGGCGCGGGCGGAGGCGCCGGAGCGGGCGCCACTCTTACCACCGGAGCCGCTGCGACTTTCGGCGCGAGTGCCAGAATGTGAACTTCCTTCCGGTCGATGACCTCGCCGCTGCGGTTCTTCGCGAGCAGCACGATCTTGTGGGGTCCCGGCATCATGTTCTCGATGTCCACGACGTTTTTCTCGTCCCGCATCGTCCCCTGGAGCGTCTCATCCATGAAGACGTCGACGTCGGGATGCGGCATCGAGCTGCTGTCGTGGCGCATGTCCCTCTCGGAAGGGATCTCGGTATCGACGATGACCTGAAGGGTGCTCCCCGTGATCCTGGCCCCTTCCGCCGGCTGGATCACGTGGAGCCGGTAGTCGTTCTTCGTCGGGCCTGCCGTGTTCTTGTCCGCGCTCTGGGCCAGAGCGAGCCCGGCGGCTGCAAACGCCAGAAGCGTGACCGCGATCAATCTCGAGGCTTTCATGGCTTACCTCCTCCTGGAGTGGTCGGTTGCGGCCGATTTTGGCCGACCGCCACCTGTACTTCTAGCAAGAGGGGTGTCGCGCCGAAAGGTTCGAATGAATCAAATTCCAGTGCCCCGAACCCCATTTCGTTTCAATATTTGCCTCCGCCGGGCCTTCCGTGACCTCTGGAGGAGGCGCCGCACGTCCCATTTCGACAGGTGGCATTCCCCGGGAGCAGTTCGCGATGAAGGTCCGACCTCGGGGAAACTCAGCGAGCCAGGCGTCGCAACTCCTCGGAAGCGGCCCGGCTCGCCACCACGACGGTGCCGTCCCGCAGGGTGATCGCGAGGCGGCGATCGTCGTATGGGCGCAGGTGCTCGACCGCGTCGAGGTTGACGATGTGGGAGCGATGCACCTGCCGGAACCGGTCGGGGTCGAGACGGGCCGCGAGCTCGCCGAGCGTCACGTGCAGGAGGAATACGCCCTGCGCGGCATGCACCTCGGCGTAGTCGCCCTGCGACTGGATCCGGCGAATGCCCTCGACGGGAATCGGGACGATGCGGTCCCCCTGGCGGGCGAAGAGGCGCGCGAGCGGCCCCGGCTCGAGCGAGCTGCGCACCCGGTCCGAGGCCGCGACGCCCGTCTGCGAGAGCCGGGCGCGGACTCGCTCGGCGGCGGCGGCGAGGCGCTCGCGCCCGAAGGGCTTGACGATGTAGTCGATCGCTCCGATCTCGAAGGCCGCCACCGCGAACCGGTCGTAGGCGGTCGTGAAGACGATCTCGGCCGGGTGCTGGATCCGCCGCGCCACCTCGAGTCCCGACAGCTCCGGCAGGCGCACGTCGAGAAAGAGCAGGTCCGGCTTGTGCTCCTCGGCCAGGGCGAGCGCCGACCGTCCGTCGACGGCCTCGGCCACGACTTCGATCCACGGCGTCCCGCCGAGATACTCCCGCAAGCTGTCGCGGGCAGGCGCCTCGTCTTCGGCGATCAGCGCACGGATCCGCCGCTCGTTCAAGCGACCTCCGGTGCGACGTCGTCGGGCAGCTCGAGGCGCACGCGGAAGCCTCCCCCGGCGGGCGCTTCGCAGACGAGGCGCGCGCGGCCCGCATACAACGCCGCGAGGCGCTCCTGGAGCAAGCGCAGCCCCATCCGGGGGCTCGCCGCGATCCCGGCCTCCGACGCCCCGGGCCCGTCGTCCGTCACGGTCAGGCAGAGTCGCCCGCCGGACCTCCGGGCCGTGACCTCGACGCGCCCGCCGGACGCCCGCGGCGCAACCGCATGGATGATCGCGTTCTCCACGAGGGGCTGTAGCGCGAAGGGCGGAACGGGCACCTCGAGCGCCGCGCCGTCGGCCTGGAGCGAAACGCTCAGGCGATCGCCCAGTCGCACGCGCTCGAGGTCGAGGTAGCTCTCCACGAAGTCCCACTCGCGGGACAGCGGCACGAAGTCGGCGCCGCTCTGGTGCACCCATTGCCCGAACCGCAGCAGGTCTCCCAGCCGCTCGAGCGAGGCCTCGGCCCGGGCCGGGTCGCGGCGGACGAGGCCGAGCAGAGCATGGAGCGTGTTCAACACGAAATGCGGATGGAGCTGCGAACGCAGCAGATGCAGCTCGGCGCGCGCTCGCAGGACGTCCGCCCGGGCCGCACGGTCCTCGGCCTCGCGCAGGGCCCCGGCCGTGTGCCACGCGTAGCCGACTCCGACCAGGGCCACGTGGATCAGCGTGTTCACGACCAACTGCCACAGGACGATCGGCGTGGCGGGCCAACGGACGGCGCCGGTCATGAGCTTGCCGTCGGCCGCGATGAGCAGCAGCCATCCCGCCGTCGATGCCAGGGCGAGGCCGAGCAGCGCGGGCACGAGCCGGGTCGCCAGGCGCCATCGGCTTTCCACGGGCCACGGCCAGCGTCGCGCCAGGCGCAGCGAGACGAGGCCAAGAAGAGCATTGGGAAGAGCGGCGGCAACCGCACCGCGAGCGGCCATGGAGGCGGGAACGCCGCTCGACGCGAACAGCCCCATGTAGACCAGCGCAAACAGCGCCCAGGCTCCGGCGTAAACCAGACCGGGCGCCGCGCGACGGGCCCGAGGCCCCTGCTCCACCGTTGGCGTCATGTCGAAGATGCGATTATCACCTTGGCGCCACCGGCGTGACCGCCGGCGTTGGCGGCGCGGGTGGCGCTGGCAGCGCTTCGATCTGCGGCAAGAGGACGTCGCGCACGTAGTGCCATTCGGGAACGGCCGTCGCCGCCCCTTCCGCATACGCCAGCGCCGCCGCGCGATCCGGCGTCTTCGCGTGCGAGTACGTGTAGGCGAGATTCATCAGGTTTTCAGGCCCTCCCCACGACGGGATCCAGGCGGGAACCGCAGCGCCGGAGGCCGACTCCTGCCACGAGAGCTCGAGGCCTCGCCGCATCGTGGACGTCGCGCTCACGAAATCGCCCCGCCAGGACTGCATGCCCCCGATGATCCAGAGGGCGCGCGGATTGTCGCGGCCGTTCGCCTCGAGCCAGCGGTAAAGCGGGACGACCTCGGCGATGAGCGGCTTCTTCTTCTCCGCGTCGTCGCCCGCGACGAATAACAGGTTCCCAAGGCACCCCACCAGCGCGAGGTTCGCCTCGATCCAGTCGGGCCGGCGCTCGAGGCAGGCGCGGAAGTGGCCGACCGCGAGCTCGAGATCGGATCCGAGGTCTGCGGGCAGCGGCGTCTCGCTGAACCCGTTGATCGCCCGGCGCCACCGGGCGAACCCCCGCCAGTAATCCCGGTAGTCGGCGAGCGTGGCGTCGTCGAGCTCGCCCAGCTTCTCGTCGAGCCGGGAAAGCGCAGGGCGGTCGCCCCGGTAGTCGGCCAACCGGACTTCGGTGACCAGTGCGGCGAGCTTCGCTTCGGTCGCGCACGGCGAACGGGACGGCACCAACATCGAGACGGCGAGGGTCCACGCGAAAAGGGCCATGGCGATGACCTCCTGCTCCCTTTCTAACGCCGGCCGCGCAGGATCGCCCCGACGAATCGACGACAGGGCCAATTGCGCGCCCGAGAAGGCGGCCGCCTCGCCCAACGGCGCCAAAGCCGGCGTCCTGCAAGACGCTCGGGGCAAGCCCCATCCCTCTTTCGGAATAGGATCGCGCCAGGAGGTCGCCCCATGACGCAGTCCCGCCGGAAGTTCCTCACCCGCACGACCGCCGGACTCGTCGGAGCCGCGGCCGCCGGCAAGGCGATCGCCGAACGGCAGCCCCTCGCGCCCGACCCGCCGGGCACGCCGGTCACACCGGTCGCCGGCACGCCCCCCGCGTTCGGAACGGCCCCTCCGGTCGGGCCCGAGATCACCGTTGCCACCGTCGCCGAGGCGCAGAAACTCGTGCGCGTCGAGATGACGGCGGCCGATCAGGCGCAGCTGGCCGAGAGCTGGCGGCGCTCGATGGCCTCGACCATGGAGCGTCGCACGGGCCCGAGAAAGCTCGCGCTCGAGACGACGCTCTCCCCCGCGACGATCTGGAACCCGACGATCGCGGGCGTCGCCGCCGGCCCCGCGCGCGACCGCTTCGTCGCGAGCGCCTCGCTGCCGGGCCCGCTGCCGAAGAGCGATGCGGACATTGCGTTCGCGCCCGTCACTTCGCTGTCCTACTGGATCAAGACCCGGGCGTTGACCTCCGAGCGGCTGACGAGGATCTACCTCGACCGCGTCGCACGCTTCGACGGAAAACTGCGCTGCATCATCACGCTCTCGACCGACACGGCGCTCGCGCAGGCAAAGCAGGCCGACGCCGAGATCGCCGCCGGCAGGTACCGCGGCCCGCTCCACGGCATTCCGTTCGGCGTCAAGGACCTGCTCGACACGAAAGGGATCCTGACGACCTACGGCGCGGAGCCCTTCCGCAACCGGGTCCCGGACAGGGATTCCGCCGTCGTCGACCGGCTCCAGCGCGCCGGGGCCGTGCTCATGGCGAAGCTCTCCCTCGGCTCGCTGGCGCTGAACGACGTCTGGTTCGGCGGACAGACCATGAACCCATGGGTCCTCGAGGAGGGCTCGGGCGGGAGCAGCGCGGGACCGGGCGCGGCCACGGCGGCGGCGCTCGTGGGTTTCTCCATCGGAAGCGAGACGGGAGGCAGCATCGTCGACCCGGCGATGCGCTGCGGCGTGACGGGCTTGCGCCCGACCTTCGGCAAGGTGGCGCGCACGGGGGCCATGACGCTCTGCTGGTCTCTCGACAAGCTGGGTCCCATGACGCGCGGCGTCGAGGACGCGATGCTCGTCCTCTCGGCGATCTCCGGCCCGGACCCCGGCGACCTCTCGAGCGTGCCGAGCCACCTCGACTTCGAGGCGGACAAGTCCGTGAAGGGCCTGCGGGTCGGGTTCATTCCGGCGTGGATGAACGAGAGCCCGGCGACCGAGGTCGATCGGGCCGCTCTCGGGACGGCGCGCACCCTCGGCATGGTGCCCGTCGAAGTGAGCCTTCCGGACTGGCCCTACGCGTCCCTCAACACCGTCCTCTTCGCCGAGGCCGCGGCCGCGTTCGAGGAGCTCACGCTTTCGCATGGCCTCGACGCCCTGACGATGCAGGTGCCCGACGCGTGGCCGAACACTTTCCGGCAGTCGCGATTTCTCTCCGCCGTCGACTTCGTGCAGGCCGATCGCCTGCGGCGGCTGGTCGCACAGGAGATGGTCCGCCTCTTCGAGAAGGTGGACGTTCTCCTCGTCCCGGCGCTGCGGGACGAGATCCTCACGATCACGAACTTCACCGGGCATCCCGCGCTCGTCGTCCGCGCCGGCTTCGTGGAGGTCGCGGAGGCCAGGAGCGACTGGGCGCCGGACCCGGCGCGCCCGTTGCCGAAGTTCTCCCCGCGGCGCCGCGTGCCGCACGGGATCAGCCTCATCGGCCGCATGTTCGACGAGGGGACGATCGGCACGGCCGGCATCGCGCTCGAACGGGCTTTCCGGGTTGCGGGAGAGCGGCCTCCGGGGTTCTGACCGGGCATTCGATGGCCGGGCACCAGCCGCTCGTCGCGACGAAAGCTGGGCTCCGAACGTATACTGCTCAGAGTGCCTCCCGTGACACGCAGCCTTCTCTTTCCCACGTTCGCCTTCGGCCTTCTGTTTGCCCGCGTCCCCGCCGCGGCTCAAACGTGGGAGAAGATCGACGTGCCGCCCGAAACCGGCGACGTCACCTGCTTCGCCGAAAGTGCCTCGGGGGTCCGATTTCTGGGCGGCGTCGCGCCACGTTCGGCATCGTCACGCGGACGTTCGGCGGGATCTTCCGCCTCGGCGATCTCGGCGACTGGCAGCGCGTTCTGCCGTATGCGCCGGTGCCGAGGATTCGCGATCCTTCCCGGCCAGTTCGGAGACTTCACGATCTACGCGGTGGCCGGAGATGGCGTGCGTTTCAGCACCGACGACGGTCAGACCTGGCAAGCCGCGCCACCGCTGCCCGGCGCCGCCGGCGCGGCATCGATTGCCGTGACGTCCGAGGGCAGCGACGCTCGTCGGCACGTACGCGGGCACGGTCCGGAGCGACAACTTCCCGATCTGGCAGACGACGACCGGCATGGAGGGCTTCGTCGCGCAGGCCTTTGCGTTCGACCCCGCTCGCCCGTCGCGCGTCTACGCGGCGGCCACGAGCGCCACCGACTCGAGCCAGGGCGGCGTCTTCACGAGCGACGACGCGGGCCGATCCTGGACCGAGCTCGATCCCGCGGGCTTCTCCCTGCCGACCACCGCGATCGCCGTCGATCCCCTGTCGCCCCGGATCCTGTACGCCGTCGCAGCCTCCCGGCTCTACCGCAGCGACGACGGCGGCAGCTCGTGGACGGCCCGCGGCACGCAGGACCTGCCGGCGGGCGCGGTCAACAACGTCGTGATTCATCCCGACGATCCCGTCGTTCTCTTTGCGAGCACGTCGTCCGGCGCCGGGGTCTACCGCAGCCTGGACCGCGGCGACACCTGGGCGCCGTTCAACTCGAGCTTCACAGGCGCCTCCAGCTTCAACGTCACGGCCCTCGCGTTTGCACCTCCGCGCGAGGGATCCGGGACCCGGCTCCAGGCGGCAACCTATCCGTCGGGTGTCTACGTCGCGGATGCACCCGTCCCCGACGGAGTTTGTCGGCCGAGCTCGACGGCCTTGTGCCTTGGCCGTTTCCGCGTCTCGGTCGAATGGCAGGCGACCCCGACGGGCCCGAGCCAGCCGGCGCAGGCGATGCCCGTCACCTCCGACTCGGGATACTTCTGGTTCTTCGCCGCGGACAACGTGGAGCTGATGGTCAAGATCCTCGATGGAAGGGGCGTCAACGGAAACTTCTGGGTGTTTTACGGCGCCCTCTCGAACGTGGCCTACACGATGACGGTCGAAGACGCGCAGACGGGAAGCACGAAGACCTACACGAATCCCTGGGGCAGGCTCGCGAGCGAAGCGGACACGGCGGCGTTTCCCGCGACCGGTCTTGCAGCACCGACAACGACACCGCGCCCGCCACCGTTGAGCGTTTCGCAGCGGGCGCAGGCGCCGGCCTCCTGCTCGCCCGGCCCGTTCACCCTCTGCCTCAACGGGGGTCGCTTTCGCGCGAGGGTGGACTGGCAGCAATCGGCCCTCGGACCGTCCCTCGTTGCACAGGCGGTGCCTCTGACGGACGACACCGGCTATTTCTGGTTCTTCGGAAGCGCAAACATCGAGCTCGTGGTGAAGGTCCTCGACGGCCGTGAGGACAACGGCCACTTCTGGGTCTTCTTCGGAGCTCTTTCCAACCTCGAGTACACGGTGACCGTCACGGACACCCTCACAGGGGCTGAGCGGGCGTACCACAACGCGCCGGGCGAGCTCGCAAGCGTGGCGGACACGACGGCCTTCTAATGAGCGGGCCCGAACCACCGGGCGGTGACGGCCGCGGCCCCCGGGGAGCAAAGGTCCGCTGATCCCGAGCTCCCCCGGCATTAAGGACCCCTAAAAGACGGCGCGAGGGCCATCGCCGTTCACTAGGCTCGCATCGTGGTCGCCAACAAAGCCAAGGAGGCTCCGATGCACCTTTCCATTTTTCGGTCCTTTCGTTTCAGCGTCCTCGCGTTCGCGGCCCTGTCCGTCGCGCTCCTCTCTTCCGGCGCGCAGGCCGCCACGGAGACGGTGACCATCAGCAGCAACCAATTCACCGACAGCACGACGACGATCGATACCGGCGACAGCGTGAACTGGGTCTGGGCGGGTGGCTCCCATTCGACGACCTCGGGCTCGTGCGCGTCCGGCTGCACGCCCGACGGCCTGTGGGACTCCGGGGTCAAGAGCAACGGGAGCTTCTCGCACACCTTCAATACCGCCGGGTCGTTCCGGTACTTCTGCAAGGTGCACGGTTCGATGATGCAGGGAACCGTGGTCGTGCAGGCGACCACGGCCGCGCCCACGGCGAACTTCACGTTCTCGCCCACGGGCGTCCCGATCATGGGCACGCCCATCCACTTCACCGACTCCTCCACGGGGTCTCCGACTTCCTGGACCTGGAATTTCGGCGACCCGGCGTCGGGGACGAGCAACGTCTCCACGCTTCAGAATCCGACGCACGTGTTCCAGTCGGCGGGCACGTACACGGTGTCGCTGCAGGCTTCGAACGCGGGCGGCCCGAACACCACCACCAAGTCGATCACCATCTCGGCGGGAGGCGCGGTGCCGTGCGTCCCCGATTCCGAGACCCTGTGCCTGAACAACGGACGCTTCGCCGTGACGGCCGAGTGGACGAAGCCGGATCTCACGACGGGCCACGGAACGCCCGTGAAGCTGACGGGCGACTCCGGCTACTTCTGGTTCTTCGACGCGGCCAACATCGAGGTGGTCGTCAAGGTCCTGAACGGGTGCGCCATCACCAACTCGTACTGGGTCTTCGCGGCGGGGTTGACCAACGTCAAGGTGGAATTGCGGGTCGTCGACACGGAGACGGGCGCCGTCTACACGAAAGAAAACCCGCAGGGCACGGCGTTTGCGCCGATCCAGGATACGAGCGCGTTCCCCGCGTCCTGCCCCTAACTCCAGAAGACGGAGGCAGCCATGCAGAAAAGAGAAGCCGAACAATTCCAGCTTTGGGTCCCGATCCTGGGAACCGTCGTCTTTTCCGCCCTCTTCGGCGGCAGCGCGCTCGCGGCCGAGCACGTCGTCCATGTCGGCCAGGGCGGAATGCAGTTCGTCGACTCGGTGAGCGGAACGAAGGTGTCGACGATCCACGCCGGCGACAAAATCACGTGGGTCTGGGAAGGCGAGATGAGCCACTCCGTCACGGCCGGCTCCTGCCCGGACGACGGCGGCGGGGGCGGCGGCTACGGCTACGGTTACGTTGGCTCGGGCGGCTCCTGCTCCGACGACCATGCGTGGCCTTCCTCGGGGCTCCAGGCGGCCGGGTTCAGTTTCTCCCGCACCTTCACCGACCCCGGAACCTTCCCGTACTTCTGCGACGCGCATGGAAGCTCCATGACCGGAAAGGTCGTCGTGCAGGCGGGGACGGGAGCCGGATCCACCTGCGAGCCAGAGCCGGAGACCCTCTGCTTGAACAACGGCCGCTTCCAGGTCAAGGCGGAGTGGGAAAAGTCGGACCTCACATCCGGGCACGGGACCGGCGTGAAGCTGACCGGCGACTCCGGATACTTCTGGTTCTTCGACCCGGCGAACATCGAGGTCGTCGCGAAGGTCTTGAATGGTTGCGCCATCACGAATTCCTACTGGGTCTTCGGCGCCGGACTGACCAACGTCGCGGTGCACCTGGTCGTCACCGACATGCAGACCGGAGCCGTCTACACCCGGGACAACCCGCAGGGCAGCGCCTTCCAGCCGGTGCAGGACACCGGCGCCTTCCCCACGTCCTGCCCGTAGGAATTCGGCCGCCCGGCGAGGCAAATGCCCTGCCGGGCCGGCGGAGGCCTGGTTTTCGGGCATAATTCTCGGGCAGACACCTGCAAGAGATGGCATCCGACTCCACGCCGGCCCGCGGTCCGAACACGCACGCCGGCGCTCCGGGCGAAGTCCTGCGGATTCTCGTCATCGACGAGAGCCCGCAGGACCGGGCTTTGATCGCCGAGTCTCTGCGCAACGGACTTCCGGCCTCCGATGTGACCGAAGTCCGGGAGCCGAGCGAGCTCGGCGCGGCCCTCGAGCGTGGCGATCTCGACGTGATCCTCGCCGACCACCGCCCGGGTTGGATCGACGCGTTCGTCGTGCTGGGCAAGGTCCGCGAGCGCCACCCGGACCTGCCGGTCATTCTCTGCACGGCAACGGGAAGCGAGGAGCTCGCCGTTGCCGCGATGAAGGCGGGCTTCGACGACTATGTCCTCAAGCACCCGCACCACTTCCCGCGGCTGGTTTCCGCGATCCGATCGAGCCTCGACGAGGCGATCCGCCGCCGGATCGGACGCGAAGCCGAGACGCGTTACCGCGCGCTCTTCGAGGGCGTTCCCGTGGGCCTCTACCGTTCCACGCCGACCGGCCAGGTCCTCGACGCCAACCCGGCGCTGCTGCGCATGCTCGGATACACCTCGCGCGAAATTCTGATGGCCGTCAACCTCTGCAACCTCTACGTCGACCACAAGGCGCACGACCGCATGCGCCGCCAGCTCGACACGCAGGGGGAAGTGCGGGACCTCGAGGTCGGCTGGAAGCGCTACGGCGGCCAGCTCATCTGGGTGCGCGAAAACATCCGCGCGGTCCGCGACCCGGGGGGGCGTCTGCTCGGCTACGAGGGGCTGGTCGAGGACATCACGGAAAGCAAGCGCGCGCGCGAGGAGCTCGAGGAGTCGAACCAGTTTCGCGAAGAGATCATCTCGGGCGCGAGCGAGGGCATCGTCGTATGGGACCGGTCCCTGCGCCGCATCGTGTGGAACCGGTACATGGAGGAGCTGACCGGGATCCCGGCCGAGAGGGCCCTGGGAGGGCGCACCTTCGAAATGGTCCTCGCCCTGCGCGGGCCCGGCCTCGAGCTGCTGGAAGGAGCGCTCGACGGGCAGATCGTCTCGTCGGGCGACCTGTTCATCGAGATCGAGGAGACCGGCCGGTCCGGCTGGGTGGTCGGGACGTACGGCCCGCACCGCAACGCGGCCGGAGAGATCGTCGGAGTCATCGGCGTGATCCGCAGCGTGACCGAGCGCCGCCGCAACGAGCAGGCGCTGCGGGAAAGCGAGCAGAGGTTCCGCCTCGTGGCCGACGCCGCGCCCGTGATGATCTGGATGGACGACGCCGAAGGCATGTCCACCTACTTCAACAAGCCCTGGCTCGATTTCACCGGCCGGACGCTCGAGGCCGAGCTCGGCCGCGGCTCGCGCGACGGCATCCACCCGGACGACCTGTTGCCGCGCTTCATCGCCGTGTACGACGCCGCCTTCACCGCCCGCCGGCCCTTCCAGACCGAGTACCGCCTGCGGCGCGCCGACGGCGAATATCGCTGGGTGCTCGAGACGGCAACGCCGCGGTTCACGGCGTCCGGCGACTTCGAAGGCTTCGTCGGCACGGCGATCGACATCACCGAGCGGCGTCGCGCCGAGAAGGCGCTCCGGGAAAGCGAACAGTTGCTGAGAGAATCCCAGATCGTCGCGAGGCTGGGCAGCTATGTCCTGGACATCGCGAGCGGGCTCTGGAAAGGCTCGGACGTGATGGACAAGGTGTTTGGGATCGACGAAGCCTACGAACACTCCGTCGCGGGATGGCTGGCCCTGATCCATCCCGCCGACCGCACGATGATGACGGACTACTTCGAAAACGAGGTTCTCGGCCAGGGCCGGGCTTTCAACAAGGAATACCGCATCGTCCGTCGCAACGACCAGGCCGAACGCTGGGTGCACGGGTTGGGCAAACTGGAATTCGACGCCCGCGGGCTCCCCCGGACGATGCTCGGCACGATTCAAGACATCACCGAACGCCGGCGCGCCGATGAAGCCGTCAAAGAGAGCGAGGCCCGGTTCCGCCTGATGGCGGACGCCGCCCCGGTGCTGATCTGGATCAGCGACGCGAGCGCCCGGTGCACGTTCTTCAACAAGCCGTGGCTCGACTTCACCGGGCGAGCCCTCGAGCAGGAGATCGGCAGCGGATGGATGGAGGGCGTGCACCCCGACGACCTCGCGCTCGTGCGCGGGTTCGACGACTTCGAACGGACCGAGAAGCCCTACCAGCACGAATACCGCCTGCGCCGGCGCGACGGGGAATACCGCTGGGTGCTCGACACCGGGGTCCCGCGCTGCACGCCCGAGGGCGTCTTCGAAGGCTACATCGGCTCCGTCATCGACATCACCGACCGGCGGCGCGCCGAGGAGGCGCTCAAGGAAAGCGAAGCCCGGTACCGAACGCAGGTCGAGAACGCTCCGGAGGCGATCGTCGTTTTCGACGTCGACGCCGGGCGTTTCGTCGAGGCCAACGACAACGCCGCCCGGCTCTGGGGCTTCTCCCGGGCGGACATCCTCGAGAAGGATCCGGCCGCTCTCTCGCCCCCCGTGCAGCCGGACGGAAGGCCGTCGGCCGGGGCCATCGCCGAGAACATCGGACGGACGCTCCAGGGCGAGACGCCGCTCTTCGAGTGGATCCACCGGGACGCCCTCGGACGGAACATTCCGTGCGAAGTGCGCCTGGCCCGGCTTCCCTCGGCCACGCGGCGGCTGGTCCGCGGCAGCGTGATCGACATCTCGGAGCGCAAGCGGGCCGAAAAGCTGCAGTCGGCCCTCTACCGGATCGCGGCGACGACGAGCGCGACCGAAGACATCGACGAGTTCTACCGGGCGATCCATTCGATCGTCGGCGAGCTCATGTATGCGAAGAACTTCTACGTCGCGCTGCACGACACCCAGGCCGATCTCATCTCTTTCCCCTACTGCGTGGACGAGATCGACCCTACCCCGGACCCCATGCCGCCCGGCAACGGCCTGACCGCCCACGTCCTGCGGACCGGCGAGGCGCTGCTGACCCTGGACGAGGATTTCAACCGGATGCTCCAACGCGGCGAGGTCGAGCTCGTGGGCTCGAACTCGGTGGCCTGGCTCGGCGTCCCCCTGAAACGCGGCGGAAAGACGTTCGGCGTCCTCGTCGTGCAGAGCTACGACCCGCGCTTCACCTTCGGGGAGGCGGAGAAGGACGTCCTCACGTTCGTCTCGCAGCAGATCGCGGTTGCCCTCGAGCGCAAGCGCGCGCAGGAGGCGATGCGCGAGTCGGAGGAGCGGTACCGGCTCCTCTTCGAACGCAACCTGGCCGGCGTCTACCGCATGACGCTCGTCGGGCGCATCCTCGAATGCAACGACGCCCTGGCCCGCATCTTCGGGTACGCCTCGCGGGAGGAGCTGGTGGATCGCGACATGGCCTTGCTCTACCCCGACTCCGGCCAGCGCCGGGACTTCTTCGATGCGCTGTTGCGCACGCGCGGCCTCGCCAACTACGAGATGCGCGGAGAGCGCAAGGACGGCGGCGCGGCCTGGACGTTCCAGAACGCCTCGCTGCTGGCCGACGAGCAGGCCGGCGAGGTGATCGTCGAGGGGACGGTCTCGGACATCACCGAGCGCCGGCACCTCGAGGAGCAGCTGCGCCAGTCGCAGAAGATGGAGGGAATCGGCCAGCTCGCCGGTGGGATCGCCCACGACTTCAACAATCTGCTCACGACCATCCTCGGCTACAGCGACATGGCGCTGTCGCAGCTGCCCGCGCACGACCCGATCCGCGAAGACATCCTCGAGATCCAGAAGGCCGGGCAGCGGGCGTCCAACCTGACCCGCCAGCTGCTCGCCTTCAGCCGCAAACAGGTCTTCGAGCCCCGCGTGCTGGACCTGAACGGGCTCATCGCCGAATCCAGCCGCATGCTCGCGCGGCTGATCGGCGAGCACATCCGCTTCGTCACCGAGCTCGACCCCGGGCTCGCCAGCGTGCGCGCCGACCCGGGCCAGATCGAGCAGGTGATCGTCAACCTCGTGGTCAACGCACGCGACGCGATGCCGGACGGCGGGACGCTCACGGTTCGGACGGCCAACGCCGACGTCGTCGCGTCGAACGCGCGCGACCACTCCGGCGTGGCGCCCGGGCGCTATGTGGTCATCGCCGTCCGGGACACGGGCGTCGGCATCGATCCGGACACGCAGAAACACATCTTCGAGCCCTTCTTCACGACCAAGGAGAAGCCGCAAGGCACGGGGCTCGGCCTGGCGACGGTCTACGGAATCGTCAGCCAGAGCGGCGGCCACATCTTCGTCGCGAGCGAGCCAGGCCGCGGCTCGACCTTCGCGATCTACCTGCCGCGGGTCAGGGAGCATGCGGCCGCCACGGGCGCCGCCCCCGTCCCGGTGGCGGTTCGCCGCGGTTCGGAGACGATCCTGCTCGTCGAGGACGAGGATGCCGTGCGCGGCCTGACGCTGCGCTGCCTGCGGTCGAGTGGCTACACGGTCCTGCAGGCCTCGAGCGCCGAAGAGGCGCTCGAGGTCGCCGCGAGCCACTCCGGGCGCCTCGATCTGCTGCTCACCGACGTGATCATGCCGGGGGCGTCGGGCCCCGAGCTCGCGCGCCGCCTGCTCGAGAAACGGCCGGCGACACTGGTGCTCTACGTCTCGGGATACACGGATGCGTCCATGGCCTCGCAGGGCGCGCTCGATGACGGGGCCTTCTTCCTGCAGAAACCGTTCACGCCGGAATCGCTCGCGCGCAAGGTGCGGGAGGTCCTGGACAGTGAAAGAGGCTAGTAAAAGTCGGAGCAGCTCATGTAGTACCCGCACTCGCGGTTCGGGCAGAGCAGCTTGCACTTCTGCTCGAGCAGCGGGGCGCTGCAGTTGGGGCAGACGCGGGAAGGCTCCGAAGACGCATCGGGAGCCTGCCATCCGCGGTCCGCGGTCTGGCGCTCGGACTCGCTCATTTTCGTGATTGTGCGCCGCGCGGCGCGAGGCGACAAGCGTCTACTTCGCGGCGGCGGGGGTCGGCGTCGGCGCGTCGAGCTTCAACACCATCCCCGCCGGCGTGCGCAGCGCCTCGATGGGCGTCGTGTCGGGAGTGGGCGGAGCGGGGGCGGGCGTCGCGCTCTCGGCGCCGTGGCCGGCCTTGTGGGATTTCGAACCACAGGCCGCGGTCAGCGCGCAAAGTGCCACGGACGCAACGATGCCGAAAACGCGAATGAGTTTCACTCTGCCTCCCCTTCCGAACCGCGGCGAATTCTACCGGCAGCCGGCAGCCCGAAATCCGACAAATATTGTCGCTCCGAGGAATAGATCGTGCCCGCCGTTGGCGGCCCGGCAGGAGGACCCGCACAAATCCTAGGGAATCCGCGGGGCCCGGGCTGGTACGACATTTGAGTAAGAGAGAAGCCAAGAAGGGTGCCGGCATGGGAGTTCCGGCACTGACGGGAGGGGGGGAATCGGCCGGTTCCCCCCTTGTTTTTTGAGCCCGGAAGCCCCGGGGCGGCTCATGGCTGCATGAACCGCGCGAGGGGCCGGAGGTTTCTCCGATCGCCCGCGAGGAGCATCCAGAGCGAGTCTCCGCGGTCCTCTTCCTCCACCACCCGGAACGCGGCGCGGGCGGCCGCAATCGCCCGCGCGCTGGCGTAGGGGATCCGCACCTGGAACTGGCCGGACTCCGGACAGAGCCTGCGGAGGATCTCGGCTTCGAGCTTCTCCATTCCGGCCCCGGTCAGCGCCGACACCGCGAGGCCCCCGAACCGTCCCCGCAAGCCCGAAATGTCGATCTTGTTCCAGACGGCCAGGATGCGCTCGGGCGGCACGCCGAGTTCCTCGAAGGTCTCGACCGCCACCCGCTCCTCCTCGTCCGCGCGCTCCGAGGACGCATCGATGACGTGGACCACGAGGTCCGCCTCCTTGATCTCGGACAGCGTCGACCGGAACGAAGCCACCAGCGACGTCGGGAGCTTGCGGACGAACCCGACCGTGTCCACGAAGATGACATCGCCCATCCTCGACGACGCCGCCTTCGCGGCGCGCGCGTCGAGCGTGGCGAAGAGCCGGTCCGCGGCATACGCAGCGTCGCGCGTCAGGCGATTGAAGAGGGTGGTCTTTCCCGCGTTCGTGTATCCGGCGATGGCCACCTGGGAATGGCGGCGGCGCCCGCGGCGGCGCACGAGGCGCGCCACCTCGATCTTCGAGAGGTCCTTCCTCAGGCGCGCGATCCGGTCGCGGATCTTGCGCCGGTCGAGCTCGAGCTTCTGCTCGCCGGCGCCCCTGCCCCCGATGCCGCCGCCCAGACCCGACAGGTGCCCGTAGCCGCCGGCCAGGCGCGGCAGCAGATACTGCAGCTGCGCGAGCTCCACCTGGGTGCGCGCCTCCCGGGAGCGCGCGTGCAGCGCGAAGACGTCGAGGATCAGGCCCGGCCGGTCGAGGACGCGCACGTTCTCGCCCCAGGCCTTCTCGAGATTGCGCACCTGCCCGGGCGAGAGCTCGTCGTCGAAGACGATCAGGCGCACGCGTTCGGACCGCGCGGCTTCGCCGATCTCTTCGACCGCCCCTTTCCCGATGTAGGTCCTGGGATCGGGGGCGATCCGCTCCTTGAGGAAGCGGGCCACCACCTGGCCCCCGGCGGTGTCCACGAGCCGCTCGAGCTCGTCGAGGTGATCTTCCCCCACCGCCCGCGGCACGCCTTTCGGCGACACGCCGATGATCAGGACGCGCTCCCGCGCCGGTAGCTTTCCCACGCTCGGATTGTATGGCCCCGAAGGTAGTATTGGAATTCGGAATGCGCGCGCCCTCAACCTCCGAGCTCGTTCTCGGCGAACGCCTCGAGTCGCTGTACCGCCGGTACGGCCCGGAGACCGAAGGCACGGACCCGATCCTCTTTCCCCGCCGGTACGCGGCCGACGAAGACCGCGAGGTCGCCGGCTGGATCGCCTCGGCGTTCGCGTACGGCCAGGTGCGCACGATCCAGGACAACGTCGGACGCCTGCTCGGCGCGCTTGGGTCCCGGCCGGCGCGGGCGCTCGAGCGCATCGGCGACTTTCGCCGGTTTGCCCGCGAGGATCTCGCGGGTTTCCGGCACCGTTTCCACGGCGCCGCCGAGGCCGCGGCCCTGCTCCACGCGATCGCCCGCGCGCGCGAGGAAGCCGGATCGGTGCGCGCCTTCTTCGAACGGGAGTTTCGCCCGGAGGAGCCGGACATCGCCGGCCTCGTCTCTCGCGCCGTCGCCCGCCTCGAGGCGTTCGACTACCGGCCCGTCCTCGGCACGCGGCGGATCCCCGGGCGCTCGCCCGTCCGGTTCTTCTTTCCGGACCCGGCCGCCGGTTCCGCCTGCAAGCGCTGGAACCTGTACCTGCGCTGGATGGTCCGCAGCGACGCGCTGGATCTTGGACTGTGGCCGGGTATTCCGACCGATCGGCTCATCGTCCCGACCGACACGCACGTCCACCGGATCGCCCGGCGCCTCGGCCTGACTCGCCGGAAAACGGCCGACTGGAAGGCGGCCCGAGAGATCACGACCTCGCTGGCGCGGTTCGACCCCCGCGATCCCGTGCGCTTCGACTACGCCCTCTGCCGGATCGGCATCCTCGACATTTGCCGCCCGCAGCCCGGGCGCAGCCTGTGCGATGATTGCCCCGTGCAGGATCCCTGCTCCATCGGCAGGCGCAAGGCCGGCCGAAACCACCAACGCCGGATCGAGGAGTACAGGCTGGTCTCATGACGACACGCTCGCTGCTGACCATCATTTTCGCCGTTGCCCTCGCGGCGGTCGGCGCCGTCTGGATCAAGTCGCTCGTTCCGCCGGACTCGCCCTCGGGCTCGCTGCAGTTCCTGTCGGCGGCGGCCGAGTTGCCGATCTACGACAAGGCGGGGGTGAAGACCGACCTCGCGAAGGAAAAGGGCAAGATCTTCATCATCCACTTCTGGGCGACCTGGTGCCCGCCGTGCGTCGAGGAGATTCCCGCCCTGTCCCGCTTCTGGGACAAGTACCGCACGCGCAGCGACGTCGGTCTCTACGCGATCTCGGTCGACAAGGACTGGAAGACGATCGAAGAGTTCATGAAGAAGAATCCGAGCGCGATCCCCCTCTTCCTCGACCCCGGCGCGGCGACCGCGAAACGGTTCGGCACCACGCAGTACCCGGAGACCTACGTCGTCAACGACAAGGGCCGCGTGCTCTTCCGCGTTCAGGGCGCGGTCAGCTGGTCGGACCCCGAGTTCCGCAGCCGCATCGAGCAGCTGCTCGCCTCGTAGGAGGAAAAGGCCGCCTTCGGCCGGCCCCTACGACTTCCCGGACTTGTCCGCGCCTGGGTCCCGCGGCTCGCGCATCAGGAAGAGGAACAGCACGACCGCCGCGAGCGAGAGGACCAGGCTCCCGTAGAAAAGGACGACGTCCCGGTCGATGGACGTGGCGGCCTCAGGGCGTTCCGGCGGGCGAAATGCGGGACGGGGCCGCACCGAAGGCGCCGGCCAACTGCGCCGGCGCGGCAGGCTTGACGGGAGCCGGGGCGGTGCCCCCGTTGATGCCGAGCGACCAGACGTAGTCCCGCAGGGCCTTCGTGACCGCGACGGGGCTCGAAAGGAACTGCTTTGCCTGCTCGTCGCCCCCGAAGAGGCGCGCGAACTCTTCGCGGTCCTTCGCGAAGCTCGGCTGGTCGATCAGGCCGCCGAGCGGCGAAATGCGATGGCCGTCGTCGTTTTTCGGGAAGTTGGTGGGCATGCGGGTCCCCGGCATCCATTCGTCGGGCCGCAGGATCCAGCTGTCGATCCAGTTGTGGCGCAGGCGCGTTTGGGCCAGCTGGAGGTTCGGCGCGAGGCTGGCGCGGTCGACGCCGGGCCGGTTGAAGTCCTCGGCCGACCGCGGGTGGCACTGGGCGCACTTCAGCAGCTCGAAGACCCGCTTGCCGGCCTGCCAGCTCGCGGGCGTCGTCGAGTAGTCCGCGATCAGGAACGGATATTCGGCGCGATCGAGCGACGCAAAGTAGCGCGTCAGGTCGTTCAACTCCTGGTCCGTGAAGCCGAAGGTCGGCATGTGGACCTCGAGCCACGGCCGGATCTGTCCGGTCGTCGGGGCCCGGAGGAACGCGAAGAGCCAGTCGCTCTGGACCTTTGCGCCCTCGCCCTGGATGATCGGCGGCGCGAGCGACGGGTCGGCGACGAGCGAGCGGAAGGAACCCCCGACGCCCTCGATGACGTGGCAGCCCTGGCAGTTGTGGTCCTTGACGAGCCGCCGCCCCCTCTCGATGGCGGCCTCGCGCGGCGAAAGCTCCTTGACGACGTTCGCAGCGGCGTTCAGCTGCTGGAAGCCCAGCACCGTCGTGACCAGCTGGTCGAGCTCGCGGTCGGAGAACCGGAAGTTCGGCATCCGGAGCTTCTCTTCCCATCCGCGGGCCCGGTTCCGGTCGAAGATGCGCGGCGTGTGGAGCTTCTGCCGGAACCAGTCCTGACGGGTGTGCGACAGGTGGATGAAGCCGAAGTCGAGGCGATGGACGGCCTTCGAGCCTTCTTCCGTCAGCTCCGTGCCGATGGGCTTGGCGTCCTCGAAACCCGGGATCGCGTGGCAGGCGAAGCAGCCGTAGTGGGCGATGAGGTTCTTGCCGGCGTAGACCTCCTTGCCGTGGAGGTCCATCTTCGCCAGGTCTGCCTTCGCGTCGAAGATCGTCTTCGTGGACATCTCGAAGTAGAGCGCGATCTGGTCGAGCGTTTTCTCGTCGGTCTTCGGGAGCGCGACGGCCTCGAATCCGGCCGGGGCCTTCAGGGTTGCGAGGTACTCGGCGATGTCGAGCGCGTCCTCGTTCGACAGGCGCAGGTTCGGCATCTTGGTCTCGGGGTTCCACTCCTTCGGATTCAGGATCCAGTGGTAGATCCAGTCCCGCGAAGCCTTCGATCCCACGCCGGCGAGGTTCGGTCCGAACTGGCGGTACGTTCCCACGAGGTCCCGCTGCGCGTTCGGGTCGGCGACGTGGCAGCCGTAGCAGCCCCGCTCCGCCAGGAGCTTCGCGCCCCGTGCCGCGTCGCCATTTCGGGGGGCTGCGGGCACATCGGCCGGGCGGGACTTGTCGTAGAGGTACGACACGATCGCATTGATCATCGTGTCGTTCTCGATGCGGCCGTCCTCGTCCATTTTCTTCTGCGCGGCCGTCGGGGGCTTCGGGCCCGACACGTTCACGTAGTTCTCGAGGTAGAAGAAGCTCGGCATCCGCGTGTTCGCGCGGAAGGAGGCGGGGTTCATCACCCAGCGGGTCGCCCACTGCCGCGACACCTTCGCGGAGACCTTTTCGAGCGACGGTCCGGCCTTCGGCAGATGCTGCTTCTCGAGGCCGTCGATGCGGTGGCACCCCCAGCAGCCCAGGATCTCCACCATCCGCATGCCCGCGTCCAGGGTCGGTGCGTCGGGGAAATTGACCTCGCTCGCGTGGCAGCGGTAGCAGCCGGCCTCCGCGTACTTGAGCGGCAGGACCGGGCTCTCGTTGAACCTGTCGAACTCCCAGTCGTACTTTTTCGTCCAGGCCCGCTCCTGTGCCTCGGACGCCGGCGAGTGGCCGGCCGACCAGAAGGAGGTGGCGCGGTCGCGCCCGCCGTGGCACGGCGTGCAGCCGAACGTCGTGGCGGGGTGCATGGACTCGCTGCCCACCATCTTGTGGAAGCTCGGGTGGGTGCGGAAGACGGCCTTGATCTTCGGGTCTTCGAAACCCTTGCGGTCGGCGGCCACGTGGCACGTGGTGCACCGGTCGACCTTCGGGATCTTCATGAAGTTGACGTTGATGAACTGGTCGGGCAGCTGAACCTGGTTGATGCGCAGGGACGGGTTGATCATGTCCAGGATCGGCGAGTTGCGCAGCTCGAAGAGCGCGTCCTGCTTCAACCCCGCGTACTTCGTGCGGGCCAGCCGGAACGCCGCCGTCTTCTTCTCGATCGTCGCCTCGATCTCCTTCTTCTTCGCCTCGATCCGGCCGAGCTCGGCCTGCGTGTCGGCTTCCTGCTTCTTGAGCTCGGCCAGGCGGACGGTCCGCTCGTCGAGCGACCGGACGATCGCATCGAGCGAGTTCTTGAGACCGGGCGCGGACTTCGGGGCGTTGGCCAGCGCGTCCTCGTACTGGTAGCGCTCCGCATCGAAAGAGGCCTTCGTGAACTTGTACTGCTGGTCCGCGAGATAGATCTTCGGGTCGAGGTCCTTCAGCTTCGCCACGAGCTTGCCGGCGGCCGCCCTCTGGGAGGCCACCTCGGCGCGCGCCGCTTTCAGCTCCGCGATGAGCTGAGCGTGCTCCGCGTCGAGCGCCTTTTCCCGGGCCGCCACCGCGGCCTCGCGCGTCAGCTTCGCATCCAGCCGCATGAAGGTGCGCTGGATCGTCTTCCAGTCCCGGGTGTAGTCCGCGATGATCATGACGACGAAGACCACCGTCAGGGTCAGACCGGTCCACCAGAACGCGCGGTTCAACCGCGGAATGTTGTAGTGGTGATCGATCGGTTCGGCGGGCGGCTTGCGGGGCATTGCCTTCTGCTCTGGCTAGATGTTGAACGCGAATTCGGGGATGTTGACGATGTACTTGAGGTTGAAGATCCAGCGCAGGTACATCTTGATCGGCAGCGACATCATCATGAGGCCGAGCGACACACCGATCAGGTAGCGCACCGGGTCCATCTTCTCGTAGAAGCGGCGCAGCAGGGTCTTCGAGAACACGAGCGGGAGCGCCGCGACGTAGAAGCCGACGAGCGCCAGGCCGAACATCTCCCGGATGAGCCAGAACTCGGGCAAACTTCGCTTCAAGAGCTTGATCCAGATGATCTCGGAGAGATTGATGTTGTTCAGCGGCACCAGCTTGTTCAGGTCCCAGAACTCGTAGGGACCGAAGAAGTTCCAGTTCGGCCCCCGCAGGAAGGTCCCGAGCACGATCAGGACGCACCACAGCACGAGAAAGCCCACCAGAAAAATCGTGATCTCCCAGCGGCGCTCGCGGAACGTGAAGTAGCCGTTGCCCTTGGGATTCGTGTCGATGTACGGGATCGCCATCAGGCCGACGATGATCAGCGACGGCAGCACGACGCCCGCCAGCCAGGGGTCGAAGTACACCAGCATTTCCTGGAGCCCCAGGAAGTACCAGGGCGCCTTGGCCGGGTTGGGCGAGTCCGTCGGGTTGGCCGGCTCTTCGAGCGGCGCCTTCAGGTAGATCGACCAGACGATCATGACCGCCATGACGACGACGAGGCAGATCAGCTCGACGTACACGAGGTCCGGCCAGGAGAAGACCTTCTGCCCGGAGTCCTCGCCCTCGATCGGAGGCAGCCCCATCGCGATGCGGCGGTCGTTCTCGTAGGCCTGGTTCATCGCAAACCAGAAGAAGAAGCCGACGAGAAAGATCATGCCGATGATCGGCACGTTGTCCGGCATGGACGCGACCTTGTTGAAGTTCGGATCGAGGTAGGACAGGCCGATCCCGCCGGCGATGATCGCGAAGAGGATGATCCCGCCCCTCCTCGACCACATCGGCGCCCAGTGGACCGCGAGGATCAGCCCGATCAGCGCCCCGGTCACCAGGTACTGGGGCGCCGACAGGAAGTCGATCGCGTTCTTGATGAACTGGACGATGAACATGGGCTAAACGGGTCCCGAGATGCCGCCGTCCTTGCGGACGCGCCAGAAATGCACCGCCATCAGGAACGCCGCGATGAGCGGGATCCCGACGCAGTGCAGCACGTAGAACCGCAACAGCGCGCCGGCGCCGACGAAGCGGCCGCCGAGCAGACCGAACCGCGCGTCGTTGGTCGAGGTCACGAGCTGGATGTCGCCGATCTTGAGCAGGTTCGTGCCCGGGCCCTGGATGCCGAGCAGCGGCGTGGCCGAGGCCATGTTGGATCCGACCGTGATGGCCCAGATCGCGAGCTGGTCCCAGGGAAGCAGGTAACCGGTGAAGGACAACAGCAGGGTCAGCACCAGCAGGATGACGCCGATGACCCAGTTGAACTCGCGGGGCGGCTTGTAGGACCCGGTCATGAAGACGCGGAACATGTGGATCCAGACCGAGATGACCATGGCGTGCGCGCCCCAGCGGTGCACCTCGCGCATGATCCCGAATGGCACCTGCTCGCGCAGGTCGAGGATGTCCACGAAGGCGTATTCGACCGTGGGCCGGTAGTAGAACATCAGGAGCAGGCCCGTGAACGTCAGCACCAGGAAGAGGAAGAAGGTCACGCCCCCGGCGCACCACGTGTAGCGCATCTTGACGCCGGACTTGCGGGTCTTGACCGGGTGCAGGTGCAGGACGACGTTGCCGAGCATCGCCAGAACCCGCTTGCGGTTGGTGTTCGGGATGCCGACGCGGAAAATGGACTTCCAGAGCTGGCTCGAGACGATCGCCTGCTGTATGTCGCGCCAACGAGAACCCACTCGAACCTCCGCTTGCGTTTCGGGAATGCCTGCCGGGACCCGGGCCTAGACCATCTTGATGAAGGCTTTGGCGTCACTCCACTGGCCGCGCTCGTACAGGAACCGGGTTGCCTTGTCCACGATGATCTGTCCGTCTTCGCCCGAGACCTCGATCTCCGCGCGCTCGAGCGGCCGGGGCGCCGGCCCTTCGAAATTGATCCCCGAGATGTAGTAGCCCGAGCCATGGCACGGGCACTTGAATTTGTTCTGGGCCTGCAGCCAGTTCGGCGTGCAGCCGAGGTGCACGCAGACGGCCACCAGGGCGTAGATGGAGTTGGTGTCCCGCACGATCCATACGCCGAACTTCTCTTTCCAGCGCTCGTCGACGCCCGTGGCGTAGCTCGACGGGTCCCCCGCCTTGAACCGCGTGGGCGGCTCGAAGAGGACGTTCGGGAAGAGAAACCGAACCGTCGCCGTCAGGCCGGCGGCCGTCGCCGCGGCAAAACCGGTCCAGGCGAGCGCCATCCACTTGATGGTGGAACGCCGGGTGACCCCGTCGAGCTCGACGTCGGGCGGGGACGACGGGAGAGAATCAGGCGCGGTCGACATTAATTCTTAGTCCGTCAGCCTACCAAAACGGCGTCCAGACGCTCAAGGCGTTTCGACGATTTCGGCCGGATGGCGTCGACCGCCTTGCGCGCGGCATCCCGCACCCGCAGGTTCGGGTCCTCCCGGGCGAGCTTCTCCAGGGTCGGCAGGCTCTCGGTATCGCGCAGCAGCGCGAGGGCCTTGATCGCGTTGACCATCGCCCCCTCCGCCTGTTCGCTCGAGATCTGCGCCTGTTGCGCGAGCGCTGCGCGATCGAGCATGGACCGCAGCACCGGAAGGCCCGAAGGATCGCCGAGCTGCGGCCAGCGCGATCGCCGCGTTCCAGCGCACGTCGGCGACGCGATCTTCCGCGAGCACCCGGAGGCGGGCGACGGCCCTCGGGTCGCCGAGGGACCCGAGAACGTAGGCCGCCATCTTGCGCGCCCCGGCGTCCTCGGAAACCGAAGAGGCGAGAACGGTCTCGAACCCGGCGGGGTCCCCGATCTTTCCGAGCGCCCAGACCGCGTACAGGCGGGTGTCCGGGTCCTCCGCCGCCACGGCCTTGAGGAGCGCGGGCACCGCTTCCTTTTCGCCCAGCCGCCCGAGCACCAGGACGAGGTAGCGCCGGACCAGCAGATCGTCCGGCCGCTTCGGAGACAGCGTCTCGAAGACACGCAGGGTCTCCGCCGTCAGCGCCGCGCGCTCGGCCGGGGGCAGGTTCCCGAGCGAGCGGGACAGCTCGAAGGCCGCCTGCCAGCGCCGGTTCGCCGCGCCGCCGCGCACTTCCTGGAGGTAGTCGCGGGGACCGCGGCGCTCGAAGGTCATGTAGTTGAAGACGAGAAAGATGCCGACCGCCGCGAGCACCACCATGAGGGGCAGCAGGAAGAACCGGATGATGAGCTTGCCGGCGCCCCGGGGTTCCTCGGTGAATTCGTCCTCGCCCTCCGGCGGCGCGTCCTTCGGGGTTTCGGTCACAGGACGGGCAGGTACCGCTTGGCCTGGGTGATCGGGTTGGGGACGAAGATCGCGTCCTTCTCGCAGACCGTCTCGCACAGCCGGCAGGAGACGCAGGGTCCGGCGTCCACCTCGGCGATCTTGTGGAAGGTCTCGTGGAGCGGGTCCTCGATCAGGTAGATGCAGTCGAAGGGGCAGATGTCGATGCAGAACTCGCAGCCCGTGCAGAGGTCCCGGTCCACGATGGCCTTCGGGATGTCCTTGGGCCGGACCTTCTCGACGAGCTCGCCCTTCTGGTCCTGGATGCAGGAGACCGGGCAGTACCGGGCGCAGACCGAGCAGTCGATGCACCGGTCGTGGTGGATGACGTATTTCTCGGCCTTGTCGCCCGTGATCGTGTGCGTCGGGCACTTGATCTCGCAGACGCCGCACCCGATGCACGTATCGGTGATGAAATGAGGCATAAAGCTCGTTCGCACAGCCCCTTGCGGGGCGCTCCCGGAGGAAAAATACCACAGGCGGGCCGGCCCGCCGGGCCTGGCGGCGGCCGAACATTCCGGTCGCGCCCGCGTTAGGAAGGGTGGGAGACTTGCACGCCATGAGCAAAGAAGTCCGCGCCGTCGTCCTCGGCCTCGTCGTGGTCGTCCTCGCCGCCATTGCCCTTTCGTTCTGGCGGCGCCCGGCGGCGGAGTTCAGCCGGATCAAGGGATTCCGGGTCGAGGTCCACGCGAAGGACGGGGACGCGACGCGCAATCTCTCCTTCAACATCCCGGCCAATCTCGTCGCCCGCATCGCAAAACTCGCACCGGTGGAATCGCTCGGAGGCGACATCAAGGCCAACTGGGGCAAGGGCAACGTTACGCCGCAGGAGATCCTCGACGCGGCCGAAGAAGGCGCTCCGGGCAAGCCCGGCGTCATCAAGAAGGACGACGAGACGATCGAGGTCGTTGCCGACGGAGAAGCGCTCGAGATCGACGTCAAGGACGAGTGGGACAAGCACGTGCACGTCCGCCTGCCCCGCGTCCTCATCGAGGCCATGTCCGAGGGAGGCAAGATCTCGACGGGCGAGATCCTGCGCAAGCTCGACGAGCTCGGCCCCGGCGACGTCGTGACGATCAAGGACAAGGACAACGAGGTGACGATCACCGCGGAGCCACGCAAGGGCGGCCGGGGACTGCACATTTCGTAGGCCGGGGGTCAGACCTTGATCTGTACTCCTGATGAATCGACCGGGCCGATCGCCGCTTCGAGTCGAGCCCGTGTAGAGTACCGAATCAAGGTCTGACCCCATGCCCAACCGCCTCTCGAGAGAGTCGTCCCCCTACCTCCTCCAGCACAAGGACAACCCGGTCGACTGGTATCCCTGGGGCGAGGAGGCGTTCGAGCGGGCGCGGCAGGAGGACAAGCCGATCTTCCTCTCGATCGGCTACTCCACCTGCCACTGGTGCCACGTGATGGAGCACGAGTCCTTCGAGAAGGACGAGGTCGCCGCCGCCCTCTCAAGCAGCTTCATCGCGATCAAGGTCGACCGCGAAGAGCGGCCCGACGTCGACGACATCTACATGCAGGCCGTCCAGCTCATGACGGGCCAGGGCGGCTGGCCCCTCTCGCTCTTCCTGACGCCCGACCGCAAGCCGTTCTACGGCGGCACCTACTTTCCGCCCCTGCCGCGCTGGGGCAAGCCCGGCTTCCCGCAGCTGCTCGCGGGCATCGCGGCCGCCTGGAAGGACCGCCGCGAGGAGCTCGAGTCCTCGGCCGCCGAGATGCTGGCCCACCTGGATGCCGGCGCGAACACCGCTACGGCAGCAAACGCAGGCGCCCCGGCGCCGGGGCTGGTGGCTGCAGCGGTCGGCGTGCTCGAGCGCCAGTTCGACGAGGCCGAGGGCGGCTTCGGCGGCGCGCCGAAGTTTCCTCCCGCCATGCGGCTCGAGCTCCTGCTGCGGCACTGGCTCCGCACGGGAGATCCCGCGGCGCGCGTCATGACGGAAAAGACGCTGGCGAAGATGGCGGCCGGCGGCATGTACGACCAGGTCGGCGGCGGCTTCCACCGATACTCCGTGGACGCGCGCTGGCTCGTCCCCCATTTCGAAAAGATGCTCTACGACAACGCGATGCTCGCGCGCATCTACGTGCAGGCCTTCCGCGCCTTCGGCAATCCGGACGACGCCCGCGTCGCCCGGGAGACGCTCGACTACCTCCTGCGGGAAATGACGCCGGCCGAGGGCGGTTTCTTCGCGGCGCAGGACGCCGACTCGGGGGGCGAGGAAGGGACGTTCTACGTCTGGAATCCGACGTCGCTCGAAGCGGCGGTCGGCGCCGAGGCCGCCCCGCTCGTCGCGGCCCGGTTCGGCGTCACCGAGCGCGGCAACTTCGAGGGCGGGGAGACCGTTCTCTCCGTCGTCCGTAGTCTCGCGGAGCTCGCGGCTGACTTCGGTAAGCCCGAGCAGGACATCGCGCGCATCCTCGCCGACGCGCGCCGCAGGATGTACGAGGTCCGCTCGCGCCGCGTCGCTCCGGCGACCGACGACAAGCTGCTCACCGACTGGACCGCCCTCGCGATGTCCGCCCTTGCCCTGGCGGCCCGTGCGCTCGACGAGCCGCTCTACGAGCAGGCGGCGCGCCGGGCCGCGGACCGGATCCTGACGCACTGCGTGAGGGACGGTCGACTCCTCCACCGCGAGAAGGCCGGGCGCACGGGCATCCCTGGCTTCGCGACCGATTACGCTTATCTCATCGAAGCCCTCCTCGATCTCTACGAGGCGACCTTCGAGCCGCGCTATTTCACCGAGGCCCTGCGCCTCCAGGCAATCTTCGACGAGAAGTTCGCCGACCCGCGCGGCGGCTACTTTCTCTCCGCGCCAGAGCATGGCGGGCTGATCCTCCGGCCCAAAGAAAGCTGGGACGCCGCGACGCCCTCGTCGAACTCGGTCGCGGCCATGAACCTGCTGCGGCTCTCCGTCTTCACGGGCGACGGCCGGTATCGCGAACGCTCCGACGCCATTTTCGCGGCCCACGGCGAGTTGCTCGAGCGGGCTGCGACGGCCTTTCCCCGTCTCCTCTGTGCCCTCGACTTCCAGTCCGATCCGCCGCGCGAGATCGTGCTTTCGGGAGTGCCGGGCCGGGAGGATTTCGAGGGCCTGCGCCGCGCGGTCTTCGCGAGCCCGCGTTGGAACCGCGTGCTGGCGTATGCCGACTCGGCCGCCGGCATTCCCGCGCTTGCGGGGCTCGCCGAGGGGCGCACCGGCGCGACGGCCGCTGCGGCCTACGTCTGCACCGGGTTTGCCTGCCAGGCGCCCGTTTCGGACCCGAAGGCGCTCCGGGCGGCCCTCGACGGCCAATGACGACCGGACTCGTCTACGACGAGCGGTTCCTCGCGCACCGGGCCCCCTACGATCACCCGGAGCATCCCGGACGGCTCTCGGCCATCTGGCGGCGGCTGCAGGAGGAAGGGCTCACCGAGCGCTGCGTACGCGTCCCGGCCCGCGAGGCCACACACCAGGAGCTGCGAAGAATTCACACCGACGCGCACATCGCGTTGATCGAGGAAACGGCGCGCCACGACTTCGAGCAGCTCGATCCCGACACCTACGCGTGCTCGGAGTCGGCGTCGGCGGCCAAACTCGCCGCCGGAGGCCTCGTGGATCTGGCCGCGGAGGTCGCGGCCGGGCGGCTCGCCAACGGGTTGGCCCTGTTGCGGCCCCCCGGGCACCACGCCGAGACGGACCGCGCCATGGGTTTCTGTCTCTTCAACAACGTCGCGATCGCCGCGCGGGCCCTGCGGCACAAAGGCGCGCAGCGGATCCTCATCGTCGACTGGGACCTCCACCACGGCAACGGCACGCAGCACAGCTTCTGGGAGGACCCGAGCGTCTTGTATTTCTCGACGCACCAGTTCCCCTTCTATCCGGGAACAGGAGCAATCGAAGACGTCGGGGGCGGCGCTGGCCGGGGCTTCACGGTCAACGTGCCCTGGCCGGCCGGTTGTGGCGACGCCGAGTACCTGGCGGCCTTCGATCGGGTGCTTCTTCCGGTCGCCCGGGACTTCCGGCCCCACATCGTCCTCGTCTCGGCCGGGTTCGATGCGGCCGCCGGGGATCCCCTCGGCGCGATGCGGGTCACCCCCGCCGGCTACGCGCAGATGACGGCGTGCCTGGCCGCCCTGGCGTCGGGGCGCGTCGTGCTCGCCCTCGAGGGCGGCTACGACCTCGATGCGATCGCGCGCTCGGCCGCGGCATGCCTGCGGGTGCTTCTCGGAGAAACGCCGCCCGCCTCGCTCCCGGGAGAACCCGGCCCGGGCGCACGCAGGGTCCTCGACGCCGCCGCCCGCGTCCTGAGGCCCTTCTGGCGGGTCGTCTGATTCATCTTCCGTTCATCCGCCTCCGGTCAAGCTACGGTCTTCCGTGAAGACGATCAGAAGAACCGCCGCGGCCTGTCTGCTGTTGCTGCCGGCCTACGTCCTCTTCGCCTACGTGGTGATGCCAATGTCGTGGCGCCAGTACAACAGGCTGGCCGGCCCACCGGCGCTTTCGGGCGTGACGCGGACCGCCGAGGGAATCGCAGCCGACCCCCTGAACGTCGCGCTCATCGGCACGAGAACCGAGGTGGCCGAGGCCATGCGGGCGGCGGGCTGGTACCCGGCGGACCGCATCACGATTCGCTCAGGCCTCCGGGACGCGGCGAGCGTCCTCTTTCGCAGACCCTACGCCTCTGCCCCCGTCAGCACGCATCTGCTCTGGGAAAGGCCCCAGGACCTCGCCTTCGAGCAGATCGTCGGCGGCAGCCCGCGGCGGCGGCACCACGTGCGGCTGTGGCAGGCGAACCAGCCCCTCGATCCGCGCAACACCATGTGGCTCGGAGCGGCGACCTACGATCTGCGCGTCGGGTTCTCGCGCTATACGGGCGAGATCATCCACCACATCGAGCCGCGGGTCGACGACGAGCGCGACACGCTCGTCGAGGACCTCGGCGGCGCGGGCCGCCTCGCACGCGTGGACTGCCTCGCCGGGCTTCGCGCGGCCGGGCGCGACCGCAACGGTTCGGGCGACGACTACGAAACCGACGGGCGGCTATGCGTCGCCGTGTTGAGCGGACCCGGATCCGATCCCCCGCCGGCCAGGCCGCCCGCAGAGGTTCTTCATGAGCTCAGGGCCGCGATCTCCCGGTCGTGGAGCCGCGAGAGGGTCAGCTGAGCCGCCAGCGACCCGAGGAAAGCAAAAAACATGTCCCACTGCGTGTCCCAGGGATCGCCCTGCGTCCCGAGGAACGCGTCGGCGGCCTCGCCGCTGGCGAGCGCCGTCCACCACTCGACGAATTCGTAGAACGCAGAGATCGCCATGCAGACGCACGTGACGAGGAAGAAGAGCCACCGGCCGGACTTGAGCGGCGTCTTGCGCAGCAGGATCTCGCGGGCGAGGATCGCCGGGACGAAGCCCTGCGCGAAGTGACCGATGCGGTCGTAGTGATTGCGCGCGAATCCGAACGCGTCCTTCATCCAGTCACCGAGCGGCACCTCCGCGTACGTGTAGTGGCCGCCGAGCATGAGGATGCACGCGTGGAGAAAGATCAGCCGATACGCGAGCGGGGTCAGCGGAAAGCGTCGCCGCGTCGCGACGAGAACGGGAACGGCGACGAGGATCGGCGCGACCTCGAGGATCCACGTGTAGCGGTCCTTCGGGCCGACGCCCGAGAATGCCAGAAGGGCCGCGCCGAGGACCAGGAGGACGAGCGGTTCCCGGCCGGCCGTACGGGGCGCGGGAGCCGCTTCGAATGGGGGCCGACCCGGGATCAGCTCCTCCAGTCCACGCCGATTCGAATGCGTTTCGTCGCCTTCCAGGTCTCGGCCTTGACCTTCATCGAAACGCCGCACGGCTGATCGTGAGCGGCGGCCACGAGTGTGCAGTGATTCGAAAACACTTCGCGCTGCGTGCCGGACTCGTCGAGCAGGCGGACGAAGATCTCGATCTTGTGAATCTGGCCGTCGGTGTTGGACCCCGCGAAGTTCCACTCGCCCGCCACGGCGTCCGAGCCCTCTTTGAGCTCGAGGCGCACCGAGCTCACCACCGCATGGAAGGCGCTCCCCCCGTAGGCGAGGCCCGAAAGCGGGACGTCGCTGCCTGGCTCCGGGACGTCGATGATCGTCTGGTTCCTTTGCATGAGGGCAGCCATGAGAGCCAGCGGCAAGACCGCCAGGACGAGCCCCAGCAGGCTGGAACGTTTGTGTCGATTCATATGCACCACGTTCTAGAAAGAGAACAGCACTAGTCGTCCAGCTCCCCGGAACGATCGCCGAGCGTCTCCGTCAAATCGTACCAACCCGGGCTCAAGTGCAGCCGGATCACACCCTCCTCGAAAACTGTCTTTTCGAGCGACAGGTCCATTCCGGGCGGCATCCAGTCGTTGAGGTTCACGACCATGATGCGGTCGTCGCTGTAATACGTCAGCAGGCCCGCGGGCGCCCTGCGCACCAGGTACGCCAGGAGCTGGTCCGGGAGCGGTATGAAGGAAAGGGCCTGCGCCCGATCGAGCACGAAGGCCAGGAATCCGTCCTTCAAGCGCAGCTGGGTGAGCGACGCCTTTGCGGACAGGGGCACGCCGTAGCGGTGCACGACGAGCGTGGCAGAGAGCTCTCCAGGTGTGACACGGATACTGAGGTCCTGAAGATCGGGAATGCGATCGACCAGCCGTTGCACGATCGCGTTCAGCGTCGGCTCATCGAGCGACACGGACAGACCGCTCCAGCGGACCCGGAATCCCGGGTCTTCTTCCGGCAGCGCCAGGGAGGGCGCCGCCGCGTTGTCCTTCATGGTGCCTCCATTTTACGCGCGCGGAGCCCGAGTCACACCAAATATCCGACCGCAAAACCAGCCTGGGCGCACATCAACATCAGGTACATGTGCGTCCACGCCGGGTGGTTTTCGGTCGAGGCCAGGCTCTCCGGGTCGCGCAACAGCAGGCTTGCCGTGTAAGCGCCCCAGGCCGCGAGCACGAAGCCGAGGGCCGTCAGGAACGCCCGGTTGCCCGTCAGGCGCCAATCCCCGGGAAGCCACGTGAAGACCGGGATCAGGAGCCAGGGCACGACGAAGAACGGCGCCATGATCCTCGCCGCCCGAACCACCCCGAAGCGGATCGGCAGCGTGATGCAGCCGTGCGCGCGGTCCCCCTCCATGTCCGAGAAGTCCTTCGTCGAGGTCGCGCCCAGAAGAAACAGCGCGAAGATCCCGCCGATCGCCCAGGCCTCGCCGTACAGCGCCGAGGCGACGAAGGACCACCCGGCGACCTTGAGCAGTCCGCCCCGGGTCACGGCGATCGTGAAGTTCGCGGCGAACCAGTGGCGCTTCGTTCGCCCGAACGCCCGAAACGAATAGACGAAAGTCGCAAGGGCCCCGACGCAATAGATGAAGAACGCCGCGTGCAGGGGCAGCGGCGCCGCGAGGCGCTCGGCGAAGCCCTCGTAGGGGAAGGGCACGACGAGCCACGTCGGGACGATGGAGAAGGCGTAGAGCACGGAGGCGACGACCCACGCCCGCGGGACTCCGATCTCCCCCGTCACGAGGGGCCGGTCCGGCTTGTTCTTCCGGTCGATCTCCAGGTCCGCGATCTGGTTGACGACGTTCGAGGCGGCGTTCATCGCCGAGGCGCACAGCGAGCCGATCGCGACGGTGAGAACGACCGCCCACGTCATGCGCCGCGCGGGATCCGGGTTGTGCGCCGAACCGAAGGCGCAGACCGCCCCCGAGATGATGCCCACGAGCGGAGGCAGCAGCGTGAACGGGCGAACGAGGCGGACGTAGCGCTTCATGCCTGCGCGATGCGCAACGCCAGCATCGCGCCGACGAAGGTGTTCAGGGCATTGGCGAACTCGTGATCGAGGGCAAAGCCGTTACGGCGCCCGAAATCCTTGACGACGCTTTCCGAGACGGCACCGAGGAACCCGCCGAGCACGGCGACAAACACGAGCGGTGTCGGGACGAGACCGAAGCCCCAACCGGCGGCCGCCACGAGCACCGCCCCCGCGAGGCCCGCCGCGGTGCCCGCCCACGAGATCGCGCCGGGGGTTCCCGCGGGGAGCTCTCGAAAGGTCAGCGGCGAAAACGCCCGCCGGCCGTAGAGCCCGCCGACCTCCGTGCCGAGCGTGTCGGCCAGCGCGGCGCCGAAGGCCGCGACGAATGCGATCGAAGGCAGGCCGAGCAGCAGGAGCGCCACCGGAACGATGCAGTTCGCGACGACGTTGGCCACCCCGCGCCGGCCCCCGTTGCCCTGCGCCAGACCGGCAGACGCCTTGCGCCGGTAGCCGAGCTTCGTCGCGAGGGTCCCGGCGAGAAAGAACGTCCAGAGCAGGCCGTATGCCCCCCAACCGCCAGCGCCGAGGATCAGGAAGCCCGCCACCGCTCCGGCCACGACTCCGGACGCGCTCACGACGCGCAGGACTCCCATGAGCGCGGCGACGGCGACGTTGACCGCCAGGGCAACCGCCAGCCCCCTTCCGGACGCAGAGGAGATCCACGCCGGCGCACCCCCCATGCCGATGCAATAGACCGCCAGGGCCGTCGGCAGCGCCGCGACGATGTTGTCGTCCAGGCCCGAGCGCACCGATTCGAGGAAGGCGTAGAGACCGGCACCGATCATGAGGACCATCACGGCGTCGGGCCTCGGCGGCTGGCGCGCGACGAAGGCGAAGACCGCGACGGAACTCGCGCCCGCCACGGCCCAGTTCGCGAGCAGGCCGACCCAGGTCTTCTCCCGGTTCCACGGCAAAGCCGGTCCGCCGACGGTCCGCCCGGCGATCGCCGCCGCCGGATCGCCGAACGCCATCATGGCCCAGACCGCTGCGACGAGCGGCAGATCGGTCTTTCCGAAGACGAGGATGAGCAGCAGGACCATCACCGGGTACGCGACGATCCCGGTATCGCGCCGCGGCACGGCATTGCGGTAGAGGGCGCGGCCGATCCGCGGCATCGCGAAGACGTTGAACGCGACCGCCGCGCCGGCGCAGAGTGCGGCCGCTTTCCAGTCGAGGTACCGCAGCGCCAGGGCGAAGAGGCCCATGCCCGCGTGGACCGCCTTGCGCTTCCACTCGGCGGGCGTCATCGAACTGCCCGGCTCAGCGGGCCCCCGCGTCGGCGGCCGGCGCGGACGCCGCCAGGGCCTTCGCGTACTTGTCGTACCACGCGACGTAGCGCTCGAGCCGGTCGCGGACGTAGGTCGGCTTCTTGATCCCGTGGTGCTGGCCCGGATAGACCACGAGCTCGGCCTCGACGCCCAGGCTCTTCAGGGCCTGGTACATCTGCTCCGAATTGATCAGGGGGACGTTGAAATCGTCTTCCCCGCAGAGAAAGAGCGTGGGGGTCTTGATCCGGTCCGCATGCAGGAACGGAAACGAGACCTTGAGGTACGCATCGAAGTCCTTCCACGGGGTCCCGAGCTCCTGCTCGTATTCGCGCACGTACTGGTCGGTGCCGTACCCGGTGAGGGCGTTGGAGATTCCCGCACCGCTCGTCGCCGCCTTGAAACGGGTCGTCGAGGCGATGACGTAGTTGGTCATCATGCCGCCGTAGCTCCAGCCGCCGACGGCCAGGCGCTCCGGATCCGCGAGGCCGCGAAGGACGGCGTCGTCCACCGCGCCGAGCACGTCCTCGACGTCCCGGTGACCCCAGTCGGCATAGATCGCGGCCTGGAACTTCTCGCCGCGACCGGAGCTTCCCCGCGGGTTGGCCGCAATGACGACGTAGCCATTGGCCGCGATCCACTGCCACTCCTGGTCGAAGGAGAGACCGAACTGGCCGACCGGCCCGCCGTGGATGCGCAGCACCGCCGGATAGCGCCGCCCCGGCTGGTAGTCCGGCGGCTTCACGACGAAACCGTGGATCTCGGTCCCGTCCTTGCTCGGGAAGCGCGTCTCCTCCACGGCCCCGAGACGGACCTCGGCGAGCCAGGCGTCGTTCTGAGTGGAAAGGCGGCGGGGTTCGCCGGCTTCCACCGCATAGACCTCCTCGGGGACACCGGGCGTGCTCGAAAGGATCGCGGTGTGGCCGTTGCCCGCGGTCGAAAAGGCCGAGATCACTCGCCGCCCGCCGACGAGGCGCTCCACCTTGCCGCCCGCGGCCGGGATCTTCGCGAGGTGGACCGCCTGGTCTTCCTCGAGCGTGAAGAGGATCGCCGAGCCATCGGCCGTGAAGCGGGGCGAGAGCACGTTCAAATCGAGGTCGGCCGTCAGGACCCGTTCCGGTCCGCCTGCGGCCGGCACGACCGCGAGCTTGTGGACGGCGTAGTAGATGAGCTTGTCGGGCCCGCCCTGCAGGTACGCGATCCACTTGCTGTCCGGGCTCCAGGCGAGGCGGCTGTCGCCCCAGCTCGGATCGTTGTCCCCGCCGGCGTAACTCGTCAGCGGCCGCGCCGAGGCGCCCACGCGGGGCTCGATCGCGTACACGTCCCAGTTGTCCGTGCGGTCCGGGTCCGGGCCGCGCTTGGACACGAACGCGATCGCCTTGCCGTCGGGCGACCACGCGGGGAGCGACTCGTCGTACTTGCCGCTCGTCAGGGGCTCGACCTTGCGGCTGTCGCGATCGAGGAGGGAAAGATGCTTGTGCCGGTCGACGAGATAGCCGTCGCCATCCAGCTTGAACTGGAACCGGTCGATCACGATCGGTTTCTTCGTCTTCGGCTTCTTGGATCCTTCCTTCCCCGCGGCCGCCTCCGGGTCGGGATCGGCAACGACGAGCACGAAGCGCTTTCCGTCCGGGGACCAGTCGAAATCCTCGACTCCCCCCTTCCATTCCGTGATCTTCTCCGCCTCGCCACCGGCCCGCGGGAGGATCCAGAGCTGGGACACCTCGTTCTCGTCGCCGCGGTCCGACAGGAAAGCCAGGAACCGCCCGTCCGGGCTCCAGCGCGGCGTCGTTTCGGATTCCTTGCCCGCCGTCAGGCGGGCGGTCTCCTTGCCGTCCCAGCTCGTCATCCAGATGTGGGCCTCGCGCTTGTCTTCCTTGAGATCGGTCGTCCGCACCGTGTAAGCCACCCGCGCGCCGTCCGGAGAGATGTCGGGATCGGAGACATCGCGCATCCGGGCGAGGTCGTCGAGGGTCAGAGTGTGCGCAGAAGGGGCCGCGGCAAGCGCCGAGGCAGCCAGGAAACCGAGTCCAGCCAGAACCCGCATGGATGTTCTCCTCTTCGATGCGTTCTTCCCGCAGAGTCTACCCGCCGGCCCGCATCCGCCACGGCCGAAACTTCGAGTCACTTGCGCATCCCGCATCCAGTCCTCACGCCTCCGGCCGCGCGCGGCGGCCGAGGTATTCGGCAAGCGGCTCGCGAAAGACGCGGATCGGGCGCCCGGTCAGCCGCTCGTACTTGCCCGTGTCGAGGACCGAGTAGGGCGGGCGCCGCGCCGGCCGCGCGAGCGAGGCCGACGTCGCCGGATCCACCGCCACATCCGCCCGCCCGGCGAGCCACAGGATCTCGCGGGCAAACTCGTTCCAGGACACGTTGCCGCGGTTGGCGAAGTGAAAGATCCCGGAGGCGCCCGTCTCGAGCAGCGCGACGATCGCTTCGGAGAGGTCGGTCGTCGCCGTCGGGCGCCCGACCTGGTCGGTGACGACGGAGAGCCGGTCCTTCCCGCCTTCGACCTGCTTCAGGATCGCCTCGACGAAATTCCAGCCGCACCGTCCGAAGAGCCACGAGGCGCGCACGACCAGGCTGCCCGGCAGGCGCAGCGCGGCCTCCTCGCCGGCGCGCTTGCTGCGGCCGTAGGCCGAAAGCGGATTCACCGGGTCATCCTCCAGATAGGGCGCGCCCTTGCCCCCGTCGAACACGAAGTCCGTCGAGATCTGGACGAGCTGCGCTCCCACGTGCCCGCAGGAGTCGGCGAGGTGGCCCACGGCCCTGGCGTTGATCTCGAAGGCCCGCGGATCGGTCTCGCAGTCGTCCACCTTCGTGAAGGCGGCGCAGTTGACGACGACGTCGGGAGAGAGCTCGCGCAGCGCCCGCGCGACCGCCTTCTCGTCGGCGATGTCGAGGTCCGACTTCGGCCGCGCGAAGACTTCGTGGCCCGCGGCCGCCAGCACGGGCCCGAGGTCCGAGCCGAGCATCCCCGCAGCGCCCGTGACGAGGACGCGCCGCCGCGAGCGCGGGACCGGGCGGGGAACCGTCCGCTGGGCCGCGTGGGTCTCGAAGGAGGAGCCGCCCGCGTCCGCCATGCGCCCGATCGTTCCCGCTCTATCCCGGGTTCTTGGCCGTCGAGGAAGACGTCGCCAGCCGCTGCTCGTACTGCGTCCGGTAGAACTCGCGGTACGCCGCGTCGCGTTCCTTGATGGGCCGCCACCAGGCTTCGTGGTCGCGGTACCAGCGGACGGTCTCGGCGAGGCCCTCCTCGAACGCGGTCGAGGACGTGAACCCGAGCCGGGCGAGCTTCGAGGCGTCGAGGGAGTAGCGCCGGTCGTGCCCCGGCCGGTCGTCCACGAAGCGGATCAGCGTCTCGGGCTTGCCGAGCTCGCGCAGGACCCGGCGGGTGATCTCGAGGTTCTCCGCCTCATTGCCGCCGGCGATGTTGTAGGTCTCCCCCGGTACCCCCGCGTCGATCAGAAAATCCACGGCCGCCGCGTGGTCGCGCACGAAGAGCCAGTCGCGGACGTTGCGGCCGTCCCCGTAGAGGGGCAGCGGCGAATCGTCCACGGCGTTGGTGGCGAAGAGCGGGATGAGCTTTTCCGGGTACTGGTACGGCCCGTAGTTGTTGGAGGCGCGCGTGATGACGACCGGCATGCCGAAGGAGGCCCAGTAGGAATACGCGAGCCGGTCGCCGCCCGCCTTCGAGGCCGCGTAGGGGTTGCGGGGATTGAGCGGCGAGTCCTCCGTGAAGGACCCGCTCGTGATCGAACCGTAGACCTCGTCGGTCGAGATCTGCACGAACTTGCGCACGCCGCGCCGGCGGGCTTCCTCGAGCAGCACGAACACGCCGCGCATGTCCGTCTCGATGAACGACGCGTCCCCCAGCAGCGACCGGTCCACGTGGGTCTCGGCCGCGAAATTGACGACCGTGTCGCAGCCCTCCATCGCCACGCCGACGACGTCCGCGTCGACGATGTCGCCGCGCAGGAACCGGTAGTTGGGCCGGTCGGCGACGTCGGCGAGGTTGGCCGGATTGGCAGCGTAGGTCAGCTTGTCGAGGTTGACGACCGAGACGCCCGTGCCGCGGGAGGCGAGCACGTGGCGGATGAAGTTCGATCCGATGAACCCGCAGCCGCCCGTGACGAGGATCTTCATACGATGCCGATCTCCGAGTTGTCGCCGACGAGGAAGCGGTGGACGCGCGGCCGCTCGAGCCCGGGATGGATCCGGACGTTCTTGCCGATCAGCGAGTCCGCGATCCGGGCCGGGATCCGCTCCAGCCGCGAACCCTCGAGCACGATCGAGTTCTCGATCTCGCAGCGATCGACGACGCAGTCGGGCCCGATGGCCGTGTAGGGGCCCACGAACGCGTCGCGGATCACGGCGCCCGCCCCGATGACCGCGGGGCCGCGCACCGTGGCGTTCTCGAGCCTTGCACCCTTCTCGATGACGACCTTGCCTTCGACGCGGGAATCGGGGCCCGCATGCTCGAGGCCGCGCGCGGTGAACGTGTCGAGGATGATGCGGTTGGCCTCGAGCATGTCCTCGATCTTCCCCGTGTCCTTCCACCAGCCCGAGACGAGGTGGGGGTGGACGCTCTTGCCATGGTCCACGAGCCACTGGATCGCGTCGGTGATCTCGAGCTCGTTGCGCGGGCTCGGGCGGATCGCCTTGACCGCCTCGAAGATCGAATCGTCGAACATGTAGACGCCCACGAGCGCGAGGTCGGACTTCGGCTGCTTCGGCTTCTCGGTCAGGCGCACGACCCGCCCGTTCTCGAGCTCCGCGACGCCGAACTGCGACGGGTTGGGCACCCTTGCCAGCAGGATCTGCGAGTTGCAGCCGAGCTTGCGGTAGTCGTCCACGAGCGCCGTGATGCCGTCGGCGATCACGTTGTCGCCGAGGTACATCACGAACGGCTCGCCCTTCAAGAACGGCTCGGAAATGAGCACCGCGTGGGCGAGGCCGCGCGGAGCGTCCTGCTCGATGTAGGTCACGCGTGCGCCGAACCGCGAGCCGTCCCCGAGCGCGGCCCGGATCTCCTCGCGGGTGTCCCCCACGACGACCCCGATGTCCCGGATGCCCGCCGCGACGATCGCCTCGACGCCGTAGAAGAGCACCGGCTTGTTGGCGATCGGAACGAGCTGCTTGGCGCTCGTGTAGGTCAGCGGACGCAGACGCGTCCCCTTGCCGCCGGACAGGATGAGGCCCTTCATCGGGTCGAGATCATACCGAAAGGCCGGACGACTCCCTACTGCCCGAACAGCGCGTTGATCGAGCCGTTGACGTCGAGCAGGGTGCCGATGTCCTTCAGGTTGACGACCAGCCGGATGTCGCGGCGCGGCGCGGGCGGCAGGTCGAGGCCCCGGTATTCGAGAAACACCGTGTAACAGGAGCCCTTGTACGTGACCAGGAAGCGGCCCTCCTGCACGAGGTTCTGGTCCGCGCTGTAGTTGATGCTCGCGTCGAAACGGAAGAACCTGCTCGCGTCGATGCCTCCGGAGAACCGGATCTGGTCGGTGTTGGCCACGACGAAGTCGCCGATCTGCACCGGCCGGTTGCCGAACCAGCTCACGTTGACGTAGCTGCTCCCCCGGTTGGCTCCCGCGGTCAGCGTCGTGTTCGTCACCTGCCCGGCCGACGCGTCGTACTGGAGCCGCCCGTCGAGGTGGAAGAGCCCGCCCTGCGCCACGCGCAGGATCGCCTCGACGGGACCCGACTGCCGCTGCACGAGGCTGCCCGCGGCCGGCGCGAAGATCGTCTGCGGCAGCGAGAAGGCGTACGTCTGCGCGATCTCGAGCGAGGCGATCTCCTCGGCCGAGCCGGCGGTCCCGCCGGTCTTGGCGAGCAGCCGGTTGACGATCGCATACCGGATCTGGTTCTGCCCGAGGGTCGTGTCGACGGTGTCGAAGGCCGGGATGCGCGCCGGATCGCTCACGTCGGAGACGTAGGCATAGTCCACGCGCGGCTCGATGATGTGCTTGAACTTCTCCCACGGCCCGATCTTCAGCTCGAAGATCTTCGAGAAGGACGGCCCGACGAGCGAGACGCCCGCCAGCGCGTACGAGCGCAGCAGCGAGTCGCCCGTGAAGCTCTGCTGCCCCTCGTCGGTGGAGTTCGTGTAGTAGGTCAGCCGGCCGCCGAGCTGCGCCGTGAGCGACAGCCACGGGATCGTCTTCCAGGGAAAGGAGAAGACGGGGTTCAGATCGAAGCGGCCGTAGGTGCCGGAGAGGAGGCGCTCGCCCTTGTTCACGTAGAGGCCCGAGGCGGACGACTGGAGGAACAGGAAGAACGGCGAGTCGCCGATCGGCGCCGTGCGGTGGAAGAACTCGAGCGAGGGGATCCGCTCCTGGATCACGGTCGACGAATAGAACGTCTCGTTGCGCTCGAAGCGCAGGTTCAGGGAATCGGAGCCGAGGTTCTTCGTCAGGTAGGCGAAGGACGGGATCTGCTTGGCGGTGTTCAGTGTGAAGTTCTTCTCGAAATCCTGGAGGAACTGCTTGTCGGAGTAGGCCCGGACCGAAACGACCCCGCGGACGTCCCAGGGCAAATCGTCGGAGACGTGGTCGAGGCGCAGCTTCCAGCGCGTCTCGGGCTCCTGCGTGTAGACGCCGAGCGAGCCGTCGGGCAGCGTGCACAACCCGTTGCCGCCGCCGGGCGGCGCCTGTGCGAGCGCCACGCAGACGGTCGCGTTCTGATCGCGCACGACGTAGCCCCGGAAGAGGCCGGCCGACTCGGCCGTCGGGCGCCAGCGGGCTTCCTGCCCGAGGCCCACCGTCCCGTCCGTGAAGACGTCGAGCTGCGTCGTCAGGTCGGTGGAGCGGCCCGTGACCCAGTAGTAGTTGAGGCCGAGGAACCCTCCCCGCTGGTTGCTGTAGCCGAGCCCCGGCACCAGCATCCCGGACGCGCGGTCCTGCTTGGTCGGCCAGATCAGGTAGGGCGTGTACAGCAGCGGCACCGAACCCGCCCGGAAGGCGACGTCCTTCATCCGCGCGTAGTCGTCCAGCGTGATCGTGGCCTCGGCGAGCGTGAACGACCAGTCCGGATCCGGCATGTCGCAGGCGGTGAAGATGCCGTGTTCGATCCGATAGGTCGCCTCGCCGATCTTCGCGATGGTCCTCCCGACGATGTGGTACGTCGGCGGCAGGTCCGCCGTGGCCTCCTCGAGGACGCCGGTCTTGGTGTCGAGGTGGAACGTGCCGCGCGCGCCCGAGAGCCGCGTGGGGCCCTGGTCGATCACGACGTGGCCGATCAGGACCGCGGTCTTCGTGGGAAAGTCGTAGCGCGCCTCGTCGGCCGTGATCTTGACGTCCTGGTACTCGATGAGGACCTCTTCGCTGCCCTCCCAGAACCGGTCCTTCTCGAACCGGACCGGCTTCTTCGTGGAGAGGCGGACTTCCCCGCCCTTTTCCGGCACCTTGAACTTGATCTGGAAGTTGGGCCGGGTCTTGAAGCGGGACTCGTACGGATCGCCCTGGCTGTAGGGGTCTTGCGCGAGCGCCGCGAGCGTGGGTCCGAAAAGCAGTAGGGCGGCGCGGAGGACCTTCACGCGTCCATGGTGCCGACGACCGGGGCGACGCGGAAGGCGGCGTCCGTCTTCGCCCGGATCTCGTCGACGGTCACGCCCTCCGCGAGCTCGACCAGGCATAGGCCCTCGTCGCCCGGCAGAACGTCGAAGACGCACAGGTCCGTGATGATCCGGTGGACGCAGCGCTGGCCCGTCAGCGGGAGCGTGCAGCGCTTCAGGATCTTCTTCTCGCCGGACTTCGCCGTGTGCTCCATGGTGACGACCAGGCGCCGCGCTCCCGCGACCAGGTCCATGGCCCCGCCCATGCCCTTGACCAGCTTTCCGGGGATCATGTAGTTCGCGATCGAGCCTTCTTCGTCCACCTGCATGGCCCCGAGGATCGAGAGGTCGATGTGCCCGCCCCGGATCATGGCGAAGGAGTCCGCCGACGAGAAATACGAAGCGCCCGGCCGGACCGTCACGGTCTCCTTGCCGGCGTTGATCAGGTCCGCATCGACCTCGGCGTCGGAGGGATAGGGGCCGAGACCCAGGATCCCGTTCTCGGACTGGAGGATGACCTCCATCCCCGCCGGGATGTGGTTGGCGACGAGGGTCGGCATGCCGATGCCGAGGTTGACCATGTAGCCGTCCCTGAGCTCCCGGACGGCCCGCCGCACGATGCCTTCGCGGTCGAGCATCAGTCCTTCCTCACCGTGCGGCGTTCGATGCGCTTTTGACGGGGCGCGACGATCATCCGCTTGACGTAGACCCCGGGCGTGTGGACGCTCTCGGGGTCGAGCTCGCCGACCTCGACGAGCTCCTCGACCTCCGCGACCGCGATCCGGCCGGCGGTCGCGGCCATGGGATTGAAGTTGCGCGCCGACTTCCGGTACACGAGGTTGCCGAGCCGGTCGCCCTTCCACGCCGCCACCAGCGAAAAGTCGCCCACGATGCCGCGCTCGAGTACGTAGTCGCGGCCGTCGAAATTCTTGATCTCCTTGCCGTGTGCGACGAGCGTCCCGACGCCGGCCGGCGTATAGAAGCCGGGGATCCCGGCGCCGCCGGCGCGCATGCGCTCGGCGAGCGTTCCCTGGGGCACGAGCTCGACCTCGAGCTCGCCCGAGAGAAACTGCCGCTCGAACTCCGCGTTTTCGCCGACGTACGAGGAGACCATCTTGCGGATCTGCCGCGTGCGCAGGAGCAGCCCGAGCCCCCAGTCGTCCACGCCGCAGTTGTTCGAGACGACCGCGAGGTTCTTCACCCCCCGGCGCACGAGTGCCGCGATCAGGTTTTCCGGGATGCCGCAGAGGCCGAAGCCCCCGACGACCAGCGTGGCGCCGTCCGGGACGTCGCGGACGGCATCGTCGGCCGAGGGGAGGACTTTGTCGATCATCCGAGCCGATGATAGCGGAGGTCGCGAGCTGTCAGCTACCGGCGATCAGCGGTCGGCTTCGGCGACGGCAAGAAACTCCGACGCGTCCAGATCGGCAGACGCCCCGGGAAAGGCGCGCAGGCGGCCGAGTCGCGCGACGCCCATCGGAGAGGCCGGCAGGACGACCGTGTCGATGCGCCGGACCCGATAGCCGGAGGCCTCCAGCAGATCGATCAGCGTCTGTCGCGTGAAGAAGCGGACGTGGGTGCCGGACAGGATCGAATAGGGGACGTAATCGAACCGGCCGCGCAGGAGATCGTCGACGACCGCCCAGTGGCCGAGGTTCGGCACGGACGCCACCAGAACGCCGCCGGGGGCCAGCCACGGACGCACGCGCGCGAGGGCCTCCGAGGGGTCCTCCAGGTGCTCGAGCACGTCGCCGAAGAGCACCGCATCGAATCGTCCCTCGAAGTCTTCAGCGACCGCTTCGAGCCGGGCGCAGATCACTTCGTCGTATACGCGCGCGGCCGCCGCCGCGTCCTCCGGGTCGGGCTCGATGCCGAAGATCCGGGCGACGCCGCGGGCCCGCAGCGCCGCCGACGTCGCGCCCCGCGAACACCCGACATCGAGCACCGAGCGCGCCCCGGCGGGGACCAGGGACGCCAGGTCCTCGCGGGCCGAGGCGTTCATGGCGCCGTAGCGATGCAGGTACGCCCCGGGATCGATCGCCGTTCGCAAAGGCGGGGCTTCGGCCGGGATCCGTTCGAGCGGTGAGTCCGGGGGGAGCCGATCGAGCACGCTGCGGCGCACGGCGTAGACCGGGGAAGCCGGCCTGGCGGCGGGCCGCAGCGGCCCCGCCGAGCCGAGGACCATCGCGACCGCTTCGGACAGCAGGGTCGGCGTGAGATAGGCGAAGGCGGGAGCAAGGCGGGCCTCCTCGCACCAGGGCTCGTTCGACACGGGCAGGAGAATGTCGAGCTCGGGCCGGGCCGCGAGGCCCTCGACCAGCCGCAGCGCGGGCTCCGGAAGCAGGTAGGCCTCGGGGTCGGCGTGCACGAGGACGATCGGCGACTGCCCGGCTGCGTCCGCAACGGTCGGCGCGCGCCCCGGGACCTCCGTCCTCCGGGCGGCGGGAATCTGCCTCAGGTATCGCGACAGCAGGCGCCAGGCCCAGGGCGCCTCCGCGGAGAAACGGGGGGCGCCCCCGACGACGAGATCGAACGCGCCCGGGGTCAGACCGTCTCGACGAGCATCGTCGCGGCCTCTCCCCCGCCGATGCAGATGGCGGCGATGCCCCGCTTTCCGCCTTCCTTGCGGAGGGCATGGACGAGGGTCGTCAGGATCCGCGCACCGGAGGCGCCGATCGGGTGGCCGAGCGCGACGGCGCCGCCGCGGATGTTCACCTTCGCCGGGTCGAGCGAGAGCTCCTTGATGGCCGCCATCGCGACCGCCGCGAAGGCCTCGTTGATCTCGAAGAGATCGATGTCCTTGACCGACAGGCCCGTCATGCCGAAGAGCTTCCGGATCGCCCCGACGGGCGCCGTCGTGAACCACTCGGGCGCCTGGGCGACGCTCGTGTAGGCGACGATCCGCGCGATCGGCTTCCAGCCCTTCGCGTTCGCCCTTTCTTCCGAGGTCACGACGAGGGCCGCGGCGCCGTCGTTGATCTTCGAGGAGTTCGCGGCCGTGACCGACCCGTCCTTCTGGAAGGCCGGTTTCAACGTCGGCATCTTCTCGAGCGGCGCGGCGAAGGGTTCCTCGTCGGCGTCGATCCTGAGCGCATCGCCCTTCTTCTGGGCGACTTCGACCGGCGCGATCTCGTCGGCAAAGAGCCCCGACTTCGATGCATTCTGCGCGCGCTTGTAGGACTCGAGGGAGAAGGCGTCCTGCTCCTCGCGCGTGAAGTGGTACTTCGCCACGCACATCTCGGCGCAATTGCCCATGTGGGTGTCCTTGTAAGGGTCCCACAGCCCGTCCTTGATCATCGAATCCACGAGCGTGCCGTTGCCCATGCGCAGGCCCGTGCGGACCTTCTCGAGGAGGTAGGGCGCGTTCGACATGGACTCCATTCCGCCGGCCACGGCGACCTCGTACTCGCCGGCCTGGATCGCGTTGCCCACGTCCATCACCGCCCGCAGGCCCGAACCGCAGACCTTGTGGACCGTCACGCACGGGACCGAGTCGGGGACCCCCGCGCCGAGCGAGGCCTGGCGCGCCGGAGCCTGCCCGATCCCGGCCTGCAGGACGTTGCCAAAGACGACCTGCTCGGCGTCGCCCGGCGCCACCCCGGCCCGCGCGAGCGCGGCCTTGATCGCGACCGATCCGAGCGCCGGCGCGGAGAGCGAGGACAGCTTGCCGAGAAACGAACCGATCGGCGTGCGGGCGGCGGAAAGAATGACCAGGTTTTTCATAGGAGGCGGATTCTACCGCCGCTCGCCGGCTGCGGGGAAAAAGCGCGGACCGGGGCTATTTCGCCGATTCGAGCTTCCAGCCCTGGCGAATCGTCGTGGCCTGGCAATACGTCTTCATGCAGCCCACGTCGTTCAGGCACTGCAGGATCTGCTGGCAAGCCTGCTGGGCATTGGAGCCGCTGCCGACGGCGGCCGTCTCGGTGCACTTGCCGGCAAAGGCCGGGTTGGAGAACACGCACGTCGCCTGCGCGGGCGGCGCTGCGCTGGCCGGGGCCGCGGGGCTGCCCCGGTGCGCGATGAGCAGAAACAGGACTGCGGCGAAGGCGACCCTCGAACGCGCCGGCGCGGTGATGCGGCTCACGGGCTGCTCCTTTCCGTAGGGCGGACGCCGCCCATCATAGCGCCAAGACGGGTTACTCTCTGGCCATGACCCGAATCGTCGCCGTGGACTTCGGAGAAAAGCGGATCGGTCTGGCGACCTCCGACGCCTCCGGGCTCCTCGCCACGGCGCGCGTGACGCTGCGGCGCAAGAGCGATGCGGCGGCGATCGAGCAGCTCGACCGGTTCTGCCGGGACGAAGAAGCCGGCCTCGTCGTCTTCGGTATCCCGCGCTCGCCCGATGGCGTCGAGAGCCCCTTCGCGGCCCGCGTCCGTTCTTTTGCGTCCCGGTTCGAGCGCCGGACCGGCCTGCCGGTGCGATTCCACGAGGAGACCCTGACCTCCGACGAGGCGATCCGCCGCCTGCCAAAGACGGCACAGCGCGAAGAGATCGACCGGACCGCGGCGGCCGTCCTGCTCGAGGACTACCTGCAGAGCGCCAGCGCGAGGGCCCCGTGAGCGCGACGCGCCGGTTTCTCCGGCTCGGTCTGCTGGCAGCGCTGCTGGCCGTCGCCCTCGCCGTCTACCTGTACCGGCGGCTGGAGTACCCGGCGGCGCCGGCCGCCAACGGAGAAACCACGATCGTTTTCCCCTTCGGGACCTCGACGAAGGAGATCTTCCGCAAGCTCGCCGACGAGGGCGTCGTGTCGCCCCCCTGGCTCGCCGAGGCCTACTACCGAGTCGCCCGCAGCGCCACGCCCCTGCAGGCCGGCGAGTACCGCTTCCTGCGGCCCGAGCCCCTCTCGGAAGTGATCGCGCGGATGAGCGTGGGCGACGTGGTCAGGCACGCGATCGTCGTGCCGGAGGGCCTGACCGCCGACGAGACCTTCGACCTCTTCTGCGCGCGGGGCATCAGCCGCCCGGAGGCCTTCCACACGGCGTTTCGCAATCCGCAGCTGATCGACTCGATCGCGCGGGGGGCGCCGGACCTCGAGGGGTTTCTCTTTCCCGACACCTACGTCGTCACGCGCTCGACCTCGGCGCGCCAGATCGTCGAGAGGATGCTCGCGAACTTCCGCAGGCATTTCGCGCCGGCGCTGCGCGAGCGCGCCCAGGCCGCCGGGCTGACGGAGCGCGAGGCCGTCATCCTCGCTTCGATCGTGCAGAAGGAGACCTCGCTCGAACAGGAAGCGGCGCTCGTGGCCGGTGTGTACTTCAACCGGATCCGCCACCGGATGCGCCTCCAGGCCGACCCGACCGTGGCCTACGCCCTCAAGCGCGACGGCAAATGGACCGGCACGCTCCACCGCTCGGACTACGGCCACGAGTCGCCTTACAACACGTACCTGATCGCCGGCCTGCCTCCCGGCCCGATCTGCAATCCCGGGCTCGCCGCGCTCGAGGCCGGCGCCTCGCCGGAGCGCACCGAATTCCTGTACTTCGTCGCGGACAGCACCGGCGGACACACGTTCTCCCGGACCTTCGAGGAACACCTCGAGGCGATCGCGTCGGCCCGGCGTTTGCGCGCCAACGGCGTGACGGACGCCGCCCCCGAGCCCCGCGCCCGCAACTCGACCCGGTAGCGTCCTGTGACGATCCTCACGCGCGTTCGGGAATCGTCGAGGCGGCCCGGCGCGCCTTGACCATCCACGGCCGCGGGCCCACAATCCAGACCAGACCCCTCGATGGCAAATGAAAAACTCCCCCGCCCGTTCGGCTCCTACCGCCTGACGGCGGCCCTCGGCGAGGACGCGCTCGGTCGGACCTATCGGGCCATGCGACCGGCGCCGGAGGGAGCATTCGTCCGCCTGCGCCTGCTCGAATCGCCGGAGCTTTCCGCCGAACCGATGCTCGTCGCGATCGAGGACAACGGCGAGGTCCACGAGTTCCTGAAGAACGCGGCGATCGCCCGGGGCGTCGAGATGGACGCGGTGGACGGCCTGCCCTTCGTCGCCTGGAGCGAGCCAAGCGGCCGCACACTCGACACGCTGATCGCCAAGTGCCGGTCTTCCAGGCGCGAGATCCCCGCCGAGCATGCGCTTCTGATCGTCGAGAAAGTGGCGACCGCGCTCGACCACGCCTACAACACGACGATCGACGGAGACCGTACGCTCCACGGCCTCGTGTGGCCGCCCTTCGTCGGGATCTCGGACGACGGCGAGATCCGGCTCGGGGGATTCGGCCTCGCGCCGGGGGTCCTTCCCTCCCTCGGCAAGCCGCGCATCGCGCGGGAGCTCGCCCCCTACCTCGCGCCCGAGGAGCGGGAGCGCGCCGCCGTGGGCAGGAACTCCGACGTCTACTCGGTCGGGGTGCTGCTCTACGAGCTCGTCACGGGCCAGCCGCCGCCCCCGGATCCGCTCGCCGCCGTCAGGGGAGTCGCCGGTGCGCCGCCGGCGCCCGTGCCGCCCGAGATCCTCTCGCTCCTGCGCATGGCGCTGGCGCCGGCGGAAACGCGCTACAAGTCGAGCGGCGACCTGCGCCGCGAGCTCGGCAAGCTGCTCTTCTCCGGGTCCTACTCTCCGTCCACGTTCAACCTCGCGTACTTCCTGAGCGAGCTCTTCCGGGACGAGATCGACGCGGAAACGCGGGCTCGCGCGGCCGAAGCGGCGGCGGCGCAATCCGCGCCCCTGCCCGAAGGGCCGGCGGTGGACGTGCCGCCGCTCGCGCCCCCCCGGGCGCACCGCCTCGAGCCGCCGTCGCTCGCCGTGGAGGCTCCGACCCGCCGGGGGCCGCTGGCCCTGGTCGGCGGCCTCCTGGTCGCCGCGGCCATCGCCGGCGGCTTCTACGTCATTTCCCGAAATCCGCCGGCCTCCGCGGGCGCCGGCGCGGCGCCGACACCGGTACCGGCCGCGGCGATTCGCGCCACGCCGGCGCTGCCGCCCGAGCCCGCGGCCACTCCCGCGGGGCCGACCAGCGCGATGTCGGAATCCCAGTTCAAGGACGAGGTGGCCCGCCGGCTCGCCCTCGAAGTGCAGAAGCTCGAGGAGGACGCCCGGGCCCGCGCCGTGACGCCGACCCCGGCCCCGGTTGCCGCGGCGCCGCTCGAGCCGACGGCCGCCCCCGAGCCCACGGCGGCGCCCGCCGTCGCGGCAGTGATCAAACCCGAGCCCGGGGCGACGCCCGCGCCGACCGCCAGGCCCTCGACGCGCGAAGGCGCGCTCGTCGCCCTCGAGGACGCCGATACGCCGCCCCGGATCTCCCGGATCGTCAAGCCGCCTTACCCGCCGCTCGCGCTCAATGCGCGCATCGGCGGGCTCGTCGTACTCCGGGTGCTCGTCTCGGAGAAGGGCGCCCCGTCCGACATCCAGGTCGTGCGCGAGGGCCGCGCCGGGCTGACCGAAGCCGCCGTCACCGCCGTCCGCCGGTGGACCTTCGAGCCCGCCCGCAAGGACGGAGTCGCGGTCCAGACGTGGATATCGGTGCCGATACCGTTCGAGCCGTGAAACTCCCGACTTACGGCTTGGGCGGACCGTAGTCGATCGACTTCAGGCCCGGGTCCTTCGTGCGGAGAAAGTCCTCCATCACCTTGTCCTCGACCCAGGTGATCTCGGTCCCGTCGATGTAGTAGGTGGGCGTGGACTTGACGCCGAGTCGCTGCCCCTCGTCGAGGTCCTTGCGGACGTCGGCCAGGCTCTCATCGCGCAGGTAGCAGTTGAGGAAATCGGCGCGCGGGATCCCGGAGCCTTCCGCGAACGTGAGGGCGAGCTCGTCGATGCCCGCGACCGTCATCACGGCCTGCTGCGCGTAAACCTGCTTCTTGAACTCCCACATCGCCGGCTTGTTGAAGCGGACAATGCAGTCCGCCGCGGACGCGGCCTTCATGGACCAGGTGTGCGAAAACCAGAGGGGAAAGAACTTGTAGTACCGCTTGTAGGAGAGTTTCGGGTTGGCCGCGAGGAGCTGGTCCATCTGGAGGCCACGGAAGCGGCAGTACCCGCATTCCATGTCGGCGTACTCGACCATGGTGATCGAGCCGTCGGGCTTGCCCTCGAAGCGGCCCTGCGACAGGTCGATCCGCTTCCTGCGCTCCTCGCGCGGATCCATCTGGAAGTCCCAGAGCATTCCGTTCATGAACTTCGACCCGTCCGGGGTCACGTAGCCCGGGACGCGCATGGGCCCGAACCCGCTCTCGACGGCGACCACGAGGGCCTTCAATCCCGCCGCGTCGCGGTCGGGCACGAGGATCGCTTTCGACTTGGTCCGGTAGAGGGCGGACGACCGCGCTTCGAGCCAGGCCAGATCGAGGGCAGTCTCGACCGGCTTCGGGTTGGGATTCGACACGGTGTCCCCGTCGAAGAACCACTTGCCGTCGTCCGAGACGTACACGGTCTTTTCGACGGCGAGCTTCGGGTACTTTCCGGTGCGCTTGATCTTGTAGCCCTGGAAGCTCGAAACGCGGTCCGTGGATTTCTCCACCGTGACCTTGGAGCTTGGGTCGTACGACAGATAATTGTTCAGATAGCCGGGCAGGCGGGCTTCGACGCCCGCGGCCGGCGCCGCCTTGGCGGCCTGCGTGAGCGTCGCCGCGCGGGCAAGCGCGAGGCTTCCGAAGGTTGCGAGCAGGGCGAGTCCGAGTGCACGCGTTTTCATCTAGTCCCTTTCACGGCGTTGTTTGGCCTGGATGCAGGCCCTTTTCTAACAGATTCAGCGATCGAATGGCGCCCGGCTGGTCGGGCTTGATGGCGAGCGACCTGCGAAAGAGCGCCACGGCGTCGTCCGGGCGCCCGAGGCAGGTCCGAAAGAGGGCGAGGACGTTCAAGGTGTCGGGGCTCGGGCTCCCGGCCTCGAATCGGGCCACCGCCGCCTCGGCCCCGGCGCAGTCCCGGGCGCGGAAGAGCGCGAGGGCGAGCTGCCGCGCGATGGGCTCGCTCTCGGGATACTGGCGCACACCGCGCTCGAGCACTTCCCGCTCCCGGCCGGGCTTGCCCTTCTGTTCATACTCCGACGCCCACAGGAGGATCGTTCCCTGGGGGTCGGCGTGCCCGGCGGCGAGCGAGCGGAAGAGCCAGTCGATCGCGGCCCCGTCGTCGCCGCGCTCTCGATGGAGAATGGCCAGGTTGAACTGCGGCGAGGCGTACGCCGGACGCAGCGCCAGCGCCTTCCCGTAGGCTTCCTCGGCCCGGGCGCCGTTCGGCTTTCCGTTCCTGGACAGGTACAGGCCGAGGTTGTTCCAGGCCCCCTCCGTCATGCCGGGCCGGTCGCCGCCGGAGGGCGCGAGCTTTCCGGGTTCCCCGCCGGAGAGGTAGCCGAGCGCCATCAGCTTCTTCGCGTACTCGCTCGCCTCACCCTCCGACATCCGTTCGGAGGCAAGGCGGCGCACCGGCACTTCCGCAGCCAGGTCCTTGCGGGGCGGCGCTGCGAGGCCCCCGAATCCCGCGCGGATCGGGCTGCCCTCCGCCTGCCGGTCCACCGGCAGACCGAGCAGCGCCGCGACGGTCGGCTCGACATCGAAGACGGTGGCATGGCCCCGCTCGGGGCTCTTCTTCACGCCGGCGCCCCATGCCCCGAACACGCCGTCCAGACGGTGCCAGAAGCCCGCCGTCGCCGGGTTCAGGGAACCGCGCTCGCAGGAGCGGTCGGCCCCCCACTTGAAGCCGTGGTCGGAATTGACGATGAGCGTGGCTCCATCCTCTTCGGCCCGCCGCATCCACTGCCCGATCAGCCGGTCCACGAGGGCGTAGTACTCGTCCACGGCGTGGGCGTAGCGGGCGAAGTCCGCCTCCGACACGCAGTCCATCCTCGGAGGCACGTACGACGCAAAGACATGGCCGACGACGTCGGTCCCCTCGAGGTACAACATCATCAGGTCCGGAAGGTTGCGGTCGTAGAGCTCCCGCGCGATCCGCGACTGGACGCGGGTGGCGGCGAGGATCCGCGCGAGGGCGACGATCGGATTCTCCAGACCCCCTCCGCCGGCGCGGGCGCGCGCAATCTCTTCCACCGGCAGGTTCACGAAACGCGCCAGTTCCGCGTCCGTGACCTGGCCCTCACGCGCCGCGATCTGCTCGACGCCGGCCGAGAGCGAGGCCGGATACGCCACGCCCTGCTTTGGCATTCCCTCGAACAGGATCGGGCTCGCGTGGTCCGAGACGAAAAACCCCTTCACCTCTTCGGCCGGGTGCGTCGCCCACCAGCCGACGACTCCCACCGTCCGCCCCGACGCCGAAGCGACGTTCCAGATCGCCGGCACCGCGCGCGAGCGCCCCGAGATCGGGACCTTCTGCCCCGTGGCGGCGTCCACCTCCTGGAAGTCGAGGACGCGGTGGACGTCCGGGCCCACGCCCGTCGCCAGCGTCGTCCAGATCACGGGCGAGAGGGCCGGAACGTAGGACGTCAGTCGCGCCGTGGATCCCTCCGCGACGAGGCGTTTCCAGTTGGGCATCCGTCCCTCGGTCGCCAGCCGGTCGAGCAGCTCCCAGTCCAGACCGTCGAGGCCGAGCCAGATCACCGGCGCCCGCCCCCCCGGCGTGCGCTTCGCGCGCTCGGCCGCGTCCGAAACATCCACGGTCTCGAAGTTGGCCGCGGGAGTCGACCGCGCCGCGGGCGCAGAGCCCGAGGACCGTTCGGGCGACTGGCCGCAGGACAGGGCGCCAAGGACAAGCAGGGCCGTGAGCGCGCAGTCCCGCAATCTCTTCCACTTCGACCGCTTCGGAATCATTTCAGTGGCCTGGAGCCGCGCCATTCTGCAACAGATCGAGGGATGCGACCACGGTCTTCTGGTTCGGCACGATGGCGAGGGAGCGGCGGAAAAGGGCGACTGCCTCGTCCTTGCGACCGAGGCACGCGCGGATCAACGCCAGCGCGTTCAAGGTCTGCGGTTCCTGCGTGGCCGCCTCGAAGCGCGAAAGAGTCGCGTCGCCACGCCGACAGTCCTTCCCCTCGAAGTACAGGAGCGCCAGCGCCCGATGGATCGTCTCGTGGCCGGGATACAGCTCGGCGCCGCGCTCGAGGACCTCGCGCCCCTCTGCCCTCTTGCCCTTCACGTCGTAGTACAGGGCCCAGTCGAGGACGGCCCGTTCGGGGCTCTCCTGCCCCGCGGCAATGGCCTGGAAGAGCCCGTCGATCGCCTGCCGCTCCTCTCCCCGGATTCGGTGGGCCACCGCGAGATTTAACTTCGGCGAGACGAAACCCGGCCATAGCTCGAGCGACTTCTTGAAAGCGTCCACCGCCGCGGCCAGGTTGGCCTCTCCGCCCAGGTTGGACAGGTAGAGCCCGAGGTTGTTCCACCCTCCTTCGGTCAGGCCCGGTCGATCGCCGCCCGAGGGGGCAAGCCTGGCCGACTCGGTGCCGGAGAGGTAACCGAGGGCCATCAGCTTCTTCGCGTACTCACCCGCCTCCTTTTCCGAAGTCTGATCGGCGGCGAGGCGCCGTACCGGAACCTCCGCGGCGAGGTTCCTGCGGGGGGGCGTCGGGAGGTCGCGGAAGGCGGCCCGCATCGGGCGGCCCGGCGAGCGCTTGTCCACCGGCAAGTCCAGCATCGCGGCCACGGTTGGCTCCACGTCGAAAACGCTCGCGTCGCCCCGCTCGGGGCTCTTCTTGACCCTCGCGCCCCAGGCCGCAAAAACGCCGTCGAGCCGGTGCCAGTAGGCCGCCGTCGCGGGATCGAGGGACCCGCGCTCGCACGATCGGTCCTGTCCCCACTTGAAGCCGTGGTCCGAGGTGACGATGAGAGTGGCGCCGTCCTCTTCGGCGCGGCGCATCCAGTGGCCGAGAGCCCGGTCCACGAGGGCGTAGTACTCGGCCACGGTGCCGCCATACCGGGCGAAATCGGCGTCCGACACGCAGCGCATCTGCGGAGGAACCTCGGACGCGAAAAGATGGCCGACCACGTCGGTGCCTTCGAGGTAGAGCATCATCAGGTCTGGAAGGTTCCGGTCGTACAGCTCCCGGGCGATTCGGGACTCGACGCGCGTCGCGGCGATCGCGCGCTTGAGCAAGACGAGGCTGTTCGAAAGGCCCTGCTCGCTCGACCGCTCGTCCGCAATCTCGCCGGTCGAGATGGCGACGAAACGGGCGAGATCCTCGTCCGTGACCGTGCCTTCGCGCGCGGCGATCTGCTCCAAGCCCGCCGACAGCGACGCGGGAAATGCGACGCCCCGCCTTGGCAGCCCCTCGAAGAGGATCGGGCTCGAGTGGTCGGAGACGAAGAAGCCCTTGACCTCCTCCGCCGGATGCGTCGCCCACCAGCCCACGACTCCCACAGTCAGCCCCGATGCGGAAGCCACGTTCCAGATCGCCGGCACCGCGCGCGAGTATCCGGAGATCGGCTCTTTCCGGCCGCTGCCCGGATCCACCTGCTGAAAGTCGAGGACACGGTGGATCTCCGGGCCGACTCCGGTTGCCAGCGTCGTCCACACGATCGGCGAGAGGATCGGTATGTAGGACTTGAGACGTGCCGTGTACCCCTCGTCCTCGAGCCGTTTCCAGTTCGGCATCCGCCCTTCGGCGGCCAGCCGGTCGACGAGCTCGAAGTCGAACCCGTCGAACCCCAGCCAGATCACCGGCGCGCGGCCCCCGGGCGCCCGCTTACGCCGGGAGGCGACGTCCGCGGCGTCCGACGGCGCGGCACCCGCAGCCGCGGACGAGGTCGGGGACGCGGCACGGCGGCCGGCGGAGTCGGAGGACGTCTGCGGCTCCTCGCGACCGCACGACAGCGCGACGAGGGCGAGCAGGGCGGCGGCCGCGCCCCCCCGCAGCAAGCGCGCTCCCATCAGCGCGGCGTGCTCCTGGCGGTGGGCTTGCCCGTCCCTTCGAGCCGGGCCTGGATGTAGTTCTCCGCCAGATCGGGCTCGGCGGTCAACCACGCGCCCTGGTAGAAAAAGACGGGAGTGCCGTTCAAGCCGAGGCGCAGCCCGAGGTTGATGTCGTCGATCACGCGCTGACGGGCGCGGCCGCTCGAGAGCTCTGCCGCGTAGGCCCCGCCGGCGCCGGCCGCCTCGGCGATGTCGGTCGCCAGGTCGCGGGCCGCCTTCTCGTTCATCGCGGCCGCCCGCGGGAAGACCGCCTCCTCGTACTTCGGGTAGAGGGCCGGCGACACGGCCGCGAGGGCCGCGGCGCTCTCCGCGGCGGCGAACGCCCAGTTGTGGATCTTGACGAGCGGGAGGAACCGTACCTGCAGCTGCCCGCCGTGGGTCCAGGCGAAGTCGCGCACCTGGGGCGTCCGCACGCGGCACTTCTCGCACTGGAAGTCGATGAAGGCGGTGACCGAGAAGGCCGTCTGCTTGGCGGAGGCGGGGGCAGCCGGGGCTCCTGAGAGGAGCTTCGCCTTGGTGACGTTCGGATCCACGTCGAAGGGAAAGAACTCGCCGAGCAGGATCGAGGCGCCGTCCTGCGAGACGAACCCGGAAAGCGTGGCGATCGCTCCCGGCGCCTGCTGGATGCGCACGACGATGGGCACGAGGGCGCCGCGCGGACCCTGTCCGAGGGACACCGCGACGGGAAGGCCGAACATCTCCTGGAGGGCGCCGCGGATGACGGGCAGGTCCGTCGCCGGGACAAACGGCCGGTCCCGGCGGGTGTCGTCGTGCAGGACCTGTCCGACGAAGATCTCCTTGCCGGCCCCGTCCACCAGGGTGAGGTTCGACTCGTTGCGATTCTTGAACTGGCACGCGCGCTCGGCGCGGTACGCCGCGTAGCCCGGAATGGCCACTTCGGGAACTTCCTTGACGGTGACCTTCGTGCCCGGGCAGACCGAGTACCACTCGGTGAAGTACCGCGTGACGCGCTCTTCCGACGCCTCGTCCGCGTGCGCAGCGAGGGCCGAGAACAGCATCCAGAACGCGAAAAACACGGCCCTGCGCATGCGTCGAACCTTAACACGCGAGAGGGCCTGGGGATTCCGGGCCGGACTTGCGCGGGACGACTACTCGGTCCCGCCCGACGCGCTCAGCGTGTCGCCGGTTCGCGCCAGCTTCTTCGCGCGATCGAGCGCCGAGAGGACGTTCGGCTCGCGCTGGAGGACGTTCTTGCCATAGCCCTCCTTCGTCACGAACTGCGGGGCGAGCTCCTGGTAAGGAACATTCTTCGGGAGCTCCGCACGCAGATAATGCCAGGTCTCGATCCAGTTCGATGCCGAACGGCCGACGGTGGCGCCGTCGCCCGACACCTCGCTGATCCGCGCCGTCTTGCTGTTGCCGGCGGTGCCGTGAGCGGCCATCGACTGTTCGGCCCGGCCGTAGCGGGACTGGCCGGACGATTCCGCGGAGCCCGCGTCGTCCGAGACCGTGAGCGGCTTGCGGCCGTTGTACGTCGGAGGTCCGAGCAGAATCAACACCATGCCGCGGTCCGTGAGCGAACCCCGGGTCTCATCCTGGTTGAACCGCATGTCCGCGAACGCCACGCGCTTCTCGAATTCGTCGCGATATTCGTTCCCGGGAGTCTCGGGCTTCGGATCGTGCGCCTTCCAGAATACTGCGATGAACTCCGACCGCGCGAGCGGATCGGAGAGACGCTGAAAGTCCTCGCGCTCCGAGGCCGACAGGATGTACCGGGCCGGCCCCTGAGACCAGTCCTCCCCCAGCTCTTCGGCGGGCTTGGACTCGGGCGGCCGGAAGGCGCGATAGGCGGTGGCGATCACGCCGGTCTGCGCCGGCTGCGACGAGGGCCGCGGCTCGGCCGTCTTGCGGGCCGCCTCGAGGGCCGCGATCACCTTCGGCGGATAAAGCGCCGGGTCGAGCTTCGCGTTCGGCTGGTACGAGAGAAACGACTCGAACACCGCCTCGGCCTCCTCCGCCCTGCCGAGCGCGGCCAGGCTGGCCCCCTTGTAGAAGAGGAGGCCCGGCAGGATCTTCTGCCGTTCCTGTTCCTGCCCGGGTTTGGCGCTTTCGGCATCGAGCAGCTCGACGGTCGTGAGCGCTTCCTTGTAGTTGCCGAGCTTGAACTGTTCCTTGGCCTTGATGAAGAGCTCGGGCAGCGTGGCGGCGGAGGCGGAGACGGCGAGCAGGAGGGAGAAGATCGAGGCGGCAAGAGCGCGGCGCATGGGGCACCTCCGGGACATACGAATCATACGTCTTGATACGTGTTCGAGGGTCGCGAGTTATTCGTCACACGTCTGGAGCGGGCCGGCTCTCGGCTCACAACTCAGAGCAAAAACAAAGGGGCGGCCGAAGCCGCCCCTCGCGAAAACGAAACGGGAGGACCCTTAGAACGTGACCTTCAGCGCAAACCGGAACAGGCGCGGCGCCTGGCGCTGCGTGAACGTGTCGTAGTTCGCGTTGGTCTGCTGCTGATTCGGGTCGTAGAGCGAGCAGGGCGCCGGGTACGTGACGCCCGAGCAGGAGGTGTAGCCCGCCGGCTGCGAGGTCGAGTACCGGACGTCCTTCAGGGTCACCTGCTGCGCGTTTATGAGGTTGAACATGTAGACCTGAGGCGTGATGGTCACGGGCCCGAGCGCGATCGGGTAGCCGAGCGTGATGTTCATCTCGTAGAGGGTCGGCAGCGTCTGCGCGGACCCGCGCTCGACGAGCTGGATCTCGGCGCCGTAACCCGAGTTGAAGTAGCCCTGCTTGTTGAGCGGAGCGCCCGACTGCAGGTAGAAATTCATGCCCGCATACATCTTGAAGGGGAAGGTGTACGACGCGTCGAGGCGGAACCTCCAGGGAACGTCGAGGAAGAGCTTGCCGGAGTTGTTGTGCTGGAACTGGAAGTAGTCGAAGTCGGCGTTGATGCCGGGGTCGGTCTGGCCGCGGCCCTCGCGGACCTCGCCGTCGTAGTTGCCCGTCAGGCTCGAGTAGACGACGGACGCCTGGGCCCACAGGGCGTTGGTGAACTGCTTGCGCGCGACCATTTCGCCGCCCCAGTACGTCCGCTTGGCCTTGCCGATCGGCGGATCTGGGGGAAGCAGCCGGCTGAAAGTTACCGTCGAGGCCGTTGCAGCCCGGGATCGTTGCCGAGTCGCGAGCGGGCTGTCCGAGCCCGGGTTGATGATTGCGCACGTGTTGAAGTTCGTCAGCGCGCTCGTGCCGTCGAGGTCGCAGCGGTCCTCGATCGTGTTGCCGAGGTTGCGGTACATGCCCTTAAGACCGACCGAGAAGGTCGGATCGAGCAGCATGTCGAAGCCGGCCGACACTTCGTCCTGGTAGATGCCCTTCAAGCCCGGCTGCACGGGCTCCGTGAAGGCGCCGCCCTGGAAGAACGGGGTCTCGTGGCCGATGACGGTCGGATCCTGCGTGGTGTTGACCGGGTCGAAGTTGTACGTCGTTCCGCCGGTCTGGGCGCCGTAGGCGCGGACGTTCAGGTCCGTCGGAAGCGAGTAGTAGAACCGGCCGTAGAAAGCGTAGATCTTCATCTGGCCGTCCGCTTTCGGGTCCCAGATGACGCCGATGCGCGGCTGCCACTCGTTGGTCGTCGAGAAGGCCGTCGCGCCCGTGTAGTCGTTCACGTCTTCTTTGTCCCACCGCAGGCCGGCGTTGATCGTGAAGGACGGCGAGAGCTTGAACGAATCCTGAATGTACCAGCCGAGGTCCGCCGAGCTCGGCGCGATGACGTTGTTGACCGGGATCTGGCACGCCGGGTTGTTCCGGTCGGCGCAGGGCGCGTAGAAGTTGTGCTCGTAGTACGTCTGGCCATATTCGTTCTGGATGTTGACGAGCTGGCCGCCCGGATAGCCGCCCTCCCCGATGCCCGTGTAGTACGTGATCGCGTTCGTCGTGCCCTTCTGGTAGTCGACGCCCGCCTTCACCTCGTTGTTGCCGAGGTAGAACGTGAAGTCGCCCTTGTACATCATGCGCTTCGAGTAATTGTTGACCGTGGGGCCGAAGATGCCCCCGAAGCCGCCGAGCGTAGAGTTGGCGGTGACGGGCTGATCGCACGGCGCCGTCGGCGTGCCCCCTTCACACGTGAAGTCGTCGTAGCGGATGCCCGATCCCGCGCCCGAGGGCTTCAACTGGTAGCGGTCCTTGTGCTGCGCGGCCTGGAGCTGGACGAGGCCCACCGAACCGATGAGCTGGTTCACGCGGGCGCCCCAGTCCTGGCCGCCGATGTCGCGGCGGGACTCCCAGGTACGCGGCGCAAGGGCCGAGATCGTCGCCACGCGGCTCTGCCGCGGGTCGGATCCGGCGGCCCCGTCGATGACCGACGGGTCGTAGAAGTAGGAGCCCGTCAGCGTCGTGCCCTGCGCGATGTTGAACGTCAGTTTGCCCGAGTACAGGTTGTCCCACTGGTTCAGCGGGAACTGGAGGTTGTTGTTCACCGTGGTTGAGGAGGCGTAGCGCGCCACCTGCTGATTCGGGTAGATCACGCGGTCGTATGCCATGAAGAACCAGATCCGGTCCTTCCAGGCGTAGCCGCCGACGTCGAAGCCGCCGTCCAGTTTCTCGTAGTCGGCGATGCGCATGCCGGTCAGCGTGTCAGGGCCCGTCCCGTTGCAGGTCGTGTTCAATGGCGCCGTGCCCGTCAACGGACAGAGGTCCTGGTTGGCCCGCGTGCCGAAGGAGTCGTAGTAGGCGAACGCGTCGCCGTGGAACTCGTTGCCGCCGGACTTCGTGATGACGTTGACCACACCGCCGAGGGCGCGGCCGTACTCGGCCTGGTAGCCGCCCGTCTTGACCTCGACCTCCTGGATGAACTCGCCGTTCAAGGACTTGCCCTGGAAGCCCTTGATGACGTTGGTGGTGTTGACGCCGTCGATGATGTACTGGTTCTCGACCGACGTCGCGCCGTAGATCGTGAGCGCGTTCGCGCGGCCCTGCGTCTCACCACGGTCCTCGTTGACGCCGGGGTTCGACTTGACGATGTCGGTGTAATTGCGCCCGACCGGCAGGCCCTGGATGACTTTTGCGGAGTAGTTGGAGCCGCCCGTCGTGGACGACGTGTCGATCAGGGGCGCCTCGCCGGTGACCGTCACTTCCGCCGTCGTCGAGAGCTGCAGCTGCATGCTGGCATTGACCGTCGCGTCGAGCGTGACGGTCGCCTTCTTCTGCACCCTGCCGAAACCCGACAGCGTGGCCGTCACCGTGTAGAGGCCGGGCGCCACGCTCAGGAAACGGTAGCGGCCGTCGGCCGACGTCACCGCGGACCGGGCGCCCTGCAGGCTCGCGCCCGCGAGGTCCACGGTCACGCCCGGAAGGGCGGCACCGCTCTGGTCCGTGACCGTTCCCTCGATCGTTCCGGTCGTCTGCGCAAACAGAGCGACGGGGGCGACGAGGAGAAGACAAACCGCAAGAATCGAGAAGGTCCGAGATCGGTTTCTCACCTTAAGTTCCCTCCTTAATAAAAAATCTGGAAACGCTGAAACAATATGAAAAGCAAGGCCACTGCCAAAACCTGGAGAAGTTGGAATAAGGCTAACTATCTCTCCGCAAAAGAGCAAGAAGAGTATTTGAGCCAAATTGGGGCGGGATTCTACCTATTTCTTGGACATCCATTCGAAAATTTGGATTCTCTACGAGGCGACACGGAGGACTGGGCCGACCCGGACGAGGGTGTCGCTCGGTCGGATCAGCGGCCTTTTTCGAGTGTCAGGACCATCCGGCCAAAGTCGATCCGGGCCCTGAAGTTGTCCAGCAACGAGGCCCCGATGATCCCGTCTTCGAAGGCCGAATCATCGTCCTTGACGACCATGTCGGTGAAACGCGCACCGTACCCGGCGACGCCGATCGTGATCTGGCCGATCCTGCCCCACTCGACCATGGTCTTTCCGAGCCCGTACACCCGCCTGGGCGAAACCTTGTTCGAGGGCGGCAGGCTCGCCCGCAGGAGTCCGGCCGAGGTCATCAGCGTGGGCTCGCTGCCGGTGTCGAGAAGAAACTGGTAGAAGCCGTTGCGGTCGATCGAGCCGCGAACGAACAGCCGACCGCCGTGGAAGAACAGGTTCTGGTCCGGCGAGCGCTTGGCGACCCGGAAGTCCTCCCGGGTGAAGCGAATACTGCGGCCGCGATAGTCGATCTCGGCGGTGAACTCCTTGAGCAGATGCAGGCCGAGCACCATGGGAACGGGAAAGGGGCCGCGGGTCGTCTCGAAGAGCAGCGCCTCGTCCGGCATCAGCATGACCGGGACGTCGCGCACCGAAAAGCCGGCGAAGTCGAGCCGGTCGATCACGCCGAAGGTCACGGGAAACTCCTTCTTGTGGAGCCCGCGGCCCGAGGCCTTCGAATTCGGGATCTCGCGCACGCGCGCCTGCCGGGCGAAGGACTCGCTCACGATCGTGTAGACGGCGCCCGAATCCACGACGGCCGCCGCGTCGAGGTCGTTGACCCGGACCGGAACCCGGATCAGGTTGAACTTGTGGACTTCGAAAGCGGCCTCGTGCGCCTCGCCGACCGCCGGACCGGCGTACGGGTCGGTGTCGCGCATTGCGGTCAGGAAATTGAGAAAGCCCGGCACCAGCCCATACCCATCCCGCACCGCGTCGGCGGCATAATCGTGGGCGGACGCGAAATCGTTCCAGAGGATGGCGCCCTGCGAGAGCGCCCACTCGATCTCGGCGCGCCGAGACGGCTTCGTCTCGAGGGATCGCGCCCGCTCGAGCACGTGCCACGCGGCCTCGAAGTCCCCGCGGGCGAGCAGGACCCGGCCGTAGAGGGACAGCTTCGCGGCGCTCTTCTCGAGCTCGGCTGGCGGGAGAGCCTCGAGGTAGTGCTGCACCTCGAGGTAGTGACCGCGCTGGTACCGGTCCTCCGCGTTGAAGCCGCCCGGGGGCGGCGGCCTGCGCACGTCCCGGGCCGGAAGCACGAACACCGTCACGCCGGGTGCGACCGTGCACGCCGCCGCGGCCAGAACGAGGAGGAGCGCCGCCCCTGCCCTGGTTGTCGCTCGGCCTTCCGGGCGAGGGCGGGTGAGCATCGGACGCGTCGGCATTCTCCCTTCCGTGCCCGCTAGGGTGTCGCGGACGGCTTTTGCAGGACATTCAGCGACTGAACCACCACGGGCTGTTGCGCGTTGATGGACAGGGACTTCTTGAAGAGAGCGATCGCCTCGTCCCGTCGGCCGAGGCAGGTCTTGATCATCGCCAGCGTATTGATCGTATCGGGAGCCCGCGTCGTGCTTTCGAGCCGAGCGACGGCGTCCCAGGCCCCCGCACAGTCCCTCGATCGAAAGCGCACCAGGCCGAGTTCACGCGCGATGGCCTCGCTCTCGGGATTCCTGCGCGCCCCTTGCTCGAGCAAGTCCCTCGCGAGCCGGGTCTTGCCCCGATCCTCGTAGTCGACGTACCAGCTCAGGATCGTGCCTTCGGGATTGGCACGGCCGGCCCCGAGCGATCGAAAGAGCCAGTCGACCGCTTTTCGATCTTCGCCGCGCATCCGATAGAGAACGGCCAGGTTGTACTGCGGCGTCGGGTACCCCGGAGCCAGTGCCACGGCCTTTTGAAAGGCGGCCTCGGCGGCTGAATAATCCTTCGTGTTGTCGCGCAGGTAGAGCCCGAGGTTGTTCGAGCCCACCTCCGTCAGACCCGGACGTTCTCCGCCGGTCGGCGCGAGCTTCGCCGGTGCCGAGCCGGAAAGGTACCCGAGCGATTTGAGGCGCCGGGCATATTCGTCGGCTTCCTTCTCCGACGTGCTCTCGGCCTGGATGCGCCGCACGGTCACCGTGTCGAAGAGCTCCTTGCGGGGCGGAGTGGAAATCTCCGAGAAGGCCGCTCGAAGGACGCTCCCCTTGAGCCGCCGATCGACCGGCAGGTCGAGCAGGGCCGCGATCGTCGGCGCCACGTCGAAGACCGAGGCGTTTCCGCGTTCCGGGCTCCTGCGGACTCGCGCGCCCCAGGCGACGAAGACGCCCTCCAGACGGTGCAGGTTCCCCGACATCGAGGGGTTGAGTGACGGACTTTCGCAGGGCCGATCCGAGCCCCACTTGAAGCCGTGGTCGGAGTTGATCACGAGCGTCGCGCCGTCCTCTTCGGCGCGGCGCATCCACTGCCCCAGCATCCGGTCGACGAGACCGTAGTACTCGTCCACGGCCCGGCGATAGCGCCCGAAGTCGCCGTCGGAAACGCAGGCCATCTTCGGCGCCACGAACGGGGCGAAGACGTGACCGATGACGTCCGTGCCCTCGAAATAGACCATCATCAGGTCCGGGAGGTTCTTGTCGTAGAGATCCCGGGCAATCCGCTGCTGGACGTGCGTGGCGCCGAGGATGCGGGACAGAGCGTCGACGGGATTCGAGAGCCCCGCGCCGCGCGAACGAGCGATCTCCTCGGCCGGCACGTCGAGATACCGGGCGATCTCGGCGTCCGAAACCGAGCCATCGCGCGCCACGATCTGGTCCACTCCGGCAGCGAGTCCGGCCGGATAGGCCACCCCCGCCCGCGGCAGGCCCTCGAAGAGAATCGGGCTTGCATGATCCGACACGAAGAAGCCGGAGACTTCTTCGGCGGGGTGTGAGGCCCACCATCCGACGACGCCAACCGAACGGCCGGCGGCCGACGCGACGTTCCAGATCGCGGGAACCGCGCGGGAGTTCCCGGAAATGGGGACCTTCTGCCCGGTCGAGGGATCGACCTCCTGAAAGTCCAGGATCCGATGGACGTCCGGGCCGACACCCGTCGCGAGAGTCGTCCAGACGACCGGCGAGAGGACCGGCTGAAATGATTGGAGTCGCGCCGTGTATCCCTCCGCCTCGAGCCGCTTCCAGTTGGGCATGCGCCCCTCGGCAGCCAGCCGGTCGACGAGCTCGAAATCCACACCATCGAGTCCAACCCAGATGACCGGCGCGCGCCCGCCCGGCGCCCGCGATTTTCGGGAAGCGGCGTCCTGATCGAGGGATTCCGCCCGAGCAGGCCTGGCCTGCGTCGACGTCTTCTCGGGGAGCTCCCGTCGGCAGGAGAGGGCGAGCAGGGCGGCCGCGACGGCGACCGCGCCGCGCCGGGCGCCAGGCCAATCCGTCATCACGGCGACCGCAGGCCGCGATGACCATCGGCAATCCGACGCGTCAGCCTACTTCGCCGCGTTCTGAACCGATCCGATCGCACGCTCGGCGCTCTTGGCAGCCTCGAGGGTGGTCAGCGATCGCTCGTCGCGCTGCAGGACATGCGTGCCGTAGCCGCGCTTGGTGATGAATTCGAAATCCACCTGCTGGTAGGAAACCGTACGCGGAAGCAGCTCGCGCCGGTAGTGCCACACCTCGCGCCAGCTCGTATCCGATTCGGGCAGCGTGTTCGCCGGCCCCGACATCGAGGCGAGAACAGCCGCCGTCGCCGAGCCCGAGGTCGCGCGCTTGAGGGCCTGACTGCTTTCGAACGACGTGTACCGCGACATGCCGTTCGGATCCGCCGTGTCCTCCCCGATGGCGATCGGCTTCCTGCCGACCCACGTCGCAGGCCCGAGAAGCACGAAGAGCATCCCGCGGTCCGTCAGGCTGCCCCGCGTTTCTTTCTGGCCGAGGCGGGCGTCGGCGAACGCGATGCGACGGTCGAACTCCTCGCGGAACTCGTTTTCCGGCGTCTCGGGATGCGGGTCGTGCGCCTTCCAGAACTCGACGACGAACGTCGAGCGGGACGCAGGATCGGAGAGGCGCTGGTAGTCGGCGCGCTGCTCGGCCGTCAGCAGGTACCGGACCGGCCCGTCGGCCCACGTCTCGTCCGCTCCCTCGGATTGCTGAGTCGGGTCCGGCTTGAAGGCGCGATACGCCGCCGCGAACCCGGTCTGGGCCGGCGCTTGCGGCGGGGCGGGCGCCGCCCCGTGCTCGCGCATCGTCTTTCGAGCGTCGTCGAGCGCAACGCTGACCCGCTTGGGGTAGACAGCCGGATCGAGCGTCGCGTTGGGCTGGTAGGTCAGGTAAGTCTCCAGGCTCGCGCGCGCCTCGTCGGTGCGGCCGAGGGCCGCGTAGCTGGCGCCGCGGTAGAACGCGAGGGCGGGCGCGAGCTGTACCCGATACTCCTCGTTGCCCGGCCGGTCGCTCTCGGCCTGGAGCGTGTCGAGTGTCGCGAGCGCGCCCGCGTAGTCGGCGAGCCGGAACTGTTCCTTGGCCTTGTAGAAGAGCGAGGGCAAAGTCGCGGCGGAGGCGGAGACAGCGAAGGCGGCAACGAGCAGAGCGGACGGCGCAAGCAACCGGCGCATGAGGCACCTCCCGGGACTACATACGCGCTTCAGGCACAGGAGTTATCAACGAGCTTTTCCCGATTCCCGAGCTTACCACTCACGGCTCTCGAAATAAAAAGGGGGCGGCCGAAGCCGCCCCCAGAGTCACCAAACCGAGATCGCGTACTAGAACGTGACCTTGAGAGCGAAGCGAAACTGCCGGGGACCCGTCTGCACCAGGGTCTTGCGGTAGTTCACGTTGTCCGAGCACGTACCCGTGACGGAGTTGACGGGGCACGTGCCGTCGGGCACCAGACCCGCCCGGCCGTACAACGGGCTGGCCGGGTCCGTAACGAAGCTGCCGTTGACGTTGAAGTTCTGGTCGATCGATGTGGCCGTCTGCCTGTTGAGGAGGTTGAAGGCGTAGGCCATCGGGGTGATGGTCACCGGTCCGACGTAGAGGTTGTAGCCGAGGGACATGTTCATCTCGTAGTCGGTCGGGAGGCGACCCGCGTAGCCGCGCTGCGCAAGGTAGAGCTCGGTCGTGTAGAACTGGTTGTAGTAGCCGTTGATCGAGCTCGGCACGCCCGTGCGGACGTAGAACTGGACGCCGGCCGTGAGGCCGAAACAAGCGTTCCACACCATGTCGAGGCGACCCTGGTTCGGCCGGTCGAGCTCGAGGCGGCCCGAGAAGTTTTGCTTGAAGGCCGCGTAGTCGAAGTCGGCGTTGATGCCGGGGTCAGTCTGGCCCGAGGCCTCGCGGATGGCGCCCGAGTAGTTGCCCGTCAGCGTCGAGCCGAGGTACGACAACTGGGCCCAGAGCTCGTTGGTGAACTGCTTGCGCACCACGAGCTCGATGCCCTTGAAAATACGCTTGGCCGCCGGGATCGCGACGCCCTGGCCGGGGCCCGTGCACCCGTTGTCCGTCGCCGTCGGGTTACCGGAGGCGTTGCAGCTGCCGTAGAGGCCCTCAGCGCCCGGGTTGTCGATGCCCGTCGCGCCCGGGTTCATGAGGGCGCACGACGATCCGGTCGGGTTCGTCGCGTAGTTGAGGTCGCACCGATCCTCGACCGTCCGGCCGAGCGAGCGGTACGTGCCCTTCAGGCCGACCGAAAGGGTGGGATCGATCGCCTTCTCGATGCCGATCGTGAACTCATCCTGATAGGCAGACTTCATGCCGGGGTCGGTGGGCTCACCGGCGACCGTGCCGACCTGCGTCAGCTTGGTACGTCCGGGAGGGGCGTTCGGGTCCTGGAGGAGGGCGTCGCCGGAGAAACCGGGATTGTAGTTCCAGGTGACGATGGAGGTGTTGGCCGTGAAGACGCGGACGTTCAGGTCCGTCGGGATCGCGTAGAAGAAGCGACCGGCCGAAGCGTACAGCTTCGAGGTGCCGTCGCCGGCGAAGTCCCACGTCACGCCAAAGCGCGGGGCCCAGTTGTTGCTGAGGCTGAAGGCCTTCTGCTGGAGCCCGTTGTAGAGCGTTTCCGTATCGTAGCGGACGCCGAGGTTGACCGTCAGGGCCGGATTGATCCTCCACTGGTCCTGAATGAAGCCGCTGTAGCGCTTCGTCGGCACGTCGAACGGCGCGTCAACCAGGGGCGTCAGGTCCGTTCCGTTGGCCGTGAAGAACTGGTGCTCGTAGTAGACCGGACCGGTGTAGGGCGAGTTGTAACCCGGCACCGACGCCCCGGGGAACGGCTGCGTCCCCCCCGGGCAGGGGTAATCGGAGTTGCACTGGAAGATGCTGGTCCGGGACTGTCCCGTCCAGTAGGTGGAGCCTGTCGTGGTGACCTTGTCGTAGTCGCCGCCGATCTTGAACTCGTGGTTGCCCAAATAGCCGGTGTAGGAAGCGGCCAGGTTCTCGCGCTTCGAGCGGTTGTTGTTGATGGATCCGAAGATCTCGCCGTAGCCGCCGTAGAAGCTGAAAGGAGTCAGCGTGCGGTCGCGCAGCACCGGGACTTCCTTGCCGGAGGGCTTCGCCTCGTAACGGTCGGCGTGCTGTCCGTAGGCCAGGGTCAGGATGCCGCTGGCGCCGAAGAGCTGGTTCAACCGCGCGCCGTAGTCCGGGCCGCCGACGTCGATCCGGCCCTGCGTCGCGAGCGGATTGAAGCTCTGCGGGTTGGCCGCGATCGTTCCCGTCGTGGACTGCGCGTCGGAGAAGTAGACGCCCTGCAGCGTCGTGCTCTGCGCCACGTTCAGGGTCAGCTTCAGGGAATACTTGTTTTCGAAGATGTTGTCCGGGAAGGGACAGCCTTCGCCTGCGAGCGGGTTCGTGGCGCAGTCAGCGGTTGGTCCGGTGACACCGCTGGTGGGGTTAAAGACCTGGCTCGTCTTGACGCGGTCGTACGCCGCGAAGAACCACACGCGGTCCTTCCACGCGTACCCGCCGAGGTCGAGGCCGCCCTCCTGACGGCTGTTCTGGGTGGCGATCGTGGCGACCTGGGAGTTTCCGGTCTGGCTGTTGTCCGGCGTAATCACGTTCTTCTGGCCCGCGGCCAGGTCGAGGTTGTTGTAGTAGCCGAAGATACCGCCGTGGAACTCGTTGCCGCCCGACTTCGTGATCACGTTGACCACGCCGCCGGTGTTGCGGCCGTACTCGGCCTGGTAACCCGAGGTCTTGACTTCGACTTCCTGGACGAACTCGTTGTTGATGTCCTTGCCCTGGATGCCCTTGACGACGTTGGTCGTGTTGACGCCATCGATCAGGAACGAGTTCTCGGCCGAGGTCGAGCCGTAGATCGAGATCGCGAGCGAGCGGCCCTGCGTCTCGCCGCTGTCAGCCTGGACGCCGGGCTGCGTGAACACGATGTCGGCATAGTTGCGGTTGGCGAGCGGCAGCTTGTCGATGACCTTTCCGGCAAAGTTGGAGCCCGACGTCGTCGACGTCGAGTCGATCAGCGGCGCCTCGCCGGTGACGGTCACTTCGGCCGTCGTCGAGAGGTTCAACTGCAGATGTGCCGTCGTGTGCGCGTCGAGAACGACGACGGCCTTCTTCTGCACCTTCCCGAAGCCCGCCAGGCTCGCCGTGATCACGTACTCGCCGGGTATCAGGTTCAGGAAACGATAGTGGCCGTCGGCACCGGTGACGGCGCTCCTGGCACCCTGCAGTTTGTTGCTCGTCAAATCCACCGTCACGCCCGGCAGCGCGGCGCCGCTCTGATCGGTGATGTCCCCCTCCACCGTCCCCGTCGTCTGCCCAAGCAGAGCGACCGGGGCGGCCAGGAGAAGGCATACCGACAGAACGAAACCAATTCGGTATACAGACTTCATTCCTTCCTCCTTAGTTAAATGCTTTTCACAAACCAAACTTCTTCGAACCAGCTGAATAGAAAGCAATGTCACTGCCAGACTTTTCCAATAATTCAAGGCACTCTAACTAACTGGTAGATTGTAAGAAAGGAAAAATTGGGCCGTTTGAGCAGGTAGCGAAACTCCCGGATCCCGAATCGGTGTACGGAAAATTGGATAACCGTCCGGTCAGTCAATGATCTCGAACTCGGCGTCGGCCGCGTCGAAACCCCGGGTCATATTTGGGGAGAATCGCCGCTTCTGACGACGGCCAGCGGCGCCCCGCCGTCGACGGTCCTGCCGGGCTCCACGTCCACCCGAAGGACCGTGCCGCCGCGAAGCGTCCGGATCTCGTTCTGCATCTTCATCGCCTCGAGCACGAGCAGCAGGGCGCCCGGCGCGACCCGGTCCCCGGCCGCGACCGCAACCTGGACGACGCGGCCCGGCATCAGCGCGCGGACTTGCTCGTCGCCCGTGTCTCTTCCCGGGCCGGCCGCGTGCGCGATGCGGTCCCGGAGCGGCTCGGCCAGGGCAATCCGGCGCTGGCCTGCCGCCGTCGAGACCACGACGTCGCCGTCGCCGCCCGGGCGCACGCGCCCGCTGACCTGGCGGCCGTCGTCGAAAATCAGGGACAGGCGCCCATCCGGCAGGCGCGCCGCCTCGGCGATACCCGCCGCGTCGGCCCTCGAGAAAGCGAAGCGCTCTTGCTCGAACTCGACCGAGATCTCTTCCGGGGGTTTCCCCTCCTCGCGCAGGATCAGCGTCAAGTGGCGCATCGTCTTGCCCTCAGCCTCTCTGCGCTTGCCGCCGCGCCGCCCCGCGCCAGAGCGAGGACTGCGCCGCCGACCCGGCCGGCGCCAGGGCCGCATCGGCCGCGGCGAGCCCCGCTGCGGCCAGCCAGACTTCGTCGGCACCCGGCGCGGCTGCCGGAAAGAGGCCCGCGGTCAGCCGCCGGTCCAGCCACTGCACGTCGAAGTCGCCGCGGACGAACTCGGGATCGGCCGCCAACGCCCGGAAGAGCGGCAGCGTCGTTTCCACGCCGCCGATCTCGTAGTCCGCCAGGGCGCGGGAAAGCCGCGCGATCGCCCGGGCCCGGTCCGGCGCGTGCACGATGAGCTTGCCGAGCATGGGGTCGTAGTCGATGGGCACGACCGACCCGGCCTCGACACCGACGTCGTTGCGCACGCCGGGCCCCTGCGGAAGGCGCAGCTCCGTGATGAGCCCCGGGGACGGCGCAAAACCGCGCCGCGGGTCCTCCGCGTAGACGCGGCACTCGATCGCGTGCCCGCGCTCCGCGAGCCCGGCCGCATCGAAGGGCAGCTTCTCGCCGAGGGCGATGCGGATCATCGCCGCGGCCAGGTCCACGCCCCAGACCTCCTCGGTCACCGGGTGCTCGACCTGGAGGCGCGTGTTCATCTCGAGAAAGTAGAACGAGCCGTCGGCCGCGAGCAGGAACTCGACGGTGCCGCAGGACGTGTAGCCGACCGCCCGCGCCGCTGCGAGCGCGGCCGAGAAGAGGCGCGCCCGCAGCGCCGGCCCGACGGCCGGCGACGGGCACTCTTCGACCACCTTCTGATGCCGCCGCTGGATGCTGCACTCGCGCTCGCCCACGGCGACGAGGTTGCCGTGCAGGTCGCCGACGACCTGGACCTCGATGTGGCGGGGCCTCTCGACGAGCTTCTCGGCGTACAGGGCGCCGTCGCCGAAGGACGCCTCGGCCTCGGACGCGACGCGCGCGAAGGCCGCCGGCAGGTCCGCCTCGGCGTCCACGCGCCGCATCCCCTTGCCGCCCCCGCCCGCCGACGCCTTCAGCAGGACGGGATATCCGATCCCACGCGCGAACGCGGCGATCTCCGCGGGATTGCCGGCGGCGCCGCGCATCCCGGGCACCACCGGCACCCCCGCCTTCTCCATGAGCTGGCGGCTCCCGGTCTTCGAGCCCATCGCCGCGATCGCTTCGGGCGTCGGACCCACGAACGTCAGGCCCGCGTCCCGACAGGCGCGCGCAAAATCCGCATTCTCCGCGAGGAAGCCGTAGCCGGGATGCACGAGGGTGGCGCTCGCTCTCTTTGCCGCCGCGAGCACGGCCGGCACAGAGAGGTAGCTCTCGCGCGCGGGCGCCGGACCCAGTCGCACGGCGTGGTCCGCCATCGCGACGTGCGGCGCCGCCCGATCGGCGTCGGAGTAGACCGCCACGGTCTCGATCCCGAGGTCCCGGCACGCCCGGAAGATGCGCACCGCGATCTCGCCGCGGTTGGCGACGAGCAGGCGCATCGACTACAGCGGGATGTTCCCGTGCTTCTTCTTCGGCATGACGGCACGCTTGCCCTCGAGGAACTGGAACGCCGCGATCAGGCGGGCGCGCGTCTCGGAGGGCTCGATGATGTCGTCCACGTAACCGCGGCGCGCCGCGATGTAGGGGGTGGCGAAGTTCGCGGTGTACTCGGCCACCTTGCCCGCGCGCGTCTCGGGCGCGGCGTCGGGTCCGAGCTCCCGTCGGTAGAGGATGTTGACGGCTCCTTCGGGGCCCATCACCGCGATCTCGGCCGTCGGGAAGGCGAAGTTAAAGTCCGTCCCGAGGTCCTTGGACAGCATCACGCAGTACGCGCCGCCGTAGGCCTTGCGCGTGATCACCGAGACCTTGGGCACGGTCGCCTCCGCGAAGGCGTAGAGGAGCTTCGCGCCGTGGCGGATGATCCCGCCGTACTCCTGCTGCGTGCCCGGCAGGAATCCGGGCACGTCTTCGAACACGAGCAGCGGGATGCCGAACGCGTCGCAGAAGCGCACGAAGCGCGCCCCCTTGATGGACGCATCGATGTCCAGGACGCCGGCCAGGTGCATCGGCTGATTCGCGACGACGCCGATGGAGCGGCCGTGGAGCCGGATGAACCCGACCAGGATGTTCCTCGCGAACGCCGCGTGGACCTCGAAGAACTCGCCGGCGTCGGCGACGCGCCGCACCAGCTCCGCCATGTCGTACGGCCGGTTGGGCTCCTCCGGGATGAACACGTTCAGGTCCGCCCCGGCCGGGGCGTCCCGCGGCGGGCGGGCCGGCGGATCGTCGAGGTTGTTGCCCGGCAGATAGGAGAGCAGCTCGCGGATGCCCTCGAGCACGGCCTCGTCGCTGCCCCGCACGAAGTGCGCCACGCCCGACACGCTCGAGTGCGTGCGCGAGCCGCCGAGGTCCTCCTTGGTGACTTCTTCGTGGGTCACGGTGCGGATGACGTCCGGGCCGGTGACGAAGAGGTAGGAGGTCTTCTCCGTCATGAACACGAAGTCGGTGATGGCGGGCGAGTAGACGGCCCCGCCCGCGCAGGGCCCGAGGATCGCCGAGATCTGCGGGACGACGCCCGAGGCGCGCGTGTTGCGCAGGAAGACCTTGGAATATCCCGCCAGCGAAACGACCCCTTCCTGGATGCGGGCGCCGCCCGAGTCGTTCAGGCCGATGATCGGCGCCCCGTTCTGGACCGCGAGGTCCATCACCTTGCAGATCTTGTCCGCGTTGGACTCCGAGAGCGATCCGCCGAAAACCGTGAAGTCCTGGGCGAACACGTAGACCGGTCGGCCCGCGATCGTGCCGGCGCCGCAGACGACGCCGTCGCCCGGGATCGACGTCTTCTCCATCCCGAAGTCGCGGCAGCGGTGCACGACGAAGGGATCGAGCTCGAGGAACGAGCCCGGATCGAGCAGCAGCGTGACCCGCTCGTGCGCCGTCAGCTTGCCCTCGGCGTGCTGGCGCTCGATGCGCTCGGCGCCTCCGCCCTCGAGCCGTTTCTCGCGAAGGGCCTCGAGATCCGAAATGCGCTTTTCGAGAGTCATGGGAAGAGGCTATCCGCTTTCAGGCCGAGAGCTCACAGCACGATCCCCCGCTGCTCGGCGAGCTTGCGTTTGATGCGGCGGAAGAGCTCGTGCCCGTCCACGCGGCCCTCGGCGATCTCCTGGCGGGCGGTCTCCATCATCCGGCGCGCCTCGTCGTCGAGCGTGCGCTCCTTCTCGGCCTCGGCCGCGAGGGCGGCGAAGACCGCGGACCGCATGGCATCCGGGGCCTTTTCGACGAACAGCTTGCGCCCCGCCAGTCCCCGCGCGGTCTTGCCGGCGATGAAATCTTTCCTCGTGTCGGCCAGACTCATGTTTCCCCCGCCCGGATGTTAATACACTGCACCGCGAGTGAACTGGGACGACGACTCCATCCACCGCTGGCTCGAGCCGCTCGCCGGCCGCGAGGGCGACCTCGCCGAGGTCTTCGGCGAGACGCTGACCGAAACGTGCCTCGACTGGAGGGACGGCGAGGTCCGGGAGGCGCGGGTGCGGCGCGAACAGGGCACGAGCGCTCGGTGGCGGCGCGGCGGGCTGGAGCAGTTCGCCTCCGTGGCCGGGTCGGACGACGCGGCCGCGCGCGAGGCCGTGCGCGCGCTGCGGGCCTCGGCCGGGCGCGACCCGCTGCCGATCCGGTCCGCGCGCGGCGCTCCCGCAGGAGAAGGCGAAATCGGATTTCCCGCAGCCGACCGCGTCGCAAGGCGCCTGTCCGCGATCTTCGCCCGGCATGCCCCGCGCCACGCCTTCACGCTGCGCCTGCGCGAGTACGAGCGCCGCGTCGTGTCGGCCGGACGCCCGGCCTCGGCGGCCACGCGGAGGCTCCTGTCGCTCGAGGGTCGGTTCACGGCCGCCTCGCGCGCCGGAGACGAGGACCGGCCCTTCGCGTTCCACGCGCCGATGTCCGACGCGGCGCTCGAGGAGCTGAAGACCGCCCTGGCCGGCGCGGCCGCCCCGCGCGACCGGGCCGTGCCGGTGCCGTCTGGCGAAGCGGACGCGATCCTCGCGGGCGGCTGTGCGGCGGTCCTCTTTCACGAGATCCTCGCCCACCCGCTCGAGGCCGACGCCGGCGTCTCCCCGCTGCGTTCGCTGCCCGACGCGCGGGTGGCCGTCAGCGACCTCGAGGTCATCGACGACGGGCGCCGCCTCGACCTCTTCGGGGGCTACGAACGCGACGACGAGGGCACCGCGCCGCGGCCCGTCAAGCTCGTCGCGTCGGGGCTCGTCGGCTCGCGGCTGACCGACCGGGCGCATGCTCCGGCCTCCGGCTCGACCGGCCACGGCCGCCGCTCCGGTCCCGCCGAACCGCCGCTGCCCCGCGGCTCGAACATCGTCGTCTCGGCCGGCTCGACGGACCCAGAGGAAATGCTGCGGCGACTCAACAACGGGATCTGGATCGAGGAGTTCCTCGGCGGCTCGATCGAGATCGCGAGCGGGACCTTCCGGCTGCGCTTCCCGCGGGCGCGCCGCGTGCGCCGCGGGCGATTCGCCGACGAGCTCGGGGCCGGCGTCCTCGCGGGCGAGCTCCTGCCGGCCCTCGGCGCGATCGAGCCCGCGCTCGGCCGCGAGGTCCACGCCTGCCGCAGCTTCGGCTGGTGCGCGCGCGCCGGGCAGGTCGTCCCGGTGGGCGGCGCCGCACCGGATCTGCTCATCCGACGCCTGGGCGTCCGGCCGAAACTGTGACCGGCGACGACATCCGGGCCCTGCTCGAACGGCGGGCGCCCGGACAGTGGGAGCTATACCGGAAATCCGCCGAGACGCGCGAGGTCGAGGCGTCGCCGGCGTTCAAGCGCACGGCGTGGCGCCGCGAAGAGGGCTGGGCCGCGCGCTGGTGGGAAGCGCAGGCTCCGCGCTTCGCGGCCGCGTCGGACGCGGAAGCGCTCGCGCTCGCATTGCCGGAAGCCGCGCGGATCGCGATCGCGGCGCAGGAGCCCCCCGACTGGCCGTCGAAGACTGCGGCGCTCGAGCCCGAGACGGCCGTGGATGGGCCCCCCGAGCTCTTCGAAGATCTCTCGCGCGCCGTGGCGGCCGCCTCGCGCGGCCAAGCCGTCCTCGCCGGGCTGCGGCTGCGCCGCGGCCGCGCCCGGGAACGGATCGTCAATGCGGCCGGCCTCGACGTCGTGCAGGAGCACCGGATCCTGGACGGCGTCGCCCTGTGCGTGGCCCACCGGCCCGGCCGCGCGCGCGAGGTGCGTGTGCCGTTCCGATGGGAGGCCGAACCGGAGGTCGAGACGCTGGCCCGCAGGCTGGCCGATGCCGCGACGCTGCCCCTCTCCGACCGGCCCGCTCCCTTCTCGAGCGGCCAGTGGCTGCTCGATCCTGTCGTCGGGGCGGCGCTCCTGGCCGCGATCGCGCCGCTCTTTCTGGACGGCAAGCCGCCCCGGTGGATCGTTCGCGAGAAGTTGGCGGGACCGGTGGTCGGGGTCGCGGACGATGCCACCCGCGACGCGGCGTTCGACGGGGAAGGCGTGGCCACGCGGCGCATGCTGCTCGTCGAGGAGGGCACCCTGGTCGGACGGCTGCACGACCTGTCCTCGGCCCGGCGCGCGGGCGGACATTCGACCGGGCACGGCGTGCGCCCCTCGTTCCGCGTGCCGCCGCGTCTGGCGCCCCGCCGCCTCTTCTTCGAGACGGCGCGCCCGTCGCCGCCCGCCGCCCTGCTGTCGGCGATCACGAAGGGCCTCTTCGCTTCCGCACTGACCGCCCCGCCGAGCGTGGATCTCGGCGCCGACCGCTACGAGCTCGAGTTCACCGGCGTCTCGGTCGTCGCCGGCCGCGCCCAGGGCCCGGTCGCCGGCACCCGGGCGCGAGGCCGCGTGTCGGAGCTCCTGCGCCGCATCGCGAGCCTCTCGACGGACCTGCAGTTCTTCCCGTCGCCGTTTCTCGTGGGCTCGCCCACGATCTACGTCGAGAGGGCGAGCTTCGAGTAGGCCGCCCGCGGCTAAGAAGGCTCGACTTCCGGCGCGGGCCCGGGCGTGGGCGTCGGCTCCGGCGCGGACTCGGGCGCCGGGGCCATCTCCGAGCCCGCGTCGGAGGGCGGCTCGATCGGTTCGGCGGCGGGCGGCGGAGCCGCGGGTTGCCGAGGCTGCGGGGCCCCGGGGCGCGGCGTTCTCGTGCGGGCGCCCGGGGCGGGACGCGTGCCGGCCCCAACGCCTCCGGGTTGGCCGGGCGCCGCACGCTGGCCGCCGCGCATCGGGGGCTCGGAGGCTCCGGTCGTCCCCGCGGTGCCGGCCGTGCCCACGTCGCGGGGCGATGTCCCCGGCACCTCGTCGGCGTCGACCTCGCGCGAGGAGATCGCCCGATCGACCGGCAGCCTGCGGAACCGGTCGTTCTCGAAATAGGCATGCGCGTCGTCCATGGACGCGACCGCCATGTCGCGCTGGTAGTTCGCCAGCGAAGCCAGGTAGATCAGCTCCGAGTCGATCACGAGGGGGTTGCGCCGCGCGTCGCGGATCGCCGGGTCGATCCACATCGCGGCGGCGTACTCCTTGACGGCGGACTCGGGCTGGTTCGCATGCTCGTACGCCCGGCCGAGCCGGAAGCGGGACTGCGGAAACCCGGGCTTCCTCTTGATCGACCTCTGATAGGCCGAGATGGCGGCCGAGAGATTCCCCTCGGTCTCGCGCACCAATCCCAGGTTGTAGGCCGAGATGAAGTTCTTCTTGTCCAGCGAGAGCGCCTTCTCGTACTGCTCGGCGGCCTGCTTCGGAAAGCGGCGCAGCGCGAGCAGGTTCCCGAAATCGTTGCGCAGGTTCGGGTCGTCCGGAGACGCCTCGACGCGGCGCTCCTGTTCGACGATCTTGTCGTCGAGCGGATTGCCGGCCACGAGGTACTGGCGGTAGAAGGGCGGTGGCGTCGGCCTGGCGTCCTTGCCCGACGTCTGCCCCGCCGCCAGGCCCGATGCGAGCCCGAGGGCGAGGATCCACGCCCCTCTCTTCATGCACCACCCCCCGGCTTCTTCCTCGCGACGAGCCGGACGCGCCCGTCGCGCTCGGTGACCTCGAACAGGATCTCGCCCTCGCCGAGGCGCTCGCGCACCTTGCGCCGCTCGCGCTCGAGCCCCTCCAGGAACCCGCCCAGCCGATAACCGCTCACGTCTTCTCCTCGCGCCTTCTTCGCCGCCACGTACCGATCGAACAGGTCCCGGTCGGGCTCGGGCGGCGCAGCGCGCCGCTCTTCTTGTACGGACGCAGGCGCCCCCGCGTCGGGGGCCGGCGCCGACGCCCCGTGCTGGCTGGCCCCGCCTTCCCGAAAGTGCCCGTAGAGGCCGGGACGGCGGCCCGCCTCCTTCTCCCCCTGCAGTCTCTCCCACCGCTCACAGAGGGCCGAAAAGCGGCCCTGGAGCGCCGAGAAGCGAAACCGCTCGGCGGCCGACATGTCCTCGGAGGCGTTCAGGCGCCGGACCATTTCCTCCACGTGCCTGCGCGTCTGGACCGGCGGCTTCGGCACAGAGCCGTAGAGAAACGCGTCGTACTCGGCGTTGAGCCGCCGGAGGGCCTCTTCGAGCACGCGCAGCTCCCGTTCGAAGCTCCCGCCGCTCACGGGCGCACCGGCCGAGGTATCGAGGGCGTCGTCACTCCCCTATAGTAAGGGAACCATGCGCCCGGAGAACGCGCCCCCGCCGGCAATGGCCCACCCGCCCTCGATGGATGCGCTGCTCAAGGCCGGGCCCGCGGCCGAAAACCTGGCCCTCTTCGGGCGGGAGGCCGTCAAGCAGGAGCTGCGAAGGGCGATGGCCGCGGGCCAGATCCAATCCGACGCGATCTGGGACACCGCCGCGCAGGAGCTGCGGCGGCGCTACGCGCCGACGCTCGTGCGCGCGATCAACGGCACCGGGGTCCTGCTCCACACCAACCTCGGCCGCGCCCCCCTGCCCGAGACGGCACGGGCGGCCCTGCTCGAAGCGGCGGCGGGATACTCCACGGTCGAGTACGACCCCGCCCGCGGCGCGCGGGGAAAGAGGCAGGACCACATCCGCGCGCTCGCGCGGGACCTCTTTTCGTGCGGCGACGCGATCGCCGTCAACAACAACGCCGCGGCCGTGCTGCTCGCCCTCGCGGCGCTCGCGCGGGGCCGGAGCGTCCTGGTCTCGCGGGGCGAGCTCGTCGCGATCGGGGGCTCCTTCAAGATCCCCGAGATCCTCGAGGCGTCGGGAGCGCGCCTCTGCGAGGTCGGAACGACCAATCGCACGACGGCCGAGGACTACCGCAAGGCGTTCTCGCCGGACGTCGCGTTGCTGCTCTCGGTCCATCCCTCCAACTACGAGATCCGCGGCTACACGCGCCGGCCGGCGCCGCACGAGCTCGCGGCCCTCTCCCGCGAGGCCGGCGTCCCCTGGCTGCACGACCACGGGACCGGCGCCGTCGTGCCGCTCGACGAGTTCGGCGTGCCCGACGAACCGACCGTCGCACAGTGCCTCGACGCGGGGGCGGACCTCGTCACGTTCTCCGCGGACAAGCTCTTCTCCGGGCCCCAGGCGGGATTCCTCGCGGGCAATGCCGAGCTCGTCGCGCGGGCCGCCGCGCACCCGATCGCCCGCGCGGTCCGGCCGGACAAGCTCACGCTCGCGGCGCTCGCGGCGACGCTCGTCGGATGGAAGACCGGCGCCTGGCGCCAGTTCCCCGTCTACCGCGCCGCCGGCGCGCGCCTCGAAGCGCTCGAGCAAAGGGGCGAGGGCATCCGGCGGGCGGCCCCGCCCGCGCTGACCGTGAGGATCCTCCCCGCCCAGGCCGCCTTCGGAGGCGGCACCAGTCCCGAAAAGCTCTTCCCGTCGCGGGCCCTGATGCTGACCCACGCGACGCTCTCGGCGGCCGGCCTTGCGGGCCGGCTGCGCACGGGGCGGCCGCCGGTCGTGGCGAGGATCGAGGGGGACCGGGTCCTGCTCGACCTGCGCTCGATCCAGCCGGACGAGGACACGCTCGTCGCCGCGGCGCTCGCGGCGCTGGCCTGATCCGTCAATGCGATAATCGGGAAATGGTCCTTCGCTCCATCCGCGCGCTCTGGCCCCTGGCCCTTCTGATCGTGGTGCTCGGCTGCCGGGCGACGGGCTGCCGCAAGAAGGCCGCGGCTCCCACGGTGCCGCCGGGCTCTCCCCCGTACCGCGTCACCGTCCTGATGACGCCGCCCCCGCCGCAGCCCACCGTGACGATGTGGAAGGGCGTCACGCGAGCGCCGGCGTTGCCCGAGTAGCGGGGACGGAAGGGACGGAAGACGGAGTCGTCATCTCGGGTCTTCCGTCTTGCGTTTCTACGACTCCTCGAGCCCGTGCTCCCGGAGCTTCGCCTCGAACTTTCGGGGCGTCAGGCCCGCCGCCTCGGCCACGGCGGTCCGGTCGCCGCGCGCCTTCTCGAGGGCGCGCACGAGCCAGATGCGCTCGGCCGCCTGCCCCGCCCGCTCGCGCGCCTGTTCGAGCGTCTCGTCGCGCGAGGACTCGAGAAAGACGGGCTCGGGGCCCAGGCGCAGGTTCTCCTCGTCGATGAGCCCCTCGTCCGCGAGGATGATCGCGCGCTCGAGGCAGTTGCGCAGCTCGCGCACGTTGCCGGGCCAGTCGTAGGCCCGCAGCCGCTCCCGCGCGGCGGTGCCGATGCGCATGGGTTTCTTCCCGAGCTCGTGCGGCAGATGGTCGAGGTACCAGTCGATCAGGGGGTCGATGTCTTCGGGACGTTCGCGCAGGGCGGGGATCCGGATCGGGAAGACGCGCACGCGGTAGAAGAGGTCCTCGCGGAAGAGTCCCTGCGCCACCAGCTTCTCGAGGGGCCGGTTCGAGGCGGCGAGGATGCGCACGTCCACCTCGATCGGGACGGTGCCGCCGACGCGATGGAACGAGCGCTCCTGCAGCACGCGCAGGAGCTTGCCCTGCGTCACCGGCGTGAGCTCGCCGATCTCGTCGAGAAAGACGGTGCCGGCGTCGCCGAGCTCGAACTTGCCCATGCGGCGCGCCGTCGCCCCGGTGAAGGCGCCCCGCTCGTGGCCGAAGAGCTCGCTCTCGAGCAGCGTCTCCGGGATCGCGGCGCAGTTGATGGCGACGAAGGGGCCGTCGCGGCGGGCGGAGAGCGCGTGGATGGCGTGGGCGAAGAGCTCCTTGCCGGTCCCGCTCTCGCCCTCGAGCAGCACCGTGGCGTCGGTTGCCGCGACCCGCTCGGTCTCGGCGCGGACGGCCCGGATCGCCGCCGATTCGCCGATGATCGGGGGCAGCGTGCGCGACTGCGCCTCGGCAAACAGCAGGGACTGCCGCGAGCGGGCGCGCCGCTCGATCGCGCGGGAGACTCGCAAACGCAGCAGGTCCGGATCGACGGGCTTGGTGATGAAGTCCTCGGCGCCGTGCTTCATGGCCTCGACGGCGGTCTCGATCGAGCCGAAGGCCGTCATGACGATCACCGGCAGCGTCGGGTCCAGAGCGATCGCGGCGTCGAGGACCGCCATGCCGTCGGCCCCGGGCAGCCTCAAGTCCGTGAGGACGAGGTCCACGCGCTCTTCTCCGCGCAGCCGCTCGACCGCCTGGGCGCCGTTGCCGAGCCCCAGGACCTGGAGGCCTTCGGCCTTGAGCATCTCCTCGAGCATCGTCCGCAGCGAGTCCTTGTCCTCGACGATCAGGATGCGGGCCATGGTGGACGACACAGTAGCCGGTTCCGAGGCGGGCCGGAAGACGGGAGACGGAAAACCGACGACGAGCAGAGCCGTCTACCGTCTTACGGTACCGGCGGCTTGGGCTGGTTGTCCGGGTTGCTCGCCCCGGGGATGTATCCCGTGTGGCTGTCCTTCGGGGCCTCGGAAGGGGCGCTGGCGACGGGCGCGGCGTAGAGAGTTCCCCTCCCGTACGGCGTCGGGGCCGGCGCCGGCGGCTTGTTCGCGGCGGCCGCCGCCGCGGCGGCAGCCGTTCCGGGGCGCGGCGTCGGGGCCGGCGGGGGCGGGGGCGAGGTCCACTGCGGCTGGAAGCGCAGCGAGGCGATCGCGCTGTCGCCCACGTTCAGGGAGGCGTTGAACTCGACCGACGCGCCGGAATCAACCGTGCCCTTGGAAAGGTTCGCGTTGGCGCCGTCGATCGGCTGGCCCTTGTCGTCGATCGCCGTGACCTGCACGCGCACGTTCTCGGCCACGCCCTGGCCGACGTTGCGCACGGTTCCCTTGAGAACGAGCGAAGCCCCGTTCTTCTGCTGGGTGTAGTCGGCAACCTCCACCTTCGGAAAGCCCGGCCCCTGGTCCTTCTTGTCCTTCTCCGCCGCCGTGCCCGCCTCCATTTCCAGCGGGTGCGAGACGTCTGCGTCCGTGATGCGCACACGGGCCTTCGGGCCTTCCTTCGCGTCGCGGACGGCTCCGGCCGGCGTGGATGCCGCCTGGACTTCCGGTTTCGGGGCCGGCGCGGGTGCGGCACTGTTCGCCGCGGCCGTGGCGTCCCGGTCGATCTCGGACGAAGGCACCGACAGGAGTGTGCCATCGGCGCGGGTGATGTATGCGGTATTGCCGCGGCGCACCACCGGCTGCTTGAGCGGGATGACGGTCCCGCCCTTCAACACCACGACGTCGCCCGCGAGGGCCAACGCCGCCGCGCCCGTGAGCAGCGCTGCAGCCAGGCCCCGGCGCAGCCGGCTCACTGCTGCTCCTTCCAGTTCTGCTGGATCGTCCTCACGACGCCTTCTCTAAACCTCTCTTCGTAATCCTTGTTGATGTTACCCGAGATGAAGTACTGATCAATCGTGCCCTTGATCGTGTTCGACTGGCCTCGCGCGACGATGCCCTCGCCCAGGCCCTCGCGGAAGTCCGCGTACGTGGTGCCGTTGCCATTGCCGTAGCCGCCCGTGCCGGTCAGGAAGAAGAACCGGTACTGGAAGGAACTGCCGTTGGTCGCGCAGGGGCTGACCGAGTCCGGCGTGAAGGTCACGAGCGACAGGTAGCCCTGCGTGGCGAAGACGGTCGAGGTCGTCTTCTCGTTGATCGAAGCGAAGTCGAGGGCGAAGCCGGGCGCGGGCTGCGGCGGCGTCGCGCCGTTGGTGCAGCTGGCCGGATCGAAGGGAAGCGGGCAGGGGCCGAGTGCCCCGGCCTTTCCGGGGGTCAGATCCCGGAGGTCCGTCGAGAGCGAGCCGGAGGCCGAGTGCGTGGCCGTCGAGGCCATCTGCCCGTTGTCGATGACGTAGAAGAAGCCCGGAGTCTGCGAGTTCGGCCGGGCCAGCTCCGCGCGGTTGCCCGTGCCGAAGGCGACGCCGAGGGTCGGCGGCGCGGTCGAGCCGCCCAGGAAAATGAGGGCCGGCTCGAAGAAGATCGGCTGCTGCGTCGGGCAGGGGCCCGCGCCCGTCGCCGAGCCGCAGCCGTTGAAGAGCAGGAAGGGCTGGTAGCCGCTCAGCTGACCGGGGGTGGTGCCGCCGAGCAGGCCTCGACCGGATACCGCATCCGGCGTCAGGTCGATGCGCCACATGTTGCCGTTGACGTCGCCCAGGTACGCCGCGTCGAGGTACCCGTTGTCGTCGTAGTCGATCAAGGCCGGGGGAGCCGGCATGGGAGCGAACGGGACCGGCGGCGGGAACGTGCCCGTGCCGCCGTCGCCCGCGACGCCCTCGGTCGTCTTGTAGAGGAGCTTGCCGGTCTCGACGTCCACCATGTAGAAGGCGCGTCCCTTCGGCAGCTTGGCGGTCACGCTGTCGCCGGGCGTGAAGCTGGCGTCGAACCCGCCGCCGAAGATGGCGACGTAGCGGTCTTCGAACACCGCGGGCGGGCCGGCATCCGTGAGGATGCGGATCCGGCCGAGGGTCGGCCGCGACCAGGTCTCGCCCAGGGCCGGCGCCGTGAGCGTGGCCGTGCAGGCGTCCGAACAGGCGGCTCCCGCGGCGTCGCCGAATTCCCAGAGGATCTCGGGGTACTTCCGGTTCGCGGCCGAGCCCGCGGAGCAACTCGCGCCGGTGCCGGTCAGGCAACCCGGTGACGCGTCCTTGTTGCCGGCGATCTCGCCGAAGGTTGCGCCCGCGGTGGTCACGATGTCGTCGGGCTGCGTGACGTCGAGGGCGTAGTAGCCGGCGCCGCCCTGGCGCAGGCCGCCCACGAGGACGGTGCGCCACACCCGATCGGCCGCCGAGGGCGTGGTCCCGTTGTTGACCGGGTCGATGAAGGCGTCCGCCGTCCCCATCGAGCCGTCCACGAAGTACTGGGGCAGCGGCGGGAAGTTCAGGAGACTCGCGAACTTGCCGTCCATGACGGCCCGCGGCGAGTAGGCAAAGATCTCGCGGCCCGTGCCGAGGTCATGGGAGGTCGGGAAGTTGGTCGCGTCGCGCCCGTAGACGCCGGCGTCGAAGGCGTGCAGGAAGCCGTCGTTGGCGCCCACGAACGACACCTTGCGCCGCTTGGCGTGGAGCTTCGCGAAGTCGACGTACGAGGTGCCCGGTCCGCCCGGAGCCAGGTTCGCGGCGAGGAACGGATAGTACTGCGGCGTCTCGAGCAGCAAAGGCTCGGAGTGGAAGATGTCGCCGAGCTTGTGCGCGTAGCCCGCCGGCGGCGACCCGTCGTCGTCGGTCTTGTCGTTGGGCGGGTCGCCCGGCGCAGCCGGATCGTCCTGGTAGAAGTAGGAGAACTTCTGCTCCTCGCCGGTGTTCGGGCCGATCGTCCCGATCGTCGCCGGACGGATGGACGCATCGTTCAGGATTTCGTCGCGGCTTCCGTACGACGTCCGGCCGCCGCGCAGGAACTGGACGGTCAACCTCGCCAGCCTCTGGTTCGCGAGGCTGGAGGTCGGGGTCAGACCCATGTCGAGCATCAGGTCGTCGAAGCACTGGCCCGGCGTGCCGGCGCCCGCGCAGGCGCCGGTGTTGGGCAACATGTCGGCCCGGGTCAACGGGACACCCGCCGTTCCGCGGGCGAAGATCATCCTGCGGCCCGGCCAGACCGAGATGGCGGGCGCGCGCCCGGAGGGGACCGCCGCGATCGGAGCGGCGGCCGGGGCCAGGTTCGCAACGGGGTCGGTGTAGCCGAGCACGCGGCCGGCGTTCCACACGGGCCGGCGCGCGGCCGGGTCGGCGTTGTCCGGATCGCTTTCGTCCACGAACGTGCCGGGCGCTCCGGGGGGCGGCGTCGGCGTCGGCGTCCCGACGACGGGCGTGGCGGTCGGCCCGCCGGCGGTCACCGATGGCACCGGAGTCGCCGGCGGGGCGGTCACGACCGGCAGGAATCCGTTGGCATCCAGCTGGAAGCTCTTCAGCGCGCCGCTCCAGACCGACCAGTTCGAGAGGTCACCGTTCGGGTTCAGGTGACTGGGGATGACCGCGCCGAGCTGGGCGGTTTCGCCCAGGCCGCCGGCAAAGCCCGGGACCGCGGGAGCCGCAAAGAAATTGGCGCTGCGTTTGAAGTCGAGGATCGACTCGAGGGCGCCCTGGAGCGACGTCCGGTCCGTCGCGGCGAAGAGTTTTCCGCCGCTGTTGGTCGCGATGCAGTTCAGGGCCGGGAAGAACGCCGGGTCGGAGTTCAATCCGACGACGTAGACGGGGATGCCCTTGATGCGCACGCTCGGGTCGATCCCGTTGGCGACCGTGCGGCTGCCGGGGCTGCTCTCGGGCAGCGCCACCTGTCCCAGGTCTCCCGCGGGGCCGTTTCCGCTCAGGCCGCCCACGCAGGGATCCGACGAGCATTCGTCGTGGCCGTCGGTGACGTACACGATGATGAAGTTGCGGCAATCGATGGCCGGGTCGGGAGCTCCGCCCGGCGGGGTCGGGAAGACGCTGTTGACGAAGTAGTTGTAGGCGTCGAGCAGCACGCCGGCCACGGGCGTTCCGGGCGCCGTCACGACGACTTCCTTCGCGTCCTCGGCCAGCGTGTAGGCCCGATCGGCCGTGACCGAGGAGTCGTAGCTGACGATCGAGGAGCTGAAGCGCAGGAGCCGCTTGATCGCCGCCTCCGGCGTATTGCCGCCGGGGTAGTCGGTGCCGAGCCATTCGCGGCGGAACGGCACGACCGGCCAGTCGTCCGAGCTCGCCGGCGGGGCGACCGGATAGACGTACGGCGTCAGGAGCCCGTTCGGAGCCGACGGCGGGAAACCCTTGAAGGAATTGAAGTGCGCCATGCCGCCGCAGTCCATCGAATAGGGATCGCACCCGCCGGCCGGGATCCCGAGCGGGCACGAGGGCGCGGCGAACGCATCGTTCGGGAACTGCTGGTTCTGGCGCGGGCGCTCCTTGTCGTACACCGACGAGTACATGCCCTGGTTGTGGCGCTCGGCGACGCTCGTGCTGTCGGCCACGCCGTCCGCGTCGTTGTCCGGAGCGACCGGGCAGCCCGCTCCGGCCGTCGCGCAGGAGCCCCAGGGCGGGTTGCCGTTCAACGAGTCGTTCGAGTTGTAGACCGGCGGCATGCTGTAGAGATCGCCGCGCACGTACTTCACCCGGACGCTCTGGATGAGGACCAGCGCCGGATCCGGGTCCGCCTGCGGGTCGTCGAATCCGCGCATGAAGACCGGCGAAGAGGGCAGCGGAATCAGGTTCGGCGCCGCGGGCTCGCCGGCGTCGAGGACGCCGTTGCCGTTGGTGTCGACGAAGGCGCACAGGCGGGTCGGGTCATAGGGACACGCGTCGCACACGAGCTGGCCTCCGGTGTAGCTCGCCGGGATGCCCGGGCAGGGGCCCGAGGGAGGAGGCGGCGGAGGCGGAGGCGCCATCGCGAAGAGGCCGCGCACGGCCGGCGCGAGCCAGTTGGCAACCGACGGCAGGAGGCTTCCCGCCGGGAAGTGGCCGCCGGGTAGCGTCGGGACCAGCGTCGGGGTCGGGTGAAGGACGGCGTCCTCGTGTTCCTCGGCGTGTCCGTCGGCTGCGGCGTATCGGACGGCACCGGGGTGCGGGTGATCGTCCGCGTCGACGTCGGCGTGAACGTCTGGGACGGCGTGCTCGTCGCCGTGTTCGTCGCCGTATTCGTGCGCGTATTGGTCGCCGTCGCCGTGTTGGACGGCGTGTTGGTGAACGTGCGCGTGTTCGACGGCGTGAACGTCGCCGTGTTCGACGGCGTGTTGGTCCGCGTCGCCGTGTTCGACGGCGTGTTGGTCCGCGTTGCCGTGTTCGACGGCGTGAACGTCGCCGTGTTCGACGGCGTGTTGGTCCGCGTCGCCGTGTTCGACGGCGTGCTGGTTCGCGTGTTGGTCGCCGTGTTCGTCGGCGTGTTGGTCCGCGTGAACGTGTTCGACGGCGTGAAGGTCTGCGTGTTCGACGGCGTGTTGGTCCGCGTCGCCGTGTTCGACGGCGTGAACGTCCGCGTGTTCGTCGCCGTGTTCGACGGCGTGAACGTCCGCGTGAAGGTGTTCGTCGCCGTGAACGTGGGGGTTCGCGTCGGCGTGTTCGACGGCGTGAACGTCCGCGTGTTCGTCGCCGTGTTCGACGGCGTGAACGTCCGCGTGAACGTCGCCGTGTTCGTGAAGGTGTTGGTCCGGGTGAACGTCGCCGTGTTCGTCGGCGTGTTGGTGCGCGACGGGGTGTTCGTGGCCGTGAACGTGCGCGTCGCCGTATTCGTCACCGTGAAGGTCGCCGTGTTCGTCGGCGTGGACGTCCGCGTCGCCGTGTTCGACGGCGTGAACGTCCGCGTCGTCGTGGCCGTGTTCGTGCGCGTCGGCGTGTTCGAGGGCGTGAAGGTCTGGGTGGCGGTCGCGGTGTTCGAAGGCGTAAACGTCCTGGTCTGGGTGGGGGTCGCGGTGCTCGTGTTGCGCGCCGTGAAGGTCAGGGTCGCCGTGTTCGTCGCCGGCGGGGTGTTCGTCGGCGTGCGCGTCGAGACCGGCGTGTTCGTCCGCGTGGGCGTGAGCGTGCTCGTGGGGGTTTGCGTGATGGTCGGCGTCGAAGAAGCCGTCGGCGTCGGCGCGGTCGGCGGACCGTATTCGTCGATCTGCACGACCACGAAGGGGTCCGCGTAGTTGCCGGCCACCATCTGCATCCGCAGCTCGTACCCCGTCTTAGCGGGGCTGCGGTAGATGACCAGGCCCTCGTTCAGGCCGTGCGGACCGAACGCGCCGCGCCAGATGCCGGGCTGGATGGTGCCGCTCGGATACGGAAAGCGCGTATCCGGGTTGGATGGATTGATCGTGTAGGGCGGCAGGTCGGGCTGCCCCGGCGTTCCATAGATGTGGGGCACCTTGTGGCCCATCTGCAGAAAGCGGCCCTGCTGCACGTCGGGATACTCCGCGGCCGGGAACAGCGAGCTGATCGAGCCGCCGAGCGGGTAGAGCTCGTCGGCGAAGTAGAACCACTCGAGGCCGCCGTTCTCCAGCGCCTGGCCGGCCGTCGTCGCGCCGCCGATCGGGTAGCCGATGGGCGGCTGGCCGCGCGAGCTGTCGCCGACGCTGTTCTCGGCCGCGCCGAACGTCTGGATGGGGTTGCGGTAGTAAGCAAAGGCCCAGTTGACGCCCGCCGTATTGGTCAGAACCTGGCGCAGAACGCTCTTGGCGATGCCGATCTTGGAGCCCACCGTGTTCACGGTTCCCTGGGGGTAGATGAAGTCGTCCATGAACGCCGGCAGCCGGTACACGTCCGAGAAGTCGTTGGTCATGGACGTCGAGGAGTCGAGGATGAGGAGCACGTTCGTGTTCGCGCCGGAGTTGGCCTGCAGCAGCTGGCGGTCGTCGGGCCGCGCCGGAGACGCCATCAGGAAGAGCAGCAGAAACGTGGCCGCCGCGCGGTGCCGCGCCGCGAATCCAACGAGTCCCCGGGAAGTTCGACCGTGTCTCATGGCTGTTCTCCTCAGAAGGGCAAGGGCCAGGGCAACGGCCCGGCTTCGACGTCCGCAACGAGCGCCTTGGAATACTGGAGAAATCGATCGTCCTGCGAGCCCGTGGCCCTCAACTCGAACGTGTACATGAACTGCGCCTGCTTGCCCTCGTTGCCCAGGCAGCCAAAGCACGGGCGGCGGGACAGGCGGCCCGGGGTCGAGACCCGCACCTCGATGTCGTCGTTGCCGACGAACCCGAGCAGCGTCGCGAACCGGTGGCTCGGCATCTTGAAAAGCACGTTGCCCGCGAAGTTCGGGACGGCCTTCGTCCCGAACTCCGGACGGCCGAGGAACGTCGCGAGGTCCGCGTTCATCTGGGCGGTGCCCCAGCGCACGCCCGCGTCCGAGGCGTAGAAGCCGCGGTTGACGGACCACTCGTTGGCCGCGATGCGGGTCTCGGTGGAGGTGATGAGCATCAGGGCGATGCCGATGACCGTCAGGATCGCGAGCACGAGGATCGCGATGACGAGCGCGGCGCCCCGCTCCTTCTGTCTGCCTGAATGCATGGTCATCCCTGGAACGCGAAGTTGCGGAGGTTGATCTTCAAGGTCTGGATGCGGCGGCGGAAGTTGCCCGGCGTGACCGGGGTCGCCGTGGAGTTCATGGACTTGTAACCCTGCGCGGCGGGGCCCTTGTACGTGGGATCCGAGTCGTGGGCCTTGGCCAGCAGCGAGACCATCACCGCGTGCACGCGCGGGCAGTGGATCGCCAGCGGCACGCCGGAGTGGCTGGGGTTGAACGGGTCCTGCTGCTGGAACTGGGCGTCGTCGACGGCGGACTCGCCCACCGCGTTCGGAAACCATTCGTCGCAGCCGGCCGTCGTCGAGAAATTGATGTCGGGGTCGTCGGTGCTCGCCGCGCAGCTCGAGAGGCGCGTCACCGAGGCGTTGCCGTCGGTGTCGATCCCGTAGGCGACCTGCATGTCCTCGACGTCGTCGGCCAGCCGCGTCACTTCGAAGGAGTTCCCGCGCCGGATGCCCTGGGCGAGGAACGGGTGGATCCCCGTCGGGTCCGCCACGGCGTCGGTCGTGATGAAGAAAACGACGTCGTCCAGGATCCCGGCCCGCCTCAACTCCTCAATCCCGATGGCGTCCCTTCCGGGAGTCAGCGAGGGCAGCTCGATGTTGAAGCGCGGGCCGAGCGTCCCGCCGAAATCCACGCTGCCGAACGTGTTCCCGCCGGCCAGGTTCGTGGGCGCAGTGATCACCCCGACGTTGTAGGCCGACTGCGGGTAGCGCTGCAGGCCGAACGGATCGCCGCAGGCGTGCTGATCGCTCTTTGCGTCCTGGACGACGACGAGCATCGGCTTGGCATTCGTGACCCCGGCCGTGTACGCGTCGATGGCGGCGAACTGGGGACGGGTCGACGCATCGTTGTTCAGGTGCCAGCCCGACCTCTCCTCGCCGATGACGGGCAGCGCACTCAGGTTCTGCGTGCCCGTGCAGGGTTTGCAGCCGGCCTGCGGGTCGAACCCGATGAGCGGCGAAAAGAGGACGCCGCGGACCTCGATCATGTCGGTGCCCGGGCGGACACTCCAGACGGTGCCGTTGGTGTCGGTGACGGTCACGTTGGCGGCCACGTTGTCGTAGGACGCCCTGGCCGGCGCGATCCCGGGCAGCTCCGCGTCGTTGTGGTTCAGGACGGCCTGGGTCACGTAGAGACCGCCCGCGCCGGCCATCCGGATGGCGCGCGTCATCTGGTAGATGCCGTAGCGCACGTTGCCCTGCGCGTCGGCCACGTCCGTTTCGTTCTTGTTGATGCGGGCGCTCGCGTCGAACACGGCGAGCAGGCCCAACATCGAGATGAGCAGCAGCAGGGTCACGACGATCATCTCCACCAGCGTGAAGCCGGCGGAGGAACGGGAAGCGCGATGGATGCGGCCGTTCATCATTTTCAGTTCACGTTGGTCGCCGGATCGGGGTTCTTGATGAACCCCGTCACGCGCGCCGTCCGGGCACCGATGCCGAGCCCCGTGCCGCCGCTCGTGGACGTGACGGTCACGTCGATCCGCTTGAATTCGTAGAGCACTCCCGAGCCGACGTTGTTGAGCGTGAAGGCGACGTTCGGCGCGCCCCCGACGCTGCGGAAATGCGTGACCTCGTAAAATCGCTGCAGGGGATTGGCGATCGTGGACGGAAGCGTCCCGGTGGCCGGATCCGGCAGGAATGCGGGCAGCTCGTTGCGCGGGCCCGACGTCGGGTGGATGCCGACGGTCAACTGGGGATCGGTGACCGGCAGGTTCATGAGCTGCTCCAACCGGTCGCGCGCCAGGTTGTGGATGCTCGTGTACTCGTTGGCCGCGTAGTTCGACCGGACGCTCGCGATGAAGAGCGGAGCGATCCCCAGCAGCACGATGCCGAGCAGAGCCACGGCAATCAGCATCTCGACGAGGGTCAGGCCGGCTTCGCGACGTTCGTGTTTCATCGGCTAGTACCAGTTCACCGGGGTCACGACCACGATCCGGCCGCTCGAGTCGGCCTCGATCCTGACCCGGTTCGGAGTGGCTGCGCCGACCGGCCCCTCGAGGATGTAAACGAGGCCGGGTGTCGGCTGCAACGGCGGGTTGGCAAGACGCCCGTCCCCGCCGAAGGTGACCGTGCCGCCCGCGGCGCTCGGCGTCGCATAGAACCGGGCGGACTGCGCCGGCAGCGCCAGGTTCACCGGCACGTGCGTCGGAGTCGGCGCGGGGGGATTGGGCTCGAGCGTCTGGAGCTGGATCGGCGGCCCGAGCGACGTGATGCTCACGCTGACGGGCCGGTTGCGCTTGACTGCCTTGATCCTGGCCGCGAGCAGCGTCGTCTGGACCTCGCGCGCCGCGCTCTTCAGGGAGTTGCGCTGCGAGATCTTCATGAACCAGGGAATCCCGACGAGCGAGAGCGAGGCGATGATCGCCATGACGACGAGCAACTCGACGAGCGAGAACCCGCGGTCGCGCCGATGAGACTTCAGATGGAGCATCGCAAACGTTGTTAGAGCGATTCCCGTGCCCAAGCCCCCGTCTGATATCTAAATCCAATTATGTCAATGAGATAGATAACTCTCGCACCACTGGAGGCGCCACCGGTCCACCGCTTTTCGTTACCCCTGGTAACAGGACCGCGCACGCCCTAGCGCCTACGGCGGGGCCCCTTCCCGTCCCCGGACTGACTCCTCGACTCTCGAGCCTCGACTGCCTAAACTGGAATGAACTTGATCGAACATGTGGCCGACTAAGCGAAGGGCTCCCGGAGCCGAGGCCCTTCTCGAGAAGCTGCGCTCGCGCGGATGGAAGACGGAGGTCGAGCGCGACGAGATCCTGAAGGCGGTCGGCGCCGCGCCGGACCTGGACGCGGAAGATCTCGCGTGGCTGGCGGTCGATTCCGACGCGGCCCTGCGCCAGGCCGGCCTCGCACTTCTCAAGCGCTATCCGTACGAGGCCGCGTCCGCGGCCATCTTCCCGTTTCTCGCCTCCCAGACCGACGTCGTTCGCCGGCAGGCAATGCTGTCCCTCGAAACGCTGGCGGGCGGCAACTTCATGGACCGCCTCCATGGATTCCTGGCAAATCCCGACCCGGTCGTCGTGCACGCCGCCCTCGACCACCTGCGCAAGAGCCCGAACGAGCGGGCGCTGCCATGGATCGCGAAGGTACTGAGCTCGGGCGGCGCGCCGGCACTCCGCAAGAAGGCCTTCGCGATCGTCGAAGCGACGGCCTCGCCGCGGGCTGCCGGAATCGCCCTCCATGCCCTGGACGACGACGACGAGGGGATCCGCTTCCGCGCCGTTCAGGTCCTCGCGAAGTACCCCGACGAGTCGCACATCGGCCCGCTCCTGACGCACTGCCGCAACGACTCGAGCCGCGTGCAGGACGCGGCCATCGCCGCGCTCGGGCCCCTGCTCGCGAAATCCCAGGCGCGCAACGACGAGGTCCTCCCGCTGCTTTCCGACTCCAACCCCAGGGTCCGGGAGCTGGCCTCGCGCATCGTCGCCACGCAGGAACCGGCCCGCATCGCCGACGCCTTCCTGCGGACCTTCCGCGAGACCTACGGGCCGGCGAAGGACCGGGCGGTCGAGGCCCTGCGGGAGCTGGGCCCGGAGTTCATCCGCGTCTTCCTCGAGCGCGACAAGAGCGCCGACCCCGCGGAGGCGGCCCTCGCCGTGTCGATCGCGGTGACGATCCGGTCGCCCGAGGCCGTGCCCCACTGCATCCGGTTCCTGTCCTCGGACGACTGGTGGCTGCGCGACCGCGCCGCGATGACGCTGGCGGAGGTCCGCGACGAGTCCGCCCTGCCGCACCTCCTGAAGATGCTGCAGAACCCGGAGTCGAGCCTCTCGGCCGCCGCGGCCCTCGGGATCTGGGGAACGCCCAAGGCGCTGCCCGGCCTGCTCGAGGCCTACAAGCAGGCGGACACGCAGAAGGACCTGCGCCTCGAGATCCTCGATGCGTTCTCGCGGATCGAGGACCCGCGCACGGCCCCGCTGCTCCAGAAGATCTCCCAGGTGGACCCGGATCCGCTCGTGCGCGAGAAGGCCGCCCGCCTTTCGGCGGCGCGCTCGGGAACCCCGGTCGTGACCGGCGCCGGGCCCCGCGGGTTTACGGCCCTCGATTTCTCGGCCAGCCCCAAGCCGGGGTTGCCGGACCTGCTGCGCCACGCCCGCGCCATCGGGGCCTCCGACATTCACCTGGCAACGGACACGGTCCCGCAGATCCGCCTGCACGGAAAGCTCGGCCCGCTTCCCCTGCCGCCTTCGAGCCCCGAGCAGATGGAAGCGTGGCTGACGCCGATCCTTTCGGAGGATCGGGCCGGCATCCTCGCCGACCGCCGCCAGATCGATTTCTGCCACAAGGACCCGGAGCTCGGCCGGTTTCGCACCAACGTCTTCTTCCAGCGCAAGGGCCTGTCCTCGGTGATGCGCCTGGTCCCCTTCGACATCCCGAACCTCACGGACATCGGGCTGCCGGAGAGCCTCTGGGAAATCACCACCTATTCGCAGGGCCTCATCCTCGTGACCGGCCCCGCGGGCTGCGGCAAGACGACGACTCTGGCTGCCCTGGTCGACCGCATCAACGAGACCCAGTGCGGCCACATCATCACGGTCGAGGACCCGATCGAGTACGTCCACCCGAACAAGGAGTCCCTGGTCAACCAGCGCGAGGTCCCGGCGCACTCGCGCTCCTTCGCGAAGGCCCTGCGCCAGTCGCTGCGCGAGGACCCGGACGTGATCCTCGTCGGCGAAATGCGCGACCTCGAAACGATCTCGCTGGCGATCACGGCCTCCGAGACCGGCCACCTCGTGCTCGCGACCCTCCACACGACGACGGCCTCTTCGACGGTCGACCGCATCATCAACGCCTTCCCGCCCGACCAGCAGGGCCAGATCCGCATGATGGTGGCCGACTCGCTCAAGGCCATCCTCTCTCAGTCGCTGCTGCCCCGGCGGGACGGGGCCGGACGAGTGGCCGCCTTCGAGATCCTGCGCAACACGCCGAACGTCGCCGGCCTGATCCGCGACGCCAAGACCTTCCAGATCCCGACGGCGATCCAGACGGGAAGCGCCTCCGGGATGATGCTCATGGACGGCGCGCTGTTGAAGCTGGTGCACGACGGGACGATCGAGCCGCGGGTGGCCTACGACCGGGCGATGCGCAAGGAGGCGTTCGAGCCGTTGCTCGCCGCCGAGGAAGGGGGCACCGCATGAGCGCCCCCTCCGGAGACTCTAACCGGATCGACCGGTTCCTCGCGATCCTTCCCAAGCGGGGCGGCTCGGACCTCCATCTGTCCGTCGGATGCCCGCCGATCGTCCGCATCGACGGCGAGATCGAGCGGATGCGGTACCGCACCCTGTCCGAGGGGGACTTCTACAACCTGCTCGGCCCGATCACGCCGCCGAAGATCTGGGAGTCCTTCAACGAGACGGGCGACGTGGATTTCGCGTACCAGATGGGCCAGCAGGCGCGCTTTCGCGTCAACCTGATGCGCCAGGAGCGCGGCTCGGCCGCGGTGCTGCGCCTGATCCCGTCGAAGGTGCCGACGGCCGAGGACCTGAACCTGCCTGCCTCGGTCGCCGGGCTCTACGCCGTGCCGCGGGGCCTCATCCTCGTCACGGGGCCCACCGGCAGCGGCAAGTCCACCACGCTCGCCGCGATCCTCGACCGCGTGAACAAGCGCCTGTCGCACCACGTGATCACGATCGAGGATCCGATCGAGTTCGTGCACACCAACGACAAGTCCATCTTCACGCAGCGCGAGATCGGGCCCGACGTGGCGAGTTTCGCCGAGGGCGTCAAGGCCGCCATCCGTGAGGACCCGGACTGCCTGCTCGTGGGCGAGATGCGCGACCTCGAGACGATGCGCATGGCGCTGACGGCCGCGGAGACGGGACTGCTCGTCTTCGCCACGGTCCATACGAACTCCGCGGCCAAGGCCGTCGACCGCATCATCGACGCCTTCCCCGCCGAGGAGCAGGAGCAGGTGCGCATCGTGCTCGCCGAGGCCCTGCGGGGCGTCGTCGCGCAGCAGCTCCTGCGCAAGAAGGGCGGGGGCCGAGTGCCGGCCTTCGAGATCCTCATCGGATCCTCGGCCCTCTCCAACTCGATCCGCGAGGGCAAGACGAACCTCATCAACAATCAGATCGCAACCGGGAAATCCAGGGGGATGATCTCGATGGACCAGTCGCTCACCGAGCTCGTCAAGACCGGCACCGTCGACCCCGGCGAGGCGCTCGAGCGGGCGATCGACAAGGAGTCGTTCAAGGGGATGATCGCGGCGGGCGGGGTCAGGTCTGAATTCTTCGGAGTTTCGGTAAAGCCCGGCTTCAGCTCCGCTGGTTGGGAAACTCCGAAGAATTCAGACCTGACCCCAAAGGCAGCCTCAGCGTAAACACGGCTCCCCCGCCCGGCCGGTCTGACACGTCCACCGTGCCTCCGTGGAGCTCGGCGATGCGGGCGACGATCGAGAGACCGAACCCGGAACCGGCGGGCTTTGACGAATAAAAGGGCAGGAAGATCTTCTCGCGGGCGGCGGCATCCACCCCCGCGCCGCGGTCCCCGATCGAGAGCGTCGCTTCCGAGGCCCCGCGCCTGCCCGAGAGCGTGATCGCGCCCGCAACGGTGCGCCCGCCCTCCGGCGTCGCCTCGACCGCGTTGCGCAGCAGGTTGACGATCGCGCGGCGCAGCAGCACGGCCGAGCCCGGGACCTCGGGAAATTCGCCGGAGCGCTCGACGGCGACGCCGGGATACGCCCGCTCGAGCTCGCCCGAGGCCGCCTCGGCGACCGCATCGAGATCGATCGGCTCGGGCAGGAATCCCTCGGGGCGGGCGAACAGGAGGAAGTCGCTCGTGACGCGGCTCATCTCCTGCGCCTCCTGGCGGATCGCGCGGACGTACTCGGCCGAACGCTCGGGATCGGCCGACCGGAGCGCGAGGTCCGCGAAGCCGTCGATCGCGGCCGCGGCGTTGCGGAACTCGTGGGCCGCTCCCGCCGACACCTGCCCGAGGTCGGCGAGGTGCCGCGCGAGCGCGACGCGGCCCTCGAGCTGGCGGATCTCGGTCAGGTCCGAGAAGAGCGCGACCGCGCCGAGAAATCTCCCGTCGCCGCCCTCGGCGGGGGTGGCCGTCACGCCGAGGACCCGGTCCGGCTCGTGCTCGCGGTGCCAGCGCACTTCCTGGCGGCCGGCCACCGCGCGCAGCGACAGGACCTGCTCGACCAGGGCCTGGAAGTCCGGCGCGTCGGCGAGGACCCGGCCGAAGGGCTCCCCGTGGACGTCGCGCGGGAGCTTCAGGATCTCGCGGCCCGCATCGTTCAACTCGACGACCTGGCCCCGCGGGTCGACGGACAGGAGGCCCGTGGGCAGGTTGCGCGACAGCGTGCGGGCGGCCGTCTCGAGGTCGTCGGCCCGTTCCTTCTCGCGCTGGGCCAGTCGCTCGAGCTCGCGCTCCTTCTCGTGGAGCGTCGCGATCGTGCTCTCGAAGCGCGACACGAGGAACTCGCGCTCGTCGCCCGACTCGCGCAGGGACGCCGGCGCCCCGCCCGCCGCCGCGAGCAGACGGTCGTAGGGCTTGAGCAGGGAGCGCAGGTAGAAGGCCGCGAGGATCGCCAGGGCGAGGCCCGCCAGCGGGATGAAGACGGAGAGCCTCTGCGCGTACTGCCGCAGGGCGCCGCCGGCGCCGGGATCGAGAGCGATCACGAAAAAGCGCTTGTCGGTGGCAAACGTCGCGACGAGCAGCGTGGGCTTGGATCCCCAGGCGTGCGTCATGCGGCCGACGGGCGGCCGGGGGCTCGGCAGCTCGCGCGGGGCCTCCGGCGGGCCCGGCCCGAGCGCGCGCAGTCTGGCCCCGCTCCCGTCGTAGATCGCGAGGTAAGCCACGTCGGGCTCGAGGGCGGCCCGCTCCATCGCTTCCTCCGGCCCGTCGGCGCGGGCGCTCGAGAGCGCGACGCGGCGCAGGATCTCGTCGGCCCGGCGCTCGGCCTCGTCGGTCCCCCACGCCACGGCGCTGCGGAAGAAGAGCAGCGTCAGGAAATTCAGGAACAGGATCAGCAGCAGGGCCACCCACAGGAAGAGGCGCGATTCCCTCCGGAAGGATCGGGGCACGAGCGTGGCCGGTCCGGCGCTCACGGCCACAGCGCCCGGTACCGTTCGAAGACCGGGTCCGCGAAAAACCACGCCGCGATCGAGCCGAGCGCGAGGAAGACGCCGAAGGGCAGCCGCATCTTGCCGTCCCTGCCGCGCGCCAGCATGAGCGCCACGCCGATGATGCTGCCCGAGACGGAGGCCGCCAGGATCGTCGCCAGTACGCCGATCGGGCCGAGCAGCGCGCCGATCATGCCGAGCATCTTCACGTCGCCCAGACCCATGCCCTCCTGCCCCGCGATCTTCTCGTAGAGCAATGCCAGCAGGTAGAGCCCGCCGGCGCCCAGCGCCGCACCGAGCGCGGCCTGGAGCGGCGTGCGGCGCAGCGAGAAGAAGGAGAGTGCGAGCCCCACGACGATCCCCGGCAGCGTGATCGCGTCGGGCAGGATCTGGAAGTCGGCGTCGATAGCCAGAAGCGCGAGCCCGGCCGAGCACAGGAAGGCCCCCGTCAGGAAGTCCCCCCAGCACGGCGCGGACCGGAAGACCAGGATCCAGAGAATGGCATTGGCGAGCTCGAGCATCGGATACCGCACGGCGATCGGGGCGCGGCAGACGCGGCAACGCCCGGCGAGCAGGATCCACGAGAGCACCGGGATGTTGTCGTAGGCGGCGATCGGCTTGCCGCAGTTCGGGCAGCGCGACCCGGGGAAAGCGATCGACTCGTCGCGCGGCAGGCGATGCGCGACCACGTTCAGGAAGCTGCCGACCACCAGCCCGGCAAGACCCGCCGCCACGAGGCCGAAAGTTCCCAGGACCGCCATGGGCGGCGTCACGCGGGCCTCCTCGTCCGGACGGGCTCCCCCGAGTGCCAGAGCAAGAGCATCGCGAGCAGCGCGAGCACCGAAACCGCGGAGCCGGCATAGAAGGACATCGGGCGATAGCGAAACACGATGCGGTGCGAGCCGGCCGGCAGCGCCACCGCGCGGAAGAGCCCGTCCGCCTTCAGGATCGGCAGCACGCGCCCTCCCTCTTCCGCGACCCAGCCCGGGTAGTCGAGGTCCGCGAGCACGAGCAGGCCCGGAAAGCTCGCGGTCAGCTCGGCGACGACGCGTTCCGGTCCATCCTCGGCGAGGCGGGCCAGCAACAGCGGGTGCTCCTCCGCGCTCGCGGGGTCGGGAACGGGGCGCCGGTCGAGGAGGACTTCGCGCGTCAGGTCGATCTCTCCCGACGCGGCCCGCGCCCACGCGCGCTCGGCGTTCGGCTCGACCCGGTAGCCCCGCACGAACGAGAGCCGCGGCCGGTAGGGCGCCAGCGGAGCCCGAAAGAAGTCTCCGACCTTCCGCGACGGGAGGCGCGCCGGCGCAAACGGCGTCCAGAGAACGCGCGCGCCCGCAGCGCCCGCCGCAAGCGCATCGTCGGCCGGGCCGATCGCAGCGGCGATCGCCGCGGCGGCGGCCGTGGGCAGCGGCGCCGCCGTGCGCACCGTCGGCACGCGGCACTGCAGGTTGGTGTAGCCGAGCAGGGCCTCGCGCTGCCGCGCGAGGAGCGCGCCATCGAAGCTCCCGTCGCGCAGCGCCCAACCCCAGAGGGCCCCCATCGGCGGAGTCACGACGCGTCCCGCAACGCGCGCCAGAGGCGCGACGGTCTCGGGGCAATGCCGCAGTTGCGACTCGGGCGCAAACCGGGGCAAAGGTTGCAGGGCGAATGCCAGAGCGCCCACGAGTCCGGCGGCCGCCGCACCGGCGAGGAGCGATCCGGGCCTCGGACGCCGGCCGAGGCCGAGCGCCAGGAACCCGAGCGCGGCCGCCCCGACGGAGCAGCACAGGCGGACCGGGAGCTCGAGCGGCGAGATCGCTGCCACGCCGAGCGCGGCGACCGCGGCGCCGCCGAAGAGGGCCCGGCCGCGGGCGCCTTGCGGCGCAAAGCGCAGCGCGTCGAAGCCCAGGCCCGCGAGCGCTGCCAGGCCGAACGAGCTCCATGCGAGCCACTTCGCCGGGTACCGGACCCGGTCGAGCGGCGCAAGGCTCCTCAGCCACGCGCCGGGCGGGCCCGCCGCAGCGAGCAGGATTCCCAGCGCGGCAAAGACCACGAGGACGACCGCGAGGTGCCGGCGATGGTCCTCCCGGAACGAGGCGGCCGCCGCGACCAGCACGAACGGCGGCAGAAACAGCGAAGCGAGATACGAGCCGCCGAAGGAGGCCGGCGTGAATCCTGCCATCGTCCCGGCGTCGCGCCAGGTCAGGGCGCCCGCATCCCGCTCGGCGGCGGCAAAGGCGTGGCGGCGGTCCGAGTGGAGGGCGAGCTCGGCCATCGGAGCGATCGCCCAGGCCGCCAGAGCGAGCCCGAGGCCGACTCCCGCGGCGAAGCGACGAGCCCGGACCGCCCGAGGCTGACGCCAGGGCGGCTCGGGAAACTCCTCGCTCGGGCTCCACGCGAGGGCGGCGGCGAGCACGACCGTCGCCGCCGAGATCTCGGGGCTGCCCGCCATGGCCTGCAGGCCGACGAGCGCTCCGAAGCCGAGCATCGAGGCCCGCGAGCGCAACCCCGCCCGAGCGAGCGCGGCAATCCCCGGCAGGTACGCCCAGGCGCCGAAGTGGTTCCAGTAGACAGAGAGCGACGCAGCCAGGCCGGACGCCGCGAACGCCGCGGCGCCGAAAAGCGCGCCGGCGTCGGACACGTTCTCTTCCTTGAGAAAGCGGCGCGTTCCCCACGCGGCGATCCCGAAATGGACCAGGAGAAAGAGCGCACCCGCGAGCGCGGCGGACGGCAGGAGAAAAAGCGCGGTCGGAGGATAGAAGACGCCCGACTGCCCGTTGGCCAGCCAGGGCTCCCCGGTCCCGGAGAGCGGGTTCCAGAGCGGGATCTCCCCGGCCCGGAGGCGGTCCGCCGTGTAGAGCTTGAGCGGATAGAAGAAGTCGCCCTGGTCGCGAAACGTGGGCGCCCGCCGCAAGAAGAGCGCGGGAGCGAACCAGAGGACGGCGGGCAGAAGCGCCGCGGCCCCACACAACCCGGAGAGGAGCCGTCGGCCGAACCGCACGCTGCGATTCTAAACCGTTCCGGGCAGGCTAATCCTGCGCTCCCTCGGGCCACTGCAGAAAGACGCCGTTGGAAAAGAGGATGTCCTCGTTGAAGTTGGTCGTCGTGCCGCACGAAATCGCGTTGGCGGCGCCGTCGCGTCCGAGGCTGCGGACGTTGTAGTTCACGGCCGCGGCGTCGACGCCGTAGCGCATGAAGCGGCCCCACCCGTCCCGCAGGGGCGGCTGCGCGATGTAGGTCGGCGTCAGGTTGGTGAAGGAGTCCGTGCCGAGCAGCGGGCCCGAAGTCGTGTAGACGCCCCCCGGACAGGCGGCGGTGGGATAGTTCGAATTGTCCACGTGGTACGCCTCGATAGCGACCGCCAGGGCCTTGATGTCCGCCATCGTCCGCTTCTGCTTGCCGCGCTGCACCGCATTCAACAGGTTCGGGATCGCGATCGCCGCCAGGATGCCGATGATCGCGATGACGATCAGGAGCTCGATCAGAGTGAAGCCGGCGCTGTTCTTTTTCATCTTATGGAAACGGCCCCGGTTTCGAGCCGGGGCCGTTTCCTCGTTCTTCTGTTGTGAGATTCGCCTTAGAACTGGGTGCCCTCGGGCCACTGGATGAACGTGCCGTTCGAGTAGTAGATGTCGTTGTTGAAGTTCGTCGTCGTTCCGCAGAACGGCGCGGCGATTGCCTTGTCGCGGCCGCCCGAGGCGATGACGTAGTTGTTGCCGGCCGAGTCGCTCCCGTACGCCATGAACTCGCCCCAGCCGTCGGACTTGGGCGGCTGCGCGATGTAGGTCGGCGTCAGGTTCGTGAACGAGCCGGTCGCCAGCGTCACGGTCGTCGTCGTGTAGATGCCCGGGTTGCAGGACGCGGTCGGGTACTGGTTGTTGTCCACCGCGTACGCCTCGATCGCCGTCGCCAGAGCGCGCATGTCGCTCATCGTCCGCTTCTGCTTGCCGCGCTGCACCGCGTTCAAGAGGTTCGGAATGGCGATGGCCGCCAGGATGCCGATGATCGCGATGACGATCAAGAGCTCGATCAGGGTAAAACCGGATTCCTTCTTCTTCACATTGCCTCCCTTATTGTTGTTTCAGCAATATCTAGAGGCAAGAGTCGCGCCAGGAATGGGTCCGGGCAACCTCCTGTTCGAGAGTCACTTACGCCCACCCACCCTGGAGCCGCCGCCGTGAAGTGTCACTCTGCGGTCTGGCCGGTGACGAGGTTTGACACCGCAAAAGCAAACGGCCCCGATCGCTCGGGGCCGTTGCCGGACTTTCGATCCTTCCAGTCTTAGAACTGGGTGCCCTCGGGCCACTGGATGAACGTGCCGTTCGAGTAGTAGATGTCGTTGTTGAAGTTCGTCGTCGTTCCGCAGAACGGCGCGGCGATTGCCTTGTCGCGGCCGCCCGAGGCGATGACGTAGTTGTTGCCGGCCGAGTCGCTCCCGTACGCCATGAACTCGCCCCAGCCGTCGGACTTGGGCGGCTGCGCGATGTAGGTCGGCGTCAGGTTCGTGAACGAGCCGGTCGCCAGCGTCACGGTCGTCGTCGTGTAGATGCCCGGGTTGCAGGACGCGGTCGGGTACTGGTTGTTGTCCACCGCGTACGCCTCGATCGCCGTCGCCAGAGCGCGCATGTCGCTCATCGTCCGCTTCTGCTTGCCGCGCTGCACCGCGTTCAAGAGGTTCGGAATGGCGATGGCCGCCAGGATGCCGATGATCGCGATGACGATCAAGAGCTCGATCAGGGTAAAACCGGATTCCCGCTTCTTCATGGATGCCCTTCCTTTCAATACGTTTTGCTCTCTCATCTGTTGGACTCGCCACCCTATGAGGCAAGCTTGGCGCCAACCTCGAAGCAAGGCTAAGCCTCATATAATCAGATGTTTGGAATGAGTCCGTTCCCGACTCTCAACCGTTTTCTGTCAATCGGGAGCGGGAGCCCCTGACACTAGTTGACGGTGGGCGGCCTGAACGCGAACTCCTCGACGACGTCCGAGTAGAGGGCCAGGCCGTTCAAATAGTCGCGCAGGAAGAGCCGCTCGTCGTTACCGTGGCGGCGGGCCGCGTCGGTGATGTTCATGGGGATCGCCTCGAAGCCGTACGTCGGAATCCCCCGTGCGCGGAGCAGGATCGAGGTCGTGTATCCCCCGAAGGTCGGCACCGGGCCGAACGGCACTCCGGGGTATCTCGCTTCCGCGGCCCGCCGGAGCAGCTCCGTGAACGGCGTCGGATAGGGGCTCGACACGGTCACCTCGCTCTGCGACGACGATATGACGGTCAAGCCCTCGCGTCGGATCTCCTCCATGATCGGCCGCACATAGATTCCGGGATCCACTCCCGGCGGAACGGAAACCACGAAGTACGACCGGAAGAGGGCGGGCCGGTCGGGGTGATGGTAGACGCCCGACCAGTTGATCCGCGGCTCGAGAAACGACCCGTAGCGGTCGGGCAGGACGGCGAGCTCCACGGGATCCCGGCGGACGCGGTCGAGGTGACGCAGCGGGTCGGTGATCGGCGAGGACAGGTGATTGGCGAGCATGTCGAAGCCGAGGACGACGTGGGGATGCGGCTCCACGGGAGTGGAGGCGAGCCTGGGCCACCGTTTCGCGAGCTCGAGCAGCGGTCGGTCCTCCGCCGCTTCGAGCTCCACGACCGCGTAGCCGGCCTGGACCGTCTCCAGGCCCCAGAAGCGCACGTCGCGCAGGATCATCTCGGTCGTTCCGCCCTCGTTCAGCACCTGACGCACGCCCGAAAACCACTCCGGCCGGTGCTCGAGCAGCCAGCGGGCCCCCCAGCGCTGCCCGGTCTCCTCGTCGGCCTCGGCGAGGAGCAGGATGTCCGTGACCGGGACGATCCCCTTGCGCTTCAGCTCGCGCAAGGCCAGGGCCTGGGCGAGCCCGGTCGACTTCATGTCGTATGCCCCGCGCCCGTAGAGATACCCGAGCTTGATCTTGCCCTCGAAGGGGGCGGATTCCTTCCAGAACTGCGGATACGCGTCGAGGACGTCGATGTGGGAGAGCAGGAGCAAGGCGTTCTCGCGGCTTCTCCCCGGCAGCCTTGCCAGCAGGTTGCAGCGGCCCGGGGCGGGACACACGATTTCCGTCTCGATCCCTTCGCAGGCGAGAAGGTCCCGGAGAAACTCCGCGCCGGATTTCTCGCCCCGGGAGGCACTGGTATCGATGCGAATGTAGTCCCGCAGGAGTCGGACGGGCTCTTCGCCGAGCCACTCCTGCTCCGGCCGTTTCACGTCCTGCATGGTGAGCGCTGGCGGCGACGCCTTTCGGGCGCAGGAGCTCGCGCCGAGGAGGACGGCGCAGAGGAGCAGGGCGGTTGGCAGTCGTCTCGTCATGGCTTGCGGCGGGATCGAGCAACAAGCAGGCCGGCGGCGATCATCCCGAAAAGAACGGGGCCGAAGCGGGACACGTCCCATCCCGGCAGGCGTTCCTCCCACTCGACCCGGTGCCGCCCGGCCGGAATGGGCACGGCCGAAAACGCGAGCTGGGCGGGCACCGGCTCGACCGGCTGTCCGTCTACGCGGACGGATCGGTACGGCCACCAGGCCCGGAGCACGAACAGCCAGGCGGGATCCGGGGCCTCGACGTCCACGACGAGTCGCTCCGGACTGCGCTCGAGCACGCGCCACTCTCCGGGCCGCGCGGCCCCTCGCCGCGACGCGCCGCTCTCGATGACCACCTCGCCGGCGTGCAGCTGCGAAATCACATGGAGCGCCGGCAGGGCGCCCTGCGCCTCCAGCCACCCGTCCAGCAACCGGATGTCGGGAAACGCGCGCCCATGCTCGTCCCAGACCTGGAGGGCGTCGCCGCCGATCGGGCGATATCCGGGAACGGGCGTCTGGTCGCGGAAGCGGATGCCCCACTTGAGCGACACCGTCCCGAAGAAGGCGTCCGCGTCGAGAAACCCCGAGGCCATGCCCGACACCTTCCTCAGGCTTTCGACGCGGGAGAGATCCCCCGCGTCGAAATCCTCGTTGAAGATCGTGCCCCGGCCCCAGAGCACGGGCGTGTGCTGGTACCACGAGCGGCGGCTGAATTCGGAGTCCGCGAGCGCTCCGCTGTTCTGATCGAACTCGAGCTTCGAGCCGCCGCGGAAGAGAGCCTCGCCGAGCGTCCGGTACTCACCCGTCGGATCGCGCCGCGCGACGTACCGCGCGAAGGCGGTGGGCGCGAGCACCTCCTCTTCCCGAAAGGTCCTGGCGATCTTGCGGTTCGCGGCGATCGGCACGAGGCTCAGCAGGACGACCGCCGCCGCCAGACCCCGCCGGTGGCGCCGCCCGAGGGCGTCGAGCCCCAGCACCGTCCCCATCCAGAGCAGGCCGCCCTCGGCAAACGCTCCGGCCAGGCGGCTGGCCGCGATGGAGGCCGGCCGATCTCCCTGGCCGCCGATGGCGTCGAGGGCCAACCGCCCGGAGGCCTCCGGCAGGATCGCGGTGGCGGCTGCCACCGCGGCGAGCACCGCCCCGACCGCGATCGCCATGCCCAGTCGGCGCGGCCGCGCGCGCCAGGCATCGAAGCCGAGCGCCGCGAAGAGGGAGAGCGCGAAGGTGATCGCCGCGGCGAGCTTTTCCGGATTGCGCAGGGGCAGGGGCGACGACACCGCCGTCCAGCTCCCTGGCAGGAGGCTCGGCAGGACCGCAACCGCGAGCGCACCGGCCAGCAGGACGCGGGAAAACCGCGCGCCGCGTTCCCGCGACCGCCACGCGACGGCCACGGCGATGATGGCGAAAGCCCCGCAGTAGAGCGTCGGGAAGATCCCCATCGCCCGGCCCCGATAGATGGGGGACCCCCACATTGCCCCGGCCGACATCTCCCACGAGGCGCCGAAGGGATACGGCACCACGAGCTCCAGGAGGCGCCACGGGTGGATCGAGAAGAAGACGGAGTCGGCCAGCTTGATGCCGAGGATGGCGCGGTTTGTGAGCGGAATCCACAGGGCCGTGGCCACGATCTGCGGCGCCGCCGCGAGCGCCCCGAGCGCGATCGCGAACCCCGCGCCCCCGGCGGCGCCCAGCCGCCTCGGCGCGTCCTCCTCGAGCGCGATCCAGAGGCCCACGCAGCCGATCGCCAGGGCGACCGTGAAGATGTCGGCCGCCAGGAAATCGAGCGCGAAGAACCCGGACAGCACGAGCAGGCGTGCCGGGCCCGACCCCGGCCGCCGCGCGGCCGCCCAGACGATCCAGGGCAGCAGCGTCAGACCCGGAAGAATGTGGGGAAAGAACGCCTCGGCCACGGCCACCCCGGAAAATGCGTAGGTCACGGCGCCGACCCACGCGGCCGATTGCGAGCGCCCGAGCGCGGACAGGAGCACGAGCATTCCGATTCCCGCCGCCATCCAGTGCAGAACGGGGAAGATGCGCATGGCGAGCGGGAACGGGACGCGGGAGAGCAGGACGCGCAGCGGATAGAACGCGCCGACGTTCGGATTGGGCGCGAGCGGCCGGCCTCCCGAAACTTCCGGCGTCCAGATCGGGAGCGTTCCGCGAGCCCAGGCGTCGTGGATCGACCGTTCCATCGGCAGGTTGTAGGCGATGAGGTCGCGCCCGCCGTAGTTGCGGCGAACGAAGAGCGGGTCCGCGCAGAGCGCGACGACGAGGCCGGCAAACACCGCCGCGAGCAACCAGCGCGTGCGGACCGAAGCGGACGGCGGCACGGCGCTCAGGCGATCCTCTTCATGCCGACGCCGAGCAGAAGAAGGACCGAAGCGGCCGGCCCCCAGCGCGAGATCTCGAGCCCCGGGACGTTCTCGCGCCATTCGACCCGATGCGCGCCCGCGGGAACCGGGACGGCGGCAAATGCGATCTGAGCCGGAGAGACCTCGGCGGGGCTGCCGTCCACGAGCACCGTGCGATAGCTCCAATCGCCGCGCAGGACGAAGAGCCACGACGGATCCGGGCACGCCGTCTCGAGGACGAGCCGCTCCGGGCTCTCCTCCAGGATTCGGACGCGCCCGGAGCGCGCACTGCCCGAGGCGCGCCGCCCCGTCTCCACGACGATCGCGTCCGCGGAGAGGCCCGGCAGGATCGAAAGCGCCTCGACCGGTCCCGGGGCCTCGGCCCAGCGCGCCGCCATTCGAATGCCCGGCAGGGCCGTCGGATTCTCGTCCCATGCCCGCAGAGCGTCGCCCCCGAAGGGCTCGAATCCCGGCATCGGCTCCTGATCGCGAAAGCGGATCCCGAAGCGCAGGGCGAGTGAAGCGAAGAACGGGCCCGAATTCCTGTGGCCCGCCGCCAGGCCGGAGACCTGGCGCAGGCTCTCGACGCGAGAGAGATCGCCGGCGTCGAGGTCGCTGTTGAGAACCAGGCCCCGGTTCCAGAGTGCGGGCGTGTAATAGAACCAGGACTGCCGGTAGAACTCGCTGCCTCCGAGGTCGCCGGGTTGGGCCTGGTCTCGCAGGGCGGAGCGGCCGCCGTAGAGGGACTCGTCGAGCCCGCGGTAGCGGCCTGCCGGATCGCGGCGCGCGATCGCCCGCGCGAATGCCGTCGGGGAAAAGATCGTGCCTTCGTGCGCGGTCTGCGCGACGCGCCGGTTGGCGGCAAGGGGCACGGCCGTGAGCAGGACGAGCGCGCCGGCGAGGCCGGCCCGGCTCCCTCGCGAAAGGAGCAGCGCCGCGATCGCCGTCGCGGCCCAGTAGAGCCCTGCCTCGGCCAGGGCCGGCGCCAGCTCGACCGCGGCGACTCCGGCCAGCGTCGGGTCCCCTCCGATCGCTCGGACCGTGGCCCGGCCCGCGGCTTCCGGCGCGAGCCACGCCCCGAGCGCCAGCATGGTGATGCCGCCGGCGATGGCGAGGACCCGGGAGCGGGTCCGCGGATCGGCCCGCCGCAGCCGATCGACGGCGATCCCGGCGGCGACGGCCAGGCCGAACGTCGCGCCGAGCATGAACTTCTCCGGGTAGCGCAGGGGAATCGGCGAGGCAACGCCGTTCCAGGCAGCCGGCACGATATGCCCGACGAGCGCCAGCCCAACGGCGATGATCACCATCCACCGCGCAAAGCGCGCCCCCCGGGCAGGGGTGCGTGGCGCGCCGTACAGGCCGACGATCGCGATGGGCCCCACGAAAAACGTCGGGAAGAAATGGCGAAAGACGTGCGTGCCCCAGTCCAGGGAGAGGTCCATGGACCAGATCGGCCCGAATGGATAGGGAACGACGAGCTCCACGAGCCGCCAGGGAGAGATCGTGAAGCCGAGGGCCTCGCCGAGCGTGATCCCGCCGACGATCCGGCGCGTCTCGGGCGCGAGCAACGCGGTGGCCGCGATCTGCGGCAGGGCCAGCGAGCGCCGCGGCGAACACTCCCGCGGCGAGCTGGCCGGCGGGGGCCGCCCGATTACCCGCGGGCGCCTCGAAGAGCAGCCAGAGCAGCGAGGCGAGCAGCGCGAGGGCCACCGAAAAGGCGTCGCCCGCCAGAAACATGAGGCCATAGACGATCGCGACGGGCAGCACCCGCCCGATCGCGCGCGGGACCGGCCGCAGGAAGGCCCAGAGCGCCCAGGGCAGCGCTGTCGCTCCGGGCTGAAAGTTCGTGTAGAAAACCTCCGAGACCATGACGCCCGAGAAGGCGAAGCTCGCCGCTCCCACCCACGCCGCCGCGCGGGAGACCCCCATCGCGCGCAGCAGCAGAAGCATCCCCCAGCCCGCGAAGATCCAGTGCAGGACCGGATAGAGCCGCATCGCCATCGGAAGGCTCACCAGCGAAAGCAGCGGCCGGACCGGATACCAGACGCCCGCATTCGGATTCGGCACCAAGGGTCGCCCGCCGGAGATCTCGCTCCACCAGACCGGAACGCGGCCGCGGGCCCACGCGTCGTGGACCGCCTTTTCGAGCGGCAGGTTGTACGGGACGATGTCGCGCCCGATGAAGTTGCGGCGCGTGAGAAGCGGATCGGCGAACGCGACGAGTACCAGCGCCGCGAACAGTGCGGCGGGCGCCCACACCCGGTAGCGCGGACTCACGCCAGCCGGTCCGCCGCCCGCCGGGGCCAACAAAGGCCCGCCGCCACGAGCGCGAACAGTGCGGGGCCCAGGCGCGAGAAGGCGAGGCCCGGAACTTCTTCCCGCCACTCGACCCGGTGCCGGCCGCTCGGGACCGGGAGCGCGGTGAAGGCCAGCTGCGCGGGCGAGGTTTCGACTTCGGCTCCGTCCACCCGAACCGTGCGATACCCCCAGTACCCCCGCAGCACGAAGAGCCAGGTCGGATCCGCGTTGAGGGTCTCGACGCGGACGAGCTCCGGACTGTTCTCCAGCACACGCAGCGTTCCGGGGCGGGCGGACCCGGACGCGTGCCGCTCGGTCTCGATGACGAGCTCACCCGCTTCGAGGCGCGGCAGCGCCTCGAGCGCTCGGAGGCTGCCCGGCTCTTCGCGCCAGCGCTCGAGCAGGCGCACCGCGGGGAAGGCAGCCGGGTTCTCGTCCCAGTCCTGGTCCGCGTCGCCTCCGAACCGGCGAAATCCCGGCAATGGCGGCTGATCGCGATACCGAATGCCGAACCGCAGCGCCACGGAGGAGAAGAACGCCGGGCCATGGGGCTGGCCGGGCGCGAGGGCCGAGAACCGGCGCAGGCTTTCCAGCCGAGAGAGGTCGCCCCGGTCCGGATCGACGTTGAATACCGTTCCCCTCCCCCACAGGCCCGGCGTCAGGAAGGACCAATTGCGCCGCGCCGACTCGGTGAGGAAAGGATCGGCACCAGCCGCGGCGATCGCCAGCGGCGAGGCCGGAACATACGACGCGCTGTCGACGGTGCGGTAGGCCGCGTTCGGGTCCCGGCGCGCGATCGACCGCGCGAAAGCCGTCGGAGCAAAGATGGCGGCCTCGTCCTCGGTGTGGGTGATCCGCCGGGTGGCGGCAATCGGGACGGCGGTCAGCAGCAAGACGCAGGCCCCCAGACGCATGGCGCCGGGACCGCGCAGGAGTTCCAGAGCGATGAGCGTCGCCATCCATAACAACCCGGCCTCTGCGAGCGCGCCCGGCAGCTGGCGGCCGGCCTCGATGGCAAGGGCGGGCGAGGCTCCGAGCGCCCGCACGGCGGCCGATCCGGCGCGAGCCGGAAAGAGCTCCGCGGCCGCGGCTGCCAGTGCGAGCCCCGCACCGGCGCTCAGCGGCCACGAAGGTCGCCACCCCTCGCGGCGTATCCGGTCGAAGGCCAGGCCGGAGGCCACCGCAAGAGCGAGGACGACCGCCACGGAGAACTTTTCCGGAAACCGCAGGGGAATCAGAGAGCGCCGGGTTCCCCAACCCGACGGCACCAGAACCCCCGCCATCGCGAGCAGGACGCCTGCGACGAACAGGGCGCGGACGAAACGGGCCCCGCACAGGCGCGACCGCCACAATGCGGCGAGTCCCAGGACGGCGAAGGCCCCGCAGTAGAGGCTCAGGAAAAGGCCGTGGAATGCGCCCGAGCTCCACGCCCCCGCGTCTTCGAGCGTCCACACATCCCCGAAGGGATACGGCACGACGAGCTCCACCAGCCTCCAGGCAGAGAGGGTGAACCGAAAGACTTCCCGCAGGGGGATCCCCATGACCGCCCGCCGGGTCTCGGGAACGAGCAGGGCCGTCGCCACGATCTGCGGAGCCGCCAGCATGCCGGCGAGCATGAATCCCAGCAGAAGCGTCCCGAGCTCCCGAAACCTGCGCGATCGTTCCACTTCCAGGCCGATCCAGAGCAGCGAGGCGAAGAGCGCAATGACGACCGCAAACGCGTCGCCGACCAGCAAGAGCAGGCCGTACACGAGCCCAAGAATCGCGGCCTTGCGCCCGCCGTTCGACGCGGAGCGGACGACCGCCCAGAGAATCCAGGGATGGAGGGCCGCGGCCGGCGCGTTGGGCAGGTAGAAGACTTCGGACACGATGACGCCGGAGAACGCGTAGCTCGCCGCTCCGACCCATGCCGCGGGCCTCGAGGCGGCCAGGGCCCGCAACAGGGCGAGCATCCCGAAGCCGGCCACCGCCCAGTGCAGTACCGGGAAGATGCGCATTGCCATCGGAAACGGCAGACCCGCCAGCAGCGGCCGGATGGGATAGAGAGCGCCCGAGTTCGGATTGGGAAACAGGGGTCGGCCGCCCGAAATGTCCTCGCTCCAGGCGGGCAGCCTCCCGCGCGCCCAGGCGTCGTGGATGTCTTTCTCCAGAGGCAGACCGTAGAGGACGAGGTCTCGCCCTACGAAGTTTCGCCGCGTGAAGAGAGGATCGGAGTAGACAGCCAGCAGCAGGAGAGCAAAAAAGATCGCGGGGAGGGCTTGCCGTCCCAGGCGTTTCAACCGTAACGGCCTCAATTCCACTCCGGGTTTAGGATACGGCATCGAATCCGAACTGCAAAGCCGCCCGCGCGCCGGACTCGCGTTCGCGCTCCTGCTGCTCGTGGTCGTCTCCCTCGCCGCGCGCATCGCGCTCTCTCGCACGCGTCCCCTGTGGCACGACGAGATCTTCACCGTCTGGGCCGCGCGCCTGCCGACACCCGACCTCGTCGCGGCGCTCGAAGCGGATTCGGGGCCGCCGCTCTTCTACCTGCTCGAGCGCCCCTTCGCGCGCGCGGCGGGCACGCCCTCCCGCGACCGGCTCGTGCGCGTCATCCCCTTGCTCGCGGGGCTCGCGCTCTTCGCGGCCGCGGCAACGCTGCCGCGCGGGCGAGCGCGCGCCTGGTGGATCGCGCTCGCCGCCTGCTTCGCCCTCGTCAATCTCTACGCGGCGGAAGCGCGCGCCTACGAGCTGCTCTCGCTCTTGTGCCTCGGCCTCTTTCTGCTGGGGCTGCGCGGCGCCGAGACGCGGGGGCGCCTCGCGGCCCTCGCGGCCGTCGCAGCGGCGGCGCTCTGGACCCACTATCTCGCCGTCTTCGCGGTCGCCGCCGCCCTGCTGCTCGCACTCTGGCGGCGCCGGGTGCGCTCGGCCCTCGCCCTGGCGGCCGGCGTCGCGGCCTTCGCCCCATGGATTCCGGTCCTGCTCTCCCAGCCGCCGGCCGCTATGGCCTGGTCGAACGACCCGCCCGGCCGCGCGCTGCCGGGATTTCTCTCCGCCCTCGGCGGCGTCGGCCGGATTCCGGCGCCCTTCGGCCCGCCCGTTGCGCCGGCGCTCTTCGCCGCCGGCCTCGCCGTCGGGTTCGCGCTCTGCGTCCTCGTCTTTCCCGCGACGAAGGACGATCCGGACGGCCGCCTCGCCGTGGTCTTCGTCCTGCTCGTTCTCGCACTCTCGCTGGCCGCGTCGTTCTGGCGCCCGATCGCGTTCGCCGGACGCTGCGAGATGGCTGCGCTCGCCGTGTGGATGTGGGCCGTGGCGCGCGCCGCCCCGCAGAGACGGGCGCTCGGGGCCGCCGCCGCGCTCGCCGCGGCGTTTGGCCTCGGCGCCACGCTCTTCGTCGCCGCAGGCCCGCACCCCCGCTCGACGGCCTCGTCCGCGGCCGAGAACCTCGTGCGGCTCGCGCGGCCGGGGGACGTCGTCGTGGCGGGGCCCGGTTTCTACCTTCCCTTCCGGCTCGAGACCGACCGCGGCCGCCTCGCGGCCCGGGTTGCCTCGTTGCCCGACGGCGACGCGAGCCATCCGGGCTGGTTCGTGGCGTGGCCGCTGGCGCCCGAAGACGTGCGCGACACGCTCGCCCGCGCCGAGGCCCTGCCCGCCGGCGGACGGCTCTTCCTGCTGCTGCCCCCCGCCTACAGCGTCCCCGCGCTCATGGCGCCGCTCGGCGAGCACGGGAGGCTGCGCGAGCTCGTCCGCCAGAACGACGGCGTGCTCACGGTGTGGGAGCGCGCGTCGTAGACCTCGTCGCTCTGCTCCCCGGGACGACTACGCTTTGCGCGCGATCGCGAGCAGGGACATGCCGACGGACGGGGGATTCGTCTCCTCGCGCTTCAACAGCGGGAGCAACAGGCGGAAGGCGGCGAGTTGGCCGGAGGGCAACACGCGCCGGCGCAGGATCTTTCCGTTCACGTACCAGCCGAGGATGCCGGGGCGATTGAGGAACCGGCAGTCCTCGAGCGTGAATCCCGCGGCTCGGATCTTCGCCTCGAGCTCGGCCTTTTCGTACCGCCGGAAGTGGTGCAGGTGCACGTCGAGGGTCCCGAAGAGGCGCGCGAGCGCGGGAACGATGACGATGAGGCGCCCGCCCGCGGGAAGGGCCTCGTGGAGGTTGGCGAGCGTGGCCACGTCGTCCTCGATGTGCTCGAGCACGTTCAGGCACACGACCGTGTCGACCGCGAGCGCCCGGATCTGTGCACGGCCGGCCTCGTCGAGCGGAAAGCGGTACGAGGCGATGCGCACCGCGGCGTCATCGCGGAACGCCCCGCGCAGGTACTCGAGGGCCACCGGGTCGAGGTCCGAGGCCACGACGAGCTCGCGCCCCGTCATCTGCCGCGTCATGTTGCCGAAGCCGGCGCCGATCTCGAGCACGCGCGCTCCGAGGGCGCCGCGAAAACGGTCGGCCAGCCAGCGGTTGTAGGTCTCGAGCCGTCCCATCCGCGCCAGCGTCACGTGACCGACGTTGCGCGGGTCCTCGGCCTCGCGCATGGAGTGGCGCACGATCGTCCAGAGCGCCGAGAACGCGTCCTTCCAGCCGATCTTCTTGCCTTCGTCGTAGGTCCGCCCGTAGTAGGAGATCGGGACCTCGAAAATCCGGTAGCCGCGCCGCGCCACCTTGGCGGTGATCTCGGGCTCGATGCCGAAGCGGCGCGACTCGATCGTGATGGACTGGACGACCTCGCGGCGGAACATCTTGTAGCAGGTTTCCATGTCCGTGAGGTTCAGGTTCGTGAACATGTTCGAGGCCAGCGTCAGGAACCGGTTGCCGACGGTGTGCCAGAAGTACAGGACGCGCCGCGCGCCGCCGCCGAGGAAGCGCGAGCCGTAAACGACGTCGGCGTGGCCCTCCGCGATCGGCGCCAGCAGCTTTCCGTACTCGTTCGGGTCGTACTCGAGGTCGGCGTCCTGCACCACGACGACGTCGCCGAGGGCGTGGCGGAAGCCGACCGAGACGGCGGCGCCCTTGCCCTGGTTGACCGGCTGGAGAAAGACCCGGATCCCGTCCTTGCCGTCGAGCTCGCGCAGGACGTCCCGCGTGCCGTCCGTCGAGCCGTCGTCCACGATGATCAATTCCTTCTGGATTGGAACGTCGAGCACCCGCCGGACGATCTCGCGCAGCGTCTTCGCCTCGTTGTAGACCGGCATGACGACGCTCAATTTCACTCGTGTCCTCCCAGCTCGAAGAGATAGATCGAATACCCGACCCGGCCCGCGGGGCGCCCCCGTTTCGCGAGGTCCCGGATGAGAGCGTCCAGGGCGCCGGCAACCTCGTCGGCCCCATGGTAACGGTAATACTCGGGCCCCAGCGCCAGGAGGAAGGCCGAAATGGCGACCAGGCGTCCGCGCACGACGGGCTCGGCGGCGAAATCGCTCACGCCCGTCCGGTAGAGAACGTCGTCGCCGCCGAAGTAGGCGACCGTGGGGTCGGTCACACCGCGCCGCTTCAGCTCGTCGCCCAGGCGCACGAGATCGAGCCCCCAGTCCACGTTCGAGTCCGAGAGGATCGCCCGCCCTTTTTCCGGCCCGCCGGCGAAGGGGTTGAAGTAGGACAGCTCGTGCGGGTGGATGCGGATGAGCTCGCCGAACGAGACGAAGGGCAGCGCGCAGAGCGCCAGCATCGCCGGCCTGGCGATCGGCCCGGCCGCGCCGGCAACGCGCCGGAAGAGCCCGGCTCCGGCCATGGCGAGCAGGGGATAGACCGGGAGCAGGTGGCGGATGCCGATGTTGTAGCTGGTTCCGATCGAGGCGAGAAAAAGGACGCCCGCCGGCAGAAGAAAGAGGGCCGCGTCCGCCCGCGCCGGCTTTCCGCCCACGACGAGGCCGGCCAGCAGAAGCGCCGTCAGCAGGAGAAAGGCGATCGAGCTCTTGGCCAGAAACGCCACGAAGAAATAGCCCGGAAATCCCTCGGGCGAAGATTTCCCGAACAGGAAGTTGACTCCCCCACCGACCGCGTTCTGCCGCGCCACGGCCGCGAGCCCGCCGACGTAGTGCGCCAGCGGCGGCGACACGTCCACGAGGGCCTCGATCGCCCGCGAGAGCCCGGCAGCACCGCGCCCGGCCACCATCTCGTGGATCACCTGGCGTTCTTCGCCGCGGTCCATCCGGGAGGTGACCAGCGCATACACGCCGAGGACGACGGCGAAAGCGACGAGCACGATGCCGCCCCATCCGGCGAGCGCCCTTGCCGCGGCGCGTCCGGGCCGTTCTTCCGCACGGCTGCCGACGAGCGCCTGCAACAGCAGGATCGGGACCAGGTAGATGCACGAGAACTTCGTCGTCAGCGCGAGGCCGAGAACGAGGCCGGCGGCCAGCAGGCGCCGGGGCGAGGGCTCGCGCCAGGCCCGGTCCCACGCGAGGACCGTCGCCAGGAATCCGAGCGCCGCGCCGAGATCCGTGTGGACGACGCCGGCGTGCGCGATCAGGTTGGGATCGAGCGCGACGAGCGACAGCGCAAAGAGGGCGGGGCCGTCGCCCCAGCGGGCGCGCGCCGCGAAGAAGACGAGCAGCAGCAGCGCGGCGAGCACCGCGAGAAACGGCGCCCGCGCGGCGCCGGCGATCGCATCCGGCGACACCCGGTTCTCGAAGAGAAAGGCGTGGCCGAAGGGCGTGAAGCGTTCGCCCATCGGGATCCGCGCGGGCGGCGGCGGCAGCGGGAGCGTGGCGAGCCCGAGGCCCGCCAGCGCCTTCATCAGCGGCGGATGCTCGATGTTGACGATCGCCGTGCGCCCGAACACTTCGAGATAGCCCGACAGGATGTGGATCGGCTCGTCGGCCGACAGCGCGTCGCGCCGCGCGTGATCGTGCACCGCGAAAAGGGCGAACGCGGTGATCGCGAGCGCCGCCGCGACCGGGGCCCGCCGGCTCAACGCTTCGGGCCCGCGAGCAGCGCGTGGCGGACGAGCGCCGAGATCGCCGAGAACCCGTCCTTCAGGCGGATCTTCTTGCCTTCCGCGCGCGACCGGCCGAAGTAGGACACGGGCACCTCGAAGACCCGGAAGCCCCCGCGGGCGACTTTCGCCGTGATCTCCGCGTCGATCCCGAAGCCCCGCGACTCGAGGTCGAGCGACGGCACGACGCGGCGGTGAAAGGCCTTGTAGCAGGTCGCCATGTCGGAGACGTTCAAGCCGGTCACGACGTTGGAGATCAGCGTCAGGAGCCGGTTGCCCTGCTGGTGCCAGAAGTTCTGGACGCGGTGCTCGGCGCTTCCGGAAAAGCGGGAACCGAAGACCACGTCCGCCCGGCCCGCCTCGATCGGCCGCAGCAGGAGCGGGTACTCGGCCGGGTCGTACTCGAGGTCCGCGTCCTGGATGACGAGGATCTCGCCGCGGGAGGCCTCCATCGCCGTGCGCACGGCCCGGCCCTTGCCCATGTTCTTCTCGTGCAGGAGGACGCGCACGCCGCTCTTGCCGTCCCAGGCGGCGAGCTTCTCGCGCGTGCCGTCGGTCGAGCCGTCGTCGACCACGACGATCTCCTTCTCGGTCCCTTCGCTGGCGACGAGCCGGAGGATCTCGTCGATCGTGCGGACCTCGTTGTAGACGGGAATCAGGACGGAGAGCTTCACGGCTTGGAGGAATGATACGCGAAAGAAAGTCATGCGTCGCGACTCGTGCGTCGTGCGTCGTGCGCAGAGGGATCGCGCATAATGGAGTCGATGCGCTGGAAGGCGGCGGTGTTCGTCCTCGGGATGGCCGCCGCGATTTCCATCGGGGTCGTCTTGCGGCTCCACACGCGCGCGCAGGTGACCGCCGGGGATCGCGTGCATCCGCTGGACTCCGACTCGGCGTACCACATGCGCCGGGCGCGCTTCGCCGTGGCGCAGTTTCCGCGCACGATCCTCTTCGATCCGCTCATGAATTTTCCGGCCGGCGGCATCGCCATCTGGCCCCCGCTCTTCGACCTCGCGCTGGCCGCTCCGGCCCGCCTGACGCGCGGCGCCGGCGCTCCCGTCGCGGCGATCGAGCGGGGCGCCGCCTGGGTGCCGGTCACGCTGGCGGCCGGCGCGATCGCCCTGGCCGGGCTGCTCGGCCGGCGGCTCTACGGCCCCGTCGCCGGCATCGCGGCCGCGCTCTTCCTCGCGGTCTGCCCGGGGCACATCCTCTGGACGCAGTACGCGCACACCGACCAGCACGCGGCCGAATCGTTCTGCGGCCTGCTCGCCCTGTGGCTCTTCGTTCGAAGCCGCGAACAGCCCGACTCCCCGGGCAACGCCAGGCGGGAAGCCGCGGCCGGCGGCGCGCTCGCCGTCGCGGTCCTCTGCTGGCAGGGCGCAATCTACTGGGGAGCGATCTTCGCGCTCGCCCTGGCCTGCGAGGCCGCGCTGATGCGCCGCCCGACGCTGCGCGCCACGGTCTGGACCCTCGGGCTGCCTGCGGCCGTCAGCGCCGCCGCCACGGCCGCCTGGCTCGGATGGCTCGCGCCTCCCCTGACGTACGTGTCCTTCGGGTTCTTCCAGCCGCTCTTTCTCGCGGCGCTCTGCGGCGGGACCGCGGCGCTCGGCCTCGCGGTCCGCGCGGCGCGGGGCGGATCATCGCGGCGAGAGCTCACCGGCACGCTCGCCGTGGTCGCCCTCGCTGCCGCCGCGACGCTGCCATTCGCCCGGGATCTCGTCGCTGGCCTCGTCAACGGCGTCGGCTACGCGGCCGGAACGACCCACGAGATCGCGGGCACGGCCGGGTACATTTCCTACCCGAAGGACTGGCTCAAGGGCATCTTCGAGGCGCGGCCCCTGCTGGCCGACGGCCTCGCCCTTCCACTGCGCCAGCTGTCCCTCGGCTTTTTCCTCGCGCCGCTGGCGGTCGTGGCCTGGATCGCGCGGGCCCGCCGCGGCGAGCGCCCGGGCGTCCATACGGCGCTCGCGATCTGGGGCGCAGTGACTCTCTTTCTCGCCCTCGCGCAGCGCCTGAACGTCTACTACGCCGCGCCGCTGGCGGCGTTCACGCTCATCGAAACGGTCCGCGCCCTCGCCCGCCGCGTCCCCGCGCAGGCCCTGGCTGCGGCGCTCGGGATCGCGCTCGCCCTGCCCATGGCGCCCGGCCTCGCCGAGGAGCTGCGTGCAGACTACGTTCCGGGCTCGGACCTGTTCACCACGCTCCAACGCATGCGCACAACGCTTCCGCACGCCATCGATGCCTACGATCCGGGCCTGCTGGGGCCGCCGCCTTTCCCTCCGGCCCTCGCGCGCGCGTCGTCGGTCCTTGGGCCATGGTCGCTCGGCCACTTCATCCTCTACGAGGCCGAAGAGCCCGTCGTGGCCAACAACTTCGGGTACGGCTTCCTCGACTCGATCCGCTTCTTTCTGGCCGACTCCGAAGAGGAGGCGCTCGCGATCGTTCGTCGCCACCGCATCCGCTGGGTGATCGCGACCGACATCGCCGCGCGCATGAACGATTACGCCTCGTACCTCGGCAAGGCCCCGTACCTCGCGGCGGCGCCGGCCGGCCCCTCCCCCACGCCGGCCTACTTCGCCACGATGCAGTCGCGCCTCTACGATTTCGCGGGAAAGGGCGCCGAGCTGCCGGGCCTGTCGATCGCGCCGCTCTCGAAGTTCCGGCTGCTCTTCCACTCGCAGAGCGCGATCCGTCGCGGCGACCGCTGGATCCCGCGCTGGAGCGTGTTCGAGGTCGCCGACTGAGGCAAACCCGCCGGGCCTACGGGCGCGGCGGGCCGTAGGCGCGCCAGGCTCCCACGGCCTGCTGCTGCTGTGCGGGCGTCGCGGCGGTGAGCGCGACGGCGCGCAGCTCTTCGCGCTTCGGGTCCCTGCCGGAGTAGGCGCCGTAGATCGCCGAGCGCCACAGCCGCGCTCCAAAGGAGAGCTCCGGGGGCCGCAGCAGCAGCACCGCGAGCGGAGCCAGCCCGAGGAGCACGGCGATCGAGCGCCGCGGCAGCGATCGCCCCGGCCGCGCCGAGCGAGAGTCCCAGGGGCACCGCGAACGCGGCGCCCGAGAGCGCGAGGGCCGCGATGCCGCCCCCCGCCCAGCGGTCGAGCAGGTTCGGGGCAACCCAGCCGCGCTCGAGAAACCACAGCGAGCCCGTCGCCACGGGCCAGGACATGTCGTCCGGAAAGTACGGGAAGGTCGCGGTCAGCAGGAAGTGACCCGCCACCGAGAACACGACGGCCGCCGCGAACAGGCCGCGCGAGAGCGGCGTCTTCAGGGCGAACCCGATCGCGGCGGCCGGGAAAAACAGGACCGGCAGGAGGTAACGGCTGCCGAGCGCCCAGCCTCCGTGCCAGTTGGGATACCCGGTCATCGCCACGAAATAGAGCGCGGTCGCGGTCAGGGCCAGCAGGCAGTCGGGTCGCCGCTCGCCGCTCCTCCACCATCGCGCGAATCCCGGGACGCACCAGGCCAGAAACGGCGAAAAGAGCAGGATGCCGCGCGACGGATGCACGAGGTAGTCGAGCGCCACGTCCGGGCGCGGCGCCCCGAAACCGAAGAGGCCCGTCTGCGCGAGGCGGCTGTAAGAGGGATAGGCCTCGCGCGCCGAGGAAAGCACCCACGGCGCGCCGAAGCAGATCGTGTCGTAGATCCCGAGCAGCGCCAGCGGGACGGCCGCGCCCAGGACGAAGAACCCGAGCCGCGACGGACGCCGGCCGGCCAGGGACCGGATCGCGAGCAGCAGCGCCACCGGCGCGACGGTGTATTCGGAGATGGCCGCCCAGCCGGCGAGGAATCCGGCGGCCCCGAGGCGCATCCTCCCGCCGCGCGGATCGTCGCCTTCCTCCGAACCTGCGAGCGCGTCCCACGAAAGAAAAAGCAGCGCCGCCGTCCAGGCGTGGCTGAAGAAGGAGCGCGAGTAGAAGAGATAGGGCGTGCCGAGAGCGACGGCACACAGGACGAGCGGCGCCGCCGGCCGGGCTCGTCCATGCCGCCACCCGGCGCCCGAATCGCGCCAGGGCCAGCAGGCAGAGGAGGGACACCGTGAAGAGCCGCATCAGCCGGAAGATGGAATCGGCGTTGGCGGTGACGGGCGCCGGCAAGACGGCGCGCAGCGGCCCGTACACCGGGATCGCCGCCAGCGCGAGCCCGGGCGCTTTGTTCGAGTAGAGCTTTCCGTTGGCGGCCGCCTTGTCCTCGTGGTCGCCGAGGCCGGCGATGACGGCGTCGATGGCAAAGGTCCCGTGGTCGACGGCCGCGACCACCGTCTCGAAGCGCGAAAGCTCGTTCGGGTTGGAAAAGGGCGGGAAGACCCCCGAGAAGAAGACCGCAAGAAACGCGAAGGCACCGAGGATCGATTGCTGCGCCCGGCGGACGTCGGTCTCGAGCATGGAGGAGCCGCCATCTTCGCACTAACGTAAACTGACCTCAATGACCCGCCGGCTGCGCGCGTTCCTGCCCGCCCTCGCCGTCGCCGTCCTCTTCGCCCTGCCGCTCGCCGCCGAGATCGCCGGCGCGCGCCTCCTGATCTTTCGCGATGCGCAGATCACGCACTGGCCGTGGCACCGGGTCGCGGCCGCCGCGCTCGACGCCGGCGATGTCCCGTTCATCAACGTCGCGGCTTCCGGCGGGCAGCCGCTGCTCGCGAACCCGAATGCCGTGCTGCTCTACCCGACCTTCCTCCTCGAGAAGGTCCTCGCGCCCGCGGCGGCCTTCAACCTCCACTACCTGCTCCACGTCTTCTGGGCCTTTCTCGGGGCCCGCCTGCTCGCGCGCCGGCTCGGCATGGACGAAGCGCCCGCTTTCGTGGCGGGCGTCGCGTTCGCCTTTTCCGGCATGGTGCTCTCCTATGGTTCCGCGTTCATGAATTCTTCGGCCGCCGCGTCCTGGCTGCCCTGGTGCGCCGCGGCTTTCCTCGACGTCGCGCGGGCCAACGGCCGCCGCGCGCTCTTCGCGCCGGAGTCGCCCTGGGCCTCGCGCTCGGGCTGCAGCTGCTGGCCGGAGAACCGGCGCTTTCGCTCCTGACGCTCGCCTTCGGCGGCGCTCTCGTCCTCGGCACGTGTTTCGCCGCGCCGCGCGGGAAACGGGCGGCGCGGCTGACGGGGGCCCTGGGTGCCAGTGCCGGCGCGGGTCTGCTCGCCCTGGCGCTCGCGGCCCCGCTGCTGCTTGCGCTGCAGGCAGTCTTTCCCCTGACCTACCGCGGGCAGCACCTCTACTCCGAGCGCGCATCCGGCGCGGCCGCGTTCTCGGCCTCGCGCTCGATCGAATGGCTCTTTCCGAGGTTCGGGGGCGACCCCGATCTGCTCGGCGGCGGCGCCAACTGGCTCCGCACGGTCGCGCTCGACGACGTCGTCTACATCTGGTGCGTCACGCTCGGCGTCGTTCCCCTGCTCGTGATCGGGCTGGCCGCGCTGAGGAAAGGCTTCTGGGACCGCCGCAGCGCCGCGCTCGCGGTGGGAGGAATCCTCGCGCTGCTCTTCTCGTTCGGCTTCTCCCTGCCGTTCTACCGTCTGATCTACTCCGTGGAAGCGCTGCGCAAGCTCCGTTACCCGATCAAGTTCTACCTGCTGACGACGCTTTGCGTGGCGCTGCTCGCCGGGCTCGGCGCCGACGCGCTCGGCCGACGCCGGGCCGGCCGGCGCGAAGCGGCTGCGCTCGCCGCCGTCCTCGCGCTGTTCGCCGCGGGGTGGTGGATGGCGTCTCCGGGAGGAGCCCTCGATCGCTGGGCGGGCCCGCTCGCCGGGCGAGTGTCCGAGGATCCCCGGGGATTCCTCGAGGTCTTTCGCGGATTCGTGCGGAGCGACGCGCTGATCGGCGCGCTGGTGACGCTCGCGGTGGCCCTGATGCTGCGGCCCGGTCCGAAGGGGCGCGAGCCGGCCTGGGCCCTCGGGTTCTTCGCGCTCCTGTCCTCCTTCGCCTGGGGACTGCCCCTCTTCGTCTCCGCGCCCATCGCGGGGCTCGTCCGCCCTCCGGCGCTGCTGCGCCGGATCCAGGGGCCCGGCAGGCTGTACGTTTCTCCTGCACTCCCGAAGTTCGACATGGCCGTGCTCAGCGCCGACGCGGCTGGCGGACTGCCGAAGACGAGCCGCGTGGCCCGCATCGTCGTCGAGCAGCTCGTGCCCCTGACGGGCGCTCCGTTCGGCGTGCGCTATCTCTTCGAGAACGATCCGGACGGTTCCTACGGGTACTTCAACCGCCTCGCCAACGAGGCCGCCGACGCGTCGACGCCGGCCGAGCGCGACCGGCTGCTCGCGCTCTACGGGGCGCGGTGGGCGCTGGCCCAGGACTCCGAGGCGCATCCCCTGTTCCACCCGCTGACGGGTCTCTCGATCGCGGGCCGGCGGCTCGTCCTTTTCGAGAATCCCCGGCCGATCGAAGAGCTGCGCTGGGCGGGACGAGCGTGGCGCCGCGCCGCGCTCTCCGGCACGATCGAGCTCGTGCGGTCCGACCGCTTCGACCCGCGCGCCGACGTGGCGCTGCCGGGACGCCGCGACGAAGACCCGGCAGGGCCTTTCACCGCCGCCACGATCGAGACGGAGCACGTCGGCGCCGACCGCGCCGAGGCGACCGTCGAGGCCGAAGGCGCCGGACACTTGCTCTTCGCGCGCACGTTCTTCCCCGCCTGGCGCGCGCGTGTAGACGACCGACCCGCCCCGATCGCCGTCGCCAACGCGCGCGATCTCGCCGTCGCGGTCCCCGCGGGCCGGCACCGCGTCGAGTTCGAGTACGACCGCTCCCCGTTCCGCCTCGGTGTCGCGCTGCAGGCGGCCGCGCTTGCCCTGACCGCGGCGATCGCTGCGAGGACGCGCCCCACCGCTCGAGGTTTCTAGCCGGCCGGCAGCAGCCCGAGGTGCGCGAGCAGGCGCAGGTAGATGTCGGGCCGGCAGCCGTTCAAGGGGATCACGCCCCACGCGTAGTAGACCGACAGGGCGGCGAAGACCGGGAACATCCAGCGAAACGGGCGCGTGTCGATGAGGTCGCAAAACCCGACGATGAGCGCGAACGGCGCCATCGCCAGGAAGTACCGGCTCCAGTCCTCCGTCGAGACGCACACCAGCAGCGCCAGCTCGAACACGCAGTACCAGAAGAGGACGGGAAACCGTCCCCACAACCGCGAGGTGCCTACGGCGTACAGCACGAAGAGCAGGATGTGGAACTCGACCTGGTGGTAGAGCCCCTTGTGGAAGAGCGTCGGCAGGAAACCGAACGGGCGGAAGGCGGCGAGCTTCTCGCCGTGGGGCGCCAGGTACGCGAAGAAGTTTCCGAAGCGCACCGCACAGAACACGCAGTAGGCAAAGAGCCCCGCCGGGATGACAACGAGCCACGGCAGCGCGCGCCAGCGCCGCTGCCGCCAGAGGACGACCGCGTAGGCGGGGGCGAGCATCAGGCCGGAGATCCGCGTCACCGTCGCGAGCCCCGCCAGCAGCGACGCGCGCCCGTAGCGCGGCCGCTCGAAGAACCACAGCGAGGCGAGCGTGAGCGCGATCGCGAGGGATTCGGTCGCGCCGGTCGAGCGGTAGAGCAGCCAGCGCGGAGGAAGAAAGAGGAACACGAGCGACAGAAACAGCGGCGACGGCAACTTCCAGACGTCGCGGGCGAGGCGGTAGAAGAGCAGGGCCGCCGCGATCGACGCGAGAACCGACACGAGGAGCAGCGCCGGCTCGTAGCCGAACGCCGAGAGCGCCCGGACGCAGAGCGGGTAGAGCGGAAGGTGCGTCAGGTAATACGCGGGCGTGTAGACGTACGCCAGCAGCGGGTTGTCCGGGCGGACCTCGTAGAGGGTGCGCGCGACCGTCAGGTAGTTGGGCCCGTCCCAGAACCGGTAGATGACGGCCATGTCGCCGAGAAACGGAAGGTAGACGAAGAGGGACCCGGCGACCGCGGCAAGCACGAGCAGGACCTCGGGACGGACGGCCGCGCGTCTTTTGCTGCTCAGGCCGTCCTCCGCGCCCGGCCGAGCGCCCGGAGCTCGAGCAAGAGCCAGAGCAGGCAAGCCCACCACACGCCGTACCAGCCGGGCAGATGCGGCAGGCCGGGGGCCAGGTCCGAAACGGAAACGAGCGCTCCGGTCGCGATCACGCTGTACACAAGATAACCCGGGCCGCCGCACAGCGCGCCGAGCGCGATCGGCCAGACGAAGTATTGCCGGCCGATCCCCGGCAGGAAGATCAGGACGACGAGAAACAGGATGAGGCTCGCGCGGACGGGCTCGACTTGCTCGCGGCGCAGCAGAATGACGGCGGTCAGCACCGACGCCGCAAACAGAATGCGCGGCACCCAGAAAGGGACGCCGGGCAGGAGCAGCAGGGCGTCGGTCCCGTAGAGCCCGCCCAGGCCCCCATAGAAGAGGACGTTGTCCCGGATCGGCCGCCACGACCGCCAGAACGGGACGAAGGACGCGAGCAAGACGGCGTACGGCGCAATGACGCCGACGAGCCCGAGGCCCGGCCGGCGCCGGCCGCGCAGGAAGAGGAGCGGATGGAAGGCCGCCAGGTGCTTGACGAGGAGCGAGGCCGCCAGTGCTGCCGACACGCGGGCCGGCCGCAGGGGCTCGGCGCGAAAGAATCGGAGCGCGACGAGAAGCAGAAGAATCGCGGTCGCGTCGAAGGACCGGTGGTAGCTCGAGAGCCACACCGAGACCGGATTGGCGAAGAAGAGGAGCGCGGCGCGCGCGCCCGCCGCTCCTCCTCCCCCGAGGCGAAACAGCAGGAGCGCCGTGAGGCCGTCGGCGACGAGGAGCAGGGCCCCGACGGCCGCCGCGAGCGGGAGGCCGCACGCCCGCGCCCCGAAATCGAGGATCGCCAGGGTCCCGGCCCACACGGGCGAATAGTTGTAGCGGTCGGTGCCGGCATACGGATCGCTGCCCGAGGCCATGACGCGCACGACTTCCCCGTAGGACTGCGTGTCGTAGTTCTCGGCGAACGCCCGGAAAAAGAGGAGACGCAGAACGAGCGCGGCGAAAATGCCGAGCGCGAAGACGAGACGCGGTCTCCTCATCGCCGGCTACCCGGCCGCCGCCAGTTCCGGCCAGCCCGTCGACACGAAGCCGCCGCGGCCGGGCAGCCGGGCTTTCGCGAACTCGCGCTCGGGGATGCGCTCCCGATGCGCGAGCGCCTCCCGCGCGAGCTCCGAAAGGAGTACGAAGCCGACGCCGTCGCCGCGCCAGTCGTCGAGGATCTGACCGAACAAGCCCGCCTTCGAGCGGCCCTCGACCTCGGTGTGGATCGTGTGGACCTCGGTGCCGCGCACGGCCGCCCGAAAGAACGATCGCTGGTCCTCGTCGGTGCGCAGCCGGTCCCAGGCGAGTGTCTCGTCGAGCGTCGGCAGCGTCGTCGGGATCTCGAGCGTGTGGAAGAGGCGCCCCCCCGCCCTCGGGAAGAACGGGGTCCCGCACCGCGTGTCGGACGTGTGCAGGAGCGGCCGCTCCTCCTCGGCAGCCAGCGACAGGGCGTTCGCGGTCCAGCCGGGCGCCGCGCTCGACCGCGCGGGAGAACCGAAAATCCGCAGGTACTCCGCGTGGGCGCGGCCGTAGTCCGCCGCGACCTCGGCGGCCGTCATGCGGTCGAGCCGGTCGTGCCAGCCGACGTGGTCCCAGCCGTGGACGCCCGTCTCGTGGCCGGCCGTTGCTGCGGCGCGCATCGCTCCCTCGCACCGCTGCCCGATCATGGGCGCGGGCAGCAGCGTGCCGTACAGCATCGTCCGCCACCCGTAGAGCGCCGGAGCGCGCGAGCGGATCATCTTCCGCAGGAAGCCCTTGCGCGTGAAGACACGCCGGACCGCCAAGCCCGAGCGGTCCGGCCCCAGCGTAAAGAAGAACGTGGCGCGGATGCCGCGCGCGGCCAACATCTCGAGCAGCCGCGGGACGCCTTCGCGGGTCCCCTCGAGCGTGTCGCAGTCGACCTTGAGGGCGACGCGACGCCCGGTCACGGCGCGGCCCGGCGGCTCTGGAGGTAGAAGTCGAGCGTCCGGCGGATCCCGTCCTCGAGCGAGACCTTCGGCTCCCAGCCGAGCTCCTTGCGCGCCCGCCGGATCGAGGGCACGCGGGTCAGGATGTCCTGGTATCCCTCGCCGTAGTACTCGCCCGAGGAGACGTCCACGATCCGGGCCTTGCGCCCGACTTCCTCGAAGCCGGGGTACGTACCCACCGCCGCGATCATGCGCACGGCGAGATCCCGGATCGAGAGGTCGTTGGCGGGGTTGCCGACGTTGAAGATCCCGCCGTCGGCCGCGCCCCCTCGGTTCTCGAGGATCGCCATCAGGGCGTCGATGCCGTCCGAGATGTACGTGAAGGAGCGCCGCTGCGTGCCGCCGTCCACGAGCTTGATCGGCTCGCCGTAGAGGATGTTGTGGAGGAACTGCGTGAGCACGCGGCTCGAGCCCTCCTTGGGCGAATCGATGTCGTCGAGATGCGGGCCGAACCAGTTGAACGGGCGAAACAGGGTGAACTGCAGCCCCCGCGTGCCGTAGGCCCAGATCACGCGGTCGAGCAGCTGCTTGCTGCACGAATAGATCCAGCGCTGCTTCTGGATCGGGCCGTAGACCATCGGCGAGGCGTCTTCGTCGAACTCGGCGTCCGGGCACATCCCGTAGACCTCGGATGTCGAGGGAAAGACGACGCGCTTCCTGTAGCGCACCGCCTGCTTGACGATCCGCAGGTTCTCTTCGAAGTCGAGCTCGAAGACGGCCAGGGGCTCCTTCACGTACGCCGCCGGCGTCGCGATCGCGACCAGCGGCAGAACGACGTCGCACTTCTTGACCTGGTACTCGATCCACTCCTTGTTGATCGCGATGTCGCCCTCGAGGTAGGTGAAGCGGGGGTTGTCGAGAAAGGGCGCGATCTTGTCGGAGCCGATGTCGAGGCCCGAGACGTGCCAGTCGGTCGTCTGCAAGATGCGCTCGGTCAGCGCGTTGCCGATGAAGCCATTGACCCCGAGGATGAGAACCCGCATCAGCGCCCCCTCCGTGCGACAAAGGCTCCCGCGTCTTCCTCGGGCCGTCCCTCGGGCTGCAGCCGGAGCAGCTCCAGGTAGCGGTCATCGCCGCACGCGACGAAGAGCCGCCCCTCCTCCGCGCGGACCTGGCCCGGAAACGTGTCGTGCGCCGCGAGGCCCGGGAGCCGGGAGCGCCACACGAACGTCTTCCCGCCGAAGAGGTCCGTGAAGGCGCCGGGATAGGGTTGCGTCACGGCGCGCACGAGGTCGTGGACCTCCTTGGCCGACCGGGTCCAGTCGATGCGCCCGTCCTCGGGCGTGCGCTTGCCGAAGCGCGTCGCGCCGTCCTCGTTCTGCGGGACGGTTTGAGCCAAGGCCGCGCCGCTCTTCAGATCTTCCAGCCGGCGGGCGAGGATCGTTGCAGCCGCCTCCGTCACGCGCCGCTGCACGTCGATCGCCGTATCGTCCGGCCCGATCGGAACCGCCTCCTGGTCCAGGATCGCGCCGCGGTCGGCCCGCTCGGTCATGGCGTGGAGCGTCGCGCCCGTCTTCGTCGCGCCTTTCAGGACCGCCCAGTTCACGGGAGCGCGGCCGCGGAACTTCGGCAGGAGCGACCCGTGCATGTTCCACGCCCCGAGCGGCGGCGCCGACAGCATCTCTACCGGAATCAGACGCCGGTAGTAGACGCAGAGAATCAGGTCCGGGCGAACGGCAAGCACTCGCGCGATCGACTGCGCGTCGAGCGGGTTTTCCATGACGACGGGCTCGATCCCCCGGGACCGGGAGAGCTCCGCGACGCTCGGGAACCACGCCTTCTCCTCCGGCGCGTCGCGGTGCGTCGCGACCAGGACGACCCGCTCGCCCCGATCGAGCAGGAGCTTCAGGCACGCGTGGCCGGTATCGGAGTATGCAAAGACGGCGATGCGGGGGGATGTCATGACTCGTGCGCCGTGCGTCGCGATGTGGGAGCCGGACCCGCCGACGCGCCAAGCCCGTAAATGTGCTTGACGCGGAAGCGCGGGCGGCCGCGGACCTGCTGGTAGATGCGGCCGACGTACTCACCCACGAGGCCGAGGCCGGCCATGGCGATCCCGAGCAGTGTGAAGAGGATGGCAAAGAGGGTGAACACGCCCTCGACTTCCGCGCCGACGATCAGCCGCCGGGCAAACAGGAAGAGGCCGAACGCGATGCCGCCGAACGCCACGAGCGAGCCGAGCAGGCCGAACACCTGCAGCGGCACGAGCGAGAAACCGGTCATGAGATCGAAATTGAGGCGGACCAGGCGGTACAGCGAGTACGCCGATTGGCCGCGCCGCCGCGGCGCGTGCGCAACCGCGACCTCCGCCGGACGGCGCGCGAAGCTCTGGGCCAGCGCCGGGATGAAGGTCGAGGACTCGTCGCAGCGGTTGATCTCCTCGATCACGTCGCTCGAGTACGCCCGGAGCATGCAGCCGAAGTCCGTGATCCGCATCCGGGTGATCGTGACCGTGACGCGGTTGACGAGGGCCGACGCCGCCCGCCGCACGAACGAATCCTGGCGATCCTGGCGCACGCCACCGACGACGTCGTAGCCCTCTGCGATCTTCGCGAGCAGTTTCGGGATCTCTTCAGGCGGATTCTGCAGGTCGGCGTCCAGCGTCACGACGACGTCCCCCGAGACGCTCTCGAACGCAGCCAGGATCGCCTGGTGCTGGCCGAAGTTGCGCGCGAGCTCCAGCACCCGGATCCGGTCCGGCCGGGCGGCCGCGGCCTGCTTGAGGACCGCCAGCGACCCGTCGCCGCTGCCGTCATCCACGAACACGAGCTCGTACGGCGCTCCTGCGGCGTCCATCACGGCCGTCAGCCGCTGCAGCAGCTCCGGGAGGTTGCCCTCCTCGTTGTACACGGGCACCACGACGGAGGTCTTCATCGCCGGAACTCCGCGAGGACCCCGCGCACCGCCGCGATCGCATCGTCCTGGTCGGCGTCCGAAAGGCCCGGGAAGAGCGGCAGCGAGACGATCCGCTCGGAGACGAAGTGGGCCTCCGGGTAGTCTTCCGGCTTCCAGCCGAACCGCCCGGCATAGTACGAGAACTCGTGCGCGGCCGTGTAGTGGAGGCCCGTGCCGATGTTGCGCGCCTTCAACTCCGCCATGAAGCGGTCGCGCGAGATCGTCAGGCGGTCGATGTCCACGAGCGGGGTGTAGAGATGCCACGCATGGCGCGCCGGGTACGGCACGCGCGCCGGCAGGATCAAGCCGGCGGCGCCTCGGAAGGCCTCGTCGTAGCGGGCCGCCAGCCGCCCGCGCTCCGCGATGAACCCGTCGAGGCGCCTCAACTGGTGGAGCCCGAGCGCCGCCTGGATGTCCATCATGTTGTACTTGAATCCCGGCATCGCGACGTCGTAACGGGGACTGCCTTCCTTCGAGAAGCGCTTCCAGGCCTCGCGGTCCATGCCGTGGAACTTCAGGAGCGAGGCTCGCTCGAACACGCCCTCGTCGTCCGTCACGATCATGCCGCCCTCTCCCGTCGTGATGTTCTTGTTCGGATGGAAGGAGAACACCGACGTCGTCGGGAACGAGCCGATGCGCCGGCCCCGGTACTCGGTGCCGGCGGCGTGTGCGGCATCCTCCAGAACGGCGATGCGGCGCGAAGCGGCCAGGGCGAGGAGTGGATCGAGGTCCACCGGCTGCCCCACGTAGTGGACCGGCACGATGGCCTTCGTCCGCGGCGTGAGAAGGCGCTCGATCGACTCGACCCGGATGTTGAGCGTCGAGGCGTCGATGTCGGCCAGCACCGGGACGGCGCCGCAGTGGACGATCGTGTTGAGCGTGGCGACGAAGGTCATGGGCGTCGTCACCACCTCGTCGCCCGGACCGACGCCGAGCGCGAGGAGCGCCGCGTGCAGTCCCGCCGTCGCCGACGAGACCGGGACGGCGAAGCGGCCCCCGACGTAGTCGAGAAACTCCACGGCGAACCGCTCGGTCCTGGGCCCGGTCGTAATCCAGCCCGAGCGCAGCGTGTCGACGACCTCGCGGATTTCCTCCTCGCCGAGGCTCGGCCGGGCGAAGGGCAGGAAGGAAGAACGCATGGAGCGGCGAGAGTTTACCTGCTCAGGCGCCCTCACGCCTTCCACCGGATTCCCCCGGAGAAGCTCCACCGCCGGGCCGGGCTCCAGACCCCCGTGCCCGCCCGCTCGGCCGTGACCTCGAAGCGCAGCACGTCCCGGCGGTAGTCGAAGGGAGCGCCGTCACGCGCGTGGACGGCGGCATCCAGCGCGTACACGCCGGGGGCGAGGTCGAGCGCCGGGATCTCCAGCGTCACCCGCGCGTCGCCGGCGAGCCGCTCCGGGCGCAGGCCCTCGAGCGCCGTGTTCGAGCCGAAGACGATGGTCCCGGAGACGGTGGCGATCTGGACCCCGAAGACGAAGTCCGAAAGGGCCTCCGACGCCCGCACGACCATCTCGACCGACGCCGCCTCGCCCGACCGCAGGCGGGCCGTGGGCCGGCCCTCCCGGTCGAGCAGGCGCACCACCTCGATCGCGGCGACGCCCGATCCGATCCGTCCGCCCGATGCCCGCCCCGGCGGTGCGCCGCTCCCCTTCCTCGGTGGCGACCCGCTCCCGGTACCGCGCGACGACTTCGCCCGCGGGCCCGTCCGCCGCAAGCCGGCCATGGTCGAGCCAGATCGCCCGGCGGCAGCGTTCGGCGACGAGCCCGAGGTCGTGGGACACGAAGACGAGCGTCTTGCCCGCCCGCTCGAACTCGGAGAATTTCTCGAGCGCCCGGTGGGCGAAGGCTTCGTCCCCGACGGCGAGCACCTCGTCGACGAGCAGTACGTCCGGATCGCTGTGCGCCGCGATCGCGAAGCCGAGCCGGACCGCCATGCCGGAGGAGTAGGTCTTGACGGGCGCATCCAGAAATTCCTCGATGCCCGCAAAACGCACGACGTCGTCGAACCGCGCCGCGATCTCCTTCTTCGCCAGGCCGAGCAACAGGCCCGTGATCTCGATGTTCTCCCGGCCCGAGATCTCCGGGTGGAACCCGGCGCCGAGCTCCAGCAGCGCGGCGAGCCTCCCCCGCACGGCGACTGAGCCGCGCGTGGGCCGCACGATGCTCGCGAGCAGTTTCAGCAGCGTCGACTTGCCGGAGCCGTTCGAACCGATGACCCCGAGCGATTCGCCGGGGGCGACGGTGAAGGAGACCCCATCGAGGGCCACGACGCCGCCCTCGCCCCGGGTGCTGCGGCGGCGCGAGAGGAGGGCCGACTTCAGCGTGCCGTGACTCTCGCGCGCGTAGCGCCGGTAGATCTTGGTCGCGCCGGCAACTGCGATCGCGGGCTCCGGGCCGCTCACGCTTCCTCCGCGAGGCTGTCGCGCAGCCGCTCGAAGACCGCGCCACCGACCGCGAGCGCCGCGACGGCCGTGCCCGCCATCCACAGCCAGTCCGACGACGCGACGGGATGGAAATGAAAGAGCGTGTCGTGCACGCCCGCGAAGAAGCTCGAAAACGGGTTCGCCCGCAGCAGCCAGCGCCAGCGCTCCGGCAGGGCCTCGACGGGATAGAGGACGGGCGTGACGAAGAACGTCAGGGTCAGCAGGTTGGCGACGATGTCGCGGACGTCGCCGAAGTGCACGGAGAGCGCCGAGACCGCCAGCGCCGCTCCGAACACCGTCAGTGCCAGCAGCGCGAGGACGAACGGGAATTCGAGCAGCGCCGCGCCCGGCCGCACGCCCCCGAGGACCGTCGCCACGACGATTGCGGCGCCGAGAACCGGGAGGGCCAGCAGGAGGTGCACGAGCCGCGCACCGACCGCGGCCGCGGGAAAAACCTCCGGTGCGACCGTCGTCTTGCGCAGGAGAGGGCCGTTCGACCGGAACGTCTCGACGGCGTCGGAGAGCGCCGACGAGACGAAACCCCACACGAGCACGCCGCCGAAGAGAAAGAGCGCGTACGGCCGGACGTCCGCGCGCGGGGCGAACACGAAGCGGAAGACCGTCGCATACACGAGCAGGAGCAGCAGCGGGTTGAGAAACGACCACAGGAAACCGAGCGCGCCCCCGCGGTAGCGCGCGGCGAGCTCGCGCCGCACGAGGGCGGCCACCAGGGCGCGTTGCGCCCAGGTGCGGCGGAGGGGCTGAATGAAGTTCAAGTTCTCAGTGTTCCAGTTCCTGATTTCCGCATCGGGACAAACAGCCGGACCGGGGATCCCGTCGGATATTCTCGCACCGTGCCCGCCGACGCCCCTTTCGCACCGTCCATCTCCTGTCGGGCGCTGCGCAAAGTGTACGCGGGCGCCGAGCCGGTCGTCGCCCTCGACGGGCTCGACCTCGAGGTGCCGGGCGGCGAGTTTCTCGCGCTCGTGGGCGAATCCGGAAGCGGCAAGTCCACCCTCCTGCACCTGGTCGGCGGAATCGACCGACCGAGCTCGGGAGAGATCCGCGTGGGCGGGCGGGCGATCGCGACGCTGCCCGAGAAGGACCTCGTGCTCTACCGCCGGCGCGAGGTCGGCATGGTCTTCCAGTTCTTCAATCTGCTCCCCCACCTGACGGTGCGGGAGAACGTCGAGCTGCCCCGGCGGCTCGACGGCGGTGCCGACGCCGGGCAGCGCGCCGCCATGCTGCTCGAGAGAGTGGGCCTCTCCCGACGCGCCGGTGCGCATCCGTACGAGCTCTCGGGCGGCGAAATGCAGCGGGTCGCCATCGCGCGGGCGCTCGGAACCGGCGCGCGCCTCCTGCTCGCCGACGAGCCCACCGGCAATCTCGACAGCCGCAACGGCCTCGAGGTGCTCGCGCTGCTCGACGAGATCCGCCGCGAGCGCGGCGTCACGCTGCTCCTGGCCACGCACTCGGCCGCGGCCTCTTCCCGCGCGGACCGCGTGGTGGCGGTCAAGGACGGCAGGATCCGGCCGTGAGCGGCCTCTCGCTGATCTTCCGCGCCCTGATCACGGGCCCGGCGAAGCGGCACCCGGTCCGGGTCCTCCTGCCGACGATCGGCGTGGCGATCGGGGTTGCCGCCGTGGCCGCGATCCACCACGCCAACCGCAGCGTCACCGCCTCGTTCCGGGAGGCCGCCTCGGCGGTTTCGGGGCGCAGCGACTTCGTCGTCACCGGGACCGCGGGGATTCCGGTCGAGCGGCTCGCGGCCCTCTCGTTTCTCTGGTCGATCGGGTCCTTCGCGCCGGCCGTGACGGGATCGGCCGTCCTCGACGACGGCACCCGCGAGGTCGCGCAGATTCTCGGCGTCGACTGGGGAGGCGACGGCGCCGTGCGCGAGGTGCGGCTGGTCGCCCCGGCGGGGGCGACGGCGCGGGCCGAGCTGCTCGTCGGCCGCGGCTCCGTCTTCGTTTCGGTCCCGTTCGCCGAGCGGCATCGCCTCGCCCCGGGGACGGAGATCCCGCTCGTCGCGGGTGGCGTGCGCCATCGGGTGCGGGTCGGCGGGATCCTGGAGCTCTCGGGCCTGGCGCGGGCCTCGGGCGGCGACATCCTCGTCACCGACCTCTTTACCGCCCAGGATCTCCTCGGAAAACGGGGCCTCGTGGACCGCGTGGACATCGTGCTCGACCCCGGCATCCGGCGGGCGGAGGCCGGGCGCGAGATCGCGCGCCGGCTGCCTGCCGGCCTCTCGCTCGAGCCGCCCGGGCGCGCCGCGCAGACGGCGGACCGGATGGTCCGCGCCTTTCGGCTCAATCTGAACGCGCTCGGCTCGCTCACGCTGCTCGTCGGGATCTTCCTGATCGCCAACGCCGTCTCGATCGCGGTCCTGCGCCGCCGGCCGGAGATCGCGACGCTGCGGGCCCTCGGGGCCTCGCGGGCCGGCATCTTCGCCGCGTTTCTCGCGGAGGGTCTCTCCATCGGCGTCGCGGGAACCCTCGTCGGCGAGGTCCTCGGGTTTTTCGTATCGCGCGCCGCCCTGCGGGCGGTCGGCGGCACCGTGTCGAGCATCTACCTGCCGACGGTGCGCATCGCGGGGTCGGGATACGGGGGCGCCGTGGCGCTTGCGGCCGCGGTCGGCCTGTCCGCGGCGGTTCTTGCCACGGTCCTTCCCGCCCTCGAGGCCACGCGCGTCGCGCCGTCTCCCGCCATGCGGCCGGGCTCGATCGAAGGGATCGCGCGGCGGCGCCTGCGGCCGCGGGCGCTCGGCGCTGCAGCGGCGCTCTGCGCGGCCTTCACGCTGTCCCGGGCCGGGCCCGTGGATGGCTTCCCCCTCTTCGGCTTCGCCGCCGTCGCGCTGGTCGTGCTCGCCCTCGCGCTGGCCGCACCTCTGGCCGTCCGGCTGGGCGCGGCGCTGCCCGGCCGGCTGCTGGGCAGGGCCTTTGGCGCCGAGGGGCGTCTGGCCGCCGGCTTCTTCGGCGGCGCCATGGCGCGTAACGGAATCGCCGTCACGGCCCTCGCCATGGCGCTCGGGATGACGCTGGCGATGATCGTGACGGTGGCCTCCATCCGGGAAACCGTCAAGGTCTGGGTCGAATCGACCCTGCGCTCGGACCTCTGGATCAAGGCGGACGCGGGCGGACGATCCGGCATCGTCGGAGACCTGCCGCCCGAAACCGTGGCGTTTCTCGAGGGGCTCGAGGGCGTGGCCGCGGTCGATCCCTTTCGCGCGCGCGAGACGACCGACGCCGCCGGCCGCCCGTACACGCTTGCCTCGGGCGACTTCCGCGTCGTGGCGCGCGTCGGAGGCCTTCCCCTGCTCGGCGGTGCGGACCCGCGGCCCGTGGCGCTCGCCGCCCGGCAGCGCGGAGAGGTTCTCGTCTCCGAGCCGTTCGCGCGCCGCTTCGGGGCCGGGGAGGGCTCGACCGTGACGGTCTCGACTCCGTCGGGGCCGCGCACCTTCCGCGTGGCCGGCGTCTACCGCGACTATTCGAACGACCGCGGCACCGTCGTGATGGACCGCGCGCTGTATCGGTCGCTCTTCGACGATCCGAGGATCACGAGCGCCGCCGTCCTCGCGAAGCCGGGCGTGGACGCCAACGGCCTGCGCCGGCTCATTCTCGCGTCCGCGAGCGACCGGTTCGCGCTGTCGATCTCTACCAACCGCGAGCTGCGCAAGGAGGCGCTGCGGATCTTCGACCGCACGTTCGCGGTGACCCGGGCGCTCGAGGCCATCGCGGTCGGCGTCGCCGTCCTCGGGATCGCCAACGCGCTGCTGGCCTCCGCCGTCGAGCGGCGCCGCTCCTTCGGCCTGCTGCGAGCGATCGGGGCGAGCGGCCCGCAAATCCGGAAGGCCACGCTCCTCGAGGCCCTGCTCGCCGGGCTCGTCGGCACCGCGGCCGCGGTCGCCGCGGGTGCGGCCTTCGCGTGGCTGCTGCTCGACGTCATCAATCCCCAGTCCTTCGGCTGGACCGTGGCCGTGCGCGTGCCGGCCGCGACGCTCGCCGGCGCCGCCCTGCTCGTCCTCGCGGCGTCGTTTCTGGCCGGGATCGTCCCGGGCCGCATCGCCGCCGCGGTGAATCCGGCGGCCGCGTTGCAGGAGGAGTGATGGCCGGCCTGCGCGTCGCGCTTCTGTCTTTGCTCCTCGCAGCTCCGGCGATTCCCCCGACGTTTCCCCGCGACCACGGCTCGCACCCGGACGCCGCGGTCGAGTGGTGGTACTACACCGGGCACCTGAGCGACCCGGCCGGCAAGGCCTACGGCTTCCAGCTCACGTTCTTCCGCGCCCGGGACCTGCATCTGGCCCACTTTGCCTGGACGGACGTCGCCGCCGGCACGTTTGCCTATGACGAGAAGACCCACCTGGGCCTGCCGGGCATCGCGGGCGCCTCGCAGACCGGGCTCGACGTCTTCAACGAGGACTGGTCGGTGCGCGAGCAGAAGGGAACCGTTCGGCTCGTCGGGGGGCGCCGCGACGTCGGCCAGCTCGACCTGACGCTCGCGCCCGCGAAGCCACCCGTCCTCCACGGCGGCGACGGTGTGTCGAAAAAGGGCCCCGGCGAGAGGGAGTACTCCCGGTACGTCTCGATCACGCGGTTTTCGGCGACCGGCGCGCTCTCCGGGAACGGGTCGCGCACGGCTCTCTCGGGAACCGCCTGGTTCGACCACGAGTGGGGCCCGGGCGCGCTGCCTGCCGGCGCTTCCGGCTGGGACTGGTTCGCGCTCCAGCTGTCCGACGGGTCCGAAGTGATGCTCTACCGGATCCGGCTCGCGGGCGCGAAGGCGTCACCCTTCTCGGCGGGGACCTTCGTCCCGGCAAATGGAGACGGGCCGCCGCGCCCGATCGCGTGGAGCGACGTCGCGCTCGAGCCCCTCTCGACGTGGACCTCTGCGCGCTCGAAGGCCGTCTATCCCGCTGCCTGGTCGCTCGCCATCCGTTCGCTCGGACTCGAGACGCGGGTGACGCCGCTCGTCGCGGACCAGGAGCTCGTCACGGAGAAGTCGACCGGCGTGACGTACTGGGAGGGCGCCTGCCGGGTCGAAGGAAAAAGGGACGGACGCCCGATCGGCGGGCGCGCGTACGTCGAGATGACCGGCTATGCCGGGCGCGACGTGCCCGGCATGCTCACGCCCTGACCCGCTGCTGGCCCGGCGGCGGGGCCGGGGCGGAAGCGTCCTTCGGGGGTTTGGGCAGGATCTCGAGGGTCACGATGAAGGTCTTCGCCTTTTCCATGTTCCGGTACACGAACGGAAACCGGATCGCGCCCGTGTCCCGTTCGCCGGCGGAGAGCCAGCCGACGCGCGTGCCGCCGGAGCCGGCCGCCACCAGGTTGCCCTCCTCGTCGAAGAGCGCAACCGCGACGCCGGCCAGCACGGGGACCAGGCCGTCGTTGTCGATCCGGATGACGCATTCCGCGTCCGAGCGCCGCAGCGGTCCTCCGATCGCCTTGCCGGTCTTGAAGACGATCTGGCTGATCTTGACCTTGTCGATGGCGAGGCTGATCGTCTGGATGCCGTCGACCGGCTTGTAGTCGAACTTCTTCGTGGCCTGCTGGGCGGCCAGGGGCGCCGACAGGCACACGGCCATGGCGAAAAGTACCGCTTTGCGCATGATCGCGCCCCTCCCCGCCGGCGAACCCTATCAGGCCTGCCGGCCGGGGAGAAACGTGGGTCCGAGTGGACCGTTACGGAACCGGCGTCACATCGGGCGCAGGGGCCTTGTCGGTGGGCTTCGAGCCCTTGCCCTTGGCCCGGGTCTCGACGGTCACGATGAAGTTCGCGGCTTCATCGAGCCGGCGATAGACGTACGGAAAATCGATGTCGTAGTACGTCCGCTGGCCCTTGTTCAGATAGCCCCACTTGGTGCCGTTCGAGCCGGCGGCCACGACGTTGCCCTCTGCGTCGAAGACGACGACGGCGACACCGACTTCCTCATCCGTCTCCGAGTTGTTGTCGATCCGCACCCGAACTTTCGCGCTCGACTTCCGCAGCGGCGTTCCCTTGAGCGTGCTTCCGAGGTCGAACACCACCTGACCCACGACCACGCTCTCGGTCGCCACGTTGATGTCCTGGACTCCTCCGACCGGCTGCCAGGGAAACTTCTTCGTCGCCACCTGCCCGCTGGCCGGGCAAGTCAGCGCGGCCGCAAGACCCGCCATCAGAAGGAACATTCGAATTCGCATTCCCACCTCCAAAACAAAAAATACGACATCCGCGCGCCGGGACGCCCCGGGCGGAGTCTTTCGCAGTGTAACAGGGAGCCTCCAGGATTGGGCCGAGAGAAGTTCTCCCGTCGAGCCCTCGAAGGCCGCTCAGCGCGCCGGTTTGGCCAGGCGGCTCCGGTGGAACCCGTAGAGGAAATAGATCACGAGGCCGATCAGGAGCCACACGCCGAATCGGATCCACGTCGCCACCGGCAGGCCGCTCATCAGGTAGACGCAGACCACGATGCCGGCGATCGGAATGAAGGGCACGAGCGGCGTCCGGAAGGCACGCCTGCGGTCCGGGTCCTTGTGGCGCAGCACCATGATCCCGATGCAGACCAGTACGAAGGCGAAGAGGGTCCCGATGTTCGTCAGTTCGACGAACACGTCGAGGTTCGCGAATGCCGACAGCAGCGCGACCACAACGCCGATCCAGATCGTCGTGACGTGGGGGGTCTTGTACTTGGGATGGATCTTCGCAAACGACTGGGGAAGCAGGCCGTCGCGGGCCATGGAGAAGAAGATGCGGGCCTGGCCGTACTGGAAGACGAGCAGCACGGCGGTCGTCGCGATGACGGCGCCGAAGGCCACGATCCCCGCGGCCCAGTTCATTCCGAGCAGCGAAAAGGCCTTGGCCAGGGGCTCCGAGGAGCCGCGGATCTGCTCGATCGGAACCATGCCCGTCAGCACGAGCGAGGTCGCGATGTAGAGAACGGTACAGATCGCGAGCGATCCGATCATGCCGATCGGCATGTCCTTCTGAGGGTTGCGGCACTCCTCGGCGGCCGTCGAGACGGCGTCGAACCCGATGTAGGCGAAGAAGATCAACGCCGCGCCGGTCCGGATCCCCGTCAGGCCATTCGGCGAGAAGGGGTGCCAGTTGGCCGGTTTCACGTACATCGCACCGACGACGATAAAAAAGACCAGGATGATGAGCTTCAGGACGACCATGCCGGTGTTGAACCGCGCCGACTCCTTGATCCCGATGACGAGGATCCAGGTCAGCAGCAGGGTCACGGCGGCGGCGGGCAGGTTGAAGACGATGGGGATGCCGAAGGCGTGCGGCGCGGCGCCCATGAAGCCCGGGGTCTTGAAGGCCGTCACGAGGTCCGTCGTCAGCCAGGGGGGGATCACGATGCCGAACCCCTTCAGCAGCTCGACGAAGTAACCCGACCACGACACCGCGACAGCGACGTTGCCCATGGCGTACTCGATGATGAGGTCCCAGCCGATGATCCAGGCCACGAACTCGCCGAGCGTCGCGTAGGAGTAGGTGTAGGCACTGCCCGCGATCGGGACGAGCGAGGCGAATTCCGCATAGCAGAGCGCGCAGAAGCCGCAGCCGATCGCCGTGATGATGATCGAGATGACGAGCGCCGGGCCCGCGCCGTCATGGTGACCGCCGCCGGCGGCCGCCGAGCCGATCACGGCGAAAATCCCGGCGCCGACGATCGCACCGATGCCGAGGGCGATCAACTGGATCGGACCCAGGGTCCGCTTCATCTGGTGCTGCGGCTCGTCGGCGTCCGCGAGGATCAGGTCGAGCGACTTGGTCCGGAAGAGCTGGCTGTTCATGCGAAAGTCCGGCGGAGAATACCAGAAGCCCGGCGGCGCAAGCCCCTCCGAATCGGGCCCGGTGGGGTTGCCCTGCCGCGCCGACCCCGACCGTGATTCCAAACCGATGGCGGCCGCACCATCGACCGATCGGCCCTCGCTACCCGACGACGCGCGCGGGCAGCTGCGCGAGGCTCCGGATCCGGTCGGGGACGTCGCCGTGCTGGTCCTTGCGATCCAGCAGCAGGGCGTGCAGGCCGGCGCCGCGCGCCCCCTCGAAGTCGTCCCGCACGGAGTCCCCGACGTGGAGCGCCTCCCCGGCCGAGACGGACATCCGCTCGCAGGTCCGCCGGAAGATCTCGGCGTCGGGCTTGCCCGTCTCCTCGATCGCGGACACGGACACGGTGCGGAAGTACCCGGACAGCCCCCGCAGCTCCAGCAGTTTGGGCAGGTACGAGTCCCAGTTGGACACGATCGCGAGCGGCATCCCCCGCCCGGCCAGCGCGTCGAGCGTCGGGTGGACGTCGGGATACACGGCCCAGACGGCCGGGTCGCGGAAGTGCTGCGCCAGGCGCGCAAACGCCTCGCCCGAGAGCGGGCCACCATCGAGCAGGCGCCGAACGCGGCCGAGAAAGTCGCGCCAGAACTCGGGCTCGCCCCGCACGCCGCCGTAGCGGTCTCCGGGCTTCTCGCGCTGGATCTCGATCCAGACCGCCGTCAGCGCATCCCGCAACTCGGCGTGCGTGAAGCGCGCCCCGTCATCCGCGAAGATGCGGGCATAGACCTCCTCCACCGGAGGGTCTGGATAGAGCAGCGTCGCGCCGGCGTCGAAAAAGACGGCCCGGATCACCGAATCAGCAGACGAGGGCGTTTTCCCGCATCACGCCGTCGAGCGCCCGGTTGAGCGCCTTGCAGCAGCGCCGTGCCGCCGCCAGCGCCTGCTCGCGCGCCTTCGGGGTGTCGGCGATGTGCCCGAGCGCTTCGCGCTCGACCTGCCGGTGCCACACATCGGCCTCTTCGTGGACCGAGAAGAAGCGCGTCGCCTCCTCGTCGACGATGCCGTAGAAGGCGCCGAGGCCCTCGCGCTTCGTCTTCGAGACCTCGGGGATCTGCGACTCGTAGGCGTACAGCGCCGCGAGGCCCTCGGCCACCGAGCCGTCGCGGGTCGAATGCCGGAACTCCGCGATCGCGTCCGCCACCTCGCGCGTCCGCGGGGTCGAGGACAGATCCGAGGGCGCCGCGCCGAGAGCGGCCGCGAAACGCCGCCAGAGGGCGGGATGGTTCTCCGCGCCGCGCTCCTCTTCGATCAGGTTCTCGAGCAGCGCCTGGCGCAGCACCGAGTCCTCGCAACCCGAGTGCACCCCCGAGACGTAGGTCGGGAACGCGGCCACGTGCGGATAGTAGGAGATCGCGTACTCGCGCAGGTTCTCGCGGGTGAGCTTGCCCTGCGACCAGAGCTGGTAGAAGGGATGCTTCAGGAGATGGTTCTCGGCGATCAAAGCGTCCATGGCGGTGAGGAACTCTTCACGGTTCATTTCAGCCTCCGGTCTCTAAAAGTCTGTGGTGGGTCGTTGGTCGCCCGTAGTCTGTCGTCTGCGGCGGAAAGAGTCTAGCCCCAAAAAACTGAAGACCACAACTCCCGACCGCAGACGCTCGCATTCACGGCATCACCTGCCCGCCATCGGCCACGATGGCCTGGCCGGTGATGGAGCGGGCATCGTCGGAGGCAAGGTAGGCGACGAGGCCGGCGATCTCGTCCGGGTGGAGAACGCGCTTCAAGGGCGCCATGCCGGCCGCCATCCGCCGGCCCTCCACTTCGCCGCCCAGGCCGCGAAAACCCTCTCTCGCCATTTCCGTCTCCACCCAGCCCGGGCAGATCGCGTTGACGGTGATCTGGCGGGGTGCGAGTTCCAGCGCGAGGCTTCTGGTCAGGCCGATCACGCCATGCTTGGAGGCGCAGTAGGCCGCAAAGCCGGGGACGCCGAAGCGGCCGAGGACCGAGGAGAGGTTGACGATCCGGCCGCCCCCGGACAGATGGCCGGACGCCTCGCGGATCACCCGGAAGACCGCCGTCAGGTTGGTCGCGAGGATCGCATCCCAGCGGGCGTCGTCGGGGTCGTCGAGGGCAGTTCGCCCGCCCAGCCCGGCGTTGTTGACCAGGATGTCGATGCGCCCCCACCGCGCCACGGCCGCCCCGATCGCAAGCGCGACCGAGTCACGGTCTGTCACGTTGCAGGAGAGGGCCATGGCTTCCTGTCCCGCGGCGCGCATCGCGGCGGCATGGCCCTCGCACGCGCCGAGGTCCCGTGCGGCGAGCACCACCCGGGCTCCCTCCGCGCCGAGCCGGCGCGCGATCGCTTCGCCGATGCCGCGGGAAGCGCCGGTGACGAAGGCCACTTTGTCCGCCAGACGCGGCCGGGTCACGCGCGCATCCTCGGCTCTAAGAACGGCTGGGCAGCGCCGGCACGGGCCGTGCGCGGCGGGCGCCCGCCACTTCGGCGGGAAGGGGGAAGTGCACGTCCTCCTCGACGGTCAGGACGATCTCGACCTCGACCTCGCGCCCGGCCCGCAGCACCCGCACGATCTCGTTGACGAGGAATTCCGGGGCCGAGGCGCCGGAGGTGATGCCGACCGTCTCGACGCCCGCGAGCCAGGCCGGGTCGATCTCCGACACGTCGTCCACGAGGTAGGCCCGCGCTCCCGCGAGCGCCGCCTCTTCGACGAGCCGGTTCGAGTTGGAGGAATTGCGCGAGCCGACCACGAGGATGACCGGGGCGCTCCGGGCGAGCGCCCGCACCGCCACCTGCCGGTTCTGCGTTGCGTAGCAGATGTCGTCCTTGGCCGGAACGTGGATCTTCGGGAAACGGCGCCTCAGCGCCTCGACGATCGGGCGCGTGTCTTCCATGGACAGGGTCGTCTGCGTGATGAACGCCACGCGCTCGGGGTCGCTCACCTCGACCTGCTGCGCGTCCGCGACGGAGGAGACCAGCCGGATCTGCGACGCGGCCTCCCCCATCGTGCCTTCGACCTCCTCGTGCCCGGCGTGGCCGACGAGCAGGATCTCGTAGCCCATCCGCGCGAAACGGATCGCCTCGAGGTGGACCTTGGTGACGAGCGGGCAGGTCGCGTCGATCACGCGCAGACCGCGGGCCGCGGCCGAGGCGCGCACCTGCGGCGAGACGCCGTGCGCGGAGAAAACGGCCGTGGCGCCGTCGGGCACCTCGTCGAGCTCCTGCACGAACCGCACGCCGCGCGCCTCGAAGTCGCGGACGACGTGACTGTTGTGGACGATCTCCCGCCGGACGTACACGGGGCCCTCGAAGCAATCGAGGGCGAGGTCGACGATCTCGATGGCGCGCACGACCCCCGCGCAGAAGCCGCGGGGGGCGGCCAGGAGAATGCGCTGGACCGAGAGGGGGGCGCCGTCGGGGATCATGGGCAGCCGGGATTCTATCGCCGGCCCGATTCCCCCCTGGCGCCGGCCTGCCTCCGGACGGCTTCGCGGCGGGTTTCGGGATCGAACAGGGACCGCTCAAGGCCGCAGGTCGCGCAATAGCGCTCGCCGGGCTCGCTCGGCCGCGGGCATTCGCCGTTGGCGCAGCGGGGTTCGGGCGCAGGCACGGGTCTCATCGCTTGTCTCCTTTCGAACCGGGAGCGGGCAACAGGTAGCGGAGGATCTCCCGCTCGCAGCGGTCCCGGTAGAGACCGAAGGTCTCCTCGGGCTGCCTTTCGGAGAGCCACTGCATCATCAGGCCATCGAAGATCGCGCGCATCGTCGAGCCGGCCTCCTTCGGGTCGCGCACGGCGAAAACACCGCGCCGCATGCCCTCCTCGACGATGCCGCCGTCGATGTCGCGGCAGCCCGCGTAGAAGCGCTCGTTGACCAGGCGGAAGGCCTCGCGCCGCGACGCCAGGCCGCAGAAATCCACGAAGGCGCGGAAGAACGCGCGGTTCTTCGAGGGCGACGGGAAGATGAGGGCGACCAGGGCGCGGACCTTGGCAACGGGCTCCTCTTCGGCGGCGACGGCTTCGCGCATCCGCGCGTGGATCGAGTCGATGAGCCAGCCGAAGAGCTCGCGGAAGAGCTCTTCCTTGGAATCGAAGTAGTAGAGGGTGACGCCCTTCGAGACGCCGGCGCGGCGGGCGATGTCGTCGAGCGTGACTTCGGAAAAGCCCTTCTCGGCGACCTCGCGGAAGGCGGCCTTGAGCAGGGTCAGACGGCGCTCGGGCTCGGTGGCGTTGGCGGTTCGCGGCATGGACACGGACAATAACCGACCGGTCAGTCAGAAGTCAATGGCAAACTCTGGCTCGGGCCCCGGCCCGCATAGACTCCGCCCATGCGCGTTCGCCTTCTGCACTTTGCGTCCTTCCGGGAGGCGGTCGGCCGCGACGAGGAAGAGCGGGAGCTCGCCGGACGGGAACGCGGGTTCGGGACCTCTGGGCGGCGCTCGGCCGGGAGGTCGCTCTTTTTCGGCCGCTTCCCTTCCGCGCCGCCCGGCCGCCGTCAATCGCGAGTACGTCGGAAGCGACACGGTCCTGCGCGACGGCGACGAGGTGGCGTTCCTGCCGCCGGTGGCGGGCGGCTGAGGATTCCGCATGTACCTCGACCGGACTTCCCCCATCGACGTCGCCGCGCGCTCTCTGCGCGAGGCCCGCTCCTCGCGACGGCGCTCTGTGCCTCTTCGTCGGCGTCGTGCGCGACAACAACGACGGGCGCCCGACGACGGCGATCCAGTACGAGGCGTACGGGCCGATGGCGGAGTCCGAGATGGCCCGCATCGCCGAGGGACTCTCCCGGGATTTCCCGGGCGTGAAGATCGGCATGAAGCACCGGGTGGGACTCCTCGCGGTCGGCGACGCCTCGGTCGCGATCGCCGCGGTCTCCCCCCACCGCGCCGACGCCTTCGCCGCCTGCCGCGCCGCGATCGACCGCGTGAAGACGACCGTGCCGATCTGGAAGAAGGAGTTCCATCCGGACGGCTCGAGCGGCTGGGTGGACCCGACTCAAAGGACCTAGGATTCGGCCGACCTCCCGAAGATCCGGCTGCCCATCGCGACCTCGGCCGCTTCGTCCGGCCGGATTGACACAAGTGACGAATGGCGATAGACAGCCAGCAAGGTTTCCTGGTGCTCCAACGCTTGGGACGCGTTCTCGTCGTTGCAGGCCTCCTGGCCGGAGCGGCAACCGTGTGCCTCGCGCAGCAAACCCTCTATGGCGGCGACCAATGGCTCCAGTTCGAATCGGTGAACAGCGGCTGGCTGGTCACGGTGAACCCCGACGACGCGTCTGTCACGAAGATCGGAAAGCCGGCCGGCGTCGAGCGGCTCTCGGGCCTCGCGTTCGACGCCTCGGGAACGCTGTGGGCCACGAGCATCACCGGAACTCCCTCGGGGACCCTGCGCACCAGCACTCTCTTCAAGCTCGATCCGCGCGACGGCTCGCTGATCGAGACCATTGGCCCGGTTCTCGACGGCCCGGGTGGGAATCCGGGGCATCGGGAATCGGTAGGGGCGATCCAAACCCTCGATCCACACCCTGTGCCTGAACGGGGGCCGCTTCGCCGTCACCGCCCGCTGGGCGAAGCCGACGGGCGAATCCGGCGACGGCTCGGGCATCGGCCTGACCGGTGACTCGGGCTACTTCTGGTTCTTCGATCCGGCCAACATCGAGGTCACCGTCAAGGTGCTCGACGCCTGCGGGCTGACTCCTTCCCACTTCTGGGTCTTCGCGGCCGGCCTCACAAACGTCGAGGCCACGGTCTCCGTGCGCGACTCGCGGACCGGCGCGCTGCGGAATCATCGGAACGACCAGGGAACGCCCTTCGCCCCGATCCAGGATACGAAGGCCTTCGCGACCTGCCCGTAGGCAGCTCGTCCACGGCGTCGACACTTCGCGGTTTCTTCCTTCCGCCTTCGCCGGTCGAGTGACAGAATCCCCGCACCATGTCGCTCGCCAAGGTCATCGGCCCCGACATCGAGGAGCTGATCCGGGAGAATCCGAAGGAGCTGGCCGCGGCGGTGGCAAACATCCACCCGGCAGACCTCGCGGAGCTCCTCGACGACCTGCCGCGCGAAGACCGCGTCGTGCTGTTCGAAGTGCTGCCGCCCGAACAGGGCGCGGCGGTGCTCTCGGAGCTCAAGGGCGAGACGCTGCGGCTGATCCTCCACCGCGCCTCCCCGGCCAAGCTCGGCGCCGAGCTCGACCGGCTGCCGGCCGACGAAGTCACCTTCCTCCTCGAGCACCTCACGCAGCGCCAGCGCGAAGCCATCGTCGCGAAGATGTCGCCGCGGGACGCGGCCGAGGTCGAGCGGCTGCTGCGCTATCCGCCCCGCACGGCGGGCCGCCTCATGACCGAGAAGTTCGCGACGATCCGGCCCGAGTGGACCGCCGCCGAGACGCTCGACCACCTGAAGCGCATCGACCCCGAGGTCGAGACCGTCCAGAGCCTCTATGCCGTGGACGACGCCGGGCACCTCGTCGGGTACGTGTCGCTGCGCCACCTCTTCCCCGCGCCGCCCGAAAAGAAGATCTCCGAGATGATGGAGCGGCGCCTGCTGACGGTCCGCACCGACGCCCAGCAGGAAGAGGTCGCGCGCCTCGTGTCGAAGTACGACGTCCACGCGATCCCGGTGGTCGACGCGGGCAACCGCCTGCTCGGCATCGTCACCGTGGACGACGTCATCGACATCATGATCGAGGAGCAGACCGAAGACGCCCTGCACATGGGCGGCGTCTCGGCCACGGAAGAGACCGTCGAGCAGGGCTACTTCGCGACGAAACCGTTCCGCAACGTGCGCCTGCGGTTCAACTGGCTGCTGCTGATGTTCGTCACCGAGACCTTCACGGGAACGGTGCTGCGCCACTACGAGGGCGAGCTGGCCAAGGTCGTCGCGCTCTCGTTCTTCATTCCGCTGCTGATCGGCACGGGAGGCAACTCCGGCTCGCAGACCGTCACGACCATCGTCCGCGGCCTGGCCGTCGGAGACATCCGGATGCGCGACTTCGGCCGCGTCCTCTTCCGGGAGGCCGGCAGCGGCCTCGCGCTCGGGTTGATGCTCGGCATCGTCGGTGTCGGCCGCGCGTTGCTCTGGGGCTCGACGATGCCCCTGGCGCTGACCGTGGGCGTCTCGATCCTCGCGATCTGCGCCTGGGCCAATACCGTGGGCTCGATGATTCCCCTGCTCGCGACCGCCTTCAAGATCGACCCGACCGTGATGTCCGCGCCCCTGATCGCGACCCTCGTGGACGCGACGGGGCTCATCATCTATTTCACGATCGCGAAGAGCTTCCTCGGGCTGTAGCGGGCGCCGTCAGCGCCCGACCGGCTGCGCGACGACCGGCCGGAACCGGTCGTTGTCGGGCCCGAAGTGCTCGAGGAGATAGGCGACGAGCGCCTCCTTCTTCTCCTCGGGAACCGCCGCGCCCCACCCGATCATCTTGTTGACCTCGGCCGTCCACTGCTTCTCGTTCAGTCGCTGCTGCCGGACGATGTCCGCCGAGTGGCAGTGCAGGCACGCCTGGTCGGCGACGGCTTTCATGGAACCGGGCGGAAACTGGCCGAGCTCGGTGCCGAGCTCCGGAAGGTCGGCCTCCGGCGGCGCCGGGTCCGGAGACGGTCGCAGGCAAAGCGCGCCGGCCAGCGCGAGCGGCCGCGACCATTGCGGAGCGAGCCCGCGGCCTCACGCGTGCACCTCGATCTCGGCGGACGGCCAGGCGTTGTAGAAGTAGCCGCTCGGATTCCAGACGGCGTCCTTCGGCTGGACGCTCCCGCGGCTGTCGGTCGCGCGCGCGTGAAGCGTGACCTTGCCCCGCCGCCTTCGGGCGGTACGGAAACGACCAGAGCCGCCAGGCGTACGGATCGTGCTCCTTGCCGAGCTCGGCCTGCTTCCAGCTCGCTCCCCCGTCGTCGGAGACCTCGACCTTCGCGATGTCCGGCGCGCCGGAGAAGGCGAAGCCGCGGATCGGCGCCGTCTGGCCCAACCGGATCCGCTCCGGCGCCTGCGTGATGCTCGACTTGACGAAGAGCTCGGTGACCGGATGCGTCTCCTGCGGAGGCACCGGGACTCCCGGCTCTCCGGGCGTGTTCGGGAAGCGATACGCCGTGTCCATGTAGAAGCCGGTCTGCGGCGCGGGCGCCGCCGTCAGGCGGTCGAGCCACTTCATCCAGTGGTCGCCGGCCCAGCCCGGGACGACGAGACGCGCCGGCCCGCCGTGAAGCCGGGGAAGCGGCTCGCCGTTCATGGCGAGGGCGACGATGCCGTCCTCGAGAGCCTTCTCGATCTCGAGGCTGCGGTGAAACGGCGGGACCTTCTCGGGCGGCACGTCCGTTCCGAACGTGTGGAGGTGCCGGGCGCCCGCCTTCAGCCCCGCCCTCTCGAGCAGGTCGCGCACGCGCACCCCCGTCCACCGCGCGTTGCCGACGGCGCCGTGCCGCCATTGGACGCCGGGCACGATCGGCCGCTGCAGACCCCGGCCGTTTCCGGCGCACTGCAGGACGCACGTGACCGTCGTCTGCGGCAGGGCCTTCAACTCCGCCAGCGAAAAGCGCGCCGCCTTCGAAACCTCGCCGTCCACCGTGAGCATCCACTTGCCCGGCTCGGGATAAGACCGGATTCCAGTGATGCCGGACGAAGAAGAGGTCGTTGGGCGTCAGGTAGGTGGTCAGCGCGTCGAGCGGCGTCTCGGCGTCGATCGGATAGCCGTTCATCTGCAGGAGGCGCCGGCGCGGCGCGGGCAGGGCGCTCGCGGCCGCCGCCCCCGCCGCCGCAACGAGGAACCCCCGCCGGCTCATCCCCGGGCGCCCGACCATGGCCGGAGAGTCTACAACCGCGGCCATTCCTGATAGGATCCCGCGCTCGAAACTTATCGGAGGAGGGCCCATGAGCACGACCGCAAAGACCCGCGACTGGACGAGTCCCGAGCTCGATCACCCGGTCGTCAACTACCGCGTGACCGACGGGATCGCCGTCATCGAGATGGACGACCCGCCGGCCAACACCTACACCTACGCCATGAATCGGCAGCTGGACGAAGCCATCCTGAAGGCCCGCTTCGACGACGACGTCCACGTCATCATCCTGCGCGGCAAGGGCGACCGCTTCTTCTCCGCCGGCGCGAACATCGGCATGTTGAACGCCGTGTCGCCGGGCTTCAAGTACTTCTTCTGCCTGCACGCCAACGAAATGCTCCTGCGCCTCGAGCACACGCCCAAGCTCGTCATCGCGGCCTTGAACGGCCACACGGTCGGCGGCGGCCTCGAGATCGCCATGGCCGCGGACCTGCGCATCGCGCGCAAGGACGCGGGCAAGATCGGACTTCCCGAAGTCACACTGGGGGTGCTGCCCGGAACGGGCGGCACGACGCGCCTCGCGAAGATGATCGGCAAGTCGAAGGCGATCGAGCTGATGGTCACCGGCAACACGTTCTCTTTCGAGGAGGCGCTCGACCTCGGCATCGTCAACCAGGTCATCGACGCCACGCCCGAGGACTGGTGGCAGCAGATCATGGACTACGCACGGCAGTTCGTGCCGCCGCACAAGGCGTCCAAGGCCGTCGGCCGGATCAAGCGCGCCGTGCAGTCGGGCTGGGACCTCCCGACCGAGTCGGCGCTCGCCGTCGAGCGCGAGCTCCAACAGCTGCTCTTCCAGAGCGAGGACGCCAAGGAAGGCATCGCCGCCAACCAGGAGAAGCGCGTTCCCAAGTTCAAGGGCAAGTGAGTCCCAGCGGGGTCTGACCCCCGGAGGGGGTCTGACCCCTCGGGTCCCATCGAGACGATGACCAATCTCAAGACCGACCTCTTCATCAACGGCGCGTTCGTTCCGTCGGCGAGCGGGCGGCGTTTCCCGACCGTCAACCCGGCGACCGGCGAGACGATCGCCGAGGTCGCCGAGGCCGGCCAGGAAGACCTCGACCGGGCCGTCGCCGCGGCGCGCGCGGCCTTCGAGTCCGGGCCCTGGGCGGCCATGAAGCCGCGCCAGCGCGGACGCATCCTGATGCGCGCCGCCGACCTGTTGCTCTCGCGCGCCGACGACTTCGGCCGGGTCGAGACGCAGGACAACGGCAAGCCCATCTTCGAGGCGGCCAAGATCGACATGCCCGCCGCCGCCGAATGCCTCTCGTACTTCGGCGAGTACGCCGACAAGCTCTACGGCGACACGTTCCCGGGCCGCACGGACGCGTTCCTCCTGACGCTGCGCGAGCCGATCGGCGTCGTCGGAGCGATCACGCCGTGGAACTTTCCACTCCTCCAGGCCATGTGGAAGATCGCGCCGGCGCTCGCGCTCGGCAACGCGATCGTCCTGAAGCCGGCCTCCGTCACGCCGCTCACCGCGCTGATGCTCGCCGAGCTGCTGGCGGAGGCGGGCCTGCCTCCCGGCGCATTCAACGTCATTCCCGGTCCCGGCGCCGTCGTCGGCCGGGCCATGGCGGAGCACGCCGGCATCGACAAGATCTCCTTCACGGGCGAGACGGAGACGGGCAAGTCCATCCTGCGGACGGCCGCCGGGACGGTCAAGCGCGTCTCGATGGAGCTCGGCGGCAAGTCGCCCAACATCGTGTTCGCCGACGCCGACCTCGACGCGGCGGCCAGGGGCGCGATCAACGCGATTTTCTACGGAAAGGGCGAGCTGTGCTCGGCGGGCTCGCGCCTGCTCGTCGAAGAGTCGGTCCACGATGCGCTGATGGAAAAGGTCGTCGAGCGCGCAAGGAAGATGGCCCCCGGCGATCCGCTCGACCCGAAAACGCGCCTCGGGTCCCTCGTTTCCGAAAAGCAGCGCGAGAACGTCGCGCGCTACGTCGAGAGCGGCCGCAAGGAAGGCGCGAAGCTCGTCGCCGGCGGCAACGCGGCCTCGGTCAACGGCAAGGGCGCGTTCTTCGAGGCGACGGTCTTCGACGGCGTCACGCCGAAGATGACGATCGCGCGCGAAGAGATCTTCGGGCCCGTGCTGGCGACCCTGACGTTCAAGGATGAAGCCGAAGCCGTCGCGATCGGCAACGGGACGATCTACGGGCTCGCCGCGGCCGTCTGGTCGCGCGACATCAAGAAGGCCCTCCGGACCGCGAAAGCCCTCAAGGCCGGGACCGTCTGGGTCAACGCCTACAACTTCTATGATCCAGGCCTTCCCTTCGGCGGCTACAAGGAGTCGGGCTTCGGCCGCGAGCGCGGCCACTACGCGCTCGCGGAGTACACGCAGGTCAAGTCGATCTGGGTGGACCTCACTTAGCGGGGCCTGACCCCCGCAGGGGGTCTGACCCCTCCCCGTTGGAGGCGCCGTGATGCATTGGACCCTTCTCCTCGCCTCGCTCCTCTCGGCGCCGGCCGCATCCGCCTCGCCCACCGCGGCGCCTGCCCTGAAGACGGTCTTCGAATCGCTCGCCCTGGTGCGCCACTTCCGCGACACGGCAATCGCGCCCGACGGCGGCCGGGTCGCCTGGTCCGAAAAGGTCCTCGACATGGAGGGCCAGGAAAGCCTGGCGGCCATCTCCGTGGCCGACCTGCCGGGCGGCAAGCCCCACCGGCTGACCGCGGCAAAAGACGGGAAGGCGCATCGCGAGTGGGGCGCCGCCTTCTCGCCGGACGGCAGGACGATCGCCTTTCTCTCCGACGCCGCCGCGCGGGGGCAACTCCAGATCTGGCTCGCGCCCGCGGCGGGCGGAGCGGCGCGACAGCTCACGCGCGTCAAAGGCCAGCTCGATCACCTGCTCTGGTCGTCGGACGCAACGGCGATCGCGTTTCTCTTCGTCGAGGGCTCGGCGCAGGAGACCGGGGCACTGGCCGCCTACAAGCCCGACTCGGGCGTCGTCGAGGACACTTTCGAAGAGCAGCGCATCGCCGTCGCGGATTTGAAGACGGGCAAGGTCCGTCCGGTCTCCCCCGCCGACATGTACGTCTACGACTACGACTGGTCTCCCGATGGAAAGACCTTCGCCGCGGAGGCGGCGAAGGGCTCCGGCACCAACAACTACTGGGTGGCCGAGCTCTACCGCATCGACGCGGCCAGCGGGCAGACCCGTTCGATCCTGAAGCCGTCGCTGCAGATCGCCTGCCCGCGCTTTTCGCCGGACGGCAAGTTCGTCGCCGTCATCCACGGCCTCATGAGCGACGAGGGCTCGACGGGAGGGGACGTCTGGTCCGTCGCCATCGACACCACCTCGTCGCGCAACCTGACGCCGGACATGAAGTGGTCGGCCAGCGCGCTCTTCTGGCTCCCCTCGGGCGAACTGCGCTTCACGGCCGACGCCGACGGCGGGCAGGGCCTCGCCTCGGTCGACTTCGCAGGCGCAGCGATCCGCCCGATCTGGACGGGCGCCGAGTCGCTGCAGGACTTCTCGATGGCCCGCCAGGGATCGGCCTCCACCGCCGTTTGCAGCTCCTTCCAGAAGCCGCCCGAGATCTGCGCCGGCACCGTCGGACAGTGGAAGCCGCTGACGTCCGTGAACGCGGGGTCACGGGCGTGGTGGGGCGAGGCCCGCTCCGTGCACTGGCAGAGCGATGGCGCGACGGTCCAGGGCTGGCTCCTCGCTCCCCCGCACGTCGACGCCTCGCAGCGCTACCCGATGGTCGTCCTGGTCCACGGCGGCCCCTCCTCGATGCAGCACATCGGCTGGCCCGAGCGATGGGCGGCGACGCTCCCGTCGCAGGGGTACTACGTCTTTCTGCCGAACCCGCGCGGCAGCTACGGCTTCGGCGAAGCCTTCGTCCAGGCCAACGTGAAGGACTTCGGCGGCGGCGACCTGCGGGACATCCTGTCGGGCGTGGACGAGGTGTTGAAAAGCGCGCCCGTGGACGGCCAGCGTCTCGGCATCGGCGGCTGGAGCTACGGCGGCTACATGACGATGTGGGCGGTCACGCAAACCAACCGCTTTGCCGCCGCCGTGGCCGGCGCCGGCATCGCGAGCTGGCAGAGCTACTACGGCCAGAACCGGATCGACACGTGGATGCTCCCCTTCTTCGGCGCGTCCGTGTACGACGACCCGAAGGTCTACGCGAAGTCCTCGCCGATCGAGTTCATCAGGAACGCGAAGACGCCGACGCTCGTCCTCCACGGCGACCGCGACTCGGAAGTCCCCACGCCGCAGGGTTACGAGTTCTGGCACGCCCTGAAGGCGCTGGGCGTCCCGACACAGCTCGTCATCTACACCGAACGAAGGCCACGACGTGCGGCGAGCCGACCACCGACTCGACATCCAGGAGCGCACGGCCTCCTGGTTCGATCGCTACCTGAAAGCCCGAGGGTCTGACCCCGCTCCCTACCGCTTCAGCGCGTCGCTGCCCTTGAACGGGGCCCCGATGAGCGGCGCGATCAGGCACCAGTTCATGGAGCCCGCCGCCAGCGCCACGATCCCGAACACGCCCGCGGCCGTACCGAGCGTCGTGCCCTGTCCGAAGCCCCAACCCATCAGAACGATGCCCGCGACGATCCGGACTCCGCGGCCGATGGGACCCGCCATGAATTTCGCGAACGCCATGGGTGAGCCCTCTCGCGAGGGACTCTACGCGACTGGGGTATCGTCGGCGCCAAGCCGAGGGAGCCTGAGATGTTCGACCCGAAGATCCTCGCCGGGCGCTCGATCCTGGTCACGGGCGGAGGTTCCGGGCTCGGCCTCGTCCATGGCGAAGACGTTCGCCGCCCACGGCGCGAAGGTCGCGATCGCGGGCCGGCGGCGGGAGAGGCTCGAGGCGGCGACTGCGGAAATCGCCGCGACCGCGCGCGATGGTGGCGAGGCCGCGTTCTTCTCGCGCCGACGTCCGCAATCCGGAGCGAGGCGGCGCGCCTCGTCGCGGAGGCCGTCGTCGCGCTTCGGCCACCTCGACGGCCTCGTCAACAATGCCGCCGGCAACTTCCTCGCCTTCTCCGAGGAGCTCACGCCCAACGGCTTCGACGCCGTCGTGCGCACGGTGCTGTACGGATCGGTCAACTGCACGCTCGCCCTCGGCCGGCACCTGCTCGAGCGCAAGGCCCCGGGCGCGATCGTCTCGATCGTGACGACGTACGCCTGGACCGGCACGGCCTTCGCGCTGCCCTCGGCCTGCGCCAAGGCGGGCGTCCTCGCCATGACGCGCTCGCTCGCCGTCGAGTGGGGGCACGCCGGCATCCGGTTGAACGCGATCGCGTCCGGCCCGATCCCGACGGAGGGCGCATTCTCGCGCCTGATTCCGAACGCGCAGGCCGAGAAGGCGGCGCTCGGACGGATTCCCCTCGCGCGCTTCGGGCGCAAGGAGGAGATCGCGAACCTCGCGACGTTCCTCCTCTCCGACCTCTGCCCCTACCAAACCGGCGACTGCGTCACGATGGACGGCGGGGAGTGGCTGGCCGGCGCCGGCGAGTTCTCCGACTACCGCAAGGTGCCGCGGGCGGTGCTGAAGGCTGGCTTCGACGCGATGAAGCCGAAGAAGGGCTAGGCGGTCGCCGGACGGCGACGACCATTCCGCGATAGGCTACCGCTCAATTCCGGGACGCTGCCCAGAGCGCCCTTCTTGTCGCGTCCTCAGCCAGGACGCAGGAGGTGTCAGATGGCCGTGCGTCGCATTTCTCCGTTTCTCGTCATCCTCGCCCTCAGTGTCGCTGCGGGAGCAGCATCCGCCCAGACGTGGAGCCCCGAGCAACAGGAAGTCTGGCGATTCGAAGAGCTGCAGTGGAAGATGAACGCCGAAAAGGACATGACCTGGATCGACAAGATGGTGCACCCAAATCTCAGCTACTGGGAGGCGGGTCATCCGGCGCCCCAGAACAAGGCTTCCCTGTCGCGCTGGAACCGTTTCAGCAACTCGAGCAGCACGATCCTGGAGCAAGAGATTTTTCCGATATCGGTCACGATCACCGGCAACGTCGCTGTCGTGCAGTATCACTACGAGATCGTGCGAGAGAATTACCAGAAAACGCGCGAGTCCGTGACGGGCCGCTGGACGGACATCCTGGTCAAGGAGGGCGGCCGCTGGCTCTTCCTGGCCTGGGCCGGCGGAGACGACCCCAAGAAGTAGCGCGCGGGCGAGAAGCCTCGCGCTCTCTTTCGAAACGGAGCGTGGGAGTCGCCTGGGATCGGCTCCCCCCTTCTACGCGAACGCCTCCGCGAGAAACTGCTCGAGCTCGCGCTTGTGGACGGCCGCGTTGCCCGTCGCGGGCGACGGCGAGGCGGCGCGGCCGATGTAGCGCAGCGTCTGACCCGCGCTGAGAAAATCCGCCGAGCGCTCCCTGACGAAGGACCACGCGCCCATGTTCTTCGGCTCCTCCTGCACCCACACGGCGTTGCGCGCGCCCGGGTAGCCGGCGAGGATCGCCTTCAACCGCTCCTGCGGGAAGGGATAGAGCTGCTCGAGGCGCACGATCGCGGTGCGGGTGTCGCTCCGCTTTTCCTTCTCGCCGCGCAGATCGTAGTAGACCTTGCCCGAGCAGAAGAGGACGCGCTCGATCAAACCGCGATCGCCGATCTCGGGGTCGTCGAGGACTACGCGGAAGCCGCCCGCGGTCAGCGCCTCGAGGGGCGAGGCGGCCGCCGGCAGCCGCAGCAGGCTCTTGGGTGAGAACACGATGAAGGGCTTCGCCATGGGCTGTCGCATCTGGCGCCGCAACAGGTGGAAGTACTGCGCCGGCGTCGTCGTGTTGACGATCTGCATGTTGCCGTCGGCGCAGAGCTGGAGGTAGCGCTCGAGGCGCGCGCTCGAGTGCTCGGGGCCCTGGCCCTCGGAGCCGTGCGGCAGCAGCATGCCCATGCGCGTCGTCTGGCGCCACTTGTCCTCGGCCGAGGCGATGAACTGGTCCACGATGACCTGCGCGCCGTTGGCGAAGTCGCCGAACTGGGCTTCCCACAGGACCAGCGCCTCGGGCCACTCGACGCTGTAGCCGTAGTCGAACCCGAGCACCGCGAACTCCGAGAGCGGGCTGTCGCAGGCCTCGAACGGCGCCTGCTTCGGGTCCAGGGTCGCGAGCGGTCCCCAGATGTCCCCCGTCGAAGTGTCGTGCAGGAGCGCATGCCGGTGCGAAAACGTTCCGCGGCTGGAATCCTGGCCGCTGATCCGAATGGGAGTCCCCTCGAGCAGGAGCGAGCCGAACGCCAGCGCCTCGGCCGTGCCCCAGTCGAGCGGGAGCGCGCCCTCGGCCATCTTCGCGCGGCGCGCGAGCTGCTGGACCATCTTCGGATTGAGATGGAAGCCGGGCGGCACGGTCGTGAGCACGCGGCCGATCCGGGAAAGCGTCTCGCGGGAGACGCCGGTCTCCATCTCAACCACGACGCCGTCGCCCGGCGGGCTCGCGGGGGCCGCCGGGCGAGGCCTCTGTGCCGCGGCCTTGGCCGCCGAGAGCGCGGCCTCGTACTCCGCGAGCTGCCGCGCCTCGAGGTCGCTGACATCGTCCTCCGTCAGCACGCCATCGCGCACCAGGCGCCGCGCGTAGAGCGTCCGCACCCCCGGGTGGGCCTCGATCGCGCGGTACATGAGCGGCTGCGTGTACGTCGGCTCGTCGCCCTCGTTGTGCCCGTGGCGGCGGAAGCCGATGAGATCGATGACGACGTCCTTGTGGAACTCCTGGCGGTAGTCGAGCGCGATCTCGAGCACCCGGTACGCGGCCTCCGGATCGTCGGCGTTGACGTGGAAGATCGGGACCTGGTTGATCTTCGCGACGTCGGTCGAGTAGACCGACGAGCGGCCCTTCGAGGGCGGCGTCGTGAAGCCGATCTGGTTGTTGACGACGACGTGGATCGTGCCGCCCGTGCGGTAGCCCGGCAGGTTCGCGAGGTTCAGGACCTCGGCGACCATACCCTGGCCGGCGAAGGCCGCATCGCCGTGGAGGAGCACCGGCAGGGCGCGCTTCCAGGCTTCGGGCCCGTGGCCGTTCGCCCGCTCCTGCTTGGCCCGCACGACGCCCTCGACGACCGGGTCGACCGCCTCGAGGTGCGACGGGTTGGACTCGACCTGGATCGCCACGTCGCGGCCCGACTCGGAGCGGCGTGTCGTGCGCGCGCCCTGGTGGTACTTCACGTCGCCCTCGTCGGCCGGGAAGTCCGGATGGACGACGCCCTCGAAGCCGCTGAAGATGCGCTCGGCCGAGTTGCCGACGACGTTGGCGAGGATGTTGAGCCGGCCGCGGTGCGACATCCCGATGACCACCTCGTCGACCCCGCGGCGGGCGGCGCCCTCGACGAGCCGGTCGAGCAGCGGGATCGCCGTGTCGCAGCCCTCGACGGAGTAGCGCCGCTGGCCCAGGAACTTCGTGCCGAGGAAGCGCTCGAACTCCTCGGCCGCGATCAGCTTGGCGAGCAGGCTCTGGCGCACGCCCTTCGGCAGCGGGCCCGACGACGCCGCGGCGGCGATACGCTCCCGGATCCAGTACTTCTCGGTCGGGCTCGAGATGTGGCGGTACTCGGTGCCGATCTTGCCGCAGTAGACGCGGCGCATCACGGCGATGATCTCGCGCAGCGGCAGCCGGTCGCCGCCCTTGAGTCCCCCGGTCCAGAACTCGCGGTCGAGGTCCCAGATGGTCAGGCCGTAGGTCTCGAGGTCGAGCTCCGGGTGGTGTCGCGATCGGCCGCGTGCGCAGGGGATCGATGTCGGCGAGCAGGTGTCCGCGCACGCGGTAGGCATTGATGAGCTCGAGCACGCGGGCCTGCTTGGCGATCTCGTCGGTGCGGCCGTCGGAGAGGACCGGCGGGTTCTTGTCCACCTCCCAGCGAAGCGGCCGGAAGGGGATGCCGAGGTCGGCGAACACGCCCTCGTAGAAGCCGTGCTCGCCGAGCAGGAGCTGCTCGACGCGCGCGAGGAATGCACCCGACTCGGCGCCCTGGATGATGCGGTGATCGTACGTGGACGTGAAGGTCACGACCTTGGAGATGGCCAGCAGCGAGAGCATCGCCGGCGCCATCGCCCGAAACTGCGCGGGGTACTCGATCGCCCCCGTCGCGATGATCGCGCCCTGCCCCGGCATCAGGCGCGGTACCGAGGCCGTCGTGCCGAGCGTGCCCGGGTTGGTGAGCGAGATCGTGGTCCCCTCGAAGTCGGGGACCTTGATCCTGCCCGTGCGCGCGCGCAGGACGACGTCGTCCGCCGCCGCCACGAACTCGGCAAAGCTCATCCTCTCCGCGCCCTTCACGTTCGGCACGAGCAGCGTGCGCGATCCGTCCGACTTCGGCACGTCGACGGCGAGGCCGAATCGAACTTCCTCGCGGCGCACGCGCGCGGGCTCGCCACTCGAGCCGTCGAACGCGTCGTTCATGCCGGGGAAGGACTTGAGCGCCCGGATGAGGGCCCAGGACACGAGGTGGGTGAAGGAGATCTTGGATTGCTCGAGCGCGGCCCGGTGCTCGTTGATGAGGCGGCGGTTCTCGTCGGCGAGCTTGATCGGAACCTGCCGCTGCGTCGTCGCCGTCGGAACGCCGAGGCTCGCCTCCATGTTCTCCGCGATCCGCAGCGCGCCGCCCCGGAGGGTCGCGCGCTCGCCCTCGACGGCCGGACCGAGGGGGGTCGCCGGGCTCGCCGGCGCTGCGGGGACGGGCACGCCCGCCGCCGCGGTCTCCGGCTCGCCGAAGCGCTGCCGGAAGTACCGGCGCCACTCGTCGTCCACCGCGGCCGGGTTCGTCCGAAAGCGATTGAGGAGCTCGGCGACGTAGCTGGCATTGCCTCCAAACTCGGCCAGGAGCTCCTCGGACAGGTCGATCCCGGGCGTTCGGGTAGACATGAGGAGCGGGATTCTAATTCAGGACGCCCCGGGGGGTCTGCCCGGGGACCGGCCCTGATACCATGCCGCGACCGCGGGGAAACGACGTGAAATTGCCGCAAAGACTGCTCCTTCTCGCAGCGCAAGCGGCCCTGGTGAGGCCGGCTGCCGCGTCCCTCGCCGCCGGACTCCTGATCGCCGGGAGCCTCGGCGCGTCGGAGCTCGATGCTGGAACGGCCGACCGCTTCGCGAGGACGGCCCTCTCCTGCATCGATCGCGAGTATCCGAACAAACCCGAGCAGGTCCTCGACGGGCCGTCCGACGTGAAGGCGACGAGGCAGTTCCACCCGGCCTTCTATGGCTGCTACGACTGGCACTCGTCGGTGCACGGGCACTGGATGCTCGCGCGGCTGCTGCGCACGAACCCCGGCCTCCCCTCCGCCGACGAGATCCGCGCGCGCCTGGACGCCCACTTCTCGGACGAGGCGATCGAGGCGGAGACACGCTACCTCGAGGTGTCGAGCGCGCGCACGTTCGAGCGGCCGTACGGCTGGGCGTGGACGCTGCGCCTCGTCGCGGACCTCGAGGGATCCGAAGACCCGCAGGAGCGCTCGTGGCGAAGCCGCCTCAAGCCGCTCGAGAACGCGGTCGTCGGCCGCTTCCAGGACTACCTGCCGAAGCTCACGCACCCGGTCCGCAGCGGCGTCCACCCCAACACGGCGTTCGCCCTCGCCCAGGCGCTCGACTACGCTCGCGCGACCCGCCGCGCCGATCTCGAGAAGATTCTGATCTCGCGCGCCAGCTTCTACTACGGGTCGGACCGCGCCTGCCCGCTCGCCTACGAGCCGTCCGGGGAGGACTTCTTCTCCCCCTGCCTGGCCGAGGCAGACCTGATGCGCCGCGTTCTGGCGCCCAGGGAGTACGGCCGGTGGCTCAAGCGCTTCCTCCCGCAGCTCTCGGGGCAGAAGGTCTTTGCACTCGTCCCGGTCTCGGTCGCCGATCCGACGGACCCGCGACTCGTCCACCTCGACGGCCTGAACCTGTCGCGCGCCTGGATGCTGCGCGGGATCGCGCAGGGATTGCCTCCATCCGACCCGCGTCGCGCCGTGCTGCTCCGCGCCGCGGCCGCTCACGAAATGGCCGGCCTCGCTCGCGTTACCTCCGGCGACTACGCCGGGGAGCACTGGCTGGCGTCGTTTGCGATCTACCTGCTGACGGAGAACTAGTGTTCTGTCACCGAAGTGTTGATACCGCCACTTCGGTTTCAAGACACCAGACAGCAGACAGTCGTCCCTCGTCGACCGAGCTTCGGGCGACCGACTAGGGACTTCCCGTCTTCACCTTCTCCCTCACGGCCTGAACTTCCGGGTGCTGAAACCCCAGCAGCTCGGCGATCCGACGCGCGAGCTGATTCTCGACGGCGCTCAATTCGCCATCGGCATACACGACGCCCCAGATGACCTCGACGAGGCGCAGGCGCTGCTCCCGCGAGAACCGCTCCCCCACCAGCTTCGTGAACTGGTAGAGGTCGACGCTCTCGCGCCGTTCTTCCTCGGCCAGGCGGACGACCTCGGCGACGTCGGAGGCCGGGACGCCGAGGTCTTCGCGAACCGCGCGGACGATCCGCTCGCGTTCCTCCGGGGCGAACACGTCGTCGGCGTGCGCGATTTCGAGCAGGAGGGCGCATGCCGCGATCGCGACCGGGTCCGGCCCGCGCGGCCCTTCCGGAGGCGACACGCGCGAAAGGAAAAACTGGCGGATCTCCTGGATGCCCATGGGGGCAGTCTAGTTCAGGCCGGCGAAACCTTTCGCCCCGGACCTGCGTATTGCCAGGTGAGGACGATGATGACGCGCCGCGATTTCGAGACACTTCTTCTCACACTGGAGTCCACACCCGCGCTCGTCGCCCGCGCGGCCGCATCGCTTTCGTGCACCGAGGCCCGCGTCCGGCCGGCCGGCGGCGGATTCTCCTTCGTCGAAAACGTCTGGCACCTGGCCGACCTCGAGCGCGAGGGGTACGGCACGCGCATCCGCCGGATCCTGAGTGAGGAGAACCCCGCGCTCTCGAACTTCGACGGCGACCGGATCGCCCGCGAGCGGGGCTACCAGGAGAAAGACGTCGAACGGGGCCTCGCACTCTTCACCCGCACGCGGCAGGCCAATCTCGAGACGCTGCGCGCCCTGTCCACGGCGGACTGGCAGCGCGCGGGCTCGCAGGAAGGCATCGGCCGCGTCACGCTCGCCGACCTGCCCCGGATGATGGCCGAGCACGACCGCTCCCACGAAGCCGAGATCTTCGACCTCCTCGCGCTGCTGCGGGGCAAGCCTCTCTCCGAGCGGACGCACCCGACCTCCGCGGTCGCCTGATCGCGGGACCCGGGACTAGGACGGACTCCGGTTCTTCCGCCGCTCGTTCAGGTAGGCGATGATTCCGGGCAGGATCGAGAGGACGATTACGACGAGGATCACGACCTCGATGTGCTCCTTGACGCCCGGAATCTGGCCGAGGAAGTAGCCGATCAGCGTCATCGACAGCACCCAGAGCGCCCCGCCGACGACATTGAAAGCGAGGAAGCGCCGGTAGGGCATCTGCCCCATTCCCGCCACGATCGGCGCGAACGTGCGGACGATCGGCATGAACCGGGCGAGCACGATCGTCTTGCCGCCGTGCTTCTCGTAGAAGTCGTGCGCGCGGCGAAGGTGATCGGGGTTGAAGAGCAGCGACTTCGGGCGCCGGAACAGCGCGGGCCCAGTCTTACGGCCGAACCAGTAGCCCACCGTGTCGCCGAGGATGGCCGCGGCAATGAGGATCAGGTTCAGGTGCAGGATGTTCAGCTGCCCCGTCCCCGCGAAAACGCCCGCGGTCACGAGCAGCGAGTCCCCGGGCAGGAAAAAGCCCACGAGCAGGCCCGTTTCCGCGAAAACGATGACCGTCATCGCGGTCAGGCCTCCGACCCGCACCAGCGTCTCGACGTCGGTCAGCTGGTGGAAGATGTGCCTGAACCATTCCATGGATGGGCGGGATGGTAGCAGACGCGAGCTCGCGAGCCCTGCGTCGTGAGCCGAGTCGGAATGCACGATTTGCGGTTTACGGCTCACCGCTTCCGGCTTACGATCATCCCGATGTCCGACTACACCGACGCGCACGCCCGGGCAGGGATCGATGCGGCGCTGCCCGCAATCGAGACCTGGCCGAACCAGTACCCCGACTACGAAATCGCAGTCGAGATCCCGGAGTACAACGCGATCTGCCCGAAGACGGAACTGCCGGACTTCGGGCACCTGACCATCCGTTACGTGCCGGACCAACTGTGCCTGGAGTTGAAGTCGCTCAAGCTCTACATCGTCGCGTACCGCAATGTCGGCATCTTCTACGAGAACGCCGTCAACCGCATCCTGGAGGACTGCGTCGCCGCGTGCCGGCCAAGGCGGATGACAATCACCGGGACTTTTTCGTCCCGCGGCGGGATCTCTTCGACGATCGAGGCCCGCTACCCGCGTCCGTAGCCGAAGCCTGCGCTTTCAGCGATCGGGGTCCCGATTCGGAGCGTCGAACGCTCTTCGACTGGGCACCCGAGACTTCGGACTCGGGGCCTCGGACTCTCGGCTCCCCCGCTTGAATTCCTCCATCAGCGCGTCCCGGATCATGCGCGCGACGGGCCCGCTCTTGCCGCTGCCGATCGGGCGATCCTCCACGGAGACGATCGGATATGCCCAGAGCGTCGTGGAGGCGAAGAAGACCTCCTGCGCCGCGTACATCTCCTCGACCGTGAAGGGGCGCTCCTCGACCTCGAGACCGATGCGGCCCGCCGCCTCGATCGCCGCGGCGCGGGTGACGCCGGGGAGGATGCGCGGGCCGTTCGGCGACGTGCGCAGGACGCCTTTCGACACCATGAAGAGGTTGGCCTTGGTCCCTTCGAGCGCGAAGCCGTCGCGGACCAGGATGGCATCGAGCGCGCCCGCCTCGCGCGCCTTCTGGGCCGCCAGGACGTTGGGCAGCAGCATCACGCTCTTGATGTCGCAGCGCCCCCAGCGCTCGTCGGTCAGAAGGATCGCCTTGCCGCCGTCCGGGGGCGGCGGGGGGTCCACCTCGCGCGCAAACGCGAAGACGGTGGGCGCGGTCCCCTCGGGCGGGAAGGCGTGATATCGGGGCGCCGCGCCGCGCGATACCTGGGCGTAAACGAAGGCGTCCCTGTCGGCCAGGCCGTTCTCGGCGAGGAGCCGCTGGCCCACCGCCTCGAAGAAATCCGGCGTCGCATTGATGCGGATCGCTTCCAGGCCTTCGCGCATCCGCGCGAGGTGCTCGCCGAGGCGGTACGCTCGCCCGCGGTCGTAACGCACGACCTCGTAGATCGCGTCCGCGAAGAGAAAGCCGCGATCGAGCGGTGAAATGCCGGCCTTGCGCTCCGGCACGTAGCGGCCGTTCAGGTAGACGACGGGCATGGCGCCGGATGCTATCAGCGGCGGCGGCCCGCCTCGAAGGCGTGCCCGGGCACCCCCGGCCAGGTGCTTTCGAGCGCGATCCCGCCGGACGGGCTCACCGGGCGGCGGGAGTCGGCGCCGGCTTCTGGCTGGCCTTGTCCCGGAGGGCGCGGGTCGCGGCCTTGACGTTGGCAATGTGCGTGTCGGTCACCGGGATGTTCTTGACTTCGTTCTCCGGCGCCCGGATTTGCGCATCCATCATCTCGTCGCGCATGCCGCTGTCGACGAACTTCTTCGCGAGCTGATTGACGGCATGCAGGTACGCGAGCGAGTCGGCGATCCCGCCCGTCGGGCCGGGGTCGCCGTGCCCCGGAACGAGCTTCTCGGCCGGCACCCTGGCGAGCGCCTGCAGCGCCTTCTCCCACCCCGAGGGATCGACGTCCGGGGACTGCAGGTACGGCATGCGGCCGTTCAGGGCGAGGTCGCCCGAAAAGAGGACCTTGTCGTTGGCGAGGTAGACGACGAGGTCGCCCTTCGAGTGCGCCGCTCCGAGGAAGTAGATCTGCACGTTATGCAGGCCGTCCACCAGGATCGCCCGCTCCGAGATCGACTCGACCACCGGCCGCAGGTTGGCCTTCCCGAACATCGGGTCGCCCTGGTCCGGCGTGGCCTGCGTCACGAAGGCGAGGATCTGCCCGGCCACGCCTTCCTGGCAGAGGACGCGCGCTCCGGCGGCCGCAAAGGCCCGCGCCCCGCCAGTGTGGTCCGCGTGGGCATGGGTGAGGATGAGGATCCGGACCGGCTTGCCGCCGGTGGTCTCGGCGATCGACTTCAGGATCTCGGCGCCGGTGGATGCGTCCGTGCCGGAGTCGACGGCGACGACCCCGTCGCCAAGCAGAAACCACCCGACGTTGGCGCCCTTCTCCGGCTGCGCGGCCCAAACGCCGTCAGCGACTTTCTCGACCTTCAATTTCGACTCCGCCGGCAGCGGCGAGGCGATGGCAGCGACGACGACGGCGACGAGGCCGATGATGAGGGCGCGGCTATTCATGAAACACTCTCCTTCAGAAATCTATCTCAGGAACAAGGGATCCGGAGAGAGAACGGCCGGCGCCGCCCGCTATTCCCTCAGGAGCCCGGCCGCGCCGCCATCCGCGCGCGCGCGACCCGCAGGAACTCGGCGAAGAGACGCTCGGACACGGGGTCTCCGCCCAGATTTTCCGGGTGCCACTGGACGGCCACGAGCCAGTTCTGCCCCTGCTCCTCGACGGCTTCGGGCAGACCGTCGGGGGCCAGGGCGGACACGGCGAGCCCCGGCGCGAGGCGCCCGATCGCCTGGTGGTGGCGACTGTTGACCGCGGTTTCCGGCATTCCGGCAATCGAAGCGAGCCGCGTTCCGGGGGCGATCGACACGCTGTGGTCGCGCCGCGCCTTCTCCGCCTTGCTCCTGGCGTGGACGACCGGGGACGGCCGGTTGGTCGGGATGTCCTGCACCAGCGTGCCCCCGAGGGCGACGTTGACGACCTGGAGCCCGCGGCAGATCCCGAGGACCGGAGCGCCCGAGCGCCGCGCCTCCTCGAAGAGCCGGAAGTCGATCGCGTCCCGCTCGGAATCGATCTCCACGCCGCCGTCCTCCAGGACCGGCTCGCCGTACCGCGCGGGGTCCACGTCGGCGCCCCCGCCGAGTACGAGCGCGTCGAAGTGCCCCGACTCGGGTCGCAGCGGGGTCACGACGGCGATGGCCTCGCGCGGGACGCCCGCCTCGACGAGCGCGCGCAGGTAGTCGTTCGTCTCCGAGAGATCGGTGTCACGGTCGAGCGTCAGGGCGATGCGCATCAGTCCCGCTCGAACAGGACGGCCATGCCCATGCCACCGGACACGCAGAGGGCGGCGATGCCGCTGCTGCGCGCGCCGCCTCTTCATCTCGTGCAGGAGGGTCGTCACGATCCGCGCCCCCGTCGCCCCGATGGGGTGGCCGAGGGCGATGGCGCCGCCGTTCACGTTGACCTTCGCCATGTCGAGCGACAGCTCCCGCCCGCAGGCGATCATCTGCGCGGCGAAGGCCTCGTTCAACTCGATCAGGTCGATGTCGGAGAGCCTGCGCTTCGTCTTTTCGAGCAGCGCGCGGACCGCGGGCACGGGCCCGATGCCCATGCGCGAGGGGTCGACGCCGGCCGATGCCCAGGCCGTCACCCGCGCGAGCGGCTCGACGCCGGACTTCGCCACGGCCCCCTCCGCGGCTAGCACGACCGCCGCTGCCCCGTCGGTGATCCCGGAGGAATTGCCGGCGTGCACCGTACCGTTCTTCGCGAAGACCGGCGGCAGCTTCGCGAGGGACTCCAGTGTCGTTTCGGGGCGCGGATGCTCGTCCGCGGCGACGGCCACGTCGCCCTTCTTTCCGGCGATCGTCACGGCGACGATCTCGTCGGCGAAACGGCCGGCCCGGGTCGCAAGAGCGGCGCGGCGCTGCGACTCGACCGCGAGGGCATCCTGCTCGGGGCGCGAGATCCCGTATTCGCGCACCAGGTTTTCCGCGGTCTCCCCCATCAGCTGTCCGCAGAGAGGGCAGAGGAAGCCGTCCCGGTACATGCCGTCGACGACCTCCGTGTGGCCCATCCTCGTGCCGAAACGGGCGCGCGGCAGCATGTACGGCGTGGCCGACATGCACTCGTGCCCGCCGGCGAGGACGACGTCGATGTCCCCGGCGCCGATCGCGAGCGCCCCGAGCGTGATGGCCTTCAACGACGACGCGCACGCCTTGTTCACCGTGAACGCGGGGACGGAGTCGGGCACCCCGGCGCGGTGCGAGACCTGACGCGCCGGGTTGGGGCCAGCTCCCGCCTGCCTCCCGTGGCCGAAGATCACCTCGTCGATGGCCGAGGCCGGCAGGCCCGAGCGCTCGATCGCCGCGCGCGCGGCGGCCGTGCCGAGGTCGACCGCCGCGAGGGCGGCGAAGGAGCCTCCGAACCTGCCGATCGGGGTTCGCGCGGCGGACAGGATGTAGACGGGACGCACGGGCTCGAGAAGTTATCAGACAACCGGCAGGTGCACGGTGAAGGTCGAACCTTTCCCGACCGTGCTCCCGACCGAGACCCGGCCCTTGTGGGCCTCGACGATCCAGCGCACGATCGAGAGACCGAGCCCCGAGCCTCCCGGGTTTGCGTGGCGGGAACGCTTGGAGCGGAAGAAACGCTCGAAGACGAACGGCAGGTCGGCCTCCGGGATGCCGATGCCGGTGTCGGAAACGGACAGCAGGGCCTCACCGGGCGCCGCGTCCACGACCACGCGGATCTTTCCGCCCGGCTCGCCGTACTGCAGCGCGTTCTCGATCAAGTTGTGCAGCACCTGCTGGAGGCGGCCCCCGTCGGCGAAGACGTACACGGGCCGCTCGGGCGCGGACACCTCGAACTCCATCTCCCGATCGGCCGCCGCCTGGGCGAGATCCCGCACGGTTTCGGCGGCAAACCGGCCGAGGTCGAGGTTCGCAAAGGAGAGCGTCACCCGGCCGCTCTCGCCGCGGGTCAGAAGGAGCAGGTTCTGGGAAATCCGCGTCAGGTGCCGTACCTCGAGGATCGCGTTGCCGATCGCCTCGCGGTATTCCTCGGCCGACCGGTCTTCCTCGAGGGCCACTTCGAGCGAGCCGCGGAGCACCGTCAGGGGCGTGCGCAGCTCGTGGGACACGTCGGCGATGAACTGCTGCTGCTCTTTTTCGGAGGCCGCGAGCGCGTCGAGGCGCGCGTTCAGGCTCCCGGCGATCGCGCGCGCGTCCGCGGGCAGGTCCTCCGCCGGGATCCGGATGAGGGGCCGGCTCTCCGTCTCGACGAGCCGCGCCTTCAACTTCGCGAGCGCCGCATCGGCCGTGCCCGGAGCCCCGGGCGCCGAAGCGCGAAAACGGCCGAAGAGGCTCACGCGGTCAGTCTCAGGCGCCCGGACCGGCGCCGGCTTCGCGAAGGCGGTAGCCGACGCCGCGGACCGTCTCGATGAGCTTTTCGCGATCCCCCGCGTCGATCTTCTTGCGCAACGCGTTGATGTAGACATCGATGATGTTCGTCGAAAGGTCGAAAGAGTCCTCCCAGATGCGGGCCTGGATCTCGGAGCGCGAGGCCACCTTGCCCCGCCGCCGCAACAGGAGCTCGAAAAGCGCGCCCTCGCGCACGGTCAGCCGCACGGTCTGCGCCCCCCGGACGAGCTCGCGCGATTCGGGCTCGTAGGTCAGGTCGTCGAACACGAGGGGGCCCGGCTCGACGACCTCGGTCCGGCGCAGCAGCGCGCGGATCCGTGCGAGCAGCTCCTTGAACGAGAAGGGCTTGACGAGGTAATCGTCCGCCCCGGCGTCGAGCCCCTCGATCTTGTTCTCGACCGTGTCGCGGGCCGTGAGCATGATGATCTTCGCGTGCACGCCCCGCGCGCGCAGCTCGCGGCAAAGCTCGACACCGTCGCGCGAGCCCGGAATCAGCAGGTCGAGGATCACGAGGTCGGGCGCGGAGGCCATGATGCGCTCGAGCCCGGTGTCCGAATCCCCCGCCACGTCGACGGCATAGCCCTTCTCGGACAGCCCCTTCTTCAGAAACTGGGAGATGCGCTGCTCGTCCTCGACGACGACGACTTTCATCGGGGACCTTCCTCGTGGCCCGTACCCTCATCCGGAGGCCGGGGGGTCTTCATGAACGATAGGATGAAAACGGAGCCGGCCCCGGCGGCGAAGCCTGCGGCAAACGAGGACGTCGGCTGCGGCGCGGCGACGGCAACGGCCGCTCCGATGGCCAGAAGGCCGAAGAGCAGGGGTCGGGAAACGGCGATCGGCGGCACGCTGGGAATCATAGGGGCTCGGCGCGAGTATTATGAGCGCCTTAAGAAAAAGGAGAAGGACCATGAAAAAGGCATCCTGGGCCGCCGCCGGACTGATCGTAGCCGCCCTGGTGTGGGTTTCGGCCTGTGCGTCGAATCCTCCGGCCCCGACGGCGCTGGCCATCATCGAATCCCGGAGCGGCTCGAAGGTGACGGGGAAGGTGGTCTTCACCCAGGCCTCTTCGGGCCAGACGCGGGCCGAAGTCTGGATCGCCAATGCCACCCCCGGCACCCACGGCCTGCACATCCACGAGAAGGGCGACTGCTCGGCGCCCGACGCGACGTCGGCCGGCGGCCACTTCAACGCCGCGGGCAACCCGCACGCCGCGCCGGCGGACAAGGCACGGCACAACGGCGACTTCGGCAACATCGAGATCGGCGCCGACGGCAAGGGCCAAATGACGATCACGACCGACATGCTGACGGTCACGGCCGGGCCCAACTGCGTCGTCGGGAAGGCGGTCGTCTTCCACGAAAAGGCGGACGACCTGAAGACGCAGCCCACCGGCGCAGCCGGCGCCCGTTACGGGTGCGGCGTGGTCGTCGAGACGCCAACCGGCAACGCCTCGGCGGTCAAGGTCCGCTAGCGCGCCGGACCCGTTGACCAGGCCTCCGTTCGACCTGCCGCCCGAGGAGCTGCGGCGGCTCGGCGCCCTTGCCGCCGACGCCGTCGCCTCGCACCGCGAAAGGCTCCTCGAGCGCCCGGTCTTCGGCAAGGTCGGAGCGGGCGCGGCGCTCTTCGACGAGCCCGTGCCCGAGGAGGGACTGCCCTTCGAGCAGGTCCTCGCCTTCGTCCGCGAGCACGTCCTACCCTATCCGATGGGCAACTCCCATCCCCGCTTCTACGGCTTCATCAACGCCACCGCCGACCCGGTCGGCATCATGGCGGACTACCTCGCCGCGGCGATGAATCCCAACTGCTGGGGCGGGGACCATGCTGCGATCCATGTCGAGAACCGGGTCCTGCGGTGGATCGCCGAGATGCTCGGCTACCCTGCGTCGGCCGAGGGCATCCTCGTTTCGGGCGGCTCCATGGCGAACTTCACGGCGCTCGCGGCCGCGCGCCGCGCGATGACGCCCGGCAACGTCCGCGAAGACGGCCTATCGGGGCCGGACCGGCCGCGGATGACCGTCTACGCCTCGGACCAGGTGCACTCGTGCGTGGACAAGGCCGTGGACCTGCTCGGGATCGGCACGAACCAGCTCCGGAAGATCCCGACCGACGACCGGTTCCGGATCCGGATGGACGAGCTCGAGAGGGCGGTCGCCTCCGACCGGGCCGCGGGTTTCTTTCCCGCGATCGTCGTCGGAAACGCGGGCACCGTGAACACCGGCGCGATCGATCCGCTGGATTCCCTGGCCGATTTCTGCCGCCGCGAGTCCCTGTGGTTCCACGCCGACGGCGCGTACGGTGCGCTGGCCGCGATCGTGCCGGAGTTGAAACCCCTCTTCTCCGGAATGGAGCGCGCGGACTCGATCGCGACCGACCCGCACAAGTGGCTGTACGTCCCGTACGAAGCCGGCGCCACGCTCGTGCGCGAGCCCGGACGCCTCGCCGCGGCGTTCCGCAAGTTCCCCGAGTACCTCGCCGCCGATCCGGAGAGCCCCTTCCCGGGCCCGGCGTGGTTCGCCGAACGGGGCGTGGAGCTCTCGCGCGGGTTCAAGGCCCTCAAGGTCTGGATGGGCCTGAAGACCCACGGACGCCGGGGCTACGCCGCGCAGATCGCCAACGACGTGCGGCTGGCGCACTTCCTGGCCGCGGAAGTGGCCCGGCGCCCGGACTTCGAACGGCTGGCCGAGCCGGTCCTCTCCATCGCCAACTTCCGCTATCGCCCGAGGGACCGGAGCCTGCCCGACGCCGAGCTCGACCGCATCAACCGCGCGATCATCAACCGCGTCGTCGGCGACGGCACTTTCTTCCTGGCGCCCACGATCCTGAAGGGCCGCACGGCCCTGCGCGTTTCGATCACCAACTTCCGCACGCGCGAAGAAGACCTGCTCGCCCTGCTCGACGAGGTCGGGCGCATTGGCAGGGATCTCGCCGCGCCGAACTCCGGCTAGCGTTCTGTCACCGACGTGTCGATGGCGTCATCCAGCTTCTGACAAGCGCTGCGGCTCCCGTTCTTCAGGCCCGCATGCATTGCTTCAGCGACGAGATCGGTATCGGGAAGCTTCTGACCGGACACTAGGCCCCGCGCACCTTCCACGCCTCCATGTTCCGGTCGATCTGGCGAGCGTGCTTCTCGAGGTGCTCGGCGTAGATCGTCAGCCACTTCTCGGCCGTGAATCGACCGGACTCGGTGTGCGTGCCCGCGGCGGCCCACGCCGCTTCGGACATCCGCCGCAGCAGCGGGACGGTGTAGGCGCGGACCGCTTCGGTCGTCTTGAGCGAGAGCTCGGCCGAGCCCGCGTGGTAGTCGAGGTTCTTCGCCCACCGCTCCTGGTCGTAGCCGAGAATCGTGGGGCTCGGGTCGGCGACGAGGAAGCGGATCCGCAGCGCGGCATTCGTCTCCGAGTCCGCGGTGTGGCAGACGACCTCGTGCGCGGACCACTTGCCCTCGGAGGGGCGCCACTGGCGCGCCTCGGGGGGCACCTTGTCCCAGGCCGCGCGCAGCCGCGCGGGACCCTCCTCGTAGCGGCGGATCAACGCTTCGCGCTCGGACGGGTCAAGTGCCATGACGGTCTCCTTTTCACCACAAAGTTCCATCGAGCGAGACGACGGTCTCGCTTCCCACGACTGCGGCGCGATGGCGCGTGCCGGACGGCAGGTAGATGCGGTCGCCGGGGCCGAGGTCCCACGACGTCTCGCCGACGCTCACGCGCAAGACCCCCGATATGACGCCGTCGCACTTCGGGCGCGCGTGCTCGTGTTCGGGAAAGACCGTGCCCGGCCGGTAGGTGTAAACCAGGACGTCGTACCCTTCGAACTCGAGCAGGCGCATCATCCGTTTTTCGGACGCCGGCCCGTCGGTCCTGGCCCAGCGCTCGAAACGAACCTCGCTCACGGGGTCAACCGTGTATTCCTGTCTTTGCCAGTCTTGAACGCCTGGAGTCTCAGACTGCGAGGAAAGTCCAAGAATACACGGTTGACCCCCTCAACCCTCAAAAAGAAAAAGGGGGGCTTTCGCCCCCCGAGAAATCCCCGAGCAGTGGACTCAGTAACGGTCGCGCCGGCCGCCGCCGCCGCCGTTCTGGGTCTTCGGGCGCGCCTCGTTGACCGTGAGCGCGCGGCCTCCGTATTCCTGGCCGGACAGCGCCGAGATCGCGTTGCGCGCCTCGTCGTCGTTGCCGAACTCGACGAAGCCGAAGCCCTTCGAGCGGCCCGTGTCGCGGTCCGTGATGATCGCGACGGAAGTGACTCCGCCGTACGGGGAGAACAGCGTGCGGAGATCGTCCTCGGTGGCATTGTAGGGAAGGTTTCCAACGTAGAGTTTCATCGAAACAGAATCCTCGATCCCGGCGTCACATTGTCCGCACTCGCCGCGCCGCTCGGCGAGCCCGACTTCCCGTGGAATTCGTCGGACTTCTGCGAGCGCGAAAGCGTGCTTGGAAGGCGAGCGATTACGAGAAGGTGCGCAGTATACCAAGGGGGCCAGGGGGGAGCAAGCCGACGTTAAGGATTCCTTAAGGCCGGACCCGGCCGCCTCCCGCCGCAATCTCGGAAAGGGCTGCTGCGACCCACTTTTTCGTCATTTCCTTACGCCAGAGGAACGAGAAGTCGGTGTTGTCCATGGGGCGAGAGGGGCCAGCGGCCGCCTGTGCCGCCTCCGTGATCGCGGTCACGCCGAGGGGCCGCCCCGCCAGGATCTCCTCGGCGCGGGCCGCTCGGACGGGCGAAGAGGCCACGGCTCCCAGGACGATGCGCGCCTCGGCCACGACCCCGCCCTCGGTGCGGACCGCGGCCCCCACCGCGAGGACCGGAAAGTCGAACGCTCCGCGGCGGCGCAGCTTCCCGTACGAAGCGGCCCAGCCGTCCGTCCTCGGCACGCGGATCTCGGTCAGGAGCTCGTCCGGGCGCTTCAACAGGTAGTGGATGCCGTCGTTGCGATAGAGGTCCTCGAGTGCGACTTCGCGGGCGCCTTCGGCCGACGCGAGCACCACGCGCGCGCGCAGGGCAATCAGGATCGGAACCGAGTCGGCCGACTGCACGGCCAGGCACTTCGGCGAGCCGGGAGCCACCCAGCAGATCGTGCCGTCCTTCTTCATGCAGAAGTCGATCGCCTGGCGCCACTCGTAGTTCTGGTCGTAGTAGTTGCACCGCGTGTCGAGCAGGACGTTTCCGCCGAGCGTGCCCATGTTGCGCAGCGGCGGCGTCGAGATCTCGGCGATCGCGTGGGCCAGGCCCGGGTACGCCTTTCGGACGCGGCGGTGGTGCTCGATGTCGGAGAGGGGCACGGCGGCGCCGATCGCGAGGCCGTCGGCGTTGGCGCGCAGGCGCCGGAGCGCCGCGATCCGCGCGAGTCCGATGACGACCCGCGGCGTCTGCTGACGCCGCTTCATGTTCGGATACAGATCGGTCCCGCCCGCGACGAAGGCGGAATCCGGGCCCTCGCCCGCCTTGATGCGGAGGGCCTCCTTCACGCTCGTCGGCGCGAAGTAGCGGAATCTTGGAAGGCGCATCATGGGGAGCCGTCCCTCATCGCACTCCCCCCGCCGCCGTCACCGGCGCGTCCACCGCCCTGCCATCTCCGCCCTCGGCCGGCGTGCGGACGTGGATCGGCGGCGGATAGGGCACGTCCGGGAAGCGCTCCGGGCCGTAGCGGGCGGGCTTGCCCTGCGCCTTCGCCTTGAGCGCCTTCAGGATCTTCTCGGGCGTCACCGGCACCTCGTCCACGCGGGCGCCGACGGCGTCGTACACGGCGTTGGCGACCGCGGGCGGAATCGGAAGCAGCGGCCCCTGCCCCACTTCCTTGGCGCCGAACGGGCCGTTCGCATCCGGGTCCTCGACCAGGAAGGTCAGGACCTCGGACATCTCCTTCGTCGTCGGCGTCTTGTACTCGAGCATCGAGGGAAACTTGTGGACGACGTTGTGGTTGGCGTCCGTGCGGTACGCCATCTCTTCCATCATCGCCTCGGCGAGCCCCATGTACACGGACCCCTCGACCTGGCCCATCACGAGCACGGGATTGATGCACTTGCCGATGTCGTGCGCGATCCAGACCTTCGGCACCGTGTAGATGCCGCTCTCGGGATCCACGTCCACCTCGACGACCGCGGCCGAGTACGAGTACGCGGGCGACGGGCCCACACCCGCGCCGCGGTAGCGGCCCGCCGAGGGCGGCGGCTTGTAGGAGCCGACCGTCCCGAGCGTTCCGAACTTCGACTCGGCAAGAACCGCGGCCTCCGGAAAGCTCATTCCCATCTCGGGATTCTCGACGTCGAAGACGCGGCCCCGGTCGAGGCCCACGCGCTCGGGCGGGATCGCGAGTTTGCCGCCCGCCGCCTCGGCGATCATCTGCCGGGCGCGCTCCGCCGCCTGGATGGCGGCGTTGCCGGTCATCAGCGTGACCCGTGAGGAGTACGAGCCGAGGTCCACGGGGGCCAGGTCCGTGTCGCCCGTGACAATCCGGATATCGAAGGGATCGATGCCGAGCACCTCCGCGACGATCGCGGCGAGGATCGAGTCGGAGCCCTGGCCGATGTCCGTCGAGCCGCAGAAGACCGTCACGCCTCCGCCGCGGTCGATCTTCAACTGCACGCCCGACTGCGGCATGGTGTTCCAGTAGATCGGCAGGCCCGCGCCGGAGAGGTACGAGGAGCAGGCCAGCCCGAGTCCGCGCCCCGGCGGCAGCTTGCCGCGCCGCTTCTTCCAGCCGGAGGCCGCGACGACCTTGTCGATGCACGCACCGAGGCCGATCGAGCCGACGCGCAGAAAATTCGCCGTGAGCGAGTCGGGTGGCTGCAGGTGCTCGCGGCGAATCGCGGCCGGGTCGAGGTCGAGGTCGCAGGCGATCCGATCGAGCTCGACCTCGAGCGCGAACCGCGGCTGCGGCGTTCCATGGCCGCGCTTGGGACCGCACGGCGGCTTGTTGGTGAAGACGCGGGCCCCGTCGAAGCGGTACGTCGGCACCTCGTAGGTGACCGTCTGCAGCGCCCCCGTGTAGTACGTCGACGCGACGCCGTAGGAGCCATACCCGCCGCCGTCGAGGATCGTCTGGAAGTGGAGGGCCGTGATCGCCCCGTCCTCCTTCACGCCGGTCTTCACCCGCATCAGGGTCGGGTGGCGGCCGCGGTGGCAGTAAAAGACCTCCTCGCGCGTCAGGCAGATCTTCACGGGCCGCCCGGTCACGCGCGAGAGGTGCGCCACGACCATCTCGTGGTTGAACACGTCGGACTTGCCGCCGAACCCGCCGCCGTTGGGCGTGGCGATCACGCGGATCTTCGCGGGCGGCATCGCGAGGACCTTCGCGAGCGCGCGGTGCACGTAATGCGGCGTCTGCGTCGAAGACCAGAGCGTCAGCTTTCCGTCCGGGCCGAAATCGGCGACCGACGCGTGCTGCTCGAGGGCCAGGTGCGTGCTGCCCTCGTAAAAGTAGAGGTTGTCGTAGACGCGGTCCGCGCGCGCGAAGCCCGCCTCGGTGTCGCCGAACTGCATCGACACGAGCTTGTGGATGTTGCCGGAGTCGCCGTCGTCGTGGATCGGCGTGGCCGCGGGGGCCAGCCCCTCCTCGATCGTGCCGATCGGCGGCAGAGGCTCGTACCGGACGTCGATGAGATCGAGCGCGCCGAAGGCCGCGTCCTCGTCCACCGCGGCGACGGCGGCCACCGGGTCGCCGACGAAGCGCACCCGGTCGAGGCAGAGCGCATGCTCGTCCTGGGAGACCGGGAGAATTCCGAAGGGGACCGGAAGATCCCTGCCCGTGGCGATCGCCACGACGCCTGGGGCGGCGAGCGCCCGCGAGACGTCGATCGAGAGGATGCGGGCATGGGCGATCTTCGAGCGCAGCAGCTTGCAGTGAAGCATCCGCGGCAGCATCACGTCGTCGGCGAACTTCGTCTGCCCCGTCACCTTGGCCGCGGCGTCCACCTTCGCGTAGGGTCGCCCGACGACGCGGGTCGGCTTGCGGGGCGCCCTCATTTCAGCACCGGAAGAAGTCCGCCCTCGTCGAAATCGAATCCGTAGAGGGACTCCTTTCGCGGTTGCGCTTCTTCGCCGCGCATCCAGGCGGCGGCGAGCTCGACGGCCTCGAAGATCTTGACGTAGCCGGTGCAGCGGCAGAGGTTGCCGGCGAGCGCTTCGCGGATTTCGGGAAGCGTCGGCTTCGGGTTCTCCTCGAGCAGCGCCTTCGCGGTCAGCAGGAACCCGGGCGTGCAGTAGCCGCACTGCGCGGCCCCGAGGTCGGCAAATGCCTTCTGGAGCGGGTGGAGTCCCAAGGGGTCCGCCATCCCCTCGACGGTCTCGACCCGGCGGCCCTCGCACTCGAGGCCGAGCACGAGGCACGAGAGCACCGGTTTTCCGTCGAGGAGCACCGCGCACGTCCCGCACTCGCCGAGCTCGCAGCCGTGCTTCGTGCCCGTGAGGCCCAGGTCCTCGCGGAGGACCTCGAGCAGAGTCTTGTGCGGCTCGAAGGCGGACTCGACCGACTCGCCGTTCACGGAGAGCCGGACGTGGGCTTTCGACAGGTCGGGTTGCCGAGACTTCTTCCTGCGCGGCATGGATCGCGCAACTCTAATCCCTTTGTTTTCTTAAGGAAAGGTGGCTTATTCTGACTGACTGGTCAGGCTCTTATTGGCCGATTCGACGACCCACGTCGGTAACTGCAACAGCCCCAACGGATTGATGCGCGCGCGGTTCAACCGGGCGCCCCAGTGCAGATGAGGGCCCGTCGCGCGACCGGTCGCTCCCACCGCGCCGAGACGGCTTCCGGAGGCCACCTCGTCGCCTGATCTCACGTCGATGCGCGAGAGGTGGAAATACATCGTGAAGAGACCCGCGCCGTGGTCGAGGATCACCGTGCCTCCCGAGAAGTACAGATCCTCGGCGAGCGCCACGCGGCCGGGCCCGGGCGCCGCAACGGGCGCGCCCTGCGGCGCAGCAAGATCCGCTCCTTCGTGCGAAGACCTCGGCTTCCCGTTGAAGACGCGCCGCGAACCGAAGTTGTCGCGCGCGGGCGCATCAACCGGAAGCCGGAAGGGGCTACCCCACATCCGGCGCGGGTCGCCGGTCGCCCAGACGCGGCCGACTTTCTCCTTGTCCTCCCGGATGCGATCGCGCTCGCTTTCGGGCGGCTCGACGTACGCGGGAGCGACCCGGAGCTTCTGGACCGGGAATTTTCCCGAGACGACCCGCAGCTCACGGCGGGCCTCGTGGCGGTCGCCGCAGAGGCCTTCGACGGCGACGTCCACCACCCGCAAACCGACGGCGCTCTCGAAGTCGATGCCGACGAGTGCGAGGAAGAGCCGGCCCCCATCGTCCCGCTCCATCGTCGCCTCGCGGCCGCCCGAGGAGACGACGGCGCTGGCCAGCTCGACGTCGCTCTTCAAAGTCAGCGCGACGAACCCTCCCTGTTTCGGCGAGACCGACGACATCTCGACGGTCAATGCCGGCGCGCGGCAGGCGCCCGGCGCGACACGCGCCGCCAGGGCAAGCACACTCGCGAGAAGCAGCACCCCGCCAAGATACCGCACGAAAAGGACGGGCCCCTCGCGCGAGGAGCCCCCGGAAAATCGGGCTCGAAGCCCCGGACCTACGGCCCGTAGAGGAGCAGCTTGAACACCCGGACGATGAAGACGGCCATCTCGCCGCGGGTGTTCGCCGCGGTGGGACAGTAGGAGCCTGCGCCGCAGCCCACCGTGATCCCTTCGGCGGAGAGCTCTCCGATCCAGGCGGCAAACCCGCTCGAGCACGGGACGTCGGTGAAGATCTGGGTGGTGCAGGCAGGCGGGACATACGCGGAGGTGTTCTTCGTCCTGAGCAGCAGGACCGCCATCTGCTCTCGCGTCGCGGGATCCTTCGGGCAGTACAGGCCGACGCCGCAACCCGACGTGATCCCCTCGTTGAAAAGCTGCTCGACGAAATCGGCGAACTCGCCCGGGCAGGGGACGTCATCGAAGATCCCCTTGCACCCCGGAGGCAGGTAGGTCGCGCCATGCTCGGCCCTCAGCAGGAAGACCGCCATCTGCTCGCGCGTCACCGGGCTGTCCGGGCAGTAGATGCCGGCGCCGCAGCCGCCGGTGATCCCGTTGTGGAACATGTTCTCGATGAACGCATAGAACTGCTGTGACACCGGCACGTCGGTGAAGCTCTGGCCCACATGCAGCGTCCAGGTCTTCAGTTGCGGAAGGCTCAGGGACTCGTCGAACGTGACATCCCAGTGGGGCACGGGCCGCACGCCGCCCACGGTCATCCGGTAGCAGTCGTGCGCCACAGTGGCGTTGTAGCAGTCGGCCGTCGCACCGGGGCTGACGGTGCCGTAGTCGGCGGAGCCGTCTGCAATCGCATAGCTCGGCCCGGCCGGTCCCACGAGGTTGGGGGCCGTGCCGGAAAACGTCAGCGCCCCGGCAGTCGTATTCTTCCATGCGGGCGCAACGACGACCGTCTCGCCGGACTCCAGGACGCCGTTCAGGTTCGAAGTCGCGCCCGTGCCGTGCCCGTCCACGCTCATCGGGGCCGGACTCGGCAGGACGGGCGTCGGCGTCGGCGTGCTCGTCACCGTCGGCGTCCGCGACGGCGTGCTCGTCGGCGTGCTGGTCGGCGTCTTCGTTGCTGTCAGCGTCGGCGTTCGGGTCGCTGTCGGCGTGCTCGTCGGCGTCGGCGTCGGCGTTCGGGTCGCTGTCGGCGTGCTCGTCGGCGTCGGCGTCCGCGAAGGCGTGGGCGTGGGCGTGTTGGTCGGGGCGCCGGGGGTGCAGCTCGGAAACTTGAAGCTGCCGATACGGGTGCGCCAGTTGAAGGAGCCTGTCGTGGCGTAGTACTCCGACGTGTACCAGAAGGTGCAATCGTCCACCGGATCCACAGTCAGGTCGCTGTAGTCCCCCCATCGGTTGGAGGTCATGGTCTGGCTCCCGGTCCCCGCGATCACGGTGGCCTCGCCCTGCGCCAGCGTGCCCGCCGGGTCGCCGGCGAGCCGGCCCGCGTAGCGGATTCCGGGATGGATGGTGGCGCTCGAGGCGCTGAAGCCGAGAGCCAGATTGCCCTGCCCGTCCATGGCGGCGCTGCCCAGCCACCGCCACGTGGTGTCGGGCGCATACGTGCTCTGTTGCACGAAGCCCGGCGCGCCGCTCGTGGCGTTGTTGATCTCCCACCACCGGATCCCCGCCACGCCGCTCGCGTCCACACTGCGATTGCCGACGAGCGCCTCATGGCCGTCCGCGAAGCGGCGGTAAGCCAGCCGGAACATCGGCCGGTCGCCGATGCCGTCCAGTTGGTCGGTCGTGCCAAGCTGCGGAACGCAGCTGCTCGTAGCGTTGCAGAGCGTGGTAAAGCCGGCGGGCGAGAGGTTGCCTCCAAGGAGGAACGTGCTGTTGGCGGGCGTGCCCCAGTCGACATGAAAGCGGTAGAGAGACCAGCTTCCCCCCTCCGTGGAAAGCCACGGGTTGGGCGCGCCCGCGGGCGGCGGGTTCGAGCCGTCGAGGTCCCCAGGCAGCATGGCGCCGAGCGAGGTCGACAGCGGACCGAAAGCGATGAACGTCGCCGGATTGCCCGCGAGCATTGCCGCGCGGTCGAGGGCGAAGGGCTGCGGCCCGAGGAAAGACGTGCCCGCAGAGTTGAAGACATTCATGGAGACGTAATAGGCGTCGGGCCAGACGGCGAGCTTGGGATAGTCGAAAAAGTTGCTTCCGAGGTGAAAGTCGTAGCGGTGCCAGCTGCCGGTGGCGTCGCTCGTGGTGGAAACGGCGACACACTCGTCGGTGGGTATGCTCGACCCGGCGAACTGGCTGACCACCCAGCGATTGGCGAGCTGATCGTAGACCACGATCGGGTCGCCGCCCCCGGACGTCTCGCAGACGCCGCCAAATCCGGACCAGAGCGTCGTGATCGAGACCGGGCCAAAGACCGAAGCCCCGGTCGTCTTGTCGAACACCTGGATGCCCTCGTTGACCATCTGCAGGTACTGCGTGGCCCCGACCTCGCCGTTGGTGTCCGGGGGAGCGCAGTTGCAGGCCACACCAGGGAAGGGCATGCCGTCGAAGTTCAGGTTCGGAGTCGGCATTTTGACAGCGGCGAGGCTCTTCTGCACGACGGGGTCGGGTGCCTGCCGCGGTTCGGAGACCACCGCCAGGGGCTCGCGCTGCAGGTGCCGGGGCTGGAGCACCAGCGGCTTGACGGGAATCTCCCGCAACCGCGGCGAGACGTCGTTCTTCTGCGAGCGACCGACCGTGATCCCATTGGACGGCGAGCTCGGCTCGCCCGACTCGGCAGCGAAGGCGGGGGACGAGGCAGCGAGCGCAAACAGGACCCCGCAGAAGTGCCGGCGGATCATGGGATCTCCGTTCCTTGTTGGAGAGCAGGTTCATCCCGGGAGTCCCGTCACCGCGACGGGCCCTTGAAGACCTGCCCTCCTTTCATGACGAACAGCGTCTTCTCGGTGGCGTGGATGTTTGTCAGAGGGTCTCCGGGCACGGCGACGATGTCGGCTTCTTTGCCCTTCTCGAGCGTGCCAATGCGATCGGCCAGACCGAGCAACTCCGCCGCATTCGGTCCGGCGGTCTTGAGCGCCGCCGCGGGCGACATACCAAGGTCCACCATGAAGCCGAACTCCTGCGCGTTCAGGCCGTGCGGCGAGACGCCCGAGTCGGTGCCGAAAGCGATCTTCACGCCGTTCTTGACGGCCCGCCGGAACATCTCGTCGTGGGCGGCGAAAGCCGCCTTCGCCTTGGCCGCGATCGCGGGCGGGAACCGCTCGAGCTTTCCGCCGGTCCACTGTCCCGCCATGCAGGTCGGCACGAGGAAGGTCCCCTTCGTCTTCATGAGGGTGAGCGTCTCGTCCGAAAGAAACGAGCCATGCTCGATCGAGTCGATGCCGGCCTTGACCGCGGACCGGGCAGCCAGGTCGCCGTGGGAATGGGCGGCGGTCTTGCGCTTCAGGCGGTGCGCCTCGTCGACGATCGCGGTCAACTCCTCGTCGGTCAGCTGCGGGGCCGCCACGTCGTCGCCGAGCGAGAGCACTCCGCCCGAGGCGCACATCTTGATGACGTCCGCGCCGTACTTGACGTCGAGCCGCACGGCCTGGCGCCCTTCGTCGGCGCCGTGCACGATCCCCTTCTCCATCCCCGGCTCGGGACCGAAGGTGCTCGGCGGAAATCCCGTGCTGTCGCAGTGGCCCCCGGTTGCGCCGAGGGCGTAGCGGGCGACGAGCATGCGCGGGCCCGGGGTCAGGCCGTCGGCGATCGCGTTGCGCAGGCCGACGTCGAGGTCCTTCTCCGATCCGACGTCGCGCACGGTCGTGAAGCCGGCCTCGAGCGTCTTTTTCGCGTTCCGGGCGCCGTAGAAGACCTGTTCCGTGCTCGGCCGCCGCAACCCTTCGAAGAAGTCCTGGATGTAGCTCTCACCCGACTCCCCGGTCAGGTGGGTGTGCGAATCGATGAAGCCGGGCAATAGCGTCGCGTCGCCGAGATCGATCACCGTCGCGCCGGGCGGCACGGGGAGCCCCGAGCCCGCTGCCACGATCTTGCCGCCTTCGACGACCACGACGGCATTGGGGACGAGCGAATCGGAGCGGCCATCGAACATCCTCGCGGCCCGAAGCACGGTGACCGGAGGAGCCGCTCGAGCCGGAGCCGTCTGGGCGCGAGCGGCCCGCGGCGCGACCCACAGAATGAGCAGAAGCCGGATCATCTTTCTCATCGCCTCAACGCTCCTTCGACTCAATCTCGGCAACACGGTCCTTCGGGGACCCCATGGCGCCTCCCCGACCCGACCGCGCGGGCTCACTTTACATATTGTCGCGGGCCGATCCCTCGGCCGCGGCCTTCCCTCGCGATGCGTACACCAGCGCTCCAACCGCCAGGGCGATCGCTCCCCCGATGAAATTCTTCTTCTCGGCGGCCGAGAGGAACATCAGACAGATGACGAGCGCCGCGATCGGGATGACGGGGCCGCCCGGAAGGCGAATCGTCCGTGGGGTCGCCGGCATCTTGCGGCGCAGCACCGGGACCGCGAGGCAGGTGCCGATGTAGGTCGCCAGGCGCGCGATCGTCGAGAGCACCGCGAGCTCCTCGGCGACGCCCAGGGCCCCCGGCTTCACGCTGTGGAGCACCGCGTCGGTCGCGATGAGGGCAAGCGCCACGCCCGTCTGAGTCAGGATCGCGACGTACGGCGTGCGGTATCGCGGGTGGATCTTCGCGAAGACGCGCGGCAGCCGGCCGGTTTCGGCCAGCGCATAGAGGTAGCGCGGCCCGGCGAGCACCGTGTTGTTGTTCGTGCCGAGGACCGAGAGGACGGCGCCGAGCGTCAGGAGGAAGCCTCCGATCGGGCCGAGGAGCATGCGGCCGGCATCGGCCAGGGGCGTCGGGGACTGCCCCAGGTTCGGGATCGTCCCGATCGCGACGAGCTGGACGAGCGTGTAGATGGCGGTCACGAGCGCGATCTGCACCACGAGGGCGAACGGGACGTCGCGCTGCGGGTTCTTGAACTCCCCCGCCGGAGCCGCCGTGTTCTCGAACCCCGCGTACGCGAAGAGCACGAGCAGGGCGGCCTTCGTGAAATTTCCGCTATCCGGCGTCGGCACGGGGAAGACCCGGTTCCAGGAGATCGCGAAGACGCCGGCGGCGACGAGCAGCAGGAGCGGGAGCGTCTTTCCGAGCGACAGGACCACCGCCGTGCGTGCACCCGACTTGACGCCGCGGACGTTGATCCAGGTCAGCCCGAGCAACGGAACGACGATCGTGAGCGCCTGCCCGAGGCCGTGATTGGCCCCGTCCCACAGGTACCCGACCGCGCGCGCAAAAAAGACCGAGAGGCCCGCGATCGAAGATACGCGCGCAATCCAGGTCATCCAGCCGACCTCGAATCCCACGAATTCCCCGAATGCCGCGCGCGTGTAGACGATCGCGCCCCCGGGCGTGTCGAAGAGGCTCGCCGCCTCCGCGAAGCAGAGCACGAGGAGCAGGACGGCGACGCCCGCCGCCAGAATCGCCCAGATGCTCGCGGGCCCGAGCAGCATCGCCGCGGCGACGGGCAGGATCAGGTAGACCCCGCTGCCGATGACGTCGTTGACCGAAAGCGCAACGATCTCCCAGCGCGACACCGCGCGCAGGAACCCGGGGGACTGTGGAGTCGGTGGAGTCAGGGTGGAGGCATTCTAGAACACCCTGTCGTCCTCTCGACGAGCGGAAGATGCCCGTCATCCCGAGGAGCGAGAACCTCGTCATCCCGAGGCGCGACGCGACGAGGGATCCCGTGCTCGATCGCCTCTTCGCGTGGACGGGGTCCCTCGCTGCGCTCGGGATGACGGGGTCAACTTCTATATACTCCCCCGCCCTATGCTGCGAGCCGGAATCGTGGGCCTCCCGAACGTCGGCAAATCCACCCTCTTCAACGCCCTGACGCGCACGCGCAAGGCCGAGGCGGCGAACTACCCCTTCTGCACGATCGAGCCCAACGTCGGCGTCGTCACCGTGCCCGATGCGCGCCTCGAGCCTCTGGCGAAGATTTCGAAGTCGGAACGGATCATCCCGGCCACGGTCGAGTTCGTGGACATCGCCGGCCTCGTCAAGGGTGCCTCGAAGGGTGAGGGGCTCGGCAACAAGTTCCTCCAGCACATCCGGGAAGTGGACGCGATCGTCGAGGTGGTGCGCTGCTTCGAGGACAAGGACGTCGTCCACGTGGCCGGCGCGCTCGACCCGGTCGCCGACATCGAGACCATCCAGACCGAGCTGGTGCTCTCCGATCTCGAGGCCGTCACGCGCGCCCGGGACAAGGCCGAAAAGATCGCCCGCGGCGGCGACAAGGACGCCAAAGAATCGCTGGCCGTGGCGGACAAGCTCCTCGCGCACCTGAACACGGGCCGGCGCGCCTTCACCGCGCCCCTCTCGCCCGAGGAGAAGGACGTCGCGCACCGGTTCTTTCTGCTCACCATGAAGCCGATGCTCTTTGCCTGCAACGTCGCCGAGAGCGACCTCGCGACGGCCGAGAGCGCGCTGCCCCACGTGGCCGCCGTCCGGCACTACGCCGAGACCCACCTCGGCACCGAGGCGGTCGTCGTCTCCGCGGCGATCGAGTCGGAGCTCGCGGAGCTCCCGGACGCCGAAGCGCGCGAGTACCTGGCCCACCTCGGCGTTGCGGACTCGGGCGTGTCGTCGCTCATCCGCTCCGCCTACCATCTGCTCGGCCTGCGGACGTACCTGACGACCGGCGAAAAGGAGACGCGGGCGTGGACCATCCACGCCGGCGAGACCGCGCCCCAGGCCGCCGGCGTCATCCACTCCGATTTCGAGAAGGGCTTCATCAAGGCGGAGACCGTCTCGTACGACGACCTGATCGCCACCGGCTCGATGCCCGCGGCGAAAGAGAAGGGGCTCGTCCGGCAGGAAGGCCGGGACTACGTCGTGCGGGACGGCGACGTCATGCTCTTCAAGTTCAACGTGTAACGGGGCGTCTCAGGATGTATCGCCGCGCCATCGTCCGCCCGCCCGCTCCGAACTTCGCCGACGGCCTCACGACCGTGGACCTCGGCGTTCCCGATGCCGCGAAAGCGCTGGCGCAGTATGACCGCTACTGCGAGGCGCTCGAGGGCTGCGGCCTCGAGCTCGTGCGCCTGCTCGCCGATCCGCGCCACCCCGACTCGACGTTCGTCGAAGACACCTCGATCCTGACCTCGAACGGCGCCGTCCTCACTCGCCCGGGCGCGCCGAGCCGCGAGGGCGAGGTCGCCGCAATCGAGGAGGCCGTCTCGTGGTTCTTCCCCGAACCGGCCCGCATCGAGGCGCCCGGGACGGTGGACGGCGGCGACATCTGCGAGGCGGGGACCCACTTCTTCATCGGTCTCTCCGAGCGCACGAACGAAGACGGGGCGCGCCAGCTCGCCGCACGACTTGGCCGGATGGGATTCACGTCGTCGGCCGTGGACATCCGCGGCGTCGCGGGGATCCTGCACCTGAAGAGCGGCATCGCCGCCCTCGACGCGCGACGACTCGTCGTGATCGACGCGCTCGCCGCCCATCCGGCTTTCCGCGGATACGAGCTCGTCCGCGTCGACCCGGCCGAGAACTACGCCGCCAACTGCGTCCGGGTGAACGACGCCGTGCTCGTCGCCGCGGGCTACCCGAAGTTCGAGGCGTCGGTCCGCACTCTCGGCCACGAAGTCATCGCCCTCGACATGTCCGAGTTCGCCAAAATGGACGGCGGACTGAGCTGCCTCTCGCTGCGATTCTGACGGGGGGAGCGCAGCTCCCCCTCGTCATCCTGAGGGTCCGGCAGGGCCCGTTTCCTCATCCCCGCGCGGCGAACTTCTCGAAGAGCTCGACTTCGGCGCGGCTGCCGATCGCGAGCGGCATGCGCTCGTGCAGCGACGCCGGCGCAACGTCGAGGACCCGGGCGAGGCCCGTCGAAGCCTTCCCGCCGGCCTGCTCCACGACCAACGCGAGCGGGTGGCATTCATAGAGGACGCGCAGCTTGCCCGCGCCCTTGCCCCCGGCGTCGGCCGGGTACAGGTAGATGCCGCCTTCGAGGAGGAACCGGTGGACGTCGGCGACGAGCGAGGCCGAGTACCGGGTGGAGTAAGGGCGCCCCGAGGCTTTGTCCGGCTCCTTCAAGTGTTCGACGAAGGCCCGCACGCCCGGCGCCCAGGAGTGGGCCCGCCCCTCGTTGACGGCGTACCCCCTGCCGCGATCGGGCATCCGCACGTCGCGGCGCGTCAGCAGGAACTCGCCGATCGAGGGGTCGAGCGTGAAGAGGTGCACGCCGTCGCCGCACGTGTACACGAGCAGGACCGCCGGGCCGAACAGGATGTACCCGGCGGCCACCTGCTCGTGGCCTGCACGCAGCAGGTCCGCGACCGTTCCATCTCGCCGGCGGCGGATCGAGAAAATCGTTCCGAGCGTGCCGTTGACGTCGATGTTCGAGGAGCCGTCCATCGGATCGAAGAGCACGGCATAGTGGCCCTCCGCGAGCCGGCCGCCGAAGACGACCGGCTCCTCCATTTCCTCGGAGGCGGCGAGCGATACCAGGCCGCCGTAGTCGAAGGTTTCGAGCAGGATTTCGTTGGCGAGGACGTCGAGCTTCTTCTGCTCCTCCCCCTGGACATTCGAGGATCCGGCAGAGCCGAGCGACTGCGACAGCCCCGCGCCGGCGAGCGCCGCGGCGATCCGTTTGGCCGCAACGCCGAGGCGCAACAGGAGCAGCGAGAGCTCTCCGGTCGAGCCCGGCGAGAACCGCTGTTCCTCGAGGATGAACCGGTCGAGCGTGAAGGGCGCGGCACGCATCGCGGGCGACAACGCTACTTCTTCTTCTGGCGGGCAACTTTCCATCGCCCCGTCGTGATCGGCGCGTTGCCGCCCGGCGTCGTCGTGAAGGTCCCCTCGATCGTATCGCCGGACGGGCGTCCCACGAAGGTCGTCTGCACTTCGCAATCGCAGGCGGGATCACGGTAGGGGTCCATCGTGCCCTGCAGCACGCCGCCCGTGGCGTTGACGAAATTGATGTTGAGCACCTGCGGCATCACGCCCGGGTCCTTCGCGTCCTTCGGGACCATGAGGACGTCGCCGCGCGCGATCTTTTCGCCCGACTTGAGCTCGAAGACGATTGATCCCGTGCGCCCGGTCGCCTCGCTCGAGTATTCGCCCACCCATCGGCCGGCGAGCGCGCCGAGGTCGGACCCCGCGACCGGCACGGGGGGCGCCGGGCTGGTCGAGGAGCAGGATGTGGCCAGGGCGAGCGCAAATAGACCGACGGCCCCGGAGCGAAATTGGAACGACATCGATTCACCTCCAGATGCTCGCATCTTACCGCCCCGACGACGCCGCCTTCACCCACTCGAGCCAGGACGGTTTCGGGTCGCCGTTGCTCGTCTCGAGGCCCCGGTTGCCCAGAAACGCCGCGCGGCGCCGCTGCGCGACCGAGGCGCCCGGCGCGAGATCGGGCCGCTCCGAGGGGCCGGCGTCGCGCAAGGCGACGTATCGCGCGAAGAGCAGCGTCCGGCCGTCCGCCTTCGCGAGGAAGCGGCGAAAGGCGCGGATGAACTCCGCCTGCTTGCCGGGACTCGAACCATTCTCCGGCGAGGACGAGTAGCTGACCGTGGGAAACGCGATCGGGCGGCCCGCCGCGCCCTTGACGAGCAGCGGCCAGTCCTTTCCGAGGACGTCGGGGCCGCGCTGCTCGAAGGCCGAGTCCGGGACGAAGGGACAATAGATGTAGAGGAGCACCTGGCTCTTCTGGTGGAGGGCGGCGGCAACTTCGGGCGCGGGGCTGTCGGTCGGGGCGAGCGTCGTGACCCCGATCAGAAGATGCGGCGCCTTCTTCTTCAGGAACTGCACGGCGCCCTCGAAGAGCCGCCGGTAGGCGCGCAACTGGTCGGGCTTGTCGGCGAAATACACGTCCGCGGCGTCGCCGAGCGACACGGTCTGAAAATCGAGAAGGGCGGGCATCAGGGCGTCGAGCAGCCGCCCGAGCCGCAGCGACAGCTTCGGATCGTCGAACGCCACGGCCTCGAGGTCCGCCGGCACGTCGCGCACCGCCTCGGTCACGAGCGGAAGATCCAGGTGGAGCGTCGCACCCGACTGCCGCAGCAGCCGCGCCGTGCGGGTGATGTCCGCGAGACTGTACCGGCCCGGCGACGGCTCGGCGGCCGACCAGGACAGCGTCAGTGCGAAAAACGAGGCGCCGGTCCGCCGGACCATCTCGACGGTCTCCTGCCGGGCGCGGGCGGGAGTGGACGCATCGAGATTCAACGCGACGCCGATCGCTGGAGCGGGAGGAGGAGGAGGCGATGCGGGCCAGGCCAGGCCGGCCGGGCCGAAGGCGGTCAGAACGAGCAGCGCGGCGATCAGCGGACGCACGGGAGCATTATGGCCGAGCCGGACCGAACGCCCGGTCCTGCGCCGGCGCTCGGACGAGGAACGCCGCGTTCCGCCGCATCCCGCCTGTCGTACCATTTCCCCCACGGAGGCGCCCATGCACCGACGCGATCTCTTCCGATCCGCTGCCTCGACGGGCCTCGCCCTCGGACTCGCCGCCGCGGACCGTCCTCTGCTCGCCCTGCCGGGGAAGGGGAAACCGGCTTCCGACGACATCATCCTGATGAACACCGCCCTCGCGCTCGAGCACCAGGCCATCTGGGCCTACGGCCTCGCCGGCACGAGCGGGCTCCTCTCGGAGAAGGCCAGGGAGGTCGGGCTTCTCTTCCAGGGCAGCCACGAGATCCACCGGGACCTGCTCGTGGACGCGATCCGCGGCAAGGGCGCCCAACCCGTCGAGCCGAAGAAGGAGTACGTGTTCGGCGTGCCGCTCTCCAACGAGAAGGACGTGCTCGAGCTCGCCTTCAAGCTCGAGGTCGGGGCCGCGCGTGTCTATTTGTACGTCGTCGATCGGTTCCAGGATCGGGCGCTTTCCGGGTCCGCCGCCAGGATCCTGTCGGACGAGGTGCTGCACGCCACCGTCCTGAGGAGCGTTCTGGGCCGGGAGCTCGTGCCGACCTTCAAGCTGATCGAGAACTAACGAGCCGGTCGCGCCCCTCCCCGGGAACCGGTGTCGGGAATCGCGACGGGCCCGTCCTTCAGATCCTCCCGGATGATCAGGTCGAGGAACAATGCGCGGACGCCTTCGCGTCCGCCGGACTTGAACGCCTTCTTGACCTCGGCGGGGCCGAGCGCGACGCCGGTCATCGCCTTCAGGTACTGGCAGAACACGTAGGACCGCGAGCGGAAGGAGACGATCAGGAGCAAGAGCAGGAGGACGGCGCCGCCCCAGACGGTCCAGTCCGCCTGCGTCAGGAGGTCAAAAGCGCCGGACATTGTTGCGAATCCCTCGAATCAGGGTAGCAGAGTTTCCGTCAGAGCGAACGGCAATCCAGCCCTCGAAGGCCGCTCGGCGCGCGTATTCCGAGGCCCGCAGCCTGAGCGGGACGGCGCGGGCCGAGGCCCGGGCGAACGTCGACGTCTGCGATGCCGGGAGGGGCCGAGAGACTAGAATCCGGCCATGCCTGCCCCCTACGACGCGGTGATCATCGGCGGCGGCCCCGGCGGCTCGACCGTCGCCACGTTGCTCGCGCGTGCGGGCCGGCAAGCCCTCGTCGTCGAGCGCGAAAAGTTCCCGCGCTTCCACGTCGGGGAGTCGCTCCTGCCCTTCTCGCTGCCGATCTTCGACCGGCTCGGGGTCCACGACAAGATCCGCGCCGCGGGCTTCATGGAAAAGTACGGCGCGTTCTTCTGGAACGAGGACAACGGCACGACGCGCCCCGTCGTGTTCGCCGAGGCGCGCGACCCGCGCCACCCCAAGGCCTACCAGGTCAAGCGCGCGGACTTCGACGACCTGCTCTTGAAGCACGCCGCGTCTTGCGGCGCAGAAGTTCGCGACGAGACCGCGGTCGAGGACGTGCTGTTCGAGGGTGGCCGAGCGGTGGGCGTGCGCGTCCGGAGCGCCGGGGCCGCGCCCGAGGAAATCCGCGCGAAGGTCGTGGTGGATGCCTCGGGACAGGGCGCCGTGCTCTCACGCAAGCTCGGGCTTCGGCATTTCGATCCGAAGTTGAAGCGCAACGCGCTCTTCGCGCACTACCAGGGCATCCAGTGGCCCGAGGGAAGCCGGAAGGGCGACATCCTGCTGCCCATCGACGACGGCGTCTGGTTCTGGATCATCCCGTTCTCCGACGGGACCTGCAGCGTCGGAGGCGTCTTCGATCCCGCCGTCGTCCGCTTCGCCGAAGGGGCATCCGTCGAAGCCCGCTACGAGCAGATGCTGGCGCGCTCGTCGCGCATGGGCCAGCTGCTCGCGGGATCGCGGCGCACGTCCGGAGTCCACGGCGTCTCGGACTACTCCGCCACCTCGGAGAAGATCGCCGGCGACGGATGGGTCCTCGTCGGCGACGCGGCGGCGTTCCTCGACCCCGTCTTCTCGACCGGCGTCTTCCTCGCGCTCGCGACCGGAGAGCGCGCCGCGAAGACGATCGACCGCGCGCTCTCACGCCGCGGCCGCGTGGACGCCCGGGATTTCGCCGCGTACGGCCGCGAGTCGGGCCGGATGTGGGAGCGATTCCGGCGCTTCGTCTACGCTTTTTACGATCCCGTCTTTTTCGAGGCCTTCTGCACGCCGACTCCCCCCGAGCGCATCCGCGCCGCCGTCGTCACGACGCTGGCCGGCGGCGTCGAGCGCGTGTCGCCCGCGATGTGGTTCTGGACGAAGCTGATGTTCGTCGGCGTCGGGATCGACCGGACGATGCGGCGCCTGCGAGGCCGGGCCGCTTAGCCAGGCTCCAAAAATCGACGCAGCGCGGGTTGATATTCCAGTCGCCCAGGCGTATTAAGAGCAGGGAAGGCATCGGTGCCGTGACGATTCGATGGCTGATTTGTCTTGTGCTCGTCGCGTCGGCGGCGCGCGGGCAGACGAGTTCTCCCTCCCCTGCCGGCGCAGTTGCGATTGAAGGCGACTGCAGCCCCGACCCTGGAGCCAACGTGAAAAGCGCCGGTGTTTCGAAGGCCTCCGGGCCTGGGGTGCCCACTCCGACGACAGAGTTCCATGTCTGCTACCCGGATCTCTCCGGCCTCAGGTCTCTCGGAACGTATTCGACCGTTATGACCGGGGCCCGGCTCGGCTACACTCAAACGAACGCTTACACTCAATCAAAGGTTGCCCAGGCCTCCCACGCTCAAGCCAGCACAGCTTCTTGCGCCCAGCCCTGCAGGCCAGCCTACCCGTATCAGCAAATGTCGATTGACGCGGATGGAATCCTGGCCCATTGCGACACCGGGCTGGCGGGCGCGGCCGTAAGCATCCTTCACTCCCTCTCCATCAGCCGATAGGGCCCGGCCCTTCTCGCAAGTTACGGCGACAGGCCAGGCAGGGGGTCGCGCCCCGTCGCCCCATCCGTTGCAGTCCGCAGATCGAGCGGCGTCAGGAGCTAGCTGCCCAGCAGCGCCTTCTTCAGGTCTTCCTGGACCGGAGCGGGCCCCAGCCACACGGAGAAAAGCGCATCGGCGAAGTCGCGCCCCTCGATGGTTCCGGCGTTCGTGCCGCGCACGGCAACCTCGGTGCCCTTGTCGGGGACCCAGGTCATGTCGATCTCCTCGCCTTCTTTCACGTCGGGGATCATCTTCGCGAACTGGTCGAGGCGCGACTGGAGCTTGGGGAGCGCCGCCTTCGAATTGAGCTCAAACCCGTCGGCGACGGCGCCGCTGACCTTGGCACCCTCGACGTTACGCGTCATGTGAAGGCGCATGCTCTTGATCTGATTCGAGGAAATCAGCGTCGCGGCGTCCTTCGACGGCGTCTCGACGTACAGGGCGGCGACGTAGACCTTGAACATCATCTTCTTGCGCACGCCCGCGCCGTTCAACTTGAGGACCTTGCCGTCCACCGTCACCGTGTCGGGCACCGTCACGCCCCCGACCTCGGCCGCGAACACCGCGGAACCAAGTGCCACAACGAGGACCGCGGCCAGAACCAAAGCCTTCTTCATGTCGAGCTCCTTGTTGGTTGGCCGAATCCTATCCCTGTGTGTACCGCGCCCGCGCAAGATCCACGATTTCGGCGATCAGCTGCGTGTAGGACCTGCCCGCCTTCCTCGCCGCCATGTAGAACTCGGCGCCCGAGGAGAGCCAGGGGTTCGGGTTGGCCTCGATGACGTAGACCTCGCCCTCGGGCGTCAGGCGCATGTCGATGCGGCCGTAGTCGCGCAGTTTCAGGGCCTGGTAGGCGGCCAGAGCGGTGTCCGAGAGGCGTTTGGCCGTGTCCTCGTCGAGGTCCTCGGCGGGAGCGGACTTGGTGACGCGGTAGTGCTCGGTGTCCTTCTCCCATTTGACCTCCTTGCCCGCGATCTTCGGCGTTCCCTCCGGCAGCCGGGAGAGGTCGAGCTCGACCATGGGCAGCACTTCCGGGTTCTCGTTGCCGAGGACCGCGGCGTACATCTCGCGCCCCTCGATGTATTCCTCGATCAGCGCGGGCGCGTCGAACTCCTCGTGGATGTAGTGGATCCGCTCCATCAGCTCCTTGACCGAGCCGACGACCGAGCCCGTGTCGATCCCGATCGAGCCGTCTTCGGACGTCGGCTTGACGATCAGCGGGAACGCGATGTCGTGGGAGTGGTCGAGTTTTCCCTTGTAGGAGGTCGCAAAGAACGGCGTGCGGATCCCGTGGAAGGCGAAGATCTTCTTGGCGAGCGCCTTGTCCTGCGCGAGGTACAGCGCGTGGGGCCCCGCCCCCGTGTAGGGCTTGCCGAGCAGGTCGAGGTACGCGGCGAGGTTCATGTCCATCGTGTCGTCGCCGGCGTAGGACTCGGTGAGATTGAAGAAGAGGTCCGCGTCCGCGCGCGCGAGTGCGATGAGCGACTGGTCGCGCCCGTCCACGACCTGGTAGGCGACCTCGTGGCCGAGCTTGACGAGGGCCTCGAAGATCTCCTCGCGGTCGTGCTTCTCTTTCTTCTTCTTGCGTGGGATCTTGCCCCGGACCTTCGACGGCTTCTCGGGCGGCGGCGCGGGCTCGGACGTTTCCTCGAAGACGTCGTAGAGGACCGCGATCTTGAGTTTCTCCCGGCTCATTCGCTTCCCCCCCTGCCGTTCATGGCTGCACGAACTTGCCGCGTGCCAGGTAGTTCATGGCCAGCGCCGTCGCGTACGCCGTCACCTCGGTCAGGTTCTCCTTCTCGCTGCGCACCGCGGCGCGCAGACCGAGCTCCCCCACGCGCGTTTCGATCGATTCCACCAGTCGCTTCACGAGTGGCCGCTGCACGCCGGTCCAGTAGGTGACCTTGTCGATCAGGGCCTTGCGGTTTTCCTTCAGCAGGTCGGCCGCGGCCCGCGCACCCTTCTTCTTTCTCCTGGACACCGGGAAGATGTCGACGAGATCGGCATCGAGCGCCAGATCGACCGACTGGCCCTCCTCTTCGAGCGCCTTCTTGTAGAAGTCCTCGACGGTCGTTTCCATCTCCTCGACCGTGATGTCCGTGTGGCCCTGCGGGCGCACGGGCTCGGTCGACCGGAGCCGGCGCGCCATCCGGTCCACGTAGCGCAGCTTCGTCATGGCGCCCCAGCCCTTGTAGCGCTCCCGCCACCGCGAGCGCGGCGTCAGCCACACGGCGAACGTCTCGGCAAAATCCTCGTCGGGATGCTTCTGCGCGTACCAGCCGGCGATGTGCCGCACGAACTGCCGCGAGAACGGGACCGGGCGATACCCGTCGCGGTACGGCCGGCGGAAGGGCCCGAACAGGTCGCGCCACTCCGGCGTCCGGTAGAGCGCGTAGGCGTAGTTGAACGCATGCCCGGCCTCGTGGCGCAGGTACATCATGATCTCGTGCCGGTCCTCGAGATCGTTCATCGCCTTCTCGAGGCGGGCGAGCTTCGGGTCGGCGAGGTAGAACGGGATGCCGATCACGGGCTCCCCCGAGGGACAGCCCCACTCGTCCGAGAGATAACAGAGGGGGCGAAAGCGCGAGAGGCCCTTGCGCTCGAGCTCGCGGTAGAGCTGCTGCACCAGTCGTTCGAGCGGCGATCCTTCGAGCTTGAGACCGAGTTCCTTGATGGGCTTGGTCAGGATTTCCTGGACGTCGGGCGGGGCTTTCTCGAACGCTCGCAAGGTATCTCGAAAAAAGGTTAGCACATCTGAAGCGGCCGCTCGACGCGGCCGGACGGGAGCGGAGAGAGGCCGGAGGCAATATCGAGATCGTGAACACCGCCGCTCGACGCGGCCGGACGGGAGCCGAGAGCGGCCGGAGGCGAATTCGAGACCGTGCGCACCGCCGCTCGACGCGGCAAAACGGGCAACACGGCTACAATGACCGCGGAGGTTTCATGGCTGATCCGACGATCAAGATCATTCCCAACGGTCCCTACCGCGTGTCGGGCCCGATCGCGGTCACGGACCCGCAGGGCAACGTCGTTGCCATCGAGGACGGAAAGGGCGTTTCGCTCTGCCGCTGCGGCGCATCCGCGAGGAAGCCTTACTGCGACGGCTCGCACGCCCGCGTCGGCTTCGAGTCGACGGAGTCGGCCGTCAAGAGCTAGTCCGCTTTGCTCTCCGATCTCGCACTGATCCTCGCGCTCGCGACGGATCCCCTTTCGCCCATCCTCGCCGTCGATCTCGATGGCGACGGCACGGAGGAGACCGTGACGGCCGCGCCCGCGCGCGGCGCCGTCCGGCTCGAGGTTCGCGACTCGAGCGGCAGGAAGGTCGCGAAGGCGAAGGCCCCGGCGCCCGAGGCGGACGTTTTGCACGTCGAGCTCACCGCCGGCCCCCTCGGCAGCCCGGGCTCGCTCATCGAGGTCGCGGCCTCGACGGATGCATCGGAATGCGTCTCCGTCTGGCGCTTCAAGGACCGGGGCCTCGCGCGGCTCCCGGTCCGCACCGCCGACGGCAAGGAGCTTTCGGACTGCGGGCGCCCGGGCGAGTGGACCTGGGCCTGGGAGCGCGAAGCCGAGGGCCGGCCCGCGGTGCTGGTCCGGGAACGTACGTCTCGAGTCGACGGCGGAGAGCTGCGCGTGCGAAAAGTCTTCGCGTTCGCCGGCTTCAGCCTCGACGAGGACCCGCGGCGCTCCGGGTCGGCCATCAACGGAGTCCCCATCCCCGCCTGGTATCGGGCGATTTTCTACGCGAGGCCGGCGCTCGAGATCCTCTACGGCCGGTTCGACCTTTCCCGCATGCGGTCGCAGCCGTCGCTCTCGATCGATGCGGACCGCGAACGCGGAGTCTTCGCGCTGCGATTCACCGGCCCCGACGGCGAGTTCACGGCCCCGGTCGAGTCCTCCGAAGCGAAGAAGCGCAGTTCGGTCCTCGAAGCCCGGGCCGGGGAAAAAACCGTGCGCGTTTCAGTGAGCCTCGGCGGCGACGGCAGCGTTCCCTACGACATCGAGGTCGCCGGGCTCGGGGCCCCGTTCGACCAGATCTACGCTCCTGCCGGAAGCTGGCGGGGCGAGCCGCGGAACATCTTCCCGACGGCGGCCGACGAGGTTGCCGCCGAGGACCTCGCCGGCATCTGGTTGGAGCCGGAGGGCAAGACCGTGACCATGGCGATCGAGGGTGCGCCTCCCTACCGGCTGCGGTTCGGAAAGGAGCTCTACGGGATGGACATGGCGCGCTCCCAGCCGCCGCTCGACCTGCTGCTGCTGCCGGCCGAGGCCTCCGGTCGGCCCTGGGGCATCGTCCTGCGCGGGCCGAACACCCTCGAGCGTGTCCCCCTGGCCTGCACCGGGCCGGCAGGCGCCGACTGCCGGCCCGAGGGCCCCGGGGAGAAATTGCGCCGCCTCGGGGCGCGCCTGAACGTACCCTGAGTTTGAGAGGTTGACGGCGACGGCTGCGCTGTCTAACCTTCGGGCTGACACCACGATGGAACAATTGCTCGTCGGACTTGCCGTCCAGATGGTCGGCGCAGGCCTGCTCTCCGCGATCCTGCTGTACCTCTCGCGGGGCAAGGGAAGTCGCGTCCTGCAGGCGGCCGGCCTGGCGTGGCTGTTCCTCTTCCTCTCGCTCGTGTCGCTGCTGGCCATGACCGCCCTCGGACTCCCCTTCCGGCTCGAGGCCTACCAGTACTGGAGGATCCTCTTCGTCGTGGCGCTCTGCGTCGCCACGATCCGGATGGACCGGGACGTCTCCCTCGTCAAGCCGCTCGCGGTGGCCGCCGTCGCGGGAATTCCGCTATCGCTCCTGATCGTGGCCCTTGCGACCCGCGGGGCGGGCGCCGACGCCACCCTCGCCAACAGCCCGCGCTTCTTCTCCATCCACCTCGGCATCCTGGGCGTCGGCTGGCTGCTCGCCGCCGTCTTCGTCTACCAGAGCCCGAAGGCGGGCCTCGGGCGGCAGTGCGCCGGAGCAGTCGCCCTGCTGGCGGCCGGCGTGCAATTCGCATCCGCCGTCGTCCTCGGCCTCAACCAGGCGGCGCCGAACCTCCCGGCCGGGGCGGCCGCCCTGCCGAAGGCCGGGGAACAAGGCTCGCTCCTGCTGCCCTACGTCGGGTTCCTCGACGTGCTGCTCGAGATGCTCTTCGGCATCGGCCTGATCATCTGGGCGATGGAGGACACCGAGCGGCGCCTCGCGACACTCCACGCCCGGACGGTGGACGACACGCGCCGCTCGCAGCGCAAGGCCTGGCTCGACCCGCTCACCGAGACCCACAACCGGTTCTTCCTCGACGAGGTGCGGCCGGAGCTCGAGGAGAGCGACGCGGGAGGCTCGATCGTGCTGATCGACATCGACGGCCTCAAGCGCATCAACGACGAGGAGGGCCACGAGGAGGGCGATCGGGCAATCTGGACCGTCGCCAACGGCATCAAGAAGCTCGTCCGCGGCAACGACCACGTCATCCGCTGGGGCGGCGACGAGTTCCTCGTGATCCTCCCCGGCATGGACGAAGAGCTCGCGCGGCGACGCTTTTACATGCTCCCGGCCAAGATCGACGAGGTCAAGCAGTCGCCGCGGCCCGGCGGCAAGCCCTACCTGAAGTTCCTCGCCGCATCGGTCGGCATCCACCCCTACTCGAAGCGCGTGTCGCTCGATCTCGCCCTGGCGCAAGCCGACCGCGTCATGTACGAAAGGAAGCGCGCCCACCGCGAGCTGCGCGGGCCCGCAAAGGAGAGGACCTGATGAACTATTACTGGACCGAGTGCCCGAAGTGCGGATGCCAGGTCACGATCCACTTCATCGAGAACGCGGCCGGCCTCGCGGGCTCGGTCCGCCGGTGGTCTTCGGACCGCGCGACCAACGACGGACGCCGGCTCGACGTCGCCCGCGCGGACATCGGTCCGACCGGCAGCTTCCAGGGCACCTGCGTCTGCGGCGGGCCGATCGCCGTCGAAGCCGCCCGCATCGAGCGCGCGACCACGGAGAGGCCGGCGATCTGAAGCGCGTTCCGATCGAAGACTCCTTCGATCTGCACTCGTTCCGTCCCGAGGACGTGGCCTCCGCGGTGGCGCAGTACCTTCAGGAAGCTCGGCGCGCGGGATTTCGCGAGGTGCGCCTGATCCACGGAAAGGGCATCGGGGCGCGGCGGGCCGAGGTGCGGCGCCTGTTGTCGGCCCGCGAGGACGTCGCGGACTGCTTCGACGCTCCTCCCGAACGCGGCGGTTTCGGGGCGACGATCGTGATCCTGGCTTAGACGCCCTCGATTTCGACCGACAGCAGCATCGCGGCGCGGACCGCCTTCGAAATGATGCAGTACTTCTCGGCGAGCGCGAGCGTCTTCTCGACCTGGGCTTTCTGATCCGCGTAGAGCAGCGCCGGGACCCTCGCGTGAATGACGGCCTTCTGCATGCGATAGCCTCCGGCCGGGTCCTGGCCGAGCTCGCCCGCCACCCGGACCGTCGGCTCGGCGTAGGCGATGCCGAGCTTCTTGAGAAAGATCGCCCAGGTGTTCAGAAAACACGCGGCGAGCGCGGTCAGGAGGAGCTCCTCCGGGTTGGCCTTGCCCCCCGATCCGCCGAGCGCCTCTGCTCCCGCGAAGGAAATCGTGGCACCCTCGGGCACCTCGGCTTCGCCGGCTCCCAGGGCGTCGCCCGACCAGGCGGCGTTGACCTCGAAGCGATGGATTTCGTGGGTCTCTGCCATGGCGCGATGATGACATAGTCGTGGCGGTGGGGGGAGCCGTGAGCCGTTGCGTTGCGTTTCTGCTCGGCCTCTGTGCGATCGCGGCGGGCGCGTGCGCGACGGCGCCGAAACAGACGGATGCGTCGCGCCGGGTCGCCTCCAATCCTCGCGCGGTCGTCGAGGGCCGCGTGCGCGACGCCGACGGAAGACCGGTTGCGGGAATCGGCGTGCGCGGCATTCCAGGGGGCAAGGATGTTCCCTGGGGCCCCGTCGCGGTGACCGCGTGCGACGGGAGTTTCCGCCTGACCCTGCCGGCGCCCGCGAGCTACACCTTTCTCCTGCTCTGGCAAGGAACGGGCGTCATCACGCCGCACCCGGAGGACCCGTCCCGCACGAGCGTCTCCCTTGCTCCCGGCGCCGTGGTTCGCGACGTGGATCTCGTCTTCCTCGCCCCGCAGTGGCGCGAGGCCGCGGTGCCGGCTCCGGCGGCGACGCCTTCCTGTCCCTGACAGGAGTCCCGTCTATAATTCTCCGCGATGGCCGCAAATCCGAAACCTGAGCCCCGCCGCGTCCGCTGCGTGATCAACGGCAGGGAAATCGACGTGTGGGAGGGATACCGCCTCTGGGATGCGGCGCTCGACGCCGAAGCCAGGTTGTGGAAGTGGTGCGGCGGCGAGGGTCTCTGTGCGACCTGCGCCGTCATCCCGGTCTCCGGCGCCGAAAACCTCACGGCCCCGACGAAGCTCGAGAAGCTCTCCCTCGCCCTCTGGTTTGCCAAGCCGCTCGCGCTCGTGCGCCGGCGCTGGAAGTACCGCGGCGTTCGCCTGGCGTGCCAGGCCTACATCAGGGGCCCGGTCGAGGTCGTGGGCGTTCTCGGAGCGGCGGGGAAAGCGGCGCGCGAGGGCGCGGGCATCGAATAGGCCGCAGACCGGCCGTGAAGCACCTCGGACGCCGCCTCGCCGCCTTCACCGCCGCCGGCGGCCTGCTCTACCTCGGCGGGTCGTACCTGGCCGCGCGTGCGCTCGCGAAGCGGCTCGTCTCCCCCGAGGGATTCGCTCCCGCGCCCGGCCGCCACGAAGACCTCCTGGTCGCGCTCGAGTCCGAGGCCACGGTCGTCGCGAACCTGCGCCACCGCGGCTCCCCGCGCCTGCCCGTCGAGCTCTCCGCCATCTTCGCCTCGCCCGGAGAGCCCGAGCGGCGGCCGACGATCCTGTTTCTCCACGGCAAGGGCGGCGACGCGAGCGAGTGGGAGCCCGACGCGCTGCGGGCGCTCCGGCTCGGGTACAACGTGCTCCTGCCGGACCTGCGGGGGCACGGGCGCAGCGGAGGCGCCTTCTTCACGTTCGGATTCCTCGAGAAGGAAGACCTCGCGCTCACGGTTGCCGCCGCCCGGGACGGCTTTGGCCTCGACGAGGAGCGGATCGGAATCCACTCCTGCTCGGCGGGCTCATCGGTGGCCCTCGAGTTTGCCGCCGGCCGCGCGGGAATTCGCGCGATCTGGCTCGAGTCGCCCTTCGGCCAGCCGCGCGAGATGGCGCGCCACTACCTCTCGCGCCTGACCCGGCTGCCTTCGCCGCTGATGGCGCTCACGAGCCGCCTCGCCATCGCGCGCGCGGTCGCCGACGTCCGGCGTGAGCTCGGCGCCGGGCACGGCTCCGGCGGCCTCGCTCTGCTCGATCCGATCCGCGCCGCCTCGCGCGTCACGGCCCCCATCCTCCTCGTGCACGGGGATGGCGACCTCCTGGTGCCCGCCCGCTTCACGCACGCGCTCGCCGCAGCCCTGCCTCCGCGCAGCGCCGTCTGGAACGTTTCCGGCGCCGGCCACTGCCACAACGAGGACGAGCCCGCCGGCGTCGCGAAGCACGCCTATGCGCGAAAGTGGACGGAGTTCTTCGGGACGTACGTGCCGGCGTGAGAGGCCTACGGCTGACCGCCGACTGACTTCTTCCTCGGATCCACGGTCCTGCCCTTCAGCTGCCCGCACGCGGCGGAGGCGTCGGGTCCCTTGCTGCGACGCACCGTGACGGTGATGCGCGAGTCGGCGAGGACCTTCACGAAGCGCCCGATCGCCGCCTCGTCGGGCCGCTTCCAGCCCGGCAAGTACGTCGGGTCTTCGTTCAGCGGGATGACGTTGACCTTGACCTCGAGTCCCGACAGCAGCCGCGCGAGGTGCCACGCCTGATCCTCGCGATCGTTGACGCCGGCGATGAGCACGTACTCGACCAGGATCCGGCGCCGCGGCTCGAGCGGCCAGGCCCGCATCGCGCGCACGAGGTCGGGAATCGGGTAGGTGCGCGTGATGGGCATGAGGCGCGTGCGCGTGGTTTCGTCGGCGGCGTTCAGGGACACGGCGAGGTTGGGCCGGCGCCGGAGGGCCGCGAACGCCGCGAAGGCCGGAGTGATGCCGGACGTCGAGACGGTGACCCGGCGCGGAGCAATGAGCTCGAAGAGGATCTCGAGCGCGGGCAGCACGCCCTCCGGGTTCAAGAACGGCTCGCCCATCCCCATGAAGACGACCCGCAATCCCTCGGTCGTGCACCCCGTCGCGTCGAGCACGGCGTAGAGCTGACCCAGGATCTCGCCGGCCGTGAGATTGCGGCCCGCCCCGAGCCGGCCCGTGACGCAGAACGCGCAGTCCACGGCGCAGCCCGTCTGGGAGGAGAGGCACACGGTGAACTTCTCGGTGGGAGGCGTCGACGTCCGGGTCCCGGGTGCGGGGTCCCGGGTTTCGGTCACCGCACGGGCGTCGGTGAACTCGTTGACCTGCGCGAAGGCGGTCGAGCCCGGCATGTACACCGCCTCGATCAGCGCGCCGTCGGAAAGCCGCAGGCCGAGCTTGACGCTCCCGTCCGCGGCTTCGTCGCGGCGCGCAATCTCCGGCAGGCGGATCGGCATCTCGGCCGCCAGCCGTTCGCGCAGCGCGCCCGGAAGCTCGGTCATCGCCGCGTAGTCCCGGCGGCCGCCGCGGTGGATCGCGTCGAAGATCTGGCGGCCGCGGTAGCGCGGCAACCCGCCCGCGACGGCGAATGCCTCCCACGCGGACGGAGTCAGGCCGAGTGGATCGTGCTCACCCATACCGGGCGAGTCTATGCCGCCGGGCTACTTCGCGACCTTGCGGGCCGCGGCCTTGCGCGTGCGGACCTTGCGGGTGGGGTCGATGCCGAGGGCCTTGAGGAAGTGGAGATCCTTGAGGTTGATGCGGAAGGCGGCGCGCTCGCCCGTCGTCCGCGCTTCTTCGGGCTCGGCCGAAGCGACCGCCACCCCGCGGCGCGAGCGCGAAGCGCGCTCCCGCTTGCCCACGCCGACCTTGGCGTCGAGGACCATGTAGAGGTTGTAGCCCTCGTCGCGGATCTTCTGGATGGAGTCGTGCACGCGGCCCGAGCCCGAGATCGACTCGTTGATCGCCTGCCCCAGCTCCTTGAGCATCGCCCGAAGATGATCGGAGAGTTCCATGACCGCCGCGATTATCGCTTCCGCTTCCTGCGAGAATCAAGGATCTTCGGCGCGGCAAAGGGTGCTATCCTTTCGTTGTCGCATCGAGTGACAGAAGCTCTGCCTCGCGCGTTCCGCCTGTGACTTCTTCGCCCCGATTTCCCGCTGCCTCCTTCGCCTTCATACCGTCTACAGATAAGCTCTCCGCGTGTTCTCCCATCTTGCGCACCTGATCTGCACGAAGTGCGGCGCGCGCTACGAGCGCGACCGGCGGGTGAACGTGTGCGTGGCGACCAACTGCGGCGGCGCGCTCTTTCCCCGCTACCACCCGGCGCGCCTCGATCGCGACGCGGCGGCCGATCGCCCGCGCACGATCTGGCGCTGGCACGAGATGATGCCGGTCGAGGACCCCGGGAACGTCGTCTCCCTCGGCGAGGGCGGCACGCCGCTCCTGCGCGCGGGACGCCTCGAAGCGCGATCCGACTTCCGCGATCTCTGGATCAAGGACGAGGCCGCCAATCCCACGGGCTCCTTCAAGGCGCGCGGGCTCTCGGCGGCCGTGTCGAAGGCGAAAGAGCTCGGGTACACGAAGATCGCGCTGCCGACAGCGGGCAACGCCGGCGGCGCAGCGGCCGCCTACGCCGCGAAGGCCGGGATGGAGTGCCACGTCTTCATGCCGCGCGATACGCCGCCCGTCTTCCGGATCGAGTGCGAGCGCTACGGCGCGAAGGTCACGCTCGTCGACGGCCTCATCGACGACTGCGGCCGCCTCGTCGCCGCGAGCGCGGCGCGCGAGGGCTGGCATGACGTGTCGACCTTGAAAGAGCCCTTCCGCGTCGAGGGCAAGAAGACGATGGGCTACGAGCTCGCCGAGGACTTCGGCTGGACGCTTCCCGACGCGATCCTGTATCCGACCGGCGGCGGCACGGGCTTGATCGGCATGTGGAAGGCCTTCGAGGAGATGGAGGAGCTGGGCTGGATCGGCGCGAAGCGCCCGAGGATGTTCGCCGTCCAGGCCGAGGGCTGCGCTCCGATCCCGAAGGCGTTCGCCGAAGGCAAGAGCGTCTCGGAGAAGTTCCCGAATGCCCGGACCTACGCCTCGGGGCTGCGCGTGCCCAAGCCCTTTGCCGACTACCTGATCCTCCGGTACGTGCGCGACTCCGGCGGCTCCGCCGCTGACCGTCACCGACGACGAGATGCGCCGCGCCTGCGACGAGATCGGCGCCGCCGAAGGCCTCTTCGTCGCGCCCGAGGGCGGCGCCGTCTGGGCCGCGGCGAAGAATCTCCGCGCTTCGGGCGCTCTCGATTCCGCCTCCCGCGTCGTCCTCTTCAACACCGGGAGCGGCTTCAAGTACCTCTGACCGGGCCGATCCGGTAGAATTCGCGGTTCCCATGCGATACGCCTCCCTGCGGCCGCGTCTCGACCCGCTTCTGCCGACCGTGGAGAAGCCGGGCCGATACATCGGCCTCGAGCGAAACGTCACGCGCAAGGAGCTTTCGAAAGCCTCGGTGACGCTGGCGCTCGCATTTCCCGACACCTACGAGATCGGGATGAGCCACACGGGCCTGAAGATCCTGTACGAGCTCGTCAACCGCCGCGAGGACTTCGCCTGCGAGCGCGTGTACGCGCCGTGGGTGGACCTCGAGGCGAAGATGCGCGAGGCCGGCGATCCCGCTCTTCTCGACCGAGTCGTTCGCGCCGGTCGGCGACTTCGACGTGCTCGGGTTCTCGCTCCAGGCGGAGCTGAACTACTCGAACATCCTGAACATGCTCGACCTCGCCGGGCTGCCGGTGTGGCAGCGCGACCGGCGCGAGTCTGATCCGATCGTGCTCGGCGGCGGGCCGTGCACGGCCAACTGCGAGCCGATCGCGGACTTCTTCGACGCGTTCCTCGTCGGCGACGCCGAGGAAGCACTGAACGATCTTCCTCGACGCCTACTGCGACGGGCGCGCGCGCGGGCTCTCGCGGCGCGAGCTGCTCGTCGCACCTCGCCGCAGATCGAGGGCATCTACGTCCCGTCCCTCTACGACGTCGCGTACGCCGAGAACGGCCGCATCACCGCGATCACGCCGAACGATCCGCGCGCCCCGAAGCAGGCCAGGCGCACCTGGGTGCCGGCGTTGAAGCCCGAGTACTACCCCGACAAGCCGATGGTCCCCTCCGTCGAGATCGTGCAGGACCGCCTCGGGCTCGAGGTCATGCGCGGCTGCACGCAGGGCTGCCGCTTCTGCCAGGCGGGCTACTGGTACCGGCCGGTGCGCGAGCTCGATCCGGGCGACGTCGCCGAGATGACGAAGAAGTTCATCGCCGAATCGGGCTGGAGCGAGGTGGGCCTGCTCTCCCTGTCGACGGCGGACTACTCCCAGATCGAGCCGCTCGTGAAGTGCCTGGCACCTCAGCTCTCCGACCGGCGCGTGTCGATCTCGCTGCCGTCGCTGCGCGCCGAGGCCTTCTCGGTCGGGCTCGCCGACGCCGTCTCCGAGGTCCGCAAGTCCGGCTTCACCTTCGCGCCCGAGACGGGCTCGGACCGGCTTCGCCGCGTCATCAACAAGACCTTCACCAATGACGACATGATCCAGGCGGCCGACGTCGCCTTCGCGCGCGGCTGGGACCTGATCAAGGTCTACACGATGATCGGGCTGCCGACCGAAACGTCCGCAGATCTCGACGAGCTCGTGAAGCTCGTCGTCGACATCCTCGCGCAGGGCAGGAAGCACGGAAGAAAGAACGTCAACGTCGCCGTCGGCTCCTTCGTGCCGAAGTCCTGGACGCCCTTCCAGTGGGCGCCCTTCGACGGTGTCGAGATCCTCGAGCGCAAGCTCTCGTACCTCAAAGAGAAGTTCCGCAACGTGCGCGGCGCGAAGATGAAGTGGCACGAGCCCAGGGAGGCCGAGATCGAGTGCGCGCTCTCCCGCGGCGACCGGCGCGCGGGGCGGATCCTGCACACCGCCTGGAAGTCGGGCGTGCGCTTCGACGGCTGGACCGAGCATTTCCGCTACGACCTCTGGACGAAGGCCTTCGAGACCGAGGGCATTCCGAAGGAGTCGTACCTGCGCGCCTACGACCTCGACGAGATCCTGCCGTGGGACGTCCTCGACGTCTCGATCAAGAAGCGCTGGCTCCAGATCGAGCTCATCAAGGCGAAAAAGGAGATGCGCACCGAGGACTGCAAGTGGGGGCACTGCTACGCCTGCGGCGTGCCGGGCAACGGCGAGGACACGGTGCTGGCGAAGGCGATGCCGGGAGACGTCCTGCCGACGTTTGACGCGGCCACGGCGCCGGCGAGCGATCCCGCCTCGTACCGCGACGTCGCCAAGGGGGCCGCGTACCGCCAGAAGGCGATGCCGGAGCTGGCTTCGGCGACGCGCCGCGCCACCCAAAGCGACCGCGTCCTGCGCCACCGCGTGACCTTCTCGAAGACGGGCGACGCGCGATTTCTCTCGCACCGCAACACCATGGACGTCCTCGAGCGTGCGATCCGGGCAGCGGGCCTCCCTGCACGCTACTCGGAGGGATTCAACCCCCACATGAAACTCTCGATGGGTCCGGCGCTCGCGCTCGGGCTCGAGAGCCGGCACGAGGTCTTCGACGTCGAGGGCATCGCGCCGTTTCCCGCGGACGCCGCAGCGCGCATCGCCGAGAAGCTGCCCGCGGGAATCTCCATCCTCGAAGTGCGCGAGCTCGCGCCCGGCGAGCCCTCGCTCGCCAGGGCCGTCAAGGGCGCTCGCTACGCCGTGCGCCTCGATTCGGACGAGCAGGTCAGCCGCGCCGGCGACGCCCTCGCCAACGGCTGGCGCGAAGCGATGCCCGCGCTGCGCGCCCTCTCGCTCGAGGCCGACGCCGCCGGCGCGAGCCTGCGCTTCGAGGTCAACCTCGACCAGGCCGCCGGCGAGACCGCCACCGCAAAGAAAGTGCTCGAGACCCTCCTCGCGATCCCGCCCGAGGCCCAGGCCTCGATGTCGGTCGTGCGGGAAGCGACCGTTCTCGCCTGATGTACCGCGTCACCGTCACGGCCCGCTTCGAGGCCGCGCACAACCTGATCGACTACGCGGGCGGCCCCGAACCGCTGCACGGCCACTCGTACCGCGTCGAGGCCGTCCTCGAGGCCGAGAAGCTCCAGCAGTACGACGTCGCGGTCGACTTCCTGCCGGCGCGCCGCGCGCTCGAGGCGATCGCGAAGGAATTCGACTACGGCTACATCAACGACCACGCCGCCTTTCGCGGCCGCAACACGTCGGCCGAAAATCTCGCTCTCCACTTTGCCGAGCGGCTCCAGTCCTCCGGAGCGCTCGGTTGGGCGAAGGTGGCCGAGGTCACCGTCTGGGAAGGCCCGGACAATCGGGCCACGTTTCGCCCGCCTTCGCGCTAGAGTCCCGTGCCTCGAACAGGGAGGACGGAACAGCGCCTCGCCATCCTGAAGTCCGCAGCCCCGTGGGATCCCAGGCTCGATACGAGAGATCGCCGGAAAGCTCGGGATCCCTCGGCGCTTCGGGCCTCGGGATGAAGGCAAAGCACCGCCGGCTCAGCCGGCGGTCTTTGCCTTCACCTTCCGGATCGAATGGTCCAGCGTGCGCTTGCGGACGCGGATGGCGCCAGGGACGACCTCGACGAGCTCGTCGTCGTTGATCCACTCGATGGCCTGCTCGATGTTGAGCTCGCGCGCGGGCGTGAGCTTGATCGCGAAGTCGGAGCCCGAGGCGCGCATGTTCGTCAGGTGTTTCTTTTCGCACGGCTGGATGACCATGTCGCTGTCCTTGACCTGCTCGCCGACGATCTGGCCGGCGTAGACCTTGTCGCCGGGCTTGACGAAGAAAATGCCGCGATCGGCCAGGCGATCGAGGGCGAATCCCGTCACGTCCCCGCCCTCCTTGGCGATCATGGCGCCCTTCATCCGGTTCGGCAGCGGCCCACGATGGGGGCCGTACTGGTCGAAAAGGTGGTTCATGAGGGCCGTGCCCTTGGTGAGCGTCAGGAACTCGAGCCGAAAGCCCAGCAGGCCGCGAGACGGGATCGTGAACTCGAGGCGCACGCGGTCGCCGTGCTTGCCCATGTGCTTGAGCTCGCCCCTGCGCTCGCCCACGGCGGAGATGACCGCTCCCGTAAATTCCTCCGCGCAGTCGATGACGAGCTCCTCGTAGGGCTCGAGGAGCTCCCCGTTCTCGGCCCGGCGGAAAATCACCTGGGGCCGGCCGAGCGAGAACTCGTAGCCTTCGCGGCGCATGGTTTCCGCGAGGATCGCGAGCGAGAGTTCGCCGCGTCCGAGCACCAAAAACGAGTCCGTTTCCCTCATCCTGTCCATGCGCAGGCCGACGTTCTTCTCGAGCTCCTTCTCCAGGCGCTCGAGCAGGTGGCGGCTGGTGACGTACTTGCCCGACAGGCCCGACATCGGCGAATCGTTGATCCGAAACTCCATCGAGAGCGTCGGCTCGTCCACGCGGATGCCGGACAGCGGCGTCGGGTCGGCGAGGTCGAGGATCGTCTGGCCGATCTCGATGTCCGGAAAGCCGGACAGGACGATGATGTCGCCGGCCGAGGCCTCGGCCACCTCGACCCGGACGATCCCCTCGAACATGTAGATCTTGCCGGCCTTGCCCTTCTCGACGATCGAGCCGTCCGGCCGCACGGCCGCCAGTTCGATCGCCTTGGAGACGGTGCCCGAGAAGATCCGGCCCACCGCGAGGCGGCCGAGGTAGTCCGAATAATCGATGTTCGCGACAATCATCTTGTAGGGCGCGTGGCCCACGATCGGAGCCGGGATGTGCTCGAGGATCGCGTCGAGCAGCGGTTTCAGATCGCCCGACTTGGCTTCCGGGTCTTTCGACACATAGCCCAGGCGGCCCGATCCATAGAGGACCTCGAACTCCAGATGATGTTCCTCGGTCGCCAGAGAGAGAAAAAGATCGTGGATCTCTTCCTCCACCTCGGCCGTCCGGGCGTCCGGTCGGTCGATCTTGTTGATCAGGACGATCGGCCGCTTGCCACCCTCGAGCGCCTTCTTCAGGACGAAGCGCGTCTGGGGCAGCGGCCCCTCGGAGGCGTCGACGAGCAGGAGCACGCCTTCCACCATCGACAGGATCCGCTCGACCTCCGAGCCGAAGTCCCTGTGGCCCGGAGTGTCCACGATGTTGATGATCACGTCCTTGTAGTGGACCGACGTGTTCTTGGCGAGGATCGTGATTCCCCGCTCCTTCTCGAGCTCGCCCGAGTCCATGACGAGCTCGTCCACGTGCTGTCCGACGCGGAACGTGCCGCACTGATTGAGCAGGGCGTCGACGAGGGTCGTCTTGCCGTGGTCGACATGCGCCACGATGGCGATCGCGCGGCGGTCGGCGCGGCGGTCGGGCTCGGGGGGCTGGTCGATGGCGGTCATGAGAACCGCGGAGCCTATACCGAGTCGGGGGGGCTTGTCACTCGCATCTTCGGACGATAATGCCGCCGATGGACTCTCGCGCCGTGCTCCAGCGCCACTTCGGCCACGGGTCCTTCCGCCCCGGGCAGGAGGCCGTCGTGCGCGCGGCGCTCGCCGGCCGCGACCTGCTCGCGGTCATGCCGACCGGCTCGGGCAAGTCGATCGGGTACCAGCTTCCGGCCATGCTCCTCGAGGGGCCGACGCTGGTGGTTTCGCCCCTCATCGCACTGATGAAGGACCAGGTGGACGAGCTCACCCGCAAGGGCATCGCGGCGGCGGCGCTGCACTCGCTCGCCTCCCCCGCAGAGCGCCGGGAGGCCGAGCGCGCGATGCGGGAGGGCCGGCTGCGGCTTCTCTACGTCGCGCCGGAGCGCTTCGCGTCCGAGCCCTTTCGGAGGCTCCTCGCGGAAGTTCCCCTGGCGCGGTTCGCGGTCGACGAGGCGCACTGCGTTTCCGAGTGGGGGCACGACTTCCGGCCCGACTACCGGGCGCTTGCCGACGCGGCCGGGCGCTGTCGCCGTGCCGACGGCGCTGCCGGCCGGCCCCCGATCCTGGCGTTCACCGCCACGGCCACGCCGGAAGTTCGCGAGGACATCGTCGCATTGCTCGGCCTCGTCGAGCCGGAGGTCTTCGTCGCGGGGTTCGACCGGCCGAACCTCTTTCTCGACGTCCGGAAGGTCTCCGGCGAGATCGAGAAGCGCGCGCTTCTGCCGGAGCTCGTCGGACCACGCCGGGCCCTCGTCTACGCCGCGACCCGCAAGAGCGCCGAGCGGGCGGCCGAGGCTCTGCAGCAGTCCGGGCTCGCCGCGGACGCCTACCATGCCGGGATGGAGGAGGCCGAGCGCACGCGCGTGCAGAACGGATTCGCGGACGGGTCGCTCCCGGTCGTGTGCGCCACGAACGCCTTCGGGATGGGCATCGATCGGCCGGATGTCGAGGCCGTCGTGCACTTCGAGATCCCCGGCTCGCTCGAGGCCTACTACCAGGAGATCGGCCGGGGCGGGCGCGACGGCCGCCGGGCCGACGCCACGCTCCTGTGGAACTACGTGGACGTGCGCACGCGGCAGCTCCTGATCGAGCAGTCGGACGACCGCGGTCCGGGCGCGCCGTCCTCCCGACCCGACTCGGAGCACCGGGAGCGCCGGCGCGAGCTCGACCGCAAGAAGCTCGCCCGCATGATCGCCTACGCCGACTCGTCCGGGTGTTACCGGGCGACGATCCTCGGCTACTTCGGCGAGCTCGACACGCCGCGGGCGTGCGGGTTCTGCGGCAACTGCGCGCGCCGCCGCGAGTTGTCGGAGGAGGACCTCGTCCGGCTGCGTAAGATCCTGTCCGGCGTGGCCCGGAGCGGAGAACGCTGGGGCAAGCGCAAGGTCGTGGCGATGCTGACGGGCGACCTCGAGGGGCTGCCCGAGCCGCTGACCCGGCTCTCGACGACCGGGATCCTCGCCGGCGAGGGCCCGAGGGTCGTGGGCGACTGGGTCGACGCCGCACGGGGCGGGGGGCTCCTCGCGGCGACCGACGATGTCTATCGGACGCTCTCGCTGACACGCGCGGGCCGCGAGGTCATGGCCGGCCGGACGCTCCAGGTGGCGCTGACCCTGCCGGAGCCGCCGCGCCCGAAACAAAAGAAAAAGACGAAGACGTCCAAGGCCCTCGCGGCCGCCGTCGGCACATCCGCGCACCCCGCAAGCATCGACGCGCTGCGGGAATGGCGGCGCCAGGAGGCGGCGCGGCGCTCGGTGCCCGCCTACGTCGTGCTGCACGATCGCACCCTCGCCGCGCTGGCCGCCGCGCGGCCCGCGACGCTCGACGCCCTTTCCGAGATCCCCGGCATCGGCCCGGCCAAGCTCGCGGCCTACGGCAAGGACCTGCTCGCCCTGCTCGGCGCAGAGGGCGGCTGATGGCATCGCCGCCGCGCGTCGTCTACTCGAGCGGGCAGGGGCGCATGTGCCCGAGCTGCGGCTGGCCGCAGGACGACTGCCGCTGCTCGCAGACCCTGTCGGCGGGCCAGCAAGCCGTTCCGCAGAAAGTCACGGCCAAGCTGCGCCTCGAGAACCGCGGCTCGGGCAAGAACGTGACGGTCGTCGACGGTCTGCCCGACAACCGGGAGTTCCTGGACGCGCTTTGCCGCGACCTCAAGAAAGCCTGCGGCACCGGGGGCTGTGCCGGGGAGAATAGGATCGAATTGCAGGGCGACCAGCGCGAGCGTCTCCAAGAGCTTCTCGTGAAGAAAGGATTTCTGGTGAAGGGATGACGGCCACGCGCATCTTCCTGGTTCGCCACGGTGCGACGCAGCTTTCGGCCGAGGACGCCTTCGCCGGCGAATCCGACGTCCCGCTTTCCGACCTCGGACGCGCGCAGTTGAAGAAGCTCGCCGCGCGCCTCTCCGGCGAACCGATCGCCGCGTTCTACGCGAGCCCGCTCGGCCGCACGATGGAGACGGCGCGCATCCTCGCGGGGCCCCACAACCTGCCCGTCACGGCAAGGGAGGGCCTGCGCGAGATCTCGCACGGCCACTGGGAGGGCAAGACCCGGGCGTCGGTCGAGAAGGACCATCCGAGGGAGTACGCGCTCTGGGAGGCGGATCCATTTTCCTTCGCGCCTCCCGAGGGCGAAACGGGCCTCGACGTCACGGCCCGCGCGCTGCCGGCGCTGCTCGCAATCGTCGCGGGGCACGCGGGCGAGCAGGTGCTCGTCGCGTCGCACAAGGCGACGATCCGCCTCTTGATCGGCTCGCTGCTCGGCTTCGACCTGCGACGCTACCGCGACCACCTCGACCAGAGCCCGGCCTCGCTGAACATCCTCGACTTCAAGGACGTCTCGCACGCGCGCCTGTCGCTCTACAACGACATCTCCCACTACTCCCCATCCCCTTCCGGCACCGCCGCAATCGCGACCGGCCGCCTCTCGGCCGTCTGGGCCGAGGAGTGAGCCCGGGGTCAGGTCTGGTTTCTTCGGAGTTTGCGAAAAGTCCGAAGTTTTCAGACCTGACCCCGATCACCCGATCTCTAGCTAGGGCTCGGGCGCTCGGCGCGATGGAGCGAAGGACTGGTTCGAATACGGATTCGACGTTGGCCTCTGCACGACGTTGAATCCGAAGTTCGTCGCCTGGTGGCAGCGATTGCAGCCGTCCGTGAGGGCGTCGTAAGAGCGGACGAACCCGGCGTGATCCCGCTTCTCGACGGCGCGACCAACCTCCGCCAGCGGTCCGGTCATGATCTTCTCGACGGCCTCGCCGATCGGCACGGGAGAGTCCTTGTGCTCGGGGTGATACCGCACGACGTCGTCGAAGCCTTCCTTCAGCTCATCGAGCTCGTACGCGGCGAGCTTCCAGTTGCCGGCCTCGCCCGCGAACCAGAGCTTGGAGTGGCGCATCTGGTTCAGGCTCATCAGCTCGCCAAGACCGGGCGAGTACGCAGCCATGGGCGTCGGTACGGCCGGCGTCGGCGCGGGGGGCGCGGGCACCTCGCGGCATCCCGCCGCCAGCGCCCCGGCGAGGGCAAGGGGGACGCACAGGCGCGCGCTCCGTGTCATGCCGCCGGGATGATAGCCCCGCGGCCTCGATTTGCCTTTGGCGCGCGGCTATGACATTCTGCGGCCTCTCGTGGTCGGCCCCCCGGGGTCGCCCGCAACCACGAACGTAGGCCTCGCCGGCGAATCCTCCGTTCCCAACGAAAAACCTGCCGGACTTTTTTCCTTCGAGGAGGATTCCCTTGCCTTTCTCTCAATTCGGCCTCCATCCGGATCTCCTGCGCGGCGTGCGCGAAATGGGGTTTACGCGGCCCACGCCCATCCAGAACGACTCGATCCCGCCCGCCATGGAGGGGCGCGACGTGCTCGCCTGCGCCATGACCGGCAGCGGCAAGACCGCCGCCTTCCTGCTCCCGATCCTCCACCGCCTGATCGGAAAGAAGCGCGGCGCGACGCGCGCGCTCATCCTGACTCCGACGCGCGAGCTCGCCGCGCAGATCCAGGAGCACGCTCGAGAGCTCACGGTCCACACCGCAATGTCCTCGGCTGCCGTGTTCGGCGGCGTGCCCATGGGACCGCAGGAGCACGCCTTCCGCACCGGGGCGGACATCCTGGTCGCGACGCCCGGACGCCTGCTCGACCACTTCCGCCATGCCTATGCGAAGCTCGACCACCTCGAGGTGCTCGTGCTCGACGAGGCCGACCGGATGCTCGACATGGGCTTTCTGCCGGACATCCGGAAGGTCCTCAAGCACCTGCCCGCCAGGCGCCAGACGCTCTTCTTTTCGGCGACGATGCCGCCGCCGATCGCGCAGCTGACGCGCGAGATGCTGAAGGCTCCCTTCACGGTCAACCAGGAGCGCAAGGCCGCGCCCGCCGTCGGCATCACGCAGGCGGTCTATCCCGTCCCCCAGAACCTCAAGGCCCCGCTCCTGCTCGAGCTCTTGAAGCGCGGCGACATCAAGAACGTGCTCGTCTTCACGCGCACCAAGCACCGCGCCAACCGCCTCGCCGAGGCGCTCCTGAAGAGGGGCGTGCCCTGCGAGCGGATCCACGGCAACCGCACGCAGGCGCAGCGCACGCAGGCGCTGGCGGGATTCAAGGAGGGCCGACACCGCGTCCTGGTCGCGACCGACATCGCCGCGCGCGGGATCGACGTCGAGGCCCTCTCGCACGTCATCAACTTCGACGTTCCGAACGTCCCGGAGGACTACATCCACCGCGTCGGCCGCACGGCGCGCGCCGAGATGACCGGAGACGCCTTCACGTTCGTCGCGCCCGAGGAGGCGACGGACCTCGCGGCGATCGAGCGCGAAATCGGCAAGCGTCTGCCCCGCATCACCGTGCCGGGCTTCGACTACACGAAGGCCCCGGCCGAACGGTTCGAGGTGCCCATCGCCGAGCGCATCGCGGCGATCCGCGCGCGCAAGGCCGACGAAAGGAAGCGCGCGAAGGAGAAGGTCGAGCGCCGCAATGCGCACGAAACCGCCCAGAGGGCGCGCGCGCCGCAAAGGCCCGCTGGCAGGGGTCCGGAGCTCCGGGGTCCGGCTCCCGCCGGAGGCAGTGGGACCAGGCTTCCGGCTCCGTCGGGCCAGGCGCGATGGGGGCGCAGAGGGTAGGACTCTCGGCGGGACTCGAGGGCGGGGACAAGCTCCGCCCTCGCCGCCCGTCTCATTTTCCAGCCGCCCCGTAGACCGGCAGCGTGCCGAGCGCCGGCGCCAGCGCCGGCCGTGGGGCCGACGGCATCGCCGGCACGGTCTGGCCCGGGAGCACCGGAAGGGGCACGTTGCGGCCGCGCGCGTAGACCTCGTGGCGCCCGTTTGCTTTGTACCACTCGGCGAGCGAAGCGGTCTGGAACATCTCTTCGATGATCCGGCGCCAGCCGACACCCGTGTTGTACGCGCAGAAGGAAATCTCCCCCATCTGCGTGGCGTACGGGATGATGCACATCTCGGTGCGGCGGAAGTCGTAATTGAAGAGGTCCTGGAACCACATTCCGCCGATGAAGAACACGCGCCACGGGTAGCGGTTCTTTTCGGCGAAACCGAGCTTGCCGCCCGTGTGCCCGTCCATGATTTTGGCCAGGCTCCACGGCGAGAGGCCCGCCGGGATGCCCTCGGGGCGCAGGTTGCGCAGGATCGACAGGCCCACCTGCACGGCCGTCCACTTCTTCGGGCGCCCGGAGTCGGTGATGGACTTGATGTCCGTGAGCATCCGGTCCACGTTCAGGATCGACGGCACGGGCACCGCGTTCTTCGTACTCTCCTCGACGAGCAGCATCGTCCCGATGCCGCAGTTCGGGTGGCAGCCGCACTTGAACGAGCCCCACTCGGACTCGAGACCCCCGAGCAGGTCCTTCAAATCGGAGAAGGGCCCGGACGCCGAGAGCGGATACCAGTCGCGCATGACTTCGCCGATGCCGGCCTGCGTCTTCACGTCCTGCGCGAGGTGCGAGAGCGTGTAGCGATGCTTCGTGCGGGTCTCGTCGTCGATGTCCTCGTCGCGGCCCGTGAAGGACACCGGCTGGAACGCCACCGCCGTGACCTTGTCGATGTTCGCGATGCCGAACCGGATGATGTCGCCGACCTGGTCGTTGTTGATGCTGTTGATGATCGTCACGACCAGCGTCACGTCCACGCGGTACTTGTGCAGGTTCTCGATCGCGCGCTGCTTCACGTCGTAGAGGTTGCCGACCTTGCGGTGCTGGTTGTTCTCGTTGCCGACGCCGTCGAACTGGAGGTATGCGAAGCGCAGCCCCGCCTCGGCGGCCTCCTTCGCGAAGGACTCGTCCTGCGCGAAACGGATCCCGTTGGTCGCGCATTGGATCGAAAAGTAGCCCAGGCCGCGCGCGTAGCGGACGGCCTGGAGGAAATGCGGCGAGAGTGTCGGCTCGCCGCCGGAGAACTGGACGGAGAGCTGGCGGCGCGGCTTGATCGAGGCCGCGTCGTCGAGGAGCTTCTGGACCTCTTCCCACTCGAGCTCGTGGACGTAGCCGACCTGGTTCGCGTCCATGAAGCACGGATCGCACATCATGTTGCAGCGGTTGGTCAGGTCGATCGTGAGCACCGCTCCGCGACCGAACTTGATGGAGGACGTGCCGTGCTCGTGAAGCCCGTCCTTCGGGATGACGAAGTCCCGGCCCGGGTACATGGACTCGAGGCGCTTGAAGAAGGCCGGGTCCGTGGACATCACGTCCTCGAAGTGGCCGTGCTTCGGGCAGTCCTTCTTCATGAGGATGCGGCCGTTCTCTTCCACGATGTCGGCCGGAATCTCGCCGGGCTTGCCCTCGATCAGGACCTTCCAGTCCGCCTCGCCCGAGAGGATCTGGCCGCGGACTTCGGAGACGCAGCGCGGACACAGCGAATCGGTCTTGCGGGGAAAGCCGAGCGGCGGGAACGTCTTCTCGCGCTGCTTGAGCAGCGGCGCGGGCGCCCACTTCGGCTGGAACGACCGCTCCGGAAACCGCCGATCGACCGCGCGCGCGAAGCGCCAGAGCGAATCGGCCGCGCGCTGCACTACCGCATACACCGCTCTTCTCATTTTGAAAATTCTTCCTTCCGGCGAACCAGTTTGCGTGCGCTCCTCAACTCCGAAACGGGAACATCCGTAGGTGGATTCTAGCCGAAATCGCGAAGCGGGAAACCGTTGTCGAGCCTGTCAAGCCATTCGGAGGGCCCCGGAAAATCGCTCGATCGAAAAGGCCGAGAGGTCGCGGCCGGTGTCTCCCATGATCGCGTCGGCGACAGCCATTGCCGTCGCGGGCGCCAGCAGGATCCCGTTTCGGAAGTGGCCCGCGGCGAAGAAGAGGCGTGGCACCCGGCATGGCCCGAGGACCGGCAGCCCGTCGGGCGTGCCCGGGCGCAGGCCCGACCAGGCCGTCACGAACCGGGCCGACCGCAGCTCCGGCATCAGTCGCACCGCGCCGGCGATCAGGCGCTCCACGGCCGCGGCAGTGACCTCCTTGCGAAACCCGACGTGCTCGACGGTCGAGCCGAGCAGCACGGTTCCGTCGGCCCGGGGGACGAGGTAGACGTCGTCGCCGGACACGATCGTCGTGAACGGCCGTTGCGCCAGACGCAGCTCCACGATCTGGCCGCGCACCGGCTGCACTGGAACGGTCAGCGGCAGGGAGGGGTCGAACCCGGCCCAGGCGCCCGCCGCATTCACGGTCGCGTCCGCGAGGATCGTTCCGTCCCCGGTTTCGACGCCCCGGCAAACGCCGCCCTCGACGACAAAACCGAGAGCCGCGACCCCCGTTCGCACCTGCGCGCCCCGCCGCTGTGCCGAGAGCCACGCGGCCCGGGTCAGCCGGCGCGGGTCGACCACCCCCTCTTCGGGAAAAAACGCGGCGCCCTCGACCTCGGTCGAGAGGCGGCCCCCGATGTCCCCGACAAGCTCCTCCGCGCGCCCCTCCACCACGGCGAGACCCGTGGCCCGCTGCCAGGCGGCCTGCGCCGCGAGGCCGTCCGCGGGGGCGCCCGCAAAGATGCAATGCAAGAGGCCCGCGCGGCGGTAGCCGACGTCGACGCCGGTCTCTTCTTCGAGCGCGTGGACCCAGGCCGGGTAAAGGCTGCGGCTCGCGAGGGCGAGGTCGAAAAATACGTCGCGCACGCGCGCCTCGGCCTGCGGCGCGAGCATCCCGGCCGCCGCTCCCGACGCCTCAGCCCCGGGCTCGGCGCGCTCGATCACGGTCACGGTCCGGCCGCGCCGGGCGAGCTCCCCCGCCAGGGCGCATCCGATCACGCCGCCCCCGACGACGAGGACGTCGGTCCGTTCCGGGCTCATCGGGGCAGCCGCAGGGGAAGCCCGAGCCGGTTCCTGCCGCGGAACACGTCCCGCGCGAACCGTCCGATGGACATGGCCGCCCCGTAGCCGAGTGCGCCGCCCACGAGCGCCCCAGCGACCGTCCGCAGGCCGGGCCGCCTCGGGAGCGCGCGCCGCAGCAGGCGCACCATGCCCTGCCTCAGCAACTCCGAAGCGACGCCCGCGCCCGCGCCGGCCCCGATTCCTGCCGCACGGTCGCGGGCCGAGGGCGGGTGGCGGTACAGCGCGGCGAGCGAGAGGACGAGACGGTTCAACGCGACGGCCTGGTAGGCCAGATCGGCCCCGAAAGGCATCGCCCCGAAGAACGCGGCCGGGCCGGTCAGGAGCCCGCTGGCCGCCGCGCACCGAAGCGCGGCCTTGCGAATGAGTCGCCCCGCCAGCTCGTCGCGCGAGGCCCGTGGATGGCGCTGACGGAGCCGCCGGACTTCCTGCGCGACGCGCTCCCGCTCCGTCTCGTCGAGCACGGCGCGGGCAAGGGCCCTGTACACGCGGGAATTCTATCAACCCCGTGCTATGTTTCGCCGGATTCGGAAAGGAGCCGATGTGAAAACACGCGCCGCCATCGCTCTCATGCTCGCCTGCGCCCTCCCGCTCGCCGCGCAGGCAACGAAAGGAAAGGGTAAGAAAGTGGCCCTCGACTATGCCAACACGATCGCCACGCTGCAGACGGACCTGGGCGACATCCAGATCAAGTTCTTCTACGACAAGGCCCCCAAGCACGTCGAGAACTTCATCGACCTGTCCGAGAAGGGCTTCTACGCCGGGACCTTCTTCCACCGGGTCATCCCGGGCTTCATGATCCAGGGCGGCGACCCGAACACGAAGAAGCCCGAAACCCCGTCGACCCAGTACGGCACGGGGGGCAACGGCTCGAACAGGGTCAAGGCGGAGTTCAACGACACGCCGCACAAGCGCGGCATCGTGTCCATGGCCCGCTCGTCGGACCCCAATTCCGCCTCCTCGCAGTTCTTCATCGTCGTCAAGGACTCGAACTTTCTGGATGGGCAGTACTCGGCCTTCGGCGAAGTGATCTCCGGCATGGACGTCGCCGACAAGATCGCGGCCGCGCCCCGGAACGCGCAGGATCGGCCGAACCAGCCGGTCCACATCAAGAAGATCCTGCTCTCGCCGGCCAAGAGCACGAGCTAGGGATCACCCTGCTGCATTCGGACGTTGCCGGCCTCGAAGAGCTGGCGCGTCAGACGCACCTTTCTCCCGTCTCCATCGAGGCGCTGGCCGGCGATGTCGGTCGGCGCCGTTACTTCCGCATTACACTTTCCGACGGCCAGTCCGTCCTCGGCGTCGTGTATCCCGGCGAGGAGGACGATTCCCGGACTCGCTGGGTCCGGGCGCGCGCGCTGCTCGACCTCCGGGTGCGCGTGCCGGCGCTCTACGCCGACGACGGGCGGGGGATCCAGATCGTGGAAGATCTCGGCTCCGACGATCTGGCGGCCCGCTGCGCCGCCTCGCCCGCCGAGCGGCCGGCCTGGCTCGGACGCGCGGCCGACGCCGCCGCGGCCATCGCCGAACTGGCCGACCCGGGCATCAACGCGCCGTTCGATGCAGCGCTCTTCCGCAGGGAGCTCGACCTGGCGCGGGAGGCCGTCTTCGACATGTATCTCGCGGCGCCCCTGTCCCCCGCGGATCGCCCCATCCACGACGCCTGGGCGGAGGCGCTCGTGCGCGAAATCCTCGGGCATCCGTTCGCGCTCTGCCACCGCGACTTCCACGGCAACAACCTCTTCGCCGCGGGCGAGCGCGTGGCGGTCATCGATTTCCAGGACCTGCGCCGCGGACCCGACTCGTACGACCTCGCGTCCCTGCTCTGGGAGCGGACCACGCTCGACTGGATGGACGACGCGCAGGCGTCGGCGGCCGTCTCTCGCTTCGCCGCACGGCGCGGGGCCGACGCCGCGGCACTCGGAGCGCGAATGCGGCGAGTGCTCCTCCAGCGCGCCTGGAAGGTCAGCGGCACGTTCGCCCGGGCGGTCGTGAAGGGCAAGGGGGAGACATATCGCCGCTATCTACCGGGAGAGCTCCGACTCGTCCGCAGCCTGCTCGGGGACTCGCCCGAAGACCGCCGCTTCCGCGAAGTGCTGGAGTCCCGGTCCGGCCCCGGTCTGTTAAGCTGACGGCGGCGGGACAGGGTTCACGAAGGAGATAACGATGTTCGGCTCACTCGGTCTTCCGGAGCTTCTCGTCATCCTGCTGATTGTGATCATCATCTTCGGGGCGACCAAGCTCCCGCAACTCGGCAAGGGCCTCGGACAGGGCTTGAAGAACTTCAAGGACTCCGTCAAGGGCGACGAGCCGCCGTCGGACAACACCAAGAAGTCGTAGTCGTCGGGGCGGGGCTTGCCCCGCCCGCGAGGCGCCTCCCGGCGGCTGGAGCTGCCGCGCTTCCCCCCTCGTCATCCCGAGCACCGCGAAGGGTCCTTTTCGGCGCGAGGGACAGGGGGTTTGTGGGGGGACGAGAAAGCCTCACCCCGACACCAAAAGGGATCCTTCGCGCCTCACGGCGCTCAGGATGACCGCGCGCGTGCGGCGCGCGGTCACTTCTTCTTGGGTACGGAGATCCCCGGCGCGACGCGGACTCTCTCGCGGGGCAGGCGGATGTTGAGGATGCCGACCTTGTTGCGCAGAGTGTTGCGGTGAATGCCGAGGAAGCTCGCGGCCCGGCCGAGGTTGCCGGAGGATCGCTTCACGGCTCCGACGATGTACTTCTTCTCGAACTCCTTCGTGGCCAGATCGAGAGAGATGCCATGAGCCAGGAGCTCTTCGATAATTTCCTGGAGCTGCCCATCCAGATTCACGCTAACCCTCCCCCAAAATCAACGAACGCGAAACAGAAGAGGGGCGCATCTTAGCAAAGGGAAAACGGAAGCGGTAGTCCGCTCGCACCGTCCCCCGCCCGAGCGTTCGCCGGCGTCCGGAAATTTTCCGTGCCAACGGCTCCCGGTCTTCGCGGCGCGACCCGGCACGACCCGGTGCCAAAAAAAAGAAGAGGCGCGTGGCGCCTCTCCTGATTTTTTCCGGAAAAAGTGGAAGGGCCCCTATTTCAACTCCACCTGGTCGCCGATCTCGATCAGCCGTTGGGAATCGATGACCCGGGCGGCGGCCCACCGGTCCCCCACGTAGAGGATCGCGAGATCGCCGAGCTGGGTGCGCGGGATCGTGACGCCCGGAGGGGGCGGCTGGTACATCCAGTAGGAACCCTGGGGACGCAGGCCGTAGTCCGCTCCGGTCGCGTACCGGAAGACCGAGAGCTGGTCGCCGGGTTGAAGACCCTCCGCCAGGCCGAGGTCGATCAGAACGTCGGTCCCTCCGCCGATGGCGAAAACCCCGTCGCGGCTCATGACGATTCGCCCGTGCGGCCTGCCGCTCGGCGGATCGCAAAAGGTGGCGCTCGGCAGCCGGCGCCCCAGGGGAATCGGAACCGGTTCGTACGGCTTCAGGAAAGAGCCCATCGGGATGTCGGTGCAGGCCATGGCCACCCGGACTGTCGCCGTCCGTCCCTCGACGCATACGACGACGGCCCGCCCCCGGTACTGGTAGAAGCGGCCCATGGTGGCGCTCGTGATCGGGTGGTACACGATGTCGCCCGGGGTGACGATCCAGAACTCGTCGCCCACTTTGAAGCCCCGGTCGTAACCGCCGTCGAGGTAGAGCAGGTTGTGGGTCGTGAAGTCTGTCTGCTCCGCGACGTTCTCGGCTCCGATCACCGCGGCCGCAAACCCTTCGTCGACCGCTCCGATGTAGCCGAAGCAGGCGACCTCGTCCTCGTAGCCGAGGGGTTTCGGCGCCGCCTCGGTCGTCTGGGGCGCCGTCGCCTCGATGCGAGTGATCCCGCGCGGGGCCTGGGCGAGTCCCCCGCCGGAGAGCTCCGGTGCTTGCTGAGCGAGAAGAGTGGCCGCCCATGCCGTAAGGAGAAGGGCCATTGGACCGGCAAAGCGAACGGGGAGACGCATGGCGACTCCTTAAAAAATACGGATATTCGCGGTTTCTAACCTAAAATCTACTGGTTTTCGGGCTTAGTGTCAACCACCGCGGCCGCCGCCGGAGGCTTTTCCAACGTCTTTGCCCCAATTTTCGACTTCGCCCTCTTGGCGTAGTCGCTCTGCGGAAATTCCTCCACGACCCGCCCGAAGTAGCTCCGCGCCTCTTCCTTGCGCCCGAGCCGATCGAGGGCAAGTGCCTGGTAGTAGTAGAGCTTGTCCTTGGCCCCGTAGTCGGGAAAGCGCTGCTCGACCTGGATGAACCGGGATAAGGCGGCCGCGGTCGAACCCTTGCGCAGGTAAAAATAGCCCACCCCGAAATCGTGCTCGGCAAGCAGGTCGGTGAGCCTCCGGATCCGCTCCCGGGCGGCCCCGGCGTAGCCCGAATCCGGGAACTCCCGGATGAGGGCCCGGTATTGCTCGATCGCCTCCCGGGTGGCCGTCTGGTCCCGGTCCGGCTTCTCGTGCTCCTTGTCGTAGCAGAAAGCAAACTGGTAGCGCGAATAGTCCCGGCCGGGCGCTCCCGGGTAACGGTTCAGGTAGTCGCGATAGCGGTAGCGCGCCTCGGTGTAGGCGGCGGTCGTCTTCTGCTGGAAGTAGGAATCCGCAACCATGAGGAGGGCCTCGCGGCCCACCGTGTCGTTGGGGTAGGTTTCGAAGACGTAGTTCAGGTACTTGCGGCCCTGTTCGTATTTCTTCTTTGCGATCAGCGCCTTGCCCTTGGCGAACAGCTCCTCCTTGGGCTCGGTCAGAAGCTCCTGCGTGATCTTGTCGGGCTTCTTGGCACCGCTGCTCGAACAGCCGGCGCCGAGGACCGCGGCGAGCGCGATGGCTCCGCAAACGCCCGCCCTCATGCGCGTCGTCATCGGCTTCTTCAGGCCCGCACCGCGACGGACGCGGCCGCGCGGAGCACGGCGATCGCGGCAGCCGGATCGGCGTGCCCGAAGATGGCGTTGCCGGCGACCAGGATCTCCGCGCCGGCCGCGGCAAGCGGCGCCGCGTTTCCCGCGTCCACGCCGCCGTCGACCTCGATCGCCAGACTGCTGCCCGCCTCCCGGGCTTCGAAGCGAAGGCGCCTGACTTTTTCCACCGAGGGCGTCAGGAACGGCTGGCCGCCCCACCCGGGATTGACCGACATCACGACGGCGTAGTCCAGATCCTGCCAGGCGGAGGCGAGCATCAGGGTCGGCGTGCCGGGATTCAGCGCGGCGCCGGCTTTCGCCCCGCCGCGGTGAATCGCATCCAGGCACCGCTGCAGGTGGCGCGTGGATTCGACGTGGACCGAGACCCAGTTGGCGCCCGCATCGAGGTACTCCGGCAGCGTGCGCTCCGGGTTCTCGATCATGAGATGGACGTCGAGGGCAAGCCGCGTGGCCTTTCGCAGGGCCCGCACGACGGGAGGCCCGATCGTCAGGTTCGGCACGAAATGGCCGTCCATGACGTCCACGTGCACCAGGTCCGCCCCGCCGGCTTCCGCCATCGCCAGCGCATCTGCGAGGCGCGCGAAGTCCGCCGAGAGCAGGGACGGGGCGATGCGAACCTTCATGATCTGGGCGCGGGGGCCACGGCGTCGGAAGGCCGCGAGACGGTCAGCGACACGACCTCGCGATTCGAAAGCGGGTACCCCGCCGGGGGGAACTGTTTCAGCACCGTATCCGGACGAACGCCTTCGTAAGCCTCGTAGCGGGCGCTGCCGACCCGGAAACCGAACTTCTCCAGCCGCTGCTTGACCACCTGCGCGTCCTTGCCGACGAAGTCCGGCATGACGATCCGGGCGTCGGGCGCGCCGCGGCTCATGAGCGCCCGCACGATTGCGCCCTTCGTCGCCGGGGCCTCGACCTCGGGATCCTGGGCCACGATCCCCTGCGGCGCGGCCGGATCGCGGTACCACGAGACGGGGCCGAGCTCGAGCGACTCGCGCGAAAGCTTGAGCGCCGCGGCCCGGGGCGCCAGGCCCGTCAGCTCGGGAACGCGCAACTCGCGGGCGCCGAGCGAAAGAACGACCCGCACGGATTGCAGGGGCTTGGCGAGCGAACCCGCCTCGGGCTGCTGCAGCAGGACGCGGCCGCGGGCGATGCGCTCGTCGTAGCGTGCCCGGCTGTTCTGCTCCTCGAGCTGGAGGCCGACGGCGTGGGCCGCGCGAAACGCCTCTTCCGGCGTCTTTCCGGTCAGGTCCGGAACGGTCACGGAACGGCCCACGATCGACTGCCGGAAGCCGAACCAGACGGCCCCGACAAAGACCCCCGCCAGCAGGGCGCCGTAAAACAGCCGAAAGAGAAGCCGCATGACAGCCGGAAGTTAACACGGGATGGTAACCTCGGGAGGGTCAAGAAACGCCACCGTCCGCGGGTCGGACCGCGCGGGCGAGAGGGAGCCGACGGGGTGCCGTCCAGGTACGAAACGGAATTCGAACAACCGGATTGGTTCGCGGACAAGCGGTTCCGTAAGGCGGATCTCCACTGCCACTCGGTCTACTCGACCTTCAAGTACTTCCGGATCGCCAACACGCGCGATTCCTACAACCGCCCCGAGGAGGTCTACCGGATCGCCAAGGAGCGGGGGATGGACTTCGTCACCATCACCGACCACGACTCGATCGACGGCTGCCTGGCGCTGCTCGACCGCAATCCGAACCTCGAGGACTTCTTCATCTCCGAGGAGGTCGAGACCTGGTTTCCGGAGACCCGCCAGCGCATCCACGTCAACGTCTTCGACATCGACGAGAAACAGCACGACGAGATCTCGCGCCGGCGGCGCAACATCTACGACCTGCACGAGTACCTGCGCGAGGAGAACATCATCGCGTCGGCCAACCACATGTTCCAGAACTACCGGATGCGCAACTCCCCCCGCCGCTACTTCGAGGAGATGCTCCGGATGTTCGACATCTTCGAGGTCAAGAACGGCGCGATGACGTCGCAGCACAACCGGCTCGTCGAGGACCTCATGGCCGTCGTCCGGGAGAAGCGCGGCGCCGTCTCGCTCGTCGCCGGCTCCGATGCCCACACGCTGGCGCCCCTCGCCCGCGTGTACACGGTGGCCGAGGCCGCGACCATCCCCGAGTTCCTCGCGAAGATCCGCACGGGCGCCTGCTTCGTCTGGGGAGTGGAAATGGGATTCCGCATGCTGCTCTCCGACGTCTACCGCATGGTCTTCAAGTACTACGGCAGCGTCCTCGACTGGAAGAATCCGGACTTCTCCGGCGCGGAAAAGGCCCGTCACCTCGCGCTGGCCGCCTTCGGCGCCCCGTTTTCCGCGGCCGGCGTGCCTCTGGCCGTCACGACGCTCAACTACCTGAAGCAGATCTTCGTCACGAAGACGATCGGGCAGGAGCTGCTGGATCACTGGGAAGGCAAGGACGAACCGAGCTAGGCGCATACCGCTACAATCCCCACCGTTGCTCCGCCGCCGCTCGACCGCCGACCCCGCACGCCTTCCCCTCCTCGGCTCCGCCCTCCTCGCGGCGCTCGCGCTCTGGCACGTTCCCTGGAAGCAGGGGTTCGTCCGGCCGCGCACGCTCTACGATCAGAGCAGCGCGCGCGCCGTCGCTCCCGCGTACGCGCTCCTGACGGCGGCTGCGCTCGGGATCCCGCAGGGCGCCTCGGTCGTCGTGCGCGCCGAGCCCCCCGACGCCGCGATGGAAACCTGGTACCAGCGGTTCGCGGTCGCGCTCCTGCCCGGCCGCCGCACGCTCCCCTCCGCCCTCTACGGAGGATTCACCGCGCCCGAGCTCTGGCGCGACGCCGAGTACCTCGTCGTCGTCGGCCCGAAACCGAGCCCCGCGCCCGGCCGGCTGCTCTTCGAAACTCCGGACGGCAGCGTCTGGCTGCGCGACCGTTGATGGCCGGCGCAACCTGGCTCGCGGCCCTCCTCATCCTGCCCGCGGTGGGATCGCCCCTGCTCGCGCATCGCAGCTTCGGCCGCTTCCCGTTCTGGACCCGCGTCGTCCTCTCCGGGGCAGCCGGCGCCGCGTTCATCTCCTTTTCGATGACCCTCTTCACTCTCGCGAATCGGCCGTGGGACGTTGCCGTGATCGCAGCCGTCGCCGCACTGCTTGCCTCGGGCGTACGCGTTCTGCTGCGCGGCGAGCCCGCGACCACCCTGCCCGAACCCGTTCGCCCGGATGCGGCGGAGCGGATTGCCGGCGCAATCGCCTGCATCGCCGTGCTCGCGGCGCTCGCCGCCGCGCTCGGCGGCGCGGCCACGTCGGTCGACCTCGTCTTCTTCTGGGGCGCCAAGGCGCAACAGTTCGCGGCGGCCCGCGGCGTCGACATGGAGTTTCTACGCAACCCGGCACACCAGTACATGCATCCCTACTACCCACCGCTCGTGTCGAACGTCTTCGCCCTCGCGACGATGGCGGCCGGGCGGTTCGTCTGGACCGCGGCCGCGCTCACGTTTCCCCTGGCCCTCGCCGCCCTGGCGGCCGCGCTGCCCGGAGTGCTGCGCGGGATGACGTCCGCGCGCGCTGCCGCCGCGACGTCCGCCCTCGTCGTCGCGACACTCGCCTGTGTCGGCAGCCAGGCCGATATCGCGGGCAACGCCGACATGCCCCTCTACCTGTTCGAGACGCTCGCCATGGCGCTGCTGCTGCGGCCGGACACCGCGGACACCGCCGGAGACCTGCTCGCGGGAACCCTCTTCGCCGCCGCGGCGACCGCCAAGGTCGAGGGTCTGCCGTTCGCGCTCGCGGCCACCGCGATCGCACTCTGGCTTCGCGGCGGCAGTCCGGGCGAGCGCGCGAAGGCCGCCCTGCGCCTGCTCGGCCCGACCGCACTCGCGCTCGCGGCGTGGTTCGCGTTCGGCATCTCCCGCAAGCTCTTCTCCGAGTACTCGGAGTACGGCCGGTTCTTCGATATCCATCTCGAGCGCGGGGCCGGCATCGCGGCCGAGATCGTGAAGTCGCTGGCGGCGACGGGGCGCGGGCTGGCGTACGCGATCCCGCTGCTCTGCCTGGTCGCGGTCGGGCGGCGCGGCCGCATGGCGGCGCTCCCACTCGGAACGGCGGCCGCCCTGGCCGGGTTTCTCGTCTTCACGTACCTGCACTTCGCGGGCGACTCGGCGCAGTGGATCGCCTGGTCGGCCCCGCGCGTCTTCGCACCGGTCCCCATCCTCTTCGCATTGGCGGCCGCCTGCCGGCCGGAAGCATGATCCCGCTCGACGTCGAGCCGCCCGCCCGCTCGCCGCGTCTCTGGCTGATCGCAGCCTTCGTGCTCTGCTGCTTTCCGATCGTCGCCCGCACCGCGCACCCGCTCGCCGAGCAGCTCTTTCTGCCCATCACGCCGCTCGACCGCACCGATCGAAGTCGGGCCGATCAGTGGGAGTTTCTGGAAGCCTGCCGCGCCCACCTGCCCGCCCACCCCGCATTCACGATCCTGGCGGAGGATCCCGACACCGCGATGTCCCTCTTCATGATGTCGTTCGGCGTGTATCCCTCGAGCATTCCGTTGCCGACGACGTACTACCGCATGCAGATGCCGGAGGTCGGCCGGCAGGCCGACTTCGTGCTCGCGTACCGGAAGGCGCCGCCCGCCGACTGGAATCTGCGCCTGGTGGCCAGGGTTCGCCACGGCGCGGTCTACGCGCGCGTGCCCGCGCCATGATCTGGCCGGCATTCCTCGCCGCGGTCCTCGCGCTCCCCCTGCTCGGGGCAGGAGCCGCGTTTCATCCGTCCGTTCGCTCCGAACGCCTCCTGGCGCGCGTCGCCGCGGCGCTCGCGATGGGGACCGTCACGCTCACGCTGACGGGTCTGCTTCTGACGTGGGCGTCCGTGCCATGGAGCCTTGCCGCCCTGGCCGCGCCGCCGCTCGGCGCCTCGCTCCTGCTCGGCCTCTCCTGGTCCCGCCGCCCGGCGCCGCCACCGCGGTCCGGTCGGCCCTCACGCGGCGTCGCGATCGCCGCGATCTCCATTGCCGCAATCTCCATGCTCGGCCTCTTCTGGACGCTCGTGACCGAAGGGGCCACGTCCGTCGACTACCTCTTCTTCTGGGGCGTGAAAGCCGCGCGCTTTGCGGCAGCGCGTGCCATCGACCCGGAGCTGCTCCGATGGAAGTACTTCGGACACGCCGTGCCGGACTACCCCCCGAGTGTTCCGATCCTGCAGGCCTGGGGGGCGATGGCCGCCGGCAGGCTGCCGTGGCGGTTGGTGCCCGTCTGCTCTCTGCTTTGGATCGCTGCGGCGGCGCCCCTCGTCCTCGCGCTGCTGCGCCGACGCCTGTCCGACGACGCGGCGACGGCGGTCACCACCTTCTGGATCGCGGCGACCTCGATTACGCTCGCGCAGTCGTACTCGGGCGGCAACGCGGAGGCGCAGCTGCTGTTCTTCGAGACGCTCGCCGTCGCCGCTTTGCTCGCCGAGGACACGGATGGCGGCGCGAGTCGATTTCTCCCCGCGTTGATGCTCGCGGGCGCCGTGCTGACGAAGGTCGAAGGTTCCGCGGCGGCGCTGGCCATCGTCGCGGGCACGGTCGTGCGCGACGCGATCGAACACCGCGGCCGGGTTCTATGGCGCGCGCTGCCGCTCGTGCTCGCGCCGGCGGCCTGCATACTGACGTGGTTTTCGTTTCAACGGCACTTCGGCCTCGCCGTCGGGTACCGGTCGCACGGCTCGCTGATGGGTGTGAGCGCCCGCTTCCTGCCCACGATTCTCTGCGAGGGCCTGCGCAACCTCGACGCCGGGACCCTGTGGCTCTCCTGGGCGATCCCGATCGCGTTTCTGCTCGCGGCGCGCCCGGACCCGCGCCGTCTTCTGCCGGCGCTCGCGCTCATCGCGGGGATGTGCGGATTCCTCGTCTTCGACTACATGCACGACGCGGACGATCCGAGCCAGCGGATCGGCTGGACGACCCCCCGTGTCTCGCAATCCGCCCTTTCGGCGTGCATCCTCGCCGCCGGGCTCGCGTGGTTCGCGTCTGGCAGGTGCCCGGAACACGTCCGCACCCCGTCGGCGTCGCCCCAACCGCCCTAGCCTGGTCAGGCCGGTCGGCGTCGCGACACCGCAAGGACCAGAGCCAGAAGGCCCCCCGCCGCAAAGGCCACCAGGCCGAGCGTCCAGGAGGCGGGCCGGTACGACAGGCGCACCCGGTGCTGACCCGGCTCGAGCCAGAACCCGACGAAGGCGTGGTTGACCGTCTCGAGCGGGAGCGCGCGCCCGCCGGACTCGGCGATCCAGCCGGGCCAGTCCGAAAGCGACGTCGCCACGAGGACCCGCGCGGAGACGGACGCGTCGACGACGAGATCGGGCCCCGCTTCCCGGATGCGGAGCGCGGCCTCGCCGTTTCGGGCATCGGCGGCCCCTGGCCCGCCGAGAAACGCCGTGTCCGAGAAGTCCGATTCGGCCGCCATCGCGGCCAGGCGCCGCGCGGAATCGGGAATCCGCCGCAGAGCGCGCGGGACGAACGCACGCGGCAAGACGCCCGGGTTCGCGAAGAGGACCATCTCGGGGCCGCGGACCTGCTCGCGCCATCCGTCCGGCACGGGATCGGCGGGCGCTCCGATCGCGTAACCCACGTTCAGGAAAGACAGGAAGGGCCGCGCCGACGCCAGGTCGTCCACGCGATTGAAGGACGCCGCCTGCGGATCCGACCAGAGCGGAATCGTGTCGGCGAACCGATCGAGCACGAGCGACTCGTAGCCGCGCACGTCCTCGATCCCGTAGAGCGCCGCGGCGTTCGGGCGAAAGACGTCGGCGCGGGCGACGATGCGGGCCGGAAAGCCGCCAAGCGGCAAAGCGCCCAACGTCGGCAGCCGGGGCGCCAGCGTGGACGCCGGAAGCGTCGGATAGGTGCCGCGCATCTCCAGGAATCGCTGCCCGACGAGCAGCACGAGCGCGGCCGACGCCATGCGGGGCCCGGTGGGCTTGCCGACGAGCCCCGTCAGCCCGAGGGCGGCGAGGGGCCCGATCTCGAAGGCGAGCTGCGTCCATGTGAATGCGGGAGAAAGCCCTCTCGCCGCGAGGGCCCGCTCCGAGATCAGGAAGACGGCGAAGATCCCGCCCGCCCACGCCCAGCTCGAGCTCACCAGCGCGCGCCTGCCGCCCGAGATCTCCAGCTGCCGGGTCCCGAGCGCGGCCAGGCCCGAGATCCCGAGGCCGGCGAGAAAGACCAGGCGGTAGTTCAAGGCGAGCGCGAATCCGGGCAGCCGCGCGGTCAGATCCATGACGCCGGGAACGCTCGCTCCGTATGCGAGGCCCGCCAGAACAAACGTGAGAAACATCCCTCTTCCACGCGCGATCGGTCTCTTCGCGAAGGCCAGGCACGCGAGGGGAAAGAGAATCGCGCCGGCATACCCGATGGGCATGCCCGAACCGTCGTTTCGCCCCTCGTCGACCGGGCTCTTTCCGTAAATGCCGTGCGCGAACGGGAGCAAGTCGGGCAGAAGCCGGGCCGCTGCCGCGCCGACGGGAACCGACTGCCGGGCCGCTGCCGCGCCGAGGGCCCGGCTCCGCGCGCGGTACTCCGCCGAGTGCGGGATGGCCTCGAGCAGCGGCAGGAGCTGCGGCCCGCACAGGAGTAAGGCAATCCCTCCCGCGGCCAGTGCCATGCCGACCGCGCGCAGGCGCTGCCGCCGCCCGGCGCCCGCGAGCTCCCAGAGAAAGTACACGCCCCCCGCGGCCACCGAGTGAAAGAAGGACTCCGGATGTCCGCCGCATAACGAGAGCCACAGCGCCGCGGCCGTGAGGCCCATCGCACGGCGTCCGGGCTCGCGCGCCACGCGCCGCAGCCCCAGCAGCAGCAGGGGAAACGTCGCGGTCGAAGGCCCGACGCTCCATCCGTTCCAGAAGACCATGTACGTCGAAAGGCCCCAGCCGGCCGCGCCCACGAGCGCCGCCCGAGTGCCGGGCCCGAAGTCGCCAAAGAACAGGAAGCCAGACAGCAGTGCGAGAAAGAGGGTGAACGTGCAGGAAAACGTCCACGAAAGCGGCAGCGGCAACCACAGCCCGAGCCAGGTCGCCGGATGGAAGACGCCCGCCTGCGCCGCCCCGAGCAGCGGATTGCCCGCCAGCACGAACCGGTTCCACAGCGGCAGGTGTCCGTGTGCCGCGCCTTCACGGACCGCCGCGCGCCAGGGCAGGTTGGCAAAGGCCAGGTCCGAAAGAATTGGGTTCTGCGCGAATGCGATGCCCCGCTCTGCGGCAATCGCCTTCCAGGGATTCGCGGTGAAGTAGAGATCCGACGGGCCGTACAGCTGCCCGAGGAGCATCGCCTTGCCCGTGAAGACGAGCGGCAGCAGCGCGAGCAGGAGCCCGGTGCGCACCGAAACGGGCTGGACCCAACGGCGCGCCAGCCAGATCGCCAGCGCGACCGCCGCTGCGTACGTCGCCCAGAGGGCCAGGACCTGGAATCTCAGCGGCTGCCCACTTCCAGACTACCGACTCAGAACGGCCACCACCCGGTCGGAAGGTTCTTGGCGAGGTCGTTGTAGAGCACGACGGCGAGCAGCGCGAGGATCATCACGAACCCGACCTGCAGGATCCGCTCCTTGACCCTGAGCGAGAAGTCGCGCCGCACGATGCTCTCGAGGCCGAGCAGGAAGAGGTGCCCGCCGTCGAGCACGGGGATCGGCAGGAGGTTGAAGATCCCGAGTTGCAGCGAGATCGCGGCCATCAGCGCCACGAGCGGCACGGCGCCGGTCCGCGCGGCCTCGCCCGAGAATTTCGCGATGTCGAGCGGGCCCGACATGGACTTCATGCTGGCGTGCCCGCGGAAGAGCCGCCCGAGAATCGAGATCGTCATCCGGAAGTCCGTCTCGACGCGGCGCCAGCCCTCGACGAAGGCCTGCTTGACCGGGAAGCGCTCGAGCACCTCGGGCAGATCCGGGCCGACCTTGACGCCCACGCGCCACGCGTCGCCTTCCTTGCGCGGCTGGACGGACGCCGTCCCCTCCCGGCCCGCCCTCTCGTAACGAATCGGAAACGGCCCCGGCGCGCTTTCCTGGACGGTCGCGATGAAGCGGTCCTGCATCTCGGTCGGCCCGCCCCGGATGTCGCGCCCGGCCACGGACAGGATGATGTCGCCCGTCTTCAGCCCGGCCGCCTCGGCCGGTCCTCCGGCGACGACCATGCCGATGCGGCCCCGCAGGTCCTTGCCGACCTCCGGGTAGACCCCGGCGTCGCCGATGTCGTACTTGCCCGTCGGCTTCGGCGTAAAGCTGGCGAAGATGCCGGAGCCGGCGCGGTCGACTTCGACCTCCAGCTTTTCGCGAGCGCTCATCGCCAGGATGTACTGGGCGTCGCGCCAGCGGGGCGTGTGCGTCCCGTTGATCGTCACGAAGCGGTCTCCGGCGCGGATCCCCGCCGCGGCGGCGGCCGAGCCGGGCTCGACGTAGCCGATGACCGCGGGTGCGAGCTCGTAGCTCGGCACCTGGACGCCGATCACGAACACGGCGGTGTGGAGCGAGAGCGCCAGCAGGATGTTCATCGCCGGCCCCGCGAGGAGCACGAGGGCGCGCTGCCAGCGCTTTCCGACGGGGGGCGCCTCCTGCGACGTGCCCTCGGTCACGGTGGACTCGTCGGGCCCGAGCCCGATCACCCGCACGTAGCCGCCGAGCGGGATCGCCGAGACTCGGTAGTCGGTCCCCCGCCATTTCTTTCCGAAGAGGCGCTTGCCGAACCCGACCGAGAAGACCTCGACCGGGAAGCGGAACCACTTGGCCACGGCGAAGTGGCCGAACTCGTGGGCCACGACGAGGATGGACAGGACGACGATGAGGGCGAGCGTGTTGCTGAGGATCGTCAAGAAAGGCTCCTTCGAGAGAGAACTTACCGCGCCGCGACCGCCGCGGACCGGCGGCGGACGAGGTTGGACGCCGCCTCGCGCGCGGCGCGATCAACGTCCTGCGCCTCTTCCAGGCTGGCGGGGGCGGCCCTGCGGCCGATGGATTCCATGGTTCCGGAGACGACGTGAACGATGTCGGGGAAGGAAATCTTCCCCTCCAGGAACGCGGCGACGGCAATTTCGTTGCCGGCGTTCAAAACGGCCGGCATGGCGCCCCCGGCGCCGAGGGCCTGGCGCGCCAGGACGAGGGCCGGGTACCGGCGGGGGTCCACGTCGAAGAAATCGAGGCGCGACAGGGCCACGAGGTCCAGCCGGCCGAAGTCGTTCGGGAGCCGCTCCGGGTAAGACAGCGCATAGACGATCGGAAACTTCATGTCGTTCTTCGCCAGCTGGGCGACGAGCGAGCCGTCCACGAACTCGACGAACGAATGGATGAGCGATTGCGGATGGATCACGGCATCGATCCGCTCGCCCGGAAGGCCGAAGAGGAAGTGCGCCTCGATCACCTCGAGGCCCTTGTTCATCATCGTCGCCGAGTCGATCGTGATCTTCGGTCCCATCTTCCAGGTCGGGTGCGCCAGCGCGTCTTCGACCGTGATCGTGTCGAACGTCTCGAGGCGCCGCTCGCGGAAGGGCCCCCCGGACGCCGTCAGGACGAGCCGCCGGGCCTCGCCGGGCGCGCCGCAGCGCAGCGCCTGGTGGATCGCGCCGTGCTCGGAGTCGACCGGGATGAGCTCCGCACCGCTCTTTCTGGCTTCCGCGAGGATGAGCTCGCCCGCGACGACCAGCGTTTCCTTGTTCGCGAGCGCGAGCCGCTTGCCGGCCCGCACGGAGGCGTAGGCCGAGCGCAGCCCGAGCGCACCCACCAATCCACCGACGACCGTGTCCGCGTCCGGATGGCAGGCGGCCTCGTCGAGGCCCTCCATGCCGGAGACGATCCGGCAGCCGAGGCCCGCGGGCAGGAGCCGCTCGAGGCGCGGCACGTCCTCGGCGCGGTCGATCGAGACGAGCCGTGGCCGGAACTCTGCGGCCTGCTCGGCGAGCTTTTCGATCGATCGCCCGGCGGCGAGCGCCACGACCCGGAACCGGTCCGGCATCGCCGCCACCACGTCGAGCGAGGACCGGCCGATCGAGCCGGTGGAGCCGAGGATCGAGAGGGATCTCATGCGCAACGGGACATTATATTGGGGGACGGGATCCGGGACAGTGGCTACGGGATACGGGGTCCCGTCAATGCCAGGCGACGAAGGCCGCCACGACCGGCCCCGCGAAGAGTAGCGAGTCGATCCGGTCGAAGAACCCTCCGTGGCCGGGCAGAAATGTCCCGGAATCCTTGACCCCGGCGCCCCGCTTCCAGAGGGACTCGACGAGGTCGCCGAGCTGGCCCGCCGTGGAGGCGAGCGCCCCGGCGAGGGCCCCGAGGGCGAGCCCGAACTCGGGCAGAAACCACCAGGTCCCGGCCGCCGCGCCGAAGGCCGTCGCCCCGACGAACCCTGCGATCGAGCCCTCCCAGGACTTCTTGGGAGAAACGACCGGGGCGAGCCGGTGCGCGCCGAAACGCCGGCCGAAATAGTAGGCGCAGGAATCGCAGACCCAGACGAGCAGGAGCAGGAAGAGCACGGCGCGCGGCGAGTAGGCGCGGAGAAAGCAAAGCGTCGTGGCCGGAAGCGCCACGGAAAGCACTCCGAACGCCGTCGCCCCCGCGCCGCCGAGCGCCGCCGCCGGCGTCACGCGAGCGAGGAGCGGCGCGAGCGCGCAGAGAGCGATCCCGACGAGGATCAGCGCAAACCAGCCGGTCGGGCGCTCGCGGGCGGTAATCTCGACCAGCCCCGACTTCGTCAGGAACCGGATCGGGCCCCAGAGAATCGCCGCGTCGCCGAGAACGAGACCGCCGAACACGATGCCGACGCTCTTGGACACCGGGAGGCCCGTCTTCTCCGCGATCCGGTAGAACTCCCAGAGCGCGCCGAGGGAGATGAACGCCACGAGGACGTTGAAGACGATCGCCGCCGCGTGAAAAAGCGACAGCAGCACGATCGGAATCGCGACCGCCGCCGCGAGCTCGCGCTTCATGGGCCGGGAGTCGGGAAACGGGAGACGGCGTTCTGGAGCACTCCGTCTACCGTCTGCCGTCTGCCGCTTCGGCCTTCGCGTCCGACGGCCGGCCCTCGTTGATCACGCCGCCGTAGCGCCGCTCCCGCTTCTGGAAATCGAGGATCGCCTCGAAGAGGTGGCGCTTGCGAAAGTCCGGCCACAGCGTCGGCGTGACCCAGATCTCGCTGTACGCGATCTGCCAGAGCAGGAAGTTGGAGACGCGCATCTCGCCGCTCGTGCGGATGAGCAGGTCCGGGTCCGGAAGGCCCGCCGTGCCCAGGCGCGAGCCGAGGGTCTCCTCGTCGATCTGTTCCGGAGTGAGCCGGCCCGACATGACGTCGTTGGCCAGCGATCGGCAGGCGTCGACGATCTCGGTCCGGCCGCCGTAGTTGAGCGCGATGTTGAACGTCATGCCGCGGCAGGAAGACGTCGCGGCGAGGCCCTGCGCGAGCGCCTTCTGCACCGAGGGATCGAGCTCGTTCATCCGTCCGACGACGCGGAACCGGATGTCGTTCTTCAGGAGGTTCGAGAGCTCGCGGGCGAGGTATTCCTTCAGGAGCGACATCAGCGTGACGATCTCGAAGCGCGGCCGTTTCCAATTCTCGACGGAGAAGGCGTAGATCGTCAGGGCGTCGAGCTCGAGGCGGGCGCACGTCTCGACCGCTTCCCGCACCGACGCGATCCCGGCCCGATGGCCCTCGACCCGCGGCGAGCCCCGTTGCTTGGCCCAGCGGCCGTTGCCGTCCATGATGATCGCGACATGGCGCGGCAGCCGGGCGAGGTCGATCTCGTCGAGCAGCTGGCGCTCGAACGTGCCCGCCGGGGCCAGGACATCGAGGTCGATCACGGCTCAATATTAACGCGCCGGAAGGCCGCCGGCCCGTAGAAGACACGGCAGAGGGTCAGCCCCTGTGCGGCGGCCTTGTGGCAGAGCAGCCCCCGGTCGCCCGTCTCGAGCAGCCGGGTCATGCGGTCCGGCGGGACCCGGCCCCGGGCCATGTCGGACAGCACTCCGCAGATCGAGCGCACCATGCCGCGCAGGAACCCGTCTGCGCGGAAGAGGGCCTGGAGCTCCGCGCCCTGCTCGCGGACCGTGATCGCGTGGAGGTTCCTCACCGTGGTCTCGCCCGCCGGCGGGGCGACCGCAAAGATGCGGAAGTCGCGCTCGCCGGGCACGACGCGGGCCGCCTCCTGCATCCGCCCGAGGTCGGCCCGGGCCGAGATCCTCGCGACGAACGGCCGGTCGCGGGGCGCAATGACCTCGGCCCGGCTCCAGCGGTAGAGATACTCCTTCCAGCCGGCGTCGAAGCGGGCGTGGAAGTCCGGCGCGACCTCTTCGACCGCGAGGACGCGCACGTCCTCCGGAAGCCGTCCGTTGACGGCATCGCGGACCGCGCGCGGGTCGCGGCGGCGCGGCAGGTCGAAATGCGCGACCTGCCCGTCGGCGTGCACACCGGCGTCGGTGCGGCTGGCCCCCTCGATGCGGACGGGAATGCGGGCGAGCTGTTGCAGCGCGTCCTCGAGCGCCGCCTGCACCGTGCGCGGCGCGTTCTTTTGGCGCTGCCAGCCGTGGAACCGCGTTCCGACGTAGGCGATCGTGGCTTTGTAGCGGGTCGGCTGGCTCATGCGGGGTGCTCGAAGCGGATAGACTCGGGCTCGCAAGATACCCCATCCTCCATGACCGAGAGCACTCTGGCAGCCCGGGACCCCGTTTGCGGCATGGCCGTCGAGCCGTCGTCGGCGGCCGCCCGGCGCACGTTCGAGGGCCAGGAGATCTTCTTCTGCGCGGCCGCGTGCGCGTTGGCGTTCGACCGGGACCCGGATCGGCACATGCGCTCCGCGACGCCGGGTTCGAGCCTCCCCGTGCGGGCCGCGAGCCGGGCGGATCGAGACACCTTGCCGACTCACAGACCGCAGACCGCGACTCGCGACCCATTCGCCGCCCCTCCCGGCGTTTCCCTCGCCCTGCTGGGCATGCACTGCGCCTCGTGCGTCACCACGATCGAGAGGGCGCTGGCCGACGTGCCCGGCGTCGAGGAGGCCTCGGTCAACCTCGCGACGTCGCGGGCCGACGTGCGCGGGTCCCGCCTCGACCCGGCGCGGCTGATCGCCGCCGTACGGGCGAGCGGCTACGACGCCCGCCCCGCGGTCGACGCCGGTCCGAACGACGACGCGCTCCGAGCGCGGAGCGAAACACGGGATGTCCTGCGGCGGACCCTCGTGGCCGCCGCCCTGACCGTTCCGGCGGTCGTCATCTCGATGGCCGACCTCATGTTTCCCAAGCGCGACTTCGTGCTGCTGGCGCTGACGCTGCCGGTCTATCTCTGGGCCGGCGCGCCATTTCTCTCCGGGGCCATGCGGACGCTGCGCCACCGCACGGCCAACATGGACACGCTGATCGCGCTCGGCACGACGGCCGCCCTCGCGCTGTCGCTCGCCGCGACGCTCTTCCCGGCCAGGTTCGCCGCCGTCGCCCCCGGGCCGATGGGGCACGTGTACTACGAGGCCGTCGGGGTGATCCTCACCCTGATTCTGCTGGGGCGCTATCTCGAGAGCCGCGCGCGGGGCCGGACGTCCGCCGCGGTCCGCAAGCTGCTCGATCTCGCGCCGAAAATGGCGCGGCGTCTGCGGGACGGCGTCGAGCGCGAGGTGCCACTGTCCGAGATCGCCGTCGGAGACCTGCTCCGCGTCAAGCCGGGCGACGCGATTCCGGTGGACGGGAGCGTGCACGCGGGCCGCTCGGCCGTCGACGAGTCGATGGTCACGGGCGAGTCGCTCCCGGTCGAGAAGACCGAGGGGGACCGCGTGATCGGCGGGACGATGAACACCGACGGCACGATCGACATGGCCGCGACCGCCGTTGGCAGCCGGACGGCGCTGTCCCAGATCGCGCGGCTCGTCGAGCAGGCGCAGGCCTCCAAGCCCCCCATCCAGAAGCTCGCCGACCGCATCTCCGCCGTTTTCGTGCCGGTCGTCATGGCCATCGCGATCGTGACGTGGGTGGCCTGGTACGTCGCCGGACCCGAGCCGCGGGCCCTCTTCGCGACCGTCGCGTTCGCATCGGTCCTCATCATCGCCTGTCCCTGCGCCCTCGGCCTCGCGACGCCCACGGCGATTCTCGTCGGGACCGGCCGTGGCGCGCGCGAAGGGATCCTCTTTCGCAATGCGAGCGCGATCGAGCAGGCGCGCCGCGTCACGCTCGTGCTCCTCGACAAGACGGGGACGATCACCGAGGGCAAGCCCCGCCTCACCGACCGCGTCCACGTCTCCGGCGTCCGGGACGCGGACCTGCTCGGGACCGCCGCGGCGCTCGAGCGGGGCTCCGCGCACCCGCTCGCCCGCGCGATCGTCGAAGCGGCGCGGGAGAAGGGCATCGCACCGCCTGCGGTCGAAGCATTCACGTCGAAAACCGGCCTCGGACTCTCCGGCACGATCCAGGGCCGGCGCGCCGTCGTCGGCAGCGCCTCTCTGCTCGAGCAGGAAGGAATCGACGTCTCGGCCGTGCGGGAGGACCTCGCGCGGTTCGGCACCGAGGGCAAGACGCCGCTGCTCGTGGCCTCGGGCGCAAAGCTGCTCGGGGTCCTGGCGGTGGCCGACCGCGAGAAGCCGTCCTCGAAGGACGCGATCCGCCGCCTTCGGGAGCGGGGGCTGAAGGTCGCCATGCTCACGGGCGACCGGCCTGACACCGCCGTCGCCGTGGCGGCGCGCGTGGGCATACGCGCCGAAGATGTCTTCGCCCTCGTGCCCGCTTCCGACAAGGCGGCGAAAGTCCGGCAGCTGCAGGCGCGCGGCGAAGTGGTCGCGATGGTGGGCGACGGCATCAACGACGCCCCGGCCCTCGCGCAGGCGGACGTGGGCATCGCGATCGGCGCCGGGGCCGACGTCGCGATCGAGGCCTCGGACATCACGCTCGTGGGCGGCAGCCTCGCGTCCGTGGCGGAGGCCATCGCCCTCTCCCGCGCCACGCTCGGCACGATCCGGCAGAACCTGCTCTTCGCCTTCCTCTACAACGCGCTCGGCATTCCAATCGCGGCGGGGGCGCTCTACCCCGTCACTGGCTGGATGCTCTCGCCCATGATCGCCTCGGCCGCAATGGCAGCCTCCTCGGTCTCGGTCGTGACCAACAGCCTGCGCCTGGCGAAACGGAGGCTCGCGTGACGCCCGATCGGATCGCCGCCATCGGGATCGGCGCCGCGCTTCTCGTCTTCCTGTTCGTGTTCTTCTTCGGGAAGCGGCGCGCGGTCGTCGCGGGTTCCGAGATCACGATCGTGGTCGAAGGCGGCTACTCGCCCGATCGGATCGTCGCCCGGCGCGGAGTGCCCCTCACGCTCGTCTTCGACCGTCGCGAAACGAGCCCGTGCAGCGACGAGATCGTCCTGCCCGAGTTCGGCATCCGGCGATCCCTGCCCGCGAACGCGAAGACGCGGATCGAGATCCGGCCCGGGCGCGCGGGCGAGTTCCCTTTCTCGTGCGGGATGAACATGCTGCATGGGAAGATCGAGGTCGTCGAATGACGGAGCCGCAGCTGCGCATCACGGAGATCTTCCGCTCGATCCAGGGCGAGTCGACGCGGGCCGGCCTGCCGTGTGCGTTCGTCCGGCTCACGGGCTGCTCGCTGCGGTGCGTGTGGTGCGACAGCGCCTACGCCTTCCATGGCGGCGGCGACATGACGGCCTCCGAGGCGGCCGAACGCGTGCTGGCGCTCGGCACCGGGCTCGTCGAGGTCACGGGTGGCGAACCGCTCGAACAGGACGCGGTCTATCCGCTGATGGAGCGCCTGCTTTCCGCGGGCAGGACCGTGCTGCTGGAGACCGGGGGGCACGTGGCCCTCGATCAAGTCGATCCGCGCGTCGTGAAGATCGTCGACGTCAAGGCCCCGGGCAGCGGCATGCAGCACGCGAACCTTCCCGAGAATCTCGATCGGCTCCTTCCCCACGACGAGCTCAAGTTCGTGCTCGCCGACCGGCGCGACTTCGACTGGTCGCTCGATCTCGTGCGGGCGCGCCGCCTCGACGAGCGCCACGCCGTCACGTTCTCGCCGGCCTGGGGGACGCTGCGCGCCGAGGATCTCGCCGCGTGGGTCCGCGATTCGGGAAGACCGATTCGGCTGGGGCTGCAACTCCATAAGATCCTGTGGGGAGACGTCCCGGGGCGCTGAGCATGAAGGCAATCTCCGCGATCGTGCTGCTCTCGGGAGGTCTCGACTCGGCGACCTGCCTGCTGCTCGCGCGGCAGGAAGGGCTCGACGTCCGTGCCCTGTCCTTCGACTACGGGCAGCGCCACGCGATCGAGCTCGAGGGCGCCCGCGCGATCGCCGCGCGCTACGGCGTGGGCGAGCACCGCGTGGTGCGGCTCGATTTTCCCGGCGCCGGAGCTTCCGCGCTCACCGACCCTTCCCTCGCCGTTCCGCGCCACGGCCTCGGCCGGGACGCCATCCCGATCACCTACGTGCCCGCTCGCAACACTCTCTTTCTCGCGCACGCCCTGGCCTGGGCCGAGGTCACGGGCGCCCGCGACATCTTCATCGGCGCCAACGCCCTCGACTACTCCGGATATCCCGACTGCCGGCCGGAGTTCCTCGAGGCCTTCGAGCGGATGGCCAACCTCGGCACGAAGGCCGGCGTCGGGGGCCGCGGGTTTCGGATCCGCGCGCCGCTCTTGCGCATGACCAAGGCTGAGATCGTGAGGCGGGCGGCCGAGCTCGGGCTCGATTTCGCCCTCACGACCTCCTGCTACGAGCCCGGGCCGGGCGGCCAGCCGTGCGGCGCCTGCGACGCATGTTTGCTCAGGGAAAAGGGCTTTCGCGAGGCGGGGCTGACCGACCCAGCCCGCAACTCGCGCTAATGACTTGAGTTCTTAATGCTAATATTTGCACATCCATAACTTGACAATTAGGCGCTCAAGTACTATCTTTCAGGCTCCGGTTCGGGCGTACTCCGCAGCCTCGTCCAGAGCGAGGGACGTCCGGCGGGGAGGGACAGCATGCGTTTTGACCAGCTCACCATCAAGGCCCAGGAGTCCGTCCAGGAGGCGCAGCGCGACGCCCGGGCGCGCGGAAACGCGGAGCTCACGAGCGATCACCTCCTGCTCGCGCTGCTCAAACAGGACGACGGGGTCGTCGTTCCCGTCCTCCAGAAGCTCGGCGCCAACCCGGAGTCGCTCGCCCGCGAGCTCGAAACCGATCTCGACCGCCGGCCGAAGGTTTCCGGCGCCTCGGCCGATGCCGCCATCGCCCGCGACCTGTCGCGCGTCTTCGACCGGGCCTTCGAGGTCGCGAAGGAGTTTGGCGACGAGTACGTCTCGACCGAGCACTTTCTGCTCGCGCTCGCCGAGTCGGGCGGGGACACCGCGAAGAAGCTCACGCAGGCCGGGGTCAGGAAAGACGTCCTGCTCAAGGCGCTCAAGGAAGTGCGGGGCTCCGCGCGGATCACGGACCCGAATCCGGAAGACAAGTACCAGGCCCTGAAGCGCTACACGCGCGACCTGACGGAGCTCGCGCGCCGCGGCAAGATCGACCCCGTCATCGGGCGCGACGAGGAGATCCGCCGCGTCGTCCAGGTCCTCTCCCGGCGCACCAAGAACAACCCGGTGCTCATCGGCGAGCCCGGCGTCGGGAAGACCGCCATCGTCGAGGGCCTCGCCCGCCGCATCCACATGGGCGACATCCCCGAGGGCCTGAAGAACAAGCGCGTCGTCTCGCTCGATCTCGGCGCCATGATCGCGGGCGCCAAGTACCGGGGTGAGTTCGAAGACCGCCTGAAGGCGGTCCTGAAGGAGATCGAGGAGGCCCAGGGCACGATCATCCTCTTCATCGACGAGCTGCACACCCTCGTCGGGGCGGGCGCGTCCGAGGGTTCGATGGACGCCTCGAACATGCTGAAGCCTGCGCTGGCGCGCGGGGAGCTGCGCGCCATCGGCGCCACGACCCTCTCCGAGTACCAGAAGTACATCGAAAAAGACGCCGCGCTCGAGCGGCGGTTTCAGCCCGTCTACGTCGAGGAGCCGACCGTCGAGGACACGATCGCGATCCTGCGGGGCCTGCAGGAGCGCTACGAGATCCACCACGGCGTGCGCATCACCGACGCCGCCCTCGTGGCCGCGGCCCGCCTCTCGCACCGCTACATCTCCGACCGCTTCCTCCCCGACAAGGCCATCGATCTCGTGGACGAGGCGGCCGCGCGGATGCGCACCGAGCTCGACTCGATGCCGGCCGAGATCGACGCCGTCGAGCGGCGGATCGTCTCGCTCGAGATCGAGAAGCGGGCCCTCCAGAAGGAGAAGACGAAGGAGGCCGAGGACCGCCTGGACGACATCGAGAAGCAGCTCGCGGAAGCCCGCGAAGGGTCGACCCGGCTGCGCGCGAAGTGGTCGGCCGAGAAGACCGTCATCCAGAAGACGGCAAAGATCAAGGAGGCGCTCGACCAGGTCCGGCAGGATGCCGCCGAGGCCGAGCGCCAGGGCGAGCTCCAGCGGGTCGCGGAGCTGCGTTACGGCCGGCTGCCCCAGCTCGAGAAGGAGCTCGCCTCCGAGAACGCGCGCCTGGCCGACCTGCAGAAGGGCCAGCCGATGCTCCGCGAGGAAGTCACCGAGGAGGACATCGCGGCCGTGGTCGCCAAGTGGACGGGCGTGCCCGTCAGCCGGATGATCGAGAGCGAGTCGCAAAAGCTCCTCAAGATGGAGGACCGGCTCCACGCGCGCGTCATCGGCCAGGACGAGGCCGTCACGGCAATCGCCGACGCCGTTCGCCGGTCGCGCGCCGGACTCTCCGACCCGAACCGGCCTCTCGGCTCGTTTCTCTTCGTGGGGCCCACGGGCGTCGGCAAGACCGAGCTCGCGCGGGCGCTCGCGGAGTTTCTCTTCGACGACGAACACTCGATGGTCCGCCTCGACATGTCCGAATACATGGAGAAGCACGCCGTGGCCCGCATGATCGGCGCCCCGCCGGGCTATGTCGGGTACGAGGAGGGCGGCCGGCTGACCGAGGCGGTGCGCCGGCGGCCTTACTCCGTCGTCCTCTTCGACGAGATCGAGAAGGCCCACCCCGATGTCTTCAACGTGCTCCTGCAGGTTTTGGACGACGGCCGGCTCACCGACGGCAAGGGCCGCGTCGTGTCCTTCAAGAACACCGTCATCATCATGACCTCGAACCTGGGCTCGGAGTGGATCGCCGAGGAGTCCTCGCGCGACGAGGCCGAGATCAAGGCGAAGATCGAAGAGGCGCTGCGCCGGCATTTCCGGCCCGAGTTCTTCAACCGGATCGACGACGTCGTCGTCTTCCACCGCCTGACCCGCGAGGAGATCGAACGGATCGTCGAGATCCAGCTCCAGGGCCTGGCCCGCCTGGTCCTGGGCCGGGGGATCTTTCTGTCGTGGACGCCCGAGGCCCGGCTTCGCCTCGCGGGCCGGGGCTACGACCCGACGTTCGGGGCGCGGCCCTTGAAACGCCTCATCCAAAAGCAGGTTTCGGACGCTCTGGCCGCCCGCCTGCTGGCCAACGAGATCGGTGAAGGGGACGCCGTCGAGCTCGACGTCGCCCCGGACGGCGAATCCCTGGTCGTCCACAAGAAATCCGCAACCGTCACGGTGTAGCGTCCGAGTCACCGCGCCCCGAGGGCCCGTTCCCCCGGCGTGACACGAGGCGGAATGCCGGTGCAGAATGCGCCGTTGTGCAGCACGTGAAACACCGCCTGGCGGCCGGTCTCCTCTTCGCCGCGGCCGCCGCGGCCACCGCCAGGCCCCTCTCGACGCGCCGCAGCGAAATCGTCCAGGTCGTCGAAAAAGTCGCCCCCGCCGTCGTCAACATTTCGGCCGAGCAGATCCTGCGGCGGCGGCCGTCGGTCTTCGACGACTTCTTCTTCGGCTTCGACTCCCATCCGCGCAAGCGCACGAGCCAGTCGCTCGGCTCCGGGTCCATCATCGACGCGCGGGGCATCATCATCACCAACGACCACGTGGTATCGGGCGCCTCGAAGATCACGGCGATGACGAAGTCCGGGCTCGAGCTCGAGTGCGACGTGGTCGGCGCGGACGCGGACAACGACCTCGCCGTTCTGCGCGTGCGCCAGCCCAACGGTGCGCTCCCGTTTCTCAAGCTCGGGTCCTCCTCCGACCTCATGATCGGCGAGACGATCGTCGCCATCGGCAACCCCTTCGGCCTCTCCCACACCGTCACTGCGGGGGTCGTCTCGGCCACCGGGCGCAGCGTCAAGGGCGAGAACAACCAGACTTACACCGACTTCATCCAGACGGACGCCTCCATCAACCCCGGCAACTCCGGCGGACCTCTCGTCAACCTCGACGGCGAAATGGTGGGGGTCGCGACCGCGATCATCGGCGGCGCGCAGGGCATCGGCTTTGCCATACCGGCGGACCGGGCCCGCCGGATCGTGGACGATCTGCTGCGCTACGGGGAAGTGCGCGCGGTCTGGATCGGCATCCGTGGCAAGACCCTCGTTTCCGGCGAGGAGAACCGGCCGCGCGGCCTTCGGGTCAAGAGCGTGTATCCGAACTCCCCCGCCTCCCGCGCCGGCATCCGCGAGGGCGACCAGATCGTCTCGGTGGACGGCAGCCCGATCGACTCGCAGGAGGCCTTCGAGACGGTCCTGTCCACGCGGGGCCCCGGAAAGCCGCTCCGGCTCGTCCTGCGCAGCAAGCAGGCCGAGCGCACCGTGACCGTGCAGGGGGAGGCGCCGCCGGCCGGGATCGGTACGCAGATCCTGAGGGAGGAGATCGGCATGAGCCTGCGGCCGTCCGCGGAGGGCCTGCGCATCACCGTCGTGGAGCGCGACAGCCTCGCGGCGCAGGCGGGCCTGAAAACCGGCGACGTCCTGCTCTCGATCGACGGCACTCCCGCCCGCACCATCGACGACGTGGACCGCGTCCTCCAGCGCGACTTCAACAAGAACAGCCTGTTCATGGAGATCGGGCGGGGGCGGTTCTCGTACTCTTTGACGTTCCCACTCGACTAACGGCGGACCGCACGTCCGCCGGTCATCCTGAGGGCCCGCAGGCCCGAAGGATCCCTTTAGCAGCCGCTCTGTGACTTCAAAGGGATCCTTCGTCGCTGCGCTCCTCAGGATGACAAGAGCGCGCTCCGGCCGTACCGCCGCAGGCGCAGCTCCGATACGGCGATGCCGGCGAGCACCAGCACGCCGCCGGCCCAACCGCGACGCCCCAGGCGCTCGCCGAGGAACCAGCCCGCCAGGAGCGCCGTCACGACGGGCTCGAGCGTGTAGATGATCGCCGCGTGGGTCGCGGACATGTGGCGCTGCGCCCAGGTCTGGAAGGCGTACGTCCCCGCCGTGCCGACCACCACGAGCAGGAGAGCCTGGACGAGCAGGCCGGGGCGCGACAGGAGGGGCTCGATGCCCGAGCGAACCGCCGGCAGCCCGCCGATCCAGAGGGTCGCGCCGCCCGCGGCCACCGCGACGACGAGGATCTGAATCGTCGTGAACCAGACATTGTCGTGGCGGCCGGAACGCTCGGCCATTTCGACGATGTAGAAGGCGAAGACGACGCCGCACCCGAACACGAGAAGGTCCCCGCGGTTGACGCCGAGGCTGCCCGCCGGGAACGTCATCAGGATGAACCCGGCGCCCGCCAACGTAATCCCGAGGCCGTTTTCCAGCGTCGGCAGCTTGCGGGTCAGAAGAAAGGCCGCCACGGGGGTCAGCACGGAGGCCATGCCCGTCAGAAAGGACGCGTTGGAGGCGGTCGTCTCCGCCTGGCCGACGATCTGGAGACCCATGCCGAGCGCCAGCAGGACGCCGAGATAGAGCCCGTCGGCGACGAGCCGGGGCGTCCGGCGCCGGCCCGGCAGGAGGAGGGCGCAGAGGACCGCGGCCAGCGTGAAGCGCCAGAAGAGAAACGGCAGCGGCCGGACGACGCCGAGCAGGTTCTTGACCAGGACGAAGTCGGCGCCCCAGACGAGGGTCACGCCGATCAGGACCGCATCGGCGCGCCAGCGCAGGGATAGGGGTTCTCTTTCGGCGTCGGTCTTCATGGAGCCTGCAGTCCGTTGTCTTGTCGTCCGTCGTTGCGGTTGGAAACGGGGGACGCGAGTAGGCTAGCATCGGGCGCCTTGGACGACCCGATCCGCCCCCGCGTCCGCTTTGCGCCCTCTCCAACGGGCTCGCTCCACGTCGGCGGCGCCCGGACCGCACTCTACAACCTCCTCTTTGCCCGGCACACGGGCGGCACGTTTGTCCTGCGCATCGAGGACACGGACGTCGAGCGTTCGCGCGAAGAGCTCACGGCGCAGATCCTGTCCGCGATGGAGTGGCTGGGCCTCGAATATGACGAAGGCCCGTTCTACCAGTCGCAGCGCGACGCGCTCTACCGGGCCGCGGCCGAGACGCTGCTCGCCGAGGGCAAGGCGTACCGCGCCTTCGAGACGCCCGAGGAGCTCGACCTCGAGCGCAAGAAAGCCGAGGCCGCCGGCAAGGCGTACCGGTACTCCGGCGCCGGCCGCGCGATCGCGCCGGAGGACAGCGCGCGCCGGGCGCTTTCCGGGGAGCGGCACGTCGTGCGCCTGCGCATGCCGGACGAGCCGCTCGTCGTCGACGACCTCATCCGCGGGCGGGTCGAGTTTCCCGCCGAGGCGCTCGACGACTTCGTCCTCGTCCGCTCGGGCGGCCATCCGCTCTACCACTTCTGCGTCTGCGTCGACGACACGAACATGGGGATCACGCACGTCATTCGGGGCGACGACCACCTCGCCAATACGCCGAAGCATGTCGCGCTCTTCCGCGCGCTCGGCGCCGCGGTCCCGAAGTTTGCGCACCTCGGAATGATCCTCGGCACGGACCGCAAGAAGCTCTCCAAGCGGCACGGTGCTGCGGCCGTCGAGGAGTGGCGCGACGAGGGGATCCTGCCCGAGGCCCTCTTCAACTTCCTCGCCCTGCTCGGATGGGCCCCGGGCGGCGACCGGGAGATCCTGACGCGCGAGGAGATGGAGCGCGAGTTCGCGCTCGACAAGGTGGGCGCGTCGCCGTCCGTGTTCGACCCGGAGAAGCTGCTCTGGATGAACTCGCAGTACATCGCGAAGATGCCGGCCGACGAGCTGCTGCGGCGCTCGCTGCCCTATGCCGCGGCCGGCGGGCCCGACGAAGCGGTGGCACTGCGCGCGATCGAGCTCCACCGGCCCCGCGTGCGCACGCCGATCGAAATGGGCCGCGCCCTGTCGTCGTACGCCCACGACCCCGCGGAGTACGAGGCCGATGGCGTCAAGAGGCACGTCAAGCCGGAGACCGGCCGGCTGCTCGAAGCGCTGGCCGTGCGACTCGAAGGCCTGCCCGAGTGGACGACCGCATCGACGGAAGCGGCCCTGCGCGCGACCGCCGAGGCCGAGGGCGTTTCCGCGGGCAAGCTCATCCATCCCGTGCGCCTCGCCCTGACGGGCGTCACGGTCGGCGCGCCGCTCTTCGATGTGGCAGAGCTGCTGGGGAAGGACACGAGCCTGCGCCGGCTCCGCAAGTTTCTGGGGGCGAATCCCGTCCCTACGAGTCCGACGACCTGACCTTGTAGTCGTCGCGCAGCGTGCGCAGGTCCTTCAAGGCGCCGCGCAGCACGAGGATCACGCGCGAGACCTCGCGGCCGTAGTAGCGCATCTCGGGGTCGCAGTCGGTGAGGCTGTACACCGCCTCGTCCTTCTCCAGCCGGTCCTTCTCGAAAGTCAGCCGCTCGATCATCTCGTCGAGCTCGGTGCGCAGCACGAAGGCGATGTCGCGCACGCCGAGAAAGCGGCTGCACTGGGGGCAGTGCACGTCTTCGCTGCCGGTGTCGGGCACGGAGTCGATGACGAACTGCCGCTCGCATCGGGGGCACTCGAAGACTTCCGGGATCATGGCTGTTCGAGAAGAGAGTGTACCCCCGCGCGGTCACCAGCCGGCGCGCCCATTTTCCGCCGCCGCCGCCCCGGCGAAGCTCGTAGAATGCGCAAAGGTCTCCCGCGGCGGGCTGCGCCGGGGGGCTGCCCGGGGCCCGGCTGGCAAAGTAAGATCGCATGAAGCTCATCGTCGTCGTTGGTACGCGCCCGGAGGCCATCAAGATGGCCCCCGTCATCCGGCGCCTCCGGGAGGAGCCGGGATGCCGGACCATCCTCTGCGCCACGGCGCAGCACCGCCAGATGCTCGACCAGGTGCTCTCGCTCTTCGCGCTCGAGCCCGACGTGGACCTCGACCTGATGCGCCCCGACCAGACGATGAACGAGCTCGCGTCCCGCGTCTTCGCGGGCATCGACGCCGTGCTCGCGCGCGAGAAGCCGGACTGGCTCCTCGTCCAGGGCGACACGACGACGGCGATGTGCGCTTCCATTGCGGCCTTCCATCGCCGCGTGCGCGTCGGCCACGTCGAGGCGGGGCTGCGAACGGGCGACTTCGATCATCCCTTTCCCGAGGAGATGAACCGCCGCGTCGTCGATCTCGTCTCCGCGGCAAACTTCGCTCCGACGCGGCGGGCCGCCGGGGCGCTCGAGGACGAGGACGTGCCCCCCGAGAAGATCTTCCTGACCGGCAACACGGTCGTGGATGCGCTGCTCGCGATCGCCGGCCAGGACGGAGAGGTCCCCGAGGAGGACCTCGTCCTGATTACGGCGCACCGGCGCGAGAGCTTCGGGGAGCCGCTCGAGCGCGTCGTGCGCGCCATCGGGCGCCTGGCGAAGAGCTTCCCGGCAACCCGCTTCGTGCACGTCCTGCACCCCAACCCGAACGTCGGCCCCGTCGTGCGGCGCAACGCCGGGCTGCCCAACGTCGCCCTCGTCGAGCCCCTCGACTACCTCTCGCTCGTCCGCCTCATGCGCCGCGCACGCCTGATCCTGACGGACTCGGGCGGGATCCAGGAGGAGGCGCCCACCTTCCACAAGCCCGTCCTCGTCCTGCGCGAGAAGACCGAACGCCCCGAAGGCGTCGAGGCGGGCCTGGCCGAGCTCGTGGGCACCGACGAGGAGAAGATCGTCGCGAGGGCCTCCGTGTTGCTCTCCGCGGAGGGCGGCGCGGGGTCGAGGCTGCAGAATCGCTTCAACCCCTACGGGGATGGGCTCGCCTCGGAACGGATCGCCGCGATCCTGACGGGGCGGCCCTTCACGGCCTTCGCCCCGCCTGCATGAGGCCCGACTGGGAGTCGGGTCTGCGCGGCCGGATCTACGCTTTCGGCCGGCGCGCCGTCCCGATCGCTGTGCGGCGGGCGCTGCGCCGTCACGTCCGGCCAGAGCGACTCCTGGGCATCCGCAAGCCGCCTGTCGAGCTCTTGCGCTGCGACTTCGACCCGGGCCCGGCACGGCCCGGGTGCGCCGACATCCTCGTGCTTCCGGTCATCGCCTGGACTTATCGCCGGCAACGGCCGCAGCAGCTGGCGGAAGCCCTGGCGCGCCGCGGCATGCGGGTCTTCTACGGGTCGCTGCGCGGCGCGGACGAGCCGGAGGAGGCGACCGGCGTCGCGCCGGGAGTCACGCTGCTGCCCCTCTCCGGCGTCCGCCGGGAGGATCCCTCCGACCGCCGGTTGAAGGACCCCACCCTCGCAGCTGCGCTCGCGGGCCTCGATGCCGCACGCCAGCGCTTCGACCTGCGGGACCTCGTCCTGCTCGTGCAGTCGCCCTTTTGGGCCCCGCTGGCAGCGGCCCTCCGGGAGCGGTTCGGCTGGCGCATCGTCTACGACTGCCTGGACGCGCACGAGGGGTTCTCGACCAACCGCCCGCGCATTCTGGCCGAGGCCGAGCGCGAAGTGGCGGCCACTGCGGACCTCGTCGTCGCGACCTCCGAAGCGTTGCGGCGCCGGATGGCGGCGTGGAGCCCGGAGGCGCGTCTCCTGCCGAACGCCTGCGATTTCGATCTCTTCGCCAAGATCCCCGCGCCGCATCCCCGCGAGGGCCGCCTCACGGTCGGCTACGTCGGCGCCGTGGACGAATGGTTCGACATGGCGCTCGTTGCCGAGCTCGCAACGCTGCGGCCGACGTGGGCGTTCGAGATCGTGGGCGGACTCGAGGGCGTGGCGCTCGAGGCCCCGCGGCTTCCCAACCTCGTCTTCCACGGCGAACGACCGCACCGGGAAATGCCGGAGTTTCGCGCCCGCTTCGACGTCGAGATCATCCCCTTTCGCCTTTCCGCACTGACGCACTCGACCGACCCGGTCAAGCTGTACGAGGCGGCCGCCGCCGGCCGGACGGTCGTCGCGACGCCGATGGATTCGCTCGAGCCCTTCGCGCGCCGGGGCCTCGTGCGCCTCGCGGCCACGGCGGCGGATTTCGCGCTGCAGATCGAGGCGGCCGCAGCCGAGGGCGCACAAGGCGCGCAGCGCCAGCGCGCCTTCGCGCGGGACAATACGTGGGACATCCGCGCGCACGCGCTGGAGGCGTGGTTGACCGAGGGGTGCGGCCGTGACACCGTGAATCGCGAACCGTGAACCGGAAGCCGAACGGCATGGCCCACACACCGCGCGCCGTGAGACCGCACGTGTACGACTCCGCCCTGCGGCAGCCGCAGTGGAGGGAGGAGGCCCAGAACTTCTGGACGTACCGCGGGCTCGTCCACGAGCTCATCGTGCGCGACATCAAGGTGCGCTACAAGCGCTCGGTGCTCGGGATCCTCTGGACGATGCTCGCGCCGCTGCTCAACATGGTCGCGCTGACGCTCGTTTTCTCCGCGCTGCTGAAGACCTCGATCCAGAACTACCCCGTCTATTTCATGACGGGCTCGATCTTCTGGGCCTTCTTCGCGCAGACGACGACGTCGGCAGCCCTTCAGACCCAGGGCTCCAACGAGCTGGCCAAGCGGATGTTCGTGCCGCGCTCCGTCTTCGTCGCGGCGGCCCTGGGCGGGGGGCTCGTCAATCTTCTCCTCTCGCTCGTACCGCTCCTCCTGATCCTCTGGGCCACCGGGTTCCCGCTGCATGCGACATGGGCCTTTCTGCCCGTTCCGATCCTGATTGCGACCCTCTTCACGGCGGGGGTGTCGCTCATCCTCTTCACGGCCGCATCGCGCTTTGCCGACATCAAGGAGATGTACCCCGTCATCGTCCAGACGTGGTTCTTCCTCACGCCGATCGTGTATCACCCGTCGATCGTGCCCGGGCGCTACCGGTTCATCCTCATGCTCAACCCGATGTACTTTCTCATCCGGACCTTCCGCGATCCCGTTTACGACGGCGTGATTCCGCCGGCCACGCTGCTCGGCGGCACTTTCGCGCTGTCGGCGGCGGTGTTCGTCACCGGATGGGTCTTCTTCTGCCACCGCCGCGACGACATGGCGTACTGGAGCTGAGCGCTTCGTGACCTCCGCCGTGATCCGGCTCGAGAACGTGACCCTGCGGTACCGCATCCCGCGGGAGCGCATCGTCTCGCTCAAGGAATACGCCATCCGGCGCATCCAGAAGCGGGTCGTCTACGACGACTTCGAGGCCCTCCACGCCATCACCCTGGGCGTTCCGGCCGGCGAGCGCGTGGGCGTCATCGGACGAAACGGGGCCGGCAAGAGCACGCTCTTCCGGGTCATCTCGCGCGTGCTTCCCCCCGCCGAGGGGCGCGTGTACGTCGCGGGCCGCATCGCCCCGATCCTGGAGCTCGGGCTCGGGTTCCACGGCGAGCTCACCGGGCGCGAGAACGTGATGCTGCAGGGCGCGCTCCTCGGCTTCTCGCGGGCCGAGACGCGGCGCCGCCTCGATCGGATCGTGGAGTGGGCGGAACTGCAGGAGTTCATCGACGCGCCGATCCGCACGTTCTCGACCGGGATGTCGGCGCGCCTGGCCTTCGCCGTGGCGACCGACGTGGACCCCGACATCCTCCTCGTGGACGAAGCGCTCTCGGTCGGCGACGAGAAATTCCAGCGCAAGTGCCACGACCGGATGGACGGTCTGCGCGCCCGCGGCAAGACGTTCATGCTCGCCTCGCATTCCCTCTCGCAGATTCGCGACAACTGCGATCGCGTCGTCTGGCTCCACCACGGGCGCGTCGTCCGGGACGGAGACGTCGCAACGGTCTCCGAGGCGTACCACCAGTGGTCGCTCGGGGAGACGGACCTGGTGGTACCCGAGGGGGTCTGACCCCTCGCTTCACGGCAGCGGCAGACCGAACGCCTTCGCCAGGAAGACCGCCATCTGGGCCCGCGTCACCGGCGAACCCGGACAATAGTTGCCACCGCCGCAGCCCGCGGTGATGCCGTCCCGGGAGAGCTGCTCGATCCAGTCGACCGCGAAGGCGGGCGTCGGCGAGCACGCGGCGTCCTTGAAGATGCCCGTCCCCGTGCAGGAAGGCGGCGCATAGCCCGGGGCGTTGCGGCCCTTCAAAAGGAAGATCGCCGCCTGCGCTCGCGTCACGGCGTTGTTCGGGCAGTAGTTCCCGGCGCCGCAGCCGCTCGTGATGCCCTCGTTGTAGAACTGCTCGATCCAGTCGACGGCGAAGGTGGGCGTCGGCAGGCATGCGACGTCCTTGAAGATGCCCGTGCCGGTGCACGAGGGGGGCACATAGCCCGCGACGTGCTTGGCCTTCAGGATGAAGACCGCCATCTGCGCACGCGTGGTCGGTGCGTCGGGGCAGAAGTTCCGCGCCCCGCAGCCCGCCGTGACGCCGGCGTTGTAGACCGCCTGGATGTACAGGTCGGCGAAGTGGCTCGTCGGGACATCGAGGAACGTCCGATTGATGTGGACGGTCTGCGGGGCCGAAGCGCCTCCGCCGGGCGCCGGCGTGAACACCGTGACGGACGCCGTGTCGGCGACGGCGATGTCGCCCGAGGAGATTGCCGCCGTCAACCTGGAGCCCGAGACGAACGTGGTCGGCCGGTCCGACCCGTTCCAGCGCACGACCGAACCGTCGACGAAGCCCGATCCGTTGACGGTCAGGACGAAACCCGGATCGGCCGCGATGACGGCGGAGGGCGCAACGCTCGAGAGGGACGGCGACGGATTGGGTGAACGATCGATCCGGTAGATCCTGCCGCCGAGGTCGGCCACATAGAGCTCGCCCGATTCGTCCTCGCCGAATCCGGCGACCGAGAAGTTGGTCGCCTTGAGCAACCCGGTCGTCCAGCTCCCGCCGCCCGCCGGCGCCCCACCGTACATGTCGCCGAGGCAACTGTCGGAGTACACGTAGATGCCGTCGAGCGCGGGGATCGCCGCGCCGCGGTAGCGCATGCCGCCGATGATCGCGCACCATCCGGCGCTGTGCGTGTGCTCGAGGACCGGCAGCGTCAGCGTTCCGTCATTGCAGTTGGAGCCCGGGTCGTAGCAGTGACGCCCTTCCATCTTGTGCCAGCCGTAGTTCTCCCCGCCGGCGCTCGCGGCCGGCTGGAAATCGATCTCCTCGTAGAGGTCCTGGCCGACGTCGCCGATGAGGAGGTCTCCCGTCGCCCGGTCGAACGAGAAGCGCCAGGGATTGCGCACCCCGTACGCCCAGATCTCGCCGCAGCTGCCCGGGGCCCCGACGAAGGGATTCGACGGCGGAATCGCGTAGGGAGCGGGCGCCGACTGCCCGCAGGGAATTGCGCCGGTGCCGTTGACGTCGATGCGGAGGATCTTGCCGAGCATCAGGCCCAGGTTCTGGGCGTTGTTGGGCCCGTCGCCGCCCCCGCCCCCGTCGCCGGTGCCGGCATAGAGGTATCCATCCAACGGGCTGAAGTAGAGCTGCCCGCCGTTGTGGTTGGAGTTGGTCGGGTGCGGCACCACGAGCACGATCTGGGCCGAGGCCGGATCGGCCACGTCGGGATCGCCGATCGAGACGCTGTAGCGCGCAATGGTGATGTCGCCGGGGCTGGCCAGCTTGTTGATGTAGTAGACGTAGAAGTGGCCGTTCGATGCGTAGTCCGGGTGGAACGCCACGGACAGCAGGCCCTGCTCGCCGCAGCAGGTCACGAGCGTGTGGATGTCGAGGAAGGGCGTCGGCAGAAGCGCCCCGTTCTTGTAGATGCGGATCGTGCCGGCCTGCTCGACGACGAAGAGGCGTCCCGAGCCGTCGTGGGCGTTGACGATCTGCATCGGCGAGGACACGGTCCCCGGCAAAGCCGTCAGCACGATGGACGGGACGCCGCCCAGCGGCGCGGCCGGCGACGACTCCGCGAAGACGGCGGCGGGGGCGAATGCGTTCAGCGCGGCCAACGACAGAGCCAGAGCAGACACACGCGCAGCGGCAAGCCGGGGGCGTCGGTTTTTCATGATGACCGATTCTAGGGCACGCACGCGCGCTCGGCGACGCTCCGTCGTGGATAATGCTGACTCGATGGTGACAGCGATCACACGCCTCGAACGAGCGAAATCCGTCCGCGCGGCCGAGGCTCCTGTTCCCTCGGACAGGAGCGCATGGCGCCCATGACGAACCTGCTGCTCTTCGGCAACGTGAGCCAGCCGCCGTACTGCAACAATCTCCTGCCGCCGCTGCGCGCGTTCCAGAAAGCATTCCGCACGACCCTCGTCGAGCCGTTCCGAGCCCCGGGATTCGTTCAGACCGGAGGATGGACGCCGGCGCTCATCCCCGACGACCTCGCGCGGGAGGCGCTGCGCTCGGACCCGGACGTCGTGGTGTGCCTGGCCGGCGGCCTCGGCTTTTCGGAAGAGGTCCGGCGGTCGATTCCGGAACGGACGGTCCTGGCGGGTTTCGCGATCTCGGACCCGTACGGCTTCGAAGCCTCCCTGGCGATCGCCCCGCAGTTCGACCTCTTCTACACGCACCACCCCGAGTCGGTCCCCGACTACCGGGAGCGCGGCATCGACGTCCGCCTCTGCGATGCCGCGACGGACCCCGAGCTGTACCATCCCCTCGAGCGCAGGCCCGAGTGCGACGTCCTCTATTACGGCAAGTGGACTCCGTACCGGCAGGAGCTGGTGTCCTCGATCGCCGCGCGGTTCCGCGTCCATGTCCATGCCTACCCCGGGGAGTCCCGCTGGGCCGAGCCGACGCGGCCGCCGCTCGACACGCCCGAGGCCCTGTGCGAGGCCCTCAACCGTTCGCGTCTGGCGCTCGAAAGCGCCTTCATGAACGACGTGGCCGGGCGCCACCGCGACACCTACTGCCTCAAGAACCGCCCTCAGTTTGCAGCGGCGTGCGGCGTGCCGACGCTCATCGAGCGCTTCGAGGGGCTGCGGCGGTTTTTCGAGCCCGGCGTCGAGATCGCCGTGTTCGGTTCCTCCGGTGAAGCCGTGGCCGAGGCCGGGCGCCTCCTCGGCGACGACGCGGCCAGGCGCGACATGGGGCAAGCGCGCCCGGGAGCGCGTCCTGCGCGAGCAGACCTGGGATCAGCGCATCGAGGCCTTCCAGCTCGACGTCCGGGAGTGGAAGTCGCGAGCGCAAGCCGGCCGGCACACGTGAGTCCGGCCGTTGCGACGAAGCCGAGCGGACGTTCCGCGACGCTGGACGGCGCGCGGCCCGCGCTGGTCCTGCTGCTCTTCATCAACCTCTTCAACTACGTCGATCGCCAGGTCCTCGCGGCCGTCGTGCCCTCGATCGAGCGCAGTTTCTTTGGCGGCGGCAACGGCGCCGGAAAGTCGGCCACCCTCGAGGCCCTGCAGGACTGGTGCCGCACGCACCTCGGGTTCCGGCCGGAACTGGCCCTCATCGGCGTTCTCTCGATGGCCTTCATGGTCCTGTACATGGTCGGCGCACCCGTCTTCGGCCGGCTCGCCGAGCGCCACTCCCGGTGGGCGCTCGTCGGCATCGGCGTCGTCCTCTGGAGCCTCGCCAGCGGCGCCTCGGGCCTCGCCGCGACGTTCTTCGGGCTCCTGCTGACGCGCTGCCTCGTCGGCGTGGGCGAAGCCGCCTACGGGCCGGTCGCGCCGACGATCCTCTCGGACCTCTACCCCGTCGAACAACGAGGCCGGATCCTCGCCTGGTTCTACATGGCCATCCCGGTCGGAAGCGCCCTCGGCTACGTGCTCGGCGGCGCCGTCGCCGACTCGTCCATCGGCGAGCTCGGCGGCCGTCTCTTCGGAATCCACGCCGAGAGCTGGCGCTGGGCATTTTTCCTCGTCGTTCCCCCGGGCATCCTGCTCGGAATCTGGGCGTTCTTCATGAAGGACCCTCCGCGCGGCCATTCCGACGGCACGGCCGGTTCCGCACCCGCGCACATCGGGTGGCGCGACTACGGCGCGCTGCTGCGCGCGCCATCCTGGCTCTACTGCACGCTCGGAATGACGGCGATGACGTTCGCGATCGGCGGCATCGCCTTCTGGATGCCCTACTACCTCGCCCGCAGGCCCGGCGCTCCCGCATCGGCGACCGTCATCTTCGGGGGCGTCACCGTCGTGGCCGGCCTCGTGGCGACGCTCGCCGGCGGCTTCGCCGGGGACAAGCTCCGCGCGCGTTTCCCCGGCTCTTACTTCCTGGTCTCGGGCGTCGCCATGATCGCGGGCTTCCCGTTCATGCTCCTGACCCTGCGGGCGCACTTCCCGCTGATCTGGGTCTGGCTGTTCGTGACCTGCTTCTGCCTCTTCTTCAACACCGGGCCGACGAACACGATCCTCGCCAACGTCACGCACCCGTCGATCCGCGCGGCCGGATTTGCGCTCAACATCTTCCTCATCCACGCGTTCGGGGACGTCCTCTCGCCGGTCGTCATCGGCGTGGTCGGCGATCGTTACGACATGGACCGCGCGTTCATCCTCGTGAGCGCGATGTTCGTCGTGGCCGGCATCCTGTGGCTGATGGGCGCGCGGCACCTGCAGCGGGACACGGCGCTGGCATCCACGCGGCTCGGGCGCGAGCCGCAATGACCGCTCCCGCGGGAAGGCGGCGCGGGGTACCGCCTCGTGCACGCCCTGACCCGCTGGCTTCCGAAGCTCTTTTACGCCCACATCGAAGTCGTCGGATCCGAGCACGTTCCCGCGGCCGGGCCAATGATCCTCGCCGCCAATCACCACAACTCGATCGTGGACGCTGGCCGGGCTTGCGGGATAGCGGCCGAGGCGCGAAGGGATTCTCGCAGGGACCGGCGTGTGCCGGCCAAGTGTCATCGGATCGCCGCGCGAATTCCAAACGAGGAGCGTCTCGCCTGCGGTCGCGGCGCGAATAGTCTCCCGACCGCAGGGAGGGAGGAGGTTCGCGCCGCGGGAGCGATCGCGGAGCGAGGGGTCAGGCGTCCGGTCGAGCCCGCACCCGGGCGAGCCGGACGCCGGTGCGCCCCGTCGGGGGGCGCAGACCCCGAACGGCGCGCTCGCGACCGTATTGGCTGGGAGGCAGGGACTCGAACCCCGATTGACTGGTCCAGAGCCAGTAGTCCTACCATTGAACGACCTCCCAGTCGTCCGCGGGACGGGGATTATCTAAGGACGGGCCTCCCGGGTCAAATGCGGCAAGAACCGCCTCCGGAGATAGGATCGGGACCGGGGTCCAAACCGCATGGTCGACGACATGGAAAAGCTGGCTTCGAAGTCCTGCGTTCCCTGCCGCGGAGGCGTCGAGCCGCTCTCGCCCGAGGCGGCCCGCGGCCTTCTCCTCGCCGCTCCGGGCTGGCGGCTCGAGGACAACGCGACTCGCCTCGTGCACCGGTTCGAGTTCCGGGATTTCGTCGAAGCCATGAAGTTCCTGAACCGGGTCGCGGACGTGGCCGAGCGGGAAGGCCATCACCCCGACATCGCCGTGCACTGGAACAAGGTGGACCTCACGCTGTGGACCCACAAGATCGGCGGGCTGCACGAGAACGACTTCATCCTGGCCGCGAAAGTGAACCGCCTGCTCGAGGAGAACCGCGACGCAACGATGGCCGGATGAGGGCCCCTTACGGCAGGTACGGGATGTTGAACGCCCTCACGAGGAACACCGCCATCTGCACGTTCGTGATGCTCGCGTCCGGGCAGTAGTTCCCGCTGCCGCAGCCCTTCGTGATGCCCTCGTCGTAGATGCCCTCGATGTAATCCACCGCGAACCCGCCCGGGCACGGCACGTCGGCAAAGGTCCCCGGCGGCGTGCAGGGCGGCGGGGGCTTCGTGCCATTCTGTCCCCTCCAGATGAAGACCGCCGCCTGTGCCCGCGTGACCGGAACGTCCGGACAGTAGAGCGGCGGAGCCGCGCTGCAGCCGGACGTGATGCGATCGTCGACGAGGCCCTGGATGTAGTCCGAGTTGAAGCTGCCGAGCAGCACGTCGTTGAACTTCCCGAGGTAAACGGGCGGCGGCGTCTGGGCACCGTGGACCGCGCGCTCGATGTACCCGGCCATGCTCCGGCGCGTCACCACGTCGTTCGGGCAGAAATCGGACGCGGGCGCCCGCGGCGCGCAGCCCGGCATGACTCCAGCCCCCGCCGCGCCGTAGATGAAGCTCGCCGCGAAGCTGTCCATCGGGACATCGTTGAAAAGGACCGTCAAGTTGACCGGCACGGGGTCAACCGGAGTCGGCGTGTCCGTCGTGAAGACCAGCGAACCCTGGCGAAGGCCCGGGTTCAGACCCTGAGAATCGAATGTGACTGTCACGGGCAGCGTGTTGCCGACGCCCGCGGGACTCGCGCCCGCCGCCCGAGCCCGGGATCGTTCCCGCCAACGGATCCTCCGAGAGCCACGGGATGTCGTTGACGCACCAGCCCGTCTCGCCCGACTCGACTTCAAAGACCCTCTGCTCGTTGAAGTTGTAGACCCAGAGGTGGCCGTCGCAGTCCGCCTCCAGGCTGACGCCCTGGTTGGTGAGCACGGGAACTCCGCCGCTCGTCACCGCGAAACCGCTCAGCAGGAGGTAGTTGCTGCTCGGATCGACGACGTACACGCTCAACGGCGACGAAACGCTCCCGACGTAGAGGTGCCGCGTGGTCGGATTGTAGGCGAGCCCCGTTATCTGTAAGTCGCCGACCCTGCCCGAATCGAGAAGTTTACCGGCATTGTCGATATGAGTGATCACACCGAACTCACCGCCCACGTAGTACGTATCGGTTGCGTAGTCGTAGGCCAGGCCGGTCTGCGTAATATCCCCCCAGGGACCGCAGATCTGCTTGCCCGTGACGACCTTTGCGACGGGATCGATCTCGAAGAGGCAATCGTCCCCTCGTATCACGCGACGGAAGCCGACATTGGTCTGCCAGATCATCCCGGTCCTCGCGTTGTAAGTCCCGTCGCCCTGCCACCCGCTCGCCGTGCCGTGGAGGTCGATCGTCTCGCCAGTCTGCGTGCCGTCGGGCCGGTATTGGTAGTCGAGGCCGTCGCCATTCAACCCAGCCCGCGGCGCATCGGAATTGGAGATCCAAAGGCGGTTGACATTCGTGTCGTACGCCAGGCCATAGCCGCCCACAAACCCGGTTGCGAAAGAGCTGATGACATTGCCCGCGCCGGCGGATACCGGCACGTCCGTTAGACCATGCGATAGAGGTGCCAGATCCTTGATCTCGCTGGCACTGAGCCGACCGTGCGAGAGCTTCATCAGGACCGCGTATCGAGCCTGGGCATCCGCGAAGGCCGCAGGGCTCGCCGCCAGCGTCTGGCTCGACGGTGGGACATTCACCTCGTGAAGGACGAAGCTACGCTCGCCGGTGGCCGTGCTGCTCACGGTGAGCGTCAGATCCTGAGTGTCGCCAGGGCTCACGATCGCGGAGAGCGGCCGGGGGCTCGCGTCGAGCAGGCCGGGCGTAAGCGAGAAGTCGAGGCTCACTACGCCACTCGGGACCACCGTGATGTTCTTCGTCAGCGGGTTGTACGGCGGCAACGAGGCCTCGATCGGCTGCGAGCCGCTGCCTGCAAACAGGATGTAGAAGCCGTCGCCCTGGCTCTCCGGCGGCGTGGCAAATGTGGTCGTCGTATCGCCGGCCGGCAGATTCTGGACCGTCGCGCCGTTCAAGCCCAGGTTGGTGTCGGCGTCGTTGACGTTGCCGACGACGAGGCCGCCGGAGAGTGGCGCGCAGGTGTAGGGGCCGATCTGCACGTTATCGACCTGCCACCACCCGGCAAAAATGCCGACGAAGTGGAAGCGAACCTTCACGTCGGCCTGCCCGGCCGCGAAAGACATATCCGCGATCTGGGTGCCGGGACCCAATTGGCTCACGTTCGAGCGCTCCAAATGTTGGTCCAGGTTGCGCCCCCATCCGTGCTGACGTCGACATCGGCAGTGGAGTCGAAATCCCTATAGTCGTTGGCCCAGTGGATTGCCGCGTTCGCGCTCCCCGAAAGGTCGACTGACGGCGTGACGAGCGAGCTGTCATCCGCCGTGAAGAAATCGCCGAAGCAGGTGCTGTTGATGATCGCGTAGGGGCCCGATCCGCCGGTCTCGTTGCCCGCAAACTCCAAGCAGGGATCAGGATCCGCGCCCGGCGCGATCTGCCAGCCGAATCCGAAGCCCGTTGTATCCACTGCCCAGCCGGGCGGAAGAAACCCGGCGTCAAATCTCTCGTTCAGGGCGAGTGGTCCGAAACTTCCGGGCGCGTAGCCCGGCGCGTCGCAGGTTGGCGAGACGAGCAGGCTCCAGTCGGCGTCGATCGGGCTGCCGGCGGTCGTGACCGGTCCTCCGCCAGGGAGGTAACCCGGACCAACGGCCGTTACGGCGAATGTGTAGCCGACGCCGGAGGCGAGATCGGTTGCATAGTTGCCGGTGACGGGGTCCGAGAAGAGGATCTCCGGATCGGTCGAACTCGACGTGATTTCGATACGAGCGTAAAGCGGCCAGCCGTGGCCCGACCCGTCCGTGACCGTGCCGCTCACGTTGACGCTCGGTGCGCCAGTCGCCTGTTTATGGGCGGAAGACGCCGCAGGTGCCGGCGCGGAGCGGGCGACGCGAGTTTCACGATTCGTCTTCTTGTTCTCAACCGGTCGGGAAGCCGGCGTCGCAAGAAGCACTGAGCCTCCGGCGAGAGCGGCCGCCCAGATGATCCAAACCGCGAGCCTTCTCATCGACAACGGGTGCATTGCGGTTCCTTCCTGTTTGTGGATGAAGGCCTCATGGCAAATACGGGATGTCGAACGCCCTCACCAGGAACACTGCCATCTGCGCATTCGTGATGCTCGCGTCCGGACAGTAGTTCCCGTTGCCGCAACCCTTCGTGATGCCCTCGTCGTAGATGCCCTCGATGTAGTCCACCGCGAACCCGTCCGGGCACGGCACGTCGCCGAACGTCCCGGGAGGCGTGCAAAGTGGCGGAGGCTCCGCGCCATGCTGGCCCCTCCAGATGAAGACTGCCGCCTGAGCCCGTGTGACCGGAACGTCCGGACAGTAGAGCGGCGGAGCCGCGCTGCAGCCGGCCGTGATGCGGTCGTCGACGAGGCCCTGGATGTAGTTGGCGTTGAAGCTGCCCGGCAGCACGTCGTTGAACTCCCCGAGGTAGACGGGCGGGGGCGTCTGGGCGCCATGGACCGCGCGCTCGATGAACCCTGCCATGCTGCGGCGCGTCACCACCTGCGCCGGGCAGAAGTCGAAGAGCGGCCCCTGCGGCGCGCAGCCCGGCATGACTCCAGCCCCCGCCGCGCCGTACATGAAGCTCGCCGCGAAGCTGTCCACCGGAACATCGTTGAAAAGGACCGTCAAGTTCACCGGGACCGGTTTGACCGGGTCCGGCGTGTCCGTCGCGAAGATCAGCGAGCCCTGCCGCAGTCCAGGAAGCAGGCTCTGGGAGTCGAACGTAACCGTGACGGGCAGCGTGTTGCCGACGCCCAGGGGCCGCCCGCCGCCGCCGGAACCCGGTACCGTGCCCGCCACAGGATCCTCCGAGAGCCACGGTATGTCGTTGACGCACCAGCCCGTCTCGCCCGAATCGAAGACGTAGACGATCTGCGCGGACGGGTCGAGGACCCAGAGGTGACCGTCGCAGTCGGCCTCCAGGCTTGCGCTGCCGTTCGGCAGCGCGGCAGCTCCGCCGCTCGTCACGACGAAGCCGCCCAGAACGGCGTAGGCGTTCTTCGGATCCACCACCCAGATGTTGAAAGGCGACGGAAACTCGCTGGCGACGAAGAGGTGCTGCGTCGTCGGGTTGTACGCGAGTCCCGTCATCCCGATGCCGATGGACGCGGAGTCGAGGAGGTTTCCGGAACCGTCGATGTGGTACACGGCGGCATCGTTCGTTCCGCCCACGTAGTAGGTGTCGGTCGCGTAGTCGTATGCCACGGCGCGCTGCGAGGACGACCACGGTCCGCAGATCTTCCTGCCCGTGACGACTTTCGCGATCGGGTCCATCTCGAAGAGGCAAAGGTCGCCGCCGACGTTGACCTGCCAGAGCATGCCGGTCCGACCGTTGTAAGTCCCCTCGGCCTGCCAGAGGCCGCCCGTATCGTGAATGTCGATCTTGTCGCCCGTCTGCGTCCCGTCCGGCAGGTACTGGTACTCGAAGCCGTCGCCCGCAAGTCCGAAATCCGCGGCGTCGGGGTTGGAGGAATCCAGAGCCGGTTGACGCCCGTGTCGTACGCGAGGCCCCAGCCGGCCGCGAGCCCGGACGGGAAGGAGTCGACGACGTTGCCCGACTGCGCGAGGACCGTGGCACCGGCCGGCGCGCCGGGAGGAGGCGGCAGCCCCCTCGTGTTCGAATCGTTCATCCGGTTGAACGGGATCCGCCTCAGGGCGGCCTTGAGGTCCGCGGCACTGGCCAGGTTCACGGGCCTGGCCGGAGGCGGACTCGGAGGCGGGACGTCGAGCTCCCGGATGACGAAACTCCCGTTGCCCGTTCCGGTGTTGCTCATGGTCAGCTTCAGATTCTGGGTGCCGCCCGCGTTCACGAACGCGGAGAGCGGCCGCGGGCTCGCACCGAGCAAACCCGCCGCAAGAGAGAAGTCCAGGCGCACCGCGCTGGTCGGAATGACCGTCGTATTTTTCGTCAGCGGGTCGTAGGCCGGGAAGGAAGCCTCGAACGCCTGCGAGCCGCTACCCGCAAAGAGGGAGTAGAAACCGTTTCCCTGGCTCGGATCCCCCGGCGTCGCAAAGCTCGTCGCCGAGCCCCCGTCCGGGAGGTTCAGGATCGTGGCGCCGTTCAACCCCAGTCCCGTGTTGGCGTTGCTGACGTTGCCGACGACGAGGCCGCCCGGCAGCGGGGCGCAGGCGAACGCACCGATCTCCACGTTGTCCACCTGCCACCACCAGCCAAAGAAGCCCTTGTAGTGGAAGCGCGCCTTGACGTTCGAATGTCCCGCCGCAAAGGACATGTCCGCGATCTGGTTGCCGGGACCCGGCAGGTCGGGTTGGGGCGCCGTCCAGACGTTCGTCCAGCTCGCGCCGTCGTCGATGCTGACGTCCACGTTCGCAGTCGCGCCGGAATCGAAGCCGAAATTGAAGTCGATGAAGTCGTTGGCCCACTGGATCGCCGCGCTCGTGCTGGTCGACAGATCCATCGGGGGCGTCACCAGCGAGGAGTCGTCCGTGGTGAAGACGCTGAAGCAATTGCTGTTGAGGATTGCGTACGGCCCGGAGCCCCCCGTGCGGTTCCCGTCGAACTGGGCGCACGGATCTCCTGCCGTGTAGACCTCCCAGCTCACACCGGAGACGGTATCCACGGACCAGCCCGGTGGAATCGTCGCCGGCGTCGAAGCCCTCGTTGAGGACGGGTGGCCCGACGAAACTGCCGGGCCCATAGCCCGGGGCGGTGCAGGGAGCGCCCGCGGACAGGCTCCAGTTGGCGACCACGCCCCCGGGGGCGTTGGCCAGGGTCGGGGCCGGCACGTTCAGCGGACCGCCTCCCGCTGCGTAGCCCGGTGAAATGGCGGTGACGAGGAAGTCATACGTCGACGCCGGCGACCAGCGTGATCGAGTAGTAGCCCGTCACCGGATCGGTGAACCGGGTCGCGCCCGGAAAGCCGCTCGGCCCGGAGATGACGATCTTCGCGTAGAGCGGCCAGCCCTGGCCCGAGCCGTCCTTCACGACCCCGTTGACCAGCACGCTCAGGCTCGGCTCCAGCACGAAATCCTGCACGGTGTCCCCGCCGCCGGAGACGACGACGCCGCTCGCCGAGCCCGGGACGTAGCCGAATTTCGAGGCGGTCATGTCGTAGCTGCCGACCGGCAGCGTGAGGAACTGGTAGTGGCCCGAAGCATCGGTCGTCGTCGTCGAAGCGCCTGCGGGGGCCAGTACCGGGACCGAGGGAGTTGCCGTCACGGTCGCGCCCTCGACCGGTTTCGACCCATCGGTCACCGTGCCCTCGAGCTTCCCGGCGGGGCCGCTCGTGCAGCTCGGGAACCGGAACGCGCCGATGCGGGTCTTGAAATCGAAGCTGCCGGTCGTGGCGTAGTACTCCTGCGTGTACCAGAACGTGCAGTCGTCGGTCGGGTCGATGGACATCGTGCTGTAGTCGCCCCAGCGATTCGAGCTGTCCGTCTGGCTCCCGGCTGCCGGCGAACCAGACGTCCTCGGCGCCCATCGTGCCGAGCGGGTCTCCGGCGAGCCGGCCCGTGACGCCGATCGCGGGATGCATGCGTCGGGCTCGACTTGGAGTAGCCGAGGGCGATGTTCCCGTGGCCGTCCATCGCGATCGAGCCCATCCAGCGGAAGCTCGCGTCGGGCGCATAGGTCCCCTGCTGATAGAGCGTCGGCGTGTCGCCCGGGCTGCGGACCTCGTACCAGCGGACGGCGGCGCTTCCGCTTTCCGTGCCGACGGTGTGGCTGGCGACGAGCGACTGATGGTCGCCGAAGTTGCGGTAGGCCAGCCGGTACATCAGGTCGTCGTCGAGTGTTTCGAGCCGGTCCGGCGATCCCAGCTGGGGAACGCATTGGCTGCGGTGCCGCGTCGCAGACGGGCCAGATGAAGTCCGCAACCGGAATGTCGATCGGCCCGGTGAACGTGCTGTTGGCCGGCGTCGTCCAATCGACGTGGAATTGCCATTCGACGCAGGGCCGCGGGATCGATCTCGAAGGTCAGGAAATAGTTGGGCGCGCCATCCGGCGGCGGCGTCGGACCGTCCAGATCCGACGGCAGCACGCCGCGATCCGGCCCCGTGTCGAAGATGATCATCGCGGCCGGCGCCCCGACCAGCATCGCGCCGCGGTCGAAGGCGTAGGCTCCTCCGTGCGCGCTGTCGGAGCCGAACATGTTGAACGTCATGTAATACGCGTCGGGCCAGATGCCGATCTTTCCGTAGTCGCTGAAGAAATCGTCGCTCGTCTTGAATTCGTACTCCCAGTAGTCGCCCGTCGGATCGTTCGACGTCGAGACGGCGAAGCACTGGTAGAAGGGTCCCGAGTCCCGGGTTAGTTTGGCAGCGCGAACTGCGAGAACACCCAGCGATCGGCCTGCCGGTCGTACTTGACGAGCGGATCGCCGTCGTTCTGGACCCGCAGGGACTGTCCGGAGGAAGGCCGGCCCAGAAGGCGTTTCCGGCAAAGGGGCCGAGGACGATGTTGCCGAGCCTTGTCGTAGATCGTCACGACGCTGTTGATGTACTGGATGTAGTGGTTCGGGCCCACGTCGCCTTCCGTGTCCGGAGGCACCACCCCGGATCCAAGCACGGCGGCGTTGTCGTCTTCGGATCCCCCCTCGAACTGGATCTGCTGCTCGGGCTGCGAGAGGCCGAACTGCTTCTGGGCCACCGGGTCCGACGTCGGGCGGGACATGCCCGAGCCCTTCTTCGGCATGACCTCGTTGGGGACCTCGCGGTTCGGGCGAGGCGCGATGGGTCCCAACGGCTTGTAGTCGGAAAGCCGCGCCGACTTTCCGTGCCGCGTCGCAAAGCCCACCGTCGGGGTCCTCTTGACCTGGCTTTCGCCCGCGAGCATGGAGGCCCCGGTCAGGAAAAGTGCCCCGACCGAGACGATGAGAGACCCGCGTGCCGCGGCGTTGCGGTGCATCCAGTGCCTCCATTCGGGGTGAGAAAGGCCGATGGGAAGCAGGACTATTTCATCGCGCGAACTCGATAGTCAATCGAGGCGGCGGGGTCCCGAGGATAGGATCCGCGCCGGGAAACCAACCGATGCTCCGCAACCTCCGGCCCCTTGCGATCGCACTGACCGCGGTGCTGGTCCGCGCCGGCGCCCTCGCGGCCGCGCCCGCCCCCGATGAGGCCCGCAAGGAGCAGGACGCCCGGCTCTTGTCGCCCGACCCGATCACTTCCGCCCTCCAGGAGCGGATCGAGGGCAAAGCGGGCCTCGAAGACGTCCGGGTGGACGTGTTCTGGTCGCGCGACGGCATGGCGACGACCGTGCGGGTCTTCGGAGACGGCGTCGGCATCTGGCAGCGCGAGGCGCAGTTTCAGCTCTCCAGGGCCCGGGTCCTCGACATCCTCCGGGTCATCCAGGGGGCGCGCTTCGGCTCGATGCCGGATCAGTTCGGCGAGGGCGAGGAGGGCAGGAAGAACGAGGGCCCGCGCCTGAAGGGCCGGCTCGTCGTCCGCGCGGGCGCGGCGCGAAAGAGCACGCTGCAGCTCGTGGACGGGGAACAGTCGGAGCGTTTCTCACGGCTGGTCGAGAAAATTCTCGAGATCTGCCGGGGACCTGCGCGCAAGGGCATCGGCGCGGCGAGCATGACCGACGCGCTCGGGCTTCTCGCCTCGGGAGGGCTCTCTCCGGAAGTCCTCGAGGTGGCTTTCCAGCGGCGGCTGGACCCGAAGGACCGCGGAGGGTCCGGGCCGAATTGGACGCTCCGGCTGGAGGGCCTGCACGCGACCGAGGAACAACTCGATTCCGGCAAGCCGCAGTCACCCGGCCGCGCGCTCGTGCTCTCTCCAGGAGAGTTCCGCGGGCTCGCCGCGCTTCTGTCCGAGTCCGGGCCCTCGAGCCTGCCGCAGAGCCTCTACGCGGCGAGCTACACCGACTTCACGATCGAGGTCTTCAAGTACTCGCGCACGATCACGGGGCGCCGGTTCCTCGGGATGACGCCGGAGACCCATGGGGACAAGCAGAAGGCCTTCGACCGCATCTGCACCGCGATGCTGGCGCTCCACGCGCGCGTCGAGAAGGAAGGGGCGGTCGTTCCCGCCCCGACCGTGGTTCAACCCGACTAGGACGGTTCCTTCTTGCCCGGCAGGATCGTGAAGACGACCCCCATGACGGCGACGCCCATGAGCATCCAGCGCGCGGATTCCCACGCGTCCTTGTAACGGGGATGGACTTGCGACGCGACGAGGAACCCGCCGAGTCCGATCGCGAGGAAGATCAGGCCGACGCGGCGCACTTCAGTAGCGCCGCAGCGTCGGGTCGATGTGCTCGGCCCACCGGTTGATGCCCCCGACGAGGTTCTTCGCCCTGTCGTAGCCCTGACCCGTCAGGAACTGGACGGCATTGCCGCTGCGCACGCCGGTGCGGCAGTACACGACGATGTCGTCGCTCTTCGAGAGCTTGTCGAGGCTGTCCGCGAGGCTTCCGAGCGGGATCTTCACGGAGTCGGCCAGGTCCGAAATCGCCCACTCGTGACTTTCCCGGACGTCCACGAGCACGAACGCGTCGCCGCGCTCGCGCATCGCCTTCAACTCCTCGACCGTGACCTCGGGCGCTCGTCCGAACATCGCCGAAGAAGATACCAGAGCGGGCGCGCCGCAGAAGGCCTCGTAGTCGATGAGGTCTTTGACGGTCGGGTTGGTGCCGCAGATGGCGCAATCCGGGTTCTTGCGGATCTTGAGGTCCCGGAAGCGCATGGACAGCGCGTCCACGAGGACGAGCCGGCCGACGAGCGGCTCGCCCACCCCGAGAATGAGCTTGAGCGTCTCGGTCGCCTGCATGACACCGAGCAGACCCGGGAGGACGCCGAGCACTCCCCCCTCGGCGCAGGACGGCACGAGCCCGGGCGGCGGCGGCTCGGCGTAGAGGCACCGGTAGCACGGTCCCTTCGCGGCCCAGAACACCGAGACCTGGCCCTCGAAGCGGAAGACCGACGCGTAGACATTGGGCTTGCCCGAGAGGACGCAGGCGTCGTTGACGAGATAGCGCGTCGGGAAGTTGTCCGTCCCGTCCGCGACGACGTCGAAATCGCGCACGATGCGGAGGGCGTTCTGCGACGTCAGGCGCTCCTCGAACGGCACGACGCGGACGTTCGGGTTCGCGGCCGCGAGCCGCTCGGCCGCTGCCGCGAGTTTCGGGCGCCCGACGTCCGGCGTCCCGTAGAGGATCTGCCGGTGGAGGTTCGTCTCGTCGACGACGTCGAAATCCACCAGGCCGATCGTCCCGACGCCGGCGGCCGCAAGGTAAAGGGCGAGCGGCGAGCCGAGCCCCCCCGCGCCGACGCACAGCACGCGCGCGGCCTTCAACTTCTTCTGCCCCTCGGGCCCGACCTCGGGCAGGATCAGGTGACGGGCGTAGCGCCGGAGCTCCTCGCCGGAGAGCTCCGGGAGCGCGGGTTCGAGATCGGAAGGGATCACGGCCACCTTCGCATTCTACTTTTGGAGCTCGAGGCGCAGGCAGGACCCCGAACGCGCGACGGCGAGCGTCGCAAAGGGCGTGCCCGCGACGGCGGGACGCACGACCTCGTCCAGCTCGCGGTGCGAAAACCCGTGCCCGCGGGCGAGCCAGCGCTGCCACGCGGCCGGGACCCGAAAGGGCCCCCAGAGGGCCGCGCGGTCCGCGTGGATGTCGGCGCTCGCGGCCTCCGGGTCCGGCTCGAAAATCCAAAGGCGGCCGCCGGACTTGAGGGCCCGGTGGATCCCCGCCAGCTCCTCGACGGGCTCTTCCCAGTGATGGAACGAGAGGACGGAGACCACAAAGTCGAACTCGTTCGCGCTCCCGAGCGAAGCCGGGCTGCCCTGGCGAAACTCGAGGTTGGGCAGGCGCGGCCCGCGCTGTGCCTGCCGGATCATGTCCGCCGAGATGTCGAGGCCGGTGACCTCGACGCCGGGCCGGCGCAGGGCGATCGCCCGGGTCAGGCGCCCCGGGCCGCACCCCACGTCGAGCAGGCGGCCGCTCTCGAGGGGGATCCCGGCGGCGATGCGCTCGTGCATGGGAGCCAGGGCGGGCTCGGCCCACAGCCGGTAGAAAAACGATGCGAGCGGGCCAAAACGCTCGGGCCTTGCGCCCTTCAGGTTCACCCCGGAGAGTCTGTCATGGAGCTCTGATAAATTCCGGCTTTCGGAGGTCAAACTTGCTTCCCGAATTCTCGAACGAGCCCCTGACGGACTTCTCCATCGAAGCCAACCGGAACGCCTTCCGCGCCGCGCTCACGAAGGTCGAAAGGCGCCTGCCGATCCAGGGCCGCAACGTCGTCGGCGGCAAGACGGTCCCGGCCGCCAAGCATTTCGACTCCATCAACCCGAGCGACTTCAAGCAGGTCATCGGCCGCTTCCCGGAAGCCACGATCGCCGACGCGGGGCGCGCCGTGGACGTCGCCACGAAGGCGTTCGCTTCCTGGAGCCGGATGCCCGAGGTCGAGCGCGCGTCGCTCATCCTGCGGATCGGCGCGATCCTGCGCCGCCGCAAGCACGAGTTCTCCGCGATGATGGTCCTCGAGGAGTCGAAGTCCTGGCCGGAGGCCGACGGCGACACGGCCGAGGCGATCGACTTCTGCGAGTTCTACGCCCGCGAGATGGAGCGGCTCGCCCTTCCCCAGCCGATGACCCCGTACCCCGGCGAGCAGCAACGAGTTGAAGCACATTCCCCTCGGCGTGTGCGTGGTCATCCCGCCGTGGAACTTCCCGCTCGCGATCCTCTGCGGCATGACGACCGCCGCGCTCGTCGCCGGCAACACCGTCGTGTTGAAGCCCTCGTCCGACGCCGCGGGCATCGCGACGATGTTTCTCGAAGCCTGCGAAGAGGCAGGCGTGCCCGACGGTGTGCTGAACTTCCTGACGGGCGGCGGCTCGACGGCCGGCAACGCGCTCGTCGAGAACCCCAGGACGCGCCTGATCGCCTTCACGGGCTCGCGCGAGGTCGGGGTCCAGATCAGCGAGAAGGCCGGCCGCGTCGTGCCCGGCCAGATCTGGATCAAGCGCGCGATCCTCGAGATGGGCGGCAAGGACTTCATCCTCGTCGACGAGACGGCCGACGTCGAGGAAGTGGCCACCGGTGTCGTGTCCGCGGCCTTCGGGTTCCAGGGACAGAAGTGCTCGGCGTGCTCGCGCCTCATCGTCCACCAGGCGCTGCATGGCGAGCTGCTCGAGCGCGTCGTCGCAAAGACGAAGGCGCTTTCCGTGGGCGACGTGCGCGATCCGAAGAACAACGTCGGCGCCGTCATCAACGCTCGCGCGCAGAAGACGATCCTCGATTACGTCGCGATCGGAAAGAAGGAAGGCCGCATCGTCGCGGGCGGCAAGGCCGGGCCGAAGCAGGGATACTACGTCATGCCGACCGTCGTGGACGGCATCCGGCCGTCGGCGCGCCTGGCGTGCGAGGAAATCTTCGGCCCGGTGCTCGCGGTGCTCAAGGTCAAGAACTTCGAGGAGGGCATCACCGTCGCCAACGACAGCGAGTACGGCCTGACCGGATCGCTCTACTCGCGCGACCGCGAGCGCCTTCTGCGCGGCAAGCACGAGCTCCACGTCGGCAATCTGTATCTGAACCGCAAGTGCACGGGCGCGCTCGTGGGCGTGCACCCTTTCGGCGGGTTCAACATGTCGGGCACGGACTCCAAGGCGGGCGGCCGCGAATACCTGACTCTGTTCACGCAGCAGAAGGCGATTTCGGAGAAGCTCTAAGAAGGAGGCGCCATGTTCCGACTACTCGGGGTCCTCGTCTTCGTCCTCGACATCATCGCGATCGTATCGATCCTGAAGAGCTCGGCCGAAACCGGGACGAAGATCCTGTGGATGCTCCTCGTGATCCTGCTCCCATTCCTCGGCATGATCCTGTACTTCGCGATGGGCCCGGGCCGCCGGACCGTGATCTGAGGCGGCCGTGAGCGAAGGCGCGTTTCCCAGGCCGGCCCGGCGCTTCGACAGCGTCGGATTCTCGGAGATCGTCAAGGTCCGCAACCGGGTCATGGAGCTGCTCTCCGCAGGGCAGAAAGTCTGGCGCTTCGAGGGCGGCGAGCCCTACATGAACACCCCGGATCCGGTGAAGGCCGCGATGGGCGACGCCCTCAAACGCAACCAGACGCGCTACGCGCCGTCCTCGGGAATCCCGGAGCTGCGCAAGGCGATCCTCGCGAAGGTGCGCGACCGCAACGGCATCCCGGCCGACGACGAGAGCCCCGTGGTCGTCAACGGCGGCATGCAGGGCCTCTTCGCGGCATTCGCGACCCTGCTCGATCCGGGCGACGAAGTCCTCTTCTTCTCCCCGTACTGGACGCCCGTCGTCGATCTCGTCGCCTACCACCAGGCGGTCCCCGTCCGCGTCCCGCTCGCGCAGGCGAGGCGCGAGGGCGTGACGGCCGCGCTCGCCCGGGCCGCGACGCCGAAGACGAAGGTCATCTACTGGAACTCCCCCAACAACCCGACGGGCGACGTCTTCACCCGCTCCGAGGTCGAGGAGGTCGCCGCCTTCGCGCGCGAGCGCGGCCTCGCCGTGATCTCCGACGAGGCCTACGAGGACCTGATCTACGAGGGCGGACCGTGCGTCACTCCGGCGTCGCTGCCCGGGATGTACGAGCGGACCATCACGGTCTTCACGCTCTCCAAGAGCTATTCGATGACCGGCTGGCGCCTCGGCTACGTGATCGCGCCCGCGCGCTACCAGTCCGCGATCAAGACGGTCGTCCTCTACAGCACGAACGGCGTCTCGACGCCCACACAGTGGGCGGCCGCCGAGGCGCTCGCGCGCGGCACCGAGTACGTCGCCGAGTGGAAGCCCGGCTATCGGGACCGCCGCGACCGCCTCGCCGCGGGACTGAAGGCCGCGGGCTTCGAGCTCGAGATTCCGCGCGCCGCGCTCTACCTCTTCCCGAAGACGCCGTCCTGGCTCGGCGCCGACTCGCGCCAGGCCGGGCGGACGCTGCTCGACGAGGCCAAGATCGCCACCGTGCCCGGCATCGTCTTCGGACCCGAGGGCGAAGGCCACCTGCGCTTTTCGTTCTCCGTGTCGGACGAGACGATCGCGGGCGGCGTCGAGGCGCTCGCAGTGTTCGCAGCAGGCCGCGGGCGCGCGGCGCTGATCGAGGGCCGGGGTCAGGTCTGAAAAGTTCGGACTTCCGTCCCCGGCCCAAACTCCGAAGAATCCAGACCTGACCCCTTTACCGCCTTTACCGCCGGTACGCCTCCGGGCGCCGATCCGCGCAGCGCCGGGAAACCGTTCGCGCGAGCGTCGCGGACGACGGCGGTATCGACGTCGTAGACGAGCACGGCCTCGCTGGCCGCCCCCTCGACCAGGACCTCGCCCCACGGCGAGATCACCGCGGAGTCGCCCGCGTAGCGCAGGCCGCCGCCCTCGCCGACGCGGTTGACGCCCGCGACGTAGCAGAGGTTCTCGATCGCGCGGGCGCGCAGGAGCGTGCGCCAGTGCTCGCGCCGCGCCTCGGGCCAGTTGGCGACGAGGGCAAAAAGATCGGTCTCCTCCGCGGCCAGGCGGAAGGGCTCCGGGAAGCGCAGGTCGTAGCAGACGAAGGGCGTGACGCGGACTCCCTCGATCTCGACCGTGACGATCCGGTCCCCGCCCGTGTACACGCGGTCTTCGCCGCCGAAGGTGAAGGGATGGATCTTGGCGTAGCGCGTGACCGCGCCGTCGGGCGCGGCGAGGATCGCCATGTTGCGCGGGCGCGGCGTGCCGGCCTCGGGGATGCTCGCGAGGACCCACATCGAGAGCGCCTTCGCGGTCTCCCGCAGGAACGTCTCCGAAGGCCCGCCCGGCGGCTGCGCGATCCGGCCGGACTCCATCGAGAAGCCCGTGCAGAACATCTCGGGCAGCAGCGCCAGGCGCGCGCCCTTCCCGGCCGCCTCCTCGAGATGCCGCCGCGCGCGCCGGTGGTTCTCGGCGACGTCTTCCCAGGCGAGGTCCATCTGGACGAGGGCTATGCGCACAACTTCTCCAGCCGCGCGACGGCGGCCTCGAGCGTCTCGCGCCTCTTGCAGAAGGCGAAGCGGACGTAGGACTTTCCGTGCTCGACGTTGTCGTAGAAGACCGATGGCGGGATCGCGGCCACGCCGACCTTCTCCGTCAGGTATCGCGCGAAGACCTGGTCGTCGTCGAAGCCGAACGGGCGGAAGTCCGCGCATGCGAAATACGTGCCCTGGGGGCTGCGCACACGGAACCCGATCCGCGAGAGCTCGCGCACGAGGTAGTCGCGCTTCTCCCGGTAGTCCGCCGCGAGGGCGGCGTAATAGTCGGGCCCGGCCGCCAGCGCGACGGCCGCGCCGTGCTGAAGCGGCGTGGCCGTGGCGAACGTGATGAACTGGTGCGCCGAGCGCACGGCGGAGGCGAGCTCCGGCGGCGCCATCGCCCAGCCGATCTTCCAGCCCGTGAGCGAGAACGTCTTGCCGAAGGACGAGATCGTGATCGTCCGCTCGCGCATCCCGGGGAGCGCGGCCATCGGAACGTGCCGGCCCTCGAAGACGAGGTGCTCGTACACCTCGTCGGTGATGCAGAAGACGCCGCGCTCGCGGCAGAGCGCGGCGACGAGCTCGAGCTCCTCGCGGGAGAAGACCTTGCCCGTCGGATTGTGCGGCGTGTTGACCAGCACGGCGCGCGTGCGCGGGCCGAAGGCCGCGGAAAGCTCTCCGGGATCGAAGCTCCAGTCGGGCGCGCGCAGCGTCACGACCCGCGGCACGGCGCCCGCCATCCGCACACTCGCCTTGTAGGAGTCGTAGTAGGGCTCGAACAGCACGACCTCGTCACCGTCGTCGCAGAGGCCCTGGATCGCGGCGAAGATCGCCTCGGTCGCGCCGGAGGTCACCACGATCTCCGTGTCGGGGGCGTAGTCGAGGCCCCAGTCGCGCCGGTACTTCGCCGCAAGCGCCCGGTGGATCTCCGGGATCCCCGACACGCGCGCGTACTGGCCGTGGCCGGAGCGGATGGCCGCGATCGCCGCCTCCTTCACGAATTCGGGCCCGTCGAAGTCCGGAAACCCCTGCGCGAGGTTGATGGCGCCGTGCTCGCTGGCAAGGCGCGTCATCTCCGCGAAAATCGTCGTCCCGAATCCGGCGAGCTTCGAGGAGAGGATGGGGCGCATCGTGCCGATGATATCGGTCGGCGCGGCTGATATTCTCCCCGGCGCCATGGCACCCACAAGACAGCACTACCGCATCGCCATCATCGGATCCGGGCCGGCCGGCTGGACGGCCGCCCTCTACGCCTCGCGCGCCGACCTTTCCCCGGTCGTCTTCGAAGGGCCGCAGCCCGGCGGGCAGCTCACGATCACGACCGAGGTCGAGAACTACCCGGGTTTCAAGGACGGCATCCAGGGCCCGGAGCTCATGGACGTCCTCCGCGAGCAGGCCAAACGCTTCGGCACGGAGGTGGTGCTCGACACCGTCACCGGCGTGGAGTTCGGCTCCCGGCCGTTCCGCCTGGCGCTCGACGCCGGGGGCGCGATCACGGCTGACGCGGTCATCGTCTCGTCGGGGGCCTCGGCGAAGCTGATCGGCCTCGAGTCGGAAAAGAAGATGATGGGAAAGGGCGTCTCCGCCTGCGCCACCTGCGACGGCTTCTTCTTCAAGACGAAAGAGGTCATCGTGGTGGGCGGCGGCGACACGGCCATGGAAGAGGCCAATTTCCTGACGAAGTTTGCGTCGAAGGTCACGATCGTGCACCGCCGCGAGGAGTTCCGCGCGTCGAAGATCATGCTCGACCGCGCCCGCAAGAATCCGAAGATCGCCTGGAAGCTCAACGCCGCGGTCGTGGACATCCAGGGCGGAGACGGCGGCGTCACCGGCGTCACGCTCGAGGACACACGGACCCGGGACAAGGCGGCGTTCGCGACGCAGGGCGTCTTCGTGGCGATCGGCCACTCGCCGAACACGGAGATCTTCCGCGGCAAGCTCGAATTGAACGACGTCGGCTACGTGAAGGTGAAGCACCCCTCGACGTACACGTCCGTCGAAGGCGTCTTCGCGGCGGGAGACGTCGCGGACCCGACCTACCGCCAGGCCGTGTCCGCGGCGGGCGAAGGGTGCAAGGCCGCCATCGACGCCGAGCGGTGGCTGGCCGCGCAGGGCATACATGGATGACCCGGGGGACGACCCCCGCAACACGCCCTTCCTCGCAATCCTCGCCTACGTCCTCGGATTCATGGGCGCGCTCGCCCTGCTCGCATGGGTCCTCGCGCGCCTGATGCGACACTGAGAACCCGGGCGGCCCTGCGGCCGTACCAACCCCTGCGCCCATGCTGAAGTACTGGAAGGACCTGCGGCACCTGCCGCGCGGAGTGTGGGTCGTCGCCGGTTCCCAGCTCGTCAATCGCGCGGGCTCCATGGTGCTCACGTTCCTCGTCCTGTACCTGACGCGGGAACGCGGGTTCTCGGCCGAGCACGCCGGCTTCGTCCTCTTTCTGTACGGCGCAGGCTCGATCGTCAGCGCGCCGGTCGCCGGCCGTCTCGCCGACCGCTTCGGAGCGGTGCCCCTCATGCGCGTCTCGCTCTTTCTCTCGGGCGGAATGCTCCTCGTCTATCCGTTTGCCCGCACGCCCGCGGCCATCGTCGCGGTCACGATCGTGCTGGCGATGCTGACCGAGGCGTTCCGGCCGGCCGCGATGTCGTTCTTCGGCGAAACGGTCGCGCCCGCTCGCCGCAAGTCCGCGTTCGCCGTCTACCGCCTCGCGATCAACCTCGGCATGGCGATCGGCCCCGCCGTCGGCGGCATCCTCGCGACGATCTCGTTTCGCTATCTCTTCTTTGCCGACGCGGGGACGTCCATCGCGGCCGGGCTCGTGCTCGTGCTGGCGACGATCCCGGCGCGTCCGAAGAGGGTGCCCGCGTCCCAGGCCCACCTCTCGACGACGGCGCGCTCGAACCTCTCGACCGCCGCGCACGCGGACCCGCGGTTCCTTTTCTTTCTCGCGGGCGTGCTGCCGGTCACGGTCGTCTTCTTCCAGCACATTTCCTCGATGCCGCTCTTCATCGTCGACAACCTCGGCCTCTCCCCGCGCACGTTCGGCCTTCTCTTCTCGCTCAACTGCCTGATCATCGTGGTCCTCGAGATTCCGCTCAACGCCGTGACCGCGCACTGGTCGCACCGCCGCACGCTCGCGCTCGGAGCGCTTCTGTCCGGCGCCGGCTTCGGCGCGATGGCCTTCGCGCGGGACGTCTGGTCGCTCGCCGCGACGGTCGTCCTCTGGACCTTCGGCGAGATGCTTTTCTTCCCGGCGTCGGCGGCGTATGCGACCGACATCGCGCCCGACGCGCGGCGCGGCGAGTACAGCGGCCTCTACACGATGACGTTTTCGCTCGCCTTCGCCATCGGCCCCTGGGCCGGAACGGCCGTCCTCGAGCGGGCCGGAGCGCGCATGCTGTGGGGGCTGACGTTCGTGCTGGGCGCGATTGCCGCGGCGATGTTCCTGCGCATGCCGGAACCCTCGCGCCATTCCGAGGCGGAGCAGACGCTGCCCGACGCGGCGGGACCGGCGCTGGATTGACAAAAGGTGAGCCGCAGCGCGGCTCACCTTGTCATCCTGAGGGCGCACCAGCGCCCGAAGGATCCCTTTAGCAGCCGCACCGTGACATTCAAAGGGATCCTTCGCTTTGCTGCGGATGACATTGGGGTTTGCGCTTCGCGCCCCCAATGTCACTTCCCGCTCTCCGGCGCCCAGTTGACGACGACGTTCAGGGGGCTCTCGTCGCCCACGATCTCGGGAACGATCGCAAGGATCCGCTGCGCGTCGGGTGAAAGGTCGAAGTCGATCCACGACCGCGTCCCGACGGTGAAGAGCGTCGTCGGCGCCCCGACCTGGAGAAGGGGCGACGTGCGAACCGGCACGGTGATGAAGCGCCCGTCGCCCGAAAGGTAGTAGAGCGCGCCGTCGCGGCCCCAGCGCAACAGCCCCGCCCCGCCCTCCGAGACACGGACGCTTTCGCCCGGACCCGGAAAGGCCATCACGTAGACCTCGGGCCGCCCCGCCTCGTTGCTGGTGAACGCGACAAACCGACCGTCCGGAGAAAAGCGGACCTTGTGCTTGTCGAACGACGACTGGAGGAGCGCAACGGGCTTGGCCGACCCATCCAGGGCGAGGGTCCAGATGTCGAAATTGCCGATCTCGGTCCGCTCGACGAAGACGAGCGTGCGGCCGTCCGGCGACACGTCCTCGGGCATCTGGAACGCGCGCCGCCCCTCGGTCAGCGGCGTCTCCTTTCCGGTCGCCATGTCCCGGCGGCGCAGGAGCGGCGGCGTGCCCCGAACGGCCGAGAAGACGAGTGTCTTTCCGTCGGCGAGGAGCTTCGGGAACACTTCCGTGTCGAGGCCGTTCGTGACGGGCGCCTCGACCCCCCGCTCGAGGTCGTATGACCAGACGTGGTACGTCTCGAGGCCCGGTCGCGTCCTGTCGAAGAGAAGGCGCTTGCCGTCGGCGGTCAGATTGAGGTCGAGGTAGCCGCCCGGGGAGCCGAGCTTGGCCACCTCTCGGCCGCCGCGGTCGAACCACGCGAGGCGGCTCGAGTCCGGTTGCGACAGGTAGGCGATGGTTCCGGCCCGCGCCGCGAAGGCGGCCGACGCCGTCGAATAAAAGTAGCGAACGCGCTCGGCGACCGAAACGGGCTCCCCGGACACGCGCCCGCTCTTCCAGTCGAACCGCTGTGCGACGAGCGTCCCTTCGCGCGAGTACACGAGAAATCCCGGCTCCAGATACTGGAAGAAGGACGCGATGCGCGTGACGGCGCGCGGGGGCTTGCCGGGCTCGACCAGCATCAGGCTTCCCTGGCCGTCGAGCTCGCGCGAGAGGTAGAGAAACCGCTCGCCATCGGGAAGAAACCAGGGCCAGGCCAGTCGCAGCACGGCTTGCTCGGCGTCGGCCTTGATGAGGGTGACGGGCTGCCCGCCGGAAGCCGGCACACGGTAGAGCGCAGCTCCCTGGATGCTCGTGAAGAGGATGTCCGAACGGCCCCAGGTTCCCGCCTTGCCGCCGCCCGCCGGGATGTCGCAGATCGGAACGGGGGCGCCGCCGGCAACGTCCACGCGTTTGAGCTTGTCCCTCGTGAAGAAAGCCAGCGACCGGCCCTCGGGAGACCAGAGGACCGAGTTTGCCCCTTCGGTGCCGGCGATCGGCCTGGCCTCGGAGGCGGACAGGGGCCGCAGCCAGACGCGCGCGGCGGTGTCTTTCGCGCCCCACGCCACGTAGGCGATCTGCGATCCGTCGGGCGAGACGGCCATGAAATTGCCCTCGACCACGTAGTTGAACCCGCCGCTTTCGGGCGGCGGCACGGAGAAGCGCACGGTCGGTGCCGGCGCGCGGCCCTGGCCGCCCCCCCGCACGAGAGAAGCCGCGGCAAGGGCGGCGCAGGCCGCGGCGGCCGCCCACGGCAGCCACGGGGCGCGCCGCCGCCGCGGAGCGGCGCCTGTCACCGCCCGCAGCGTCGAGCCGCTGGCCCCGATCGAGCGCAGCTGCAGCTCGACGTCGTGCGCGGACTGCCAGCGCTCGGCCGGATCCTTGGCGAGGCACGTCCCGACGAGGCGGTCGAGCTCGGGCGGTGTGATCGGCTGCAGCGAAGAGACCGGCGGCGGCTCCGACGTCAGGATCGCGGAGATGAGCGTCGCGGGACTCGCGCCAACGAACGCCTTGCGGCCCGTGAGCATCTCGTAGAGAACGACTCCGAGGGCGAAGATGTCGGTGCGGGGGTCGGCCTGCCTGCCCTCGAGCTGCTCGGGCGCCATGTAGGCGACAGTCCCGACGATGACGCCCTCCGCCGTGACGTCCCGGGCCATCGTCGCCGCTTCGGTCAGGCCGGTCGCCGACGCCGGGGCCTCGAACGCCCGGGCGAGGCCGAAATCGAGCAGCTTGACGCCCGACTTCGTCAGCATCACGTTGCCGGGCTTGAGGTCGCGGTGCACGATCCCCTTGCCGTGCGCGGCGGAAAGCGCGGCGGCGATCTCGGCCCCGAACCGCAGCGACTGCTCGAGCGGGAGCGGTCCCCGCCCGAGCCGGTCCGACAGCGTCTCGCCCTCGACGAGCTCCATGACGAGGTACTCGGTGTCGCCCTCGCGGCCCACGTCGTGGAGCACGCACACGTTGGGGTGCGTGAATTGCGAGATCGTTCTCGCCTCGCGCTCGAATCGCCCGCGCGCCTCCGGCGTCGGCGACAGGTGCGACGGCAGGACCTTGACCGCTACCTCGCGCGAGAGCCGCGTGTCCCGCGCCCGGTACACCTCCCCCATGCCACCCGCGCCGAGCGGCGACAGGATCTCGTAAGGCCCGAGCTTCGTTCCGGCGACCAGTGTCATCTCAACGGCACTCCCTCAGCAGTTCGCGGCGCGAAGAGTCTCCCGACCGAAGGGAGGGAGGAGCTTCGCGCCGCGGGAGCGTGAGCGAGCGAAGCGAGCGGAAGCGACGGGAGTACACCCCGGCGCTAGCCACCCGCCGGCTTCGAGCCGTCGGCGGCGGGCGGGTTCGTGCGCATGTGGATCTCGGTGCCGCCCTTTTCGAAGCGGACCTCGTCCATGAGCTGGTTGATGAGGTAGATGCCCCGGCCGCCGGTCGAGAAGAGGTTCACCCCGAGGACGGGGCTCGGGATCGACGCCGGGTCGAAGCCCGGCCCGGGGTCCCGCACGACGATCAGCATTCCGCGCGCCTGGTCGCAGGCGACGCAGCACTGGATCTGCTTGGAAGGGTCGTGACCGCTGCCGTGCTCGATGGCGTTGGCGAGCGCCTCGCGCAGAGCGAGCTCGATCTCGAATTCACGCCCGCCGGCGCAGCCCATTTCGTTGACGATCCCCATCACCTTGCCGACGACCGGCGAGATCGCGTTGACGTCGCCGGGCAGCGTCAGGTCGACCTTGACGAGCAGGTCCTTGCTTTCGAACTCGCAGCGGGTCTTGGGCTCGCCGGGCATTTGGGGCAATCTTATTCCGGATTGATGCCGGCCAGTAGCTGCTGGAAGGCGGGCTCCCTCCGGACGTCGGCAAAGACCGGGCTCAAGCGCGGCCACACCCAGCTGAGGGCGTTGCGCTCGGCGACCCCACGGCCGACCAGAGACAGAGCGGCTTGCGCCTCGCCGAGCCCGGCCCGGACGAACGCGAGATGGAGCGGGGGAACGTATCCTCTTTCGGCCATTCTTTCGATCTCGGCGAGCACGGCGCGGGCCGCCTCCTTGCGGCCGGACGTGGCGAGCGTGCTGCCGAGCATCGCGAGCGACCACGACATCTCGCGACCGGTCAGGACGGTCAGCTTCTCGAGCGCCGCGATCCCTTCCTCGTGCCGGCCGGCGGCCTGGCAGACCATTCCGAGAGCCCACAGCGCGTACACCGCGGAAGGATCCACGTCCAGCGCCTTGCGAAGGCCGTCGATGGCCTGGTCGTAGCGATTCGCGAAGAAATACGGCCAGGCCGCGTTGACGTGAACGTTGGCCGAGAGCGGTTCGAGCTCCACCGCCCGACGCCCGAGCTCGAGCGCCTCCTCCGTGCGCGGGATGCAGGCCAGTTCGCACGCCAGCCACGAGTAGGCCTCGGCCGATCGCGGCGCAAGCTCGATGGCCCGGCGCAGGTGGAGCTCCTCGCGCTCCAGGTCCCATCCATAGTAGTGATCGAAGATACCGAGCGCGAGGTGCACGTCCGAGGAGTCGGGCTCGAGCTCCTGCGCTTTTCGCACTGCCGCCCGCGCTTTCGCGCTCGCCTCGAGCGTCGGCACGCCTCCGTAAAATCCCCAGGTGCCGTAGGAGTCCGCCAGGCCCGTGTAGGCCGGCGCAAACCGCGGGTCCTGCGCGATGGCCGCCTCGAACTCCACGATCGCCTTCTTCGACGCGCGCTGATTGAAGAAGTAGCGGCCCTTCAGATACCGGTTGTACGCCTCGATGTCGCGCGTTCCCGGGGAGACGAGCGACTCCTCCTGGGCGGGCAGGAGGCGGACCTTGAGCGCCGCGGCGATCGCGAGCGCGATTTCGTCCTGCACCGCGAAGACGTCCTGCATCTCTCGGTCGAAGCGCTCCGACCAGAGGTGATAACCGTTCGAGACGTCGATCAGCTGCGCCGCGATCCGGATCCGCTGGCCGGCCTGCCGGACGCTGCCCTCGAGCACCGTTCGCACGCCGAGGTCGCGGCCGATCTGGCGGATGTCGGTGTCCCTCCCCTTGAAGGCGAAGGCCGACGTGCGCGACGCCACCTGGAGGGCCTCGATCCCGGCCAGCGCGCTGATGATCTCCTCGGTCATCCCGTCGCTGAAATACTCGGCGTCGGCCCCGGCGCTCATGTTGCGGAACGGCAGCACGGCGATCGAGGCCGCGAGTGCCGGCCCGGACCCGGCACTCGCGGTCGAGACGGCCGTCTTCGGAGACGAGGGCTCCCGCTCGCCCACCTGCAGCGCGAAGGCGAGATCGCGCGCGGACTGGAACCGGTCTTCCGGGCTCTTCTCCAGGCTGTGCGTCACGATGCCGGAGAGCTCGGCGGGAACGCCGCGGCCGGCGGACAGAAGCGGGTCGTCCTGGAGGACCGCCATCATCGTCTCGACGGGGTTGCCGCGCAGGAAGGCCCGCTGGCCCGTCAGCATCTCGTAGAGGATCGCGCCGAGCGCGAAGAGGTCGGAGCGGTGGTCCACGGGCTTGCCGCGGATCTGCTCGGGCGACATGTAGCCGGGCGTGCCGACGACCGTTCCCGACGCGGTCAGCGACTGCGGGCCCGGCCCGCTCGCGGCCGTTTCGCCGGCCGGGCGGGCAAGGCCGAAGTCGAGGATCTTCACGAGGCCGTCGCGCGTCAGGAAGACGTTGTCCGGCTTCAGATCGCGGTGCACGATGCCGCGGTCGTGCGCGGCCGCGAGGCCGCGGGCGATCTGCTGCGCATAGTCGACGGCCTTCCTCGGCGGGATCGCCGCGGCAAGCAGGCGTTCGCGCAGCGTCTCGCCCTCGAGCAGCTCCATGACCGCGTACGAAACGTCGCCCTCGCGGCCGAAGTCGTGGATCGCGAGGATGTTCGGGTGGGAAAGCGCCGCGACGGCCTGGGCTTCGCGCTCGAAGCGCAGGAGCGCCTCCGGGCTGCCTGCGGAGAGCTGGGGCAGCACCTTCACGGCGACCTCGCGCCCGAGCCGCGTGTCTTTGGCCCGGTACACCTCCCCCATTCCGCCGGCGCCCAGCGGCGACAGGATCTCGTAGGGGCCGAGGCGCATTCCGGCGTTTAGAGTCATTTCCCTCGAACCCCCGCTCCCGAACCGGATTCTCGCAATCGAATGCGCATGCGCTTGCTCAGGCCGACAGCTTCAGATCCGAGGCCGCAGCCGCCAGCCGGCGGTCCAGCGTCCAGAGAGAGGCCCGGCCGAGCGCGGCCGAGACCAGGAGATGGACATCGACCCAACCGACGCCGCTTCCTGCGAGCATATGCCGATCGACGAACTCGAGGACCTCGTCGTAGTTCGCGAAGTCGGCGAGCGGCATCTCGCCCAGCAATTCGAGGATTTCGGTCCGTTTCTTCATCCGCCCGAGGGCGAGCTCGCCGACCACAAACGGGTGCACCAGAACGAGCCCGACATTCAGGAGGGCCTCCAGGCGCGGGTTGCCGTGCCGGAAGTGATCCACCCAGACCGACGTGTCAACGAGGATCAACGGGACGGGCTCCGGGCGGGTCGCCTGCGCCGGGCCGCACGCAGTCTCTTTTCCGCGCCTCCGAGAGCGGCGAGCCGGCGAGCGCTCTCGCGGGCGATCAGGGCCTCGAGGCCGGCGTGCACCATCGCCGTCTTTTCCTTGAGGCCAGTCAGGCTGCGCGCTCTCTCCAGAAGATCGTCGTCGAGGATGAGTGTAGTTCTCATATGTATGAGTATGCGCTTTGATATGCCCCATGTCCACCCGACGCCGCGCGCCATCAACCCCTTCGGGATTCTATCCGCCCGGCCCGTCTACCGCCCCGCCTCGCCGGCCCGCTGCTGGAAGACCGCCCTCGCAGCGGCGAGGCGCGCAAGCACTTCCGACTTCTCCTTCCCGTCGTTCCATCCGCCGTGGGCCGCGGCGGCCGCTTCCACCCGCGCGATCCACGCCACGAAATACTTCGCGTCCTCGGCGCTGCGGATCGGGGCGCCGTCGACGACGACGTAGATCGGGCTCGTGGTCGCAAAGGGATAGATGTCGAGGATCGGCTCGACCGCGTTCGCGGACCAGGCGCGCAGCGTGTACCAGCCGCTCTTCGTGACCGGCAGGGAGATCGTCGCGTCCGCGCGCGTTGCGCCCGCCTCGAGCGGCACCGTGGCGACGACGACGCCGTTCGAGACGATCTCGAGCTTTTCGACCGGAACGATCGAGCGCAGGCTCACTTTCGCCGTGAGCGAGCGGCCTCCCGCCGGCAGCGCGATCTCGTCGCCCACCTCGCGCCCGTCGAGCGTGAACGCCAGGAGCGGACCGTTCGTGGCAAACGTCCGACCGGCCTTGATCGCGGCGAGCCAGCCGCGATAGTCGAGCTTCGGCCCCGAACGGACGAAGACCCGGTTCATTCCGACCGGGCCGCGCAGCGAGGCGTAGTTGGCCATCGCATCGGTCCCGGAGCCGGTCGGCAGGCGGAAGCCCGCGTTCAGCAGCCGGTACCAGACTCCCGCCGTCGTCTGGTGATCGCTGAACCCGACGACCTCGATGTAGTCCGCCTTGCCGAGCGCGACGTCCACCGGCAGCGCGTACGTGAGCGGGTCGACGCCGCTCGGATCGGGCGCGGGCGGATCGAGCGGATGCACGTAGCCCGAGATGCCGCCCTGCGCGTGGGCGAGATCGAGGATGGCCGAGTTGTCCGGGAAGAGGCTCCACGCCGCGGTGTTCGCGTAGCCCGCGTAGATCGGCAGGATCAGGTGCTCCGTGAGCCCGAGGTGCCCGGTGTGGCCCCACCAGCTCGTGTGGTACTCCTCGTCGTGCTTGACGAGGGTCGTCGAGGTCGAGACCGGGTCGAGACTGGCGCTGAAGAGCGCGACGTCCGGGATCCGCTGCTCCTTGTTGACGATGAGGTCCTCGACGACGTGGAGGTCCTCGGCTTCGGCCTGCGCGCGCAGGCGCGTCGGGTTGTTGATGTACGTGCCGCCGTAGTTCATGTGAACGTGCATGTCCCCGCTCCACCAGCCGCGGGCGGGAAGATCCATCAGGCGATCGAGGCGCAGGCCCGCATTGGCCGTCGAGCCCGCCGCCACCTCCACGGTCTTCGTGACCGCCGCGTACTCGAGCCCCCGGGTCGCTAGCACCGTGTACTTGCCCGCCGGAAGCGTGAGCATGGCCGACCCCTGCGCGTGGAAGTACGTCATCTCGAACGGCCGCACCTTGCGATCGAACCCGTCGTCGGCGTGGCGCCAGGCGGCGTCCGGCGCCCATCCCCGGCCGTCGGCGCCCGTCACCGAAATCCGCACGGGCATCGGCGCTCCCGCCGCATCGGTCACGGTCAACGCGAGCGTGCCCTGCGGGTGCAGGGACCGCCGCACCGCCGCGACGACCGGTTCGACCGCGCCGCCCGGCACCGACACCACGCGCAGCGAGACGTTGCCTTCTTCGTTCGTGACGAACGCGATGCGGCGCCCGTCCGGCGACCAGCGCGGCCGCGTGTGGTCGCACTCGCAATAGGTGAGCTCGAAGGGATCTCCCCCCTCCGCGGTCGTCAGCCAGATCTGGTTGTGCTGCCGGCCGAGATACGAGCTGTAGACGACGCGGTGCCCGTCGCGCGCCCAGTCCGGATGCGCTTTCCAGTTCGTCTCTTCCTTGCGCACCAGGCGCATCGTCGCGCCGGGCTCCGGGTTCATGCGCCAGAGGTCCCCCGAGCCCCACACGTCGCCGCGGTTGGAGACGAGGATCAGCTCCTTGCCGTCGGGCGACCACGTCGGCGACAGGTACTGGTCGAACTTCGAGTAGTAGTAGCGCGGCAGGCCGCTGTCCTTGTCCTCCGTGATCCGCACGGCTTCGCCCGACGGCTTTCCGTCCGAAACGCCGAGGATGTAGACGTGAAAGCGCCCCTTGAAGGCGGTCGAGACGAACGCGATGCGCGAGCCGTCCGGCGACCACCGCGCGTCGAGATTCACCGCGCCGTTCGACACGAGAGCCCGCGATGTTCCGTCGTGGAGATCCAGGAGCCACAACTCGAGCGCATCGTTGCGATACGAGGTGTAGAGAATGAACCGGCCATCCGGCGACCAGTCCGGCTCCGAATCGTAGCCGGGCCCGTCGGTCAGCTGCACCGCCTCGCGCGATCCGAGCTTCTGGCGCCAGAGCGTGCCCTGCATCGCGTACACCAGCTCCGTGCCGTCGGGAGACCACGCCGCCGCGCTCGGGCCGCTCGTCACCTGCGGCAGGTACATCTCGCGGTAGTAGTAGGAATGCGGCTCGTCGATCTGCCTCAAGACCGGCAGGCGCTCGGCGCACGATGGCAGCGCCGCGCCGGCGAAGACGCCGCAGAGAACCGCGTACCACAGGGGGCGCGAGCGAACGAGGTCAAGGCTCATGGCGATCATTCTCTCCGTTGAGCCCCGTCCGAACAATGCGAGAAAACCGGCATCTTCCGGAGGGTGCCGCTCCACGGGATGCGTGTACGATCGAGCCCGAGCCGCAGCTGCCTTCCAGAATGGCCACGAAGTAACAGGAGTGCCGGGTTGACCCCTCCGGGCCCGCGGCCGGCCGAAGCCGGAAGCCAGATCCCTGCGTTGACGGGCGTGCGCGCCCTGGCGGCCTACCTCGTCTTTTTTCATCACCACAAGACGTCGTGGCTCGTCGTCGGGCCGCTGGCGTTGTGGTGGGAGCTGCACGTCGGCGTCACGCTCTTCTTCGTCCTGAGCGGTTTCGTGATCACGTGGCGCTACGACCGGCAGGGCCCCAGGCGCGAATCGTTCCTGCGCGGATACTTCGTCAACCGCTTCGCGCGCATCTACCCCCTGTACTGGGCGCTCCTCGTCCCGACGATGCTCTTCTGGGGCGAGCGGTCGGCGCGCGTGTGGTTGCTGAACCTGACGGTCTTCTCGTGCTTCGACTCGGGCATCCCGCAGGCCTGGTCGCTCCGCGTGGAGGAGTTCTTCTACCTCGCCGCCCCTCTCATCTTCTTCGGGTGGCGGCGCCATCCCCTGCTTCCGCTCGGCGTCGCGGCGGCGGCCCTCGCGGCCGCCACGGGACTTCTCGCCGATCCGCGCCACCTCCTCCTGTACACGTTTCTCGGCCGGTTCTTCGAGTTCTACGCGGGCATCTGGCTCGCCAAACACGTCGCACGGACGGCGCAGGACACGATGCGACGCCGGTTTCCCGTCTACACGCTCATCGGCGCCGCCGGCATCGCGGCCGTCGTGACCGCCATGGCCGCGATCCATGCGGCCACCGGCTCCGCGTACACCTACGGCCTCTACCATCCCGCCGGGATCGCGCTCAACAACCTCGTGCTGCCCGTCTTCATCGCGGCCTTCTACCTGGGCCTGATCCGGGAGCGAACCCTGCTCCAGCGGCTTCTGTCGAGCAGGGTCGCGGGCCTGCTCGGCCGCAGCTCCTACGCGTTCTACCTCATCCACATCGGAGTCGCCCGGGACCATCTCATGCGCGTCTTCGTCCTCGGCGCAGGCCTGTTCGGGGCCGGGGCGAGCGCCTGGGCGGGACGCTGCGTCCAGAGCGTCGGGGGTGTATTCCTCCTCGTCAACATCTTCGCGATCCTCCTCTACAAGGGAATCGAGGCTCCCGCAAATCGCTTTCTCCGCCGGCGCTTCGCGGGGCCGGGGCCCCGGGCCTCGTTTTCGTAGAATCGCTCACGGTGCTCCTTCTCGTCCTGCGCTCGCTCGCCGTCTACGGAGGGACGGCCGCCGTCCTGCTCGGCGCGGCGCACCGGTGGATCCGGCCGCTGAGGCTCCCGATCGCCCTCCTCCTCGCCCTCGCCCCGCTGCTCTTCACGGGCCGCGCCACCTTTCGCGGAGAGATGTACGCGCCACTCGACATCGTTCAGAAGACCGAGCCCTTCGCCTCCCTCGGCGAGAACGCCGGCGCGGCGTCCGTCCGCACGCCGCTCTTGTCCGACGTGGTCTTTTCGATGATCCCCTGGCAGAAGGCAGTTCGCGAAGCGGCCCGGCACGGACGGCTTCCGCTCTGGAACCGCTTCGTGCTCGGGGGCGAGCCCCTGCTCGCGGTGCAGCAGGCCGCCGTTCTCCACCCGTTCACCTGGGTCGGGTTCCTTCTTCCGCTCGCCCAGGCATGGACCTTCCAGATGAGCGCCCGGCTGCTGCTCGCCCTCCTGTCGGCGTACCTCTTCTTCCGCGACCTGAAGTGCCGGGAAGCGGCCTCCCTGCTGGGAGCGCTCGGCTGGGCCTTCTCGGACTTCATGGCGTTCTGGCTGGGCTACTCGGTCGGCAACGCGCTCGGCCCCTTCCCGCTCCTGCTCCTCGGCCTGTCCCGCCTGGTCCGGGATGCCGACCGACGCGCCACCGCCCTGACCGTTGCGGCCCTGTGCCTCGTCATCACCGCGGGACACCCGGAGAGCCTGCTCTTCGCGGTCGCCGGCGCGGGCGTCTGGTTCCTTTTTCTGCTCGCCCTTGCCGGGAAGGGCCGGCGCATGCGCCCGCTGCGGCTTTCCCTCCTGGCCGGTGCGATCGCCCTCGGCCTGACGGCGGTTCAACTGGCGCCTCTGGCCGAGGCCCTGCCGCGGACGTGGGAGCACGCTCTGAGATCCGCGCACTACGCGCACATCAAGAAATCGGCCGCGCCCGCCGAGAGCGTCCGCCGGGCGGTCGCGTACCTCGTTCCCTTCGCCTTCGGCGAGTCCGGTCACGGGCAGGTGCGCGAGGGCTTCGGCAACCCGGGCGCTTACGCGGGAACGATCCTTCTTCCGCTTGCCGCGGCCGGGCTCTTTTCGCGCGACCGCCGGCGGTGGGCCTTCCTGACCCTGGGAGTGCTCGGCCTCGCTCTCGGAACACGCGTGGCGTTAGTCACGGATGCGGTCGCGGCTCTTCCCCTGTTCGACATCGCGCTCACCGACTATCTCGTCTTCCTCGCGGTATTCGCGGCGTGCGCACTGGCCGCGCTCGGAACGGATCGGCTCATGGACCCCGAGGGCCGGCGCGTGTTCCTCGTCGCCGCGGCTCTCTGCGTCGTCGCACTGGGAATCCTGTTTTTCGCGCTGGCCCCGGGCATGAGGCAGCTCGAGATCCCAGCCGGCCATCTCCACCGGCGCGCCCTGCTCGAGTTCGTTCCGCTGGGCGCAGGCATGCTCCTGGTTGCCGTGCTCGGAAAGAGGGCGACCGGAGCGCTCGGCGCGACGCTCGTCGCGCTGCTCGCCTCCGCGCGGGTCCTCGAGGCCGGCGCGGTCTACCCCTCCTGTCCCGCGCAGGCCCTCGCGCCGCGCCTCCCGATCCTCGACGCGATCCCGCGGGACACGCCGGTGCGCATGCTGGCGGTCGGCTCCCTGCTTTCGCCGAACCTCTCGACGCTGTACGAGCTCGAGGACGCCCGCGGCTACGAATCCATGACGCTGCACGCCTTCGTGGCCACCTATCCGCTCTGGTGCGCTCCCGACGCCGTGTGGTTCAACCGCGTCGACGACCTCGAAAAACCGTTCCTGTCGTTCCTCAACGTGGGATACGCCGTCGTCCCCCCGGGTCATCCGCCGCCGCCCGGGTGGACCGTGCGCTCGCGCGGCCCCGGCGCGGACCTGCTGCAGAACGAGCGCTGCCTTCCCCGCGCGTTCGCGCCGCCGTGGGTCCGGTTCGAGCCGGACGTCCTCGGCGGCCTCGCCCTGCTCAAGACCATCTCCGACTTCGGCGAGCGGGGCGTCGTCGGGTCCGCGGAGGCAAACGGGACCGGCGGCTGGCGCCGCAACGGTCAGGCCGAGGTCTCGATCGAGTCGTACCGGGCCCAGTCGCTCGATCTTGCCGTCCGGGCTACGGAGGAAACGATCGTCGCCACGTCGATCCCGGCGTGGCCCGGATGGAGGGCGACGCTCGACTCGCGCCCCCTCGCCGCGCTCCCGTACAACACGGCCTTCCTCGCGTTCCGGGTCCCCGCGGGAGCGCACCGCCTCTGCCTTCGATACCTGCCCGCAAGTGTCGTCTTCGGCGGCGCTCTCAGCGTTCTGACGCTCACGGCCTCGCTCGCCGCGCTCGCGATCCGGAAACGCAGAGAGCCCGGCCGCGCCTGACGGCGGAGGGAATTGGTGGGCCGTCTGGGACTCGAACCCAGGACCACCGGCTTAAAAGGCCGATGCTCTAACCAGCTGAGCTAACGGCCCATCCGTTAGGGCGAAAGAGGATACACCGACCAGCGCGCCCACCGCCTCGGTGTCGGGTCCGCCGCGAAAGCCGCCGTGAAGGGCCAGGGCAGAGGCCCCCCGCCGGGCAGAGGTGCCCAGCCGCCCGGCTGATGCAGCTGCATCTCGACAGTTGCGCCGCGCCGTGTCAATTTTGAGCCGTCGACCGGTAACGTCGAGAATGCAAAGTTCTGAACACTGGACTCGCCGCCTCGGGAGACGATAGCGAAGGGCTCTTCGCACGGACGACGGCCGGTCGGATGACTGGAATCGCGCCCCATCCGACGGCGATCGGCACCGTGTACGTGGGTGCCGCAGGAGGCGGCCTCTGGAGGACCGAAGACGGCGGCGAGACCTGGCAACCCCTGACGGACGACCTCCCCGATCTGGCCGTCGGGGCCGCGAGGGTGCGCGACGGCGACTGAGACGGGCTATCCCGGGACGGGCGAAGCGATCGGCAAGCCTGTCATCGGACCCTCACGTCCAACGACGGGGGCGCCACCTGGGACCTGCCCCGCACCGTGATCGCGAACTCCTTCGACCGGCTCTCCGTGCATCCCGACCGTCCACGCGAGATCGTGACCGCGACCAACTCAGGCGGGCTCCGCTCCACCGACGGCGGCGCGACCTGGACGAGTTCCTCGAAGGGACGGCGGTCACCGATCTCGTGCGTTCGCCGGCGAACCCGGCCGTGCTCTACGCGGCGACGGGCTCCTCGCAGGTCTGGATGTCGGAGGACTCGGGCGCGAGCTGGACGTCGCGAAGCGCCGGTCTGCCCTCGGCGCCAGGGCGGCTTCGCTCGCCATGAGCCCCTCCGACCCGCAGCTGCTCGACGCGGCGGCCGAGATCTCGGGCTCGGCGCACGTGTACAAGACGATAGACGGCGTCCAGTCGGGGCAGGATCGACGCGGTGCGCAACGTCCACGAGCTCCGGCGCTTCATGGGGACGGCGCTGGGCAGACACGCTCGGGGTCCTGGAGCGTTCTCGAGTCGGGTCGCGGGCGGCGTCAGCGCGATTCGCTCGGCCGACGGCGGTGCGACCTGGAGCGCTGTTCCGGCGACCCACGCCGACGTCCACGACCAGCGTTCCCAGGGCTCGACGCTCTCGGTCGCTGACGACGGCGGCATCTGGAAAGCGCCGACGCGGCCTTACGGCCTCGGACCGCAACGCCTGGCTCGTCACGCGGCAGTACTACGCCATCGCAGACGACCTCAGGAGTCAGCCGCATTCTCGCGGGCGCAGGCAACGGCACGTCCGAGCGCACGGACGCCGGAGGGTCCGAGTGGCGGTCGCTCGGCGGCGGCGACGGGTTCGACTGCGCTGTGAACCCGGCCGCGACTGACACGGTCTACACGTCGAGCCAGTTCGGAGGGATCAAGCGCATCGTGGACTCCATGGGCGGCCCCACCTCGCTCCAGCCGATAACACCCCCCTACGACGCCGACGAGCAGGCGCCGTTCCACACCGTCATTGCCCTCGACCCGAACGAGCCCGCGACGCTTTACACCGGATCCGCGCGAGTCTGGCGCTCGACCGACGCCGGCGACTCCTGGTCGCCCCTCCCGACGGCCACGGTCGGCGCGAGCTGGAACGGGTACTCGCTCGGCACCATCGCGGTCGCTCCGTCGAACTCCTTCGTCCTCATGGTCGGCAAGGGCCCGAGCGTGTATCGCACGACCGACGGAGGCCAGAAGCCGTCGCGGCCGCCTTCGAACAGGGCCTGGGCTAGAACTCGACCCGCCCGCGCCACGACGCGCTTTCCGAGTTACCGACCGGAAGGCCGGTCGCCCTTTCCGGGCCTCAGTCGGCGTAGAACACGACCTTGCCGGTCTCGACGTCGTACATCGCACCCACGAGGCCGACGGTGCCGGCGTCGAGCATCTGGCGCACCAATGGGCTCTTTTCGCGGATGTCCTTCATGGCGAGGCGCACGTTCTGTTCGGAGACGCGCTCGACGAAGGCCTTGTCCTTCGAGGTGCCTCGCGGCGGGCCGGCGGCGGCGATGGCGGGCTGGATCTCCGCCAGCAACGCCGTGAGATTGCCGAGCTGGACGTCGTCGATGGCGCCCTTGACCGCTCCGCAGCTCGTGTGGCCCATGACGACGATGAGCTTGGCCCCCACCACCTTCGCGGCGTACTCGAGGCTGCCGAGAAAGTTCGTGTCGATCACGTTGCCGGCCACCCGCAGGCTGAAGAGGTCGCCGATGCCCTGGTCCAGCACGAGCTCGACCGGCGCCCGCGAGTCCATGCAACTCACGACTGCTGCAAAAGGATACTGGCCGGCTGCGGTCGCGATCACCTTGGCGTTCAGATCGCGGACCTTCCGCTTGCCCTCGAGGAAGCGGACGTTGCCTTCCTTGAGCGTCTCCAGCGCCCTGGCGGGCGTCATCGCCGCCTGCGATTCCTTCGTCTGCACCTGCGCCGCCATCGACGCGGCCAGGCCCGCCGAGATCGCCAGAATCAAACCGAGCGTCCGTCGAATCATGCGTCCTCCTTGCTCATTTGCCCAGGATTCTCTTCGTCAAAGCGGGCACGCGACCCATGAGCCGCGAATACAGGGCGAGCTGGCCGCGATGGTACTCCTCGTGCGCGATGCCATGGTTCATCCACGCCAGGCGCGTGCCCATCTGCCCGTCGAAGCGGCGGATCAACTGCAGCATGTGGAGCTCTCCCGCCTGCCGGATTTTCGCTTCGCCCTCGCGGTGCGTGCGGCGCAGCGCGTCGAGGAGCTGGCGTCTCGTGCGGTGCGCCGCGACGCCGCGGCCGTACTCCTGCAGAAAGCCCTCGAAGGACTTGCGCCGGAAGTCCCCGTCTGCGCGCGCGAGCTCCCCCGCCATCATGAGGTTGGATTCGACGATGTGCCGCACGATTTCCGCGGCCGTGCGCGCATGTTCGATCGGCCGGAACGCGAGCGACTTCTCCGGAAGGGCCTTCAGCTCCTCGATGACACCCGAGCGCGTAAACTCCCAAGCCTCGAGGGCCTCTTCGAGGAGCGTCCTGTAGTTCTGCATCATCCGCCTCCGGGTTTCCCGTGCGAAAGGATACCCTGCGGGCCCTTCCGCGGCGCCCGCTTTCCCCCAGGCCTGAGCAGAACGAATCATGCGCGCACCGGCGCGGTCCCGTAGGCTCGATGGCGAGGTCCGATGGCCCACGCAACCCTGCGCTCCGGCTACAGCAGCCTGGTCGAGCGGCTCAATCGCTTTCCGCAGGGCGCCCCCCCGTCCGACCTTCTCTACCGGATCCTGAAGATTCTCTTCACCGAGCGCGAGGCCTCGCTCGTGGCGTCGCTGCCGATTCGGCCGTTCCGGGCCGAAACGGCCGCGCGCGCCTGGGGCACGACCCCCGCGGAGGCGCGCGGCATCCTCGAGTCGCTCGCCGCGAAGGCCCTGCTCATCGACATCGTGCACGACGCAGAGACCCGCTGGGTTCTGCCGCCGCCGATGGCCGGATTCTTCGAGTTCTCGATGATGCGAGTGCGGGGAGACGTGGACCAGAAGGCGCTCGCCGAGCTCTTCTACCAGTACCTGAACGTCGAAGAGGAGTTCGTGCGCGACCTCTTCGCGCGGGGTCAGACCCAGCTCGGACGGGTCTTCGTCAACGAGGAGGCGCTGCCCGACGACGACGCCCTCGAGGTCATGGACTGGGAGCGCGCGAGCCACGTCGCCCGCACGGCGACGGCCATCGGCGTCGGGACCTGCTACTGCCGCCACAAGATGAGCCACCTCGGGCGCTCCTGCGGCGCGCCCATGGAGATCTGCCTGACGTTCGGCGACACGGCCGCCTCCCTCGTGCGGCACGGTTTCGCCCGACGCGCGGACGCGGCCGAAACCCTCGACCTGCTGCACGAAGCGCGCGAGAAGGGCCTCGTCCAGTTCGGCGAGAACGTGCGCCGCGAGCCCGCCTTCGTCTGCAACTGCTGCGCCTGCTGCTGCGAAGCGCTCATCGTCCAGCGGCGGTTCGGCTTCCTGCGCCCGGTCCACACGACCGGATTCGTCCCGGCCATCGCCCAGGACCATTGCACCGGCTGCGGCAAGTGCGTCACGGCCTGCCCGGTCGAAGCCATGAGCATGGTCTCCGCCCACGACCCGAAGGCCCCCCGCCGGCGCACGGCCCGGCTCGAGGAGTCGGCCTGCCTCGGCTGCGGGGTCTGCGTGCCGGTCTGCCCGCATCCGGAAGCGCTCCGGCTCGAGCGCCGGGAGAAGCGCGTGATCCCGCCGCTCGACACCGTGCACCGGACCGTCGTCATGGCGATCGAACGCGGGCAGCTCGCCGACCTGCTCTGCGACGACCGGACGCTGGCGAGCCACCGGATCCTCGGCTCGGTGCTCGGCGCCGTGTTGAAGCTGCCTCCCGTCAAGCTCGCGCTCGCCCGGGAGCAGGTGAAGTCGCGCTACCTCGAGGCGCTGGTCGAGCGCTGGGAGGCGCGGGGAGACGCGACGGCGACCGCTTCGAACTGACCGTGCCGGGACCAGGGCCGGGCAGGTCTCTTTGAGTATCGCTGGCTTACCGGTCGCACCCGAGCGCGAACGAGACGGCGCCGCAGACCTCTCGCATTCTGGGCGCCGACAGGCGGGCTACGCAGCGGCCCACCGACCTCTGGTCGATCGTGACGAGGTTATGGAGGTTGACGGCGCACGGACCGCGCAAACCATCCTCGATTCCGAGAAGCACCTCCGACGGGACGCCGCGGATCGTCGACGTGATCGGGGCGACGGTCACCCGCGAGAGATACTCGATCGCGCTGCCGCGCGTCAGGATCAGGACGGGCCGCTCCTTGTCCGGCGAGGGAAAGCGGCAGAGCCGGACCTCTCCCCGCTCTAGTCCTCGGGCCAATCGGCCACCCTGTCCCAGACCGCGGGCTCGTCGACCGAATCGGGGTAACGCGTGAATCCATCGCGATCGGCCTTCTCCTTTTCGAGAGCCTCGATCCGCGCAAGATGCGCCCGCAGAGCCTCGCGGAACAGGGCCGAGCGGTTCGTCTTCAGTTTGCGCGCCGCGCGGTCCGCCGCGCGCAGAAGCGATCGATCGAGGACGACCTGGATGGTCTCCATGGTGTGGATTCTACTCCACATCTGACTCCACAATCAACCGGGCGCGTGGATCCCAACTGGATGATGTATCGTACCGCGCCATGCAGAAGATACTGCGCCGCTCGACGCTCCTGATGGCCCTCGCCGCCACCCTCGCGTGCGCCCACAAGAACCCGCCGCCGGATTTTGCCTACGACCACGCGGCGAACTTCGCCGGCCTGAAGACGTTCGCCTGGTTCGACGATCCGAACTGGGTCATGCCGCAGGGCAACTCGATCGTGGACGGCCAGTTCGTCGACCGCACCGTGCGGCAGGCGGTCAACGACACCCTGACGAAGAACGGCTACGCCAAGGTGGAGAAGGGCGCGAACTTCTACGTCGCCTACAACGGCGGCGCCGCAGGCGTCCTGAGCCAGGACAAGTGGGGCGTCTACTCCTGGTGGAACGTGTACTACGTGGACTACGCCGGAACGAAGTACCGCAAGCAGGGCAACCTCGTGCTCGACATCCGCGACGACAAGTACAAGCTGATCTGGCGCGGTAGCCGGACGGCCCTCCTGGGGACCAACCCGGAGCAACTGAAGAACGACATCGACAAGGCCGTGGCGCTGCTGCTCGCGCAGTTCCCGCCGAAGGCCGGCGCGGAGGCAAAATGATCCGGACTCGCATCGTCGCCCTCGTGGCCTCCCTGGCAGTGCTCGCCGCAGCCTGCGCGGGCACGCACCCCAAGCCCGTGTACGCCTACGACCACACGGTCAGCTTCGTCGGCCTGACCACCTACGCCTGGTACAAGGATCCCGCCTTCAAGATCCCGCACGGCGACTCGATCATCGACGGCGCCTTTCTCGACTCGCACATCCGGTCCGCGGTCGACGACGCCCTGCGCAAGGAGGGCTACCAGAAGGTGGACCCGGCGCACGCAACCCTCCTCGTGGCCTACAACTCGGGCGACACGGGCGTCGGCGAGCGCGACGAGTTCGGCAACTACGAATGGGCCACCGGCTATGTCGTCGCGACGAACTGGGAGAAGGAACGCACCATCACGATCGACATCCGCAACAGCGGAAGGAAGCTCATCTGGCGGGGGTCGATCAACCGGCTCGAAGGTCAGAACCCCGACGCCGTCGCGCGCGAGCTCGACCGCGAGGTCGGCACGCTGCTCTCGCACTTCCCGCCGACGTCGTAGGCCAGGGCCGAGATTCTGATTCCGAGATCCGGCCTCGCCGCGCCGGCTGCGTCACCGTCACTCGCGCTTCTCGACCCTCATCCGGATCCCGTCCCTCGGGCGCAGCGTGATCCCCGGCGCCGGGACGATGCTCTGGCCGGGCTCCAGAAGCAGCCGCCAGCGCCTCCCGATCGCCGCGAGGATGAGGATGCCCTCCATCCACGCGAAGCCTTCGCCGATGCACACCCTCGGCCCTCCGCCGAACGGGAAGTAGGAGAACTTCGGGCGCGCCTCTTTCGCTTCGGGCCGCCAGCGCTCCGGGTCGAACCGCTCCGGGTCGGGAAAGTAACGCGGGTCGCGGTGCGTCACCCACTGGCTCGCGAGGACGATCGAGCCCTCCGGGACGTCGAAGCCGCCGATCGCGTACGGCTCCATCGCGCGCCGGCCGATGATCCAGGCGGGCGGGAAGAGCCGCATGGACTCGGCGAGGACCATCTCGGTGTAGGCCAGCCGCGGCAGGTCCCCGACGCCCGGCGTCCGATCTGCGAGGACGGCGTCGAGCTCGGCATGCATCCGCGACTCGGCCTCCGGGTTCTGCGACAGCAGGGACCAGGTCCAGGCCAGGGCGTTGGCCGTCGTCTCGTGCCCGGCGAGAAAGATCGTGATCGCCTCGTCCCGGACCTGCACGTCGCTCATGCTGCCGCCGTCCCCCTCGGTGTCGGAAGCGGCGAGCAGCATGCTCAGCAGATCGTTGCGTCCGCCGGGCCTGCGGCGCCGCTCGGCAATCAGCCGGTAAATGGTCGCGTCGATGCGCGCCTTCGCCTTTTCGAAGCGCCGGTTGTGGGGCAGCGGCAGGCGGTCGAGCACGTCGAAGAACGGAAGGGTGAGGGTCTGGCGGAACAGCTCGAGCGCCGTCGAAAGGGCTTCGCCGATCTCCTCGGCCTCCGCGTCGACGTCGGCGTCGAAGAGCGTGCGGCCGACGATCCCGAGCGTCAGGACCGTCATGTCCCGGGCGACGTCCCGCGTCTCCCGGTCCTTCCAGCCGGCCGTCAGCCGTTCCGCATGCTCCACCATGGCCTCGCCGTAGCCCGCGATCCTCTGGTGGTGAAAAGCCGGCTGCATCATCCGCCGCTGGCGCAGATGGACCGGGTCCTCGCTGGTCAGGAGGCCCTCCCCGAGCAGCCGCTTCGCCCGCTCGAGCCCCCGCCCCTTGTGGAAGGACGCCGCGTGCGTGACGAGGACGTCCCGGATCCACTCGGGCCGGTTCACGAGATGGAGCTCGACCGGGCCCATGCGGAATCGCGCGATGTCGCCGTACTCGCGGGCGAGTTTCGCCAGAAACGCGAGCGGATCCCGCCGCATGGCGAGGATGTGGCTTCCCGGGAAGCGGCGCGGCGGTCCGGGCGCTCGCGTCATTTCTTCATCGAGGGCGGCAAGGCCCGGAAAGAGTACAACGGGCCGGCAATCGGGGAGAGAATCACGCCCCAGGGGGGTCTCATGTCCAATCCGCTCAGCCGGCGTTCCCTCGCGAAACTCCTCGGCGCCGCCGCGGGCGCCTCCTTCCTGCCGGCAAAGCTGCCCGGCGCGGCCGCCTTCGCCGCCGGCGCCACGCCTGCGACGGGCAGTCCGATCCGCCTGAACGCGAACGAGAACCCGGATGGCCCGTGCTCCGCGAGCCTCGCGGCGCTCTCCGCAAGCGCGGGCGTCGCGTCGCGTTACCCCTTCGCCAAGCAGGAGGAGACGCAGGCCGCGATCGCGCGGCACCACGGCGTCCAGCCGGATCAGGTCGTTCTCGGATGCGGATCGAGCGACGTTCTGCGCATGGCGGACTCCGCGTTCCTCGGACCAGGCAAGAGAGTCGTGGCGGCCGAGCCGACGTTCGAGGCGGTTCTGCAATACGCGCGCGTCACGAAAGCCGACCCGGTCAAGGTCGAGCAGACGTCCGACTTCCGGCACGACCTGCCGGCCATGGCCGCCGCGTGCGACGCGACCACCGGTCTCGTGTACGTGTGCAACCCGAACAACCCAACCGGGACGATCGTCGGGGCGGGCGAGCTCGAGGTCTTCCTGGAAAAGGTGCCGCCGTCGACGATCGTGCTCGTGGACGAGGCGTATCACCACTTCGTCGAGAGTCCGTCCTACAAGAGCGCGCTCGACCTGGCCCGGCAGCGGGACAACGTCGTCGTCGCCCGCACGTTCTCGAAGATCTACGGGATGGCGGGAATGCGCCTCGGCTACGCCGTCGGTTCGGCCGCGAACATTGCGGCCATGGAGCGCTGCGCCTCGTGGGACAACACGAGCCAGGCGGCCCTCGCGATGGGACTCGCGGCGCTGGCCGACGCCGACGTCGTCCCGACCGAGAAGAAGCGGCTCAACGGAACGAAGCGGTGGCTCTGCGCCGAGCTCGCGAAGGATGGGAGACGGTACATCCCGTCGGAGGCGAACTTCGTCATGATCGACGTCGGCGGCGACGTCGTCCCGATCGGCGAGGCCTTCAAGGCGAAAGGGATCCTCGTCGGCCGCAAGTTCCCCTCGATGCCCAACTGGCTCCGCGTCTCGATCGGCACGCCCGCGCAGACGGAGGCGCTCGTCGTGGCGCTGCGGTCGATCGTCCCGGCGCGCGCGGCGGCGTAGCCAGTCCCCTCTCCCGCCGGGCGAGGGGGTCAGCTCCCGGCGACTCTCCGACTACCTCGGCGAGGAGCCGTAGACCATCTGTTTCGTCGACTCGACGCCCGCCTTCTTCAGAACTTCCGACGCCTCCGCCGGAGACAGGCGGCGCCCGATGGGCCCGGCCGTGTTCGCGAGATTCCAGGCGGCGATGCCCATGACCGCCGTGTCCGCGGCGAGCCAGTGCGGGTCCACCTTGTCGAACGTGTCGATGACCGTGTGGTGGTGGTCGTCGTACGTCCCCTCCTCGACCCACAGCGTCAGGGCCGGAACGCCCACCACCATGAAGGGCGCGTGGTCGCGGTCGAAGCTCGCGGCGACCGTCGTCGCCGCGGCGTCGAAGGACGCCAGCGGCGTGAGCGCCTGCCGGACAGCCGGCTCGAGGTCCGCCCGGCCGTGGAGCTCGATGCCGCGCGGCTTCCCGGCGCCGGAATCCATGACGAGCACGGCGCTCAGGCGGTCGAGCTCCTTTTCGTGCGTCGAGACGTAGGCGCGCGAGCCGAGCGTCGCCTCCTCCTCGCCCGAAAAGAACGCGAATCGGATCGTGCGCCGCGGCGTGAGGTTCAGCGCCTTCAGGATCCGCGCCGCGTCGAGCACGGCGGCGACGCCCGAGCCGTCGTCGTCGGCGCCCTGCGCCGGGTCCCACGAATCGAAGTGCGCGCCCACGAGCACGACCTCGTCCTTCGCCGCGCCGCCCGGCAGGTCCGCCACCACGTTGCGCTCGTTGTACGGCGCCGTGACGAACGTGTTCGTCACGTCGAGCGAGAGCTTGACGGGCCCCTTCGCGAGGAGCCGGCGCAGCAGAAGCGCGTCCTCCTTCGCCACCGAGATCGCCGGCAGCGGGCCCTTCGGGTAGAAGCCGAAGGCGGACGTGTAGACCATCCGGCCCGGCTTGTCGGACGGCAGGAGCATCGCCGCGGCGCCCGCCTCCGCGAGCTTGCGCGCCATGAGGGAGCGCATGATGAAGGCCGGGTCCGCGCCGACCGCGTGCACGTCCACGAGCACCGCGGCGCCGCGGACACGATCCGCCGGCGGCGTCCAGTCGTTCGATGGCGGCGCGCCAAGGTCGACGAGGGGAACCTCGATTTCGCCCGGAGTACCCGGCACCCACGCCATCGAGCCGACCGTGATCGGACGGTCGATCGGCGAAAGGATCCGCCCGGAGACCGGCCCGCGCTGCCAGCGCGACGCCATCGGGTACTCCTCGAAGTGCGCGTTCTCGTAGCCCGCCTTCTTCAATGCGGCGAGGATCAGCTCCGAGGCCGCGCGATTCTGCGGGCTGCCGGTTACGCGCCCGCCGACGGTGTCCGTCAGCGTCTCGAGAAATGCCGACGCTCCGCCCTGCGTCATCGCCGCGCCGGCGATGCGCGAGATCGCGTCGTCCTCCGCGCGGGCCGAGGAAGCCAGCAACACGGAGGCGATCGCAATTGCGACAAGGCGGGCCAATCTCATTGTTTCTTCTCCAGTTCCGAAGTCCAGTTCGTGACGAGCGTAATGGGAGAGGGCTCCTGAGCGAGCCCCCCGTTGACGAGAAACCGCGCTCCGTCCTTCGACACGTCGTAGCGGAAGTCCATTCCCATCTGCCTCGTCTGGAAGAGCGGATGGATGGCGCCAACCTCGAAGCTGGTGGCGCCCGTCTTGACCTCGGCGGCCATGAGACGATTGTCGGGAGCAAAGAAGAACAACTCTTTCCCGTCCTTCGACCACCGCGGCTCCCTCCCACCGCTCTGAGAGACCTGCCACCGCGCTCCGGCGTCCGGAAAAGTGGTGACGTAGATGTCGAACCGTCCGCCCTCGTCGGACATGTATGCGACGAAACGCCCACCGGGCGAAACCTGTCCCAACCCCTCGTACGCCACTGTGGCGGCCACCGGTCGAGGCGTCGCGTCGCCTTCGACGGAAATCACCATCACATCGTCCCGTTGCTGTCTGCGCTTCTCGATGAGAAGGAGCCGCCCATCTGGCGAGAATCCGGTCGGCGTGAGGTTCTCCACCGGATCGATCGCCACCGTCTTCTCACCGGAGCCGTCCACGTCTCGGAGGACGATGTCGTAGCCACTCCCGGTGAGATGGTCGCTGGCGAAGGCCACGTGTTTGCCGTCGGGAGACCAGGTCGACGAGTACTTGTCCCGGGTCCCGGCCGTGAACCGGCTCCGTGTTCCGGAGGCCAGATCGATGAGCCAGATGTCCGAGGTCCCCGTGCGCAGGTCCACGATGGATGCCGCCGCCCTGGCGCCGTCCGGCGAGATCTCCACGTTTCCTCCGTTGAAGTACTCCGCCGGCTCGCCGACGGTCGAGAGCGTGCGCCCCTCGCGGTCGACCCAACGCAACACGGACGTCGTCGAGCCCTTTCCGGTCTGGTAGGCGAGAATGCCGTTCGCAGAGGCTGAAAAGACACCCCGGCTGAACCGCTCGTCCATGAGGACGTCCGGGGCGACGACGACGGGCTCACCTTCGACCGAGAGCCGCCCGAGGTCGAAGCGCTGCGCGACGAGCGCCCCCTCACGAACGTAGAGAAGATGACCGGTGGCATAGATCACGTTCGAGGCGGCGCTCAGGACGAGTTTCGACTCCTTCGAGTCGAGGGTGCCGACACGGACCTCCGGATTCTCGCCAGCACCCGCTCCCGCGTGGCGGACGAGATAGAGAAAGTGCCGGCCGTCCGGCAGGAAGCGAGGGTAGCGATGCGTCGAGTCTTTCGCGCCGTAGGCTGTCGCGGCGACCAGCGTGCCGCCACCGGCCGAAACCCGGTAGACCGGCCCCCTCGAGTCGGGCGTGTAGAGAATGACCCCTTCCTGACTCCACGTTCCGCCGCGGCTCTCGCTGGCCTCGGCCAGCTTGAAGACCGGTCCGCCGTTGGCATCGATTTTTCTCAGCGCGCGATCCGCAAAGAACCCGATGAACTTCCCGTCCGGCGACCAGAAGGGTCTTTCCGCTCCTTCCGTGCCGGTCAGCGGACGCGCCGCGGAGTCGGCCAGATTGCGAACCCAGAGAACGTTGGGCCCTTCGCCACGGCGAGCCGTGAAGACCAGGCGCAAGCCGTCCGGAGAGATCTCGACTGGCCCGGCATTGATCCGCGTCGAGATGAAGTCGGCGCCGTCCGGCGCGAGGATGGAGGACCGAATGACGGGAAGAACCGCCGAACGACGCGTCAGAAGCACGGCGGCCAGGGTAGCGGCCGCAAGAGCGAATGCGCCGGCGGCGATCCAGGAGAGCCGCAGCCGACGACGACGCGACGCCCCCACAGGCGCCGCCACGCCGGCCTGCGACCCGGACTCGGCGACCCACTTGAGCTCGCTCGCGAGATCCCCCGCGCTTTGCCAGCGGTCCTCCGGGTCTTTCGACAGGCACTTCTTGACGACCCGGTCGAGCGCCGGCGGCGTCATCGGCTGCACGCTCGATATCGCCGGCGGATCGGACGACATGATCGCCGTAATCAAGGACGCCTGGCTCGCCGCCGAAAACGCCTTCTTGCCCGTAGCCATCTCGTACAGAGTGGCTCCCAGGGCGAAGATGTCCGTCCTCCCGTCGGCCTCCTTGCCTTCGAGCTGCTCAGGAGCCATGTACTGAAACGTCCCCAGGATCGTCCCTTCCTGTGTCAAACCCTGTTGAGTGGGAAGGGACGTCAGGCTTGACCGCGTCGCTGCAGGTGCCATCGCCTTCGCCAATCCGAAGTCCAGCAGCTTCACACCCGACTTCGTGATCATCACGTTGGCCGGCTTCAGGTCCCTATGCACGATCCCCTGCCGGTGCGCCTTGTCCAGGGCGTCCGCGATCTCCGTCCCATACCGCAGCGTCTGCTCGAGCGGCAGCGGCCCCTTCGCCAGGCGCTCCAGGAGCGTCTCGCCCTCGAGCAGCTCCATCACCAGGTACTCGGTCTCGCCCTCGCGCCCGACGTCGTAGAGGGAGCAGATATGAGGATGCGAGAGCTGCGAGATCGTCTTCGCCTCGCGCTCGAACCGCTGGCGCGTTTCGGCCGACGACGCCATGTGCGACGGCAGCACCTTGACCGCCACCGTCCGCTCGAGCCGCGTGTCCTGCGCCTTGTAGACCTCCCCCATCCCGCCCGCGCCCAACGGCGACAGGATCTCGTAGGGACCGAGCTTCGTTCCGGCGGCGAGGGTCATCGGGTTGCCTTTCTCTGCGCCGGAGTCCCCAGATGGAGAATGTAGATGTCCCCCGTTCTCCGTCCCCGCGTGTAGAAGAGCTTCGAGCCGTCGCGCGAGATCCTGGGGTTCTCGATGTAGAGGTCGAACCCGGAGAAGTCCGTCACTTTCTGCGGAGCGGCGCTCGCCCAGTCCTGCGCCGGTCCGGGGACGCGGAACAGGTCCTTGTGGGCGGGCTGGAAATAGATCCAGCGGCCCGACGGCGAGAAGAACGGATGGTACGTCTCGTATGGCCCCGTCGGGACGACGCGGGGAGTTCCTCCGCCGACCGGGACGGCCGCGAGACCCAGCCGGCCGCCTTCGACGCTCTGGTAAGCCAGCCACTGCCCCTGCCGATCCACGGAAAGCAGCGTCTGGACCCTGGCTCCAGCGATCGGCGCGGTGGCGCCCGAGGCCAGATCGAGCCGCAACAGCCTGTCGCCGCGCTGGACGAGGGCCTTCCCATCCGGCAACCACGCCATCTCCCCCGAGAAGTCGCTCACCCGGCGCGGGCTCGTGCCATCGGCCTTCATGATCCAGAAGGCCTGAGAGCCCTGGGAGGCCCCCGCGACCATTCGAGAAAACGCGATCTCGCTGCCGTCGGGCGACCACTCGGGATTCGAATCGGAGTAATTCGGGTCCCGCGTCAGCTCGACCGCAGGCGCCGGCGGATCGATGCGCCAGAGATGCGACCTTGCGCCGCGCTCCGCGGAGAAGACCACGGCCTTCCCGTCCGGGGCAGGATCGAAGAACCCGACGTGGTTGTTGCCGGACGTCAATTCTCGCGCCGGCCCCGTCACGCGCCCGGCCTCCGCATCGAAGGGGAGTTCCTCGAGATTGAGGCTCTCGTCCACCGCGGAGAAGGCGACCGAGGTTCCGTCGCGGGAAGCGGCGGCACCGACGTCGGCGCCGCGCCCGAAGGTGAGCGGCCGGGGCGGACCCGAGAACTCTCCGCGCGCGAGCGAGAATGGCGCCTCCCAGAGGGTGCGGCTCTTGCCCGGCGTCCCGCTCGTATAGAGGATGCTCGCCGACCCGGGCCCCCACGCGGGGGCCTCCCCGCGCGCCAGCATCTTCGGCTTTCCGCCCGCCGCGGCCGCCACCTCGATCTGGTTGCCGTTCTGGTAGAGCAGCCACCGGCCGTCCTGCGACAGCCTCGGAAAGAAATACCGGAGCACGAGAGGCTCGTCGATCGCCACGTCGCGACTCTCCCCTCCGGCCGCCGGAATGCGCGCGATCCGAGCGCTCCGGAAGGTACCGTGAACGTAGAGAAGGGCCCCGCCGTCCGGCGTCCAGGACGGGCAATCCCCGTTTTCGACGATCCGGCGCGCCGGCCCCCCGAGGGCGGGCATCACCCAGATGTCCCCTCCGACGAGCGGCAGGCCGGGCGCGGCGTGCATGAGATCCGAGCTGCCCGAGCGATTCGAGACGAAGGCAATCTCGCGGCCGTCGGGAGAAAATGACGGCTGGATGTCGGCGCCGGGGTTGCGGGTGAGATTGAGGGCGGGGCCGCCCGAGATCTGCTGCAGATAGATCTCGAAGTTCCCGTCGCGATCCGACACGTACGCGATCGTCTGACCGTCAGGAGAAAACGTCGGCTCCCCTTCGTAGCCCGGATCCGTCGTCAACGGAGTCAATGTCGCGTCCCCGAAGTCCGGCACGGGGGCGGCCGCCCGGCCGAGATGAAGGAGGTAGCCCGCGGCCCCCGCGCCGGCCACGAGCACGGCAACGCCGAGCCCCTTCCAGACGGCGGATGGGCGCTGCGCCACAGGAGCGACGGCCGCAGCGGCGGAGCCCGTCGCGACGGAAGCCGTCTCGAGCGCGAAGGCGAGATCCCTCGCCGACTGAAATCGCTTTTCGGGTTTCTTCTCCAGGCAGTGCCGGAGGACCGGGAGAAGCGCCGCCGCGTCGGTGCCGGCCGCGGCGGCTGGCTCGACGGGCTCCTCCTTGAGGATCGCCGTCATCGTCTCGGCCGCCGTTTCCCGCTGGAAGGCCCGGCTTCCCGTCAGCATCTCGTAGAGCACGGCGCCGAAGGAAAAGATGTCCGACCGGTGATCCACCGGGACACCCCGGACCTGCTCGGGCGACATGTAGCCGACCGTGCCCATGACCATTCCGGGCTCCGTGTAGCCCGTTACGGTCGGAGACTGGGTCTCGTCGCGGACGTTCGAGGACCCCGCGCCCGGTTTCGCGAGGCCGAAGTCGAGGATCTTGAGCCGCTCGTCCCGCGTGATGAAGACGTTGTCGGGCTTCAAGTCCCGATGGACGATCCCCTTCTCGTGGGCCGCGGCGAGGCCGAGCGCGATCTGCACGCCGTACTCCCTCGCCTTGCGCGCAGGCAGCGGCCCGGAAGCCAGGGCTTCGCGCAGCGTCTCGCCCTCGAGGAGCTCCGACACGGCGTAGGCGACGGTCCCCTGGTGCCCGAAATCGTGGATCGCGAGGATGTTCGGGTGCGACAGCGCCGCGACCGCCTTCGCCTCGCGCCCGAAGCGCGCCAGCGCATCGGCATCCTCCGCCAGGCGTTCGGGCAGCACCTTCACCGCGACGGTCCGCTCGAGCCGCGTGTCCCGCGCCCTGTAGACCTCCCCCATCCCACCCGCGCCCAATGGCGACAGGATCTCGTAGGGGCCGAGGCGGGCTCCAGCTGTCAGGGGCAAGGCGTGCGCAGAATACAACGCCGGCCGTCGACCACGACTCCCGGTGCTATCCTCGCGAAGAGTGCTGAACCCCCGCCCGGCCCCCGCCGAACGCACCGAGCCCGCGAATACCCGGCCCAAACGGGTCGTGCTCGTCCACGTTCGCGATCCCCAGTTCTACGCGATTCCCGGCAGCGTGCGCGGAAAGAACGGCCGCCTCCAGATCATGGGGTTTCCGCCCATCGGCATCATGTCGCTCTCCTCCGTCCTGAAGCGCGCGGGCCACGAGGTCCTTCTTTTCGATCAGGCCAACCCCGACACGCCGAACGACGTGATTCTGGCGGAAGTCCTGCGCTGGAAGCCGGATCTCGTGGGAATGAGCTTCCTCTCGACGACCAGCTATCCGTACGCCAAGATCCTCGCCCGCGCCCTGCGCGCCGCGGTTCCCGGCATCAAGCTCGCCTTCGGCGGCGTGTTCGCGACGCTGAACGCCGAGCACGTCAAGGCACAGGTCCCCGAGGTGGATTTCGTCTGCCGCGGGGACGGCGAACAGCTCATCCTCGATCTGGTCGCGCACCTCGACGATCCCTCCGTCGGTCCTCGGCGTGACCTGGCAGGACGCCGCGGGGACATGCGCGAGAACCCGCCCCGCCCGCTCGACCGCAATCTCGACCAGTGGCCCTTTCCGGACCGCGAGAGCCTCCCGATCGATTTCGTCGAGTCCATGCCGCTCGACGTCCCCGTCGTGCTGTCGCGCGAGCGGTTCACGACGATGCAGACCTCGCGCGGCTGCCCGTGGCCGTGCATCTTCTGCGACATCCCGATCTTCAACGAGGGCAAGTGGCGCTCGCGCAGCCCCGAGCACGTGCTGGCGGAATTCGAGCAGCTCAGGAAGGACGGCTACGGCGCGGTCTATTTCGTGGACGACCACTTCCTCCTTCAGCCCAAGCGCATCGAGGCGATCTGCCAGGGAATCAACGAGCGCGGCCTCGAGATCCAGTGGGGCTGCGAGGGGCGCGTGGATTCGGTGTGCATGGAGCTCTTTCCGGCGATGGCGAAGGCGCACTGCCGCACGCTCATGTTCGGCATCGAGAGCGGGAGCCAGAAGATCCTCGACCGCCTGAAGAAGGAGCAGACGCTCGAGCAGACCGAGATCGCCGTCCACGCCGCGAAAAAGGCCGGCATCGAGATCGTCCACGGGTTCTTCGTCGTCGGCAATCCCGACGAAAACGAAAAGGACATGTGCGACACGTTCCGCTTCGCCGAGCGACTGCCGCTCGACACGTTCGCGTTCAACCGGCTCTGCGTCTACAGGGGCACTCCCCTCTGGAAGGAGTACATCGAGCGCGGCCTCGTCAGCGACACCGACGACTGGTACAAGTACTTCAAGTGCTCCTCGATCGATCCGACCGTGCTCGCGGGCGAGAAGATCCACGAGATCCGCTCCCGCGAGCTGAAACGCCTGATCGTCTACAAGTTCCTGCACTTCCCGGTGCAGGCACTGCGCCTGACCGGCCGGCTCCTTCGCAACATGCCCTGGCGCGACGTTCTGCTCGTATTCGTGAAGCCCTTCCTCGGCAAGAAGAGCGGCGAAACCAACGCCGAGGTCCTCTCTCGCGCCGTCGAACGCGAGATGATCATGAGCGCCGCGGCCGACCTGACACAGGTCCCCGATGCCGCCGCCGAACGCGGCTAGCTACTTCGCGAGGCCGATCTCGCAGGGGACGAGGCGGGAGCCCGCAGAAAGCGTCATGCGCCGCCGGTGACGACCGGCGTGACGAGACGCACCGTCTTTCGGGCGCCCTCCAGCGCCCTCTCGGCGTCATGCCGCTTGTAGAAACCGGACGGCGTCAGGTCCTCCGCACCGTAGAAGGCGAGCTCGCGGTCTCGTCTCAGGTCCCTCGAGATCCGTGCCAGTGACTCGGCCTCGGCGCGGATCGCCTCCGGCAAACGCTGGCGTTCGGCGAGCAGGATGTCGGAGACGTCGTGAATGCGGGGCGCCTCGATGCCGCAGGACCTCAGCAGCCCTTTCAATGCGAGCTCGACGACCTCCTGCGACTCCCGCACCACGTCGGCCCAGCTCTCCGCGTCGAAGAGGACCTGCACGGCCCGCAAGCGGATCCCGGCGCGGCGCACGTGATCGAGGGCGAGCTCGGTGTTGCGCATCTCAGGCGACCCTGGCCCAGTAGGGCTGGCCGTGGGCCACCTTTCGAACGATCCGCCCCTCGACGATGTCCCGGCGAACCTCCGAGAGGCGCAGCGACACCTGGAACTCCCTCTCGAAGAGGACGATCCCGTCGAGGGCGACCTCGGCCCAGACTCCCGCCACCACGATGCCCGCCTCCGGCAAATGCACGAAGTGCGGCTCGACGCAGCGTCCCTCCCACGCGACCGGGCTTTCGTCCCAGGTTCGGTAGAGCTCGCGGGTCAGCACGACGGAAGTTTCGACGACGACCAGCAGATCGAGGTCGGAGCTCTCCGTGGCCTGCCGACGCGCCCATGACCCGAAGGCCGTGACGCCGATCAACCGCTCGCCGAAGAGCGACGCCGCGCGGCGAACCGCCAGGGCTGCCCCTTCGAGGGCCGCGAGGTCGCCCATCGGCGCCGACAGCTTCTGAACGCAATAATCGTTGAGCGAAACTCCCGCATCGGCCGCCGCAGCCCTCAACGATGCGTGGAGTCCCGCGGGAAGGCGAAGCAGAAATCTCCCTGAAGCCGGTGGCCTGCGGGCCGCACGCGTGATATCAGACATCATTGAGATGATATCACGAGAACCCCAGCCCCGGCGCATCTGGTAGATTGAAACGTCCATGAGCCACAGGAAACGCCACACGACCGTGGGGGTCCGGGTGGGACCCGTTCAGGTCGGAGGCGGCGCCCCGGTCGTCGTCCAGTCCATGTCGAACACCGACACGGTGGACGCGCCCGGCACCGCCCGGCAGTGCATCGAGCTCGCGAAGGCAGGCTCTGAGATGGTGCGGATCACGGTCAACATCCCCGAGGCGGCCGCCGCGGTGCCCGAGATCAAGAAGCGGATGCTCGACGCCGGCGTCGAGGCGCCGCTCATCGGCGACTTCCACTACAACGGCCACGTCCTCCTGACGAAGTACCCGGAGTGCGCCCGCGCGCTCGACAAGTACCGCATCAACCCGGGCAACGTCGGAAAGGGCGTCCGGCGCGACGAGCAGTTCGCGACGATCTGCCACATCGCGCGCGACAACGCGAAGCCCGTCCGCATCGGCGTCAACGGCGGCTCCCTGAACCAGGAGCTCGTCATGGAAAAGATGCAGGAAAACACCGACCGCGAGCTCGGGCACACCTCCGAAGAGATCATCAACGAGTGCATGGTCCTCTCGGCCCTGCAATCGACCGAGCTCGCAATCCAGTCGGGATTGCGCAAGGACCAGATCATCATCTCCTGCAAGGTCTCGCGGCCGCTCGACCTGATCGCGGTCTACCGGGAGCTCGCGACAAGGACCGACCAGCCGCTCCACCTCGGTCTGACCGAGGCCGGGATGGGCATGAAGGGCCTCGTCTGGTCCGCGTCCGCGATGGGCGTGCTACTCAACGAGGGCATCGGCGACACGATCCGAATTTCGCTGACTCCGCGGCCCGACGGCGACCGCCGTGAGGAGGTCTACGCCGCGTGCGAGCTGCTCCAGTCGCTCGGCATCCGGTCCTTCGCACCGAGCGTGACTGCGTGCCCCGGCTGCGGCCGAACGACGTCGACGACGTTCCAGGAGCTCGCCGAGCGCATCCAGGGTTACATCCGCGACCAGATGCCGATCTGGAAGGACCAGTACGACGGCGTCGAGAACATGACGCTCGCCGTCATGGGGTGCGTCGTCAACGGCCCGGGTGAATCCAGGGCCGCCTCGATCGGTATATCGCTGCCGGGCACCGGCGAGGAGCCGCACTGCCCCGTCTACATCGACGGCCAGCACTTCACGACGTTGAAGGGCAACTACGACGAGCTCTCGACCGCCTTTCGCGCGCTCGTGGACGACTACGTGTCGACGAGGTACGCGAAGAAAGACGCGCCGCGCCCGGTCACCGCCTGAAGCGAGTCAGCCGACCAGGGTGGTCTCGCTCCGGGATCCGTAGCAGCCCAGGAGGAGCTCCGGGCTGTGAATGGGACGCAATCCATCGCTGCCCTGCAGACCGCCGCGGATCACGAGGACCTCGCGGATCCGGCTCGTCACGACCCGGTTGCCGAACTCGAGGTGCAGCCCGCAGGCGGCGACGATGTCCCTCTTGATCGCGCTCCCGCCCCACGTGCAGCCGGCGACCGAGTCCGTGACCGGAGACAGCTTCTGCCGGTCGAACCAGCCGCCGCGTATGCAGTAGGTCGCGTCCTCGAGAACCTCGATCGAGTACACGGAATGCTCGGTCGTCACGAGCACGCAGTCCCCGCACCCGAGATCCCCCTTGTGGACCGCGGGCGAGAGCCGAAGCTGCTCGAGAATGGCGTTCATGGTCCGGAACCGGGCGGTCATGGCGCGGTCTCTATTTTCCACCATCCCGGGCTCCGGGGCGAGGGCCCCCTTGGGAGCCTTCTCCCCTGAGGACCCCGGCCCGGGGAGACCGGCTCGTTTCGACGCAGTGGCCCACCTATTTGGAGAGCCCCGTAGTCCAGTTGGTCACGAGCGCCACGCGCGGCGCGATGGTTCCCTGCGGCAGGGCGGCGAGAAGAAATCGCTCGCCGTCGGGCGTGATCGCGAGAGCGGTGACCGGGGGCACCTTGAAGAGCGTCTTGGGCGCGCCCACCTCGAGGCCGGACGGACCTGTCTTGACCTCGACGGAGACGAGGTTGTCTTCCGAGGTTCCGTAGAGAATCTCCCTGCCTCCCTTGAAGAAAGAGCCCCCCTGGGACCCGCCCGAGGAGATCTGGTACTTGGCTCCCGGCCCCGGAAACGGGACGACGTAGAGCTCCTCCCGCCCCGACTCGTTCGAAACGTAGCTGACCCACTTGCCGTCCGGAGAAAAGCCGGCCGACCTTTCGTCGAATTCCGTGGCGACGAAGGGGTACGGTTTCCCTTCCCCGGTGAGAGGGATGATCCACACGTCGCCCTTCGTCGGGCTATTGCGCGAAATCAGATCGACCAGGATGAACCGTCCGTCCGGAGACCAGTCGTCCGGAGAGGCCGGCCTCTCCGAATGGAAGACGGTCGTTTCCTGGCCCGTCCCGTCGACGGGCTTCACGTGGATGTCGGAGATCGACTGCTTGTTCAGCCTCTGCAAAGCGATGCGGCTTCCGTCGCGCGACCAGGTCGGTTGGTCCGACAGGTCTCCGAACGTGAACCGGGAGCGGACCCCACGGCTGTCGAAGAGCCAGATGGAGGAAATCCCGGTGGCCGGATCGTTGATCCCCGCAGCGATGCGCTTGCCGTCGGGCGAAAGACTCAGGCTCGAGTATTCCGCGGGCTCGCCGACAGGTTCGCCGACAGTCTTTCCCGAGCGGTCGACCCAGGTCAGGCGCGTCGCCGACGAACCGGCAACGCCCAGCGCGTACAGGAGGACACCGTTCTCCGAGGCAGAGAAGACGCCGCGGAAGTACGCCGGGTCGTATTGAACGCCCTCGGCGACCGGGAAGGCTTCCCCGACGAGGCGCCGGGCGCCCGGATCGAAGCGTTGCCCGAGCAGGATGCGCTCGCGCATGTAGAGCAGATAACCGGAGGCGTAGGCGACGTTGGAGCGCGCCTGCAGCAGAAGCGTCTTCTCGTTCGAGTCGAGGGCCCCGACGTAGATCGCGTTCGACTCGCTCTTGGACCCGGTCGAGTGCGAGCCTGCCATGTAGAGAAAGTGGCGCCCATCGGGAAGAAACGTCGCCCAGCGGTGCGTCGTCTCGGCGTGGGTCGCGTCGAGCGTGGTCGCCGGCTTCGGAGCGCCCCCGGCGGCCGGCACGCGAAAGAGACCGGTCGTCGAGTCGGGAGCAAAGAGGATCACGCCGTCGCGATTCCACGAGCCGCTTCGGCCGTTCGGAGCGTCGCACACCGCCAACGGGGGCGCTCCGGAGATGTCCACCTTCTGAAGCTTGCCCTCCGCGAAAAAGGCGAGAAACCGGCTGTCGGGCGACCAGAACGGGAACGTCGCGCCTTGCGTCCCGGCGATCGGCTTCGCCCCGAGCTCGCCCATCGACCGAAGCCACAGGACTATCTTCCCGTCCGGGCCCTTCGCCGAAAACGTGGATTGGCGGCCGTCCGGCGACACGGTCAGGGATCCGCAGTTGGCGCCGGAGAGATCGAACTCCGATTTTTCGGGCGGCAGGACGAATGCGCTGACCTTGACGACGGCGGCTGGCGCGCGCCGCACGTAGCCGAACGTCGCGAGGCCCGCCGCGACGATCGCCGCGGCCGCGACGGCCCAGGCGAGCTTCTCGCGGTTCTTGCGCCGCGCAACGACGGGCGCCGGCAACCCCGCCTGCGAGCCGCCCTCGGCGACCCACTGGAGCTGGAGTTTCGCGTCGTGCGCCGTCTGGAACCGGTCCTCCGGGTCCTTGGCGAGGCACGTCCTGACGACGCGGTTCAGGGCCGGCGGGATCATCGGCGAGATCTCCGAGATCGCCTGAGGATCGTCGCGCAGGATCGAGCCGATCAGCGAGGCCTGGCTCGTGCCCGAGAAGGCCTTCTTGCCCGTCGCCATCTCGTAGAGCACCGCTCCGAACGAGAAGAGGTCGCTGCGCGCGTCGGCCTCCTTGCCCTCGAGCTGCTCGGGCGCCATGTACTGGAAGGTGCCGAGCACGGTGCCGCGCTCGGTCAGCGGCTGGCTCGCTTGCATCTCCGTCGCAAGGCGCGAGACACCCGAGGCGACGGCTTCGCGGCCCCGCCGCCTGGAACTTTGCCAGACCGAAGTCGAGCAGCTTCACCCCCGACTTCGTCGATCATCACGTTGCCGGGCTTCAAGTCCCGGTGCACGATTCCCTGCCGGTGCGCCTTGTCGAGCGCGTCGGCCATCTCGATCCCGTACCGCAGGAGCTGCTCGGCGGGCAGCGGCCCCTTGCCGAGGCGATCCGCCAGCGTCTCGCCCTCGAGGTACTCCATGACGAGGTACTCGGTCTCGCCCTCGCGGTTGACGTCGTAGAGCGCGCAGATGTGCGGGTGCGAAATCTGCGAGATCGTCTTCGCCTCGCGCTCGAAGCGCTGGCGCAATTCCGGGTTCGACGAGAGGTGCGGCGGCAGGACCTTGACCGCGACCGTGCGCTCGAGCCGCGCGTCCCGCGCCTTGTAGACCTCCCCCATCCCGCCCGCGCCGATGGGCGCCAGGATCTCGTACGGGCCAAGCTTTGTTCCGGCGGCAAGTGTCATTTCTTTCCTCCCACAGGCGCGAGGCGGTCGAGCTCCGCCGTCCAGTTCAGGACGAGGTCGATGCGATTGGCCATCTCGGCCCGCGCGTTCGTCTTGAGGAGCACGAAGCGCTGGCCGTCTGCCGACACATCGAAGGGATACAGGTTGGTCGCGACCTCGTAGCGCCCTTTCCCCTCATAGAGCATCCGGGGCGTTCCGGCTCGGAAGCTCGGGCGGGTCTCGACGGCGACGGCCATGATGTCGCCCGTTCGGCGGAGGAAGAAGATCTCGTTGCCCACCCAGACCGGCCACGCCCCCCGGTTGGTCGAAATCTGCCACTTGCCCGGGGACCCGTCGGTCGGCTGCACGAAGATGTCGCCGTCCGGGCTGATCTGGTAAGCGATCCACCGTCCGTCGGGCGAAAGGCACACGTTCGAGGCGCCCGCCTGCACCTCGCGGGATTTCGATTCGGCGCCGAGCGGCAGGATCCAGGCGCCAAACCTCGGAGAGGCGCGTACGAACGAGAGGCTGCTCCCATCGGCGGACCACGAGGTCGGGAATTCGGCGCCGCCAGGAATCCTGTCGATCACCTCGTCCCTGCCGCTGCCGTCGGCAGGCTTGACCCAGATGCCCTCCTGGCCTCCGCCGCGGACCGAACCGTATGCGATCCGCTTCCCGTCCGGAGACCAGACCGGCCCCAGGCCCGCATTGCCGAACGTCAGGCGCGTCAGGATGTTCGCGGCGATGTCGTACGTCCAGACGTCGTCGTCCCCGCCGTTGCCCGAACCGACCGAGAACGCCAGGCTCTTGCCATCGGGCGAGAAGCGCGGGGCGAGAAAGAGACGGGGGGACAGAGGCACGTCGACCTCCCCCCCCTTGCGATTCACGATGACGAGCGTGCGTTGCGGCAGCGAGGTCCCCGGGGCGTAGGCGAGCGTTCCGTCCCGCGCCGTCGAGAAGTAGGCGGCCCCTCCCGACAGATCTCCCCCGATCCCCTGGATCGCCGGAACGGCCTCGCCCGTCACGGCGACGCGCCCGAGGTCGAACGCGGCCGCGAGGACGGAATTGCCGCGGAGGAACGCGAGGCGGCCCGGGGGCGCGTACCGGGGCATGCTTCCGCCCTCGAGGAGGGGGCGCACCTTGCGGCTGGCGAGATTCAGGACTGCGATCGTGGCGCCGTCATAGTTCGCGGTGCTGCTCGTAAACCCGATCGCGAAGAGAATGTCCGCGCCTCCGGGCAACGCCTCGGGCCAGCGGTGCGTCCTCTCGCTTCGTGCAGCGTCGGGACGCGTCAGAATCTCGATCTTTCCGCCCCGGGCCGCGATGCGCACGAGTCCCGACGTGTACTCGGGGCTGAAGACGATCGAGTCGTCTTCGAGCCAGGTGCCGCCTCGCGGCGTCGGGGCCTCGCTGAGGTCGATCGGCGCGCCGCCTCCGACGGTGACCTTCTTCAACCTGCCATCGGCGAAAAATCCGATCCAGTGTCCGTCCGGCGAAAAGAAGGGGCCGACCGCGTTGGCCGTGCCTTCGACCGACCGCACCTGACCGGTGTCGAGCGCCCGCACGGAGAGCCCGGTCGAGCCCGCCCGGTCGGCGACGTAGACGAGCTGCCGGCCGTCGCGGGACAGCGCAAACGCCGGGTTGTCGTTGTACGGAAGCTGATCCTGGGCGGGGAAAACGAGAGAGAGCCGCGTCGTCACGGGCGGCGCCGATACCGAAGCGAGCGCCCTCCACCAGCCGAGGGCGGCGAGCGCGAGCAGGACAAGTGCCGCCACGGGCCAGAGCCTCGAGCGCGAGGATGCCGCAGCCGCGGGAGCGGCCGGCGCCAGCGCTTCGGCCGCTTCGTCCATCTCGATGCGCGCGTCGGCGATGTCGCGAAAGCGCGTCTTCGGATCGCGGTCGAGGCAGCGGCGCAGGACGCGGCGGACCGACGCAGGCGTCTCGCGCGGCAGCGCCGCCCAGTCGATGTCCGCGCGCAACACCGCGGCGAGCGTGTCCGACACGGTCTCGCCCTCGAACGCCTTGCGCCCGGACGAGCATCTCGTACAGCACCGCGCCGAAGGCCCAGATGTCGGCGCGCTTGTCCACGGATCGCCCGCGCGCCTGCTCGGGCGACATGTACGCGGCCGTCCCGATGACGACGCCGGCCTGCGTCGCCGCGGCCGTCAGCGTCGGCGAGTGCGTCTGATCCGGCGACGACGCGTCGCCCGTCAGCGCCTTCGCGAGGCCGAAGTCGAGCACCTTGACCTTGCCGTCCGGCGTGACCTTCACGTTCGCCGGCTTCAGGTCGCGGTGCACGATCCCCTTCTCGTGCGCCGCCTCGAGCGCGTCCGCGATCTGCCGCGCGATCGCCAGGGCCTCGTCGTTCGGCACGGGGCCGGCCGCAATCCGCTCCGCGAGCGTCTCGCCCTCGACCAGCTCGAGCACGAGCGCCTCGACGTTGCCGGACTTCTCCAACCCGTAGATCGCCGCGATGTGCGGATGATTCAAGGCGGCCAGCACCTGCGCCTCGCGCTGGAACCGCGCCAGCCGCTCCGCGTCTTCCGCCACGGCCTCCGGCAGCACCTTGATCGCGACGTCACGGTTCAACTTCCCGTCCCGCGCCCGGTAGACCTCCCCCATCCCGCCCGCCCCGAGCGGCGACAGGATCTCGTAGGGCCCGAGCTTCGTTCCCGCGATGAGACTCAAGTCAGCCAACCTCCGGCAACTGATACCGTGTCACTTCCGAGCCGCCGCCTTCTGGTCGACCTCCGTCGCCCAGTTGAGGACGACCCGCAGCTGCGGCGGCTGGGGTTCGGCCGTCCGCTCGAGAATCAGGAACCGCTTCCCGTCGGGACCGATCAAGGGCCCCGCGGCGTAGCCGACCATCGGCGCCTTGAGAACGACCCGCTCGTCCCCGGCCACGACGCTCTCGGCCTCGCTCCGAAACGAAAGCGCAATGATCTCGTCCCCGCGGCGGAAGAGGAGCTCCCTTCCGTCTCGAGACCAGACCGGATCGCGTCCCCCGGCGCGGGAGACCCGCATGGCCTTGCCGGGGCCGGGGAAGGGCTGGACATAGACCTCGTTCGTGCCGGAATGATCGGACGAAAATGCGAGCCACCGGCCGTCGCGGGAGACGCTCACTCCGTTCACGTCTCACGGGAGCCGGGACCACGGTCGGGAGCTTGCCGCCTTCGCCGATCGTCAGCAGCTTGAGCAAGTACGATCCGTCGGGCTCCGAGACCTTGACGAGCAGGCACCTGCCGTCGGGCGTCCAGCCGTACGGACTCTCATCGGCCTCGCTCGTCAGCAGCGGCTCGTCGGGGCCACCGGCCGCGAGGTCCTTCCAGTAGGTGTCGAAGTCGCCCTTGCGCGTCGATTTGAACGCGATTCCCTCTGCCATCCGGGCGCCAGAGGACGTTGGTGTTGCCGCCCGACACCTCCAGCCGCTCGTCGGTGCCGCGCTCGAGGTCGAGGAGCCGTATGCCCCACGCACCGCTCTCCAGCATCGAGGCCGCCAGCACCCGGCCGTCGGGCGAAAGGCTCATGCTGTCGTAGCTGTGGGGCGCAAAAGAGAGCCGATCGGTCGGCCGCCCGGGCTCCGCCCACGCGAGGGTGCCTTCGGAATAGAGATGGCCGGGCACGAAGACCAGGGCCCCCGTGCTCGAGACGTCCACGGTGAGCTGGTTGTCGGCGTCCGGGTTGAGCTCCGCGGCCTCGCTCAGGACGGGAACGGGATCCCCCGCGGGGCGCAGGGCCGCAAAGTCGAAGGGAATCGCGTGGAAGGCGCCCGCGCGATAGAAGACGACGTGTCCGGGCGGCAGCGGTCGGGCGTCGGCTCCCGGAAAAAGGACACGGTACTTCCAGGTCGCAACGTCGAGCACCGCGATGGACGAATCGTTCAGGCCGGCACCGGCCCGCCATACGGTGAAGAGCACGGAGCGCCCGCCCGGAAGCGGCCGGGGCCAGAAGTGGCCCTTCTCGCCGTGCGCGGTGTCGACTGTCGTGAGCCGCCTGGGCTTTCCTCCATCGGCGGAGACCGCCCAGAGCCCGTCCAGCCAGGACGGCGAGAACAGGACGGTGCCATCGGGTAGCCACGCCGCCGTCGAGCCGCCGGGATCCTCGCACAGCGTCAAAGCGTCGCCGCCGGCGACCACAACCTTCTTGAGCTTTCCGCCCTGCTTGAAGCCGATCCAACGGCCGTCCGGCGAGATGAACGGGAGAGAGGCTCCCTCCGATCCGGGAAGCAGACGCGATTCGAGCGCGTCGAAACGGTGCAGGAAGAGCCGGGGCTGTCCGTCGATCCATCCCTCGTAGACGACGAATGTCCCGTCCGAAGCGAGAGCGGGGCTCCGGATTTCCTTGACCGAAGCTGGAGGCCGGATCGTGAAGCGAACCGGAGACGCCGACTGCGGGACCGCCGAACGAGACAGCAGGCGCGATCCAACGCCGAGGCCCGCCAGGAACACCACCACGGATCCGACGGCGAGAAGGAGCCGGCGCAACGGGCTCGCGGGACGGGTGACAGGCGACAGGGAGGCTCCCGACTCGACGTCGGACTCTCGTCCGTCTTCGATCTCGATGCGAACGTCGGCGATGTCGTGAAGTCTCCGGTCGCGATCGCGTTCCAGGCAGCGCCGCAAGACTTTGCGCACATTCGCGGGCGTCTCGGCCGGCAGCGCGCTCCAATCGGGATCCGTCTTGAGCACGGCGGCGAGCGTGTCCGAGACGGTCTCGCCCTCGAACGCTTTTCGCCCGGCGAGCATCTCGTAGAGCACCGCGCCGAAGGCCCAGATGTCCGCCCGCTTGTCCACGGACTTGCCCCGCGCCTGCTCGGGCGACATGTACGCCGCCGTCCCGATCACCACGCCCGCCTGCGTCGCCGCGGCCGTGAGTGTGGGCGAGTGCGTGACGTCCGGCGACGACCGATCTCCCGTCAGCGCCTTCGCCAGTCCGAAGTCGAGCACCTTGACCTTGCCCTCCGGCGTGACCTTCACGTTGGCCGGCTTCAGGTCCCGGTGGACGATTCCCTTCTCGTGCGCCGCCTCGAGCGCATCCGCGATCTGGCGCGCGATCGCGAGCGCCTCGTCGATCGGGATCGGGCCCGACGCGATCTTCTCCGCGAGCGTCTCGCCCTCGACCAGCTCGAGCACGAGCGCCTCGAGGTTGCCCGATTTCTCGAGACCGTAGATCGCGGCGATGTGCGGATGGTTGAGGGACGCAAGCACCTGCGCCTCGCGCTGAAACCGCGCCAGTCTCTCCGCATCCTCCGCCACCGCTTCCGGCAGCACCTTGATCGCGACGTCGCGATTCAACTTCCCGTCGCGCGCTCGATACACCTCCCCCATCCCGCCGGCGCCGAGAGGCCCGAGAATCTCGTAGGGACCGAGCCGAGTCCCGGTGGCCAGCGGCATGTCGGTCTCTACCTCTTCGCCAGCTCGGCGCGCCAGTCGGAGACGAAACGAATCTGCGCAGACGAGCTGTCGTCGATCGGGACCGCGAACAGGAGACGCTTGCCGTCACGCGTCACGCCGAAGGGGCCGCGCGGCGGAACCTTGTTGCCGAACACCGGGCGCGGCGCTCCCATGCGCAGCGAATCGCCGTTCTCGTCGAAGTCCACGGCGAAAAACTTTCCGTCCGACGGCTGGACGTACAGGAGCGACCGGTCTCCGAGCCAGCGGGCGGAGGTCCCGCCCGACGTCGACACCTGCCGCCTTTCCCCGAGCGCCGGATAGGGCGCGATGTAGATCTCCTGGCGCCCCGTCTCGTTCGACACGTACATGAGCCACTTGCCGTCGGGCGAGATCGCGCCGTTGACGAATTCGCTCGGATCCGTCGCGAACAGCTTGCGCGGCTTGGCCTCGCCCTCGAGGGGAAAATCGTAGAGGTCCACCCCGCCGCCGCCGGGATCCTGGATGCGCAGCAGCATCCGCTTCCCGTCGGGCGACCAGCCGAGCGGCCAGACGTTGGTGACCAGTTTCAAGACGATCCGTCCTTCGGAGCCGCCGTCGGCGGGCTTGATCCGAATTCCCAAGCCCGGGTCGCCGAATGCGATCTCCCGTCCGTCGGTCGACCAGATCGGGAAGTTCGCGCCCTGGTCTCCGAAGGTGAAACGCGTGCCGACGCCCCGTTCGAGGTCGTAGAGCCGGACCTCCGGGCGCGAGCTGCTGCTGGCCAGCACGGTCGCCGCGACCCGTCGGGAATCGGGAGAGATGGCGATGGTAAAGAAGCTCGCGGCCTCGCCGACCTGGCCGAGCTCCTTGCCGTCGAGGTCGAACCAGGTCAGCCGGCTCCTGCGGATCGCCTCGTTGCTCTGGAAGATGAGTCGACCCGTGTTCGAGAAGCTGAAATTGCCGACCCAGCGGAAAGCCTCGAACGCAACGCCCTCGGCGACCGGGATCGGCGCACCCGAAAGCCTCAGCGTCGAGGGATCGAACGCCTGGAGGAGCAGGTTGCCGTCGCGCACGAACGCGAGGTAGCCGGGCTGAACGAAGCGCCCTTCGCTGTTCTCGTGCGTCACGAGCGTCGACTTGCCGTTTGCCAGATCGAGCGCCAGGATCAGAGTGTCCTTCTTCGTGTCCGAGGTCTGAGCGCCGGAAAGGTAGAGCAGCCGTTTTCCTCCCGGCAGGAACCAGGGAAGCCGATGCGTCGCCCCGGGGTGGTCGACTTTCGTCAGTACCTCGGGCACACCACCTGCCGCGGAGACCTTCGACAGGCCGGTGAACGGCGCGGGAGCGAAGACGATCACGTCGTCCTCGCTCCACGATCCTCCCCGGCCGTCCTGCGCGTCGCAGATGGTCAGGACCGGACCGCCGCCGGCCGGCACACGCTTCAATTTCCGATCGGCGAAGAAGCCGATGGATCGGTTGTCGGGCGACCAGAACGGCATGAAGCCGCTCTCCGTTCCCGCGAGAGCCTGGGCGGTGAAGCTATCCAGCCGCCGGATCCAGATCTCGCGCTTGCCATCCGCCCCCGTGGCCGAAAAGGCCAGCGTCGATCCGTCGGGAGAGAGCGCAATCGAGCTCCACCGTTCGAGATCCATCTGCGCCGGCAGGTCGATCGAGGACCGAGTCACCGGCCTTTCGGCGGGCCGCTGCAGGAGACGCCCGGCCGCGAACCCCAGCGCGGCGAGCAGGAGCCCTGCTGCCAAGGGCGCCCAGGCGAGGCGCCGGCGGGCGGACGCCGCCGCGACCGGAGCCGGAATGCCGCTCGCCGAGCCGCCCTCCGCGATCCACTTGAGCTCGCTCTTCAGGTCCGCCGCGTTCTGCCAGCGGTCCTCCGGGTCCTTCGCGAGGCACCGCTTTACGACACGCTCGAGCGGGGGCGGCGTCGTCGGAGCGATCGTCGAGATGAGGGCCGGCTCCTCCTTCATGATCGACGAGATCAGCGACGCCTGGCTCGCCCCGGAAAATGCCTTCTTCCCGGTCGCCATCTCGTAGAGCACGCAGCCGAACGCAAAGATGTCCGTCCGCCCGTCGGCCTCCTTGCCTTCGAGCTGCTCCGGCGCCATGTACTGGAAGGTTCCGAGGATCGTCCCTTCCTGCGTCAGGTTGTTGTTCGCGCTGCCCATCACCGTGGGCAGCGACGTCACCTGCGACTGCACGGGCGGGGCCATGGCCTTGGCGAGACCGAAATCGAGCAGCTTCACGCCCGACTTCGTGAGCATCACGTTGCCTGGCTTCAGATCCCGGTGCACGATGCCCTGCCGGTGGGCCTTGTCGAGGGCGTCGGCGATCTCCGCCGCGTACCGGAGCGTCTGCTCGAGAGACAGCGAGCCCTTGCCGAGACGGTCGGACAGCGTCTCGCCTTCGAGCAGCTCCATCACCAGGTACTCGACCCCGTCCTGGTTGCCGACGTCGTAGAGGGCGCAGATGTGCGAGTGCGAGAGCTGCGAAATCGTCTTCGCCTCGCGCTCGAAGCGCTGCCGGATCTCCGGGCTCGACGAGAGGTGCTGCGGCAGGACCTTGATCGCGACGGGACGATCGAGGCGCGTGTCCTTCGCCCGGTAAACTTCCCCCATCCCGCCCGCGCCGATCGGCGCGACGATCTCGTACGGGCCGAGTCGCGTTCCTGCGGCGAGACTCACTTCTTCAACTCCGTCGCCCAGTTCGTCACGACGGTCAGCTGCCCCAGCGCGTCTTCGTCGGGAGTCACTCCCACGAGCGCACGCTTGCCATCCTTCGTGAAGCCTGTCGGTCCCTGGGGCAAAGCATGGTCGCCGAAGAGCACCCGGGGGGCGCCGAGCCGGAAGGAGCTCCCGATTTCTTCGAATGCCACCGCGTACCACTTGTCTTCGGGAGGTTGGCGATAGGCGATCTCGCTCTCGCCGAGCCACAAACCAGCACTCGCGCCGCCCGTCGAAATCTGGCGTTTCTCTCCCGGGCCCGGATACGGCGCGACATAGAGCTCACGCCGGCCCGATTCGTCGCTCGTGAAGGACATCCATCGCCCGTTCGGAGAAAAGCGGGCGTTTTGCTCCTCCGCCGGGGTCGCCAGGAACGGCTGCGCCGGGCTGCTTCCGTCGGCCGGGACGATCCAGATGTCGAGCGAACCGGTCTTGGGATTCTGAACCCGATACACGATGGTCTTGCCGTCGGGGGACCAGCTGTTGGCCACCAGGTTGGGCGTCTGCGTCACGATGGCCTTCGGCTCCGAAGATCCGTCGGCCGCCTTCACGATCAGCGTGCCCTCCGTGGTCCCGTAGGCAATCTGCCTCCCGTCGGGTGACCAGACCGGACCAAACGTCGATTCGGTGCCCGACGCGGTCGTCACGGGGTTGGCGACGCCGCGGACCAGATCGTAGATCCACACGGAGGACGGCCCGCCGGCCCCGGACTGGATGGTGACCGCCGCCCGCGTCCCGTCCGAAGAGATCGCGAAGGGGACGAGCGGCGTGAAGATGGCCGGCTCCCCGATCTTGCCGAGATTCTTCCCGTCGAGGTCGAACCAGGTCAGCGTCTTTCTTTGCTGCTGGACGCTCGATTGGTATACGAGCAGGCCGGACCGGGACATGCCGAACGACGACGTGTACCGGAACGGGCTGAACTGGACCTTCTCCGCGATGGGGACCGCTTCGCCGCTCAGCTTCAACGCGCGCGCATCGAACGGCTGCGCCATGAGATTGCCTTCGCGATAGAAGAGGAGGTATCCCGGCTCCGCGTAGCGCCCCTCGCTGTTCTCGTGCGCGAGTGTCGTCACCTTCCGCGTCTCGAGGTCGAGGGCGGCGATCGTGTTCTCCTTGTCGATCGTTTTCGATCCGCCCGCGAAAAAGAAAAGATGCCGGCCGTCCGGCAGGAAGTACGGAAGCCGGTGGGTGGACCCGGACTTCTGCGGCAACTGCGTGACGGCGACGGACGCGCCTCCGGCGGCCGCGACGCGAAAGAGCGGACTGAAGGGCCCGGGCGAAAACACGATGACGTCGCCCGCGCCCCAGCTCGCGCCCCGGCCGTCGGCCGCGTCGCAGATCGTCAGCACCGAGCCGCCCGCGGACGGGACCTTCTTCAGCTTGTGGTCGGCGAAAAAGCCGATGAAGCGGCCGTCCGGCGACCAGAACGGGCACGTCGCCCCCTCGGTGCCCGCCACCGGGGTCATCTCCAACCCGTCCATCGGGCGCATCCAGATGCGCCCCTTGCCGTCGGGACCGGCCGCCGCGAGGACGACCTTCGATCCGTCGGGCGAAACGGCGATCGGATTGTTCGCCGGGTCCGTGGCCGTTTTCGCCGGCAGCACGATCGAGGTCCGCATGACGGTCTGGGGGTTCGGCTTGCGCAGCAGAATTCCCCCGGCGAACCCGAGAACCGCGAGCCCGAGCGCGGCGGCCCAGGGCGCCCACGAGCGGCGGCGCCGGCCGGATGCGGCGACGGGCGCCGCGATCCCGGACTGGGAGCCGCCCTCCGCGATCCACTTCAGCTCGCTGCCGAGGTCGCCCGCGTTCTGCCAGCGGTCTTCCGGATCCTTCGCGAGGCAGCGGCGCACGACGCGCTCGAGGGCGGGAGGCGTCATCGGCGCCACCGAGGAGATCGGCGCCGGCTCCTCCTTCATGATCGAGGAGATCAGCGACGCCTGCGTCGCTCCCGCGAACGCCTTCTTCCCCGTCGCCATCTCGTACAGCACGCAGCCGAACGCGAAGATGTCCGTCCGGCCGTCCGCCTCGCGGCCTTCCAACTGCTCGGGCGACATGTACTGGAACGTCCCGAGGATCGTCCCCTCCTGCGTCAGATTGTTCGCCGCCCCCATCACCGTGGGCATCGACGTCATCCCCGACTGCGGCGCCGGAGCCGTCATCGCCTTGGCCAGCCCGAAGTCGAGCAGCTTCACGCCCGACTTCGTGATCATCACGTTGCCCGGCTTCAGATCCCGGTGCACGATCCCCTGCCGGTGCGCCTTGTCCAGCGCATCCGCGATCTGGGTGCCGAACCGCAGCGTCTGCTCGAGCGGCAGCGAGCCCTTGCCGAGGCGGTCGGAGAGCGTCTCGCCCTCGAGCAGCTCCATCACCAGGTACTCGACGCCGTCCGCGTTCCCGACGTCGTACAGCGCGCAGATGTTCGAGTGCGACAACTGCGAGATCGTCTTGGCTTCCCGCTCGAACCGCTGCCGGATCTCCGGAGACGAGGACAGGTGCTGCGGCAGGACCTTCACCGCGACGGTCCGCTCCAGGCGCGTGTCCATCGCCTTGTAGACCTCGCCCATGCCGCCCGCGCCGATCGCCGCGACGATCTCGTAAGGGCCGAGACGGGTTCCTGCCGGGAGCGTCATCTCACGTCCTCAGGTTTTCCATGCCCGGCAGGCCGTCGAATACCAAATCGAAGCTCACGGCGCACCGTCGCCCTGACCCCGCCCGATCTCGCCGAGCATCTGCTGGATGTCGCCTACGGGATATGAACAACGCGTCGCCGCCCGCAGGACCTCGAGCTTCGCTCTTGCCTCGCGAAGAAGTTCTCCATCAAGGGCTGATCGAAGTGCTCGCCGAACCCATTCGGCCATCGTCATGCGGCGCTTCCGGGCGATCCGCCGGATCCCTCGCAGCTCGTCCTCCTCCAGGAGCACTTGAAGACTCTTCCTCACCGTAATGGGCCTTTCCGTCCACAACCAATGAGTCAAAGGGCCTTACCGCCCCAGCTCGGCGAACCAGTTCAGGACGACCGTGGTCGGCGTCATCGCGTCGCGGCCGAGCGGCGCGACGAAGAGAAAGCGCTGGCCGTCGGCCGTCCCTGTGTATCGATTTCGATTGGGGCCCGAGGGGACCCGCGCCGAGAACAGCGGCCGCGGAATGCCGGCCTGGAAGGTGGCTCCGGCCTGAACGTCGACCGCCATGAACTTCTGTTCGGGCGAACGATAGAAGATCTCCTTGCCATCCGCACGCCAGGACGCGTCGGCACCGCCGGCGGTTGACACCTGCCACTTGCCTCCGGGATCCGGAAAGGTCTGGACGTAGATCTCGGCGCGCCCCGACTCGTTCGACTGATAGGCGATGAACCGGCCATCCGGCGAGAAGACGGTCCCGAACTCCGAAAACGGAGTCTGAACGGCCGAAATCGGCTTGCGATCGCCGAAGGTTGGCAGCACGAGGGCGTCCCAGCCCTCCTTGCCCCGGAACGAGTAGGCGATGTACCTGCCGTCGCGCGACCAATCCGTGGCGATGACTCGGCCGTCGCTCTTGAGGAGGAGCTTCTCCTCTCCCTGGCCGCTCGCGGGCTTCTCCAGAAGGCTGAAGCTTCCGCCCCGGTCCGAGGCGAAGACGATCCGGGATCCGTCGGGCGACCACACCGCGGCGATGTTGTTGCCAGCGCCGAAAGTGAAGCGCGAGTTCACTCCCCGGGCAAGGTCCCTCACCCAGATGTCGTCCTTCCCGCTGCGCGCGTCGGTCGCGTCGAAGGCCAGCCGTTCTCCCTGTCCGGAAAACGCCGGATTCCCGTAATCGCCGATTCCTCCGGCCGTCTCCAGCTCTTTTCCGCCGCGGTCGAGCCAGAGCAGGCGGTTTCCGGAGTCGCCGGTGCGGTAGGCGAGGACGCCGTTGCGGGATACCGAGAAGCGCGCGAGCCCGACCGCATCGGTGCCGATCTTCTCGGCCACGGGAGCGGGCTCCCCGATCGTCTTGAGGGATTTCAAGTCGAAACGCTGGGCGACGAGGGTCTTGTCGCGCACGAAGAGAAGGTATCCGGGAGGGGCGTAGGTGATGAGCGTCTGGGCGGGCGCCACGGGCTTGGACTCCTTCGAGTCGAGCGAGCCGAGGCGGTACATGTTGTCTTCCGGCTTCTGCCCGTTCGCCATGTACAGGTAGTGATGGCCGTCGGGCAGGAACTCCGGCCAGGCGACGTTCGTCTCTTTCCGCGACGCGTCGGGCTTCACCTCGACGACCGGCGCCCCGCCCGCCGCCGAGACGCGCTGGATGGGGTCTCCGGTGACGCCGTCGAAAAGGATCACGCCCTCCGAGCTCCAGGAGCCGTCGGAGCCCGTCGGCGCGTCACAGACTTTCTGTGGCGGCCCGCCGGAGACTTCGACCTTCTTGAGCTTGCCCTCGGCGAAGAAGGCGAGGAAGCGGGAGTCCGGCGACCAGAACGGACGCGTCGTCCCGTCGGTACCCTCGAGAGCGTGCGCCGACAGGGCGTTCAGGGCCCGGACCCAGATGCGGTTCTTGCCCGAGGCGTCCGTCGCGTTGAACGCGATGTAACGGCCGTCCGGAGAGACGCGCGGCATGTCGATGGAGGTCAGGTCCTCGGGCGCCGGAATGTCGAAGCGAGCCGTCAGAGGCGGAACCGGCGCGCGGCGCACGTAGCCGAGGGTGGCCAGTGCGGCCGCCAGGATCGCGACGGCCGCCACGGCCCACGCGAGCTTCTCCCGGTTCTTGCGGCGTGCAACGACCGGAGCCGGCACGCCCGCCATCGAGCCGCCCTCGGCGACCCACTGAAGCTGCAGCTTCACGTCGTGCGCCGTCTGGAATCGGTCCTCCGGGTCCTTGGAGAGGCACGTCTTCACCACCCGGTTGAACGCCGGCGGCATCATCGGCGCGATCTCCGAGATCGTCGTCGGATCGTCCCGCAATATCGACCCGATCAGCGACGCCTGGCTCTTGCCCGAAAACGCCTTCCGGCCCGTCGCCATCTCGTAGAGCACCGCCCCGAACGCGAAGATGTCCGACCGAGCGTCCGCTTCCTTTCCCTCGAGCTGCTCGGGAGCCATGTACTGGAACGTCCCAAGGATCGTCCCGGCCTCCGTCAGGTTCTGTGCCGTCCCCGCCATCGTCGGCAGCGACGTCGCCCCGGACTGCGCCGCCGCAGGCGCAATCGCCTTGGCCAACCCGAAGTCGAGCAACTTCACGCCCGACTTCGTCAGCATCACGTTGCCGGGCTTCAGGTCCCGGTGCACGATCCCCTGCCGGTGCGCCTTGTCCAAAGCGTCGGCCATCTCCATCCCGTACCTGAGCGTCTGCTCCAGCGGCAGCGGACCCTTCCCGAGGCGATCGGCCAGCGTCTCGCCCTCGAGGTGCTCCATCACCAGGTACTCGGTCTCGCCTTCCCGGTTGACGTCGTAGAGCGCGCAGATGTGGGCGTGCGAAAGTTGCGAGATGGCCTTGGCCTCGCGCTCGAAGCGCTGCCGCATCTCTTCGGACGCCGACAGGTGCGGCGGCAACACCTTGATGGCGACGTCGCGCTCCAGACGCGTGTCCCGCGCCTTGTAGACCTCGCCCATCCCGCCCGCGCCGATCGGCGCGAGGATCTCGTATGGACCGAGACGGGTTCCGGCCGCGAGCGTCACGAAATCGTCACTTTCCGAGGCTGGCGGGCCAGTTCAGGACGATGGTCGTGGGGCTCATCGCGTCGCGGCCGAGCGGGGCGGCGACGAGGAACCTCTGGCCGTCGGCGGAAGCCGCGTACTTGTTGCGCGGGATGCCCGGCCGGACGCGAAGGACGAAAAGCGCCTGCGGGATTCCGGCTTGAACGTCGGCTCCGCCGCCGCGGATCTCGACCGCCATGAGCTTCTGGTCGGGCGAACGGTAGTAGAGCTCCTTGCCGTCGCCCCGCCAGCTCGGGTCGCTGCCTCCGCCGTTGGAGACCTGCCATTTTCCTCCGGCTTCCGGAAAGGTCTGGACGTAGATCTCGTCGCGGCCGGACTCGTTCGACACGTATGCGACGAATCGTCCATCGGGCGAGAACATCGGCTGAAGTTCCGTAAACGGACTGACGGAGATGGCAATCGGCTTTCGGTCCCCGAAGGTCGGCAGCGCCCAGGCGTCCAGGAGCGTCTTCTGATTTCGGGTGGTGTATCCGATGTATCGCCCGTCGCGGGTCCAGCTCGACGCAGACTTGGGCTCATCGCTCTTGAGAATCAGCTTCTCCTCACCGGCGCCCCTCGCGGACTTTTCGTAGATGTCGAAGGGCCCGCCGCGGTCGGAAGTGAAGACGATCCGCTCGCCATCCGGCGACCACACGGGCCGCACGTTGTTGCCGGGACCGAGGCTGAAACGCGAATTGACGCCGCGCGCGAGGTCGCGGATCCAGATGTCGCCCTTGCCGTTGCGGGAGTCGGTGAGGTTGAAGGCCAGTCGGTCGCCCGAAGGCGACAGCGAAGGGTTCGCGTAGTCGCCGGGATCTCCCAGCGTATCGAGCTCCCGTCCGGCGCGGTCCCGCCAGAGCAGGCGTCCGCCGGTTTCCCCGGTGCGATAGGCGAGGACGCCGCCACGCGAGACCGAGAACCGCGCCAGGCCCACGTTGTCCGTGCCGATCTTCTCGGCGAGGGGCACCGGTTCTCCCGTGATCTTGAGCGCTTTCGCATCGAAGGGCTGCGCGACGAGGGTCCTGTCACGCACGAAGAGCAGGTATCCCGGCGGGGAGTAGGTCACGAGCGTCTGCGCCGGAGCCAGCTTCGTACGCTCTTTCGAATCGATCGACCCGATCCAGTACGCGCTGTCCTCGGGCTTCTCGCCTATGACCAGGTAGAGGAAGTGGCGGCCATCGGGCAGGAACTCCGGCCAGCCGACTCCCGTCTGCTTGAGCGCCGCATCGAGCGCGACGGCCACGGTCCGGCTGCCCCCCACCGCGGGAGCCCGGTAGATCGGATCCGTGCCCGTGCCGTCCCACAGGATGACGCCCTCGGGACTCCACGTGCCGTCCGAGCCGCCGGGGGCGTCACAGACCTTGGTCGGAGGACCGCCCGAGACGTCGACCTTCTTCAGGACGCCTTCGGAAATGAAGGCGATGTATCGGCTGTCCGGCGACCAGAAAGGACGAACGCCGCCTTCGGTCCCAGGCAGAGGTTGCGCGGTCAGGGAGTTCAAGGGCCTCACCCAGATCCGGGCTTTGCCTTCCAGATCGGTCGCGTCGAAAGCCAGAGTGCGGCCGTCCGGGGAGATCCGCGGCACGTCCATCGTCGCGATTTCGGGAGGCGGCACGATGTCGAAACGCACGACCGGCGCCGCCTTCGGCGCGCGGCGGATGAATCCGTAGCCGAGGGCCGCGACGGCAACCACGGCCGCGGCAAGCAGTCCCCATGCGAGCTTCTCGCGGTTCTTGCGGCGCGCGACGACGGGCGCCGGCACTCCCGCCATCGACCCGCCCTCGGCGATCCACTGCAGCTGCAGCATCACGTCGTGCGCCGTCGACCAGCGGTGCTCCGGCTCCTTGGCGAGACAGCCCTTGACGATGCGGTCGAGGGAGGCCGGGATCATCGGCTGGATCGACGAGATGGGCGGCGGGTCGGAGCCCATGATCGAGCCGATGAGGCTCGCCTGGCTCTTGCCCGTGAAGGCTTTCTGCCCCGTCAGCATCTCGTAGAGCACGCAGCCGAAAGCGAAGATGTCGCTGCGCGCGTCGGCCTCGCCGCCCTCGAGCTGCTCGGGCGCCATGTACTGGAACGTGCCGAGGATCGTGCCGCGCGTCGTCAGCGGCTGGCTCTCCTGGAGCGCTGTCGGCAGGCTCGTCGCCTGCGACACGGCGCCCTTGTCCGGCACGGCGAGCTTCGCCAGGCCGAAATCGAGCAGCTTCACGCCCGACTTCGTCAGCATGACGTTGCCGGGCTTCAAGTCGCGGTGGATGATCCCGCTCCTGTGCGCGGCGTCGAGCGCGCCCGCGATCTCGATCGCAATGCGCAGGGATTGGTCCATCGAGAGCGCGCCCTTGCCCAGGCGATCCGCGAGGGTCTCGCCCTCGAGGAACTCCATGACGAGGTAGTCGGTATCGTTCTCTCTCCCGACGTCGAACAGGGCACAGATGTGGGGATGCGACAACGCCGAGATCGTCTTCGCCTCGCGATCGAGACGCTGGCGCAGCTCCGCCGACGAGGACAGCAACGCCGGCAGGACCTTGACCGCGACGTCGCGCCCGAGCCGCGTGTCCTTCGCCTTGTAGACCTCTCCCATTCCTCCCGCGCCGATGGGCGCGAGGATCTCGTAGGGACCCAGCTTCGTTCCCGCGTTCAGCGTCATTTATTTCCCCAGGTCTGCAAACCAGTTGAGAACGACCGTCGTCGGCGCGATGGCGTCGCGCGCGGGGGTCGCCACCAGCAGAAAGCGCTGGCCGTCCTTCGACGGGAGAAAGTGATTGCGGGCGAGGCTGGTGTCGAGGTGAACGGAAAAGAGCGCCTTCGGCACGCCCGCTTCTAGCGTCGCGCCCGTCGTCACGTCGACCGCCATGATTTTCTGATCGGGGGAGCGAAAGAAAAGCTCCTTGCCGTCGCCGCGCCAGTGTGGCTGGTTTCCGCCATTCGAGGAAACCTGCCACTTGCCGCCGGGTCCCGGATAGGACTGCACGTAGATCTCCGGGCGCCCGGATTCGCTCGACTGGTAGGCGACGAAGCGGCCGTCCGGGGAGAAGACCGCGTTCGACTCGGAGAACGGAGTCTGCAGCCAGGGATGAGACTTCCGCTCTCCGGAGGCGGGCATGATCCAGATGTCGAACGCCGTACCCTTGCCCTGCGACGAGAAGGCGATGGACTGCCCGTCCGCCGACCAATCGGTCACGAAGGTGACGCCGTCGAATTTCCCGAGCGTCGTCTCGGCGCCCTGCCCATCGGCGGTTCTCTCGACCAGGTCATTGCCGACCGAGTAGACGATCCGACTGCCGTCGGGCGAGAACATGGGCGTGAAAGCGTCTGCCGGGGAAAAGCTGAACCTGGAGCTGACACTGCGGGCGATATCCCGGATCCAGATGTCGCTCTTTCCGGTGCGGGCGTCCACGACGCCGAAAGCGAGGCGGCGCCCATCCACGGAGAGGTGCGGGTCGCCGTACCGCGACGGATCGCCCTCCGTCTCGAGCTCCTTGCCCGCGCGATCCACCCAGACGAGCCGGTCTGTCATCTCGCCGGTCCGGTAGGCAAGCGTGCCCTCGCGCGACACAGAGAAGCGCGCCAGGCCCACGGTGTCGGTGCCGACCTGCTCGGCCAGGGGGATGGGCTCGCCCGTCGTCTTCAGGGTCTTCGCATCAAAAGGCTGCGCAACGAGCGTCCGATCGCGCAGGAAGAGCAGATAGCCGGGCTCCACGTACGTGATCTGCGACTGGGCTGGCGCAAACGGCTGCGTCTCTTTCGAGTCGAGCGAGCCGATGCGGTACATGCTCTCGGTGACCTTTTGCGCAATTGCCAGGAAGAGGAAGTGCTTGCCGTCCGGCAGGAACGCGGGCCATCCCACCTGGGCGGACTTGACGTCAGCCGGCTTGATCAGATCGACGACGGCGCCACCCGAAGCGGGAACGCGCCGGATCGGATCCAATCCCGTGCCATCGAAGAGAATCACTCCCTCGGGACTCCAGGTGCCGTCGGCCCCGGTCGGCGCATCGCAGATCTTTTGTGGCGGGCCGCCGGTGACGTCGACCTTCATGAGCTTGCCTTCGGCGAAGAACGCGAGGTACTTGCCGTCGGGAGACCAGAAGGGGCGCTTGGTCCCCTCGGTGCCGGCGAGCGCGTGGGCCTGCAGAGCGTTCAACGGCCGAATCCAGATGCGATTGCGCCCGCTCGAATCGGTGGCGTCGAAGGCCAGAATGCGGCCGTCCGGCGAGATCTTCGGCGTATCGAGCGTCGAGACCTCCGTCGGAGCGGGGACCTCGAAGCGAACGGTCCGGGCGGGCTTCGGAGTGCGCTTCCAGTATCCGAACCCGAGCGCGGCGGCCGCAATCGCGCCGACTGCCGCCACGGCCCAGGCGAGCTTCTCGCGGTTCTTGCGCCGCGCGACGACGGGCGCCGGCAGGCCCGCCTGCGAGCCGCCCTCGGCGATCCACTCGAGCTGGAGCTTCGCGTCGTGCGCCGTCTGGAAGCGGTCCTCGGGATCCTTGGCGAGGCAGGTCTTCACGACGCGGTTCAACGCCGGCGGAATCATCGGCGAGGCTTCGGTGACCGACGGCGGATCGTCGCGGAGAATCGAGCCGATGAGCGACGCCTGGCTCTTGCCGGTGAACGCCTTTCGGCCCGTCGCCATCTCGTAGAGCACCGAGCCGAAGGCGAAGATGTCCGAGCGGCCGTCGGCCTCGCCCCCTTCGAGCTGCTCGGGCGACATGTACTGGAACGTGCCGAGGACCGTGCCGCGCTCGGTCAGGGGCGCGCTCGCCTGCGCCTCGGTGGCCATGACCGACGCGCCCGAGACGGGACGCGCGCCGGCCGCGGTGAGCGGCTTGGCCAGGCCGAAGTCGAGCAGCTTCACGCCCGTCTTCGTGATCATGATGTTGCCCGGCTTCAGGTCCCGGTGCACGATCCCCTGCCGGTGCGCCTTGTCGAGCGCGTCGGCGATCTCGATCCCGTAGCGCAGGATCTGCTCCGTCGGCAATGCGCCCTTGCCCAGGCGGTCCGCGAGCGTCTCGCCCTCCAGGTACTCCATGACGAGGTAATCGGTGTCGCCCTCGCGCCCCACGTCGTGGAGCGCGCAGATGTGGGGGTGCGAGAACTGCGAGATCGTCTTCGCCTCGCGCTCGAAGCGCTGGCGGACCTCCTCGCTCGCCGAAAGGTGGGCGGCGAGGACCTTCACAGCGACCGTGCGCTCGAGGCGGGTGTCGCGCGCCTTGTAGACCTCACCCATCCCGCCCGCGCCGATCGGCGCGACGATTTCGTAGGGACCGAGTCGGGTTCCGGCGGAGAGCGTCACGAGTAGGCAGAGACTACAACGACTGGCCTGGAGGGTGGCGCCCCGGCCGTGATCTAATCCCCGGACCGGGACACTTGCGCCCCGGAGAAACCGATCCGGAGGTCACCTTGAAACACCCGGTCCATGGCCATCTCCGCGGCGCCCTGGTCACCGCGATCGTCCTCGGCCTCGCGCCCGGCATCGCGCTCTCCCAGGCCGCGAACGCCCCCAAGCCGGCCCCCGCGCCGGTGGCGACTCCCGTCCCGCCTCCGCCGCTCGAGCCCGCCGCGCTCGAACGCATGAAGGCGATGAGCGACCTCTTGAAGAGCGCCCGCAGCTTCACGTTCAAGTCGTTGTCGGACCGCGAGCATCCCTCCGTCAGCGGCCAGATGCTCGATTTCTTCAACGAGTCGAAGATCGAAGTGTCCCGACCGAACCAGGTCCACGTCGAAATCCTGGGCGATCGGCTCGGCGCATCGCTGTGGTACGACGGAAAGACGGTCAGCATCTATTCGAGCAAGAGCCCGTTCTACGCGCAGGCCCCGGCCCCGGCCACGATCGACGAGACCATCGTGATGCTCATGGACCGGTTCAACACGCCGTTCCCGGCCGCGGGCTTTCTCCTCCAGGACCCGTATGCCCGGATGATGGAGGGCGTCAAGACCGCGTTTGATGCGGGCACCGGCATGGTCGATGGCGTGGCGTGCCGGCACCTCGCGTTCTCCGAGGAAGACGCCGATTGGCAGGTCTGGATCGAGGAAGGGTCAAAGCCCCTGCCGCGGCGCATCGCCGTCACGTACAAGAAGTTCCCGGGTTCCCCGCGGGTCATGGCGACCTTCTCGGATTGGAACCTCGCGCCGACGATCCCCGCTGGAGAGTTCACGTTCGTTCCGCCCGCGGGAGCGACCAAGGTCGATTGGAAAACGGCCCAGTAGGCCAGGGAGAAAACCGATGAAGAAAAGAACTGTCGCGACGCTTCTTGCAGCCGCCCTGCTCGCCACCCTGCCCTCGCCCGCGCGGGCCTGGGTCGCCGCCGGCGGTTACCACGGCGGCGTTGCCGTCGGCTATCACGCGCCCTGCTGCTATCACGGCGGCTATTCCGGGGCGGCCGTCGCCGGCGCTGCGATCGGTGGAGCCATGGTCGGGGCGGCCGTCGCTTCGACGGCATACGCCCCGGCGCCGGTCTACTACGCCGCGCCCGCGCCCGTGTACTACGCGGCCCCGGTCACCTACGCTCCGGCGGTCGGCACGGTCGTCGCTTCCCTGCCGGGAGCCTGCTCGAGCATGTCCATCGGGGGCGTCTCGTACATGAACTGCGCCGGCGTCTTCTACATGCCCTTCTACTCGGGCGGCGCGCTCATGTACCAGGTCGCCAACCCGCAGTAGATCCCGGTCGCCGCATTGCCACGCGCCGCGGCCACTGGCCGCGGCGTTCTTATTTCAGCCGCAGGCGGGACGCGACGGCCGCGAAAATCGCGTCCTCGACCGCGGTTGCGTCGGATTCGGGCACGTCGAAGAACTGCGACCACAACGCGCGGCCGTCGCCGGCGCGGACCAGTCGAGCGCTGACCCGGAGCCTCCCACCCGCGCGATCCATGGTTCCCTCGAGCAGGGTGTCCGCGCCGGCGGCCTCCGGGCTCACGATCACGGCGCCCGTGTCGCGAAAGCGGCGAATCAGCGAGTCCGACATCGCGCGACCGAGCGCAGCGTCCCCGGCGCTTCCCGAAGGCGACTTCAGGGGCGACACCGCGAGCGCATGGACGCCGCCCGGCGGTCTCCAGGGACCGAACAGGGAGAAGACCGCCACCGCGCAGAGGCCGAAAACGATGAGCGCAATCGCGACGAGGCGTCCGGACCTTCCCATTGCGATTTCAGGCTAACATCGCGGCATGCGCTCCGTCGTCGGCTGGGTCGTCTCGGCCCTCCTCCTCGTCGCCGCGGCGCCGGCCCCTCCGTCCGGACCCACGCTCGCGAAGAAGCTCGAGGACAAGATGCGGGCCTTCCACGGCGAGATCGGGCTCTTCGCGAAAGACCTCAACACCGGGGAGATCATCTCGGTCAACGCCGACCAGCGCTTCCCGACGGCGAGCCTGATCAAGGTCGCGGTGATGGCGGAAGTCTTCCGCCAGATCGACGCGGGCAAGCTCCGGCACGACACGACCGTCACGCTCAACGAATCGGACAAGGCGGGCGACGAGACCGTCCCTGTCAACATGCTGCACCCGGGGGTCGTGCTGTCGGTCGACGATCTCTTGCGCTTCATGATCGCCTACAGCGACAACACCGCGACGAACCTGCTCGTCGGGATCGTCGGCACGGCGAACGTGGACGCTCTCCTCGACTCGTACGGGCTCACGAAGACCCGGCTCTACCGGCCGACGTTTCGCGACGGACACGCCGACGTCCTGCCGGAGGAGGAGAAGGAGTTCGGCCTCGGTTCGACGACGCCGCGCGAGGCGGCAAGACTGATGGAGCTGATCGCCGACGGCAAGGTCGTCAACCGCGCCGCGGGCGATGCGATGATCGCGCTGCTCGCGACCCAGCAGGACCGCGCGATGATTCCGCGCTCCCTGCCGTTCACAACCGAGGAGATCCTGGTCGCGAACAAGACCGGCTGGGACGAGGAGAAGAACCCGGATGCGAAGGGCTTCCGGGGCGACGTCCGCAACGACGCGGCGTACGTCAAGACGCCGAAAACGCGCTACGTCATCGCGATCTGCGCGCGGCGGATTCGGGACAAGAGCGCGGGCGCCGACAACGAGACGCGGCGGACTGGCGCGGAGCTCTCGCGGATGGTCTACGACGCCTTCAGCGCGCCGGCTCGCTCTTCTTCAAGAGCGCTGTCCAATTGACGAGCATCGTCAGTGGCGGTGAACCCGTGTCCTCGGGCAGCGCGTTGACGAGAAAACGCTGGCCGTCGGCCGCGACGTCCCAGCCGTTGTTGAGCTTCGAGAACAAAACGACGGGCGGCCCCTGCTGGAAGGACGGTGTCGAGCTGATCGGCACGGCCACGATCTTGCCCTCGGGCGTGACGTAGAAGATCTCCCGACCGTCTCCCCGCCATCTCGGAGCGAGACCCCCCGCGACGGACACCTTCCACTTGCCACCCGGACCGGGGAACGGCCGCACGTAGATCTCCATCGCCCCCGACTCGTCGGACTGGTAAGCGATCCACTTTCCGTCCGGAGAGAAGCGCGCCTCTGAGCGATCTCCCGCCTCGGTGGCGATCGGTATCTGTCGCTTCGAACCGGAAGCTTCAATGGCCCAGAGCTGATAGTTCCGCTCGCGAAGAGGTATTTTCTGTACGGCGAGAAATCGACCGTCGCGCGTCCAGTCCATGGGCGTCCATTGGTCCTCCGTCTCGAGGTAGGCCTGCTCCGCCGCGCCATCTACATCCCGCACCCAGAGGTCGCTCCGCGTGACTCGGACCTTGCGATCGGAGGAGAAGTAAATGCGGGAACCATCGGCGGACCAGACGGGATCCGAGTTCCAGAAGGGCGCGAACACGAACTTGCTTCCCACGCCCGACCCAGCGTCGTACGTCCAGATCTCCGATGTGCTCTTGGCCACGTTCGGAATCTGAACGACAACCTTTCGGCCATCCGGCGAGAGCCGGGGAACCAAGTAGTTCGCGGGCTCCCCGACGACACCCAGAGAGCGGCCTATCCGGTCGTACCACCCGAGCCGCGACAGCGGTATGAACGCCTTGGCCGCCAGAATCACCTGGTCCGACGAGGCGAAAGTGAAGAAGCCCGTCCAGCCCGAGGCGCGATCGAGCAGGGGCGCGAGGAGGACCGGCTCGCCGGTCGTGTTGAGACGGTCAGGGTCGAAGGGCTGGGCCACGAGGTTCGCCTCACGCACGTAAAGCAGGTTGCCGGCAGCATACGACGCGTTCGAAATGGCCGGCACGACCGTCTTGTTGAGCTTGCCATCGAGGGAAGCCACTCGGATCGTGTTCTCGCCCTTCGTCAAGGCGCCGAGATCCGTGGCCAGGTACAGAAAGTGGCGCCCGTCCGGAAGAAACCACGGATACCGATGGGCCACCTCGTGCCTCGATCCGTCCAGCCTGGTCAGGGCCACGGGCTCGCCGCCCGAAGCAGCCACGCGGAAGAGCGCCGAGTTGCCGGTCGGGGCGAATACGATCGTCCCGTCCCGGCCCCACGACCCTCCGACTCCCTGCCGCGCATCGCAGATAGTGACCAGCGTGCCGTCAGCGGGGTTCACGCTCTGTAGCTTCCCCTCGCCGAAGAACGCGACGTAGCGCCCGTCCGGAGACCAGAAGGGGAAGCGCGCCTCCTCCGCGTTGGGGACCTGCCGCGTTTCGTCCGAGGCGAGGTCGCGGACCCAGAGGGCGGGCCGTCCCCCGATGTAGGCCGTCATGGTGAAGGCGAGGCGGCGGCCGTCGGGGGAAATGGCGAGGTCGTTGACGAAGAGCTTTGGGGGCAGCACGAACCCGGCGCGGATCAACGTCGCGGAGCCCGGCTCGCGCCGGAATCGACCTGATGCAAGCAATGCGACGAGTGCCATCGCAAGGCCGGCGACTACCCACGCCAGCCTCTCTCGGCCCCGACGCCGCCCAGCGACTTTCGTCGGCACGCCCGCCTGCGAGCCGTCGGCGATCCACTTCAGCTCGTTGCCGACGTCGTGAGCGCTCTGCCAGCGGTCCTCGGGGTCTTTCGCGAGGCACGTCCTAACGACCCGATCGAGCGCGGGCGGCGACATCGGTTGGATCCCCGAGATGGGCGCCGGTTCCTCCTTCATGATCGCCGAGATGAGCGACGCCTGGCTCGTGCCGGAGAACGCCTTTCTTCCCGTGAGCATCTCGTACAGCACGGCCCCGAAGGCGAAGATGTCCGTCCGCGCGTCGGCATCCTTGCCCTCGAGCTGCTCGGGAGCCATGTACTGAAACGTCCCGAGGATCGTGCCGGCCTGCGTCAGGTTCGCGGCGCCGGCCATCGTGGGAAGCGAGGTGAGGCCCGACTGCTGCGTCACGGGCGCCATCGCCTTGGCCAGGCCGAAGTCGAGCAGCTTGACGCCCGACTTCGTCAGCATGACGTTGCCGGGCTTCAGGTCCCGGTGGACGATTCCCTGCCGGTGCGCCTTGTCGAGCGCATCGGCGATCTCGACGCCGTAGCGCAGCGTCTGCTCGAGCGGCATCGCGCCCTTGCCGAGCCGGTCGCCGAGCGTCTCGCCCTCGAGGTACTCCATGACGAGGTACTCGGTCTCGCCCTCGCTCCCGACGTCGTAGAGCGCGCAGATGTGCGGATGCGAGAGCTGCGAGATCGTCTTCGCCTCGCGCTCGAAGCGCTGGCGCGACTCGGCCGACGAGGACAGATGCTGCGGCAGGACCTTGACGGCGACCGTGCGTTCGAGGCGCGTGTCCTGCGCCTTGTAGACCTCCCCCATACCGCCGGCGCCGATCGGCGCGACGATCTCGTAGGGACCGAGGCGGGAACCCGGGGAGAGTCCCATGATTGCGCGGGATTCTATCCCCGGGGCGGGTTCGGGCGGGACTATGACGCCAGGAACACCGCCATGAAGCGGTAGAAGCTCCACACGTCGACCTTCGAGGACATCTCGAAGGGCGCGTGCATGGAGAGCAGCGGAACGCCCATGTCGATGACTTCCATCTCCTGCGCCGAAAGGAAGCCGCCGATCGTGCCGCCCGAGTAGCCGTCCACCTTCGGGGTCTGGGTCTGCCAGGCGATGCCGTTCTTGTCGAGGAGCCCCCGGATCTTCGCGATGAACTCGGAGTTCGCGTCGAAGCCGGCGCCGTACTTCTTGATGACGGCGCCGTACCCGAGCCGCGCGGCTCCGGAGGGCTCGCTCGTCTGCGGGAAGATCGGGTTGATGCCGTCGTTCGTGTCGGCGGAGATCACCTCGGCGGCGCGCAGGGCCTGGCGCAGGTCGAGATCGGTGTAAGCCTTGCCCCGCTCGCCCGCCACGAGACGCGCATAGGTCGAGTTCAGAAACTCCGACCGCGCGCCGCTGTTGTTGACCGAACCGACTTCCTCGAAATTCGAGAGGTACGCCATCGCCGTGTGCTTCGGCGTTCCCTTGACGTCCATGACGGCGCGCGCCGCGCAGTAGGACGAGAGCCGGTCGTCCTGTCCGTACGCCCCGACGAGACCGCGATCGATCCCGACGTCCGCCGGATTGGCCGCCGGCACGAGCTGCAGCTCCGCGGAGACGAAGTCCTCCTCGCGGATCCCGTACGTCGAGGTCAGCGCCGCGAGCACGGCGGCCGTGACCGACGCATCCTTGCCCGGGACCGATCCCGCGACCGGGTCGAGCTCCTCGCCGCCGAAGATCTCCTCGGCTTTCCGGTTGAGGATCTCCTTGTTGTCCGAGTGCGGCGCGTTGTCGGGGATGGCGAAGACGGGGTCGCCGTCCTTCAACCCGATCGCCACGTCCACACGCTTGCCGTCCACCGTGTCGATCCGGCCGATGAGCGCGAGCGGGCGGTTCGCCCACTGGTACTTCTTGATGCCGCCGTAGTAGATCGTCTTGAAGAGCGTGTAGCCGTTGGAGGCGTAGATGGGCCGGGCCTTCAGATCGATGTGCGGGCTGTCGTGGTGCGTGCCGATCAGGCGCGAGCCCGAGACGATGGGCTCGGAGCCCACGACGACGAGGATCACCGCGCGGTCGTGGCCGTTGACGACGAGGCGCGCGCCCGCCTTGACCTGCGCCGGGTCCGTGAATTCCGAGAAGCCGGCGGCCTTCGCCAGACGAAGGACCTCGCGCGTGGAAGTCAGGGCGCTGCGCGAGACCGTGAGGTAGCTCTTGTAGCCGTCGGCAAACCGGAAGACCTCTTCCTTCTGTCCGGGCGCGAGCAGCTCCCACGCCGACTTCTTCGACTCCCAGACGCTGCCGGAAGCCTTGCTCTCCTGCGCCACGAGGAGCCGGCCGGCCGCCAGGGCGGCGAGAGCGATGGCGATTCTCTCAATGGTCATTGCTTTCCTCACGCGGCCACCTCGTACTTCGCCCCGTTCCAGGCCGTCATCCCGCCCACGACGTTGATCGCCCTGCCGAGTCCCGCCTGCTCGAGCACGCTCGCCGCAACCGACGAGCGATAGCCGGTCGCGCAGACGACCGCGACGGGGCGCTTCGGATCGAGCTCCCCGGCGCGCGCCGCGAGCTCGTTCAGGGGAATGTGCGCCGCGCCGCCGATGTGGCCCGCCCGCCATTCCGCCGGCCGGCGCACGTCGAGGACCTGCAGTTCCTCGTTCTCCGCCAGGCGCGCGCGCAGCTCGTCGACGCCGATCTGCTCCGTGCGCGCGAGCGGCCGGGCCTCCGCGTCCCACGCCAAGATCCCCCCGTCGAGGTAACCCGCCACGTTCTCGAGGCCGACGCGCGCCAGGCGTGTCCGCGCCTCGGCGACCTGCGCCTCCTCCTCCGTAACGAGCACGATCGGGGCCTCCGGCGCGACGAGCGTTCCCGCCCACGACGCGAACTGCCCGCCGAGGCCGATGTGCAGGGCCCCGGGGATATGGCCGGCCGCGAACTCGGCCGGTCCGCGGACGTCCAGCACGCGCGCGCCCGAACGCATCCGCCCGGCGAAACCTTCCGGCGAGAGCGCGGTGGGGGCCGGCAGGTCGGCGAGATTCTCCGGCCCCTCCCGATTGATGCGGGCGTCGCGCGAAAAATAGGCGGGCGCCTCGGGAAGGTCGGTGGTCATCAACGCGATGAACTCTTCCCGCGGCATCGGCCGCAGGGCGTAGTTGAAGCGCCGCTGCTGGCCGATCGTCGAGCTCGTCTCGCTCGAGATGTTGCGCCCGCACAGCGATCCCGCGCCGTGGGCGGGATAGACCTCCACCGAGTCCGGCAGCTTCAGGAGCTTGCCGTGGAGCGAGTCGTAGAGCTGGCCGGCCAGCTCCTGCGCGCTCACCCGTGCGCCGAGCAGGTCGGGCCTCCCCACGTCCCCGATGAAGAGCGTGTCCCCCGTCAGGACCGCCAGCGGCTCCTGCGACTTCTCCCCATCGATGACGACGATCGAGATGGACTCGGGCGTGTGCCCCGGCGTCTCGAGCAAGCGCATGGTCACTTTCCCCATGCGGATCTCGTCGCCGTCGCGCACCGGCACGTGCTCGAACGCGGCGTTGGCGCGGGCGCCGAAATGGATCCGCGCCCCCGTGCGGGCGGCCAGCTCCCGGTGTCCGGAGACGAAATCCGCGTGCAGATGCGTCTCGATGACGTGACGGATCGTCAGGCCCTGCGCCCGCGCCTCCTCCAGGTAGACGTCGATGTCCCGCCGCGGGTCCACGACCGCCGCTTCGCCGTCGGACCCGATCATGTACGAGGCCTGCGCGAGGCAGCCGAGATAGAACTGCTTGAAGAACATGGCGTCACTCCAGAAGGCGCATTGTAATTGGGACGGGCGACGGCTTCGCTTCGCCCGTCACTCCTCGATCTCGACCGCAAAGCCCGGCGTCAGTCCGAGGCGCAGGTGGACGACGCGGCAGGGCCACTTCTCGCGGGCGATCCGCTGGCCGACCCGCTTCCAGATCCAAACAGCGAGGTTCTCGGCGGTCGGGGGCGTCGTCGCGAACTCGGGGACGTCGCGGTTCAAATTGCGGTGGTCGAGCGGGCGGTCGACTTCCTCCTTGAGCACGCGGTCGAGGTCCGTGAGGTTCACGACCATGCCGGTCGAGGGATCCGGCTCGCCGACGACGGCGAGCTCGAGCTCGTAGTTGTGTCCGTAGCCGTGCGGCCCCTCGTCGCCGTAGGTGGCGCGGTTCTTCTCCGCGGGCCAGTCCGGCCGCCAGAGGCTGCGGCCGGCGTTGAAGTGGATCGTGCGGGAAAGGCGGATCATGGCAGGGGGAAGATCTTACCGGGATTGAGGATCCCGTCGGGATCGAAGAGGCCCTTGACGGCCCGCATCGCCGCGAGCACCTCGGGCGTGTGGCGCAGCGACATGTAGGCCCGCTGCGTCAGGCCGACCCCGTGCTCCCCCGTGATCGTCCCGCCGAGCTGGACGACGGCGCGAAAGATGTCCTCGACGGCGCGGTCCTTCTCGCGCAGCCACCGCTCGCGCTCCCCCGGCGGCTGCACGACATTGACGTGGATGTTTCCGTCGGCCGCGTGGCCGTAGCAGATCGCCGTCAGCCCGTGCCGGGCCGCCACCTCGCGGACCGCCGAGAGCAGCTCCGGCGTCCGATGTCGCGGCACCGCGCAGTCCTCCTCGGCGTAGGGCCCGAGCTTCTTGACCGCTTCGCCGACGGCGCGGCGCAGCCTCCAGAAGTCGCCCTGCTCGCGCTCGGTCATCGCGACCCGGACCTCGGAAGCCCCGGCGGCGAGCAGGGTCTCACCGGCGCGCTCCGCATCGCCCGCGACCGCGTCGGCCTCGAAACCGTCCACCTCGACGAAGAGGTGCGCGTCCGCGTCGGCGGGCAGATCGAGGCCGAGCCAGCCGGCCGACACCTCGGCGGCGCGGCGCTCGAGAAACTCGCAGGCCGAAGGCTCCGGGCCGCCCGCGTAGAGGCGGGCGACCGCGGACAGGGCCTCGCCTTCCCTTGCGAAGGACGCCCAGAGAAGACGCCGGTGCGTCGGCAGAGGAAGCAGGCGCAGCGTCGCCTGGGTCACGACCCCGAGCGTGCCCTCACTGCCGACGAAGAGCGAGAGCAGATCGTAGCCCGCGACGTCCTTCCGATTCTTGCCGCCGAGCGGGAGCACCGCGCCGCCGGGCAGAACGACGCGCAACCCCGAGACGTAGCGGCCGGTCGTCCCGTACTTCGCGGCACGCGGACCGCCGGCGTTCTCGGCGATGTTGCCGCCGATCGTGCACGAGCCGCGCGAGGAAGGGTCGGGAGGATAGAACAGGCCGGCCGACTCGACCGCATCCTGCAGCGCCTCCGTCACGACGCCGGGCTCGACGATCGCAAAGAGGTTCTCCCGATCGATCTCGAGGATCCGGTCCATGGCGCGCAAATCGAGCGCCACTCCGCCCGCGACCGGAAGCGCTCCGCCGGACAGCCCCGTCCGGGCCCCCTGGGGCGTCACGGCGAACCGCAGCTCCCGCGCGGCCGCCATCAGCGCCCGCACCTCCGGCTCCGAACGGGGCCGCACGACGAGCTCGGGCCGCGCCCGCAGGTCCTCCGTCTCGTCCCGGGCGTGCGCGTCGAGGGACTCCTCGTCGCCATGCAGGATTTCCGCCGGCAGTCGGCGGGAGAGCTCTTCGGCCAGCCGGTCGTTCGCCATGCGAGGAAAACGTAGCACGGAGCCGGTCAGCGTCTGCCGGCGCCGCCTCGGGGGCTGCATTAGAATCCCGGGGCACTCTCGCGAAACCGAGGATCGAGGATCGAGCATGAACCTGTACTCGACACCTGCCGAGATCGTTGCGGCCCTGAAACAATCGGGCACGGTCCGCCACGACGGTGGCGTGGTCGTGACGAATCCGGCCCTATTCCGCGCCGAAATGATCGACGCCCTCGTCTGGACGGCCGTCTTCGCCCCGCCGCAGGCGCGGGACGTGGCGCGCCGCGCAATCCGCGAGGCGGCCGAGTCGCTCGGCATCCTGCCGGCCTCGATCCTGCCGCTGTACGAGGCGCGGGGCCGCGGCGAGCTCTCGGGCTTCACCGTCCCCGCGATCAACGTGCGCATGATGTCCTACGACACGGCGCGCGCAGCCTGCCGGGCCGCCGCCGCGATCGAGGCGGGCGCCGTCATCTTCGAGATCGCGCGCAGCGAGATGGGCTACACCGCGCAGCGCCCGGCCGAGTACGCCGCCGTCATCCTCGCGGCGGCGATCAAGGAGGGCTGGCAGGGCCCGCTCTTCCTGCAGGGAGACCACTACCAGACGAACCCGAAGAAGATGAAAGAGGGCGCCGAGAAGGAAATCGGCGCCATCGAGGCCCTGATCGAAGAGTCGATCCCGGCCGGGTTCCTCCAGATCGACATCGACACGTCCACGCTCGTGGACCTCTCGAAGGCGACGCTCGAAGAGCAGCAGCGGGTCAACGCCGACCTGTGCGCGCGGTTCACGACGTTCATCCGCGCGCACGAGCCGAAAGCCATGCCCATCTCGGTCGGCGGAGAGATCGGCGAGGTCGGCAAGGAGAACTCGACCCCGGAGGAATTCCGCGCCTACATGGACCTCTACAAGAAGGCGCTCGGGCAGGGCCCGGGGCTCGCGAAGGTCTCCGTCCAGACGGGCTCCTCGCACGGGGGCGTCGTGGCGCCGGACGGCTCGGTCGAGCGCGTCGCGATCGATTTCAACGTCCTCCGGGCGATCTCGAAGGTCGCGCGCGAGGAGTACGGCCTCGCCGGAGCCGTGCAGCATGGCGCCTCGACGCTTCCGCCCGAATACTTCGGGCACTTCCCCGACCACGACTGCGCGGAGATCCACCTCGCCACCGACTTCATGAACACCGTCTACGACCACCCCGCCTTCCCCTATCCCCTGAAGCGCGAGATCGAGCGGTGGCTCGACGAGAACGCCGCCGAGGAGCGCAAGCGCGGCGAAACGCAGGAACAGTTCCTGTACAAGACCCGCAAGAAGGCGATCGGCCCCTACAAGGAGCAGGTCTGGAACCTGCCCGAGGGGACGCGCTCGGCGATCCGCGGCACGCTCGAGAAGAAGTTCGCGTTCCTCTTCGGAAAGCTGCGCGTGCACGACACGCGCGACATCGTGCGCAAGTACGTCAGGCCGGTGTCGGTGCACGCCGAAGCGCTCGCGGCGGGCCCGCGCGGCGGCTTCGTGCGCGACGACCAGGCGGGAGATTGATGGGACATGGCAGGCACACGCATCCCGGCAAACGATGACCGCCGTCGTGAAGACGAAGGCGGCCGCGGGCCCGTCCGCCACCGAGGTCCGCCAGGTCCCCGTCCCGAAGCCCGGCCAGGCGGAGGTCCTCATCCGGGTCCTCGCGACGGCGATCTGCGGCTCCGACAAGCACATCTACCAGTGGGACGCCTCGATGGCCGGCATGGTCAAGCCGCCGCGCATCTACGGCCACGAGTTCTGCGGCGAGATCGTGGCGTTCGGCCCGGGCGGCAAGCGGCCCCATCTCGAAGAAGGCCAGTACGTCTCGGCCGAGATGCACGTCACCTGCGGCGCGTGCCGGCCCTGCCGCAGCGGACGGCGCCACATCTGCGAGAACACGAAGATCCTCGGCGTTCACGGGGACGGCTGCTTCGCGCAGTACGTCGTCGTGCCGGCCTTCAACGTCGTGCCCCTCGACCGCGCGATCATTCCGCCCAGGGTCGGCGCCTTCCTCGACGCCCTCGGCAACGCGGTGCACACGACCCAGGTGACCGATCTCTCCGGCAAGTCCGTTGCCGTGCTGGGCTACGGCCCCATCGGCGCCATGTGCGCCGAGATCGCCCGGATCTCCGGCGCCGCGCGCATCGCGATCACCGAGGTCAACGGCCTCGCGGCCGCCCACGCCCGCAAGTGGGCAAAGGCCCGCGGCTTGAAGCAGGTCACCGTCATCGAGATCCCCCGGACCAAGGACCCCGTCGGCAGCCTCGTGGAGGCGACCGGCGGCGGCGCCGACGTCGTCCTCGAGCTCTCGGGCGCCGAGCCCTCGATCAACCTCGGCCTCGCGGCCGCCCGACGCGGAGCGGTTCTTTCCATGCTCGGTATTCCCCGCGACAAGGCCGTCACCATCCGCGACTACACCAACGACTTCGTGTTCAAGGGCCTCACCATCCACGCCATCATCGGGCGCCGGATCTTCGACACGTGGATCAAGATGATTGACCTCTTCCGCGCGGGCCTCGACGTCGAGGACCTCGTCACCAACGAGTTCGAGGGCCTCGAGAAGTTCCACGAGGCGATGGAGCTGCTGGACGATCGGCGGGCGATGAAGGTCGTGTTCTACCCGAACGGGAAGAAGTAAGGGGCCGCCGCAATCTCGCGGCGACCCCCGCCTGGCCTGTGGGTCTACTGCTTGTCGTACACCGCGGTGTTGGTCATCGAGGCGCCGCTCGCGTCGGTCCCGTTCGTGCTGACGGTCCGGGTCTTCCCGTCGGCGGCGATGACGATCTTGCCGGTCGCGGTGACCTTGCCCGCCTTCTTGATGGTCATGCTCAACGTGTGCTTGCCGGCCCTCGTGTACGCCCGCATGTCGGAATTCGGATCGCCCGTGACCGGGTAGTCCTTCCCGTCGAACTTGCCCGTCCACTCGTTGTGCGCCGGCTTACCGTCCTTGTCGACGCCATCCACGGTGACCTTCACCATGTCGCCTGCGGGCGCGTAGACGACGGTGTGGTTCTTCGTGGCGCCCGGGCTGAACTTCGACTGGGCCTCATTCAGCTTCCACGTCCCCATGTTCGAGTCCGCGGCCAGACACAGGCCGACACCCGCAAGAAACACCACCAGTGATGCCAGGATCGTGCGCGTCTTCATGTGCTCCCTCCTCGTTCGAAGCGAATTCTTCGAATCTGCGGCGGATTGTACGCCCCCTTCCGGCCCTGAGACTGCGATAGATTCCCCCGAAAGACCGATCGTCCGAACGGAGAGCCCATGCCCACCAGCAAACCCCCGAAACCCGACCCGAACCAAGAGCTGACCGAGCGGCGGATCGCCGAGTTTGCGGTCGAGGAATCGCGGCTTTCGAACGTGGCCTATCGGTTCCAGCTCGTGCCCCGCGACCGCGTCTGGAAGAACTGGGACCGGACCGAGTTCGAGCCGAATCATTTCCGGGTTGCGGGGATGGCCGGCGTATGCCTGCTGCGGGACGAGATCGAAAAGGCGGAGCGGACCGCGTCGCGGGCCCTCGAGGAGGTGGACGGGATCCTCTTCACGATCGAGGCGCCAGCCGACTCGATCGTGGTGCGCGGCGTGACCGGGACGATGGAGTTCGTGAGGACGCCGACGCTCTGCGCGGAGATCATGGCCGGCAGCGTGGGGGCTTTCGATCGGGCGCTGGCGGCGCTCGGCGCCGCGTTTCCGGGCGACCGGGTGGCGGGAAAGATCCTCTCGGAGGCGAAATGACCCTCACCGAGCACCTCGCCGGCCAGATGGCCGCGCTGCGCCAGGCCGGCACCTACAAGGAAGAGCTCGTCCTCGAAGGCCCCCAGGGGCCCCGGGTCCAGGTCCGCGGCCGCGAGGTCATCATGCTGACCTCGAACAACTATCTCGGCTTCGCAAACCATCCGCGGGTGCGCGAGGCGCAGAAGAAAGCCGTGGACCGCTGGGGCGCGGGCCTCGGCTCCGTGCGCTTCATCTGCGGCACGCAGGGACTGCACAAGGAGCTCGAAGCCGAGGTCGCCTCCTTCTTCGGGACGGACGACACGATCCTCTACATGACCTGCTGGGCGGCCAACGAGGGGCTCTTCGCGGGGATCCTCGACGAGCCGGACGGCCTCTACTCCGACGAGCTGAACCACGCCTCGATCATCGACGGCGTGCGCCTGTGCAAGGCGAAGCGCTTCCGCGTTCCGCACGGCGACACGAAGGCCTTCGACAGGATGCTCGCCGAAGACTCGGCGTCGCGCTTCAAGGTCATGATCACCGACGGCGTCTTCTCGATGGAGGGAGAGCTCGCCGACCTGCCCGAGCTCGTCCGCATCTGCGCGGTGCGCGACGTCACCCTGGTGGTGGACGATTCGCACGCGACCGGCGTCCTCGGCAAGACCGGGCGCGGCACGGCCGAGGAACAGGGCGTCCTCGACCGCATCCCCATCACGACCGGCACCCTCGGCAAAGCCATGGGCTCGGCGGCCGGCGGCTTCGTCACGGGGCCGAAGGCCGTCGTCGAGACGCTGCGCCAGCGCAGCCGCACGTACCTCTTTTCGAACTCGCTGCCGCCCGCGGTCGCGGCCGGCGCCCTCGAAACTTTCCGCATGCTCCGCGAGGACGCGGCGCCGGTCGCGAAACTGCGCGAGAACGCCGCCTACTACCGCAAGGCGATCTCCGAAGCCGGCTTCAAGATCCCCCACGGGTCGCACCCGATCGTGCCCGTCATCGTCGGCGACACCGCGAAGGCGCTCGCCATGGCCAGGACCCTCCTCGAGGAGGGCGTCTACGTCTCCGGGTTCGGCTTCCCCGTCGTGCCCCAGGGCCAGGCGCGCCTGCGCTGCCAGGTCTCGGCGGCGCACGAGCGCGCGGACCTCGACAGGGCGGTGGACGCGTTCAAGAAGGTGGGCAAGAAGTTCGGCGTGATCGGCTGAGTGGAGCGAAGCCGATCATCCTGAGGGCCGTGAGGGCCCGAAGGATCCCTTCAGGAGCCGGACCCTGACTTCAAAGCGATCCTTCGCTGCGCTCAGGATGGAAGCGCAGCCGGCGCGATGCGCCGCTACGCTTCCAACTTCTTCCTCGCGTTGCTCACCAGCAGCCAGCACAGGAACGCGAACACAACGGCGCAGAAGATGTCTCCGCTGACCCCATTCTTGAAGGCCGGGAAGAACTTCGCGCCGAGGTCGAGCCGGTCGATGAGCGTCGGGTTGTCCATGTGGAGCAGCGAATCCCCGACGAACGCGACGAGGGCAATGAGCACGCCCCCGAGCGAACCTCCGGCCACCAGGCCCGTCGAGTAGAGCATCCCGGAGGACAATTCGCTCTCCTCCCCGGTGCGGTGCGTCAGCTTGTCGGCGAGGGCCTTCATCATGCCGCCGATCCAGATCGGAAACGTCGTCGAGAGCGGAAGGTACGCGCCGACGGCCCAGGAGAGCGCGTGCGCGCCCGCCATCTGCGCCATGAACGCCAGGGCGACGCCGACGAGAACGGGCGCCCACGGCAGGTTGTTCGCGAGCAGGCCCTTGATGATCGTCGCCATGAGGGTCGCCTGCGGCGCTGCGAGCTTGGGTCCGCCGATGCCGTGCGCCTCTCCCATCGCGTAGGTCTTGTCGAGCAGGAAGAGCGTGCCGCCGATCACGATGGTCGAGGTCAGCACGCCGATGATGAAGCCGATCTGCTGGCGCCGGGGCGTCGCGCCGACGAGGTACCCGGTCTTCAGGTCCTGAGAGGTGGCGCCGGCGTTGGCCGCGGCGACGCAGACGATCGCGCCGATGCAGAGGGCCACCGCCTGGTACACGTCGCCCGTCCGCCCGAGGGCCACGAAGACCACGCAGGTCGCCATGATCGTCGCGATCGTCATGCCCGAGATCGGGTTGGACGAGGTGCCGATGATGCCGACGATCCGCGAGGAGACCGTGACGAAAAAGAACCCGAAGACGACGACGAGCAGGCCCATCATCAGCGAGCCCGGGAAGGGGCCGTGCGGAAAGCCCGGCAGGACCGTGATGATGAGCGCGAGGACGATCGAGCCGAACACGACGAGGCCCATGCCGAGATCGCGCTCCGTGCGGATGGGGCTCTTCGTCGCGCCGCCCTTGCCGAAGGACTTCACCGATTCGCGGAAGGCCGAGACGATCGTCGGAAGCGTCTTGATGAGCGTCATCACGCCCGCGCAGGCCACCGCGCCGGCGCCGATGTAGCGCACGTAGGCGCGGTAAATCCACTCGGCGTGGGAGTGGCCCGCCATCCAGGCGTCGCTGAAGCCGAGGTTCTTCAGGTCCTGGACGATGCGCCCTTCGGCCACGAAGATCGAAATCAACGGAATCAACGCGAGCCACGAAAGCACGCCGCCGGATGCGAGCTCGCCCGCGATGCGCGGCCCGATGATGTATCCGAGGCCCAGGTACTCGGGCGTCACGTCGCAGGAGAGGGTCGCATCCGGGATCTTGCCGTCCCTGCCGGTCCGGAACCACGTCGCGGTCTCGCGCCAGAGCCCCAGGATCCCGTAGAGGAACTTGTAGAGCATCGCCACGCCGACGCCCTTGAAGACCATGCGGGCCAGGTTTCCGCCCTTCTCGCCCGCGATCAGGACGTCGGCGCACGCCACGCCCTCCGGGTACTTCAGGTTGCCGTGCTCCTTGACGATGAGCGCCCGGCGCAGGGGAATCATGAAGAGCACTCCGAGAATGCCGCCGACGGCCGAGAGGACGAAGATGGTGATGTACTTGAAGTACACCTCCCCGTCGGCCAGGAACAGCAGGGCCGGCATGGTGAACACGACTCCGGCCGCGACCGATTCGCCCGCGGAACCGATCGTCTGGACCATGTTGTTCTCGAGGATCGTGGACTTGCCGAACCGTTTGAAGACGGCGATCGAGAGGACCGCGATCGGCACGGAGGCGGACACCGTCAGGCCCGCGCGCAGCGCCAGGTAGACCGTCGCCGCGCCAAACAGGACCCCGAAGAAAATCCCGAGCAGGACGGCCTTGAGCGTGAACTCGGGGATGTCCTGATCCGGAGAGATGTACGGACGGAACTCCGAGCCGGCCGAGCCTTCGTGCGCCATGCTTGCCTCCGCTGTGGTGTCGGTATTTTGCTGGCCGGGGATTATATGCGTGGGCCCCGCGCGGTCGCGGACCGGATGCTATGATTTTTCGGAGAAACGATGCTCCAACGGCAGGCCGCGCTGATCCTCCTCGTGCTGGTGTCGGCGCCCTATGCCGGCGCCGCGACCGTCGCGGGCAAGGTGACTCTGGCGGCCGGCGGCAAGGACCGCGCGGACGCATCCAACACGGTCGTCTGGATCGAGGGCGCGCACAGGGCCGGCGGCGCGACCGGGGGCCAGATGCGCAGCCTCTCGAAACGATTCGACCCGCGCGTCGTGGCGGTCTCGAAGAGTGCGACCGTGGAGTTTCCCAACTCCGATCCGATCTACCACAACGTCTTTTCGGTCTCGGGCGCGAACCGCTTCGACCTCGGGCTCTACCGCAGCGGCTCTTCCAAGTCGAAGACCTTCGACGAAGCGGGCCTCGTGCGCATCTACTGCAACATCCATCCCCAGATGGTCGGTTTCGTGATGGTCGTGGACTCCGACTTCGTCGCCGTCACGGGGCCGGACGGGAGCTTCCAGTTCGAGAGCGTGCCGCCCGGGCCGCACGTGGTCAAGGCGTGGAACGAACAAGGAACCGAAGTTTCGGCCCCCGTCACGGTCAAGCCCGGCGGGGACGCCCCGCTCGCAATCCGCATCGACGTCTCGGGCTTCCAGGCCGGGCCGCACAAGAACAAGTACGGCAAGGACTACGCTCCGGACGCCGGCGCGTCGACCGATGAGCGCTACTGAAGCGCCGCCCTCCGCCGGCCTGACCTCGGGCGAACTCCGGCTCAAGGGCCTGAAGCTGCCGCCGCCCGAGCCGCCCAGGCGTTCGCTGACGGTCAAGATCTTCCTGATGGCGGCGCTGCTGATCCTCATCGCGGTTGGCGGCGCGGTCGCGGTCTCGGCCTACCGGTCTCGCGCCGTGGCCGATGCGAAGATCGCCGAGGACTTGAAGAAGTCGGGACCAGCGTGGGAGTCGTTCGCCCAGAACCGCTACGCCGAGCTGCAGCGCTCGCTCGCCGTCGTCGTCAACAACGCCGGGACCATCTCGCTGATGTCCACACTCGTCCCCGAGACCGGCCGGCCCGATCCCGCGACCGTCTTCGACACCCTGAAGCGCGAGCAGGCCTCGAGCGCGCGCGCCGATTTCCTGATCGCCGCGGACCCGAAGGGCCGGGCGATCGCGCGCACGGACCGGCCCCTGCCCTATTCGGCCGACCTCTCGGGCGTGCCGACGATCGCCGGGGCCCTGCAGGGCGATCAGACGGAGGGAGTCTGGCTTTCCGGGGGAAAGCTCTACAACGTCGTCGCGGCACCCGTGCTCGAGGGGGGCACGCGGCTGGTCGGGTTGATCGCGGCCGCCTTCCAGATCAACGACGAAGTGGCGCGCAACCTCGAACAGCTCCTGAACACGCAGGTCGTCTTCCTCGCCGATGCCGCGAAGCCCTCGGAGCCCGCGAAGGCCGCGCTCGCCGCCTCGACGATGGGGCCCCTCGGAGCCGCGGCCCTTTCGGCGATCGCCCGGCGCGACGACCTCGTCCAGTCCGTGCTGCGGCAGGGAAAGACGATCGGTCCCCTGCCCCTCGAGGTCGGCGGTGAAACGTACGTCGCCTACGTTCTGCCCATCCGCTCCTCCTCCGACCAGCTCGTGGGCGCGGCCGTCGCCCTGCGCAGCCGCGAGCGGGAGCTCGCGCCCTTCCGGCAGATCCAGAACACCCAGGTCCTCGTCGGCCTCGCCGCGCTCGTCATCGCGTTCATCCTGTCCTTCTTCCTCGCGCGCCGGATCACGGGGCCCGTCGGCCGGCTGGTCGCGGCGACCGAGCAGGTCCGCGTGGGCAACCTCGAGGCGCCCGACCTGCCGACCGAATCGGAAGACGAGATCGGCATCCTCGCCCGTTCCTTCCGGGCCATGCTCGAGGAGCTCAAGGAGAAGGCCGCCCTCGAGCAGTACGTCGCGTCGCTGACGCTGAAAATGGGGTCCGAGGCGGAGACGGTCGCGATGCGAGGGACGACGCCGACGCCGCTCGCCGGCGGCGAACCGCGTGTGGGCGAGGTGTTCGCGGGCCGGTACGAGATCCAGGGCGTGCTCGGACGAGGCGGCATGGGCATCGTCTACCGTGCCCACGACCGGGACCTCGACGACGCCGTGGCGATCAAGACCCTGCGCAGCGAGGCGCTCTCGGCGGACCCGACGCTGCTCGACCGGTTCAAGCAGGAGATCCGCCTCGCGCGCCGCATCACGCACCCGAACATCCTGCGGACGCACGACCTCGGCGAGACCGGCGGGATGCGCTATCTCTCGATGGAGTTCGCCCGGGGGCTGACGCTCAAGCAACTCGTCGACACGGGCGACATCCTGCCCACGCCCGTTGGACTGCGCATCGCCAAGCAGATCTGCGCGGGCCTCGCGGCGGCGCACGAGGTCGGGGTGATCCACCGCGACATCAAGCCCCAGAACATCATCATCGAGGCGACCGGGGGCCTGAAGATCATGGACTTCGGCATCGCTCGCCTCAAGGAAGAGCGCGGCATGACGGCGGAGGGCACGGTCGTCGGCACGCCGGACTACATGTCGCCCGAACAGGCCCGGGGCATCGCGCTCGACTTCCGCTCCGACATCTACTCGACGGGCGTCGTCCTGTACGAGGTCTTCACGGGCACGCTCCCCTTCGAGGGTGACACGCCGCTGGCGGTCGTGCTCAAGCACATCCAGGAGAACCCGCCTTCGCCCGCAGGCGCGCAACCCGAAGATCGATCCGAAGATCTCGCAGATCATCCTGAAGAGCATGCAGAAGGACCCGAAGGACCGCTTCCAGAGCGTCAACGACCTGTACGAGGCGCTGACGCGGGTGACGGCGTAGTCGTGAGCCGTGAGCGGTAAACGGTCGGTGCGAGGCCGTCTCCGGTCTGCGACTTGCCCTCGGCGCCGTGCTCCTGCTACGGCCGCGATGGCCGCGGCGCAGGACACTCCGCAGTACTTCGAGGAGCCGCCGGCGAAGCCCCACTTCACGTTTCAGTGGGACTTTCTCGCGCGTTACGACAACATCAGCCACCTCCTGTACTACCCGAACATCAGCCGGGGGCGCTTCGAAGTCCGCCCGCAGGTGGACTTCGTGTTCTCGGACCAGTTCCGGCTCGGCGTGCGGGGCTCCTTCAACTACGGCACCGAGCCCAACGGCGACAACGCCCTGTACGAGGACAACTACGTCTCGCGCGGCGTGTACGTGGACCGCTACTTCTTTCTCTGGACACCCGGCCGGTGGACGATCCAGGGCGGCGCCTTCGCGCTGCCCGTGGCCGCGAGCGAGATGCTCTGGGACAAGTACGACATCCAGACCCCCGGCGCCGCCGCCTCCTTTGTCGCACCGCTCGGTCCCGTCTCGAGCCTGACCTTCACCGGGGCGGGCATCTACAGCGCGCAGCACGACCCCGACGAGTCGATCCTCGGCGTCGGGCAGGTGCTCTGGAAGTCGGGCGAGGAGAGCCGCTTCGCCGTCCAGGCTTCGGCCGCGTTCTGGAACATGGACATGCGCAACGTGGACCCGCAGTACTACCGCGAGAACCGCGTCGCCGTCGTGGACGGGGAACTCTCGTACCGGTCGAAGTTCCAACTCCTCGACACGCTGGTGAAGCTCCAGTTCCCGGTCGCAGGCTTGCCCGTCGTGATCAGCCTCGATTTCATCCACAACTTCGGCGCGCCGGCGCGGATCGCCAACGCCTACGAGGCGGGCGTCACGGTCGGCTCGGTGGGAACCCCGAAAACGTGGCGGGCGTTCTTCGTCTACCAGTACATCGGCCGCGACGCCCTCGTCGGCGCGTACAACACCGACGACTGGTGGTGGCACACCTGGGCCGAGGGCTACCGCTTCGGGCTCTCCTACACGATCTTCCCGATGATCTACGTCCAGCCGGCCGTCGTCTTCCAGCGCCGCTTGGACTACGACTACTGGAGCAACCGGGTCACCGTCGACCTGGTGAAGATGTTCTGACCGGGCGTCCGGCAAGCGTAATAGAATCCCTCCGTCCATGAGCAAGAGCGTGATCGCCTGCGTCGAGGACCTCTTCTTCCGCTCGAAGATCGAGGCCACCGCCCGGCATTTGAACGTGCCGGTCCGGTTCGTCGACGCCAGGCAGCTCGTCAAGGCGTGCAGCGACAAGAATGCCGCGGCGGTCCTGCTCGAGCTCTCCTCGGACGGCGACGCCCTCGCCTCGGTGCGGGAGCTGCGCCGGGGAAGGGTCGCCGAGGCGATGCCCGTGATCGGGTTTCTGGCGCACGTCGACAAGGAGCTGGCCCGCCAGGCCGAAGCCGCAGGCGTGTCGCAGGTCCTGCCGCGCAGCCAGTTCTCGGAGACCCTGCCCGACCTGCTGATGGACCTCCTTGCGCCGGGCACCAAGCGTGAGGTGCAGGAAGAGCCCGAGCTTCCGGACGAGTAGAAGAGGGCGTTCGGAATTCGATTTTCGCGCCCGCCGGATCGGGCGCACAATGGTCCCGATGCGCTCCCCCGCCCGCGCCCTCTCCGCGCGGTTCGTCCGCCTCCTCACGCAGCGCCGGCGCCGATACCAGCGCTTCGTCTACAACGAGCCCGCCAAGCTGAAAGCCACGATCCAGCCGGGCGACGTCCTGCTCGTGGACGGAGACCAGCGCGTCTCCCAGGCCATCAAGTACCTGACGATGTCGTCATGGTCGCACAGCGCGCTCTACGTGGGCGACGCCCTGCTCGCGCGCGACGCGGCAACCCACGCCGACGCCCAGAGGCGCTTCGGCCGCGAGGCAAAGCACCTCGTCGTCGAGGCGCTCGTCGACAAGGGCGTCGTCGTCTCCCCGCTCATGAAGTACATCGACCTGAACATCCGCATCTGCCGGCCGGTCGGGCTCACGCCGGACGACCTCGCGAAGGTGCTCGGTTACGTCATCACGCGGATCGGCCACCCGTACGACCGGCGCAACTTCTGGGACCTCACGCGCTACCTGCTGCCTTTCCAGATGATCCCGCAGGGGCTGCGCGACGACGCGCTCCACTTCGGCAGCGGGCGCGACACGGAGACGATCTGCTCTTCGCTGCTCGCCGAGGCGTTCGGCCGCGTCCGGTTTCCGATCCTCCCGGTGCCCGTGCGCCAGAAGCCAGGCACCGTGCGCGAGCGCCTGCGTCAGCAGATCCTGGGCCGACCGACTCGGCGGGCCCGGAGCGGCTTACTGCGCGCGCGGCACCCGACCCTCTGCGTGCCGCGGGACTTCGACCTGTCGCCCTATTTCGAGATCGTCAAGTTCAACGCGCGGGAGGGGGCCGCCTTCGACTACAGGCGGCTCCAGTGGGAGGACGGGTCAGGAACTGATGGAGCGCCCGCCTGAGAGAATCCCGTTGACCGCCTCGACCCTTTTCTCGAGCACCCGGCGCAGCCGCGCGACCTCGGCGTCGGCCGCCGCAAAGCGGACGCTGTCGCCCTGGAATTCGAATCGGAGCACCGCGTCGCGGTCTTCGGCAACGAGGCCGAGCATGCCTGCGCGGTAGGCGCGCATCCACTCGGGCGAGGGTTCGCCGTCGAGCCGGATGCGGAAGTAGATCTTGCCGTCGGCCGACGGCCCTTCGCGGAACGGCTGATCGGGCGACAGCCACACGCGGTGCGTGGCCGGGGCCTCGCCCGGGCGGCGTCGCATGGGGCGGCGGTGCTGGGGGCGTCTCATTCGGAGGGGGATTCTGTCATGTATCCGGTCAAACGCAAAGGTCGGGGGACGTTCCCGGCTCTCGGCTCACCCCCCGAAGGTGCCCGCGCTCACGACCGTAAACGCATCCGGCCTGACCCGGCGCGCAAAGGCGGCGTTGGCCTGTTCCCGGGTGACGGCCGCGACTTTGCCCGGGAACTCGTCGAGGTAGGAGACTCCGAACCCGTAATAGATTGCGGCATCGAGCGCCGAGGCGATGCCGGAGTTCGAGCCGAGGTCCACCTTGAAGCGCCCGATTCGGGAGCTCTTCTCCTCGGCCAGCTCCTTCTCGGTCATGCCCCCGGTGACGAAGGACCGCACCTCGTCGAGCGTGGATGCGAGCGCGGCGTCCCGGCTCTCGGGCTTGACCGTGAGGCTGACGGTGAAGGGACCCGCGACGTGCGTGGCGGAGAAACCCGAGTGGATCCCGTACGTGAGCCCTTCCGTATCGCGGACCCGCACCCCGAGGCGGGACGTCAGCGAGGATTGGCCCAGAGCCGAGTTGGCCAGCGAGCAGGCGAGGAAGTCCGGATCGGTGCGCGTCAGGTCCGCCGGCAGCGCCAGGACGACGTCGGCGCTGGCCTTGTCGGGCACCTCGACGGTCTCGGAAGATGGCGCCGGTTCGGGCACCTCCGGCGTCGGAAGCGACGGCGACGGCCCCGCGATCCAGGACTCGAGGGCCGCCTCGAGCCGGTCGAGGACCCGCTCGGCGTCCACGTCGCCGACGACCACGAGCGCGAGCGACGCCGCGCCGTAGCGCTCGCGGTAGAACGCCTCGAGGTCCGCGCGATCGAGCGCCTCCACCTTCGCGATCCGCTCTTCCCCATTGTGGCGGTACAGCGGGTGCCCCGCGGGATAGATGCGGCGCATCGCGGCCTCGTAGGCCCGGATGGAGGTCTGCTCCTGCTGCTGGCGGATCGCGCCGACCAGGCGCTTCTTCTCCTTGTCGAGCTCCTCGGCGGGAAAGACGGGCATGCGGAGCACCTCGACCAGCGCGTCGAGCAGCAGGTCGGCGTCGCGCGACAGGGCGCCGCCCCCCACGTCGACGCCCACCGGGTCCGAGGCGTCCGAGGAGAAGGAGAGGCTGGCGGCGCGGGCCTCGAGGTCCTCGGCGAGCTGGAGCTTCGTGCGGCGCGCCGTTCCCTTCGTCAGCTCGCCGGCCGTGACCGACGCGATCAGCCTCCGGTCCGGCGGCGCGTAGAACCGGCCGGCCCGAAGGGAGCCCGAGAGCGCGACGGTCGGATTGAAGTGGTTCTCGACGACGAACATGCAGGCGCCATTGGGGAGCGTCCGGGTGCGCACGGACTCGGCGAAGGGGCGGCGCGCATGCGCGCTCACGAGGCCCCCTCGCCGTCGCCGCCGGGGCCCGCGCTGCCGGCCGGCTTCGGCAGGTACAGGCCGACCGTCAGGGCGTCGTCGTGGAGGTACTCGAGCACCACGCGCTGCACGTCGGCGGGCGTGACGCTGCGGATCCTGGCCGGATAGTCCGTGTACCACTCCCAATCGGCCACGGCGATCGCCTCCGAGAGGGAGGCCGCGATCTGGTCGGTCGAGTCGCGGTCGAACACGACCTCGGCCTCGATCTGCGTGCGCGCCTTTTCACACTCGGCCTCCGTGACCGACCCGGTGGCGACGCGGGCGATCTCCTGACGAATGACCGCCTCGATCTCGGACGGCTCGATCCCGGGCCGCACGGGAGCGAAGGCCGAGAAGAGTGCCGGATCGCGCAGCTGCCACGCGACGACCGTCACCGAGAGGGCGAGGCTCTTTTCGACGAGGGCCTGGTGGAGGCGCCCGGTGATGCCGCCGCCCAGGATGTTCCCGAGCACGGCCAGCGCCGGCGTGTCGGCGTGCCGCGCCTCGACCGTGCGCCACGAAAGGCCGCACCAGGCGACCTGGCCCGCGCGGCGGACCGTGAAACGCCGCTCGCCCTCCTGCGGAGGCTCCACGGTGTAGACCTGCGGGATCGGCCGCGGCGAGGGAGGGATCGCGCCGAAGTGCCGCTCGATCGCCGCGAGCGCGTCGGACTCCGCGAAGTCGCCGATCAGCATCGCCGTCGCGTTGTTCGGGTGGTAGAAGGTGTCGTAGAACTCCTTCAACCGCGACGTCGCGACGCCCTCGATGTCGCTGCGCCAGCCGATCGTCGGGTGGTGGTACGGGTGCTCGCGAAAGGCCGTCGCGAAGGTCTGCTTGTAGAGGACCTGGAAGGGAGAATTCTCGCCGCGCTCGAACTCGTTGCGCACGACCGTCATCTCCGGAACGCGGTCCTCGTCGCGCAGCAACGCGCGCCGCATGCGCGAGGACTCGATCGACAGCGCCGTCTCCAGCGCGTCCGACGGGATCGTCTCGTAGTAGTTCGTGCGGTCGAACCAGGTCGTCGCGTTGAAGCGCGCGCCGATCGCCTCGAGGACCGCGGCCACCGCCGTTCCCTTCGCGCGGTCGAACTCCGGCGTGCCCTTGAACATGAGGTGCTCGAGCAGGTGGGTGGAGCCGGTGTGCCCGACCGCCTCGTTGCGGCTGCCGACGTGGTACACGACCGCGAACGTCGCGACCGGGGCGACGCGGTTGGGGAAGAGCAGGACGCGCAGGCCGTTTGCGAGGAGCCGGAACTCGCGGAACCCGGACTTTTCCTTCAGGAGCTCGAAGGCGCCGGCCGACACCCTACCTTCCGCCCGCAATGTCCTCGGCGCCGTCGACGCCGATCACGTTGCCGCTGACCCAGGCGCCGCCCTCGCCGCAGAGGGCGACCAGCGCGTGCGCGACGTCCGCGGGCACCGTCAGCCGGCCCGCCGGGTGCATCGCGGAGACGCGCTCGATCATCGCCTCGTTGCCGGGGATCTTGCGCAGGGCCGGCGTGTCCGTCACCCCGGCGCGCAGCGCGTTGACCGCGACCCGGTGCGGCGCGAGCTCCACGGCGAGCTGGCGGACGTAGGACTCGAGCGCCGACTTCGCCGCCGACACGGCGCCGTAGGCCGGCCACACGATGTGGTCCCCGGCCGAGGTCATGGCGAAGATGCGCGCGCCCGGGCAGAGCAATTTCGAAAAGAAGAGGTCCTGCGTCCAGTAGACGAGGGAGTTCGCCATGACGTCGAGCGTCATCTCGATCTGGGCCTTCGCGATCGCGTTCTCGCGCGGCTCGGCAAAAAAAGGCTTCAGGGTCCCGAAGGCAAGCGAGTGCAGGAGGACCGACACGCGCGATTCGGCCGGCTCGGAGCCGCACGCGTTCTGGATCGCGGCCACCACCTCGGCCCGCTTCTCGTCGTCGGCGGCGTTGACGTTGAAGAATTCGGCGCGCCGCCCGGCGGCCCGGATTTCCTCGGCGATCCGGTCGGCGTTGGGCTGCGTGCCCTTGCGGTCGAGGTGGACGCCGAAGATGTTCCAGCCCGCCCTGGCGAGCGCGAGCGAGCAGGCCTCTCCGAATCCGGAGGAGGCGCCCAGCACGAGGGCCCAGCGGGTGCGCGGTTCAGCCGTCAAAGCGGCGGGAATCTTAGCACCGCCGAGGGTAGACTCCGAAACGTCCATGGAAGCGGTGGCAGACAGAACGGGGGGCGAGCGGGTCCTCGCCGCGGCCCTTCTGCTGCTCGCGGCCGTCATCGTGCTCGAGCCCGCCGGCTCGGGCCTCGCCGAGCCCGACGAGACGCGCTATGCCGAGATCCCCCGCGAGATGCTCGCCGCGGGCGACTTCGTCGTGCCGCGCCTGAACGGCCTGCCCTACTTCGAGAAGCCCCCCCTGCTCTACTGGGCCAACGCGGCTTCCTTCCGGGTCTTCGGACAGACGCCCCGGGCGGCCCGGCTGCCCACGCGCCTGGCGGGGGTCGGCACCACGCTGCTGCTCGTGCTGGCCGCGGGCCGGCGCCGGCGCGAAGGCCTCGCCGCGGGCATCCTGCTCCTGGCGAGCCCGATCGGCTTTCTCATGGCGCGCACCAACCTGACCGACGGGCTTCTGACGTTCCTTTTCACGGCCACCCTGCTGGCCGGCCGCGCGGCGATCCGCCGGCGCGAGGCGGGCGGAGCCTGGCTCGCGTTTGCCGCGACAACCGGCGCGGCGGCCGCGGGCGCCTTTCTCACGAAGGGCCTGCTCGCGCTGGCACTGCCGGGCGCGATCCTTTTCGTGTGGTGCCTGGCCACCGGGAGACTGCACCAGCTCGGCGCCCTCGTTGCCTCGCCCGCCACGCCCGTCTTTCTGTTGCTCGCCGCGCCGTGGTTCTTCCTGGTCGAGCGGCGCCATCCCGGATTCCTGCAGTTCTTCTTCATTCACGAGCACTTTCAGCGCTTCGCGACCGGCGCGGCGAGGAGACCGGGGCCGATCTACTACTTCGTGCCGGTCTTCCTTCTGGGATTCCTCCCGGGCCTTGCGTTCTTCTTCGCGGGCGTGCGGCGCTGGCACAGGTTCCGGCGGGAGGACGAGGGCGCCTTTTTCTTTCTCCTGTGGTTTCTGACGGTCTTTGTGTTCTTCTCGATCTCGAAGAGCAAGCTGCCGCCCTATCTCTTTCCAGCCATGCCGGCCGCGGCCGCGCTCGCCGCGCGCGGGCTCGACGGCGGGCGGCGCACCTGGATCGTCCAGGCGGCCCTTGCCACGGCTCTGGCGGCAATCCTCCTGCTCCACCCCGCGACGCGTGCCGAGATGATGCGCCTCGATCTGGCCGCGATCGCGGCCCCCGCGCTCGCGATCCTCATCATTCTGTCCTGGGCGGCGGTCCTCTTCGCCGAAAATTCTCCTGCGCTCGCGCTCGCGGCCGTGGCCGCCGGCTGGGCCGCGCTCTTCGGCGCCGTCGTGCTGGCGTGGCCGAAGCTGCCGCAGGCGCGCTACCAGGCGGAGCTGGCGGCGGCGGCGCGACAAACGGCCGCGGGGGGTGCGGCTCTGGTCGGCTACAAGACCTATCTCAACGGCTTCTCGTGGGAGATCAAGACCCCGATTCCCGTGGCCGACTACCGCGGCGAGCTCGAGCCCGAGTTCGAGGCCCGGCCCGAGGTGCGCGACGCGATCCTGTGGTCAAGGGAACGCTTCTGGGCGCTCTGGCGAAGCGACCGTCCGGTGGTCGCGCTCGTGCGCCTCCGGGACCTCGTGGAGGTGATGACGGCCGCGCCGCCGGCCAGAGTCGTGCTGTGGGCGGGGAAATACGCCGTGGTCGCGAATTTTCCGGAGTGACGGGCGAAGCGGAAGCGCGTCACGCGCTGGTGCTAAGGGATATACCCCTTGATCGTCCGCGCCGTGACTCCCGCCTTGCCCACGCTCACAGCGACCGCGCGATATTCCCCGTCCGGCTTCTGGGAGTCGGTGCGAAAGGCGAGGATGTACTGGGAGCGCAACTCCTCCTCGATCCGCTTGGTGATCTCCGCGATCTTCGCCGCGGAGCTGATGTGGAACACCTCGCCGCCCGACTCGCGGGCAATCTCGCCGATCTCCTTGCGGATGCCGAAGTCGAGAACCGAGATCCCGACCCCGATGAAGTAAACCGGAACCCCCCCGGAACGCGCGTAGCGCAGCAGGGTCGCGAAATCGACGTGCGAGTGGTTGTCCGCGCCGTCGGTGACCACGATGAGCGCCTTGCGCCCCTGCAGCGTGCGGAACTGGTAGAGACCGAGGATGATGGAGTCGTACAGGGCGGTCGCGCCCCGCGCCGAGACTTCCCGCGAGGCGCGCTGGAGCGCCGCCGAGTCCCCCGTCAGCTCCTGCACCATGTGCGGCTGCTCGCGGAACTCGATGATGAACCCCTTGTCCTTTTCGCGGATCATGCCGCGGAAGAGCTCGGCGGATGCGTCGTGGACGAAGGGCATCGACTTCTCCATCGATCCGGATCCGTCCACCACGACGCCGATCGTCAGCGGCAGCTTCTCGGCGACCTCGAAGCCGGTCACCGTCTGCGCGCGCCCGTCCTCCTGGATCGAGAAGTCCGCCTCGGCGAGCCCCTTCACGAAGTGGTTGTCCTTGTCGAGGGCGGAGATGTGGAGCTGCACGACGTCCACGCGGACGTTTTCGACGGTCGTGTTCGGCCCCTTGAGGAAGCGGATGTCGTTGGCCTCCTTGCCGTCCTCGGCGATGGCCGTCGCCCGCAGGAACTCCGACTTCGAGTACTCGGTGAACGGGATCGTCACTTCGTAGGGGCCGGCCGCCGTCCAGGTCTTCAGCTTCTTGTCGCCGAGGAAGAGCTCGACCTGTTTGGCCACTCCGCCCCCGATCGACTGGACGGCCACCTTGACCTTCACGCTGCCCGCGGCCGGGTCCGGCTGCGGCAGGATCTTGACCGCCAGGCGCGCCGAGCCCTGGTTGATGGCCCAGGCGTCTTCGTCGATCACCTTTCCGTTGAAGTCGTAGCCGACGGCCCGGACGGTCTGCCTGCGCGGCACCTGGCCGAGATCGATTTCGACCGAGTACGGCGGCTTCGTGCGCCGCACGATCAGCTTGTCCTCGAGGTAGAACTCGACTTTCGTGATCGGCGGCGAGGCCTCGGCCTCGAGGCGCAGCAATCCGACGGGAGCCTCGCGGGCCGGCGGGAGGATCTTCAGCTTCGAGTCGCCCGGGCCGGCCGCGGCGCGCTCGGCCTCGTCCGCGATGACGATGGCCTCGGCCGCCGGGAGCGTCGATGCCTCGGTGGGAGCCATGTCCGCCGAGAACTGCGAGCCGACCTCCGGCACCGAGAGCTCGATCGCGGCGTCCCCGACTTCGCGCCCGCCCGGCGCGACGAGCGTGAGCTTCAACCTGTACGTCCCCGGCTCGATGGAACGGAGAAAGGCGTACTGGAAGGTCGTCCGCTCGCCGAGCTCGCCCGAAACCGGGTACTTGAAGGCCTGCACCACGTCCTCGCCCTTGACGAAGGCGCCCTGCAGCTCGCCCGAGAAACTCCTGAGCCCCTTCCTGGCCGCTGCCATCGAGAGCTCCGGGGCGCGCAGCCGCAGCCGGACGACCGTCTTCAGGCCCGCCATGCCGAGGTACTCGGCCGTCACGTAGAGCGGGAACTTCCCGGCGGAGGTCTCGAGGTCGGTCTGCCGCGTCTGCGCGAATCCGGCGGAAGAGGCGAAGAGGGTCAGGACGACTGCGAGCAGGGCGGATGGGGTTCTGGGTCTCATGCTGACGGAACGAACGGCCAGACGGTGGGCGGGAATTCCCGCAACAGCGCCGTCCCGCCCCTTACACCCGACGGGCCCTCGAAAGGGCACGCCCTCCCCTTGTCATCCTGGGGGCCCAGCAGGGCCCGAACGATCCCTTTTGTAGCCGCCCTTTGACTTCAAAGGGACCCTTCGCTTTCCTCGGGATGACAAAGAAAGAGCGATCCCCTTCGAGTCAAAGTGCAGCGGCCAAAGCAGCCCGAGCGTCCTCGGCCGGCCCGCCCTCCTCCAACCCCCCGAAGAACTCGACGACCGCGGCGCGAAAATCGGCCGGGGTCGCGAGCTCCGAGATCCGGACCCGCAGGGCCCGGCCGTGGGGCAGGCCGCTGGTGTACCAGCCGGTCATCGTGCGCAGCTTGTGGAGCGCCTCTTTCGGATCGAACGCCGTCTCTTCGATCGCCGAGAAGTGCGCGAGCATGAGGTCTCGCCGCTCGGCGAGCGTCGCCTCCTGCGCCGGGCGACCGGCAAGCCGATCCGCGATCTGCCGGAAGATCCAGGGGTTCTTCATCGAGGCCCGCCCGATCATGACCGCGTCGCAGCCGGTCTCGGAGAAGAGGGCGAGGGCGTCCTCGGGAACGCTCACGTCGCCGTTGCCGACGACCGGGATCGACAGGTGCCGCTTCAACTCGGCGATGCGCCGATAGTCGGCCTGCCCCGCGTACATCTGCCGGGCCGTGCGGGCGTGCATCGCGACCGCGGCGACGCCTTCGTCCTCGCACATCCTGCCGAGATCGAGAAAGTTCATGCGGCGGTCGTCGAGGCCCAGGCGGAACTTCACCGTCAGCGGCATCGTGAGCCGCTTCTTCACCGAGCGCACGATCTCGCGCGCGAGCGGCAGGTCGCCCATGAGCGCCGCGCCGGCGCAGCCCTTCAGGACCTTGTTCGCCGGACAACCCATGTTGATGTCGCAGACGTCGGGCCCGAGCTCTTCCACGATGTCGGCCGCCGCGGACATGCGCTCCGGGTTCGAGCCGTAGATCTGGATCGAGAGCGGCCGCTCCTCGTCGGAAAAGAGCATCTTGCGCCGCTGCCGGGCGTTGCCCCTCGTGATCGCCTCCGAAGAGATGAACTCCATCGTCACGAGGCCCACCCCTCCGATCCGCCGCAACATCAGCCGGTAGGCGTGGTCCGTGATGCCCGCCATCGGGGCGAGCACCAGGGGGGGGTCGACACGGAGGGGGCCGAGAACGAGCATCGGACTGGTAATCCTAATGTCTCCGCCGCCCCCCCGGGAGGGGTGCGCCGGCCCCCCGGAGATTGGTAGGATGCCGCGGTTCGATTTTCTGGAGGTTTTGATGTCCTCGACGGCCACCGCGATCCCGGGCGCCGGGCCCTGGATCCACAGCAAGCGCTTCGACCTGTTCTTCCTGACCCTGTCGGGGGCGCTGGTCTTCTTCCCGTACCTCTCCTACGGGCTGCTGCAGCAGCTGGGCGTCTCCGAAGGCACGGCGAGCCTGATCGTCGGCCTCTCGGTGACGGTTCTCGTGGGCGGCCCCCACATGTACTCGACCTTCCTGCGGACGACCATGGAGCCGCGTTTTCGGGCGCGTTACGGACTGTTGACCTACCTGCCGCTCGTCGTGATCCCGACCCTCGTCATCCTGGGAGCGCTGCAGAACTTTCTGCTGCTTCTGACCGGGTTCTTCCTCTGGGCCTCGCTCCACGTGACCCACCAGGCCCAGTACATCTCGGAGACCTACCGCATGCGCGCCGGGGCCCCGGTGCGGCCGCTCGACCGGTGGCTCGACGGCGCCGTCATCCTCGGCGCCCTGTATCTGATGGCGATGTACAAGTTCGTCGAAAGCAAGTTCGCCCTCGGCGACAGCGCGCTGCTCTTCCCCGCGTTCCTGAAGCACCGCTTCGTGGCCGTCGGGTTCACGGCCGGCTACGCCGTGTTCTTCGTCTTCTACGCCTGGCGGGTGTACGGCGAGATCCGGCGTGGCGAGTCGTCCTGGCCGCGCCTGCTCTTCATGACGATGACGGTGGCCATGTCCATGGCGGTTCCCCTGTTCGACAACCTCGACGTCTCGTTTCAGGGTTTCAACACCTGGCACTCGCTCCAGTACCTCGCGCTGACCTGGTTCATCCTCGGCCGCGAAGCCGCGACCGGGCGCATCGGAAACAATTTCGTGCGCGGCATCGCCGGGGCCCGCAAGCCCCTCAAGTTTTACGCGGCGACGATCGCCGCGACGATCTCGGCCGGCGTGCTCTACCTCATCGTCTGGAAGGGCCTGAACTTCCCGCAGGACCGCAGCTACTACGCGGTGACGCTGTCGTTCCTTCTCTGCCACTACTTCTACGACCACATCCTCTTCCGGGATTTCGAGCCCCTGGAGCCCCTGCGGGGAAGAGAACGGATCGCGGCCTAGCCGCCACGCTTCCGGCTATTTCAGCAGGTCCTGGAGGGACTTGACCTCGGCGTAGCCTTTCGGCTTCTCGAAGAGGTCGGGATCGGCGCCGACGCGCACGTCGAGCAGTTCCGTCGTCGTGAACGGCTGGTACTCGTCGCCCTGGTCCTTCTTCGCGTGCGCGATCTTGACGACGAGGTCGCCGAGGTCGCGCGCGACCCAGATCGTCGCGAGGTCGCCCGAGGGGAGGCTCATCTGCCAGCGGTCGCACGGATGGAGGCCATGGGCGGCGTCGCCGATCGCCTTGATCTGGCCGCCGAAGCGGTCGGCGTAGGCGTGCGGATCGAACCTCGGCTCGAGCGGATACCCGGGCACGATCTCGTCGGTGGGGGTCCAGGCCGTCTCCAGGATCCTCTTCGTGGACGGCCGGATCTGCCAGACCTTCTTCAGGTCGGGGCGCATGATCTTGATGAGCGGCGAGCCGCTCATGGACGCCTCGACGCGCCGGGACTCGCCGCGGACGGCGACCTCGAACCGCTCGTCCTTCGAAAACGCGAGGATTGCCCGGTAGCCGTCGTTCACCACGGTCTTCAGTCCGCCGCCGCACGCGACGGCGAGGAGCAGGACTCCGGCAAGAACGCCGCGCCGCGCTTTCTTCATCGAGCACTCGGAATCAGGATGATCCGGTCCTGGGGGGTCCCCAGCGGCTCGCTGCCCGTCTCGGTCACGACGTAGTCCTCCTCGAGGCCGAATCCGACGCTTCCGCCCATCATCCACGGCAGCTCGACTTCGAGCGCCGGTTCGATGGCGAAGGTCTGGTCGCGCTCGATCACGTAGGCGCCGAGCTTGCCGTAGCGGTCCGGCCATGCCGGCGCGAGCAACGGCCCGATGTCGTGCGTGTAGACGCCGATCGGGTGGCCGGTCGCGTGCTGGAATTCCTCGTACCCGGCGTCGGTGATGACCTTGCGCGCGGCGGTGTCCACGGCCGTGCCCGTCGCGCCGGGCTTCAGGGTCGCCGAGGCCGCGCGGTTGGCGGCGCGGACCGTCTCGAAGGCTTTCTCGACCTCGGGCGGGGCCTCGGTCTCGCCCGGACGCAGCACGTAGGCGAGCCGCTGGATGTCGCTCTTGTAGCCGTCCTCATCCATCCCCGAGTCGATCCGCACGATCGAGCCCGGCTGGATCGTCGCCCCCGAGGCGGCCGAATGCCCGCGCGCCAGGCCCGCCATGACGTTCGGGTCCTGGTCTTCCTCCCATGAGGCCCCGAGCCCCATCTCCTTGCGCCGCTTGCGGATGAAATCCGCGACGTCCTTCTCCGTGGTCTTGCCGGGAACGATGACCGCCGGAGACAGCGCCTCGGCGAGAATGGCCTCGGTCTTCTTCACGACCGCGCGCAGCTTCGAGATCTCCGCCGGCGTCTTGCGGCTGCGGTACGAGACGAGCAGCGCCTCGGCCGAGACCAGCCGCTTCGAGTAGTCCGCCCCGATCGTGTCGCGCAGCCACTGCAGGTTGCCGGCCGTCAAGCCGTCGGCGAGGGCCTCGTCCTTCGACATGTTCACCGCGATCAGCTTCGGGCTCAGCCTTTCGATCTCGCCCTTCAGGGCGGCGCCGGCGCCTTCCTTGCCGTACGGCACGACGCGCGCGTAGAGCCCCGACTTCTCGAAGGTCTCGGTGTCGTAGCTGGCCACGATCGCGACGCGCTCGAGGCGATCGCCCTTGTCCACGAAGAGGCACGCGGCGCGACCCACGGCGTGGTCGGCGGCGACATCGAACGCGACCGGGTCGGTCGTTCCCTCGCGCGTCACCACGAGCCAGGCGTCCACGCCCGAGCGGCGCATCGCAGCCACCATGTAGCGGTCCATCCGCTCCTTGCGGGAGTGGACCCTGAGCGGCCCCTGCGGCACCGCGGGCGTCGGCGTCATCTTCGGCCGCACCGTCGGCCGCGGCGGAATGACCTGCGCCGTCAGCACGACGGCGGCCAGAAGAGCGAGCAAGTTCATACTCGGATAACTCTAGCAGCACGAGAGCCGCCGCCCCGGCAGCGCCAGCACCCGGCGCGAATAGTCTCCCGACCGAAGGGAGGGAGGAGGTTCGCGCCGCGGGAGCGAGAGCGAGCGAAACGAGCGGTAGCGACGGTGGGAGGAGGCGAGCGCCGCGGACGGAATGCCATAATCCACGGCCGTATGAGCTGGTGGGAGTCGTGGTTCGGCGAGGAGTACCTGGATCTCTACCCGCACCGCGACCTCGAGTCGGCCCGCCGCGAAGCAACCTTCGCCCTCGCACACCTTCCGAACCGGCGCACGCCGCTGCTCGACCTGTGCTGCGGCTCGGGGCGCCACTCGATCCCGCTCGCCGAGGCCGGGTCGCCCTCGGTCGGGCTCGACTACTCGGCGCCGCTGCTGGATCTCGCGCGCCAACGCGACCGCCACCTCGCCCTGGTCCGCGGCGACATGCGGTCTCTTCCGTTTCGCGACGGCGCGTTCCGCACTGTCCTCAATTTCTTCACGAGCTTCGGCTACTTCCTGACCGAGGCCGAGGACACCGCCGTCGTGGCCGAGATCGAGCGCGTGCTCCAGGGGGGCGGGGCGTTTCTCTGCGACACCTTCTGCCGCGATCACGTGCTCGCGCGCCTGGTGGCGGAAGAGCGTCGCAGCTGCGGCGAGAAGGAGTACCGGATCCGCCGGTCCTGGAACGCCGCCACCGCGCGGCTCGAAAAAGAGATCGAGGTCCGGCGCGCGGGTTCGGCGGAGATCTTCCGGGAGAGCGTGCGCGCGTATGCCGCCGACGAACTGCTGGCGCTGCTCGAGGGGGCCGGACTGCGCGTGGAAAAAGTGTGGGGCGATTTCGACGAGGCCCCGGCGGGACCCGACTCGCCGCGCCTCATCGTCCTCGCGCGCAAGCCGGAGAAACCCTCATGATCCCCTACGCGAAATACCCCGGGCTCTCGCCGATCTTTCTCGAGTTCCTGCAGGGCGCCCCCGATCTCTTTCCGGACCGGCCCACGGTCGAAGCCGCGGCCGAACGGGGCCGGCAACTGCTCGCCGCGGGACGGGCCGCGCGTGTCCCGGCGTCGGCCTTCCGATGTCGCGGCCCCGAAGCGCAGAGGATGGCCGGAGAGCTGGCGGCGGGCCGCGCCGTGGCCGTCTCGGCAGGACACCAGGTCGGCCTCTTCACGGGGCCCCTCTTCACGCTCATGAAGGCGTTCGACGCGATCCACCTGGCGCGCGAGATCTCGCGGCGCGGCGTGCCGGCCGTCCCGGTCTTCTGGGCGCTGACCGACGACCACGACCTGCAGGAGATCGCGCAAACCGCGCGACCGACGCCCGAGGGGCCCCGGCGGCTCATCCTCGAGGGCGCAGACCGCCAGAACCGGCAGCCCGTCGGCCGGCTTCCGATCCCGGAAAGCGTGCGCGAAATCGTCGACGCGTTTCGGCCGGACGCGCCCGGCGACGACGGCCGGCGCGTGCTGGAGGCCTTCGCCCGGCGCAGCGCGCCCGGCACCCGGTACGGCGAGGCGTTCATCGAGACACTGCTCGACCTCGTGGACCCGGATCCGCTGCTCGTGCTCGAGCCGCTCGATGCGGCCGCGCGCGCGCCCACCGTCGCGCTCTTTCTCGAAGCGGCCCGGAAGGCCGACTTACTGCGGGCGGCGCTGCGCTCGACCGAAGAGAAGCTGCGCGCCTCGGGCCGCCCCGTTCCGGCGCCGGTTCCCGAGGGGTTTTCCTTCTTCGCCATCGACACGCAGGGACGGCGCCGGGTCGAGGACCTCCCGGCCGCGGTCGCCCGGGTCGAGGCGGGAGAGGCCTGGCCGTCGGCGGACGTCATAACCCGACCGGTCCTGAAGTCGTATCTCTTCCCCATGGCGGCCAGCGTGCTCGGAGCGGCGGAGATCGCGTACCACGCGCAGAGCCTCCCGCTCTTTCCTCTCTTCGGTGTGACCCCTCCAGTGCTCATCCCGCGCACGCATTTCGTGCTGCGCGGCCCCGCCGAGCGCCGGCTCGCCGAGCAGCTCGGCGTCGCAGAGGAAGACCTGCTGGTCGCGCCTGGCGAGACCGAGGCGGCGCCCGTCCCCGAGGCCGACGCGGCCGCGCGGCTGGCGCAGGCGACCGACGAGCGGCTCGCCGGGCTCGGCACGCCGCTCGCCGCGCTCGACGCTTCGCTCACCGGCGCCCTCGACACCGCGCGCAAGAAGATCGGCTACCAGTTCGATCAACTCGTCGAACGCACTCGCAAGGCCGTCGAGCGCAAGGGCAGCGTGGCCTCCAGCCGGAGCAAGCGCCTCGCCCAGGCCCTCATGCCCGACGGAATCCCGGCGGAGCGCGTCTATCCGCCCCTCGCGTGGATCCTCAACTGGGGGCCCGGCGTTCCCGACGCACTGCGGCGCGCGGCCGGAGCCTCGACCGGGGGCGCCGCGGTCATCGACTTTGGCCTCGACGTGGAAAGGAACGGAGCAACCCATGGCCGTTGACGTCCTCGCGATCGCGGCGCACCCGGACGACGTGGAACTGACGTGCGGCGGCACGCTCGCGCGCCTGAAGGCCGGCGGCTACCGCTTCGGCATCATCGACCTCACGCGCGGCGAGATGGGCACGCACGGCACTGCCGAACTCCGCGCGGTCGAAGCGCGGCGGGCGGCCGAAATCCTGGGCGCCGACTTCCGCGAATCGCTCGATTGCGGGGACGGGGGCCTGCGCCGGGGCCGCGAGGAGGAGCTCGCCGTCATCGACGTCATCCGGAGGGAGAAGCCGAGGCTCATCCTGACCCCGTATCCCGACGACCGGCACCCGGACCACCGGCGCGCGGGCCAGCTCGTCACGGACGCTGCGTTCTACGCCGGGCTGCGCAAGCTCGAGACCGCGTACCCGGCGCACCGCCCGCAGCAGACCGTCTACTTTCCCACGTTCGATCCCCAGCCGCCCGCGTTCGTCGTGGACGTGACGCCGTACATCGACATTCGCCGCGCCGCCATGCGCGCGTTCGAGAGCCAGTTCCACAAACCCGGCTCGACCGAGCCGGAGACCGTGCTTTCGCAGAAGGACTTTCTCGACATGATCGAGTCGCGTGCGCGCCAGCACGGAGCCCTCATCGGGGTCGAGTTCGGCGAAGGGTTTCTCTCGCGGCGGCCGCCGCGCGTGGACGATCTCGTCACGGCGTTCGCCAAGTTCGAGCCCGGATTCTGATGAAGATCGGCATCACCTGCTATCCCACGTTCGGCGGCAGCGGCGTCGTCGCGACGGAGCTCGGGATCGCGCTGGCCGAGCTCGGGGACGAGGTCCACTTCATCTCCTATGCCCTGCCCTCGCGCCTGGACCTGCCGCGCGAGCGCGTCCACTTCCACGAGGTCGTCGCGCCTTCGTACCCGCTCTTCGTGACGCCGCCCTACACGCTGGCGCTCGCGACGAAGATGGCGGAGGTCGCCGCGCACGCACACCTCGACCTGCTGCACGTGCACTACGCCCTGCCCCACGCGATCTCGGCGATCCTCGCCCGCGAGATGAGCAACGGCAACGGCGGCCGGGCGAAGCTCAGAGTCGTGACGACGCTGCACGGCACGGACATCACGATCGTCGGCCAGGACCGCTCCTACCTGCCCATCACGCGCTGGGGCATCGAGCAGAGCGACGCCGTCACGGCCGTGTCGAACTACCTGCGGGACGTGACCGTCCGGGAATTCGGCGTGCGGCGCAAGATCGAAGTCGTCCCGAATTTCGTCGACACGCGCCAGTACCGGCCGGACGGGGCCTCCCCGTTCGCGCGGGCGCTCGCCCGCGACGGCGAGGCGCTCATCGTCCACGTCTCCAATTTCCGCCCCGTCAAGAAGATTGGCGACGTGCTCGCGGTCTTCGACCGGATCCGTCGCCAGATTCCCGCGCGCCTGCTCCTGATCGGGGACGGGCCCGACCGCTCGCTTGCCGAGCGGCTCGCGAGCGAGGGCGGCTTCGAGGACCGGACGACGTTCCTCGGCAACGTGGCTGCGGTCGAGACGATCCTTCCGGCGACGCGCCTGCTGCTGCTCCCGTCGGACGCGGAGTCCTTCGGGCTCGCCGCACTGGAAGCGATGGCGTGCGGGGTGCCCGTCGTGGGGACTGCGGCCGGCGGCCTGCCCGAGGTCGTCGAAGAGGGGAAGAACGGCTTCCTCCGCCCGGTGGGCGACGTGGAGGGCATGGCCGCTGCCGCGCTCGGACTGCTTCGCGACGCCGAGCAGTGGAATCGCCTTTCGGCGCAGTGCCGGCTCCGCGCCGAGCGCGAGTTCCCGACCGGGAAGCTCGTCGCCCGCTACCGCGCGATCTACGAGGCCACGCTTTCGGGGTGACGCGCGACGGCGATGCCCGGCGCGTCCCCGCCCGCGAGGGACGGGGCGAGGTCCGCGAGAAGGCCTCGCGGTTCTTCGGATTCGCGGCGCGGGCTGCGTCGTCGGAAGCCGCGGAACAGTTCCTCGATCGGCTCCGTCGCGAGCACCACGACGCGACCCACGTGGCCTTCGCCTGGAAGATCGGCGCGGGCGACCGGGCCGCGTCGCGCGCGTCGGACGCGGGCGAGCCGTCGGGCACCGCCGGCAAGCCCATCCTCGGCGCCCTCGAGGGCGCGAAGCTGACCGACACCGTCGCCGCGGTCGCGCGCTACTATGGCGGGACGAAGCTCGGAACGGGCGGCCTCGCGCGGGCGTACCGGCTCGCCGCCGAGCGCGCCATCGAGGCTGCGGGCTTCGAGATCGTCTACGACACCGTCACGCTCGAGGTGCGCTGCCCGTACGAGAAGACCGGACTCGTCCGGCGGCTGCTCGATCCGCCGCACGTGCGCCTCGCCTCGGAACGCTTCGACCCGGAGCCGGTGCTCACGCTCGGGGTGCGGCGGTCGCGGCTTTCGGCCCTGACGGCTCTCCTCGAGGAGGCGCGCCTCGTCTTCTTCGTGTCATGAATCCGAAATCCGGAATCCAGGATCCGCAATCGACTTCAACCCCGCCTCGCGCTGCGCCTTCGTGCAGAAGGCCGCGTGCCAGGCGTTGCCCGCGAGCTGGCGCAGGTCTTCGTCCGTGAGCCCGAGCGCTTCCCGCGCAAAGCGGTACTCGCCGCGAGTCGTCGTTTCGAAGAGGACCGGGTCGTCGGCCGAGAGCGTGACGCGGACGCCCGCCTCGATGAGCCGCTTCAGGGGGTGGTCCCGGGCGCAGGAAACGGCGCCGGTCCGCAGGTTGCCCGTCGGCGCCACGCAGAGGATCGTGTCCTCGTCGGCCAGGCGCGCGAGCAGGAGCGGGTCCTCGACTGCGGCAATGCCGTGGTCCAGCCGGTCGGGCCGCAGCGCGTCGAGCACGTCGCGCACCGACTCCGCGCCGACCCATTCCCCCGCATGCACGGAGGTGCGCAGGCCGAGCGCGCGGGCCCGCAGGTAGATCCCGCCGAACGCGGCCGCAGGCACCGACGCCTCTTCGCCTCCCATGCCGAAGCCGACGATCGAGGGGAGAGGGTTCTTCTCGTAGAGGTCGAGGACGCGGTCGGCGGATTCCGGGCCCCAGTGGCGCACGGCGTCGAGGAGGATCCGGCAGAGGATCCCGCGCGTTTCGAGCGCTTCGCGGAATCCGACGTCCACGGCCTCGAGGCAGGCCCGCGCGTCGAGGCCGACCCGCGCGAAGATCTCGGGCGAGACATAGACCTCGGCGTAATCCACTCCGTCGTCGGCCAGCGCTCCGGCCACGGCGAGCGCGGCGCCGACGTAGTCTTCGGGGCTGCGGAAGAGCCGGCAGACCTCCGCGAAGAGGTCGAGGAAACCGGCGGCATCGCGCACCCCCCGCCGGGACGTCTCGAACACCGAGGGGTCCGCGAACCGATGCCCCGCACGGCTCGCCAGGCGCGCGATGTCGGGCGAGGGAAGGCACCCTTCGAAATGGAGGTGGCAGTCGGCGAGAGATCGGTCGTCCGGGGGCATTTTCAATTCACAATCGCCCGGTGTCCATCCACAATTCCCGCAGTATGCGCCGCGCCCGGGTCCTCGCGCTCTTTCTCGACGTGCTCGTCTGCGCGGCCGCGGCGGATCTGGCCGGCCTGATTCTCACGGGGATTCTCTGGCGCTTCGTTCCCGCGGGCCACAACCTCATTCCCGCCCTCTGGATCGGGGCGGGGACGGCCGCCACGGCCGCCTTCCTGCTGCGCGACGCGCAGGGAGGGCGGGCGCGGCGCTGGTTGGGCATCGAAGTCCGGCGCGCCGATGGCGCCGTGCCGGGCCCCTGGGGATCGATCCGCCGCAACCTGCCCCTGCTCATCCCCCTCTGGAACCTCCGGGACGCCTGGCCGGTCCTTCGGAACGGGGACGCTCCCCGCCGCTCGGACCGCCGCAGCGGCTTGCGTATGATGCGGACAGCATGAGGGTTGCGGCTCGCCCGCGGAGCGGGCCCAATCCGAACTGAACCTTTTTACCGGCTTTCCGTTGTAAAGATTCGGATGCCCATGAGAACGACCAGAAAGACCCTTGCCGCCCTGCTCCTGCTCGCCCTGGCCGCGCCCCTGCGAGCCGGAAGCGGCGACCAGGAGGTTTTCGAGAAGGCCTACTCCATGGAGGGCATCACGAAGATTTCCGTCGAGAACGTCAACGGCGAAATCGAGGCCAGCGCCTGGGACCGTCCCTACTTCAAACTCCGGGCGGTCAAGAAGGCCGAGGGCAGCCGCGCCCAGGAGACGCTGCGCCTGACGGAGATCCGCGTCACCAAGGTCGGCGAGGAAATCAAGGTCGAGACGGTCAATCCCAAGCGCCGCCGGCTCTTCGGGTTCCTCGACTTCGGAGGCTCCGGAGCGCACGTGGACTACGTGCTCCAGATTCCGTCGAAGACGGACGTCCGATTCGAAACCTGCAACGGAAAGATCATCGCCGCGGGCTTTGCCGGCTCGTTCTCGGGCGACGCCGTCAACGGCTCGATCGAGCTGACCGGTCTGCAGGGCCCGAGCAGCGCGAACACGGTCAACGGCTCGGTCCGCCTGGCCTACAAGGGACCGCTCAGGAAGACGAGGGTCGAAACGGTCAACGGATCGATCGACGTCGCGTTCGACAAGAGCTCTTCGGTCCGGTACGACCTCGAAACCGTCAACGGGCACATCGAGGGGGACATCGACCTGCCCGTGGAAGGCAAGTTCGGACCCAAGGAGGCCCGGGGCAGCTACAACGGCGGCACCGAGCCGCTTCACTGCGAAACGGTCAACGGGACCATCCGGCTCAAGACGAACTAGCGTTCTGCCACCAGCAGGCTGATATCGTCCCGGCAATGACCGCCGAGGGACCCTCCCCGACGCGTGCCTGGCTGCTGGTCCTCGCTTATCTCGCCGTCCTCGGCGTGATTCCCCTGCTGGCGTCGCGGGACCGCGAGACCCGGTGGCATGCCCGCAACGGCCTGCTGCTGTTCGGGGTGGTGGTCGCGACGGGCGCCGTCGCCACGGCCGTCGGAATTCTCTTTCCCGCGGTGTCCTGCCTCTACGCGGTGGCGATGTTGATCGTCTCTCTGATGTACGTCGCGATCGTCATCCTCGCGACCGTCAAGGCGATCCAGGGCCAGAGGCTCATGATCCCTGCGGTCTCCCCCTATGCCAGCCGGCTCTCTGCCAGGGACTGAGCCGCGCCGCGCCAGTCTGGCCGGCCCGATCCTGGCGGCGCTGGTCGGATTGGTCGTCGGCGACTGCCTGAAACCGGCCACCGAGCAGGTGGGCGCGCGGCTGGCCATCGGGGCAATCGACGCTTACCGGGCCACCGTCTCGCCTGCGATCGCCCGTTCCGGGCTCGTGCACTGCCGCTTCGAGCCCACCTGCTCCGCCTACGGGCGCGAGGCCATCGAGCGCTACGGCGCGCCGCGCGGCTTCGCGCTCGCCGCCGGGAGGGTGCTGCGGTGCCATCCGTGGGCCAGGGGCGGGTGGGACCCGGTGCCCGGGAAATGAGCTGCGGGTTTTCAGCTGCGACCCGACCCGCGACTCACGGCTCTTTCAAAATGGTGCCGTCGGCCGGACTCGAACCGGCATGGGTTACCCCATACGCCCCTCAAACGTACGTGTCTACCAATTCCACCACGACGGCACGGGGGCCGATTCTAAGGCTTAGCCGGACTGCCTGAGGAGGGCTGCGCGGCGTTGGGAGCGGGCTGTGCGGCCGCCGGCGCAGCGCCATCCGGAGCCGGGGCGGCGGGCGCCGGCACGAGCGGCTTCTGGGCCGCGGCGGCGGCCGGGAGCGCCTTGTCGATTACGGAGCCCTTCGGCCGCGCCTCGAGGATCGAAAGAAGCATCGAGATCAGCACGAACCCGATGAAGGCACCGGTCGTGAGCTTGTGCAGGAACGTCGTCGCTCCCCGGGCGCCGAAGGCGGTCTGGCTGGACCCGCCGCCGAACGCGCCGGCGATGTCCGCTCCTTTGCCCTGCTGGAGGAGGACCACCAGGATCAGGAAGAAGCAGATGATGACGTAGATGGTGACCAGGGCGATGTACACGCAACCTCCACGAAAAGGGGCCGAAGTGTACGCGCCTCTCCCGGGGGCGTCAAGCGCGGGCGATGGCCGCGAACGAGCCCGCCGACAGGCTTGCCCCGCCGATCAGGAACCCGTTCACCCCGGAGGCGCCCAGCAGGTCCCGAGCGTTGTCGGGCGTCACGGACCCGCCGTAGAGGATGCGCAGCTGCCGCCTTGCCGGCAGCAATTGCCGGATGTGCACGCAGGCCGCCGCGCAGTGCTGCGGCATGGCGGAGCGGCCGGTCCCGATCGCCCAGATCGGCTCGTAGGCCACGACCAGCGGGGCGTCGGGTGGGTCCCTCTCGAGCGTCGCGATCCCGGCGGCGAGCGTGGCCTCCGTCCGGCCCGCATCCCGCTCTGGCGCCGTCTCGCCGATACAGTAGATGGGGATCAGTCCCGCCTCGCGGCATCGCGCCAGCTTTTTCTCGAGGACCGATCCGTCCTCGCCGAACAGCTGCCGCCGCTCCGAGTGGCCGATGATGGCGTAGCGGCAACCGGCATCCGCGGCCATCCCGGCCGACACCTCGCCGGTGAATGATCCCTCGGCCTCGGCTGCGACGTTCTGGCATGCGAGCGCCCAAAGCCCGCGGCCCCCGCGCGCCGCGTCGAGCGCGGTCCATGGCGGCGCGATGACGAGCTCGGCCCCGGCGACGCCGCTTCCGATGCGCTCCTCGAACTGCGCCGCGAAGGCACGCGCCTCGGGGCGCGTCTTGTGCATTTTCCAGTTCGCGACGAAGAGCTTCATGGGAAGCGCGTGGGTCACGCCTTCAGGGCTTCGATCCCGGGCAGATTCCCCTCGGCGAGGAACTCGAGCGAAGCCCCTCCCCCCGTCGAGACATGCGTGAACTTCTCCGCGACGCCCGCCGCGTGCGCCGCCTGGACGCTCTCGCCGCCGCCGACCACCGTGACGGCGCCGGACGCGGCGACGATGCGGGCGAGGGCCATCGTCCCCTTGTCGAAGGGAGGCTTCTCGAATACGCCCATCGGCCCGTTCCAGAAGATCGTCTTCGCGGGCCCGAGCAGGCGCTCGAACTGCTCGAGCGTGCGGGGACCGACGTCGAGGGCCATCAGGCCGTCCGGAATCTTGTGGATGCCCACGGTCTTTGCGTTCGCACCGTCGTCGGGCGACTTCGCCACGACGAAATCCGAGGGCAGCGCGATCGTCTTGCCCGCCTCCTTGCAGAAGTCGAGGATCTCGCGCGCGAGCGCGACCTTGTCTTCCTCGAGCAGGGAGCGGCCGATCGAAAGGCCGAGGGCCCTCACGAAATGATTCGCCATTCCGCCGCCGACCAGCAGAATGTCCGCCCGGCGCGACAGGACCCGCAGCGTGTCGATCTTGCCCGAGATTTTCGCGCCGCCGAGGATCGCCGCGAACGGCCGCTCGGGCTCGAGCAGGCGCGAAAGCTCCCGCACCTCTTTCTCGAGCAGCAGGCCGGCGCCCTTCTCCTTCAGGCGCTGGGGCACGCCGACGATCGATGCGTGCGAGCGGTGGGCGGCGCCGAAGGCGTCATCCACGTACACGTCGGCGAGCGCCGCCAGCTGGGTCGCGAACTCGGGGTCGTTGGCTTCCTCTCCGGCGTGAAAGCGAAGGTTTTCGAGCAGCAGCACTTCGCCGGGGGCCAGCGCGTCCGCGGCCTTCGCGGCATCCGGACCGATGCAGTCCTCGACGAAGCGCACGGGCTTGCCGAGTTTTTCGGCCAACCGCACGGCGACCGGCGCCAGCGAGAGCTCGGCCTTCTTCTTGCCTTTCGGCTTTCCGAGGTGGGACGCGCAGACGACCCGCGCTCCCCGCTCCAGCGCCAGGCGCAACGTCGGCAGCGTCTCGACGATGCGGGTATCGTCGGCCACCCGGTCGGAGCGATCGAGCGGCACGTTGAAATCGACCCGCAGGAAGACTTTTCGCCCCTCGAGAGCAAGCTGCCTCATGGATTTCATCGGCCCGATAGAATAGCGCAGTGAAACGCGGGCTGGTTGCGCTGCTCCTGGTCCTGGCCTCGGCCGCTCTCTCGGCCGCAGAGCCGCCCCAGGCCTCGCTCGGTGCCGGCGGCGCCGTCGCGGCCGAGGAGGCCATCGCGGCCGGGGTCGGCATCGAAATCCTCGGCAAGGGCGGCAACGCCGCGGATGCGGCCGTCGCCGTTGCCTTCGCACTCGCCGTGACCTGGCCCGAGGCGGGCAACATCGGCGGCGGCGGGTTCTGGATCTCTCGCGACGCGAAGGGCCGCGTCCTGACCGTGGATTTTCGGGAGATGGCCCCCCGCGCGGCGCGGCGCGACCTCTTCCTGGCCGCGCCGGGCGCCCAGGCCCCCTCCTCGACGGAGGGCCCGCTCGCCTCCGGCGTTCCCGGGTCCGTCGCGGGTCTTGCCCTCGCGCACCGCCGCGCCGGGCGCCTTGCCTGGAAGGCCGTCGTCGAGCCCGCCGTGAGACTCGCGCGCGACGGGTTCCCGATGACCGAGAACATTTCCAAGTCCATTGCCGCCGACCGGGCGAGGCTCGCGAAGGACCCGGCCACGGCTCGCATCTTCCTGCCGAACGGGGCCGCCCCGGTCCCGGGCGCCCTTTTCCGTCAGCCGGACCTGGCCAGGACCCTCGCGGCGATCCGCGATCGCGGCGAGGACGGCTTCTATCGCGGCGAGATTGCGCGCAACATCGAAGAGGGCCAGAAGAGCACGGGAGGCCTCATCACGCGGGGCGACCTCGCTCGCTACGAGGCGAAGGTCCGCCCGGCCCTGCGCTTTTCCTTCCTGGGCGCCGAGGTGTTCACCACACCCGCGCCCTCCTCGGGCCCGGTCCTCGCCGAGATGGCACTGGCCGTCGGCCTGATCCCCGACCGCCTGCGCATCCAGAGCGCCCCGGCAATGCACTGGCTCGCCGAGATCGAGAAACGCGCCTTCCGCGACCGCAACCATTTCCTGGGCGACCCGGCGTTCCCCGGCATCGACGAGAAGCTCTTCGTCGATCCCGTCCGCGCGAGGCGCCTCGTGGCTTCGATCCAACCGGACCGAGCGACTCCTTCGGCCGATCTTCCCCGCGTGTTTCCCGAGAAACCGACGACGACGCACTTCTCCGTCGTGGACGGCAGCGGGATGGTCGTCTCGATGACGACGACGCTGAACGACTCCTTCGGCAATGCCCGCATCGCCCCCGGTCTCGGGTTCCTCATGAACAACGAGATGGACGACTTCGCGGCGAGGCCCGGCGAGAAGAACATGTACGGCCTCGTCCAGGGAGAGTCGAATGCGATCGCCCCCGGCAAGCGCATGCTCTCTTCGATGTGCCCGACGATCGCGGTGATCCCTCGCCGCGGCACGTTCGCCTGGGGCTCGCCCGGAGGCTCGACGATCATCACGACGAATTTCCAGGTCCTGCTCGGGCTGGCCCTGCGGGCCGAGACGCTTGCCGCGGCAGTCGCCGCGCCGCGCTTCCACCAGCAGGATCTGCCCGACGTCCTCGAGCTGGAGCCGGAAGGGTTCGATCCGGCCTGGATCGCCGCCCTCGAGGCGATGGGCCACCCGACCAAAGTCAGCGCCCACGACCCGGTCTCGGGCAAGATCGGGCGCGTGCATGCCGTCGCGGCGCTGCCCGGCGGGAAGACCGAGGCCGTCGCGGACCCGCGCCGACACGGCGCCGGCCTCGTCCTGCGACCGGCCCCGTGAACGCTGCGGAGCTCTTCCGTCCCCTGTATCGCGAGGGGCGCGTCCTGCGGCTGCTCGACCAGCGCCGGCTGCCTGCGGAGGAGGTGTGGCTCGGGCTCGAGCGCTCCCCCGAAATCGCCATGGCAATCCGCGACATGGCCGTGCGCGGAGCACCCGCGATCGGCGTGGCCGCGGCCTATGGCGCCGCTTTCGCGATGCGAAGCGGAGCCTCGACGCCGCCCTCCGAACGCTTCGACGCGGCGCGGCGCCTGCTCGCCGCGACGCGGCCGACGGCCGTCAACCTCTTCTCCGCGCTCGAGCGGATGGCGGGCCGCTTTGCCGCGCTCAGCGCCGCCCGGCCCGAAGCGATCGAGCAAGGGCTCGTCGCGGAGGCCGACGCCCTCGCCGCTGAAGACATCGCCGCCTGCCGCCGCATCGGGAAATTCGGCGCGGAGCTGCTCACGGGCGAGCGCGCCGTGCTCACCCACTGCAATGCCGGGGCGCTCGCGACGGCGGGATACGGCACGGCGCTCGGCGTCATCCGCGGCGCGATCGAAGCGGGCAAGCCGATCCGGGTCATCGCCTCGGAGACGCGGCCGTTCCTTCAGGGCGCGCGCCTGACCGCCTGGGAGCTTTCGCGCGACGGGATCCCGGTCGAGCTCATCACGGACAGCATGGCCGGCCACTTTCTCTCGTGCGGCGGCATCGAGGCCGTCGTGGTGGGCGCCGACCGCATCGCCGCCAACGGAGACACTGCGAACAAGATCGGCACGTACTCCCTGGCGGTGCTCGCGAAGGAGAACGGCATCCCCTTCTATGTCGCCGCACCCATGACGACCGTCGACTTCGGCTGTCCCGACGGCGCCGCGATCCCCATCGAGGAGCGTTCGCCCGCGGAAGTCCTCTCGTTCGCGGGCCGGTCGATCGCCCCCGAGGGCGTCTCCGCCCGCCACGTTGCCTTCGACGTCACGCCCGCCCGATACATCACCGCGATCGTGACCGACCGCGGGGTGTGCCGGGCGCCGTTTGGCCAGAGCCTGAGGGTGGCGGCAGACAGGCGGCGGTAGGCAGCAACTCTGGCTATAATGGCGTCATGAAGAACGCCAGGATATCGGAGCTGCGGGACGGCCTCTCGGAGTACCTGGCGCGGGTGCGCAAGGGCGAGACCGTCATTGTGTACGACCGCGATACGCCCATCGCCCGGATCGAGCCGATCGCGGCCGCACCGGCCGAGCCGGGGGTACCGGATTGGGTCATTGAGGCAGAACGGCGTGGGATCATTCAGCCGCCCAGGGTCCGAGGTGGGAAGCCTCTCGACGTCAATCCCATCAAGGTCGACCCGCGCTTCAGCCTCCTCGAAGCGCTTCTGGAGGAGCGCCGATCGGGCCGATGAAGTACTGGGACACCTCGGCCCTGCTGCCGCTGCTGATCGACGAGAAGGAAACGCGCAGCGTCAAGTCCCTGTACCAGGAGGATGCCGCTCAAACCGTGTGGTGCCTGACCGATGTGGAGATCGGCGCCGCGTTGTCGCGGCGCCTGCGCGAAGGGTTGCCGCAGGACCGGGCGGAACGTCTCCGGCAGGACTGGAAGACGCTGGCTCGCCAATGGCGGCCAATTGCCTCCCTCGAATCGGTCGGCGCGCGGGCGTTACGGCTCGTCCAGACACATCCACTGCGGGCCGCGGACGCGCTTCAGCTCGCAGCCGCCCTGGTCGCCTGCGGAGAGCGCCCCGAGGCGCTCCCGTTCGTCTGCCTGGACGATCGGCTTCGCGACGCGGCACGGCGCGAGGGGTTTGAGATCCTGCCGTGATCGTTCTCGGAATCGAAACCTCCTGCGACGAGACATCGGTCGCCGTGCTCGATGGCGAGGGCCGCGTGCTCTCCAACGTCGTCTCCTCCCAGATGCGGGCGCACGCGCAGTACGGCGGCGTCGTCCCGGAGGTCGCCGCGCGCGCGCATCTCGAGAACCTGCCCGCCGTGTTCGAGGAAGCGCTCGGCCGGGCCGGCGTACGGCTCGAGGACGTCGGGCTCGTGGCGGCGACGGCCGGTCCAGGCCTGATCGGCGCGCTGCTCGTCGGGCTCTCCGCCGGCAAGGCGCTCGCCTTCGCGCGCGGAATTCCGCTCGTCGGCGTCAATCACCTCGAGGGGCACCTCTTCTCCGCCTACCTGCGCGGCAACGGCGAAGCGCCGCTGACGGTGAAGTACCCCTTCCACGGCCTCGTCGTATCGGGCGGCCACGCGGAGCTCGTGCGCGTGGAAGACGGCGCAATCATTCCGCTCGCCCGCACGCGCGACGACGCGCCCGGCGAGGCGTTCGACAAGATCGCCCGCCGCGCGGGGCTCGGGTACCCGGGCGGGCCGATCGTCGACCGCATCGCCGCACTCGGACGCGGGGACCGGCATCCGTTCGCCATCGGCCGCACCAACGACGGCTCACGGGATTTCTCGTTCTCGGGGCTGAAGACCGCCATGCTGCGCGAGCTCGAGAAGCGCGGGATCGACGGCTCGCCGCTCGACCCCGACACGCTGCCTCCCGACCTCGTCGATCTGCTGGCCTCCTTCCAGCACGCTATCGTCGCCGCCCTGCTCGACCGCGTGGAGTCGGTCCATCGGGACGAAGGGATCGAGGCGATCGCGCTTTCGGGGGGCGTGGCCGCCAACACGGAGCTGCGCGCGTCATTGTCGGCCTGGGGCGCCAGGCGCCAGGTCCCCGTCCTCTTGCCCGAGCGCTCCTTCACGACCGACAACGCAGCGATGATCGGCTGGGCGGGGCTGCTGCGCTTCCGCCGGGAGGGGGCCCGGAGCGCCGTCGAGGCGCCGGCACGGTCCCGCTGGCCGCTGGGGACGTGAGCCGGGAACCTGTATTATTCGCCGTTCGCCAATATGCCCGACCCCCGCTTCATCCGCAACTTCTCGATCGTGGCGCACATCGACCACGGCAAGACGACGCTGTCGGACCGGATCCTGCAGCGGTGCCACGCCGTGACCGCGCGCGAAATGCACGAGCAGATGCTCGACGACATGGACCTCGAGAAGGAGCGCGGCATCACGATCAAGGCGCGGGCGGTCACGTTGCGCTACACCGCGCGCGACGGCCAGGACTACGTCCTGAACCTGATCGACACGCCGGGGCACGTGGACTTCTCCTACGAGGTCTCGCGGTCGCTGGCCGCCTGCGAGGGCGCCGTGCTCGTCGTGGACGCGACCCAGGGCGTCGAGGCGCAGACCCTCGCCAACGCCTACCTCGCCACGCAGCACAATCTCGTCATCGTTCCGGTCATCAACAAGATCGACTTGCCCTCCGCCGAGCCCGAGAAGGCACGCGAGCAGATCGAGCAGGTCGTCGGGATCCCGGCCGACGACGCGGTCTTGACTTCCGCGAAGATGGGCATCGGGATCGAGGACCTGATCGAGCGCATCGTCCGCGACATCCCCCCGCCGAAAGGGGATCCGGACGCTCCGTTGAAGGCGCTGCTCTTCGACTCCTGGTATGACCCCTACCGCGGCGTGACGTCGCTCGTGCGCATCCTCGACGGAAAGCTCGAGCCGCGAATGAAGATCCGCGCCATGGGCACCGGCCTCGAGACGGATGTCGAGGCGCTCGGCGTGTTCCGGCCACAGTCTGAGGAAGTGGCGTCTCTCTCGGTCGGCGAAGTCGGATCCCTCTGGGGCAACATCAAGGACCTCCACTCGACGCGCATCGGCGACACGATCACCGAGGTCCGGCGCCCCACGGCGGAGCCGCTCGAGGGCTTCGCGGAGGCCAAGCCCATGGTCTTCGCCGGCCTCTTCCCCACCGATGCCGACGAGTACGCCAACCTGCGCGACGCGATGGAGAAGCTGCGCCTGAACGACGCCTCGTTCACGTTCGAGCCCGAGAACTCGACCGCGCTCGGCTTCGGGTTCCGCTGCGGATTCCTCGGCCTGCTCCACATGGAGATCATCCAGGAGCGCCTGGAGCGCGAGTTCGACCTCGACCTCATCACGACCGCGCCCGGCGTGAATTATCGGGTGACGACGAACAAGGGAGAGGTCCTCGCGATCGTCAACCCGAACCATCTGCCGGCCGCGAACTACATCGCCCGGATCGAGGAGCCCTACATCACCGCGACGATCATCACGCGGGACGACTTCCTCGGCGGACTCTTGAAGCTGTGCGAGGACCGGCACGGAACGCAGAAGTCGCTCGAGTACCTGGCCTCCAACCGCGTGGTCCTGACCTACGACTTCCCGTTGAACGAGGTCGTCCTCGACTTCTACGACAAGCTGAAGTCGATCTCGAAGGGCTACGCCTCATTCGATTACGAGTTCGCGGGGTACCAGGAGGGCGACCTGATCAAGCTCGACCTGCTGGTCAACGGGGACCCCGTCGACGCCCTGTCCCTGATCGTCCACCGGGACGCCGCGGCAGTGCGGGGCCGGTTCCTCGCGGCAAAGATGAAAGAAATCATCCCCCGCCAGATGTTCGAGGTGGTGATCCAGGCCGCGATCGGCGCGAAAATCGTAGCCCGGGAACAGGTTTCGGCAATCCGCAAGAACGTGCTCGCCAAGTGCTACGGCGGCGACATCACGCGCAAGCGGAAACTTCTCGAGAAGCAAAAGGAGGGCAAGAAGCGCATGAAGCGGGTGGGCCGCGTGGACATCCCGCAGGAAGCGTTTCTCGCCGTGTTGAAAGTCGAATGAACGATCCCAACGTCACCGCGCCAGCGGCCCCCCGCACCCAGTCGACCGCGCGCGAATGGTACGAGTCCCTCCTCGTGGCGGGAATCTTCGTGCTCTTCGTGCGCACGTTCATCGTGCAGACCTACCAGGTCCCGACCGGCTCGATGGAGCGCACGATCCTCGTGGGCGACCACCTGCTCGTCAACAAGTTCGCCTTCGCGCCCCGCCTTCCGGGGCTCGCCGGCCTGCTTCCGTACCGCGACGTGCGGCCCGGCGACATCGTCGTCTTCAAGAAGCCCGGCGACGACCTGAACCCCGGCAACGTCCTCGTCAAGCGCGCCGTCGCGCAGGGCGGCGACACGGTGCAGGTGCGGGACAAGCGGCTCTTCGTCAATGGCAAGCCCGAGGAGCGCGCCTCCATCCAGCACATCGATTCCGAGACCTACCCCGACAATCCCGCCGTCCCGGACATGGCGCGGCGGCGCGACCAGTTCGGCCCGTTCCAGGTCCCGCCCGGCGCGTTTTTCGGCATGGGGGACAACCGCGACAACTCCCTCGACAGCCGCTACTGGGGCGCGATCCCCCGCCCGAACATCTTCGGCCGCCCCGTCGTCCTCTACTGGTCCTACGAGGCCGAGCCGAACTCGCACATCTGGCGCGGCCCCATCGCGAAGGTCCGCCAGCTCGCGGACGTCGCCGTCCATTTCTTCTCGCGGACACGATGGGACCGGATGTTCACGGTCGTGAAGTAACGACCGCGACGCCGGCCGCCCCCGGGCGGCGGGGGCTGCGCGAGCGGGCCGACCCGGTGCTCGCGGCGATCGTCTTCGCCCTCTTCGCCCGGACTTTCCTGTTCCAGGCGTTCGAAGTTCCGAGCCCCTCGATGGAGAAGAACGTGCTGACGGGGGACCGGCTCCTCGTGAACAAGTTCCTGTTTGCGCCCGGCCCGGGCCCCCTCGCCGCGCTACTGCCGTTGCGCGGCGTCCGGCGGGGAGACATCGTGGTCTTCCGTTTCCCGGAAGACCCGCGCCGCGACTTCCTGAAGCGCGTCGTCGGCCTTCCGGGAGAGACCGTCGCGATCCGGGACAAGCGCGTGTTCGTCGACGGCCGGCTGCTCGACGAGCCCTATGCGTTTCATTCGGACGATCGCGTCTGGCCGGACGATCCGTCCATTCCCGGCGACCGGCGGCGGCGCGATCAGCTCACTCCCATCGGCGTCCCCGCGGGGTCGTACTTCGTGATGGGCGACAACCGCGACGACTCGAGCGACAGCCGCTACTGGGGCAGCGTGCCCGCGGGCCACATCGAGGGCCGCGCGCTCTTCGTCTACTGGTCGCTCCGGCCCCCCGGCTCCGACGCGCCGTCGGGCGCGCGGGCCGTCGCGAAACTTCCCGTCGAGCTCGCGCGGCGCACGCGATGGGATCGCTTGTTCCGTCCGGTGCGTTGAAAACGCGCGAATCGGGTTAGAATCCCGAAAGGAACCCTTGGAGGAGAAGTGCGCATGACACGGTCACGGACAGTCCGCGGAGCCGCCAACGTCGGATGCATCGTTTGGCTCCTCATTCTCGGCTTCGTCGGCTACGTCCTCTTCAAGGTGGTCCCCGTGAAGATCGCAACCTCGGAGTTCTACGACGTGATGCAGGAGCAGGCGGCCTTCGGCTCCATCAAGGACCCGAAGTTCATCGAATTCGAGATCCTGCGCAAGGCCCAGGAGCTCAAGATCCCGGTCACGAAGGACAACCTCAAGATCACGAAGGTCCGCGAGTCGATCACCGTCGAAGCGCACTACGAGATCACGATCGACTTCTTCAACGGCGCCTACAAGTACCTCTGGAAGTTCGATCCGCTGGTGATACGTCCCCTGTTCGCGGTGTAAGGGATTCAGGATCCGAGCTGGGTTTCGAGTTGGCGACCAACTCGGAGCCCGGAACCCGGGGCATCTCGCATGACGTCGGGCCCAGCGACCCTGTCCATATCGGCCGTCTCGCGGAGGACCGGGATCCCCGTCTCCACGCTGCGCTTCTACGAACGCGAGCTCGCTAGCCTCTTTCACATCCGCAAGACCGGGGGCGGTCACCGGCGCTACGGCGAGGGCGACGTGGAGCGCTTCGCCACGGTCCGCCGGCTGACCGAAACCGAGGGCCTCGGCCTCGCCGAGGTCCGCCGCGCCGTCCTTTCCCGGGGGGACAACGAGGCCCTGCGCGGAGAGATCGAGCGGCTGATCGAGGCCGAGGCGTCCGCCGCGGGCGCCATGGAGTCCCTCGCCCGGAGGATCACGGAGCTCGAGGGACGCGTCGCCGCCCTCGAGGCCGGGCCGCCGAAAAAGAGACGGTGGCTCGGGGCCTGAGATGCGGGGCGCGGAATTTTCCGCCGCCCGGACCGATTCCTTCTCTTTCAAGGAGATTCTTGCGATGAAAACCATGCGTACCCTGCTCAGCCTGGCCTTCCTCGCGGCCGCCGCCCTGCCGGCGCTGGCCGAGGGGCCCGCCATCGGCGCCACGGCGCCCCTGTTCGATCTGAAGACGATCGACGGGAAGGCCTTCTCGCTCGCCGACGCCGAGAAGGCGAACGCGCTCGTCGTCCTCGTTTTCGTGTCGACCCAGTGTCCTTACTCGAACGCCTACAACGACCGGATGCGCGACATCGCCAGCGCCTACGCCAAGAAGGGCGTCCTCTTCGTCGGCATCAACAGCAACTCGACCGAGACGGTGCAGGACGCGGTGGACCACGCGAAGAAGCACGGGCACACGTTCACGATCGTCAAGGATTCGGGCAACAAGGTTGCCGACCTCTACGACGCCCGGCGCACGCCCGAGGCGTTCGTGATCGGCAAGGACGGCAAGCTCGACTACCACGGGCGCATCGACGAGAACTCCGAGGACGCCTCGAAGGTCGCCTCGCCGGACCTGAAGAACGCGCTCGACGCCCTGCTCGCGGGCCAGCCCGTGGCCAAGGCCGAGACCAAGGCGTTCGGCTGCACGATCAAAAGGGCATGACGAGGATTTCGGAATTCGGATTTCGGATCTCGGACTTGAGGGCGGCGATCGCCGCCCTCGTCCTTTTCTCAGGCGCGCTTGCGGCGCGAGCCGCCGACGCGACGCTCCTGGCCGGCGAGGTGGACGGTCAGGAGCTCGCTGCGGCGATCGCCCGCGAGAAGGGGCACGTCGTCCTCGTCAACTTCTGGGCGACCTGGTGCGTCCCGTGCCGTGAAGAGTTTCCGGACCTCGTCCGTCTCGAGAAGGCATACCGCGATCGCGGGCTCCGCGTTCTCGGGGTATCGGCCGACCTCGCAAAGGATCTTCCCAAGATCGAGAAGTTCCTGGCCGCCGGGCACCCGGATTTTCCCAACTACTTCAAGAAGAGCGGGGGCGACGACCAGGCCTTCATCGAGTCCGTCGACCCGAAGTGGGGAGGAGAGCTTCCCTTCACGGTCCTTTACGGGAAGGACGGGAAAAAGGCGCGCACGCTCTCGGGGAAACAGTCGTACGCGTATCTCGAGCGTGCCGTTTCGGGGCTGCTGCGCTGACCGGCGTCAAGCCGCCTTGCCGCGCGACGCCTTGCGCCGCCGGCCGTCGAGACCCCAGACCCGGCCGGCATCCACGGCAAGAAGCAGGAGGAAGAGGAGGCACGCGAGCTTCGGTGTGAGGCCCGACGTGATCCAGTCATCCCAGGAGGCGCCCGATCCGGGCTTTGCCTCGCCGAGAGCGATCGACAGCATCAGCAGCGCGCCGCCGGCAGCCGCAATCCGCGTCTGGAATCCCACGAGCAGTCCGAGCCCCACGGCCAGCTCGCCCAGGGCAATCACCCACGCGAAGAGCCCGGCGCGGGGGACGACCGTCGCCTCCAGGAAGTGTTTCCAGAATGGGAACGACCGGGCGGCAATCCCCGCAGCGTGCTTCGCGAATCCCCCGCGCACGAAGTCGCCGGAAAGCTTCGACAAACCCTCCGCGACGAAGAGGATGCCCGTCAGGATCCGGACGATGGCGGTCAGGCGCAAGGACGCGATTCTAGCCCGCGTCCACCCCGGGCAGAGTCGGCGCGTCGGAAAGCCAGTGGTCTCGCCCGCGACAAACCGTCACCCGTTCAGGACGCCCGAGGGCCGCCGAGCCCGCTAATATGGGGCCCCGCAAAGAGTCAACGGGTGGACCGAAACTTGCTAAAGTTCGCATCGCCCGCAAAATGATCAGGGGCCCGAGCCCCAAGGAGATCCCCGACATGACGCTTTCGCGCCTCGCCCTCGTTGCTGCCCTCGTCGCCGGCATCGCGCCCGCCGCCGCCCGTGCCGCCCAGCCCGCCGCGCCCCGGAACAAGGTCGCGCGGGTCGCCCCGAAGGGCGAATCGACGACCAAGGCCGCGGCCGCGGGCCAGACGTACTCGGTCGAAGTGCCTTACGTGCGCGCCTTCGCGCCGCCGGGCGGCGGCCAGAGCGGCACGCTCGTGCTGAACCAGGCGCACAGCTTCAACATCACACTGCTCGCCACAGACCAGCACCACAACAATGTCACCGGCGCCGGAGTCTCCCTTCCTCAAACCGATACCTTCGGCTACTTCTCGCTTCCTACCCTGACCAACAACCCGAGCAACCCCGAAGTCTTCGTCAAGATCCTCGACGGCCTCGTGGTCAACGGAAACTACTGGGTCTTCTACGGCCACCTCACGGACTTGATCTACGACCTGACCGTGCACGACAACGTCACCGGAACGACGAAGACGTACCACAAGAACGCCGGCAACGAGCCAGGCGGGTTCGACACCACGAGCTTCCCCGCCGCGTCCGTCACGACGACGGCCACCAAGGCGGCCCCGGGCGCCCTCCCCGACGCATACGTGCGGACCTCCGTCGACATCTCGAACAACACCACGACGGACGGCGTCGGTGCAGTGCTCCAGTACTGCTATGCCGTCAACGACGTTTTCCAGGGTTGCACCGAGGCGCTCTTGATTCCGCTCGCACACCTCGACAGCTTCCACTCCGACGACATCGTTTCCTACCTCGGCAGCCAGGGTCGCCTCGCGCCCGGGGCCGACCAGAACGCGCTCGGGACCCTGCTCGTCACGTTCCAGAACCTGCCCTCGGGCCAGGGCTGGGAAGGCACCGTCACGGCGAGCACGTACAACCGTGTCTCGGAAGTGGATCCGCTGCGCGGCACCGTGGGGTGCGGACAGGTCGCCTCGCTCTTCTTCGAATCGGCGACGACGTCGCTCGTCGGCACGGCGCACGACACGGTGCCGGCCCCGAGTGCCCAGGCCGGGTCTCTGGGCGCGACGCTCGGCATCCACAACACCGATGCCCTCGGCACGCGGGCTCTCGTCACGGTGGACGTCAACCTCTACGACGCGGCCACCGGAGCGCCCGTCGGAAACCAGATCACCCTCGCCGACATCCAGCCGGGAGAAGTGCGGCTCGTCAATGACCTGTTCTCGCAGGCGGCGGTGCCAACGAACGTCACATCGGTGCTCGTGTTCGCCGACACGCGCAACACCACGCCGAATGCTCCCACGATCGAGGGTTTCATCCTGACGCAGGACACCAACAACGGGGACACCCGTTATCAGGAACTGAAGTGCACGGCGGGGTGTTTCTAGCCGTCGCCTTCGCTTCGCTCCGGCTCCCGCCGCGCGACGCTCCTCCGCTCGGTTACTTCGCGGAGACTCGTCGCGCGGCGAGCGCCCCAGTCAGGCTCGACGAGGAACGGTTGGGGCGGATGCGGGCGGCGAGGCCCGCGCTCCATGTCGACTAAATACGACTTGGGCGCACACCGCCGGCGGCGATGTCGCGGCGCATGTGCTTGCCCTCGAACTGGATCCGGTCGGCGGCTTCGTAGGCGCGCTGCGCGGCCTCGGTCATCGAGGACGCCATCGCCGTGACGACGAGGACGCGGCCGCCGGCGGTCACCAGGCGGTCGCCGTCGCGCGCCGTGCCGGCGTGAAAGACCTCGACGCCCGTCATCCGCGCCGCGTCGGCCAGGCCCGCGATCGGCCGGCCGCGTTCGTGATTCCCGGGGTAGCCCCCGGCGCACAGCACCACGCCGACGCACGCCTCGTTCTTCACCTCGAGCGGCAGGAAGCGCTGGAGGCCGCCGGTCGCGGTGGCGAGCAGGACGTCGGCCATGTCGGTTGTCACGCGCGGGAGAATGACCTCCGTCTCCGGGTCGCCGAAGCGCGCGTTGTACTCGAGGACCTTCGGGCCCGAGTCGGTGACCATCAGCCCCGCGTAGAGCACGCCGCGAAAGGCCCGCCCCTCGGCCTGCAGCCCGCGCAGAGTCGGCCAGAGGATGTCCTTGAGCACCTGCGAAGCCGTCTCGGCGTTGAGGACGCCCGCGGGCGAGTGCGCTCCCATGCCGCCGGTGTTCGGGCCGCGATCGCCGTCGTAGACCTTCTTGTAGTCGCGCGCCGTCGGAAGCGGCACGGCGACCTCGCCGTCGAAGAGCGCCAGGAAGGAGGACTCCTGCCCGCGCAGGAACTCCTCGACGATGATCCGGTCGCCCGCCGCACCGAAGACACGCTCCTGGAAAAACAGCCGGAGCGCCCGCTCGGCATCCTCGCCGCTCTCGATGATTAGCACGCCCTTGCCGCCCGCCAGGCCGTCGGCCTTGAGCACCACCGGGAAGCCGAACTGCTTGATCGCCTTGCGCGCTTCCTCGGCCGTCTGGCATACGGTCGCCTCGGCCGTCGGGATGTTGTGGCGCCGGAAGAACTCCTTGGAAAACACCTTCGACGACTCAATCTGCGCCGCCAGCCGCGTGGGCCCGAAGATCGGCAGCCCGCGCTTGACGAACTCGTCGGCGATCCCGAGCGAAAGCGGCAGCTCCGGCCCGACCACCGTCAGATCCACGTGGAGGGTCTCGGCCAGGTCCGCGATCTCGACGATGTCGCCCGCGTTGACCGGCAGGCAGTCGGCGACTTCGGCGATGCCCGGGTTGCCCGGAGCGCAGAAAATCTCTTCGACCAGGGGGCTCCTGTGGAGCGAAGAGCACAGGGCGTGCTCGCGCCCGCCCCCACCCACGACGAGGATTTTCATGCGCGAGCATTCTATCGAATCAACTCGGGGTTCGAGCCCATGCGAACTTCAGGCGGGGCGTCTGGGCCGGCGGCGGGAGGGCTTGCGCCGCACTTTCTGCTCGCGCTCATTGAAGGCCGCCCTCGGCTCGAGCGGGACCACCTCGAACTGGTCGTGGCGGCCGGGCAGGGCAATGAGCGTTTCGAGCGACCCGTAAGGCGCAAGGACCAGACCGAACCGGCCACGGGCACGGACCTGTTCGCCGCCCCCGAGGGCCCGCGCCTCGAACGCGAGCGTCCGGCCCGACCACGTGCGGCCCCCGAGATTGTCCGCGCGCACCCGGCAGATCGTGACCTGATCGCTCGAAGTGTAGGGGTCCCGGAAGATCGTGAGGCGGATGTCGCCCCAGGGAGTGGCCGGCGGGTCGGCCGCCACCAGCAGCAGGCAGAAGGCGAGAATCGGGTTCATTTCCGGCTCCTTTCGTGAAGGAGCCGACGGGAACGCCCGACCCGTGAGGAACCTAGATTCTAGGCCTTTCTCGCCGGGGCGTTGACACTTTCCGCCTCCGGGTTTACCGTCCCTGATAGATCTTTGACCCCGTCCGGGCCGCCGAGAGCGTCCCGGCCGCATCGAGAGTGGGTGAGGGACCGGCCCGAGGAACCCACGGCAACCAAGATCCGCGCATCGCGGCGCGGCTTCGAGAGGTGCCAAATCCGGAATTCTCCAGACGGAGAAGAAGATGAGGGGTGCCGCGACATGGCCCGCACGGGCCGGCGCCTCTCGCATCGAGGGGTTTTTTTTTGAGCGCCGAGTGAAAAAAGACTTCCGCAAGACGATCGCCGAAGAGGTCCTGCTCGCCGACGGGGCGATCGGGACGCTCCTGACTTCCCGCGGCGCTTCCCCGGAGCAGGCGCGGTCGCCGCTGAACCTCTCCGATCCGGATTCCGTGCGCGAAGTCCACGACGACTACATCGGCGCTGGCGCACGGATCATCACGACGAACACCTGGGACGCCAACCGCGTCAAGCTCACCGCGCACGAGTGGGCGGACTCGCTCGAGAAGATCAATCGCGAGGGCGCGCGGTTGGCGAAGGATGCCGCCGGCGGCGAGTTCGTCTTCGTCGCGGGTTCGATCGGACCGCTCGGCGCGCTGGTCAAGCCCTACGGGTCGCTCCACTTGACGCAGGTGCGCGAGATCTTCGAGGAGCAGGCGCGGGTCCTGCTCGACTCGGGCGTGGACCTCATTCTCCTCGAGACCTTCGGCAGCCTTCTCGAGGCGGCCGAGGCGGTGCGCGCCGTGCGCGGGCTCTCCTCGGCGATCCCGATCGTCGCCCAGATGACCTTCCTGACCGACGGCCGCACGGCCTTCGGGGAGAGCGCCGCGCACGCGCTGCCCACACTCGTCCTGGCCGGGGCCGACGCGGTCGGGATGAACTGCACGCTCGGGCCGCAGGAGACCCACGACATCTTCTCGAAGCTGCCGGCCTCGATCGCGCTGCCGCTCTCGGTCATGCCCAACGCCGGCTACCCGAGCGTCGTCCACGGGCGCAACGTCTACCTCTCCTCGCCCGACTACCTGCGCGAGTACGCGGCGGCGTTCGTCGAGTCCGGCGCGTCCATCGTCGGCGGCTGCTGCGGCACGACGCCCGAGCACATCCGCGCGATGGCGCGCGAGGTCTCCGGCGCCCGGCGCGCCGGCGCCGCCCGCCCCGTGTCGGTCGTCGTCGAGTCCGAGGTCGAACATCTGGCCGAGGCCGCCGTCGAGACCTCGCGCCTGAAGCGCAAGCTCGCGGACGGCCGGGAATTCGTGATTACCGGCGAAGTCGAGCCGCCCCGGGGCGCGGACTCGTCGGCCGCGGTCGAAGGGGCGCGCCTGATGAAAGCGGGCGGTGTGGACGCGGTCAACGTGACGGACAACCCGATGGCGCGCCTGCGCATGTCGTCCATCGCCGTGGCGGCGATGATCCAGCGCGAGACCGGCCTGGATGCCGTCGTCCAGATCACGACGCGCGACCGCAACGTGCTCGGCCTCCAGTCGGACCTGCTCGGCGCGGCCGGGCTCGGCGTCAAGGCGATCCTGTGCCTCGGCGGCGACCCGCTGAAGATCGGCGACTACCCGCAGGCCAAGCAGGTGTCGGAGGTGGACGTGCTCGGCCTGCTCCGCATCGCGAAGGGGCTGAACTCGGGCGCGGACCTCGCGGGCAACGCGATCGGCGCGCCCACGCGCTTTGCCGTCGCCTGCGCGGCCAACCCGGCTGCCGCCGACCAGGACGTGGAGTTCTCGAAGCTGCGCGCGAAGATCGAGGCCGGAGCGACGTTCGCCCAGACCCAGCCGGTCTACGACCTCGAGGCGCTCGCGCGATTCCTCGACCGACCCGAGGCCCGCGCCATTCCCGTCCTCGTCGGCCTGATCCCCCTGCTATCGCTCAAGCAGACCCTGTTCTTCGCCAACGAGGTCCCCGGCATCGTGGTCCCGGCCGCGATCCAGGAGCGGATGCGGCGGGCGGCGGAAAAGGGCAAGGAGCACGAGCGCGCGGAGGGCATCGCGATCGCGCGCGAGCTCGCGGCCGGGATCGCGCTTCTGGCCCGGGGGATCCACATCATGCCCATGGGACGATATGCAACCGTGGCCGAGGTGCTCGAGGCCATCCCCGGCGCTCCTCCCGCTCCTGCCGTCCGCGCCTGATCCGGCCGGCCGCGGAATCTCTCCGCCCGATTTCCGGTTTCCCCTGCCGGGCCGGACTCCCATAGAATCCGGACGAACGGGCGGAAGACCGGGACGAGATCCCGCCCCGGAGGAGACATGATGAAGATCACGATGCGCATGACCGCGGCGCTCACGGCGTTCCTGGCGGCCGGGTTTCTCCACGCGGGCGCGCAATGCCGCCTGATGGGATCGGTCACCGACTCGGCGGGCGCTCCCATGGAAGGAGTCTCGGTCATCATCACGACGCCGAAGCTCGGGACCTTCAAGCACTCGGTCACGACCGACGGGAAGGGCAAGTACAGCACGATCCTGAACGACTGCACGATGCCATACCACGTCTCGTTCGAAAAGGAGGGGTTCGTCTCCTCGAGCGAGGACAAGAAGATCCCGATCAACGACATGGGCACGATCGACGTGAAACTGATGAAGACCTCGGAGGTCAAGGCCGTGCGGGGCGCCGCTCCCATTGCCGCACCCTCCGGGAGCGAGCAGGCCGTCCTGGCCTTCAACGCGGGCGTCGAAGCGATGAACGCGGGCGACAAGGCGGCCGCGGAAGCGAAGTTCCAGGAAGCCGTGAAGAAGAACCCCGATCTTCCCGCTGGATGGGAGGCCCTGAGCACCCTCGCGTACGGCAAGAAGGACTGGGCGAAGGCGCTCGAGTACGGCGAGAAGGCCGTGGACCTCGATCCTTCGCTGACGAACCTCTACCCGATGCTCGCGGAGTCCGCGAAGGCGGCGGGCGACAAGAAGGCCGCTGCCGAATGGACGGCCCGCTACGCGGAGGCCAACCCGGATTCCCCGGAGATCCTTTACAACAAGGGAATCCAGGCCTATAACAAGGGCAAGATGAAGGAAGCCGAGGAGGCGCTGGCCAAGGCGGTCGAGGCGAAGCCGGATTACGCCAACGCCCAGTTCTACCTGGGGATGGCGGCCTTCAATCTCAACCACAAGGCGTCCGCGAAGGAGCACCTGCAGAAGTATCTGGATCTGGAGCCGAACGGGAAGGAAGCCGGCACGGCAAAAGAACTCCTGTCGACGCTCAAGTAGCAGGGGCGGGCCCAACCCGCGCTCGAGCAGCCGCGACGGCCACCCGTGGGCGGGCCCGCGGGACGCCGCTACTGCTTGGCGGTTTCGAACCGGCGGATGAGCCGGAACGCCCAGTGGAGAAGCGCATCCATCCCGTGAGGCTCGCTTCTCGAACGCCCGCCGCGCCAGTCCGATGTCGGCTGGCGCAGGGCCACTGCACGGGCTGCGACCGTGGGACGGTTCTCGACGAACTCGAGATCGTAGGGAATCTGCATGATGTCCTTTTCATGCAGCAATCGCCGAGCCATGGCGAGGCCCCACAGCGACCCCTGTCGTTTCAATGAGTTAGAGACTCCCAGGCGGCGACGCATGACAGTCGAGGATGTGTCGGCCGCCACATCGAAGACACTTTCCGGCACTGATTGATTGCGCCCGGGGGGACCCGGCCCGAGAATCCCCCCGTGGGTCGCGCAGGCGCATTCAAAGACCGCCCTCTCTGGCGACGGCTCCAGATCATCCATCACGAGATCAAGGAGGGCCGGCATCCCAACACGAGCTCGCTCGCCGCTCAACTGTCGGTTTCCAGCAAGACCGTGCAGCGCGACATCGACTACCTGCGCGACGAGCTCGAGGCGCCCATCGAATTCCAACGCGAGGAGAACGGGTACGCGTACGGCCGCAACGACTACGTCCTCCCGTTTCTGCCGGTGGACGGCCAGGACCTCTTCTCGATCGGCGTGGCCGCGCAGGTGCTCGCGCTCTTGGGCGGCACGCCCATCGCGCGCAGCCTGCGCTCCTGCTACGAGCGCCTTGCCCGGCTGATGCCTCCGGCCGTCCGGCTGCGCCCGGAGGCCGTCCGCGAGAAGCTCGCGATGCGCTCCGCCGCGTTCCGGCCCGTGCGCGAGGAAACCTGGCAGGCCGTCTCCGAGGCGCTCCAGAAGGGCATCGCCCTCTCGATCCGCTATCACCGGCCGGGCGAGGGCCCGGGCGATCCGCGCGTCATCCGTCCGTACGCGTTCATCCTCGCCGGGCGCGATTGGATGGTCCTCGCCGAGGACCAGGCCCAGGGCCTCGTGAAGAACTTCTACCTCGCGCGCGTCGAGAGCCCGCGGTTGACCGGGGACCGCTACGCGATCCCGAAGGACTTCGACGCCGAAACGTTCTTTCGGAACACCTTCGGGCTTTTCGTGGGAAAGGGCCGGGCCTTTCGATTCCGGGTGCGTTTTGCGCCCCAGGTTTCCGACGAGATCCGGGAGATGGTCTGGCACCCGCAGCAGAAGATCGAAACCGGCAGCGCCGGCGAAGCGATCCTCGAGCTGCCCGCCGAGTCCCTGCGCGAGGCCCGGCGGTTCATCCTGGCCTATGGCCGGCACGCAACGGCCCTTTCTCCGCCGGAGCTCGTCGAGGACCTCCGCTCGGAGCTCGGCGCTATGGCGAAGCTCTATGTCGCCGCCCCGGCGACGGGAAAAGCGGCCGCGGCCGCCGGAACCCGGAAGAAGGGGCAAGGGTCCACGCGTTCTCGCTGACACCATGACCCGAACGGTACGGCTGCGCTCGGTCGCCTTTGCTCTGGCCGCACTTTCGGCCTCCTGCGGACCGGCCAGCGTTAGGCCAGCTTCTTATTCGGACCCTGCGACTCCCTGTCCGGGCGGCCAATCCCAATGGAACCTGGAGATCCTCGACCGGCGCGCCGACCGCGAGGGTGCGGAACAAATGACCGCCGCGATCCGGGACGGGATCCAGAAGTCCTTCACGGGATGCCGGTGGACGGCGTCCTCCGTACCCGGCGCGGGGACGATCTCGATCGAGATCCACCGCTTCGCCTCGCTTCGCGACGGCGACGCCTGGGAAGCCGCGGCCGATTGGAGCGTCCGTGCGACCAACGCAGGAGGGCGCACGTTGACCGAATTCGAGGCCAACGAGGAAGTGTCGCGCCCCAACTACCGGGGGTCGGACAACGAGAAGGAATCGCTCTCGCAGGCATTCCAGAAAGCGCTCGAGCGGACGGTGAAGGGGCTGAGTGCGTTGCCCGCGATCGAAGCCTTCCGTCCTCGCCAGGGGACGGTCCCTGGGCCGACCTGCCGCAGCCCGGGAGTCGCCTAAGCCGATGAATCCCGGACGGTTGACCTCAAACCGTGCCCGAATCTGGCCGCGCAGCGCGGCTGGAACGAGAATCGCAGTCTGGAGTTTGCCGGAGGCTCCATGAAAAGACCCCTGACCCTCGCGATGTTTCTCGCACTCGCCCTTGTCCCCGCCGCGCGGGCACAAAAGTCCGAGTCGCGGATCTTCGAAATCTCGTCGATGCTCTCGGGGACCTTCGAGGGCTCGACTCCCGGTAATCATCTGCGCCTGAACCTCTCGCCCGTCACGCTCGAGCCCGCACGCCCCTACGATCTCTTCCTCTCGGTGACCGGCACGTTCGAAAAGGACAACATCAACCAACGGGGCGTGATTCGCCTCGAGACTCAGGGCCGCGACATCTACTTCACCTACATTCCCCACTTCAATCCGACCGTCACCGCGCTCTCCCAGGATGCCGGGCGGTTCACGGAACGCGAGCTCTCCTCGGCCTGCAGCTTCGTCGTGAAGCCCCGCGGCGACGGTTTCGCCGGCGACACCCTCGGCTCGGCCACTTGCGCGACGGCGATGCGTGGCGCGGTCGGAAAGTGGAGCGTCGAGTTCGAGCCCGGGGCCATTCGCGTCCACAACGTCGACAGCGGCGAGACGCTGCGGTTCAAGAAAACCGGGAAGTGACCGGGCAACGCCCCGGTCATCCCGAGGAACCGCAGCGACGAAGGATCCCTTTCTAAGCCGCGGTATGGCTCAAGACAGGGTCGTCGCTGCGCCAGGGGGTTCCTTCGCTGCGCTCAGGCCGGCGAGCCTCGCCCGTCGCCCGGCAGGTACTTCCTCGCGATCGTCTTGACCGGCTCGGAGAAGTCGCCCTTCAGGATCCAGCGCAGGAAGCCGGGCTCCTCGCGACCGATGTCTTTGAGCGCGCGGCCCCGGTTCTTGCCGAAGTTGATCGTCGGCTCGCCGTTGACGAGGCGGATGCGCCCCTCCGGATCGAGGTCCTGGTCGATGCCCGCGCAGAAGAGATCGTGGAGCTGCCCGACGGACCTCGGAAGCTCCGCGTAGCGCTCGAGCTGCCCTTCGAGGACCCGCAGCGTCATCTCGGCATCGGCCAGGGCGCCGTGCGCCCCGGCGTGCTCCGATTGGCAGTAGAAGCGGGCGGCCGCGGCGAGGTGCCGCGGCTCGCGCGAGAAGAAAATCCGCTGTGCGTCCACCAGGCGCCGGTCCGACACCTCGAACGGGACGCCCGCGCGCAGGAACTCGGCCCGCAGCACCGGCAGGTCGAAGCCGGCGATGTTGTAGCCCGCGAGGTCGCATCCCGCGAGGAAGGCAGCGAGTTCGGTGGCGAGGTCCCGGAAGCGCGGCTCCCCCGCCACGTCGGCATCGGTGATCCCGTGGATCACGGTCGAAGCCGGGGGAATCGGGATCCCCGGGTTGATCCGCCGCAACCACTGCTCGCGCCGCCCGTCCGGGTGCACCTTCAGGCACGCGATTTCGATGACGCGGTCCGCGCGCGGGTTGGTGCCCGTCGTCTCCGTGTCGAAAACGATCAGGGGACGCTCGAGCTTCAACTGGTTCTGCAGCATCGCCGCCCGATCCTACTAGTAGTTCTCCGAGAAGAGCCAGAAGAACAGCTCGCCGACGCGATCGAGAGGGCCGCGCCGGTTCCACTCGGCCAGGCTGAGGACATCGCACCGGGCCAGGTCTGCGAGGACCATCTTCTCGACCTCGACGGCGAAGGCCCGGTCGTACACGGCGATGTTCACCTCGGCGTTCTTCTTCATCGAGCGGTTGACGAAATTGATCGAGCCGACCGTGGACCAGACCTGATCGACCACCATGACCTTGTTGTGCATCATCGTCGGCCGGTACTCGAAGATCGCGACCCCCGCCTGGAGGAGCTCCCCGTAGTGGTAGTGCGCGGCCAGGCGCACGTTGGGCGAGTCCGTATGGGCCCCCGGCACGATCACCTTCACGTCCACGCCGCGCCGCGCCGCCTGCACGAGGCCCTCGCGAATCTGCCGATCGGGTACGAAGTAGGCGTTCTCGATCCAGATGCTGCGGCGCGCGGCCTGGATCGCCATGTAGAGGACGAGCTTTGACGTCGAGATCGAATCGGCGCGGGCGGCCGCGATCGTCTGCGCGAGCATCGGGCCCGCGGCCTCGATCGCGGGAAACTGCCGGTCGCCGTTCAACACCTCGCCCGTCGTGTGGACCCAATCCTGCGCGAACACGTGCTGCAGCTGGGTGACGACCGGACCCTCGATCCGGATCATCGTGTCCCTCCACTCGGAGGAGTCGCGCGCATCGCCCTTCCAGCGGTCGTCGATGCCGACGCCGCCGCAGAAACCGGTCCGGCCGTCGATGGTGAGGATGCGCCGGTGGGTCCGGTTGCCGACGCGGTCGATCGAATAGATCTTGAGCGGCTTGTAGATGCGGACCCTGGCTCCGGCCGCGACGAGCTCGGGCTCGAGGGCCCCGAGATCCGATCCCCATCCGTCGACGAGGAGCCGGACCTCGACGCCCGCCCGCGCCCGTTCGGCCAATGCGGCTGCGAACCGCGTCGCGGTCACGCCGTGATCGAAGATGTAGATCTCGAGGTTGATCGACTCGCGGGCGGCCGCGATCGACGCGAGCATCTCCGGGAAGATCGCGTCGCCGTTCTCGAGCAGCCGGGCCTGGTTGCCGGGCACCATCTCGGTACCCAACCCATCGAGCGAACGCAGGAACTGGGGGCTGTCCACCCCGTACGTCGGATCGAACTGATAGACGGTTCGCTTTTCCGAGAAGATGTAGGTGCACCCGGCGATCGGCAGACAGCCGCAGATTGCGAAGACCGCCAGCGCCCGGGCGAGCCGGTCGGGGCGCGGACGGGCCCTCGAGCCGCAATTAGTCGCAGCCGGTGCCCCCTCCTCGCTGACAATTCTCGTCATGCCGACGCCACCCGATTTACACAAGCATCTGAAAACAAATACCTTGAAGCCGCGGAACGGACTGGCCACCCGATTGCAATCTCAGTATGGCGAGCAAGGGAACCTCTCAACCTCCTCCTTTCGCCCCCCGGGCGGCCCCACCCCGACCCGGGGACTTTTTTTGTCCGGGCAACCAGTAAAGCCGGGGGAATTCCGACCGCGGCGTGCGGGCCCCACCGCAGACTCTAAGCCACGGTCCGACTTACTGTCAGCCGGATGGTCGTTTCCTGCCGTGCGCGTGCTGGCCGGAGACCTCGGCGGAACCAGGACCGCGATTGCGGCGGTCGAGATCGGATCGGGGCGCTGCCGGATCCTGCGCGCCGCGGCCGCGGCCGACTACCGCACTACGATCGAAACAACGCGGCCGTCCTCGATCACCAGGACGCGCCCGATCTTTCCGTAGGTCCACCGAAGCCGATTGGACCGCTTGCCCCCGACCTTCTCCTGCTCAATCTTCTCGGGGTCTCCGAGCAGCTCGCGGACATCCGCGGTGGTCATCCCTTCCCGCAGCGTCCCGACGGCCGTCTCGGACTGCTCCGAGATCGCCGCCGTCGCATCGCCGGTGATGCGGTTGCGCTCCGAGCTCTTGACCGCTGCACGCGATCCAAAGAGCGGGTTCGTGATCGAGTCGACGAGGCCGCCGACGGTGGGCTGGTCCTTGTAGATCCAGTAGCCGACGCCGACCACCAGGGCCACGATCAGCAGGCGGCGAAGTCGACGTCCACTCATGAGAAGGATTGTACGGCGTCCCGGGGCTCCGGACGACGGCGGCTCACGACCGCCGGGACCGGTCGGCGAGCACGCGGTTGGCCCGCGAGACGAGCTCTTCGAGCTTGGCGCGGCAACGCTCGCGGCCCTGTACCGGGACCTCCCACACCACGTCGAACGCCGAGAAGACCGCATCCTCGAGCGAGGGCTCTCCCTCTGCGACGCCACGCGTCCAGTCCTCGCGCAACATGGCGCGGCGCGCGTACCGAAGCGCCTCGAGACCCGAGTCGTCGGTGGAGGTGAGCCGGAACCTCAGGGTCACGGTCGCACTCTCGAGCAGCGCCGCGCTCGAGCCCGCGGAAAAGGCCATCGCCTCGGGCGGTTGCTCGAACTCGGAGAATCCGATGCGCCTTGCCATCGCTCCCTCATGTAGCGAAGCGCGTGCCGCATTCGCGCCCGCGGTGCAAGCGCCTCGAACGAGAGCGACTTGCGAGTCGCGCCGACGGGCGGGCCCGGCGCCGATTCCCGGAAACTGTTACCGGCGGTAACGCTTTCCGCCGACTAGCCGCCCGGCGAGCGCATGTCGGCGACGGCGCGGTTGGCGCGCTCGACGAGCTCGGCGACCTTCTGACGGCACCAGGCGGCCTGGGAAGCGAGCGCGAACCACCGGACTTCGTGGCCCGACAGCGACGGATCCTCCATCGAGGGCTCGTCCCACTCGAGGCCCCGCGTGCGCTCCTCCCGGATCATCGCGCGGCGCGCGTAGCGAAGCGCCTCGAGCTCGTCATCAGCCTGGAGGGCGATCTGGAACCGCAACATGACGCGCCGGGAAGGGTCCACGCGCAACGCAACCGCGTCGCGCAACTCGCCGCCCACCGAAGACTCGGTGCTCGTCTCGCGAAAGCCGATCGGGTCGCTCATCTCTTGTTCGAGGCTGTGAGGCCTCCATTGTACCCCACCGGGCCCCGCCCGGGGCTCATCGCTGCACCCGGTAAAGGGTCGCCGGGCCGTCCTGTCCGACGACCTCCAGCCGGCTCGCGAGGGCCTCAAGGAGCGACTCCTCCCGGCGCCGGTCCGAGCGGTACAGCAGGTGGGTGATTCCGAGCTCGTCGAGCCCCGCCCGCCAGGCGGCCGGGTCACGGCCCCAGGCCGCGGCGGGAAGGGATTCCTCGCTGAAGGCAAATCCGGCGGGACAGTGGAAGCGGTCGTTTTCCCCCAGAAAGAGCAGGCGGTCCTGCCCGGCAACATTCGCCCAGAGCCGGTATCCCGGCAGCCGGGCCGCCAGGCTCTCTTCGCGCGAGAGCCTGCCCGCGGCCACCCTCCACTCGAGACCGCTCGATCCGAACTGGACCGGGAAGGCGGCCACCGCGCCGACCAGCGCGATGCCCGCGACCCTCCCCCAGGTCCCCGTGAAGCCGCCCGTCAGCCGCCGGAGCCCTTCGGCGCAGAACACGGCGTACAGCGGATACACCGGGAAGAGATAGCGGATGGGAGGGGGGTTGTATCCCACCGGATTGATGGAAGGCAGATAGAGAAGGGACCACGGCACGAGCAACGGCAGTGCGGCGGCGCAGAAGAGCGCGACGCGCCGGGCGTCCCAACCGGCCAAACCGACGAGCAGAACGAGCACGAAGATCCCGTTGTAACCATCGCCGTTGGCCTCGAAGCGACTCGAGTGAAAGACAAGGTCGTACGGGAGCGTGGCAAAGCTCCGCAAACGCACGCCGACCGCGCGCGCCGAAGCGGTGACGCCCGACGCCGGGGAGGTCCGGAAGTAGTGTCCGTGGGTCAAGCGCCTCGCGAGCTCGGCCGGCGAATCCGCGAACGGCGCCGTCACGGATCCGGCTCGACGCGCGCTCCATGCGAGCCAGGGAACCAGTGCAATGAGCGCGCAGGCGAGGGCGCCGAGCAACCGCCTCGCCGTCGGCCGCGGCCGCGTGCGGGCGAGGAGGATCAGAAGCGCGGGGATTGCGCCGAGGGCAAAGACCTTCGTGACGACGGCGCCGGCGAAAAGAAAGCCGGAAAGCCGCAGGCGGCCTCCGTCGGCCCGACCCGCCGCCAGTTGCGCCGCCGCGGCCGTCACGAGGAGCGCCGCCGGCCAGTCCACATATGTCGCCCTCAGCTGGAGCATCGCGAGGGGAAACGCCGCCAGCGCCAGGACGACGAGCGCCACGGACCCGACAAAGCGCAAGCGCCGGGCCAGGCCGAGCGCCGCTCCGAAAACGGCCAGACCGACCGCAAACTGGAGCAGCCGCACGACGCGCTCGCCGCCGTAGAAGAAGCCCGCGGAAAGGTAGACGTCGTGATTGCGCCACAGCAGCGAGACGGGAACCAGATCCGGCCGTGGAACGACCCGTCCGAGGCGAACGATGTCGCGCACCTCCGGCAGGTGGTAGGCGAGCGCGTCCCAGGACACGTCCGGAGAGAGCGCGCCCGCCCAGGCGGCCAGCAGGACGAGCCCGGCCAGCGACAGCCACGCGGCCTCGATCGGGGCGGGGGCGTCGCCGGAGGGCAGCCGGAAACTCTCGCGCACCACGCCCGCCAGCAGCCGGACCCGCCGCAGGCGGACGACGACGACCGCCCCGAGCGCCGCGGCGAGCGAGGCTGCCGACAGGACGCCGACTTCGCCGAGCAGCAGGACGAGCAGCCCCACCGCGACCGTGCCCGCCGCGAAGACCGACACGAGGTCGCCGCGCTCCGCCTCCTTGCCGCGCAGCAGGCCGAACACGAGATCGCCGGCCACGAAGGTCGCCGCGAGCAGAACGACCGCCACGCCCAGGGCCCCCGCGTTGCCCGAAAGGAGGGTCATCGCCGCGGCGAGCAGAAGCCACCCCATGACCGCGAGCCGGGGCCGGAGGCGCAGCCCGAGAGCGAGGAGTCCTAAGACGAGGAGGGCCCCTGCCGCCGCCGCTGCCAGAACGACCGGCGCGTGCAGGCCGGAGAGCTTGTCGCGATAGGAGCGCAGCAGCGGCCACGCCCGCCACAAAAGGACGAGCACGGCGCCGACGACGAGGCCGGAACCGAGGCGCGATCCGGCGCGCCGGGCCCCGGCCTCCTGTAAACCCGCCTCCATGCCGCTCGTCGAATTCCTCGGAGGCAAGATACATGAGAACCCCGCACCCTTTCGTTCTGGCCACCGGATCCGCCATGGCCCTCGGCCTGCTCTTCGCGGCGCCGGCCGAAGCCGGGCGAATCCACAACCGCAGCGAGCGTCAGCAGTCCCGGATCGCCGGGGGCGTCGCGAGCGGCCAGCTCACAGCCCGGGAGACGGCGCGCCTCGAATCGCGCGAAGCCCGCCTCGATCGCGAGGTCTCCCGCATGCGCGCGAGCAACGGCGGCCCGCTCACGGCCGGCCAGCACGCTCGCGTCGAGCGCCGGCAGGACCGCCTCTCGCACGACATCTACCGGCAAAAGCACGACGGGCAAACGCGGTAGCTCCGACCTGCCCCTCGATTCGCGCACTCACCCGCTTCTCGGCGGGTTTCTTTTCGGTGCATGGGCGGAAGTGATTCAATTGGCCCCGTGACACGGGCCGAAGTCTCCATGCTGATGATCGCCGGCGGGGCGGTCCTTCTCGGCGGCACGCTCTGGGACGCATTCGAGACGATGGTGCTCTCGCGCCGCGTCTCCCGCGGAACGCGGCTGACGACGCTCTTCTATCGCCTGAGCTGGCCCTCGTGGCGCGCCATCGCGCGGCGACTGCCGCGCGGCAACCGGCGCGAGAACTTCCTCATGGTCTACGGTCCGCTCTGGCTCCTCCTGCGTCATCGCGCTCTGGGCCGTCAGCATGGTGCTCGCCTTCGGATTGATGCAGTGGGGCGCGGGCTCGCGCATGGCGTCGCCGGACGGCAGCGACAGCTTCTTGACCACGCTCTACATGAGCGGCACGACGCTCTTCACGCTCGGACTGGGCGACGTGGTGCCGCACTCCGCGATGGGGCGATTCTTCACGGTGCTCGAATCCGGGATCGGCCTCGGCTTCCTCGCCCTCGTCATCGGGTACCTGCCGGTGCTGTCGCAGGCCTTCTCCCGGCGCGAGGCGGCGATCGCGCTGCTCGACGCGCGCGCCGGATCTCCGCCGACGGCCCTCGAGATCCTCCGGCGGCACACCGGCGAAGCCGGCGACGACGCGCTGGTGGAGCTGCTGCGGGACTGGGAGAAGTGGGCGGCGGAGCTGCTCGAGAGTCACGTCTCCTTTCCGGTGCTCGCCTTCTACCGTTCCCAGCACGACAACCAGTCCTGGGTCGCCGCGATGACGGCCGTGCTCGACGCGAGCGCGCTGCTGCTCGCGGTCGTGGACACGGAGTGCCGGCGCCAGGCGCGCCTGACGTTCGCGATGGCGCGCCACGCGGTCGCCGACATGGGGCTCGTGCTCGACCGCAAGCCGGTCGCGCCGAATCCCGACCGCCTGCCTCCCGCCGAGCTCATCCGCCTGCGCGAGGCGCTCGCGGACGCGCGTATTCCCCTGCGCCCGTCCGCCGAGGCCGCGCCCCGGCTCGCGGAGCTGCGCGCGATGTACGAGCCGATGGTGTCCGCGCTGTCGGGCCTTCTGGAGATGCCGTTGCCGCCGTGGATTCCCCTCGCATCCCGCCGCGAAGACCGGGTCGCGCACTTCTGAGGCCAGCGCCCGTGACGACCGAAGACCGCAGCCTCGAGCTCTCCCCGGATGCCCTGCGCCGCCTGATCGACGCCGCGACCGAGCGCATCGTGGCGCACATCACCTCCCTGCCCGGGCAGCCTTCGCACGACACCGAGGGCGGCGCCGCGCTCGCGCGCACGCTCGCCGAACCGGTCCCGGAGTCGGGCCGTCCGGCCGCGGAGCTGCTCGACCTCCTGTTCGAGCGGGTCATCCCGAAGAGCTTCAACACGGCGGGGCCCGGTTATCTCGCTTACATCCCGGGGGGCGGACTGCCGCACTCGGCGGTCGCGGACCTCATCGCCGACGCGGTCAACCGCTACGTCGGGGTGTTTGCCGCAGCGCCCGGCCTCGCCCAGATCGAGTCGAACGTCGTGCGCTGGTTCGCCGACCTCGCCGGGCTTCCGCCCGGGGCCGGCGGCATCCTGACCAGCGGCGGCTCGCTCGCGACCTTCTCGGCGCTCGTGGCGGCGCGCCGCGACCGGCTGCCCGAAAACTTCTTCTCCGGGACCCTCTACGCCTCCGACCAGACGCACCACGCGCTCCAGAAGGCGGCGCTGCTGGCCGGGTTCCCGACCGACAACGTACGCGAAATTCCAACCGACGACGCGTACCGCATGCGTGTGCCCGCCCTCGCCGAGGCGATCGCCGGGGACCGCGCCGCGGGCCGCACCCCCTTCTTCGTCGCCGGCAACGCCGGCACGACCAACACGGGCGCCGTCGACGATCTCGCCGCGCTCGCGGAGCTCGCTGCGCGCGAGCGGCTCTGGTTCCACGTCGACGGCGCGTACGGCGGATTCTTTCTCCTGACGCAGGAGGGGCGCCGCCGGATGGCGGGCATCGAGCGTGCGGACTCCATCGTGCTCGATCCGCACAAGGGGCTGTTTCTTCCCTACGGGACGGGCGCCCTCCTCGTGCGGGACGTCGAGACGCTCCGGCGCGCGCACGCCCTGTCGGCCGAGTACCTGCCCTCGATGCAGCAGGATCCGGACCTGGTGGACTTCAACATGATCTCGCCCGAGCTCTCGCGCGACTTTCGGGGGCTGCGCGTCTGGCTGCCCCTGAAGATGCACGGGATCGGCCCGTTCCGGGCGAACCTCGAGGAAAAGCTCGCGCTCGCCCGGCACGCGGCGCGGGAGCTTTCGCGGATGCCGGGCATCGAGATCCTCGCAGAGCCCCAGCTCTCGATCCTGGCCTTCCGCCTCGAACGCGACGGACTCGACGCGCCCGCGCTCGATCTGCTGAACCGGGATCTGCTCGAGCGGATCAACTCGAAAAAGCGGGTCTACCTGACCGGGACGATGCTGCGCGGCCGCTTCGCCATCCGCATCTGCGTCCTGTCCTTCCGCACGCACCGCGACCGCATGGACCAGGGGCTCGACGACATCCGCGCCGCGATCGAAGAGGCGGGATCAGGTCTGAATTCTTCGGAATTCCGACCGGAGACCGGCAAAGTCCGAAGAAACCAGACCTGACCCCCGGGGAGGAGCCATGACACCAGCGCCCATCAAGCCGCTCATTCCCTTTTCCGCCCTTGCGACGATCGACATCCGCACCGGAACGATCGAGCGCGCCGAGGAGGTGCCAAAGTCCGACAGGCTCCTGCGGCTGACCGTCCGCTTCGGCGATCACACGCGCACGATCCTGTCGGGCATGAAGCTCGAGCGCCCGCGGCCGGAGGAGCTCGTCGGCCTTCAGGCGCTCTTCGTCGTCAATCTCGAGCCGCGGAGGATGATGGGTGAAGTCTCGGAAGGCATGCTGTTCGACCTCGGCGCCGCCGATGGCATACTCCCGGCGCTCGCCGTTCCGGAACGGCCGGTTCCCGACGGCACGCGCGCCGGCTGAACACTTGCCGCGAACCTGCGTTCTTGATGACGCGGGTCGTCCCGACTCCCCCCGGCTACACCAGCACGCTCGCCGCGCGCGCACTCTTCGTCAGCGCGTAGGCCGCCCACGCGCGGGCGAGGCGCTCGACGCCCTCCTTCATCGGCCCGGCGTCGAGCACGTACGGGATCCGGAGGTGGTCGGCGCAGCCGCCCACGGACGAGGCGAGTGTCCCCGGCACCACGGCCACTCCATGCCGGAGCGCGACCTGCGAGAAGGCGTCGGCGTCGCCCTGCGGAAGCTTCACCCAGAGGGACAGTCCCCCGGCCGGGTCCGCCCATGTCCACGAAGGCAGGTGGCGCGCGAGCAGCTTCGTCAGCCGCTCGAGCCGCTCTCGCATCTCGCGGCGCCGCGCCTGCCGGACGCGATCGGCCTCGAGGAACAGGCGCACGGCGCCGAGCTGGCCGACGAGGGACCCGCCGAGGTCCGCCATGATCTTCAGCCGGGTGATGCGCGCGAGCAGCTCTTCCGGGGCGCGGATCCAGCCGATGCGCAGGCCTCCCCAGAAGAGCTTCGAGAGCGAACCGACGGTCAGGACCGGCGCCGCGACGTCGAACGCCGCGATGGGCGCCGGGGGGGGTCCGCCGAGGGAGAGGTCCGCCAGGGTGTTGTCCTCGAGGATCGGAATGCGCATGTCCCGCGAGAGGCGCGCGACGGCCCGGCGGCACGCCTCCGGCATCACGGCGCCCGTCGGATTCTGGAACGTGGGCATCAGGTAGATGAGCCGAGGTGCGGAACGCTTCGCCAGCTCCTTGAGGCGGGCCACCCATGCCGCATCGCCGCCCACGGGCACGGTCGCAAGGCGCGCGCCGAGCCCGGCGAAGATATCGATCGATCCGAGGTAGGTGGGGTCCTCCACGACGACCGTGTCGCCGCGCTCGAGAAAGAGTGCACCCGCCAGGCCGATCGCCTGTTGCGCGCCGTGCGTCACGAGGACCTGCTCCGGTGTCGTCGCCACGCCCCATCCGGTGAGGTGCCGCGCGATGGCCGAGCGCAGGGCCGGCAGCCCCATCGGCAGATAGCCCGGCCCACGGGCAAGCTCTCGGATGGCCTTCTCGTCGACGCGGGACAGCTCGCGCGCGAGCAGTTCCGGGGCCGGCAGGTGGGCGCCGAGGAACTCGATCGCGTCGCCCTGGCCGTCGACCAGGCTGCGGTAGACGGGGTGGCGCCGGAAAGATCCCGAGGGGTCCTCGCGCAGGCGCAGTCCGGGCCCGCGCGAGAGCGCGCCGCGCACGCGGGTGCCGCTGCCCCTCCGGCTCTCGACGCGCTCCTGCCCGCGCAGCTGCTCGTAGGCCGAGACCACGGTGGTGCGGGAAACGGCGAGCGCCCTTGCGAGGACCCGCTCGGCCGGAAGGCGGGCGCCCGGCTCGATCTCGCCCCGCTCGATGGCCGCGGCCACGGCCGTCGAGAGCCGCCGGTAGACCGGGCCCTCGCCCTTCGACCACTTCCCGAGGATGCCGACGAGCGCCGAGGGGGTCATGCCGCCACAGTCCACTTGCCACGCAGGTGGCTATTGATTCGGCCGAGCGAGGAGTCCATTGTAAGGTCCAATTAAAACACATGAATAAAGTGGACGCATAAGTGGACTGGACACGCGCGTATTTCCAAGGAGGCTCCCCATGGCTCTTCCCGCCCACGCGTTCTTTCGCGGCCGCATCGTTCCCTATGCCGAGGCCCGGGTCGGCGTCCTCACGCACGGACTGAATTACGGCACCGGGGTTTTCGGCGGAATCCGCGCCTACTGGAACACGGACGAGGCCGAGCTCTTCGTCTTTCGGCCGCACGATCACTTCGGCCGCTTCCTCGAATCCGCGCGGCTGCTCGACATGGCCCTGCCCCACACCGCCGCCACGCTGACCGAGGCCCTCGTGGGTCTCCTGCGGGCCGAGCTCCTGCGCGAGGACTGTTACGCGCGGCCGCTCGCGTTCTACGCCGACGAGACGATCGGCGTGCGGCTCCACAACCTCACGCCGGAGGTCTCGATCGTCGCAATGCCGTTCGGCCGCTACCTCGAGAACGAGGAGGGCATCCACGCCACGATCTCCTCGTGGCGCCGCGTGGACGACAACATGATCCCGCCCCGCGGCAAGATCACCGGCTCCTACGTCAATTCGGCGTTCGCGAAGACCGACGCGCAGCGCGCCGGCTTCGACGAGGCCATCGTGCTCAACGCGGACGGGCACATCTCCGAGGGCTCCGCCGAGAACTTCTTCCTCTTGAAGAACGGGACCGCCGTCACGCCGCCCGTGACCGACAACATCCTCGAAGGCGTGACGCGGCGGACGATCCTGGAGCTGTTGCGGGAGAAGCTCGGCGTCCCGGTCGTCGAGCGCTCGATCGATCGCACGGAGCTCACGCTCGCCGACGAGGCGTTCTTCTGCGGCACTGGCGTCCAGATCGCCGCGATCACGCGCGTGGACCATCGGCCCATCGGATCGGGCCGCATGGGACCGGTGGTCTCGGCGCTGCGCGCGCTCTACTTCGACGTCGTGCGCGGCAAGAGCCCGGAGCATCGGCACTGGTGCCATCCGGTTTATTCGGATGCGGCGACCGACGCCTCCGCCGGGGCCTGCCGCGCGACGACGCGGACCCCGAAGCCGGGAGCCTCGCGGCAAACTTAAGGGTTGCCCAAAGCTCACCGAATCCGCTAATCTTCTTGACGGTGGTAGCCCCGCGTTCCACGGTCGGTTTGTTCTGGTGCCATCCGCTGGTTCTGCCGCAGTTCGAGCAGCTGATTTCCGATGGCGGGTATCGGCTACTGGCACGGCGGCTCGAGGCCAACCGGATCCCAGACTTCGAGAACCTGTCGGTTCCGAAGGCGGTCGTCTACATCGTCGAAGCCCACCCGCAGCTGGCCGTGACCGAGTCCGTCGTCACCGGCATCCATGCCCGCCAGTCGACCGCGCGCATTCTCGTTCTGGGCGAACGCTTCGGCGATCCAGTGGCGTTCGCGCTGCTCCGACTCGGGGTCAAGGGACTGCTGACCTACGAGGAGGCCACGCGCGCGCTGCCCCAGGCCATCCAGACCGTGCTCGGCTCGGGCCTGTGGATCGGCCGTGCGCTGCTCTCGCGGTTCGTGGACTCCGCCCTCTGCACCGTGCCCCTGCGCATCTATGCCACAGGGTTCGAAGGGCTCACCCGCCGGGAGCGCCAGGTCCTCGAGGCCGTCCTCGACAATCTCTCCAACAAGGAGATCGCCCGGCGCCTCCAGATGTCCGAGCGCACGGCGAAGTTCCACGTCTCGAACCTGCTCGTCAAGCACGGCGTCCGCCGCCGCGGCGACCTGCTCTTCCGCGCCCTTCAGGACTCCAGCCCGAGGCGGCCGGAGGGCCCCGGCAGGTCGCTCACGTTCTCGGCGGCCTGACCGGCCACCCCCCCGCGAGCCTTCCCCCATAACCCTCGCGCCAATTTCGCCGTAAAGACCTCAGCACTCGAAGGAGGTCACATGAAGAGGAACTCCATCCTCGTTTTTTCGGCGTTCGTCCTCGCCGCCGCGTCCGCCCTGGCCCAGGCGACCCTCACCCTGCCCGAAGCGAGCCCCGCCGCCACCGTCAGCCAGACCGTCGGCCTGACGGACCTCACGATCGACTACCACCGGCCGGCCGTGAACAAGCGCAAGGTCTGGGGCGAGCTGGTGCCCTACGGCGACGTCTGGCGCGCCGGAGCCAATATGAACACCACGATCACGTCCTCGTCCGCCTTCACGGTCGGCGGCAGGACGCTCCCGGCCGGGACCTACGGGCTCCACATGATCCCCACCGAGAAGGACTGGACGGTCATCTTCAGCAACATGCACACCGCCTGGGGCAGCTTCAGCTACGACCAGAAGGAAGACGCGGTGCGCTTCCCGGTGACGCCGAAGGCGGCGGACTTCGAGGAGCGCCTCGAGTACCGTTTCGAGGACCCGACCGACAACGGCACCACGGTCGTGCTGCAGTGGGACAAGCTCGCCGTCTCGTTCCCGATCACGGTCGACTCCAAGGCCGTCGTGTTCGCGAGCATCGAGGGCCAGATGCGCGGCCTGCCGCGCTTCGGCTGGCAGGGCTGGAACCAGGCGGCCAACTGGTGCCTGCGTAACGACTACAAGCTCGACCAGGGCCTCGAGTGGGCCGACCACTCGATCGGGATGAATTCGAACTTCCAGAACCTCCGGACCAAGGCCGCGATCCTCGAGAAGAAGGGCGCCGACCCGAAGGAAGTGGAGGCGCTTCGCGCCCAGGCCATGAAGGTGGCGACCGAGAACGACGTCAACCTGCTCGGCTACGCGCTCATGGGTCAGGGCAAGACCGCCGAAGCAATCGCCATGTTCCGCAAGAACATCAAGGACTACCCGAATTCCTGGAACACCTACGACAGCCTGGGCGAAGCGCTCGCCAAGACGGGCGACAAGAAGGGCGCCATCGAGTACTACGGCAAGGCGCTCGCCATGACGACCGACCCGGTGCAGAAGAAGCGGATCAACGACATCCTGGCCAAGCTCAAGGCCTAGGAAAAAAAGCGAAACCTCGGGGCGGCCCGAGCGTAGACCGGTGCATGAAGCACCGCTCGAAGTCTGCGCTCGCGGCCGCCCTGTCTCTTTTCCTCCTGCTCGCCGCCTCGGCAGGCGCCGAGTCCCCGGTTTCCTCCCCGCCCGACACGCCGCAGGGCCGCCGGATCGCGGCGCTCATCGCGGCCTTCGAGATCGGCACGCCCGACGCCATCCGGGCCTTCATCACCGGCAACTTCGCCGCTTCCGCCCAGAAGCAGGTCCCGCTCGAGCAGCGCGTCCAGCGCCTCGGCGGCATGGCGAAGGACGTCGGGCCGATCGCCTTCCAGCAACTGCTGCCATCGCAGGCGCCGGAAATCAAGTTCCTCGCGCGCGGCAAGAAGACCCAGAACTGGGTCGAGATCGGGATGATGCTCGAGCCCGAGCCCGATTTCGGGATCCTGGGGTTGAAGTTCGAGGACTCGCAGGGACCGGGCGCCGCCGCCGAGACGCGCAAGGGCTCGGACGCAGAGGTCGCCGCCGCCGCGGACGCGCTGCTCTCCGCCGACCATGGCGAGAGCTCCTTTTCCGGCGTCGTCCTGATCGCGAAGAACGGAAAACCGTTCTTCCACAAGGCGTACGGCATGGCCAACCGCGACTTCGGCGTCCCCAACCGGCCGGACACGAAATTCAACCTGGGCTCGATCAACAAGGTCTTCACGCAGGTCGCGATCGGCCAGCTCGCCGAGCAGGGAAAGCTCGCGCTCTCCGACACGATCCGCAAACGGCTGCCCGACTACCCGTCGCCCGTCGCCGACAAGATCACCATCCAGCAGCTCGTGATGATGACGTCGGGCCTCGGCGACTTCTTCGGCGAACGCTACGACGCGACGCCGAAATCGAAGTTTCGGACGCTCGCCGACTTCCTGCCGCTGTTCGTCAACGAGCCGCTCCTCTTCGAGCCGGGCACGTCCCGCAGCTACTCGAACGCGGGCTACATCGTGCTCGGGCTGATCATCGAAAAGGTCTCGGGAGAGAGCTACTACGACTACGTGCGCCAGCACGTCTTCCTTCCCGCCGGCATGAAGGACACCGACGCGTCCATGCAGGACGCGATCGTCCCGAACCGCGCCGTGGGCTACACGCGCGAAAGCGAGGACGGGAAACCGCAGACAGGGCCCAAGCGGATCAACCTCTACACGCTGCCCGCGCGCTCGAGCTCGGCCGGCGGCGGCTACTCGACGGCGCCGGACCTGCTCGCCTTCGACGCCGCGCTGCGCGCCGACAGGCTGCTCTCGCCGGCGTGGACGGGCTGGTACTTCTCCGACAAGTCGACGGCCCCGGCCGCGGACGCCGCGCCGCGCAAGCACTCCGGCGGCTCCGGCTTCGCGGGCGGCTCGCCGGGCGTCAATGGCGTCATCGAGACCGACCTCGACACCGGCTACTCGATCATCGTGCTGTCCAACGACGACCCGCCCTCGGCCGAGACCGTGGCGAAAAAGATCCGCCAGTGGCTGGGGTTGAACTGATCGCGCTTCACACCCGGCGCTTCAGGATCATCAGCGTCCAGAGGTACACGCCGTACGAGCCGAGGCCGAACGCGATCGTGCCCATCAGCGCGGGCCCGAACGTGGCGTGCGAGAAGGTCCGCAGCGCGCCGCCCATCGACTGCACGCGGGAGGGATCGCCCTCGACGGCCGCGCGGCAGATGTAGTACCCGAGCGCGCACAGGACGATCCCCCGCGCGATCAGCCCGAAGCGCGCGATCCCGGAGAGGGTCCTCACGAGCCGACGGGGCAGGAGGTCCTTTCGAAACGGCAGGCCGCCCCGCACCCCCTGCCACGCCTCCCAGAGTCCTCCCCCCGTGACCACGAGGCCGATGAGCCCCAGGACGGCGGCCCCCCAGGATTCAGCCAGGAGCCACGAGATGCCGGTCTTTCGGAACGACCCGCTCCCCGTTTCGACGTGGAACAGCAGCCGTGCGGCGGCCCACGCGAGCGTGAGGTACCCGATTCCATTCACGGCGAGGCCGAGGCGGAAGAGGCCTTTGCGCTTCTTTCCGGCGGCCTCGACCAGGTGCACGACCGCGATCGCGGCCAGGCCCGCGACGACCGCCGAGAGCAGGAACGTCCCGTAGGGCTGCGCGAGCAGAAAGCGCAGCGCGCCCGGGATCCCGGCCTCCTTGCGCCGGGTCCCCAGAAACGCCACGCGCGCGGACACGATCCCCAGCGCGACGTAGATCGCCCCGGTCGCCCCGAAGCCCGCCCGCATCGAGAGGTTGCGCAGCACGAGCGGCATGATCCACGCTCGGCGCCCCGCCGGGCAACCCCGAATTTCCCCCGAGGTTGCGGTAGACTCCCGCGGCCCTCTTGAGGGCAAGAAAGGAATCGAAGACCCATGACAAAGACGACCCGGCTCCTCTCGACGGCGTTCGCCGCTGCGCTCTTCGCGGCCCCGGCGTTTGCCGACGACCCGAAGCCCACCCCCGCGCCCGAGGCGGCGAAGAAAAGCGAGAGCAAGATGACCAGAACCCCGAGCGGCTTGCAGTACGAGGACACGAAGGTTGGCACCGGCGCGGCGCCGCAGAAGGGCCAGACCTGCGTCATGAACTACACCGGCTGGCTCTGGGAAAACGGCGCCAAGGGCAAGAAGTTCGACAGCTCCCTCGACCGCGGCACGCCGTTCTCGTTTCCGATCGGCCAGGGACGAGTGATCAAGGGATGGGACGAAGGCGTCGCGACCATGAAGGTTGGCGGCCAGCGCACGCTCATCATCCCGCCCGATCTCGGCTACGGCTCGCGCGGCGCCGGCGGCGCCATCCCGCCCAACGCAACCCTGATCTTCGAAGTCGAGCTGCTCGACATCAAGTAGCCCTCGACCGCCCGCGGACAATCCGGCGGAGTCGCGTTCGTGCGGCTCCGCCTTTTTTTGTCACGTGCCCGAACGGGCAGGCCCGGCCAATCGCGCCAGAGGCTTCTACCGCCAAGGGTTAGGCTTCAACTCTTTGATCGGCACGAAAACTGCTACAATTTCAACAAAAGAAAGAGGATATGGCCGAACCGCCGACGTCCGGAGGCCGACGCTGGCCGTCTCCGACCCTCGCGGGCAGCGGCCGGAGGTCTGCTTGAGCACTCCCGCCCCCTTTCTCTCCCGGCACCTCGGCGACTACCTGCTCGTCGCTCAGCTCTCCGAGGACGCAGTCGGAACGGTCTTTCGCGCCCTCTATGCGGCTGACGAGCGGCGCTTCGTGCGCCTTCGCGTCCTGCAGTCCGAGGAGCTCGACGCGGCGAGCGTGCTCCTCACGGTTGGCGAGAATCGCCTCCGCGCCGCGGCGCTCGAGCACGACGCGATCGTCCTGCGCCCGGAGCTCGACGTCGTGGACGGCATCCCCTTCATGACCTGGGACGAGGCCGCCGGGTGGACGCTCGACACGATGCTCGCGCGCGTGCGCGCGTTCGGAATCCGCATCCCGGCCGAGTACGCGCTCCTGATCGCCGAGCGCCTGGCCGCCGCGCTCGAACACGCGCACCAGGCCGCCGCAGCGGGGCGCACGGCCGAGCACGGCATCCTGTGGCCCGGATTCGTTTCCATTTCCCACGACGCGGCTGTGCGCGTGGGCGGATTCGGCATTGCCGGCGCCATCCTGCCGTCCCTCGGCGGCACTCGCATGACGGCCGAGATCGCGCCCTACGTGGCTCCGGAAGTGCGCTGCGGGGGCGCCGTGACACCGCAGTCTGACGTCTATTCCCTCGGCGCCATCCTCATGGAGCTCATGACGGGGCGGCGGCCATCGCTCGACACGCCGTCGGCGGAGCTGCGCGCCGGCGATCCCCGCTCCGACGAGCTCGGCGCATTCCTGCAGCGCTGCCTGGCCCCGCCCGGGGAGCGCTTCGCGTCCGCGACCGAGACCCATCGCGCGCTGCAGCGGATGGTGACCGGCAATCCCTTCTCGCTCTTCACGGCGAACCTCGCGCTCTTTCTCTACAAGCTCCTCAATCCCGAGGGCCAGAGCGTGGCGCCTTCATCGGACTGGGAATCGACGAGCCCGGTCGTCATCGAGACGAAGACGCGGCGCGGGGACTCCGCTTCGGCCACCTCGCCCGGGCTCGAGCCGCGGCGCCGGCGCCGCGGGGACCTCGATCAGGTCGAAGAAGCTGCGATCGATCGCGAGCCGATCGGCGTTCCGGCGGACGTTGCCGCGCCGGCCCTGGCGGACTTCGCTCCCGCGCCCCTTCCGATCCAGGAGCAGGCGGCCGGCCTGATCGAAGGCGTCGCGCCAGAACCAGGAGCGCTCGCGTCGACGCCTCCGGGCGCCGCTCCCGTCTTGTCGCACACTCATCCTCCGATCTCCTGGAGGCGGCCGGCCATGGCCATGGCTGCCGCCGCCGGACTGACCGCCGGAGTTTTCTTCCTCGCAGACCGCCTCGACTCCGCTCATCCGGAATTCACGGCCCCCTCGGGAGTCACAGCTGCGGAGCGCGAAGTCAGGGCGCCGTCTTCCGGTCCGTCATCCATGGAATCGTCCTGGCTCTCTGCACTGGCCGACATCGCCGCGCCCGCCGGCCGCGCCGAGCCCGCGGCCAATCACCCTGCTTCGTCGGGCCGTCCGGGAAAGAAGATCCGGCTGCAGCTCAAGCACCCCGCCGAAGACCTGCGCTACAGGGCCGCGCTCGCGCGCATCGACGCCGACCGGCTGGACGCGCGGCAGAAGGCCTCCGACATCTTCGGGGAAGGCGAGCAGAGCGAGCAGGAAGGCGCGCGGCTTCTGCAGCAGCGCGACTACGACGCGGCGCAGGTGGCCTTCAGCCGCGCGACGCTGCTCTTCGAGCGGGCGCAGGAAGTCAGCTTCCAGGAGCGCGTCCGCGACACGAACCTCTCCGCCAACCCGTAGAGTTCTGTCACCGAAGTCTTGATGGCGCCACCCGGCGTCTTACAGGCGCTCTGGCTCTCGTTCTTCAGGGCCTCGTGCATTCCTCGAGCGACGAGATTGGTATCGCAACTCCTGTGACAGGACACCAGCCCCATCCAAGTTAGGATTGCGTCCGCCCCGACCGGGAACGGCCGGGAGCACATCTTTCGTTCAAGGACGGTGGGAATGCACAGGATCGAGCCCGCACGCCTGAAACCGGGTGTCGCACAGGACGCGCTGCCGGGCCCCCGGCCCTCCGACGCTGCCGCAGGTCGACCCGGACCCGCGATCCGCGGAAAGGCGCTCATCATCTGGGACCCGAAGAACCCGGGCCGGAAACTCGACGCGATCGACACCGACCAGATCACGCCGGCCGCCGACTGCGTTTCGGAGAGCCTCGAGACCCTCGATGAGCGCTGGAAGGCGGGTTCGTTCCGGCACCTCATGCCCGACTTCCGGGCCCGCGTCCACCGCGGCGAGAACTTCCTGATCGCGGGCGAGCGCTTTGCCATCGGCTCATCGCGCGAGATGAGCCCGGCGGGATTGAAGGGCGTGGCCGAGGAAAAGGGCCTCGAGCTCGTCGTCGTCTGCAGCCACGGCATGGGGGACATCTTCCGGCGCAACGCCTTCAACCTCGGACTCCACGTCGTGCAGTGCCCCGAGGCGGTCGAGGACGCCCGCGACGGGGATGCGTTCTCCTTCGATCCGGCCACACGCCGCCTGACGAACGAAACGCAGTCGAAAGGCTACACACCCGTGCCCCTGTCGCCCAAGGAGGAGGAAATCCGCTCGCGCGGCGGCATTTTCGCCGTGGGCCGGCGCGAGTTCCGCTCCTCGGTCAGGGCTCTTCCCGAGGTCCGGTGGCCGGAGCCGGACCTCGCTCGCCGGATGACGACGACCGAACAGATCGTCTGGGCGCATCGCGTGGACAAGGACGCAGCCGTGCACCCCGGGGCAACCCTGCGCATCTACGCGGACCTGCTGCCCGCCTCCGACGGGACCGCGCCGTTTTCGATCCACACGTTCAACCAGATCACCGGTGGCCGATCGATCGATCCGCGCCAGGCCGCGGTCGCCAACGACCACTTCGTCTTCACCGGCCGGGAGGACGACGACCGCCAGACCGCGATCGGCCGCGATTTCGCCCGCCTCCACGGATTGAAGAAGCCGCACTACGCCGACCCGGGTGACGGCATCTTCCACTTCTACTTCCCCGAGCAGGGCCTCGTGCTGCCAGGCCAGTTCATCCCCGGAGCGGACTCGCACAGCCGCGCGTACGGCGCCTACGGGGCCGTGGGTTTCGGCGTGGGCTCGACGACGCTCGGCTTCGGCTGGTCGACGGGGTACATCTACTTCACGCTGGCCAGGCAGCGCCGCGTGATCCTGTCCGGAAAGCTCCAGCCGTGGGTCTCGGGCAAGGACATCGTGCTCGAGCTCCTGCGCCGCTGGGGGGCGAAGCAATCGCAGGGCATGTCCGTCGAGTTCGTCGACGCCGAAAAACAGCTCCCGATCGCCTTCCGCAACACCATCGCCAACATGATGGCGGAGGCCGAGGCCCTGAACGGCATTTTCGCCGCGGACGACACGACGGAAGCCTGGTACCGCGCCAAGGGTCTCACCGACCTGCCGTACCCGCGGATCGCTCCGGGACCCGACGCCGTCTTCGAGATCGACGAGACGCTGGCGCTTTCGGAGATCGCCCCGATGATCGCCAAGCCCTTCGCGCCCGGCAACGCATTCCTGGCCGAGGAGGTTGCGCGCGAGCGGCTGACCTTCGACAAGGCCATGATCGGCTCGTGCACCAACGGCGGTTACGACGACCTGCTGTCGGCCGCGCTCGTGCTTCGTGCGGCGCGCGAGCTCGGGTTCCGCAAGGTCGCCCGTACGTTCACGATCTTCCCGGGCTCGGGCGGTGTCGGCCGTCAGATCGAGAAGCCCGATCCGCGCCTCGGCGGCGAGTCGGTCGCGGAGGTCTTCCGCTCCGCCGGAGGACAGATCCGCCAGTCCTGGTGCGGGCCGTGCTTCGGGCAGGGCCCCGACGCGCTCGCGCCCGGGCAGCGCGCCATCACGTCGTTCAATCGGAACTGGCAGAACCGAATGGGCTATGGCGGCGAAGGATTCCTCGCCAGCCCGGCAGTCGTCGCCGCCTCCGCCCTGGCCGGCTACATGGCCCCGCCCGGCGAGCTCGGCCTCGCCTGGAGTCCGGAGCGCTTCGGGGTGTAACGCCCACTTGTCATCCTCGGGATGACGGCGCCCGGTCCCGCCGTTCCAGCACGGGGCCGTATGGCCCGATCATCCGCCGGCGCCACCAGGCGCCGGAGCGGCGGCGCTCGGCGGCACCGGTGAACCGGTAGTCGAAGAGCGTCGCGCGCACGTAGCGCGGGGGGTGGTCCGGGAAGGGATTGGAGGCCAGCAGTCCCGCGACCGCGGGCGATCCTTCGAGGAGGCGGTCCAGAAACTCGGTCAGCCACGGATTCTCCTCGGGGCTTCCGAGGGCGGCGAACCACATCTGCCAGTCGAGGCGGGGTTGGTGGGGGGCGACGAAGCGCGGCCGCAGCGCGACATCCCCCGGCTTCCACCGGAACGCGTACGGGCGCCAGTCGGCGCCGTCGTTGCTGCCTTCGATCACAATCTCCGGGCGCTCGGTCGTCATGACCATGAAGAGGCCGTACCGGTTGAAGCTGCGGAAGGCGCCGATCCGACTCGCGGCCGTGACCATCGTTCGCGGCAGCGCGAGCGAGCGGTCGAGCGTTGCGGCGAATTCGATCGACGACGCGAAGATTGCCATGCCGGCGACCGGGACGAGGACGATTTTCGGCCACGAGCAGCGGGGGCCGGCCGACGCGTCGGCGGCACACTTCCAGCTCGGCGGCAGCGACTGGTCGTCCACCAGCAGCAGGGCGAGCGCGAGCGTGAGCAGGTTGAAGAACCCGTAGTTGCCGGTGGCCGCGATGAGCAGCTGCAGCAGGACCGTGGCGCGGAAGGCGAAGAGGCGAAGGCGCCGCGGAGCGAAGAAGAGAAACGGAACGATCAGCTCGACGAAGAAGAGAAAGAGCGCCGACGCGGTCTGGAACCAGGGCGGACACTGATGCAGGAACCAGGCGGTCCACGGCGGCAGCGGCTGCGTCTCGTAGTGAAAGCGCAGGGCCGAGAGGTTGCGCCACGTAGGATCGCCGCTCGCGAGCTTGACCCAGCCCGAGGAAAACATCAGGCGGAAGAGGAGCCAGCGCAGGAGAAAGAAGGCGACCGGGGAAGCCGCAAGGCCGCGGCCGAAACGCCAGCGCCGCGGCGGCGAGAGGAAAATGGCGAGAAATCCGGTCTCGAGCAGGAGGTAGTCCCACTGGAACTGCAGGAAGGCCTGGCCGGCAATCGCCAGCGAGAGATAGAGGAGCCAGGCCGCGGCCGCGCTCGCTGCGGGGGCGAGGCCGACGACGAGCAGCACCGCAGTGAAGGTCCCGGCCCCGCACAGCAGGTGCAGGAACGCGTCGCTCGAGGAGAACCAGCACAGCGTCGGCAGGAGCCAGTAGCGCTCCGAGCCCGTCTGCGTCCGCACCCAGTCGAGAAACGGCCCGACCGGAAGGATTCCGCGCGCACCGACGAGCCCATCCACCTGGACCCAGAGCGAAACGAATGCCACGAGGTAGCACAGCCCGAGGGCCCGCAGGAAGAACGCGCTCGCGCCGAAGTACGTTGGCAACTCGACGGAGCGGCCCCAGAGCAGCCGCGTCAGCGCGGTCGCCGCGGGCCGATGGCCGGCCACGAGGCGATAGACGAGCTCGAGCAGCGCGGCGAGGCCGGGGACCCTGGCGTAGACGACGGAGAGAGCCCCGTCTCCCGGAACGCGCTCGAGCGCTCCCAGGACCGCCGCCGCGCCCTCGAGCACGCGGCCGTCGGGCAGGACGAGCTGGAACGCGCGGGCGAAGGCCTCTTTCGGGATCTCCGGGAAGCGGCGCGCGACCTCCTGCGAGGGCGCGTAGTCCACGCGCGGGCCGGTCCGGGCCTTCCAGCGGGCGACCCACCGGCGACAGAATCCGCAGTCGCCGTCGAAGATCGCCAGCGGCCGCTCGGGAGGGTTGGCGACGCGCGAGCCTTCCATGAGCGCCCAGTCTAAGCGGGGGGCCGGGCGAGGCTATAGTGGCGGGGACCCAAGGAGCAAGTTCATGCACCTCACGCTGCGCCGCGCCCTTCCGCTGGTACTCCTGGCCGCCTTCGCGTGCGACGCGACCGCGCCGCCGCCTTCCGAGCCGCCGCCACCGGCAGTCCGGGCGCAGGCAGCGCCGCCGTACGCCCCTGCCCCCGCCCCTGCCGCCGATCCGGAAATCCAACAGACCGTGGCCCGCATCTCTCTCATGGCGGGCGGCGTGTCGTTCTCGCGCGGCGACGATCCCGAGGACTGGCAGCCCGCCGACCTGAACATCCCGATGACGACCGGCGATCGGGTCTGGACCGGGGACGACGGCCGCGTCGAGTTGCAGGTCCACGGCGGCAGCGCCGTGCGCCTGGCCTCGCGGACCGATCTGCAGGCGCTCAACCTGACCGGCTCGATGAAGCAGCTTTCCCTGAGCCTCGGCACGGCCTCGTTCCAGGTCCGGCGGCTCGGCGACGACGAGACCTTCGAGGTCGACACGCCGAACGCCGCCGTCACCTTCGAGCGCCCGGGGGACTACCGCGTCGACGTGGACAACGACGGCAACTCGCGCATCCAGGTGCGCCGCGGGCGAGCGATCGCCGCGGCTGGCGGAGGCCAGGTTGCGCTGTCGGCGGGCGAGGAGATGGACATCGACGGGATCGATCGGCCGCGCTACGACATCGTCGCCGTGCCTCGGCCGGACGGCTGGGACCAGTGGGTCGAGGAGCGCGATCGCCGGCTCGTGCAGGCGCGCTCGTATACCTACGTGACTGCCGACATCGCGGGCGTCGAAGATCTCGACCAGTACGGCCGGTGGGAGCAGATCCCGGAGTACGGCTGGACGTGGTCGCCCATCTCCATCGAAGCCGGATGGGCTCCGTACCGGGCGGGACGCTGGATCTGGCAGGACCCCTGGGGCTGGACCTGGGTCGCGGCCGAGCCGTGGGGCTGGGCGCCATACCACTACGGCCGCTGGGTGTTTTATGGATCGCGCTGGTGCTGGGTGCCCGTCGGACCACCGGTGCGGGCCGTCGCGTATTCCCCCGCCCTCGTCGCGTTCGTCGGTGGATCCGCCGGCTACGTCGGCTGGTTCCCGCTGGCGCCGCGCGATCCGTTCTATCCGTGGTGGCGGCGCGGCCCGACCGTCAACGTCACCAACGTCACGTACGTGAACCGGACCTATGTGACGGTCGTCAACCAGACGACGTTCGTTTCCGGCCGGAACGTCTCGCGCGACTTCGTCCAGGACCGGACGGTGATCCGATCCGTCGAATCGACGCCGGTGCTGCGCGGGCCGGTCCCCGTCGTGCCCACGCGCGAGTCGATCCGGATGACCAGCCGCACGACGTCCGCGGCCCGGCCTCCCGCGGCGGCCACGGCGCGGGGCGTCGTCGTCCGCGTGCCGCCGCCTCCGGCGCAGCCACGGTTCGACGCGAAGGTCGCCATCATCCGCGAAAATCGCGGAGCTCCGATCACGACGGGAGATGCCGCGCGCATGTCGGCGCAGGACCGGACGCAGCCGGCGGCGGGCGTGCGCCCGGTTGCGCCCGAAGCGGGAGGCATGACGCTGGCGCCGCGCAACGACGCCGTGAAAGGAGCGCGCCCGGAACCGGTCGCTCCGCCGCGAGGCCGTCCGGCCGCAGCCGATTCGGTCGTTTCGCCTTCTCCGCGGTTCGTCGCGCCGGCGCCCTCGCCGCGGTCGACCGCGCTCGAGCCCTCGCCGGGACCGGCGGCGCCGGTCATGAGGCCGACGCAAGCCGCGCGGCCGCCAGAGCGTCCGCCCGAACGCGTCGCGCCGCGTCCCACCGAGCCCCCGGCCGAGGTCAACCGGCCGCCTGCACGCCAGGTGTCGGCGCGCCCGACGCCGCGCCCCGGGCCTCAGCGCGAAATCACCCCGGAGCGCGCAACATCCGAGCGCGTGCAGGCCCCGCCGCCCATGCGCGAGCAGCCGCAGCCGGCCGAGCGCATCGCCCCGGAGCGAAAACCGGCCGAGCAGAAGCGCCCGACGCCGAAGCCATCTCCCACGAAACCGAAGCCCGAGAAGAAGGACTAGAATCGGCCAAGCGCATGGGACGCTATTACAAGGCTCATAGAATCAAATAGTTACAATAGTAACGAAACTTGACAGTTCAGTATAGATTCCATATGCTGACCTCCTGATGGCGACTCCAAGCAGCTCCGCCGCCTCCGAACCCGCCTCGATCCTCGAGCTCACCGACCGCGAGTACAAGGCCGGGTTCGTCACCGACATCGAGTCGGAAACGATCCCGCCCGGCCTTTCCGAGGACGTCATCCGGCTGATCTCCGCCAAGAAGAAGGAACCCGAGTGGATGCTCGAGTGGCGGCTCAAGGCCTACCGCCACTGGCTCACCATGAAGGAGCCGTCCTGGCAGAACGTCCACTACCCCGCCATCGACTACCAGTCGATCGTCTACTACTCCGCGCCGAAGGTGAAGAAGGACGCCCCCAAGTCGCTCGAGGACGTGGACCCGAAGCTGCTCGAGACCTACGAGAAGCTCGGGATTCCCCTGCGCGAGCGGGCCAAGCTCGCCGGCGTCGCCGTCGACGCCGTCTTCGACTCGGTCTCGGTCGCGACCACGTTCCGCGGGGAGCTCGCGAAGGTCGGGATCATCTTCTGCTCCTTCTCCGAAGCGGTGCAGAACCACCCCGAGCTCGTCAAGAAGTACCTCGGCACGGTCGTCCCCCACTCGGATAACTTCTTCGCGGCGCTCAACTCCGCCGTCTTTTCCGACGGCTCGTTCTGCTTCATCCCGAAGGGCGTGCGCAGCCCCATGGAGCTCTCGACGTACTTCCGGATCAACTCCGCGAACACCGGCCAGTTCGAGCGAACGCTCATCGTCGCCGAGGAAGGCGCATACGTCTCGTACCTCGAGGGCTGCACGGCGCCCATCCGCGACGAGAACCAGCTCCATGCCGCCGTCGTCGAGCTCGTCGCCCTCGACGACGCCGAGATCAAGTACTCGACCGTCCAGAACTGGTACCCGGGCGACAAGGACGGCAAGGGCGGCATCTACAACTTCGTGACCAAGCGCGGCGCGTGCCGGGGCAAGCGCTCCAAGATCTCCTGGACGCAGGTGGAGACGGGCTCGTCGATCACCTGGAAGTACCCGAGCTGCATCCTGCAGGGCGACGATTCGGTCGGCGAGTTCTATTCCGTGGCGGTGGCCAACAACTACCAGCAGGCCGACACCGGCACGAAGATGATCCACATCGGCAGGAACACGAAATCCACGATCGTCTCCAAGGGCATTTCCGCGGGCCACGGGCAGAACACCTACCGCGGCATGGTCAAAATCCTCGGCAAGGCGGACGGCGCGCGAAACTACTCGCAGTGCGACTCGCTCCTGATCGGGGACCAATGCGGCGCGCACACGTTCCCCTACATCGAAGTCAACAATTCCACTGCGCAGATGGAGCACGAGGCCTCGACGTCGAAGATCGGCGAAGACCAGATCTTCTACTTCCAGCAGCGCGGAATCTCTCCGGAAGAGGCCGTCAACATGATCGTCAACGGCTTCTGCAAGGTCGTCTTCCGGGAACTGCCGATGGAGTTCGCGGTCGAGGCGCAGAAGCTGCTGGGCGTTTCGCTGGAAGGATCGGTGGGTTAAACGACCATGACACCGCTACTCGAAATCCAGAACCTGCACGCCTCGGTCGCCGGCAACGAAATTCTGCGGGGCGTCGATCTGACCGTGAACCCGGGCGAGGTCCACGCCGTCATGGGCCCGAACGGCTCGGGCAAGTCCACGCTGGCGCACGTGCTCGCGGGGCGGCCCGGCTACACGGTCACCCAAGGTCGGGTCTTCTACAAGGGCAGGGACCTGCTCGCGATGGCCCCCGAAGAGCGCGCCCGCGAGGGCGTATTCCTCGCGTTCCAGTATCCGGTCGAGATCCCGGGCGTTTCGAACGTGTACTTCCTCAAGGCCGCCGTCAACGCCGTGCGCAAGCACCGCGGGCTGCCCGAGTACGACGCGATCGAGTTCCTGGCCCTCGTCAAGCAGAAGGCGAAGATCGTCGAGATCGACGAAGACCTCGTCAAGCGCCCGGTCAACGAGGGATTCTCGGGCGGCGAGAAGAAGCGCAACGAGATCTTCCAGATGGCGCTGCTCGACCCCTCGCTCGCGATCCTCGACGAGACGGACTCGGGCCTCGACATCGACGCCCTGCGCATCGTCGCCGGGGGCGTCAACCAGCTGCGATCGGCCGACCGCTCGATGATCGTCGTCACGCACTACCAGCGGCTCCTGAATTACATCGTTCCGGACTTCCTGCACGTGCTCGTCGAGGGCCGCATCGTCCGCTCCGGCGGCAAGGAGCTCGCCCTCGAGCTCGAAGAAAAGGGCTACGCGTGGCTCGAGAAGGAGCCGCCCGCGGTCGCCGCGGTCCGCTGATGGAAGCCGTCGCCGTCGACACGAGCTTTGCGCCGGAGGCGCCGCAGCCGGCTGCCGGGACCGCGGCGTGGCTCGCCGAGCTGCGCCGCTCGGCCTTCGCGCGTTTCGAAGGACTCGGCTTCCCGACTCCCCGCAACGAGAATTGGCGCTACACCGGCGTACAGCCGATCACCGGAACGAACTGGGCACCCGCACGGCGCGAGCCCGAGCTCAAGTCTCTGCCCCCGGCGGGCGTCCGCGTCCGGCGTCTTTCCGAAGTCCTGCGCGATGCGGAACCTTTCCTGGGACAGATCGCGCGCTTCGACGCGAACGCTTTCGCGGCGCTCAACACGGCGATGCTCGACGACGCCCTCGTGCTCGAGATCGAGAAGGGCGCCGCGGTCGCGGAGCCCATCGAGATTGCCTTCCGTTCGGACGACGCGGCGGGCCCGCTGGTCGTGTCCCCGCGCGTCCTCATTTTGGCCGGCGAGCGCTCGCAGGCTTCGGTCGTCCAGACCTACGCCGGGCAGGGCCGCTACTTCACAAACGCCGTCACCGAGATCGCGCTCGGCGAGGGTGCGCTGCTCGAGCACTTCGTCCTGCAGCAGGAGAGCACCACCGCCTGCCACGTCCACACGCTCGCGGCGCGCCAGGCCCGGGCCAGCCATTTCACGTCCCACAACCTCGCTTTCGGCGGCGCGCTCGCCCGGACCGACCTCTCCGTCCTGCTCGACGCGGAGGGCGCGGAGTGCACGCTGAACGGCCTCTTCGTCGGGCGGGGCGAGCAGCACCTCGACAACCACACCACGGTCGATCACGCGAAGCCGCGCTGCGTCAGCCGCCAGCTCTACAAGGGCATCCTCGACGACGCAGCGCGCGGCGTGTTCCACGGCGAGGTGATCGTGCGCCAGGACGCGCAGAAGACGGACGCGGTCCAGACGAACAAGAACCTGCTCCTCTCGCGCCGCGCGCTCGTCAACTCCACCCCGGCGCTCGAAATCCTGGCCGACGACGTCAAGTGCAAGCACGGCTCGACGACCGGCCAGCTCGACGCCGCGGCCCTCTTCTACCTGCGCTCGCGCGGGATCGGGGATGCCGCCGCGCGCGCGATGCTCACGCAGGCCTTCGCCGCCGATCTCGCCGAGCGGATCAGGATCCCGGCGCTGCGCGCGGAAGTCGAGCGGGAGCTCGGCGAGCGGCTGTCCGGCGCCGCGGAGGCCGCGCGATGAGCACCGCCGTGCGCGAAACGGGCGCCGTCTACGACGTCGCTGCCCTCCGGCGCGATTTTCCGATCCTCGCGACGAAGGTCTACGGTAAACCGCTCGTCTACCTCGACAACGCCGCCTCGGCGCAGAAGCCGCTCGTCGTCATCGATGCGGAGCGGGACGTCTACGAGCGGTGCTACGCGAACATCCACCGCGGGGTCCACTGGCTCTCGGTCCATGCGACGGACGCCTACGATGCCGCGCGCGAGAAGACCCGCAGGTTCGTCAACGCCCGGGAAGCCCACGAGATCCTCTTCCTGCGCGGCACGACCGAGGCCGTCAACCTCGTGGCTCAGACGTACGGACGCCGGAACGTCGGCGCAGGGGACGAGATCCTCATCACCGGGCTCGAGCACCACTCGAACATCGTCCCCTGGCAGATGGTCTGCGAGGAGAAGGGCGCGCGGCTCCGCGTCGTCCCCCTTGACGAGACGGGCGACGTCGACCCGGACGTGCTCGAGCGGATGCTCACGCCCCGCACGAAGCTCGTCTCCGTGGCCCATCTCTCCAACGCCCTCGGCACCGTGCTGCCGGTCAAGCGCATCGCCGCGCTCGCGCATGCCCGCGGGATCCCGGTCTTCGTAGACGGCGCGCAGGCGGTGCCCCGCATGACGGTGGACGTTCAGGACCTCGACTGCGACTTCTATGCGTTCTCGAGCCACAAGATCTACGGGCCGACGGGCGTGGGAGTCCTCTACGGAAAGACTTCCCTCCTCGAGGCCATGCCTCCCTGGCAGGGGGGCGGCGACATGATCCGGTCGGTGACCTTCGAGAAGACCACGTACAACGCGCTCCCCTACAAGTTCGAGGCCGGCACGCCGAACATCGCCGGGGGCATCGCTTTCGGCGCCGCGCTCGACTACGTCTCCGCGGTCGGGCTCGACCGGATCGCCGCGCACGAGCACGACCTCCTCGCCTACGCGACGACGCAGATGTCCGCGATCGAGGGCCTGAAGATCATCGGCACCGCGCGGGAAAAGGCCGGAGTCCTCTCCTTCGTCCTCGATGGGGCGCACCCGCACGACATCGGCACCGTCCTCGACCGCGAGGGCATCGCCATCCGCACCGGCCACCACTGCGCGCAGCCCGTCATGGACCGATACGGCCTGCCCGCGACGGCGCGGGCCTCCTTCGGTCTGTACAACACGCGCGGCGAGGTCGATGCCCTCGTCGCCGCGATCCACAAAGTCATCGGGATGTTCCGCTGATGTCGTCCGACCTGCGCGACCTCTACCAGGAGGTGATCCTCGACCACAGCAAGCGGCCGAGGAACTTCCGCTCCATGCCCTCCCCCGACCGCAAGGCCGAGGGCTACAACCCGCTCTGCGGCGACCGCGAAACGGTCTACCTCGGCCTCGAGGGCGACGTCTTGAAGGACGTCAGCTTCCAGGGCGCGGGATGCGCCATCTCGACGGCCTCCGCCTCGATGATGACCGAAAGCGTGAAGGGAAAGACCCGTGCGGAGGCCGACGCGCTCTTCGAGCGGTTCCACGACCTCATCACGGGAAAGCCCGACCGCGAGGCGGGCCCGGAGCTCGGCAAGCTCGCCGTCTTTTCCGGCGTGCGCGAGTACCCCGTTCGCGTCAAGTGCGCCACGCTGCCCTGGCACACGCTGAAAGCCGCGCTGGACGGCGCGGGAGCACCCATCTCGACGGAATCGGAAGGCCCGGCGGCCGAATCGGGAGGAGCCTGATCATGCAGATGCGAAAAGAGACGACGGTCGCCCGCGACGTGGAGGCGCGGGAGATCCCCAGCGGGACCCCGATCACGCTGCGCGCGGGAGACCCGGTCATCATCACGCAGACGCTCGGCGGCAGCTTCACCGTCATGACGCCGGTGGGGTTTCTCGCGCGCATCGACGGCAGGGACGCGGACGCGATCGGCGAGGAAGTCGCCGCCGTCGACGCAGCCGCGCAGGAAGGCAAGTCGACCGAGGACCTCGCATGGGATCAGCTGCGCACGTGCTTCGACCCCGAGATCCCGGTCAACATCGTGGATCTCGGCCTCGTCTACGGCTGCACGCTCGCGCCGCTTCCGGACGGCGGCAATCGGATCGACGTCAAGTTCACGCTCACGGCGCCGGGCTGCGGGATGGGCGACGTGCTGCGCGAGGACATCAAGGGCAAACTCCTCTCGATCCCGGACGTCAAGGACGCCGACGTCCAGGTCGTCTTCGATCCGCCGTGGAGCCTCCAGATGATGTCCGAGGCCGCGAAGCTGCAGCTGGGAATGATGTGAGGCCGGGCGGGAAACGGGAACCGGGGAACGGGAGCCGGGAAGCACGATGAAGCTGTCCTCGCAGGAAGAGTACGGGCTGCGCTGCCTGCTGCGCGTGGGGCGGGCGGGCGAGGGCGGCAGCCTGACGATCCCGGAGCTCTCGCGCGCCGAAGGGATTTCCGAGGCAAACGTCGCCAAGATGATGCGCGTTCTGCGCCGCGGCGGGTTCGTGACATCCACGCGGGGGCAGTCGGGCGGTTATACGCTCTCGCGCCCGGCCGGCGAGATCCCGGTCGGCCACGTGGTGGCGGTTCTCGGCGGGCGTCTTTACGAGCCGGCCTTCTGCGACGGCTACGCCGGCGTCGAAATCTCCTGCACGCACATGCCCGACTGCTCCATCCGCTCGGTCTGGCGCATGGTCCAACAGGCCGTGGACCAGGTGCTCGGCAAGATCACGTTGAAAGACCTGCTCGTGAGCGAGCCCGAGATGAACACCTGGCGCAAGGGCCGCACCCGGACGCTTCCGACCTATTCGCCCCGGGCCTGAGAATCCGACCGGGCTCCTTAGATTCCTTCGGCCGCCGCTCCGAGCATCCGGACCGCGGCACGCCGCTGGCGGCGCGCCTCTGCGAGGTGCTCGCGGAATTCCTTCCAGTCCCTCCGACCCTTCTCCTGGAGCTCGCTCCACTGCGCGGCGGCTCCCTCGAGCGAGCGGTGTGCGGCGTCGAGCCTCAGGCGGATCGCGTCGTGCACCGGCGTCCCGGCCAGCGCCTCGGCCCGGCCGACGGCCGTCTGCAGGCGCGCGCGCTCAATCACGATCTGCGGCGTCTTGCGCAGCCCGCGGGCGAGCCCGGTCGCGCGCAGTCCGCGGATCCACCACTTGCTCGGGTCCCACTGGTACCAGCGGATGCCGTTGCGGAAGTCCGCGGGAAAGCGGTGGTGGAAGTTGTGGTACCCCTCGCCGTTGGTCAGGAGGGCGATCCACGGATTGTCCCGCGCCGAGTTCGTCTCGGTGTACGGCCGCGTACCGTAGAGATGGGCGATCGAATTGACAAAGAACGTCGTGTGGTGGATGACGACCACGCGCAGAAAACCGCCCCACAGGAGGCCGCCGAGCGCGCTGCCCATCGCCCAGCCGATCAAGGTCGGAATCCCGAGGCCGCCGAGGATTCCGAACCACGCCGCGTGGCGGTGCTGGAGCTGGACCAGCGGGTTCTTCTGCAGATCGGGCACGTCGTCGTAGGTCCGGTCCGCCGGGCTCTTGTAGAAGATCCAGACGATGTGCGCCCACAGGCCGCCCCTCTGAATGTTGTAGGGATCCCAATCGTGGTCGACGTACCGGTGGTGGATCCGGTGGTCGGATCCCCACGCGAGGATCGAGTTCTGCAGCGCCATGGCGCCGAAGAAGAGGTAAAAGGCCTGCACCAGCGGATGGCACTCGTAACTCTTGTGCGCGAACAGGCGGTGGTATCCGGCCGTGACCGAGATCCCGACGAAGGCGTAGAGGACGAGGAACAGCGTCGGCTCCCACCACCGGACGCCGAACTTCCACGAGTACAACGCCGTCCCGACGATCCCGATCACCGGCGAGAGCATGAAGAAGGCGATCCGGACCCAGTCCATCTTTCGGGTTTCCACTTTCTTTGAGCTCAAGCCTGGGCCTCCGGCGCGTGGCGCGCGAGCACTTCCATTGCCTCTTCCTTCACGTCGACGAGGATCTCCGCGGTCTTTCGTCCATGGAGCTGCTCGAGCAGCACCCAGATCTCCGGGGCGGCCGCACCGAGGTCCTCCAGAAACACCGCCAGATCTCCGTCCCCATACAGGTAGTTCACGTTCAGGGCGCTCGAGTCGGCGGCGCTGCGCAGCAGCAGCGTCGCCTTGAACTCGAACGGCTTCTTTTCCGCAGGTTGAATCCGAATCTTCCAATCCAGGCTCATGAGGGACTCCCCCGGCCGCTATGCGGCCGCGACCGACGCCTCAATACCGGTTGCCCCGTCCGCCGCCGCCGCCGCCGTAGCCGCCCCGGCCCCCGCCGCCGCCGCCCTCGGTCTTGGGCCGCGCCTGCGAGACGGTCAACGCCCGGCCACCGACTTCTTTGCCGTTCAATCCGGCGATCGCCGCGTTGCCCTCGGCGTCGTTGGCGAACTCGACGAAGCCAAACCCCTTCGAACGGCCGCTGTCGCGGTCGGTGATCACGGCGACAGACTCCACGGCCCCGTAGGCCGCAAACAACTCGCGCAGATCGCTCTCACCGGTGCTGTAGGAAAGATTGCCCACGTACAGTTTCATGAAAGATGCCCTTTCGACTCGAGAAGAGTCCGATTCTCGGCGATGTCCAAACGAGGGGGCCCGCCGAGGGACCCTCACGCTTTCTCGCTTGGCCGTTCGGACTTTCGGCAGGACGGGCCTGGAAAAGGGCGAGCGAACGAGAACCCCCAAAGCATAGCATGGCGCCCCGCGGCGCCCGGCCGGGGGCCCATCTGGGAAATAATGACCCGTGCGCATCCTCGTCCTCGCCGCCGAAGCGGCCCCACTCGCCAAGGTCGGCGGTCTTGCCGACGTCGTCGGATCGCTTCCCAAAGCGCTGCAGGCATTGGGCCACGAGGTCCGCGTCGCGATCCCGGGATACGGGGCGATCGACTGGAATCGCTACAAACCCGTGCAGCGCTCGCGGTTCCCGGTCTATACGACGTGGGGCGCGCCGGAGGCCGAGTCATGGGAGACCGAGGTGGACGGCGTCCCGTTCCTGCTCGTCACGGGAGAGCCGATCCCGAGGGAGCGATGGATCTACGGGCGGTCGATCGAGGAAGACGGCCCGAAGTTCGTGTTCTTCTCGCTCGCCGCGCTCTTCGCCGCCGAGGCCCTCGACTGGAAACCCGACGTGGTCCACGCGCACGACTCGCACACGGGCGCCGCGGTGTGGTGGCTCGGCACGGAGGGGCGCGACAACCCCTGGTTCCGCGAAGTCGCCTCGGTGTTCACCATCCACAACCTGCCGTATTCCGCGCAGGGCGCGGGGCGCGCGCTCGGCGACTACAAGCTGCGCAAGAGCGATGCGCTCCTGGCGCTGCCCGCGGACTACCGCGACTCGCTCATGGCCCTGGGCATCCTCGCGGGCGACTGGCTCTCGACGGTCAGCCCGACGTACGCCCGCGAGATCCTGACGCCCGAGGGCGGACATGGCCTCGACGGCGTGCTCCGCGCGCGCCGGGACCACCTGTCCGGCATCCTGAACGGCATCGACGTGGACTCCTGGAACCCGGCGACGGACCCGGACCTCGCCGAGACGTTCGACGCGGCGACCCTGGCCCGGCGCACGCGAAACAAGACCGAGCTGCAGCAGGAGTCCGGCCTCGACCCCGACGTGCGCGTGCCGCTGCTCGCGGTCGTCTCGCGCCTGGTCAAGGAGAAGGGCTTCGACATCGCCGCGCCGGCCATCCAGCGCTGGCTCGACCGGGGCGGCCAGTTCGTGCTGCTCGGGACCGGGGACCCCGCGCTCGAGCATGCGTACGCGCAATTCGAGCTGCGCTACCCCGGCCGCGCCAGCGTGCGCCTGCGCTTCGACGCCCGGTACGCGCGGCGCGTCTATGCCGGGGCCGATGCGTTGCTCATCCCCTCCCGGTACGAGCCCTGCGGCCTCGCCCAGATGATTGCGATGCGCTATGGCTGCGTGCCCGTGGCGCGCCGCACGGGCGGCCTGGCGGACACCGTGACCGACGCCGGGGAGCCGGGCGGCACGGGGCTGATGTTCGACGAATTCAATCCGTGGGCCCTCTGGGACGCCCTCGACCGGGCCCTCAAGGTATACGCTCAACCCGAAAAATGGGCGCATCTTCAGAAGAACGGCATGGGGCGCGACTTCTCCTGGTCGAGGTCCGGCCGGGAGTACGTCGCGCTCTACGAAAAAGCCGTGGCGGCTCGCTCTTCCGGATAGGGCGCCGCTCATGAGGGCCCGCGCGGTCATCCTGGCAGGCGGCGAGGGCTCGCGCCTCGGCATCCTGACCGAGAAGCGCGCGAAGCCCGCCGTTCCCTTCGCCGGGAAGTACCGCATCATCGACTTCACGCTCTCCAACTGCGTGAACTCCGGGATCTCGGACGTGATGATCCTGACGCAGTACCGCCCCCACTCCCTGAACGAGCACATCGCGTCGGGACGTCCCTGGGACCTCGACCGCACCTTCACCGGCGGCGTCCAGATCTACCAGCCCTTCCGGGGGCGGGCTGCCACCGACTGGTACAAGGGCACGGCGGACGCGATCGCGCAGAACCTCTCCTTCGTCGAGCGCGGCACGCCGGACCTCGTGCTCGTACTCTCGGGCGATCACATCTACAAGATGAACTACGGCTGGCTGATCGCCTTCCACATCGAGAAGCAGGCCGACGTCACGATCGCCACGCTCAACGTGTCGCGGGAGGAGGCGACCCGCATGGGCATCCTCGCGACCGACGCCGAGCAGCGGGTCACGCAGTTCGTCGAGAAGCCCGCGGATCCGCCGGGGACGCTGGCTTCCATGGGAATTTACGTCTTCGGCCGGCAGATGCTCTCGCAGGTGCTGGAGGAGGATTCCCGGCGGCGCGATTCCTCGCACGACTTCGGCAAGGACATCATCCCCCGCATGGTCACCGGCGGCATGCGCGTCTTCGCGTACCCGTTCCAGGGCTACTGGGTGGACGTCGGGACCGTCGAGGCCTACTGGCAGACGCAGATGGACCTCTTGAAGACTCCGCCGCCCGTGGACCTGAACGACCGCGCATGGATCGTGCACACGCGCTCGGAGGAACGGCCTCCCGTGCTCATCATGAAGGGGGCGACGGTCAAGGACAGCCTCATCAGCGACGGCTGCGTCGTCTCGGCGGGCGCGCGCGTCGAGAAGAGCATCCTCTCGCCCGGCGTCCACGTGGGGCCGGACGCCGTCATCCGCGAGTCCGTGATCCTGACGGACACGTGGGTGGACGCCGGCGCGCGCATCGAAAGGGCGATCGTGGACAAGGCCGTCCGGATCGGGCGCAGGGCGCGCATCGGCAAGCTGGCCAGGGGCGAGAAGTCGGCCGAGGGCCATGGCATCACGACGATCGGCAAGAACTCGGAGATCCCGGACGGCGTCACCGTCCGGCGCGGAGCGGTCATCCACACCGACGTCACCGCCGAGGATTTCACTCCCGCGGCCAGGCGCAAGCGCGCCGCGGCCAGGCGCAAGGAAGCGGCGGGCCGCACGTAGGTCCCCCTGACCCCGACCCTCTCCCGCCGGGAGAGGGGGCAGACCTACGGCCGGAACTTCTCGTAGAGCGCGGCACCGCCGTCGAGGTCGGTCCCGGAGAGCTCCACGTAGTCCACGGTCGGCCAGAAGAACCTCGTCCTGGTCTGCGGTCGGCATGCGGCGCGGGAGAAGCGACCTCAGGGGCCAGCCCCCGACAACACGCCGCCCAGCCACTCCAGCGCGAACCCTTCCGCCCAGTACTCGGGCTGCCCGGGCCACGCGCCGGCCACGAAGCCGATGTGGCCGCCGTGCCGCGTGACACGGAAGTCGATTGCCGAAGACGCCGCGCCGCGGGCGCGCGCGAGCGCCTCGCGCGGCAGGAAGGGATCGTCCTCGGCCGAGAGGCAGAGCGCCGGCGTCGCGACCCGGGGCAGGAAACCGAGCGAGCTCGCGCGGCGGTAATAATCGTCCGCTCCCGCAAACCCGTGAAGCGGCGCATTGGCCGCGTCGTCGAACTCCCAGAAGGACCGCGCGGCGAGCGCCCGCGGCAGATCCATCTTCGCCCCGGCCTCCGGAAAGCGCCGCGCGGTTTCGACCGCCTTCCTCTTGAGCGTCGCGAGAAAATTGCCGAGATACAGGCGCCCGATGGCCGTCTCGAGGAAGCGGCCGCTCGCGCCGAGGTCGTAGGGCGTCGAGACGGCAGCCGCGGCCGCGACCGCCTTCTGCCCCGGGTTCTCTCCGAGCCACTTCAGGAGAACGTTCCCGCCGAGCGAAACGCCGATCGCAACGAGCGGCCCGGCCGGGTCTCTTTCTGCCAGTGTGCGGACGACGAAGGCGAGGTCGCCCGTTTCGCCCGAGTGGTAGAGCCGCGGCCTGCGGTTGGGCAGCATGCGGTCGAGGTCCGCGAGGTCGCGAGCGCACGAACGGAAGTTCATCGCGGTGGCGCGCCAGCCTCGCCGGGCCGCCTGCTGGAGAAACCCCTGGATGTAGACCGAGTTCGAGCTGCCCTCGAGGCCGTGCAGCAGGAGGACGCGCGGGGCCCCGGACTCCCCCTCCATGTGGTCGAGGACCAGCTCGTCGCCGTCCGGGGTCTCGAGGACCTCGCGACGAAAGGCGACGAGACGGCGGCCCCTGGCCAGCCGCCCCCAGATGGTCTGCAAGTGCGGGCCCGGCAGCCACCAGGCGGCGGAAAAGGCATCCCGTTTCACGCTTTACGCTCCACTTTTCCGGGTCGAAGGGACCAAACGTCTCCCGAAGAGGACAGATCGAAACCTTACCCTGCGGATCCCGTAAATTCTGCCGTTTGCCACAGAGGAGGATGACATGAAGTTCGCCTTGCGACCGGGGACCCTGGCGGCCCTCGGGGCGTTGTTCCTTGCCGCGGCCGCGACTGCCGCGCCGGCCCCCGCTCCGTTTACGGTGCCCGTCGAGTACGCGAAGCTCCCGAACGGCCTGAAGGTCGTGTTCTCCCGCGACGTGACGGCCCCGACCGCGGTCGTCGCGGTCTATTACAACATCGGGTTTCGCATCGAGCCGAAGGACCGCACGGGCTTCGCGCATCTTTTCGAGCACATGATGTTCCAGGGCTCGGAGAACCTCGGGAAGATGGAGTTCATCAAGCTCGTCCAGTCCAACGGCGGCATCCTGAACGGGTCCACGCGCTTCGACTTCACGAACTACTTCGAGGTCGTTCCCGCCCACGCGCTGGAGACCGCGCTCTGGGCCGAGGCCGACCGGATGAAGGGCCTGGCGATCAACGCCGACAACCTCAAGAACCAGCAGGAGGTCGTCAAGAACGAGGTCCGGGTCAACGTCCTGAACCAGCCGTACGGCGGCTTTCCCTGGCTCGACCTTCCGCAGTACGCCAACGTCAACTGGTACAACTCGCACAACTTCTACGGCGACTTGAAGGACCTCGACGCGGCCACGCTGGCGGACGTCGAGAGCTTCTTCAAGACGTTCTACGCGCCCAACAACGCGGTCCTCGTCGTCGTCGGCGACTTCGACGCGGCGCAGACGATGGGCTGGGTCAAGAAGTACTTCGGGCCGATCCCGTCGGCGACGCTGCCAGCCAAGCCCGACATCTCCGAGCCGCGCCAGGACAAGGAGAAGCGGGCGACCAAGCCCGACCCGATCGCAACACGCCCGGCGCTCGCCGTCGGCTACCACGCTCCCCCGCGCAACACGCCCGAGTACTTCGCGATGGGGATCCTCGACCAGGTCCTCGTCCAGGGCAAGGACAGCCGGCTCTATCAGGCGCTGGTCCAGAAGAACGGGCTGACCGGCGAGGTGGAGGGCGGCATCAACTCCGGCCTCGGCGACATGTACAACATCAACGGCCCCACCCTCTGGGACGTCTCGCTCTACCATGACAAGGACAAGACGTCCGAGCAGATCCTGGTCGTCATGGACGCGGAAATCGAGAAGGTGCGCACGACCCCCGTCGATCAGGCCACGCTCGATCGCGCGCTCGTGAAGATGCGCTCCGACTTCTACGACAAGATCGAGCAGACAGGAGGCTTCGGCCGCGCGGACCTGCTCGCGAGCTTCGCGCTCTTCGACGACGACCCGGCAAGGATCAACCAGCTCGAGGAGCAATTCCGCAAGGTCACGCCGGCCCTGCTGCAGAAGACGGCGCAGGAGTACCTGCGCCCGGAAAACCGAACGATTTTGGTCATCGAGCCCAAGGCCGAGTCGAAGCCGCCCAAGAGCGGCTCGTAGGAAAGAGGACACCGCCATGAAAAAGAAAATCGCGCTCTTCCCGCTCGCGCTCGGGCTGGCGTTCGGCTTCGCACCGCCGCTCTTCGCCGACAAGCAGCAACCGCCCCCGCCCGCCGAGCCCAGGGGCTTCTCCCTTCCGCAGCCGAAGACCTTCACGCTCGAGAACGGGCTCGGCGTCACGCTCGTGCCCTACGGGACCGTCCCGAAGGTCACGGTGCGCCTCGCGGTCCTGACCGGCAACGCCAACGAAGCCGCCAAAGAGGTCTGGCTGTCGGACATCGTCGGCGACATGCTCACGGAGGGCACCGCCACGCGCACCGCCTCGCAGATCGCGGAGGACGCGGCCCGCATGGGCGGCTCGATCGACGTGACGGTCGGCGAGAACCGGACCGAGATCGGCGGCGACGTGCTGTCGGAGTTCGGCCCGACCCTGGTCGCGCTCGTGGCCGACGTCGCGCGGCACCCGAAGTTCCCGGAGACCGACTTCACGCGCGTCAAGGCCGACCGCCTTCGGCAGCTCTCGATCGCGCACAGCCAGCCGCAGCCGCTCGCACAGGAGAAGTTCCGCGCCGTGCTCTACGGGGACCACCCGTACGGACGCCTCTTCCCCACCGAGGCGATGCTCCAGGGCTACACGCTCGCACAGGCCCGCGACTTCTACGACAAGAACTACGGCGCCGGGCGCTCGCACGTTTACGTGGCCGGGCGCTTCGACGCGACGTCCATGGAAGCGGCGATCCGCAAGGGTTTCGGCGACTGGAAACGCGGCGCGGCTCCGCAGATCCCTCTGGCATCTCCGAAGAGCTCCCGCGCGGTTTACATCGTCGATCGTCCCGGGGCGGTGCAGTCGACGATCGTGATGGGAATGCCCGTCATCGATCCCTCCAAGCCGGATTGGGATGCGCTCTTCCTGATGAACGTGCTGCTCGGCGGGTCCTTCTCGTCGCGCATCACGTCGAACATCCGCGAGCAGAAGGGGTACACCTACTCGCCGAGCGGCCAGCTCTCGAACCGCTACCACGACGCGTACTGGGCGGAGGTCGCCGACGTCACGACGAACGTCACCGGGCCGGCCGTCAAGGAGATCTTCGGCGAGGTCGACCGGCTCCAGGCCGAGCCGCCGTCGGACAAGGAGCTCAAGGGCTTCCAGAACTACCGGGCCGGCGTCTTCATTCTCCAGAACTCCTCGCGCGGCGGCATCATCGGGCAGCTCGAGTTCGTGGACCTGCACGGATTGTCGGCGGACTACCTGAACGGCTACGTCAAACGACTCTATGCGGTGACTCCGGGGGAGGTCCAGGCGATGGCCAAAAAGTACATCCAGGACGACAAGGCCACGATCGTCGTCGTGGGCGACAAGAAGGTCATCGAGGAGCAGTTGAAGCCGTTCGGGCCGGTGCACTAGATCGCCGGCCCCGCCCCTTCGCGGTCAACCACGCCGGCCGCTTCTTCGCCACCCGTGCATACACCGGGCAGCTCGGAACGTGCGCGCCGCGCAGATAGCCGGTCGACATCAGGAACGATCCGACGATCTCGCCGCCCGTGAAGACAAAGGTCTTCTTGAAGAGCGTCTGCCATTGCTTCGGCGAGCGCGGATGGTGGGCGTCGAGCCACTTGGCGAAGGAGCCGTGCGTCTCACGCAACGCGACGATCCGCCTCGCGTTCTCGATCACGGCCCGGATCTTCAGCTGGTTCCGGATGATGCCGGCGTCGGCCATCAGCTGCGTGTACTTGCGCTCGCCGAATGCGGCGACGACCTCGGGATCGAAGCCATCGTAGGCCCGCCGGAAGTTCTCGCGCTTGACCAGCATCGTCAGCCACGAAAGTCCGGCCTGGTTGATCTCGAGGGCCAATCGTTCAAGCAGCGCGGCGTCGGAGCGGATGGGAAAGCCGTACTCGCGGTCGTGGTATGGGCCGTGCCACGGGTGGCCACTTGCGGCGCGGCAGTAGGTCATGGAGGATGTACAAGTCTACGACGGCAGCCTGCAGACGAGGGCGTATCATCCTGAACATGAAGCGATTTCTCATTTTCGCGATCGCGCTCGCCGTCGCCTGGTACCTGGCCAAGAACTTCGGGCTTCTCCCTTCGAGCACCGCCTCGACCGGTTCGCCAGCGGCGCCGATCGACCGGGCACGCACCGCGGCCGCGGCGAGCGACGCGAGGACGTCCACGGGCCAGGGCATCGCCCGAGAAGCCGATCAGCCGGCCAACGGCGGCACCGTGACCGAGAACATGACGCCCGACCAGGTGCGCGCGCTGCTTGGATCTCCGGATGACGTCTCCAGCGAGACGACGGCGACGGGCGGCCCCCGCGAGATCTGGATCTACCGCAACGTCGGGAAGTCCGTCATCTTCGAGAACGGGGTCGTCGCCGGGGTCAGATAGAAAGGCCTGCCTTCCCCACTGCAATCAACCGCTTGCCTCCGATTGGTGCAATCGCATCTTTCGGCCGTCGATCCCACGGGCCAGGATTCCCTCCATGCGGCAGCGGGGACGGCTTCTTCTTGCGGCGCTGGTGTCCATCGCGGCCGCAGCGCGGGCGAGCACCACACGCTCGGGATGGACGCTGGTCGGCTGGAACGACCTCGGAATGCACTGCACCGACGGCGTGGACTACTCGGTCTTTTCCCTGCTGCCGCCCTTCAACAACATTCGCGCCCAGCTCATCGACCCTTCGGGGCGCCTCGCGACCGACCCGTCCGCGCTAAGAGTGACCTACGAGGCGGTGTCGGACCCGGATGGGTCGATCAACCGGACCTCGCAAGACAAGACCAACTTCTGGCAGTACGTGGGCGCGCTCTTCGGGGCTTCGCCCAATCCCGACATCGGGCTGGCCGGTTACGCGATGCCCGGGCGCAGCAACGCCCCGCAGCCGATGGGCTTCGACGCCGCGCTCGGCTGGTTCCACGCCGACGGGATCCCGATCACGCCCTATGACGACGCGGGGCTCAAGAACCCCTACCCGATGCTCCGGTTGACCGCGCGCGACATCGCGGGCAACACGCTCGCCTCGACGGACATCGTCGTCCCGGTCTCCGACGAGATGAGCTGCCGCTCGTGCCACCTGCCGCCCGCGGGCAGCGCCGATCCCCTGCGCGACATGAAGCTCGCTATCCTTCGCCTCCACGACGCGCGCCAGGCAGCGACCCCGGCGTTCCAGAGCGCCCTCGCTCAGGCCGGCTACAACTCCGCCGGCCTCGAGGCAACCGTGTCGCAGGACACCACGCCGATCCTCTGCGCCCGCTGCCACGCGTCCAATGCGCTGCCGGGGACGGGCCTGCCAGGCGTGGCGCCGCTGACGACGGCGATGCACGGCTTCCACGCGGCGGCGCACGACCCCGACAGCGGCGTACCGCTCGGCTCCTCCGGCAATCGCGATGCCTGCTACCGCTGCCACCCGGGCTCCCGGACCCGCTGCCTGCGCGGCGCGATGGGAAGCGCCGTCGCCGCGGACGGAAGTCTTGCCATCCAGTGCCAGGGTTGCCATGGATCCATGGGCGACGTCGCGGCGCCCGCCCGCCAGGGTTGGCTCGACATGCCTTCCTGCCAGAGCTGTCACACCGGAACGGCGGCGCACAACAGCGGTCAGATCCGCTACACGACGGCGTTCGACGGGTCGGGCCAGGCACGCGACGCGGCGGACTCCACGTTCGCAACCACGCCGGACGTTCCGGCCGCGGGCCTGTCGCTCTACCGGTTCTCGCGGGGCCATGGCCGCCTCGCCTGCGAGGCCTGCCACGGCTCGACGCACGCCGAGTACCCGAGCTCGCACCGCAACGACAACATCCAGGCCCTCGCGCTGCAGGGCCACGTCGGAACGATCGCCGAATGCGCGACCTGCCATGCGGCGGTTCCCTCGACGATCGACGGCGGGCCGCACGGCATGCATCCGGTCGGCCAGGACTGGGTCGCCCAGCACGCGGGGGCGGCCGAGGGCAGCGCCGCGGGCTGCCAGCGTTGCCACGGCACCGACTTCCGCGGCACGGTCCTTTCGCGCGCCTTCGGAGACCGGACCCTCGACACCCGCTTCGGCACGAAGGTCTTCTGGAAGGGATTTCAGATCGGCTGCTACACCTGCCACTCCGGTCCGTCGAGCGAAAACAGGAACCCGAACGCCGCGCCGGCCGTCGCCAATGCTTCGGCTGCAACAGCCTTCGAAACGGCGGTCGTCCTCTCGCTGTCGGCCAGCGATGCAAACGGCGATGCGCTGCAGTTGAGAATCGTGCGGCAACCGGCGCACGGCACCGCGGGCCTCGCGGGACACTCGGCTACGTACATTCCCGAGGCCGGCTTCGCGGGAACGGACGTCTTTACCTTTGCCGCGTCCGACGGCTCGACCGACTCGAACCTCGGCAGCGCGACGGTCACCGTCGCGGAGTCGCTCACGCCGACCCCCACTCCGACGCCGGTTCCGCGCAGCGGGGTCCTGCCCGTCGCCCCGGCACCCGCGCCGAGGCTGATTCCGCCCCGGCCGTAGTTACGCAGCCGTCTTCTTGAACCTCGCCACGGCCAGACCGATGATGACGACGGTGTAGAAGATGAGCCAGGCCGCCGGCCGCCAGAGGTCGGCCAGCCCCGCCCCCCGCAAGATGATGCCCCGCAGCACCTCGATGAAGTACCGGGCCGGGATGATTCGCGAGATGTACTGGAAGATCATGGGCATCCCGTCGATCGGGAAGACGTAGCCCGACAGGAAGACGAAGGGCAGCAGGAAGAACGTCGACATCTGCATGGCCTGCATCTGTGTCGCGGCCAGCGTCGAGATCAGCATTCCGAGCCCCAGGACGGCCGCGATGAAGATCAGCCCGACCGCGTAGAGTTCGGCCACCGAGCCCTGGATCTCGATGTCGAAGAGAAAACGCATCAGCACGAGCGTCATCGTCAGCTGCACGAGGCCGATGAGCGTGAAGGGCACGATCTTGCCGAGGATGATCTCGGTCCGGGTCGCCGGCGTGACCTGGAGCTGCTCGAGCGTGCCGCGCTCGCGCTCGCGCACGATCGCGCTCGCCGTGAACTGGATGAGCGTGAAGGTCAGGATGATGGCGATGAGCCCCGGGATCACGAAGCTCGCGGTCTTCAAGTCCGGGTTGTACCAGGGCCGCACCCTCAGATCGAGGGGCATCGCACGCCACTTCCAGCCCGCCTTTTGCGCCAGCACCTGGATCGAGAGGCCGTTGGCGATCCCCGCCGCGATGGACATGGCCTGCGTGGCCGTCGTCGTGTCGGAGGCGTCCACGACCAGGAAGACATGGGCGGGAGCGCCGCGGTGGAAGTCCTTGCCGAAGTTGCGGTCGATCACCAGGCCCACCGAGGCCCGCGCCGAATCGATCGCGTGGCGCAGCTCCCCGAGCGAAGCCGCGTGGCCCACGACCGTGAAGTACTCGGTGGCGACCATCTTGGAGACGAGGTCGCGGCTCTCGACACACTTCGCCTCGTCGTACACGACCATCTTCAGGTGCTTGACGTCGTAGTTGATGGCATAGCCGAACACCAGGGTCTGCATGACCGGTATGAACACGATCAGGCGCAGGGTGATCGGGTCCCGCTTCAACTGCAGGAACTCCTTCCACGTCAGGGCGAGCAGCCGCTTCATACGGCGACCCTTTCCGTGATCACGGGCTGCTGCCGCGCCAGCGACACGAACACGTCCTCGAGGGAAGGCTCGGCCGGGGCGAGCGGCCCGAGGGACTCGACGAGCCGCTTCGCCTCTGCCTCCGACCCCGGCCGCGCCACCACGCGCAGGCGCCGGCCGAAAACGTATGCGTCCTCGAGCGGGGCCGCCCCCCGAACTCGCGACAGCTCCTCGAACGGGTCGACGCCGTCGGCAGGCGCCACCTCGAAGATCCGCCCGCGCAGACCGTCCTTCAGTCCGTGCGGGGGACCTTCGGCGATGATCTTCCCGTTCAGGATGAAGGCGAGGCGGTCGCACTGCTCCGCCTCGTCCATGTAGTGCGTCGTGACGAGGACCGTCATCCCGCGCTCGGCCGCGAGCTCGTAGATCAGGTCCCAGAAGAGCCGCCGCCCCTTCGGGTCCACGCCCCCGGTCGGCTCGTCGAGGAAGAGAAGCTCAGGCTCGTGGAGGAGCGCCGCCGCGAGCGCGACGCGCTGGCGCTGGCCGGTCGACAGGCCCGCGGTCATCGCGGGCAGGAGCGCCGCAAAGCCCAGCCGCTCCGAAAGCTCGCCGATCCGGATCTCGAGCCGGGAGACGCCGAGGCCGTAGAGCGAGCCGAAAAATCGCAGGTTCTCGCTGACGGTCAGGTCGATGTAGAGGGAGAACTTCTGGCTCATGTATCCGAGGCGCGACTTCCATTGCTCGGTGTCCCGCGCGACGTCGAGCCGGCCGAAGCCGGTCGCGGAGCCCGACGTCGGCTCGAGCAAGCCCGCCAGCATCCGGATCGTCGTCGACTTGCCGGAGCCGTTGGGCCCGAGGAAACCGAACACCTTTCCGCGCGGCACGTCGAAATCCACGGCGTCGACCGCCGTGAACGATCCGAACCGGCGCGTGAGCCTGCGCACTTGGAGAAACGGGCCGGGCCCTGCAGCGCTCATGCGGCCTCTCCTTCTTCGCTCTTCAACACGAAGACGTCCTCGAGCGAGGGCGCGAGCGGCTCGACCGCCGAGGGCTCCACGAGCCCTGCGAGCGCGATGCGAACGGCGTCGAGCAGCGCCCGTCCCGAGCCCGCCGCGCCGCGCACGTGCAGCTGGTTTCCGAAGAGCGACACGTCGTCCACTTCCGGGACGCGCGCGAGCCGCTCGCGCACGTGCACCCGGTCGGAGGACCGGACCAGGAAGAGCGGCCGGGGATACGCCGCCAGGACCTCGTCGCGCGTTCCGAGCGCGGACAGGCGCCCCTCGTCGAGAAAGCCGATCCGCGAAGCGTACTCGGCCTCGTCCATGTAGGGCGTCGAAACGACGATCGTGAGGCCCTGGTGGTGGAGCTCGTTCAGGAGGCCCCAGAACTCCCGGCGCGACACCGGGTCCACCCCGGTCGTCGGCTCGTCGAGAAGCAGGAGATCCGGCCGCGTCAGGAGGGCCCCGACGAGCGCGAGCTTCTGCTTCATGCCGCCCGAGAGCGCTCCCGCCAGCCGCCGGCCGAAGCGTTCGAGGCCCACGCGCGCGAGCAGGTCCATCGCACGGAGGCGCGCCTCCTCGCGGGGCACGTCGTAGAGGCGCGCCCGCAGCGCCAGGTTTTCGTCGATCGAGAGGTCCTCGTACATCGCAAAGCGCTGCGGCAGGAAGCCGAACGTCACGCCCGGATCGCGTTCGAGGGTCCCGGAGGTCGGCGCGAGCAGGCCCGCGACGATCCGGAAAAACGTGGACTTGCCCGCCCCGTCCGGGCCGATGAGGCCGAACATCTCGCCCCGGGCGATCGTGAGATCGAGGCCCTTCAGCGCCGTCTTCGCGCCGAACGTCCGCACGAGCCCGCGGGCGGTGATCACCGCGCGGGCGCCTCGCCACCGGCGATCGCGATGTCCGCCGGCTGGCCGGGCACGAGCGGCTCCTTCCAGCCCCGGTCGAGGTCCACCTTGGCCGAGTAGACGAGGTTGATCCGTTCGCTCTTCGTCTCGACGGGCTTCGGCGTGAACTCGGCGTCGGGCGAGATCTCGGTGACGCGGGCCGGAAAATCCCTGCCTGGAAAGGCATCGACGCGCACCGTCGCCGCCATCCCCTGCCGCACCTTCCCGAGCTTCTGCTCGGGAATGAACGTGCGCACGTAGAGGCGGTCCGCGAAGGCGAGCGTCACGGCGGGCTGGCCGGCCGCGAGCAGGAGCCCTGGCTCGGCGATCCGGTGCAGGATCACGCCGTCGGCCGGCGCGCGGATCTCCGATTCGCCCGCGAGCGCCTCGGACTGCCGCAGAACGCTCCTGGCCCGATCCACGTCGTAGCGGGCCTGCTCCGTCTGGTGCACGCGAAACCCCTCCCGCGCAAGCCCGAGGCGCTCTTCACTCGCCTTGAGATTCGCAGTCGCGCTGTCGAGCTCCGCCCGGCCTCGGTCGAGCTCCTGCTGCGTGCCGATCTGCTTCTCGACGAGCTCCTTCTGGCGCGCCATCTCGCGCCGGGCGAGCTCGACTTGCGCGCGCTTGTCGGCAACCTCGGCCTGGGCGGCCTCGATCTCGAGGGGCCGGCTTCCCACGGAAAGATCGCGGTATTTCGCTTCGGCCGAGCGCAGCCCGTCCCGGTCGCGGTCCACCGCGATCGCCGTGTCGCCGAGGTCCAGAAGCACGAGGACGTCCCCGGCCTTCACGCGATCGCCTTCGCGCACGCGGACCTCGACGACCCGACCGGCCACCTTCGGCCCGAGGTCCACGAGGGGGGCTTCGATGCGGCCCTGGAGGTGGAGTGTCCCCGTGTCTTTTCCGCGGCAGGCGAGGACCGCCGCCGTGGCGACGAGCGAAAACAACCGAAGCCGCTGTGTCATCGCGCTTTCCCTTTCGTGACGATGGCCCCGCTCGTCCAGACGTCGAGGACCGTTTCGAGGTACTGCTCGAGGGGCATCGGGTCCTCGAGGATCTCCATCACGTGCTGGAGGAAGACGTACGAGTGCAGCGTGGCGAGAAAGGCCAGCGCGGCGGCGCGCGGATCGCGGACGCGGAGGGTCTTGCGGCGCGTCGCGCGGCGCATGTAGCCTTCGAGGTATTTCAGATTCTTTTGCGGCGGCGTCGGGCGTGCTTTGGGATCGAAGGGCAGGGGCATCCGGCCGACGCCGGCAACCGTCTTGAAGTAGACCCAGCGCGCGACGATCTGCCGCATTTTCGCTTCGAGAAACGGGATCAGCGCCTCCGCCGCCCGGCGCAGCACCCGGCGCGGATCCTCGGTGCCGTCGAGCTCCTCGAGGAACTCGAACGGCATCGCCTCGGGCTCCGTCTCGCCCATGCAGGCGAGGAAGAGATCGCGCTTGGTCGGCGCGTGGCGCAGCAGCGCGGCCGCGGAGACGCCGACGCGCCCGGCGATGTTGGAGAGCGTGGCGCCCTCGTAGCCGCGCTCGACGAACGCTTCCCGCGCCGCGGAAAGCACCTGGTCGCGATTCACCCGGGCCGTGCGCCCCATAAGTAAATAACTATCTACTAATTTACTTTCACGCTGTCAATAGTAACTATGTAAAATAGTATTTTAATAGTTACGAATGGCTTAGAATCCGAGGCATGACAACTCCGAGGCTCCTCTCCGTCAACGTCGGCCTGCCCCGCTCGGTCGAGAGCCGCGGCCGCACCGTCCGCACGGGCATCTTCAAGGAGCCCATCCTCTTCCGGGTCCACGTCGGAACACTCAACGTGGACGGCGACCGGCAGGCGGACCTGCGCGTCCACGGCGGCCCGGACAAGGCCGTCTACGCCTACGACCTCTCGGGCTACGCGCACTGGCGCCGGGAGCTTTCCCGCGAGCTCCCCTTCGGGCAGTTCGGCGAGAACCTGACCGTCGAAGGCATGCCGGAAACCGAGGTCCGGATCGGCGACGCCTACCGGATCGGCAGGCGCGCTCCTCCAGGTCACCGAGCCGCGCTCGCCCTGCTTCAAGCTCGCGATGAAGATGGAGCGGCCGGGGTTCCCGAAAGTGTTCCTCGCCGCCGGCCGCACCGGCTTTTACCTGCGCGTGCTCGAAGAGGGAGAGATCGGGGCGGGTGACGCGATCACGTTGGTGTCGCGGGAGGCCGGGCAGGTCACGGTCCTGGAGGCGACGCGGCAGATCTACGGCGGCTGACGGGGCCTACAGCGTCGCCAGCAGCTGGAAGTAGTCCTCGGGCGTATCCGACAGCTTCATCGAGAAACCGCTCGGTACCATGCGCGCGAGCGCCGGCGGCACGCGGAACGAGCGCACCACGCTCCCGCGCACCATGATGCGCTTGCCAGCGGCCAGGAGCAGGTTCGCCGTCAGGAACGTGCCCGGGTTGGGCAGCCGGACGGAGCGCACGAAAATACCGGTCGGCGAAACGTCATACGTGAAACCGGTGCAGCTCGTGCCGAGGAGGCTGAACTCCACCAGAAACCGCCGCTTCTTACGAGCGAAAGAGCGTCTCTCCGCCATCGCCTTTCGAGTCGGACGGGGACCCGGGATAGAGACCCCGCCGGGAGCCTTCTGGCCAATTTTGTGTCCTGCGTCACACCGGATGCAAGCCCAAATTGGGACCGGGCCAGGTGACCCCCCGGCCGCCGTCTGGCGGTTGAGCCGCCCTACACCTTCCGGAAGGCGATGCCCCGCACCCGGCCCGCGTCGAGCGTGAAGCCCGTGACCCTTCCGGCCGCATCCCTTTGAAACCGCAGGCTCAGGCCGTCCACGCTCATCGCGTCCTTCATCATGAAAGCGAGCGCCTCCTTCGGGGCGCCGCGGTGCCGGATGTACAGCTTCCCGTCCTCGACGGCGAGCCGCCAGGTCGTCTCGAGCTCCTCGCTCGCGTAGGTCCCGGCGAGCAGGGCGAGCTCCGAAGCGCCCGGCGAAACCGGCGCGACGGGGTCCAGAACCTCGGTCTCCCGGTCGTCGGAGTCCCCCGTGACGATGCGCATGACCGGGCGGCCGCCCGGGACGGCGTCGAACTCGACCTCGGCGCCCGGCGCTTCCTCGACCCGAAAGCGTCCGGGCCCCGTCGCCGCGAGCGTCAGCTTCTCGGTCCCCGCGTCCGCAAGGAGCCGGATCCCGGAGACCGCCACGCGCACCATCCGGCCCGTGTCCCGGCTCAGGTAGGCGCCGGAAAGTTTCTGGAGCTCCGCATCGGAGACGGTGTATTTCGGCGCCGCGCCCGGCTTCGCCGCGGGGGCGGCCTCCTCCGGCTTCATCAGGCTGCCGAGGTAGACCTCCGCGACCCTGTGCGCGAGTCGGCTCGGGTTCGACGTGCCGCCGTCGTTGCACAGGCAGGCCACCGACAGCTTCTGCTGCGGGAAGCGAAGGAGCTGCGCCCGGTAGCCCGCCCAGGACCCGCCGTGCGACACGGTCGGAAGTCCGCGGTACACGCCGATGCTCAGGGCCGAGGCGTAGTCGAGCTTCTTGCCGCTGTTCAGGATCCCGACTTTCTGCATCTGCCCGATGAGCGCCGCGTCGCCCACCTTCGGCTCGTAGAAGTTCTGGTCCCAGCGGAACAGGTCTTCGACGGTCGTCAGCACCGCGCCGTCGCCGGTCTGCTCCCAGTCGGACATGTCGATCCCGAATCCGCCGTCCGGCGCCTTGCTGTAGCCGGTCGCGCGATTGGGGATGACGCGCGTGTGGGAATCGTTGAACTGCGTGTGCCGCATGCCGAGCGGCGCGAAGATCCGCTCGGCCGCAAAGTCCCGCAGCGACTGGCCGCTCGCGCGTTTCACGATCACGGAGAGCAGGAAGTAGCCCGTGTTGCAGTAAAGATAGCTCTCGCCAGGGGCGAAGTTCCCGGCCTTCTGCCGCGCCATGATCTCCAGCACGTCCGCGTCGCCCGTGAGGTCCTCCGTCATGATGCCCTGGAGGCCCATGAGCTCGATGTAGTCGCGCAGGCCCCCGGTGTGGTGGAGCAGGTGGCGGATCGTCACCGTCTTCCCGTACGAGGGGATCTCCGGCACCCACCTGCGGATGTCGTCGTCGAGCGAGAGCCTGCCCTCGCGCGCGAGAAGCTGGATCGCGAAGGCCGTGAACTGTTTCGACGTCGAGCCGATGTCGAAGACCGTCTGCGGGGTGTTCCCGGCGGAGAGCTCCAGGTTTGCCATGCCGTACCCGCGCGCGTAGGCGATCCCGCCGTCGCGGTAGACGCCGACGGCGCAACCGGGCGAGTCGCTGCGGTCGACGTCCCGGAAGATCGCGTCCACCATGGCCTTCGTGTCGGAAGCGGCGATCTGCGGGGACGCGCTCGCCGCGGCGAGCGTCAGGAGCACCGGAAGGAGCGAATGCATGCGTGGCCTCCGTCAATGGCGGCCGGGAGTCTACCCCCCCGCGGCCTCGAAGCGCTCGATCTCGCCGCGGCGTTCCGGGGACAACGGCTTCGCGGCCCGCTTGTCCCAGTCGTAGCAGACCTGCGTCGTCTTCGCCTCGACCACGAGGCGTCCGTCGGGCCCCGTGATCCGGTAGGAGAAGTCGAAGGACGAATTGCCCATGCGCGAGACGTGCATCTCGAGCTCGAGCAGCTCTCCCATGTGCGCCGAGGAGCGGTAGTCGATCTCGGCGCGCGCGACGACGAAGTCGATGTCCCAGAAGTCCGTCGAGCCGCGGATCGCGAACCAGTACTTCTGCCGCGCCCATTCGAGGTAGCGCAGGTAGGCCACGTTGTTCAGGTGCCCCATGGCGTCGATGTCGCCATAGGGCACTTCGATCGAGAGCTTCACCGTTGCGCCGGCCGGAACAGGATCACTTGCTTCATGCCTCAACGATAGCCCGGTGCCGGTCGATCCAGAAGCCCCATGGGATGAGGAGCCACATCGCGACGCCCGACCACTCGACCACGCGCTCGCTCGGCGGCGGCGGTCCGGCAACGCTCGCGGCCCAGGTCACGACGAGAACCCCGACGAGCGCCCACAGCGCCCACGTCCCCGTCCGGTCCAGCGCTCGGGTCGTCCTCAGGTAGATGGCCAGGCCGGGGCCGAACACGGCCACCTCGGCGGCAATGGTCAGCGGGAACGAGTTCCAGAGGCCGAGGCCGAAGTACGGAGGGCCGGAGAGGATCGGCATGTCCGGCCGGTGCACGAAGGCGTCCAGGAACCAGTGGCTCACGATGCCGAGCCCGAACACGATCGCCGCGAGCCGCTGCTTGCGGAAGAGGAAGTAACCCGATCCGAGCACGAGCCCCCAGATCGCGAGCCCCACGAGGCCGTGGCTGATCGGATAGTCGTAGAAGTCGAACGGCGTCACCGCCGTGGCCCCCGGGGCGATCCGGAAGTGCTCGACGCCCGTCAACGCCAGGGGGAAGAACAGCAGGTCTGCCCACCCGACGGCGAGGAAGAGGACCCCGAGCGACAGGGCCGGCGCCGCCCGTTTCCCGGCAAACCCGAGGCCGAAGTGTCCGAGGAACATCGCCAACCCCCTCGCGGAGTCTCGACCCGGGCCCGACGGCGGTCAAGCCCGAGTATGCCCCGGCCTACCGCCGCCCGTGCGCGATCTGCGCGGCCTCGGGCAAGCCGCGCAGGCGCAGCATCGCCGCGACGCCGAGGGCGGGCCCGGGTGCGAGCACGGCGAAGGCCCAGCGCCAGCCGACCGCCGTGACGGCGAGCGGGACGAGCTCGATCGAGGCCATCGTCAGAAGAAACCCGGCGCACGTCTGGACCGTCAGGGCGGTCCCCATGTACCGCGGGTCGCCGAGTTCCGTCACGCACGCCGAAAACTGCGCCGAGTCGGCGACGACGGCCGCGCCCCAGATGGCAGTGACGACCAGGAGCACGGCCGCCGGGGCGTCGAAGAGCAGGCCGACCCCGAGGCAGCACGCGCCGGAGAGCCCCATCGCCCACGACGTCACCGCCGTTCTCCCGATGCGGTCGGCGAGCAGGCCCGCGGCGACGCAGCCGACCGCGCCGCTGCCGATGACGAGAAACGACGCGCCCTCGGCCAGCCATGGTCGCGCGCCGTGCGCCGCAAAGCTCGCCCGCAGGAAGACGGGCACCCACGTCCACATCGCATAGAGCTCCCACATGTGGCCGAAGTATCCGAAATCCGCCAGACGCACGCCGCGGTTGCGGAACACCTTCGCGATCTGGGCGGCGTCGAAGCGCGCCGCGGGCATTGCGTGCGGGCCCTCGCCCACGAAGAAGAGAACGATCGCGCCCCCCGCAGCCGCGAGCACGGATGCCGCGAGCACGTTCCACCGCCAGTTCGCGCTACCCACGGCGTTGACGAGGTACGGCGCGGCCTTGCCGAGCGTCAGCGCTCCGACGAGGACACCGAGCGCCATGCCGCGGCCGCGCCGGAACCACGTGGCCATGATCTTCATGCCGGGCGGATAGACGCCGGCCAGAAAGAATCCCGTGAGAAAGCGCAGCGCCATGGCCGCGACCAGCCCGTGCGCGAACACGGCGAGCCCCGCGTTTGCGGCCGCGCCGAGCCACGCCGAGATCGCGAAGAGGCGCCGCGTCGAGAAGACGTCGGGCAGGTTTCCGAGTGCGCTCACGAGCGTGCCGGCGACGAAGCCGAGCTGCACGGCCAGCGTCAACCACGCCGAGCCGGCGTCCGTCAGGCCCCACTCGGACTTGAGCGCCGGGGCCACGGCGGAGGCAGAAAACCAGAGAGACATGCCGAGCAGTTCGGCACCGGCGACCAGCGCGAGGGCCCTCCAACGCGCAGGCGACTCGGCCGCAGGGGTCGCGAGCTCCACGACTGGACAGCTTGACACAGAGGCCGACTGCTGGATCCGTCCGGCTCGCCCAGGCCGCCGGCCTCTCAGGCGAGGTCGAACGCGAGCAGCTCGGCCCGCTGACCGCCTCCCACGAAGCCGAACTCTGTCTGTCCGGAGGCGGCCAGTCCGTCTCCCGCCGAGAGCGTGCTCCCGTTGACGTCGAAGGATCCGCGCAGGGCCTGTACCCAGAGGTGGCGCGCCGCGGGGAGTGCCAGCGCAACGGAGGCGCCGGGCTCGAGGATCGACGCGTAGACATTGACATCCTGGCGAATCGCAATCGACCCGTCGGCACCCGTCCCGGACGCAATCAGGCAGAGCCTTCCGAGCCGGGCCTCATCGTCGAACCGCTTCTGGTCGTAACGCGGGGGCGCGCCCTCGGCGTTCGGGACGATCCAGATCTGGTAGAAGTGCGTCACGTCGGTCTTCGAAGCGTTGAACTCACTGTGCCGCACGCCCGAGCCCGCGCTCATGTACTGCGCGTCGCCCGGACGGATGACCGAGCCGTTGCCCATGCTGTCGCGGTGCGCCAGCTCCCCCTCCAGCACGTAGGACAGGATCTCCATGTCGCGGTGGCCATGCGTTCCGAAGCCCTGCCCCGGCTGCACGCGGTCCTCGTTGATCACGCGCAGCGACCGGAATCCCATGTGCCGGCCGTCGTGGTAGTCGCCGAAGGAAAAGGAATGGTAGGTGTTCAGCCACCCGTGGTCGAAGTGCCCGCGCTCGTCGGCCCGCCGGATCTGGATCATGCTCGCTTCGCCTCCGCGCATACATACGCGCCCCGGGGCGATGCGGCTTCCAACGCCGGACGCCCTCCCCCCGGGCGCCCGGGGGGAGAGTGAGCCCGGCAGGACGTCTACAGCGAGTTCAGAAACGCCGCGAGCCAGGTCTTCTTGTATGCCGGCATGCCGGCATAACGGTCGCGCGCCTTTTTCGCCTGCCCCTCGTGCGCGAGGATCGCCGCCTCGAGTGTCGTGGCGCGGCCGTCGTGCAGGTACGTCGTGATCTTGCGCAGTCCCCAGAGGGGTGCCGTACGCATGAGCTTGCCCGTTGCCAGGTTCTGGGTGATGCCATCGCCGAGGTTCCCCATGTCGTGGAGCAGGAAATCCGAGTACGGGTGGAGCCGGACCCTGTTGAGCACCGCCACCGGGCTTGCCCCCGTCCTCAGCTCGGGCCGATGGCATCCGGCGCAGCCGATGCCGCGAAACACGAGCTCGCCGGCCAGGGCCTGGCCGGTGATCGGCCCGCGCGGGGGCGGGGCGAGGAAGGTCATGAAGTCGGTGAACTGCTGGACGCCCGCGCCGTCGTCGTTGAGATCGGGTGCGGGGTTGCAGTTCAAGGCTTCGCAATCCCCCTGCGGGCAGTTCTCGTCGGGAAACTCGGGGTTGGTGATGCCCATTTCGTTCACGTAGGCGTCGCCGGAGAACTGAAACAGGCTCGGGTTCTGACACTTCCAGCCGAACTTGCCGACCGCGGGCTGGCCGGTCGAGAGCTTCGTCACGACGCTGACGAGCCCCGCGATCCCGTCCGGGTGGTGCGACTCTTCGGCGGCGATGGCGTAAAAGGTGGCGTCCGGAACGGCGTCCACGAGGCCGAGGCCGAACAGCGGTGTCGTGCGGCGCTGCGCCGTGATCGTCGCCTCGGACGGGACGATCTCGGCCAGGTACTCGCACGACCCGCTCGTGCCGATCCCCTGCTTCTGGATGAGCGACCCACCGAAATAGGCCATCGGATCGAAGAACCCGTCTTCCCCCATCCTGCCGAAGCGCGTCTCCAGGATCGCGCTCCCGCCGCCGATCGCCCCAACGGTGTGACAACTCGCGCAGGCCACGTCATTGAAGACCGGTCCGACGCCCGCCTCCACCGTCTCGACCGCTTCGAACTCCGCCTTTCCGTCATTGAACCGGTCGAGCAGGTCGGCGGGCAGTCCCGCCATGGGCTGGCCGAACTCCGGCACAGCGGCGTTGTCGCCGATGGGAGTCAGGGCGGCGCAAGCAAGGACCACGATGCCGGTCGCTGCGATCCGAAACGAAACTCTGAAGCCCATGGGGGCCTCCTTTCGTTCGGCTCTCGAGATACGGCGGGCTGGGAAGTCAGTCCGGGATTCGGGAGTCTGACGGAGAAACTAGTCGCCGCGCTCGCGATGCACAATTGTCCGAGGGGTCCAAAGAAAGGCCAGCATGAAGCCGTCCGCGTCGGTGTTCCGCGGTGCAGTGCTCGTTGGGCGGGAAGGACAGTGTAAGAACGGTAGAGCTCACTGTCCCCGTGTTCAGTCTCGCGGAGCTCGCGCGATTGCATACAATGCGCCCCGAAGGAGACACACTGTGAGACGTAAGACGAAGAAAGCATTGAAGCTCTCGGCCAACCACGCCGCGGTCGCCCTACACCTCTTGATCGAAGACGGCCGGATCGCCGCCGCCGACGTGACGAAGGCGCTCAAGAACCGCGAAAAGATGATCCGCGACCTGCGCGCCCGGCTGGAGGCCCTCGAGAAGGCCGCCACCCCCGTCGCGCGGCGCATCGCGAAAGCCGGCCGCAAGGCGGCGCGGCGCGCAGCGCCGAAGGCCCGCAAGGCCATTTCCCGCGCCCAGGCAACGGCGCGACGGGCGCAGGGCCGCTACATGTCGGCCGTACGCACACTCTCCAAGGAAGCCCGCGTCCGGATCAAGGTCATCCGCAAGCAGTCGGGCGTCGCCGCGGCCATCAAGGCGGCGAAGAAGCTGACGGCCTAGGGCCCGTGGGGGCGGTTGGCGCCCTGATCTTCTGCGCACCGGGCGGCCGTGCGGAGGCAGCCCGGCAGCCGTCCGAATTCTTTCGCAAGAGCCCGAAGGGCGTTACCATCCCCTGCAGATGAAGTACGAGGGGGAAGAGCGACGCTTTGCCCGCTGGTTCTGTTCGGATTGCCGGTCGCCGCGGTTCGCCCCGATCCCGGCGGACGGAACGCTCAAGTGCCCCATCTGTTACAAGGCGGTCGCGTTCGATCCCCGTAAGCACGCCCGCCGCGACCCGGCCGATCGCGGCCGCCGCCCCGAGGAGATCCTGCCGCGGGCGTGATGCGACGATGACAGGAGGCCGGCCATGGCCCGAACACCCCAGGACATCGCGACGCTCTTCGCCTACGGCCGCTGGGCCAACGCCCGGACGCTCGGTTCCGTCAGAGCGCTCGACGCCGGGGATCTCGCACGGCCGGTCGGAGGCAGCTTCGGTTCGGTGATGGGCACTCTCGTCCACCTCTACGGCGCAGACTGGGTCTGGCTCGAGCGCTGGCACGGAAAGTCGCCGCGAGCGCTTCCCGACGCGCAGGAGATCACGTCCCTCGACGCGCTTGCCGGGAAATGGAAGTCGGTCGAGGACCGCATGCGCCTCTTCGCCGACTCGCTGACCGCCGAGCGCATGGTGGAGCCGTTGACCTATACCAGTTTCAAGGGTGACACCTTCACCCGACCGCTCGGGGAGACGCTCGTCCACATCGCCAATCACGGCACGTATCACCGCGGCCAGGTTGCAACGCTGTTGCGGCAGCTCGGAAAGACGCCCGCTTCGACCGACTATCTGCTGTACCTCGACGCCGCCGCAAAGTAACCGTCCCCCGCTGGCAGGAGAATTCGGACCAAAGGCCGGTACATCCGGCCCTGTCCCCTGTGTCAGGGGTCACACTGTCCCGGCCCCGCAACCACTTACACTGCCTGTACTTGGGAGAACAGATGAAACGATTCTCTTGCGCCTTTTCGCTGGCGCTCGGGCTCCTTGCGACCCGGCTTTTCGGGGCCGCCCCGGTCTACACGGACGACTTCGCCGCCGTCACGCTCGACGGGGTGAGGCTCGGCACGGACCTCGACGCCTCGAACCTCTCGCTTTTCCCGAGCGTCGTCTACGATCCGGCGACCGCGGTCTTCCATATGTGGGTGATCGCGGGCGCGACGCAGAGCGTCGAGGACATCCAGCACGCGACGTCGTCGGACGGCGTGCACTTCGTCTCGACGGGATCTCTGAGCTTCGCGGGAGGAAATCCGTTCCCCGCAAATGGCGCGCCGGTCGAGCCGCTGTTCGTGTTTCCGCGCGTCGCAAAGCTCGGAAGCGACTGGAAGCTCCTGCTCTGGACGCACAACGATCCGACGCCCGGCGTCACGGGCAACTACAACTACAACGAGAGCGTCAACAACATCGGCACGGACATCGCCACGCTCGCAGTCGTTCACCAGGGGCCCGTCTATCCGACCAACGGCACCGGCACCTTCGGCCAGACGACCGGTCCCTTCGGCATGGTCGGCGGCAAGCTCTACGTCGCGGACGACCGGCCGGGCGGCATCTCGAAATGGAGCTACAACGACACGACGCCGCCGAGCGTCGATACGCCCCCGGACCACTACCAGGACCTGATCACGGGCACCGGGTACGTCTATTTCCTGACGAACCCGGGTGATCCACTCGCGGTGTACGTCCACAACATCGGCCGGGTCCTCGACCAGGGCGACGGAACGCTCGGGGTGTACTACTCGCTGCGCCATCCCGACGGCTCGCGCGTCAACAAGCAGATCTACTACGCGGAGTCGGGCGACAACGGCCAGAGCTGGTCGACGCCGGTCGGCATCTTCGCCGACGGCGCCGCGGTCCTCGTGGATGGCGCGCCGAACCAGTTCGAATTCTCGCACCCGGAGGTCACGCTCGCGGGCGCGCGGCGCGTGCTCTATTTTTCGACGAAGGCGGCGGACGGCCAGTCCGTCGTCGCGACGAGCGCCGGACAGCTTCCGAGCCCGGCCCCGATGAGTGTGGACGGGCACGGCACCGGCACGACTTCGAATCTGAACGGCGTCCTGGAGTCCGGCGAGACGGTCGTCGTCGCGCCCGCATGGAGGAACACGACCGCCGCGGCGCTCGCGCTCTCCGGCACGGCCCCTACCCTCACCGGACCGGCCGGCCCGGGCTATTCGATTGCAGACGGCTCCGCCGACTACGGCACCGTCAGCCCCGGTGCGACGGCCGACTGCTACAACGCCACTGTGGCGCACGACTGCTACCGGATGACCGTGACCGGCGCGCGCCCGGCGGCTCATTGGGACGCCACCTTCGATGAAGCCATCTTCGATGGGTCTCTGAGCCTGGGGCCCCCGAAAACCTGGACTCTGCATGTCGGCCAGAGCTTCACCGACGTGCCGATGTCACAGCAGTTCTATGCGTTCATCGAGAACATGTTCCACAACGGGATCACCGTCGGCTGCGGCGCCGGCATCTACTGCCCGGACAGCTCGGTGGCGCGCGACCAGATGGCGGCCTTCCTGCTGAGGGCCGAGCATGGCGCGACCTACCTGCCTCCGGGGTGCAAGGGGATCTTCGATGACGTCCCCTGCCCGGGCGAGTTCGCCGATTTCGTCGAGCAGCTTTTCAACGAGGGGATCACGTCGGGCTGCGGCGTCGGCCTGTACTGCCCGAAGGATCCCGCGACGCGAGAGCAGATGGCAGTCCTGCTGCTCAGGACGAAGAATACCTCCGCGTATGTCCCGCCTGCCTGCACCACCCAGATCTTCACCGACGTCCCGTGCTCGAGCGGGTTTGCCGCCTGGATCGGGGAGCTCGCCGCCGAAGGGATCACGGTGGGCTGCGGCGCAGGCTACTACTGTCCCACCGCGGCGAACACCCGCGGCGAGATGGCCGTCTTCATCGTCAGGACGTTCGGGCTGCTCCTCTACGGGCCGTAGTCTTCGCCGCAGAAGTCGTCGTCGCACTTTCGTTTCGCCCCGGTGCCCACCCAGGATTTCAGATGCGAATGATCGTGTCCCGTGGATCCGAGCGCGATGCACCGCCGATATCTGCAAACGACTGACGCGAACTGGCCCGCGTTCTGAGAGAATCCCGATTTTCGCCCTCCAGGACTTGGCCTGGAGGACAGGCCGAAAGGAGACGTCATGGTGGATTTGAAGAAAGGCGCATTCATCGGAGCCGCGGGGCTCGCGCTTGCGCTCGCGTCGGCTCCTGTCCGGGCCCAGGAGGCCAAAGCCGCAACCGACAAGACCGAGGCCGAGTGGAACTCCCAGAAGATCGATGCCAAGCGCAGCCAGATCGACGCTGCCGCGGGCGCGGCGCTCGATCAGTTGCTCAAGGGAAACTCGTCCGCCAAGGAGCTGTACGGAAAGGCCTATGGCTGGGCGGCGTTCGACAACCTGAAGCTCGGCTTCTTCTTCTCGGGCGGCGGGGGCAAGGGCGTCGCCGTCAGGAAGAAGACCGACAAGCGGACTTACATGGACATGGGTTCGGCCGGATTCGGTCTGGCGTTCGGGGGGAAGAAGTACCAGGTCATCTTCCTCTTCCAGGACAGCAAGACCTTCGACAACTTCGTCAACAAGGGATGGGAGGCCCAGGGCGCCGCCAACGCCACCGCCGGCAAGGAGCAGGTGGGCGGCCAGACGGGGTTCGTCAACGGTCTGGCCATTTACCAGATCGGCAGCGCGGGCCTCATGGCCAACGTCGACGTTTCGGGGTCGAAGTACTTCAAGGACAAAGATCTGAACTAGCGGCGATTCTGTTCGAAGCGCCGCGGCGGCCGCAAACCGGCCCCGCGGCTTCTCTTTTCTCCCACCCCGGCCCGGGACTCGATATCCTTGCCGAAACCGTGCGCCCCGCATTCCGCACGAGGAGGTGGAGATGGTTCCGTTGACCTCGCTCTGGGTCCCGATCCTGGTTTCGGCGGTCATCGTGTTTCTGGCGAGCTTCGTCGTGCACATGGTCCTGACGTACCACCGCGGCGATTACGGGAAGGTGCCTGCCGAGGACCAGGTGATGGACGCCCTGCGAAAGTTCGCCATCCCTCCGGGAGACTATTTCCTGCCGAACGCGGGCAGCCCCGCGGCGATGAAGACTCCCGAATACAAGAAGAAGGTCGAGGCAGGCCCGCTCGTCGTCATGACGGTGATGGGGCGGGACGGCTACGCCATGGGCAAGCGGCTCCTGCTGTGGTTCCTGTACACCGTCGCCGTCGGCATCATCGCCGGCTACGTCGCCGGCCGCGCGCTCGGGCCGCAGGCAGGCTACCGGACCGTGTTCCGCTTCGTCGGGACCGTGGCCTTCGCGTGCTACGCCGTCGGGCTCTGGCAGAACTCGATCTGGTACGCGCGCAAGTGGTCGACGACGGTCAAGTCCACGGTCGACGGACTCGTCTACGCGATGCTGACGGCGGGAACGTTCGGGTGGCTCTGGCCGCGCTGAGGTCCGCGCGCGAGGTGTCCTGGCACAGCGGTTGCGAAGCGCCTCTCACCCCGACCCTTCTCCGTCGAGAGAGGGTCGCCGAGCAACGCGTCGAGAAATTGGCCTCTACGGCCCGTACAGGAGCAGCCCGAACGTCCGGACGATGAAGACGGCCATCTCGCCGCGGGTGTTCGCCGCGGTGGGACAGTAGTAGCCTGCGCCGCAGCCCACCGTGATCCCTTCGGCGGAGAGCTCCCCGATCCAGGCGGCAAACCCGCTCGAGCACGGGACGTCGGTGAAGATCTGGGTGGTGCAGGCAGGCGGAACATACGCGGAGGTGTTCTTCGTCCTGAGCAGCAGGACCGCCATCTGCTCTCGCGTCGCGGGATCCTTCGGGCAGTACAGGCCGACGCCGCAGCCCGACGTGATCCCCTCGTTGAAAAGCTGCTCGACGAAATCGGCGAACTCGCCCGGGCAGGGGACGTCATCGAAGATCCCCTTGCACCCCGGAGGCAGGTAGGTCGCGCCATGCTCGGCCCTCAGCAGGAAGACCGCCATCTGCTCGCGCGTCACCGGGCTGTCCGGGCAGTAGATGCCGGCGCCGCAGCCGCCGGTGATCCCGTTGTGGAACATGTTCTCGATGAACGCATAGAACTGCTGTGACACCGGCACGTCGGTGAAGCTCTGGCCGACATGCAGCGTCCAGGTCTTCAGTTGCGGAAGGCTCAGGGACTCGTCGAACGTGGCATCCCAGTGGGGCACGGGCCGCACGCCGGCCACCGTCATCAGGTAGCAGTCGTGCGCCACTGTGGCGCTGTAGCAGTCGGTGGTCAAGCCCGGGTTGACGGTGCCGTAGTCGGCGGAGCCGTCTGCAATCGCATAGCTCGGCCCGGCCGGTCCGATGAGGTTGGACGCCGTGCCGGAAAACGTCAGCGCCCCGGCAGTCGTATTCTTCCATGCGGGCGCGACGACGACCGTCTCGCCGGACTCCAGGACGCCGTTCAGGTTCGAAGTCGCGCCCGTGCCGTGCCCGTCCACGCTCATCGGGGCCGGACTCGGCAGGACGGGCGTCGGCGTCCGCGTCGGCGTGTTCGTCGCGGTCGGGGTCGGCGTCGGCGTGCTCGTCACCGTCGGCGTCCGCGAGGGCGTGGGCGTCGGCGTGCTGGTCGGCGTATTCGTCGGTGTCGGCGTCGGCGTATTCGTCGCGGTGTGAGTCGCAGTCGGCGTATTCGTAGCCGTATTGGTCGCAGTCGGCGTGTTCGTCGGCGTGTCGGTCGGCGTATTCGTCGCGGTGTGAGTCGGCGTCCGCGTCGGCGTATTCGTAGGCGTATTGGTCGCAGTCGCCGTGTTCGTCGGCGTGTCGGTCGGCGTATTCGTCGCGGTGTGAGTCGGCGTCCGCGTCGGCGTATTCGTAGGCGTATTGGTCGCAGTCGCCGTGTTCGTCGGCGTGTCGGTCGGCGTACTCGTCGCGGTGTGAGTCGGCGTCAGCGTCGGCGTATTCGTCGCCGTATTGGTCGCAGTCGCCGTGTTCGTCGGCGTGTCGGTCGGCGTATTCGTCGCGGTGTGAGTCGGCGTCAGCGTCGGCGTATTCGTAGGCGTATTGGTCGCAGTCGCCGTGTTCGTCGGCGTGTTGGTCGGCGTATTCGTCGCCGTGTGACTCGGCGTCAGCGTCGGCGTTAAGGTCCGGGTCGGCGTCAGAGTCGGAGTGGGCGTGAGCGTGGGCGTGGGCGTCGGTGTGGCGACCAGGGGGTCAAAGAACAGGATCGCCGTGCTCGCGATCGAGCCAATGTCCGTGTACGTGACGGTGTCGAAGTCGTTTTGCGCGAGCTCCCAGCCGATGTCCGCATGGCCGCCGTCGAGGTTGTTGCTCGCGCCGAACTGGTAGACGAAGCTGCCATCCTCGTTCAGGATGATCTGTGCGTTGTAGAAGCTGCCCGTGGATCCCCAGTCCGGCACCCCGAGCCAGGTCACGACGAACTGCCGATTGGGCGCCGCGCCGATGGGCGTCGCGGTATAGAGAACCGCGCAACCCGGCGCCGCGCACGTCGTAGGGCCGGGCCCCCCGCCCGAGCCGTTCGGGCTCGCGTCGAGGTCGGCCCCGTAGACCTTCATCGTGCGGCGAATGTTGTTGTCCGCATAGGGCAACGTATAGGTGCGCGGCGGCCCGACGTTCTGCGTTCCGGCGCCGCAGTGCGTCTGGTTGAATTGCAGGCGGCCGTTGGTCATGATCTGCAGCTGGGTGTAGCCGATTGCGCCGTAGGTGAACGTGAAACCGATGCCGATCGGCGCGGTGATCGCGTCGTCCCCGGTCGTGTCCCCGAATCCCGAGCAGAGCGTCGGGTTGCTCCAGGTGACCGGGGTATGCGTGGAAGGGTCGATCCAGGCATACGTCGTGGGCGTCTGCGTGTAGGTCGCGGCCTGCGCCGCCGTGGGCCAGAGCGCCAGAAGGGCCGCCAGCAGACCGACAACCCGGGGGCTGCGGGTCAGTGGCATCCGGCGTTGCCGAACGCGGGATGCTCGAATCCTGAACAGATTCTCGATGGGTATCTTCATCAAAGGGCTTGTCGTGAACTGTTCAGTCCACCAAATTCTACCACGAAGCCGAGCGATCGTCCATGCGATGCTAGCCACGCGAGGAACCGCGACGTGAAAATCCTCGAAACCGATCGTCTCATCGTGCGTCACGTCTCCATCGACGACGCCGAGTTCATTCTCGGACTCCTGAACGAGCCTTCGTGGCTGCGCTTCATCGGCGACAAGGGCGTGCGGACGCTCGACGACGCGCGCGACTACATCTCGAACGGGCCCGTCGCGAGCTACCAGCGGTTCGGCTTCGGGCTCTACATGACGCAGCAGAAATCCGACGGAGCCCGCATCGGCCTCTGCGGTCTTCTCAAGCGCGACGCGCTGCCGGACGTCGACATCGGCTTTGCGCTCTTGCCCGCCTACTGGGGCAGGGGGTATGCGCTCGAGGCCGCCGCCGCCGTCATGGAGCATGGACGCGCGGCGCACGGGCTGCGCCGCATCGTGGCCATCACCAATCCGGACAACGAGCGATCGATCCAGCTTCTCGCGAAGCTCGGAATGCGGCAGGACGGCACGGTCCGAATTTCCGACCCGGGCCTGGAGCTCAAGTACTTCGTGCGCGACCTCGCGCAGCCGGGCGCCGCGCTCGCCGGCCACATGTCGGACCTGCTCGTGCGCGAGCTCGAGGGCCTGCGCCGCGAGATCGCGCTGTTCCCCGACGACGAGAGCATCTGGCGCACGGTCCCCGGAATCTCCAACTCGGCCGCAAACCTCGCGCTCCACGTCGCCGGGAACCTGCAGCACTTCGTCGGCCGCGTGCTCGGCGGCACTTCCTATGTTCGCAACCGCGAGCTCGAGTTCGGGCGCACGTCCGGGACGAAAGACGACGTCATCCGCGAACTCCAGGCGACTACGACCGCCGTTCGAATCACCCTCGCCCGGCTCGGCGACGACCAGCTCGCGGGCGAGTTCCCGGAGCATCACGCCGGCATGCGATTCCGGACCGATCGATTCCTGCTCCACCTCTGCACACACGCGGCTTTCCATCTCGGCCAGGCTGGCATCGTGCGCCGCGCGTTGGCCGGCGACGCCCGGTCGAGCGGCCCCATCCCCCTGAAGGCAATCGCCTCGTAACCGCCAGTCCACTCCCTGTTGCATCGGGGAAACGAGATGACCACGCCGACTCCCGCGGGGGCCCCGAAATAGAGGATGTGATCCCCTTCGAGTATCAACGGACCTCTCGATTCCCGAGATGGGCCGAAAACCGTTTTCCATGGAGGTGGGTCATGCGACATAACCTGTCGAAGGTTGCTATGGCGGCAATCTGTGCAATCGTCCTCTCGGCGTCCGCTGGCCTGGCCGCGGACAACTGGCTGGGCAGCTGGAAGATGGACGCGGCGAAGTCCAAGTTCACGCCGGGCCCGGGGCCCAAGAGCCAGTCGCTCAAGTTCGAGCAGACGAAGGACGGGATCCAGCTGACCACCGACGGCATCGGCGCCGACGGATCGGTCCTGCACGGCTCGTATACGTCGAAGTGGGACGGCAAGGACGTCGTGTGGACCGGCAACCCGGACGCCGACATGGCGTCGCCGAAGAAGATCGACGACAACAGCTACGAGAACACCTGGAAGAAGGGCGGCAAGGCCACGATCATGGCCAAGGTCGTCGTCTCGAAGGACGGCAAGACCCTGACGGTCACCAACACCGGGACCAACGCGAAGGGCCAGGCCGTCAGCAACGTCGTGGTCTACAACAAGCAGTAACGTCCCCGGTCCACCGTCACGCCTCGAGATGAGCCCGCGCCGCGCGCGGGGCTCATTGCTTTTCGGCCGCGTACCGGCGCAGCAGCCGCCGCTTGGCGAGCTCCACGCTCGCCAGGTAAGCGCCGACGATTCCCGCGAGGAAGACGAAGAAGCGTCCAGGCAGAGGCACGAAGCCGAGCGGCGCGGCCGCCGGCGTGAACGGAAGCACGAGCGCAAACACGACGACCGCGACCGTGGTGAGGGCCAGGGGCCGGCTCGGCCGGCTCTTGAGCGGGTTGCCGGCCGTGCGGATGACGAAGAGCACGAGCGTCTGCGTCGCCAGCGACTCGACGAACCAGCCGGTGTGGAAGAGGGCCTCGGATGCGCTGAAGAGCTTCCACAACGCCCAGAACGTGACGAAGTCGAAGACCGAGCTGATCGGCCCGATCCCGATCATGAACGCGCGGATCAAGCCGACGTTCCATCGCTGGGGCTTGCGCATGAAGCCCGGATCCACCCGGTCGGTGGGAATCGTCACCTGCGCGAGGTCGTACAGGAAGTTGTTCAGGAGGATCTGCGTGGGCAGCATCGGCAGGAACGGTAGAAACAGCGAGGCCGCCGCCATGCTGAACATGTTGCCGAAGTTCGAGCTCGTGCCCATCAGGAGGTACTTCATGACGTTGCCGAAGGACCGGCGGCCCTCGAGGATGCCCTGGTGCAGCACGCGGAGGTTCCGCTCGAGCAGGATGATGTCGGCCGCCTCGCGCGCGACCTCGACCGCGGACGCCACGGAGATCCCCACGTCGGCAGCGTGAAGCGAAGGCGCGTCGTTGATGCCGTCGCCCAGGAATCCCACGACGTGGCCGCGCTGCTTCAGGGCAACGATGATCCGGTTCTTCTGGGCCGGCGAAACGCGCGCAAAGACGGACGCCTGCTCCGCCACGGCCGCCAGCGCGGTGTCCGTCAGCCCATCGATCTCGGACCCCGGGACGAGCCGGCCCGCCGTCAGGCCGACGTCGGCGCAGACACGGCGGGCGACGAGCTCGTTGTCGCCGGTCAGGATCTTGATCTCGACGCCGTCGCGGCGCAGCGTCTCGACCATCTCGCGCGCGCCCGGAAGAATTGGATCGGCAAAGGCCGCAAAACCGGCCAGCGTGAGGTCCAGCTCGTCCGGAGCGCCGTAGGCGGCCTGCACCGGCACCTCCCGCCATGCCACCGCGATCACGCGCAGTCCCTGGCCCGAAAGCTCGCGGTACAGCGCATCGGCGCGGCCGCGGGACGCGTCGTCGAGCGGCCGCGCGCCCTGCTCCCCGTCGGCCGCCCTGCAGAGAGGGAGCACGCCTTCGGGGGCGCCCTTCGTGACGAGCAGCCGCCGGCCGTCCTGCTCGACGACCACGGAGAGACGGCGCCGCTCGAAGTCGAACGGCACCTCGTCGAGCTTGCGGACGGAGGGCGCCGGCGCCCCGGGCGCCTCCAGCAGCGCCGCGTCGAGCGGGCTGCGGATGCCCGTCTGCCAGGCGGCGTTGATCCGGGCGAGCTCCAGGACCCGCGGCGCGGGCCCGCCCCGCGCGTCGCAGCAGCGCTCGAGCGACATCTCGGCCGCCGTCAGCGTCCCCGTCTTGTCGCTGCACAGGATGTCGATGGAACCGAAGTTCTGGATCGCCTCGAGGTGCTTGACGATCACCTTGCGGCGCGCCATGCGGACCGCTCCGCGGGCGAGCGTCACGGACGTGATCATCGGGAGAAATTCCGGCGTCAGGCCCACGGCCAGGGCCACGGCGAAGAGCAGGGACTCGAGCGGGTCCCGCCGCAGGAGGATGTTGACGAGCAGGACGAACAGGATCAGGAAGATCACCGTCCGCATGATCAGGAAGCCGAAGCGGCGCGTCCCGCGTTCGAACTCCGTCTCGGGCGGGCGGGCGGCGAGGCGGGCGACGATGTCGCCGAACCGCGTCGCCCCCCCGGTGGCCGTCACGAGCGCCTCCGCCGTGCCGCTGACGATCGAGGTGCCGAGGAAGATCTGCCGTTCCTCGTCGTCCCCGGACGCGCTCTTCTCGACCGGGAGAGACTCGCCGGTCAGGGCCGCCTGCTGCACGTGAAGGTCCTTCGCGACGACGAGCCTCGCATCCGCGGGCACGAGGTCGCCGGCCGCAAGCCGAACGCGGTCGCCCGTGACCAGCTCCCGGCGCGGGATCCGGATCCATGCTCCGTCGCGCAGCGCGGTCGCTGTCGGGGCCACCTGCAGCCGCAGGCGCTCCGCCGCGCGCTGCGACCGGAAAGTCTGGAGAAAGTTGAGCGTGACCGACAGCAGCACCATGCAGGCGATGAGCACGGCGTTGACGATCTGGCCCAGGGCCGCGGAGACGATGCTGGCGGCGAGCAGCAGGAGCACGAGGGGATTGGCGAACCAGGCGAGGATCTGCCGGGCCGCGCGGAACTCCTTCGCCACGGCGCCGGGCTCGTTTGCGCCCTCCGTGGCAAGGCGACGCGCGGCTTCCGCCGAGGTCAACCCGAGCGGCGGCGCGCCTGCCTCCGGGGGTGATGTCATGCCGAGCGGCCTGTCACCGGTCGCGCCGCGGGCGAGGCCCGGGCCTCAGTGGGCTGCGAAGCCCTTGTGGCCGACCACGCTCTTGCGGCGCGGGCCGCGGCCCTTGAGGGTCCACCGTTTCCCCTTGGAGACGGGATGCTCGGCCCCGCGGCCGATCCGCTCGAGCAGATCCGTCGTGGTCACGATGCCGACGAGATCGCCGTCCTTCATCACGGGCAGGCAGCCGATGCTGCGTCCCCGAAGAAGGTTGGCAGCTTTGCGGATGGTCATGTCCGAGGTCGCCGAGACCGCGGGAGCCGTCATCACGTCCTCGACCCGGCCCTCTTCCCGACCGAGCGCCCCGAGGTCCCGCTTCGAGACGACGCCCGCGAGCTTCCTGCCGTTCATCACGACGAGATGGTGGATCCGCCCCCGCCGCATTCGCTCGAGCGCCGCGTCGAGGGGCTCACTGGCCGAGATCGTCTCGACCTTTCGCGTCATGATGTCCCCGACTCGCATACGGCCTCCTTTTCACCTGGCAGCCTTGCCGCCGCTTTCAGAGTCCCCCATTCCGCGCCGCGGGAGGTGATGCATCCGCATCAGTCCCGAGGCGAGACTCCGTCAGAGACCGAGGTCGGACAGCCCGGGATGATCGTCCGGGCGACGGCCGAGGGGCCAGCGGTACTTGCGCTCCGCTTCCTGGATGGGCAGGTCGTTGATGCTGGCCATGCGCCGCTGCATGAGCCCGTGCTCGTCGAACTCCCAATTTTCGTTGCCATAGGAGCGGAACCAGGTTCCCGAATCGTCGTGCCACTCGTAGGCGAATCGCACGGCGATCCGATTCTCGGCGAAGGCCCAGAGCTCTTTGATCAGGCGATAATCCAGCTCCTTCGCCCACTTGCGCCGCAGGAACTGCACGATGGCCTCGCGCCCCGACAGGAACTCCGCGCGGTTGCGCCAGGCGCTGTTCACGGTGTACGCCAATGCGACGCGTTCGGGGTCGCGCGTGTTCCATCCGTCCTCGGCCAGACGAACCTTTTTCGTCGCAGATTCCGGCGTGAACGGCGGCAAGGGGGGGCGGTCCCCCGCACCGGCCCCGCCCCCGAGTGTCGTCGGCGGCCCCGTCATGAGCGCAACTCTACTTCGTCGGGGCGCAATCTGCCCAACCGTCGGGGCACGCGATCTGACATGGGGGGGCCTTTCCTTGCGAATGTGCTAGCTTGAAGACTCCGTGCGGAACAACCCCGCGAGCCCTGACGCCGCGGTCCGGCGTTCCGGGGCAGCGACGACGAGGCGACAGTGTTGAGCCGGCTCAGCCGCGTTCCGCAGGAGGTCCTGGGACTGTTCGAGAGCCTCGTCCAGTCGCCCGATCCCGTCTTCGCCACCGACCGCCACCTGAGCGTCATCTTCTGGAACCTGAGCTGCGAGCGGCTCTTCGGCTTCACCGACGAGGAGATCGTGGGGGCCTCCTGCGCGAACGCTCTCGGAGGCTGCGATGCGTTCGGGAACCGCTATTGCTCGGAGCACTGCCCCGTGACGCAGATGGCGGAGCGGGGTGAGACGATCCGCCACTTCGGCCTCCGGCTGCGCGCCAAGGACGGGCGCATGATCCCGATGGACGTCAGCGTCCTCCATCTCGCAGTGCGCCCACCCGACCATTTCGTGCTCGCTCACATTCTCAAGCCGTCGGAGCCGCCGATGCACGCGGCCGAAGCGCCTGGCGTGGCGCCGCCGCGGCCGATGCTGGTCTCCGTCCGGGAATCGCCCGACGCCCGGGCCCGCAAGCTGACGGCGCGCGAGGTCGAGGTCCTGGGAATGCTCGCGGCCGGTCGCTCGACGCCCGAGATCAGCGGACGCCTCCACATCTCGAACCTGACCGCCCGCAACCACATCCAGAACATCCTGGAAAAGCTCGAGGTCCACTCCAAGTCCGAAGCCGTCGCCTTCGCATTTCAGCAGCGCATCGTCTAGCCCCCCGCCCCCTCCTGGTGCGTTCTCCCCATGGGAATTGGTGAGGATGCGGCATTTCCCCGTTCCCGCCCGGGGGAGAGCATGCCTCCAACGAAGGAGGGCTCTCGTGGAAAGCTCAAGACGCGGTCTCTGCATTGTTTTTGCGGTCCTCACGGTGGGGTATGTGGTCTTCGGCGCCGGCGTGAAGACCGCGAACGCGGTCCCGGTCTTCTCGCGCAAGTACCACACGTCCTGCCAGACCTGCCACGTCATCTTCCCGAAGCTCAATCCCTTCGGCGAGGCATTTCGCCTGAACGGGTACCGGATGCCGGGAGAAACGGAGGAGCTGGTCAAGCAGGTCCCGGTCTCGCTCGGATCCGAGGCCTACCAGAAGCTCTGGCCGAAGATGGTCTACCCCAGCTCGCTTCCGGGCAACGTCCCGTTCGCCATGAACGTCAAGTTCGCGGACCTCTATGCCTCGGCCCAGGACGAGTCGGGCCACCAAATCCTTCACAACGACTTCCAGTTTCCCCAGGAGGTCAACCTGTTCGCCGCGGGAACGCTCGGCAACCACATGAGCTTCTTCGGCGAGCTCACTTACGGGGAAACTCCGAGCGGGGGCGCCGAGGTCGAGATCGAGCACGCGCGCCTCGACTGGGTCAACGCGTTCGGGCCGGAGCACCTCTTCAACTTCCGGCTCGGGAAGCTCGCGCCCAACGCCTGGGACGGCTTCCAGGAAATGTGGATCATGACCGACAACGGGATCGACGCATTCTTCGGATACGACCCGATCGGCTACAACGGCGGGACCGGGCTTTGCGCCAGCGAAACCTGTGGAATCAGCCTTCCGGCCAACACACGCGCCATCGAGATGTACGGCGTCGCGTTTCATCGCCTGATGTACGTCATCGGCGTCGACAGCCCCATCGGGCCGGGCGGTTCGAACGACTCCTTCGGCAGCGTCACCCAGAAGGACGTCTACGGCCGGATCGACTACAAGATCGGCGGCCTGTCGCTCGACGGCACGGTCGACTGCGACGTGCCACCCGAGAACTGGGAGGAGACCTCGTTGCGCCTCGGCTTCTTCGGATACGGGGGAAACGGTAACGGCATCCTCTATACGGTGACGGATCCGGCCGGCGAGACCGCCCTCGAGCAGGACGCGTCCTTCCAGCGACTCGGCGTGTACGGATCGCTCTACCTCGGGCCGGTGAACGTCTTCGGCGGCTATCTCCAGGGCAAGGACAAGCTGCAGCGGTTCACCCCGGACGCGGCCACCCTCCTTTCGGCCATCAACCCCACGTACAAGGCCTGGTTCACGCAGGCCGACTGGGTCATCATGCCGCCCTTCCAGACGTCCCTGCGCTACCAGCAACTGATGCCGGGCGACCAGTCGGCGCCCCTGACCAAGATCCTCACGGCGAACCTGAGCTACCTCGCCTACGCGAACGTCAAGGTGATGGTCGAGTACAACACCGACCTCGTGAACTCGAACAACTACACGATTTCCACCGTCCTCCGGGCGGCTTTCTAAACAAGGAGTGCATGCCATGAAAAAGGCTCTCTTCGTTCTTCTGGTTCTGGCCGTGGCGTCCCCCGCGGCCGCCGGCGACCTGCACGGAAAGGTCGTCTGCAAGGGCGTCCGCGACTGCGCCGACGCCGTCGTGTACGTCGGCGCCATCGCCGGCAAGAGTTTCCCGGCGCCCAAGGAGCACGCGAAGATCGACCAGAAGAACCTGGTCTTCGCCCCGCACATCCTGCCGGTGCTCGTCGGCACGACCGTCGACTTTCTCAACTCGGACGCCGTCCTCCACAACGTCTTCACGCCGGAAGCCTGCGCCGAGAAGTTCAACCTGGGCACGTGGCCGCAGGGCCAGTCGAAGAGCTACACGTTCACGAAGGAGTGCGCGGCCGTGCTCCTCTGCAAGGTGCACCCCGAGATGGAGGCCTACGTGGTCGCGGTCCCGACGCCCTACTTCGCCTCGGTGAAGGCGGACGGGAGCTACCACATCGGCGACGTGCCGGACGGCGCCTACACGGTCAAGATCTGGCACCCGAAGCTCAAGGCCGCCGACAAGCCCGTCACGGTCGCCGGCGCCACCGAAGCCAATTTCGAGATCGCAAAGTAGGACGCGTGGCGGATCTCAACCGCGAGTGGCTCGAGCGCAACTTCCCCTGCAAGTGGGCGTGTCCCGTCCACACGGAGGCCGGAAAGTACGTCTCGATGATCGCGCAGGGCCGGTACCGGGAGGCCTATGCCGTGGCCCGCCGGCCCAATCCGCTCGCCTCGATCTGCGGCCGCATCTGCGCCGCCCCGTGCGAGACCGCCTGCCGGCGGGGCGAGAACGACGCCCCGATCTCCATCCGGGCGCTCAAGCGCTTCGTCACCGAGCGCTTCGGCGTGGAGAGCATGATCGACCTCTCGGTCCTCGCCGAGATCTACGGTCACCGCGAGGGACCGCCACCCCGAGCGCATCGCCGTCATCGGGTCCGGGCCGGCGGGCCTGGCGTGCGCGCACGACCTCGCCCTCATGGGATACCCGGTGACGATCTTCGAGGGGGCCCCGGTGGCCGGCGGCATGCTGCGCCTCGGCGTCCCGGAGTACCGGCTGCCGCGCGCGCTCATCCAGCTCGAGATCAACGCGATCCTCTCCCTCGGAGTCGAGCTGACGACCAACTCGCGGCTCGGGCACGAGTTCACGCTGGCAGACCTGAAGGAGCAGGGCTATGCGGCGGTCTTCCTCGGCGTCGGAGCCATGCGCAGCCGCGACCTGGCCGTCGAGGGGATCGAGCTCGACGGGGTGCTGAAGGGCATCGACTATCTGCTCAACGTCAACCTCGGATACAAGGTCGAGATGGGCCGGAAGGTCCTCGTCATCGGCGGGGGCAACGTGGCCCTCGACGTGGCGCGCGTGGCGGCGCGCGGGGGCGAACAGGAGAACCTGCAGCGCAATCTCTCGGTGGTCCAGGCCCTCGACGTCGCCCGCAGCGCGATCCGGTTCGGCGCGCGGGAAGTGACGGTCTGCAGCCTCGAGTCCGAGCGCGAAATGCCGGCTTCGCCCGAGGAGATCGAGGAGGCCTCTCGCGAGGGGATCACGTTTCGCCACGGCCTGGGCCCCAAGCGCTTCGTCGGCGAGGGCGGCACCGTCACCGGTGTCGAGTTTCTCTCGGTCTCCCGAGTCTTCGACGAGCAGGGGCGCTTCTCGCCCCAGTTCATCGCCGGCTCCGAGTCGGTCGTTCCCGCCGACACGGTCATCGTCTCGATCGGCCAGACCGGGGACTTCTCCTTCCTGCGGCCCGAGGACGGCATCGAGACGCGCGGAGGGCGCATCGTCATCGACCCGGACACGCTCGCGACGACCGCGCCGGGCATCTACGCGGGCGGCGACGCGGCCTTCGGGCCCCGCATCGCGATCAACGCCGTCGCCGACGGCAAGCGCGCCGCCCGTTCGATCGACGAGCGCCTGCGGGGGCGCCCGCGGCCGGAATTCGACGGCACGTCGAGATCGACGTGCACCGGCGCTACGAGCGGGAGCTCGACTTCGAGAGCATCCCGCGCCAGAAGCCGCCCACGCGCCCGATCTCCCGCCGCATCGGCATCGCCGAGGTGGAGGAATGCTTCGGCGAGACCGAGGCGCGGCGGGAGGGCTCGCGTTGCCTGCGCTGCTGGACCAACACGACCTTCGCGCAGGACCCCGACGCCGGGACCGAGTGCATCCTCTGCGGCGGCTGCCAGGACATCTGCCCCGAGGACTGCATCGAGATCGTCCCGGCCGCCCTCGTGCGCTCCCTGCCTCCCGACGCGCGGGAGCTCGCTCCCATTCTCGTGGACGGGCGGCGGGAGGGATCCATCCTGATCAAGAACGACGAAGTCTGCATCCGGTGCGGCCTGTGCGCCGCCCGGTGCCCGGCCGGAACCATCACGATGCAGAGCTTTCATCCGAGGGAGGAAGCCATTGCCTGACCAACCGCACGAGCCTCGACGAAGCGGAACCCGAGAAGCCGGACCGCCGCGACTTCCTGAGCCGGATCGGGCTCGGCGCCTGCACGGCCGCCGCGGTCGGCTCGGGGCTCGTCACGCTCGACTTCCTCAAGCCCAAGGTGCTCTTCGAGCCGCCGACCAGCTTCCGCGCGGGCAGCCCGTCCGACTTCCCGGACGGGACGGTACGGTTCAACAAGGAGCAGAAGGCCTACGTCATCGGCTGTCCGGGAGGCGTGTACGCCCTCTCCGCCGTCTGCACCCATCTCGGCTGCATCACGCGATTCCTGTCGGACCAGAGCATCATCGCCTGCCCCTGCCACGGCAGCCGCTTCGACCTGGAAGGCAACGTCGTCGAGGGGCCGGCGCCCCGGCCGCTGCCCTGGCTCGAGGTCGGCATGGACTCGTCGGGACTGCTGGTCGTGGACACGGCGATCTCCGTTGCCCACGGAAAGGTGTTCAAGGCATGACGACGCTCTCGCTCGACTCCGTCTTCCGCCGGCTCCGCGAATCGGACGTCTACCGCTCGATCGTGCGCCACGGCTCCGCGTCCACGAATCGCAACCGCTCGCTCGTCGTCTTCGAGAACCTGTTCCTGCACGTGCATCCGGTCAAGGTGCGCGAAAAGACGCTGCGATTCACCCACACCTACTGGCTCGGCGGCATCGCGCTCGCCTGCGCCCTGATCCTGACGGCGACGGGCGTCCTGCTCATGTTCTATTACCACCCGTCCGTGCCGCAGGCCTACCGCGACATGAAGGAGCTCGAGTTCGTCGTCGACAACGGGCTCTTCCTGCGCAACATGCACCGCTGGGCCGCGCACCTGATGGTGTTCGCGAGCTTCCTCCACATGATGCGCGTCTTCTTCCACCGCGCGTACCGGCCGCCTCGCCAGTTCAACTGGGTGATCGGCGTCGTGCTGCTGCTCGTGACGCTGCTGCTGTCCTACACCGGCTACCTGCTGCCGTGGGACCAGCTCGCCTTCTGGGGCGTGTCCGTCGGCACCAACATGGCCAAGGAGGCGCCGCTCGTCGGCGAGAAGTCGCGATTCCTCCTGCTCGGCGGCAACATCGTTTCCGAGAACGCGCTGCTTCGCTTCTACGTGCTGCACTGCGTCGTGCTGCCGGTCGCCCTGCTGCTCATGCTTTCGGTGCACATCTGGCGCGTCCGCAAGGACGGCGGCGTCCAGGGCCCGCCCGAGGACTCCCCGCGCCGGGAGGAGGTCCGATGAGCTCGCTTCCGCCTCTCGAGCTGGTGGAAACCGCGGATCCGCTCGCCACGCCCCGCCGCGTGGCCCTGGTGCGGCCCGACCGCCGGCCCGCCGTCCGCACGACCGACGAAAAGTACGTGATGACCTTCCCGAACCTGATCGTTCGCGAGCTCATCCTGTTTCAGCTCGTCGTCATCGGCCTGGCGCTGGCGGCCATCCTCTTCGACGCGCCGCTCGAGGGAATCGCCAATCCCCTCGAGACGCCGAACCCCGCCAAGGCCCCCTGGTACTTTCTCGGCCTCCAGGAGCTGCTGCACTACTTCCCTCCGGTGGTCGCCGGCGTGCTGATGCCGCTGCTCGTCGTCGTGGCGCTCGTCGTCATTCCCTACGCCCGCATCAACCAGACCGCGGGCCCGCTCTGGGCGGGCGCCGGGCCGCGGCGTTCCCTTGCGCTGGCCGGGGCCACCGGCGCCGTGATCGCTCTCTTCGGAGTCTTCAAATGCTGGCCGATCGTCGTGCCGACGGCCGCGATCTCGCTCGCGATGTTCGCCGCGCGCGGAGGCGAGGGAGCCGGGGCGTTTCGCCGCGCGATCGCGAAGGTGACGCTGCCGGAATGGATCATGGTCTGGTTCGCGGTCGTCGCCACCATTCTCACGGTCATCGGAACCTTCTTCCGCGGCCCGGGCTGGTCCTTCGTCTGGCCCTGGGCCCACGTCGTGGCGTTCTAGAAGGAGACACCGCGTGCCGCTACGCCGACTCTTTGCGCTGACGAGCATCGCCTTCCTGATCGTCCTGGCGATCTCGCCGGCGAAGAACGCGCTGCGCCCGTACCGCGCCTTCCAGCGGAAGTTCGCCGCGCTCGGCGTCGCGCGGGCCCGAAGCGCGCAACAGGCGAAGTCCTACGAGCAGCGCCCGATCGCCATTCATCAGATCTGGCTGCCCGGCCTCGACAATCGCGTCGATCGCTGCACGACGTGCCACCTCGGCGTCGCCGATCCCCTGATGAAGGCCGCGCCGGGCCCCTTCACGCTCCACCCGTGGACTCCCCACACGCCGGCCGGCTTCGAGCGCTTCGGCTGCACGTCCTGCCACTCGGGCCAGGGCCCGGCGACCACCGAAGGCCAGGCCCACGGCACGGCCACGGACGCGGGGCCGCCGCTGCTCCCGGTCGCCTACCTCGAAGCCGGCTGCGGCCGCTGTCACTCCGCCGTGCACGTCGCGGATGCACCGGAACTCTCGCGCGGCCGCGCGGTCATGGAGCGTTTCGGGTGTTTCGCCTGCCACAGCGTGCGCGGGCGCGAGGCGTTCCGCTCGGAAGCGCCTCCCCTCGCCTCCGAGCCGGTCAAGACCGGTGCCGAGTGGATGCACCGCTGGCTGAAGAAGCCGCGCGACGTCGATCCCAACGCCACGATGCCGAACTTCCAGCTGACGGACAAGGAGATCGAAGAGCTGTCGCACTACCTCTTCGGCCAGGAAGTGCCGGAAGAGATCGCCCTGCGCGTCAAGGCCGCCGGCGACGAGCCGGCGGGCGACGCGGCAAACGGCAAGAAGCTCTTTGCCGAGTCCCGCTGCATCTCGTGCCACACGGTCGAGGGAAAGGGGCAGGGCTCGGCGCCCGAGCTCTCGAAAGTCGCCTCGGCCGCCAGCCGCGGGTGGCTGCTCGCCTACGTCCGGGATCCGCACGCCTTCAATCCGCGCACGCCCATGCCCCGGTACCACTTCTCGGACGTGGAGTCGCGCGACCTCGTGGCCTACATGGAGGACGAGTTCCGCGACTTCGACGCCCCCAAGGACATCCTCGAGCCGCTTCGCGTCAACCGCACGCTCGCCGAGGCCGGCGAGAAGACGTTCCGGCGCTACGGCTGCTTCTCCTGCCACGGCGCGCCCGGCTCCCGAACCGCGGAGAAGTTCGGGCCGGACCTCGATGGCATCGGCGACAAGAGGGCGACGTTCCTCGACTTCGGACGCCGCACCGATCTGCCGCGGACGCTGACGGCCTGGCTCGCCGCCAAGATCGAGTCCCCCCGCTCCTTCGCGAAGGGGCTCAAGATGCCGTCCTACGGTTTCAGCCCCGAGCAGTCGAAGGACGTGGTGACGGCGCTTCTCGGGTTCGGCGCGCAGCCGGTTCCCGAGGCCTATCGTGTGGCACCGGCCAGCGCCCCCGCGCCGATCCCCGCCGGGCGCGTCGGGCAACTCGTCGACCGCTACCGCTGCCTCTCGTGCCACCAGATCGGGGACAAGGGCGGCGACATCTCGACGGCCCCGCTGACCTTCGAAGGGAGCAAGGTGCAGCGCGACTGGCTCGTCGACTATCTCGTGCTCTCCTTCAGCATCCGGCCGATCCTCACCGAGCGCATGCCGATCTTCCGCATGCCGCGCGAGGAGGCGGTCGTCCTCGCCGACGCCATCGAGACGATATACGTCGATCCGCGAGTCCCCGAGGATCCGTTCCTCGGCCATCCGGCCGCAGATGCCGACCCCATCGAAGGCGAGCGGCTCTACGTCGGGCTCGGCTGCCGGGGGTGCCACATCGTCGGAACGGGCGGCGGCTACTACGGCCCGCCGCTGACCGACAGCGGCAAGCGGCTGCGCCCGGGCTGGACCTACACGTGGCTCAAGGGACCCCAGCGCTGGAGGCCGGACGTGCGCTGCCCGGACTACGGCCTGACCGACCGGGATGCGCTGCGGCTGACCGCGTACATCGCGACCCTTCACCAACCGGCGGCGCAGGCGAAGGGGACGAAATGAAGCCGCTGCGAATCGCTGCCGCCCTGCTTCTCGTCCTGTCGGCCTGCGCCCGCAAGCCGGCGGCGAAGGCCCCCGCGGCCGCGCTGCAGCCGCCCCTGCCCTCCTACGAGCTCCGGCTCGGCCGCGCCACCTTTCAACACTACTGCCAGACCTGCCACGGAGAAACGGGCGCGGGCGATGGCTTCAACGCGTTCAATCTGGATCCGCACCCTCGCGACCTCTCGGATCCGGCGTTCCAGAAGAAGAAGACCGACGCGGACCTCGCCGACGTGATCGCGCGCGGCGGCGCGGGCGTCGGCCTCTCGTCCCTCATGCCGCCCTGGGGGCGGACGCTCTCCCGCGAGGAAATCGAGCAGACGATCCTCTACCTCCGCACACTTCGGAGCACCAAGGCGCCGTGACACGCCATCGCGCCAGCCCCGACCGGCCGGTCCTGCTGCTTCTTGCCCTCGCGATCGCGCCGTCGCTCGGCGCGCAGACCGCCTCGCCGGCGAAGTCGGCGCTCGTGGTCCTCTCGAGCACGGCCTGCACCCTGAGCGTGGACGGGGAGAAGGCCGCGGACCTGCGCGCCGACGAGCCCGTGAGGCTCGAGGTCGTTCCGGGCGACTACGTCGTCTCCGCGGTCGCCGCCGACGGACGCCGATGGTCGCGGGTTCTTCGGGTCGAAGGCGCGAAACGGATCGTCCAGATCGACTTCGCCGCGCTCGCTCCGTCCGCACCCGCCCCCACGGTCCTTGCCGCTCCCGTTCCTGCTCCACCTTCCGCTCCCGCTCCGACTCCGGCCAGGGCTCCGGCGTCGCCACCGCCCGGTGCTCCGGGGCTCGCCTGGGTTCTCGTCCCGGACGGCGAGTTCGAGATGGGGTGCTCGGAGGGCGACACGGAATGCGCCCCGGCGGAGCTGCCGCGCCGCCACGTCCGCATCGCGACACCCTTCGAGATGACGGACAAGCCGGTGACGGTGGCCCAGTTCCGCGACTTTGCGTCCTCGTCACAACGCAAGCTCCCGGCCCAGCCGAAGTGGAGCGCCGACGACGTCCCGGTCGTCAACGTGACGTGGGATGAGGCCGTTGCCTTCTGCTCGGCCTTCGTGGGGCGGCTGCCGACCGAGATCGAGTGGGAGTACGCCGCGCGCGCAGGCTCCCCCGCGGCCCGCTACGGGGAGCTCGACTCGATCGCCTGGTACGCCGGCAACTCGGGCAAGCGCGCGAACCCCGTGGGCCGGAAAGCCCCGAACGCGTTCGGCCTCTACGACATGCTCGGAAACGTATGGGAGTGGAACGCCGACGTCTTTCGAAGCGCGCCTGCCGAGAGCGGCGCCGTGCAGGCGGGCCCGGGCGAGGCGCGCTCGCTGCGCGGCGGCTCCTGGCGCAACAAGGCCAGGCAGATTCGCGTGTCCAACCGCGGCCGCCTCGCGCCCGACGACCGCGAAGACGACGACGGCTTCCGCTGCGCCCGCGAGGCGACACCGCGCTGACGCGGCCCTCCGGAGCCGGCACCGGGATCGCGGCGACAAGATGATGCAAATGCATCGTCGCGCTCGCGCTAGACTTCCGGGAGCACGGTCGCGGGCGACCTCGATCGTGCGGCTCGAGGGAGGCGCGTATGCATTCGTCGTGGTGGATCGGAGTCCTCTATGCCCTGGCCGGCCTTCTGACCGTCGTGCTGCCGGTAGCTCTGCTGGAGTACCAGGACCTCAAGCGAAAGAAGTCCGTCGTCTGTCCCGAAACCGGCGACACGGCCGGCGTGGAAGTGGATGCCCGCAGGGGCGCCATCGGCGTGGCGCTCGGCGTTCCGAGACTTCGGGTCACGACCTGCTCCCGGTGGCCGCGGCACGCGGCCTGCGATCAGGCGTGCCGCAAGCAGGTCCGCGGACCCGGCCTCTCCTTTGCGGCCTGAGATCCGCCCTCGAACTGATAACCTCAACGCCACCGAGGAGGATCGGGACCGACAGATGAGCTCTACAACTGCAACCACGACGGGGAGCGGCGCCCGAGAGGCCGGCGCGGGCCTGGTGAATCCCCCGGCGGCGGCCGCGCCGGAAGTGCGGTTCGTCAGCAACAACGACGTGTCCTGCCGCATGTTCGGCAGCGACGTACAGGAAAAGCTGAGCCACGTGCGCCCCTGGGTGCCCCACGCGATCTTCCTGCCGGCCGTCGCCGTGGCCCTGGCGGCAGCCTTCCGGACGACGAGCCCGCCGATGGTGGGCGCGTTCGTCGCGGTCGGACTCCTCCTGTGGACGCTGCTCGAGTACGCGATCCACCGCGCGATCTTCCATCCGCCGCAGTGGGTCGAGGACGACACGCGCCGTGTCGTCGGGTCCCTCGCGCCGGGCCAGGCGGTGCTGCCGGCGCTCCCGACGTGGCGACACAAGTTCTACTTCATCGTGCACGGCGTGCACCACGACTATCCGAACGACTCGACTCGCCTCGTCATGCCGCCGTCCGTGAGCATCCCCCTGGCGATCATCTTCTTCTTCGCCTTCTCGGCACTTTTCGGCGGCGCGGGGCCGGCGGTCTTCGCCGGCTTCATCCTGGGGTATCTCGTTTACGACACCATGCACTTCGCCGCCCATCACGCCAGCGGGCGCTCGCTCTTCGTGCGTTCCCTCAAGCGTCGCCACTTCCGGCATCACTACGGCGACTCGACGCACGATTTCGGCGTCAGCTCTCCGCTGTGGGACCTGATTCTCGGCACACGCGGATCGGCCGAGACGGCCCGGAGCCGCCCATGACGACGATGAAAACGCTGGACCTTGCCAGACTCGACCTTCGGGACGCGCTCGATCTGGCCATCCTGGTCGAGGAGGAGGCCAGGGACCGGTATGAAGAGCTCGCCGCCCAGATGGAGAATCAGCACACCTCCGAGGCCGCGGCCTTCTTCCACCAGATGGTGAAGAACGAAGCCAAGCACGGTGAGGAACTGGCCATCCGCCGGCGGGATCTCTTCGGCGACGCGCCGCGGCGCGTGGACCGCTCGCTCCTGTGGGACGTGGAGGCGCCGGCCTACGAGAGCGTCCGGGCCTTCATGACCCTGCGCGAGGCGCTGACCGTGGCGCTGGAGGCGGAAGTCAAGGCCCACCACTTCTTCTCCGAGGCGCTGAAGCTTCCGATCGCCGAGCCCGTGAAAGAGCTCTTCGAGGAGCTCCAGCAGGAGGAGGTCCTCCACCAGGAGCTCGTGAGCAAGCAGCTTTCCAGGCTCGCGCCCGACTCCGGCCTGGCTCCGGAGGACTTCGCGGACGAACCCGTCGCGCAGTAGCGGCGCGGCGCAGTGAGGCCCGGTTTGGCCAGCTCCTTCTGGGATTCCACCGAGAACGTCGAGCGCTTTGCGGCACGGGATCCCGACGCGCGCCTGACGCAGCTCGTCGGCGAGTACCCGGATCCCTCGAAGATCCGGGTCCTCGATCTCGGCTGCGCGGCGGGCCGCAACGCCGTACTGCTCGCCGAGAAGGGATTCGACGTCGAGGCGCTCGACGCCTCGCCGGCCATGGTGGCGAAAACGCGCCAGCGGCTGGCGGCGATCACTGGGCGCCGCGGAGGCGGAAAAGCGGGTGCGCGTGGGGCGCATGGACGATCTCGCTCCGGCTGCCGAAGCGACGTTCGACCTCGTCGTCGCGCTCGGCCTCTACCACTGCGCACAGAGCCGCGCCGAGTGGGAACGTTCGCTCTCGGAGACCGCGCGCGTGCTGAAGCCCGGAGCGCGGCTGCTCGTCTCCGTGTTCACCCCCGAGACCGACCTGACCGGCCGCGGAATCCGTCCCGTCGTCGGCGAACCCGGCGTGTACGAGGGCTTCGACAGCGGCGGCCGCCACGTTCTCGTGGACGCCGCGGGGCTCGACCGCGACATGGCGCGGTTCGGCCTGCTGCCCATCGAGCCCACCCGCACCGCGCGGCCCAAGGTCGAGACGGGCCGCCGCGTCTCCGCCAACGGGCTGTACCGGAAGGCTCCTTGACGCCCGGGACCCAACTCGTACCCCTTGCGGCGATCTGGCGTCATTGAGTTGGCCCCGTGTCCACCAGCCCGGCGACAGCAACGTCGCCGTCGGTGACGTAGCGATTGACGTGCTCGGTGACCAGCTGGTCGCCGGTTCGATACGAGGTCACCTCGCCGACGACCCCGCTCTTCTTCAGCTCGCCCATGATGAAGTCCCGTTCGGCGTTGGTGTCCGAATCGGTGGCGTGGGTGATCTGAAACGTCATCTTGGTGAGGGCGAAGCCCGTGTCCCTGGTTCCGGCCCCGACCCAGAGCACCCGCTCGCCCTCGGGCGGCCGGTCGGTGTTGAGCCAGAAACCGGGAGTCCCAACGGTGGCCCGGGCGTACGCAAGACTCAGGGCCCAGAAACGAACGTGATGGCGCTTGCGCGGGCTGTCATCGATCGCCTTCTGGAAACCGATGTCCTGGCCGCGCCCGAAGAGGTAGAGGGTGCTGAACGGCGCCGTCGGGTAGGGCTCGTTGAAGACGAATGATCGGGCCATCCCGATGGAGCTCCTCAGGTTGAGGCGATCCGCCTCCGCCCAACCGAGCGTGGCGAAGGCCGAGCGAAGCTGCGCGAACGAGCCGTTGAGCACCAGGTTCACGGGGTCGCCGGGCAGTCCGTCCCCGGTGATCGTGTAGCGGGGTACGCGCTTGCGCTTCGTGATCTTCAGACTCATCCGGACGACGCGGGGCAGGATGACGTACGCACCGATTCCATAGGTCGCACTGAGGGCCAGAATCCACGGCAGCCTGTTGTCCGCGATCCGGAAAACCACGAAGACGATCAGCCAGACGCTCAGCGCCCCGAGCCCCAGGATCGCCAGGCGCTGCAGCAAGCGGACCAGCATTTTCAGAGTCTAGAACAGCCGGCTTCCGGGGCGCCTGCGCGGGAGAACAGCGAGTTCGCGGCGTGGCGTTCGCAGCGCCTCGGAGACCTCACTGCGTCAGCCGGTGGAAGTGAAGCACCTTGCCGGTGAAGGTGACGTGTGGGGCGCTCCGGTCGACTTCCGGAAAGCCCGCGCCGCGCCAGACCTCTGCCATCACGCGGTCCGCGCCGGATGCGGCGCCCAGGGCCGAAAGGAACGTCTCGCGGACCGCGTGGGAGTCGACCTCCCCCACTCTCGGATGGATTCGGAGACGCACGAGCGGGCGCCCTTCGGCCGACTCCCCTTCGACCAGCTGGTAGTCGGTCGGGCTTCCTCCGAAGCGCCCGGGCAGGACCTCCTCGAGGATCCGAATCACGTCGGCGTCGTGAAACGTCATGCCGGCTCCACTCAGCTTCTCGAAGCTGCGCACGGTGTGGAGGTGTCGCTTCCACCCGAGCCGTTCGAGGGGGCAGCCGCAGCGCCGTTGCCGGAGGACGGCTGCGTCCCCCATCGAGACATTGAGGAAGACGAACGGCGCCGAGGCCCGCAGCGTGGTCAACAGGAGGGCCCCTTCGGGCAGGTCGCCGGCTCCCCCTTCCCCGACCCGGATCAGGCCGTGCATGTCGTCGAGAACGTGGAGGTCGTCCGGCTGCTCCGCCTCGAGGCAGCCGTAGCCGATCGCGCCGACCTCGATCGTCCCGTAGCGCACTGCAACCCGCAGGCCCTGCCGAAGGAGAGCCGAAAGCCGCACTGCCGTCATCGGCTCACCGGTCGTGACGACGTGGGCACCCTCGAGGCTCGTCCCGCGGGCGGCAGCGCTCTGCGTCACGCGGAGCACGGCACTCGGGAAGCTGAAGAGGAGCGGCTCCCGCCCGGACTTGAGGACCTCTTCCATCCAGCGGACGATCGGCAGCGGGTCTTCCAACGGCGCGTACTCCGGCCCGGGCACCTCGACTCCCGCCAGGCGCCCTCCGAGCCGGAGGGCGGTTGCGCTCCAGCGATACCGGGGATGGATGCCTGGCAGGTCCGGCGGAAGCTGAGAGAACCATCGCGAAAGGGGCCTCCCGCACGAACCGAATTCGAGATGGCGGACGAGCGCTCCGCCGCCCGGCACCTCCCACGTCGCCCGAAGCGTCCGATCCGCTCCCCGGGCCGTCAGCATCGCCTCGGTGCCAACCGCCGCGTCGCGGACATAGGCGAGGTCGACGAGGACGGGCGTGCCGGCGCCCCGGCTCCCGCTGGTTCGGAGTGAGACGTGGAAGCGGGCGAGAGGGTTCCGGACGGCGTCCGGTCCCCCCTGGAGCGTCAGGCTTCCCCGGACAACGGGCCTGCGCCCCTTGAACTCGTCCAGCGTGAGGTAGACGCCCGCACGATGAAGAACCGCTAGGGCTCCTTCCACCCCCTCTTGCTCCAGAAGGGCCGCCAGGTCGCCCTGCTCGCAACCCGCGTGCCTCAGCAGACCGGCCGTGAGGGACCGTGGCCGCAGGAAGACGGCGCGACGCAGCAGCGCCATCAGGTCCGCGGCGCGGCGCTCCAGGCGGCCGCCGATCTCGCGTTCCCGGTCCGCCGGGGTTAGCGGCGGCCTCCGAAGGTGGGAAGGCAAGTCCCGCACGAAGCGCGAGCCGATGATCACGTCGCGCGCCAGAGAGAGCAGTCCGGCCGACGCCGACGGGCTCATGGAATCCTCCCGTCCGGATCGAAACCAGCAGGTTGGCACGGCGACCGGAGCCGGCCTTCGTCCACAAGCGCGTAGAGGTCAGCGGCGGGGGTCCGGAGCACCGGGCGGAACGAGCGCCGAAATAGAGGATCGTCGCTGCGGACGTCGGGGGAACCCGGCGACCGAGTTCGGCTGACGTAAAGGTAGTCGACGCCCCATCCGGAGAGGATGGCGTGGAGACGCTCGGAGTCGTCCAGCAGCGGTTCCACGATGCGCCTCGCGAAGGGCCCTCCCCACTGGCCCAGGAATCTCCCCTTCGCGTAGTAAGTCAGGCGCTCGCCCCCGACCACGAAGATCGTGTAGCCGGTATCGCAGCTCCGGTTCAGCTCGCGGAGCACGTCGTAGCCCGGAACCTCGCGGGAGAGGTACTCCTCGCGCGCCGCGGCGGTTGCTGGTGGCATGCCGCGGCGAACGACCTTGTACGTCGCATAGGCAGGCCCGAGCGCGGCCAGAAAAAGAGCCAGGACCGCGACGAGCCGGCTGGTTCCGGGAGAGTCCGGACGCAGGCGGTCGAGGACCCGGGCCAGACAGATCCCTCCGCCGGCCGACAGGAGGGCAGCGCTCGGCAGCTGGAACCTCAGGTCGTAGGAGGTGCCCGCCGCGGCGTAGACGACGACGAGAACCAGCCACCGCCGAAATCTCCGGTCTCGGCGGGCCTGCCACGCCATCACCGGCAGAACCAGGAGGTACCAGGGCGAGAGCGGCGACTGGAAGTTGAACCCGGCCCGGTCGAACGCCACGCGCCACGGGAGCGTCGCCAGGGACCCGGGGTGACTGGCGCCGGCGAGCAGGTTCTCGAAAAACCAGCCGGTTGATCCTCCCCAGTTGGCATCCACCGGCCGACCGGAGGCTGAGGTCAATCCCCCAAAGAACGGGAAGACGGGGTTTCCCGTCACGACGGCGTTGCGGATGTACCAGGGTGCCATCGCCGCGAGCGCCAGGGCGGTGAACAGCGCGGCACGGGCCAGACGACGACCCCGGGGGGCCGACCACAACGTGAGGGCCCCGAGCATCGCGAGCCAGACGAGCCCCAGGTACTTCGTGTCCGCGGCGAACCCGACCAGGATGCCGCTGGCTGCCAGCCAGCGGCGGCTGTCGTTCTCGCGCCAGAGCTCGAACGCCAGGATCGCAAGAATCGTGAAGAGCGTGTATCCGAGGTCGATATAGCCGCTGGCCGCCTGGTAATGGACGAGCGGGTTCGAGAGCCAGAGCGCGGCACCCAGGAGCGCGGCGCGCCGGTCCCCGAAGCGTTCGCCCAGCGCGAAGACCGCGGCGCCCGTTGCGAGCATGCACAGGAACTGGACGACGTGCGTGGCCACGTCGCCGCAGATCAGCATCAGCGCCGAGAAGAGCAGCTCGAGAAGCTGCGGGTAGACCGGGAACAGGTGCTCCGGCACGACCACCAGGCGGTGTGTCGCCGCGAACGCCGAGGCGTACGACAGGTGGTACATCGTCTCGTCGAACCCCGTCGGTGGGTAGAGTGAGAGGACGAAGGCCGGGGCGACGAGAATGCCGACGGCCGTCAGGCCCCGGCGCCACAACGCCGGAGCAGCGGACGCGCCGCCCCGGCCTCGATCTGCCGGCGCAGCAAAAGGCGGGACGAATGCGAGGGCGAGCGCCGCGGCGGCCATGCCGAGGACGGCAAGCGGCGTCAGCCATCCGACCAATCCCAGAAAGAACAGGGCGACGCCGAGCGTGCCGAGGCCGGCCCCGACGAAGAACGCGAACCGTTCGACCGGCCCCCGGAGAGGTAGCCGGACGACGGCGCGTCCGACGAGAAAGCTCGCGGCTGTCAACGCTCCGAAAGCAGCGAGCTGGCGCAGGAGAAGGGCGGCGAGAGTCATCCGTTCCCGTCCCCTACGTGACCTGCCGACGATTTCCCCACCCGGTCTCGAGGAGGGCGCAACTCTCGCACGGGAACGACCGGACGTGGCACGACCGGATCTCGCATCGAACCGTACGCCCCGAGAGGATCAGGGCCACGCGTTCCAACTTCTGGTCAGTGCGCCCCTTGAGCAGGACGACGTCTCCCTCCCGCAACTCGCTCCCGAGAGCCGCTGCCAGGTCGAGCACGTCCGCATGGTCCGTCACGTCGCCACGCGCAAGGCCCGCCTCCCGCGCGCCGCTCGCGAGCGGCCCGAACTTGTTCCCGACGTAGAGGATCCGGGCTGCCGAGCGGGCGGCACGGTCTCCGAGGTTCCGGTAGACCTGTCGCTGGGGGCCCCCGGGTTCCGTCACGTCCCCAAGGGCGGCGATCCGGCGCAGCGCCGGGATCTCGGCGAGGACTGCAAGGGCCGCGTGGATCGTCTCCAGCCCCGACTTGTAGTCGTCCCGCAGGAGGACCGCGCCCGACGCAAGCAGGACGGGCTGCATCCTTCCCGGCGTGGGAGCCAGCCCGGCGAGGCGCTCGACGACCACCTCCGGCGGCACACCCAGCTCGTGGGCCACGGCGGCCGCGGCCAGGCCGGCGCCGAGCGAGTGGCCGCCGACGAGGCCGACCCGCGCCGCGAGCCGGAATCCGGGACCGACGAGGAGGAACTCCGTTCCGCGCGGCCAGTCGAGTCTTACCTGCTCGGCTCGCACGTCGTTTTCCTGCCCGAGCCCGAAGCGGACAACCCTTCCGGGCGCGACGGTCGCCATTCCCGCCGCGAGGGGATCATCCCCATGGAGGATCGCCACTCCTGCCGCAGCGAGGCCCCGGACCATCCGGGCCTTCTCGCCCTGCACGGTCTCGATTCCAGTGAAGGAGCCCCGGTGCTCACCGCCGACCGACGTGACGACCACGATGTCAGGCCGGAGCATGCGGGCGTACGCGCGCATCTGTCCCGGCCGCGAGATTCCGACTTCGATGACCAGGGGATGTCCCGCGCGGTGGCGCAGGACCTTCCGGGCCAGGTGGCTCCAGGAGTTCCTGCCTCCGGACGGCTCCTCGACACCGAGGGCCCGAGCCACGGCGCGGGTCGTCGTGGTCTTCCCGTACGACCCGACGATGGCCACCACCTTCGTACCCCCGAGGACGGTGCGGCGCCGGACGGAGGCGAGAGTCCCCAGCACCGGCCAGGCGAGCCACGACGCCGCATTCCAGAGCCTCTCGCGCCCGGGTCGCGTCCAGAGAAGGTCCCAGAGGTCCCGGGGCCGCTTTGGGAGCTCTCTGCCCAGCAGGTCGAGGCGTCCTGCCACTTCAGGCCTCTCCTGCCGGAAGAAGAAGTGTCGGCGCCGGGGGCGCCACCTCCGCCGGGTCGATGAAGACTCGGTGCCAGGCCTCGATCAGGACGAACTGGTTGAGGCGGCTCAAGTCGAACGGAAGCAGGAGGCCGCGCTCGACCCGGCGCAGGAGCCGCTTGAGGTAAGTGGACCGGAAGAGGCCGCGGCTCTCCACCGCGGCCGGGCGGAGCAGGTCGCGCGCGAGGTCGAGGAAGCCCGACCGGACGAACGTGCGGAGCGGGTTCGACTGCCCGAGCTTCGGGCGGTCGCAGATCGCCGCGGGCAGAAACGCCCGGGCAGCCTCGCGGACGATCCTCTTCTCCCCGCGCAGGCGTGTCTTCCAGGCCAGAGGGAGTCGGTTCGCAAATTCCACCACTGCCCGGTCCAGATACGGCAGACGGGCCTCGACCGAGTTGGCCATGGCGAGCAGGTCAACGCGCATCAGGTGACCGTTCGGGAGGCGCTCGGCCTGCTCGAATCCCAAGAGGGCTTGCGACCGCGGTTGCCCGCGCCGGAGGAAGACCTGCCCGAGGGCCTCGTGCCAGGAGAGAGACGGGAAGGAATCGCGCAGTTCCGGCCGGAGGGCGGCCCGAGCCTCGGTGCCGCCGCGCTGCGCGGCCAGATAGGCCGCCCGGCCCAGCGGCGCCGGGAGGTAGCCGAGCGGACCGAGGGAGGTCTTGAAGCGAAGGTACCCGCCGAACAGCTCGTCCGCTCCCTCGCCGACCAGGACCACCTTCACCTCCTCAGCCGCCCTTTCAAAGAGGAGGTGGTTGGGGAGCATGGGCCCGTTTCGCGGCTCCTCGAGATGCCAGAGGAGCCGCGGAATGGTCCGCAGGACGTCCTGGCCCGAGAGCGTCACCTCCCGGTGGTCGCTGCGGCAGTGGTCCGCGACGATACGCGCGAACGGCCGCTCGTCCAGCTCTCCGGGGAAGCCCACCGAGAAGGTCTTCACCGGCGCGCCCGTGGCCCTGGTCATCGCGGCCACCACGAGGCTCGAATCGAGCCCGCCCGACAGGGAGGCGCCGAGCGGGACCTCACCCATCAGGTGGCTTTCCACGGCGCCGGTGAAGAGCCGGACGAACTCGGGCACCGGATCGGCCCGGACGTTCCGGCGCCCATCGGCTGGAACGCCGGGCGCCGGAAGTCTCCAGAACGGAGCCTGCTGAACCTCGCCGGAAGCCTCGAGCCGCAGTAAATGCCCCGGCAGGAGCCGCCCGATCCCGGCAAAGAGGGTCCGCTCCCCCGGCACCGTGCCGAGTTCCAGCAGGCCCGAAAGGGCCGCAACGTCGACACGCCGCTCGAGCCCCGGGAGGCAGAGAAGGGCCTTCACTTCCGACGCGAAGGCGAACCGTCCGTCGTGCCGGACGAAGTAGAGCGGCTTCATCCCCATCGGATCGCGGGCCAGGAGAAGGCGCCGCCGCTTCTCGTCCCAGAGCGCCAGTGCGAACATCCCTTCGAGCCGGGAAAAGGACGCTTCTGCCTCCTCCTCGAAGAGATGGAGGATCACCTCGCCGTCGGTGGACGTGGCGAACCGGTGGCCGAGCCGCTCGAGCCCGGTGCGAAGGCCGGCAGAGTTGTAGATCTCGCCATTGACGACCAGAACCAGGCTCTCGTCCTCGTTGAAAAGAGGCTGATGGCCGTCCGCGACGCCGACGATCGCCAGCCGGTCCGTTCCCATCGAGATCCCGGCAGAGGTGTGGCTCCCGGTGTCGTCCGGCCCCCTGTGCGTCAGGCGTTGCGCCATCTCCGCCAGCAGGCGGGGAGCCGGAGCGCCGGAGAAACCGAAGATTCCGCACATCGTCGCACTTCCTCGCGGCGGCGCGCCGGTCGCGCGGGCTCCGCCCTCAGGCTGCCGCGTTCTCCCTGGGGCGTCTGGCCACCATCGCCATGAGATAGCCCGCCCTGGCCGCCGCCGGAAAACGGCTCTCGCAGTACTCGAACGGAGCGCTCATGGCTGACGTCAGCCCGCCCAGCGGCACTCCGTGCTTCAGGAAGAAGAGGTCGAGCATCCGCAGGGCCCCGGGAAGGGCGAGGATGCCGGTTCGCTCGAGGACCTCCAGGCCGGCGCTCTCGATGTCCCGTCGAAGCTCCCGCGCCCCGAAGGACTTCTCCGGCGCGTACGGGTACCGTCCCATCAGCTCGAGAACGCGGACGAGCAGCGGCCTCAGAAACGGGTTCCACTTGTGCGGCACTCCGATCACCGCCCGGCCTCCATCGCGCAGGACCCGACGGACCTCGCGCAGGCACTGGACGTACTCCGGAATGTGCTCGATCGTCCCCATCGTGTAGACGCAGTCGAACGAACGCTCCGCAAACGGGATTTCCCGGATGTCGGCGCACGCCACCTTCAGGGTTCGCCCCCGGAGGGCGGCCTGGCGACGGGCCCTGGCCGTGACGACCTGGCTGGCGTCGAAGCCGACCACCTCGGCGCCCTCTTCGGCGACCCATTCCAGAATCCGGGTGTTGAACGCCTCGTTCCAAAGGTCGAGCTTGAGCACCCGCTTTCCCTGGAGCGGTCCGAACGCGCGCCGGATGAGCGCGACCTCCATCCTGCGGTAGTACTGCGTCGTCGGGGCGTTCCAGAGATCCGAAAACCGTTGGGCCGCGGTTTCCCAGCGAAGTCGCTCGGAAAGTCGACTTCCCGCCTCACCCTCGGGCGCTAAAAGTGTCATGAGATCGTGGCCGGGCGACTGAGAGTGTCCATCTGATCGGGCGAACTTTACACCGGTGGTTGCACAAGCGAGGGCGCTGAGAGGAGTCGCTCCCCACACAGTTACCAGCTTGGAACCTTTTCGGGGGATGGCCGCCGGAATTGGCGAGCCCTCGGGCTGCCTGAAGAGGACCTCCAGAGCCGCGTCGCAGAACCCTCCACTTCAACCTGTGAACGCTCAGGCGGAACGACACCTCCGCCACCCGATGCCGGACCTGTTCGGGGACGGGACCACTCAGGCCTTCACCTTCTTCGGAGGTCTCGACTTCCCAGAACTGTTGAGCGCGACCGCCTGGCGAACCAGCGCCTTGAAGGCGGACTCGTCAACTTCCTCTCCTTCGTGGATGTCGAGCGCGCGGCGTGCGTTTCCGTCGAGACTCGAGTTGAAGAGACGGGCCGGATCCTTCAGAGACGCGCCCTTGATGAAGGTCAGCTTTACGACATTCTTGTAGGACTCGCCAGTGCAGATGATGCCGTCGTGCGACCAAATCGGAGTGCCCATCCACTTCCACTCCTCGACGACGTCCGGGTCTGCTTCCTTGATGAGCTGGCGCATTCTGCGGAGGGTTTCCCCGCGCCACCCCCCGAGTTCGGCGATTCTTTCCGAGATGAGCTCCGATGCCGACCGGCCTTGTCTCGCGCCCGACTTTTTCATGTTCTCATCCTAGAAGAGAGTTGAAGGGCGTCCTCGACTTCGTGGATCACATGATTGTCAGACCGGCTCGCGCTTAGGTCGAAATCAGTTCGGATCAGCGCCGGAGGCTCCAAAACCTCGTTTTCTTCCCTTGGTTTGGATTCCTGTAATTGCCTCACTTTTCAAGTACTTGGGGGACTTCTTGGAGGTGGAAGAGAAGATTGGCTCCTCACATTGAACCTTTGCGGGGGTTGGTTCCGGGAACTGGGGCATCTATGCGCTGCTCCATAGGGCACGACTTGACGCCGGCTGGAAGGGGCCTGAGATGTTTTCATCGCTAGCAGTATCGTGCGGGCGAGGATTCGCGTCGCCGAGCACGGCACGAGGAAAGGTCGGTATGCGGGTTGGAAGGCGTCATCTGCGTCGAGGAGTCATCGGGCGATTCTTCGTCCCGGCTTTCGTCGTCCTGAGTCAGTCGCTGGCACTGACCGTCTTCGGTGCCGACAACTTCAGCGGCTTGCCCGCGTGACGAGGCGGCCGGCGCACGCCGCGGTGGCCGCCGGGATCCTGGCGGCATCGCTCATCGCGAGCAAGTCGCCTCGAGACCTGGCGCGCCGCCTCCGGTCGCTGCCCCACTTCGCGTCCCAGGAGCTTGCGGTACGCCGCCTGGACGGTAGCTCGACGGACTTCGACCGCCGTTACTTCATCCTGCTCGAATCGGCGCGGCCGCAAATCCCGAAAGGCACCCGGGGCATCGCCGTCTTCCCGGACGGCGAGTTGCCGAGCCGCGGCGCGTACCTGACGATCTACGAGTTCGCGCCCCTCCCGACGCTCGTCGCTCCCGATCACGTCCCCAATGGGTGGCTGGCTCTCGTCTACGGGCGCCGGAGGCCCGCGGGCTGGCGCGTCGTCGAGGAGCTCCCGTACGGCGCGCTACTCGAACCGACGCCATGAAGCTCCTGGTCTCGCTCTTGCCCCATGCGGCGGTGCTCCTCGCCGCCGTGGGCGTTGGCGCTCTCGTCGCGGCGCCCTGGGTCCCGGGAGGCGGGAGGGCGCGCCCTGGCACGCCGGAGCGCGCGGCGTGGGGCGTGGCCGTCGGGCTGGCGCTCGTCGCCGGCTCCGTCCCGCTTGCTCTCCTCGTCGGGGCCCGGCCAGGATGGATCCCGTTTCTGGTGCTCGCCGCAGCCGCGGTTGCCGCGGCCTTCCTCCGCCCGGCCGCCGAGTCCATCGTTCCCGAGGACTGCCGGTCGGAGGCCGTCAGCCGCGCGACCGCTGCGACGCTCGCGTCGTTGATCGCGCTGGGTGTGGCGCTTTTCGCGCTCGGCGCCCTGGCCGAGCCGATGTGGTCGGTCGACTTCCTGGCGATCTGGGGCCTCAAGGGAAAGACCATCTACGCGCTCTCGGCCGTTCCGGAAAGGTTGCACACGGATCCGGCCATTGCGTTCTCGCATCCCGAGTATCCGCTCGGGATCCCGTTCCTGTATGCGGGCCTTGCCTCCCTCGCCGGAACCTGGGACGACCATGCCGCGGCGCTGCTCTTCCCGGTCATCCAGGGGGCGACGCTGCTCGCGCTGGCGGGTTGGCTGCATCGGCGCTGCGTTCCGCGCCGGGTGGTCCTGTCGGCGGCGGCGGTGCTCGCGTTCGACCTGCCGCTTTACACGGCGTCGGGCGTCGGGCTCGCGGACATTCCGCTGTCGTTTTTCGCCTTGCTGCTCGGAGCGTCTCTCTCGGACGCCGTCGACGGGACCGACTCGGGCGCGCTCGGGCGTCTGGCGCTCGCCTCCGCGCTCGCGGTCGCGACGAAAAACGAAGGTCTCTTCCTCGCCGCATCGGCGCTCGTCGTCGGGGTCGCTGTCACGCCGGCCTCCCCGCGGCGCCCCCGGCGCGACCTCGCGCTCGCCATCGGCCTGCCGGCCCTCGCCCTGGTTGTGTCGCACCGGCTCTGGCGGGGCCCTGCGACGTTTCCTTACTTCGACTTCGGTCTCCTTGCGCCCGCGCGGTGGGGCGAGCTCGGCGCCCGAATCGTCGAGACCGCCAGCCATGAGGCGCTCCACGTCCTGCTCCCGTCGCTGGCGAGCGCCGCGGCGCTCGCCGCGCTCTTCGCGCTCGGACAGCGCACCCCGTGGGCCGACCGCCTCCTCGTGCTCGCCGCGTGCGCCGCCGTCGCATACGTCGCTCTGCCGGCGCTGGGAGTCTTTCCCGGCCATCCCGAGAGGGGCCCGCTCTTCCTCGTCCGAACCATGGTCGGGCGCACGCTCTCGGCCCTCGGGCCGCTCGTCGCCGCGGGAATCGCCGGGCGTCTGGGTGCCCTCGCAGCGGGGACGGCTTCAGGCGCGGCGGTGAATCCAGCGAATACGGGCCACGTCCCATTTAAAATGCCGACTGGATGAGCGGCCCCCTCCCCGCGCGAAATCTCGGGCTCGACATCCTCCGCAGCATCGCAATCAGCCTCGTCCTGATTGCTCACAGCCTGACCTTCTTCCTCCCCTGGACCCGCTTCGACCTGATTGCGGCCAACTACGCCCTCGGGTTTCTGGGCGTGGAGCTCTTCTTCGCCCTGAGCGGATTCCTGATCGGACGGATCCTCCTCGAGGACGTCCTTCGGGACGGGTCCTGGCCTTCCCTCAAGCGGTTCTACGTCCGCCGCTGGCTCAGGACTCTTCCGCCCTACTACCTGGTCGTGCTCGCTCTCTGGCTGACCGGCCGGCGCCTCAACGCAAACAGCCTCATCTTCATGCAGAACTTCAGCCGAAAAGACCTCGAGTTCTTTCCCGTCTCGTGGAGCCTTTCCATCGAGGAGTGGTTCTATCTCCTGATTCCGCTGGCCCTGCTGCTCGCTGTGCGCCTGGACGGTCGGCGACCACGGGCTGCCTTCTTCGGGGCGTGCCTTGGAGTCATCGCCCTGTCGCTGTTGCTCCGTATCGTCTACGTCGCCGGTTGGGACCCGACGTGGGACTTTGGCCTGCGCAAGAAGCCGCCCCTGCGGATGGACAGCCTGATCGTCGGCGTCGCGCTGGCCGGCGTCTCGGTTCACCTGCCGAAGGCGTGGGCGCAGTTGGCCAGCCGGAGGCGGATCCTCTTCCCGCTGGCCGGGGCGGGCCTGCTGTACACCGGCGGCTACCTCTGGACGCTGTTCCACGAACACACCATCGACTCTTCCAACTATGCGCGCACGGCGCTCTTCCTGTTCGTGTCGGTTCTGGCCGCGGTCATCCTCGCCTGTCTGGAGACCAGCGAATCGCTCAACGTCGCGGCTGCCCGCTGGGGCTGGACCCGCGTCTTTCACTTTCTGTCGGTGACGAGCTATGCCGCCTACCTTCTCCACATGGAAGTTTTCGACGCCTTCAAGCCGCTAGCGGCGAAGAGCGCGAGCGCACCGGCGACCTTCCTGATCGTTGCCACGGCCCTGGCCCTGACATTGCTTCTCTCGGCCGTCATGTACCGGGGCTTCGAGAGGCCAATCCTGCGCTGGCGCGATCGGAGGACGCGCGGCGCGGCCTAGGGTGTTGACACCTTGTGGGGTCTGTTTGGCGCAGATGAAACGAGGGTCAGAGACCTTCTTCCAAGAGTGTTCCTCGTGTGCCTCGCCAAGATCGTCTAGTTCCCGCTCGCCCGGTACACCTCACCCATCCCTCCAACGCCAAGAGGCGCGATGATCTCGTAGGGACCTAAGCGTGCCCCCGGTAGGAGCGTCATACGACCGGCGATCTCTACACCGGGTTGCGAAGGATTCGCCAGCGAGATTATTGGCTCCCCACGTAGTTCCCGGTTGGAGCGGTCAGAACCGGAAGGTCGCTCCGACTCGGAACTCCAGCTGCTGCATGTAGCGGTTGCCCGTGTTGAAGCAGAGGTCGTTGACGTCGCAGATGTCGACGCCCTCCGAGGTGGTCCAGAGGTACGCCGGGATCCAGCGAGCCTCGAAACGCAGGCCGACGTGCTTGGAGTAATACCGCTTGACGCCGAGGGAGAGACTGAAGGAGAACTTCGCGGTGTCGCCGACGGCCTCGGACGTCTCGAGGATCGTCACCCCAACGCCCAGTCCCGCATAGGCGAGGAAATCGGGTTCCTCGATCGGCACCTGCAAGAGCCCCGCGAACTGGAAGTCGCGCACGCCGATCGTGAACTGGTACCTCGGCTGAGACGGATCCCACGGAATCCAGGTCGCTTCGGGCCGGGCGTAGCTGTACTGGGCCTCGACCGCGAGAGTCGGGGATAAGTCATAGCCGAGGGTGACGCCCCAGGTCGGCGTGTTCGAAAGATCGACGCTCTGAAAAGGAGCCTCGCCGGCGGAAGTCAGGTCTCCCAGGAACCGGTAGCCCCCCATGATGGAGGCCTCGAAGCGATAAAAAAGCGGCCTTTGGGGCGCGCCCGAGACCACCTCCTGCGCCTCGAGCGTCCTCCCGCTCGCGGCCACCGCGAGAAGGCCGACCGCCGCCAGCAAACGCCGTCCAAGCATGGCTCGCCCGCACCCAGATTCTTCAACTCTGTAGCGCCGTGGCGACAGATCCAGATGCATCAGCCGAGCTGGCGGGATTCGCCTAAGCCGACCCTCGGCGACAACATTGCATCTGTCCGGTCGCTCGACAGAGAAACGGTCCTCCGAGCCGCTCTCGGCCAGACCCTCCGCTTTTCATGCGAAACACAGTTGCAACCTTTTCGGGGGTTGGCTGCCGGAAGTGGCGCGTCTGCGCACCGCTCAAAAAAGCCGGACTACTTGGCGGCGGCGATGAGCTCCTCGGTTCTTGCGCAGCGAGTCGAAGTTGGGGTCCCGGCCGCTCGCCGCCTCGGGTCGCGGGTCAGGCCTCGAGTTCTCGCACCGCCCGCCAGGCCTCGTCGATGGCCTGATCCATGTACGCCGCGGCTGCGGCGTCGGAGTTCGCAATCACGATTCTTCCGAAACGCTTCCGGCCGACGTCGCAGGGTCGCTCGCCTTCCGGCCAGTCCGGATCGAAGAGCGGGTTGTATTCATAGGCGTATCCGTGCGGCCAGCGGTTCACCGTGATGGCCTCGATGTCGCGCGCCGGGTCGAAACCGCCGCCCCCGAGCACGCGGGCGAGCTGGTCGCGGATGCTTCGCTCGAAGGTCTCGAATGAGGTTGCGAGCAGCTCGATGCGGCCAGCCCGATGCTGCTCTCGCTCGGACAGCCCTGGCTCACAGGGCGTGCGCGTCATCCGCACGAGTGCAGACTCCCTCGGCGAGGCCGGCGACCGGTAGCCGCCGATGTTCTCGGCGCGATCGAGGCGGACCTCGTTGTGATACATGCCCGGGCAGGTGATTTCGCGGGCGCCGAGTTTCGCGAAAGACCGTCCGTCCCGTAGAGCCACGGAGGTGTAGACCAGCGGGACCTTTGCGCCGTAGAGCAGCGCGTCTTTCTGTTTCTCCGGGAGCTCCGGGCAGAGGTACGGGATCATCATGTTCCAGCACGCCATCACCGCGCCCCGGGCCCGAGCCGTGGCCACAGAGCCGTCGCGCACCCAGACGACCTCGACCTCTCTGGACTCGGGGCCTCCCGCGTTGCGCACACCGACCACGGTCGCGTTGAGCCGGATGCGCACTGGCGACTCGGGCCTGTCGAGCCGGCTGTAGTCGAGCTTCGCCGTGACGACATCCTCGGCAGTGTGGCCCGGGACAGAGCCCGGAACGAGCGTGCGCACAAGCAGTCGCGCGATCGTCGCGTTGCCATCGGGGAAGTGAAACTCGTAGGCTTCTTTCGGCGTGGCGTAGCCGCGCGCCGTGTAGCTCATCCGCGGGTACGGTCCGGGCTCGAGCCTGAGCCCATCGAATCCAGGATAGGACAAGCCCCAGCAGTCGAGCGCGGGCACCGCGTCGATTCCGACCCCGTAGAGGTCGTGCGGGGCGGTCTGGTAGAAGGGAAGCACCGCCGGATCCACCTTCGCGACACGCAGCAGAAAGTCCCGATAGCTGATTCGCGAGAGGCGATTCTTCTTCTCGTCAGAGGACAGGCCCGGCATGAAGTCCGCGGGCGCCGTCTGAATACGGAGGATGTCGGTTCGGGCGGCCGGGGACAGTGGCGTCCGCGAGAGGAAATGGCGCCACCTGGCGGCGTCCCGGCTTTCGAAGGGATCTGGCGCGTGCGCCACGAACCGGTCGGACCCAAAGGTTTCGCGATCGAAGAAGCAGGCGGCGGACAGGCCCGGGTAGGCATTCTCGACATCACAACGGGCCGCCAGTGCCCGCGGCTCGACGCCGAGCTCGGTCATCAGCCCGCGCGCGACCGCGCTGTAGGCGAAGGGCGATTCGATGGACGCCGAGCCTCCGTTGCCCAGCAGAAGACGGCCGCTCGGTCGAAACTCGTTGCGCTGGGCGTGGCCGCCGAAGTCGTCGTGGTTGTCGAGGATGAGGATGCGTGCTGAAGGCGCGTGCTGGAGAAAAAAGTATGCAGCGGCGAGCCCACTGGTGCCACCGCCGACGACGACGAGGTCATACTCCTCCGCACCACCCTCGGGCTTGCCAGCGATCTTCCAGAAGTCGCCGTCACGCAAGGCGTGCGCTGTCTCGAACGATCCGGGGCCGCTTCCGCGCAACCCGGTCAGCGCGGGAGGATAGTAGCCGGGCACGTCCTGCCTGGGCTGACGGGCCCCGGCCGCTGCGCGCTCCAGTGCGGAGAGCGGGCCATGCGCGAGGGCAACGGCAGCAGTCGCTGCCACGCCGTCAATAAAGTCGCGGCGTGTGATGCGGCGCCCCATACCGAGTTCGCGATCCCGTGCGGAGATCCTTCCCGAGGGCCCGAGGCGTGATCCGGCGGAAAGCGTCATCCGACTGGCCGAACATTACACCGGGGGTTGCGGTAGGGGAGGATCGAAGAGTATTGGCTCCCCACGTCGTTCCCGGTTGGAACCTTCTCGGGGGATGGGTGCGGGAATTGGCGGGGTTGCGAGCCGCTCCGTAGCCTGGGACTACGTCCCACCGGCG
>CAWATD010000006.1:0-928897 GCA_963784935.1 uncultured Acidobacteriota bacterium
CCGCACCGTGCCCCTCGACCCGCATCCGAACAACCAGACCACGGTCACCGAGGGGGCTTTCAACCCCGTCTACTACGCTTCGGTGGACGGCAGCGACCCGGCGCCGCGACGCGTGGTCGTGGACCTCTCCAATTGCAACAAGTGCCACAAGCGCCTCTCACTTCACGGGGACCAGCGCCTCAACACGGTGGAGTGCGTGATCTGCCATAACCCCAACGAGAACGACTCGGCCCGCCGCCCGGCCGACCAGGCCCCGCCGGAGTCTGTCGACTTCAAGCGGATGATCCACCGGATCCACACGGGCGCGGAGCTGGTGACGAACTCCGACTGCACCGGCGACCACGTCAACGGTGCCGGGTGCTACACGATCTACGGGTTCGGAGGGAGCGTCAACAACTTCAACCATGTGCTCTACCCGGGCGATCGGCGCGACTGTCTCCAGTGCCACGCCACCGATACGCAGCAGGTCGACGAGAATCCGCCTCCGGGCCTGCTGGCGACGCAGACGCTGCGCGACTGGTACACGCCGATGGAGCACTACGCAACCGCCTGTCTCGGCTGCCACAACACGAAGGCGGCGGCTGCCCACGCCTACTCGATGACGGCGCCGTTCGGTGAAGCCTGCGCCGCCTGCCATGGAGCGGGCACGGATTTCGCCGTCGACAAGGTTCACGCTCGGTAGGAACGGTCGCAAGACCGTTCCTATCTTTATTCAGGAAGGAGTGAGGGTGTGATGAAGCACCGGTCCACTCTTCCGCTCGTGCCGGCGGCGTTGACCCTGGCAGTCCTCCTGGCCGCGGGAGCTGCCTCGGGTCAGATGTCCGCGCCGACGCCCGCGGCCACCACAGGGAAAACCCCGACGGCGCAGGAAGCGCCGAAATGCGTCGACTGCCACACGGAGCTCGTGCAGGCCTTCGCGAGCAATCCCCACGCGCGGGTCCCGCACGGCCAGAAGTCCGACCCCAACGACGCCTGCACCACGTGCCACGGCGACGGTGCCAAGCACATGGAGGCGGGGGGCGACGCCAGCCTGATCCACGCGCTCAAGGGCGCGGCCGGCGCGCAGGACTGCCTCACCTGCCACGAAAAGACGCCCGGCCCGCACGACTCGTTCGCGACCGGGTACCACTCCAACACGGCCACCGTCAATTGCCTGACCTGCCACTCCGTCCACAAGTCGGTTCCGAAGAGCGAGCACCTGCTGGCCAAGGCACCTGGCGAGCTCTGCGCGACGTGCCACCTGAACCAGACCGCGTCCTTCGCGAACAAGCCCTACACCCACCGGCTCAACCGGGGCGGGATGACCTGCCTCGATTGCCACGGGCCCCATGCCGCCAGGGGCGAGCCCCTCAAGATGACCATGCAGGGCGATCTGCCCTGCCTCAACTGCCACGCGGAGCTGCGCGGCCCATTCGTCTTCCAGCACGTCTCGGGCTCGGGAGGCAACTGCCTCTCCTGCCACCAGAACCACGGGTCCAACAACCCGAACATGCTCCAGTGGGCCCGCGTCGACCAGCTCTGTCTCTCGTGCCACTCCCAGACGGGAGGCCCGAAGACCTACGGCTCGCAGCCGCCGTCCTTCCACAACCTCAACCTTCCCCGCTACCGCAACTGCACGACATGCCACGTGGCCGTCCACGGCTCCAACGTGTCGCCGCAGTTGCTGAAATAGGAGGCCGCCATGAGAACGACTCAACGGCTGCTTCCCTACCTCCTGGCGCTCGCGGCGGTCCTGATGTGCACAGCGCTCCTGAGCGCCCAGGCCATCCCGATCGACGTCGAGCTCGGCTACCGCTGGGTGGACGTGACCGGCAACGACCAGATGTACCGCACGCAAATCAACGACCGCCCCGGCCTGCTGCTGCGCTCTCTCGACTACACCTCGCAGGGCCCGATCGGCTTCCTCGACACCTTCCACGTGGATGCGTCCGACGTCGGCGCCGGCCCCGCCGGTCAGCTGCGCCTGCTTGCCGCGCAGACCAATGTCTTCCGGCTGACCTTCACCTGGCGCCTGACGGACCTCTATAGCGCCCTGCCGGCCTTCGCCAACCCTTTCATCGACGAAGGCATCATCCCGGGCCAGCAGACCTGGAACCGGACACGCAACATCTACGACGCCCAGCTCGAGCTGCTTCCCGGAAAGATCATCACCCCGCTGCTCGGTTACACCCGCAACGTCTACCAGGGCCCGGGCACGACGACCTACCACCTGGGCGGTAACGAGTTCCTCCTGAACGAGCAGGTGCAGTCGATCGACCAGCTGTACCGCGTCGGCCTCGGCTTCAACTACGGTCCGGTCCAGGCGGGCTTCACACAGGGCTGGCGCATGTACGACTGGAAGGACGTGGCCGCCCTCTCCCCCGGAGCCGGCGACGGAAACGTCACGACGCCGATTCTCGGTCAGCCCGTCACCGCCGACGCCATCGTCGGCACGCAGAAGAACAAGATCAACACTCCGGTCACCAACGCCTGGATCACGGGGAACCTCTTCGGGCGCTTGAAGCTGATCGGCACCTACATCAAGGCCGACGGCAGCAACGAGACGCAGTACGTCGAGGCCGACGCGGGCAAGTTCGTGTCGTTCGAGATCGCCCGGTTCTTCTCGGGCCTCGGCGAAACGGTCAACTCGCGGTCGCGGACCGACTACTGGCGGGCGTCGGCGCGCGCCGAGCTGATGGTCGTGCAGAACGTCGACCTGGCCGGAGGGTGGGCCGAGAACAGCCGCACGCTGGACGGCCAGGCTCTCATCTCCACCCTCTTCTTGAACACGGTGACCTACGCCGGCCAGAGCACGGGCGACCTGCTGCGCGAGGTCAACGCGCGCACCGTGGTCGACGACATGAGCCGCGTCTACGACGCCGGCGTCACGGTCCGCATGCTCGGACCCTTCGCCGTCAACGCCGGGTGGTCCCAGACGCAGCAGAACGTGACGGCCACGCCCGACGCCTCGGAAATCGTGGTCCCGGGCGGCCAGGGCGGCCGGTACGAGCGGCGCGTCAACACCTACGGCGGCGGGGCCTCCTTCTCCCAGTCCGGGCTGACGCTCACGGCCGACTACCACCACGACTCCGCGGACAGGCCGATCTTCCGGACCGACTACATCGATCGGGACCGCTACAACGTCCGGGGGGTCTGGAACTTCAAGGACTTCCTGAAGCTCGGCGCCTTCTTCCGCGAAACGCACGCCGCCGACGACGTCGTCGAGATCGGCTACAGCACGAAGGTCCGCGAGTTCCAGGGCGACATCGAAGTCACGCTTCTGAAGAACATGCTCACGCTGCGCGGCTCGGGCGGCGAGTTCCTGACGAACCGCAAGATCCTCATCCGGGTCCCCCAGGACTTCGACATCGCCCCGACCGAGGACCAGGAGTTCGGGCACAACTGGGAGGGCGGCGTCCACTTCCTCTGGGACTGCCTCACGCTCGACGCCGCGTACCTCTGGATGAACAACAACGGGTCCATCCCCTTCACGGTGGGGCGCGTCGCGCGTCCAGGCCGAGTACTTCTTCCGGCCGAACCTGGGAGTCAACTTCGAATGGCTCGAGGACAAGTACAACGAGGCCCCGGCCTTCGACCAGGCCGGACCCCTGGCCGACTACAACGGCAACCGGTACTACGTCGGACTGCACTGGAGACCGTAGCCCCGGCAAGCTGCTCAAGACAAGGATACTGGCGTCGTGTCCGGGGCTTTCGGCCCTGGGCACGACGCCTTCCCCGGGCTTCTGCTCAGGGGCCAGAACACCCATCACGGTAACCTGAGCTTGTGTCGCCGGGCGCGACACAAGAACATGGAGGGGGCTCATTGAACCCAAAGGACGTTCCGCCTACCATCGAGTCCACCGCGAGAGTGGCGGAACTGGCAGACGCGCGGGACTTAGGATCCCGTGGGGTAACACCCTTGAGGGTTCAAATCCCTCCTCTCGCACCAAGCGCTCTTGGGGCCGGTACGTGAGGCCGGATCCGGGAGCTCGTCGCGAGCAATACGCCGAAGTCGTGAAGAGGGAAAGAAGGATTCCGATGAGAGCCGTTGTGGTTTCCCTGCTTGTCGCGACTGCCGCCGGATTGGCGCTCGCCGTTGACCGCAACCCCGCCCCCGCGAAGCCGCCGGCCCAGCAGCCGGCGCCGACTCCGTCACAGGGAGGTACGGTGACGGGAACGGTCGAAGAGACGATCGACGCGAGCAATTACACGTACCTGCGGCTCAAGACCGCGTCCGGCGACGTCTGGGCGGCGGTCGGAAAGGCGGAGGTCAAGAAGGGCGCCCGCGTGACGGTCGTCAACGCCGTTCCGATGGACGGCTTCGAGAGTAAGACCCTGCACCGGACGTTCGAGCACATTCTCTTCGGGACGCTCGCGCCTTCCGAGAAGGGCGCTGCCTCGCCGGGGGTTGGCTCCTCGGCGCTTCCGCCCGGCCATCCCGCCACATCCGATGCGGACATGAAGAGTATGTCCGCCGCACAGCATGCCGCGGCAGCCGCGGGACCCTCAGACGTAGGGCCGATTAAGGTGACGAAAGCCTCCGGGACCAATGGAAGGACGGTGTCCGAGATCTACGCTCAGAAGACGGCGCTCAAGGGCGCCGAGGTCGCCGTGCGCGGCAAGGTGGTCAAGTACACGCCTGCGGTCATGGGCAAGAACTGGATCCACCTGCGCGACGGCTCGGGTTCGCATGAGAAGGGCAACGACGACATCACCGCCACGACGAGCGGTACGGCTGCGGTGGGGGACGTCGTGCTGGTCAAGGGCGTCGTGCGTCTGGACCGCGATTTCGGGGCCGGCTACTCGTACTCCGTGATCATCGAGGACGCGAGCCTCTCGAAGTAGCCGGAGCCGCGGAGGGCGCGACACGGGGCGCGTGGGCCGCCGTGCTGTAATGGAGCGGTGACGCTTCACATCCTGGCGGGACTGCTCTTCGCTTCGAAGCTCCTCGTTGGAGCGGAGCCGGACCGCATGGATCCGCGGATCTTTGCCGGGAAGGCCGAAGGGGAGCGGGCAGAGTTTCTCGTCGTGCTCCGGGAGCAGGCGGACCTGTCCGGGGCGGCGCAGATCCCGGACCGGGCCGAGCGGCGGCGTTTCGTCTACGAGGCGCTGCGGGCGCAGGCGGACGCTGCGCAGGCCCCGCTGCGGGACCGGCTCGCGCGCGCGGGCGTCCGCTTCCGGCCGCACTTCCTCGTCAACATGCTCGAGGTCGAGGGCGACGCCGCCACCGCGCGCGAGCTCGCCGCGCGCGAGGACGTCGCCTCCGTCGAGGCGAACCGCGCCGCGATGTGGAAACGGCCGGATCCCGCCGTCCCGTCCATGTCCCGCCGCGCGTCCACCGCCGCGATCGAGCCCAACATCGAGAAGATCCGCGCGCCCGCGCTCTGGGACCGCGGCTACACGGGCCAGGGAATCGTCATCGGCATGGCCGACACCGGCTTCCAGTGGGACCACCCGGCCCTGCGCGCTCGCTACCGCGGCTCGAGCGGCGCGGACGTTGCGCACGACTACGCCTGGCACGACGCGATCCACGACGCGGCCGCGGGCAACCCGTGCGGCTCGGACGCGCCCGCGCCCTGCGACGACGACGGGCACGGCACCGGGACGGCGGGGCTCGCGCTCGGCGACGATGGCGGCGACAACCGGATCGGTGCGGCGCCGGGAGCGACGCTGATCGGCTGCCGCAACATGGACCGCGGCGCCGGCACGCCGGCGCGGTACACCGAGTGCTTCGAGTGGCTGCTCGCGCCGACGGACGCGTCCGGCGCAGAATCCGCGGCCGGACCTCGGTGCCGACGTGATCAGCAACTCCTGGACCTGCCCGGCGAGCGAGGGCTGCACGGATCCGGAAATCCTGCGGGCGGTCGTCGAGAACGTCCGCGCCGCCGGGATCGCGGTCGTCTTCGCGGCCGGCAACGAGGGCGGCTTGACCCCCGGCCGTCTGCCCAATTGCTTCACCGTCACCGACCCGCCGGCGATCTACGACGCGGCGCTGACGGTCGGCGCGACGGCGCTCGACGACACGATCGCCTACTTCTCGAGCGTGGGTCCCATCGCGGTCGACGGATCGAACCGCATGAAGCCCGATCTCACGGCGCCAGGCGTGAGGCTGCGGACGGCGGCGCCGGCCGGCGGCTATGCGGAGTCGTTTTCCGGGACTTCGGCCGCGGCGCCGCAGGTGGCGGGTGCGGTGGCGCTGCTCTGGTCGGCGAGGCCCGAGCTTGCGGGCGACGTGGACCGCACCGAGGAGGCGCTCGAACGCGGGGCCGTGGCGCGGACGGTCGAACTGACCTGCGGCGAGTACGCCGGCACCGCGGTCCCGAACCCCGTCTTCGGCTGGGGCCGCCTCGACGTGGAGGGCGCCTACGAGTGGCTCGTGCCGCCGCGATCCGCGGCCGTTCCCCTCGGCCGCCGGCCGCCGACCCGCGTCGTCCCCGCCCGGCCCTGATGCCGTCGCGATCGGAGTAAGATCCCCGCCCTATGGCCATTCTCGCAACGAAAGAGGAGTCCGCCACCCGCACCACGCTCGAGATCGAGGTGCCGGCGGAGGACGTGGAAAAAGCCTTCGCCGCGGTCACGAAGTCGTACGTGAAGCGGGCCGCGATCCCCGGGTTCCGCAAGGGCAAGGCGCCCCAGGCGGTGATCCAGAAGCGGTTCAGCGACGAGATCAAGGGCGACGTGCTCGAGGCGATCCTGCCGGACGCGCTCGCGGCGGCCATCGAGGAGCGCAAGCTCGCGGTGCTCGGCCGGCCGCACATCGGGGACCTGAAGTGGGAGCCGCCCGGGCCGATCCGTTTCGAGGCGCGGCTCGACTTGAAGCCGCAGATCGACCCCGGCGACTACCGGGGCGTTCCGGTCGAAGACCAGCCGGTCGAGCCGACCGACGAGGAAGTCTCGAAAGTGGTCGAACGGATCCGCGAGGCGCACGCCGAGTTCCACCCGGTCGAGGGCCGGCCGGCCGCCAGGGGCGACTTCGCGGTCGCCGACATCGCGGGGTCGTTCGTCGAGATCCTGGCCCCCGGGCAGAATCCCCGGACCTTCCGCGACGAGAAGATCACGCTCGAAGTGGGTCACGAGGATTCGATGCCCGAGGTCAACGACGCCCTGCGGGGGGCCGCGCCCGGCGAGACCCGCAGCTTCCGCAAGACGTTCGCCGACGATTTTCCCAACGACGAGTTCAAGGGGAAGACGGTCGACTACCAGGTCACGCTGGCGGCGCTCAAGGAGAAGAAGCTGCCGGCGCTCGACGACGAGTTCGCCCGGGCGGTATCCGAGGGAGACACCCTCGAGACGCTGCACGAGAAGGTGCGCGCGCGCCTGCGCCACGAGAAGGAAGCCGACCGCAAGCGCAGGTTCCGCCGGACCATCCTCGACACGCTGCTGTCGCGCCGCGAGATCCCCGCGCCCGAGGTCCTGGTGGAGTCGGAGACCGTGGCGGCGCTGCGCGACTATGCGCGCTACCTCGCCCAGAGCGGCGTGGACGCCGAGAAGGAGGACTGGCCCAAGCTCCAGGCCGAGGCCCGGCCCGGGGCGGAGCGGCGCGTCCGGGAATACCTGCTGCTCGACGCGATCGCCGAGAAGGAGGCCATCGCGATTTCGGAGACGGAGCTCGAGGCCGAGTTCAAGCGGGCGGCCGCGCAGCGCGGGGTCGAGCCGGCCGTCCTGCGGGAGCAGATGGCGAAGGCGGGCGGCATCGAGTCGCTCCGCGACGAGATGCGGCTGGCCCGGGCCGTCGACCTCTTGATTGCGAGCGCGAAGGTGCTACCCTCGGGAATGCCGGTGGAAGTGAAGTAGGTTCTGCGAATTGGCTGACATGACACTCGACGACGACTACGAGGGGGGCGGCATGGTCCTGGTACCCATGGTGATCGAACAGACGAGCCGGGGAGAGCGCGCGTACGACATCTACTCGCGGCTCCTGAAGGACAACATCATTTTCCTCGGCCAGCCGGTCGACGACACGATCGCCAACCTCATCATCGCCCAGATGCTGTTCCTCGAGTCGGAGAACTCCGAGAAGGACATCGCCTTCTACATCAACTCTCCGGGGGGCTCGATCACGGCCGGCATGGCGATCTACGACACGATGCAGTACGTCAAGAACGACGTGTCCACGATCTGCGTCGGCCAGGCCGCGTCGATGGCGGCGGTCCTGATGGCGGCCGGCACGCCCGGCAAGCGCTACTCGCTGCCGAACTCCCGCTTCCTGATCCACCAGCCGCTCGCGTACGGCATGCAGGGCCAGGCGACGGACATCGAGATCCACGCCCGCGACCTCATGCGCCTGAAGGAGCGGTTGAACCAGATCATGGCGCAGCACACCGGGCAGCCGCTCGAGAAGGTCTCGAAGGACACCGACCGCGACTACATCCTCGAAGCCGAGGACGCCAAGACCTACGGCCTCGTGGACGCCATCTACCACCGCCGCGACGACATGACGCTGAAGGCGGCCGGGTAGGCCGGGAGGCCGGAAAAGGAATCCGGGCTCGCCGTCCCGCGCACATCGGGCGGGATGGGTCGTCTAACTTCTTCCGTTTACCGTCTTCCGGCGGGGCGGAATACCCTCAAGCCGCAGGCGTTAACTCCAGGGGGTATGCTAGATTCTGATGCGAATGGTTGACGGGGAGGGACGGGCAACCCTAGAATTCCCTCATCCCTCCGGAGGCTGAATGTCGAAGAAAACCGGGAACGGCGATGTCCTGCGCTGCTCCTTCTGCAACAAGAGCCAGCGGGACGTCAAGAAGCTCATCGCCGGGCCCACGGTCTACATCTGCGACGAGTGCGTCGACATCTGCCTCGACATCATTGCCGAGGACCGGGTTCTCGAGACGCAGGCCCCCGAGACCAAGCTGCCCAAGCCCAAGGAGATCAAGGATTTCCTGGACGGCTACGTGATCGGGCAGGACCAGGCCAAGAAGAAACTCGCCGTCGCCGTCTACAACCACTACAAGCGGATCGACTACCTCGAGAAGAACCGCAAGCTCGACGTCGAGCTCCAGAAGTCGAACATCCTCATGATCGGGCCCACGGGCACCGGGAAGACCCTGCTTGCACAGACGCTGGCCAAACTCCTCTCGGTGCCGTTCACGATCGTGGACGCGACCACGCTGACGGAGGCCGGCTACGTCGGCGAGGACGTCGAGAACATCATCCTGAAGCTCTACCAGGCCGCCGGCAACGACAAGGAAAAGACCGAGCGCGGCATCGTCTACATCGACGAGGTCGACAAGATCGCCCGCAAGGGGGAGAACCCGTCGATCACCCGCGACGTCTCGGGGGAGGGCGTCCAGCAGGCGCTCCTGAAGATCCTGGAAGGCACGGTCGCCAACGTCCCGCCGCAGGGCGGACGCAAGCACCCGCACCAGGAGTTCATCCAGATCGACACGACGAACATCCTCTTTCTCTGCGGCGGCGCCTTCGTCGGCCTCGAGGAGATCATCAACCGCCGGATGACCGAGAAGACGATGGGCTTCGGCGCGAAGATCGTGTCGAAGAAGGAGAAGCGCTCGAGCGTGCTCCTCCAGAAGGTGCACCCCGAGGACCTCATCAAGTTCGGGATGATCCCCGAGTTCGTCGGCCGCCTGCCGGTCGTGGCGACCCTGTCCGAGCTCGACCAGCCGGCGCTCGTCGAGATCCTGAGGGAGCCCAAGAACTCGCTCGTCAAGCAGTACCAGACCATGCTGGAGTTCGAGAACGTCCAGCTGCGGTTCACCGACGACGCGATCGAGGCGATCGCCGAGGAGGCCCTGGCCCGCAACGTCGGGGCGCGGGGGCTGAAGATCATCATCGAAGACCTGATGCTCGACGTGATGTACCAGATCCCCTCGGACGACGACATCGAGGAGTGCGTCATCACCAAGGACGTCGTCAAGCACCACACCAACCCGATCACCATCCTTCGCAAGGCGGGGTAGAATCGAGCTCCGGATTTCGAATTCGGATTTTCGGGTTTTCCCCGAATGGGAACTGAAACCAGATGAAAACGGATAACGCCGGCCGCGGGTTGGAAATCCTCCCGCTCGTCCCCCTCCGGGACATGGTGGTCTTCCCCCACATGATGCAGCCCTTCGTGGTGGGCCGCGAGTCGTCGATCCGCGCCCTCGAGGCGGCCCTGGCGACCCCGGTCAAGCGGCTGTTCCTCGCCGCGCAGAAGGACCCGCAGCTCGACGAGCCCAAACCCGAGGACATCTACGAGGTCGGCGTCGTGGCGACGGTGGCGCAGTCGCTGAAGCTGCCCAACGGCCACATCAAGGTGATGGTCGAGGGCGTGCGGCGCGGCCGGATCATGGCCTTCGAGCGCAAGGGCGAGTACCTGTCGGTCGGGGTCGACCTGCTCCCGATCCGGCCCTCGGACGTGGACAGCCTGCGGGACTACATGGGCAAGGTGCTCGCCCTGTTCGAGCAGTACGCCAAGCTCTCGCACCACCTCGCCTTCGAGGGGCTGGCCGCCTCGCTCAAGATCGACGACCCCGAGCGCTTTGCCGACACGCTGGCGGCGCACCTGTCCGTTGCGACCGCCGAGAAGCAGACGCTGCTCGAGGCGGAGTCTCCCTACGAGCGTCTCCAGAAGCTCCAGGACCTGCTGGAGGTCGAGATCGACAAGGTCAACATCGACCGCCGGATCAACAACAAGGTCAAGAAGCAGATGGAGAAGGCCCAGAAGGAGTACTACCTCAACGAAAAGATCAAGGCGATCCACCAGGAGCTCGGCCGCAAGGACGACCGCACCGACGAGGTCGAGGAGCTCAAGAAGAAGATCGAGACCTGCGGCATGCCCAGGCAAGTCCGCGAGAAGGCCGACCAGGAGCTGCGGCGCCTCGAGGCGATGCCCCCGGTGTCGGCGGAGGCGACGGTCTCGCGCAACTACATCGAATGGCTCGTGGGCGTGCCGTGGAAGAAGTCTTCGCGCGAGTTGAAAGACCTGACGCGGGCCGAGCAGATCCTGAACGACGACCATTTCGGGCTCGAGAAGGTCAAGGAGCGGATCCTGGAGTTCCTGGCCGTCCGGCAGCTCGTGCAGAAGACCAAGGGCTCGATCATCTGTTTCGTCGGCCCCCCGGGCGTCGGCAAGACGTCGCTGGCGAAGTCGATCGCGCGGTCCCTGAACCGCCAGTTCGTGCGCCTGTCGCTCGGCGGCGTCCGCGACGAGGCCGAGATCCGCGGCCACCGGCGCACCTACATCGGCGCCTTTCCGGGCCAGATCATCCAGATGATGAAGAAGGCGGGCGCGGTCAACCCCGTGTTCCTGCTCGACGAAGTGGACAAGATGTCCTCCGACTTCCGGGGCGACCCGGCGTCGGCGCTTCTCGAGGTGCTCGACCCGGAGCAGAACCACTCCTTCGTCGACCACTACCTGGACGTCGAGTACGACCTGTCGAAGGTCATGTTCATCGCCACGGCCAACATCGCCGACCCGATTCCGCCGGCCCTCAAGGACCGGATGGAGCTGATCCAGCTGTCCGGCTACACGCCGAACGAAAAGGTCGCGATCGCCCGCCAGTTCCTGGTGTCCAAGCAGCGCGAGGCCAACGGGCTCAAGGAAGACCAGATTGAGATCAAGGACGACACCGTGCTGGAAGTCATCGAGCACTACACGCGGGAAGCGGGCGTGCGCAACCTCGAGCGCGAGATCGGCGGCCTGTGCCGCAAGGTGGCCCGCAAGATCGTGCAGAAGAAGGCCGAGACCCCGGTCCGGGTGACGCCCGAGAACCTGAAGGACTTCCTCGGCAAGCCCCGGTACCGCAAGCGCCTCAAGGGCGACGTGTCCGAGGTCGGCATCGCGACGGGCCTGGCGTGGACGGAGGCGGGCGGCGAGATCCTGATGACCGAGACGAGCTTGCTCAAGGGCAAGGGCAATCTCACCATCACCGGTTCGCTCGGCGAAGTGATGCAGGAGTCGGCGCGCGCCGCGGTCTCCTACGTCCGCAGCCGCGCCGAGATGTACGACGCCGACCCGAACTTCCACGAGAAGTTCGACATCCACATCCACGTGCCCGAGGGCGCGATCCCGAAGGACGGGCCGTCGGCCGGCATCACCATGGCCTCGTCGCTGTTCTCGGCCGTGACCAAGATCCCGGTCCTGAAGGACGTCGCGATGACGGGCGAGATCACGCTGCGCGGCAAGGTGCTGCCCGTCGGCGGCATCAAGGACAAGATCCTCGCCGCCTACCGGGCGGGCATCCGCACGATCATCCTTTCGGCCGAGAACGACAAGGACCTCGACGATCTGCCCGAGGAGATCCGCGGCCAGATGGAGTTCCACCTCGTCCACACCATGGACGAGGTCATCAAGATCGCCATGGAGGGCCCCCGCCCGGCCGCGGCCGCGGTGGAGCCCGAACCGAAACCGGCCGAGGGCGGGGCCGTCGCCAACTAGCCAGTGGCGCCCCGCTCCTGGAATTTGAGATAATGGGACCAGCCCGAAGCTGATATTCTCCCGGCTCCTGCTCCCGAACCTTTCCCCCGAACGCTTTCCCGGCGGTATCCGCCGACACTTCACGCACTAAGAGGACAGAGACAATGGCCAGACGCAAGGGACCCAGCGACTCCGACGTCGAGACCCTCGAAGCCCCTCCCGAGGGCCTCCCGGACACGACGGGCGAGGAGGGCGGTGTCGAGCACGGCGACACGCTCGACATCCGGGCGCTCCACGACATCAAGATCCCGCAACTCCTGAAGATCGCCAAGGAGCTCGAGGTCGAGAACGCGACCGGCATGCGCAAGCAGGACCTGATCTTCAAGATCCTGCAGGCGCAGACCGAGAAGAAGGGGCTCATCTTCTCCGAGGGCGTGCTCGAGTGCCTGCCCGACGGGTTCGGCTTCCTGCGGGCGCCCGAGTACAACTACCTTCCGGGACCCGACGACATCTACGTGTCGCCGTCCCAGATCCGCAAGTTCGACCTGCGGACCGGCGACACGGTGTCGGGACAGATCCGGCCGCCCAAGGAAGGCGAGCGCTACTTCGCCCTGATCAAGGTCGAGGCGGTCAACTTCGAGCACCCGGATGTCGCGCGCGAGAAGATCTTTTTCGACAACCTCACGCCGCTCTACCCGCAGGACCGCATCCGGCTGGAAGTCCCGACCAACATGACTTCGCGCGTCCTCGATTTCGTGGCGCCGATCGGCAAGGGGCAGCGCGGCCTGATCGTCGCCGCGCCGCGCACCGGCAAGACGATGGTCCTCCAGGCGCTGGCGAACTCGATCTCGACCAACCACCCCGAGATCACCCTGATCGTGCTGCTGATCGACGAGCGGCCCGAAGAGGTCACCGACATGCAGCGCTCGGTCAAGGGCGAGGTCATCTCCTCGACCTTCGACGAGCCGGCGGCCCGGCACGTCCAGGTGGCCGAGATGGTGATCGAGAAGGCCAAGCGCCTCGTCGAGCACAAGCGCGACGTCGTGATCCTCCTCGATTCGATCACGCGCCTGGCGCGCGCCTACAACGCGATCGTGCCGCCGTCGGGCAAGGTGCTCTCGGGCGGCGTGGATTCGAACGCCCTGCAGCGGCCCAAGCGTTTCTTCGGCGCCGCGCGCAACGTCGAGGAGGGCGGCTCGCTGACGATCATGGCGACGGCCCTGATCGACACGGGTTCGCGCATGGACGACGTGATCTTCGAGGAGTTCAAGGGCACGGGCAACATGGAAGTCCACCTCGACCGCAAGCTCGTCGACAAGCGCGTCTTCCCGGCGATCGACATCAACAAGTCGGGCACCCGCAAGGAAGAGCTGCTCATGGACAAGCAGGAGTTGAACCGCGTCTGGGTCCTGCGCAAGGTGTTGAACCCGCTCTCGACCGTGGAGGCGATGGAGCTCCTGACCGAGAAGCTCGAGAAGACGAAGACGAATGCGGAGTTCCTGAATTTGATGTCGCAGGGATAGGAGCTCCCGGCGGACAGCGTGCTTCGCATCTCGGTCGTCGACTTCCTGAACGCCCGGCCCCTGACGTGGGGGCTGCTGCACGAGCCGACGCCCGGCGTCGAGGTGTCCCGCGACATGCCGTCGGCCTGCGCCGCGAAGCTCGCCTCCGCCGAGGCCGACGTCGGCCTGATTCCGTCGATCGAGTACCAGCGGATCCCCGGGCTCCGGGTCGTGCCGTCGCTCGGCATCGCCGCCGCGTCGGAGGTCCGGTCGGTGCTCCTCGTCTCCGACGTCGCGCGCCAGCGAATCCGATCGGTGGATCTGGATCCCGCTTCGAGGACCTCGGCGGCTTTGACCCGGATTCTCCTCAAACGCGTCTACGGGCTCGAGCCCGAGTATCGGGAGACGGGAAGCGGGAGGCAGGAGGCCGGTCCGGCGGACGCACGGCTCATCATCGGCGATCCGGCCCTGAAGGCGAGGTTGAGCGGGCACGTGGTGCTCGACCTGGCCGCGGAGTGGCGCGCCTTCTCGGGGCATCCTTTCGTCTTCGCGTTCTGGGCCGTGCGGGAGGACCATGCCACGGCCGGGGTGGCGGCGCTGCTGCGCCGCTCGTACGAGGCCGGCGCGGCGAACTTCGACGCGCTGGTCCGGGAAGAGGCGTCGGCGTCCGGGCTCTCGGCGCCGGTCGTCGAGGACTACCTGCGCCACGCCCTGCATTTCGAGCTCGACCAGGGCGACCTGGAGGGCCTGCGCCTCTTCTACCGGCTCGCCGCCGAGGAGGGGTTGATCCCGCCCGCCCGCCCGCTCGCGTTCACGCCGGCTGCCTGACGACGCCGCGCTTGCCGCGGCGGGGGCGCCGGCTTATATTCGTTGGATCATTCCCAGCGAAGCCGACGACCGGCTCGGGTCGAGCGAGAAGCGCTACCGCGAGCTCGTCGAGAACTCCAACGAGCTGATCTGGTCTGCGGACGCCCTGGGCCGCTGGACCTTCGTCAACGCGGCCGCCCGGCGCATCTACGGGTGCGCGCCCGAGGAGATGATCGGACGCCCCATGACCGACTGGATGGTCCCCGGGGAGGCGGGAAGGGACCTGAAGACGCTGGAACGGATCCTCGAAGGCGAGCGCTACGTCCAGTACGAGACCCGCCACCGCCGCAAGGACGGCAAGCTCGTCACGCTCTCCTTCAAGACCGCGGCCGTGCGCGACGCCCAGGGCAACCTGCTCGGCACGACGGGCATCGCGTCCGACATCACCGGACAGCGCGAGGTCGAGGAGGCGCGGCGAATTTCCGAGGCGCGGTTCCGCAACCTCTTCGAGCGCAACCTGGCCGGCGTCTACCGCACGGCGCTCGACGGCCGGATCATCGACTGCAACGAGTCCTTCGCGCGGATGCTCGGGTATTCCTCCCGCGAAGAGGTGCGCGGCCGCAACGGCCGGGACTTCTACCCGGAGCCCGGCGACCGCGACGCATTCCTCGCGCGGCTGCGGCAGGAGGGCTCGCTGACGAATTCCGAGGTGCGGCTGCGCCGAAAAGACGGGGGCGCCGTGTGGGTCCTGGAAAACGTGCACCTGATCGAGGAAGGCTCTCCCCCCGAGCCGGTGATCGAGGGGACCATGGTGGACGTCACCGAGCGGCGCCGGGCGGTGGACGCCCTGCGCGAGAGCGAGGAGTACTTCCGGTCCCTCATCGACAACGCCCTCGACGTCATCATGATCGTCGACGCGGGCGGGGCCATCCGGTACGGGAGCCCGTCGCTCGAGCGGCTGCTCGGGTACAGGCCGCAGGAGGTCCTCGAGGAGGCCGTGTTCGATTACGTGCACCCGGAGGACGGCGAGGCCGTGCGGCGGATGTTCGCCGGGCTGGTGCACGGATCGGGCTCCGCGTCCGCCGAGTTCCGGGTCCGCCACCGGGACGGGTCGTGGCGCCACATGGAGGCGATCGGCAGCGACCTGTCGAACCACCCGAGCGTCGCGGGCCTGCTCGTGCAGCTGCGCGACGTCACCGAGCGAAAGACGGCCGACGAGAACCAGGCGCGCCTGCAGTTCGCCATCCAGGACGCGGCCAAGGAATGGCAGCGCACGTTCGACGCGATCGAGTCGCCGGTCCTCGTCCTCGACGGCAATGCGCTGATTCGGAGGTTGAACCGCGCGGCGAAGGTCCTTTCCGGAAAGACCTATCGGGAGACGATCGGCGCCTCGATCGAGGCGCTCGGCCCGGGCGAGCCCTGGAGGAAGTCGGCGGAGCTGGCCCACGAAATCCGGTCGGGAGGTTCGGCGACCTCGGGACAGGCGCGGGACGCCGGGACGGGCCGCACGTGGGACGTGGCGGCCAGCCTCCTGCGCGCCGCGAGCAGCGAGTCCGAGCGGATCATTCTCGTCGCGCGCGAGATCACCGGCGTCGTACGCCTGCAGGAGAAGCTGCACCACACGCGCACGATGTCGGCGATGGGCTCGCTCGTCGCCGGCGTCGCGCACGAGGTCCGCAACCCGCTCTTCGGGATCTCGGCCACGCTCGACGCCTTCGAGGCGCGGTTCGGCCAGCGGGAGGAGTACGCGCAGTACGTCGCGGTCCTGCGCGGCGAGCTCGAGCGGCTCTCGCACCTGATGGGCGACCTGCTCGAATTCGGAAAGCCGACGAGCCTCGAGTTCAGCGAGGCCTCCGTGGCCGAGGTCGTCGGCGAGGCGGTGCAGGGATGCCGCGCGCTCGCAGAGCGCGCGGGCGTCTCGATCGCGAGCGCCGCGGGCGCCGACCTGCCGCGCCTGCGGATGGACCGCCGCCGGATGACCCAGGTCTTCCAGAACCTGCTCGACAACGCGGTCCGCCACGCGCCGCCGCAAAGCACGGTTATAGTCGAGGCCGAGCTGATGCGCGTCGATCGAGAGCGATGGATTGACTGCCGGGTGCGGGACTCGGGCCCGGGCTTTGGCCCGGAGGACCTGCCCCGGATCTTCGAGCCCTTCTTCACGCGCCGCCGCGGCGGGACCGGCCTGGGGCTGTCGATCGTCCAGCGGATCGTCGAGGACCACGGCGGCCGCATTTCTGCAGGCAACCGGGCCGAGGGGGGCGCGGTCGTGACCGTGCGGCTGCCGGTGACCGGCCATGAGTAACGCCGCCCGAAAGCGCGTGCTGCTCGTCGACGACGAGCCGGCGGTGCGCTTCGGCATCTGCGATTTCCTGCGGGGCCGGGGGTTCGACGTCGAGGAGGCGCAGGGTTGCGCCGAGGCCGAGGCGGCCTTCCGGAAGACGCCCCCCGACGTCGCGATCGTGGACTACTCGCTGCCCGACGGAAACGCCCTGGAGCTGCTCCCGCGTTTCCGCGAGGCGGATCCCTCGGTTCCCGTCGTCATCCTCACCGCGCACGGATCGGTGGACCTGGCGGTCAAGGCCATCAAGGAGGGCGCCGAACAGTTCCTGACCAAGCCCGTGCAGCTCGAGGCCCTCGCGGTCATCCTGGAGCGGCTGATCGAGAACCAGCGCAACCGGCAGCAGCAGATGGCGCGCCGCTCGCGGCTCGCCCGGGAGCTGCGGGACCCCTTCCTCGGCACGAGCGCGGCGATCCGGGCCCTCGCGGCCGAGGCGCGCAAGATCGCGGCCTCGGATCTCCCCGTCCTGATCCAGGGCGAGACGGGCGCCGGCAAGGGAGTCCTCGCGCGCTGGCTCCACGAGAACGGGCCGCGCGCCGAGGGCGCATTCGTCGATCTCAACTGCGCCGGCCTCTCGCGCGAGTTCCTCGAGACCGAGCTCTTCGGCCACGAGAAGGGCGCCTTCACCGGCGCGACGGCCGCGAAGCCGGGCCTGCTCGAGGTCGCGCACCGCGGGACGGTGTTTCTCGACGAGATCGGCGACGTGGACCTGCAGGTCCAGCCCAAGCTCCTGAAGGTCCTGGAGGAGAAGCAATTCCGCCGCATGGGCGACGTGCGCGACCGGCGCGTCGACATCCGGCTGATTACGGCGACGCACCAGGGCCTGGCCGAGCTCGTACGGGAGAAGAAGTTCCGCAGCGACCTCTACTTCCGGATCAGCACGATCCCCCTGAGCGTTCCGCCCCTGCGCGAGCGCCCCGAGGACATTCCGATCCTCGCCGAGCGCGTTCTCGAGTCCCTGGCGGCGCGCTCGGGCCACGCGAAGATCACGATCGCCGAGGACGCCGCGCGGTCGCTCTCGAGCTACGCGTGGCCGGGCAACATCCGCGAGCTGCGCAACGTCCTCGAGCGCGCCATTCTGCTCTCGGGCAAGGGTGTGCTCGGCCGTCGGGACCTGCGCTTCGAAGCGACCGAGTCCGGGCCGGCGGCGGAGGACCTCGACCGCACGCTCGTCGAGGTCGAGCGCGCGCACATCGAGCGCGTGCTGCGCGCCGAGGGCGGCCGCGTCGAGGCTGCCGCGAAGAGATTGGGGATTCCGCGCAGCTCGCTCTACCAGAAGATCAAGAAGTACGGCGTCGACGCGTAGCGTCCAGATCCCAGAATTCCGCCTCGATTCGTCTGAGAATCAGACGCTTCATGGCGCCCCTCGCGCGGCACGACAAGCGTAAATAGTTCAATTCATTCGGGTTGCCGGGTACCCATCCCGCTGGCCGCGGCCTTGCACTCTCTTTGTCCATTACGAACCGAATTCTGATCGTGGATGACGAGGAGCCGATCCTGTTCGCGATGCGCGAGTACTTCACGACGAAGGGCTACGTCGTGGATTGCGCGCGCGAAACGCGGGAGGCGCAGGCCCTCCTCGCCGAGCACGAGGACTACTCGCTCGCCATCCTCGACCTGCGGCTGACCGGGACCCATGGTGCCGAGGGCCTCGACGTCATCGAGCTCGTCCGGGCGCAATCGCCGCGGACCCGGATCATCCTGCTGACCGCATACGGCTCGCGCGAGATCGAGGCCGAGGCGCTCCGCCGCGGAGCCGACGCCTTCCTCCACAAGCCCAAGCCCCTTTCGGAAGTCGCAAGAATCGCCTCGGGCCTGATGGCCTCGGGGCAGGGACACCCGGCAGCCTAACGCAACAGCGAGGTAACCATGGCACGCAAGAAGATCCTGCTGGTCGACGACTCGAGCACGGTCCTGATGATGGAGAGGATGATCCTGAACAAGGGCTCCTACGACCTCGTCACGGCCAGGGACGGTTCCGAGGCCGTCGAGCGGGCGTTCGCAGAGCGGCCCGACCTCATCCTGCTCGACGTGATCATGCCGCGCATGAACGGCTTCGAGGTCTGCAGGAAGATCCGCGAAGACGAAGGCATGAAGGCCGTGCCGATCATCATGGTCACCACGCGCGGCGAGGGCGAAAACGTCGAAAGCGGTTTCCAGAGCGGCTGCAGCGACTACATCACCAAGCCCTTCAGCAGCCTCGAGCTGCTGACGAAGATCGAGAGCTACCTCGCAGCGGAGAAGTCATGAAGCCCGCCGGCAGCGGCAACCCCGAGTCCTACGTCGAGAAGGTGCGCGACGACACGCGCCGGTACGTCCAGGCCCTGCTCGAGGAGAACGGAAAGCTCCGCGTGCTGACGGCCTCGCTCGAGAGCGAAAACCGGTTCCTGAACGAGCAGGTCGCGACCCTCCAGAAGGACGTCGAGAGCCACTGGCTCGAGCGCGAGCGCCTCCAGAAGAGCCTCGCGGCGATCGAGGAGGAGAACCGGCGCTTCTCCGAGCAGTACGTGGGCGTCGAGCAGCAGAACACGGACCTCGCCAGCCTCTACGTGGCGAGCTACCGCCTGCATGCCACGCTCGACCGGGGCGAAGCGCTCTCGATCGTCCAGGACATCATCTGCAACCTCATCGGGTCGGAGGAGATCGCGATTTTCGAGGCCGACGGGTCCGGGTCCGACCTGTCGCTCGTCGCCTGCCTCGGCGTCGAGCCCGGGCCCTTCCGCTCGGTCCCGCTCGGCCGCGGCGTCATCGGGCGCTGCGCGCGGACGGGGGAGATCTACCTCGCGGGCCGCGACGACGATGCGGGCCGGCGCCCCGAGGAAGGGGACCTCTCGGCCTGCATCCCGCTCCATTTCGACGGGCGCCTGCTCGGCGTCGTGGCCATCTTCCGGCTGCTGCCGCAGAAGTCCGGCCTCGTCGCGCTCGACCACGAGCTCTTCGACCTGCTCGCCACCCACGCGGCCCGGGCGCTCTACTGCACGGAGCTCCAGGCGCGCGTCGCGGGTGCGGCCGGGGCCAGCCGATGAGTGCACAGGGCCCGGGCGCGGCCTGGGACGAGACCGTGGGGGAGCAGACCGCCGCGAGGCGCGCCGCGCCGTCGCCGCACGAGATGGGGCGGGACCTCATCCGGGTCTATCTTCAGCCCGGCCAGCTCTACGCCGCGGCCCAGCCGAGCGCGGTGACGACGGTCCTCGGCTCCTGCGTGGCGGTCTGCCTGTGGGACCCGATCGAGTGCGTGGGCGGCATGAACCACTACCTCCTGCCGTTCTTCGCCGGCGCGGGCCAGGGCTCGCCGCGGTTCGGCAACGTGGCCATGACCGAGCTCGTCGACCGGCTCGTGGCCCTGGGCGCCAGCCGCGCGCGGCTGCAGGCCAAGGTGTTCGGGGGCGCATGCGTGCTCGAAGCCTTCCAGGCGCGGCAGGGTCACCTGGGCGAGAAGAACGCCGCCGTGGCCTTCAAGCTCCTCGAGGAGCTCGCGATCCCGATCGTGTCGCGCGACGTCGGCGGCCAGTCGGGGCGCAAGCTGATCTTTCACTCGGACCAGGGCACCGCCTGGGTCGCGAAACTCTAGACCCAAGATGGAATTCGACGCCGAAGCCCTGCTGCTGACCTTCATCGCCGAGACGGAGGAGAACCTCCGGGTCATGGAGGAGGGCCTGCTTTCGCTGGAGGCGCGGCCGGACGATCCGGAGGTCCTGCAGACGATCTTCCGGATGGCCCATACGCTCAAGGGCAACTCGGCCTCGCTCGGGTTCTCGGGGGTCGCCGAGTTCGCGCACGCCCTCGAGGACCAGCTCGAGCAGCTGCGCAAGCACACCCGCGCGGCCACGCCCGGGCTCGTCACGGTCCTGCTCGAGTCCATCGATGCGCTGCGCGAGATGCTGCCGGTGGCCGTCGAGGGCAACCACGAGATCGGGGTGCGGCACCAGGAGGTCCTCCAGAGGCTCGCCGCGGGCGAGCCCGCCTCGCCGGCTACCCCGGCCGTGGGCGCCCCGGCGCGCAGCGGCGATGCCCCGCGGGCCAGCGAGCAGGGGCGCACGCTGCGGGTCGCGGTCGAGAAGCTCGACCGGCTGATGACGCTGGCGGGCGAAATCGCCATTTCCCGCGGCCGGCTGCTCCAGATGCTCGAGCAGATCGGGGCGCCGGCGGCGCTCGAGGCGCACCAGGACGCCGCGCAACTGCACGCGGAGCTCCAGGAGCTCGTGATGCAGGTCCGGATGGTCCCCGTCGGTCCGATCCTGCGGCAGTACGTCCGCACCGCCCGCGACCTCGCGGCCGAGCAGGGCAAGCTCGCGCGCGTCGTGATCGAGGGAGAGGACGTCGAGGTCGACACGACGATCGTCGAGCACCTGCGCGACCCCCTGACGCACATGCTCCGCAACGCGCTCTTCCACGGGATCGAGACGCCCGAGGCGCGGCGCGCCAAGGGCAAGGATCCCTGCGGATCGATCGCCCTCTCGGCGTGGCGCGAGGCGGGCTCGATCGTCATCGAGCTCGCCGACGACGGCGCCGGCTTCAACCGGGACCGCATCGTCGAGGAGGCGCGCCGGCGCGGGCTCGCGGACGCGCCCGAAAAGCTGGCCGATCCGGAGCTGTATCGCCTCGTGTTCGAGCCGGGATTCTCGACGGCCGAGAGCGTCACGGAGTGGTCCGGGCGCGGCATGGGCATGGACGTGGTGCGGGAGCGCATCGCCGCGCTGCGCGGATCGATCGCGATCGAGAGTTGGCCGGACGCCGGGACCTCGATCAAGCTCCGCCTTCCGCTCACGCTCGCGATCATCGAGGGGTTCGGCGTCGGCATCGGGACCGAGACCTACGTGATCCCGGTGGACCGCGTGGTCGAGTGCATGGAGCTGCCGCCCTCGGAGCATTCCGGCCGCCGCGAGGCGCAGGGCATCCTCCAGCTGCGCGGCGAGCCGCTGCCGTTCGTGCGCCTGCGCAGTCTCTTCGGCGCGGGCCAGACGCCCGCCGCGCGGGAGAGCGTCGTGATCGTGCGCCACGACCTGTCCCGGGCGGGCATCGTCGTCGATTGCCTCCACGGGCAGAACCAGGCGGTGATCAAGCCGCTCGGCGAGCTCTTTCGCGGCGTGCGCGGCCTGTGCGGATCCACGATCCTGGGAGACGGACGGGTCGCGTTCATCCTGGACGTGCCCGGCCTTCTCGACACCGTTCTTTCCCGGGGCGTCGCCGCCCCGGCGGCATGAGACACAAGGAGTCGATCATGAAACTCTGGCCACGGGTCGTCCTCTTCGTCGCGCTCGGCATCCGGGCTACACCGTCCGGGGCGCAGGACGCCAGCGCGTACAAGCTGATCGTGCACCCGGCCAATCCGGCGACGCAGATCTCGCGGGTCAAGGTCGGCGAGATGTTCCTGAGAAAGGCCGGCCGGTGGCCCGAGGGGCTTCCCGTCATGCCGGTGGAGCCCTCCGGCAAGACCCCGATGCGGCAGCGGTTCGCGCTCGAGATCTACGGCAAGCCGGTGATCGCGATCTCGGCCTACTGGCAGCAGATGATCTTCGCCGGCAAGGCCATCCCGCCGCCGGAGAAGTCGAACGACGCGGAGATCGTCGCGTACGTCCGGGACACGCAGGGCGCGATCGGGTACGTCTGGAGCGGAACCGACACGTCGGGCGTCAAGGTCGTCGCGGTCGGGGAGTGAAGGAGCACCCATGTTGAAGAACCTCTCGATCCGTTGGAAGGTGATCCTCCTGCCGTGCTTTGCCGCGGTCGGGTTTCTCCTTCTGCTCGCCGTCAACTTCGCGCTCGGCCGGCGCGAGGAGCGCCAGCTCGGCCTGATCGAAACGGGCTTCGTGCCCTCCCTCGAGCTCTCGCGCGACCTCGAAGAGACGCTGACGGCCCTGCAGCGGCAGCTCCAGGACTCCGTGGCCGCGCAGGACGCCGAGGCGCTCAACGGAGCCGGCGCTTTGCGGGACCGGTTCCTCAAGCGCCTGGAAGACGAGAAGGAGAACCCCGTCGTCGATCGCGATGAGCGCGACCGGCTCGTCCGCGCCTTCCAGGAGTACTGGACGCTGGCGAGCTCCGTCAGCAATCGCATGATCCGCCAGAAGGCGGGCGAAGACCTGACCCAGAACCTCACGGCGATGACCTCGCAATTCAACCAGATCACCGAGACCCTGAAGGCGCGCACGCGCCACGACCGCGAAGCGGTCCAGGCGGCGTTTGCCGCGGCGCGGGCGAGCCAGCACTGGCGCTGGGGCGCCATGTCGTTCATCACGCTGGGGTGCCTGATCGTCTCGCTCTTCGTGGCGCTCATCGTGTCCCGGGCCGTCACGGCGCCCCTGGCCGCGATGACGTTCCACCTCGAGCAGATGGTCCAGGGCGGGGGAGACCTGACGCGCCGCATCCCCGTCAATTCCCGCGACGAGATCGGCCACATGGCGCTGCTCTTCAACCGGTTCGTCGAGCGCCTGGCCGAGATCATCGGAGACGTGCGCGGCCGCGCGAGCGCCGTGACGGGCTCCTCGTCGCACGTCGTCGCGGTCTCGGGCCAGGTGCTGTCCGCGTCGGGCCAGGTGTCCTCGTCGGCGCAGGTCGTTTCCCAGGGGACCAGCGAACAGGCGGCCTCGGTCGAGGAGACGACCTCCTCGCTCGAACAGATGAGCGCCTCGATCACGCAGAACGCGGAAAACAGCCGCCAGATGGAACAGATGGCGCTCCAGGGGGCCCGGGACGCCGAGCAGAGCGCGGCGTCGGTCAAGGAGACGATGCTCGCGATGCAGGCCATCGCGGAGAAGGTCTCGATCGTCGAGGAGATCGCGTACCAGACGAACCTGCTGGCCCTGAACGCGGCGATCGAGGCGGCGCGGGCGGGAGACCACGGCCGCGGATTCGCGGTGGTCGCCACCGAGGTGCGCAAGCTCGCCGAGCGCAGCCAGGGGGCCGCCAAGGAGATCGGCGGCCTCGCCTCGTCGTGCGTGCGTCTGGCCGAGCGCTCCGAGTCGCTGCTCGAGCAGCTCGTGCCCTCGATCCGGAAGACGACCGACCTCGTCCAGGAGGTGGCCGCGGCCTCGGCCGAGCAGTCCTCCGGCGTGGCGCAGATCAACCGCGCACTGGCGCAGGTCGATCACGTGACGCAGAGGAACGCGTCGTCGGCCGAGGAGCTGTCCTCGACCGCCGAGGAGATGGCCAGCCAGGCGGACGCGATGCGGCAGCAGGCCGAGGCGGTCCTGAAGCAGGCCGAGAGCCTGCACCGGCTGATGGCGTTCTTCAAGATCGGTGCGGTGTCGCAAGAGCCGGCCCCGGTCCCGGCCGCGGAAGCGGCTCCCGCCGCGGCGGATCCCGATGGTTGGGAGGCGTTGGCGGAGACGGGCGAGCCCGCTGCGTTCGCGCCCTTCCTCGCGGCCCGGGTCCGGGCGGCCGCGAGCGACGCCGATTTCCGCCGTTCGTGGGAGGGCTGAGGCCCATGTTTCGCAGCCTGCGCATCGGCGTCCGGCTCGGCCTCGCGATGGGGCTCTGCCTTCTGACGTCGGTCGTCATCGCGGCGCTCGGATACAGCGGGGTCGCGCGCGTCTCCGACATGGCCGCCTCGATGCTCGCGCACGAAGCGCAGCTGGCGTCGGTCTCCGCCGCGGCCCGCGCGGACACGCAGGCGATGCGCCGCTTCGAGAAGGAGCTGGCCGTCCACGTGGGCAACGCCGACCAGGAGGCGGAGGACCTGGCCACCTGGAACGACCAGCGCTACCGGTTGATCGAGCGCCTCGGCAGCCTCGACCGCGACACGGTGGTCCCCGAGGACCGGGAGCTCGTCCGGACGATGCGCGCGGACCTGGCCGTCTACGAGATCGGCTTCTACCGCGTGGTGGGCCTCGTGCGCCAGCATTCGATCAAGACCACGCAGGACGCGAACCGGGAAATGGGCTCGTACAAGGAGTCGGTCGACCGGCTGGAGAAGTCCGCCGCCGATCTGGCCGCCGCAAACTTCAAGAGGATGAACGACAAGGCCAGGGTCCTCGGCGCCCAGAAGACCTGGACGGCGCGCGCCATGGTCGCGGTCATGCTCGTCACGATCCTGTTCGGCGCGATGCTCTCGGTGCAGCTGGCCCGCGGCGTGACGCGCCCCATTCTCCAGGCCGTGCGCGTCACCGAGGCGATCGCGCGGGGAGAGCTCTTCGTGAAGGTCCCGCCTCCGGGCCGCGACGAAGTGGGGCAATTGCTGTCGGCGATGGGCCGGATGGCCGAGCGCCTGCGCGGCGTCGTGGCACAGGTGCGCTCCGGCGCGGATGCGCTGGCAGCGACCTCGGGGCAGGTCGTCGCGGTGGTGGGCCAGGTGTCGTCGGCCTCGAGCCAGGTGTCCGCGTCCGCCCAGACGCTCTCGCAGGGGACGAGCGAGCAGTCGGCGTCCGTGCAGGAGACGACGTCTTCGCTCGAAGAGATGAGCGCCTCGATCACGCAGAACGCGGAGAACAGCCGCCAGATGGAGCAGATGGCCCTGCGCGGGGCCGGCGACGGCGACGAAAGCGCGCGTTCGGTGGACGACACGGTCGAGGCCATGCGCTCGATCGCGGGAAAGATCTCGATCGTCGAGGAGATCGCCTACCAGACGAACCTGCTGGCCCTGAACGCGGCGATCGAGGCGGCGCGGGCGGGCGACCACGGCCGCGGCTTCGCCGTGGTCGCCACCGAAGTGCGCAAGCTCGCCGAGCGCAGCCAGGCCGCGGCCCGGGAGATCGGCGGCCTCGCGGCGTCGTCCGTCAAGGTGGCCGAGCGCTCGCGCGGGCTGCTCGCCGCGCTCGTGCCCTCGATCCGCAGGACCGCGGACCTCGTCCAGGAGGTCGCCGCCGCTTCCTCGGAGCAGTCCTCGGGCGTGGCCCAGATCAACTTCGCGCTTTCCCACGTGGACCAGATCACCCAGAGGAACGCGTCGTCGGCGGAGGAACTGTCCTCGACCGCCGAGGAGATGGCGAGCCAGGCGGACGCCATGCGGCAGCAGGCCGAGGCCGTCCTCGGTCAGGCCGAGAGCCTGCACCGCGTCGTGGCGTTCTTCCGGACCGACGCGCCCGCGTCCGCCCCGGCGGCGTTGCCCGAGGCGCGCCGCGAGGCGCCGGCGATCGCCGCCGAGCCCGAGCCGGCCTCTGCGTCGGCGCCGGTGCGGATCGCCGCCTTCGTGGCGCCGCGGCGTCCTGCCGCGGTCGCCGCCGGCGCGCCCGAGCGCGAGTTCCGGCGTTATTGAAACGGATGGGAGCATGACGACCACGACCAGCAAAGCCGCGGCAAAATCGCCCGACCGGGCGCAGTACCTGACGTTCTCCCTCGCGGGCGGCGAGTACGCGATCGGGGTGCTCCGGGTCCGCGAGATCATCGAGCACGGGGCCGTGACGCGCGTGCCCTCGACGCCCGCCTTCATCCGCGGGGTGATCAACCTGCGCGGCAGCGTCGTGCCGGTCGTGGACCTCGCCTGCAAGTTCCGGCTCCCCGAGAGCGCGGTCACCAAGCGGACCTGCATCATCATCGTCGAGATCGAGACCGAGGGCGGCAAAATCGTGGTGGGCGTGCTCGCCGACGCGGTCAACCAGGTGGTCGAGTTCGGGCCCGACGAGATCGAGGCCCCCCCGTCCTTCGGAGCGCCGATCCGCGTGGACTACCTCCGGGGCCTCGGGAAGCTCGGGGGCGAATTCGTCCTGATCCTCGACACGGACCGGGTCCTCTCCGGCGGCGAGCTCGCCGCGGTCGATGCGGTCCCCGCGGAGGCCGCGTCGTGACGGTGGCCGCCCGCCGTGCTGCGCCGGCCCTGCTCCACGCGGGCGAGAGCATCCGCACGATCTCGGAGCGGGAGTTCGCGCTCTTCCAGACACTCATCCTGCGCGAGGCGGGGATCTTTCTCGCGCCGGCCAAGAAGGCCCTGCTCGTCGGCCGGCTCTCGAAGCGGCTGCGGGCCCTCAACCTGAGCTCATTCGGCGAGTACTACACGCGCATCGTGGACGAGGACGACCGCGACGAGCGCCTCCAGATGTTCGATTGCATCAGCACGAACGAAACCCACTTCTTCCGCGAGCCGCGGCAGTTCGAGTTCCTGGAGCGCCAGGTCATTCCCGCGTGGAAGGAGCGCGGCGCGCCCCGGGTCCTGCGCATCTGGAGCGCCGGATGCTCGACCGGCGAGGAGCCGTATTCCCTGGCCATGATGCTCCTCCACCATTTTCCGCCCGGCTCGGGGCGGCAGATCGAGATCCTCGCCACCGACCTTTCGACGCGCGTCCTCGCGCGGGCCGAGGCCGCCGTGTGGCCGCTCGACAAGGCGCCCGAGATCCCGACGGCATATCGCAAGGCCTACATGCTGCGCGGAACGGCTTCGCAGGAGGGCAACATGAAGGCCGCGCCGGAGATCCGCGCCCTCGTGCGCTTCGAGCGGCTGAACCTGAACGACGAGCGCTACCCGGTGCGGGGGCCGTTTCACCTGATCTTCTGCCGCAACGTCCTGATCTATTTCCAGATGGAAACCAAGCTCAAGGTCATCGGCCGGCTCCTCGACGTGCTCGCGCCCGACGGGCTCCTGTTCCTCGGGCACGCGGAAAGCCTGAACTCCGTCACGGACCGCGTGACGACCGTCGTGCCGACCGTCTACGCGCACGCCAAACCCGGGGGCGCGGGCGCGCCCGGCCGGCCGGAGGCGCGGACCGCATGACGGCGCCCCGTCCTCTCCAGGTGCTCGTCGTCGACGACTCGGCCGTCGTGCGGCAGACGCTGTCCTCGCTCTTCGCACTCGAGGGCATCGCGGCGACCGTTGCGGCGGATCCCTACATCGCGATGGAGAAGATGAGCCGGCAGCGGCCCGACGTGATCGTCCTCGATCTCGAGCTGCCCCGCATGCACGGGCTCACCTTCCTGTCGCGGATCATGGCGGAGGACCCCATCCCGGTGGTGGTGTGCTCCGCGTTGACCGGCGACGGGACCGACCTCGCGATGCGGGCCCTCGAAGAGGGGGCGCTGGCGATCGTGACGAAGCCGAAGATCAACATCCGCGAGTTCCTCCATGAGTCCGCCGTCCTGTTTCTCGACGCCGTTCGCGGCGCCGCACAGGCGCGGGTCGGCAAGCGCCGCCCGGCCTCTTCACCGCGCCTGACGGCCGACGCGGTGCTGCCGCCGCGCCCCGGGCCGACGGCGGGCGTGCCAGCCGGCCGCATCGTCGCGGTGGGCGCCTCCACGGGCGGGACCGAGGCCCTGGCGTCGCTGCTCCAGAAGATGCCGGCCGACGGGCCCGGGATCATCGTCGTCCAGCACATGCCGGAGGGATTCACCGCGGCCTTTGCGACGCGGTTGAACGGGCTGTGCCGGATGGAGGTCAAGGAGGCCGCCGAGGGCGACCGCGTGCGCCCGGGCCTCGCGCTGATCGCTCCGGGCAACCGGCACGCCCTGGTGCGGCGGCGGGGCGACGCCTACGTCATCGAGCTCTCGGACGGTCCGCTCGTGTCCCGCCACCGGCCGAGCGTGGACGTGCTCTTCCGCTCGGCCGCGCAGGCGGCCGGCACCGGCGCCATCGGCGTCCTCATGACCGGAATGGGGGATGACGGGGCGCAGGGCCTGCTCGAGATGAAGGAGGCGGGCGCCGAGACGCTCGCCCAGGACGAGGCGTCGTGCGTGGTGTTCGGCATGCCGCGCGAAGCCATCGCGCGGGGCGCCGTGGACGAGGTCGTCGCGCTCGACGGGCTCGCCCCGGCGATCCTGAAGCGCGCCGCGCGCGCCATCGGGCCGGCCGCCGCCGCGGCGGCGGGGAGCCGGGCATGAGCCAGGCAAACCCGGAGCCGAAGCTGGAGACGCTCCGGAAGCTCGTCCGCGAACTGGCCGGCAAGAGCCACGAGCTTTCGGCCGAGTTGAACGAGCAGGCCGAGCGCCTGTCCCGGCGCGCGAGCGATTTCGCGGCGGAGCTCGGCGCCGCGCAGTCGCTCCTGGCCGAGGCGGGCGCGCCGTCCAACGGCAATGGATCGGGGCGGCCCGCCGCCGACCTCGAGCGCGAGAACCGGGAGTTCGCGCGGCGGTGCGTGCAGCTCGAGGAGCACTCGGCCAACCTGGCCAACCTGTACGCCGCGACCTACCAGCTCCACGCGACGCTCGAGCCCGACGCGGTCGTCAACTGCATCGTGGAGATCTCCGTCAACCTGATCGGCGCGGCCGAGTTCGCGCTCTACCTCCTCGAGGACGGCAAGGAGGATTTTTCCCTGCGGGTGCGCGAAGGCGAGCTCGCCCCGGAGATCACCCACCTTCCCGAGCCGGTCTATCCCCTGGAGCAGGCAGCGGTCCGGGAAAAGCGCACGCTCTTCGCGGTGGAAGAGCAGGAGGGCCCGATCTGCTGCGTGCCGCTGCTCCACGAGGAGAAGCTGGTCGGCCTGCTGTCGATCTACGCGCTGCTCTCGCACAAGGCCGCTTTCACGCCGCTCGACCGCGAGCTGCTCGAGCTCTTGTCCGGCCAGGCGGCCGTCGCCCTCGTGTCGTCGCAGTCCCACGCCTCGATCGACCGGAAGTTGAAGACGGTCCAGCGCGTCATGGACTTCATCAAGAAGGGCGGCTGAGCGTGGACACCGCCGTCGTGCCCGACGAAACGCCCCCGCCCGACGCCCGCGCGCTCGAAGGCCGCCTGGAGGACCTGCCGCTCTGCGACATCCTCCAGGTGCTGCAGGTCAGCGCCAAGACCGGCGGCCTCTTCCTGACGCATGCGGACGGCCGCGCGGCCGTCATCCTGTTTCGTTCCGGCCGCATCGTGCAGGTCGTGGGCACGGCGAACTACCGCCCGCTCGGCGAACGGCTCGAGTCCCGGGGCGTGATCTCGCACAAGCAGCTCGAGGAAGCGTCCGCGTACATGGCGTCGTTTCCGGGCATGCGCCTCGGGGATGCGCTCGTCGAGCTCGCATTCCTGACGAGGGCCCTCGTCGAGGCCGAGGTCCGTTCGCAGATGTCGGAGACCGTGCAGAGCCTGACGTCCTGGAAAGAGGGGCAGTTCGAGTTCCGGGTCGGCCTGCTGTGGCCGGGCCCGGAGGTTCCAGGTTCGTCGACGGACCTGGTGCTCGAGGAAGGTGTGGAGCCCCAGCGCATCCTCGTCGACATGACCGAGCAGCAGCACCTGGACGACACGGCCCCGCTCCCGGCGCGCAAGCCGAAGACGCCCGAGGAGCAGGCCGAGGAGGAAGTCCAGGCGCTGCTCGTCTCGCTCAACGACGGCAGGGCGAGTGCGGACGGCGAGCCCGGGGACCCGGACTCCTTCCGCGCGGCGCGGAAGTTTCTCTCGCTCTCCGAGGAGCTGTTCTCGGTGCAGGGCCGGGGCGAGATGAGTCTCGTCCTGCTGCGTTACGCGAGCGAGCTCTATTCCGACGGGGCGCTGCTCCACTGCCAGCCGGCCGGATTCAAGGTCCTCGGCCAGTTCGGCTCACCGATGGCCTGGGGCGCTGACCCGGGTGCCCCGGGGAAGATGTTCTTCTCGAAGCAGGAGTGCCCGGTCCTCGAGATGGTGCGCACGGCGCAGCGGCCCTACGCGGGCCTCGTGCGCCGCACGGAAGAGGGCCACCTCGTTCCCGCCACCAAGGGGGCGGCGGGTGTCGTGGCCGCTCTCATGGTCCCGATGACGGTCCTGGGCTCGGTGTCTCTGATCCTCGTCTGCCGCACGGCCGTCGCCGGCGCCCCCGACGCGCGGGCGCTGGTCGCCCTGGCCCGCCAGGTCGCCCTGGCCTTCGAGAACCTCGCGCTGCGGGACCTGGCCCGGCACCAGGACAAGAGCGCGTAGGGGGTCGGGTTCCACGATGTGACTTGCAAGGTCTGACTGAACAGACCATAATGATCACATGAAGAAAAGCGCGGGCGTCGCCGAGGTGAAGGCGAATCTTTCCCGGTACCTGGAACAGGTCAAGGCGGGACGGGAAGTGCTGATCACTGAGCGGGGGAACCCCGTGGCGAAGCTCGTTCCGTTGGAGCGGGCGGCGACACGGGAGTCTCGCGAGGACCGCCTGGCCAGAAGGGGCTTGCTCGTCCTGGGCCGGGGGCGGTTCAGCAGGGCGCTCCTGACTCTTCCCGAGGGCGACCCGAGCATCGGCGCCGGAGTGCTCGCCGCCCTGATCGAGGACCGGCGGGAGGGTCGCTAGGGTCGTGTTCTGGGACAGTTCGGCTCTCGTTCCGCTCCTCGTTCCCGAGATTCGAAGCGTCGAGATCGAGGCGATCGCACGCGCGGAGCAGAAGCTCACCGTCTGGTGGGCGACGTCCGTGGAGTGTGGGGCGGCGATCGCGCGCTGCCGTCGGGATGCGTCGTTTTCCGGCGCGGTTCTCGATCGGGCGGCGACACGGCTGGCCGCCTTTCTCGGCGATGCCAATGGCGTTGCCGCAACGGAAGAGTTGCGGGAGCGCGCCCACCGGCTGGTCGATACTCATCCTCTCCGGGCGGGCGACGCCCTGCAGCTCGCGGCGGCGCTCGTCTGGTGCGAGGAGCACCCGTCGGGCGAGGGATTCGTTTGTCTCGACGCGCGCTTGCGCGAAGCGGCGCGACGCGAGGGGTTCGTCGTGCTGCCGCCCGAGGCGTGACCGAACCGGAATAGGATTGATCCCCATGACCGCCCCCGGCACTGTCGAGATCCTGGATCGGGCGCTCGGCGGCGAGCGCCTCTCGGCCGCCGACGCGGTGACCCTTCTCGAAGAGGGCAACCTCCTCGCGCTCGGCGCGGCGGCCAGTGCGGTGCGTAACCGCCAGAACGACCCCGGGGTCGCGACGTACATCGTGGACCGGAACATCAACTACACGAACGTCTGCGTGTACCGCTGCCAGTTCTGCGCCTTTTACCGCCCCTCGGCCGAGCATCCCGAGGCCTACGTGCTCTCGCACGAGCAGATCGGCGAGAAAATCCAGGAGACGATCGACCTCGGCGGCACCGGCGTGCTCCTGCAGGGCGGGGTGCATGCGGACCTTCCGTTCTCCTTCTACGAGGAGATGTTCCGCTACATCCGCAAGACCTTTCCGACGATCCACCTCCACGCGCTCTCGGCGCCCGAGGTGTATTTCCTGCAGAAGATCACGAAGTGGCCCATGCGCGACGTGATCGCCCGCCTCAAGGACGCGGGCCTGCAGTCGATCCCCGGGGGCGGCGCCGAGATCCTCGAGGATTCGGTCCGCAAGCGCATCTGGTCGCTCACCAAGGCGCCGACCGAGAAGTGGGTGGACGTGCACGAGTCCGCGCACGGCCTCGGCATGCGCACGACGGCGACGATGATGTTCGGCGTGGGCGAGACGTATGCGCAGCGCGTCGAGCACATGGAGGTCGTCCGCGACCTGCAGGACCGCACGGGCGGATTCACCGCGTGGATCCCGTGGACTTTCCAGAAGGAGAACACGGAGCTCGACGGCAAGGTGGACGAGGCCGGCGGCTTCGAGTACCTGAAGACGCTCGCGGTCTCGCGTCTCTTTCTCGACAATGTCCGGCACGTCCAGGGCTCGTGGGTGACCCAGGGGCCGAAGATCGGCCAGGTGTCGCTGTCCTTCGGCGCCGACGACCTGGGCTCGATCATGATCGAGGAGAACGTCGTCTACGCCGCCGGGGCACGCAACAAGATGTCCCAGGACGAAATGCGCCGCGTCATCGCCGACGCCGGCTACACGCCGTCTCAGCGGCGCACGCTCTACGACGCGTGCCGGGAGCCTTGCTGCACGGGGCCGATCCCGACGCCCAAGGCCGCGCACGCAGGTTTGCCGGTCGTCGGCGCGGAGATCGACGGGAACCTCGCATCGGCATGACCTGCCCCGAATGTCTGTGAGTCTCTACGGGGTGGAGCTCGTCGTGGCCGCCGTCTTCGCGGCCGCGTGGCGCGACTGCTCCCAGCAGGAGCCGGCATAGAAGCCGAGGGCGAGCAGGGCGGCGCCGCCGATCGCGCGCAGCCACACTCTCGTGCGACGGTGCTTCCAGGGCGGCTCGGTGCGGAACGTGACGCGCTCGGAGGCCTGGCGCAATTGCTCGGCCTGGAGCCCGCGCAGATCGAGCAGGAGATCCCGGGCGGACTGGTAGCGGTCGGCCGGGTCCTTTTCGAGGCAGCGGAACACGAAGGGCCGCAGGTGCTCCGGAACCTTCTCGGCCTCGGCGTGCTTGTGGGGGTCGTCGCGCAGCACCGCGCCCAGCGTCTCGACCGGGCTGTCGCGCATGAAGGCGCGGCGGCCCGTGAGCATCTCGAAAAACGTCGCGCCGAGCGAGAAGACGTCGGTCCGCCCGTCAATGGGCTTGCCGCGCACCTGCTCGGGCGACATGTAGCCGGCGGTCCCGACGAGGAATTGGGAGCTCGACCCGCGCCCGCCCGTGATGGTGTCGGAGAGGCCCGAGGTCCGGGCCGGCTGCTCGATGCGGGCGATGCCGAAGTCGAGGATCTTCGCGCGCCCCTCGTTGGTGAGGAAGATGTTGTCGGGCTTGATGTCGCGGTGGATGATGCCCTTGTCATGCGCGGCGGCGAGGCCTTCCGCAATCTGGCTGGCGACCTCGACGGCCTTCTGCGCATGGAGCGGGCCCGAGCGCAGGCGGTCCGCGAGCGTCTCGCCCTGCAGGAGCTCGGTGACGGCGTACGGCACCGAGCGAAAGGAGCCCGTGTCGTGGATCGCGAGGATGTTCGGATGGTTGAGCGTGGCGACGGCCCGCGTCTCCCGGTCGAAGCGGTGGAGGCTGTCGGCGTCGTGCGCGGCCGCGTCCGGAAGCAGCTTCAACGCCACCTCCCGGCGCAGGCGCGTGTCGCGGGCGCGGTACACCTCGCCCATGCCGCCCTTGCCGAGGGGGCCGATGATCTCGTAGGGACCGAGCTGTTCTCCGGGGGCCAGTGCCATGCGGTGGTAAGAATACAGGGAAGGCCGCGTTAGACTGGAACGCATCATGGAAATCTGGCTTCTTCGCCACGCCGCCGCCGAGGACCGCTCCGCTTCCGGGCGCGACGCGGACCGCACCCTGACCGAGGACGGGCACAAGCGCGCCCGGGATGTCGCAAGGGGCCTGGCCGCCCTCGAGCCCGGGATCGAGCTGATTCTCTGCTCCCCGTTCGCCCGGGCCCGACAGACCGCCGAGCCCGTTGCCCGGGCGCTGAAACTGTCGTCGAAGCTGCGGGAGACACGCTCGCTCGAGCCCGAACGCGATCCGGACGAAGTGCTCGGAGAGATCCGGTCCGAGGGGGCCGATTCGGTCCTCCTCGTCGGGCACGAGCCCCACATGGGCGCGCTGCTCGGGCGCCTCGTGGCGGGGCGGGCGGGCCTCGCGATCCCGATGAAAAAGGCGGCCCTGGCGCGACTCTCCTGGGAGGGCTCCGGCCCGGCCACGCTGCGGGCCGTTCTGCCGGCCCGGGTGCTCGCCCGCGTGGGCTCCTCCGAAGGCTGAAGACCGGGCCTTTCCCGGATTCGATAGACTTCCGCCGCTCGTTCGCCTTCGAACGCGTTACTGAGGAGGAACTTCATGGGCAAGCTCGCTCTCGGGTGCGTCGCGATTCTCGTCCTCGTTGCCGTGATCGCCGGTATCTCCTTCGCAGGGACGTACAACAAGCTCGTCACGCTCGGCGTGGACGTCGACAAGCAGTGGTCCGAGGTGGAAAACCAGTACCAGCGCCGGGCCGATCTCGTCCCGAACCTCGTGGCGACCGTCCAGGGCGCGGCGAACTTCGAGAAGGAGACGCTCACCGCCGTCACCGAGGCGCGCGCTTCGGTCGGCCGCGCGACGGTCACGCCGGGAAAGGCGCCACTCGACGCCGAGGCCCTGGCCCGATACCAGCAGGCGCAGGACCAACTCGGCTCCGCGCTGCAACGCCTCCTCGTGGTCTCGGAGCGCTACCCGGAGTTGAAGGCGAACCAGAACTTCCGCGACCTGCAGGCGCAGCTCGAGGGCACGGAGAACCGGATCACGGTCGCCCGCGGCCGGTTCAACGACTCGGCCCAGTCCTACAACACCGTGCTGAAGCGGTTTCCCACGAACCTGATGGCCGGCCTGCTCGGATTCAAGGAGAGGCCATTCTTCAAGGCCACGTCGCCGGGCGCCGCGGAGGCCCCGAAGGTGCAGTTCAACTTCAACGGCGCGGCCCCGACGGCGGCGCCGGCCCGGTAGCGGGAGACGGGAACCGGGAGACGTGAGAGGCAGGGTGAGCCGCCGAGCGTGGAGAGGAGCGGCTCTTCTGGCGGTCGCCGGGCTTGCCCTGGTCTCCGTCCTCTTCGCCGACCGTTACGACGAGCAGATCCCGGAGAAGCCCAAGCGCTACGTCACCGATCGTGCGGGGGTGTTCGGACCGGGGCAGGCCGAAGCCCTCAACGCGAAGCTCGAGCAGTTCGAGAAGGACACGTCGAACCAGGTCCTCGTCTGGGTGGACAGGAAGGTTCCCGAGGGCTTTGCGCCCGAAGACTTCACGGTGCGCGCGGCCCAGAAGTGGGGCGTGGGTCAGAAACAGACCGACAACGGAGCGGTCCTCTTCGTCTTCACCGAAGACCGAAAGGTCCGGATCGAGGTCGGATACGGCCTCGAGGGTTCCCTTCCGGACGTCACGGCCAAACGCATCATCGCCGACGAGATCGTTCCGCGGTTCCGCAGCGGGGACTTCCCCGGCGGCGTGGCCGCCGGGGCCGGTGCCATGATGGCCGCGGTGAAGGGCGAGTACAAGGGCACGGGGCGCACCGTGGACGAGGGCCGCCGCCGCAAGGGCGACCAGTTCGGCACCTGCCTCACGATGGCCATCTTCTTCGGGATCTTCTTCGTCCTTCCGATGATCTTGCGGCGCAACCGCTTCCGGTCCCACACAAGCCGCGGCTGGTGGACGGGCGGCGGGGGCTTCGGAGGGTTCTCGGGCGGAGGAGGCGGCTTCGGGGGGTTTTCCGGAGGGGGTGGCGGCGGCGGTTTCTCGGGCGGCGGCGGCTTCTCCGGTGGGGGAGGCTCCTTCGGGGGCGGCGGCGCCTCGGGGAGCTGGTGAGCGATGGCGAACTACTTCTCCAGGTTCGACTCGGACCGCATCGTGGCCGCCATCGCGGCCGCAGAGAAGGGGACCTCCGGCGAGATCCGTGTGCACGTCACGCGGCGGGTGCCCGAAAACCTCGAGGAACGGGCCATCCGGCGCTTTCACCTCCTCGGCATGACGAAGACGGCCGAGCGCAACGGCGTCCTGATCTACATCGCGCCGCGCGCGCGGCAGTTCCGGGTCCTGGGCGACGCCGCGATCCACGAGAAGTGCGGCGCGTCGTTCTGGACCGATGTGGCCACCGCGATGGAGGCGTCTTTCCGCGAGGGCGAGTTGACCGAGGGCGTCGTCCGGGGCATCGAGCGCGTCGGCGAGGTGCTCGGCCGGCACTTCCCGCGCAAGACGGGCGACCGGAACGAGCTCTCGAACGCGATCGACGAGGAGTGAAAATCGGGACCTAACTCCCTGATTTCACTGGGGCTTGACTTTGCCCCGAAAACCCTTATGATTCGCGGCTCCTATGTACGCCATTGTCCGCACCGGCGGTAAGCAGCTCAAGGTCGCCGAAGGCGACATCGTTCGCGTCGAGAAGCCCTCGGGCGACTCCCTCAAGAAGGGCGAGACGCTCGCGCTCTCGGGCCCGAGCGTGATCCTCGTCTCGAGCGACCAGGGCATCCGCACGGGCGCCGAGGCGCTCAAGGGCGTGAAGGTCTCCGCGAAAGTCCTGGGCGAGATCCGGACCAGGAAGGTCCTCGTCTTCAAGAAGAAGCGCACCAAGCAGTACCGGCGCACGAAGGGCCATCGCCAGACGATGATCCAGGTCCGCATCGAAGCGATCGAAGGATAGGAGGGGCCCATGGCACATAAGAAAGGTCAGGGCTCTTCCCGCAACGGCCGCGACTCCAACTCCCAGCGCCTGGGAGTGAAGGCGTTCGGTGGCCAGACCGTTCCGGGCGGAACGATCCTCGTGCGGCAGCGCGGAACGAAGTTCTTCGCCGGCCCCAACGTCGGCCGCGGCAAGGACGACACCCTGTTCGCGAAGGTGAGCGGCACGGTCCGCTTTCACGACAAGGGCCGCCTGGGCCGGCACATCTCGATCGAGGCCCTCGAAGCGTAAGACGGAAGATCGAAGACGGTAGACGATGCCGTCGCCACACTCCCGAGTCCGAACCTCCGTTTCGTCCGTTTCCCCTTTCCCGTTTCTGATGTTCATCGACACTGCCGAAATCCAGGTCAAGGCGGGCGACGGCGGCAACGGCTGCATCGCCTTCCGGCGGGAGAAGTTCGTCGCCAGGGGCGGGCCATCGGGCGGAGACGGCGGCCACGGCGGAAGCGTCTGGGCCGTTGCCGACCCCTCCTACAACACGCTCTACCACCTGCGGCACCACAACAACTACCGCGCCGAGCGCGGCGAGCACGGCATGGGCTCGAACTGCCACGGCAAGACGGGCGCCGACGTCGAGGTGCATCTGCCGCTCGGCTCGGTCGTGACGGACGCGGAGAGCGGGGAGCGGCTGGCGGACCTCGTCACGGCGCAGCAGCGCGTGCTCCTGGTCAAGGGCGGCAACGGCGGCTGGGGCAACCAGCACTTCGCGACGCCGACGCGCCAGGCGCCGCGCTTTGCGAAGCCGGGCCTGCCGGGCGGGGAGCGCCGGCTCGCGATCGAGTTGAAGCTGCTGGCCGACGTCGCGATCATCGGTTTTCCGAACGCGGGCAAGTCCACCCTCATCTCGGCGATCTCGGCCGCGAAGCCGAAGATCGCCGACTACCCGTTCACGACCCTCGTGCCGCACCTCGGTGTCGTCCGGTCGAACCACGACCACCGTACGCTCGTCGTGGCCGACATCCCGGGCCTGATCGAGGGGGCGCACCGCGGATTGGGCCTCGGCATCCGCTTCCTCAAGCACGTCGAGCGCTGCCGGCTGCTGTGCCATCTCGTCGACGCCTCCGCGGAGGGGGACGCCGAATCGGACGTTGCGACCATCGAGTCCGAGCTCACGCAGTTTTCGCCGGACGTGGCGCGGCGTCCCCGGGTCCTCGCCGCGTCCAAGTGCGACGCCGTGTCGGATCCGGAGCGCCTCGCCTCGATCCGGGCCGCCGCACAGAGGCGCGGCCTGCCGTTTCTCGAGATCTCGGCGGCGACGGGGGCGGGACTCAAGGAGCTCATCGGGTTCCTGTTCCATGAGGTGGCGGCTCCTGTGACCGGTCAGCCCGAGGAGCAGAGCGACGAGGGACCCCGGGCTTGATGAGGGCCCTGGCGGTCGAGTCCGGGATCCCTCGCGCAGCTCGGGGTGACTGCGAGTTCGCTCGGGATCGCGGCGGCCTCGCTCGGGATGACCGCTCTGGCAGCCTTCTCAACCAGGCGTAACCTCTCGTCATGCGCATCGGCGTCTTTGGCGGCACGTTCGACCCGGTCCACAACGGCCACGTGTTGCCCGTCGAGGCCGCGGCCATGAAATTCCAGCTGCGGCGGGTCCTCTACGTCCCGGCCCGCCTCTCGCCCCACAAGGATCAGGCGCCCACCGACGCGCGCCACCGCGTCGCGATGCTGGCCCTGGCCCTCTCGGGCCGGCCCGACTGGTCGATCGATCTCGAGGAGCTCGACCGCGAACCGCCGTCGTGGTCGGTCGACACCCTCCGGTCGGTCGCCGCGCGGAATCCGGGCGACGAGCTCTGGCTGCTCATGGGAACCGACATCCTCGCCGGGTTCGCGCGCTGGCGCGAGCCGGAGGCGATCCTGCGCCTGGCGCGGATCGCCGCCTTTCACCGCGAGCCCTTCGTCGGGCCGGGGCTCGACGTGCCCGGGGTGCCGGGCCTTGCGGATCGGTTGGCGATTTTTGACGCTGGATCGGTTAAAATCTCGGCGACGGATCTCCGGAACGATCTGGCGGCGGGCAGGGGGATCGGCGGCAGGGTTCCGGGGCCGGTCGCGGAGTACATCACGAAGCACGGCCTCTACAAGCCCGGGATGCCCCAGCGTTGAGGCCCGGCCTCTCCTCCCAGGACAAGGTCCGGGAAGGTCTCACGGCGGCGCTCGATCGCAAAGCCGCTGCCGTCCTCGTCTTCAATCTGACCGATCTGACCACGATGGCGGACTACTTCGTCCTCTCGACGGCCAGCTCCGACCGGCAGGCCCGCGCCATCGCCGACGCGATCGTCGAGAAGCTCGGGCCGGCCAGCTCGGTGGAAGGCATGGCGACCGCCCGCTGGATCCTGATGGATTACGGCGACGTCGTGTTCCACGTCTTCCAGGAAGAGGCCCGGCGGTTTTACGCCCTCGAGCGCCTGTGGGGCGACGCGCCCAATGACACCGGCCATTTCGCGACGAGCTAGTGTTCTGTCACCGAAGTGTTGATAGCGCCATGCGGCTTCTTATAACCACCGTGGCCCTCGCTCTTGGGCTTTCTTGCATCTTTCGAGCGGAGAGATTGGTATCGTGACTTCGGTTACAGGACACTAGCAGGTCGCTCGGGCCGGCCCTGCCGGAGCGAGCGGCGGCATAGCGCCGTATTTCATGGCACGAGACGCGTCCGGCGGCCTCCGCACGCATTTCCGGACGCGCAATCGCGCCCTCGGCCGCGAGATCGCCTCGCTCGATCGGGCCTCGGACCTGCCCTCGACCATCCTGATCCTCGGGGAGAGCGGCACCGGCAAGGACCGCCTGGCCCGCGCGATCCATGACGTCTCTTCCCGGGCGGCGAGCCCCTTCGTCCGCATCGACGCCGCCAACCTCTCCGACGAACTCTTCGAAAGCGAGCTCTTCGGCCACGAACGCGGGGCCTTCACGGGAGCGTTCGCCGCGAAAAGGGGCCTCCTCGAGGTGGCCGAGGACGGGACCGTCTACCTCGACGAGGTCTCGTCGCTCTCGCCGGCGGCGCAGGCGAAGTTTCTGCGGGTCCTGCAGGAGAAGAATTTCCGGCGCCTCTCCGGCGTCACGACGCATCCCTTCCGGGCGCGCCTGATCGTGTCCTCGCGCCGCGACCTCGCGGTGCTCGTCGAGAAAGGGGCCTTCCGCGACGACTTCTTCTATCGCATCGACGTCGTGTCCGTGCGGCTGCCGCGCCTGGCCGACCGGCGGGAAGACATCCTGCCGCTCGCGCGCGAATTCCTGAAGCGGGCCGCACGTGCGTACGCGCGGCCCGCGCGCAAGTTCACGCCGGAGGCGGAGAAGACTCTGCTGCGCCACGGCTGGCCGGGCAACGTGCGCGAGCTGCTGCACGTCGTCGACAAGGCCGTGCTCACGGCGGATGCCGCACAGATCGGGCCGGAGGACCTGCCGACCGGGGCGCTCGGGGCCCCCGAGTCGCTCCTCGCGGCGGCCACCGAGAACCGCTGGACCCTGAAGGAGCTGACCGAGGCCTATATCGACGAGACGATGCGCCGGGCGGGCGGCAATCGGTCGCTGGCGGCCAAGAGATTGGGCGTTTCGCGCAAGTTCCTGTGGGAGAGGGAAAAGAAATGAGGAAATTAAGCGGCCGTTAAACGACGGTATCGGCTGGACTTCGGGACGAAATCGGCTATCATTCCGGATCCAAAAAATGTGGCCCCGAGCTCGAGTTGGGGGCCGAGAAAAGGAGACCCACGAATGCCTTCGACAGCGACCAAGGCCGCGCGGATGACCAAGAGAGACATGGAGAAGTTCCGCCGGCCCCTCGAAGAGAAGAAGGCCATGCTTTCGGCCGAGATCGCCAAGACCCGGAGCGCGGGGGAAGAGACGACCGAAGAGGCGACCCAGGACATCGCCGACAAGGCGGTCTCCTCCTACACGCGCGAATTTCTCTACTCGCTGACCGATGGCGAGCGCTCGACCCTGCTTCAGATCGACGACGCGATCGCGCGAATCGACGACGTGACCTATGGCAACTGCATCCACTGCGGCGCGCTGCTGGCGGAGAAGCGGCTCAACGCGGTTCCCTGGGCGCCCTACTGCCTCGATTGCCAGGAGCTTCAGGAGAAGGGCATGCTCCAGGACTAGCTCCGCGCCTTCACGGTTTCTTTGCTCGAGTGGCCCCCGTCGGTTTCGCCGGCGGGGGCCTTTTTTTGGGGTCAATCGTGGAGCGCGGGCGGCGAAAGGCACGCTTGACCCCGGATAGACTGGCCCGGCATGGCGAAGATCCCTTTTTCCGAAAAGGCGATCCCGAAGTTCGCCGACGCGCCGTCGGCCATCCTCGTCGTCGGCGACGTGGGCTTCTTCGTGGAGGAGGCGGCCGCCCGCGTTCGCGAGGCGCTCGGCGGCGAGGACGCGGAGGTGCTCCGGTTCGAAGACGACGCCCCCGCGGAGGTGGCGTCGGATGCGCTGCTGAATCGCTCGCTGTTTTCGCTCCGGCGGATCGTCGAGCTCGATATCTCGCGGCTGCTCGGCACCGAGTCGCCGGGCCGGCTCGTGACCATGGCGCTCGAGGCGTGGGGTCGGGGAGGCGTGGGCGGACGGCGCGAGGCCTTCAAACACGGGCGGGCGCTGCTCGCGGCGCTCGACCTGTCCGCGTCCGCGGACCCGGTCGAGAATGCCGAGGCGGCCGCCAGGCGGGTCCGCAAGAAGGACGACGCGCCGCTGCTCGCCGAGATCCTGAAGGAGCTGCCCGAGGAAAAGAGCGGAGGGCCGGCGGTGCTCAAAGCGGCCCTGCGCGTGCTGCTCGAGCGGGGAGAGAACGACGGCACGGTGGCGCTGCTGACGGCCGTTTCGCCGCCGGCGGGCGTGGACCTGCTGCAGGAGATCACGGCCCGCGGCCTCGTTCTCGAGACCTCGGTCGGCAAAGAGGCGGGGCCGGCACTGCGGCGGCTCGCCGAGGCGCTCGCCAGAGAGCGCGAGGTCGTGCTGGAGCCGGCCGCGGTCGAGCGCCTGCTGGCGCGCACCGACGGGGAAGCGGCCGCGTTCGCCGCGGAGCTCGGAAAGCTCCTCGAGTGGGCCGGCAAGGGCGGGCGGATCCGCGCCACGGACGTCGAGGGGAACGTCGAGGACGAGGCTTCGGAGGACGTCTACGATCTTTTCGACGCGATCGGTCGCCGGGATGCGGGGGACGCGCTCCAGCGCATCGAGCGGCTCTTCGACGGCCGGGAGGTGCGCCAGGGGGACCGGGCGTTCGAGAAGGTCGAGGACATCTGGCCCATCCAGCTCTTCGGCTTGATCGCCGGCGAAGTCCGCCGCATGCTGCTGTTGCGCTCCCGGCTCGACGAGGCCGGCCCCGGGGGCTTCGACGCTTCGATGTCCTATCCCGCGTTCCAGGCCCGGGTCCTGCCGCGCTTGCTGGCGCCTGTGGCACCCTTCGGGCGTTCGCCGTTCGAGGGCAAGAAGGGCCCGCCGCATCCGTTCGCGCTCTACAAGGCGGCCCAGCGCTCGTCCCGGTTCAGCTCGCGCGAGCTGGCGCGGGCGCTCTCGCGGGCGGCCGACGTGGACGTGCGGCTCAAGTCGTCGGCGCCGTTCGTGGAGACGATCTCGGCGTATGTTGGAGACTTGATTGCGGGGATTGCTCCAAAGCGATAGTGGGGCGATGAAAGGGGCCCTTCTCTCCGCTCCGGACGACCGGCTTTGCTTCGCCGCGCCATTTTCGGACAAGCGCGGGGGACGGCGCCGCAGACGCGGTCGCCGCCCTGTCTTTGGGGAGGGTATCGTTATCTAACTTAGTATACGGAGCGACATGGCAGACAGTTTCATCCTCGATCTCTCGCCCCGGACCGCCCTGATCACGGGAGGTTCCCGCGGCATCGGCCGGGCGGCCGCGGACCTGCTCGCGAGGGCGGGCGCCCGCGTGGCGATCAACTACGTGCGCGACGAGGCCTCGGCCAACGCCGCGGTGCGCGAGATCCGCGCGGCGGGCGGCGAGGCGATGGCGCTGGCGGGCGACGTTTCGCAGACGGGGGAGGCGCGCCAGCTCGTGCGCGACGTCGTCACGGCCTGGGGGCGGCTCGACATCGTCATCAACAACGCCGGCATCTGGGACGAGGACGTGGCGGGGCAGGGCCGCGTCGACGTCTGGGACCGAACCTACGCGATCAATCAGCGCGGGACCTTCCTCGTGACCGACGCCGCCGTCCCGCATCTCGAGAAGACGGGCGGCTCCATCGTCTTCGTCTCCTCCACGGCGGGCCAGCGCGGGGAGGCGCGGCACTCGGCCTACGCCGCCTCGAAGGGCGCTTTGATCTCGTACACCAAGTCGCTGGCCGCCGAGCTCGGGCCGCGGGGCATCCGGGTCAACTGCGTCGCGCCGGGCTGGGTGGACACCGACATGTCGGCGGGGGTACTCTCGAATCCGGTCGAGCGCACCGAGATCGAAAAGGCCATCCCGCTCGGCCGCATCGCATCGGCGGCCGACATCGCCGGGCCGATCCTCTTCCTCGTATCGGACCTCGCACGACACGTCCAGGGCGAGGTCTTGAACGTCAACGGCGGGAGCGTGCTGGCGGGATAGGCCGGTGATCCGCTGATGGAGCGATTCGACCGCCGGGACGTCCGGTTCGTGGCCGCCTGCCTCTTCGTGATCGCGGCGGGCGCGGCCGTGACGAGCGTCCTGTTCCGGCGCGCATTTCCCGAGGCCTCGATCGAGTTCAAGGTCGATCGGGCGGGGGCGCGGGGCGTCGCCGAGGCGCTGTTGCGGGAACGCGGGCGGGACATCACGGGCGCCCGGTTCGCGGGGGAATTCGCGGTGGACGAGACCGCGAAGGTCTACCTCGAGCGCGAGCTCGGCCTGGAGCGCGCCGGGAAGATCTACGGGCGCGAAGCGAAGATCTGGCGGTGGCGGATGCGCTGGTTCCGCTCCGGGGTCAAGGAAGAGGAGTACGTCACGGTCTCGCCGCTCGGCGATCTGATCGGCTTCGACTCGGTGCAGAAGGAGGATGCGACGGGGGCGCGCCTGCCGGAGGCGCAGGCCCGCGCGATCGCCCTGCAATTCCTGGCCTCCCGGCGGCTTCCCGCGGACGCGCTCAAGCCCATCGAGGCCAAGCCGGTGTCGCGCCCGAATCGCACGGACTGGACGTTCGTGGACGAGAGGGCCGGCGTACGGTTCGCCGACGCGACGGTCCGGTTCGCCACCACCGTGGCGGGCGACCGCGTGACGGGGTTTTCCGAGTTCATGCACGTCCCGGAGGCCTGGGCGCGGGACTACGAGCGGCTGCGCTCGAAGAACGAGGCGGCCGGCCAGGTGGCCACGTTCGCCCTGTTTGCGACGCTGATTGCGATGCTCGCCGTTCTCGTCCGCAAGATCGTGCTCAAGGACGTGCGCTGGAAGCTCGTCGGCGCGTTCGGAGCCGTGGCCTTCGTGCTGGCCCTCCTGTCCATGGTGAACGGCCTGCCGCTGACGCTCTGGGGCTATGACACGGCGAGCCCGCTCTCGGCGTACCTGGCCGAGCAGCTCGTGCGCGGGATCCTCGGTGCGGTGGCCACGGGCGCCGGCATCGCGATCGTCGTGGCCGCGGCCGAGCCGATCTACCGGGAGCGGTTTCCCCGCCAGCTCTCGCTCGGCGGCGCCTTCTCGGCCCGCGGGATCCAGACGAAGGCGTTCCTGCGCAGCGTGCTGCTTGGCTACGCGCTCGTCGCGTTCTTCTTCGCCTACCAGGCCGTCTTCTACGTGGTCGCGGGACGCTTCGGAGCCTGGGCTCCGGCCGAGGTTCCCTACGACGAGATGCTCAACACGGCGCTTCCCTGGGCGACGGTCCTGCTGATCGGCTTTCTGCCGGCGGTGTCCGAGGAGGGGATCAGCCGGATGTTCTCGATTTCGTTCCTCGACCGGCTGGGCGCCGGGCGCGTCGTCGCGGTGGTGGTGCCGGCGTTCATCTGGGGCTTCGGCCACTCGACGTACCCGAACCAGCCCTTCTTCATCCGCGGACTCGAGGTGGGCCTGGCCGGCGTCGTGATGGGGTTCCTGATGCTGCGGTACGGGGTGGTGCCCGTGCTCGTCTGGCACTTCACCGTCGACGCGCTCTATACGGCGCTCGTGCTGCTGCGATCAGGCAACCCGTACTACGTCATTTCGGGCGCGGTGGCCTCCGGGATCCTGCTTCTGCCGCTCCTCGGTTCGCTCCTTCTGTACGCGCGCCGCGGCGGATTCCTTCCCGCGGCGGGTCTGACGAACGGCGAACAGGGGGTCGTGGCCGAGCCGTCCGCCCTCGCGGCGCCGGCAGAGCTCGCCGCCGACGTGCAGCCGCATTCCCGGCGCGCCCGCAGCGCCGCGGCGGTGGCCTGCCTGGTGCTCGTCTCTTCTTTCGTCCTGCCGGACCGCTTCGACTCACCGCTCGTCGAGGACGCCGCGGGCCGTGCTGCCGCCGAGGCCATGGCCCGGCGCTTTCTCGTGGCCAATGGCGTCGATCCCGGGCCGTGGACGAGCGTTGCCTACACGGGCACGGGCTTTCCCTACGACGAGAGCCTTCGCGCGGCGAAGCCGCAGGATGACGCGGGCATCCCGGGGTTTTCGTACGACGCGGCGCGCTACGTGATCGCGCAGGGTGGGCCGGCGGCGTTCCGGAAGCTGGCCGAGCGGCAGCTGCCGCTGGCCTACTGGGTCGTGCGTTTCTTTCGACCCGAAAAGAAGGAAGAATGGAAGGTCCTGATCGACGCGCGCCGTGCCCGCGTCGTCGCGTTCGTGAATCCGATCGGCGAGGACGCTCCGGCCCAGCCGCCCCCTTCCGCGCAGGACGCGCGCCGCCGCGCGGCCGAAGCCGCGGGCAAGCTCGGTTATCCCGCCGCGGAGTACGTGGTGCTCGAGGTCGGCACCGAGGCGCGGCCCCGGCGCGTGGACACGACCGTCGTCCTCGAAGCGAAGCCTCCCGGAATCGGCGAGGCACGGCCGCGGCTGACCGCCGTCTTTCACGGCCCCCGCCTGTCCTCGTTTCTCCCGTCGATCCAGGTCCCCGAGAGCTTCATGCGCGAGCAGCGCCGGCGTTCTTCGGGCGAGGTCGTTCTCACGGGCGTGCGCGTCGTGGCGGGAGGCGGTCTCGTCGGCCTCGCAATCATCCTGTTCCTGCGGCGCGTCCGCGAGCCGGAGTTCCGGTGGCGCTCGCTCGCGCGGCCCCTGCTCGTCGCAGGGCTGATCGGCGCGGCCGGGCTCGCGAACACCTGGCCTTCGCTCTTTCGCCAGTACGAGACGGAGAAGCCCATGGGCCTCTTCCGGCTGGGGATCGGGGTGTCGCTGCTCTTCGGATTGCTCGCCATTCTGCTCGCGGCGTGCCTGGGCTTCGTGCTCTTCGCGGCCGCGCGGCCGGGCTGGGGCGCGGCCCTGCGGCGCAAGGGGACACTCGCGGATGCGCTCCTGAGGGCAGCAATCGCGGCGGCCGGACTCGCGGGCCTCTCGCAGTGGTTCCACGCCGTCTCCTCCCGGGTCCCGGCGCTCTACGATCCCGATCCCTCGCTGCCGGGGAGCCTCGGCAACGCGGTTCCGGCCGTGGACGCCGTCTGGGCGGCGGCGCGGGGCGCCTTTGGGCTGGCCGCGGTCGCGGCGGTCGTCGCGCTCGCCTGGCGCAGCCCGTTCTTCCGGACGGCCGCCGGGCGAGCGCTCGGCGTCCTCGCCCTCGTCGTGGTCATGCTGCCCTCGGAGCTGCGTTCGCCTCCGGAATTCGCGATGGAGTTTTTCTCGGGCGTGCTCGCGGCCGCCTGGATCGCCGCCTGCGCCTTCGCCCTCCTGAGGGATCACGCGGCCGCCTGGGTGCTCTTCGGGCTCCTTTATTTCGGGGGCCGCGCGGCGGTCGACCTGCTCTCACAGCCCGCTTCCGCAGACGCCGCCCAGGGAGGCCTCGCCCTGGCCCTGCTCGTGCTGTTCGGGCTGGCGCTTCTGGCCGGGAAAAGAGAACGGCCCGCGCAGCGGACGGTGGAGGGCTACGACCCGGTGGCGTGATGTCGCTGCACGCCGGTCACGACTTCGCCAACTCCAGGGCCCGCGCGTAGATTTCCCGGGCGGGCCGGTGCGTGGCGCGCGCGATCTGTTTCGAGAGCGCCTTCAAGGGGTCCCCGGCAGCCAGGGCCTCGCGAATCAGCGCGTCGGCGTCGTCGGCAGCCGCAACGGCCGGCTCGCCCCGCAGGCCCTCGACGACGATCGTGATCTCGCCCCGTCCGGCCCCGCGCGCGCGAAAGACGGCGGCGAGCTCCGTCAGCGTTCCGCGGACCGCTTCCTCGTGGACCTTGGTCAGTTCGCGGGCCACGCAGGCGCGCCGCGGGCCGAGGACGCGCGCGGCGGATTCGAGGGATTCGCAGAGGCGGTGCGGCGATTCGAACCAGACGAGCGTCTCGCGCCGCTCGCGCAGGCCCTCGAGAAAGCGCGCTCGCTCGCCCTGGCGGGCCGGCAGGAAGCCGAGGAAGGTGTGCGGCACGGCCGGCAGCCCCGATAGAGCCAGAGCCGCCGCCGGCGCGGAGGGGCCCGGCACGACGACGACCGGATGCCCTGCCGCGGCGGCGGCCTCGACGAGGCGCGCGCCGGGGTCCGAGAGCGTGGGCATGCCCGCATCCGAGACCAGCGCAACGGCCTCGCCGCGGCCGAGGCGCTCGAGCAGCTCCGCGACCCGGGACTCCTCGCGCGGGCCGGGGCAGGAGATCCGCCGGGCGGGCAACCCGAACCGTGCGGCGAGCTTGCCGGTCACACGCGTGTCCTCGCAGAAGACCGCGTCGGCTTCGGCGAGGGCCCGCCGGCCGCGCGGGGAAAGGTCCTCGAGGTTGCCGATGGGTGTGCCCACGACGAGGAGGCGCCCGCTCTTCTTCTCTTGTGTCACCGGGAAAGGAAAAATAGCACGGGCCGTTGGGTATCATGCGGCTCGCATGCGTCTGGCGCCGGCGTGTCTGGGTCTCTGGCTCCTGGCCTGCCCTCCGGCGGCACCCGGGGCGGAGGTCGTCGACCGCATCGCGGCGACGGTCAACGACACGGCGATCCCCGAGAGCGAGGTCCGCCGCGCCATGATCGTGTCCGCCCTCGCGCCGCGTCCTGGCGAGAGCCGGGAGCAGTTCCGCAGCCGGGTCCTCGACGCCATGATCGAGGAACGCCTCGAGTACGAGGACGCGGCGCGGTTCGGGCCGTCGCCCCCGGACGCCGCGGAGATCGAGAAGGCGATGACGAGCCTGCGCGAGCGCCTGAAGGCCGATGGCAAGGATCCCGATGCCGAGTTCGCGCGTTCGGGCATGACCGTGGACGAAGTGCGGGCTTCGATCGACCGCCAGCTGGTGATCGCGCGCTACCTGCGCGAACGGTTTGCGCCCATCGCCTACGCGGACGAGGAGCAGGCGCGCGAGGAATATGAGAAACGATACGTTCCCGAGCAGAAGGCGTCGGGAGCACCCGTCGCGGCCTTCGACGCGGTCGCCGAAGAGATGCGCCGGCGGGCTTCGGAGCGGATGTTCGACGACGAGGTCGCCCGGTGGCTGAAGGACCTGCGCCAGAAGGCGCGCATCTCGATCCACCGGATCCCGGTGGAGGTGCCCGGGGATCGCACTCCGGTCGCCCTGTCCGCCGCGCCGTCCCCTTCCCGGACGCCGTCTCCCTGAGAACCAGGGTGGAACCGTGAGGCCATGAGGGCTCGTTCATGAGGCTGTTCGCCGGCCTGCTCGCAGCCCTGCTCGCGGTGGCCCCCGCACAGGAGGCGCCGGTCCCGTTCGTGCAGCGCGGCGTCGCCGTTCCCATGCGCGACGGCGTGAAGCTCGGCGCCGACATCCTTCGCCCCGCCGCGACCGGGCGCTTTCCAACGCTCGTCTACCGCACGCCGTACGGACGCGAGCATGCCGAGGGCAACGACATCGTCCGGGCGGCGCTCGCGCGCGGGTACGCGGTGGCGCTCGTGGACGTGCGCGGCCGCTACGGTTCGGAGGGCGTCTTCGTCCCGTACGTGAACGAGGGCCGCGACGGCTACGACACGATCGAGTGGGCCGCAGCGCAGCCCTGGTCCAGCGGAGAAATCGGCACGTTCGGGCTTTCCTACCCGGGCGCCGTGCAGTGGCTGGCGGCCGTCGAGTCGCCGCCGCACCTGAAGGCCATGGTTCCGGCCATGACCTTTTCCACCGCGCGCAATTTCTTCTACGCCGGCGGAACGTGGGACCTGTCGTGGATTGCGTGGATCTGGGAGAACATCGCGCCCGACGCCCGGGTCCGCGCGAAGCTGTCCGGACCGCGGACCGACAAGGAGGCCGAGGCGGCGTGGAAGGGCCTCGAGCCGGTGCTGCCGTACCGGCTGCCGCTGACCAATCTGCCGGAGTTGAAGGACGTGGCGCCGTACTACTTCGAGTGGCTGGCGCACCCTCCCGGACAGGGCGACTGGGACTGGGCCGAGCTGCGCGGCCGGTACGACCGGGTGGGCGCCGCGGTTCTCAACTTTTCGGGCTGGCACGACGAGACGTACGGACCGGAGGGCGCGATCACCAACTTCCTGGGGCTTCTCGCCGCGCGAAGGGCGGAGAAGGACCCGCGCACGCAACTCGTGATCGGCCCCTGGACGCACGGCGGCGAGGACTCGGACCGGTCCGGCGACCGCGCGTTCGGGCCGACGGCGCCGATCGACTATGCAGAGCTCATCCTGCGCTTCATGGACCGCTACGTGCGCGGCCTCGACAACGGCGTCGACCGCGAGCCGCGCGTCCGGACGTTCGTCATGGGGGAGAACGTCTGGCGCTCGGGCGACACGATGCCGCTGCCCGGGACGAGCTCCCTGTCCCTCTACTTCGCGCCGGGCGGCAAACTCGCCTCGCGAGTCATGACGGCCCCTCCCGACGCCGCCCAACCCGCTTCGAGCGCCTTCCGGTCGGATCCGGCAAGACCGGTGATCGACCCCCATGGCACGGAGCCCGGCGCGCACGACTACCGCGCGCTCGCCCGGCGCAAGGACGTGCTCGTCTTCGAGACCGAGCCGCTCAGCGAGCCCCTGCGCGTCGTGGGAGCGATCGAGACCGAGATCTTTCTGTCGGCCGATGCTCCGGATGCCGACCTCTGGGTGATGCTCGAGGACGTGGGACCCGACGGCACCGCCTGGAACCTGTCGAGCCCGGGCACCGACGTGCTGCGGGCGAGCGATCGGGACGGCGGGCCCGCGCCGAAGCTCCTCGAGCCGGGGCAGATCGTCGCGATGCGGTTGCAGAATCTGAGGACCGGCAACCGATTCGACAAGGGCCACCGAATTCGCGTCGTGCTCTGCGGGAGCTTCATGCCGCACTTTTCACGCAACCTGCAGACAGGCGAATCGGAGGCGCGCTCGGGCAAGAGCCGCCCGGCCACGATCCGCATCCACCACGACGCCGCACACCCTTCCCGCCTCGTCCTGCCCGTGGTTCCCGACTAGCAGGGGTCAGGTCTCTCAATGCGCGACATTTTTCGAGTTCGCCGCGAGAACTCACCGGGAGAGAGCTGGCACCGCTGTTTGCGAAAAGGCCAAGGAGGAGGCAATCTTGCAGGATAATCGGTGGTCGGCCCTCCGGGGGTGGGGAGGTTCCGCATGCCGGTCACCTACGAGATCGATGTTGCGCGAGGGCGAATTTATACGACCTGCGCCGGGAATGTGACTCTGCCGCAGGTGATGGCACATTTCGAGGCCCTGGAGCGCGATGCCGCCCGTCCGCGGCAGCTCGACGTACTGCTCGATCTGACGGGAGTCACGACGCTTCCCGAGGGTCCGCAGTTGCGGGCCGCCGCCGATCGGGTCGGTCTCGTCGAACACCTCGTGTTCGGCGCCTGCGCCATCGTGGCCGACCGCGAGGCCCTGTTTGGCGTGGCCAGGATTTTCGAGGTCTACGCGCGCGGCCACTTCTCCGCCATCCGCACCTTCCGCCAGCGCACCGAGGCCGAGGAGTGGCTCGACGTCGCTCGCGTTTAGCGAGGGGTCTGCGCCTGCGGCGCACCGCCGGCCGGCTCGCCCGGATGCGGGCTCGACCGGCCGGCTGACCCCTCGCTGCGCGCTCGCTCCCGCGGCGCGAGGCTCCTCCGCTGCACTCGCGGAGACTCCTCGCGCCGCGTGCAACTATTGCTCGCACCGATGTAGAACGAGCGGCACGGCGCCTATTCGCACGCGGCGCGAATAGTCTCCCGACCGAAGGGAGGGAGGAGGTTCGCGCCGCGGGAGCGAGAGCGAGCGAAGCGAGCGGTAGCGACGGCTAGCCGGGCGGCCAGGCCATGGGGCGGCCGCCGAGCAGGTGGAAGTGCAGGTGGAAGACGGATTGACCTGCGCCCTCGCCGTTGTTCGCAACCAGCCGGTAGTGCTCGAGGCCGAGATCGCGGGCGATGGACGCGGCCCGCGCGACGAGCTCGCCGACGAGCTCCCGGTCCGCGGGGCCAGCGTCGGCGAGCTTCGGGATGTGCTTCCTCGGGATGACCAGGACGTGCGTCGGCGCCTTCGGGGAAATGTCATGGAAGGCGTAGACGCTCTCGTCCGAGTAGGCCTGCCTCGACGGGATCTCTCCGCTCGAGATTCTGCAGAACAGACAGTCGCTCATGACGCTCCCTTCACCCGCCTGACCTTCGCTCCCAGCCCCTCGAGCTTCTCCTCCATTCGCTGGTACCCGCGATCGAGATGGTAGACCCGGTCGATCGTGGTCTCACCCTCGGCCGTGAGCGCGGCAATCGCGAGGGCCGCGGAGGCCCGCAGGTCGCTGGCCATGACCCGGGCCCCGGTGAGGCGGGACGGCCCTTCCACGACGGCCCAGCGCCCTTCGAGGCGGATCCGGGCGCCCATGCGGACGAGCTCGGCCACGTGCTGGAACCGGTTTTCGAAGATCGTCTCCGTGATCGTCGCGATGCCGTCCATGCCGGCGGCCAGCGCCATCCACTGCGCCTGCAGGTCCGTGGGGAAGCCCGGATAGGGCGCGGTGGCCACGTCGTGGGAGACGAGCGGGCCCTCGGCCCGGACGCGCAGCGTTTCGCCCGAGGCTTCGATCCGCGCTCCGGTGGCCGCCATGCGGCTCGTGAGGGCGGCGAGGTGGCCGGGCACGCAGCGGCGGATGGCGACGTCGCCCCGCGTCGCCGCGGCCGCCAGGGCATACGTGCCGGCCTCGATCCGGTCCGCGATGACCGCGTGCTCGGCGCCGTGCAGCTTCTCGACGCCTTCGATGACGATCGTGTCGGTTCCGGCACCCGTGATCTTCGCGCCCATCCTCGTCAGCATGAGCGCCAGGTCCGCGACCTCGGGCTCGCGCGCCGCATTGACGAGCTTCGTGGTGCCGCGCGCGAGCGTGGCCGCGAGCATCACGTTCTCGGTTCCCGTGACGGTGACCGTGTCGAATTCGATCTCGGCGCCGACGAGCCGCGCCGCCTTCGCCTCGACGTAGCCGTGATCGAGCCGCACCTCGGCGCCGAGCTTTTCGAAGGCGGCCAGGTGCAGGTTGATCGGGCGCACGCCGATGGCGCACCCTCCGGGCAGAGACACGCGCACCGAGCCCGAGCGTGCGAGCAGCGGCCCGAGCACGAGCACGGAGGCGCGCATCGTCTTGACCAGCTCGTAGGGCGCGTCGGCCGAGCCGATCCGGCGCGTCTCGATCGTCGCCGTCGTCCCGTCTGACTCGACCCGCGAGCCGATGTGCTGGAGCAGCTTGCCGAGCGTCCGGATGTCGGCGACGTTTGGAAGGTTGGTCAGGCGCACGGGTTCCTCGGTCAGGAGCGCCGCGGCGAGGCAGGGGAGCGCGGCGTTCTTCGCGCCGGAGATCGAGACTTCGCCCGAGAGGCGGGCGGGGCCTTCGATCAGGAACTTGTCCACGGCTTGCGGATTCTACTGACTCTCTCCGCCGAGGACTCGAGCCGGGCGAGACAGATGCGCGGAATCCCCTCGAGGTCGGGCTCGATCTTCAGGAACCTCCAGACCGGGCGGCTCAGGATCTCGGAGCGCACGGCCTCGCCCTGGCCGAAACCGATCTCGAACACGAGCAGGCCTCCCTTGGCCAGGTACGCGGCCGCGGTCGCCAGCAGCTGGCGGATGGCGGCGAGTCCGTCCTCGCCGGCAAAGAGCGCCCGCCGGGGATCGTGGTCCCGGACGGTGGGCGGCAGGTGCGGCGACTCGCCGATCGCGAGGTAGGGCGGGTTCGAAAGGATGACGTCGAAGGGCGACGCCGAGAGCGCGGACAGCCAGTCCGAGGCCACGAAGGACATGCGCGCCAGGACCCCGTGACGCGCGGCGTTCTCGCGGGCGAGCACCAGCGCGTCGACCGAAATGTCGAGCGCCACCGCCCGCGCCTGCGGCCGCTCGAGCAGGTACGTGATCCCGATGATGCCGCTGCCGGTCCCGGCGTCGAGGACGCGCCGTGCGTCGGGCGCCTCCTTGAGCGCCTGCTCGAGGAGGATCTCGGTCTCCGGGCGCGGAACGAGCGCCCGGCCGTCCACGCGGAACGGGCGCCCGTAGAAGTCCCATTCGCCGATCAGGTGCTGCACCGGAACGCCGGCGACCCGCTTGTCCCAGAGTCCCGAGAAGCGCGCCACGATGCCGGGCTCGAGCGTCTGCCGGGGATCCAGGGCCAGCGGCGACATGCCGCCCATCGCGTGGGCGAGGAGCAGCCGCGCGTCCCAGATGGTCGCGTCGGCTTTGGCCGCGGCCGCCTTTTCCGCCGCGTCTTTGAGCAGTTCCCCGGTGGTCATCGATCCGGCATCTCGCTTCCCGAATCCCTACGTTACGCCCTCGCCAGCTCGTCCTTCAGCCGCTCGGCCTGAAAGTGGGACGAGACGGGCTCGACGAGCTCGTCGAGGTTGCCGTCGAGGACGTCCTGGAGCCGGTGCGTGGTGAAACCGATGCGGTGGTCGGTGATGCGCGACTGCGGGAAATTGTACGTACGGATCTTCTCGGAACGGTCGCCCGAGCCGACCATCTTCTTGCGCTCGGCGGCGATTGCGCCCTCCTGCCTGGCCTGCTCGATCTCGAGCAGCCGGGACTTCAGGACCCGCATCGCCTTGGCCTTGTTCTTGATCTGGCTGCGCTCGTCCTGGCACTGGACGACGAGGCCGGTCGGAAGGTGCGTGAGGCGCACGGCCGAGTAGGTGGTGTTGACGCCCTGTCCCCCCGGGCCCGAGGCGCAGAAGCGGTCCACGCGGATGTCCTTGTCCTCGACCTTCACGTCCACGTCCTCGGCCTCCGGCAGGACCGCGACGGTCGCGGCCGAGGTGTGGATGCGCCCGGACGCCTCGGTCGCCGGAACGCGCTGCACCCGGTGGGCGCCGCCCTCGTACTTCAGGCGCGAGTATGCCCCCTCGCCCTCGATGAGGACCGTGATCGTCTTGATCCCCCCGATCCCGGTGTCGTCCCGGTCCACGATTTCGACCTTCCAGCGCCTGCGCTCGGCGTAGCGCTGGTACATGCGGAAGAGCTCCGCGGCGAAGAGCGCGGCCTCGTCGCCCCCGGTGCCGGCCCGGATCTCGAGGAAGACGTTGCGCGAGTCGTTGGGGTCCTTCGGAAGCAGAAGGACTTTCAGGTCCTGCTCGAGGCCGGTCAGGCGCTCGGTGAGCGCGGCGCGCTCGGTGGCCGCCATCTGGTAGAGCTCATCTCCGGGCGAGAGCGACTCGACGAGCTCGCGTGCGCCGTCGATCTCCTTCTGGACCTGCTGCTGCTCGGCCAGCTTGGCGACGATGGGCTCGAGCTCCGTCATGGTCTTCTGGGCGTCGCGCACGGCCCGGTGGTCCTGGACGAAGTCCGGGTCGGCCAGGCGGGCCCTGACTTCCTCGTACTTGCGGCGGATGTCTTTCAGCTTTTCGAACATGGTGCAGCTCTCGGCCGTCAGCCCCTGGCTGACGGCCAAACGGAAGTTGAGCGTTCGCCGCTAGAGGGCGGCGGAAGGGTAGGGGACGGAAAGTGTCGGGCGCATTGCCCCTAGGCCGAGGTGCCGGCGGCCTTCTTCTCGTAGCGCTTCCGGAACCGCTCGACGCGGCCGGCGGAGTCCATCAGCTTCTGCTTGCCCGTGAAGAACGGGTGGCACTTGCTGCAGATTTCGAGGCGCAGCTCCTTCTTCGTGGAGCGGGTCGTCCAGGTCTCGCCGCAGGCGCAGTGGACCAGGACCTCGTGAAGCTCGGGGTGGGTGTTCGGTTTCATGGGACGGCGGATTCTACGGACTCCGGCGCCCGGGCGCAAGTCCCCCGGCTCCGGGGCCTCTTTTCCGGCCTGTTCCCGGCCTTCCGGCCGCGGGCAGGTTAGAATCTCCAACCCTAAGGCAGATCGTGTTTTACCTCTACGTCACCGCACCTGGCATGGCCGCGCGGAAGGTCTCGCTGGACCGTCCGGTGACGACCGTCGGCCGCTCGTCCATGAACGACCTGCCGATCTCCGACAAGATGCTCTCGCGCCAGCACTCGCGCATCGTGCGCGCGGACGATGGCGGCTTGACGGTCGAGGACCTCGGCTCGCGCAACGGCACGTTCCTGAACGGCGAGCGGCTGACGACCGTCCAGGTCCTGAAGCCGGGCGACCGGATCACGATCGGCGGCGTGACGCTGAAGGTCGAGTCGGAGTCGACGACCCGCGTGCGCATCGAGGGCGGAGGGGAAGACCCGCTCGACAACACGATCCTCAAGGCCTCGGCCGAGCTGCTGCGCGCCCATGCCACCGAGACGGACCCGAGGCTGCCCGCCGAGCAGCTCGGAAAACTCATCGAGTCCCTGCGCGTCGTCAACGAGCTGACGGTCGAGCTCCTGCGCGACATCTCCGTCGACGAGCTGCTCGGATTCCTCATGGACAAGGTGTTCGAGACGCTCAAGCCGGACCGCGGGCTGGTGCTCCTGAAATCGCGCGTCACGGGCGAGCTCGCTCCCGCGGTCGTGCGCGTGGCCGAAGGGATCTCGGCCGAGGACATCCGGCTGTCGAAAACGCTCGTCGCCGCCGTCGTCGAGAAGCGCAACGGCCTCATCCTCATGGACACCTCCACGGGCTCGGGCGTCTCGCTCGCCGATTCGATCCGCCTCTCGGGGATCAAGTCGGTGCTCGCGGCGCCGCTGGAGAACGCGGACGAGGTCGTCGGACTGATCTACGTCGACTGCCGCGTCGGGCACCGCTCCTTCGAGGAGGCGGACCTGCGCCTGTTGACCTCGCTCGCCAACGTGGCCGCGGCGAAAATCCAGAACGCGCGCCTCATGGAGGAGAATGCCGAGAAGCGGCAGATGGACCGCGAGTTCGCGCTCGCCCGCGAGATCCAGCAGCGCCTGCTCCCCGAGGACCCGCCGCCGCTGCCGGGATACGAGCTCCACGGCTCCAACGTCGCCTCCCGCCAGGTCTCGGGCGACTACTTCGACTTCCGGCCCCGCAGCGACGGGAAGATCTACGCCACGATCGCGGACGTCTGCGGAAAGGGAGTCGGCCCGGCGCTGCTCATGGCCTCGCTGCAGGCCTCGTTCCACGCATGGGCGGACGAGGCTGTGCCGGTCGCGGAGATGACCGGCCGGCTTTCCGAGGCCATCTCGCGCCGCACGGGCCCGGACCGCTTCATCACGTTCTTCCTGCTGCTTCTCGACCCCGCGACGGGCGAGGTCGAGTACACCAACGCCGGCCACAACCCGGGGCTGCTCCTGCGCGCGGGCGGCACGATCGAGGAGCTCGGCTCCCACGGCCTGCCGCTGGCCCTGTTTCCGGGCAAGCCCTACGGATCTTCGAAGCTCACGCTGCAGCCCGACGACCTGCTGTGCCTGTACACCGACGGCGTGACCGAGGCCAACGATCCCGAGGGCAACGAGTTCGGCATGGTCCGCTTGAAGGAGTTCATCGGGGCCCAGCTCGGCCGCGCGACGGCCGACATCGAGTCGGCGCTGTACCAGGCGCTCGAAGAGTACGTCAAGGGCGAGCCCTACGCGGACGACCGGACCCTGGTGATGGTGCGCAAGCTCGCATAAACCGAAATCGGGGTCAGGTCTGAATTCTTCGGACTTCTTTGTCCCGGCTTCTCGGCTCGCGCGCTTCGAGGGGGTCAGGCCTTCGATCTTCCGGATCCCGGACTTTCCCCGCTGGATCGAATGCTCTCGTCCGGAAGATTCGAACGCCTGACCCCGATTAGTCCCGGATTTCCAGTCTCTTGATGATCTCGTGCAGCGTCGTCGGCTTGATCTTCAATAGCTCGGCCGCGCGTTTCTGGACGCCGGCGGTGCGCCGCAGCGCGGTCCGGATGAGCCGGCGCTCGTAGTCCTCGACGAGCTGCTTGTAGGTGGCCCCGTTTTCCGGCAGGCGGATCGGGAGTTCCCCGCGATCGGGCTGCAGGACGGTCTCCGGCAGCAGGTCGAGGCCGATCTGTCCCCCGCGCGGGCAGAGGACGACTGCCCGCTCGAGCGCGTTCTCGAGCTCGCGGACGTTGCCGGGCCAGTCGTGGTCGAGCAGCGCGCGGTACGCCTCCGGGCCGATGCCGGAGATCGGCTTGTCGTTCTCCGAAGCATAGAGCCGCATGAAGTGCTCGGCGAGCAGCGGGATGTCCTCGCGCCGCTCGCGCAGCGGCGGGATCGAAATCGTGATGACACAGAGCCGGTAGTAGAGGTCGTCGCGGAACCGGCCCTCGGCGACCATCTTCTTGAGGTCCACGTTGGTGGCAGCGATGATGCGGACGTCGACCTTCTGGGTCTCGATGCTTCCCACGCGCATGAACTCCTTTTCCTGGATGACGCGCAGGAGCTTCGCCTGGGTGTCCATGGTCACCGTGCCGATCTCGTCGAAGAAGATCGACCCTCCGTCGGCGGCTTCGAAGAGGCCCTTCTTGTTGGCGATGGCGCCGGTGAACGCGCCCTTGACGTGGCCGAAGAGATTCGACTCGAGCAGGTCGGCGGGCATCGAGCCGGAATTGACGGTGACGAAGGGCGCCCCCGAGCGCGGCGAGTGCGTGTGGATCGCCCGCGCGACGAGCTCCTTTCCCGTGCCGCTCTCGCCCTCCACGAGGATCGTCGAGCGCGAAGGGCCGGCCAGCCGGACGAGCTCGAAGACCTTGCGCATTCCCGCGGACTTTCCGACGATGCGCCCGAGGCCGAAACGCAGCGAGAGCTCCTCGCGCAGCCGGCGGTTCTCCTCGGTCAGGCGGCGCGCCTCGAAGCCCTTGCGCAGGGTGAGCAGCACCTCCTCGTTCTGGAAGGGCTTCGGGATGTAGTGGAAGGCGCCCAGGCGCATGGCCTCGATGGCCCCCTCGATCGAGGAATACGCCGTCACGATCACGACCACGGCGTCGGGATCGCGCCGCAGGACGTCGCGAAGGACGTCGAGCCCGGGCCGATCGGGCAGCATCAGGTCGAGCAGGACGACGTCGTGGGGCTCGGCCTCGAACAGGGCCACCGCCTCGCCGGCGGAGGCGGCCGCGGTCACCTCGTAGCCCTCCCGCGTCAGCAGGGTGCCGAGGACGTCGCGGATGACCTCCTCATCGTCGACGACGAGGACTCTCACGAGGGCGACCCGGCGGGGACCAGCGGCAACTCGACGCGGGCCTCGGCGCCGCCGCCCTCGCGGGTGAAAAGCGCGAGGGTCCCGCCGTGGCGCTGCACGATGTCGCGGGAGATTGCCAGGCCGAGGCCGGTGCCCCCGGACTTCTTCGTCGTGTAGAAGGGCTGGAAGACGCGCTCCGCGGCCGACGGGCTGATGCCGGGCCCGCGGTCGGCGATGGTCACGCGGAGGCTCTCGCCGGCGCGCTCGAGGTGGCACGTCACGATTCCGCCTTCGGGGGACGCATCGCGCGCGTTGGTCAGCAGGTTCACGAAGACCTGCTCGAGGTCGCGAGGATCGCCGATTACCAGGGCGGGCGGCCCCTCGGGATCCGCCTCGAGCTCGAGGCGCCGGCCGGCGAAGGCCGTTTCGACCGACTCGGCGGCGTTGACGAGGACTCCCCGCAGGTCGGTCCTCAGGGGCGTGCGCGGCCGCGGGCGCGCGAACTCGAGCAGATTGTTGACGAGGTGCGCGGCGCGGAACGTCTGGCGCTCCATCTTCTTCAGAATCGGATAGTGGGGGTCGCCCGGCGGCGTCTCGGAGAGCAGGAGCTGGGCATAGGAGGAGAGGCCCGCGATCGGCGTGTTGACCTCGTGGGCGACGCCGGCCGCGAGCACCCCGAGCGAGGCGAGCCGTTCGCGCTCCGCCAGCGCCCGCTCGGCGCGGATGCGGTCCGTCATGTCTTCGACGACGACCACGCGGTGGTCCGGCGATCCCGCGAAGGCCGAAACCGAGACCTGCAGATCGCGCGCCTCGCCCCCGGGCGTCGAGAATTCGGCCTCGAAGCGCCGGTCCTCGGAGTGCTCCGAGGGCTCGCCGAGCGCGACCGTGGGCAGCACCTCCCCGAACGGCAGGCCCTCGAGCGCTGCCTCGGTGCGGCCGACCAGCTGCGCGAACGCAGGGTTCGACGAGTGGATCCGGCCGTCCGCGTCGAGCACGACGATGCCCGAGGAGGAAGACCGGATGACGCTTTCCTGGTATTCCTGCAGCGTCCGGATCTCGGCCAGCCGCTGCGCGAGCGCGCCGTAGAGGCGGGCGTTCTCGTAGGCGAGGCTTGCCTGGGCCAGCACGGCCGTCAGGAGGGCCTCGTCTTCGGAAGAAAGCGGGACGCGTCCGTCCTTGTATCCGACGCCGAGCGCGCCGACGAGCGCGCCCCCGCAGCGCATGGCGAAAAACGCGCGGTAGCCGAGGGCGTGGAGCCGCAGGAGGGCCGCGGGCGGCGCCGCGCCGAAGGCGGTTCCGCGCAGGCGCAGCCGATCCTCCCGGGCGAGCAGCTCGGCCAGGACGGCCGCGTCCGGATCGTGCCCCGGGCCTTCGAAGAAAAAGAGCGAGCACGGAACGACCCGCAAGGCCTCCTCGACCCGGCGGACGATGGCCTGCACCACCTCCTCGCGCGGCCGCGGGGTTGCAAAGTCGCGGGCGATGTCGAGCAGCGCCCGCCGCGCGCGGTACGTGTCGTGGTACTGGATGCGCTCGAGCACGTCGGTGAGGCGCTTCTTCACCGGAACGAGCAGCGAGGCGAGGAGGATTCCCGAGGAGAACGCGATGACGTTCTTGCCGGCGGCCGCCATTCCCTCGAACGTCCGGTCGAGCAGGGAATTGAGCAGCACGAAGGTCATCCCGCCGAGCAGGACGGCCCCGGTCGTTCCGATCGCTTCCCGTACGAAGATTTCGACGTCCCAGAGCCGCCACTTCAGGATCGCGTAGGCGAAGGCCAGCGGGATCAGCACGAGCGGCACGACGGCGACGCTCGAGAGCAGTGGCGACTCGAGGCCGAAGGCGCGCGGGAGCGCCGAGAGCAGGAGGAAGGGCGCCAGCCCCACGATCACGCCGAGGGCGATCCACCGGACCTGCTTCTCGGCTTCCGCGTCCTCGCGGTGGCGGCGCATCAGGTCGATCAGGCGGGCGAGGACGGCCGAGACATACACGACGAAGTAGACGAACCAGAGCCGCTCGCAGGCTTCCAGGAACGCGGCCGCGCCGGGGGAGGGGCGGGCGGCGAGGACGGATAGCTCCGCGGCGATGTAGACCGCGGCCGGGACATAGAGCAGGGGAAGGATGCGGCGGACGCGGACCGGCCGGGGGAAAATCAGGAAGAAGTGCAGCAGCAGGGCGGGAAGGAACGCGCGAAAGAAATCCTCGGCGAGCCACGAAACCCGCCACATCGCGTCGTGCGGCCCCGCCGGGGTCAACACGTAGATCCCGAACGAGCAGAGGCACAGTGCCCAGAACACGCATGCGGCCGCGGTGCGCTCCCGCGCGATCGTGAAGAGGCCGATGATCAGGTACAGGATTCCAACGAAGGCCAGGAACAGGTACGTGCTGTCGAAGTGCACCGATGGTTCGCCGAGCGAGGCGCCGCGGATCTCGCCGCCGGGCGAGAGGACGACGAGCGCGTGCGGAAACGGCTTGCGCGCGAGCTGCCGGTCGGCGTGGTCGAGCGAGGCCGCGGTCTGCCCGTCGGCGAGGATGATGCGGTCTCCCGCGGAAAGGCCCGCCCGAGCGGCGGCGCTGTCCGGCGCGACCGACCGCAGCACGAGTGCGCCACCCTCCCGGTCCGACTGGAAGCCGGTGGCCGAGAAGCCGTCGACCTTGCGGGCGAAGGCCATGAACCCGAGCGCGACCGTGCCGAGGGTCAGCGCGACGAGCGCCAGGGTCACCAGCCTCTTTGCCATGCGGTTCACCGAGATTGATTCAGCAAACTGAATGCCACCACCGGGCTCAAAGAACAACCAGGTAAATCATTTGATGTCATCGGTTTGAGACCTTGGCACTGGGAATTGCAAGGGTGAAAATCAAGAATCTGAATATAGTCCAAAAAAGAATTGGACGCTGTCATGAGGGCCCGAAGGCACGAAGGATCCCTTTTGAGTCATCGATGTGGCTGCGAGGGATTCTTCGCTGCGCTCAGGTTGACGGGGCCCCGGATGACCTGCTCGGCTTACGCCTCGCAGATCCGTCAGAACGCTACCGCGACGCCGCCGAGGAGGCGGTTGGCGGTGGCGGCAATCTCTTTGCTTTCAGAGAGGCCGGTCCCGCGGGCGTTCTCGATGGCGACGAGCAGTTTCCAGTCGGCGCCGAAGGGGGCCAGGCCGATGATGGACAGGTCCTGTGCCACGGACAGCGCGAGCTTGTTCGAGTCGTTGTACAGGGTGGCGGCGGGTGTGCGGAGGTCCTGTCGGATGCCCCGGACCAGGATCGCGATTCCGGTCCGCGTCGGCAGCACCTCGACGGCGGCGCGCGCCGACCAGAAGCGCCCCTGATTGCTCGTGATGCCGTAGCTCTCGCGGCTGCTGCTCGCGACCTCGCCGTCGATCGAGCCGTAACGCACCGTCACGTTGCCGGACAGCGTGTTGGAGAGGCGCTGCTGGACGGCGCCCTTGTACTGGCGGACGTTGTTCCCGTCGAGCAGGTACACGCTGTCGAAGTCGGTGAGGAAGTCGCCTTCGAAGAAGGCGCGCACGAGCTCTCCCATGCGCTGCTCGGATGCTTCGAACTGCACCGAGGAGTCGCGCCCGACGCTGCGCTGGAACCCGACCGCGAACGAGCGCGTCGCCGCGGGCTCCCGGCTTTCCTCGATCGAGGCCACGCGGGGCATGACGACCGTCGCATCGGAAGTGGATCCGAGCGCGCGGTAGAGGCCGCGCGCGTAGACGGTCGCGCCGCCGATCGTGTAGCGAATGGTGGCGACCGGGGCGATGCCGTATCCCGCCGCGGCACTGCCGATGTACCGCGCCACGACTCCCCCTTCGACCTCGAGCTGATCGGAGACGCGGAAGGCCGTCGAAGCGGAGAGGTCCGCGTCCGGCGCGGACTGCACGAAAACGCCGTCCGCACCCACGCCGGACGGGCCGACGCTCGCCTCGGTGTGCCGGTAGGCCATTCCCAACGCGACCCCCGGCGCATCCAGTGTCGAAGGCCGGCCGTACGCGCCGTTGACTTCCCACGTGCGCGAAGACAGCGGAAAGATCGTCGTCCCCAGGGCGGTGGCTCGGTACAGGTTGGTTTCCTCCACGTACCGGGCCGCCACCGACTCGACGCGGCCCTGCTCGGCGCCGTGGCTCCAGCTGACGGCATGCGTCTGCAGGCTCGCCGGGCTGTCGTTCAGAGACAGGACGTTTCGGCGCGTGGACACGGTAACGTGCGCGTCGGCGGATGGATTGATCTCGAGGGCGAGGCCGGCTGCGTTTCCCGTCGTCACCTCGCCCGGCGCATCCAATTCGCCGAGCTTCTCGTAGTCGCCCGTGATGCCGTACTGCCAGCCGTTGGGCAATCCGCCATGCAGGCCGACCGCTGCCCGCGAGAGTGCGGTCGCAGAGCCCTGCCCAGGCTCCGTCATCGTCTTGAGCTCTCCGGCGAGCAGGCGCGAGAGGCGCACCTTTTCGGCGGGCGGCGTGGACTTGTCGGCGACCTCTTCGACGGCGAGCTCGCGCAGCACGTCGGTCGGCAGGCGATCGCGCAGGTCCCAGATGGTCGTCGGCACCGGCGCCTCGGGCGACGCCGCGCCGCCCTTCTTCGTCAGCTTGATCGATACCGCCGAAACCTGCTCGGTCCCCGCCTGGTGCCACAGCCGTTGCAGCGCCGGCTCGAACCCGCGCTTGTACGCGACGAGCTCGTAGACGCCGGCGGGCGCCGACGTGAGCACGAAGGTGCCGTCGGTCGCCGTTCGGATCCGTGCCAGCGAGTTGTCGCCAAGGTTGAAGAAGATGACGAGGACGCCGGACACGGGCACCTCGAGGTGACGCACGACACCGGAAATCGGCGGAGCGGGAGGGCCGGCGAGCGCCGGCCGTCCTGCCAGCCAGAGCAGCAGGACCGAAAGAGGAAAGGCGATGCGGTGCCGTCTCATATGCCGGGCCCGAGGGTCCAACTCGGGAGTATAGATTCGTGCGCTGTCAATTGCCACCGGTCGGTCCGGCAAGATGGGTCTTCCGGGGGTCTGGAGGGCTGTCCCCTCCGGGGGTCAGTACGCGGAGGTCAGGACGACCGGAAGAGTCCCTTCAGCACGTGCCCCGCGATCGAGGGGTTTTCCTTCAATCGGCGCACCGAGTAGGCGTACCAGGCTTCGCCGTACGGCACGTAGACGCGAAGCCGCCGGCCGTCGGCGACGAGCTGCCGGCGCAGCGTGCGGGCGACGCCGAGGAGCATCTGGAACTCGTAGGCCTCTTTCGGAAGGCGCATCCGGCCGACCACGCCGAGCGCGCGCTCGACGAGCAGCGGATCGTGGGTCGCGATGCCGACGTAGCAACCCGAGGACAGGAGCAGGTCGACGAGCTCGACGTAACTCCTCCGGATCTCCTCCCGCTCCTGGAATGCGATCGCCGGCGGCTCGACGTAGATGCCCTTGCATATGCGGACGTTGCCGCCGACCGCGGCGATGCGGCGGGCATCGTCGGCGCTGCGGCGCAGGTAGGCCTGCAGGACGATGCCGACCCGGTCGTACACCTGCCGGAATTCGAGGAAAATGCGGATGGTCTCCTCGGTCACCGGCGAGTCCTCCATGTCGATGCGCACGAAAATCCCCTTCGCCTTCGCTGCCGCGACGATGCGGGAGAATTGCCGCCGGCAGAGCGCCGGATCGAGCTTCAGGCCGAGGGCGGTGAGCTTGACCGAGATGTTGGTGTCGAGCTTGCGCGCCGCGATTTCGGCGAGCGCCCGCTCGTACGCGAGCGTGGTCGCTTCGGTCTCGTCCGCCCGGGTCACGTCCTCGCCGAGCACGTCGAGCGTCGCCATGCAGCCCTCGGCATTCAGGCTCCGCACGAGATCGAGCGCCTCTTCGAGCGTCTGGCCCGCGACGTAGCGCGAGGCGATCCGGCGCACGACCGGCCTGGGCACGAGGGGCAGGGTCCGGACGATGAGCCGGTGGAATGGATTCATGCCGCCTCCGGGTCGATGTCGGTGCGGGACGCGCGCGCGAAGCACCAGACGGTGACGGTGCTCGCCCCCGCGAGCGTCAATTGGCGGGCGCACTCGCGCGCCGTCGCCGCGGAGGTGGCGACGTCGTCGACGAGCAGGACGTGCCGCAGGGGAGTTCCGCGGACCTGGAAGGCGCCGTGGACGTTTCGGGCGCGCCGCACGGCGGGTAGGCTGCTCTGGATCTCCGTCTCGCGGACTTTGACCAGCCGCCCGGCGGCGAACGGAAGATCGAGCCGGGACGCGACGGCCGCGCCCAGGGCCCCGGCCGGGTGGTATCCGCGCGCCCGCCGGGCCCGGAGCGTCGCCGGCACGGCGGCGATCTCGTCGGCCTCCGGGCGGCCGAGGCGCTGAATGATCGCGGCCGCCAGCCGGGAGGCGAGGTAATCGGCGCCCTGGAATTTGAAGGCGAGCAGGATCCTTCGCGCGGAGCCCCGATACGCCGCGGCCGCCCGCAGCCGCTCGAAGTCGGGTGGGTCGAGCAGGCAGCGCCCGCATAGCGCCGGGTCCGGGACGCCGGGAAGGGCCTCATCGCATCGGCGGCACCGGCCGGCCCCGGGGACGGGCAGCGAGTCCCAGCAGTCCCGGCAGACGCCGCCCCGAAAGAGATCCTCGGCCGGGCGGGTCCGGCACGACAGGCAGATCGAGGGCAGGAAGAATCGCGCGGCGGCCCTTGCCAGTCCCTTCACCGTTTTCGCCTCAGCGCTTTCGTGTCGGCCTCCGTAGACTCGGGAAGCGGTGGAATTGTACCCGCTTCATCCCGGGCCGGATCCAAAGTAGAGTGCTCGTCGGGGCTTGGAAACCTGAGCCGGAAGTGTGACGTCCGCTTTTCGGAGGTGCCGTTGCTGACCTGGAAGAGATCGCTGCTGATCGCCTGCTTCGGCGTCGCTCTGGCCGCGCCGGCACTGCCCCAGTCACCGGGGACGTGGGGGATCGGCGCCACGTACGGTTCGGTGAACAACGTCGACGACTCCTTCTCGCTCGACGGCTTCAAGCCGAGCGAGTACACGATCTGGGCGGACTACCGCATGGAGAGGTCGACGCTGCTGCGAATGACGTACGGCTCGATGTGGACGACGCAGGCGCTGGCGGGGCAGACCGTCACGACGCCCGGAGGACCGGCGACCATGCCGGGTTACAAGGAACGGATCAACTACCTCACGGTCGACGTGTCGTACACCTACTGGGAGGGCTTCTACACGGGGGGAATCTTCGCCGGCGTTGGCGGCTACTCTTTCAATCCTCAGCCCGTGGCGCCCGAGTTCGCGGCCTCCCAGGACCTCGACCAGAAGGTGTTCGGATGGAACGTCGGGTTGGACGGAGAGTTCCGCGTCGCGAAGAACTTCGGCATCGTCCTTCGCGTCGCCTACCACGACATCTCGGCGGACCCGCACCGGCAGTTCTTCAATGCGGATGCGGGATTCGTGGCGAGGTTCTAGGGGGGTCGCGCAGCGTCGGGAGGAGTCGGGAGCCTCTACTTCGGTTCTTTGTCCTTCTCCGACTTTTCGACGATCAGGGGCAGCAGCGTGGATTCCTTCTTCGACGACAGCGAGACCTGGGCCTGGATTCGAGCGACGCCCTTGATGCCCATGATCCGCCGCTGCAGGAAATCGGCCAGCGACGCCGTGTCGGCGGCCTTGACCTTGATCCGGTATCCGAACTCGCCGGCGAGATAGTGGCACTCCTGGACGCTCAAGAGCTTTTCGAGATCGTCGACGAACCCCTTCTCGAACCGGGGATGCTCGAGCGCGACGTCGACGTATGCAGTCAGGGGCAGACCCATCTTTTCGTGGTCCAGCAGCGCGACGAAGCCCCGGATCATTCCGTGGCGCTCCATCTTCTTGATACGCTCGTTGACCGACGGCGTCGTCAGGCCCACGGCCCCGGCGATCCGCGCCTGGGAGAGTTTCCCGTTGCGCTGGAGCATGTCGAGGATCCGAAGATCGATGTCGTCGATGCTCATGGATGCGGCGCCCTTTTCACTGCCTTATAAGATTAGATGATCCGGAGATTAAGACTAATAATATTAGTCTCCGGTTGGGTGTCAATGGCCTAATTTCGGCGTAGCTATAATGCCGGCCACTAGATGGCGGCAAAGCGGGACTACTACGAGGTCCTGGGGCTCTCCAAGGGTGCTCCAGAGGCCGAGATCAAGAAGGCCTACCGCCGCCTGGCCCGAAAGCTCCATCCCGACGTCAATCCGGGCGATAAAGCAGCCCAAAAACGCTTCCAGGAGGTCCAGGAGGCCTACGAGGTGCTCAAGGACGAGGAGAAACGCCGAGCCTACGACCGGTTCGGCCATGCCGGCCCGGGGCCCGGTTTCGGCGGGGGGTTCGACCCCCGCGGGGCTGCCGGAGGTCCCGGGGCCGGGGGATTCGGGGGTGGACAGGGATTCGAGGGCTTTCACTTCGAGGGGGGCGACCTCGGCGACTTGTTCGGCAACCTCTTCGGGGGAGGGCGGCGGTCTCCCGCGGGCCCCCAGGCCGGCGAGGACACGCGGGCCCAGATCGAGGTGCCTTTCCGCGACGCCGTCCTCGGCGGGATGGCCACGCTCGCATTGCGCCGTGAGCGCTCCTGCTCGACGTGCGGTGGAACCGGCCGCGCCGGCAAGGGCGCGTGCCCGACCTGCCGGGGCGAAGGCGTGGTCGCCGAGTCCGAGCGCGTGCGCGTCCGGATTCCCGAGGGTACCGAAAACGGCGGAGCGATCCGCCTGCCCGGGAAGGGTGGAACGGGCGCGAAGGGCGGCCCGCCGGGAGACCTGTACGTGACCGTCCGGGTGACCCCGCATGCGTACTTCGAGAGGCACGGCAACGACATACACGGGGTCGTGCCGATCACGGTCAAGGAGGCGTACTCGGGCGCCGAGATCGATGTGCCGACGATCCACGGGCCCGTTCGCGCCAGGGTCCCTTCCGGGACGCAGGGTCGCCAGAAATTTCGCCTGCGCAGCCAGGGCGTGAAGGACCCGCGCACCGGCGACGCGGGGGACCACATCTACACTGTGCGCATCATGGTCCCGAAGACCGTCACGCCCGCGGGCACGGATGCCGCAACGCTGCTCGATTCGCTGTACGAGGGGGACGTGCGGGCAGAGCTGCCGAAGGGGCTCTAAGGGTCCGCGGGCGGCCTCGAGGGCCGCCCCGACAGCGCTTCCAGGATCTCCTCCGCGTGCCCGTCCGGCTTGACCTTCGGCCAGACCGCCGCGATCCTGCCCTTTTCGTCGATGAGATACGTGACGCGGTGGACCCCGAGGTACTTGCGCCCGTACATGCTCTTCTCGCCCCAGACGCCGTAGGCCTTCACGATCGCCTTGTCGGTGTCGGCGAGGAGCGTGAAGGGGAGCGAAAATTTGTCGACGAATTTCCGGTGCGACTTTTCGTCGTCCACGGAAACGCCGAGCACCGCGATCTTCTTCTTGCGGAACTTCGACCAGCCGTCGCGGAAGGAACACGCTTCCTTCGTGCAGCCCGGGGTGTCGTCCTTCGGGTAGAAGTAGACGACGAGTTTCTGGCCCTTGAAGTCTCCGAGCGAGACGGTCTTGCCGTCCTGGTCCGCGGTCTTGAAGGCGGGAGCCTTGTCACCCACTGCGAGCAGAGCCATGCGTTCCTCCGAAGATACCGGATCTTATCGGCAGGACCGAGGCGGGCAAGGGGTTTGTTCGGGGCGGGACGAGAGGGAGCGAGCGGGTCGAGTCTTGCCCTGGCTAGGAAAGGGATCCTTCGCTGCGCTCAGGATGACGCCGCGTGCGCGGCGTCACTTGCGCTCGCCCATGCTGCTGACGAGCGCGAGGGCGCGCTCGTAGGTCATCGCGTCGTCGATCGCGATCGAACGCACGGGCGCCCAGTCGGAGCCGTCCAGGCGCGAGAACTTCAACGTATCGCCCTCGCGCCAGGAGAGGGTCGGCCGGTAGCCGGTGCCGATCGTCGTACGAACGCCGTCCCGCGTGTCGGCCACGTTGGGCGTCATCCGCGCGACGGGGCCTTCCATCGCCACGCCGACGATCGGAATGTGGCGGCGCTTCCAGTTCGTGTTGCCCGGCTCGGACGGTCTGCCCCAGTCCTGCGGGAACTCGATGCGGACGACCCGGTGCTTGCCTTCGTGAAGGTCGGCGAAGCTCGCGAGCAGCCCGCCCGAGAGCCCGTCGGCCTGGAGGCTCGGATAGAGATAGGCGCCCGACGGAATGTTCTGGGTGGGTGTGTCGCCGCCCGCGCCGACCATCGTCGGGAGGTCATAGATCGCAAGGGCCGTCGGATCGAAGCTGGTCTCGTCGAGGAAGAGCGTCGCGTAGCGCGCCTGCTCGACCTGCGCTTGCTCCCACCAGATGACCGAGAGGATCGAGCTCGTCTTTGCGACCGGGTCGTTCTGGTCGTCGAGGTAGGTGGCGTTGCTGTGCGTGACCAGCATCTGCGGGTTGTGCGCCCGCGAGATCCCGGCGCTCGGCAGGAGCATGGAATTCGTCCAGGTCCCGCCGTGCAGCACGCCGACGCGGATCTGGGAGAACGCCGAGACCTTCTCGGTCCACAGGAGCAGCAGCGTCGCGGTCTGATCGTCGTAGGCGAGATCGAGCCCGTACTTCGCCTGGTAGGACACGGTGCCGGGGAGGATCGCCACCGAGACCGTCCCGTCCTGGCTGCGCGAGCTCCACTCGATGACGTTCGACTGCGGCGAGATCCCGGCGCCCTGAACGCCGAGGTCGACGGCGGCGCCCGCGCGCACGACGTGCAGCGTCCCGTCGGCCGTCAGGAGCGAGCGCTCCTCGACCGCGGCGCACACGCCCGGAAGCGCGGTCAGCGCCGCGGCCAGGGCGAAGAGCTGCAGGATCCGGTTGCGCCCCATCATGCCCTCAGGTTGATCATGCCGATGAGGCTGATCTGGTGGAGATAGTTTTTCAGGGCCGGGAAGTTCGGGTAGTAGTTCGCGAGTGCGTCGTAGTGCTCGTCGGCGGCATGCTCGCGGCCCATCTCGCTGTAGGTCTCGGCCAGCAGGTAGTGCGCGTTCTTGACGACGTCGTTGCGGCCGAACTCCTGGCCGAGCCCGAGTGCGCGCACGCCCCAGCCCTCGGCCTCGTCGGGCCGATCGAGCTTGAGAGAGGCGAAGCAGAGGTCGAGGCACGGATAGTCCATGGCCTGCCGGGAGCCGAGGCCTTCCAGCGTCGAAAGCGACCGCTGCACCAGCGGCAGGCCGACCGGCATGTGGTCGAGGGCGATGTGGCAGTAGCCGAGGTTGTCCGCGACGACCGCCGCTTCGGAGGAGGCTTCGAGGCCCTCCGCTTCATAGCGGTCGAGCGACTCCTGGAAGAGTGCGCGCGCCTGCTCGAAATGACTCTCGTGCAGCTCCAGGTTGGCGAGCAGGTTGAGCGACGCGGCCACCCACTCGTCGAGGCCGAGGTCGCGGCTCTTCTGGAGCGCCCCCTGCGCATAGAACGCGGCCTTTGCGTATTCGCCCCGGACCTCGTGGGCGTGGGCCGAGGCGTAGGTCGCCAGCACCGCGTTGGGACTGCCGGGGCTGCGAAGGACGATCTCCTTCAACTGCGACAGGTCGAAGTCCTGGCGATCCATCTCGAGCAGGGTGGTGGCGCGGTTGCAGGTGAACAGGTCCTCGATCTCGCGGTCCTTCCAGGAGCGGGCCAGCGCGAGGCCGTCTTCGTACAGCGTCAGCGCGCGGTCGTAGTCTCCGCTCCAGATCGCGTCTTTTGCGGTCTTGCGCAGGAACTCGAGGTGCTTTCGCCGGTCGCTCATGTTGTTCGGCCGCGGGCCGTAATGGATCATTCTAGGTGAGGGACGGGGCAACTCAAGGCTTTTCTTCGGGTTCCGAGTGCGCCGCGTCACCGAGCGCCGGATCGCCCGACTCCTGGTGCTTCTTGAAGCGCACGAAATCCCGGATCTCCTGGCGGGCTTCGTCGGAGAGTCCCTGGAACTCGGATGCGAGGTCCCGGGCTTCCCGTTCCACGGGCGATTCGGTCTCGCCGAAGAACTCGCCCATCTTGAGCTCGAAGACCTGGAGGATCTTGAAGAGCGTGTCGAGCCCGACCTTGTACTCGCCCTGCTCCATGCGCGAGAGATCGGACTGCGCCACTCCGATTTTCTCGGAGAGCTCGGTCTGCGTGAGGTGCCTGCCCTTGCGCAGCTCGCGGATGCGCGAGCCGACGAGGGCGACTTTTCGCGGTGAGTGAGAGGACATGTTTGTTTCCGGAAATGCTATTAAAACATAGGTGGCGCCCATATAATCGGGCGGCTTCAAAATATGTCGCGAAAGAACGGGGCGATCGCTCCCAAGGTCTTCCTGCTCAAGGAGATGGTCATTCGGGACGTCCGTTCCCGGTACGCGGGGTCGGGCCTCGGGCTGCTCTGGGCTTTCGCGCACCCGGTCCTCTGGATGTTGCTGTACACGGCGGTCTTTTCGCTGGTTCTCCGCGTGCCGGCCGGACCGGGCTACGCGAGCTTCCCGGAGTTCCTGATGGCGGGCCTGCTGCCGTGGATGGCGATCTCGGAGGGGATCGCACGCTCGGCCTCCTGCCTCCTCGACAACTCGGCGATGGTCAAGAAGACCGTGTTTCCTCTCGAGACGCTGGTCCTGTCGGTCGTCGTGGCCGCCGTCGTCAACGAAGTCATCGCGTTCTTCGTGTATGGCATCTACGTCGCCTTGATCGGCCACCTGCAGTGGCCCTGGATCTTCCTCGTCGTGCCGGCCCTCTGTTTTCAGATCCTCCTGACCTTCGGCCTCGGCTGCATTGCCGCGACCCTCACGACCTTTCTGAGGGACACCATGCATGCGGTGGGGATCGTGCTGACCGTCGGTTTCTACGCAACCCCGATCGTCTATCCGGCCACGCTCGTGCCCGCGCGGCTGCGGCCGATCATCGAGGCCAACCCCGTGACTCACCTCGTCGATCTCTACCGGCTTGCCTTCTCGCTGCACACCGCCCCGGACCCGGCTTCGATCGCCTACCTGGCGGCCTTCTCGCTCGTCGTCGCCGCCGCGGGCGCCGCCCTGTTTGCCCGGGCCCGCCCGCACTTTGCGGATCTGATCTGAGTGCGAGCGTGAATAATTCCGCCGTGAACCGGGTTTCCCGCTCCGCCCGGGTCCCCGGCCCGAGCCCGGAAACCTGGAACCTGAAACCCGTCTTCTTCGAGGAGGCTCTGTGAAACGGATCCCGATCCTTCTTCTGTTCGCCGCGGTGGCGTGTTCGTCCTCCACCGGGCCCGCGGCCCCGCCGCCGCTGGCCGGCCCGGCCCCGACGCCGACGCCCGGGATCCGGTCCCGCATCGACCCGACGGTCATCGAAGAAACCGAGACCTACGTGATCCGCGCTCTTCCCAAGCAGGACTACGTGAAGGTGGATGACCGGCATATTCGGCTGCCCATCCTGAGCAGCACCATCGAGATCTTCAAAGAGGACGACAAGTACTACTACGTGTCGGAGCCGAAAGCCCTTCCAGAGGAAATCGAGGCAGCGAGAAAGCAGCTTGCGCAGCAGCCGTCGGCCGGGCCCGGCGCGGCGCCCTCGAGCGGGGCCCCTCCGCCGAGCCCCGGCGTCACCGCCGCGGACTTCGAGAACATCGTCTTGCCAGTCGCTCCCAAGCGGATCGGGCTCGAAGCAGTGGCGAAGACGGGCCTGCCCGCCACGGGAATGTGGCGCGCTTCGTTCGTCGTGGCCGACATGAACGCGGACGGCATCCCGGACATCGTCGCACCTCCGGACCGGATGGGGGACGGAAAGCTCCACATCTGGATCGGCGACGGCAAGGGAGCGTTCACCGAGTGGCCCCTTTCGTTCACGGAGGACGGCAAACCCGACCCCCGCTTCTCGATCGACTACGGCGCCGTCGCCACGGGCGACCTCGACGGCGACTCGAAGATGGACGTCGTTTCCGCATCCCACGGCGCGGGCCTCGTGGCGCTCTACGGCGATGGCAAGGGGGGATTCCGCGTCGGCCGCAAGGGGCTGCCGAAGTCGGACTTTTCGTCCCAGGCCGTCACGCTCCTCGACGCCGACGGGGACGGCAAGCTCGACGTGGTGGCATCCCGCGATGGTCCGTCTCCCGAGCAGAAGGGGACCGTCGACATGCAGCAGGTCCGCGTGTATCTGAATCGCGGCAAGGACGGCTTCGAGTGGAAGAAGGACGGCCTGATCGGGGGCTTCTATTCGAATTCCCTGAACGCCTGGGACTACGACCGGAGCGGCCGTGCGGCCATCCTGACCGGCAGCAACTACACGGGCGCGCTCACGCTGCTCTGGAAGAACCAGGGCGACAGCACGTTCGCCCCGGTGTCCTTCGATGCGATCGAGCTGTACGCTTACCACTTTGCGACGGCTCCCGGCACTTACGGAAAGGCGCGTTTTCCGGCCTTCGCGGACTCCTATTTCGCCCAGGCCAACGTGCCCGACCCCGCGCGCTCGGTCGGGATCTCGCTGTACGTCTTTCGCGACGGCAACTGGGAACGGCACCGCGCCTGGAGGGCAAAGGGAGGCGACTCCGTCAACGCCCTCGCCATGGGCGACATGGACGGGGACGGTCTGGATGACATCGTGTTCGCCGACAACGGCAGCCGGCGGGTGAGGGTCCTCTTCCAGCAGCCGGACGGCTCCTTCGCCGAGCTCGACGAGAAGCTGGAGCCGACCATCGGCTCGCTCGGTCAATGCCTGAGGCTGGCAGACGTAAATGGCGATGGCCGTCTCGACATCGTTCTGTCCAGGACGGTCGGCTCGTCCAAGCCGAACGAGGCGGGGGGCTGGAACGTGTACTTGAACCGGTCGAAGTGAAGTGTTTCCATAGGCTTGGCCTGGAAGTTATGATCCGAAAGCATAAAAAGTGCTTTTTTCCCTTGACACATGCGCTTTCGGGGGCGATCATCCGAGCCATAGCTGGGGGCCCATCGGCTCCAACTGGAACAGAAATCAGGTTTTACGGGGTGTAATAAATCAAAGTGTGGGAGGTGATGGGATCGTTCGAGGGAAGGTAATCTCAAGCGTGTGTTTTCGAACAGTTAACCGTAACGAGGAGATCTCAATGAAGAAGACTTTCATGACGTGCCTGGCTGTCGCCGCGCTGTTCGCGATTGCGACCTCCGCGACTGCCATCACGTGCACTCTTGATCAGCGCCCGGGAGCCACGCTCCTGGTGCCGTATTTCCAGGTCAGCATCGACCCCGTCACCGGCACTCCGGTCGGCAGCGGCGCCCTGTCCCGCGACACGATCCTGACGATCGTGAACGCCTCTTCGGCGCCGATGATCGCTCACGTCAACGTGTACAACCGGTTCTCGGAGATCGAGCTCGACTTCAACGTCGCCCTCTCGGGTTTCGACGTGCAGGCGATGGCGATGTCCCAGATCATCTCCGGTAACCTCCCGGTGACCGGCGTCACGGTCAAAGGCGTCATCGAAGACGTTTGCCAGCGCAACGGCGGCGCCGTCTACCCGAATCCCAATGGCTACCTGCGCGTTTCCCCGACCGGCCCGGGCAACGTTCCGGCCACGCCGCAGGACAACGTCAACGGCACGACCGATTACACGGGCACGTTCTTCAGCATCGCCAAGGCTCTGGCGACGCCCTGCGGTAAGGATGCGCCGGTTGAGTCTCTGGCCATCGGCTACATCGTCGTCGACCACGCCAACTACTGCAACCTCTCCGACCCGACCGACCCGAACTACTACCTGGACGACGCGATCGGCATGGAGAACAACCTGTTCGGCGAAGTCATCTTCACCTCGGGCAACGGCCTGCCGACCTACGGCATCTCGACCGTGAACCTCGAGGCGGACACGACCCTCGGCGATGCCATGGTAACCGGAGGCTTGGTGACTCGGGCGCGCACGTTCTACGCCCGTTACGTCAACCTCGCGACCGAGACGCCCTGCACCAACTGCGGATCCGGCAACGCGAACACCGACCTCTCGCTCTCCGCTCCGTGGGACGCGGGCTTCGGCGACCAGCGCGAGCCGCTCGGCCTGCGTTGGGCCGCCCGCTGGTTCGACCTGACCGCCTCGGGCGTCATCACGACCAACTACATGGTGTGGCGTGGCTCCACCGCGGCCAGCGGCAACTGCAAGGTTGATGAGCCGCTCTCGACCCTCACGTTCTTCGACGAGGACGAGAACACGGTCACCCAGGGCGTGTGCCCCTCGCCGTGCTCGACCCCGCAGTTCAACTTCCCGTACGAGTCGCAGCAGCGCAACATCACCGACTTCCAGCACCCGGCTGGGAACGCCGGCTGGGTCCAGATGGACTTCACCGGCGGCACGATTCTCGACCAGGCCTGGGTTGGTTATGCGTTCCTCGGTTCGGTTGCTCTCGAGTCGGTCCTGATTCCTGGCACGCAGCTCGATCCGTCGACCTGCGCGCCGCTCGGCGTCACGGGCTACTTCACCCCGGTCGTTCCGGTCATTCCGACCATTCCGACTGGCGTCGGCCAGTAACTTGTTTCTCGGGAGTGGGCGGGGCGCAGAGCCCCGCCCACTTTTTTTCCCAACCATGGCAAGCTCACGCGGCGGTGTTCGGCGGTCTGATCTCGGCTTCCCTCCCGCGATCTTCGGGAAAGTTTGGGGGAAGATGAAATCCGACGCGCCTGTTACTCTGACTCGGCGCTCGCCTTTCATCTACTGGAGGCTTTCCATGCCCCGGATTCACACCGTCGTGAGACGTCTGCTCGGATCGCTCGCCATTGCGGCCGGTTTCGGGGCCGCGGCGCTGCAGGCCCAGGTGGCCGACTGCGGGTTTCCGCTCCCGGGCTCGGGCTCGCAGGCCGCGCTTCCCCAGTACTCGGGTTCGCTCCCGGGCTCGGCCGACATGACGACGGCGGGGGGTTCGAGCTACCTGTACGTGCTGACCCAGTGGGGCATGCTCCGGGCAAGCCTCGCCGACCCGGCCAACCCCGGAGCGTTCTCCCAGTTCGTGGTCGGGAAAGAGGGCGGCTCGAACAACGGCGGCATCATTGTGATCAAGTGCGACTGCCACCAGGGCAGCAACACCATGGACGTGGCGCAGGCCCCGGACGGAACGTCGCGCTCGATTTCCGACTGGCAGCCCTTCAAGCAGGGAGGCGGCGATTCCGGCCTCGCGGCCCAGCTCGTCAGCACCACCGGCGCGGGCGCCATGAGCTTTGGCAATCAGGTCGACCTCGCGTCGGACGTGCCGCTCGGCTCGCGCATCGCGGCGGTGTACCTGCCGAGCTCGGGCAAGTTCTTCGGGTACTTCCCGACGTCCGGAAACAACGTCCAGAAGGTGGACCTGACGAGCCCGAGCGGCAGCGCCGCTGCCGGTCAGGAGCTCCCGGCGACCACGGCCATCAACTGGTCTTCGCTGGACAAATCCAACACCGTGGTGGGCGTCGTTCTCGCCGAGGCGCACGTCGTGGCCGGCGGGTACGACCAGCAGCTTCTCGTGGGCGCGACGGTCGCCGACATGAGCCTCCACGTGGCCGAGATCAACGCCTCGACCGGCGCCCTGACGGAGGTCGCCAGCGGCTCGCTCGTCGGGTTCCCGTACCAGTTCGACATCGGCGTCGTCAACGGCGAGATCTTCGTGGTCTCGGCCGAGGGCTTCTCCGGCCTGAACGTGTACAAGTTCACGCCGCCGAACAGCCTGCAGCACGTCGGCGGCATGAAGGGGACCTACTACACCGCGCTCCTGCGCGGTCCGGCGCCGTTTCCCGCGTTGCTGACCCACGTCAAAGGCACCGACCCGCTACACCCCACCAACACCTACGTGGACATCCACGACACCAAGTGGATCACCGAAGGCGGCTCTCCGGTCCGCGCCGCGCACTTGCTCCACGCGGGCAACCCGTACCCGAACCAGTACACGGGCAAGGGATTCGAGGCGCTCGTGAAGCAGTCCGGCGCGAACGTCACGGCATACGTGTACCGCGAGGTGCAGGGTAGCCCGTTCCTGCTCCACACCGACAAGATCGACGTCTCCTGCATCGCGGCCGACCCCAACGCGCCGCCGATCCCGTTTGCCCTGATGACCAACCTGTCCGCCCAGTCGCGCGGAAACGGAGTCAACTACTACGGCGACAAATGGGAGATCAAGGACTCCTCGGTCTCGTACGCGCCGGTCACCAACCTCGACTGGGACTTCCACAGCACCGGGGCCTTCGCGGCGGAGAAGATGCAGGCGGGCGCGAGCCTGGGCGGATTCACGTACAACCCGGCTTACTGGCCTTGCGACCTCTTGAACGGCGGCGACCTCACGACCGGGGCGGGCTGCTTCCAGAGCCTCGGGACGCTGGCCGCGTCCTACAAGCTCGCGTTGCAGTCGAAAAACATCAACAGCACGCCGGCCAACCTCCAGACCTACACCTCGCCCGCGCTGCCGGTCGCCGCTCCGCAGATCTCGATCGTCGGCTTCAACGGCAACGTCCTGCAGGTCCTGACGGGAGGCACCGCCGATGCGCGCGGCTCGCAGGGCAACACCGCGGAGGCGACCTTCGCGTGGACCTTCACGCCGGGCGGGGCGGCCACCGGGCTGAACCCGCTCGTGCCGTCGGCGGCGACCTCGTTCTCGGTCACGGCGACGTACAAGGGCGGCTACTCCACTTCGAAGTCCGGCTCGGTCGCGCAGGTGGACCTCGTGCCGAACTTCTCGTTGGCGCCGAACCCGGTCCTGAAAGGCGCCAACCTCACGCTCAAGAACCTGATGCAGATCGGCGCGGCGGCAACGCTCGGTTCGGTCAGCTATGCGATCACCCCGGGCGGCGGCAGCGGGACGCTCGCGTCGAGCTTCAACCCCGTCAACGGCACGGCGACCGTCACGGCGCCGAATGCGATCGGCCCCTTCACCGTGACGCTGACCTGGAACTACACGGTCGCGAGCGTTGCAAAGACGGCCACCGCCTCGCTGCCGTTCACGACGACGGATTTCGCTCCCCTCCCCGCCCTCGGCATGTACAGGAGTTCCAGCCATTCGCAGCCGGTCTTCCCGATCGGCAGCCCGTTGACGTGGGGTCTCCAGCAGGGCGTGACGTATTACCTCTTCGATGACGAGAGCCTGCCGGGGGGCGTGACGCACCCGGGCGCCTCCTTCTGGAAGAGCAGCGACTCCAGCCCGTCCATAAGCGCTGGCGACACGCAGCTCACGGGCTCGCCGACCTCCGGCTCCGGCCCGGCCAGCTTCCCGGCCTCGGCGACCTGCGCGACCAACTGCTACTTCAAGATCTCGGTGCCCTCGGCGTCCGGTACCGTCCGCGCGTTCCGGTACACGGTGCAGTCGAGCGGCGGGGGCGGGGGCGGCGGCGGGGGAGGCGGCGGAGGGGCGGTGCAACGACGCCGAGCGTCACCCTCACGACTCCGACGCCGGCCGAGCCGAAGGCGGGCGAGACCGTCACGTTCACGGCGATCCCGGCCAATTTCACGGGGGCCGTCAGCTACCAGTGGGACTTCGGCGACTCGGTCAGCACGGGCGGCGGAGGCACCGGCGGATGCCCGCCCATTACCCCGCAGTGCACGCCGGCACTCCAGGCGGCATACGCCGCGGGACCGAATCCCAACACCCACGTCTATGCCGCCGCGGGCAACTACATCGTGAGCGTGCAGGCCACCGGGAGCGGCGTCACCAAGACGTCGACGCGGGCGGTCACCGTTGCGGTCGGCGGACCGCCGCCGCCGCCATCGCCCTTCTATTCGATCTCGGGCGCCACCCTCTCGCAGTCGAGCGGCCGCTGGGAAGTGCCGATGGGCCAGACCGTGACCTTCACGGCCACCGAGGCGAACGCCTCGTCGTGGGTCTGGAACTTCGGCGACGGCGGGTCGGCCTCGGGAAAAACCGTCACGCACGCGTTCACGCAGCTGGGCGCCCCGGACGCCACGCTGGCCGTCACCGGCGACGGTACGCACACCGAAGGGGAGTCCAACTCGACCATCGGCTTCACGATCGTGGATCCTGCGGTCCTGTACCTGAACGACCGCCGATTCGAAGTCCGCGCGAGCTGGGCGAGCTCCCGGCAGGGGACGAGCGGAGTTGGCACCGCGGTGCCGCTGACCTCCGACACCGGTTACTTCTGGTTCTTCTACCCGGCCAATCTCGAGGTCGTCGTCAAGGTCCTCGACGCCTGCTCGATCGACGGCTATTTCTGGGTCTTCGGCGGCGGCCTGACGAACCTCGGCATCGAGCTCACCGTGACCGACACTCTCACGGGCGCGGTCAAGACGTACGGCAACGTCGATGGGACGGCCTTCCAGCCGATCCAGGACACGCGGTTCGAGTCCTGCCCGGCCCGGGCGGCGGCAGCGGCGCCGCGGGCCACGACGGCGGCCACGGTTTCGCTGTCCTACACTCCGGCGACCCCGGTCGCGGGAGACACGGTCTCCTTCACGGCGACCCCGTCCGCCGACTTCACGGGCACGGTCACCTACCTCTGGGACTTCGGCGACAGCTGCCCGCCGGTCGTACCGACTTGCACCGGCGGCGCCGTCGCGGGTCCAGCCACGAACACCCACAAATATCCCGGGGCCGGGACGTACACGGTCAAAGTGAGGGCGACCGCAGGCAGCCTGACGGCGGACGCTTCCCAGGTGGTGATTGTCACGGCGGCATCGCCGACGATTCCCCATCCCTCGGCCGCTTACACGATCGCGGGGGCGACAGCCGGCCCGGGCGCCATCTGGGCGGCACCGGTCAACCAGGCCATCACGTTCGCGGCCGGCGAGACCCACGCCGCCTCCTACCAGTGGGATTTCGGCAACGGCGAGACGCAGTCGGGACAAACCGTCACGCACACGTACACGGTCGGTGGCAGTCCGACGGTGACGCTGACGGTGACCGGCGACGGCACGAACACCGAGGGAACGTCCGCCACGGTGATCCGCTTCGCGATCACGGACCCGTACACGCTCCAGCTCGATAACGGCCGGTTCACGATCCAGGCCGCGTGGTCGAGCGCGGTGCAGGCCACGAGCGGCTTCGGTACGGCCAAGGACCTCACGGCGGACACGGGCTACTTCTGGTTCTTCAACCCGTCGAACGCCGAGGTCGTCATCAAGGTCCTCGACGCCTGCGCGATCGACGGCCACTTCTGGATCTTCGGCAGCGGCCTGACGAACCTCGGCGTCGTGATCACCGTGACGGATACGCAGTCCGGGGCGGTGATGCAGTACACGAACCCCGACGGGACCGCGTTCCAGCCGATCCAGGACTTCGTGTCCTTCCATGCCTGCGGAGGAAGCTAGCCGGGTGACGCCCTGACCTTCGTGGTCCAAGGGGCCTTCTGCCAGTTCACGGCGGAAGGCCCTTTCCGTTTTCCGCCCCCGGCGCACACCGCTCCGGATGCGGGCTAGAATCGCGGCACGACGATGAGCGAAAACGAATCCTCGCGCGCCCCCGCGGGCACGGCCGTCCTTGCGCCCGAGGCGGCCTCGCCGTTTCTTCACGACCGGGGGACGGAGGTCTACAACCCGCTGTCGGGGGTTGCGCTGCCGAAAGACGGGGCGGCATTCGCGGCGCTGACCCGCATTTCCGGCGGGGTGGGGCCCGCCGCCGATCCGGCCATCCTCGAGCACCTGCGCGCGGCGCGTTTCCTGATCGACGACGTGGACGCCGAGGCCCGCCGCACCCATCTCCTCTACGTCTCGCTCGAGACCTGCACGAGCTGCAACCACCGCTGCCCGTTCTGCCCGGTCTCGGTGGACCCGCGCGACAAGGAGGTCATGAGCCAGGAGCTCTTCGTCTCGCTCGTGGACCAGGTCGTCGCGGTCGGAGGAAAGCACACGATCGTTTTCCTCTCGAACTACAACGAGCCGACCGTCGATCCCCTCTTCGAGGAGCGCTGCCGCGTTCTCTTCGAGCGGGGGCTTCCGGTTTCGATTCTGACGAACGCCTCGCACTTCGACCCGGACCGGGCTGCCCGCCTGGAGGCGATGGGGCGTTTCCGGTACATCGGGATCAACCTGCCGACCCTCGATCCCGAGCGGTACCTGAAGCTCCATGGCACGAAGGATCTCGAGCGCGTGCTGCGCAACGTGGACGCCATGCGGGCCCGCTCGCTCGCCGAGGAGACCGCGATCGTCGTGCTCGGCGACGAGGACGAGGACCACCGCCGCGACGCCGCGGCGATCCGGGAGCGCTTCGGGCCGAAGGGCTGGGACGTCAAGCCGTTCAAGATCCGGAGCCGGCCCGCGAGCGGTACCTACGTCCCCGAGCCGCCTCCGAAGAAGAAGCTGCGGGGGTGCGATCTGATGGGCTCGCGCCCGTTCGAGCACCTCCACGTCACCGCCACCGCGAAGGCGGTCCTCTGCTGCCAGGACTACTACGAGAACCTGACGGTGGGAGATCTGAAGACGCAGACGGTCGCGGAGCTGCTCGGCGGCGACACCATGGCGCGGCTTCGCAAGTGGACCTACGGGGTGGAAGAGGCGCCGGCGGATTTCCTCTGCCGCCGCTGCGAATTCGCGCTCGGAGAGTAGTGGTGCCCGACGCCGCCGTTTCCGCCGACCGGGTCTCGAAGGTCTACCGCGTTTACGACTCCGCCGGGGATCGGCTGCGCGAGATCGTCCTGCGCCGTCCCCGCCACCGTGAGTTCCACGCGCTGTCCGACGTCTCGTTCGCGTTGCCGCGCGGCCGCGCGCTCGGACTGATCGGCGAGAACGGCGCGGGCAAGTCGACGCTGTTGAAGATCGTGGCCGGCACGACGCGGGCGACCTCCGGCTCCGTCACGCGCACGGGCACCATCGCCTCGATCCTCGAGCTCGGGATGGGGTTCCATCCCGATTTCACGGGGCGCGAGAACGCCCGGATGAACGCGGCCCTGCTCGGGTTGAACGGCCCCGAGATCCGCCGCCGGCTTCCCGAGATCCGCGACTTCGCCGAGCTCGGCGACTTCTTCGACCAGCCCGTGCGGACCTACTCCTCGGGCATGTCGCTGCGCCTGGCGTTCGCCGTCGCCACCCACGCCGACGCAGAAGTCTTGATCGTCGACGAGGCGCTGGCGGTCGGAGACGGCTACTTCCAGAAGAAATCCATCGACCGGATCACGGACTTCCACCACAAGGGCGGCTCGCTGCTCTTCTGCTCCCATGCGCTCTACTACGTCGCGCTGCTCTGCGACGAGGCGATCTGGTTGAAGAACGGGGCCGTGGCGGCGCAGGGGCCGGCGCTCCCGGTCGTGCGCGCCTACGAGGCCTTCCTCCAGGGCAAGGAGCGGGTCCTCGCCGGGGACGAGGTGCCGCAGGCCGTCGCGGCGACGGACGGGCGAAAGCCCGCGCGGCTGACCGAAGCGTTCGTGCACGACGGCTCCGGTTATCCCCGGACCGAATTCGCCGCGGGGGAGACCCTGGCCGTCGAAGTCGAGTTCGAGACCGAGGACCCGTCGCTGTCGTTCCACATCCGGATCGGCGTGGACCGCGAAGACGGCGTCCAGATGTTCGCCGTGGACACGCGGCAGCAGCCGTGGGCCCCTCTGACGGGCCGCCGCCGGCACCGCGTGCGGCTCGTGTGCCCGGAGCTGCCGATCGCGCAGGGCGATTTTCACGTGTTCGTCTACCTCGGAGACGAGAAGGCGCTGCACGTCCACGACGCGAGGATCCTGAAGCCCGGCTTTTCCGTCGTCTCCTCCGAGTACGTGGTGGGCCTGCTCGCTCCCCGCCACGTCTGGATGGTGCCCGGGGAAGGCGGCGCGAAAGCCCTGGACCCGGTCGTCCGGCCGGTCACGACCGCACCTTGATCCGAGCCCTCGCGATCCTCTCCGGCGTGCCGGCCGACCTCGGGTCGCGATTCGCCCGGCTTCGCTGGCAGCGGGCCGTTCGTGCCGAGCGGGCCGTGGAGTGGGCCCCGGACGCCATGGCGGCCGCCGCGGTCGGCGGGGCGGACGTCTGGTTCGTGGTCGCCGATCCATCGGCGGTTCCCCTGGACGGCTCGCGGTCACCAGCGCTCGAGCCGGCGCCGGGACGCATCCTCGCCGCAACGGCGGCGGGCCCGATGGACCCTCCGGTCGCCCACACGCTGCGCGAGCTCGAGGCCGCCCGCCCGGGCCCGGCGGCGCGCGAGGATGGTCTTGCCCCCGTCGCGATCGGCTTCCGGGCGGCGGATTTTCCACCGGAACCGCGAGAAACCGTTAAAAGCTATATTTATAGGTTACTGAAAGATTCCGCGGTTCTGGCGACCGACGCTCGCTTCCAGGCCGTATCGCTCGGGGACCCCTCGGAGCGGGAACGGCCGGAGCTGACCCGACGTCTGCCGCCCGGTGTCCAGCGGATCCTCGACGCGGGCTGCGGGGCCGGGGTGGGCATCGCCGGCGCAAAGGCCCGGAATCCAGGGTGGACGGTCACCGGCATCGAGAAGGACCCGCGCCTGGCGGCCAGGGCCAGGGCGCAGTGCGATCGCGTGCTGGAGGGCGATCTGGCCCGCGTCTTGCCCGCCCTCGGAAGCGCGGGCGAGCGATTCGATGCGATTGTCTTCGCCGACGTCCTCGAGCACGTCGAGGATCCGATCGCCGCGCTCGCCATGGGCCGGCGCGTCGCTGCGCCCGGCGCGCGGCTGCTCGTCAGCGTCCCGAACGTCGGCCACCTGTCGATCGTGCGCGATCTCGTTCATGGCCGCTTCGATCCCGTTCCTGCGGGCCTGACGGACGCGGGTCACCTGCGATGGTTCACTCGGGCCTTCCTCGAGGAGGCGCTGTGCGAGTCCGGCTGGAGCGTGGACGCGATCGAGGGCGAGGCCGGCGCGCCGCCCCCCCGGGCCGAAGAGTTCCTCGCTCTGGCCGAGGCCTGGCCCGACTGCGACCTCCAGAGCCTTCTGACGTATCAGTGGGTGGCCACGGCCCATCCCGCATGAAGATTGCCTACCTGCTCGAGTCCACCGAAATCTTCGGCGGCGTGCAGATCGTGTTGCGGCAGGCCGAAGCGCTCGCCCGCCGCGGGCACCGGGTGACGATCGTGTCGCCGGGGCCCGCGCCCGACTGGTTTCCATTGGCGCGGGCGCGCTTCGAGCGGTCCTCGTACCGGGATTCGGCGGCGCTGGCCGAGGCCGAGGTGCGGGTGGCGACCTTCTGGCCGACCGTGGCGCCGGCGCTCGAGCGCGCGCGGGGGCCGGTCTTTCACCTGTGCCAGGGCTACGAAGGCGAGATCGTCCATTACCGGGAGGTCCGCGACGAGATCGAGCGCGCCTACCGGGCGCCGACGCACAAGCTCGCGATCTCGGCGACCCTGGCGGCGCGGCTCGAGACGCTCGGATTCGGGCCGGCGACCGACGTGGGCCAGGCATTCGACGCCGCGGGATTTTATCCGGGGCCGGCGCGCCCCGCCGCCGAGCCTCCGGTCGTGCTCGTCGTCGGGCCCCTCGAAGTCGAGTTCAAGGGAATCGAGATCGCCCTGCGCGGCCTTGCGCTCGCGCGCACGCGGGGCGCACGCTTCCATCTGAGACGGATCTCCTACTCCCCGTGCCTCGAGGCCGAGAGGGCCCTCGGCGTCACCGACGAGTACCACGACCGCCTCGCGCCCGAGCGCATGCCGTTCGCGTATCGGGCCTCCGACGCGTACGTCGGAGCTTCCCGCGTGGAGGAGGGGTTCGGCCTGCCGTCGCTCGAAGCCCTGTCCTGCGGCCTTCCGACGCTGCTTTCCGACGTTCCGGGCCAGCGCGAGATCGGGGCCGAGGCGGCCTCGTACTTCCGCGACGGCGACCCGGCGAGTCTCGCCGACGCGCTGCCCGCGCTGCTCGCCCCGTCGGCGCGCGAGCGCGCCCGCTCCGCCGGGCCGGCGGCGGCGGCGCGCTTCGACGCGGCACGCGTGGCCGAGCGGCTCGAGCGGGCGTTTCTCGCGGCCGGGGCGGGCGCGCCGTGAAGCCGTCCGTCTCTGCGGTCATCGTCAATCATCGCAGTGCCGCCGAGGCGGCGGGCTGCGTGGCCTCGCTGCGCCAGGCGTTCTTGCGCGAAAACGTGCCGGGCGAGATCGTCCTCGTCGACTGCGCCTCCGGTCCCGAGGAGGTCCGGATGCTGTCGGCACTCCACGCCGACGTGGAAGCGTTTCTTCCGGACAACCGCGGCTACTCCGGCGGTGTCAACGCCGGCCTCGACCGTGCCGGCGCCCCCCGCCTCATCCTCTCGAACGCCGACGTCGTCTTCCTGCCAGGGGCGGTGACGGCGCTTCTGGCCGAGATCGAGGACCCGAAGGTCGCCGCCGCCGCCCCGCTCTGCTTCTGGGATGCGGCCTTGAAGCTGCGCCTGCCGGCCGACTCCGCCACGGGATTCTTCGGCGAGCTCGGCGTCGGCCGGTTCCCGCCATTCGCCCGCCGCACGCTCGCGCTCTGGGAACACGGCGGCGACGCGACGCATCTGACGGGCGCCGTGCTCGCCGTCCGCCGCGGCGTCTTCGACCGCGTCGGCCGGATGGACGAGCGTTTTCTGTTCGAGTACGAAGAGACCGAGTGGGAGGACCGCGCGCTCGAGAAGGGGTTCCGGCTGCGGTTCGTCCCCGGCGCCCGCGTGCGGCATCTCTTTGCCCGGAGCGCGGGCCGCAATCCCGAAACCGAGTGGCGCCGGGCGGTCTCGCGGCGGCTCTACCGCGAGCGCCGCTATGGCTGGATCGGGCGGGCCCTGCTCGAGCGTGCTGCAGTCCGGCCGCCCCGCGCCATCGCGGCAACGGTCCTTTCCGAGCCGCGCGTCGCGGCGCGGCCGGGAGCGTGGCTGGCGGTCTCGACGAATCCGACGCTCATCCCGTTCGCGGGTGCTTCGCTCGCCGAGGACTTCCGGTTGCCCGAGGACGTGCTCGCGTCGTTGAGGCCCGGCCCGGTCTACCTGCGGGTCTTCCGGACGGCGGACGGCTGCCCGCTGGAGACGTTCGTCTGGGAGAAGCGGTGAGCGGCTTCGAGGTCCGCGTGGCCACGGCCGGGGATGCCCCGGGCATCCGCCGGCTCTTCGGGCTCATCTTCAGGACCGAATTGTCCGAGGCGGAGTGGCTCTGGAAGTTCGAGAGCAATCCCGACGGCTGGCACGGCGTCGTCGGCGTCCTCGACGGCGAGATCGTCGGCAACTATGCGGGATGGGGCATGCGGTTTCTCCTCGACGGGCTGCCGCGGCTTCTCTATTCCGTGGGCGACGTCGCGACCGATCCGTCCGTGCGCGCGCTGGGCGGGCGCCGCGGCGTCTACCGGGCCATGACCGAGGCGTTCTACGCAATGGTCGGACGGGAAGTGCCCTTCTGCTTCGGCTTCCCGAACGCGCGGGCGCTGAAGGTGAGCGAGCGGATCGTCGGGTCCCGGACGCTCTTTCCGATCGGCCTGAAGAAGACACCGGTCGAGGCCTTCGGGCCGCCTCCCTCCGACGCGCAGGCGGGGGAGAGCGTGGACGAGGGCTTCGATCCGCTCTGGGAGGCCGGCCGGCGGGCCTTCACGCATGCCGCCGTGCGCGACCGCGCCCGCGTGAACTGGCGGTTCCACGCGCGCCCCGGCCGCTATTACCGGATGGTCTGGCGCCGGCAGGGCCGCGAGCTCGTCGGCTGGACGGTCCTCTCCGTCATCGGCGAGGAAGCGACGGTCGCGGACTTTCTCGGGCGCGAGCCGGACGGGAGCGATCTCGTGCCGCTGTTTGCCGCGGCCGCCGACGAGGCCCGGCGCCTCGGCGCCCGGCGGCTCGTCTTCTGGGAGACGCCGGGGGGCCCGGGGCGTCGAGCCATCGAGGCGCTGCCCGGCGAGCGCACCGACGCGGGATTTCCCATGATCGTCCGCGTCTTCGACGAGGCCGCGGTCGAGCGGTTTGCGGAGCGCCTGCATCTCGTGCCGTCGCTCTACGACCTCGTCTGAGTCGGCTACACTAGGGCGAACCTCATGCAGCGCGAAGACTCGCTGATTCCCTATGCGCCGACCGAGCTGACCGGCGCCCGCATCCTGGCGCTGGCGGCGCACCCGGACGACGAGTCGTTCGGGGCGGGCGGCACGCTGGCTCTGAACGCGGGCAAGGCGCAGGCAATCCGCGTCTGGATCGCCACCGACGGCACGGGGCAGGAGGGCGTCGCCGCGGAGGCGGCGCGGGCGTACGCCGCGAAGCGACGCGAAGAGGCGGTGCGGGCGGCGGCGGCGCTGGGGCTCGAGCCGCCGCGCTTCGGGGGGTTGGCCGACCGCAGCCTCGCCGGCGGCCAGGCGGAGCTGGCGGCGGCCGTGTCCGCCGAGCTCGAAGACTTCCAGCCCGACCTCGTTCTGTGCCCCTCGCCGACCGAGATCCATCCCGACCACCGCGCCCTGGCCCGCGTGCTGTACGAGCTCGTGGCGGGCTCGCGCGCGGGAGACCCGGACCACGACCGGTTCCGTTTTCTGCGGGTCGCCTTTTACGAGCTCTCGCACCCGCTGCTTCCCAATACGCTCGTGGACATCGCGTCGGTCGCCCGGAGGAAGGAAGATGCGCTGCTCTGCTTCGCCTCCCAGCAGGCGGTGCGCGACTACGCCGGCGCCATGCAGGGCCTGAACGCCTACCGGCGCCTGACGCTGTCCGGCAGCGGCCCGGTCGAGGCGTTCCGCGTCGTGTCGTACCCGGAAGCGTCTACGACGTCCTTCGAGGAGCTGCGCAGGACCATCGGGCCGTCGGCGATCACCGACGGAGTGCACGGCCCCGTTCCCGTCACCGTCGTCATCCGCACGCGCAACCGCCCGGCTCTGCTCAAGGAGGCGCTCGAGAGCCTGCGCGCCCAGACCGCGCGGCCGCGCCAGGTCGTCGTCGTCAACGACGGTGGCGCCTCGCCGCGCGAGGTCACGGACGGCTTCCGCGGCGACTTCGAGGTGGTGCTCGAGGACCCCCGGCAGAGGCAGGGGCGCTCGGCGGCGGCCAACCGCGGCGTGGCGCTCGCGACCGAGGAGCTCGTCGCGTTCCTCGACGACGACGACCGCTGCTTCCCGGATCATCTCGAGCGCCTGGCCGGGGCCCAGCGGCAGGGCCCGGAGCCCGTCGTGTACGCCGACGCCGTGACCGTCGTGTACGGGCAGGGCGAGAGCGGCTGGGAGCCGCGCGTGCGGACGCTCCAGTACTCGCTCGACTACGACCCGGACCACCTGCTCCTGGCCAATTACATTCCGATCCACACGCTGCTCATGCCCCGCGAGCTCTTCCGCAAGGTCGGCGGTTTCGACGAGGTGCTCGAGTATTCGGAGGACTGGGACTTTCTGATCCGCCTGTCCGCCGAGACCCCTTTCCGGCATCTGCGCGCGGTCACCTGCGAGTATCGCGTGTTCGAAGCGCAATCGAACGATCCGACGCACGTGGCGGCGGGCGCGGGCGCCTTCCAGGACGCGCGCAAGAAGATCTTCGAGCGGTACGCCGCGCGGCGCACGGACGCCGGCCTCGGCCGCGTGCTCGACCGCATGCGCGCGCAGGTCTCCTACTGGTACGACCGCGACGGGATTTCCCAGGGAGAGCTCAAGTTCCTGCGCGAAGGCCATCGGCGCACGAGCGAGGCGCTCGAGCGCACGGAGGCGCTGCGCCAGAGCGAGACGTCGAGGCTGACCGCCGAGAACGAGCTCCTGCACGAGCGCACGGCCGAGTACGACCGGCTCCTCCAGGAAGCGCAGATCGAGGTCGAGCGCCAGTTCGGCATCCTGCAGCAGATCTACGAATCGCGGACGTGGAAGCTGCATCTGTTCCTGGATCGGCTGCGCGGCCGGCGGTGAGCGTCGAGCGGATCGCCATCCTCGCTCCCGAGCCCATCCGCCCCCGCATGGCCGGGATGGGGATCCGGGCGCTCGAGCTCGCGCGGGCCCTCGCCGGGGAATTCGACGTGCGCCTGCTCGTGCCGAACGACGCGGCCGAGGCGCGCGAGGTGGCGGGGCCGCTCGACGTCGTCCTGGCGAAAGAGGGGGCGCTCCGCGCCGCGGCGGGGGACGCGCAGGCGGCCGTCGTCTCGGGCCACGCCGCCAACTGGTGGTTCCACCAGGTCCCGGACGTTCCGGTGGCGGCGGACCTGTACGACCCGTTTCCCGTGGAGAACCTCCATTACGCGCGCGCCCTCGGGGAGGAGACGGCCGCGCACGACCGCCGGAGCCTCGCGCTGGCGCTGGCACGCGCGGACTTCTTCCTGTGCGCATCGCCCGAGCAGCGCCTGTTCTACGCGGGCGCGCTCTTCCAGGCGGGCCGGATCGGCGCGGCCAATTTCCCCGAGGACCCGACGCTGGCTCGCCTGCTCGCGGTCGTCGCGTTCGGGGCGCCGGGCGAGGCCGCGCGGGGAGACGGCGCGGCCGGCCGGAGCGCGGCCGGTGTGCCGGGCGCGGGCCCCCTCGTCCTCTTCGGCGGCGTCTACGACTGGTACGACCCGGAGCTGCTGCTGGCGGCGTGGCCGGAGATCCTCCGGGGCCGGCCCGGAGCCTGCCTGCTCTTTTTCGAAAGCCCGAACCGCGAGACCACGCCGCAGCGCGTCTTCGAGCGGGCGCGGGCCCGGGCGCGCGAGATCGACCCGTCCGGGCGCTCGATCGTCTTTTCGCCCTGGCTTCCCTACTCCGCGCGGGCGGACCTCTACGCGGCGGCGGACCTGCTGGTGTCCATCTCGTCGGAGGGGCTCGAGACCGAGCTCGCTTACCGCACGCGCCTGCTCGACGCGGCCTGGGGCGGCGTGGCGTCCGTGTCGGTCGGAGGGGGCACGCTCGCGCGGGAGCTGGCAGCGGCCGGAGCCGCGTTCGAGTGCGGCCGGGACCCCGGGGATCTCGCGCGCAGGGTGGCGGCCCTTCTGTCCGACGCCGCCCTGCGCAAGAGCGCCGGCGACGCGGCCCGGGCTTTCGCCGCGGCCCGGAGCTGGAAAGCCGTGACGGCCCCGCTGGCAGAGTGGTGCCGCGGCGCCCGCGTCGATCCGGGGCGGCTCCCGGTGCCGGCCGGCGAGGGTCTGTCCTCGCGCCTCAAGAAACTCCTGCGTTGATAGGCTCCCCGCAGTGACGAATCCCGAAGCCTCCATCGTCGTCGTGCATCACCGGGGGCTCGAGCACCTGCTCGAGTCCCTCGCCGCGCTCGAGGCCGCCGGCGGCCTTTCGGCGGAGATCGTCCTCGTGGACAACGCCTCGGACACTCCCCGGGGCGCCGTTCTCGGCCGCCATCCGGCGGTGCGGGTGGTGGATGCGGGTGCCAACGTCGGCTTTGCCGCCGGCTGCCGGCTCGGCGTGGAAGCGGCGCGGGCTCCCGTCGTGCTCTTCGTCAACGACGACGCGGCCGTTCTCCCGGACGCCCCGCGGCGGCTGGTCGAAGCGCTCTCGGACGCGGATCCCGACGTCGTGGCGGTGGGCGGCCGCCTGACGGACTGGAGCGGGACCCGGAACGATTTTTCCGACGGGTTCCTGACGTTCGACGGCCATGCGTTCGCGGCCGACGCGGGACGCCCCGTCGCGGCGCTGCCCGCGATGGAGCCGGGCGACGAGAGGCTGTTCGCCTGCGGGGGCCTGATGGCCGTGCGCCGCGCGGAGTTCCTGGCTTCCGGGGGATTCGACGACGACTACTTCGCGTACCTCGAGGACGTGGACTTCGGCTGGCGGCAGTGGATCTTCGGACGGCGCGTGATCGCCGAGCCGCGCGCGGTCGCACGCCACCGCGGCGGCGCGACGGGCGAAGCGCTCGGAATCTTCTCGCGCGGGTTTCTCTTCGAAAAGAACGCCTTCGCGACGGTCTACAAGAACCTGGGCCGCGAGGCGTTCCGGGACCTGATGCCGGCCGTCGCGATGACGTTCGTGACGCGCGTGGGAGAAATGCTCGCCCGGCGCAATCCCGGAGCCGCGGAGCTCGAGCGCGACCCGTACGCCGCGGCGCCCGGGCCGCCGTCCTTTTCGCGGCGGCTCTTCGGGATCGCCGCCGGCGTCGGCGCGCGGATCACGGTCGACGATCCTCTGACCATTGCCCACCTGCGCGCGCTGTCCTGGATCCATCGCCACCACGCTGCGCTCGCCGAGAAGCGCCGGGCCGTGCAGGCCGGCCGGCAGCGCGCCGACTCCGAGATTTTCGCGAAGTTCCCGATGCGGCTGGTCCCCACATACCCCGGCGACGAGAGGCTGGCGTCGGATTTCTTCGCACCGTTCTTCGAGAGCGCTCCGGCCCTCGTGCGCACGACGCTGTCCGAGATCTTCGAGGCGGCCGGGTGAACCTTTCGGTCGTCATCCCGACGTACCGCCGCCCGGAAACGCTCTTCCCCGTGCTCGACGCGCTCGGGCGGCAGGAGAGTCCGCCGGAGTTCGAGGTCGTCGTCGTGGACGACGGGTCGGGAGGCGAGACGCCCGCGCTGCTGGCGGCCTACCGGGCCGCGTATCCGTTCCGGTTCTTCTCGCAGGAGAACGCCGGCCCTGCCGCGGCGCGCAACCGCGGCGTGCGCGAGGCGAAGGGCCGGATCGTCCTGTTTCTCGGCGACGACACCGTGCCCGAGCCGGGCCTCGTCGCCGTCCACCTGCGCACCCACGCGGAGCCCCGCCCCCATCCGGTGGCAGTCCTCGGCTACACCACGTGGCCGCGGGACCTCAAGGTTTCCCCGTTCCTGCATCACATCAACGAGTACGGTCTGCAGTTCGGCTACGGGCTGATCGAAGACACCGAGGCGGTGCCCTTCAACTTCTTCTACACCTCCAACGTGTCGCTGCCGCGTCATTTGCTCGTCGACGCCGGCCTCTTCGACACGAGTTTCCCGCACGCCGCGTGGGAGGACATCGAGGTCGCATACCGGCTGATGCAGCGCGGTATGCGGATGCTGTATCGCCCGGCTGCGGTGGCGCGCCATCATCACGACATCACGTTCTCGTCGTTCCGGCGGCGCCAGGAAAAGGCGGGGGAGGCGGCGGCGATCTTCTACGAGAAGCACCCGGAACTCGGCGACTTTCTGGCTGTGCCGCTCGCCCGGACGATGCCCGACCGCGAGGGCCCGTTCCACCGGTTTCTGCCGTTCTGGGCGGCGCTCTCCGAGCGGCGAGAGCTGCCCGGAGGGCGCCGGGCGGTCGACCGGGTCCTGCGCGCCGACTACCTGAGGGGATTGAGAAGGGGCCTCGCGGCCTCCGGGCGCATCCCTTCCGGATGACGCTCTGACCTTGCCCGAGGTCAGGAGGCCTGGACGGAGCTGTCGTGTGCCAGTCGGAAACCATTCAGGCTCAGGCGCTTGGGCGTTGCCCCGATGTAAACCCGATGGCTTCCTTCTTGCTCTATGACAACATGGAGGTCTTTTCGATGAACAGCTCCTCGAGTTCCCGTTCCGGGCTGCGCGCCTTTCTGGTCGCTGCGACCTTCGTGTTGCTGGCGGCGTCTTCCGCGCTGGCGCAGCGTCCGGCGGGACCTCCGGCGGGCGGAGGAGGCGGGCGGGGCGGCTACCACGGTCCTTCCACCGGCGGCGGCTACCACGGAAGCGGTCCCGGCTACCAGGGAGGCCGTGGGTATTACGGAGGCCATGGGTACCACGGTGGAGGCCACGGGTACTACGGTCCCGGTTGGGGTTGGGGTTGGGGAGGGGGCTGGGGTTGGGGTCTGGGCTGGGGCGGCTGGGGCTGGGGATATCCCGGCTGGGGGTACGGATACGGCGCATATGGATACCCGGGCTGGGGCGGGTATTACGGGGGCTATGGGGCCTTCGCCCCCGGGGACTGGGCCATCATCGCCACCGACGTCTCTCCCGAAACGACGCGCGTCTTTCTCGACGGCGTCTTCATCGGGATGGTCGACGATTTCGACGGTCCCGACTTCCTCTACCTGAAGAAGGGCGACTACCTGCTCGAGTTCCGCCTGGACGGGTTCGAGACGAAGACGGTCAACCTGAGCGCACAGCAGGGCGCCCAGATGAGGATCAGCGAGAAGCTCAAGAAGATCCCGGGCGCCCCGCAGTACGGCTCCTACGACAACCCGGAGCCCGAGGGCGGCGTGCAGCGCTACTGGGCGAAGGAAAGGAACGCCTCGTCGCATCCCGCCAACCCCCAGGAAGGCTCGGGCCAGGCCCATCCATGGCAGGGCTACGGCGAGCCGTCGCAAGGGGCGCAATCCGGGGGCGGTCAGGCGCCGGGGGCTCCCGAGTCAGGCAGCGAGGTCGCGATGGATCCGGCGATGGGGAGTTCCCTGGCGAAATCGCGCGGCCGGCTCATCTTCCGCATCACGCCGGGCGACGCCGCGGTCTATGTGAACGACCACTTCGTCGGCACGGGCGAGGAGTTGTCCACGCTGAACCGGGGCTTCCTGGTCCAGCCCGGTCAGCACTCGATCACGGTCTCGCGGCCGGGCCTCGAGACCCGCGAGGAAACCGTCGTGGTTGGGCCCGGAAAGAGCGAAACGGTCGAGATCGCCCTGCAGCGAAAATAGCCGAAGATCGGCGGGAATTCTGGTTGACAACAGGATTTAGCCATATACTGAACGCACTCGAAGGAATCGATTGGGGGGGCGCGAGGGACCGATGGCGTCTGTCATCCTAGTTTGCCACACCTTCCGTCAGTCCAGGTAGCTCCCAGGTCCGCACTCTTCCAGATCCTTCCGAAGCCCGTCGGCCCGGAAGCTCCCCACGGTTCCTTCGAGGTTTCCCTCCCGGGCACGGTCAACGGCGAGTTGCCCCGTACATCTCGAGCAGCACCCTCTCGTAGTGCATCCGCCGGTTTCCCTTCCGGTTGTCCGGCGGGGGATCGGCGGCGAGGAGCGCGGCGTCGCGCAGGGCCGAGTGGGGAACGAGGCGAGCCAGGGCGGCCAGCCGGCCGGCGACGGCGTGGTGGCGAATCGCCTCCGCAGGCGGCGCGCCGGTCGTGAGCGCCGCGTCGGCGAGCAGCTCCGAGAGAATCCGCGCTTGCGGGCGTTCGAGCGTTGCGAGGTGCTCCGCCGCGAGCACGAGGGCCGGCAGGCGTCCGGCGCCGAGCCCCTCCTCGAGCGCCGCAACGACCGCCTGCCGCAGTTGTCGCCCCTGCTCGAGCCGCGCGGCCGGGTCCGTCTCGTCGTCCGAAGCGAAGTGGACGAGCTCGCGCGCCTCTTCCCCGGAAAATCCGCGCCCCTCCCAGGCGCGCTGGCGCCCGGCGAGCGAGGGCGCTGGAAGCGCGGCCGGCGTGCAACGGGAGCGGATCGTCGCCAGGAGCAGCTTCCGGGCGGGTCGTGGTCAGGATCCAGCGAAAGCGCTCGCCCGGCTCTTCCAGGGACTTGAGCAGCGCGTTCTCTGCCTCGATGCCGAGCAGGTCCGCGCGGACGATCCGGGCCACCCGGCGCGCGCTCTCGTAGGGCCGGCCGGCCGCGAACGCGAGCGCCTCCCGGATCCGATCCACGCGGATCTGGACGCCTTCGGGCTCGACCGACAGGAAATCCGGGTGCAATCCGGCGTCGACGCGCCGGCAGCTGCCGCAGCTCCCGTCGGTGTCGTCGCCGGGACACAGGAGCCTTGCCGCCAGGCGCCGCGATTCGCGCTCGAGCAGCGCTTCCGAGTGCCCGCTCAAGAGCAGCGCACCCGGAAACTGGCCGGGCGAGCCGGCCAGCCGTTCGAGAACATCCTTGGTCGCGACGGTCATGCGAGCCCGAATCGCGCGGCGAGGGCTCGCCAGGTGTCGGCGAAGACGGCCGCGGCGTCGCCCCGGACGGGCACGACGGCAACGCGCCCGGGATCGCGCCGCGCGATCGCGAGAAAGGCGGCACGCACGCGCTCGTGGAAGGCGAGGGCGGCGGATTCGAAGCGGCCCTGGCCGGAGTCGCGGGTCTTTGCGCGTGCGAGACCTTCGCGCGGGTCGAGGTCGTAGACGAGGGTGAGGTCCGGGGACAGGCCGTCGCGGACCCGCAGGTCGAGTTCCCGCACCATCGATCCGTCGAGGCCGCGGCCCGCCACCTGGTAGGCCTCGGTCGAATCCGAGAAACGGTCGCAGAGCAGGAAGGCGCCCGCGTCGAGCGCCGGCCGGACGATCTCGGCCATGTGCTGGCGGCGCGCGGCCTCGATCAGGAGCCACTCGGTCATCGGGTCGAGCTCCGCGTGCCGGCGTCCATCAGGATTCCCCGGATCCGCTCGGCGATCGGCGTGCCGCCCGGCTCCCGGCTCACTCGGACGGGCCGGCCGGCCGCGGCGAGCCGTTCGGCGGCGAGCTTCAACTGCGTCGACTTGCCCGAGCCCTCGACGCCTTCGAACGTGATGAATGGCACGCGCGAGGATAGCGCGGAGGGAACGTCGGAAGACGGAAGACGGAAGACGGGAGAGGTAGGACTGATTCGATTCCCTCGTCTGCCGTTTGCCGGTTACCGTCCCCGCGGGACTTCCGGCTTCGATTGCCGTTAACATGGTCCGCCTCGGGATTCGTTTTTTTGCGTGGGGGGAATGAGAGAAGTCGAAGTGAAGGACCGCCCGGCGGCCGCATCGCGGCCCGGCTGGTTCCTGGCCATCGGGTTCGTCGGCCTGGCGATCGCGATCGCCTCGATCGCCGACATGTTCTCCGCCCGCCCGTACGACGGGATCGTGCCCGTTCCCTATGGCCGCGAGGGCATCGAGGTCCGGGCGACGGTCCCGGGCAGCCCCGCCGAAAAGGCCGGAATCAAGCCCGGGGAGTGCATCCAGGGGATCGGCAAGCGGATCGTGAAATCGAGCTCGGACGCCTCGGCGCAGCTGCGCCGGCACCGGATCGGCGAGAAGGTCACCTACCTGGTGCGCAACGCCCCCTGCCCGGCCGAGCGGCGAGCCGAAGCCGCGGGCGAGCTGCGGGAAGTGGGGGTCCAGCTTTCCTCGGAACGGCTGGGGGGCCGGACCTACCTCTACGCGGTCGTCATCGGTTTTCTCTTTTTCTTCATCGGGCTCTTCGTCTTCGTCCGGGTGCCGCAGGAGCGCTCGGCGCGCATCTTCTTCCTGCTCTGCGTGCTCTTCCTCGTTTTCTTCGTCTGCCGCCTGCGGCCCGCGTCCTACTGGTGGATCGACGTGTTCGTCCAGAGCACGGGGACCGTGAGCCTCTTTCTCCTGCCCGCCGTCTTCCTGCACTTCTTCCTGGTCTTTCCGCGGCCGAAGCGGCTGCATTTCGCCAGGCCCGACGAGTGGACGGACGAGCCCCCGGCACGCTGGAAGGTCTGGCTGCAGGATTTTCTCTCGACCAGCCCGAGCCTGCTCTACCTGATCTACGCGGTCCCGCCGTTCGTCTTCCTGTACGACGTGTTCCGCCAGGTGCAGGGCGAGAAAGTCACGGTGCTCTCGGGCGCCCCGCTTTCGTCCTGGATCCTTCTCGGCGACTACCTGGTGCTCGGGCTCCTGGCGCTCGCCCACTCGGCATTCACGCTCGAGGAATGCGCGCGAGCGCCGCCAGGCCTTCCACGTCTTCGTGGGCACGATCGTGGGAACGGTCCCGTTCGTCCTCTTCTTCATCGTCCTGCCCTCGGCCTTCGGCATCGACGAGTACGCCTTCTACGGGATCATCCCCATGATCCTGATCCCGCTGACCTTTGCGTACGCGATCGTCCGCTTCCAGATGCTGAACGTGCGCGTCATCGTGCGGCGCACGTTCCTGTACGCGGCGACGACGGCGGTCCTGCTCGGGCTCTACGCCCTCGTGGTCGCGCTCGCGAACCTGGTGTTCGCGAGCTCGAAGCTCTCGGCCTCGCCGCTGTTCAATTTCGGGTTCTTCCTGGTCGGCATCTCGCTGTTCGAGGTGCTGCGGCGCAAGCTCCAGGCGCCCCTCGACAAGCTCTTCTTCCGAGAGAAGTTCGACTACCAGGCGGCCCTGCTCGAGATGAGCGAGGCGATCACGGGAGAGCTCGACCTCGGGCGCATCGCCGACTATCTGACCGCGAGCGTGGCCGCGACGATGCGTCTCGAGAAGGCCTCGATCTGGCTCCGGGACCGGGAGGGCTCGCTCGAGCGCCGCGGGCGCCGGGAGGACCGCCTCTCGCCCACCGCGGCGCTGCGGCGCGTGCTCCGGCAGGAGGGCAAGCCGTCCGACCTCGAGGAGCTCTCGCTCCACTTCGCCGACGACGAGAGCGAGGAGTTCCGCAAGCGGCTTCTCGAGGAGGGCTTCCGGCTGCTCGTGCCGCTGGTCTACCGCGAGCGTTTGATGGGCATCCTCGCCCTCAAGGAGAAACTTTCGGGCGAGCGGTTCGACCGGGACGACCTGTCGCTGCTTTCGACGCTGGCCAACCAGTCGGCCCTCGCGATCGAGACGGCGCTGCTCCACGACGAGATGACGCGCCAGGCGGAATTGAAACGCGACCTCGAGATCGCGCGCGACATCCAGACGAGCCTGCTGCCGCGCAACGTGCCCGAGATCGAGGGGTTTTCCTTCTTCGGCGGCAGTATCCCGGCGCGCGTCGTCGGCGGCGACTTCTACGATTTCATCCCGTTCGACGACGGGCGGCTGGGCGTCGTCATCGGCGACGTGTCGGGCAAGTCGGTCCCGGCCTCGCTCCTGATGGTCGCGGCCAAGGAGATCGTGTACTCGCGCGCGCTGACGACGAGCGACCCCGGCGTGCTCTTCCGGGAGTCGAACCGCCGGATCTACTCGATCAAGCGGCGCATGTTCGTGTCGCTCGGCTTCTTCCTGCTCGACCCGGAGGCCATGACCCTTCGCTACGCGATCGGCGGGCAGCCGCTGCCCATCCTGATGCGCCCGGGCGACGGCGGCCCCCGGCTCTTCGAGCCGCCGGAGCACCGGCTGCCGCTCGGCGCCTTCCGCGACGTGGCCTATGACACGCGCGAGCTGTACCTGCGGCGGGGAGACCTGCTCTTTTTCTACACCGACGGGTTCACGGAGGCCATGGATGCGGCCATGAACCCCTACGGGGAGGAGCAGCTCATGGCCTCCGTGGAGACCCACCGGGAGGGTCCCCTCGAAGAGGTCGCCCGGCGGGTCCTGGCCGACATCCGGGACCATGTCGGAGGGGCGGAGCAGTACGACGACATGACGTTTCTCTTCTTGAGGGTGGATTAGCGGGATTCTGGGGGGATTCTGGGTGGAAACTCCCGGATCCGCCATCCGTATGAAGGGGTTAGGGATGAAAAAGCACCGGATTCTCTGGGTCCTCGGAATTCTGCTCCTGGCCGGCGCCGGGGGGGCGGCCGCGCTGTTTCTCTCCAGCCGCCGGGACGTCACGACGACCTCCGAGGCGGCCTACGACGCGTACAAGGAGGCGGTCTTGAACGAGAGCCGCTTCTACTACAAGGAATCCCGCGTGGGCTTTGCCAAGGCCCTCGAGCTCGATCCGACATTCGCGATGGCGATGCTGGGCCTGGCCCGCCGGTCGAGCGACCACGATCAGGTGGTCGCCCTCGTCAAGCGCGCCGCGCGCGAGAAGTCGCGCCTCACTGAGCGCGAGCGCCTGCAGGTGGAAATCAGCCTGGCTGACGTGGACAAGAACCGCGAAGCGGTCCTGGCCAAGGCCCGGGAGCTTCACGCGAAGTACCCGGACGACGTCCGCGGCGCAATGATCCTTGCGGGCGAACAGCTGGCGAAGGGCAATCCCGATCAGGCGATCAAGATCTTCGAGGACTTGCTCGCCGTCGACCCCAACAACGCCGAGGCGTACAACCAGATCGGCTACTACTATGGCTATCGGGGCGACTACGACAAGGCGATCGACAACCTGACGAAATACCAGTTCATCTCGCCCGACAACGCCAATCCCTTCGACTCGCTCGGCGAGAACCAGGCGAACGCGGGACGTTACAACGAGGCGATCGAGAACCTGAACCGTGCGCTCGCGATCAAGGCGGACTTCGCCCCGGCGTACTGGCACCTGGGCGTGGCTTACGAGGGTATGGGCGACTACGCGAAGGCGGAGCAGAGCTACGAGAAAGCCTCGGACCTGGACGACAACGACAACATGCGCCGGGAGTATTTGACGCTGGCCGTTCGGGCCGCCATGATCGGCGGGGACCCCGAAACGACCCGGAAGCTGCTCGGGCGCATCGCGAAGGTTCCGTTCGACCCGAAGGGCGACTACGCGAAAGTCGGGCCTTCGTACATGGCCATCCTCCTCGATCTGAACGATGGCAAGGCGGCGGATGCCGAGCGGCGACTGACGGAGCTCAAGCCGCGCCTCGAGGCGCTCTTCGCCGAGAACAGCAAGGCCGGGAAGATGCCGCCCGCGATGAAGCCGCACTACCCGCAGTGGAACTATCTGATGGCTCTCGCGCTCGAGAGACAGGGCCGGACCGACGAGGCCCTGAAACTCTACGAGTTGAACGCGAGCCCGCCCAACCCGTTCTACGACTTCGACGGCCGCCGCTGGGTCATGGAAGCGCGCGCCAAAGTCGCCGAAATCGTGGCCCGCAAGGGCGATCTCGACCGGGCCGAGAAACTCATCGCCGAGAACCGCAAGTGGAACCCGAGCTGGGCGCCCTGCCTGCCCGCGGAGACCGCCGTGGCGGAGTTGCGCCGGGCGAAGGTGCTGGCCGCCTCCAAGTAGCGCCCCTGAGCCATGGAACGGTCCCGCGACTTCGAGACCCAGCACCGCCTCCTCCTGCTCGAGACGCTCTACGACGCCGGGCTCTCGCTCGGCGCGATGCCCGACGAGGATGCGCTCGCCGAGGACGTGCTGGCGCGGGTCGTCGGCGTGCTCGACGCCTCGCGCGGCTACCTGGCGACGTTTGCCGAGGGCGGCGCGCGGCGCGCCGAGGCGCGCGTGGGACTCGGCAAGCGGCCCGCGGAGACCGTCGTCGCCGTGGACGAGTTCCTGCGCCAGGTCCTCGAGTCCGACGGCGCCGTCGAGCGTGCGCGGTTCAAGCTCCTCGGCAGGCCCGTGATCTCCGCGGTCGGTGTGCGGATCTCCGGGGGCGGCCGGCCGGTCGGCGTGCTCGTTCTCGCCGACAAGGAGGCCCGGCGCGGCGGCTCCGCCTCTTTCGACGAGGAGGACCGGCGCTTCCTCGTTTCGCTCGCGGGCCTCTGCGGAATGGCGATCGAAAATCGGCGGCACCTCGAGCGCCTGACTCGGGAGCGCGAGCGGCTCGAGGAGGAAAACCGGCGGCTGCTCGATGAAACGGGGCGCTCGGCCGCGGGTCGCCTGTTCGTCGGCGATTCGGCCGCGGCGCGCCGGGTGCTCGATCTGGTCTCACGCGTGGCGGCGTCGAAGATCTCGGTCCTGCTGACGGGCGAGAGCGGCACGGGCAAGGAGCTCGTCGCCCGGATGATCCACGCGCGCAGCGAGCGCGCGGAAAAACCCTTCGTCGCCATCAACTGCGCGGCGTTGCCGGAGACCCTGCTCGAGTCCGAGCTCTTCGGCATCGAGCGGGGAGTTGCCACGGGCGTCGAGGCGCGGGCGGGCCGCTTCGAAACCGCGCAGGGAGGCACCCTCTTTCTCGACGAGATCGGCGACATGCCCGTCGCCCTCCAGTCCAAGCTCCTGCGGGTCCTCCAGGAGCGCGAGATCGAGCGGGTCGGAGGCCGGCGGCGGGTTCCCATCGACGTGCGCGTTCTCGCCGCCACGCACGCGCGCCTCGCCGAGCGGATCGCGCGAGGAGAGTTTCGCGAGGACCTGTACTATCGGCTGCGGGTCGTCGAGATCGGCCTGCCGCCGCTGCGCGAGCGCCGGGAGGACATCCCGAAGCTCGTCCGGTACTTTCTCGACCGCTCCGCGGCGCGCGAGGGGCGCGAGGCCCCTACGCTCGACCGGGATGCCTACGCCGCCCTGCTGTCCCACGACTTTCCGGGCAACATCCGCGAGCTCGAGAACCTGCTGGAGGGCGCGGCCGCGCTCTCGCAAGGTGGCGCAATCCGGCGCGAAGACCTGCAGTGGCTGCCCCGCGCGGCCCGGACGAGCGACATCGGCGCAGCGCCGGCTTCGGGCGACGAGGAGGTCGCGGACCTGCGCGTACTCGAGGAGCGCCACATCCAGCGGGTCCTGCGTCTGGCCGGGGGAAACAAAAGCCGGGCGGCCCGGCTTCTCGGGATCAGCCGGAGGACGTTGTACCGAAAGCGCAGTGTGGGACATTAATGCGCTGTAACATTATGTCCCGATTTATGAATAACATAAGCTCTATAAGTAAGTTGCTCATTCGTTTGTAGACTGTGTATTGGCATATGTGACATTGTGATACGCTAATGCCGTCATGTCGCGGCAGCCACGGCGGATCGCTAAGCCGTTTCCAGCAAGACGTTTACGCCGATTTTCCTCGCGCCGATCGAGCTGGCAGGGCCCTTGCCTTTCTCATTTGTCGACGCCATGAGAAAAGCCCTCGCCATCGGACTCGAAGCCATCGAGATGCCCAACCTGCTCTGGGGGCTTCTGGCGGGCGAGCTTTCATTCGTCCTGCTGCTTCTGGCCTCCGATAGACTTCCTCCCGTCTTGATCCGTTCACTCCAACTCTTCCTCCGGTTCTAGGGGCCCCGAGCGCGTCCATGTCGCAGGGAGGATCCGCTCCGCCCGGGCTCTCCGCCCCGGGTCCGCGCGAGGTGTCGATGAGCATCCCGGTCGCGCCGGAGATGGAGATCGTCGCCACGGCGCAGGCGGCCGCCCTCGGCGAGTATCTCGGCATGACGCGGGATAAGATCGACGAGGTCAAGCTCGCGCTCGTGGAGGCGTGCATCAACGCGTTCGAGCACGCTCATTGCCGCGACGAGCAACTGCACCTGACGTTTCGGCTGGGCCAGGAGCCGAAGGGGAGGGAGTGGCTCGAAGTGGAGGTCCTGGACAAGGGCAAGGGATTCGACAAGGCCGCGGTGGAGGAGCCGTCGATCGAGAAGAGCTTCGCCAGTCACCGCAGGCGCGGCTGGGGCCTCCAGATCATCAAGAGCCTGATGGACGCGGTCGAGATCACCTCGGGAGCGTGGGGGACGCGGATTCTCATGAGGAAATACAAGTGAGCGAGTCCTGCAAGGTGTCCTCGGAGCGGCGGGGCAACGTCGTGATCCTCTGGACGGACGGCTACATCAACAACCAGGGCGGCGAGGAGATCGCACGCGAGGCCTATGCCCACCTCGAGCAGGGAGCGCGCGGGATCGTGCTCAACCTGGAGAAGACTCGCATCGTGAACTCGATCGGCATCTCGATCCTGATCGAGGTCCTCGAAAAGGTGATGGACCGAAAAGGCGCTCTCGCCTTCTGCGGCCTCACGCCGACCATCGACAAGACGTTCCGGATCATGGGCCTGGCCCAGTATGCCGAGATCTACCCGACCCAGGAGGAAGCGCTCCGGGGCGTCGACGCGAAGACCGCCTGATCCCTTTCACGGCATGAGCGCCCCGGCATCGACCTCCGACCCCGCGCGCATCGACGAGCTCTGGAAGCGGATCGGAACGGTCCTGGCCGGGGAGGCCCCCTTGCCCGAGCGCATCGCCCAGGCGGCGCTCGCCGCCACCGGCGCCCGCGGCGCGACGCTGTACTTCCGGCAAGGCGAAAACTGGGTCCGGGCCGGAGAGGGCCTTCCCGGCGGAGTCGCGCCCGGCGAGGTCCCGGAACCGATGCCTCCCGGAATCTTTCACCGCGAGGGCGACCTCTGGCTGCCCCTCCGGGCCGAAGACGAGCTGCACGGTGCCCTGCGCCTCTCGGGGTTGTCCGCCCCCGGGGTCCCGGAGAGCGACGCGCTGCTGGCCTTCCTGCTCGGATCGCTCGTCGGCGCGCACCGCCTGGCGCGCCAGGTCCGGGACGCGGAATTCGAACTGAAAGCCAGGCTGCTCGAGCTCGAGTCCCTCTACGACCTGGGGCTTTCGCTCGGCGGGCAACTCGATCTTTCCTCTCTCGCCGACGAGGTCCTCTTCCGGTCGATCTCGCTGACGGACGCCGGCAAGGGCACGCTCGTCCTTTTCGAGGAGTCGGGCGCGGTGCTTCTGGAAAAGAGCGTCGGCGGCGAGGTGCTCGCGGTCCGCGACGCCGCGGCCTGGAAGCTGCCCGAGGGCGGCGTCATCAACAACCTGGCGGCCTCGGTGCCGACGGCCGGAATGAAGCTCGCGGCCTGCGAGAAGTGCCTGGCCGTGGCGATTTCCGTTCCGGGCCGGAGGCTGGGCGTGCTCGCGGTCGCCGACAAGGAGTCGCGCGACGGCCGGGTGCTCGACTTCACTCCCACCGATGCGCGGCTGCTTTCGCTCTTCGCGAACCAGGCGGCCGGCGCCATCGAAACCGCGCGCCTGCACAAGGACGCGATCGAGAAGGAGCGGATCGAGCGCGAGCTCGAGGTGGCCGCGTCGATCCAGCGCCAGATCCTGCCCCGCGACCTGCCGGTCGTCGCCGGGCTCGAGATCGCTGCGAAGAACGTGCCCACGCGCCAGGTGGGTGGCGACTACTTCGACTTCTTCCCGCTCTCGGGAGGGCGGCTGGCCTTCCTGGTGGCCGACGTCTCGGGCAAGGGCGTGCCGGCCGCCCTGCTCGTGTCGACGGTGCACGCGGCCGTGCACCTCCAGATCGACGAGGCGAAGACCGTGGCGGAGCTCATCGGCCGCATCGACCGGCACCTCCAGAAGTACGCGGCGACCCGCAAGTTCCTGACGTGCTTCTTCGGGCTCATCGAGCCGGACTCGGGGACCCTGCGATACGTGTCCGCGGGGCACAACCCCGCGCTCCTGCGGCGCGCCTCCGGGGCCGTCGAGCAGATCAAGGCGACGGGAGTGCCGATGGGGATGTTCCCCAACGCTTCCTGGAGTGAGGAGGTCGTGACGATGGGGCGGGGCGACCTGCTCTGCGTCTACAGCGACGGCATCACCGAAGCGCTCGACGCGGCCGACGAGGAGTTCGGCATGGACCGCCTCGCCCGGCTCATGTCCGCGGACGACCCGGGCGGGATCTGCGGCAAGGTGTTCGACGCGGTGGCGGCCTTCGCCGGCGACGTGCCGCAGTACGACGACCAGACGCTGCTGCTGCTCAAGACGACCTGATTCCAGTCGGGTAAGATCCGGCCGTGATGCGGTCTCTGCGCTCTTGCCTGCGGCGGGACGGCGGCGCCCTGGGGCGAGCGGCCGTCGGCGCGGCGGTACTCTTGCTTTCCTCGGGCCTGGCGGCCCCGGGCTGCGGCCGGAAACCGGAGGAGGCGCCGAACGTGTCGAGTCGGGACGACGCGACGGCCGGTCCGCGAGCGCGCATGGTCGAGACCCAGATCGTCGCTCGCGGCGTACGGGATCCGCGCGTGCTCGCGGCGATGCGCAAGGTGCCGCGGCATCTCTTCATCGGGTCTGCGGAGCGCGCGAGGGCCTACGAGGATGAGCCCGTGCCGATCGGCGACAACCAGACGATCTCGCAGCCCTACATCGTCGCGCTGATGACGGAGCTGCTCGCGCTTGCCCCCGGGGGCCGGGTGCTCGAGATCGGCACGGGCTCCGGGTACCAGAGCGCCGTCCTCGCGGAGCTCGCCAGAGAGGTGTACTCGATCGAGATCCTGCCCGAGCTCGCGCGGGCGGCGGGCGAGAAGCTCAAGGAGGCCGGCTACGGCAACGTCGTCGTGCGCGAGGGCGACGGCTACCGCGGCTGGCCCGAGCACGCCCCCTTCGACGGCATCATCGTGACCGCCGCCCCGGAGCGCATCCCTCAGCCGCTGCTCGATCAGCTCGCGCCGGGAGGGCGGATGGTGATTCCGGTCGGCGGGTTCTTCCAGGAGCTCAAGGTCTTCACCAAGGACAAGGACGGGCGCGTCACGGAGAAGGGCATCATCCCGGTCCGGTTCGTCCCGATGACCGGTGAGATCGAGAAGGAGAAGACGCCGGGGGAGCCTTAGAGCCCCCCTCCGTCATCCCGAGCGAAAGCGAGGGATCCCGTGCTCGACCGGATGCTGCGGCGATCGAGTCCAGGATCCCTCGGGCCCCCGGGCCTCGGGTTGCCGCGCCCTCCGGATCTGCGATTCGGCCGTCACTCGCTCGATTTATTGTTCCTCTGGGCCTGCTCGAGCTTCTGGATGTCTGACGGCGAGAGCTGCGGGCGATCCAGCTTGATCGTCAACTTGTTGAGTTTGGCCGTGAGGACGAACGGGGGCTTGTAATCCGAATCATTCACCCCGGTGAGCGTGTCCGAGCCGATGTCGAAGCTCTCGTCCCATTGAAGGATCATCGGCAGCGTCTTTGCCATCGGCTTCGTGTCGACCACCTTGCCGTCCACCCTCAGCGTACCCGTGCCGGGCCGGCCGACGCCGCTGAAATCGTTGAAGGCCAGAGTCCCGACGCCCAGGCCGTCGTACTTGAAGTCGAACTCGACCGTGTGCCGCCCCGGCGGCAGCGCCTCGGGGGCTTCCCACTTCAGGCGCTCGAGATCGACCATGTTCCACAGGAACACCGGCTTGCCCTTCAGCAGGTAGAAGCCATAACCGCCGAAGCGCCCGCCCGACGTCAGGATCATGCCCTCGGCGCCGCCCTGCGGCACCTCGATCTCCGCGGTGACCGTGTAGGAGGTGTTCAGCAGCAGTGGCGAGTCGCCCTGCGGCAGGCCGACCATCGGCCGCGTGTACACGAATTCGGTGCGCCCGGCGGTGATGTTCGGGCGCGGCGCGACGATGCGGGCCGCCACCGACGCGTCCATCGGGAACACCTGGTATTTCTTCGCCTCGGCGACGAACGACTCCTTCATCGCCTTGACCTTCTGCGGGTCCTTCGCCGCGAGGTCGGCGGTCTGGCTGAAGTCGCTGCTCAGGTTGAAGAGCTGGAGCACCTGGTTGTTCAGAGGGTCCGGATTCGCCGGGCCGAAGGCCTCCCACGGAGCGCGGTTGACCTTGGTGCTCAGGAACCAGCCGTTCTCATACAGCGCCCACTGGCCCATCATCTCGAAGTACTGCTTCGTGTGCCGCGTTGGCGCCTGGGCATTCGCCGCGTCGAACGTGTAGACGAAGCTGGTGCCATCCATCGGCGCCTGCTGGATGCCGTTCACCATCTCGGGCGCGCGGATACCGGCGGCCTCCAGGATCGTCGGCACGATGTCGATGACATGCACGAACTGTTCGCGCAGGGCGCCCCTGTCCTTGATGCGCGCCGGCCAGGACACGACCATGTTCTGGTTGACGCCGCCCAGCTGCGAAGCATTCTGCTTGAACCAGGAGAACGGCGTGTCGAAGGCCCACGACCAGCCGGCCGACATGTGGTTGTAGGTCTGTTCGGTGCCCCAGACGTCATAGAACTTGAGCTGGACCTCGGCGGGCAGTTTGTTGAGGCCGTTGAAGAATGCCACTTCGTTGGGCGTACCCAGCGGCCCGCCCTCGGCCGACGTGCCGTTGTCGCCGTTGATGTAGATGATCAGCGTGTTCTCGAGCTTGCCCAGGTCCTCGAAGGCCTGGATCACGCGGCCGATCTCGTAATCGTTGTACGCGGCGTAGGCGGCAAAGACCTCGACCTGGCGGATGAAGAGCTTCTTCTCGTCGGCGGTCAGCTCCCCCCACGGCTTGAGGACTTCCTTCGGCCACGGCGCGAGCTGGGTGCCCTTTGGGATCACGCCCAGGCGCTTCTGGTTCTCGAAGATGGTCTGACGCAGCTTCTCGTACCCGCCGTCGAAGAGGTGCATCGCGCTGATCTTGTCGACCCACTCCCTGGTGGGGTGGTGCGGCGCGTGCGTGGCTCCTGGCGCGTACTTGATGAAGATCGGCTTGCTCGGGTCGGTCTGGTGAATCCGCGTCATGTAGTCGATGGCGTCGTCGGCCATCGCGGTGACCAGGTTCCAGGTGCCGGGCGGCTTGCCCAGGAAGGGGTAGATCTGGGTGGTGTTGCGGAACAGGTTCGGCTCCCACTGGTTGGCGTCGCCGCCGACGAATCCGTAGAAGTACTCGAAGCCCATGCCGGTCGGCCATTGGTCGAACGGTCCGACCTGGCTGGCCGCGAAGGCCGGCGTGTTGTGGTCCTTCCCGAACCACGACGTGGAGTAACCGTTGTCGAGCAGGATGCGGCCGATGGTGGCCTTGTCCTTCCCGATGATGCTGTTGTAGCCGGGAAAGCCGGTGGACTGCTCGGAGATCACGCCGAAGCCGGCCTCGTGGTGGTTGCGCCCGGTAATCAGCGCGGCGCGCGTGGGCGAGCACAGGGCGGTGGAGAACATGCGGTTGTAGCGCAGGCCGTTCTGCGCGATACGGTCCATGGACGGCGTCGGGATGACGCCGCCGAACGTGCTCGGCACGCCAAAGCCGGCGTCGTCGGTGATGATGAGCAGGACGTTCGGCGCGCCCTTGGGCGGCACGACACGCGGCGCCCACCAGGGCTTCGACTGGAGGGCGTCATCCTTGATCACGCCGCCGAACGGAGGATCGGGCGGCGGGAGCTGCTTTCCGTCGATCGACGTCGTCCCTGCCGGCGATCCGGGAGGGGCGGCTTGCTGAGAAATGGCGGGCAGGGATGCAGCCAGGGCCAGAGCGGCGAAGATCAGGCGCACGTGCGTTGAACGCATGTTTTTCTCCATAATGTCGCGATTCAATCACATCGCCTGGCCCTGCCGTGATCCAGGTTCATCGTGCTCCGGTCCGGACGTGCGGTCCGGAGAACGGGCTTTCCCCTCTGCGGCTTGCAGGTGCACGCCGTCTCGGAGCACGCGTCGTCCGCGCACAGGCGACAGGGTGACGGTACTCATCGCGATCGGTGTGGTTCCCCCTTCCCCCGTTAGAACCAGAGGTATTGGTACGTCACTCCGACGGTCGTGAAGTTCTGGCCGAAGCGGACGCTCGCCCCCTTGGCCCAGGCTGCCTTGATCGTTTGTCGGCGGCCGATCGGCACCGCCAGTGTCGCTCCGATTCGCGTGTTGCTCTGCCGGTCGGAGTTGAGCACGCCGCCGACGGTCGTCTGCCCGCCGGAATACCACGTGCCGTCGAGGGCGAGCCAGGTCCCCCCCTTCGAAAACGCGTAGATCACATGGCCCTGCAGCGCGACGAGCGGGTCCTGTGTCCTTTGATGGCCTCCGAAGAAGTTGTCGTTGGCCGTGAAGAACCAGGCGCCCGCGTAGAGGTCGAAGGTCCACGGGCCGACCGGGTGGGAGAAGCCGATCTCGGGCTTGAAAGACCATCGGTTCGTGCCGATGTTGACCAGCTTCGCCCCGTCGTACTGGCCCGTCGGCATCGCGACCACGAGGGACGCCCCCAGCGTCGTTTTGGCAGGCGCGCGAGCGAACTCCTCAAGCGAGACGGCGGGGCCGCCGACGATGTTCGATGCGAGGCGCAGCACCATGTCCCCCTGGCCCGAGCGCGTGATCGATCGTGCCTGCTCGAAGACCTCGCCCGTTCCTTTCCCCCAGACGTAGGGGAGAGCGATGGCCGCGCTCGCCGACCGGCCGAAAAAGGCGAACGTGCGCTCGTAGAAAGCCGTGACGGTGTTGAACTTTGCGTCCACATTCTGGACGGGCAGGGACGGGTCGGTGATCACCGATCCAGTCTGGTACGTGTAGGGAAGGCCCGCGATGTTCAGGTCCACCGGAGCCACCACGTAAGCCCGCGGCGTAAGCTGCTGCGCCGAGGCGGCATTGAACTCCACGAGGAGCAGCCCGGCCGTGAGCAGGCCGAGCCGTTTCACTCCACGCATCAGGGTCCAGCGAGCGCGATCAGAATGCGCGGGCCCTGTTTTCCATGAGCGGACGGGAGCGGCACTCCATGCGGAAGGCCGGACCCGGCATCGTGCCGCCGACGAAGCCGACCGAACTCGCATCGCGAGATTTGCCTCACCGGGGTAAGCATCCGAATCTTCTCGGGGGCAAGTCACCCGCCCACCATTACGGCCGGAAGTTGCTGTACGGGCCGCCGACCCGGTCGTAGGTGTTGCCGATGTCGTCCTGGGTGATGTTGGTCGCGCCGTTGTCCGTCATGAAGACCAGATCCTGTTCGAGGATGAGAGTGCGGAACTTCCAGCCCTCGGCCAGCTTCAGGCGCGAACCGAGATCCTTCAGATCCGGTTGCCTCACTGCGTGATCTGGGCGAGGATCTTGGCTTTCGCAGCGTTGTAGTCGCTCTCGGTAATGAGCCCCTGCTTGTAAAGACCCTCGAGCTCCTGGAGCTGTTGCTGCGGCGTTTTCTGGGCGGGCGCCGCCGCTGCGGGCGCGGCGGTCTTCGCGGCGGCGGCCTGGGCGGCCGCTGCCGAAGCCTGCGACGCTGCGGCCGCAGACTGGGCTGCCGCGGTCTCGGCCGCCGCCGTCTGCTGGGCCGCCGCCGATGACTTGGCCGCGGCGCTCTCGCTGGACGCCACCGCCGCGCTCGTGCCCACGACCGCTACCCGGCGAGCCGTTCGACGCCAGACGCCGAAGATTGCGAAGCCCTGCGTCGCGCACAGGAGCAGCACGGCCGTTCCGGTCAGGACCATCATCGGGAATCGCTTCGTCAATGAATTCCGTCTCATCGCAATCTCCTTGTGCCCGCCTGGTTCACTGGGCCCGTTTCGTGTAGGTGATCTCCATCATCTTGAACATCGTGCGTGCCGAGCCCGTTGCCCCAGAGCTGCGTGACGTGGTTGCCTGCGGCGTCGAGCGTGAGCCTCATCTCGAGGGGGGAGGCCTTGCCGGTCACCGGGTTGTGCATGGAGCCCTTCAGCGTCGCCTTCTTCCCGGAGGCGTCGAACCCGCCTTCGTACCACTCCATGCCCGTGCTGCCCGTGTCCATGAAGGTCGCCATGTACTTCTTCGACGTGTTGTCGAATCCCGCGTAGCCGATTCCGTTGAACGGCTCGCCGGCGACGGTTCCCGAAAGCATCATCTGGATGTAGCGGCCGCCGAGCACCCAGTTGCCGATCATGACCCCCGTGTCTTCGACCGGAGCATGGGACGGCGTGGTCCACGACAGGATCTTCGCGTCGAACGTGCCCACCATGAACCCGAGCTTCTGCTGCGCCGGTCCCGGCGTCATCGCGCTTTCCATGGCCGCATCGATGTCGGCTTCGCTTGGGGCCTTCTTCGCTTTCTCCTGCGCCACGGTTGCAAACGCGAGACCGAGAATGGCGGTCGCCAGGACTGCCCGGCGAATCAGATCCTTTGTCATGAACCCTCCTTCTTATGTGGGATCAATCCAGCGAGCCCCGCTCAGCCAGAATCGGCTGGGCGGCATGCATGTTTACCGTCGAACCCCCGCCCCGCGAGCACCAGCTCCGGCGCCGCGACGGCCGGGGCCGGCGTTCCGGCGCCAGACGCCGGCGATGGCGAACCCTTGCGCCGCGCAGAGGAGCAGCGCCACGACCCCCATCAGAGTCCTCCTCCAGATTCCCGCCTGCGAGCGTTTCCCTGTCATGTGACGCCTCCTCTTTTCTCGGGCGCTCTTTGTGGCGCCCGTTTCATGTAGGTGATCTTCACTGTTTCGAGGGCTTCCCCTGCACTGCCACGCCGGCGAGCAGCAGCGAGCACAAGAACCTGCAAACGTTTGACCGTCGGCTCCTTCCTTTCGTTGAGCAAGGTCGTCGGGGTCGCATTCACGCGGTGTTGATCCACTCCGGCTCCGGCGCGTGGGTTGAAGAGTGACGCAGCAACGCACGGCCGCTAGGTATCCTATCCCCGCTCACTTGCCGTGCCCGTGCATTTTCGGACAAGCTTCGGCAGGCCAGTAGGAGAAGCGAGGACCGGGCGCCGATCCTGCCAGGGGCGCAGCCCCGCTCCGCGGGATTGACACCTTCCGCCACCCCCTCGGCGGCCAAGGTCGCCTCCCTCTTCGGCCTCCACGAGCGCACCCTGCGCCGGCGCGGGCCCTGGTGGGCGAGGTCCGCCGGGAACTGGCGCAGCACTTGTTCCAGGACACGAATCTATCGGTGACGGAAGTCGCCGACATCCTGGGCTACTCCGATCCCACCGTGTTCGCCCGCGCATTTCGCGGCTGGACGGATCGGAATCCCCGGACATGGATCAGGCAGCGGCCCCCTCGCCAGTGACGGTGGGCTACGGGAGGCAGCGAGGAGTCGACGAGGCAGGATCGAACTCCGCGGTGGCGCCCAGCCGCTAAACTCATTGTGGACGCCGGCTGCCAGGGGCAACCTGGTAGTTGCCGAGAGGCGGAGCCGCAACGTCCCTCATGGTCCGAGGGCCGGCTTGCGATATAGGCTTCGCTCGATGTCCGTCGCCCTGTCGATGTCCCTGCGGGGTCGTTGCCTTGCCGTCTCGGCCGTCTCGGCGACAACGGCCCGAGCCCGGGGGGCGACGGCACGATCGCGCTGCCGAGCCAGCTCGACCCGCGCGTGCAGGCGGCGGCGACGCGCATGATGGGCTACGGCGACACGCACGTCGGGATCCTGTCCGATGCGGACGCGCTGAAGGAGTTGTCTCGCATCCTCGATGCGACGACCGCGGCGGGGAAATCGTGAGGCGACTGGAGGCCTTTTCTCCAGTCTGGTGGCAGGAATGGGGCCTGACGACGATGCTCGTGTCGCTCCTGCTCGCGCTCTTCGTCGGGGCCCCGCTCATGGCAATCGCCGGCGCGGGACAGCTCGCCTTCGACGTCTTCTTCACGATGATGCTGCTCTCGGGCGTGGTTGCCTTCTCCCGACGGCGCGTTCTGGCCATTGCAATTGCGGTGATCGGCCTGGTCGTCCAGGTGATGCGGTGGACGGCCTACGGCGAGACGACCACGACGTTGGCCGTGTGGGACGATGCGATGACCCTGCTCATGCTCGCCATCCTCACGGGTCTGGTGCTCGAGCATGTGTTCCGCGAGGGCCCGATCACGGGCGATCGGATTCGGGGCGCCATTGCGGCGTACCTCTCTGATCGGGCTCGTCTGGGTGTTCGCCTACAGGCTCGTCGACTATCTTTCGCCGGGCGCGTTGAGCATCGGGCCGCTCGGCAGGGGTGCAGGTCACGGTCCCCAGACCGTCGCTTATTTCAGCTTCGTGACGCTGACGACCGTGGGCTACGGCGACATCACGCCGGTTCACCCGGCGGCGCGCGTGCTCGCGATCGCCGAGGCCCTGATCGGCCAGCTCTACCCGGCGATCCTCATCGGCCGGCTCGTTTCGCTGCAGATCAGCTCGCGAACGGGGAAGTGAGATGACGGATACGGCTGACTCCGCGGGCGCGTCCACGCGGGTCGACCTCGCGCAGAAGGCCGGGACCGCGGTATTGACCCTCGCCGGGCCACTCGACGTCTCGACGGCGGCGGCGGCGCGGCGAGACGTTGCGAGACGTCTGGCTGGATCGCGTCCGGCCGCCCTCGAGGTCGACGCGAGCGGCGTCGATCGCGGGGACATGTCGGGGATGTCGCTCGTCTACGAGCTCGCCGAAGGACGGCTCGTCCCCGGCGTGCGCGCGACGATCAAGGGACTGCGCCCCGAGTTCCAGGTGCTCCTCGCCGCCTTTCCGTCGGGCGAGGCGCTTTCGGGCCTCGAGGCGGTCGCCGCTGCGGCGGCGCGTGTTCGACGAGGTCGGGCGCCGCGACCGTCTCCGTCGTCGCGGACTGCACGGGCGCAGCTCGCCTTCATCGGCGCCATCGTGCAGGGTTTCGCGGCTGTCGATTCGGCGGCCGCGTGCGATGCGCTGGGGCGAGTTCGCCGTCGTCTTCGAGAAGGCCGGCGTCAACGCCCTTCCGATCGTCTCGCTCATCAGCCTCCTCATGGGCCTCGTCCTCGCCTTCGAGGGCGCGCAGACGCTCGAGATGTTCGGGGCGCAGATCTTCATCGCGAACGGGATCGGCATCGTCATGATCCGCGAGTTTTCCCCGATCTTCACGGCCATCATCTTCGCGGGCCGATCCGGCTCGGCGTTTGCCGCCGAGATCGGGACCATGAAGGTGAACCAGGAGCTGGACGCGCTCGAGACGATGGGCCTCGATCCCATTCGCTTTCTCGTCATCCAGCGGGTCCTGGCGGGGACGCTCCTGATGCCCGTGCTCGCCGCGTACTCCATGGTGGCGGGCGTGTTCGGCGGAGTGCTCGTCATGTTCACGATGGGGTTCGCGTTCTCCCAGATCTGGACGCAGCTGTCGGGCGCCGTCGGCGTCCACGACGTGCTCGTCGGGGTCTCCAAGTCCTTCGTGTTCGGCGCGATCATCGCGGGCCTCGGGTGCCTCCGGGGTATGCAGACGAAGGAGGGGCCCAACGCGGTCGGCGACTCGACGACCCGCGCCGTCGTCGCCGGGATCCTCATGATCATCATCGTGGACGCCGTCTACAGCGTCGTCACCTACGTGCTGCACGTATGAGCGCGGCGCCGCCGGCGATTTCCGTCGAGGGCGTCACGATCGCCTACGGCGAGAAGGTCATCCAGAAGGACCTCACCTTCCAGGTGCGGCGGGGCGAGGTGTTCGTCATTCTCGGCGGCTCGGGCTGCGGCAAGAGCTCGCTCCTGAACAACATGATCGGGCTCTACCGGCCCGTCCAGGGCCGGATTCTCTTCGGCGGGGACGACATCGTGACCGCGGAAGGCGAGGACCGGCTGCGCCTGCTCCGGCAGTTCGGCGTCATGTACCAGAGCGGCGCGCTCTTCGGGTCCATGACGGTCCTGGAGAACGTGCGCCTGCCCCTGGACGAGTTCACCGACCTCGGCGCCGCGGAGAAGGATCTCGTCGCGGCGGCGAAGCTGAACCTGGTGGGGCTGCTCGGTGCCGCCGCCCAGAAGCCCTCGGCGCTCTCCGGGGGGATGCAGAAGCGGGCAGGCATCGCCCGGGCGATGTCGCTCGATCCCGGGATCCTGTTTCTCGACGAGCCGTCCGCGGGGCTCGACCCGATCACCTCGGCCGGCCTCGACAAGACGATCAAGGAGCTCTCGAAGGGCCTCGGCATCACGTTCGTCGTGGTGACCCACGAGCTCCAGAGCATCTATGCGATCGCGGACCGCTGCGTCATGCTCGACGCCCGGACGAAGACCATGATCGCCGAGGGCAAGCCCGCGGACCTGCGGGACCATTCCGACGACCCGTACGTGCGGCAGTTCTTTCTCCGCCAGGCCGAGCCGGCCGCGGCGGCGACAAAGGGGCAGACTTCATGAGCGAAAAGGCCAGTCAGTTCCGGATCGGGCTCTTCGTCGTCCTGGGGGTGGCGATCGTGCTCGCGGGGCTCTTCGTCTTCGGGATCCGCAGCGCCTTCCAGCCCACGTACATGTTCGAGACGTACACGACCGGAAACGTGGACGGTCTCACGGTCGGCTCCGTGGTCAAGCTGCGGGGCGTGCCGGTCGGCAAGGTCACCGAGATCGGGTTCAGCTGGAACCTGTACGAACTGGGCCAGCCCACCTGCGTCGTCGTGCGCGGCCAGGTGGAGCAGAAGATCGCGCCCGAGCAGGTGCGGGGCGACTTCGACGAGGAAGTCCAGAAGTTCGTCGAGCGCGGTCTGCGCGCCGTCGTCCAGACCGAGGGGATCACCGGATCGAGCATCGTCTCGCTGCAGACCATGGACGCGAAGCTGTATCCGCCGCTGCAGGTGCCCTGGAAGCCGAAGTACCTGTACATCCCGTCGGCGCCGAGCGAGCTCGGCCGCCTGCTCGCCTCGGTCGACCGGACGCTCGCGAACCTCGAGAAGCTCGACGTCGGCGGCCTGTCGAAGAACCTCAATCACGTGCTCGACACGGCCGACGTGGCGTTGAAGAACCTGAACCAGCTCGACGTGAAGGGGATCTCGCAGAACGCGAATCGGGCGATCGGAGACGCGGCCGGCGCGATCGCCGAAATCAAGGGCCTCGCCGTGGACGCCCGGGCGGATCTCAAGGGCATGAAGCTCGACGCAGTCGGCGGCGACGCGGCGCGCCTCCTGAACGACCTCGACGCGCGGCTTGCAAGGCTCATCGACAATCTGTCCGGAATCGACGTGCGGTCCCTGAACGACACCCTGGCCGGAACGCGGGACGCGGCGCGAAGCCTGAACGAGGCCCTCGAGCAGCTCAAGCGCTACCCGTCGGGGTTCCTGTTCGGAGGGGCTCCGCCTCCGGCCCCGGTTCTCGAGAAGGAGAAGAAGTGATGCGCAACCCGACGTTGGCTCCCCGTTCTCGCTCCCCGCGGCGCACCGCGCCGAGGCTCGCCCTCGCAGCGGCGCTGCTGGCGTGCGCCTGCGCCTCCAAGCTGCCGCGCACGCCGGAGACCTTCACGATCGATCCACCGGCGCCACGCCCGGCTCCCGCCGCGACGGCGACGCGGGTGGTGTCGCTGCGCCGCGTCGAGGTGGCGCCGACCTACGCGGGCGCGGAACTCGTGTACCGCGTCGGCGAGCACGCGATCGAGCGCGACCCGTACGCCAGCCTCGCCTCCCCGCCCGCACAGATCCTGACCTCCGCCATCCGCGGCTATCTGCGGGATGCCGACTTCATCCGCGACGTCGTGCCCTCGGGCGAGGGGGTGCCGATCGATGCCGAGATCGAGCCCGCCCTGACGGAGCTCTTTGGAGATTTCAGCAACCCGGCGGAGCCCTCGGCCGTGTTGTCCGTGCATTTCCGCGTCCTCGCCCGGGCGGCCGGCGCGGCGTCGGCCCGGGAAATCCTGCTGAAAAACTACACGCGGCGGATCGCGCTGCCGCAGCGGACGGCGGCGGCCGTCGCCGCGGCCTGGAATCGGGCCCTCGGCGAGGTCATGGGGGAGTTCCTTCCCGACCTGAAGGCCGTCCTGCCGCCGCGTCCCTAGCATTCGCCGGCGTGTCGGCTAAACTCCGTCCGCCCATGGTCAAGCACGTCGAGGCAGCACTCCGATGAACGCGCGCCGTAGGCCCTTCGCCCTCGGGCTGCTCGCGCTGGCGCTCGCTTGCGCGGCACCGGCGGAGCAGCTGACCGTGCCCGCGCCCACGCCGACGCCGGCCGTGCAGGAGGACGCCAGCGCCGACCCCTACGGACGCGAGACGCCCCACGGATCCTTCTTCGGGTTCCTCAAGGCTGCCGAGAGGGAGAACTACGCGAATGCCGCGGAGTACCTGCAGATTCCGCCGTCTCTTCGGCCGCAGCGCGAGCAGATCGCCAGCCAATTCCAGGAGGTCCTCGCCCAGCGCTTTCTGTCGATGAGCCTCGAGCGGATCAGCCGCTCGCCGCGGGGCACGATCGAGGGCGGCCTGCCGCCGAACGTGGAACGCGTGGGCGAAATCCTCGGCCCGGAAGGGCACTTCGACGTCCTACTCGTCCGCCAGGAGGCCGCCGGGGCTCCGCCGGTCTGGCTGATCTCGTGGGAGACGATTCGCGAAGCGCGGCAGGTCTACGGGGAGCTCGGCACGCCCGGCATCGCCAGCCGGCTGCCGGAGTTCCTGGTCCAGACCCGCATAGGGTCGCTGCGGCTCTGGCAGGTCGTCGGGTTCCTGCTCCTCCTGCCAGTCTTCTACGGCCTGTCGTGGCTCGTGGTCGGGGGGATCTTCGCGCTCATCCGCCTCGTGCGCCGCAAGCCGGGCGCCGAGTCGGCGTGGGAGTGGACCTCGTCCGCGCGCAGTCCCGTCACCCTCCTCATCGCGCTCCTGCTCCATCGGATCGCCGTGTTCTGGCTCGGGATCCCGGTCACGTACCGGGTCTACTACAACCGCTTCCTCCACATCGTCGTGCTTCTGGTCCTGCTGTGGCTGTTGCTGCGGATCGTGGACGTCGTCGATCGCCGCCTGCTGCGGCGGATCATGCCGGCGGGCCGGGCGGCGGGCGGCCCCTCGGTGTCGCTCGTGCGCCGCGCCCTCCGAATCGCCGCATTCGTCGTCGTCGTCCTGCTCGCGATGCCGGTCTTCGGCGTCAACGTGACGGCCACGCTGGCGGGCCTCGGCATCGGCGGCCTGGTGCTCGCCTTCGCCGCGCAGAAGAGCCTGGAGAACGTGTTCGGCGGGTTCGCGATCCTGGCGGACCGGCCGCTGTCGGTCGGCGACGTCTGCCGGATCGGCGGCCAGCTCGGCGAAGTGGAGGACATCACGCTCTGGGCCACGCGGCTGCGCACCAATGAACGAACGGTGGTGAGCATCCCCAACGGCGCGGTCATGACCGGCCAGATCGAAAATCTCACGCGGCGCGACCGGTTCTGGTTCCATCCGACGGTGGGCCTGGCCTACGAGACGACGGCGGCGCAGATGGGCGTGGTCCTCGGAGAGCTGCGCGGGCTGCTGGCGGCGGACCCGCGCGTCGAGAAGGAGGGATCGCGCGTCCGGTTCGCCCGCCTCGGGACCTCTTCGCTCGACATCGACGTGTTCGCCTACGTCCGGGCGGACAAGTATCCCACCTTCCTCGCCGTGCAGGAGGAGCTGCTCCTGCGCATCCTCGAGATCGTGGAAGCCGCCGGGACCTCGGTCGCGTTCCCGTCGCAGACCGTGTACGTGCGCTCGGGCGATGCTCCCGGAGAGGCGTCCGGGAAGGACCGGCCTTCCGCTTGAGAGCCGGCGCGCGAATCCTCGGGGCCGCGCTCGCGGGCGCGCTCGCCGCCGGAGCGGTGCGCGCCGAGCCGGCGTCCGGCTTCTTTCCGGCGGCCTCGGGGACCGGCTTTGCGGAGTCGTTCTCGCGCGCGCTGCGGGAGCAGGGGGCCGTGGGAACCCGGCTCGAGGCGCTGGAACTCGTGCCCGAGCTCGAGGAACCGGCTGCGCCCGCCGTGAAACGCCCGAAGTCCGTGTGGATCGGCGCGATCTCGGCGCTCGCCATCGGAGGGTCGTACTACAACGCGCGCAAGGAAGGCTCCCAGTATCCGTTTCACTTCACGAAGGAGGGCTGGTTCGGGCAGAACACCTACGCGGGCGGCGGCGACAAGGCCTCCCACTTCGTGTCGTACTACATCGTCGGCAAGCTCATGTCGGGCATGAACATGGAGCTCGGCATGTCCAGGGACAACGCCTTCCTCCTCGGCACGGGGGTCTCGGCCCTGGCCGGCCTCGCGACCGAGCTCGGCGACGGCCACCAGCAAGTACGGCTTCTCCTGGGAGGACGTGACCATGGACTGGCTGGGGGCGGCGACGTCCCTCGCCATCGGGCACTACGGCCTGGACGACCTGATCGGCTTTCGGGCGGGCCTCGTGCCCGCGCCGACGGCGGTCTGCTGCCCCTACGGCGGAACGGGCAAGGACTACACCGAGGAGATCTACACGGGCGACCTGAAGATCGCGGGCCTCGGCGAGCGGGCGAGATTCAACCCCGGTCCCGCGCGGTTCCTGCTCGTCTCGGTCAGCTACTCCGCGAAGGGATACCCGTACGCGGACCCCCTGGTGCGCGAGCGTCAGGTCGGCTTCGAGCTGGGGATCAACTTCGGCGAGATCCTGCACGCGGTCGGCGTGCCTCCGGACAAGTGGTGGAGCAAGCTTCTCTACTTTGCGTTCGACGTGATCCGGATCCCTTACACGCAGATCGGGATGTACTACGACCTGAACCGCGGCCACTGGCGGGGTCCGAGCATCGGCGACACCTGGCCGGGCGGCGGCCAGTGACGGCGGATCGAGGCGAACGCACGACGGCAATCCGGGCTCCCTATCGGCGGACGCTGCGCGTCGTCTACCCGCCCGGCGAGGGCCGGATCGCCCTGCGGACCGAAGAGGATTGGAACCGGGACATCGAGCCCGACGCGCCGCCCGACGGCGGCCACACGCTGACCTTCACGGTCGAGTCCGTGAAGGCTTTCCTGTACTTCAAGCCGGTGCTGCACCTGGGCGGCGAACTCCACTGGCCGCCCGGCGCGAACCGCCTCGTCCTCATGACGGAGCCGGACACGCGGCCCGTGTACCCGCACTTCCGCTCGAAGGGCGGCGGCCACTTCGCGCCGCCCATCGAGTTCGACTCGACGCGCCTCGGGCGCCGACACCGGATCCGCGTCTACCTGCCTCCCGGCTACGACGAGAACACGCTCAAGCGCTACCCCGTGCTCTACATGCAGGACGGGCAGAACCTCTTCTTTCCCGACGAGGCGTTCCTCGGCAACGACTGGCACGTGGACGAGACCGTGGGGGTGCTCGACACGATGAGCGTCGTCGACGACTTCATCGTCGTCGCCGTGTACTCGAAGGACCGCCTTGCCGAGTACACGAAGCCGGGCTACGAGACGTACGGAGAGTCCCTCGTCGGGGAGGTCAAGCCCCGCATCGACCAGGACTTCCGGACGCTGCCCGGGCCGTACCGGACGGCGCTGCTGGGGTCCTCGCTCGGCGGCGTCGTCTCCTTCTATCTGGCGTGGGAATGGCCGGACGTCTTCGGCCGCGCAGCGTGCCTCTCGAGCACGTTCGGCTACCGCGACGACCTCTTCGAGCGCGTCCTCTCCGAGGAAAAGCGGGACGCCGGCTTCTACCTCGACAGCGGCTGGCCCGGCGACAACTACGAGATCACGCTGTCGATGGCGATGGCCCTCGTCTCACGGGGCTGGGTGTTCGGGCGGGACCTCATCCACTTCGCCTTCCCGCTGGCCGAGCACGACGAAAAGGCTTGGGGCCTGCGCCTGCATATGCCGATGCAGCTCTTCAGCGGCATCGTGCGCCACGCCTCGGAGGTCCTCCACCCGGACTAGCCGAGCTCGTCCAGCAGCTTGGCGACGAGGCCGGTCCAGCCGGTCTGGTGGCTCGCGCCGAGGCCCGCGCCCGTGTCGCCGTGGAAGTACTCGTGGAAGAGGACGAGGCCCTTCCAGTGCGGGTCGCTCTGGAAGGCCTCGTAGCCGCCGAAGACCGGGCGGCGACCTTTCTCGTCGGGCAGGAAGATCCGCGAGAGCCGGCGGGCGAGCTCGCGAGAGACTTCGTGCAGGTTCATCATCTGTCCCGAACCGGTCGGGCACTCGACCTGGAAGGCGTCGCCGAAGTACATGTGGTAGCGCTTGAGCGACTCGAGGACGAGGTAGTTGATCGGAAACCAGACGGGGCCGCGCCAGTTCGAGTTTCCGCCGAAAAGCTGCGTGCGCGACTCGGCGGGCTCGTAGTCGAGCCGGAAATTCATGCCGAGAGCGGTGGTGATCTCGCAGGGGTGGTCGCGGTGGTACCGCGAGACCGACCGGATGCCGTAGGGCGAGAGGAACTCCGACTCGTCGAGCATGTATTTCAGCAGGCGCGTGAGCTGCTCCGGCCGGACGACCGACATGAGGAGCCGCGCGCCCTGCCCGTGCTGCGTCATCGAGGCGCAGGCCTCGGTCAGGTCCGGCCGGTGCGCGAAGAACCACTCCATGCGCCGCTTGAAGCTGGGGAACCGGTTGATGAGCGCGGAGTCTCCGGTGACGACGGCGGTCAGCGGCAACAGGCCCACGGCCGAACGGACCCGGATCGGGACCTGGCGGCCGTCCTGGTGGTGGACCTCGTCGTAGAAGAAGCCGTCCCGCTCATCCCACAGGCCGAGCGCGGGATCGTCGGGCCGCTGGATGGCATGGGCGATGTAGACGAAGTGCTCCCAGAACTTGCTCGCGACGTCCTCGTAGACAGGGTCTTCGCTGGCGAGCTCGAGCGCCATGCCGAGCAGGTTGAGGCAGTACATCGCCATCCAGCTCGTGCCGTCGGCCTGGCTGAGCAGCCAGCCCTCCGGCAGGGCCATGTTGCGGTCGAAGATCCCGATGTTGTCGAGCCCGAGGAACCCGCCCTGGAAGATGTTGTTGCCGAGCTCGTCCTTGCGGTTGACCCACCAGTCGAAGTTCAGGAGCAGCTTGTGGAAGACGCGCTCGAGGAACGCCCGGTCGCCCTTGCCCGTCTTCGCCCGCTCGATCTGGAAGACGCGCAGGGCGGCCCAGGCATGGACCGGAGGATTGACGTCGCCGAAGGCCCACTCGTAGGCCGGGATCTGCCCGTTCGGGTGCATGTACCACTCGCGCAGCATGAGCACGAGCTGGTCCTTGGCGAACTGCGCGTCCACGAGCGACAGGACGACGCAGTGGAACGCCAGGTCCCACGCGGCGAACCAGGGGAACTCCCAGGTGTCGGGCATCGAGAGGACGTCCGCGTTGAAGACGTGGCGCCAGTCGCTGTTGCGGCCGGCCTTGCGCGCGGCGGGCGGGGGCGGCTGCAACGGGTCCCCGTCGAGCCAGCGGCGAACGTCGTACTTGTAGAACTGCTTGGACCAGAGCATTCCGGCGAAGGCCTGCCGCATGACGTTCTTTTCTTCGGCCGGAAGGCGCTCCGGGATCACGGCGGCGTAGAACTCGTCGGCCTCCTTGCGGCGAAGCGCGAGCGTGCGGTCGAACTCTTCGCCGAGCGGATCGCCCTCGGCCCACTCGGCATCCGTCAGCCGCAGGCGAACGCGATCGCTGCCTCCCGCGGGGACCGTCAGGCGGTGGCGCGCCGCGGCCTTGGTGCCCCGGCGCTTCCGGGTTGACCGCGGCCGCGTTGCCGTGGACCACGTACTCGTGGAACGCGTCCTTGACGAAGGGAGTCGCGTTGGGAGTTCCGAAGACCCGTTCGGCGTTGGTCTCGTTCTCGGTGAAGAGCAGCTCCGCGCCCGGCGACGCGTGGAGGTAACGCCGCCCGACGTAGTTCTCGTCGAGCGCGACGACCGGCCGGCCGTCTCTTCGGGCGGCGTCGGCCGCGAGCGGGCGCTTGCGGTTCGGGCCTCCACGACCACGTGTTGCGGAACCAGACGGTCGGGAGCAGGTCGAGTGCGGCCGCCTCCGGGCCGCGGTTCTCGACCGTGACCTCGATGAGGACGTCCTCGGGCCCCGCCTTCGCGTACTCGACGAACACGTCGAAGTAGCGGTTCTCGGCGAAGATGCCCGTGTCGAGCAGCTCGTATTCCGGGTCCTCGATCGTCCGTCGCCGGTTCTCCTCGAGGAGCTGGCGGTACGGGTACTCGGCCTGCGGGTACTTGTACAGGTACTTCATGTACGAGTGCGTGGGCGTCGAGTCGAGGTAGAACCAGTACTCCTTGACGTCTTCGCCGTGGTTGCCCTCGGAGTTGGTCAGGCCGAAGGGCCGTTCCTTCAGGATCGGGTCCTTGCCGTTCCAGAGGGCGATGGCGAAACAGAGCAGCTGGTGGCGGTCCGAGATGCCGCCGAGGCCGTCCTCGTTCCAGCGGTAGGCGCGCGAGCGCGCGTGGTCGTGCGGGAAGTAGTCCCAGGCCGCCCCGTTCGGGCTGTAGTCCTCGCGGACCGTGCCCCATGCGCGCGCGGAGAGGTACGGGCCCCAGCGGCTCCAGTGCACCGCGCGGCGGTTGTTCTCGTCGAGCCGCCGGCCCTCGGCCGTTTCCGCCGGCTTCGGCTTCACGACTCCTTCTCGGGGTTGTGCCAGCCCTCGATCCCGGCCGTGAGGCGGTCCGCCTCGGCCGGCCCCCAGGTGCCCGGAGCATACGGATGCACGGGCGTGGCGTCGTCGAGGATGTCGTCGACGATCGTCCACGCCGCTTCGACCGCGTCTTCGCGCACGAAGAGCGTCGGATCGCCCTTCATGGCATCGGTCAGCAGCCGCTCGTAGGCGTCCACCTCGTCCTTGCCGGCATCGCGGACGGCCATGAGCTCGGTGGGTATGGAGCCGAACTCCGTTCCGGGCTTCTTGACGCGGGCGCCGATCGAGATCGAGATCTTCGGGCCCAGGCGGAAGCGGAAGTAGTTGCTCTCCTCGGGAGAGAGCCGCGAAAGCGGCGGCCGCTTGAGATCCACGATGACCTCGGTCGCCGTCAGGGGCAGCGACTTTCCCGACCGGATGACGAACGGCACGCCGGCCCACCGCCAGGAGTCGACCATCAGCCGCACGGCCGCGAAGGTCTCGGTCTGCGAGCCGGGCTTCACGCCGGGCTCCGCGAGGTAGCCGTCGAACTGGCCGCGCACGACGTCGCCCGCCTTCAGGGGTGGAATCGCCCGGAAGACCTTGACCTGCTCGTCGCGGATGCGGTCGGCGTCGATGGAGATCGGCGGCTCCATGGCGAGGTAGCCGACCACCTGGAGCAGGTGGTTCTGGATGACGTCGCGGATCGTGCCGGTTTCGTCGTAGAACTTGCCGCGCCCCTGGACGCCGAATTGCTCGGCCATCGTGATCTGCACGCAGTCGACGTAGTTGCGGTTCCAGATCGGCTCGAGAAACGTGTTGGCGAAGCGGAAGTACAGCAGGTTCTCGACGGCCTCCTTGCCGAGGTAGTGGTCGATCCGGAAGACGGACGACTCCGGGAAGACGGAGTGGAGCGTCTGGTTCAGGGCCCGCGCCGTCGAGGAGTTGTGCCCGAAGGGTTTCTCGATGACGACCCGCGCGCCGTCGGCGCAGCCGGACTTGCCGAGCTGCTCGATGACCGCGCCGAAGAGACTCGGTGGGATCGCCAGGTAATGGGTCGGGTGCTTCGCCGCGCCGAGGGCCGTGCGGAGCCCGGCGAACGTGGCCGGATCCGCGTAGTCGCCATCGATGTACTGGAGCAGCGGCGCGAGCTTCGCGAACGCGGCCTCGTCCACGCCGCCGCCGTATTCCTGCAAGCTCGCCCGGGCGCGCTCGCGAAGCTGCTCGATCCCCCAGCCGGACTTCGCCACCCCGATGACCGGCACCGAGAGGAACCCGCGCTGCACCATGCCCTGGAGCGAAGGGAAGATCTTCTTGTAGGCAAGGTCGCCGGTCGCACCGAAGAAGACGAGCGCGTCGGCGGCGACGGGCTTGCCTCCCGCCTCAGTGGACGCCATAGCGGTTCTCCTTGCCCTTCCAGAGCGCGAGGCCGCCGAGCAGGCCTTCCTCGTTGGAGACGATCAGGACGCGGGGAGGCAGCTCGACCGAGATCTTCTGCGCGTTGCCGCCCCCGATGTAGAGCCGGTCGAAGTTGAAGAGCGCCGAAAGCGACGCCACGGCCTTCAGGACCCTCCGGTTCCACTTCTTCTTGCCGGCCGCCTTGAAGGCCTTGATCCCGAGCTGCTCTTCGTAGGTCTTCGCGTTCCAGCCCGCGTGGTGGCCGAGCTGGACGTTGGGCACGAGACGGCCGTCCACGAAGAGCGCCGAGCCGAACCCCGTGCCGAGCGTGATGACGAGCTCCACGCCCTCGCCCTTGACGGCACCGAGGCCCTGGACGTCGGCGTCGTTGGCGGCCCGCACGGACCTGCCGAGCTCCTTGGTCAGCATCCGGTCGATGTTCACGCCGACCCAGTCCGGATGGAGATTGTGCGCCGTCTCGACGACGCCGCGGCGCACGACGCCCGGAAAGCCCACGGAGATCCGGTCGAACGCGCCCTGCTCCTTCGCGAGCGCGAGGATCGCCTTGATCACGGCCCGCGGCGTCGCGGGGCGCGGCGTGTCCACGCGCTTCTTTTCGGTGAGGGGCTTGCCGTCGGTGCCGACGACGAGCGTCTTGATGCCGGTGCCGCCGATGTCGATGCAGAGGGTGCGCGGGTTGACTGTTTGAGCGGCGCTCGACGCGCCGACGGGAGCGGGGGGCCGTTTCGATTCATTCATCATGGCTCTCCTTCACGCAGAACGGCGGTCGCGGCGTCAGTCCTTCTTCTCGACGTGCCCGCCGAATTCGTAGCGCATGGCCGACATGAGCTTGCTGGCGAAGTCGGCCTCCCCGCGCGAGGCGAAGCGCTCGTAGAGCGAGGCCGTCAGCACCTCGGCGGGAACGCCCTCGTCGATGGCGGCCATGATGGTCCATCGCCCTTCGCCCGAGTCGGAGACGCGGCCCGAGAAGTTCGCGAGCTCCGGCGATTTCAGCAGCGCGATCGCCGTCAGGTCGAGCAGCCAGGACGCGATGACGCTGCCGCGCCGCCAGACTTCCGTGACGTCGGGCAGGTTGAGGTCGTACTGATAGTGCTCGGGATTGCGCAGCGGCGTCGTCTCGGCGTCCACGGTGCGGCCGCTCTTGCCGACGTTGGCGTGCTTGAGGATGTTCAGGCCCTCGGCGTACGCCGCCATGATCCCGTACTCGATGCCGTTGTGGACCATCTTGACGAAGTGGCCCGCGCCCGACGGGCCGCAGTGCAGGTAGCCCTCTTCGGCCGTTCCCGCGACCTTCTCGCGGCCCGGTGTGCGGGGAATCTCGTTGCCGCGGCCGGGCGCGATCGTCTTGAAGATGGGATCGAGGCGCCGGACGGCTTCCTGGTCGCCCCCGATCATCATGCAGTAGCCGCGCTCGAGGCCCCAGACGCCGCCCGAGGTGCCGACGTCCACGTAGTGGATTCCCTTCGGGCGCAGCTCGTTCTGCCGGCGGATGTCGTCGATGTAGTACGAGTTGCCGCCGTCGATGATGGTGTCGTCCTTCTGCATCTTCGGCGCGAGGTCCGCGAGGCTGCCGTCCACGGCCGCGGCCGGGACCATGAGCCAGGCGGCGCGCGGCGGGGTGAGCCGGGCGACGAAGTCCTCGAGCGAGGAGGCGCCGACGGCGCCTTCGGCCGCGAGCGCTTTGACCGCCTCCGCGCTGCGGTCGTACACGACACACGTGTGGCCGTCCTTCATGAGCCGGCGCACCATGTTGGCGCCCATGCGCCCGAGGCCGATCATTCCGAGCTGCATCGCGGTCTCCTTTTCGAGGAACCTTGGGCCGGGAGAGAATTCTGTCATGCGGTGCCGCCCGGGAAAACAGCCGTGAGAAGATCCGTCCACGGCCTTGCGGCCGGATGGGGGAAGCGCCAATGAGATCGGTTGCGAAGGCAGGGTTGATCGTTCTGGCGGCGGCGGGCCTGGCCGCCTGCGCGACGACGCTCAAGACCGACGTCGGCTGGGACCAGAAGGCCGACTTCTCGAAGTACCACGCGTGGGCCTGGAGGCCCGACGGCTCGTTCGAAGATCCGGTGTGGGCCAAGCGCTGCCAGGACGTCCTGTCCGACCAGCTCGCCAAGGACGGGCTCACGCAGGTCGGCCTGGACCGCAACCCGGACCTGTGGGCCGTCGTGCACGTGCGCTTCTCGGCCAAGACGGAGGTCGTCGCCTACAGTCCGGCCTGGGGATATGCCTGGGGGGGCTGGGCCCCGCTCGATACGTACGACATCCAGGTTCCGGTGGGCACGATGATCATCGACCTCGTGGATCCCCGGATGAAGCAGATCGTGTGGCGCGGTCGGGCCAACGACACGATCCAGCCGGACAAGACCAACGAGCAGCGCGAAGAGAAGTTGATCTCGATCCTGCAGGGGCTCTTCGCGGGGTTCCCGCCCGGCGTACCGCCGCGGACCCCCTCGCCGCCGCCGCTGTAGGATCCGGGAACGGGACGCGTTCGACAGGATTCTCGTTGCGCGGGCGATCGAGGAGGGCCTCGTGCTGCTGACGCCGGACGAGGCGATCCGACGATACGCCGTGCGAACCCTCTGGTAGCGACCGGGCGTTGACCGCAGAACGGGGGCAGGATCCTGTTACCCTAGGAACGAGAAGCGTTTCTTGATGAGAACGGCCGTGCGAACCGGCCACAAGGAGAGTGGGAATGACCGGTACCCCTTGCATCCTGCGCCGGGTCGCGCTCGTCGGCCTCTTCGCGGCTCTGGCATCCATGCCGGCGCTCGGCCAGAACATCCCGGGCTCCATCGAGATCACCGCCGTTGGCGGCGGTTACTTCGGCGGCAAGATTTACGACAACCTCCGCACGACCGTGGAGACCGGCACCACCTACGAGTACGGCGCGCGCCTGGGCGTGGACGTGACGGAAGGCATCGGGATCGAAGGAAGTTGGACCTACGCCAAGCCCAATCTGACCGCCACGCGGATCCTCCCGGAAGGGGTCGAGGGAACGATCGGCGACCTTAAGACGAACATCTTCGAGCTCGACGGCCTCTTTTCTCTCGGCACCGACTTCGCGAGCTTCTACGTCGTGCTCGGCATCGGCGCTACCACGTTCGAACCCGAGATCGCCGGCGTCGCGACGAAGTCGAACACGTACCTCTCAGGCAGCGCCGGCATCGGGGGCAAGATGTGGCTCGGGCGCAACTTCGGCCTGCGCGTCGAGGGCCGCTGGCGCTGGGCAGCCACGCCGACGACCGACGCCGGCGTCTGGTGCGATCCTTTCGGCGTCTGCTACGGGTATACGACGGGCGTCTACGGGCACCCGGACATCACAGGCGGGGTGACGCTCCGGTTCTGAGTGACTCGACACGGGACGCCCTCAATCGAGTACGGGATCCCTCGCTCTGCTCGGGATGACGTCCCCGACCCGCTGTCGAAGGAGCAAGGCATGAGCGTCAGTCCTTTCGCGGGCAAGCCCGCCGACCCGTCGATCCTGGTGGACGTGGCGCGTCTCGTCACGGCGTACTACACGGGACAGCCGGACCCGGCGGTGCCTTCCCAACGGGTTGCCTTCGGAACGTCCGGGCACCGGGGCTCTTCGCTCGACAACGCCTTCAACGAGGCGCACATCCTGGCGATTACGCAGGCCATCTGCCTCTACCGGCAGGGGCATGGGATCGACGGGCCGCTCTTCATCGGGATCGACACCCATGCGCTCTCGGAACCGGCCTTCGCGAGTGCCCTCGAGGTGCTGGCTGCCAACGGGGTCGACGTCCGGGTGGATGCCGCCGGCGGATACACGCCGACGCCCGTCATCTCTCATGCGATCCTGACGCACAACCGCGGCCGCCGCGACGGCCTCGCCGACGGGATCGTCGTCACGCCCTCCCACAACCCGCCGCGCTACGGTGGGTTCAAGTACAACCCGGTGAACGGCGGTCCGGCGGACTCCGACGTCACGAAATGGATCGAGGACCGGGCCAACACCTTCGTGGCCGATGGCCTGAAGGGCGTCGCACGGATTCCCTTCGCTCGCGCCCGCAAGACGTCCACGACGCGCCCTCACGACTACCTCGGCGCCTACGTCGGTGACCTCGGCGCGGTCGTGGACCTCGAGATCGTCCGGGACAGCCGCGTCCACCTCGGCGTGGATCCGCTGGGCGGCGCCAGCGTCGCGTACTGGGATGCCATTGGCGAACGCTACGGGTTGAACCTCGAAGTCGTGAATCATGCCGTCGACGCCACGTTCCGATTCATGACCGTGGACTGGGACGGTCAGATCCGCATGGACCCGTCGTCGCCGCATGCCATGGCGCGGATGGTCGATCTCAAGGACCGTTTCGACGTCGCCTTCGCGTGCGATACGGACGCGGACCGCCACGGCATCGTGACTCGCAGCCAGGGCCTCCTCGAGCCGAACCACTACCTTTCGGCCGCGATCGCCTACCTCTTCGCCAATCGGCCGGCGTGGCCGGCGTCGGCGGCGGTGGGCAAGACCGTCGTCTCGAGCAGCATGATCGACCGGGTGGCGGGCCGGCTCGGGCGCCGCCTGATCGAAGTCCCGGTCGGCTTCAAGTGGTTCGTCGAGGGGCTCCTCGACGGCTCGATCGGCTTCTGCGGCGAGGAGAGCTCGGGCGCCACCTTCCTGCGCAAGGACGGCTCGGTCTGGACGACGGACAAGGACGGCATGGTCCCCGACCTGCTCGCGGCGGAGATGACCGCGCGGACCGGAAAGGACCCGGGGGAGCTCTTCCAGGCGCTGACGGCCGAGTTCGGCACGCCCCACTCCACGCGGATCGACGCCGCGGCCACGCCCGAACAGAAGGAGAAGCTGAAGAAGCTCTCGCCCGAAGCGGTGACGGCATCCACGCTCGCGGGCGAGGCGATCACGGCGAAGCTGACCCGCGCCCCCGGCAACGATTCCCCGATCGGCGGCCTGAAGGTCGTGGCCGCGAGCGGCTGGTTCGCGGCGCGGCCCTCCGGAACGGAAAACATTTACAAGATCTACGCCGAGAGCTTTCGCGACCGCCTGCACATGGATGCCATCGTCGCCGAGGCGCAGCAGATCGTGAACGAGGCCCTGGCCGGGTCCGGAAACGGCCTATGATCCCGATGTCAATCTTAGCCGGAGGATAAACCGATGAAGGCGACCCGAACACTCCACGATCTCGGACAGAGCCTCTGGCTCGACAACATCACCCGGGACCTGCTCGACGACGGCCGGCTCGCGAACTACATCGAGGACCTCTCGGTCACCGGGCTCACGTCGAACCCGACGATCTTCGACCAGGCGATCAAGAAGAGCGCCGCCTACGACGGCGCGATCCGCGACAGGCTCGCGCAGGGGAAATCGGGCGAGGCGCTCTTCTTCGAGCTCGCGCTCGAGGACCTGACCCGCGCAGCCGACCTGTTCCGGTCCGTCCGCGATCGGACCGACGGCGTGGACGGCTGGGTGTCCCTCGAGGTTTCGCCGCTGCTCGCCTACGACACGAAGAGCACGCTGGCCGCGGCCAGGGACCTCTCCGCGCGGGCGGCGCGGCCCAACCTCTTCATCAAGATTCCGGGGACGAAGGAGGGCCTGCCGGCCATCGAGGAGGCGATCTTCGCGGGCGTGCCCATCAACGTGACGCTGCTCTTCTCGCGCGAGCAGTACGTGGCGGCGGCCGAAGCGTTCCTGCGCGGCATCGAACGCCGCATCGAGGCGGGCCTGAACCCGAACGTCGGCTCGGTCGCCTCGGTCTTCATCAGCCGCTGGGACGCTGCGGTCGAGGCAAGGGTCCCCGAGCCCCTGAAGAACCGGCTGGGCATCGCCATCGCCATGCGGACCTACGCGGCCTACCGCGCGCTGCTCGCCTCGCCGCGGTGGCAACGCGCATACAACGCGGGCGCGCGGCCGCAGCGCCTGCTCTGGGCCAGCACGGGGACCAAGGACCCGAAGGCGTCGGACGTCCTGTACATCCAGGGCCTGGCCGCCCCGTTCACCGTCAACACGATGCCGGAGGCGACGCTCAAGGCCTTCGGCGACCACGGCGAGGTCGGCGCGCTCATGCCGGCGGACGGCGGCGACTGCGAGAGCCTCCTTTCGCAGTTCACGAAGGCCGGCGTCGACGTGAACGCCCTGGCCGCGAAGCTGCAGGAGGACGGGGCCAAGTCCTTCGTCGCCTCCTGGAACGAACTGCTCGGCGTGATCGCGTCCAAGAGCGCCGCGCTCGCGAAGGCGTGACCATGGCGACCGGCATCGCGCCGCTGGCGTCGCGCGCCGCCTGGAAGGCGCTCGGGGCCGATCACGAGAAGGTCCGGGACCTCCACCTGCGCCAGCTCTTCGCGGACGACCCGAAGCGCGGCGAGCGGCTCACGCTCGAGGCGGTCGGTCTCTATCTCGACTACTCCAAGAATCGCGTCACGGACGAGACCCTGCGGCTGCTCGTGCAGCTGGCAGGGGAGTGCGGTCTGCGGGCCAGGATCGACGCGATGTTCCGGGGCGAGAAGATCAACGTCACGGAGGACCGGGCCGTCCTGCACGTTGCCCTGCGCGCGCCGAAGGGCGCGTCCATCGTCGTGGACGGCAGGAACGTCGTGCCCGACGTCCACGCCGTGCTCGAGAAGATGGCCGACTTCTCGAACCGCGTCCGCAGCGGCGCGTGGAAGGGCCACACCGGCAAGCGCATCCGCAACGTCGTCAACGTCGGCATCGGGGGCTCCGACCTCGGGCCGGTGATGGCCTACGAGGCCCTGCGCCACTACAGCGAGCGCTCCATGACGTTCCGGTTCGTGTCCAACGTGGACGGGAACGATTTCGCGGAGTCGACGCGCGACCTCGACCCGGCCGAGACGCTCTTCGTCATCTCCTCGAAGACGTTCACGACGCTCGAGACGATGACCAATGCCCACACGGCGCGCGACTGGGCGCTCCGGGGCCTCGGCGCAGATCCGAAGGCGGTCGCGAAGCACTTCGTCGCGGTCTCGACCAACGCCGAGAAAGTGTCCGAGTTCGGCATCGATACGGCGAACATGTTCGGCTTCTGGGACTGGGTCGGCGGGCGGTACTCGATGGATTCGGCGATCGGCCTCTCGACGATGCTCGCGGTCGGGCCCGACCACTTCCGCGCCATGCTCGACGGCTTCCACCAGATGGACGAGCACTTCCGCACGGCGCCCTTCGAGAAGAACCTCCCCGTGCTGATGGGCCTTCTCGCCGTCTGGTACAACGACTTCTTCAGCGCCCAGACGGTCGCGGTGCTGCCGTACGACCAGTACCTGAAGCGCTTCCCGGCCTACCTGCAGCAGCTGACCATGGAGTCCAACGGGAAGCACGTGCGTCTCGACGGGTCGCTCGTGGATGCCGCCACGGCCCCCATCTACTGGGGCGAACCCGGAACGAACGGCCAGCACTCCTTCTACCAGCTCATCCACCAGGGCACGCGCCTGATCCCGTGCGATTTCATCGCGTTCGTCGAGGCCCTCAATCCCATCGGCCGCCACCACGACATGCTCGTCGCCAACGTCTTCGCGCAGACGGAGGCGCTCGCGTTCGGGAAGACCGCCGAGCAGGTGAAGGCGGAGGGCACTCCGGACTGGCTCGTGCCGCACCGGGTCTTCGAGGGCAACCGGCCGACGAACACGATCCTGGCCCAGAAGCTCGACCCGGCCACGCTCGGCAAGCTCGTCGCGCTCTACGAGCACAGCGTCTTCACGCAGGGCGCGATCTGGGCGATCGACTCCTTCGACCAGTGGGGCGTCGAGCTCGGCAAGGTGCTCGCCCAGCGCATCATCCCCGAGCTCGAGGGCCCGGCCGAGCCGAAGCTGTCCCACGACGGCTCGACGAACACCCTCATCCGCCGCTACCGAAGGCTCAAAGGGGCCTCGTGAAGGAAGAGGTCCTCGACGACGACGGCGCGGTCGCTCGCCGGGGCGCGGCGACCATCGCCGCCGACGCCCGGGAGGCCGTCGCGGCGCGCGGCCGGTTCCTTCTCGCCGTCAGCGGGGGCCGCACCCCGTGGAAGATGCTCGCGGACCTGGCCGGCGAGGACGTGCCCTGGAACGCCGTGCACGTCTTCCAGGTGGACGAGCGCGTCGCGCCCGCGGGCGACCCGGATCGCAACCTCACGCACATCCGGGAAAGCCTGCTCGGGCGCGTCGCGCTGCCGCCCGGAAACCTCCACGCGATGCCGGTCGAGGGCGACGAGAAGGACCTGCCGGCCGCGGCCGCGCGTTACGCCCGCGAGCTCGAGTCGCTCGCCGGCACGCCGGCCGTGCTCGACCTCGTGCACCTCGGTCTCGGCCCGGACGGCCACACGGCGTCCCTCGTCCCGGGGGATTCGGTGCTCGTCGTGACCGACCGCGCGGTTGCACTGACGGGGCCGTACCAGGGACATCGGCGCATGACGCTGACGTTTCCCGTTCTCGATCGGGCGCGGCGGGTCCTGTGGTTGGTGACCGGGGCCGACAAAGCGCCGATGCTCGCGCGCCTCAGGGCGGGGGACCGGTCGATCCCGGCGGGGCGCGTATCGAGCGAGCGGGCGCTGCTGCTGACAGACGGCGCCGCGGCCGTGAGCGGCGGACCGGCGGTATAGTTACGGGGCGCCCGGCCACGACGCCCATCCAGGATCGAGGAGATGACATGGCGGCAAAAACAAAGAAAGCGACGAAACCCCGGAAGAAGAGCGAGGCCTCGAAGAAGCCGGTAGAAACGCGTTCCCGAGCTGAAGCCGGGCAAGTATGCCGACGGCATGCCGCTCCACGAGGTCCAGTTCCTCGAGTGCAAGCTCATCCTGAGGCCGAACCACTTCACGTCGCGCCAGAGCCTCTTCGATTTCGCCAAGGTCATGCGCCGGCCGGCGGCGCAGCACGACGTCGAGTTCTCGAGCGAGGAGTTCGTGGACGCGCCGCTGCAGATCCGCGAGGTCCTCTTCATGGACACCGCGGACTTTCGTCTCTACAACAACGCGTTCATCCTGCGGCGCCGCATCCCGTACGAGGATGGCTTTCCCGCGGGCGACCCGGAAATCGTTTTCAAGTTCCGGCACCCGAGCATGCAGGTGGCCGCCGAGACGGACGTGCGCCCTCAGATCTTCGGGGACTACCGGATCAAGTTCAAAGCCGAGGCCCTGCCGCTCAAGGACGGGCTCGGCGGGACCCGGCTGCTCTTCTCGCACAACGTGGAGTTCCCGATGAGCCACGTGCACGAGAACAACCCGACCTCGCTCGAGACCCTGATCCGCGTCTTCCCCGTGCTGAAGGCCCTCAAGATGTCGCCGAACGAGAACGTCGCGCTCGTCGGGGACACGATCGTCGAGGAGGTGCTGCAGGACATCGGCATTCTGAATTTCGGCGAGGGGATCCCGCAAAGGCGAACGTCGCGCTCTGGCGCGCCCGGGGCGACCACAGGCCGCTGATCGGCGAGTTTGCCTTCCAGGTGAAGTTCAAGAAGCGGGCCGACCTGAAGGAGCAGGCCATGAAGCGCGCGGAGGCGTTCTTCCTCGATCTCCAGTACGCGGCGAAGGACTGGATCGCCCTCGGCGCGACGAAAACCGGCGTGGTGTATCGGCTGAAGGGCAACCCGCCGCACGCGCACGAGTGAGGGTGGCGCGCCTGAGAGACTCGCTTCCGTAGAGGGCCGCTCCTCAAGCAGCACGACCTGCTCGGCGTGCGTTTCGCGCGTCAACGTCTTCATCGCCTCGGCGATCCTCTGGTACCTGCTGCGTCACGTCACCGACTCGAACCCGATCTGGGCCATCGCCTCGATGATCGCGGCGTCCGAGCCCGTGGTGAAGGAGGCGGCGCGGATGTTCCGTTCGCGGATCATCAACGTGCTGGTGGGATGCGCGGTGGGTCTGGTCTTTCTCGCGGTCGGCGGATCGAGGGAGTGGAAGCTGCCCCTGGCGCTCGCCGTCACCGTTCTGATTTCGACCTACCTGATCAACATCAAGACGATGTGGCGCCAGGCGCCGATCACGGCGGCGATCGTGATCGCGTCGGGCCTGATGCACAATTCGAAGCTGACCGGGATCGAGCATGGCCTCCACAAGGTGGGGGAGGTCCTGCTCGGCTGCCTGATGGGCCTCGCGGTCAGTTACCTGATGTCGAAGATCTGGCCGCTACCGGAGCCGGCGAAGGCCGCGGCCTGAAGTCGCACTGCCGCGCGCTCTCGGCCACGGCTATGATTGCGCCGAATTCCGAGCGGACTGACGATTCGAAAGGGGATCTTCGGCATGAGCATCATTGTCTTCGTCGTGCTCTTCGCGGGTGGACTCTTCCTTGGGATGCTGCTCCTCCAGGAGGCCGGCCGACGACTCGGCGAGCGGCGGTTGGCTGCTGACCCCGATGGAGCGCGAACGGGGCTCGGCGCCGTCGAGGGCGCGGTCTTCGCCCTGATGGGTCTCTTGATCGCGTTCAGCTTCTCAGGGGCCGCCTCCCGCTTCGACGTGCGGCGACACCTGATCGTCGAGGAGGCGAACGCGATCGGCACCGCCTACCTGCGCCTCGACCTTCTTCCCGCCGACGCGCAGCCGAAGCTGAAGGATCACTTCCGGCGCTACCTGGATGAACGCCTCGAGGTCTACCGACGCCTGCCCGACATCGCCGCGGCGAAAGAGGCCCTGGCGCGCTCCATCGCGCTGCAGGGGGAGATCTGGAGCGGCGCCATCGACGCGACGCGGTCCGAGCCGCAGGCAAGGATTCTGCTCCTGCCGGCGTTGAACGCCATGATCGACATTACGACCACCCGCACCGTCGCGACGCAGATGCACCCACCGACGATCATTTTCGCGATGCTCGGTTTCGTGGCGCTCACATGCGCCCTGTTCGCCGGATACGCCATGGCGGGGGCGAAGTCACGCAGTTTCGTCCACAGCGTCGGCTTTGTGATCATTCTCACCCTGACCGTCTACGTGATCCTCGATCTCGAGTTCCCCAGGGCCGGGCTGATCCGCGTCGACGCGGCGGACAGCGTCCTCGCGGACGTCCGCCAGAGCATGAAGTAGCTCCGCGCCACGCCGTCCGCTGGTGGGACGGGGCCCTCTCGGCCGACCGCTGGACGTCTCGAGCGCAAGCCCGGGACAGCTCGGGCTTGCTACGCCGCGAAACGGAGCGAAGTCCTGGAATTCGAGAAGACGCTGCGGATGGTCGATGTGCACACCGATGCCGCTCTGGGGCGCCTCGACTTCGTCTATGTCGCTGCGGAGACCAGCAGGCGACTTTTCGCCGGGTGCCGCGAGGGTGTCTTCGGGGGGCGCACGGTACGGGTACCGCGGCCCGAGCACCTGGCAGCCATGAAGGTCCAGGCGATGAAGAACGACCCGGATCGGAGACTGCAGGACCTCGCCGATGTCCGCTTCCTGTTGAGCGTCCCCGGCGTCGACCGGCAGGAGGTGCGCGGATACTTCGAGAGGGCCGGTCTCCTGAGAGACTACGATGAGCTCAACCCAACACCCTGAGTGGCTCGACCTCGACCGCGATCTTCCGACGACTGCGGAAGACGTCGCGCGCTCCGCTTGCTTCGGCGCCATCCGGCGATGGGCCTCGACTCTTACTTCCTATTCCTCCGGAGTTTCCCGGCGGCGACGGTCGAGGAACTGGCCCGGCGGAGGGGACCCCGAGGCAGCGAGCCTTTCGAGCTGCCGTCGAGGGAGCAAGTTGAGTGAAGACGCGCCTCCCGTCAGTTGCCCGTCGGACGGAGCCCTCCCTAGTTCGGAAAGAGGTACGCCGTTATGGCGAAGATGGCGTAGACCGCGAGGAGCTGGACCCCCGAGTACCACGCCGAGCGGCCGCCCGAGACCACGAAGCCGACGGTCAGTGTCGTGAGCAGGACGAGCAGAACCTGGCCGCCTCCGAAGTTCAGGTCCATGGGCGCCGGGGCGATGAAGTAGCTGAGGATCAGGAGGACCGGCGCCACGAAGAGGGCAATCTGCGCCGAGCTCCCCATCGCGATCCCGACGGACAGATCCAGCCGGTTCTTGCGCGCCGCTGAGAACGCCGCGGTCATCTCGGCCGCGGCACCCACCAGCGACACGACGATAAACCCCACGAAGGCCTTCGTCATCCCGATGGCGTCGGCCGCCTGCTGCACCGACCCGACGAAGATCTCGCTGACGAGGGCGATACAGACCGTCGCGACCGCGAGAGTACCGAGGGCCACGGGAAGCGGCCAGGGCTCCTCGTCGTGCTCTTCGCCCCCGCCGTCGCTCGCGAAGACGTCACGATGGGTCTTGAGCGAGAAGAGGAGAGAGAGCGCGTAGACGATGAGAAGGATGCAGGACAGGCCCAGGGAGAGCGGAAGCATGTAGGACGCGACGTTGACCTGGTCCACGCGGGCGACCGCGGACGGGACGACGAGGGCGATCGTCGCCAGCAGCAGCATTCCCGCCTGCGTGCGCGCGTTGACCGGGTTGAACTCCTGCTTGTGATACTTGAGTCCTCCCAGCAGGAACGCGCCGCCGAGCATGAAGAGGCAGTTGGTCACGACGGCCCCGACCATGGAAGCCTTCACGAGGTCGAGCATCCCGGCGCGCAGCGCCGTGATGGCGATGACGAGCTCGGTCAGGTTGCCGAGCGTCGCGTTCAAGAGGCCGCCGATCGCGTCCCCGGTCTTCGCGGCCACGCTTTCGGTCGCGTGGCTGAGGAGCCCGGCCAGCGGAATGATGGCAGCAACCGAGAGCAGAAAGAGGGCCGTGTGGGCTTCCGGTCGCAGGTGCTCGGCCGCGATGACCGCCGGCACGAACACCAGCAGCCAGTTCATGGGATTGCTCCGGAGGTCGTGGAGGAAGCGGCTCACGGGCTATCTCCGATCTCGCTTCGGTTCAGCGCAGCGCACTCCGGGCCCCGTTCTCATGCGAGATCGTCACGGAGGAGCCCCTGCTGCCCAGCCGGGCCCCTCCGTGTTTCGGGACCGAAGCTACTTCTTGGGCGCCCTCTCGACCTTGATGGCGTACGCCTCGACGTAGGTGATGTCGACCGTGTCCCCGACGGCGACGCCCTGGAGCTTCGCGGGGTCCTTCACCTTCATCGTGTAGGTGTTTCCCGCCGGCCCCGTGAACGTGACCGAGGGAACCTTGGGGTCGATCGCGATGATCTTCACCGTCACGGTGGTCCGTTCGGAGATCACGCCCGCCGGCATCGAGCCGGGCCTGGCGCCCGCCATCGTGGTGCTCGTCGAGGTTCCGGCCGTGCCGCCCTTCTTCACCTCGTAAACGAGACCCTCCCTGTAGGTCGCCGTGACCAGATCGCCCGGCTTCACCTGCGGAAGATTCTTCACCTTCTCGCCGGCGACGAAGCTGAACACGCGGCCTTCCTTGTCCTTGAGCGTCACCTCGCGCGTCTTCTGGTCGACTTTCACCACGGTCGCCGTCGCCGTGACGTCGGCCGCCATGGTTTCGCTTCTCTGCACGTTCTCCGGGTTCTGAGCCAGGGCCCTGGTCGCCAGGCACAGCGTTCCCGCCACCGCGGCAGCCGTCATCCAGGATCTCATTCTCTTCATCGTTCTCGTCCTCCTTCTGAGAGCGAGACCATAACAGGTCTGCGCCGCCCCGGCGCGGTGCAACTTCATCAGCGCCTGAACCTGCCGCACGTCTTCTATCGGGCTTGCCGCGGCGCGGCTGCCTCGCCTCACTCGAAGAGAGTTCCCTTGAGGAGCTTGGGCAGCACCGGCGTGAGCAGGATCTGGACGTTCCAGCGCTGGCCCACGGGATTCGGCTGCGTGACCATGTACTGGCCCGACAGGCCGATCTTCACGGGCAGACGCCCGAACTTGACGACCTTGCCGACGTTCTCTCAAGGTCGAGCGGTCTGAGAAGTAGAGCGACGCAGCATATCGCAGCGGATGCACGTAGGTTTCCGGAAGGATCGCTCTCCTGACCCTCCCTCTCCCCAATGGGCGTGATCCGGGTTAGGGCTTGCCTCCCGTTGCCGTGCCCTCAGAGACCGGCTCGGCGACTTTCGTCCATGTCTTGTCGGGGTTGTAGCGCTCCATCTTCTGGAACAGCTCGAGCGTCTTCGGCCCGAGGTCCTTCTGGTAGACGACGCCGTCGTGGCTCACGATGAAGGTCATGACGCCGGAGACCCGGTAGTCGGCGGGCGCCGCGGCGAGCGCGAAGCCGCCGATCATGACGCCTTTGACGACGAAGTCCATCTTTCCGAGCGGCGCCGCGGCGCCCTGGCCTTTCAGCACCTTGAAGTAGTAGCCGTGGAGCGGCTGGCGGCCTTCTTCGAGTAACCCTCGGCGATCGCCTCCGCGATCGTGTCGGCGAGGGGGCCTCCCGGGGTTCCGTCGGCATTGCGCCAGGCCAGGCCGTCCTGCTTTCCCGGCGTGCTGATGATCTTCTGGGCGTACTGGTTCAGGCTCGAGCCGTCGTGCTTCTCGAAGGCGTACTCGTGCTGTGCCTCGACGAAGTCGTGACAGATCTCGATGGCGTCGAGCTCGTTCCTGCCGATGCGGCGGTAGAGGACTTCCCGCTTCCCGGCCTTCGAGTCGAAAAGCCACTTCCCACTCTTGCGGACGATCGGAATCGGCAGCGGCCAGTCTCCGTCTCCGACCGAGAGGATCGCGAGGTTCGGGTTCTTCGCGTCGGGGACGATCTCCGTCTTTTCGCGAGCTTTCGCGGCGAACGTCTCGAGCTGATTCTTGTCCTGAACCGGGTCGCTCGTGACGACGAGGCTCTTGCCGTCCGGTCCGAGGATCTCTTCGAGCGCCGGCACGTCGTAATTCGTGGCGGCGGCGATGAGCGCATCGGCGGCCGCCTTCGGCGTGTCGAACGTCCGCTGGCGGGCCGCGGCCGGGGCCGCGGCTTTCGATTTGTCCTGTGCCGATGCGCCGCCAGCGGGCGCGAGCAGGAGGATGCAAACCATTCCGGAGCCAATCCAGTACCTCATGGCGCTCACCTCCGCCTTCCGCCGCCACCACCGCCGCCCCTGGAGCCTCCGCCTCCCCCTCGGGAGGAGCTCATGCTCGAGGAGCCTCGGGAGCTGCTCGCCCTGGAGCTGCTGCCGCTGTAGCCGCCGGAGCCGCCGCCGAAAGCGCTCGCACCACCTCCGCCTCCTCGGGAACCGGCACTCGCGCCGCCACCGCCCCCTCGGGAGCTAGCGCTCGGTGCTGCTCCGCCGCCGCGGCTTCCGCCTCCCGCACCGCCGGCGGAGCGAGTGCTGGCCGTGGCGCCACCGCCGCGGCTGGCGCCGCTTCCCTGCCCGCCACGCGAGGAGCCGCCGTACTTGGACGCGGTCGCCTTGTTCGAGTAAGGCGCGCCGCCCCGGTGCTGGGAGTTGTGCTGCCAGTTGCCGCTGCCGCTGCCGCCGCGGTTGACGTTCGAGTTCCTGTTGAAGTTGTTGTTGTTGTTGATGTTGATCGTGTTGTTCCCCCGCCCCAGCCGCATCCGCAGCAGGAGCCGCCCCAGATGGCCGCGCCCATCGCCATGACCGACGCCGAAGGAGACGAGCGCGGTGCCCGGGTAATAGGGCGGGTAATAGACCGGCGGATAGGGGTAGACCGGCGGCGGATAGACGACCGTCGGATTGTAGGAAGGGACGTAGATGACTTCGGGGTTCGTCGGCTGGACGACGATGACCGTCTTCTCCTCGATGACCTTCGTCTCGACCTTCTGCTGTTCGTTGGACTTTAGGGCGCCCTTGTCCTCGGCCTTCTTCCGCATCCGCTGAACGGCGTCCATGACGTCGTTCTGCTGGTCGAGGAAGGCGTCGCCCAGCTGCGTGGTCCACTGGATGTCGTCGGCGAGCCGCTTGACGACGTCGGGAACGGCGGCCATCGACTGGATGGCCGGGTCCCACGGCTCCTTGGCCACCGCGTCGGCCAGCGCCTTGTCCTTGAGATTCGAATTCTTCGTGAGCCACTGCTGGAGCTGGACGATCTCGAGCGGGTACGTGGCCGCGACGAGCGTCTGGGCCAGAAGCGGGTCGGGATAGAGAGCGATGGGTGCCACCAGCGAATCGAGCTGGTCCGGGGAGAGCTTCTCGGCGGCCGGCTCGGCTGCGGCCTCCTGGGGAGCTTCCTGCGCGAGAAGGGTGCCCTCGCCGAAGGCGAGGAGCGCGGCGCAGACGAGAGCCAGAAGCTTGCGGACAAGCGGAACCGGGGGCCCGGATCGAGACGAACTGAGCTCCATGGCTTCTCCTCCCATCGTCACGAGGCTAATCCGCCTGGACTGCCACCGCATCCTATCGAATCAGGCGCCGTCCTGCATCGCGTCGCCACCGGGAAGGGGCCCTCACTTCGGGTCGCCCTGAGCGAACGCGGCCTGCTTGCCTGCAGACAGCGCGTGCTCGGCGTCCAGGAGCCCGTACAGCTGGAGGAGCTTGGCGACGAGCCCGGTCCAGCCGGTCTGGTGGCTGGCGCCCAACCCGGCGCCGTTGTCGCCGTGGAAGTACTCGTAGAAGAGGACGTGGTCGCGCCAGTGGGGGTCGCTCTGGAACTTCTCGGTGCCGCCGTAGACCGGACGACGGCCACGCTCGTCGCGCAGGAAGATGCGGGTGAGCCGGTCGGCGATCTCCTTGCTGACCTCGAAGAGGTTCATCAGTCGCCCCGATCCCGTCGGGCATTCGATCTTGAAGCTGTCGCCGTAGTACATGTAGAAGTTCAGCAGCGCCCGGACGATGATCGCGTTCACGGGCATCCAGACCGGGCCCCGCCAGTTGGAGTTGCCTCCGAACATGCCGGTGTTCGACTCGGCCGGCAGGTAGTCCACCCGGAACTCCTGGCCGTTCACGTGGAGAACGAACGGGTGCCGCTCGTGGAACTTCGAGATCGAGCGGATCCCGTAGGGGCTGAGGAACTCGTTCTCGTCGAGCATCTTCGTCAGGATCCGGCGCAGGCGCTCCGGGGTGACCAGGGCGAGAATCCCGCGCTCGGCCACGCCGAAGTGGCCCTGGCCCGTCGGGTGCATCGTCGCCCAGAGCTCGGGAATGCGCCGGAGGCGTTCCTGGACGAAACGCATCGCCCTCGGAACGCGCTCCCGCTGCCGCTTCTCGAACACCGTGGTGGCGCACAACGGAAGGAGCCCCACCATCGAGCGGACCTTGAGCCGCGTGGCGGTCCCGTCGGGCCGGCGCAGCAGGTCGTAGTAGAAGCCGTCCTCTTCGTCCCACATGCCGTCCGAACCGGCCCGGTTCATTCCCGCGGCGATGTAATAGAAGTGCTCGACGAACTTGAAGACCATGTCCTCGTAGTTGGGGTCGTGAGCGGCGAGCTCGACCGCGAGCTCCAGCATGTTCTGGCTGAAGAGGGCCATCCAGGCCGTGCCGTCCGCCTGCTCGAGATGGCCGCCCGTGGGCAGCGGGGCGCTGCGGTCGAAGACGCCGATGTTGTCGAGGCCGAGGAAGCCTCCCTCGAAGACGTTCTTGCCGAAACGGTCCTTGCGGTTGACCCACCAGGTGAAGTTGAGCAGGAGCTTGTTGAAGGTCGACTTCAGGAAGTCCACGTCCACTTCGCCGCGCAGGGCCTGCTCGGTGTGGTGCAGAAAGACCGTCGCCCAGGCGTGGACCGGGGGGTTCACGTCGCTGAAGTTCCACTCGTAGGCGGGCATCTGGCCGTTGGGATGCAGGTAGGCGCCGCGGAGCATCAGCTGCATCTGCTCCTTGGCGAAGTCGGGGTCCACGATCGAGAGCGGCAGCGTGTGGAAGGCCAGATCCCAGGCCGCGTACCAGGGGTACTCCCACTTGTCGGGCATCGAGATGATGTCCTCGTTGAGCATGTGGAACCACTCCGAGTTCCGGGCGTTGCGAAAGCCGGTGTGGAGGGGGTTGGAGTGGTGCTCGTCCAGCCAGTTGTCTCCGTCGAAGAAGAAGAACTGCTTGGACCAGAGCATGCCGGCGATGGCCTGGCGCATCACGCTGGCCGCGTCCTCGCTCACGGAGGGCGGCGTGACGGACCTGTAGAACTCGTCGGCTTCGCGAAGCCGGTCGGCGAAGACGTCGTCGAAGGCCTTTCCGAGGGGCTTGCCCTTCTCCTCCGGCGACGTCTTGAAGAGCCGCAGGCGAATCACGCTGATCTGGCCGGCAGCGACATTGACCTCGTAGTGCGCCGCGGCTTTCGTGCCCTGCCTGGCGGGGTTCACCGCGCCCGGATTGCCCCGCACGACGCAGTCGTTGATTCCGTCCTTGACCCAGGGGCCCTCGTTCCTCTGCCCGGGAAAGAGCAGGGCGTGGTTCGTTTCGTTCTCGGTGAAGAGCAGCGGCACGTCGCCTTCGCAAGACAGGACGAACTCGCCGAGCAGGGGATGCGTCGCCGCGACGGCGCTCGTGCCGGCGGGAGCCTCGATCTGTCGGAGGTTCGGCTTGCGGGCAGCGCGGTTCGATTGGGCAATCCATGCCGACCAGTCGTTTCGGAACCACAGCGTCGGCAGGAGGTGCAGCTCGGCCGCGTCCGGCCCCCGGTTGGCGGCGGTGATCTTCACGAGGATGTCGTCGGCGCCGCCCTTGGCGTACTCGACGAAAATGTCGAAGTATCGATCTCCGTCGAACACGCCGGTGTCGAGGAGCTCGTATTCCAGATCGTTTCGGGAGCGCCGGCGGTTCGTCTCCACCAGGTCGGCGTAGGGATAGGCCGCCTGCGGGTACTTGTAGAGGTACTTCATGTACGAGTGGGTCGGCGTCGAGTCGAGGTAGAAGTAGTACTCCTTGACGTCCTCGCCGTGGTTCCCCTCGCTGTTGGTCAGTCCGAAGAGCCGCTCCTTGAGGATCGGGTCCTTTCCGTTCCACAGGGCGAGCGCGAAGCAGAGGCCCTGCTTGTCGTCGGAGATCCCGGCCAGCCCGTCTTCGCCCCAGCGGTAAGCGCGCGAGCGGGCCTGGTCGTGGGTGAAGAAATTCCAGGCGTCGCCGTTTTCGCTGTAGTCCTCGCGGACCGTGCCCCACTGGCGCTCGCTCAGGTAGGGTCCCCACTTCTTCCAGAGGACCTTTTGCTCGCGAGCCTCATCGAGTCGGACGTGTTCGGCTGTTTTCATGGGCGCCCCCCCGGTTGCGCACGGATGCTCGACGACGGATTCTCCCGTATCGTAGTGCGGCTGCAAAGAACGGCGACGACGAAAGTAGTCGGCAGGGGGCACGCAGGGAATGATGCGTTCGAATTAGCGTACGGATTGTGAGCGAAGTGTCAGAGTTTCTCGTGCCGGAGAGTCGGAGGTTCTTGTGAAGGAGTTCATGCGGCGCCGGCCGCTCCTCGTCCTCGGGGTCGCCGTCGCGCTCGCCCTCGCCGGCCTCGTATGGCTGATCCTCGTCGTCGGCCGCGGGCTGCCGCCGAGAACCGTCGTCATGACAACCGGCCCGGAAGGGAGCGCCTACCGGGAGTTCGGCGAAAGGTATCGCGCCGCGCTCGCTCGCGAGGGGATCCGCCTGGAGCTCAAACCGTCCCTCGGCAACGTCGAGAACCTGGGGCGCCTGAACGATGCGTCGTCCGGCGTCTCCGTCGGCTTCGTCGCGAGCGGCCTGACGACCGAAAAAGCCTCGCCGGGGATCGAGTCGCTCGGCACGATCTCGTACGACCCGATCTGGGTCTTTTGCCAGGGCCTGTCGGATCAGGCGCAGTTCGGAGACCTGCGGGGCAAGCGCATCTCGATCGACCCGCAGGGGCCCATCATGCTCGATCTGCTGCGCGCGATGGGGCTCGAGAAGGAGGTCACGGTCGTCCCGCTGGCGCCCGCCGCAGGAGGGGAGGCGCTTCTGCGGGGCGAGATCGACTGCGCGTGCATGCTCACGGTCGCCGACGACCCCATCGTGAAGAGGCTCCTCGCCGACGGCCGCGTGAACCTGATGACCGCACAGCGCGCCGACGCGCTCGTGGCCCTCTACCCGCACCTGTCGAAGGTCACGATTCCTCGGGGCGTCGGGAGCCTCCCGAAGGACCGCCCCGCTCAGGATGTGACGCTCGTCGCGCCGATGGCGAGTCTCCTGGTGCGCCGCGACCTGCATCCCGCCGTGCAGTACCTGTTGCTCCAGGCGGCCGAGGACATCCACTCGGGCCCCGGCATTCTCCGCAGGCCCGGCCAGTTTCCGGCGGCCGAGCCGCAGGACGTCCCGCTGTCGAGGGAAGCGCACAACTATTACAAATCGGGCGGAAGTTTCTTCCAGCGGCACCTTCCGTTCTGGCTCGCCGTCATCGCCTCTCGCCTCGTGCTCGTGCTGGTGCCGCTCCTCGGCCTTCTCTACCCGCTCATCCGCATCCTCCCCCTGGTGATCCACTTTGCGTTCGAGCGGCGCGTCAACGCGCTCTACGCCGAACTGCGCGCGATCGAGGCTCGCATCGGCGCCGGGGACCCGGCAGGGGAGATCTCGGAGGATCTCGTGCGTTTGGACGAGAAGATCGGGCGGACCCGCGTTGCGGCCTCCCGCGCCCGCGAGCTCTACGACCTGAGGCAGCACGCCAGTCTCGTCGCCGACCGGCTGCGCGCCGCCGGACCGCCGGCGGCGAAATGACGGCTAGAAGCTGACGGCGAGAGAGCCGACGACGGTCGGCGTCTCCCAGCCCGGGTTGAAGACGTTGATGTTCAGGGAGAGGCTCTTGTACTTGAAGCCGACGAAGAAGCCCCTCTGCACGTCGAGGCCGGTCTGGTACGTACGGGTTCGCTGCGAGACGAGGCCGACGGAGAGCCAGTCGAGCGGCGAGTAGCCGAGCTGCGCCCAGTTGTAGAAGAAATTGTCGGCCGAATCGTCGGTGTCGAAGACGTACTCGCCCTCGCTGTAGAGCTCGAAGCGGCCGTAGGAGAGCGTGAGCTCGTATCCCGGCGCGACCCCCCGCGTGTCCCCGACGACGCCGCCGACCATGAGGGTCGCGTCGAGCCGGAGCTTCTCGCCTGTCCCGACGTTCCAGCCGACCCAGGCCGAGCCGGCTTTCAGGCCCTCGTAGTTGTAGCGGGCTTCCAGGTGCAGGGCGCCGCGGTCGGCGGTGACCGTGGGTTGGGCGTAGTGGGAGTCCTCGGGCGGGAAGTACCCGTAGACGCTGGCGTTGTACTCCCAGGCGGGCTTCTCCTCGCCCGGAGCGGTCCCGGCCGGGGCGTCCTGCGCCCGGGCGACGGAGGCGGTCAGCACGAGGCACGCCGCCAGGGCGAGTCGCGCTCGAGCCGTCATCCCCCGAGGGCGATCGTCAGGCCGACGAGCACGGTCCCGATCGCGGCCATGCCGAGCCCGGTCAGCCACGGCCGGGTGCCGGTGAATTTCGCGAGCCTGTAACCGCCGAGAAAGAGGAGAACGAGGGCGATCGCGTTGGAGACGCGCAGCGCCCGCATCGCGTCGTGCATCAGCAGGAAGGGGACCGCGACCGGGAAGGTCGAGAGGAACACCAGCAGGAACACGGCCAGCGCGCCCCGGAGGTCGTCTGCGCGCAGGAGCATCCGCTTCGGCAGGTCGGGCAGCGTCTCGAGCCGCTGGCGCAGGTTCGCGAGATCGCCCGGTTCGAGCACGGAAACGAGGATGGGAGGCAATTCGTCGGCGAGCAGCGCGTCGGCCAGCCCGGGATCCCGGGTCTTGCGCAGGTGGCGCAGGACCGCGCTCCCGTGGGAGCGCGCACCGAGCGTGTTCATGAGGTAGAAGATCGCGTCGATGATGCCCCATGCCAGGTTGCATCCCAGCGCGCCGATCAGCATGGTGCGAACCTGGTTGCGGCCGCTCTCGGCGGCCGAGAGGGAGCCCGTGAAGGTCAGGACCATGATCAAGCCGAACAGGATCTCGGAGAAGCGTTCGGTCGGATCAAGGACTCCCCGGATCCTCTGGTTCACCTACTCCTCGTCGTGAGTGACGGTCCAGCCCTCGTCCGGGTCGAATGCCTTGACGGCGGAGGCGATCTTCTCCGTGTCGTCTCCGAGGTCCTTCTGGTACACGACGCCGTCGTTGTTGACGATGAACGTCTGGACCCCCGTGGCGCCGTAGCCGGCCGGCCAGGCGATGGCGGCAAAGCCGCCGATCATCGCCCCGTTGACGATGTAGTTGCGCGCGCCCAGGCGCGCCGCCGGTCCCTGCGCCGTCAGGACGCGGAAGAAGTAGCCGTTGTACGGGTCGGTCCGGGTGGTGTAGCCGGCCGCGAGGGCCTTGGCGACCTCGTCGCCGATGGGGCCGGCCGGCGTGCCGTCCGCCTTCCACCATGACAGGCCGTCCTGCTTGCCGGGGGAGCTCAGCCACTTCTGCGCGTACTGATGAACTTCGCTGCCGTCGTGCAGTTCCATGGCGTATTCCTTCTGCGCCTCGACGTACCCGCGCAGGAGCTCGATGGCTCGGAGCTCGTTGCCCCCGATCCGCCGGGCGACGATTTCCTGCTTGCCTTCGCTGGCGTCGAAGCGCCACTTCCCGCCCGTCTCCACGATGGGCACGGGCATCGGCCAGTCGTCGTCGCCGGCGAGCAGGACGGCGCGCTTCGGGTCCGCGACATCGAAGGAAACCTTCATCTTCGCGCGGGCCTTCTTCGCGAACTTCGCCAGGTCGTTCTTGTCCTGGACCGGGTCTCCGGAGGAGACGATGTCCTTGCCCTCCGGGCCCATCATCGCCAGAAGGGCCGGGACGTCGTCGGTTTCCGCGGCCTTGACGAGGGCATCGGCCGCCTGCTGGGGCGTGTCGAAGGCCCGCGGACCGGCGTCGGCCGGCGCGGCGGCCGCGGGAAGGGCGGCGAGCCATGCCCCGAGGGCGAGGCCGGCGGCCGCGATCGGAAGGGACTGGAGAAACCGGGTGCTCTTGTTCTTCATGATCGCTCCTCGCGGCTACCGCCGCCGCCCTCCGCCGCCGCCCCGCATGCCGCCCATGCTCGAGGCGCCGCGCGAGCTCGAAGACCGCGCATAGCTGCCGCTCTGGGAACCGCCGAAGGCGCTGCTCGAGCGAGAGCTCGAGGAGACGTTGCGATTGCCGACCTGGCTCGCGCTGCTGCCGCCGCGGTTCATGCTGCTCGTGCTCGCCCTCTGGCCCTGGGACTGTCGCTGGCTCGCCTGGGACTGCCGGGACTGCGCCGAGTCGCCTCGCGCGCCGCCGCCGTACTTGTTCGCGGTGGCCCTGTCCTTGTACGGCGCGCCCCCGCGCTGCTGGGCGTTGTGCTGCCAGTTGCTGTTGCCGCTGCGGTTGATGTTGTTCGACCGGTTGTAGTGGCTGACGAAGTTGTTGTTGTTGTTGATGATGATCGTTGTTCCCGCCGCCATCCCAGCCGCAGCCCCAGCCCCAGCCTCCGCTGATGCCGATGCCGATCGCGATCCCGACGCCGCACCCCAGCCAGGCGCCGCCGTAGTAGGGCGGGTAGTAGAGGGGAGGGTAGGGGTAGTACATCGGGCCCCAGATGACGGAGGGGCTGTACGTGGGAACGTAGACGACCTCGGTCGAGGCGGGCTGGATCTCGATGACCTGTCTTCGAGTCGACCGTCCTTCGTCTCCACCTTCTGCTGCTCGGTCGTCTGGAGCTTGCCGCCGTCCTTGGCCTTGGCCCGCAGGCTCTGGACGGCGTCCATGACTTCGTTCTGCTGGGCGAGGAAGGCGTCGCCGAGATCGGTGGTCCACTTGATGTTCTCGGAGAGGCGCTTGAGCGCGTCGGGGATCACGACGAGACCCTGGACGCTCGGGTCCCATTTCTGCTGCTCGACCGCCTTGTTGAGCTCCTCGCCCTTGAGGCTCGAGTTCTTGCCGAGCCACTGCTGCGCGGCGACCACGTCGATCGGATAGGTCGAGGCCACCAGGCATCTCGGCGAGAAGGGGATCCGGGTACAGGGCAATGGGAGCGACGAGGGCCTCGAGCTGGTCCTTCGGGAGCTTGACAGACTCGTCGGCCCCGGCCTGCGGGGCGGACGCGGCGGCCCGTGGAGCCGGAGCGGCGGACGTCGGCTGTGCCGGGGGCGGCGTGTCCGACGACGAGCACCCGGTCGGCGCCGCCAGCAGGCCGCTCAGCACGGCCGCGAGCATGACGCCCCGCGTTCTGGCCAGTTCGATTCGAAGTCTCTGGAGCATGGTGCGACTTCCTCTCTCGGGAATCCTATACGCGGTCATCTCCGATCGGCCCATGGGACCAAAGTCTTATTCGCGGGCGAGCCTGAGGGTCGAGAGTCCGGCCGTCTCTCTTTCAGGCCGGTCGAGCCGTGGATCAGCGGGAATGCGGAGTCGGCTGGGGGGCGGCCTTCGGCACGTCGCCGGGCGAACTGACGACGGCCGACGGAGGCGGATTCGCCTCGCTGATGCCCGCCGGATATCCCCAGTTGCCGGGGGGAGGCTGCTGCGGCGCCTGTTGTGTTTGCGTGGAAGTGTCGGAACTGCCGGGCAGGATCGTCGCCGTGCCACCCTGCATCGGCAGGTCGGCGTTCAGCGCGGCGCCGCGTTCCTCCTGCTGGATCTTGAAGGCCGGCACTCCGGTGACCTTCGTGACCGCCTTGACGTCCGCCTGCCGCATGCTCATGAGCGTGCCGTCCCGCCAGGTGCGAAACGTGTACGTCGTCCCCTTCAGCTTCGGCTCTTCGCGGGCGATCATGCGGCCCGACGGCACGAGGTCGATCTGGTAGACGACCTCCTCGTCGAGGTTCTTCGTTCGCTGCGTGATCTTCTTGACCTTCGATTGCGAAAGGCGAACGACCGCCCTGTCCGGCCAGGCCTTGAAGACGTAGACGTCTCCCTCCAGGACCGGCTTGCCGAGGGCGAACCCCGTGCCGGAAGGGTCGAGGTCGATCTGGTAGATCGCGAGCATCTCTGCTCCGGCGGGTGTGGGCTGCATGGCGATCAGCGGCGTGGGCCGGGCGGGCGGCTGGCCTCCGGCGGGCTGCTGCGCCTGCTGGCCGCGCGCGCCTGTCGACAGGGCCAGAGCGGCAAACGCCGGGGCAAATTTGCGCCAAATGGAACGCATATGATGAGGGTACCACGGGGAGGGCGCGGCCCTGCGGTGCGAGAAGCGGCGAGGCGGTCAGGCGCTCTGCCATATTATTCTCGCCGTCGGGGCCACCGGGGGTGCGGTGACGAGCTGGGTCAAGGTCGTCTGGTTCGCAATCGCGTCGTCATGCGTGACGCTCCCAGTCGTGCACGTAACCCCCGCTTGCGTGGTCCTCGATCTGCACATGCCGAAGGTCAGCGGTTTCGAGGTCCAGGCCCGGATGGCCGAGTCGGGCCTGCGCATACCGGTCATCGTGATCACGGGCCACGATTCTCCCGAGGCGCGGGCCAGGGCGCTCGGCGGCGGGGCTGCGGCTTATCTGTGCAAGCCGTTGGACGGGCTGGCGCTGAGAGAAACGATCCAGACGGCCGTCGTGGGCCGCCCTGCGACGAACGGGAGGGCAACACGGTGAAGAGGAAGAGGAGGACATCATGATTGGTCACGGAGAATCCTGGCGCCGCCGATTGGCAGCGGCTTCGCTGGTAGCGGCAATGTGGGGGGCGGCCGCGTCCGGCGCGCTCGGCCAGGGACTGACGGGCACGATTGCAGGGCGCGTCATCGAGGAAGGCGGGCCGCCCGTCGCCGGTGCCACGGTCACGACGCGAAACCTGGCGACCGGATTTCGCCGGTCGGCGATCTCGGACGCGTCGGGAGCATTCCGCATCGACGCCCTTCCGGCGGGTTCCTACGACGTGGCGGCCGAGGCCTCGGGGTTCGGGACGGGGCTCTCGACGAGCGTGGTCGTTCACGCCTCCGAGTTCACGAACGTGGCCTTCGCCCTGAAGGCCGTGTCGCGGGCCGCCGCGCCCGTCGCCGTCGCGGTGCAGGAGCCGCAGGGACAGGCAGGCGCGCCGCCTCCGGATCCCGTGAAGAAGGGTCCGCGCATGCAGATCTACGGATTCGCCATGACGGACATGATCTACGACATCAAGCAGGTCAACCCGGACTGGTTCGACGTCCTGCGCCCGACGAAGCTGCCGGCCTTTCAGAACGAGTTCGGCGAGAACGGCAACTTCTGGGCGAGCGTGCGGCAGACGCGCTTCGGCGTGCGCGGATGGCTGCCGACCGGGCTCGGCGAGGTCAAGACGGAATTCGAGTTCGACCTCTTCGGCGTCAATCCGAACGCCGGCCAGACGACGATCCGCCTGCGGCAGGCGTGGGGCGAGCTCGGACAGTTCCTCATCGGTCAGACGAACAGCGTCTTCATGGACGGAGACGTCTTCCCGAACGTCGTGGAGTACTGGGGTCCCAACGGGATGGTGTTCTACCGCAACGTCCAGCTGCGGTGGACGCCGATCGAGGGGCTCGCCTTCGCCCTCGAGCGGCCGGGAGCGTCGGGTGACAGCGGGAAGTACTCGGACCGCATCGAGCTCCAGAACATCAAGGGACACTTCCCATATCCGGACTTCACGGCGCACTACCGCTACGGGGAAAAGTGGGGGCACGTCCAGCTCGCGGGAATCGTGCGTTACATCGGGTGGACCGACACGCTCCAGGACCAGTTCAATCTCTCGGACCACGCCATCGGCTGGGGTCTCAACCTGAGCTCGGTCATCAAGGTCGGCAAGTCCGGCAGCCTGAGGCTCGAGGCCACCTATGGCCAGGGCGTCGAGAACTACATGAACGACGCTCCCGTCGACATCGGCATCCAGGACAACCCGGGCAATCCGCTCCAGCCGATCCAGGGCAAGGCACTTCCCATCTTCGGCATGGTCGCCTACTACGACTTCAACTGGAGCGACTGCTTCTCGACGGCGATCGGTTATTCGCGCCTCGACATCGACAACAGCAACGGCCAGACGCCGACCGCCTTCAAGAGCGGGCAGTACGCGTCGACCAACGTCCTCTGGTACCCCGTCAAGAACGTCATGACGGGCCTCGAGTTCCAGTGGGGCCGCAGGCAGAACTTCACGGACAACTTCTCGGTCAATGACTACCGGATCCAGTTCTCGGCCCAGTACAAATTCTCGTTCGACCTGGGAGGTGCGAAATGACCACCGCGTCCAAGACCCGCCTCGAGCACGATCTACTCGGTGACCTGCCGGTTCCGGCCGACGCCTACTACGGCGTCCAGACGGCCCGCGCGCTGGAGAACTTCCACATCTCCGGAGTGGAGCTGCGCCTCTATCCCAACCTGATCAAGGCGTTCGCCATGGTCAAGCTCGCGGCGGCGCGGGCGAACTTCGACTGTAAGCAGTTCTCCAAGGAAATCCTGACGGGGATCGAGGGCGCCTGCAAGGAGCTGATCGGCGGCAAGCTGCACGACGAGTTCCGTCTCGACGTCTTCCAGGGCGGCGCCGGCACCTCGACCAACATGAACGCCAACGAGGTCATCGCGAACCGGGCCCTCGAGCTGATGGGGCACAAGAAGGGCGAGTACAAGTTCTGCGACTCGCACGACCACGTCAACTGCTCCCAGTCCACCAACGATGCGTATCCCTCGGCCCTCCACATCGGAATGGCCCTGGGCAACGTCCAGCTCGTGGCGGAGGTCAAGGAGCTCATCGCGTCCTTCCGTCGCAAGGGGAAGGAGTTCGCCGGAATCCTGAAGATGGGCCGGACGCAACTCCAGGACGCCGTGCCCATGACGCTCGGCCAGGAGTTCGAGGCTTTCGCCGCGACGCTTTCGGGCGAGGTCCAGGCTCTCGAGCGCATTCAGAACGTCCTGTGCGAGACGAACATGGGAGCGACGGCCATCGGGACCGGCCTGAACGCACCGAAGGGCTACGCGCAGAAGTGCACGGAGCACCTCGCGAAGATCACGGGTTTCCCGATCCATCTGGCCGAAGACCTGATCGAGGCGACCCAGGACACGCAGGCCTACGTTCTCTATTCCTCCTGCATGAAGAGCCTGGCGATCAAGCTCTCGAAGGTCTGCAACGACCTGAGGCTCCTGTCCTCCGGGCCGCGCTGCGGCCTCCACGAGATCAACCTTCCTCCGAAGCAGCCCGGCTCCTCGATCATGCCCGGCAAGGTCAACCCGGTGATTCCGGAAGTCGTCAACATGGTTTGCTTCCGCGTCATCGGCAGCGACCTCACGGTCTCGCTCGGTGCCGAGGCCGGGCAGCTGCAGTTGAACGTCTTCGAACCGGTCATCGCCGCCTGCATCTTCGAGGCGCAGACCTTGTTCGTGAACGCGGCGCGCACCCTGCGCGTGCACTGCGTGGACGGCATCACCGCCAACCCGGACGTGTGCAAGCACTACGTCGAGTACTCGATCGGCACGGTCACGGCGTTGAACCCGGTCATCGGGTACGACCGTTCGACGGAGCTCGCCGCCGAGGCGATGAAGACGGGCCGGGGCATCCTCGAGCTGATCCGCGAGAAGAAGGTCCTGACGGAGGAACAGATCGCGAAAGTGTTCAATCCGGCTGCGATGACGGGGCAGCCACCGCGGAAATGAGCCGCCGGGCGTCTCTCCGCGCGGTGCTCCTGGCGTCAGTCGTCGGCGCGCTCGTCCTGCCCGCGCGGGGCGAGCAGCCGGCGGCCGACGGCTGGCGGCCGTTTACGGCCACCTGGACGCTCTCGGGGCAGCGCTCGCTCCTGCCGACGGAAGGGGAGCGCCCCGCCTCGATCGTCCACCTCACGGGCCCCCTGGCGATGACGAGCGGGGAGGGGCTCGGCCGCGGCCTCTACGGCGAGGTGATCGGCTTCGACGACGGCAAGAAGCTGCTGGCGGGCCGCGCCGTCTTCACCGACGCGCACGGCGATCGGATCTTCTGCGTGATCGAGGCCGAGTCGATCGGAACCGGCCGCCGGGCCACCGCGACGATCACGGGCGGCACCGGCGGGTTTGCCGGGCTCGAGGGCAACCTCTCCTTCGCCTGGCAGTACGTGGTGGAAGAGGAGGGCGGCGAGGTCAGCGGGCGCGCCGTCGACCTCGAGGGACGGACGCGGCGCGGTCGGAGCCGACCATGACGGCGGGCGCGAAGTCGCTCGTCGCCCGCCTCGGGGTGGCGGCACTGGGCGTCGCAATCTGGTTCTGGCCCGTGCCCGACGGGCTCACGCCTCCCGCATGGCACCTCTTCGCGATCTTCGCCGCGACGATCGCTTCCGTCATCGTCGGCGCGTTCCCGATCCTGACCGCCTCGGTCCTCGCCGTCGGCATCTCCGTTCTCTCCGGTGTCCTGACTCCCGCCAAGGCGTACGCGGGGTTTGCGAACGGGACGATCCTGCTCATCGTCGTCGCCTTTCTCATCGCGCGGGCCATCGTGAAGTGCGGCCTCGGTGCTCGCCTCGGCCACCTCGTGGTGAAACTCTTCGGGCGCTCGACCCTGGGTCTGGGCTACAGCATCTTTCTCCTGGACGCCGTCATCGCGCCCGCGTTCCCGAGCGACACGGCGCGCTCCGGCGTCCTGTACCCCCTCGCGCTCTCCCTGGCCGAAGGCGGCGGGTCGCGGCCCGACGAGGCGACGCGCAAGAAGATGGGGGCCTACCTGATGTTCTGCGGCATGGCGACCCTGTCCCTGTCGTCGGCGCTCTGGCTCACGGCGATGGCGGGCAACCCGCTCGGGGCCGAGATCGGAAAGTCGATGGGCTTCAACATTTCCTTCGGCTCCTGGCTACTCGCCTCGCTGGTGCCGACGCTGATCTTGCTCGCGGTGCTGCCGCTGCTCATCTACAAGATCTTCCCGCCGGAGGTTAAGGCGACGCCCGAGGCGCCGGCCGCCGCGCGCAAGGCGCTGGCGGAGATGGGACCACTGAGCCTCCACGAGAAGATCGTCGCGGCCACGTTCGTGGTGATGGTGCTGCTCTGGGGGCTCGCGGGGACGCTGAAGCTCGACCTGACGGCGGTGGCGTTCCTGGGCCTCGGGGTGCTCCTCGCCACGGGCGTCCTGACCCTGAAGGACATCGGACAGCAGGGCGACGTGCTGGCGACGTTCATGTGGTTCGCGATCCTCTACACGCTGAGCGGCCAGCTGAACGCGCTCGGCTTCATGGGGTATCTCGGCACTCGGCTGGGCGGCGCGCTCGGCGGCCTTCCGTGGGTCGCGGCGTACGCGATCCTCGTCGTGGCGTACGTTCTCCTGCACTACCTGTTCGTCAGCCAGACGGCGCACGTCCTCGCGCTCTTCGGCGTCTTCCTGGGCGTCGGCGCGCAGCTCGGCGTTCCGGTGCCATTGCTCGGTTGCGCTCTCCTTTTCTCGACGAGCTACCTGTCCACCATCACGCCCCAGGCTTCGAGCGCGAACGTGCTCGTCGTCGGGAGCGGATACCTGACGCAGGGCGAGCTCTACCGGCTCGGCACGATCACGACCGTCTTCAACATCCTCGTGCTCCTCCTCGTGGGGACGCCCTGGATCCTCCTGGTGACGCGGTGAGAGGGGAGGCGGCATGCAATACGTGACGGATGCCCTTCGGCGCAATCCCGAGCTCGCGATCTTCCTGACGCTCGCGGTGGGCTTCGTGTTCGGGCGGATCCGGATCGGGACCTTCCGGCTCGGTAACGTCGTCGGGACGCTGCTCGCGGGCGTCCTCATCGGGCAGCTCGACATCCACGTGGATCCGGTCGTCAAGCTCGTCTTCTTCGACCTCTTTCTCTTCGCCACCGGCTACAAGGTGGGCCCGCAGTTCATCCGCGGGCTCGGCAAGAGCGCTCTGCCGCAGGTCGCCATGACGGTGGTCCTGTGCCTCACGAGCCTCGGGGTCACGGTCGCAGCCGCGAAGGTCTTCCATTACGACTGCGGGACCGCGGCAGGATTGATGGCGGGGGCCTTCACCGAGTCGACGGTCATCGGCACGGCGGGCGAGACGATCAACCACCTCGACCTGCCGGCCGAGGAGAAGACCCGGCTCCTGAACAACATCCCCGTGGCCTACGCGGTCTCGTACCTCGTCGGCACCGGGTTCGTCGTGTGGTTCCTGTCGAGCCTCGCGCCCCGGCTGCTGAAGGTGGACCTGAAGGCCGAGAGCCGCAAGCTCGAGAAGGAGCTCGCGGGCGACTCGGAGTCCAAGGCCACCCGGCAATCCGCCTATCGCGAGTGGGACCTGCGGACGTATCGGATCGACGACACGGCGTGGGCGGACAGGAGCGTGGCGGATCTCGAGAAGTCCTTCGCACCCGAGCGGGTCTTCGTCGAGCGGATCCGCCGCGGGGCGGAGATCCTCGACGCTGTCACCGGACATGGTGCTTCGCCGCGGCGACGCCGTCGCGATCGCGGCCCGGAGGCGGGTGCTCACGGGCGGGATCCCGGTCGGCGTGGAGATCGAGGACCGGGCGCTGCTCGACTTTCCGATGGTCGCGCTGGACGTCGTCCTGACCAACGGGAGCCTGGTCGACCGCACGCCTCACGGAGCTCGCCGAGCTCCACGGGCGCGGCGTGGCGCTGATGCAGCTCGTGCGCGGGGGAGAGGAGATTCCCTTCGTGCCGTCGACCGTGGTCAATCGGGGCGACATCCTGCGGCTGTCCGGCGCGACCCGCGACGTCGAGCGCGTCGGCGCGGCCCTCGGCTACATCGAGCGGCCTTCGCACGAGACCGACGTCGTCTTCGTCGGCCTCGGCATCGTCGTGGGCGGGTTCGTCGGGCTCCTCTCGGTCACGGTGGGCGGGCTTCCGCTCAGCCTGACGGCGAGCGGCGGCGCCCTCATCATGGGCCTCGTCTTCGGGTGGCTGCGCTCGGTGCGCCCGACGTTCGGCCGGATCCCGGAGCCGGCGCTCTGGGTGTTCGACACGATCGGCCTGGCCGTCTTCATCGGCGTGGTCGGCCTGACCGCGGGCCCGAGCTTCGTCGCGGGTTTGAAGCAGACCGGGCCGAGCCTGCTCTTCGTCGGTTTCGTCGTCGCGGTCACGCCGCACATCGCGGCGCTCTTCTTCGGGCACAAGGTCCTGAAGATGAATCCGGTCATTCTCCTGGGGGCATCGGCCGGCGCCGGCACGGTCACGGCCGCCCTGCGCTCGATCCAGGACGAGGCTCAAAGCAAGCTCCCCGTGCTCGGCTACACCGTGCCTTACGCCATCGGGAACATCCTCCTGACGGCGTGGGGCCCGGTCATCGTTTTTCTCACGAAATAGGAGGTTTCCCATGTTCCAGCGCAAGAGCGTTCCTTCTCACCCTGCTGGTCGCCCTGGTCGTCGCGGCGACAGCGGACGGCGCAGACGGCCGCGCCCGCGGCGAAAGGCCCTCTGCCGAACGTCGTCGTCCTGGCGACCGGCGGCACGATCGCCGGTGCCGCCGCGAGCGACGTCCAGGCGGGCTACACCTCCGGCCAGGTCGGCGTCGAGCAGCTGCTCGCCGCCGTGCCCCAGGCGAAGAAGCTCGCGAACCTCCGGGGCGAGCAGATCTCCAACATCGGGTCGCAGGACATGAACGACGAGGTGTGGTTCAAGCTCGCGCGCCGGATCAACGAGCTCGCCGCGATGAAAGACGTGGACGGCATCGTCATCACGCACGGGACCGACACGATCGAGGAGACGGCGTACTTCCTCAATCTCGTGACCAAGTCGCGCAAGCCGGTCGTGCTGACGGCCGCCATGCGCCCCTCGACGGCCCTGTCGGCCGACGGCCCGCTCAACTTCTACAACGCGGTCGCGGTGGCGGCGAACAAGGACGCGGCCGGGCGCGGCGTGCTCGTGGTCGTCAACGACTGGATCCACGGCGCTTCCTCGCTCACCAAGGCGAGCACGACCGCGGTGCAGACGTTCCTCTCGCCGCTGCGCGGCCTCATCGGCACCGTGGCGTACGGGGAGGCCGAGTTCTACCGCGGCCCGGTCGGCCGCAACACGATGGACTCCGAGTTCTCGCTCGACGGCCTCACGAGCCTCCCGCGCGTGGACATCGTCATGGCGTACGAGAACATGGACGGGGCCCTGATCGATTGCGCGGCCGCGGCGGGCGCCAAGGGCATCGTGATCGCGGGGGTGGGCAACGGCAACATGACGGAGGTCGCGCTGAACGCCCTCGGCGCCCAGGCGAAGAAGGGGATCGTCTGCGTGCGCTCTTCGCGCGTGGCGACGGGCCGGGTCGGGCCGCAACGTCGAGGTCGATGACGACAAGACGGGCTTCGTCGCCTCGCTGGACCTGAACCCCCAGAAGTCGCGTGTCCTGCTGCGGCTGGCGCTGACAAAGACGAAGGACCCCAGGCAGATCCAGCGGTATTTCGACCAGTACTGATGCGCCGTTGGACCCCGGCGGTCGTCGCGGCCCTGACGTGGGCGTTCGGGGCCGCATTCGTGTTGGCCCAGGCCGCTGCCGGTCCCCCGGCGAGTCCGGAACCGAAGCCCGGTCCGCGCATCCAGATCTACGGATTCGCGGCGCTGAACCTGATCTACGACGTCGACCAGGTGAATCCGGACTGGTACGACATGGAGCGCCCGTCCAAGCTCCCGTCCTTTCCGAACGAGTTCGGACCGAACGGCAACTTCTGGGCGAGCGTGCGGCAGACCCGCTTCGGCGTCCGGTCGTGGCTGCCGACGGAGCTTGGTGAAGTCCGGACGGAATTCGAGTTCGACCTTTCCGGCGTCGGCGCCGATGCCGGGCAGACGACGTTTCACCTGCGCCAGGCCTGGGGCGAGCTCGGACCGTTCCTCGCCGGCCAGACCTACAGCGTCTTCATGGACTTCGGTGTCTTTCCGAAGTCCCTGGAGTACTTCGGACCCAACGGAATGGTCTACTACCGGAACATCCAGCTCCGCTGGACGCCGATCCAGGGAGAAAAGCGTCTTCTTTTCGCGCTCGAGCAGCCCGGGGCCAAGGGCGATAGCGGCGAGTTTGCGGGCCGGATCGAGCTGCAGAACATCAAGGGCCACTTCCCGTACCCGGACTTCACGGCGCAGTACCACTACGGGGAATCCTGGGGGCACGTGCAGCTGGCGGGGATCGTGCGCTACATCGGCTGGACCGACACTCTCCAGGATGCTTACAACCTGTCGGGGCACACGATCGGCTGGGGTCTGAACCTGAGCTCGGTCGTCAAGCTCACGAAGACGGGCAGCCTGCGGCTCGAAGCCAGCTACGGGAAGGGGATCGAGACGTACATGCGCGATGCGCCCGTGGACGTCGGGGCGCAGACCAATCCCGGCGATCCGGCGCAACCGGTCGTCGGCAAGCCGCTGCCGGTCTTCGGGATGGTCGCCTTCTACGACTTCCTGTGGAGCGACTGTCTCAGCAGCGCCATCGGCTACTCCCGCCTGGACGTGGAGAACAGCGACGGACAGCTGCCGACTGCCTTCAAGAGCGGGCAGTACGCCCTGGCCAACGTGATCTTCTATCCCGTGAAGAACGTGACGACGGGCCTCGAGCTCCAGTGGGGCCGCAGGCAGAATTTCTCCGACGGCTTCGGGGTCAACGACTTCCGCGTCCAGTTCCAGGCGAAATACAACTTCTCCTTCGATCTGGGAGCAGCGAACTGAGCGGTTCCCGGTCTTTGCCGCCGCCCTGGAGCGGGGAAAGGTAGGATTCGGCCTCATGGCGAAGAAGCAGAAGAAGGACGACAGGCCCCGGCTCAAGGGGAAGGAGTACGTCAAGCAGCTGCGCGGACTCCAGGCGGAGCTGTGTCGGCTCCAGGACTGGGTGAAGCACGAAGGTCTCCGGGTCATCGTGGTGTTCGAGGGACGCGACGGCGCCGGCAAGGGAGGCACCATCCGGGCGCTCACCGAGCGCGTGAGCCCGCGGGTCTTCCGCCTCGTGGCGCTGCCCGCCCCGTCGGACCGCGAGAAGAGCCAGATGTACATCCAGCGCTACATGCAGCATTTCCCGGCGGCCGGCGAGGTCGTCATCTTCGACCGCAGCTGGTACAACCGGGCCGGCGTCGAGTACGTCATGGGCTTCTGCACGAAGGCGCAGCATCGGCGCTTCCTCGAGCTTTGTCCGCAGATCGAGACGTACATGGTCGAGGGCGGCATCACGCTGATCAAGTACTGGCTGGAGGTCGGAAACGAGGAGCAGGAGCGGCGTTTCCAGGCGCGGATCACGGATCCGCTCAGGCAGTGGAAGTTGAGCCCGATGGACCTGCCCTCGCGGACCCGCTGGTACGAATACTCGCGCGCGCGCGATCGAATGCTCGCCGCCACGGACACGAAGGTCGCGCCCTGGTACATCGTGCGTTCGGATGACAAGAAGCGGGCGCGCCTCAACTGCATCTCGCATTTTCTCAGCCTGATTCCCTACAAGAAGGTGCAGCACGAAAAGGTCAAGCTCGCCGGGCGCTCGAAGAAGGGCGCCTATGACGATCAGGCGGCGCTCGAGGGAAGACGGTTCGTGCCGGAGGAGTTCTGAGGCGGTGAACGGCAGCCGGCTTCGAGCCGCCATGCCGATACCGAGCTGGGTCCTCGGCTATCGGAAGGACTGGCTCCGATTCGACGTCATCGCCGGCCTGACGGCCGCGGCGGTGGTCATCCCCAAGGGGATGGCCTACGCCACGATCGCCGGGCTGCCGGTCGAGGTCGGGCTGTACACGGCCTTTCTTCCGATGCTCGTCTACGCCGTGCTCGGGACCTCGAATGTGCTGAGCGTCAGCACGACCACGACGCTCGCGATCCTGACCGGGGCCGAACTCGGCGAGGTTGCCGGCAACGGCGATGCCGCGGCACTGCTGCGCGCTTCGGCCACGCTGACGTTGATCGTGGGAGCGATCCTGATCGCGGCCTGGGTTCTGCGCCTCGGCTTCGTCGCCAACTTCATCTCCGAGCCCGTGCTGACCGGATTCAAGGCGGGGATCGGGGTCGTCATCGTTCTCGACCAGGTCCCGAAGCTCCTCGGCTTCCACATCACGAGGGGCTCCTTCGCCCACAACCTGCTCGAGACCGTCAAGCACCTTCCCGCAACCTCGATGCCGACCGTCGCCGTCGCAATCGCCATGATCGCGATTCTCCTGGGCCTCGATCGCTTCTTTCCGCGGTTGCCGGCGCCCCTCGTCGCGGTGGCGGCCGGCATCGGCGGGGCCTCGCTGCTCGGCCTGAAGGCCCTGGGCGTCGAGCTCGTGGGCCACATTCCGACGGGGCTTCCGTCGGTCGCGCTCCCCGACGTCTCCCTGGCGGGGGGGCTCTGGGCCGGGGCGCTCGGCATCGCGCTGATGAGCTTCACGGAGACCGTCGCCGCGGGCCGCGCCTTTGCCCGAAGCGACGAGCCGGCGCCGCGCGCCAACCGGGAGCTCTTCGCCACGGGCCTCGGAAACGCCGCCGGCGCGATCCTGGGAGCCATGCCCTCGGGCGGCGGGACGTCGCAAACCGCGGTCAACCGGACGGCGGGCGCGCGCAGCCAGCTTGCCGAGATCGTCACGGCCGGCGTCACGCTGGCCACGATGTTCCTGCTCGCCCCGCTGATCGGCCTGATGCCGCAGGCGACCCTGGCCGCCGTCGTCGTCATCTACTCGATCGGCCTGATCAAGCCGGCGGAGTTCCGGTCCATCCTGCGGGTGCGCCGGACGGAGTTCCTCTGGGCGCTCGCGGCGTTCGCCGGCGTGATGGTGCTCGGAACGCTCAAGGGAATCCTCATCGCCATCGTCCTGTCGCTCATGGCCCTGGCCTACCAGGTGGCGGACCCGCCGGTCTACGTCCTCGGGCGCAAGCCCGGGACCAACGTCTTCCGGCCGCGTTCGAAGGAGCATCCCGAGGACGAGACCTTCCCGGGCCTGCTTCTCCTGCGACTCGAAGGCCGGGTGTTCTTCGCCAACGCCGAGCGGATCGGCGCAGAAGGTCCAGGTGCTCGTCGCCGAAGCGAGGCCGAAGGTCATGGCCATCGACATGAGCGGCGTCTTCGATCTCGAGTACACCGCTCTGAAGATGCTGACCGAGGGAGAGAGGAGGAACCGCGAGCAGGGCGTCGAGCTCTGGCTGGCGGGCCTGACGCCCGACGTCCTGGCCATGGTGCAGCGATCATCGCTCGGCGAGACCCTGGGCCGTGAGCGCCTGCTCTTCAACGTCGAGACGGCCGTGGCGCGGTACCAGGCGCGCTGAAGACGCCCGGGTGTCCGGGTGCCCTTACGGCTTCCGGAGAGCCAGGATCCTCGCCTCGATACCCAGCTTCTTGAGCACCTCCGGAGAGCTCTCGTCCACGGCGACGGCTTCGTGACACACGCCACAGTCCTGGCTGATGGTCTTGCCGTCGGCGGTCTTGTGCGCTTCGTCGTGACAGCGGAAGCACCCGGGAAAGGCCTCGTGGCCCAGGTTGTTCGGATAAGTGCCCCATCCGACCTGGAGATCCGGGAAGACGTTCGTGTCGTAGATGCGAACCAGCATTTTCCCGGCCGCGGCCACGTCCTCCCCTCGTTCGGCGGCCACCTTCGGGTAGGTCTGCCGGTAATAGGCCTCGAGCTCGGCGGGGATGCGGCGGCCCGCCTCGTCGTTGCTGGCGTAGCCGGCCTTCAGGAGCTCCACCCCCTTTTTCTTGAGGAACGGAAGCGTGGTGGGAAGCAGGCCGCTCGCCATCGCCTTGTCGACGGCTCGGCCCGGCAACTCGAACGTGTGGGTAGGGCGGTTGTGACAATCCACGCACTGCATCGCGTAGCGGGGGAGACCGTTTTCCACGCCCGCGGCGGCGCCCTCGGCGAGGTAGGAACGCGTCTCTCCTTTCCTCGTGTTGCGGTATTCCACCCACGGGATCTTCTGTCGCTTCCCGTCGGCGGCGGCATAGCGGATCTCGACACCCGGTCCGAAGTGGGCGCTGTGGATTCCGGGCATCAGGCTGCCGCCGACCATCATCATGAGGACGGTCTGGCTGGGCGTATTGGCTTCGTCCTCGGCGAACCTGGTAATCAACTTCAGGCGCGCCGAAACGAACTTCTCCGGCCAGTGACATGTTTCGCACGTCTCGCGCGCGGGCACGAGCCTGTTGGTCTCCATGGCCGAAGGGATCGGCCGGGGGTAGGAGTTCGTAGTCACCTCGACCAGCTGCCGGGTGCCGGCCATCTTGCTCTCGAACCAGCCACGCGCCCCCTCCCCGACGTGGCAGTCGACGCACGGCACGCGAGCGTGCGGCGAAACCTGGTGCGAGCGGAACTCGGGCGTCATCACGTGGCAGGTCTGGCCGCAGAACTGGACGGTCTCCATGTGCTCCACAGCCCGATACGTGGCCTGGGTCCCGACGATGACGTTGACGAGGGTGACGCCGCCGAGGAATCCGACCAACCGGCGCACGGCGACCTTCCGGTCCACGACGTGCTCCGTGAGCCGACGCCGGGCCCGCCGGCGCGCGAGAAAGACTCCGACCGGGATGATCGCCAGGCCGACCACGAGGACGACGGGGATGATGAGGAAGACCACGATGCCGATGTAGGGATTGTCGACATGTCCCCGCAGGTGCACCGGCAGCACGAACAACCAGGAGATCAGAGCCGTGGCCGCCAGCCCCATCCCCAGGAGGCTCAGCCAGTGGCTCGTGATCAGAACCAGGAACGGGCGATCGCGCAGCCGGTCAGCGGACGGCGGAGGCGTGGACGCGTCCTTCATCGGACCTCCTTGCGGGCCCGCGAGAGAAACCCCGCTCGCGTTCGAGAACCAGCCCGCCCGCCGCGATTATTCACCAGACTGCTCCCCGGGCGCCGCGGCTCCTGCCGAAACTTCGAATCACGGAGCATCGGCGCGCGACAGACTTTCCAGTCCGGAGATGTATACTGGCTTTGGTGTCGTGTCGGCCCGGCCGCCGTGCGCAGGTTGGCGGGATGGTTTCGAGTGTGAAAACCAGGGCCCGCCCGAGGGTCCGCCGTTCCCACGGAGGGCGAGTCATGGAGAAGGACACTCGGGTCGAGGCCGATCTCGCAGTCTCCGGCCGACGCCAACCCTCCCGCGGAGTTGACCTCGATCAACCGCAGGAACCTCCTGCGGATGACCGTCCTGGGTGGGACGGGACTCGCGCTCGACGGGCTTCTCGACGTGCCCGCGATGCGGGCCGCCACACGTCGAGCTCAGGCTCTCGAACGTCACCGAGTTCACGACGTCGTGCAACTTCTGCTCGTGCGGCTGCGGGATGATCGCGGCGGTCCGCGACGGCAAGCTGATCACGATGGAGGGCGACTACGACCACATCGTGAACCGCGGATCGCTGTGCGTCAAAGGCATCTCGATGTTCGCGACGCACGCCTCGCCGAAGAGGCTCACGACGCCGCGTTACCGGGCGCCGGGCAGCGACCACTGGGAGGACATCTCCTGGCAGGACGCCGTGAACCGGGTCGCGCAGAAGATCCGCAAGACGCGCGACGAGACCTGGATCTCGACCGAGAAGGTCGGCGACAAGGAGGTCCCGGTCAATCGGACGGACGCGATCGCCTTCCTGGGCGGCGCGCAGAACACGAACGAGGAGTGCTACCTCTTTCAGAAGGCGGCCCGGCTGCTCGGCCTGGCCTACGTCGAGCACCAGGCCCGACTTTGACACAGCCCCACGGTCCCCGGTCTGGGGGCCTCGTTCGGGCGGGGGGCGATGACCAACCACTGGATCGACCTGCAGAACTGCAAGACGATCCTGGTGGAAGGCAGCAACGTCGCGGAAAACCACCCCATGGCCTTCAAGTGGATCCGGAAGGCCCAGGAGAACGGGGCGAAGATCATCCACGTCGATCCGCGATACACCCGGACCTCCGCGGCGGCCGACGTCTACGCGCGCATCCGGCCCGGCACGGACGCGGCGCTGCAGAACACGATGATCAACCACATCCTCCTGAACAAGCTGTACGACGAGGACTACGTCGTCACCCACACGAACGCGCTCTACCTGAGCGATGAGGCGTTCGGCTTCAAGGATGGTGTGTTCAGCGGATACGACGAGGAGCACCACAAGTACGACACCAAGAGCTGGGGATACCAGCTCGACGCGAAGGGCAAGCCGCGCGTCGCGAAGAGCCTGGACGACCCACACTGCGTCTTCACGCGCCTGAAGACCCACGTCTCGCGGTACACGCTGGAGACGGGCGAGCAGATCACCGGCATTCCCGCGGCGCAGATCCAGCAGATCGCGGAGATGATGGCGAAGAACCGGCCGGGATCCATCCTCTACGCGCTCGGAATGACGCAGCACACGACGGGCGTGCAGGGCATCCGGTCGTTCACGATCCTGCAGCTGCTGCTCGGCAACATCGGCAAGCCCGGCGGCGGCGTCAACGCGCTGCGCGGCGAGCCGAACGTGCAGGGCGCGTGCGACATGGCGGTGCTCTACAACTACTACCCGGGCTACCTCAATTCTCCGTCCAACGCCGAGCCGACCATCTACGACTACGTGCGCAAGAACGGGATCGCCGACAGCCGGTACCTCGTCAACACGCTCAAGGCGTTCTTCGGAGAGGCGGCGACCACCGAGAACGATTACGCCTACGGCTGGCTTCCCAAGCGCAACGCCGCCAAGGACTACGGCACGCTGCCGATGTTCGAGGATGCCCTCGCCGGGAAGCTGAAGCTCCTCTGGATCGTCGGCCAGAACCCCGCGGTCACGGTGCCCAATCTCACGCTGACCTTCGACGCGATGGCGAAGCTCGAGACGCTCGTGGTCCAGGAGATCTGGGAGACGGAGACGGCGACATTCTGGAAGCGTCCGGGCGTGGATCCGAAGACGATCGCGACCGAGGTCATCCTCCTGCCCGCCGCGTTCTTCATGGAGAAGAACGGGACCATCTCGAACTCGGGCGGCATGGTGCAGTGGCGGCACGCCGCGGTGAAGCCCCCCGGGCAGGCCAGGCCCGATGGCGAGATCGTGGACGTCATCTTCCGGCGCGTTCGCGACATGGTCCACGATTCGAAGGAGCCGAGGGACGAGATCATCAACAAGGCCTTCTGGACGTACACCACGGCCGAGGACGTCCTGCGCGAGATCAACGGCTACTCCCTGCGCGACAACCCGGAAACGGGCTTCAAGAAGGGCGACCTCGTCCGCAAGGTCGGCGATCTGCGGTCCGACGGCTCGACTTCGTCAGGCGCCTGGATCTACGCGGGCGTCTTCGCCAACGGCGAGAACCTTTCGAAGCGCCGGGATTCGACGACCGACCCGGGCGGCCTCGGCCTCTACCCGGGCTTCGGCTGGACCTGGCCCAACAACATGCGCATCCTCTACAACCGGGCCTCCTGCGACCGCAACGGCAAGCCCTATCCGGGCTCGAAACCCATCGTCTGGTGGGACGAGCAGGCCAAACGCTGGACGGGATGGGACGTGCCCGACGTCCCCGTCGTGACCGACGGTCCGAGCACGCCCAACGGGCAGCGGGCCTTCCACCTGGGCGCGGAAGGCGTGGGGCGGCTCTTCGCCGCCGTCTACTCGGACCCGGACGAGAAGAATCCCGGGTATCCGCGCGACGTGGCGTACGTGCCGAAGGACGGTCCCCTGCCGGAAATGTACGAGCCGGTCGAAAGCCCGGTGGAGAACCTGCTTCACCCGAAAGTGAAGAGCAACCCGATGCTCAAGTACCCGCGCGTCAAGTCGCACCAGCCGATCGGCACGGTCGACAAGTTCCCGTACGTCCTGATGACCTCGACCGTCGCCGAGCACTGGTGCGCCGGATCGACGACGCGCAACATCCCGTGGCTGAACGAGCTCGTTCCGGAGCCCGTCCTGGAGATGCCCGTCTCGCTCGGCCAGAAGCTCGGGGTGAAATCGGGGGACTGGGTCCACGTGTCGTCGGCTCGCGGCGAGCTCACGGTGAAGGCGCTCGTAACGCCCCGCATGAAGTCCCTGCCGATCGGCGGCCGCGAGGTCACGATCGTGTGGATGCCCTATAACTGGGGCTTCCAGGGTCTCTCGACGGGGCCGAGCGTCAACCACCTCACGATTGATGCCACGGATCCCGGAGCGGGAACCCAGGAGACGAAGGCGTGTCTGGTCAACGTGGTCAAGGCGGCCGCTCCCCGCGCGGACAGAGGGAATCGGTCATGACGACGCCGAGCGCGTCGGCGGCCTCGAAGCCCGTCCCGATCCGGACCACCCTGATCGACATCACCAACTGCATCGGCTGCCGGGCCTGCCAGGTCGCCTGCAAGCAATGGAACGAGCGCGACGGCGAACAGACCGAGCTGCTGCCCACGCTCGGCTTCCAGAACCCGGCGACTCTCAGTTCAAAGACGTACACGCTCATCTCCTTCCACGAGATGGAGAACCCTCAGAAGCCGGGAGGCCTCGATTCCGCCTTCGTGATGCGGCGGTGCTTCCACTGCCTGGAGCCCGGCTGCGTCTCGGCGTGTCCGACGACGGCGCTGTACCGGCAGCCGGACGGGCCGGTGTCCTACGACGCCGCCAAGTGCATCGGCTGCCGGTACTGCATGCTCGCCTGCCCGTGGGACGTGCCGACGGCGGAGTGGGACAAGCTCGCCCCGAAGATTGAAAAGTGCACCCATTGCGCGGACCGCACCTCCCAGCCGGTCCCGATCGCATTCAACGGGTCGCCGGCGCCCCCGGACGAGACCAAACGGTTCCTCGAGACGATCGCGACCCCGGCGTGCGTCAAGGCGTGCCCCGCGGACGCCCTGCGCTACGGAAGCCGCGACGAGATGCTCGCGCTCGCCCACAAGCGCATGGCCGACCGCCCGGAGAAGTACGTCGACCACGTCTACGGAGAGAAGGAGCTGGGCGGCACCAGCGTGCTGTACCTCTCGTCGGTGCCCTTCGAGAAGCTCGGGTTCCCGACGTTCGGCGAGAAGCCGTTCCCGCGTTTCACCGCGGCGGCGCTCGGGGCCGTGCCTCCCGCCGTGATGGCGATCGGCGCGGCGCTCGGCGCCGTCTACGCGTTCTTCCGCAAGCGCGTTGCCGCGGTCGCGACCGCCGGACCCTCTCACTCCGCGGACCACGGCCACCACGTCGAGTTCGAGGCCCTCCGCGAAAAGCTCTTGACGCCGTTCAACTGGGTCCTCCTGCTCCTGATGGCGTTCTGCGGCGTCTCGATGGTGGCGCGGTTCGCCCTCGGCCTCGGCGGCAGCACGCACCTGTCCGACACCTATCCCTGGGGGCTCTGGATCGTCTTCGACCTGATCTGGATCGCCGTGGCCGCGGGCGCGTTCGCCATGGCCGGGGCGATCTACGTCTTTCAACGAAAGGACCTCTACGGGCTCGGCCGAAAAGCCGTGCTCATGGGCCTCCTGAGCTATTCATTCGTCACCGTCACGCTCGTCGCCGACCTCGGCCTGCCGTGGCACTTCTACCAGCTCGGCCTGCAGTCCCCGGAGCACTCGGCGATGTTCGAGGTCTCGTGGTGCGTCGGCCTCTACGTCACGATCCTTGCCCTGGAGTTCCTCCCGGTCGTCCTGGAGCGGTTTGGCCTGCATCGGCTGCTGGCGCTCTGGCAGAAGTGGTCCGGCGTCTACGTGGCCTTCGCCGTCACGCTGTTCATCTACATGATGTCCCGCAACGTGGTCTACACGGCCATGACCGCCGTCATCTTCGGGACGCTGGCATGGCTGTTCCGGGCGCGGGAGAAGGGTTTCGAGCCGATCCTGCTGGCGATCGCCGCCGTCACCCTGTCCACGATGCACCAGAGCTCGCTCGGCTCGCTGTACCTGCTGATGCCGAACATGCTGTCGTCGCAGTGGTGGTCCGCCGTGATGCCGGTCTCGTTCTTCCTGTCCTCGATCGTCGCCGGGTCGGCTCTCGTCATCCTGATCGACATGGGAATCGCGAAGGGTTGGCGCCGGCAGCTCGACATGGCGGCGCTGGCCTCGGTCGGGCAGATCACGTTCTGGTCGATGCTCGTCTACCTCGCTTTCCGGCTGGGCGACATGACGTTCCGCGGCCAGCTCGCCGGCGCCTTCGCCGGCCCGATGGGGCTGGCCTTCGCCGCGGAGATCGTGCTCGGAGGCCTCGTTCCGCTCGCGCTCCTCGCCAGCCGGCCGCTCCGCTCCCGGCCCGAGACGCTCTTCTGGGCAGCGCTCCTGGCGGTTCTCGGCGTGGTCTACAACCGGATGAACGTCGTGCTCTTCGCCATGAGCTTCCGGGGCCGCATGCCCTGGGTCGCCCCGAAAACCTATGCGCCCTCGGTTTTCGAATGGGGCGTCTCCGTCGGGCTGATCGCGGCGACGGTCTTCTTGTTCGGTCTGGGCGCGCGGCTCATCCCGATCCTGCCGAAGCCGGAGCCGAGCGAGGGACATTGAGCTCCCTGACCCGGGATGGTTGGCTGGAAGGGCATGCCTACCTCCAGCCGGTCGCGCGCTTGTGCGGAGAGATCGAACGTGCGGCGGGAGAGATCGAAACCGCGAAACCGGCCATTCCCGCCTGGGACGACTATCGCGGCGACTTTCTGGAGGGAGTTCCTCTCCTGCAGAGCCACGCTGCCGCGATCGACCTCGAGCCGGCCGGGAGAATGGTCGTGTCGCTCGTCGAGAGGCTGGCCTCGCAGCCTCTGGCCGGCAACCTGGCGGACGGACGCCCGGGCCCTGGACGCCGACCTGCGTCGGGAAGGCAATGCCGCGCGCCGCGTCGTCGATTGGCTTCTCGGCGACGATTCGTTCGCGCCCGCGTCCGCGGGCCTGCTGCGACACCTCGGATGGACCGTGATGGCGCGGTATCTGGCCCCCATCGTGTGGGAGTTCGGCGGTTGGAGGGACGACGAGCGCTGGCTCCGTCGCTACTGCCCGACGTGCGGCTCCCTGCCGGCCATGGCTCAACTGGTCGGCGCCGATCCGGGGCGCCAGCGGCTCCTTGCGTGCGGCTGCTGCCGTACGCGGTGGCGGTACAAGCGCACCGGTTGTCCGTTCTGTGAGGGTGACACCCACCGGCTGTCGGCCCTGGCCGTCGAGGGAGAGGCGGGCCTGCGTATCGACTACTGCGAGTCCTGCGGCGGCTACCTCAAGACGTACGATGGCCAGGGGGACGAAACCCTCTTGCTGTCGGACTGGACCTCGCTCCATCTCGATCTCATCGCCTGCGACCGAGGCCTGAAGAGGCTGGCGACGTCTCTCTACGAATTCTCGCCGGGGTCCGGTGACAGGTGATTCGAGAGACCGCTGTGGTAGCCGGGGTTCGACGGCGGGACGATCCCGCGGTTTCGGGGGAACATCGAGACGAGCGCCGATCGCGCCCGGCTAGTTCAATCGGAACGACAGCGCGACGCTCAGGATCTCCTTGGCCGCGAACGGCGTGGAGCTCCACGCGATCGTCGGCCCCTGGACGAAGATGTCGATGATCCCGGCGTTGAAGGCGATGCCGATGCGCGAGCCGGCCTGGAAGTAGTACTGGCTCCCCAGGGCGCCGTGGACGCCGGGGGAATCGTCGAATATTTCGCTCCCGCGGACCTTCGGTCCGCCTTCCACCCGAACCGGAGTCACCGCCAGTCCGAGCACGCGGAGCGGATACCAGCGCAGGTCCAGGGCGAATGCTCCCGTCAGGTAGGCCGAGTTTCCGACGGTCCGCCGGGCGCCGATCGCCAGCGACCCGCCGGGCGCCCAGACGAACTTGCCTCCCCAGCGGTCCCGGTCCCACAGGACCATCGCTCCGATCGCGCCCTCCCCGTACTGCCGCCCCTCGATGACCACGGTCGGCGGCTCGACCGTCGTGACCCCGGTTCCCACGTACCAGGAGGCCGTCCGGCCTTCGAGCCGGCCGTAGGGCGCTTCCGGGGGCGACCAGGTTTCGTCCGTCCGCTCGACCTTTTCAGAGTGATGCTCGATCAGGGGGCCCCCGGCGAACCTCGGCGAGGTCAGGGCCCAGCTCACGCCGATTCCGAAGGAGAGCTCGGCGGCGGGCTTGCGCCAGTCGATCTCCAGAGGACCGTGAAGCGTGATGGCGAAACGGCTGTCGATGACGTAGTCCATGCGGAAGAAGTTCGACGTGACTTCCGATCCGGTGCGGTCGCCTCCGAAGGCGACGCGCCAGGCCGCGGGAGTGAAACCCAGCGCGAGGCGCCTCCCGATCGGGAGCGCGAGATCGACCTCGAGGCCGAGCAGGCCGGCGCCCACGCCGTTGTCGTAGCGCCGGAAGCCGACCTCGCCGGACAGTGCGTAGACGAAGGGGTTCAACTCCCAGCTGTACCGGAAGAGCGTTCCCTTGGCCGTGACGTCGAGGAACTTCCGAGTGGTGTTGTAGGTCGTGTCGAGGCCGAGGAAGGCGTAAGAGCCGGGAGAGATGTCGGTGGGTTGATGCTCCTGGCACTCGTCGCCCTGGCAGGGATAGACGGCCGTGAACCAGCGGTCCTTGTAGGAATGCCAGGCGTCGGATTGCTCCGGGGGCGGTAGAGGCGCCGCGGACGTGTCGGTGGCCGCGGAGGCTTTCTTGTGCGCGACGCGAAGGTCGCGCACGACGACGAGCAGTTCCACGATCGCCCGCCGCGCGCGGTTCCCCTCCTCGGACAGACACTCATAGGGCACCGTGTACGGATAGTCGGTCAGGTCCTTGCAGTGACGCCCGTCGGCCGTCACGCGCTCTTCGACGACGTACGTCTTATCGCGGTGGTCGTCCCACTTGTGGAACGCCGAGTCGGGGATGCGCGCGATCTTCTCGGACGAGAGTCCGGGCAGGCGCGTCAGAGGTTTCCAGATGCGAAGCTCCTCGATCGCGTCGGTCTCCGGCCGACGCTGCGTGTGCGACCCCGAGAACGAGTCTTCAACGGAGTGCATCAGCTCGTACAGGCCGTAGCCGCCCTTGCGCGTCCCGGGCCCGCCGTCGGAGACAACCTGGCGCATGAGGTTGTCGAGAAAATCGCGGCATCGGACCAGCGCCGAAGTCGCGAGGCCTCTCGGAATCGAGGTTCCCTCGATGTCGGGGGACTCGGCGTCCTCGAGCTGCGCCATGAAGTGAAAGCATTGCCCGGCGTCGCTGAACTGCCGCCGGAAGGCCGCGTCCGGCTGGTCGGTCAGAGGCTTCGGCCAGTCGAGCAGAGGATTGGTCGTCGTCGCGTCGGCGCAGAAACCGGGAGGATGCCCATCCCAGCCGAAGCACAACGGCGGCGCGAGGTCGCCGTCGTCGAAGAGATCGCGCAGGACGTCCGGCCGCGGCGGCCGGCCGTCGTGGCCTTCGACGAGGCTACGGTAAGCCAGGGCCTCGATGACGACGTGGCCCTTGCTGTCGAAGGCCGACGCGGCGGGCGCGTGCAGAACGAGGAGCGAGGAGGCAGCCACCGCGAGGAGCCCCGGGCGCCTCGCGATGGTCGGCACGGCTTACGGCTTCGCGGGCGCGGCCGCGGGCGCCGCCGCCGAAACGGCGGGCGACAGCCAGGTGGGATTCGGGTCGTCGGGCTGCAGGTTCCAGCCGCCCCCGAGAGCCTTGTAGATGTCGACGTAGTCGATCAGGAGGTCCAGGCGCGCGCGGGCGAGGGCGATCTCCGCGGGGAAAAGCTGCTGCATCGCGTAGAGAACCTCGAAGTAGTTCGCCAGGCCCGAGTCGTAGCGGATGTTCGACAGCCGGACCATTTGCCCGTAGGCGGTCACGGTGCGCTCGAGCTCGGCGACGGAGGTCCCGATCTTCTGGCGGGCGTAGAGGACGGTCGTCGTCTCCGCAAAAGCGCCCGTCACGGTCTGCTCGTACTGGATCCTCGCCTGTTCCCACTGGGCGTAGGTGGCGCCGTACTCGCTGCGCAGGCGGCCCCCCTGGAAGAGCGGGCCGAGCAGCCCGGCCGCGATCGACCAGGTCTTCCCGGCGGGATAGAAGAAGTTGTCAAGCTCGCGGGCCGACGGCTCCGAAGAAGCCCGTCAGGCTGATCACCGGGAAGAAGTTCGCGGTGGCGACCCCGACGAGGGCGTTGGCGGCGATGAGCTGCTGCTCGGACTGCCGGACGTCGGGCCGGCGCTGCAGGAGCTCCGAGGGAAGGCCCGCCGGGATCTCCGGAGGCACGGGCTGCGCGGCGAGCGCCTCGCCGCGGGGAACGGGCCCGGGGTTTCTTCCCAGGAGCAGGTTGAGCTGGTTCTCGGTCGCCTCGATGCGCCGCTCGATCTCGGGGACCTGCGCGGCGACCTGGCCGAGGGCCGCCTCGGCGTATGCCGCCTCGAGGGCCGAGGCGGCGCCCTCGTCGAGCTTGCGCTTGTAGAGGTTGTACGTCTCCTGGAACGCGACGACGGTCTTTTTCGCGATGGCGAGCTCTTCGTCGAGCTCGCGCAGCGAGAAGTAGGTCGTGGCGACGTCCGACACGAGCGAGAGGAGCACGCCGCGCCGCGCGTCTTCGCTCGCGAGGTACTGGGCCTTCGCGGCCTCGTTCAGGCGGCGGATGCGGCCCCAGATGTCGAGCTCCCACCCGAAGTTCACGTTGACGCCGTTCAGGTTCCGCGTCGCCGTGCTGTTGGGCGGCAGGTACACGGAGGTGCGCCCCCGCGACGACTCGGCGCCGTACGCCGATCTGCGGGAAGAATTCCGAGCGGGCGATGCCGGCCCGCGCCCGGGCCTCTTCGACGCGGGCGGCGGCGATCTGGACGTCGTAGCCGGTCTGCAGCGCCTGGTCGATGAGCTGCTCGAGGACGGGGTCGCCGAAGATGTCCCACCAGGGCTGGTCGGCGACCGAGGCCGCGGGGGCGGGCGGCCCCTGGACCTCGCGGTAGGCGTCGGGCGCCGTCACCGGCGGCCGCTTGTAGTTCGGGACCGACGGCGCAGCCGGTCAGCAGGACGAGCGCGACGAGGCTGGAGGCGGCGAGCTTTCGCATCTCAGTGCCCTCCGCCTGCCGGGCTCGGTTTGCCGGCGCCGGCGCCGCACCGGGCGCTTCCTTTGCCTTCCCGCGGTTCGCGAGCTTTTCGACCATCACGAAGAGCGCGGGGATGAGGAAGATCGCGATGCCGGTCGCGGCGAGCATGCCGACGATGACGACGGTGCCCAGCACCTTGCGGGAGACGGCGCCGGAGCCCGAGGCCGTCCAGAGCGGGACGCAGCCGAGGATGAACGCGAAGGACGTCATGAGGATCGGTCGCAGACGGAGCTTGGCTCCCTCGAGCGCGGCGTCCACGAGGCTCTTGCCCTCCTTCTGCTGCAGGACGGCGAACTCGACGATCAGGATGGCGTTCTTGGCGGCGAGCCCGATCAGCATGACGAGGCCGATCTGGCCGTAGACGTCGAGGTTGAACTTGCGCATCAGGAGCCCCAGAAAGGCGCCGAAGACTGCGACCGGCACGGACAGGAGAACGCTGAAGGGAAGCGACCAGCTCTCGTAGAGGGCGGCGAGGATCAGGAAGACGAAGACGATCGAGAGGACGAACACCCGCGCGCCCGCACCCGCGGCCTTGACCTCCTGGTAGGACATGTCGGCCCAGTCGTAGCCGATCTCGCGCGGCAGGACCTCCTTCGCGACGGCCTCGAGCGCCGCCGTGGCCTGACCCGAGCTGTAGCCGGGCGCGGGGATTCCGGTGACCTGCGCGGCCCGGAAGAGGTTGAACCGATTGGTGAACTCGGGCCCGGCGATCCCCCGGGTCGTCGCGACGGCGGATAGGGGCACCATCTGGCCGCCGTTGTTTCGGACGTAGAACTGGTTGATGTCGTCGGCCTTGACGCGGCCCGACGCCTCGGCCTGCAGGAAGACCTTCCACTGGCGCCCGAAGCGGTTGAACTGGTTCACGTAGATGCCGCCGAGAAAGGCCTGGAGGCTCTGGTAGACGTCTCCGACGGCGACGCCCTGTTTCAGGACCTTGTCCCGGTTGATGTCGGCGTAGATCTGGGGCACCGAGGGCCGCCAGACGCTGTTGACGTTGGCGAGCTCGGGGCGTTTTCTCGCGGCCTCCAGGAACTTCTGGAGGTTCTGGTTCAGGAATTCGACGCTTCCGCCGCTGCGGTCCTGGAGCCAGAAGGAGAAGCCGCCGCCGGTGCCGAGGCCCTGGATGGCTGGAGGAGGGAAGGCCACGGCGTTCGCTTCGAGGATCTGGGCGCGAAGGACGGCGTTCAACCGCTGCATGATCGGCGCGACTTCCATCTCCTTGCCCTTGCGCTCGTCCCAGGGATCCAGCGCCACGAAGTAGAACCCCGTGTACGGAGCCGAGGCGCCGGACAGCAGACTGTAGCCGGCGATCGTCGTGACGTACTTGACGCCCTTGGTCTCCGCGAGGATCTTCTCGATCTTCTGGCACACGGCATCGGTCCGCTGGAGCGAAGAGGCGTCGGGAAGCTGGACGTTGATGAAGAAATAGCCCTGGTCCTCGTCCGGGAGGAAGCCCGAGGGCAGCTTCTTGCCGAGCACGCCGGAGAGCGCGACGAAGCCGCCGAGGATCAGCAGGGTGACGATGACCTTGCGGACCAGGTGGTGGGAGAGGTTGACGTAGCCGTCGGTCATCTTCGCGAAGACCCGGTTGAACCAGGCGAAGAACTTCGCGAGCGGCCCCTTCGACTCCTTCTTGGGTTTCAGGATGAGGGAACAGAGCGCCGGGGACAGCGACAGCGCATTGAAGGCCGAGATCAGGACCGAGATGGCGATCGTGATGGCGAACTGCATGTTCATCCGCCCCTGGATCCCGCCCATGAGGGCCACGGGGATGAACACGGCGGAGAGGACGAGGGCGATTCCGATGACCGGCTGGGTCACCTCTTCCATCGCCTTCAACGTGGCGTCCTTCGGGGAAAGGCCGTGCTCGATGTGGTGCTCGACCGCCTCGACGACGACGATCGCGTCGTCCACGACGAGGCCGATCGCGAGGACCAGGCCGAAGAGGGAAAGCGTGTTGATCGAAAAGCCGAGCATCGGGAAGAAGATGAACGTGCCGATGAGCGACACGGGCACGGCGAGCAGCGGAATGAGCGTCGCGCGCCACCCCTGCAGGAACAGGAACACGACGATGATGACGAGCACGATCGCCTCGAAGAGGGTGTGCTCGATCTCCTTGATGCCCTCGGTGACCGGCAGCGTCGTGTCGAGGGCGACCACGTAGTCGAGGTCGTCCGGGAAGCGCTCCTTCAGCTCCTTCATGGTCTTCTTGACGCCCTCGGCCACGGCGATGGCGTTGGAGCCCGGGACCTGGAAGACGCCGATCGGGCAGGCGGGCTTGCCGTTCAGGCGCGAGCGCTGCTGGTAGTTCAGGGCGCCGAGATCGATCCGGCTGACGTCCTTCAGGCGCACCATGGACCCGTCGGGGTTCAGGCGCACGACGACGTTGCCGAATTCCTCGGCGGTCTCGAGGCGGCCCTTGGCGCGGAGGGTGTAGGTGAACTCCTGGCCCTGCGGGGCGGGCTCCGTGCCGATTCCTCCTGCCGGGTTGACCGTGCTCTGCTGCTTGACCGCGTTCATCAGGTCGGGGACGGTCAGCCCGAGGCTCGCCAGCCGTTCCGGCTTGACCCAGATGCGCATGGCGTAGTCGGCGGTGCCGTAGTTCTGGATCTGGCCGACGCCCGGCACGCGGTAGATGGCGTCGTTGACGTTGATCGTCGCGAAGTTGCCGAGGAAGAGCGCGTCGTACGTGCCCTTGGGGGAATACAGCGAGACGATGAGCAGGGGATTGCTCGTGGCCTTCTTGACCGTCAGGCCGAACTGGTTGACGTCGGCCGGCAGGTTCGGCTGCGCCTGCGAGACGCGGTTCTGCGTGTTGACCTGGTCGAAGTTGATGTCGGTCTCGACGTCGAACGTGACGGTGAGCTTCATCGTCCCGTCGTTGGCGTTGGTGGACTGCATGTAGATCATGTAGTCGACGCCGTTCATCTGCTGCTCGATCGGCGTCGCGACGGACTGCTCGATCGTGATCGCGTCGGCGCCGGTGTAGGTCGTCGTGACCTGGATCTGGGGCGGCACGATGTCCGGGTACTGGGCGGTCGGGAGCTTCGTCATCGCGACGCCCCCCGCCATCGTCATCAGGATCGCGATGACGATCGCGACGATCGGCCGGCGGACGAAAAAGGCACCCACGCTTACTTCCCGGCCTCTTTGGCGGGCTCCGCCGCCGGCGTCGCCGGATCCGAGGTCGAGGCCTCCTTCGGTACGACCGTCATACCGGACTTCACCCGCTGCAGACCTTCCACCACGATCCGGTCTCCGGGCTTCAATCCCTCTTCGATGACCCACATGCTCCCGTCGACCGGCCCGGTCTTGACCACCTTGATCGTCACCTTGTTGTCCGCGCCGACGACGGCGACCTGGAAGCTGCCCTGCAGCTCGGAAACCGCCCGCTGCGGCACGAGGATCGCTCCCTTCTTGACGTCCATGGCGACCCGAACCTTGGCGTACTGGCCCGGCCGCAGGAGGTTGCCCGGGTTCGGGAACGCCCCGGCGAGCTGGATCGTGCCGGTCTTCACGTCCACCTCGCGACCGACGAGGATCGCACGGCCGTGGTGCGGGAACACGGAGCCGTCCGAGAGGATGAGCTGCAGGGGTCCCTTTTCGAGGTCCTGGCGGGCCTTGAGGGTCTTCTCGGGCGGACCGTGCCTGGCCACCCAGGTCAGGTACTCCTGCTCGCTCGGGTTGAAGTTGACCTTGATGGGATCGACCTGCGAGACCGTCGTCATGACGGTCAGGCGATTGACGAGATCGCCGACCTGGGTTTTCGCGACGCCCGCGATGCCGTCGATGGGGGAGACGACCTTCGTCCAGCCGAGGTCGAGCCTTGCCTTCTCGAGAGTTGCCCGCGCGCTTTCCGCGTTGGCCTGCGCCGTTCGCTCCCGCGTCTCGGCGTCGTCCAGCTCCTGCTGGCTGATCGCCTTCTGGGCCGCCAGGGGCCGGTAGCGCGCCACCGTCGTCTTCGCATTGGCGAGCGTGGCCTCGTACTGGGTCAGTGTTCCCCGGGCCTGGTCGTACGTCGCCTGGAACTGGCGCGGGTCGATCTCGAAGAGCGCCTCGCCCGTGCGAACCAGGAAGCCCTCCCGGTAGACCTGCTTGAGCACGTAACCCTCGATTTGCGGCCGGATTTCGGCGTTGACGAAGCCGTCGAGCGAGCCGATCCACTCCTGGGAGATCGAGACGTCCTTCTGGACGACCGACGCGACCTCGACAGCGGGGGGCGGCGACGCGGGCGCTTCGGCCTTCTTGCAGGCGGCCAGTCCGGCCACGCCGGTCGAAACAGCCAGAATCAGTCGCGTCAGACGAAGTTTCGAGAGAACCATTTGGCCTCCCCAGGTTAACGGGGTCCTACGATATCGAACTACGAAGCCGCATGGATAGCGGCCGGTCCCTCCGGCAAAACGCCGCGAAGGGCACGAAACCGGGAGGTATCCGGAAGTTCGCAGTGCTTCACGATCTCTGGAACCCTAGCCGTCGGCGCCATATAGCCATATATCGGTATTGGCCTTTGGTCCAATATCCACGTGGCACGGCCCGGGGAGCGCGGCGCCGAGAAGAACGCTGCCGCGTTTCATCGGCCCATGTGCTCGAGGGCGTTCCGCAGCGGAGCATCCGAGATTCGGATCAGCCCCTCGTAGGGTCGGTCCATTTCGAGGATCAGAAAGATCGCTCCCGACACCGAGAGCGCGCAGACGAACAGGGCCGCGGCGACGACCGCGTTGCGCTGCGCGAAGAGGCCGAGGCTCAAGAAATTGATGGTCAGCCAGAAGACCACCACGACCATGAGCGGCGTGGAGATCGAGCTGTACGTCTGCGCGAGCATCAGCTGGCGCGTCTTTCCCAACTCGAGCGCGAGAGCGGACGCTTCGGCCTTCAGGTCGCGCTGCCTGTCGTCTTTCGGCTCGAGGTCCTCGATGCTGTCGAAGAGCGCGTCGGATCGCTTCGAGGGGGTGGCGCCGGCGTGCCAGATTCGATCTTCGAAGTCGGCGACGACCTCGTGCAGCAGCCCTCGGGTGTCCTTCGCTTCGGGCCCGTAGTGGGCCAGGACGCGATCGAGCATGAGAGCCCCGGCCGAAAGCGAGGTCAGCTCGCCCTTCTGCGTGTCGTAGGTTCCCTTGGCCGAGGCCACGAGCAGGCCCAGGACGAGAGCGGAGAGCGTTCCGATCAGAGCCATCGCGGACTTGACGAGGTCCTTCGTTTCCGCGCTTCGGTGGTGCTCGGGCAGGACGGCGCGGAGGGCCATCCCGGCGAGCGCACCGCCGAAGACGCAGGCGAAGACGACGAGACTGATGACTGTCGGGCTCATGGCGTTCCCCCCGTCGGTGCCGCGGGTCGCGCGGCGCTATCTCTCGGGCCTTCGTCCGGTCGACGGATGCCTGCGGCCGCCGACTCCCGGCTCACTCGAACAGCGTCCCCTTGATCAGCTTCGGCAGCACCGGCGTGAGCAAGAGCTGGATGTTCCACCTCTGTCCGACCGGATCCGGCTGCGTGACCATGTACTGCCCGGCAAGGCCGATCTTGACCGGAAGGCGCCCGAACTTGACGACCTTGCCGACGCCGATTCCGATGGGGACGGTCCAGCGGTTGTTGCCGGGCTCCTTCCAGCTGGCCGTGATGTTGCCCGAGTAGCCGACGTTCCAGCCGCCCTCGAAAAAGAGATTTGCAATCGGCTGGATGTTGATCTGGCTCGTGTTCGAACGGGTCGGATCGCCTGCGTAGGACCACCACTGCTGGGGAAAGACCCCGACGATGTACTTGTCGGTCATGTAGGCGAGGACGATCGCCGGGCCAACTTGAAATTTCCCCTGGCCTGTGTACACGGAGCCCGCCGTCGGGAAGATGAAGGTCGGGCCCGCGCCGAGCAGCCACTTGCCGCTATCGGCCGGCGAGAGGAGCTCGAGCTGGGTCCAGTCGCCGAAGTTGGTCGTCCGGGCGTCGGCGCCCGTCGAGGTCTGGTACGGAGCGCTGTTGTAGACCTGGATCACGGGACGCGTGATGAGGTTGATGTCCTTCGTCAGGCTGACCGGCATCACGGGTTGAAAGTTCAGATTGTTGTTCCAGCGACCGTTGGTCAGCTCGAAGTTGTTGAACTGAAACTGCAGGGACCAGAGGTTCGCGACGGGATTGGCGAGCATCTTCGCGAGTTCGTTGGCCTTCGCCGCTTCTTCGGCGGCCGTCGGGGCCGGGGCCTCGGGAGCGCCGACGCCCTCGCCCCGGACTGCCGCAGCCAGACAGAGACCGGCCGCGAGCAACCCGACCGCGATGCGCAGTTTCGATTTCAACTTCTGGCGCTCCATGTTGCGAACTCCTTTGCGTTCGATCGCGGCGCGGCCCGGAGTTTACAAGCTCCGGGCCCCTTCGGCGTCCCCCGCTAGCGGCTCGGTCCGCCTCCCGCGGCGGCGCCGTTGCCGGCCTGCCCGCCGGTCTGGCTGAACGTGCGAAATCGGTCCTCGCCGGCGCTGCGGGCCTGCGCCTCCCGCTCGGCCCAGGCGATGTCGCCCGAGGCGCTCGACCAGCCGCCCGGCGTGCGCTGCTGCCACTGGCCGCCGGCGTTCGAGAAGATCAGGCCGCCCTTGTCGGCGAAGACGTCGTTTCCGGCCGTCACGAAGCCGTAGGCCGAGGACTTGCCGGTCTTCGGATTCGTGTACATCGTCAGGCGCTCGGCCTCGGCGCCCGCGGCAACGGCGGGCACGCTCGAGAAGGAGGTGCGCGCCCCGGAGGCGACCGCGCTTACGTAGTCATCGTAGAGGTTCTGCCTCGCCGGAGCGGCTGCATCGGTCCCCTGCGCCGGATACCAGACAGAGCCGATCCACGGCGTGTAGCCGAAGCCGGTGCCCTGGACCACGACGCCGTCGGGAGTCGCGACGGTCCCGAGATAGCCCGGCGTGTATCCCTCGTAGACCAGACCGATCGTCGCCCCATAGATCTGGACGTATGTGACGAAGTGCAGCGGCGAGCTCGGAGGGATTGTGGAGATCGCGGCCGGGAGCGTGGCCGCGACGATCCACGGACCGGAGAGCGCGGGCGCCGTGAACCAGACGCCGGCGTTCACGGCGTAGTAGTCGGCGGGACCCGCCTGGATGATCGGCGTCGGCGAGTTGACGACGTGCTTGAGGGACGTGCCGTCCACCGGCGCCAGCTGCGGCGCTCCGTCGAACCGGAGAGCGAGCGTCGGACCGCCGACGCGACTGACGGCCGCCGTCTGCGGGATCGAGTTGGCGATGAGCGCCTCCTCGGCCTGCGGCGTGCCGGCGACCGCGGCGAGCACGGCGCCGGCCGGGGAATCGGCCGGGATCTTCCGGAAGTCGGCCGGCAGGTCGGGGCTCGGCACGAAGGCCCACGGCCCGGAAAAGGCGGCCGCGCGGAACCAGCGGCCCGCGAGCAGGACGTAGTACCGACGTCGCTCGGTCTCCAGCAGGACGTTCGCCGTCGTGTTCGAAGCCCGCGCGAGGCCCGTTCCCGCGACGGGCGTGAAGGCGGGCTCGCCCTCGAAGACGATGAGCGCGGCAGGTGTTTCGCTGACGTGGACCGCCGGCGGCGGGGCTTCGAGCGGCGGGCTCGCGCTGGCGTCGCTGGCCGCGAGCAGGTCCACGGCCGCGACCGGCCCGGCCGCCGCCTCCAGTCCCTCGGGCAACGCCGCCGGCCGGCTCCAGGGGCCCGCGAGCGATGCGGCGGTCAGCCATCCCTCGCCGAGGCGCAGATAGAAGTTGCTCGCCCCCGCGTCGGCGAACAGCAGCGCGCGCGTGTTGATGACGCGCTGGAAGGTCGTGTCGGGGACCGGCCGCAGCGCCGGCGGCCCGTCGATGCGCACGAGGATCGCCGGTGAATCGCTCACGATGATGCGGGGCGGGTCGTTGTGGACCGCAATTCCCGGCGAGGACGCCGCGCCCGACGCCGCCAGCGAGGCCTCCAGCCGGTCGAGCGACACCGTCCGCTGAGTCGCCCCGAGCTGCGTCCGCAGCGAGAAGAGGTAAATCAGGCCGTTGTCGGGGAGCGTGGGGAAGTCGCGCCGGGTGACCGCGACATCCTCGAGCAGGACGATCCGGGATGTCTTGTCCACCTGCGTGCGCGCCTTCGCCCAGATCACGCCGAAGACGTCGTCCTTCGGGTCGCCCTTCGTGATGGCGATCGCGGAACGGAACGTGATCGCGTTGCCCGTCCAGGTTTCGACCTGCGGCTGGTACACGAGGATGGTGGCCTTGCCCGACTTGAACTGGCGGGGCCACGGATCGGCGGGCGCCTCGGCGCCTCTCGCCGCGCCCGGCAAGCCGAGCGCGACGAAGACGACGAGGGCGGCGGCGGCCCTTCTCATTCCGAGTCGCGCGTCAGCGGGCGACCTCGATCGCGGGCGGCTTCCAGGTGCCCTCGCCCGGAGGCAGGATCGAGGGCGGCTCGGTCTTCGGCCAGTAGAGCCGCATGACCATGTAGATCGGGCCGTTCGGAGCCGGCAGCCAGTTGGATTCCTTCGCCTTGCCCGGGGAGTCCTTCTGGACATCGATCGTCAGCGAGCCGTCGGCGTTCTTCTTCATTCCGGACAGCATGGTCGAGTTGACGAGATAGCGGTTGAGCGGATTCTCGATCAGAAGCTGCGTCTTCCCGTCGTACATCGTCACCGACCAGAACGCGTTGACCGGCGGATACTGGCCGGCCGCGAACGTGATCGTGTACTTCCTGGCGCTGCCGTCGAGCGGCTGCCCGTCGCTGCCCGTCTTGGCCATCGGATACATCGCCTCGACCGCGTCGTTGCCGTAGATGCCGGCCAATGCCGCAGCGGCCCGCAGCAGGAAGTCGCCCTTGTAGAACGAGCGGTCTCCGAACGCCGACCCCACGGCCCAGCCGTTGATCGTCTTGCCGATTGCATCGCGGGCCTTTTCGATCTTCGCGTAGCCCTCCTTGACGCCGAGGCCGACTTCCAGCTTGTGGGCATCGTCGAGGGTCTTGAAGTCGAACTTCTTGTCGGGCCCGATCCCGATTTCGGCAAAGCGGGCGCGCAGCTCCTTCTCTTCCGGCACGGTCGGGCAGAACTGCAGGAGGAAGTCGAGGAACGCCGGGAAATTCGTCTTGAACGCGTCCTCGGTGAAGGCGGGCCAGTCGATGGCCGGGGCTGCGGGCGGGGTCGGTTGCTTCAGGAAAGCCGACAGCGTCTGGACCTTGTAACCCGCCTGGATCCTCTTGACGTTGTCGATGTCCTTCGGGCTGAAGAGCTGGGTGCGATAGATGATGAGACCGAACCGGGTCTCGGAGCGGAAGACCTTCGCGATTCCGGCGGGAGTCTCGCCCTTCCAGTCCGGTCCCGCGACCATGTAGCAGCCCGCTCCGTTGCCCGTCGCGCGGCTGCCGATGTAGCCGTAGTTGAACGAGTACAGGTCCGTGAGCTGCACCGAGTAGTAGCGGCTCTTTTCGACCTCGGGCACGCACAGCACGATCGGCTCGGCCCGCAGGTCGGCCTGGACCATTGAGTACGGGGTGTCGGCGTTGGGCGTGACGATGGCGGTGTCCTTGGGCGTAGAGGTTTTGGAATCGTTCCAAATCGTGTTGAACGGTCCCTTGTACTGCGAGCTCGCCTTGTCCACGTTGAACTGGTACATCGCCTTGTAGGCCGCGATCATCGGGAAGCCGTAGACGTAGGCCTCCTCGGCGATGGCCTTGGTCTGAAGGACGCCGGGCCTGTCCTTACTCTTCGTCTCGGCCTGCGAAATGGAGTCGGACTTGCGCTGGCATCCCGTCGAGGCGGCTACGGCGACCGCCAGGGCGAACAGGGTCCGTTTGGAGACGATCATTCGAATGGCTCCTTACAAATAGGGAGCGATCCTATCAACCGGACCAATCCCGCATGCGCCTTCGGGCCGTTCTCACATAAGATTCCTCCGCTCTTTCGCCCCGGTCACGACTCAAGGAGGCGCTGATGCGCGTGTTGCTTTCTCGGTCCTCGCTCCGGATGATCGGTTCGGCCGTCGCCCTGGTTCTTATGTCGCAATCCCCGGCACCGGCGCAGCAAGCCGGGGGCGGCGCCATGAAGGAGGCCGTGCAGGCCAAGCTTGCCCAGGTCAAGCAGGACGCGGCCGCGAATCAGGCGGCGCTGCGCCAGTACGGCTGGATGGAGACGATCCAGGTCGCCGTCAACGGCGAGGTGAAGCAGACGAAGCAGATGAGCTGCCGCTACGGACCCGACGGCAAGCCCCTGTGCACGCCCGTCGGGGCGCCGCCGCCCCAGCAGCAGGCGGGCGGACTGCGCGGCCGGATCGCCGAGAAGAAAAAGGAAGAATTCACGGACTACATGCAGCAGGTCAAGGGGCTCATCGGCCTCTACGTTCCGCCCGACGGGGCCCGGATGCAGGCGGCCCACGCCGCGGGCAACCTCTCCCTGTCGCGCCCCTCGGCCGGCGAGGCCGGCCTGCTGTTTCGCAACTACGCGCAGCCCGGCGACTCGATGACCCTCGATTTCGCGATGTCCACGCATAAGCTCGCGTCGCTGTCGGTCAACACGTATCTCGACGCCCCGTCGAGCCCCGTGACGCTCGCCGTGCAGTTCGCCGTCCTGCCGGACGGCACGAGCTACCCGGCGCGGGAAGTCGTCAACGCCCAGGCCAAGGGGATCCAGCTGACGGTCACGAACGCGAACTACCAGAAGCTCGCGCAGTAACGCCGGGTTCCAACCGAAAGCCCCCGCTCGCGCGGGGGCTTTTCCTTTTGTCCAAGCTAGAATCGTTCGCAGATGAAGTCGCCGAGGGCGTTTCCCCTGGCCGGCCTGATGCTCTTCGCGCTGGCCGGCACCGCCCTCGCACAGAAGACCGACGTCATCGTCCTCTTCAATGGCGACCACGTGACGGGCGAGATCAAGTCCTATGCGGCGGGGCGTCTCACGGTCGACACCGACATCGGCAGCGACCTGTCGCTCAAGTGGAACCGGATCACCAGCATCACCTCGGACAAGCAGTTCGAAGTCGAGACGACGGACGGCAGCTACCGCTATGGCACCCTCGCCCCCTCCACGCCGCCCGGCAAGCTCCTGATCGTCTCGGAGGGCCAGACGACGGAGCTCGGGTTTCTCGACGTGGTCCGGATCGCGCCGATCCACCAGGCGTTCTGGCGACGCTGGGACGGTTCCCTCGACCTCGGATTCAACTACACGCAGGCGAGCGCGATCGTGCAGCTCACGCTCAACGCCAACGCGGTCTTCCGCAGGCCGACTTTTGCCGCATCGGCGGCGCTCAGCACTTTCTTCAGCAGCCAGAGCGGCGTTCCCTCCTCGCAGCGCGCGAACTTCACGCTGGACTACCAGAAGTTTCTGAAAGAGCGCTGGTTCGTTGCCGGCTTCGGGGGCGCGGACCGCAATATCGATCTCGGTCTCGATCTGCGCGTCTCGCTCGGCGCCGGCTACGGGCGGTACTTCGTCCAGACCAACCGCACGACGTTCAGCGCCCTCATCGGGATCTCGGGCGACCACGAGAACCCCGTCACCGGGACGTCGAGCTTCGAGGTCGCCGCCGTGATCGGCGCCCAGTTCTCGACCTTCACCTACGACTTTCCGAAGATCACCGTGAACTCGACGCTTTCAGTCCTGCCGTACCTGACCGACGCCGGCCGTGTGCGCGTCGAGTTCAATGTCCAGGCCAAGCGCGAGATCGTGCGGGATTTCTATCTGAGCCTGTCCATCTTCGAGAGCTACGACAGCCGGGACCCTTCGACCGAGCAGGCGAAGAACGACTGGGGCCCCGTGCTCTCGCTCGGCTGGACGTTCTAGCCGGCGCGATCCCCGGCGCAGACGGCCTCGACGGCTCGGCGGAAGGCCCTCGGATCGATGGCGGGGAAGCGGTAGAGGCGGGGCTCGATGGATTCGAAGAGTTCCATCAGTCGGGGCCGTTCGACCAGGCCTTCCGCGATTGCCCTTGCCACGTCATGCAGGTCCTGGTCGTGGCCCCGCTCGATCTTCGCCAGCGCCTGCGCGTAGGGATCGTAGTGAAAGAACGAGAGGGTGCCCTCCCGAACGATGAAAGGGCTTCGGTCCTGCCAGCCGGGAAGCTCGGGGATGAAGTCATCGGGCGAGGCGAGCTCGACGTTGAGCCGGAGCTTCTCCTTCAGGTCGGGCAACGCGCGAAGGACCGGGTCGCTGTCCGGAACGATCTTCAGATCGATGTCCGCGGTCGTCGCTCGCCAGCCTCGCAGAACCGCCGTGGCGCCGCCCGCGAGATAGATCCTCACGTCGGCGTTCGTGTGGTTCGCCAGCGCCCGGGCGAACTCGCGAATCCGGTCGGCGCTTACGGGCTCGCGCATTCGGCGGCCCGTTCGAAGCTGACGAGCCTGCGGATCAGCCCGTTGTAGCGCCCATGCGCGGAGTCCTCGCCGGATCGGGCGAGTGCCTCGTAGAGGCGCCGCTCCGGGGAGTCGAAACCGGGGGGAACCGTCAGTCCCAGGCGGCGCAGGCGCGGCGCCCCGATCGAGACGAGGAGGGCCGCGGGCGACTCGGTGCCCCGTGCCAGGTCGTCGAGGCCGCGGGCAACGAGGTCCGCGCCGGGAAGCGACAGATCGATCAAGTGCTCAGTATAGGACCGAGCGCGGGCCCCCGGACTCAGAACGGCAGCGGCATCGCGAACTGGACGTAGAGCCCCGAGCCCTGCGTCGTGGTCTTGCCGCCGTACTGCCACAGGTAGCGGACGGTCAATGCGCCCTCGAGGGCGGTGAGCTCCGGTCCGACGCCATAGATCGTCGTCTTGTGGTTCTGCAGGATCTCCGGCACGTCGGTCCCGGTGGTCGAGCTGACCTGCCACTGCGCGTAGCCCGCGATGCCGGCCCAGCCGCTCAACATGCTCTTCTTCTCGCCGAAGTTGCGGCCGACGCCCCACATGTAGTTGATGGCGTTGCCCTGCTTCCAGTCGACACCCTCTTTCTTGCTGTTGATGTCGTAGAAGAGGGCCCCGGCGGCATGCCAGTTCTTTTCCTTGTCCACGAAGCCTGTGGCCCGCACCGACAGCTCGTTGCACCACATGCCGAGCGAGGTGTTGTTCGGTGCGCCCGGCGTGTAGCGGCCGGTGGGGGCGTAAAAGGTGTACGCAAACACGACGTCGGTGCCTCCGCCGAAGATCGGCAACTTCTCGTCCGAATGCCAGCCGATCTGCACGGGCGAGACGTAGAGCTGGGACAGCGCGACGCCGGTCGAGGCGCCCCCGTGGTCGAGGCGCGGAGAATCCAGGAGGAAGTTCGCAAAGGGGATCCCCACGAGGGCGCCGTAGTTGCCGCCCAGGATCTTGAAGTCCGATACCCACATTACCAGCGGTCCGAAGAGTTCCTGGGTGAGTTTGGGTCCTTTCACGGCGTTGCCATTGGGGCCCTTGATCTCGTCGGCCCACGAAACCGCGCCGAATGCGCCCGCGTAAAGCCCGGGAGGGGCCTGAGTCCCGCTCATCATGCCGTACATGCCCTTGATGATGAGTTGCTGGGCGGTTGCTTCGGAAGCCAACGCACCCAGACCGAGCGCGAGCACGAGCGTGGCGAGGATGCGGGCGACGTGTCTGCGGAACATCATTGGTCTCCTTCGGATCTATGGTGTTGCGAAATGAAGCGGCCGGGCGATTGGCCCGGCCGCCACGAGTCAGGTTCGAGCCCGCTTCGTTATTTGCTTCCCGGCGCCGGCGGGAAGTTCGCGAACATCTTCGTGACCGCTTCCTGGACCTTGCCCGAGTCCTCGCCGCTGCCGGAGACCTGGTCGGTCGCCGTGCCGCGCCAGATCATCTCCTTCGTCTTCGGGTTGACGAGGTCGATGACGAGCGTTCCCATCGGAATCTTCTGGACGGTGGTCGTCGACATGCCGCCCATGCCGCCCCAGCCGCGGTATCCGTACCCGCCCATGTTCGTGGTATTCAGCTGGGTGTTTTCGGTGAGAGCGACGTGCGTGAAGACGAGGATGTCGGGGTTGCTGGTTACCGACTGCCAGCCCTTGCCGCTCAGCGTGCCCGTGACCGCGTCCTCGATGCGCTTCTGCGTGAACGTCACCGGGTCCTTAGTCCCCTCCGCGAGCTGGAAGGTCTTGAACTGCGACCAGTTGACGGTGTGGTCGTAGTCGACGGCCGTCGTCATGGTGGAGCACGCCAGGGTCAGCGCGCCCGCCAGGATCCCGAGAACCACTGCTGCTTTTCTCATGTCACTCTCCTCTTTCGCTGTTTACAGAACTCGATCGAATTGGCCCGCTATCTTATGGCAGATCGCCGCGCGAGTTACCGGCGAAACCCTCCACCCCCGCGGAAACCGCCGCCGCCCCAGCCGCCGCCGTGGAATCCTCCCCAGCCGCCGCCTCCTCCACCGAAGGATCCGCCCCCGCCGCCCCACGAGTGGCTGCCCCAGTCGCTCGAGCCGAAGTTTCCCCAATGATCGTCTCCCGAAGAACGGGCCGAGTCCCAGCTGTCCAGGTCATGGGACATGGAGCTGTCCGACATGTTTCCCCAGGAGTTGCTGCCGTGGTCGTACTGCGACCAGCCGCTGCCCCCGCCGCCCTTGTAGATGTTGCCGTCGTGGTCGGCATAGACGTTGTTGCCGACCCTGGCCACGCCGCTGTCGTCGCCGTGGACGCCGGCGACCGAGGTCGTATTGCCGCCGGGCCCGGTCACCGTGCCGCGCCCGCCCGTGACGGAATTGCCGGTGTAGGCGTTGCCGACCGTGGCCCGGGCGCCCGTGGCGCTGGCCCCGGTTTTCGTGTTCGTCGCCGTTCCGCGCTCACCGGCGGCGTAGTTGCCGGTGTACGCGTTGTACCCGCCGCCGCGCTGGCCGGCCGCGGCGACGCCCGTCTTCGAGTTGTACGCCGCGCCTTCGGACCCGCGCCAGGCATTGCCGGTCCACGCGTTGTAGCCGCCGCCGCTCCTCGTGACCGCGCTCGTCGAGCCCCAGTGGCTGTAGACGTTGCCCGAGGACCAGCGCGCGTAGCCCGGTCCCCAGACCGCGCCGCCCCCGTGACCCCAGGCCGCTGCCCCCCAGCCTCCGTACCAGCCGCCGCAAGCGGCGCCCCAGCCCCAGCCGGCGTAGCCCCAGCCGTAGCCGCACCAGGCGGCGCCCATCGCGAATCCGCATCCGATGCCGAACGCAAACCCCCAGCCCGTCCAGGGCGTGTAGGCCAGGTTGACGCCGTAGCCGTAGGTGACGGGTGGCCCGTACCAGACCGTCCCGATCCAGGGTGAATACACGTACCCGGTCCCGTAGACGACGACCCCATCCGCGATGATCGCGCCCGTGTATCCCGGTGTGTAGCCGACGTACACGACGCTCGGCGTCGAGCCGTAGATCTGGACGTACGTGAGGTTGTAGAGCGGGGAAGACGGCGGAATCGTGTAGATGGACTCGGGCACCCAGGCCGCGACCGTCCATGGGCCCGTCATCGCGGCCGAGGAAAACCATATGCCGCTCTGGCACGCGTAGTACGCGTAGGGTCCGGTCATGATGATGGGCGTCGAGGCGTTGACGACGTACTGCAGGGTCGTACCCTCGATCGGCTTGAACTGCGGCGTGCCGTCGAAGGTGATCGGCTTGGCGATCTGGGAATTGCGCTGGGCGCTCGCCGTCTGCGGGATGCTGTTGCCGATCACGGCTTCCTGTGCCTGGGTCGTTCCCGGAACGGAGGACTTCACGTTCTCCATCGGGCTCTCGTCGGGGATCTTCGCGAAATCCGGGGGGAGGCTCGCGGCTGGCACGTACTGCCAGGGCCCGGCGGTGGACGCCGCGCTGAACCAGCGTCCGGCGATGAGGACGTAGGTGTTCTGGTTGTCGATGTCCTTGAACACGCGCCCGGTCGTGTTGGTCACGTAGAGCAGCTGCGTGTTTGGGATCGGGTCGTAGTTCGGCTGGCCGTTGACGACGATGAGCTCGGTCGGCTGCGTCTCCATGTAGACGACCGGCACGGGCCTGGTGCTCAGGGACGGCCTGGGCGCTTTCGGGTCGGCGGCGGAGCCGCCGACCATGGGGTCGCCGTTGCCGGCAGCCAGGATCTGCTTGTAGGCCTTCTCGAGGTTGTCCTTCCGGCCGAGAATCGGTTTAGTCTCCTCCCACGGTCCCTCGAGCGATGCCGCTTTCATCCACCCGTCGAAGAGGTGGAAGTAGATCTCGCCGCTATCCGCCTTCAGGACGATCGCGCTCGTGTTGATCAGGCGCTGCAGGTCGGTGCCGGGCTGAGCGCGATAGGCCGGGGCCCCGTCCACGAGCACGAGGACCGCCGGCATGCTCGAGAAGATGATCTGCGGCGGCGCGTTGTTCAGCGGCCGGGACTCGCCGGTCTTTTTCGCCGTGAGGATCCCGAGGTCCGCCTCGAGCCGGTCGAGGGCGATGGCCTTCGACTTCCTGCCCTGCTCGGTTTCCTGGAGGGCCGCCTCCCACGCGGCGGCGCTCGCGGGGGCCGAGGGAAAGCTCGAGCGCGTGATGTTCAAGTCCTCGAGGAAGACGACACGATTGACCTTGTCGACCTCGGTCCGCGCGGTGAACCAGATCACGCCGAACGTGGGGTCCTTGGCAGCCGCCGTCTTGACCGAGACCGCCGAGTGTCCCTCAAGCTGATTGGCCGACCAGCTATCGAGCTGGGGCTGGTAGATGAGAAACGTCGTCGTGCCGCTCTTGACCTGCCGGGGCCATGGGTCGGGAGCGCCGGCGGGCGCCGCCGACGGGGCGGTGGACTGGGCGGCCAGCGGCCCGGCCGTGAGGCCGGACAGGCTGAGGACGAGGACGATGCAGAGGGCTTTGCGAAGGCTCGTCATGATCCTGGCTCTCCTTTCGGGTTGATCGCGTGCCGGGAAAGGAAAGTACCGCCCCTTATTTCTTGCGCGAGTACTCGATCTCCATGATCTTGACCATCTTGCCGTCGGGCCCCTTGCCCCACATCTCCATCTTGTGGTGATCGTTGTCGGTGACGGTGAGCTTCGTGTCGGCGGGAGACGGCTTGCCGCTCGCGGGGTCGTTGACCGTGGCCTTCATGGTCAGGACCTTTCCGGCCGCGTCCATCGTGCCGGTGGACCACATCATCCCCGTGCCCGCCGTGTCCATCCACGTCGAAATGTACTTCTTCGACACGTTGTCGAACCCCGTGAAGCCGATGCCGTTGAAGGTCTCTCCCATGAAGATGCCTTCGTATTTCATCTGCACGTAGCGGTCGCCCAGGACCCACGTGTTGACGGATGTCCCGGCCGTGTCCTCCGGGGGCTTGGACGGGTCCATCCACGTGCGGACTTTTGTTTCGAACGTGCCGACGATCGGAGCGAGCCGCTTCTGGCCCTCTCCCGGGGTCATCGCCTTCTGCCAGGCTTCCATCGCGGCCTTCTCGTCCACGGCGCCGGCCTTCTTGGGTTTGTCCTGGGCGGCCGCGGCAGCCGCGAGGCACGCCGCCAGGACCGCCGTGATCGCGAGCCGGTGGAGCATCTTCTTCATCGTTCCTCCTCCTTCGTGAGGGCGGAGTTTATCGCCGTCCCCGGGAACCTGGCGTAGGATCTGGTGATGCGATTGACCCGACTGGTCCCATTCGTGCTGTCGGGAGCGGCGGCCTTCGCGGCTGCGGCTGGGCCGGCCCCGGCCGCAAAGTCCGTCCTGCCCTGGATCGAGGACGACTACGGGCAGGCGCTCTCTGAGGCGAGGGCGAAAAAAGTGCCGATCTTCGTGGAGGCCTGGGCGCCCTGGTGACACACGTGCCGCTCGATGAGGGCCTTCGTTTTCACCGACAAGGCCCTCGCGAAGCACGCCGGGCAGTTCGTCTGGCTCGCGATCGACACGGAAAAGGCGCAGAACGCGCCGTTCGTCAAGAAATACCCGATCCGGGCCTGGCCGTCCTACTACGTCATCGACCCCGGACGGGAGGCGATCGCCCTGCGCTGGGTGGGCGGCGCGACGGTCGCACAGCTCGGCAAGTTCTTCCGCGAGGGCTCCCGCGCGGTGGGCCGCCCCGCCGCGGCAGGGGGCCCCGACGCGGCGCTCGACCGGGCCGATGCGCTCTACGGGGCGGGCGACTACGAGAAGGCGGACCGGGCGTACGCGGAGGCGCTCGAGCTGTTCTCGCCGAAGTCGCCGCGGTACGCGCGCGCCGTCGAGGCGCGCCTCTTCTGCCTCCAGACGACCCGCAACGCCGCCGAGTGCGTGGCCCTCGCGCGCAAGGTCCTGCCCATGGTGGCGCACACGGCCTCGGCCGCGAACCTGTCCGGCTCGGGGCTCGACTGCGCCGTGGATCTTCCGGCCGACGCCGCCGGCCGGTCCGAGGCGGTCTCGTTCTTCGAGGCGAGCGTGCGCAACGTGCTGGCCGACCGGACGCTGCCGCTCTCGGCCGACGACCGGTCCGCCCTGTACGGCTCCCTCCATTCCGCCCTCGAGGAGGGCAAGGACTCCGGCGGCGCGCAGAAGGTCGCGGCCGAATGGGTGGCGTACCTCGACACAGAGGCCCGGCACGCCAGGACGGCCGAAGAGCTCACGGCGCTGGATCCCAACCGGATCTCGGCATTCGATGCGGCCGGCGAGATCGGCAAGGCCATTCCGATGCTCGAGGTCTCGGAGAAGGCGTTCCCGCAGGATTACAACCCGCCGGCGAGGCTGGCCTTCGTCTACCTCCAGTTGAAGCAATACGAGAAGGCCCTCGCAGCCTCCGACCGGGCTCTCTCCCGCGTGTACGGGCCGCGCAAGCTGCGCGTCCTCGCGGTCCGGACGGACATCTACAGGGGGATGGGCGACGCGGCCGCGGCGAGGAAGACCGTCGAGGAGTCGCTCTCGTATGCCGAGGCGCTGCCAGCCGGGCAGCGCTCGGACGCGGCGATCGCCTCGTTGAAGAAGCAGCTCGAGCCGGAGGGCAGCCAGCCGTAAGCCGGAGGCGGGAGACCGAGGGCCTCTGCTACGATGCGCGCCTGTCGTGCGCTCGCTTTCACTTGCCCTGATCGTGCTTGCCGTGGCCGTCCCGCCCCGACTCCGCGCCGAGTCGCCTTCCGCGGACGAGCTCCAGGCGATCTTCGCCGAGGCCTGGGCCGTGCGCCTGGCCGAGGACCCTCTCTTCGCGACGTCGGCCGGCGACCACCGTTACGACGACCGGCTCCCGTCCATGACGCACGCGGACCTCGAGCGCCGCGCCGCGTACGCCCGCTCGACGCGCGGGCGGTTGAAGGCGATCGACCGCTCGGCCCTCTCCGCCTCCGACCGCGTCAACGCCGACATGTTCGAGCGGGAACTTTCGGACTCGGTGGCGGACTTCGAGTTCGGCGCGTACCGGATCCCCATCAACGCCGACAGCGGCTTTCACACCGACTTCGCCGACCTGCCGGACCGCATGCCGTTCGCGACGCCGAAGGACTACGAGAACTACATCGCCCGCTTGAACGCGTTCCCGGCCTACGTCGCCTCCGAGATCGCCCTCATGCGCGAGGGAATCGCGGCGCGCTTCACGCTGCCGCAGGTCGTGCTCGAGGGGTACGACGTCACGATGGCAACGCACGTCGTCCCGGCGCCCGAGAGGAGCGTTTTCTTCGCGCCGTTCCGGAAGTTCCCGCCGGGCGTCCCGGCCGGGGAGCGCGCGCGCCTGACCGAGGCCGGCCGCCGCGCGGTCATGCAGGGGGCCGTCGCGGGCTACAAGACGCTCCTCGAGTTCATGACGACGGAGTACGTCCCGCGCGCGCGGACGTCGATCGGGGCCTCCTCGCTTCCGCGCGGCCGCGAGTATTACGCCCACCTCGTCAGGAGCTTCACGACGCTCGACCTGACGGCCGACCAGGTCCACGAGATTGGCCGGCAGGAAGTGCTGCGCATCCGGGCCGAGATGGATGCCGTCATGGCAAAGACCGGATTCCAGGGCAACTTCGCCGCGTTCCTGAACTTTCTGCGGACCGATCCGCGCTTCTACGCGAAGACGCCGGAGGACCTGCTCAAGGATGCCTCGTACATCGCCAAGCAGATGGACGGGAAACTGCCGTCGCTCTTCGGCAAGCTCCCGCGCCTGCCCTATGGAATTGAGCCGGTGCCGGCGCACCTCGCGCCCAAGTACACCGGCGGCCGCTACATCGAAGCCCCGATCGGCAGCACCCGGGCCGGCGAGTACTGGGTCAACACCTACGCCCTCGACAAGCGCCCGCTCTACACGCTCGAGGCGCTGACGCTCCACGAGGCGGTGCCGGGCCACCATTTGCAGATCGCGCTGCAGCAGGAGCTGACGGGGCTGCCCGAATTCCGACGCTTCTCCGGCATCGGGGCGTTCGTCGAAGGCTGGGCCCTCTACGCCGAGCGCCTCGGGATCGAGGCCGGCTTCTACAAGGACCCCTACAGCGACTTCGGACGCCTGACGTACGAGATGTGGCGCGCCTGCCGGCTCGTGGTGGACACCGGGATCCACGCCAAGGGATGGACGAGGGCGGAGGCGCTGGAATATCTCGAGTCGCACACCGCGCTCTCGCTCCACGAGGTGGGGACGGAGATCGATCGCTACATTTCCTGGCCGGGCCAGGCCCTCTGCTACAAGATGGGGGAGTTGAAAATCCGGGAGTTGCGAGCCCAGGCCGAGCAGGCGCTCGGGCCCGGGTTCGACGTGCGTTCGTTCCACGACGTGGTCCTCGGCAACGGCGCCGTGCCCCTGCCGGTGCTCGCGGAGCAGGTGCGCGTGTACATCGCGGAAAGGAGCGCGCCATGAGTGCGGTCATGACGGGGCGGGCGACCTTCCGGGCAAAGAACCCCGCGACGGGTCAACCGCTCGACGGAGAGTTTGTCGAGGCCTCGCCCGGCGAGATCGACGCGGCCGCGCGTTTGGCCGAGCGGGCCTTCGAGCCCTACGCCGCGCTCGCCGCGTTCCGGCGCGCCGAATTCCTGCGTGCGATCGCGCAGCAGATCCTGGCCCTCGGGGACCGGCTGCTCGAGCGCGCCGCCGCCGAAACGGGATTGCCCTCCGCGCGGCTCGAGAGCGAGCGCGCGCGGACCGTCAGCCAGGTCCTCCTCTTCGCGCAGGTCGTCGAGGAAGGCTCGTGGGTCGAGGCCCGGATCGATCGCGCCCTGCCGGACCGCAAGCCCCAGGCCCGGCCGGACATCCGCCGGATGCTCGTCCCCCTCGGGCCCGTCGCGGTTTTCGGGGCCTCGAACTTTCCGCTCGCCTTCTCGGTGGCGGGCGGCGACACGGTCTCGGCGTTTGCCGCCGGTTGCCCGGTCGTCGTCAAGGCGCATCCCGCGCATCCCGGCACCTCGGAGCTCGTCGCCGAGGCGATCCGCACGGCGGCGCGGGAGACTCGCATGCCCGAGGGCGTCATCGGCATGGTGCAGGGGCCCTCGCCGGAAGTCGGCATCACGCTCGTCACGCATCCGGCCGTCCGCGCGGTCGGATTCACCGGGTCGCTTGCGGCGGGGCGGACGCTCTTCGACGCGGCTGCGCTGCGGCCCGAGCCGATCCCGGTCTACGCGGAGATGGGCTCCGCGAATCCGGTCTTCGTCCTGCCCGGGGCCATCGCCGACCGGGCCGACTCGATCGCGAAGGGGCTCGCGGCGTCCGTGACGCTCGGGGCGGGGCAGTTCTGCACGAACCCGGGCCTTCTCTTCGTGATCGATTCCCCGGCCTCGAGCGCCTTCTTGAAGCAGACCGGCGAACTGCTCGCCGCGACGACCCCGGGCACGATGGTCCATGCCGGGATCAAGGCGGCGTACGACCGCGACCTCGGCGAAGTCGCGCGCATCGCCGGCGTCTCGATCGGGGCGCGGGCGACCGGGGCCGGCTCGCACCCGGAGACGGCGGCGCCGGCGGCGCTGCTCTTGACCGACGCGCGGACGTGGTCGGACAACCCGCGGCTCGGCGCCGAGATCTACGGGCCGGCGGCGCTGGCCGTGCGCTGCGCGTCGCGCCCGGAGATGCTGCAGCTGGCGCGCGCGCTACACGGCCACCTGACGGCGACGATCCACGGCGCCGAGAAGGACCTCGCGGAGTTTTCGGAGCTCGTGGCCACCCTGCGGCGCAAGGCGGGGCGCCTCGTCTTCAACGGGTATCCCACCGGAGTGGAGGTTTGCCACGCAATGCACCATGGAGGCCCCTACCCGGCGACGACGGACGCGCGGGCGACCTCGGTCGGAACGGCCGCGATCCTGCGGTTCGCCCGCCCGGTGTGCTACCAGGACTTCCCGCAGTCCGCGCTGCCAGAGGAGCTGGCCGACAAGAACCCGCGCGGCATATGGCGCCTTGTGGACGGAGGCCTCACGCGGGACGCGCTGTGACGGCGCGCGACTTTCCCGAGGCGATCGAGGTCGTCGACTCGCACACCGAGGGCGAGCCCACCCGCGTCGTGATCGGCGGGTGGCCCGAGCTCCAGGCGACGACCATGGAGGCCCGCCGGGAGGAGCTCGACCGGCGCTTCGGCCCGCTCTGGCGCGGCGCGATCCTCGAGCCGCGCGGCCACGACGCGCTCGTCGGAGCGCTGCTCACGCCGCCGGTCTCGCGCGGAGCCGTCGCCGGCGTCGTCTTCTTCGACAACGTCGGCCCGCTCTGGATGTGCGGCCACGGCACGATCGGCGTCGTGCGCACGCTCGAGCACCTCGGGCGCATCGCGCCGGGCACGGTGAAGCTCGACACGCCCGTGGGGCCGGTCGGCGCGGAGCTCGGGGTGGACGGCGTCGTGACGATCGAGAACGTGCCCGCCGAATGCCGCGTCCGCGACCTCGCGGTCGAGGTCCCGGGCGTCGGGCAGGTCGTCGGGGACGTCGCCTACGGCGGCAACTGGTTTTTCCTGGCCGAGATGCCCCTCGAGGCCGTGGAGCCGGGAAACCGGGAGCGGTTGCGAACGGTCACGCTCGCGATCCAGAGCGCGCTCGCCGAGCAGGGCGTTCGCGGCGCGGGCGGGGAGCTCGTGGACCACGTCATCTTGTATGGGCCCCCAGGCCGGCCGGACGCGGACAGCCGCAACTACGTGATGTGTCCGGGCGGAGCGTACGACCGCTCGCCGTGCGGCACGGGGACTTCGGCGAGGATGGCCTCGCTCCACGCCCGCGGAAAGCTCGCGATCGGCGCGCGCTACCGGCAGGAGTCGATCTGCGGCAGCCTCTTCGCCGGATGGCTCGAGGAGCGCGACGGCAAGCTCATTCCCCGGATCCAGGGTCGGGCCTTCATCACCGGGAAGGCGACGCTGCTCTTCGATCCGCGAGATCCCTTTCGCCACGGGCTCGGGGGCGATGCCACCGCCTGATGTCCTCGTCGTCGGCGCCGGCATCGTCGGCGCGGCGTGCGCGGATGCCCTCTCCGAGGCGGGCCTTTCCGTGACGGTGCTCGAGTCGCGGTTCGCCGGAGGCGGCGCGACGGCGGCGGCCATGGGCCACATCGTCGTGATGGACGACTCGCCGGCCCAGTTCGCCCTGACCGAGCTGTCGCGCCGGCTGTGGACCGGGCTCGCCGACGCGATGCCGGCGGCGTGCGAGGACGACCCGGCGGGGACGCTCTGGGTCGCCGCCGACGCCGAGGAGATGGCGCACGTCGCGGGAAAGGCCGCGTTCTACCGGGAGCGCGGCGTCGAGGTCGAAGAGTTGTCTTCCGAAGAGCTCGCGCGGACCGAGCCGAACCTGCGGCCGGGCCTCGCGGGTGCGCTGCGCGTGCCGGGGGACCGCGTTGTCTATCCGGTCAATGCGGCCCGCTGGTTCCTGGAGCGCGCGGTCGAGCGCGGGGCGGTCCGGCGCGAAGGCGTCGAAGCCCTCCGGATCGGCGAGCGGCGGGTCGAGACGCGCGAGGGCCCGATCGACGCCGGGGCCATCGTCAACGCCGCGGGCGCGGCGGCGCCGCTGCTCACGCCGGGGCTGCCGATCCAGCCGCGCAAGGGCCACCTCGTGATCACGGACCGGTACCCCGGGTTCTGCCGGCACCAGCTCGTCGAGCTCGGGTATCTCAAGAGCGCCCACACGCCCTCTGCCGAGTCGGTCGCGTTCAACCTCCAGCCGCGCGCGACCGGGCAGATGCTGCTCGGCTCTTCGCGCGAGTTCGTGGGTCTCGAGGCGGGCGTCAACCGGCGGATCCGGGACCGGATGATCCGCCGCGCCCTCGAGTTCATGCCCGCGCTCGCGCGGCTCTCCGCGATCCGCACGTGGACGGGTTTTCGGCCCTCGACTCCGGACAACCTGCCGCTCATCGGGCGCTGCGACACGGCCGACGGACTCTTCATCGCGGCCGGGCACGAGGGCCTCGGGATCACGACGTCCCTCGGGACGGCCCGCCTCGTGGCGGACGCGGTCCTCGGGCGCAAGAGCCCGATCGATCCGGCGCCCTACTCTCCGATGCGCGCGTTCGCGGCGGAGGCCCATGCCTGAATCCGTTTCACTGACGGTGGACGGACGGCCGTCGTCGGCAGCCGCCGGGGTCACGGTGGCCGCGGGACTGGCCAGCGCGGGCGTTCGCGTCTGCCGCACGTCGGTCTCGGGCGAACCGCGCGGCGTCCTCTGCGCGATGGGCATCTGCTTCGAGTGCCGCGTCGCGATCGACGGCGCGCCGCACCGGCGGGCCTGCATGGAGATCGTGCGCGACGGGATGCGGGTCGAGACCGGAGACTTCGCCGTCCGCAGTCTGCCGTTCGCCGCCCCTTGCCATCAGGAAGATCTCGAGTGCGATGTGGTCATCGTCGGCGCCGGGCCGGCCGGGGTTGCGGCGGCGTGCCGGGCGGCGGAAGCCGGCGCGCGGACCGTCGTGCTCGACGAGGGCTTTTCGCCGGGAGGGCAGATTCACCGGCATCTTCCGGCGGCAGCGCCGCCGGAGGCCGCGCGTCCGTGGCTCGAGCGGTTCGCCCGCTCGGGCGCGATCGTGCGGGGCGGCACTTCGGTCTTCGATGCCGTGGCACAGGACGGCGGATGGCGGCTCTCGGCGGAAACGCCCGATGGGCTCTGCGTCGTCCGCGCCCGGCGCGTGGTCCTTGCCACGGGCGCGCGCGAGCTCTTCCTGCCGTTTCCGGGCTGGACCTTGCCGGGCGTGATGGGCGCAGGCGGCGCGCAGGCGATGGCGAAAGCGGGAGCCGCGCTCGCCGGACGCACGGCCGTCGTGGCCGGATCGGGCCCGCTCCTGCTTCCCGTCGCCGCCTCGCTCGCGAAGATGGGCGCCGAGGTTGCGATCGTCGCGGAGCAGGCGGGCCTCTCGTCGCTCGCCCGGTTCACCGCGGCGCTGGCGGGCTTTCCAGGCAAGCTCCTCGAAGCGGCGCGATACCGCTCGGCGTTCCTCGACACGCCCTACCGGACGGGGACCTGGGTGGCCGAGGCGCGCGGCAGCGGCCGTCTCGAGGGCGTCTTGCTGACCGACGGCCCGGATCGTTTCGAAGTGGCCTGCGACATCGCGGCGGTCGCGTACGGCCTCGTCCCGAACACGGAGCTGGCGCGGCTCTGCGGATGCGCCATGCGCGCCGGGGCGGTCGCGGTGAATGCGCGCCAGGAAACCAGCGTTGCGGGCGTGTTCTGCGCCGGGGAGCCCTGCGGGATTGCGGGTGTGGACGTTGCGATCGCGGAAGGCGAGATGGCGGGCCTGGCGGCGGCCGGCCGCTTCGAGGCGGCGGGGAACCGGCGGCTGGCCGGCGCGCGCTCGCGCGGGCGGCGCCTCGCGTCGGCGATGGACCGCGCCTTCCGTCCGCGGCCGGAGCTGCGGGCGCTCCCGCGGCCCGACACCATCGTCTGTCGCTGCGAGGACGCGAGGCTCTCGAGCCTGTCTTCCTGTGCGAGCGCCCGCGAGGCGAAGCTCTCCTCCCGCGCGGGGATGGGCCCATGCCAGGGCCGGGTCTGCGGCCCGGCGCTCGCGTTTCTCTTCGGATGGGATTCGGATACCGTACGCCCGCCGGCGAGGCCGGCGCTGGTGGGCAACCTCGTTGCCCCGGAATAGGGAGCGCGCATGAAGTGGCAGGGTGTCTTTCCGGCGATCACGACCCCGTTCCAGGACGACCTCTCCCTCGACCTCGACTTCCTGCCGCGGCACCTCGAGGCGCTGCTCGCCTCGGGCTGCACCGGGTTCGTGCCGCTCGGCTCGCTCGGCGAGTCGGCCACGCTGTCGTTTGGAGAGAAAGGCGCCGTTCTCGAGGTCTGCCGGAAGACGCTCGGCGGCCGCGCCGCACTCGTAGCCGGCATCGCGGCGCTCTCGACGGCCGAGGCCGTGGCCACGGCGCGCATGGCCGCGGAGAAGGGCTGCGACGGGCTCATGGTCCTGCCCCCCTACGTCTACCGGCCGGACCGGCGCGAGACGCAGGCGCACTTCTCGGCGGTGATCGGGGCGACGCCGCTGCCGTGCATGCTCTACAACAATCCGATCGCCTACGGCACGGACGTGTCGGCACGAAGAGCTCGCCGAACTCGCGGGCCGCCACGCGAACCTCGTCGCGGTCAAGGAGTCGAGCGGCGACGTGCGGCGCATCGCCGCGATCCGCGCCGAGCTCGACGGCCGACTCGCGATTTTCGTCGGCGTCGACGACCTGATCGTGGAGGGCATCGCCGCCGGCGCCGTCGGCTGGATCGCCGGCCTCGTCAACGGGCTGTCCGCCGAGTCGGTGCGCCTCTTCGACCTGGCCGTCGCGCGCAAGGACCGCGAGGCGCGTGTCCTCTACGAGTGGTTCCTGCCGCTGCTGCGCCTGGACGTCGTGCCGAAGTTCGTGCAGCTCATCAAGCTCGTCCAGCAGGAGTGCGGAATGGGGTCCGAGCGCGTGCGTCCGCCGCGGCTCGTGCTCGAAGGAGCCGAGCGCGGCGAGGCGCTCGCCGTCATCCGGGAGCGCCTCGCGCGTCGGCCGAGAATCTGAGGCGGGAGAGGGCTACTTCTTCATCGAGTCGCCGCCGGGAATCGGCAGCTGGTCGAGCAGGTTCAGGCGCCCGGCGGTCGTGATGTAGTCGTCGACGAGCGCGAAGCGGCCGGCCGCTTTCGCGTTCAGCTTCTGGCTGTAGATCCCGAAATACTTCAAGCGCAGATCGATGCCCTTCTTCTGCAGCGCGGCGGCGTCGCTGGCGAGCGAGGTGATGTCCGCGTCCGAAAGGCTGGTGTAGCTGTCCACATACTTCTTGGCGAGGTCCACGCGCGCCGAGGCGAGGGCATCCTTCTCTTTTTCGAAGTCCGCGTAGACGGCCCAGAACGCCTCGAGCTGCGTCGGCGTGAGGTCGCTCATCGCGGCGGCGAAGAGCTTGCGGCGGGCGTCGGTCAGGGCCGTCTTGTAGCGGGCGACGTTGATCGCCTCCTTCGCGGCGGGCGACATCGTCGAGCCGCCGGCGGGAGCGGCGGGCTGGGCCTGCTGCGCGGAGGCGCTGCCGGCGATGCCGGCGAGCAGGGCGATAACGAGGGCCTTCTTCATGATTCGAATCTCCTTTTCATGAATGCCGGTGGAGCCTTCGGGCGCACCGGAGACCGGATTTGGTCCGGCGGATCCTATACCGAAATGCGGAAGGGACGGTCGGTCAGACGTGGCAGGAGCCGAGGCCGCGCTTGGCGAGGTACTGCTGGTGGTAGTCCTCGGCCCGCCAGAAGGTCTGCGCCGGGGAGATCTCGGTGACGATCGGCCTCGGGAAACGGCCGCTCTTCTCGAGCCGCTCCTTCGAGGCCCGGGCGGCCGCTTCCTGCTCGGGTGTGTGGACGAAAATGGCCGAACGGTACTGCGTGCCGACGTCCGGGCCCTGCCGGTTCAACTGCGTCGGATTGTGGCCGTTCCAGAAGACCTCGAGCAGGGCGTCGTAGGAGACACGGGCCGGGTCGTATTCCACCTCGACCACTTCGGCGTGGCCCGTGGCGTCCGTGCAGACGTCCTTGTATGTCGGGTTCTCGAGCTGACCGCCGCTGTACCCGACGGCCGTCTCGAGGACGCCCGGGATCTTCCGGAACTCCTCCTCGACCCCCCAGAAACACCCCGCTCCAAACGTCGCTTTCGCCATGCTGGATCTCCTTGCTCCCGTGCCAACAAGGCCGCCGCGAATCGGATTCCTCGCCGCAAGCGTATTACGGACATCATGGAAAACACACGCACCGTCCGCCGGGTGCTGCCGAGCGTCGAGACGCTCGAGGGCGCCGGGTTCCTGGTCCACCGGCCGTTTCCGACCTCCGCGCTCGATCACTTCGACCCGTTCCTGCTCCTGGACGAGATGGGCCCCATGGATCTCGGGCCCGACCAGGCGAAGGGGGCTCCGGACCATCCCCACCGGGGCTTCGAGACCGTCACGTACCTGCTCGCGGGGCGCATGGAGCACGGGGACTCGCGCGGCAACCACGGCAAGCTCGGACCCGGCGACGTCCAGTGGATGACGGCCGGCTCGGGCGTCGTGCACTCCGAGATGCCGGAGCCGGGCTTTGCGGCCAAGGGCGGACGGATGCACGGCTTCCAGCTCTGGGTGAACCTGCCGCGCAAGGACAAGATGATGACGCCGCGTTACCAGGAGGTGCCCGCCGCCGCGATCCCCGTCGGCCGCTCCTCGGACGGGACCGTCACGGCGCGGGTGATCGCCGGCGAGGCGCTCGGCGCCCGAGCCGTCATCGACACCCGCACACCCATCGCGTACCTCGACGTCACGCTCGCACCGGGCGCGGTCCTCGATCAGCCGCTCGATCAGGATTTCAACGGGTTCGCGTACGTGGTCGAGGGTGCGGGCCTGTTCGGCTCGGAGAAGACTCCCGCGCGGCCGCACGAGCTCGTGCTCTTCAACAACGACGGCCGAACGGCGCGTCTCGAGGCCGGTCCCGGCTCGTCCCTGCGCGCCCTGCTCATCGCGGGACGGCCCCTGGGGGAGCCCGTCGCGAGGGCCGGTCCCTTCGTCATGAACACCCGGGCTGAAGTGGCCCAGGCCTTCGAGGACTTCCAGCAGGGCCGCCTGGGTTGAAGACGGGCTGCGCGATTCGCGGCCCGGCAAACCGAGCATAAGCTACGCCCGGTTTGCGCAAGGCGTTCAGGGCTTTCACGTACCGCGACTTCCGCCTCATGTGGGCGGGGGCGTTCACGTCGAGCGTCGGGACGTGGATGCAGGAGGTCGCGCAGAACTGGCTGATCCTGACGATGACGGGATCGGCCTTTCTGCTCGGGCTGGATGCGTTCCTCGGCGACGCGCCCTTTCTCGTCTTCTCGCTCTTCGGCGGCGTGCTGGCCGACCGCGTGGATCGCCGCAGGATCCTGCTGCGGTCGCAGTACGTGCAGATGGCGAGCGCCGCGCTCCTCGCGGCCCTGCTGCTCGCGGGCGCCGTGCAGGTGTGGATGATCCTGACGCTGTCGTTCGTCGTGGGCCTGGCGCAGTCGTTCGGCGGCCCGGCCTACCAGGCCCTCGTGCCGACGCTGGTCGACCGCAAGGACCTGCCCAACGCCGTCGCACTCAATTCGATCCAGTTCAACCTCGCCCGCGTCATCGGGCCGGTGCTCGCCGGCGTCGCCTTCTACAAGCTCGGGGCGGCGGCCTGCTTCGGCCTGAACGCCTTCTCCTTCCTCGCGCCGATCGCGGCGCTCTGGTTCCTGACGGGCGGAGGAAGCACCGTCGCGCCGACCGAGGGCGTCCTCGCGAGCCTGAAGACGGGCCTCTCCGCGGCCTGGGGCGCGAAGCCCTTGCGCGGGCTCATCGTCCTCTCGTTCATCGGGAGCTTCTGCGCGATGCCGCTCGTGACGTTCCTGCCGGTGTTCGCGCGAACCGTCTTTCATCGGGACGCCCGTGGTTACAGCGTCCTGCTCGCGGCCTTCGGCATCGGCGCCATTCTCGGCGCGTTCGGCGTCGCCGCCTTCGGCCACGTGGCGCGCAAGGGGGCGCTGGCCGTCGCGATGCAGATGCTCTTCGGCGCGCTGATGGTCGGGTTTGCGGTCTCCCGAACGCCGCTGCTTTCCTATCTCCTGCTCGGCCTGGCTGGTGCCGCCCTCATGGTCGTGTTCGCGCTCTTCATGACGCTCGTCCAGTCGAACGTCGAGGACGGGCTGCGGGGCCGCGTCGTCTCGGTCTACTCGCTCGCCTTCCGCGGCGCCATGCCGCTCGGCAACCTCGTGGCGGGCACGCTCGCGAGCGTCTTCTCCGCCCCAACCGTCCTCGTCGGCAACGGGATCGTCATGCTCGCCGTCGGCGCGACCGTCTTCCTCGGCCAGCGCCGCGCCGTCCTGGATCTATAACCGTCGCTCGCGCGCCGCGCGGGTGCGCGCTCGACCGCGAGTCTGATCCCTCGCGCCGCGTGCGCCTATGACCCGCTCGGCTGCAAATCAGCGAAAAGGCGGCTATCCGCTCGCGGCGCGAATAGTCTCCCGACCGAAGGGAGGGAGGAGGTTCGCGCCGCGGGAGCGAGAGCGAGCGAAGCGAACGGAAGCGACGATATTGGTGGAGCTGATCGGGATCGAACCGACGACCTCCTGAGTGCGATTCAGGCGCTCTCCCAAACTGAGCTACAGCCCCACGCGGAAGAGGGCGCGGAGAATAGCACGGCGGGTCGGAGGCGGGCAAACGGCCGTCAGGCCGTCGTCCGGGGGCGGCCCATCGCCTGCACGAGCCATGCGGCGTCGGCGACGAGGAGCAGGTCGCACAGCGCCTCGGCGACGTAGAAGACGCGGGCGTATTCTCCGGAGTCGGGTGGAGCGTTCGTCAGGAGGCAGACGCCGAACGCGACGGCCGACATCGAGACGGCCGCGAGCAGGCCCCCACGAAAGAGGCGTCCCTTCTTCGATGCCGGTTGGTAGGTGGCAGCGGCTGCGATGGCGTTGGCGCTGAAGAGCAGCGCGAGCCAGGCCAGCGCGTGCGGGCCGAAGAGCGCGAGGCGGATGCGGCTCCAGGCCGCGAAGCGGTGGGTGAGGGTGGGCGTCGGAAACGCTGCGGACCTTTCCAGGTTCCCGTGACTCGGCCGCAGCGTCCACATCTTCGCAGACACGCGCTGGGCACGTTCGGCCAGGCGGCTCGGATTCTCGAGGTAGAGCCGGAGGATGCTCCTGTAGCCGACGCTGCCCATGAACCGGGCGCGAAATACCGGGTCGCCGAGCGGCGAGCCCGACTGGAACGCGTTCGTGCCCGAGTACTTGATCCACTCGGGATCGAGGCCGAGCGCGGCGATGTCGGCGTCCGGCGCGGGGGAGTGCGGGAGGACCTCGTCGAACACGACCTGGTAGAGCGCGGCCTCCCGGAGAGAAATCGGCGTGCTGAGGCCGTACCAGGCCGCGAAGACGCAGAGCGCGACCGCCATCCCGCCGGCGCGTTTCGTCCACGCGCCGCGAAATCCCAGGCCCGAAAGGAGAAGCCCGAGGAGCGCCAGGATCGGGCCCTGGATCGCCTCCTGTGGCTTCGATGCGACGAAGAGCGCGGCAGAGAGGAAGTACGCGACGGCGAGTCCCCCTTCGAGCCGGCCGCGCCGGACCGCGGTGGCGGCCACGGCGACGAGGAGCCACAGGAAGAGCAGCGAGGCCGTCTGGCTGTAGAAAGAGTTGAACGGGCCCGCATACCCGATATCCGTGAAGAAGAAAACGAGGAGTGCGGCGGTGACGCACTGCGCGGCCGGAGTGAGGTCCCGGCAGGCGGACAGGAGTGTGCCGAGGGCCAGCAGGAACAGGAGAATGTGGATGCCGCCGAGCACGCGGATGTCGAAGAGGCCTCCGTGCCGGGGCGCGGGGCTGACGAACCGGGCCACGAAGGCGAGGGCCGTTTCCGAAGTGATGTACCCGCTGCGGAAGTAAGCGATCGGCGCGATCCGATACCGCGTCCGGAAAAACGAGAAGTAGCGCTCGGCGTAGCTGTCGGTCGAGTGCTCGAACCCCGCGTAGCCCATCACACGCTGGTAGTCACCGTTGTCGGCGAGGCCGGCAACGGGCGGCACCATCAGTTGCGCGGAAAGGACGAGCGCGGCTGAGGCGATCGCGGCGACGACGATCCATCGGTTTGTGGCGGCCGCGGTGCCCGGCATCTGACGCGCAGCTTAACTGCGATCGGCTAGGATTCGCCGAGTGGAACACGGCTTTGACTTCGGAGCGGTCCTCCTCGCCTTCGCGGCAGCCCTCTTCGGGGCGAAGCTCTTCGGAGAGCTCGCCGAGCGCGTGGGCCAGCCGGCGGTGCTCGGCGAGTTGCTCGCCGGAATCCTTCTCGGGCCCTCGGTCCTCGGGCTCGTTCCGCTCTCGGACGCGATCTTCGTGCTCGCCGAGATCGGCGTCGTGCTGCTCCTGTTCGAGGTGGGCCTCGAGACGAACCTCGCGGACCTCGCCCGCGTCGGCGCCCCGGCGCTCACGGTTGCCCTGGCGGGGATGCTTCTGCCGTTCGCCGGAGGCTATGTCGTCACGCGCGCCCTCGGCTACGAGACGCTGACCGCGACCTTCGTCGGCGCGGCCCTGACGGCGACCTCGATCGGCATCACGGCGCGGGTCCTCTCGGAGTTGAAGGTGCTCGCCACGCGGGAGGGCCAGATCATCCTCGGCGCTGCGGTCGCGGACGACGTGCTCGGACTCGTCATCCTCGCCGTCGTCTCGAAAGTGGCCGGAGGCGGGCAGATCGACGTCGCCACGGTGGCGAAGTCGACCGGACTGGCGGTCGGGTTTCTCGTCGTCGCGATCGCCGTCGGCATTCCTTTGGGCCACCGCCTGGTCAAGATCGTGGGCCAGGCCAGCGTGCGCGGCATGCTCGGCGCGGCCTGCGTGGCCTTCGCCCTCCTCGTCGCCTGGGCGGCGAAAAAGGCCGACTCGGCCCCGATCGTCGGGGCGTTCGCTGCCGGGATGGCGCTCGCACGCACCAACCGCCGCCACGACATCGACCTTGCCTTGAAGCCGGTGGTGGACATCTTCGCCCCGGTGTTTTTCGTTTACGTCGGTGCCGAGGTGAACGTAAAGCTTCTGAACCCATCCGTCGCCGAGAACCGGCCGGCGCTCCTGCTGGGCCTCCTGCTGACCGTCATCGGCTTTCTCGGGAAGTTTGCCGCGGGCTTCTGCGCGTGGGGCAAGGTGCGGCGGTCTTTCATCGGCGCCGGCATGGTGCCGCGGGGCGAGGTGGGATTGATCTTCGCCTCGGTCGGCCTCGCGTCCAAGGCCCTGCCCGACCGGGTGTTCGTCGCGGTCCTCGTCGCGGTCTTCGCGACGACCTTCGTCGCCCCGCCGCTCTTGAAGGTCCTGAGGCCAAAGCCGGCGTAAGTCGCTACCGGCGGCGCAGTTCCGCCAGCGTCGCGCTCAGGAGGGTGCGCCGCTCGGAATCGAGGCGGTAGAAGAGCGGCTCGAGGACGAGGGCGACCCGGTCCTCCTGCCGGTTGACGAGGTAGAGGTCGGGCGCGAGCGCCTCGACGATTTGCGCGACCGTGATCCTGCGTTCCGAGCGAGCCAGACGAAAGCCGGTTTCGGGCGCTCCCTCGACGAGGCCCGCCTTCTTCAGGTGCTCGAGGATCGCGAGCGTTTCCGCCGACGGGGCATCGGGCTCCGGCTCGATCTCGGACAGGGACACGGCGACCGATGAGGACATGCGTAGCAGCATGCGGACGGCCCGCTCGCTCCGGCCCCGGGGAGCCAGGCGTCCGGCCGCGCGGGCGACGTGGGTCTGCAGGACGTGCGTGAGCTCGACGCCGATGAGGATGAGCGCCCAGGCGAGGTACAGCGCCACGACCGCGAGGAAGATGAACCCGAGCGATCCGGTGATCAGGTTCATGCGGAGCAGCGTCTCGACGTAGACGCCGAAGGCCAGCCGCAGCAGTTCGAGAGCGAGCGCGACCGTCGCTCCCGCCGCGGCCGCCGCGCCGAGCCGGACGCGCGCGTTCGGCAGGTAGCGAAAGAGCAGCGTCAGCAGGAACGCCTTGAGCAGGAAGGGCGCGGCCGTCAGCAGGGCCTCCTTCACGCCCGAGTCGACGTTCACGGAGTGGCGGACGCTGCGCAGGCCCCAACCGATCCCTCCGAGGACCAGTCCGAGTGCGAGCAGGGCGAACGTGTAGAGGACGATGCGCGTCAGGCTCATGCGCCGCCGCGGCGCCCCCCACACCGCGTTGAAGACGCTCTCGACGACGAAGACGAGGCGCACGGAAGCGATGACCAGCAGCAGCAGGCCCACGCCCGAAATGGCGGTCGATTCGGCGATGAAGTCGCGCATGCTCTGGGTCAGGTGCGCGGTCTGGTAGGGCAGCAGGGCGTTGACGATGGAGAGGATCTGGTCGTCGTTTTCCCGGAAAAACGTGACGAGAAAGAGCGAGAAGGTCGCCAGCAGGGGCACGGCCGTCAGGATGGTCGTAAAGGCGAGCGAGCCCGCGAGGTCGAGGCCCCGGTCGGCCCGGAAGCCGCGGAAAGTCTCGGAGGCCACGGCCAGGAGCGACCAGCCGGCCTTGTCGCGTTTCTCGGTGTCCGTGCTCGCCGTCGTCAACGCGTCCAAGGGTATATGATGCGGCCTCTTTCGGAGGGACCATGGCAAAAGACACGCCGTTCGATCGCGCGAAGGATTTCGTGGAAGAAAAGATCGACCGCACCCGGGAGTCCCTCGGCGACTCCTACGGGAAGGCCCGGGAGCAGTTCGACGACGTCAGTGAGGACGTCCGCAAGACCGTCAAGTCGGCCGCGAAGAAGATCGAGAGCGACTACGGGTACATCTGGGACGACGTGCGCGGGTACGTGCGCGAAAACCCGGGCACGGCCGTCGCGATTTCGGCCGCCGTCGGCTTCGTGCTCGGCTTCCTGCTCCGCGGCGACGACGACTAGGGTTCTGTCACCGAAGCTTCGATAGCGCCGTGCGGCTTCCGACAACCGCTGTGGCCCTCGCTCCTGGGCCTGCTTGCATCTTTCGAGCGAAGGGCTTGGTATCGTGACTTCGGTTACGGGACGCTAGGATCGCGATCGACCCTCGGCGGTCCGCCGTCCGCTGAGCGCTACAATCCGCCCATGGCTTCCACGAAGGCGGATTATCCGGCGCTCTCGACGTTTTCGTCGAGCGCGGGCTGTGCGTGCAAGATCGGGCAATTCGATCTGGCCGCGCTGCTCAGGAACGTTCCCTCTGCGTCGGACCCGAACCTGCTCGTCGGCAATGCGGAATCCGACGACGCGGCCGTCTACCGGCTCCCCGGCGGCCAGGCGATCGTCCAGACGATCGATTTCTTCACGCCGGTCGTGGACGACCCGCGCCTCTTCGGGAGGATCGCCGCGACCAACGCGCTTTCGGACGTCTACGCCATGCGGGGGCGCCCGGTGCTCGCCCTCGCGGTCGTCGCGTTCCCGATGAAGGTCCTGCCCGGCGCGGTCCTCGAGGAGATCCTGCGCGGGGGAGCCGAGAAGGTCGCCGAGGCGGGCGCGGTCATCGGGGGGGGGCACTCGATCGACCACGACATCCCGCTCTACGGCCTGTCGGTCACCGGCGTCGTCGACGAGGCGAAGATCACGCGCAACGCGGGGGCGAAGCCGGGCGATGCGCTCGTGCTGACCAAGCCGCTCGGCATCGGCCTCACCATCCGCGCCGGTCGCGTCGACTCGGCGGCCGGCGGGGGCGCGGGGCCGGCGCAGAAGCGCCGGCTGTCGGACGCCGCGCTCGAGGAGGCCGTGAAGGTCATGTGCACGCTCAACCGCGCTCCGGTCGAGGCGATGGACGGGTTCGACATCCACGCCGCCACCGACGTGACGGGATTCGGCCTGCTCGGCCACGCGCACGAGATGATGGATGCGTCCGGGACGACGGCGGAGATTTCGATGGCGCGCATACCGCTGCTCTCGCAGGCGCGGCGGCTGGCCGTCGAGGGGGTCGCACCGGGGGGCTCGCGGAACAACGCGCGCAACCTGCGGCCGCGCGCCGAGGTGGCCGATGGCGTCACGGATGAGGACTTTCTTCTCGTGTGCGACGCGCAGACCTCGGGGGGGCTTCTCGTGGCTCTGCCGCAGGATCAGGCGGAGGCCTACGCGGCCCGCTGCCGGGAAAAGGGCGCGCCGGCGGGGGCCGTGATCGGCCGGGTGCTCGAGAAGGGGATCGCGCTCCTGCGCGTGACGAAGTAGGAAGGGAAAGTCCATGGCAGACGAGACCGAGAACGAGGAAGAGTGGGTCGAGGTTGCTGCCGCCGGCGACGACGAAGAGGCGGAGATCATTGCCGGGTTGCTCGAGTCCGAGAACATCCCGTGTGAAATCGAGGGACCGTCCGCCTCGCCCTGGCCCGAGAACCTCGGCGGGATGGGCGTGTCGCGCGTGATGGTCCCGGCCGACCGGGCCGCGGAGGCCAGGGCGCTCATCGCCGAGCGCGAAAAAGACGCCGAGCGGAATCTCTCCGAAAATACGGACGAATGAGCGTCCTGCCCGCCGGGTCGAAGCTCGGGCGATTCCAGATCGCATCGGTTCTCGGCCAGGGGGCGATGGGCGTGGTGTACCTCGCCCACGATCCGGACATCGGGCGCCCGGTGGCGATCAAGACGGTCCGCCCGGAAGGCGTGGGCGGGGAGAGTCTCCAGGACCTCGAGGCCCGCTTTCTCAAGGAAGCGCGGCTGGCCGGCCGGCTGCAGCACCCCAACATCGTCACGGTCTACGACGTGGGCCGGGACCACGGCGAGTGCTTCATCGCGATGGAGTACGTCGACGGCCAGCCGCTGACGCGCCATCTCGCGGCGGGAGCGGAGCTGCCCCTTTCCGCGAGGCTCGGGATCATCCGCCAGGTCGCCGAGGCGCTCGGGCACGCGCACGAGCGGGGCGTCCTCCACCGCGACGTCAAGCCGGGCAACATCCTCGTGGGCCGGGACGGGCGCGTCAAGGTCACCGATTTCGGGATCGGCAAGTTCACGGAGGCCACGACCTCGGAGTTGACGCGCACCGGCCACATGGTCGGCAGCCCCGCCTACATGTCGCCCGAGCAGGTCAAGGGCGAAAAGCTCGACGGGCGCTCCGACCTGTTCTCGCTCGGGATCGTGCTCTACGAGCTCCTGACGGGCGCTCGCCCGTTTCCCGGCGATTCCATCACGACGCTCGTTTACCAGATCCTCCACACCGAGCCCCGCGATCCCCTGGAGCTCAAGGCCGACCTGCCCGTCTCGACGCGCGAGGTGGTGGCCCGGCTGCTCGCCAAGGCCCCCGACCGGCGGCCCGCGAACGCCCGGGAGTTCATCCGCGAGCTCCAGAGGATCGAGAAATTCCAGCGCGAGTCGGAGCTCACGCGCCGCGGATTGTCGGCGACGGCAGCACCGCCGGCGCCGCAGCGAGCGGGAACCGGAGGATCCTCGGGGCCGGCGACGTCCGCAGAGACGGTCCCCGCCCCGGGGCCTGCGCCGAGGAGCGGCATGCCGGTCATCCTCGGCGCTCTGGCGGTGCTCGTCGCCGTGTCGTTCCTGCTGCTGCGCGACCGGCAGAGAGGGATGGCGCCGATGACGGCGGCCGGGCCGACCCGGGTGCCCGCGGCACCGACAGCGGCGCCCCCGACGCCGGAGCCGACGGTCCCGCCGACCGCTGCCGCGGAGCCGACACCTCCGCCGATCGAGGCCGGGGTCGCCGCGCAATTGTCGGCAGCGGCCGCGACCCCGACGCCGCGCCCGACGCCGCGCCGCCGGCCCACCGCGGCCGTCGAGGAGAAGAAGGTTGTGGCCGAAGTGAGCGCTCCCACGCCCGCGCCGACCAGGCCTCCGCACCCCGACGCCGTGATCGCGACGCGGCGCGCCGTGCGTTTCACGTCGAGCCCCGACCAGGCGCGGCTCTCGGTGGACGGAAGGCCCATCGGCATCGCCGACGACTGGGACAACCGGGGCGGAGGGCGGGAGCTCGAGCTGCCGAAGGGCATTCACACCGTGACGATGGAGCTGCCCGGCTACCGGCCGGTCATCCTCGAGATCCAGGTCACGAACGAATCGGGCAAGGACTCTCCGTCGATCGACCAGGAGATGGAGCGCTTCGATCGGATGGCGTACGAGCGGCTCCCGGCGCCCGCCGACCGCACGACCGGCGCGGTCGAATTTGCCATCGAACCGCCCGATGCGACCGTGAGCGAGGGCGCCCGGACGCTCGGCGCCGCCGCGAACTTCGGTCCGGCCTCTCCGCTCGAGGTCAAGGGCGGGCCCGCGGTCCACGACTTCGTGCTGTCGGCCCCCGGCTACAAGTCGAAGCTCGTGCGGATTCTGGTTGCGCCCAACGCCGGCAGGGACCGGGCGAAGGTGAGGGAGACGCTGGAAAAGGGGTAGTCGGGGAGAGTTACCCCTCGCGAGATCCCTCCTCAATTGTCCGGATCCTGCCGAGTCACGACGCGCCGCTTGCTTCTCGCGGCTTTATGCTAACTTCCGTTCTCCGATGGCCGCCCCCGCAGCCGCACCGACGGCGCTCAAACGCACGCCGCTCTACGACCTCCACCGCGAGCTCGGCGCGAAACTGATCGACTTCGGCGGCTGGGAGATGCCCGTGCAGTACTCCGGGATCCTCGAGGAGCACCGCGCGGTCCGGGAACGCGTGGGCCTCTTCGACGTCTCCCACATGGGCGAGTTCGACGTCACAGGCAAGGGCGCCCTCGCGTACCTCCAGTGGATGACGCCCAACGACGTCGCGAAGCTCGCCGACGGCCGCATCCACTACTCGGCATTCCTGACGGAGCAGGGGACCTTCGTCGACGACCTGCTCGTGTACCGGAGGGCCGAGGATTCCTACCTGCTCGTCGTCAACGCCGGAAACACGCCCAAGGACTTCGCGTGGGCGACGGAGCACGCGCGGGGCGAAGTGCGCATCGCCGACCGCAGTTCGGACTACGCGTTGATCGCGGTCCAGGGCCCGAAGGCGGCGGCGCTTCTCGCGCGGGTGTGCGCCCCCGACCCCTCGGACCTGCCGTACTACGGTTTTCGCGATACGAAGGTGTGCGGCGCGGCGGCCCTGGTGTCGCGCACAGGCTACACGGGCGAAGACGGATTCGAGATCTACTGCCGGCCCGAGGACGCCTCCCGCCTGTTCCGCGCGCTGCTCGACGAGGGCAGGGGCGAGGGCGCGGCGCCCTGCGGCCTCGGTGCACGCGACACGCTGCGCCTCGAGGCGAAGATGGCGCTCTACGGAAACGACATCGATGACACGGTCACGGCGCTCGAGGCCGATCTCGGCTGGATCGTGAAGCTTTCCAAGGGCGACTTCCTCGGCCGCGCCGCGCTCGCCGCGCAGAAGCAGGCGGGCCTCCCGCGCAAGCTCGTGGGCTTCGAGATGGTGGACCGCGGCATCGCGCGCCACGGGTATCCGACGAAGACGCCGGCGGGTCCCGGGATCGTGACGTCGGGCACGCATTCCCCGACGCTCGGCCGGCCGATCGGCCTGGCGCTCCTGCCCCTGGCCGCGACGGCGGTCGGGACCGGGTTCCACGTGGACATCCGCGGGCGGGACGCCGCGGCGCGCGTCGTGCCCACACCCTTCTACAAGAGACCGTCACCGTAACACTTTCAGGAGGTCACATCTTGAACCCCGAAGACCTGCGTTACGCCGACAGCCATGAATGGGTCCGGGTCGAGGGAGACACCGGCACGATCGGGATCACCGACCACGCGCAGAAGCAGCTCGGGGAGATCGTGTACCTCGAGCTCCCCGAGGTCGGCCACATGTACGACGCCGGAGACGAGTTCGGCACGGTCGAGTCCGTGAAGGCGGTCTCCGAGCTCAACACCCCGGTCTCGGGGGAGGTCGTGGCCGTCAACAAGGGCGCCGTCGGCGAGCCCGGGATCGTCAACGACGATCCGTTCGGCGACGGCTGGCTGATCAAGCTGAAGCTCTCGACCGACGTCGAGATCGGCAAGCTGATGACGGCCGACGCGTACGCCGAGTACGTGCGCGAGGAAGAGCAGGAAAAGTGAGGTTCCTCCCGACCTCCGACGCCGAGCGCGCGGCGATGCTCTCGGCGATCGGCGCGCAGACGATCGACGACCTCTTCGCGGCCGTGCCGGAGGCCGTGCGCCGCGCGCCCGACCTGCCGCCGCCGATGTCGGAGATCGAGATCCGGCGCTTCGTCGGCGGGATGGCCTCGCGCAACGCGAGCGCGCGCGACACCGCTTTCTTCCTGGGCGCCGGGCTCTACAACCACTACGTCTCGGCGATCGCGGACCAGATGCTCTACCGGGCCGAGTGGCTGACGTCGTACACGCCATACCAGCCCGAAATCTCGCAGGGGACGCTGCAGTCGATCTTCGAGTTCCAGACGCACATCTGCCTGCTGACCGGGCTCGAGGTCGCCAACGCATCGCTCTACGAGGGGGCCTCGGCGCTCGTCGAGGCCCTGCTGATGGCCGAACGGCTCTCGCGCGGCAAGACGCGCGCGGTGCTCTCGGCCGGGATCCACCCGGAATACCGGGAAACCGTGCGGACGTACTTCTCGAACCTCGGCCTCGAGATCGTGGAGGTCCCGCTGGGCAGGGACGGCGCGACCGATGCGAAGGCGCTGGCGACGGCCTGCGACCAGAAGACGTTCGCCGTCGCCGTGCAGTCGCCGAACTTCCACGGCGTCGTCGAGGACTGGAACTCGGGTTCTTCGGCCGCGAAGGCGAAGGGCGCGCTTTCGATCGCGGTCGTCGCGGAGGCCATCTCGCTGGCCCTGCTTGCCCCTCCCGGCGAGGGCGGCGCCGACATCGCGTGCGGCGAGGCGCAGTCGCTGGGCGTCCCGATGCACAACGGCGGGCCGCTGCTCGGCTTCCTCGCCTGCCGGAGCGAGCACCAGCGCCAGATCCCGGGGCGCCTGGTGGGGCAGACGAAGGACGCCGACGGGCGGCGGGCCTTCTGCCTGACGCTCTCGACGCGCGAGCAGCACATCCGGCGCGAGAAGGCGACCTCCAACATCTGCACGAACCAGGGCCTGATGGCGCTGGCATCCAACATCCACATGTCGCTGCTCGGCAAGGAAGGCCTGCGCGAGGTCGCGCTGCAGTGCCACGCCAAGGCGGAATACCTGAAGGCCGAGATCGCGAAGATCCCGGGCTACCGGATCGCTCATTCGGGTCCGACCTTCAACGAGTTCGTCGTCGAGGCGCCCGAGGACGCGGTGCCGCTGCTGTCGCGGCTGGCCGCCCGGCGGATCCTCGGCGGCGTCGCGCTCTCGCGCTTCGACGCGGCCGATCGGCGCCGCTTCCTCGTCGCGGCCACCGAGATGAACGAACGCGCGGAGATGGACCGCCTCGTCGCGGCGCTCGCGGGGAGGGCCGCATGAGCGTCGAGGTCGAAGAGAAGGCCGCGCCGGTCGCGCGATCCGCGGCGCCCGGAGCCGCGCCCGCTGCCGCTCGTCTTCGAGCGATCGGGCGAGGGCAAGGTCGGTTACTCGCTGCCGCCCCTCGACGTGCCGGCCGCGATGGCGATCCCCGAGCGCCTGCTGCCGCAAGGAGATCGCGGGCGGCACGCAGATCTCGGAAGTGGACGTCGCGCGCCACTTCACGCGCCTCTCGCGCCTGAACTTCTCGATCGACCAGGGCCTCTACGCCCTCGGGTCCTGCACGATGAAGCACAACCCCCGCACGAACGAGGAGATGGCGCGCCTGCCCGGGTTCGCCGCCTCCCACCCCCTCGCCCCCGAGGAGCTCTGCCAGGGCTCGCTCGAGCTGGCCTGGCGCCTCGAGCGGATCCTGTCGGAGCTGACGGGCCTGCCGCGCGTGACGCTCCAGCCGTCCGCGGGCGCGCAGGGAGAGCTCGCCGGCATCCTGATGGTCCGCAAGGCCCTCGAGAAGGCGGGCCGGGCGCGCACGACCGTGCTCATCCCCGATTCCGCGCACGGCACCAACCCCGCTTCGGCGCACTTCGCCGGCTACAAGGTGAAGGAGCTCAAGTCGAACGCCCGCGGCACGATCGACCTCGACGTGCTCGAGGCGGCGATGACCGACGACGTGGCAGCCCTGATGCTGACCGTTCCCAACACGCTCGGCATCTTCGAGGACCGGATCCTCGACATCGCGCGGATCGTGCACGCGAAAGGCGGCTACCTCTACTGCGACGGCGCGAACTTCAACGCCTTCGTCGGCGTGGCCCAGCCGGGGCTCATGGGCGTCGACGTGATGCACATGAACCTGCACAAGACCTTCTCGACCCCGCACGGCGGTGGAGGTCCGGGCTCCGGGCCCGTCGCCGTGTGCGAGGCGCTCGTGCCGTTCCTGCCGCGGCCGACCGTCGAGCGACGGGCGGACGGGACGTTCTTCCTCGACGACGACCGGCCCGATTCGATCGGGCGCCTGCGGACCTTCCTCGGCAATTTCGGAATGTTCGTGCGCGCGCTCTCATACATCTGCGCCTACGGCAATCGCATCGGCGAGGTGGCAAGGGTCGCGGTCCTGAACGCGAACTACATCCGCGCCGGGCTGGCGGGCGTGTACCACCTGAAGTACGACGCGCCCTCCATGCACGAGGTCGTCCTCTCCGACAAGAAGCAGGTGGACCTCGGCGTCTCGAACGTGGACATCGCCAAGCGCCTGATGGACTACGGATTCCATCCGCCCACGATCTCGTTTCCGCTGATCGTCCACGGGGCGCTCATGATCGAGCCGACGGAGACCGAGGGCAAGCCCGTGCTCGACGCCTTCATCAAGGCCATGCGGGAGATCGCCCGCGAGTGCGAGGAAAGCCCCGAGCTCGTGCGCACCGCGCCGCACACGACGCCCGTCAAGCGCGTGGACGAGGTGGGCGCGGCCCGGAACCTGGTCCTGCGCTGGAGGCCCTGACCCGGTAGACGGCGGACAGGAAACGGGGCTCCTTCCTCTTCCGTCTTCCGAATCCGGCCCTGAGATATCCTTTCCCCGAGACCGGCTTTATGAGCGACGCCTTCCATCGGAAATGCCCGCTCTGCGGGGGCGAGCTGCTCCGTTCGCGGAGCAATACCTCGGGGTACACGACGTACTTCTGGAAGAAGCCCTGGAAGACGGGGCTCTTCGCCTGGGGCGCCGAAAAGGTCTATCCCTGGGCGTGCATGGGCTGCGGGGTCGTGCTCTTCTATCTCGACCGGCTGCCGTCGGTGGTCGAGGAATACCGTTCGGCCCGCAGTGCCGGCCGCGCCCCGGACGGGTTCCCGGCCACGATCAAGCCGTGATCGCGATTGGTTACCTCGACGGCAATCGCCTCTCGCGGGCGGTGATCGCCGGGGCGCACTTTGTCGCCGAGAGGGCCGAGGCCCTCAACAAGATCAACGTCTTTCCGGTGCCGGACGGCGACACCGGGACCAACGTGGCCTCGACGCTTCAGAAGATGGCCGCCGGAATCTCGCGCCTGCGCCAGCGGCACGTCGGCGAGATGTCGAAGGCGCTGGCCGACCAGGCGGTCGGCGGCGCGCGGGGCAACTCGGGGGCAATCCTGGCCCAGTTCTTCTGCGGGTTCTCCGAGGGCCTGCCCGACGCGCCGCGCGTGACGACCAGCGATTTCGGAGCGGCGGTCGTGCAGGCGTCGGAGTCGGCCTACTCGGCGCTCGCGCGGCCGGTCGAAGGCACGATCCTGACGGTCATCCGGGACTGGGCGCGCCACGTCGCCGACCGGGCGCAGGAGATCAAGGACTTCGGCGTCCTGCTGCCGGAGTCGCTCAAGGTTGCCAAAGTCTCCCTGGAGAACACGCCCAAGCAGATGAAAGCGCTGCAGAAGGCCGGGGTCGTCGACGCGGGCGCGCAGGGCTTCGTCTACCTGCTCGAAGGCATCGTGACCTATTTCCGGGAATCCGCCCGCTTCGCGCCCCAGATGACCGCCCCGGAGGACATCCGGGCGGCGATCTTCGACAAGACGCCCGATGCGATCCTCTTCCGCTTCTGCACCGAGGTCCTGCTCGAGGGCGACGCGATCGACCGCGACGGGCTGCGGCGGGAAGTCGCCCTGCTTGGGGACTCGATCGTCATGGCGGGAAGCGCCTTGCGAGTCCGGCTCCACGTCCACACCAACGAGCCCGAGAAGCTCTTCGAGGTCGCCGCGCGGTTTGCCGCCGTCGCCCAGACGAAGGTCGAGGACATGCGGGCGCAGCACGAATCGCGTTTCGACAAGAACCGGGCCGAGCGAGTCGGCATCGTCACCGACTCGACCTGCGACCTGCCGGCCTCGATGATGGAGGACCTCGGCGTCGGGGTCGTCCCCGTGCGCGTCTACTTCGGATCGGAGAACTACCTCGACAAGGTCACGATCACTCCGTCCGAGTTCTACGGGCGCTTCGCCGTCAGCGACGTGGCGCCGAAGACCTCGCAGCCGCCGCCCGCGGACTTCACGCAGGTGTACGAGAACGTGGCGACCCACTCCGGGGCCATCGTTTCAGTGCACCTCGGCGCGAACCTCTCGGGGACCTACCAGGCGGCGGTCGTGGGCGCGCGTCCCGTGAAGAAGACGCAGATCGAGCACGTGGACAGCGGGAGCGCGTCGGTCGGGCTCGGGCTCGTCGTGCGCGCCGCCGCCGAGGCGGCGAGAAACGGCAGGAGCGCCGCCGAGGTGGCGCTGATCGCGCGCGAGGCGGCCGCGCAGGTCCGGATCTTCGTGGCCGTTCCGACGATGAAGCATCTCGTGCGCGGGGGCCGCGTCTCGGCGACCCGGGGCTTCGTCGCGAAGATGCTCGGCCTCCTGCCGATTTTGACCATCACGCGCGAGGGCAGGGTCGAGGCCGCCGGCAAGGCCCGTGGCTACGCGGCGGTGCGCCGCAAGATGATGCGCATGCTCTTTTCCGAGGCCGGCGAGCGCGAGAGCGCATCCCGTCGATTCGGCGTCGCGCACTGCGATGCGGAAGACGCGGCCGAGGAGCTCGCGCGCGAGATCCGGGCGCGCTACCCCGAGTCCGACGTCATGATCGTGGAGTGCGGGCCCGCACTCGGGGCGCATGCGGGGCCGGGGGCCCTGGCCGTGGCGGTCCTGCCCTAGGAGCTCGACCCTCAGAGCCTCTTCGCGGCGAGCAGCAGCACGTCGCTCGGCCCCGGCGAAATGCCCGCCTTCTTCCACTCCGAAACGAGGGCTGCGAAGGCCGCCGAAAGCGTCTGGGTTTCGGCCGAGCGGGCCAGATGCTGGATGGCTTTTTCGGGCGAGGCCGGCTTTCCCGAGGACTGGAGGGTGAAGAGGCCGTGGGAGGCCATCACGAGCACGTCGCCTTTGGCCGTGTCGAGCGCGACCTCGTGGAGGCCGTCGGACTCGCCGAGCTCGAAGGGGACCGGGCGGCCCAGGCGCAGCAGGTGGGGCACCGGGGCGCCGCGGGCGGCCAGGTGGAGACGGTCCCCCTTCCAGGCGATGGCGGTCGCGGCGCACCCGGGCCCGGCCGCCCCGATCGCGCGCACGATCTCGGCGGGGCTCGACGCGTCGAGGAGCTTGCGTCCCAGCCCCAGGGCGTGCACCAGCGGGCCCACGGAGTCCTCGAGACACTCGCCGCTTTCGAGCAGCAGGAGCGCCAGGCGCTCCGGCGCGGCGGAGACGGCATACAGGGCGATGTTCGGCTCGCCCGAGCGCCAGCGCAGGGGAGCCGATTCGAACCCGGGCGTCTCGGGCCAGGACCCGGGCAGGAGCAGCGGCGTGACGGCGCGCAGGACCGCCGCGGCACCCTCGCGCCGGGCCTGGCGGACGGCGGTCTCGTGCTCGCGCACACTCGCGACCGCGAGCGCCGCGTGGGTCCCGATTTCCGCCAGAAACTCCTCGTCTTCCCTGGTGAAGTTGCGCCGGCGCTTGTTCAAGATTTCGACGACGCCGACGATCTCGCCCGTCGGCGTCCGCATCGGGGCCGCGAGGATCGAGACCGTCTTGAAGCCCGAGGACGCGTCCGTGCGCCTGTCGAAGCGCGAGTCCTGGTAGGCATCGACCGCATTGACGACCTGGCCCGTCTGCGCCACCGTTCCGGCGATCCCGGTCCCGACCGGCAGGCGGATCGGGTTGACCGCGCCACCCTCGAGGATCTGGCTGACGATCTCGTTCGAGTCGGGGTCCTTCAGGAAGATCGTCCCGCGCTCGGCGTCCGTCTCCGAGGTCGCGGTCTTCAGGATGATCCGCAGCGTCTCGGTCGGGTCGAAGGTCGCCGCGAGCGACTTGTTCGCCTCGAGGATGACCATCAGCTTCACCATCTTCGCGCGCGTGACCGAGACTTCGGCGAGCACGCGGTCGAGCACCTGGCCCTCGAACGCGGAGATCGCGTCGGCCAGGGACGGCGCGTCCGGGAAGCGCGCTTCGGGGTCCCGCGCGATGGCGCGCTCGAGGATGTCCCGCAGCTCGGGCGGCAGGTCCGGCCGCAGGGTCTCGACGCGCGGGGCTTTCTCGGAGACGACGCGGCGCATGAGGCGGGCCGTGTCGTTGTCGTCGAAGGGCACGCGGCCCGTGAACATCTCGTACAGCAGGACCCCCATGGCGTAGACGTCCGTACGCGGGCTCGGCGCCTCGCCCAGGAGCAGCTCCGGTGCCAGAAACTGCGGCGTTCCGGGAACGGTCTCGCCCTGCTCGCCGCGGTAGAGGGAGCCCTCGACGGCGATGCCGAAGTCCATGAGCTGGGGCTTGCCGTCTTCGCCGACGATCACGTTTTCCGGTTTCAGGTCGCGGTGCAGCACGCCGATCCGGTGCGCCGCCGCGAGGCCGTTGCAGATGCCCTTGGCAATCGAGAGGCCGCGGCCGAGCGGTAGCGTCTTCTCCGTCTCCTCGATCTGCTTCAGCGTCTGACCGGGGAGGTGCTCCATCGAGACGAACTCTTCGCCCTCGATCTCGACGAGGTCGTAGACGCGGCAGACGTTCTCGTGGGTGACCTTGCGTGCCAGGATGATCTCCCGGCGCAGCGTCTCCCGCCGCTCGGGCGACACGCGGTCCGGGCGCACCCGCTTCAACGCGATCTCCTGGTCGAGTTTCAGGTCGCGGGCCCGGTAGACGACCCCCATGCCGCCGAACCCGAGGACCCCGTCGATGCGATAGCGGCCGCCCAGGATCGTGCCGAGGTGGACCGGCGTCTCGCGCGGACCGGACTTCTGCGTGGAGCCGTCGCGCGTGGGAAGCTCGCTCTCGTGGGACAAGGCGGAACGATTGTAAGCGCCGGCGGCCGGAACGCTTCAAGACCTTTGACTTTCCCCCCCGCCGGGGTCTAGATTGGCCCACAAAACGTGCCAGTCCATCCGAACGTCTTTGACGCATCTCGGCGAACAATTGAGGGAGGAGAACCGTGAGACAGCGACACCGCGTTCCCTTGCCACGCGTCTTTCTGGCCCTGGCGATCGTCGGATTCTTCGTCAGTAGTCCCGCATCGCCCTCTGGATTCCAGGTCATGACCCACGGCGCCCGGGCGGCGGGCATGGGTCTGGCGTACGCGGGCATGAGTGGGGACCCGACCACGATCTTCTTCAACCCCGCCGGGATGGCCTGGGTGAACCACTTCGATGGATACGTCGGCGTCAACTTCCTGACGCGGACGGAAGGCCAGGTCGACGGTGCCAATCCCTATCCGGGTGCGGGCGCCGTCGCGAACGAGGAGAAGAACTGGTACTTCTTTCCCGACGGCTACGCCGTGATCCCGCTGACCGCGGACCTCAACTTCGGCCTGGGCGGGTTCTCGCAGTACGGGCTGGGGCTGAAGTGGCAGGACCCCAACACGACCTACAACGGCATGTTCATCTCGCAGAACGCCGTGATCCAATCGCTCGACACCAACGCCGTCTTCTCGTACAAGCTGTTCCCCGAGCTCTCGATCGCCGCGGGCGTGGACTACCGCTTCTCCAAGGTCCAGCTCGAGCGCAACCAGGGGGCCATCAATCCGTTCACGGGCTCGGTTGACCCCGTCGCGCACGTCAAGCTGAACAGCTCGCTGCTCTCCAACGGCGGCTGGGGATACAACGCCGGCATCATGTACAAGCCGATCGAAGCGATCTCGATCGGCGCGGCGTACCGGTCCGCCATCACCGTCGACTACGACGGCGAGGCCACCTTCACCCCGAGGCCCACGGGCAACGCGGCCCTCGACGCCCTGGTCGCCGCCTCGCTGCCGACGGGCAACCCCCCGGTCAAGACCTCGATCCACTTTCCCTCGAGCATCAACCTCGGGGCCGCGATCGACCTGGGGGCCGGCTTCCTCCTTGCCCTCGAAGCCGATTGGACGGAGTGGTCGACGTTCCAGAGCCTCGCCATCACCTTCCCGACGCTCCCGGGCCGGGACATCCTGCGGCCCACGCTCTGGCAGGACAGCTGGGCCTATCGCGCGGGCCTCGAGAAGAAGCTCGGCACCTGTTGGGCGGTGCGCGTCGGTTACTACTACGACAACACGCCGCAGCCTGACTTCGACGTCGGCCCGCTGCTGCCCGACGCGGACCGCAACGTCTATACGGCCGGCTTCGGCTACAACACGGAGCGCTGGGGCTTCGACGTCGGCGCACTCCTGATCAAGTTCAAGGAGCGCCAGATCCTCACGCCGCCGCAGACCGACAACTACTTCGGCACGTACAACGAGACCGGCCTCGTGTTGACGGCCGGCATCCGGCTGGCCCTTTAGGCGGGAGGCAAGAACCATGAACAAGAACATCTTCCGTTGCGTCTCGCTCGCCGCCGCACTCGCGCTCCTCGCCGCGGCCCCGGCCGCCGCGCAGCATCCAGGTACGTCGCCCTGGGCGACAGCCTGACGGCCGGAGTGGAGGGCAACTGCCTCGTCGAGCGCAACCAGGTCGCGTCCTACCCGGCAGTGATCGGCCAGCAGCTCGGCATCTCCAGCTTCCAGCAGCCGCTCGTCCAGGAGCTCGCCCTTTCGAGCCCGCTCGTCGGCCTGCCCTGCCTCGGAGCGGTCTTCATTCCACCCTCGACGGTCACGGTGGGCGCGGTCTCGCAGATGGGCTCTCCCTTGAACCTGTCGCTGCCGCAGCCTTACAACAACCTCGGTATCCCCGGAGCCGACGCCGCCGACCTCGTCACGCTGACCCAGGGCAATCCGAGCGGCACCACGGCCCAGCAGTCGGCGGCCCTCGTGCTGCGCAACGTCCCGGGATCGCCGTTCAACAACACGAACGCTGTCACGCAGGCAAACCTCCTGCAGCCAGACCTCGTCACGCTCTGGATCGGCAACAACGACGTTCTCGGCGCGGCCCTCTCGGGGGTCGCGATCGTGGGCGTGACGATCACGCCGCTCGCCCAGTTCACGTCCGACTACCAGGCCGACGTGGCCGCGGTTTCGGGCGGCAGGCCGACGCGCTCGTCGCGGCCAACATCCCGGCGGTGGCCTCGCTGCCCTTCGTGACGACGATTCCGCCGGTGCTCGTCAACCCGGCGACCCGCCAGCCGGTCCTGATCAACGGACAGCTCGTGCCCTTGCTCGGCCAGGGCGATGCGGCCTATCCCTGCATTCCGGTCCCGCCGGACCAGGGCTGCGGGTTGCCGCCGGGCAGCCGGGTCACTCTGCCGGCGTCTCAGCTGCTCGCCCAGGGCATCGGCATCCCGGTGGCGGCAGGGGGGACCGGCCAGCCGCTGCCGAACGGGACGTTCACTCCGCCCGTCGACCCTGATCGGCCGGCGTCGTGCTCTATCCGGACGAGATCGAGCTGATCGAGTAGCTCGGTGGACAGTTTCAACGGCGTCATCGCTTCGACGGTCGCGGGGGCCGGGGGCAGCCTCGTGGACGTCAATGAGATCTACAACAAGATCGCCATAGAGGGCTACGAGATTGGCGGCATCCGGCTCACGAACTCCTTGCTGACCGGGGGCGTCTTTTCGGCGGACGGCTATCACCCCTCGTCGATCGGGTACGCGATCGTGGCCGACGAGTTCATCAAGGTCATGAACGTCGGGCGAGCGGTTCCAATCCCACAGCCGAACTTCTCGCACGTCCTTTTCACGCCCAACGTGCCGGAGACGGGCGGCGCGAGCGTCGTGGACGGCGGTCCCTGGAACTACACCTTCCAGATGTGGGAGAACCTGATGGCCTCGACGCTCTCGTCGCCGGGCGCTGCGAGTCCTCCCGCCCCAGGCGCCGCGCCTTGCGCCCCAGGTGCCCCGGACCGTTCCCGAAGCCGTCGGCAGGCCCACGCGGACGGTTCCCGAGAGGCACCTGGAAGACTAGGGATTTCGGCTTCTTCGCCTCGTCGAGCCCCGGGGGACTGCCCCCGGGGCTTTGTCTTTTGGGCCCGGTTCTGCTAGATTTCGCCGTTCTTCCGAGGGAGCAGGTCTCATGATGATCCCGGCGACACAGCTTCGGAGCGGCATGCTCGTCATCTTCAACGGCGAGCTGCACCGCGTCCACGAAATGGTCCACAAGACGCCCGGCAACCTGCGGGGCTTCGTCCAGGCCAAGATGAGGAACGTCCGGTCCGGCTCGATGAACGAGCACCGGTTCGGCTCGACCGAACGGGTGGAAAAGGCCTCCCTGGACGAGCGGGAGATGGAATACCTCTATTCCGACGCGGCCGGCCATCACTTCATGGATCAGACGAGCTACGACCAGCTCACGCTGTCCGACGAGGTGATCGGGGAGCAGATGAAGTACCTGCTTCCGAACACCGCGATCCACGTCGATTTCTACGACGACAACCCGGTCGGGATCGAGCTGCCGAACAACGTGACCCTCAAAGTCATCGAGACGCAGCCCGGGATGAAGGGCGCGACGGCGTCGGCTTCCTACAAGCCCGCCACGCTCGAAACCGGGCTCCAGGTCATGGTTCCGCAGTTCGTCGAGGCCGGGATCAAGATCAAGATCGACACGCGGGACAACAGCTACCTCGAAAGGGCCTGATCGGGGGCTCCACGGTTATGCTGATTCAGCATAAATATCTGAGCCGAATGGCCTTTTCGGCTTGACGCCCCAAGGCGGGCCCTCGGATAATCGCTTCGTGCGCAAGACGTCGGTCATTCCGGCGGCTGTTCTAGCCGCCGGTTTCCTTTTCTGCCTCTCACCCGTAGCCGGGGGGGAGACCACCCACCACTCGAAGGCGGCCAGGGCCGACCCGAGCGGGGCGGTTTCGGGCCGCACCGAGGCCCACAAGACGAAGGCCGCGGCCGTTCCGGCCCGCAAGCAGGCGTCCCATGTCGCACAAGAAGGCCCGGCACGTGATTCACCAGGACTCCCGGGGCGCCGTCGTCGTCGAACGGGTGGCCGTCGCGATGCCCGAGCCCTACGGGCCGTTCCTGCCGGTCGAGGAGTACAACTTCCCGCAACCCCCGTGCGTCGAGTGGGACGCCATCATCGAGGCCCATGAGCACGAGGCCGACGAGGAAGATCCCGATCCGGCGGACGTGGCCGAAGCGTTGCCTGCGCCTCCGGTCGATGCGATCACGCGGGTCGCCCGGTCGATCGGCTCGTTCCTGCGGCCGAAGTCGTCCCAGACGACCCTCCGGCCCGAAGACGTGGACTTGTCCGGCCTGCTCCTGGCCGGCGTCCAGATCCCGGTCGAGGGCGTGGACCCCAGCCGTCTGAAAGACTCCTTCCTGAATTCGCGCGGAAAGCACCAGCAGCACCTGGCCATCGACATCGGCGCGCCCAAGGGCACTCCGGTCCTCGCGGCAGCCGACGGGGAAGTCGTGCAGATGCGGCGGGAGAAGCGGGGCGGCATTTCGCTGTACCAGAAGGACGCGACCGGCCGCTACCTGCTCTTCTACTGCCACCTGACGAAATACGCCCAGGGCCTGCGCCCCGGCCAGAAGGTCGCCAGGGGCGACGTGATCGCCTACGTCGGGCGGACCGGCCACGTCATCGGCGGGCCGCACCTGCACTTCTCGATCACCCGCCTGCCCGAGGACGACGACAACTTCAAGGCCGGCGTCGCGATCAATCCGTACCTTCTGTTCCTCGCGGCGCGCCGTAAGGTCCGGGGATCCTCGTCAACTCTTCGCGCGGTCGCTAAGGGATCCGCTCGCTTCGCTCGCGATGCTCGGAGGGCGCCGGCGCGGCGCGAACCTCCTCCCTCCCTTCGGTCGCGGAGACGTATTCGTCGTCCCGAGGCGCGCAGCGCCGAGGGATCCCTGGGCCGGGCTCGCGCCACCAGCGAGTCAGACCGTGCGAGGGTCCTCGAGCGCGAACAACCGGTCCAGCCACAGGTTCGTCAGCTTTTCCGACACCGTGTTCTGGCGGAGGCGGGCGGCGAGGTTTCCCCAGTCCATCCGATCGAGCAGCTGGTCCTGGTTGAAGCAGGAGAAGACGATCTCCTCCTTGCCCGTGACCGGGTCCACGTGCTTCTGCAGGCACTGGGCGCAGACCTCTTTCATCATGCACTGCATCGGGGAGTTGATCGAACCGATCCCGACATGGTCGGGCTTGAGATACGGCGCGAGCACGGTCTTGCGCGAACGGGCGACGGCCGCCATCATGCGGTCCGAGCCGATCACGATGATCCGCTCGACGCCGGACAGGGGGATGGCGGCCTCTCCCAGCTTGCCGGTCGCGTAGGCGAGCATGGCCTCGACGATGTTGCCCACGAAGCTCCTGTCCGACGGGCGCCGGGCGGGGATGGGCTCGCCCCGGTCGACCGAAAGGATGAGCGCGTCGGCCGCCTCTTCGAGCTCTTCGCGCTTGTAGAAATCCTCCGCCTTCTTGTAGCCCGCAAAGTAGACGACGCGGTTGCCGAGCTCGCGGCCCTTCTTCCCGATGGAGAAGAGGACCGCGTTGCCGAGGCCGCCTCCGCAGAGCATCACGGTGCTGTTCTCCGGCAGCTCGGTCGCGGCCCCCGTCGGCCCCATGGCCACGATCGGCTCTCCGGGCTTCAGGGCCGAGCACAGCCGCGTGGACCCTCCGATTTCGAGAGCGATCATCGAGAGCAGACCCTTGCCGGCGTCCACCCAGGCACCCGTCAGGGCGCAGGGCTCGATCAGGAGCGGGGCGCCGCCCACGCGCGGCGCGTGGGACTCCAGGTTCTGCAGCCGGAAAAACTGTCCGGGCTGGAAGTTGCGGGCCGCGGCGGGCGCTTTCACGACGACCTCGACGATGGTCGGGGTCAGGCGGTTGACCGCGACGACGCGCGCGACCAGGTCCTCTTCGACGCGGCCGCGGAAGGCGTCCCACTCGGCGTCCGGGACCGCCTGCGGGAGTTTGCCGTCGAGCACGGCCATGACGGCGCGATACCCGTTTCTCGCCGAGGCCATGGCCTTCACCACGTTGCCGTTGTAAGCGGGATGGTTGTCGCCGAAAAAGGTGACGAACTTGCCGCCGCGCTCGAGGCCCGTGAAGAATGCGCCCTCGTCGTCGGCCGGAGCGGGCTCGAGCCGGAAGCCGACGCCCGCGGGAATGGCCCGGTGCGGCGCAAAAAAGCGCCGCTTGGCGTCGAGGGCAAGCGCCGGAAACTCCTTCGCGTACGTGATGTTGGGCGTCGTTCCCGCGGCGACCAGGCAGCTGCGAGCGGGCAACTCCACGATCTCGCCCGAACCGGCGCGCTGGAAGCGCACGGCACCGAGCTTTCCATCGGCGTCCGGCACGGCCTCCGAGGGCTCGAGGCCCTCGATGAACGAGATCCCCTCCTCGAGGGCCTTGATGATCTCCTCGTGGTTGAGCCGGTAGGCGGGGGACTCTTCCATGGCGCGGCGGTATGCGATCGAGACGCCTCCCCACTGCTTGCAGAGGGCCGAAAAGTTGGGGGCCTCTCCGGCCTTCCGGGCGCGGTCCCGCTCGTGGCGCACCGCGAGGCCGTGGGCGAGCAGCCGGTCGAGGACTTCGCGCTCTTCCGCGTCGAAGGTCGCCAGCACCGCCTCCTCGCCCTTCTCGGCGCGGAGGGTCTCGTAGCGCTTGAGCGTCTTTTCCGCCTGGAGCGGGTAGTAGGCGAGCAATTCCGTGGCCGTGTCGATCGCCGTGAGTCCTCCCCCGATGACGACGGCCGGCAGCTCCATCTGGAGGTTGGCCAGCGCCTCTTCCTTGAAAGCGCCGGTCAGCTGCAGCGCCATCAGGAAGTCGGAGGCCTTGCGCACGCCGCGGATGATGTTGTTCTTGAGCGGGATGATCGTCGGCCGGCCCGCTCCGGCGGCGATGGCGACGTGGTCGAAGCCCGACTCGAACGCCTGCTCCGCGTTCAAGGCCCCGCCGAAGCGCACGCCGCCCAGGATCGCGAAGCGCCGCCGCCGCGAGAGTGTCAGGTGGATGAGCGTGAGGAAGTTCTTGTCCCAGCGGACGGTGATGCCGTACTCGGAGACGCCGCCGAAACCGGCGAGCGGTCTCTGGTCGAGCGGCCGCGCGAGCGAGGCATAGTCGCGGATCGGGCGGATGCCCTTGCCGTCGGCTCCCGTCCAGTCCGCGGGGAGGGGCTCGATCTTGAGGCCGTCGATCCCGACGACACCGCAGCCCTCGTTGAGCAGGTAGTGGGCCAGCGTGTAGCCGGCCGGCCCGAGGCCGACGATGAGGACCTTCTTGCCCGCATAGGGCCGCGCGACCGGGCGGGCCGGGCTCAGGGGATTCCAGCGGGTCAGCAGGCCGTAGATCTCGACCCCCCATGGCAGAGCCAGGACGTCGGTCAGGGCGCCGGTCTCGATTTGCGGGATGTTGACCGGGTCCTGTTTCTGGAAGATGCAGCCCTTCATGCAATCGTTGCAGATCCGGTGTCCCGTGCCGGGGCACATCGGGTTGTCGATGCAGATCAGGGCCAGGGCGCCGATCGAGTCGCCCTCGCGGCGCAGCTGGTGCATCTCCGAGATCTTTTCGTCGAGCGGGCAGCCCTTCAGCGCGATCCCCAGCGGGTTCTTCTGCCAGGAGCCCGTCTTCGAGTCGCGAAAGCCCTTCGCGCAGGTGTCCTTCTCGCGGTCGTGGCAGAGCAGGCAGTAGTGCGTCTCGGCCAGGACTTCCCGGCGGGTCATCCTCGGATCGGTCAGCTGGAACCCCTCGCGGCGCCGGTGCCGCGAAGCCGGGCCCACGCGCTCCTCGGGCAGCGCCGGATTCGGGCGCTCGGTCTCGACGAGGTTGCGGTAGTCGACGTTGCCGGGCAGGCGGAAGGAGGCCCACTGCCGGATCCCGGCGTGCAGGGCCGGAAGCGCGATGCGCAGGTGACACCAGAGGGCGTACTGTTCGAGGAGTTTCTCGAGAAAGCCCAGGAGCTCTTCGTCGGAATCGCCGGCGGCGCGAGGCAGCGTCGGGGCCTTCGATGCGGCAGCCCGACGCGCGAGGTCTCGGGCGCTCTGGCGGGCGGCGGGGGAGACCTCCGGGCGCTTCTTCTGGCGCAGGGCCGCGATGAATTCGGATTCCAGGTCGAGCAGGCAGACGACCATCCCGGAGACGGCGAGCTCGGGATCGGAGTCCCACGGCAGGTTCGGATGAAGCTCCCGCTCGAGGGCGGTCGCGGCGGCCGAGGGCCCGGCCACATCGACGGCGGCGAGGTCTGCCGGCAGCTTCGTCTTGACCGCCCGGCGCTGGAGAAAATCGCGCCGGAAGCGGAAGAGGACGGCATCGGGGCCCGCAGAGGCGCCCTGCCGACGCCATTCGTCCTCGATGTCGAAGAGGCGCACGAGGAAGCGGGAAAGGGGCCGGGCGGCGTCGACGAGCAGCCGCGAGAGCGAAAGGGGGTCGAGGCAAGCCGGATCGGCTCGATAGGCCTCCAACCGCACGGCCAGGGGGGAATCCTCCTCGGCGAGGCGCTGTCGAAAGACCCGATCGAGCTCGGCGAGGCGGCCCTCGCGGTGCAGGTCCTGGTAGGTGAAGCCCGGTTCGCCGAGGGGGAAGTCCCTCTCGGCGGAGATTGGCGGTGAGGCGTCGGTCTCCAAGCGGGGGGATTCTAACCTGCGGACTTCGGAATTCGGGGTTGGGATTTCGGATTTGACGCGAACCGGATCCCCGGATCCGAAATCCGAAATTGGGTCATCTGGCTCTTGACAGGCCCCCTCCCTTAGCAATAATAGGAACCCTTACTGATATGAACACCGCCCCCGCTGTCCCGCCCCGCCGTTCCACGCGCCAGCGGCGCCTCGTCCTGGAAGCCGTCGTCGGCGCGAAGTCCCACCCGACCGCAGAGTGGGTCTACGACGCCGTCCGCCGCGAGATGCCCCGCGTGTCGCTCGGCACGGTGTACCGCAACCTGCAGGTGCTCGCGGAGGAGGGGAAGATCCGGTCGTTCGAGCGCGGTGGGCGGATCCGCTACGACGGGGACCTCGCGCTGCACGACCATTTCTCGTGCGACGGCTGCGGCCTCCTGCTCGACATCCCGCGCACGGCCGAGGCCCTGCCGGCCGAGCGGCGTCTCAAGGCGCAGGGGTTCGCGATTGCGGGAAGAACTCTGGAGTTTCACGGGCTCTGCCGGAAGTGCCGGCGCAGCGCGTAGCTCGAATCAAAAGAGGAAAAGGAGAATTCCGATGGCCAAGCTCGCCAACACCAAGACCCACGAGAACCTGAAGCACGCCTTTGCCGGAGAATCCCAGGCCAACCGGCGCTACATGTACTTCGCGCGCCGCGCCGACATCGAGGGCTACCCGGAGATCGGCGGCCTCTTCCGCGACACGGCCGAGGCCGAGACCGGCCACGCGTTCGGGCACATGGACTTCCTGAAGGAGGTCGGCGATCCGGCGACCGGCTTCGCGATCGGCGCCACGGACGCCAACCTGAAGTCCGCCGTCGAGGGCGAGACCTACGAGTACACGCAGATGTACCCGGGCTTCGCCAAGTCCGCCCGCGAGGAGGGCTTCACCGAGATCGCCGAATGGTTCGAGACGCTCGCGCGCGCCGAGAAGTCCCACGCGGGCCGCTTCCAGAAGGGGCTCGATAACCTCGGAAAGTTCTAGGACGGAACGACGGAAGACGTGCAGCGTGTTTGATCCGGCCGCGCACGATTTCTTCGACCGGCCCGCGGTCGACAAGGAGCTGCGGCGTGTGGCGGACATCTGCCACACGTGCCGCCGCTGTTACAACCTCTGCCCCTCCTTCGACGTCCTCTTCCGGGCGCTCGATCGCCCGGAGGTGGACGGCGAGGTGGACCGGCTGACGGTCGGAGACCTCGGCGATTTTTCGGACCTCTGCTTCGAGTGCAAGCTCTGCATTCCGCACTGCCCGTATTACCCGCCCCACCGCTGGGAGGTCGACATCCCGCGGCTCGTGCTGCGCGACCGCGCGGCGCGGGTCAAGGGCGAGGGCAAGCCCGGCCTGCGCGAACGGGTCCTCGCTTCGACCGACGCCATGGGCAAGCTGGCCACGGCCGCGGCGCCGATCGTCAATGCCATGAGCCAGACGCGATTTGCCCGCGTGCTCATGGAGAAGACCCTCGGCGTCCATCGCGACCGGATGCTGCCGGCCTGGTCGTCGGAGACGTTCGTGCAGTGGTGGGAGCGCCGGGGCGGCGCGACGGAGCCGTCGGCCCGGGCGCCGCGAGGGGACCGCGTGGCTCTCTTCGTGACGTGCGCCGTCAATGCCAACAACCCGGAAATCGGGCGCGCTGCCGTGGCCGTGCTCGAGAAGAACGGCTGCGAGGTCGCCGTCCCGCCGCAGCGCTGCTGCGGCATGCCGTCGCTCGAGAGCGGCGACATCGACACGGCGCGCGAGGCGCGGTGGGACAACGTGACTTCGCTCTTGCCGTTCGTGCGGGCGGGTTACACGATCGTCGCGCCGGGCCCGACCTGCAGCCTCATGCTGAAGAAGGAATACCCGGTGCTCGGGCCCGAGGAGGAGGCCCGGGAAGTCGCTGCGCAGACGCTCGACCTGTGCGAGTTCCTGATGCGCCGGCACGCCGCGGGCAAGTTCTCGACCGACTTCCCCCGTTCCCCGCGCAAGGTGCTCTACCAGGTCCCCTGTCACCTCAAGGTCCAGGACATCGGCTTCAAGTCGCGCGACCTGCTGCAGCTGATCCCGGGCGCCGAGGTCGTCACCGTCGAAAAGTGCACCGGGCACGACGGCACGTGGAGCATGAAGACCGAGTACTTTCCGATGTCCATGAAGTTCGCCGCCCCGGTCTTCGCTGCGGTCGAGGCGGAGCGGCCCGACGTCGTCGCCACCGACTGCCCGCTCGCCGGCGTCCAAATCCGACAGGGGACGGGCAAGGTGCCGAAACACCCGATCCAGATCGTGGCGGAGGCGTACGGGTTGAGGGATCTGTAGGAATCGTCGACTCGAAATTCGAAACCACGACAGGAACGTCACCCCATGAACCCCCTGACCAGTTCGGACCTTTCCAACCTGCACGAGTACGAGCTCGAGCGCCCCGATTACCGGCGCCGCATCATCGACCTGAAGGGCCGCCGCCGCGTGGCGCTGGGGCCCCTGATGACGCTCGTCTTCGAAAACCGCGACACCGTCCGCTTCCAGGTGCAGGAGATGCTCCGCGCCGAGCGCATCGTGCAGCCCGAGAAGGTCCAGCACGAGCTGGACGTTTACAACGAGTTGCTGCCGGGGCCCGGAGAGATCGCGGCGACGCTCTTCATCGAGATCACCGAGCCGGCCCGGGTGCAGGAGATCCTCGACGGATTCATCGGCCTCGACGAGCCCGGCCGGCTCGTCGTGAGAGCGGGCGCGAAATCCTATCCGGCCCTCTTTGCCCCGGGACAATCCCGCGAGGACCGGATCTCGGCCGTGCACTACATCCGCTTTCCCCTCGGGGACGAGGGCCGCGCTTCGCTGGCAGCCGGCGCCGAGGCGGCGCTCGAGGTCGAGCACGGCGGTTATCGTGCGCGCCAGGTCCTGGCGCCGGAGACGGTCGGGGAGCTGGTCGGCGACCTCGACTAGTTCAGGCCGGGCGCGGGGAGGCGATCCAGACCCGGGTCCGCGGCGGTAGGAGCGTTTTCCATTTCCGCCGCGCGCGGGCCAGGGCCGGAGTCGCGTAAAGGGCGACGAGCTCGATCGGCTCGAGGGCCGACCAGCGAATGCCGGCTTTGGCGAGCTTTCGGCGCTGGAGCGGGGAGATCCGGACCTGCCGCGCGCTCTCGACGATCCAGTCCCGCGGGCCCGCGGCAGCCAGCGCAGACAGGGCCCGGGACGTGTCGACCCGCCCTTCGAGGAGCAATGCCGATGCGATTCTGCCGGGCGCCCCCCTGTCCGCGCCTTTCCGGGGTTCTGCCACGGCCCGACTCGTCCGGTCCCCGTGCGGGCGGATTGCGTCGATCGCGGCCCCAAGGCCTCGGGGCGGCGCGGGCCAGAGCAGTCGCTCGACCGCGAGGCCCAGGAATCGCAGGTCGGCGGCCGTCGAGAGACCGGCCGGGCAGAGGACGATCTGGTCCGGCGCGTGCGCCGCGGCGAGATAGCCGGCAAGCGAAAAGGCCTCCACGCGGGCCTTCGGGAGGCCCGCCGCGACCGAGCCGGCCGCCCGAATCGCGCCCCGGCGGCCGGGGGCCACGCAGGCGATCGTCACTGACATCGAGGGAATTGTAAGGGGCAGCCGTGTTCCTCGGGCGCGGGCGGGCCGCGGGTCGCGTAAACTGTCAGCCAAAGCCTTCATGAACGACGCTGAAGTTCTCGCTCTGCTGGTCCAGGCCGCGGGTACCGTCCTGCTATTCGTCGTCTTTTTGCTCCTGTACCGGAAGTTCCGCAGGCCCGCGTTCCTCGACTGGATCGGATCCTGGGGCTTCTTCCTGGCCAGCATCGGCCTGCAGTGGGTGCTCCTGCACTCCGGGGTCCCGGACGCAGCCCGGCGAATCCCCCTGTTCGGCCTGAACCTCGCGCTGCTCGCCCACGTGTTCTTCCTGCTTCGGGGTGTGTCGCGCTTCCGGCGCGAGCGCGGCGCTTCGCGGCCGGTCGAGATCCTCTGGGCCATCCCGATTCTGGGCGCCGCATGGTTGCTCTCCGGCACCAGCGCTCCCGGGACCCTCATCTCGTTCGTGCGGGCGGCGGCCTACCTGGCCACGGCCGTGGCGTTCGCCCGCACCCCGGGCTCGAAGGGTGGGCGGGCGCTGCTCTCCTGCTCCTTCCTGCTCTGGGCCGTCGAGCTCGTGGTCGTCGGCTGGGCACAGCTGCACTACGGCGGGCTTGTCGGGCGAGGAAGCCGGGTTGAGCTGGTGGCCGAGATGCCGGCCGTCTATGCCTATGCGCAGTTCCTCGAGATGTTCCTCGAGATGACGATCGGGGTCGGCATCATCATCCTGCTCTTCGAGGCCAGCCAGGACGAGTTGAAGCGCGAGATGGCGCGCCTGGTCGAGTCCGACACGCAGGTCAAGGAGATGGGCATCCGCGACCGCCTGACGGGGCTCTACAACCGCCACTACTTCAACGACGTGATCCGCCGCGAGCTCGCGGGGTCCCGCCGGCACGGGACCGCGATCTCGGTGCTGCTGATCGACGTGGACCGGTTCAAGGAGATCAACGACGTCCGGGGCCACCAGGTCGGCGACGAGGTGCTGCAGTTCGTCGCGAACTTCCTGACGGCCTGCGTGCGCGAATCCGACCTCGTCTTTCGCTGGGGCGGCGACGAGTTCCTGGTGCTGCTGACGCAGGCCGACGAGGCGGCCGCGGCGCAGAAGGCCGAGGAGCTCTCGCGCAACCTCCCTCACATTCCGGGCGCCGAGCACCTTCAGCCCACGCTCTCGGTCGGATGGGCCACCCACCGGCCCAAGGCGGAGTTTCCGCGCACGCTCGCCGAAGCGGACGCGCGCATGTACGAGCGAAAGCTCAGCCGGAAGAAAGAGCGAGAAGCGAAAGAGCAGGGTCCGGGGCGTCCCTGAGCAGCAGGTAAACGGCCCGCGCGGGCAGACCCATCACGTTGGTGAAGGACCCGTGCACTTCCTCGATGAAGCGGGCCCCGAGCCCCTGGACCCCGTAGGCGCCGGCCTTGTCGCGCGGCTCGCCGGTGCCGACATACCAGAGGATCTCCGCCTGGCTCATCGGCGCGAAGCGCACGCGGCTCGTTTCCGCGATGCCGCGGCCGGGCTCCGCCCCGCTCCGCAGGTGGACCGCCGTGACGACGCCGTGCTCCCGGCCGGCGAGCCGCCCGAGCATCGCGGCCGCCTCCGCGCCGTCGCGCGGCTTGCCGAGGGTCTCGCCGTCGAGGTAAACGAGCGTGTCGGCCGCGAGCACCCAGGACCCGGGCGATTGCGCGGCCGCGCGGGAGGCCTTCTCGGCCGCAAGACGCCGGGCCGTGGTCGCCGCGGTCTCGCCGGCGAGCGGCTCCTCGGGGACGTCGGTCGGAACGACCACGAAGGGGAGGCCGAGGGAGCGCAGGATCTCGGCGCGGCGGGGGGAGGCGGAGGCGAGGACGAGGCCGGGGGAGTCTTGGGTTCATATGGCTGTCATTCCGAGGGCGCGGGCCCGAGGAATTCCGGGCCAAGAAGTCCGGGGTCCCTCGCTGTGCTCGGGATGACGCGGCTAGGGATAGTACCCGCTGATCGTCCTGGCCTGCAGGTTCGACGGCTCGACCTTGATCTCGATCTTGCGCCACTTGTCCCGGGCCTCGTTGTTGGACGAGTAGTAGGTCAGCAGGTACTGGCTGCGCAGGTCGTCGTTGATCTGCCGGTAGACGGTCTCGAGGTTTTTCGCCGAGTCGATATAGAAGGTCTGGCCGCCGGTCGACTGGGCGATCTTGTTGAGCTTGTACTTGACCTCGAGGTCCGTGCCCGAGATCTTCAGGCCGATCGCGTAGACCGCCAGGCCGGACTTCTTGACGTACTCGACGAGCGTCTCGTAGTCGAACTTCGAGGCCGTGTCCTTGCCGTCGGTCAGGATCACGAGGGCCTTCTTACCCTTCACGCCCGTGAACTGGTAGAGGCCGTAGATGATCGCGTCGTAGAGGGCCGTCGAACCCTCCGCGCGCAGGCCCGAGAAGGACCGCGTGAGCTTGTCCTTGCGGCCCGTGAGCTTGGAGAGCAGGTACGGCTCGTTGTCGAAGGAGACGAGGAACGCGCGGTCCTTTTCCCCGATCGTGAAGTCGATGAACTTCAGGGCGGCCTGCTGTGCCTCGGGGAGGGCCTCGATCATGGACGCCGACGTGTCGATCAGGAGGCCGATCGAGAGCGGCAGGTTCTTGACGTACTCGAACCCCTGCACCTGCTGCGCGACCCCGTCCTCGAAGACCTTGAAGTTCGAGGCCTGGAGGTAGTTGACGGGGCGCCCCTTCTCGAGCACGGTCGTGTAGAGCTCGACGGCGTCCACGGTGACCTCCGAGACGAACTGCGGCGCGTTGACGTAGCGCAGGTCCTCGGAGACCGTCCCGTCCTCGAGCGTCCCGATCACGCGCACGTAACTGAGCGACTTCGAATCCTTCACGTTGACGGTCTGTTCGTAGGGCGCCTGGTAGAGCGTGGCGACCCGGGTCTCGTTCGAGTAGAACTCCATTTTCTGGAGCGCCTTGCCTTCCGGCACCGCGACGGCGGCCACGACTTTCGTGGGCCCCGAGACCTTCGATCCCTTGTCGGGGGAGAGGATCCGGACGCGGAACACCTCCCGGCCCTCGTTGACGGTGTACTCGTCCTCGCCGACCGTGCGGCCCGTGGACCCGTACGCGACCACGCGGACGGTCTGCTTGCGCGGCAGCGGCCCGAGGTTCAGGTCCGCGTCGAAGGGAGCCCGGCTCCGGGTCATGACTTTCGACCCGTTGAGGAAGAAGTCCACGGACTTGACGCCTTCGGAGACGCGGGTCTCGAAGCGCTGCAGCCCGGTCACGATCTCCTTGGCGATCGGCTGGATCGAGACCGCCGAGGGCAGCAGGCCCTCGTCCTTCATCTTGCCCACGGCGGCCTTGCCGTCCGCGCGGGCCGTGGCAAGCTCCGGCGGCGGGGCGTCGGGCTGTTCGGGAACGACGAGGGATTCCGAGAGGCGGCCCTCGGCATTCTGGTTGCCGTCGGAGATCTTCAGGACCAGCTTGTACGAGCCGGGGTAGAGGTAGCGCCGGACGGTCAGTGGGATCTTCTCCCCGCCGATTTCGCCCGTGGGGATGTCGAAACGGTACTTGAAGTTGTCGATCAGCCGGTCGTCCTTCACGATCTCGCCGATCACGTCCACGTTGTAGAAGCTCTCCTCGCCGAGGGCGCGGGGCCTCAACTCCGCCTTCGGCACGAGCAGCGACAGGTCCATGCCGAGCTTGTTCGAGCGCATGTCCGGAAAGCGGACGAGCTTCCCGACGGCCAGGTCGACGGCGCCCTCGTGCAGGTCCGTCGTCATCGAGAGGATCTGGTCGACGCCCTCGGTCTCGACTACGGGCGGCTGGAAGAGCTGGCTCATCGCCTGCAGGCCGAAGGCCCCGGAGCCGAGCAGCGCGGCACTGTACTGGAGCGCCTGTTCCACGCTGCGCCATTCGAAACAGCGCTGGACGTCCACGGGCCGCGCGCCCGTCGGCATGGATCCGACGCCCACGAGCAGGACGCCGTGGCCGTCGATCGGCAGCCAGAGCTTGTACGGGCCCGACCCGTAGGGTGCGTAGAAGATCAGGTAGGCCTTCGACTTCAGGACTTCGAGCCGCTCGTAGTACCAGATCTGCATCGGCACGTAGACGTCCTGGCAATCGATGACCACGACCGCGTCCGGCGGCCCGTTGACGACGAGCATCTTCGCGCGGTCGTTGTGGAGATCGCGGAACTGCTCGATCGCCAGCTCCACGCGGCGCGTGTAGACGGCGCGATAGTCGGTGCGGATTCCCTGGGCGTCGATCGTGCGGCGCTTCCAGAAGGCGTCGATGAACTTGTCGCGCTGGTAGTCCTGCTGGATCTCGAGGAAGATCTCGCGCTCTTCGGGCGTGATGATGATCTCGACGAGCTCGAGGAACTGCCGGTACTTCTGCGGGAGGGCCTCGGTCAGCTGGCGGATCTCCTTTTTCGAGAGCCTGCGGTGGGCGGGGGCCGGGCCGGCGCTCGACGTCTGGTCCGAAACTTTTGCCGACGGCGACGCGGGGACGACCGCCGCGCCGGGCGGCGCCGTGCCCGACAGCGCCGCGCCCGACGGCCCCTCGACCGTGAGGGGCCGGGCCGTCGGATCGCCGACGGTGGAGAAGCGCTCCGCGAGCTTTTCGACGCCCTCGACGTTGACCGGCGGCGGCGCGGAGATCGCCGCGACGACGGGGCCGTCGCCCTGCATCCGGATCCCCGTGATGATGCGCACGATCGCGCAGGCGCCATCGCAGGTCTGGGGCACTGCGTTTTTCGGACAGAACGTGTCGATCGAAGGCGTGCCCGGACTGCCCGCAGGGCGGCACGCTTCGGCGATCGTGTTGAGGCACGAGCTCGGGAGCAGGATTTCCTTGTCGGGCAGCATGGGAAGCCAGAGCCGCCAAGGCCCCGCGTTGCCGGACGGCCGATAGAACAGGTACTGGATCTCGCTGTGAAGCCCCGAGCCCGGTTTCGAACTGCTGTAGGTCCAGAGCGCGAGGTCGCGGAACACGTTGTTGCACTCGATGAGTTCCTGGATCGCGGCCGGTTCTCCGTGAAGGACGACCATGCGCCCGGGGTCGCTGTTGATCCCGCCATAGGTCGTCGCCGCCGCCTCGCGGAACCCTTCGTACCGGTTCCGGTATCCGGGGCCGAGCGGGTCGGGCAGGCCGGTCTGCTCTCGGCGCTGCCAGAAGTCCTCCTTGAAGATCTCGCGCTGGTGGGGCTCGGTCAGCTGCAGGAAGAGGTTCTTTTCCGCGGGAAGGATGATGGGCGCAACGAAGTCCTCGAGCCACCGGCGCTCTTCCTCGGGAAGGGCCTTGATCCTCTGGGTCATCTCCTTCTTGCTGAGCTGGGCCAGGTGCCGCGACGCGGCTTCCAGGGCCTGCGCCGGGACGGGGGTGGGCGCGGGAGCGGGCTCGGCCGCGGCGACCGGCGGCGTCGGTTCCGGGTCGGGCGTCGCGCCCATGGAGCCGCGAGCGGCAACAGGCCCGTAGAACCCGAGCATGGCCGCGAAGACGAGGACCGCGGTGCGTCGCGCCTTCATCGGACTGGTGATCTTAACTCCCCGAGTCGGTACGGGTATTCCAGCAAGATAGTTTTCGACGCGAGCTCTCTCAGAGCGATAATTTGCAGTCCTGTCCGGGAATCTGAACGCATGATCTACCTCGACAACAACGCGTCCACGCGCCTCGACCCCGAGGCGTGGGACGCCATGGCGCGCGCTGCCGAGGCCTTCGGCAACCCGTCCTCGGTCCACGCCGAGGGGCAGAGGGCGCGGCGCGCCATCGAAGAGGCGCGGGACTCGATCGGCGCGCTGATGGGCACGGCCGGAGGAGAGGTCGTCCTCACCTCGGGCGGCACCGAAGCCAACGCCATGGCGATTTTCGGCGCGGCCGGGAGCCGGCGCGGCCGCATCGTGATCTCCGGCGTCGAGCATCCGTCGGTGAGGGAGCCGGCCGCGCGGCTGGCCGCGAGCGGCCAGTGCGAGCTCGTCGCGGTGGATCCGGGTCCTTCCGGCGAGCTCGATCCCGAACGCGTTCTCGCGGCCGCGACCCCGGGCACCCTCGTCGTCTCGGTGATGGCGGCCAACAACGAGTACGGCGGCGTTTTTCCGGTCGCGGCCCTCGCCCGGGAAGTGCACCGTCGCGGCGCCCTCTTTCATACCGACGCGGTGCAGGCCGCGGGGCGACTGCCTGCGGACCCGGACGCGTGGGGCGCCGATCTCGTCTCGATCTCGGCGCACAAGCTGCACGGCCCGAAAGGCGCGGGGGCGCTCTTCGTGCGGCGCGGAGTCTCGATCGAAGCCCGCACGCCGGGGGGAGGGCAGGAGAAGAAGCTGAGGGCCGGAACCGAGAACACGCTCGCGATCGTGGGCTTCGGCGCCGCCGCGCGGCTGGCCGCGCGGCGGCAAGCCGGGGATGCGCCCGCGATGGCCGGGCTGCGGGACGGGCTCGAGCGCGGCATCCTCGAGCGGGTGCCCGGGGCGCGCGTCGTCGGCGCCGGCGCGGCGCGGTTGCCGAACACCTCGGCGATCGCGTTCGCAGGCGTTTCGGGCGAGGCGCTGCTCATCCGGCTCGACCTCGAAGGGGTTGCCGTTTCCGTCGGCAGCGCCTGCTCGAGCGGCACGCTCGCTCCGTCGCCCGCCCTGCTCGCCCTCGGACTGTCCCGGGAGGAGGCCAGCAGCGTCGTGCGCTTTTCGCTTTCCCGGGAGTCGACCGGGGAGGAGGTGGCGCGCGTGCTCGATCTCCTGCCGGAGCTCGTCGAGCAGGCGCGCCGCGGATCCGCGTCGGGGTCACGGGCCCTCGCGGGCGCCGCCGGCGCAGGGGGCCGGCCGTGATCGTCGAATGCGACCAGTGCCATGCGAAGTTCCAGTACGACGAGGCCCGTTTCGCCGGCAAGCCGGCGAAGAAACTGCGCTGCTCCAGGTGCCGCGCCATTTTCGAGGTCGTGAGCACCCGGGCCTTCGAAGCGCAGCCGCCCGTGCGCCCGAGGCTTGCGCTGGACGAGACGGCGGTCCGGCACTCGGGCCCGGGCTCGCCCCGGAGGCCCGCGCCTTCGCGCCCTCCGGCGGAGCTCCGGCTCCTGCCGGACGTGAAGCTGTCGCTCGCCGTCATCGCCGGGCCCGACGCGGGGCGGATGTTCCTGATCGAAAAGCCGCGCACCGTCATCGGCCGGGAAGGCGTGGACCTCGCGCTCGACGACCCGGAGATCTCGCGGCAGCACGCGGCGATCGAAGTCTCGGGCGAGCGCGTCACGGTCGTCGACCTCGGCTCGGCCAACGGGACCCAGGTCGGCGACGCATCGGTCGCCGAGGCGCCTCTGGAGAACCAGGGGGAGTTCACGGTTGGCGGGTCGACGCTGATGCTGATCGTCACCGCGTTGTAGAGTTCCCGGTCCCATGCGCATCGCCGTCGCCATGTCGGGGGGAGTCGACTCCTCGGTCGCCGCCCTTCTGCTGAAGGAGGCCGGGCACGAGGTCGTGGGCCTCTCGATGCAGCTCTGGGACCACTCGGCCGAGCCGGGGCGCACCGGCCGCTGTTGCACGCTCGACGACCTTTCCGATGCGCGCCGCGTGGCCTGGGCCCTCGGGATCCGGCACTACGTGCTCAATCTCGAGGAGGAGTTCCGGCGCGACGTCGTCCGGCCGTTCGTCGCCGCCTACCTCGGCGGCGAGACCCCCATTCCGTGCTCGGCGTGCAACGCGAAGGTGAAGTTCGCCACACTCTGGGACCGCGCGCGCGCGTTCGGCTGCGAGACGATTGCGACGGGGCACTACGTGCGCTCCGAGCCGGGCCCGGCGGGCCGCGCGGTCCTGCGGAAGGGAATCGATCCCGGCAAGGACCAGTCCTACTTCCTGTACGACCTGACGCCGGAGCAGCTCGCGGCGGCGCGATTTCCCGTGGGCTCGCTGACGAAGGCCGAGGTGCGCGCCCACGCGCGCCGCGCCCATCTCCCGACGGCCGACAAGGAGGAGAGCCAGGAGATCTGCTTCGTGCCGCCGGGCACGCGCGCGGGCGAGTTCGTGGCGGCGCACGCGGCCTCGCTCGGCCTGGGCGCACCGCCGGCCGCCGGCCCTCTCGAGGATTCCACCGGGGCCCTTCTGGGGACCCATCCCGGTCACTACCGGTTCACGATCGGGCAGCGCCGCGGCATCGGACTGGCGGCGCCCGAGCGGCTGTATGTGCTCTCGGTGGACGCCGCCGCGAACCGCGTCGTCGTCGGGCCGGGCCGCGAGCTCGAGTCGTCCGAGGCGACGCTGTCGGACGTTCGCTTTTTCGCCGGGGTCCCGGCCGCGCCGCTGCGCGTCCGGGCGCGCGTCCGGCACCGCGCCGAGGAAGTGGCCGCCACGGTTCACGCCGGCGAGGCCGGCGCCGCCCGAGTGGTCTTCGATGCGCCCGTCCGCGCCGTCACGCCGGGCCAGTCCTGCGTCTTCTACGACGGCGACGTCGTTTTGGGCGGGGGAGTGATCCAAAGACGGGGTCAGGTCTGAAATCTTCGGAGTTTGGGTGGGACCCTGGTTGGGCAAGACGCGTTCTCAAACTCCGAAGATTTCAGACCTGACCCCACTAGTTTGTATCCGTCGTCTCGAGCAGGGGGGGCTGGAAGTCCGAACGGATCGGCCCGTAGTTGCGCTCGTAGAGCTCGATGTTCTGCTGGAGCGCACGCAGGAGCTGGCGCGCGTGGTACGGGGTGGTGAGAACGCGGCTGACCACCTTGACGTCGCTGCGCCCGGGGACGACGCGTCCGAAGTCGAGGACGAACTCGGTCGGGTTGTGCAGGATGTTGGCGAAATTGGCGTAGTGCCCTTCGGCCGTCGCCTCGTCGATCGTGACTTTTACGGGTACGGGCTTTTCTTCGCTCATGGGCGCCTCCGGAACCGCAGTCTAGCCCGCGCGCGCCCCGTGTAGACTGGCGCCGTGCAACGCGTCCTTCGTTCCGCGGTCCTGGTCGCCTCGTGCGCCGGGGTCTTTGCCGCCGCCCAGCAGTCGACGGGGCCGACCATTTCGGACCAATCGCAGGCGCCGGCCCGGCTCTCTACGAACCCGCTCGTGGCCGAGGCGGACCGGATGTTTCTGCGACGGCAGGAGGGCCGAGTGGGCGCGAAGGCGAGCTCCGGCCCCATCAACTCGGCCATCGCCGGATACGACGCCGCCGCTTCGCGGGACCCCGAGCTCGTGGAGGCGCGCTGGAAGCTGATGCGCGCCCTGTACTTCAAGGGGAACTACACGGGCCTCGACGAGGATTCCCGCAAGGCGGTCTTCGAGAAGGCCAAGCGCGCGGGCGACGAGGCGGTCCAGATCCTCGCGGCGAGTCTCGAGCGGCGCGGCCTGAAAGGCATTCTCGAGTACGGGCCGGACGCGCTCGCGGGCAGCCTGAAGGACCGCTCGGACGCGGCGCCGACCTACTACTGGGCGGCGGCCTGCTGGGGCCAGTGGGCGCTGACGCAGGGCAAGATCGAGGCGGCGCGCAAGGGCGCCGCCGACAAGATCCGCGACTACGGGTTGACCGTCATCGGCATCGACTCCGAGTTCGAAGACGGCGGAGGCTATCGGGTGGTCGGCCGCTTGAACGACCAGGCGCCGTGGATTCCGTTCATCACCGGGTGGGTCTCGCGGGACGACGCGCTGAAGTATCTCCGCCTCGCGAACAAGGTCAACTCGCACAACTTTGCTAACCGCCATTTCCTCGCCGAGGCGCTCCACCGCGGCGACGCGAAGGACCAGGCCGAGGCCGTGGCGCTCGAAGAGGGCGTCGTGGCCGACGCGCCGTCCCCCCAGCGACTCGTCGAGGATCTCTCCGTGCAGGGGCTGGCGCTCCAAAACCTCGAGGCCTGGAAGAAAGCTTCGTAGCCCGGGGCCTTTCCGGGAGCCGCCGCAGCAGCTGCGCGGCCGTGAAGCCCGACTCCGGATGCCTCCAGCCGGGCGCGATCTCGGCCAGCGGCGCGAGCACGAAGCGCCGCGCCGACATCCGCGGGTGGGGCAGGATCGGGTCCGAGGACCGCGTCCTTGCCCCGAGATCCAGGATGTCCACGTCGATCTCGCGGGGGCCGTTCGGAAAGCCGGGCGTTCGGCCCACCGCGCGCTCGACCGACTGCGTCGCCCGCAGCAGGGCCGAGGCCGTTCCGCTCCACCGGATCGCGGCTGCGGCGTTCCAGAAGGCGCGCTGCGCGGCGAAGCCGACCGGCTCGGTCCGATAAAAAGACGAAACGGCGAGGACCGGGGCCAAGCGGGCGAGGGCGGCGAGCGCGGACTCGAGGTGGGCGCGGCGGTTGCCGCGGTTGGATCCGAGGGACAGGTAGGCGATCGATCCGCCGGACGGGGCTTCAGTACTCTTCTTCTTCGTCGTCCTTCTCGCGCGGCTCTTCGCCTTCCTCGATCTCGTCGTCGTCGAGGTCGCTCTCCTCGGGCTCGGCGGGCGCTTCTTCACCGAACTCCGGCGGGTTCTCGTCGGGGATCGTTTCGAGCATCGCCGAGCGGCGCGGCGGGCGCGGCGCCGGGGGCGGCGCATCGTCGGCTTTCGCGTTCTTCTGGTTCGCGCCACACTTCGGACAGATCGGGTCCGGCTTGCCGAGGTTGTAGAACTTCGTGTGGCAGTGGAAGCACTCGTATTTTTTTCCGAGCTCGGGCATTGACTCCTCGAAAGGCGGCCAAACCTAGCACGCGTGTCTACGGGGGTCAACCGGGAGCGCATGTTAGTCTCGGGCGTATGAACACTCGATCGTTTCGGTCGTGTTTTCTGCTCGCCGGATCCCTTCTTCTTGCCGCCGCGCCGGTCAAAGCACAGTTCCCGTCGGCGGGCGCCCGGGCCATCGGCATGGGCGGCGCTCAGGTCGCGGCGGTGGACGATGCGTCGGCGGCCTGGGTGAATCCGGCGGCCCTGGCGGGCCTGAAGGGCTGGAACTTCGAAGTCCTGGGCGGGGGCGTCGCCCAGAACCGCAACAACCTCGTCGGGACGCTGACGACGCTCGGGGACCTGCCGTACGACCAGATCGTGGCCGGAGACCGGCCGGATCTCGTCCCGGTTCTCGTCGGCGGCATCGTGAATCTCGCCCGTCCGGGCACGAGCGTGGTCGGTTCCGGGGTCGCCGGGATCGTCGGCTCGTACGAGGGCTTCTCGGTCTCGATCGGCAGCGTGGCCTACTCCGGGATCTATCCCCGGATCGACCTCGAGCACATCGTTCCCGGCGGAGGGCCGGACAACGGGCTCGGCCACAACACCACCGGCCTCTCCCTCGCCGGCCTGTCGGCGCGCGAAGTGCGCGTGGCCTACGGGCACGGCTTCCTCGGCGGCGCCCTCGAGGCCGGCGGCGCCGCGCGCTACGTCTCGGGTATCACCTACTTCGGCCGCTGCACCGTTTTCGACAGCACCTGCAAGGGACAGGACCTTTCGGACCTGGTCCAAGACGCCTTCCAGGAAAACGCGACGACCACGAACAAGCTCACCTTCGACCTCGGCGCGCGGGTGAACCTCGGCATCGTCAAGCTCGGCATCGCGGGGCTCGCGCTCAACCAGCCCGAGTTCACGGTCGCCGACGTCTCGGGCAGCCCGGGCAGCGTGCCGCTGCCGCGCCAGGTCCGCGGCGGCGTCGCCGTCGACGTGCTCTCGTTCCTGACGCTCGCCGTCGACGGGGACTTCATCCAGAGCGACACGCTGGCGCCGGGGGCGAAGAGCCAGCAGATGTCGCTCGGCGCGGAAGTCAATATCCCGCTATTTGCCTTCCGCGGCGGCGCCACCTACGACTTCGCGTCCCCGAACCCGACCTGGGCGTACTCCCTCGGTCTCGGCTTTGCGATCCCGATCGTCTCGGTGGGCATCGCGGTCACCTGGGGCCCGACCGGCGGATTCAACTACCAGAACTCCAGCCGCGAGGCCCTCGGCGCGGCGGCCGACGTGAAGGTGCACTTCTAGGAATTCCGGATCCCAAGTCTGGAAACGATGTTCCGAATTCTCGCAAGGGACGACGCGTCTTGTGCCCGGCGAGGTCTTCTCGAGACCAATCACGCCGAGATCGAGACGCCGTGCTTCATGCCCGTCGGGACGCGGGGGGCGCTCAAGGGCGTGGCGTTCGACTGGCTGGAGGAGGACGCCTGGGACTGCCGGATCGTTCTTGCCAACACGTACCACCTCATGGTGCGGCCGGGCCGCGAGCTCATCGCGCGGGCCGGCGGGCTCCACCGGTTCATCGGGTGGCCGCGCGCGATCCTGACCGACTCCGGCGGCTTCCAGGTCATGAGCCTCGCTTCGCAGCGCCGGATCCTCGAGGAGGGCGTCGAATTCCGGATTCCCGAGGACGGGACGAAGCATTTTCTGACGCCGGAGCGGGCCATGGAGCTGCAGTCGGGGTTCGGCGTGGACATCGCCATGGTGCTCGACCTCTGCCCGCCCTTCCCGGCCGAGCGCAGGCAGATCGAGGAGTCCTGCCGCCTCACCCTCGCCTGGGCAGAGCGCTCCAGGCGCGCCTATTCCGGGCCGGGCCTGCTCTTCGGCATCCTCCAGGGCGGTACGCACGAGGACCTGCGGCGCCAGAGCGCCGGGCCCCTGACCGACCTCGACTTTCCCGGCTACGCGATCGGCGGCGTGGCGGTGGGCGAGTCGAAGGATGCCATTCGGGGCGTGACGGAGTTGTCGGCCGCGCTGCTTCCGGACGGGAAGCCGCGATACCTGATGGGCGTGGGCACGCCGGCCGACCTGCTCGCTTCGGTGCGGGCGGGCGTGGACCTCTTCGACTGCGTTCTGCCCACGCGCAACGGGCGCATGGGCCACGTCTACACGTCGCGCGGGGAGATCGCGATCAAGCACGAGCGCTTCAAGGACGACCTCGCGCCGCTCGACGCGGACTGCCAGTGCCCGGTCTGCCACCGGCACAGCCGGGCGTACCTCCGGAATCTCTTCGTCCTGAAAGACTTCTCTGCCCCGATGCTGCTGTCGATGCACAACGTCTTCTTCTACCTCGCCTGGATGCGGCGGATCCGCGGAGCGATCGAGCTGGGCCGCCTGGCAGGCCTGGCTGCGCCCCCCGAGGAAAAGATCCCGGAGGGCGCCTGAGGACTCGACGAGTTGTGCGATCGGCAGGAATTCGGGAGTAGGATCCGGCTACGACCATGAAGCTCAAGGTCAACGGAACGGTGCGGGAGGTCGCGGCTCCGGACGACATGCCGCTGCTGTGGGTCCTGCGCGATCTGCTCGGCCTGACCGGGACGAAGTACGGCTGCGGCATCGCGCAGTGCGGCGCGTGCACCGTGCACCTCGACGGCGAAGCCGTCCGCTCGTGCGGATTGCCCGTCTCGGAGGTCAAGGGCCGGTCGGTGACGACGATCGAGGGCCTCGCCGCGGGCGGCGCGCTCCACCCGGTGCAGCGCGCGTGGATCGAGGCGGACGTCGTGCAGTGCGGCTACTGCCAGCCGGGCCAGATCATGGCGGCCGCGGCGCTGCTCAAGATCACGCCGAAGCCGAACGACGCGCAGATCGACGCCGCCATGGGGCTCTGCCGGTGCGGCACCTACCAGAAGATCCGCGAGGCCGTGCACCGCGCGGCCGGAACCCCGGCAAAGGGAACCGCGTCGTGAGCTCCGCGAAAGGCGTCAGCCGGCGGCGGTTCCTGAAGACCTCGACGGGCTTCGTCATCGGATTCGCCGTCCTCCCGAAGGGCAGGCTCTCCGCTCTCCAGGAGGCGCCGGGCGCCGCCGCGTCCCTGCCCCCGCCGAACGCCTTCCTGCGCATCGGCGAGGACGAGACGGTCACGGTGCTGCTGGCGCACTCCGAGATGGGCCAGGGAATCTTCACGACGCTTCCGATGATGGTCGCCGAGGAACTCGAGTGCGACTGGTCGAAGATCCGCGTCGAGACCGCGCCGGCCGCCCCCGTGTACTTCCATACGTCCTACGGGGCGCAGATGACGGGGGGCTCGAGCTCGACGTATTCCGAGCTCGACCGATACCGCCAGGTCGGAGCGATGGCCCGCGAGATGCTCGTCGCCGCGGCGGCCGCGCAGTGGGGCGTCGCGGCCTCCGCCTGCCGCGCCGAGAACGGCTTCGTCGTGTCGGGCGCGCACAGGGCGTCGTACGGCTCTCTCGCGAAGGCGGCGCAGGCGCAAACGCCGCCGGCCTCCGTGAAGCTCAAGGACCGCAAAGACTGGAAGATCCTCGGCAAGCCGACCAGGCGCCTGGACTCCCCGCAGAAGGTGACCGGCCAGGCCGGGTTCGGGATCGACGTCAGGGTCCCGGGGATGAAGGTCGCGCTGGTCGCCCGGTCTCCCGTCTTCGGCGGCAAGGTCCGGAGCTTCAAGGCCGAGAAGGCGAAGGCCGTTGCCGGCGTCCGGTCCGTCGTCCCGGTTCCTTCGGGCGTGGCGGTAGTGGCCGACCACTTCTGGGCGGCCCGCCTCGGGCGCGAGGCCCTCGAGATCGACTGGGACCTCGGGTCGGGCGCGAGCCTCGACACCCCGAAGATGTTCGAGGACTATAAGAAGCTGGCCGCAGCCGACGGCTTGAAGGCGGCGGCCGCCGGAGACGTCGGCCCGGCGCTTGCGGCCGCGGCGACCCGGGTCGAAGCCGAGTACGAGGTTCCGTTTCTCGCGCACGCCACGATGGAGCCCATGAACTGTTCGGTGCGGATCGGCGCCGATTCCTGCGACGTCTGGGCCGCCACGCAGTTCCAGACGGGCGACCAGGCCGTCGCGGCCCAGATCGCCGGATTGAAGCCCGAGCAGGTCTCGCTCCACACGACGTTTCTCGGGGGCGGATTCGGCCGCCGAGCGAACCCGGCGAGCGACTTCGTCGCGGAAGCCGTCCACGTCGCGAAGGCGGCGGGCATGCCGGTCAAGGTCGTGTGGACGCGGGAGGACGACATGCGCGGCGGCTACTACCGGCCGATGTTCGCGCACAGGATCTCGGTCGGCCTCGGCCCCGATGGCGCTCCGGTCGCCTGGAAGCACTCGATCGTGGGCCAGTCGATCATGGACGGCACGCCGTTTGCCTCGATGATCAAGGACGGCATCGACGAATCCTCGGTCGAGGGCATCGCCGACTCGCCGTACGTGAAGGCCACGCCGCATCACTACGTGGGCCTCCAGTCGCCCAGGTCCCCGGTTCCCGTCCTCTGGTGGCGCTCGGTCGGCCACAGCCAGAGCGCCTTCGTGATGGAGACGATGGTGGACGCGCTCGCCGAGAAGGCGCGGGAAGACCCCCTCGCGTACCGCCGCCGGCTGCTGCGATCGTCGCCGCGCCATCTCGGCGCCCTGAACCTCGCCGCGGAGAAGGCCGGCTGGGGCCAGCCGCTGCCGGCCGGAAGGTTCCGCGGCCTCGCCGTGCACGCCTCCTTCGAGAGCTACGTCGCCCAGGTCGCCGAGGTCTCGGTCGAAAAAGGAAAGGTCCGCGTGCACCGCGTCGTCTGCGCGATCGACTGCGGCGTCTGCATCAATCCCGCCGGGGTCACGGCGCAGATGCAGTCGGGCATCGTGTACGGCCTCTCGGCCGCGCTCTACGGACAGATCACGCTGAAGGACGGCCGGGTCCAGCAGTCGAACTTCGACGCCTATCCCATGCTCGAAATGGGCGAGATGCCGCGGATCGAGGTGCACATCGTCGACAGCGCCGAAAAGTCGGGCGGCGCCGGAGAGCCCGGCACGCCGCCGATCGCGCCGGCCGTCGGCAACGCCCTCTTCGCCGCGACGGGAAAGCGGCTGCGCCGCCTGCCGTTCCAGCTCGCCTGACGCCGATCGAGGAGTCCTGACGGCGAGGTCTTCGCGCGGCTCCGGCAGGCAGCGGCCCTGTTATAGCCTCTCGCGCATGAAAATGCTGGGATGGGTCCTGGCCCTCTGCGCCGCGGCGGCTCAAGTGTTCGCCGAGGACCTCCACGAGCGGGCGATGCGCCTGCACCGGAGCGCGATCGTCGTGGACACGCACGAAGACGTGCCCGAACGGCTCCAGAAGGAATGGGTGGACCTGGCGGTCCGGGGCAAGACGGGGCACGTGGACATCCCTCGCTGGCGCGAGGGGGGTGTGACGGCGCCGTTTCTCGCCGCCTACGTCAGCGCGGACTTCGCGAAGTCGGGCGGCGCGGCGAAGAAGGCGCTCGAGTTCGTCGACCTCATCCACCGCCTCGTGGAAGCCCACCCGATGGACCTCGCCTTCGCCGACTCGGTGACCGGCATCCGCCAGGCCAAGAGGGACCGGAAGATCGCGGTTCTCATCGGCATCGAGGGCGGGCACGCCATCGAAGACTCGCTCGGCGCGCTGTCGGCGTACTACCGACTGGGCGTGCGGTACATGACGCTGACGCACACGAACTCCAACGACTGGGCGGACTCGTCGGGCTCGTTCTTCGGCCCCGGGCTGTACGAACCGAAGCAGTATGCCGCCCACGACGGATTGACGGAGCACGGCCGCGAGGTCGTGCTCGAGATGAATCGGCTCGGCATGCTCGTGGACGTGTCGCACGTCAGCGACAAGACGATGGCGGACGCGATCGCCGTGTCGAAGGCGCCGGTCTTCGCGTCGCACTCCTCGTGCCGCGCGCTCTCGAATCTGCCGCGCAACGTCACGGACGCGCAGATCAAGTCGATCGCCGCCGCCGGCGGCGTCGTGATGGTGAACGTGAGCTCCCTGTTTCTCGATCAGAAGTCCGTGGACGCCTACGTCGCGGCCAAGACGGCGCTGCAGCCGAGGATCGCGGCGGCGCGCGTCGAGCTCAAGGACGACCCGAAGAAACGCGACGAGGAGATCGCGCAGGCTGATGGCCACGGTCCACTATCCGGACGCCGATTGGACCCTCGCGGTCGACCACATCGAGCGGGTCATGAAGGTGGGCGGGCCGAGGGCGGTCGGCCTTGGCACCGACTTCGACGGCATCGAGGACCCTCCCGACCGGGCTCGAGGACGTCTCGAAGCTGCCCCGGCTCACCGAGGAGCTGCTGCGCCGCGGCCACTCCGACGAGGAGGTCCTGGGGGTCCTCGGGGAGAACTTCCTGGCCTTCTGGGACCGGGTCGAGGCGGCCCGGAAGGCCATGCCGCCGAGGGCGGAGCCCGTGCCGTTCTCGAAGCCCGAAGGCCGGTAAACGGTAAACGGGAGAAGGGAGACGGTACAGGGCGCGACTCGTCTTGCGTCTCCCCATTTCCCGGCTTCCGTCTTCTTGTATGATCCGCCCCTTATGTTGACGCACCTGCTTCAGACCGGCCCGGCCCCGGGTGGGGCCGCGGGAGGGCTCGTCCAGTTCCTCCCGATGGTTTTCATCTTCGTCATCTTCTATTTCCTCCTCATCGCGCCCATGCGCAAGAAACAGAAGAAGACCCAGGAGATGCTCTCGAAGTTGAAGAAGGGCGACGAGGTCATCACGGGCGGAGGAATATTCGGCCGCATCACGGCCATGGACGAGGAGCGCGGCTTCGTGATCCTCCAGATCTCGGACAACACGAAAATCAAGGTGCTGCGCAGCGCGGTCGGCGGCCTGGCCGGGGAGCCCGAGACAACGTCCGTCACGACAGGAACTTAAGCCCACAGCTCGTAGCTGACAGCGGGCCGAGGTTCCTGTACACTCCGGCGTTCTTTTTTGGAGGGGGATTTGGGCAAAAAGCTCCGTTGGCGCGTTCTCTTGATCGTCCTCGTGGTGGTCGGCGCGATCGCCGGCTACGTGGCGACCGGGTACGCCCACGCTCGGAAGGATTGGACGGGCCCGGGCTCGCCGGGCTTCCAGGATGCGCTCAAGAGCGCGATCAAGCTCGGGCTCGACCTGCGCGGGGGGATCCACCTCGTGCTGCAGGTCAAGACGTCCGACGCGTTGAAGGCCGAGCGGGACGACTCGGTCGAGACGCTGAAGGGCCAGACGAAGGACGCTTCGATCGGCGCCGTGGAGCTTCCGACCGACACCTCGTTCTCGATCGTGGTCACGCCGCAGACCGACCAGACGAAACTCGAGGAGGCCGTCAAGCGCTTCCTCCCCGACTGGAACTACAGCACGGCCGGCGGCAAGTGGACGTTCGCGCTGAAGGACCCCGCGCGGCGCCAGATGGAGGACAACGCCGTCGCGCAGGCGGTCGAAACGATCCGCAACCGCGTGGACGAGTTCGGAGTCTCCGAGCCCCTGATCGCGCGCGAGGGCTCGGACCGGATCCTCGTCCAGCTGCCGGGCATCGACGACCCCAAGCGCGTCAAGGACCTCATCAAGAACACGGCCTTCCTCGAGCTCTCGCTGGTCGAGAACGGGCCGTCGACCGAATCGGCCCTGACGGCCGGCTTCCCCGGAGGCACGGTTCCCCCGCAGTTCAAGCTCATCGAGGCCAAGGCCGTGGCGGGAAGCCGGGAACGGTCGTTCTACGTGGTGCGCAAGCAGGCCGTCATCACGGGCCGCGACCTGAAGAACGCGCGGCCGACCCAGGGCCAGTTCGGCGCGCATTCGGTCACCTTCTTCCTGACGGCGAGCGGCTCCCAGAAGTTCGGCGAGGCGACCGGCGCCAACATCGGCAAGCGTCTGGCCATCGTCCTCGACAACCGGGTGCAGTCGGCGCCGAACATCAAGGACCGCATCACCGAGCAGGGCGTGATCGAGGGAAGCTTTTCGCCGGAGGAGGCCAACGACCTCGCGCTCGTGCTGCGCGCGGGCGCTCTGCCGGCGGGCCTGACCTACCTCGAGGAGCGGACCGTGGGCCCGTCGCTCGGGCTCGATTCGATCCGGAAGGGGATCGCGGCGTCGGTCGCGGGCGCGCTGCTCGTGTTCGTGGCCATGGCCGTCTACTACCGCCTCGCCGGCTGGAACGCCGTGATCGCGCTGACCCTGAACGCGCTGCTGCTCGCGGCCGCGATGGCGCTCTTCGAGGCGACGCTGACGCTGCCGGGGATCGCCGGCTTCATTCTGACGATCGGCATGGCGGTCGACTCGAACGTGCTGGTCTTCGAGCGCATTCGCGAGGAGCTGCGCAACGGCCGGGCCCCGAAGGCCGCCATCGAGAACGGCTTTTCGAAAGCGTTCGCGACGATCGTCGACACGCACGCCACGACGATCATCTCGGCGCTGTTCCTGCTGCAGTTCGGCACGGGCCCCGTCAAGGGCTTCGCCGTCACCCTGATCATCGGCCTGCTCATCTCGATGTTCACCGCCGTGTTCGTTTCGCACACGCTGTTCGAGCTCGTTTACGGGCGGCGGCAGCACATCGACTCGATCTCCATATAGAAAGCCGGCAATGGAATTCTTTCGACAGACCAGCATCGACTTCCTGAAGTACAAGTGGCGGGCGATCTTCGTCTCGTGGGCGTTCATTGCGCTCGGCGTCTTCGCGGTGTTCGTGCAGAAGGGGCTGAAGTTCGGCATCGACTTCTCGGGCGGAACGGCCATCGCCGTCCGCTTCGCGGACCGGCCGGACATCGACCGCCTGCGCAAGACCCTCGACGGCGCGGGGCTGGGCGAGATCGGGATCCAGCGGTACGAAGAGGCCGCCAAGAACGAAGTCCTCATCCGAGTCCAGCAGCAGGTCAAGGAGGGCCGGGACGTCGCCGGGGACGTGCTCAAGGCGCTGCGCCAGGGCCTTGCGTCGCCGACGGATCCGGGCAAGATCGACATCAACACCGAGGGCAAGGCGACGCTGGGAGCGCGCCTGGCCGCGGCCGATCCGGACCACGTCGCGGGCCGGTCGGACGTGAACGCCGCGGACTACTACGCGCAGGCGGCCGAGCGGGTCATCGCGCGGCGCTCGGATCTGGGCCTTTTCCGCTCGCCCGCCGATGCGAGCGCGGTCGAGGGGGTTTCGGCGCCGGTCAAGGCGTGGCTGCAGTCGAACGCGTTCGCGGGCCCCTTCGTCCTGCTCTCGGCCGAGAACGTCGGGCCCCAGGTGGGCGCGGACCTGCAGAGGAAGGCGTTGCTCGCCGTCGTCTGGTCCACGATCGGGATGCTCGCGTACGTGGCCTTCCGGTTCCGCTCGCTGCCCTTCGGCGTGGGCGCGGTCGTCGCCATCGTCCACGACACCCTGATCACCGTCGGGCTGCTTGCCCTCTTCGGCCGGGAGTTCAACCTGGTCGTCGTGGCGGCGCTCCTGACCCTCGTGGGCTATTCGATGAACGACACGGTCGTCGTCTACGACCGCGTGCGCGAAAACCTGAAGACGCCGAAGAAGGAGTCGCTGACGGCCGTCATCAACCGGTCGATCAACCAGACGCTCTCGCGGACCATCCTGACCTCGGGCGCGACGATGCTCGTCGTCATCGCGCTCTTCCTCCTCGGCGGCGAGGTCCTGCACACGTTCGCCCTGACGCTCATGATCGGGATCGTGGTCGGCACCTACTCTTCGATCTACGTGGCGGCCGCGATCGTCGTGATCTGGAAGGAATGGCAGCAAAAGGGCAAGCTCGCCGTCGTCCCGGCCGCCGTGCCGCCGCCGGCCGCTGTGGCCGCACCGCCGTCCTCGTCCAAAAAGAACTCCAAGCGGCGCTAGTCCGGTCGACGGAAGACGGTAGAGGGGAGGCGAAAACCTCTCTGTCGTCTTCCGTTTCCCCTCTTCCGTCTCCCGCCCCGCGCGCTTCCGCGCTACTCTTTCCCCTGGCATGATCCACTTCGAGGAGATCCTCGAGAAGGTCGAGGGCTACAACCCGGGCAGCGACCAGGACCTGCTGCGGCGGGCTTACGTCTTTTCGGCGCGCGAGCACAAGGGGCAGGTCCGGCGCTCGGGCGAGCCCTACCTCGTGCACCCCTTGAACGTGGCGGCGATCCTGGCGGATCTCAAGGCCGACGACATCTCCATCGTCGTGGGCCTCCTGCACGACGTCCTCGAGGACACGCTGACGACGCGGGAGTCGATCGCGCAGCAGTTCGGCGACGAGGTCGCCGAACTCGTCGACGGGCTGACGAAGATCGGCAAGTTCTCCTATGTCTCGCGCGAGGAGGAGCAGGCCGAGACCTTCCGCAAGATGATCCTGGCGATGGTCTCCGACCTGCGGATCGTGATGGTCAAGCTCGCCGACCGGCTCCACAACATGCGGACGCTCGGCTTCCTGCCGGAGTCCCGGCGGCGCGAGATCGCCCGGGAGACCCTCGACATCTACGCGCCGATCGCGCACCGGCTCGGCATGGGGAGCGTCAAAGGGGAGCTCGAGGACCTCGCGTTCCTGAACCTCGAGCCCGAGCAGCACGAGCAGGTCGCCCGCGAGGTGGCGCGGCGCATGAAGGTGTCGGAGGGCATGATCAGCGAGATCCGGCGGCGCATCGAGGCGCGGCTCGACGAAGCCGGGGTTCTCGCCGAGGTCTCGGGACGGATGAAGCGTTACTACTCGATCTGGCTGAAGATGAAACGGATGGGGGTCGAGGCCGCGCAGCTCTATGACATCCTCGCGCTGCGCGTCGTGGTCGCGGAAACGCGCGACTGCTACGAGACGCTGGGCATGGTGCACCAGCTCTGGCGGCCGGTGCCCGGGCGGATCAAGGACTACATCGCGATGCCCAAGCCCAACTTCTACCAGTCGCTGCACACGACGGTCATGGGCGAGACGGGGCAGCCCTTCGAGATCCAGATCCGGACGCGGGAAATGGACCTGATCGCCGAGCGCGGAATCGCGGCGCACTGGAAGTACAAGGAGGGCCGCCTGGGGCCGCACGCCGACGACGCCCGGTTCCAGTGGCTGCGCCAGCTGGTCGACTGGCAGAGCGAGGTCTCCGATCCGAAGCAGTTTCTGTCCTCCCTCAAGGTGGACCTCTACCCGGACGAGGTCTACACCTTCACGCCGAAAGGGGAGGTCTTCGCGTTCCCGCGCGGCGCTACCCCGATCGATTTCGCCTACCGCATCCACACCGACGTGGGGCACCGGTGCGTCGGCGCGCGCGTCAACGGAAAGCTCGCGCCGCTGCGCACGCCGCTCGGGAGCGGGGACATCGTGGAGATCCTGACCGCCCCGAACCAGGCGCCGTCCAGGGACTGGCTCTCTTCCGTCGTCACGAGCCGGGCGCGGCACAAGATCCGGCACTTCATCCACACCCAGGAGAACCTCGAGGCCGTCGAGCTCGGGCGCCGGCTGCTCGAGCGCGAGCTCAAGAAGTACAAGCGCACGGTCAAGAAGCTCGAGCAGGAGGGCAGCCTCGCCCGCGAGCTCAAGCAGTGGGGCTTCTCGCGCAAGGAGGACCTGTTCGCGGCGATCGGGTACGGCAAGCTCGCGCCCAGGAGCGCCGTCGAGCGCCTCGTTCCGGCCGACGAGCTGGCGCGCCCCGAAGCCGAGAAGAAGGAGTCGGCCGTCTCCCGCGTGGTCCGGAAGATCCTTCCCTTTTCCCTGCCCGACATCGTCGTCGTCGGGCACAACGACCTGCTGGCGGCGCTGGCGAAGTGCTGCAACCCGGTTCCCGGGGAGAAGATCGTCGGCTACATCACGCGTGGCCGGGGCGTCTCGGTGCACTCGGAGAGCTGCCCCAACGTCAAGAACCTGCTGTACGACCCGGAGAGGCGCATCGACGTGGCCTGGGCCGGCGAGAAGCGGGCCTCCTACGCCATCGATCTCGAGGTGGTCACGGAGGACCGGCCGGGGCTGCTCGCCGACGTCACGCAGGCCATCGCCGGCGAAGGCTCCAACATCCGGCGGATCGAGGCCCGCGTGGGCGAGATGCGCGAGGGCTACGTCACCGTGTCGCTGGAGACGGCGGACCTGAAACAACTCGAGAAGATCCTCGGCCGAATTCGCGCCGTCGCCGGCGTGCGCGACGTGATCCGGAAATACAACGTGCCGATGGCGGGGGAGCGGGAATAGCCGGTTCGCGGTCGGCGGCGGGCACCGGCTCCTGCGACGAACTTTCTACGCGGTCTTCTTCCGCACCACGGGCTTCACGACCCGGCCCGTGCGGATGCAGCGGGTGCAGGCGGAGACCTTCCGGGAGACGCCTTCGACGACGGCGCGGACCGTCTTCAAGTTCAGGTTCCACTTCCGGTTCGTCACGTTGTGCGCGTGGCTGACGCGGTGGCCGCTCATCGGCGTCTTTCCGCAGAACTGACAGTGCTGGGCCATGGGTCTCCTCGTCTCGGCCAAACGCGACCGAAAAAACCCGCGAAGCCTACATCGGCTTGCGCGGCGACGCAACAAAGAACAGCTGGCCTTCGACCGAGCCACCTGCCCGAGCGGCCTAAGTCTTTGCGCAATGGATGCTTTAGCGCGTCTCATCTCTTGACTACACGAAAACCTTTTGCTATTTTGACAACCAGCCGTAATAACCATAGGTCAAAGCCCAGAACCGTCTTTCTTTTTTCGGTGGGGCGCATAGTGCTGTTCAGAAAAACCAAGAATCTGGTGGGTCTGGACATCGGGTCCTCGGCGGTCAAGCTCGTAGAGCTCAAGGACACCAAGGGCGGCGGTTTCCGACTCGTCAAGACGGGCCTCGAGACGCTGTCGCCGGAGGCGATCGTGGACGGCGCGATCATGGACTCGTCCCTGGTCGTCGACACGGTCAACCGCATCGTTTCGACCCTCAACGTCCGGAACCCTGAGTTCGGGACCTCCCTTTCGGGCCACTCCGTCATCATCAAGAAGATATCGCTGCCGGCCATGTCCCCCGAGGAGCTGGCCGAATCGATCCGCTGGGAGGCCGAGCAGTACGTGCCCTTCGACATCAACGACGTGAACCTGGACTACGTCGTTCTCGAGGCGGGCGGCGGCGAGACGATGGACGTCCTGCTCGTCGCAGTGAAGAAGGACAAGATCTCCGACTACACGAGCGTCATCACCCAGGCCGGCAAGACGCCGATGCTGGTGGACGTCGACGCCTTCGCCCTTCAGAACGCCTACGAGGCGAACTACCCGGTCGAGCCGGGCCGCGTGGTCGCCCTGGTGAACATCGGCGCCTCGGTGACCAACGTCAACATCCTCTCCGGGGCGAACACGATCTTCTGGCGCGACATCTCGTTCGGCGGCAACCAGTACACCGACGCCATCCAGAAGCAGCTGTCCCTCTCGTTCGAGCAGGCCGAATCGCTCAAGAAGGGCGAAATCGTCGGGCGACCAGTCCCTCCAGGACATCCTTCCGATCCTGCGTTCGGTCTCGGACGACCTCGCGCAGGAGCTGCAGAAGACCTTCGACTTCTTCCTGGCGACGACGTCGACCGAGAAGATCGACCAGCTCTTCCTTTCGGGGGGCTCGTCGCGGGTCGTCAATCTGGACACCCAGCTCAAGGACCGGTTCAGCATCCCGGTGGAGATCCTGAACCCCTTCCGCCAGATCGACATTGCGGGCGCGTCCGTTTCCGGGGAATGGCTCACGGACAACGCGCCGAGCCTGGCCGTGGCCGTCGGGCTCGCGATCCGCCATGTCGGGGACGAAGCCGCTTGATCAGGATCAACCTCCTCACCGAGGCCAAGGCGGCGGCCGCCAAGAAGAAGGGGCCGGCTCTTCCGACCGGCGCCAAGCTCAACAATCTCGTCCTCGTCGGGGGCCTGCTCCTCGGCCTGATCTACATCGGGGCGATGGCGCTCGTGCTGACCTCGACCCGGCGGCACCTCGACGAGGAGATCGGCAAGGCGCGCGAGGAAGTCGCGCGCCTGAAGTCGATCATCGACGAGGTCAAGAGCTACGAGGACAAGAAGACGAGCCTCGAAGAGAAGATCTCGCTGATCAACAACCTCAAGACGAACCAGAAGGGCCCGGTCCGCCTGATGGACGAGGTGTCCAAGGCGCTGCCCGACCTCGTGTGGCTCACCGAGCTGCAGGTGCAGGGCGACCTGATGACTCTGAAGGGCAAGACCCTCTCGCCCAACGCCGTGGCCACCTACCTCGAGAACCTCAAGAAGAGCCCGTTCTTCGCGGAGCCGGTCTTCAAGAACCTGGGCCGGGAAGCGGGCCCGCAGGGTCTTTACGGCTGGGAGATGACGGTGATCTTCACCAACGGACGGCCGGTCGCGGAGGCGGGCACCGCCGCGAAGACGACGGCTCCGAAGGGGCCGGGGCCGCGGGGCAAGGCGGCTGCCGCAGCCGGAAAGCCGGGGGTATAGGGCGATGGCGGTATTCGGGCTCAACATCGAAGAGAAGCCCTGGTACTACGCCCTCGGCGTCGGCCTTGCCGTCGGCATCGCGCTCGCGGGCGCGGTCCACTGGTTCTGGTTCAAGCCGATGAACGCCGAGATCGCCGGGAAGAAGATCGAGCTCGACGGCCTCAACCAGGAGATCCAGAAGGGGCGCGCCGCCGAGCGGAAGCTCTCGCAGTTCCGCGAAGAGGTCAAACGGCTCGAGCTCGAGCTCTCCAAGCTCCTCCAGATCCTGCCCTCGAAACGCAATACCGAGGAGCTCATCAAGCGGATCGAAACGCTGACGCGCCAGGGCGACTTCACGCTCAAGAAATTCACGCCCGGCGATTTCGCGCAGAAGGAGTTCTACGCGGAGTGGCCAATCGCCATCCAGGTCGAAGGCACCTACCACAACCTCGCTCTCTTCTTCGACCGGATGAGCCGGTTTTCCCGCATCGTCAACGTCGAGGACCTCAAGATCACGGCCTTGAACGACGTCGCGGGCAAGTCGATCTCGGCCCAGTTCGTCGCCAAGACGTTCATCTACACGGGCGACGAGGTCGGGCAAGCGACGGCGACCCAGGGCCTCGCCCCGGGCTCGACGCCCCCGGCACAGCCCGCCGCGCCGGGAGCCAAGCCGGGAGCGGCCGCGAAGGCGCAGACGCTCAAGGAGCGTTCCGAGGGCAGGGGGGTCGAATGAAACGCACCCTCTTCGCCCTCGCCATGATCGTGTCCGGCGGCGGATTTGCGTTCGCGCAGGCGCCGTCGGCGCCCGCGGCCGAGCCCACGAAGCCGGCGGCCGTCATCGCGCCGGTCCCCGACTCGCCGGGGCAGTCCATGATCGAGCAGGACGAGTCGGCCATGGCCGGCCACGCCTATTCCTACGACCCGGCGGGACGCCGCGACCCGTTCCGTTCGCTCCTCGTGCGCGAGCAGAACCGCGGCGGCGTGCAGCGTCCGCCGGGGATCGCGGGTATTTCGATCGATGATCTCGTCGTCCACGGGATCTGGAAGACCAAGGCGGGGTATGTGGCCCAGATCCGCGCCACCGACAACAAGAGTTACCTCGTGCGGGCCGGCGACCTGCTGTACGACGGCGAGGTCGTGCGCGTCGGGCCAAACGAGGTGACGTTCCGGCAGAACATCAACGATCCGCAGAGCGTGAAGCCGTTCCGGGAAGTCACGAAACAGCTCAACGCGACGGTCAAGCAGTGAGGATTCGGTGATCATGGTATTCCGCGCGACGGGAGGAACGATGCGAATGGCATTTAGAGGAACCGCGACGGCCACGGCGCTTGCGCTGGTGTGGGCTGCCGCCGTGGGCTGCTCCTCCAGGGGTCAGGCAGCGCACGGTGCCGCGGACGCCCTTCCGGCGACCTCGTCGGGACCGGCCCCCTCTCCGGCGGCTGCGACCGCTCCTGCCGGCGCGGCAAGAATCACAGGGACCGCGTTCAACGAGGACGCCGATGGCGCCCGAGTGGTCCTTTCGGCCAATGCGCCCCTTCTCTACACCTCCTACGAGCCGAGGCCGAACCTCCTCGTCGTGGACCTGCGCGACGTCTCGGTCGCGTCCGGCGTGACGACACCCAGGGTCGGGGGGCTCGTCGAATCGATCAAGTTCGAGGAGCTCGACGAGCTCGGAAAGAGAATCACCAGGCTGTCCATCACGCACAACCCGGACGCCCATGCCGACCTGCGCTCGGCCGGCCAGGGCCTGGCGATCGCCTTCACGGGCCCCGCTGCGACGGCACAAGCCGACGTCGAGGCCGAAGCCACGCCGGCCGTGACTGCCGCGTCGGTGGATTCGGCACCGCTTCCCGCCGCGGCCGTGCCGGCCGCGAGCCCGTCGCAGCCGCCGGCCCCGAAGCCAGCGCCGGTCGTGGTGGCGAGGGGCGAGGCAGCCCACCTGCTCGAGAGCGTGACCGCGCAGACGAGCGATGGCCACGTGGCGGTCGTCCTGCTCGGGGACGGCTGGTTCTCGGCCAGAGACTTTGCGCTCGCGAATCCGCCGCGCATCGTCGTGGATCTGCCGGGAGTCAAGAACGACGTCAAGCAGCGGACGATCGTCGTCAAGGACGACGTCGTCACGCGCATTCGGATCTCGCAATTCCAGACCTCGCCCGAATACGTGACCCGCGTGGTCGTCGACCTCTCGAGGCCCATGCCCCACGCCCTCGTGCCCGACGGCGAACGGCTCGCGGTCATCGTCGGACAGAACTCGTCGTCCGAGCCGGTGGCCGGAGCTACGGAACCGCTGCCGGCGGCACAGACCGAGCCCGTGCTGGCGGCTGCGCCTCCCCCGGAGGCCCCCCCGGTGCCGCAGACGGCGAGCATCGCCGCTCCGGCTCCTCTGGCCGCCGCCCCGTCCGTCACCACGATTGCCCAGAAGCCGGCGCCGACGGCCGAGCCGCCTGCGGCATTGACTGCGCCTGCTCCGGCCTCCCATGTCGAAACGCCGGCGCCCGAGGTCAAGACGGCAGCTGCTCCGGCCCCGGCTGCGCCGCCGGCCGAGGTCAAAACGGTCGAGGCCCCGGCCCCGGTCGTATCGCCGCCCCCTCCCGTCGTTGCCGCGGCGCCGGCGCCCAAGCCCGCGCCCCAGGCCCCGAAGCCTGCGCCGAAGCCGACGTCGGCTCGCGGCGACGCGCTCTTCGAGGCGGCCGCAGCCCAGCTCGACCAGGACCAGTCGAACCAGCAGCAGGGCGGCGCCGCGTATCGCTCGCGGACGATCTCGGAAGCCCAGAGCCAGTTCACGGGCGAGCCGATCTCTCTCGACTTGAAAGACGCCGACATCAAGGACGTCTTCCGGACGGTCTCCCAGCTGACCGGACTGAACATCGTGATCGATCCGGAAGTCCGGGGCACGGTCACGGTGCAGCTCGAAGACGTTCCCTGGGACCAGGCGCTCGACCTGATCCTCAAGCAGAACAGCCTCGGCTACGTGCTCGAGAACAACATCATGCGCATCGCCACGACGAGCAAGCTCCAGGCCGAGGAGGGCGATCGTGCCCGCCTGGCCGAGGCGCGCCAGGCCGCCGAACCGACGCGCACGGTCATCAAGAAGCTGTCTTACGCCAAGGCGGCCGACATCGTCCCGACGCTCCAGAGCGTGATGTCCAAGCGCGGCGCGATCGTCGTCGACGCGCGCACGAACACGCTGATCATTCGTGAGATCCCGACGTTCCTGCCCGCGGTCCTGCAGCTGATCGACAACCTCGACACGGCGACGCCGCAAGTCGTCATCGAGTCCCGCATCGTGGAAACGACCAAGAGCCTCGGGCGCAGCCTCGGCATCAACTGGCAGGTGCGCGGCAAGGCCGACAACGAAACGGGAAATACGACGAACCTGATCTTTCCAAGCACGATCCGGGGCGGCCTGAACGTCGGCCTCGGAAACGGGCCCACGGTCGCCTCCCTGGTGCTCGGGAACATCCTCAACACGTTCAACCTCGACGTCGCCCTGACGGCCGCCGAGAACCAGGGCTTACTCAAGATCATCTCGTCGCCGAAGGTGACGTCGCTGACGAACACGCCGGCCCTCATCCAGTCGGGCGTCCAGATCCCCGTGCAGACGACCGTGAACAACACGACGACGGTCATCTACGTCGATGCGACCCTCAAGCTCGACGTCACGCCGCAGATCACGGCCGAAGGAACGGTTCTGCTGACGGTCAACGTGATGAAACGCGAGCCCGCGGTCGCCCTGAACCTCGCGCTCGGCCAGAACGTGCCGCTGACGATCCGGGAGTACCGCGGCCAGGTGCTCGTCAAGGACGGCGGCACCACGGTGATCGGCGGCATCTTCCAGATCAACGACCAGGACCAGTACAACATGATTCCGGGGCTGTGGAAGATTCCCGTCCTCGGCAATCTCTTCAAGAACAAGACGAGGACGGAGAAGCACGATGAGTTGCTCATCTTCATCACTCCACGGATTCTCCGGTCGTAAGGGGGAAGGCATCATGAAAAAGACGCATCTGCTCGCGATGGCAATGGCGGCGGCCCTGGCCTTCGCCGCCGGCTGCACCAACACCCAGGGGCAGACGGAATCTCCGGTCTTCCTGACCGTGAACATCGAATTTCAGCCGGGATTCATCAACGTCGCCACGCCGGCGCCGGTCCAGATCGGCACGATGACCCTCAACTCGAAGGCGAAGAACCCCACGTCGATCGACACGCAAGGCTTCTCGGACGTCCAAGTCAACAGCTACACGGTGGCTTTCCGCCGGACCGACGGTGGAACCCTCGTGCCCCCCGTGCAGACATTCGGCTGCGGGGTGCTCGTCCCGCACGACGGGACCGCGACCCTGACGGACTTCCCGGTCCTCTACGCCGCGGCTCTGCAGCAGACGCCGTTCGACCAGCTGTTGCCCTTCAACGGCGGAATCGACCAGCAGACCGGCCGCAACGAGATCGATACGGCCTTCGACATCACGTTCTTCGGGTCGACGGTTTCGGGAAAGCGGGTCCAGAGCGACACCGCGAGCGGGATTCTGACCTTCAACTACACAGCGACCGCGCCCGCGAGATTGGCCAAGTAAGGGGGACCCATGCGCCGGATAGCTCTTGCACTGATCCTCGTGGCGGCGGTCGTGGGCATCCATGCCTGCGCCGCGGACGCCCCGACGGCACCGAAGCCCGGAACGGGCGGAGGAACGTCGAGCGCCGTGTCGGTACAGCTCGTCACGAGCGACGCGAACCCCAAGGCAGGCACGTGCACACTCATAGAGGCGTTCGTGACCCTGAACGGCAACCCGGTGCCCGATGGAACGGCCGTCAATTTCACGACGGACTTCGGCGCGTTCGGCCAGAACGGCCTGGCGCTCGTCTCGGTCGTCACGACGAACGGCGTTGCGGCCACGGCGCTCTGCGGAGCCTCGGCGGGCACCGCCAAGACCAAGGGAACCGCGACGGTGTCCGGCAAGACGAACTCCGGCAGCCTCACGATCTCGTTCCAGTCCGGCCCCGGCTCCGGACCGCAGGTCAGCTCGTGCAACCCGAGCTTCGGCCCCAAGGAAGGCGGAACGACCGTGACGCTGACCGGAACCGGCTTTCCAGCCAGCTCGCCGAGCACCACGCGCGTCCAGTTCACGGTCAACGGCATCACGAGAGACGGCGTCGTCTCGTCGGTGACCTCGACCGCCGTGGTCGTGCAGACGCCCGGATTCCCGGAGGTCAACGCTCCTTCGACGCCTGCCCCGGTCACGCTGACGTTCAACGGGGCCATACCTCCCATCGTGCTCTCGCTGCCGAGCTGCTTCTTCTACGGAACCACCGACCCCGGAACGCCGACGGTCACGGCCGTCCTGCCGGCATCGGGCACCAAGAGCGGGAAGACGCGCGTGACGATCGTCGGCTCGGGCTTCTCGACGACGGGCGGGGTGCAGGTCTTCTTCGGCGCCGTCGAGGCGACCGTCATCTCGGTCTCGTACAACCAGGTCGTGGTGTTGTCTCCGCCCGCGCCCTTCGACCCCACGGCCACGGACGTGTCCGCGGCGGTGACGGTCAAGAACATCGCGTCCGGCCTGGTTTCGAATGACGACGTCCTCTTTTCCTACACTCCCGACATGCACATCACGGGGATCGCCAACGGAAGGCAGAGCACGGACGCGCCCTTCTCGACGGTGACGATCTACGGCACGGGGTTCCAGGCACCGGTCGCGGTGACACTCGCGGGCGTGCCGGCGATCGTGCAGTCCGTATCGGCGACCGAGCTGGCCGTGCTGCCAACTTTGCCGCCCAACTGCGGCGGTGGCGCCGGAACCGCCGTCGTGGTCAACCTCACCACGGGGGAGAGGGCGGTCGGCGGGGATTTCACCTACGTCGTCGTCCCGATGACGGTGACCAGCCTGACTCCTCAAGTCGGACAGACCGACACCGTCATCCAGATCAACGGCACGAACCTCCCTCCGAGCGTCGCCGACGCCCTGGTCACGTTCAACGGGCGCCCCGGTTTCGTCGAGTCGGTGGGCAGCGGATTCCTGACGGTCAGGGTTCCGACGAGCACGGTCACGACGGCTCCGACCTGCGTTGCGCCCAACCCGGCTGGCACGCTGCAAACCACCGAAACCGCGAGCGTCGTCGTGAAGAACCTCGCGAGTGGTTGCACGGCTCCGGCGCAGGTCTTCTCGTACCAGCTGCCTTGCGTCGTCCCCCCCTAGGGATTGCCGCCGCCCCCTTCGGGGGGCGGCGCTTTCATCCTCATCGTGGCTGACCCGACGGCTGAAGCTCGCATTCGTGACCTCGAGCGAAGGCTCGATCTCGACAGCGGTTCGCGCCTCTTCGTATCCCTCGCGGAGGAGTACCGCAAGGTCGGCCGGGTCAAGGACGCACTCTCGGCTCTGCAGAAGGGCCTGCTCGCCCATCCCGGCTACATCGCCGCACAGGTTGCGCTCGGGCGCATGTACCTCGAGGCGAATCAGGCGACCGACGCCATTGCGACCTTCACGAAGGTCCTCGCGGCCGATCCGGCAAATCTGGTCGCGGCCAAGTCGCTCGCCGACATCCACATGTCGCGGCGCGACAACCTGGAGGCCCTCAAGAAGTACAAGCTGTACCGCGCGATCTCGGGCGACCGCAAGGTGGACGCGGTGATCGCCGAGCTCGAGCCCCTGGTGGCGCCGAAGCCTCCGCCCCCGCCCCGGGTCCCGCCGCCGGCGGAGCCGCTTCCTCCTCCTCCGCGCTTCCAGGAGACCGACAAGGGGCGCCGCCGGGCCACGCCCAGGATGCCTCCGGCGCAGGCGGCGCCGCCCCTGGTGGATGCTTTCGAAATGACGTCGTTGTCTTTCGAGGTCGGAGAGGACTCCGGCAAGGCCAAGGTGGACGATCCGTTTCCATTCATCCCGACCCGGGATGTCTCGCTCGCTCCGGCAGCGCCGGAAGCGGCCCCCGGCGCCGAACCGCCGGCGCCCCCGCCGGTCCCCGTGGCTTCGGAACCGCCGGCGCCCGCCCTGCCGGCCCCCGAGGCGGAGCCCGCTCGCCCGACCGGTCGGGCGCTGGCAGACCTGTATTACGCCCAGGGCCACTATGCCGAGGCGCTTCAGATCTATGACGACCTGGTCATGCGCCACCCGTTCGACGACGATCTGAAACGCATGCGGCGCGACGCCGAGGCACGCCTGCTTCCCGCCTCCACGGCGCCCGCGGGGGCCGCCACCGACGTGGGCCTGGAGCGCCGCCTGGCCCGGATCCGCGCCCTCAAGCAGTGGCTCTCCCTCGTCCAGGCCGGGTGATTCGGAGCCCCGGACCGTGACATCATCGGGTCGCAGATGAACGTCTTCCAGGACAGCCTCCGCCGGATCGCCGAACGCGTGGAGGGAACACGGGCCGTTTCGCTCCTCGGCCTGGATGGAATCGCGATCGACTCCTATGTCTCCGCCGAGGGCCTCCCGATGGACTCGCTCGCCGCGGAGGCCGGCGCGCTGGTCAAGGCCGCCAACACCTCCCGCGCGCTCGCCGACCACGGCAACGTCTCCGAGATCACGGTGGCGTCGGGCCCCACGACTTCGATCCTCTGCCGTGTCACCCCGGAGTACTATCTCCTGCTCCTGCTGGCCCGGGACGGCAATTTCGGGCGGGGCCGGTTCGAGCTCCGGAAGGCCGCGCTCGGGCTGGAGAAGGAGCTCTTGTAGAACGATGCTTTCGCTCAAGGAGATCCGGGAGCTCATCGACATCGTCGCCGAGCGGGGCCTGTCGGGCCTCGAGATCGAACGGGCCGGCTTCCGCCTGCGGATCGAAGGCCGACGTCCGGCTGCCGCGGAGGCCCCGGTCGCCGTCGCGCCTGCGGCCGCGCGCCCGGCGGCCGCTCCGATCGCCGAGGCGCCCCCCGAGGCGGACCGCAACGTCCACGTGATCACCTCGCCGATCGTCGGCACGTTCTACCGGTCGGCCTCTCCCGAGGCCGAGGCCTTCGCCGAGATCGGAGTGCGCGTGGCCAAGGGCAAGACCCTGTGCATCATCGAGTCCATGAAGCTGATGAACGAGATCGAATCGGACGTCGAAGGCGAGGTCGTCGCCGTTTACCCGCGTAACGGCCAGCCGGTCGAGTACGGCGAGAAGCTGTTCGCGATCCGCCTCGCGGCGTAGTGTTCGGCCCCCGGAGTTTCAACAGCGCCATTCGGCTTCCGACGGCCACCGTGGCTCTCGCTCTTCGGGCCGCATGGCATTATTCGAGATTGGCATCGCGACCCTTGTGACGGGACACTAGCCGCGTGTTCAAGAAGATCCTCATCGCCAACCGCGGGGAGATCGCCCTCCGGGTGATCTCGGCATGCCGCGAGCTCGGCATCAAGACGGTCGCGATCTACAGCGAGGCGGACCGGGACGCGCTCCACGTCCGGTACGCCGACGAGGACGTCTGCGTCGGGCCGTACCCGTCCGCCGCCTCGTACCTGAACATCTCGGCGATCGTCTCGGCGGCCGAGATCACGGAAGCCGACGCGATCCACCCGGGCTACGGGTTCCTCTCGGAGAACGCGTACTTCGCCGAGATCCTGCAGGATTGCCACATCGCGTTCATCGGCCCGCCGCCGGAGGCGATCCGGAAGATGGGCGACAAATCGCTCGCGCGCCGGACGGTGGCCGCGGCGGGCGTCCCGACGATCCCCGGTTCACCGGGGCCGCTCGAGACGGTCGACGAAGCGCTGGCCTTCGCGAGGAAGGCCGGGTACCCCGTCATTCTGAAGGCCTCGGCGGGCGGGGGCGGGCGCGGCATGCGCATCGCGCGCGACGAGCGCGACCTCGCCAGCGCCTACGAGACGGCGCGCGTGGAGGCGGAGAAGGCCTTCGGCAATGCCGAGGTCTACCTCGAGAAGTACCTCGAGCAACCGCGGCACATCGAGTTTCAGGTCTTCGGCGACACGCGCGGCAATATCCGGCAGCTCGGCGAGCGGGAGTGCTCGATCCAGCGGCGGCACCAGAAGCTGATCGAGGAGGCCCCGTCCACGGTGCTCGACGAGGACCTCCGGCGCCGGATGGGGGAGGCCGCCATCGCGACGGCCCGGGCCGTCGGCTACGTGAATGCCGGGACGGTCGAGTTCCTGCTCGATGGGGACGGGAAATTCTACTTCATGGAGATGAACACGCGCCTCCAGGTGGAGCACCCCATCACGGAGGAAGTGACGGCGCTCGACCTCGTCAAGGAACAGATCGCCGTGGCCGCGGGAGCTCCGCTCTCGTTCCTCGAACGCGACATGTCGCCCCGAGGACACGCCATCGAGTTCCGGATCAACGCCGAAGACCCCGTCACGTTCGCCCCGTCGCCGGGCCGGATCGCCTCCTTTCATCCTCCGGGCGGCCTCGGCGTGCGGCTCGACACGGCCGCCTACCAGGGCTACCTGATCCCGCCGCACTACGATTCCCTCATCGCCAAGCTGATCGTCTGGGGGCGCGACCGGGAGGAAGCGATCGGGCGCGGGCGCCGGGCGCTCGACTTCTTCGTCATCGAAGGAATCAAGACCACGATCCCGCTCCACCGCCGGATCCTCGACGACCCCGACTTCATCGCCGGGCGGCTCTCGACCCACTTCATGGAGCGGTTTTTCGCAAAAACCTGACGACTCCGGACGCGATGCTCCGACTCCCTTCCATTTACGCCCTCACCGACCCGTCCGCGGGAGACGACCCCGTCGCCGTTGCGCAGCGACTGCTGTCCGTCGGCGTCCGCGCGGTCCAGCTGCGCGACCATGCCCTCGCCGACCGCGGGCTGCTCGCGGCGGCGGAAGCGATCGGCGGGCTCTGCCGTGCGGCGGGAGCGCTGGCGCTGGTCAACGACCGCGTCGACATCGCCGCCCTGGCGGGGACGGGCGTACACCTGGGCGAGGACGACCTGCCGGCGCGGGAGGCGCGCGCGATCCTCCCCCCGGACGCCATCATCGGCGTCTCCACGCACGACGTCCCGGCCGCGCGGCGCGCCTTCGAGGACCCCGCGGCCGACTACGTCGCCTTCGGGCCCGTGTTCGAGAGCGGCACCAAGGCATTGCGGCCCCCCCGCGGCCTCGAGGAACTCGCGCGGGCGGCCGCTGGCAGGGCGAAGCCGCTCGTTGCGATCGGCGGCATCACGCCCTCCCGGCTCGACGCGGTCTGGGACGCCGGCGCCGATTCGGCCGCGATGATCGGCGGGCTGTATGCGGGAGGACGGACCGAGGACAACGCGCGGGAAGCCCTCGACCTCGGCCGGCGGCGGGGCCGGCGCGGGAGGATCTACCTCGTCGGTTTCATGGCCAGCGGCAAGAGCTCCGTGGGCCGGCGCCTGGCCGAGCGGCTGGCCCTGCCCTTCGTCGACCTCGACGACGAGATCGAGCGGACGAGCGCAAAGACGGTCCGGGCGATTTTCGAGGAGTCGGGCGAGGCCGCCTTTCGGGAGCGCGAGGCCGCATTCCTCGCGGCCACGGAGTCGCTCCCGGCGGCCGTCATCGCCACGGGGGGCGGCTGTTTCGCGCAGGAAGGCAACCGCAGGCGCATCGGTCGGCTGGGAACGGCGGTCTTCCTCGACGTCGCGCTCGAGACCGTCCGGGCGCGGCTCCGGGGTAAGACGGATCGCCCGCTCTTCCAGAGCGAGGAGCAACTCGGACAACTCTTCGCGGAACGCTCGCCCTTCTATAGAATGGCGCCCGTCGCCGCGGTCCTCGGCGGCGCCGAAACGGTCGAGGAGGCGGCGGACCGGGTGCTGATCGCGCTCGACGATTTCGACAAACTCCGCGGATGAAGGAGACTCTGGCCCTGCCATGCGCTACCTGATCCTGTCGGACATCCACTCGAACGCCGAGGCGCTGGCCGCGGTGCTCGCGCGCGTGCGCCGCAAGCGCTACGACTGCGTGGTCGTGCTCGGAGATTTCGTCGGCTACGGCGCCAATCCAAACCAGGTGATCGACCGCATCCGCAACATCCGCAAGCCCAAGCGGATGATCCGCGGCAACCACGACAAGGTCGTGTGCGGCATCGAGTCGGGGGACCTCTTCAACCCCGTGGCCCTGAGGGCCGCCCGTTGGACGACCGGCAAGCTCACGCCCCGCAACCTCAAGTTCCTCGAGGGGCTGCCGCTCGGGCCGACGTCCGTGGATGGATCTTTCGCCATCTGCCACGGCTCGCCGCGGGACGAGGATGCCTACATCTTCACCGACTACGACGCCTACCTGAATTTCCGTGAAACGGACGCGGCCGTGTGCTTCTTCGGCCACAGCCACATTCCGTCCGTCTTCACCCTCGAGCCGCACGGCATACTGGTCGAGCTCGTCGAGGGGGAGCGCCTGCGCTATCCGCTCAAGAAGGGCATGCGCTACCTCATCAATCCCGGGTCGATCGGCCAGCCGCGTGACCGCAATGCCGCCGCGGCATATGCGATCTACGATGCGGCCGAGGGGGTCGTGCACTTCGACCGGGTTCCGTACCCGGTCGAAAAGGCCCGCGAGAAGATTCATAAGGCGGGGCTGCCGCACATCCTCGGGGACCGCCTCCTGGTGGGCGCCTAGACACTTATAATCCGGCCGAATCTTCGGAGGACGAAATTGGCGAACCCGCGGCGCGGTCTTCGCGCCCTTGGCGCGGCGTTTCTCCTGGCGAGCGGCTGCGCGCACCGGGCCGCGAATCCCGCGGAGCAGCGGGCGCCGACGCCGACGCCGGTTGCGGCTCGCGGCCGTTCGCGTCGCTTGCCGAGGCCGAGCCGACCCTCATGGCGCTCGAGGATCGACGCGCCTTCGACGCCGCGACGCTCGATGCGGCTGCCTCCTCGCGGGACGCGGCTGTCCGAGCCCGGGCTGCGCTCGCTCTCGGCCGGATCGGTGACGCGCGTGCCGTGGCCCCGCTCGGCCGCCTGTTCGCAGACTCCTCGCCCGAAGTGCGCGCGGAGGCTGCGTTCGCCGCGGCAATTCTGGGCGATCCGGCGGCGACGGTCTCGCTGACGCCCCTGCTCGAGGACTCCGATCCCGCCGTCGCCATTCGGGCCGCATGGGCAATCGGCTTCCTGGAATCGAGCGACGGAGAGAAGGCGCTCGTCGCGGCGCTTCCCGGGGCCGCGACGCCGGAGCTGCGCGCCGCGTTCGTGCGCGCCCTGTGGCGCTTCCCGACGCCGGCCGCGCGGCAAGCCGCGCAGGCGTACGCGACGGACGCGGACGGCGGGATTCGGATCGCGGCGCTCTACGCCATGGCGCGCCGGCCGCAGCCGGATTCCATCCCGACGCTCACGGCGGCGCTCGAGGACCCGGACGCCCAGACGGCGGCGCTCGCGGCTCGGGCCCTCGGGATCCTCGGGAAAGCGGAATCGATCGGACCGCTCGCCTCCGCGATCGCCCGGGCACGGACCCCCGTGACGATCAACGCGATGCTGGCCCTGGCCGCTGTCCTCGAGAAGAACGCGGCCGCGAGATTTCCGGAAGACCAGCGCGCCCGGGTGATCTCGCTCGCCGGCGACGTCGATCCCAATCTCGCTGTCCCCGCCCTGGCGCTCCTGCGCTGGCAGACGGAGGACCGTGATGCCTTCCGGCGACTCTGGACGGTGGCTTCGACCGGGAGGCAGCGCCGCCAGCAGGTCGCGCTCCAAGCGCTGATGGCGGGGCTCGGCGTCAAGGCGCTCGACCTGACGGACACGGCGATCGCATCCCCGGATCCATACCTTCGCGGAGCGGCGGCCGAGGGGCTCTCGTTTCTGCCCGAACCCGAGGCGGCGCCGCGCCGTTCGAAGCTCGCGGCGGACCCCGAGGTGGTCGTGCGGCTGAAAGTGCTCGAGGGCCTCAAGACTCCCGGAGAGGCGCGGGGTAGCCGCGCGCTCGTCGCTGCGCTGCTGGAGGACACGAACGCCGGGGTCCGCGCTGCGGCGATCGACGCCCTCGCGCTGTCGGAGGGCGCCGACGTGATGTCAACGTGCCGGGAGATGGTGACGCGGTCTTATGGGGACCGGGATCCGGACGTCCCGATTTCCGCGATCGGAGCGGCCGAGAAGAGCCCCGGGAGCCCGGCCGCGCGTTCCGTGGTCGAGGCGGCGTACACGCATCCGTCCACCCTGGTGTCCCGCCTCGCGCGCCGGTCGCTGGTGAAGACCTTCCACGCGGATCCCGCGGAGTACCCGTGGCGGGAGTATGTGACGGGAAGGACAGTCGCGGACTATGCGGCGCTGCTTGCCGAGGCACGCCGGCCGTGGACGGCGAGAATCGAGACGGTCCGCGGCGCGTTCACTCTGCGGTTTTCGGGGCAAGCGGCGCCCCTGACGGTGCTGAACTTCGTCGCGCTCGCGCGCAAGGCGTACTTCGACGGCGCGCCCGTCCACCGGGTCGTGCCCGACTTCGTCGTCCAGGACGGCGATCCGACCGGGACCGGAAACGGAGGGCCAGGGTACGAAATCCGCGACGAGCTCAACGCGATCCCGTACGCGATGGCCACCGTCGGCATGGCGCTGTCCGGCCCGGACACCGGCGGCAGCCAGTGGTTCGTGACGCAGGCGCCCGAGCCGCACCTCGACGGCGGGTATACCGTCTTCGGGTCGGTCGTCTCGGGGATGGATGTCGTTCTGCGGATCGAGCAGGGGGATCGGATCATGAAGGTCACGGCGAGCGCGGAGGGCCGGTAGATGTATGCCCTCGGCCGGACGGTCCAGTTCATCGGCCTGGTCGTGGCCGGCGCCGCCTTGTTCGTCGGCGTCCTCGGCCACGAAGTGCGCCGGGAGCTCCTGTTGCTCGGGCTCGGAGCCGGCATCTTCTCCGGCGGGTACATGTTGCAGCGGAGCGGAAGATGACCGGCGGCGTGATCCTCGCGACCCGCGAACTCCCGGACCCCTTCGGCACGCTCAAGCCGGACTTCGAGGTCCGCGTGATGGGCTACAACCCGACCGAGCTGGAGCTCGCCGCGGAGGTTCCGGGCATCGACGCGCTGATCTGCCTCGTGGACGATCCGGTGACCGCGGCCGTCATCGCGGCCGCCGACCGTATCAAGATCATTGCGAGCTACGCCGTCGGCGTCAACCAGGTGGACCGGGTCGCAGCCGCCGCGCGGGGGATCCACATCACCCACACGCCGAACGCCCTGACCGATGCCACGGCCGACCTGACCATGGCGCTCGTCCTCGCCCTGGTGCGACGCGTGGTCGAGGGGGACCGGCTCGTGCGGACGGGAGGATTCGCGGGATGGGCGCCGGACCTCCTGCTCGGCCGCGACCTGAAGGGGAAAGTCTTCGGCATCGTGGGCCCGGGCCGCATCGGCAAGGCGGTTGCGCGGCGCGCGAAGGCGTTCGGCATGAGCGTCATCGCGACCGGCCGCAGCGCGCGCATCGAAGGCGATCCGGACGATCCGCCGCGCGTCGGGTTCGACGAGCTGCTGCGGCGCTCCGACATCGTTTCGCTGCACGTGCCGCTGACGTACGAGACCTGGCGCCTCTTCAAGACGGAGACCTTCGACAAAATGAAGCCGGGCAGCTTCCTCATCAACACGTCGCGTGGGCCGGTGATCGACGAGGTCGCCCTCACGCGGGCGCTCGATACCGGGCCGCTCGCCGGCGCGGGCCTGGACGTCTACGAGAACGAACCCGCCATCACGCCGGCCCTGCTCGATGACGACCGCGTGGTCCTGATGCCGCACGCCGGCAGCGCGACCGTCGAGACGCGCCGCGAGATGGCGCGCATGGTCGTCGAAGACGTGCGCCGCGTGCTGACCGGAGAGAAGCCCCTGCGGGCTGTGCTGCCGGAGGGGGTGAGAAGATGACCGCGATGAAGAAACCGGGCAGGAGCTCGTTCTCCTCGCTCGATGCCGCCGCCACGGGGCTCCTGCGGCACATGGCGCGGGGCGACAACGCGCTCGCCTGGCTCCAGGCCCGGTGGGGCCGCATCGTCGGCGAGCCCCTGTCGCGAAAGATCGAGCCGACGGCGCTCGTCGGCCGGCGCCTGACCGTGTCCCTGCTCGATCCCTCCTGGAAGAGGCCCGTCGAGGCGACCCTGCGGGAGCTCGAGGCAAAGCTCGCCGTGGAGATGCCGGAGATCAAGCCGCGCGTGACGCTGAGGTAGCGGGGGGCCGCCCCCGCCTAGTTCTTCCTCTTCGCCGTTTCGATCGGCCCAAACGCCTCGTCGATCGCCATTCCGGTGACTACGCCGGCGGAATCGCTCACGAAGCGCACCGTGCGCACGGAATCGCGGAGGAAGAACTCCGCGTCGGACGAGGGCCACGCGTCCCAGTTCAGCGGGCCGGCCTCGAGGACCAGGTGGTCGTCCCTGCGGCGAACGATCCAGTCGTCGCCGTCGCGGTCCGTGTAAGCGCCGGCATAGCGATCGAGCAGCGCGGGCGCCACGGCCACCGTCGGGCGGTCCATGGAGGGCTTGCCGATGAGGATCGTCGCGGCGCCGAGCGCGAGCGCGCGCGGGTCGGAGCAGCCGCCGCAGTTCGACAGGACCGCGACGTAGAGCCGGTCGTCAGGCCACCGCATGTTCGCCGACTGGAATCCGTTGATGCTGCCGCCGTGCTCGACGACGGGGTGGCCTTCGTAGCTCCAGATGTCCCATCCGTACCCGTAGCGGGTGGGCGTTCCATCGGGCAGCGCCACCGGCGTCCACATCTTCTTGCGGCTCGGGGGGGTGAGAATCGCGCCGGAGTCGAGGGCGGCCTGCCATCGGGCGAGGTCGTCCACGGTCGAAACGATCGCCCCGGCCGAGAAGGGCTGCGTCATGGAGAGGAAAGGTGCATTCACGACCCCCGAGGGAGTCTTCTGATAGCCCGAGACGCGGTGCGGAATGATGGGCTCGTCGCTGCCGTAGCGTGTGTCCTTCATTCCGAGCGGCCGGAAGATCATCTCGGAGACCAGGTCTCCGTATTTCTTCCCCGTGACCCTCTCGAGGATGACGCCGAGCAGCACGTACCCGGAGTTGTCGTAGTGCCACCGGGCGCCCGGTTCGAAATCGAAGGGCTCGTTCTTGAAGAAATCGACGAGTTCCGAGAGAGTCCAGTCCTCGCGCATGCGCGCGCCCCAGGCCGGCATGTCGGTGTAGCTCCGGATGCCCGAGGTGTGCGTGAGCAGCTGCTCGATCGTGATCCGCCGTCCGCCTGCGGGGTAGTCCGGGAGGTACGATGCGATGTCGTCGTCGAGTCGGAGCCGGCCCTGTTCGGCGAGCATCAGGACGCAGGCGGACGTGAACTCCTTGGTCACCGACCCCACGCGGAAGACCATGTCCGGCTGGATGGGCACGCCGAGCTCGATCTCGGCGAGGCCGTACCCCTTGCGCAGCACGGGTTTGCCGTCCTGCATCAGGAGCACCGCCGCGCCCGGGCCGCCCGGCGGATAGGCCGCCGCGAACATCCTGTCGATGCGGGCGACCTGTTCGGGCGTCGCGGCGAGGGCAACCGCCGCAACCGGAAACCAGAAGGCGAGAACCAGGAGTCCGACGGGTCGACGCGGTCTAGGCGTAGAGCCCTCGGACCATCGTGTCGTGCGCCACGCGCGAGATCCCGAGCATGTAGGCGGCGATGCGGAAGCTGACGCCGTACTTCTCGGCCATGGAGGCCACGTCGCGGAACGATTGCACCATGATGTCCTCGAGCCGCTCGTTGACCTCGCTCTCGCGCCAGAAGAAGCCGGCGCGGTCCTGCACCCACTCGAAGTAGGACACCGTCACGCCGCCCGCGTTGGCGAGGATGTCGGGCACGACGAGGATGTTTTTCGCGTTCAGGACCTCGTCGGCGCGCTGCGTGGTGGGGCCGTTGGCGCCCTCGACGATGATTTTCGCCTTGATGTTCGCCGCGTTCTTCTGGCGGATCTGGTTCTCGTTGGCGGCCGGAATGAGGATGTCGCAGTCGAGCTCGAGCAGGGCCTCGTTGGTCACGGCCTCGGCGCCGGGGAAGCCCTTGAGCGACCTGTTCTTCTCGTAGTGGGCGAGCAGGGCCGGCATGTCGAGCCCGCCCTTTGCGTGGATCCCGCCGTGGATGTCGGACACGGCCAGGATCTTCGCGCCGGCCTCGGAGCACATGCGCGCGGCGATCGATCCGACGTTGCCGAAGCCCTGCACCACGATCCGGCTGCCCTTGAGCGTCAGGCCGCGCAGGGGCGCCGCCTCGCGCGCGATCAGCATCAGGCCCCGGCCCGTCGCCTCGACGCGCCCGCGCGAGCCGCCGAGCGACAGGGGCTTACCCGTGACGACGGCGGTGACGGTGTGCCGCGCGTGCATCGAGTAGGTGTCCATGATCCAGGCCATCGTCTGAGGGTTCGTGCCCATGTCCGGCGCCGGGACGTCCTTCTCGGGCCCGAACTGGTCCATCAGCTCCGCGGTGTAGCGGCGGGTGATCTTCTCGAGCTCCGAGCGCGAGAGGGAACCGGGGTCGCAGATGACCCCGCCCTTGGCGCCGCCGAAGGGGATGTTGACGACCGCGCACTTCCAGGTCATCCAGGCCGCGAGCGCCCGGACCTCGTCGAGGCTGACGTTCTTGTCGAAACGGATGCCGCCCTTGCCGGGACCGCGGGCGATGTTGTGGAGGACGCGGTAGCCGACGAAGACCTCGATGCGCCCGTCGTCCATGGCGATCGGGATCGACACCTTGGTTTCCCGGACGGGCTCGCGCAACACCTTGTAGAGGCCAGGGTCGAGTCCCAGCTTCTGGGCGGCCAGGTCGAACCGCGACATCATCTCTTCGAAGGGACTGGCCGAGTCGGTGCCTTGGGGGTGCGATCCGATTGTGGGAAACTGCGGATCGGCGATCGTGCTCACGGTAGCTCCCGTCCGGCGCTCGCGCGCCCACTCCACTAAAATGCCCGGGGAATTCTAGCAGGGTGCCGGGCCACGGGGGCCCGGGCCGGCCGCGGCCGGCGGAAAGCGAAGTTGGAGCCGAAACAGGCGGAGCTCGAGGACGTCGAAATCGTGCGCCGCGTCCTCGCGGGGGAGGAGGACCTTTTCGAGGTCCTGGTCCGGCGCTACCAGACCCGGGTGGCCTCGCACGTCACTCGGATGGTCGGCAACCGGGATGACGCGCTCGATCTCGCCCAGGAGATCTTCCTGAAGGTTTTCCAGGCGCTCGACCGCTTCAATCCGGCCTACAAGTTCTCGACCTGGCTCTTCCGGATCGCGGGCAACGCCGCAATCGACCACTTGCGCAAGCGGCGCCCCCGGACGGTGCCGCTCGAATCCCCGGATCCCGACGGGCCCGGGCCGTTTGCGCCGGAACAGCGCTCGACCGGGCTCGACCCCTACGGGGAGCTGCGCAACCGGGAACGGGGCGATGCCATCGGCCGGGCGATCCAGGAGCTGCCGGCCGACTTTCGCGAGCTCATCGCGCTGCGCCACTTTACCGGGCTGTCCTACGAAGAGATCGCCGACGTCAAGAACATGCCCCTCGGCACGGTCAAGAACAAACTCTTTCGGGCCAGAGCCGTATTGAAGGACAGGTTGTCGGGAGAAGTGAAGTGACACAGTGCCAACGCCCCCTGGATTCGATCGACGCCGAGGCGCTCGCCTGCGGCGCGGATGCCGTTTTTGCTCCCGATGCGGCGTTTCACGCACTGGACTGCCCGGCCTGCTCGGCGTCCGTCGAGGCGGCCAGAGGCCTCCTGAGAGACCTGGAGGGGCTTTCCGCGCCATCCGCAGCCCTCGCGGGGCTCCAGGAGCGGGTCATCCGGCTCCGGTCGTTTTCGCGGAGGGAGCGCCGAACTTACGCCCTCTGGAACACCCCCGTACTGCTGACGGCCGGCCTGGCCGGAACCGGTTTCGGGCTGCTCAGCCTTCCCGTCCTGACGGCCGCAGACCAGGTCTCCCTCGGGGCGGCCGCCGCGGCCCCCATTCTCGCCCTCGTGCGCGGCGCTTCCCGATGGGTTCTCGACCTTGCCACCCTGGCGCCGGCCGGCCTCGGGGCGCTCTCCGACGGCCTTCGGCAGGATGGGACGATGGGGGCCGCGGCGCTCGTACTGCTGGTTCCGATCGGGCTCGGCCTCATGCGCGTGCTCGCCCGCGTGCCCGGCCGCCGATGAGGCGTTCGGGCCTGGCGCCTGCGCTCGGTTCGCTCTTCTTCCTCCTTCTCCCGGGTCCGGCGCCCGCCCTGCCGGGCTCCATCACTTCCGTGCGGCGCGACGTCGTCGTGTCGCAGGCGCTGCCCGGACGCGTGATTGCCGTCCTCGCGGATGTCCGGATCGCGGCGCGCGTTTCGGGCGATGTCGTCGTCTGGGGCGGCAACGTCTCTTTCGCGCCGGGCGGATCGGTCGCGGGCGACCTGCTCGTTTTCGGAGGCACGATCGAAGGGCCCTCGGGCGGCGCGATGCCGGTCGAGGGCCGCGTTTCGACGCCGGGATCGCTGCTGCAGATGTACCTCTCGGAAATGCGCCGCGCGCCCTGGGAGGGTGCCGGTACGGGACCGTTGGTTCTCGGGGGCCTCCATCTGATTGCCCTTTCCGTCTGGCTCGCCGTGGCGCTGGCGCTGCTGTACTTCTTCGCATCACCGCTGGCCCGTGCGGCGGTGTCCGCCGAGGAAGACTGGTCGGGATCGCTGCTCGCGGGCGCGCTCGGCGTGCTGACGCTCTTCCTGGCAGCCGGCGCCTCTCTCTCGCTCCTGCCCCCGGTCGTCGGAATTCCGATCGCGCTCGCTTCCGCGACCATCGCCGTGGTCGCGAAAATCTTCGGCATGGCCGCGCTCTTCCTCCTGCTCGGTCAGAGGCTCCTGAGGAGCGTCGCGCCAGCGCGGCGTCCGGCGGCCCTCGCCGCCGGGTTCGTCGTGCTGGGGGGCGTTTCGCTCCTCCCCTTCGTGGGGGCCCTGGTGTGGAGCGTTGCCTCGATCGTCGCCGTCGGAGTCGCGTTGGTGTCGCGGTTCGGAACGCCTCGCTTCCGCATAGTGATCTGAGCGGCCCTCGACGGGCCGACGGGAGAGAGGAAATTGGCGAAGGTGCGCCGCTGCCGCCACGTGCGTGACGGCGTTGGACGACCGGAGCCGACGCGATAGAGTCCGCCCATGGAAGTCCGGACGCTCGGCGTCGTCGGGGGCGGCCAGATGGGCAGCGGGATCGCGCACGTCGCCGCGGCGGTCGGCCTGACGGTCACGCTCGTGGATGTCGAGGAGCGCTTTCTCGAGAGGGCCCGGGCCACGATCGAGAAGAACCTGGACCGCGAGGTCGCCAGGGGCAAGCGCACTGCCGACGAAAAGGTCGCCGCGCTCGCTCGCCTGTCGGCGACGACCCGGCTCGAGGCCCTGGCCGGTGCGGACGTGGTCATCGAGGCGATCGTCGAGGACGAGGCGGTCAAGAAGGACCTCTTCCGCCGGCTCGACGCGGCCTGCAAGCCGGAGGCGATCCTGGCGTCGAACACCTCGTCGATCTCGATCACGCGCCTGGCGGCCGCGACGCGGCGCCCCGGGGCGTTCATCGGGATGCACTTCATGAACCCGGTCCCGCTCATGCAGCTCGTCGAGGTGATCCGCGGGATCGCCACGTCCGACCCGACCGCCGCCGCCGTGGATGCGCTCGCCCGGCGGATGGGCAAGACGCCGATCCAGTGCCACGACTATCCGGGATTCATCTCGAACCGCGTCCTGATGCCGATGATCAACGAGGCGATCGAGGCGCTGCGGGAGGGCGTGGCAACCAAAGAGGCGATCGACGGGATCATGAAGCTCGGGATGAACCATCCCATGGGCCCGCTCCAGCTCGCCGACTTCATCGGCCTCGACACGTGCCTCTCGATCCTGCGCGTGCTCCACGAGGGGTTCGGCGATCCGAAATACCGGCCGAGCCCGCTGCTCGTCCGCATGGTCGACGCCGGCTGGCTCGGCAAGAAGTCGGGCCAAGGGTTCTACGAGTATCCGGCATGACGGGCCGCGCCCCGGACGCACGACGCGCGGCTCGCCGCCCGCGACCCTCCTGATGTACTGCCAGGTCTGCGGCCTCAAGAACTCCGAGGACGAGGAGTTCTGCGCCCGCTGCAGCTCGAAGCTGCTGGTCCTCTCCGGAGTCGGCGTCGTGGAAGAGGCGGGGGAGCCCCAGGAGGAGATCCCCTTCGACGAGCACCTGCTCGAGCGGATCTCGACGCTCGAGGACGTGGTCAAGCGCACGGCGGAAGCCGTCAAGTCCCTCTTCGAGTCCATGGGAAACCTCGAGAAGAACCTGTTCGTCGCCCACACCGGGATCCTCGCCCTCCAGGAAACGCTCGAGCGGCGGGGTGCCGTCCGCGCGGAGGAGGTCGTGGACCTCTGGGAATCCAAGATGGACGAGCGGATGCAGGCCGTCGAGAAGAAGGACCGGTTCCTCGAGCGCCGCGACCGCATCATCGCGCGCTTCTCCGGGCCCGACCGCGAGACCTTCCTGAAGAAACTCCGCGAGGCGGAGTTCGCGATCCTGGCGCTCGACGCCGACCGGGGGATCCGGGTGCTCGAGGAGCTCTTCCGGACCGACCGCGCCAACGTGGAGCTCGGGTTCTACCTGGCGGAAACATTCTTTTCGGGCGGTGAGCTCGAGCGGGCCTCCGGGTACTTCAAGAAGATCCTGGCGGTCGACCCAAACCACTTCGAAGCCCTCGTCTACAGCGGGATTGCGGCCTCCGAGTCGGGCGACACGGCGGCGGCCGAGGCGGCGCTCTGCCACGCCGTCGAGCGCAAGCCCGACGCCTTCCTGCCGCACTTCGCCCTGGGCACGCTCTTCGCGCACCTGTCCCGGTGGGAGGATGCGGAGAAGGCCCTCGTCCGGGCGCTCGACTGCGCTCCGGTCCCGTCGGCGCATGTCCTGCTCGGCAACGTGCTGCGCGAAAAGGGCGAGCTGTCGAGGGCGATCCACGAGTTCGAGGAGGCGATGCGCCTCGCGCCCGAGTCCGAAGAGGCCGTGTTCCAGCTGGGGCTCTGCTTTCTCGAGAAGAACTGGCACAAGCGCGCGCTCGAGTGCTTCCAGCAGGCGCTCGAGAAGAACCCGCGCCGGCTCGAGTACCAGGAGGCCGTTCGCCTGCTCGAGCGCCGCAGCGGATACGAGCTGCCCCGGGTGGACGGACCGGGTGCCGCCGCCTTCAAGGACGCCGAGGAGAGCGCGGCCCGCGGAGCGCTTTCGCGGGCGCAGGAGCTCTACCGCAAGGCCATGCGAGCCGAGCCGCGCAACCCGACGATCCGCGTGTCCTTCGCGCTGCTCTCGGCGTCGATGGGAAGGTGGAAGGAGGCGATCGCCGCCTGCCGCGAGGTGCTCGCCGCGGACCCGGAGGACGTCGTCGCGGCCGCCGCCTGCTCGACCCTGGCCGAGGCGCTCCGGGCCGAGGGCAGCCCGCGCGAGGCCGCCGAGTTCCTGCGCGAGTTTCTCGAGAAGCATCCGTCCAAGACGGCGCAGGCCGTCGGGTACTACGAGCTGGCGACGAGCCTGGCCGAATCCGGCGAGGACCTCGACCTGGCGCTCGACTATGCGGGCCGCGCGCTCGCGGCCGCGCCGGAGGAGTTGAAACCCTATCCGCTGGCCGCTCTGGGATGGGTCCACTACAAGCGCCAGGAGTACGAACGGGCGATCGAGTGTCTGCGTCGTTCGAGTGACCACGCCGCGGCGCCCATGACGCTCCACCACCTCGGGATGGCCTACCTCGCCGCCGGGCGGGCCGAAGAGGCCAAGGCTGCGTTCGCGAAGGCCAAGACGGCCTCCCGGGGCGCCGGCATCGAGGACCGCATGATGCAGCAGCTTCGCTCGAACCTGCGCCTGGTCGAGAAGGTCGGTCCCCGGCGCAAGGAGACGGCACCCCAGGGCAAGAGCCGGGCCTAGTCGGCGGGTCGGCTCCCCGCTTGCCTTCGGTCCGGCCTCTGATACGGATAGCTCATCCCGCGTCTAGTATCCTCACCTGCCTATGCGCTGGTCCCGCTATTTCCTGCAAACTGTCCGCGAAGTGCCCGGCGACGCCGACGCGGTCTCGCACGTGCTCCTGTCCCGCGCCGGAATGATCCGGCGGGTGGCGGCCGGCATCTACTCGCTGACACCGCTCGGGCTGCGTTCCCACCGGAAGGCCGAGCGCATCGTCCGCGAAGAGATCGACCGGGCCGGCGGCCTCGAGGTGGAGCTGCCGATCCTGCAGCCGCGCGAACTCTGGGAGGAGAGCGGCCGCTGGGCGCGCTATTCCGAGGAACAGATCCTCTTCCACCTGAAGGACCGCAGGGAGGGGGACTACTGCCTCGCGCCGACCGCGGAAGAGGCGGTGACGACGATGGTGCGCTCGGGCGTCACGTCGTACCGGCAGCTGCCGGTGACGCTCTACCAGATCCGGACGAAGTTCCGCGACGAGATCCGGCCGCGCTTCGGCCTGATGCGCGGCCGCGAGTTCCTGATGTACGACGGGTACTCGTTCGACACCGATGCCGACGGGCTCGACCGCTCCTACAAGGCGCAGGACGCGGCGTACCGCCGCGTCTTCGAGCGCTGCGGCCTCGACTTCACGGTGGTGCAGGCCGACTCGGGCGCGATCGGCGGCAGCGCGTCGGAGGAGTTCATGGTGCTGGCCGACACCGGCGAGGACGCGGTCGTGCGCTGCGTCGCGTGCGGATACGGCGCGAACCTCGAGAAGGCCGAGACGGCGACGCGCCAGGCCCCGTGGAAGGACGAGACCGAGGCACCGCTCGTCGAAGTGCCGACGCCCGGCAAGGGCGGCATCGACGACGTGGTGACGTTCCTCGGCATCACCGCGGCCCGGATGATCAAGTGCCTCGTCTACGAGAGCGACCAGGGCTTCGTCGTGGCGCTCCTGCGCGGCGACCTCGAGGTCAACGAGGTCGCGCTCAAGAACGCGCTCGGCGTCGAGCGCCTGGCGCTCGCCGCCGAGGAGAAAGTCGAGGGCGCGACCGGCGCCCCCGTGGGCTACGTCGGACCCCACAAGCTTCCGGGCGAAAAGGTCCGGATCATCGCCGACGAGTCCATCCGTGACGCGGTCAACGCGGTCACGGGCGCCGGACGCCGCGACTGGCACGTCGCCGGATTCGTCCTGCGCCGCGACGCGAACGTCCAGCAGTGGGCCGTGTTCGCCCAGGCCCGCGCCGGCGATCCGTGCGTGCGCTGTGGCAAACCCCTCTCGATCGCGCGCGGCATCGAGGTGGGCCACATTTTCAAGCTCGGGACCAAGTATTCGACCGCCCTCTCCTGCGGGTTTACCGACGAGAAGGGCGAGACCCGGCCCGCGGTCATGGGGACTTACGGCATCGGCGTCGGGCGCACGATGGCCGCCGCCGTCGAGCAGCACCACGACGCCGACGGGATCGTGTGGCCGATCTCGCTCGCGCCCTTCGAGATCGCGATCGTGTCGCTCAACCCCACGGAGGAGGCGACCCGGAGCGCGGCAGACGGGCTGTACGACTCGCTCGGGGCGGCCGGGCTCGAAGTGTTCTACGACGACCGCGACGAGCGGCCGGGCGTGAAGTTCAAGGACGCGGACCTGATCGGGTTCCCGATCCGCGTCAATGTCGGCGGCCGGGCGCTCAAGGACGGCAAGGTCGAGGTCGTCCTGCGCCGCGACAAGAGCGTCCGGCTCGTCCCGACGGCGGAGGCGGTCGAGGCCGTGCGCTCGTTGCGCGCCGAGATCGCAGGAGGATAGCCCCATGCGACGGATGACGGCCGAAGAAGCGCTCGAATACCACTCCCGCGGAAGGAAGGGCAAAGTGGAGGTCGTCCCCTCCAAGCCCTGCCGGACCCAGGAGGACCTCTCGCTCGCGTACAGCCCCGGCGTGGCCGAGCCGTGCCTCGCGATCGCGAAGGACCCGGACCTGGTGTACGAGTACACGACCAAGGGCAACCTCGTCGCCGTCATCTCGAACGGCACCGCGGTGCTCGGCCTGGGCAACATCGGGACGCTCGCCGGCAAGCCCGTCATGGAGGGCAAGGGCGTCCTCTTCAAGCGCTTCGCCGACATCGACGTCTTCGACATCGAGGTGGAGTCCCAGGATCCGGCGGTGGTCATCGAAACCGTCGCGCAGATCGCCCCGACCTTCGGTGGCATCAACCTCGAGGACATCAAGTCTCCCGAGTGCTTCGAGATCGAGGAGGCGCTCAAGAAGCGCCTGAAGATCCCGGTGTTCCACGACGACCAGCACGGCACCGCCATCATCTCGGCGGCCGCGTTCCTGAACGCCCTGGAGCTGGTCGGCAAGAAGATCGACAACGTCAAGGTCGTCTTCTGCGGAGCGGGGGCCTCGGCGATCGCTTGCGCCAAGCTGTACCTGGCCTACGGCGTGCGGCGCGAGAACCTGCGTCTGGTGGATCGGTCCGGCGTCATCTACATCGGCCGGACCGACGACATGAACCCCCACAAGGCCCAGTTCGCCGTGGAAACGTTCGAGCGGACGCTCGCCGACGCGCTCATGGGGGCGGACGTGTTCATCGGCCTTTCCGCGGGCGGAATCGTCAAGGGCGAGATGTTGAAGGGCATGGCCCGCGACCCCATCGTCTTTGCCCTCGCCAACCCGAACCCGGAGATCATGCCCGAGGACGCCCGGGCGGCGCGGCCCGACGTCATCATGGCGACCGGCCGCTCGGACTATCCGAACCAGGTCAACAACGTGCTCGGCTTCCCGTTCATCTTCCGGGGCGCGCTCGATGTGCGGGCGACCGAGATCAACGAGGACATGAAGCGGGCCGCGTCGCAGGCCCTGGCGGCTCTGGCGAAAATGGACGTGCCCGATTCCGTTTCGAAGGCCTACGGCGGGCAGTCGTTCCGCTTCGGCAAGGAGTACCTGATCCCCAAGCCCTTCGACCACCGCGTGCTGCTCTGGGTCGCGCCGGCGGTCGCCGAGGCCGCGATGAAATCCGGCGTCGCCCGCAAGCCGATCACGGACATGGGCGCCTACCTCCGCAGGCTCGAGGCGATGATGTCGCGGTCGAGCGAGATCATGAGCGTCGTGATCGAAAAGGCGCGGCGGGACCCCAAGCGGATCGTGTTTCCCGAGGGGGAGCACCCGAAGGTGCTGCGCGCGGCGAAGATCCTGGCCGAGGAAGGGATCTGCCGGCCGATCCTTCTCGCCCGCGAGGCGGAGGTCGAGAAGCTCGCCCTCGAGCTCCAGCTCCCGATGGACAAGATCGGCTTTGTCAACACGAACCGGTCCGAGAAGCTGCCGGCCTATGCCAGGCGGCTCGCGGAGATCCGGCGGCGCAGCGGCATGACCCTCGAGGACGCGGGCAAGCAGGCGCGGGTCCGCAACGTGTTCGGGCCTCTCATGATCGACGCCGGCGACGCGGACGGCGTCATATCGGGCCTGACGCAGTCGTATTCGGACACGATCCGGCCGGCCCTTCAGATCTTCGGCACGGCGCCCGGCGTCAAGAGGGTGTCCGGCCTCTACATCCTGATGCTGAAGGACCAGACCTTTTTCTTCGCCGACACCACGGTCAACATCGATCCGACGGCCGAGGAACTCGCCGAGATCGCGCAACTGACGGCCGACGCGGTGCGGCGGTTCGACATCGAGCCGCGCATCGCGATGATCTCGTTCTCCAACTTCGGCTCGAACTCGCACACGAACGCGCTCAAGGTCAAGAAGGCGGTCGCGCTCGTGAAGGCGGCCCGGCCCGACCTCGCGATCGACGGCGAAATGCAGGCCGACACCGCCGTCGTTCCCGAGATGCTCCAGGAGCACTATCCCTGGGCGAGCGTGCACCGTCCGAACGTCCTGATCTTTTCGAACCTCGAGGCTGCCAACGCGGCCTACAAGCTGGTCTGGCGCCTCGCGGGCGCCGAGGCCATCGGCCCGATCCTGCTCGGCCTGAAGCGGCCCGTGCACGTCCTCCAGCGCGGCGTGGACGTCGCCGACATCGTCAACATGGCGGCCATCGCGGTGGTGGACGCGCAGGAAAAGGCGGCGGCGAAGGGGTAGCGCGGCGCCTCAAGGGATCCCTTCAGTCGCCGCGCGGCCACTCAGCGCAGGTACCCCCAGTTGTGCAGCCGGTCGCTGTCCTCGGCCCAGCGCTCGCCGATGTCGTCGCGGTAGTACATGTTGGGGATGAGGATGTTGCGCACGCGGCTGTAGGCCTGCTCGCGGGCCTGCTTCATCGTCTGGCCGAGCCCGACGACGGTCAGCACCACCCCGGAAGTCCCCGCGACGAGCCACTGGCCCTCGACGATCTTCGTGTCCTCGATGTGGACTTCCTCGGGCGTGCCCTTCTTGAAGACGATCACGGCGTTGCGCGAGAACGAATCGAACGTGGCGTCGTCGTCGAAGGGGAAGGGCGGCATGACGATCCGGACTCCGACCTGGAAACCGCTCTTGACCTTCAGCTTCGGATCCACGCCGTGGGCGAGGTCCGAGAGGAAGAGGCCGATCGGCGTGATCATGCCCTCCTGCTGGATGAAGATCGTGGGGTATCCGAACCTCGAGGTGAACTCGAGCGGGTAGATCCCGTTGTTGTTGACGATGCAGTTGACGTCGATGTAGCCGACGTAGCCTTCCTCGGAGAGGCGCGGCTCCATCTTCAGCAGCGTCTGCTCGAAGATCTTGTTCGGCTCGCTCCAGAACATCGTCGTGCCCATCTCGCCCGTGGGAGGTCCGGCGTTGCCGGGAAAGAGCTTCTTGTGCTCGAAGTTCGTGTTGACGGGGTAGACGAAGCTCCTCCCGTTGAAGAAGGCGCCCACGGCGACCTCGACGCCCACGACGCGCTTCTGGAGCTGGAAGACCTTGATCTCGTCCGAGAACGCCTTCTTGTACGCCTCGAGCATGCGGACGACGTCGTGGCCGTCCTCCTCGTCGCCGACGAAGAGGCGCCGCTTGACGTTGCCCGCCGCCCCCGACGGCTTGATCACGTACCGCGACGGGTTTTCCTGGACGTACGCGATGGCATCGTCGAAGTTTTCGAAGTCCCGGTACGGGATGATCGTGACGCCGGCCTTCTTCAGTTCCTCCTGCCCGAACGACCGGTCGTCCTCGAGCCGGTCCGTGTAGGGCGTGCCGCCGACGACGGCCTTGCCCCGGGCCCGCAGAGCGACGGCCTTTTCGCCCTGTCCGAGCGTGTCGTCGAAGACGATGACGTCCGCCCAGTCCACGTCCTTCTCCCAGTCGTCGGTCTTCGGCACGAAACCGTCGGCGATGTCCTTCTCTTCGGGGTCGCCGATGAAGTAGCGGACCTCGTGGCCCTCCTTCAGGACCTGCCACGCGATGTCGCCGATCAGCCCGGTCAGCGAGACGAAGAGGAACTTGCGCTTCTTTTCCATGAAGGTGGCGGGATTCTAACCGCACCGGACTCCCGGCGTGTAAGATCGAGTTGCGTCGGGTATTTGCGATGGACGGACGATTCCAAACCACGCACTGGAGCCTCGTTCTCGCTGCCCGGACCGGGCAGAGTCCGGAGTCGAAAGACGCGCTCGAGAAGCTCTGCAATGCCTACTGGTTTCCCGTCTATGCGTTCGTCCGGCGGCAGGGATATGGCTCGGAGGAGGCGCGCGACCTCACGCAGGGCTTCTTTGCACGGTTGCTCGAGCGACGGGATCTGAAGGACGTCCGTCCCGAGCTCGGCCGTTTCCGTTCGTTTCTGCTGGCCTCGGTCAAGCACTTCCTCTCGAACGAGCTCGATCGTGAACGGGCGAAGAAACGAGCACCGGGCGCTCCCCTGGTTTCTCTCGATGCGCGGGAGGCTGAGGATCGGTACGGCCTGGAGCCGGCCGACTTGATGACGCCGGAAACGCTATTCGAGCGCCGGTGGGCTGGAACCGTTCTCGCTCGGACCCTCGCTCGACTGGAGCTGGAATGGACGGGCGACGAGCGGGCCCGGCGATTCCGGCTTCTCCGCGGACATCTGACCGGAGACGAGCTCGGGGCTTCCTATCGAGAGATTGGTGCCGCCCTGGGCATGACCGAGGATGCCGTGAAGATGTTCGTGTCACGCCTCCGCAGGCAATTCGGAGAGCTGCTGCGCGCAGAAATCGCGAATACGGTTCCCGAGCCCGGCGACGTGGACGACGAGATTCGTTATCTGCTCGGAGTGCTGAGGGGCTGACACGGTGAGCGCCCAGGATCCCTGCCGACGCTGCGGTGCGATGGCTCGCTCGAAATCGGAGGGCGAGCTGTGTCAGGCGTGCCTGATGGAATTGGGTCTGGAGACCGGTCTGCAGGCGGGCGTGCGTCTGGGTCCCTACGAGATCCTGGAGCCGATCGGCGCGGGCGGGATGGGCGAGGTCTACCGGGCGCGCGACGACCGGCTCAAGCGGGAAGTCGCCATCAAGGTGCTTTCCGCCTCGTTCCTGGCCGATCCGGATCGACTCCGGCGGTTCGAGCGGGAGGCTCAGTCGGCCTCGGCACTCAACCATCCCAACATCATCGCGGTCCACGACGTCGGGTCGCACGACGGGTCGCCTTACATCGTCAGCGAGCTTCTGGAGGGGCAGACGCTGCGCGAGCGGCTCAACGCGGGACCCCTTCCGTCGCGCAAGGCGATGGAGTACGCGGCGCAGATCGCCCGAGGCCTCTCCGCGGCCCACGCAAAGGGGATCGTCCATCGGGACCTGAAGCCGGAGAATGTCTTTCTCACGCGGGAGGAGCACGTCAAGATCCTCGACTTCGGCGTGGCGAGCTCGCGGCCGCCCCAAGCGGGTGCGAGGGCGCAGACGTCCCTCACGCAGCCGGGTGTCATCCTGGGGACGCTGTCCTACATGTCGCCGGAGCAGGTCAAGGGGCAGGCGGTAGACGCCCGGTCGGACATCTTTTCCTTCGGAGCGATCCTGTACGAGATGCTCACGGGCAACCAGGCGTTCCGGCTCGACTCGGCCGCGGAGACGATGTCGGCGATCCTGAAGGAGGAGCCGCCGGACCTGTCGGAGTCTGGGCAGAGCATTCCCACGGGCCTCGAGCAGATCGTGCGGCGCTGCCTCGAGAAGGATCCGCAGAATCGCTTCCAGTCGGCCAGCGAAATCGCCTTCAAGCTCTCGGAGCCATCCGCCCCGGTCGTCTCGGGCGCCTCTCGGAGCGCCGCGCCTCCGGCGGGAAAGCGAAGGCTTGCCGTCGGTGCGGCGGCCGTGGCCATGGCCGCGCTGGCCGTCGCGGGTGTCTTCCTCGTGAGGCATTCCCGCCGGAACGCGTCTCCGAGGAGAATCGCGGTCCTCCCGTTCGAAAACCTCGGCGCTCCGGGGGACGAGTACTTCGCCGACGGCATGGCCGACGAAGTCCGGGGCAAGCTCATCTCGCTCCCGGGGATCCAGGTGATCGCGCGAGGCAGCTCGACCCCGTACAAGAAGACGACGAAGACGCCGACCGAAATCGCGCGAGAGCTGGGCGTCGAATACCTGCTGACCGCCACGGTCCTGTGGCAGAGGAGTGCGGGAGGGATGAGCCGCGTGGAAGTCAGACCCGAGCTCGTGGAGATCCCGGTCTCCGGCGCGCCGACCTCGAAATGGCAACAGCCGTTCGACGCCGCGCTGACGGACGTTTTCCAGGTCCAGTCGGTCATCGCGTCGCGCGTGGCGCAAGCGCTGGATGTCGCGCTCGGTGCGAGCAAGGAGAAGCGGCTTTCCGGGAAGCCGACCCGAAGCATGGCCGCCTACGACAGCTTTCTCAAGGGCGAGGAGCTCTGGCATGGGGCAAGCAACGATGCGGCCAGCTTGCGGAAGATGCTGGTCTTCTACGAACAGGCCGTCGAGTGGGACCCCGGGTTTGCGAGGGCCTGGTCCAGGATCTCGCAGTCCAACTCGAGGCTCTACACCGACACGATCCCGACCCCCGAGCTGGCCGAGCGCGCGCGACGGGCTGCGGAGAGAACGCGCGCGAGCGCGCCGGACGGGCCCGAGGGATATCTGGCGCTCGGCGGCTACGAGTTGGATGTCGCCGGCGATCCAGGGCGTGCTCTCGAACAGTTCGAAAAGGGGAGGAGCATCGCTCCGGGCGACGCGGATCTCCTCAGGGAAACGGCGCTTGCCGAGAAGGCTCTCGGGCGCTGGGATGCGGCGGTGGAGCATTTCCGGCAGGCGGTGGCGCTCGATCCCCTTTCGGCGTCCAGCCTGGACGATCTCGGCGGCGCGCTTTTCTATCTGCGGCGCTATCCGGAGGCGCGGGAAGCCCTCGACCGCGGCCTCGCCCTTGCGCCGGCCAAGCTCGATCTGATCGAGGACAAGGCGGCAACCTACCTGATGGTCGGAGATCTGGCCGGAGCCCGAGCCGTGCTCGAGGCGGCGACCAACGCGGTCGAGCCGGCGGCTCTCGTTGCCTTCATGGCGTACGCGGGCGACTTCGTGTGGGTCCTCGACGAGCCTCAGCGAGAGCTGCTCCTGCGCTTGCCGCCCAGCGCTTTCGACGACGATCGGGGTGTCTGGGCCCTCTGTCTCGCCCAGGCCTACGCCCTGAGGGGCGACTCCCGGAACGTTCGCACCTATGCCGAGGAGGCGAGAAAAGCGTTCGAGGAGCAGGTTCGCGCCGCTCCCGCCGATGCGCAGCGTCGCGTCTGTCTGGGCCTCGCGCTGGCATACCTCGGTCGGAAGGAGGACGCGATCCGGGAAGGGGAGCGCGGCGTCGCGCTCGGTCCGGTATCGAAGGATGCAGTGAGCGGTCCCTACTATCAGCATCAACTCGTACGGATCTACACGCTCGTTGGCGAGCCGGAGAAAGCCCTCGATCGACTCGAGCCGCTCCTGAAAATCCCCTACAGCGTTTCGCCGGGCTTGCTGCGGATCGACCCCAACTTCGACCCGCTGCGCGGAAACCTCCGCTTTCAGGAGCTCGTCGCAGGCGGCACGTAGGCTACCGGGGGTGCCGGCCGCCAACTTCGGCCGATGGGTTGACGCGCGACCCCTGTTACCTTTCTTTACGGCTGCTTCTTTTCCTTCTTGAGACCACGAGGGGACTCGGCCGAGGGGGAAGACATGAGCAGGAGCACAGCCGCGAAATTTTGCCGAACATGGCTTCTGGTGAGCTTGGCTCTCGCCCTGGCGGGCATCGTGACACTCGCGGGGACGGGCCAACGGGAATCACGAGCCTCGGTCAGAGCACAGCCTGCCGAGGTTTCGGTGCCCAGCAGCTCCGAGATCCGTCCCGTGACCGCGCGGGCCGAGACCGACACGCTGGATCTGCAGCTGGATTGAAAGTGGGTGGATTGAAAGGGAGGTTCCTCGCGCACGAGGTTCCGCTTACGACCGAGGGGACAAGGGCCCTCCGAGGCACTGACCGGGGACGTCGGGGACGACAGGGAGGCGGGATGCTCAAACAGCCGGTCGGCTCGGCGGGGACTGGGAAATCGAAACTGGAGAGTGTCATGGCTCCGGAGACTCTCGCAGCAGAAGGATGTCGAACGGCTGGCCGATGGCTCATCACGTTGATTCTGGCCATGGCCCCGGCAGGGGCCTTTGGGCAGATGATCGACAAGACCCAGGCGCCGAACGCGGCCAACGACGGGATCAACAAATCGCTGGCAGACCAGGTCGGAGCGGGGCGCGGGAACTCGATGACCCCGGACTCGGCGGCGTTCCTCATAAGTCGAGACCCCTTCCGCTCGATCCGCCGCGGTCGCCAGATATTTCAGCGCAAGTTCACCCGCGTCGAGCAGCAGGGACCGGGTGTTCAGGACGGGATCGGAGACATCAACACGGTGATCACGATCGGAGCGGGCCTTTCGGATAGCTGTGCCAGCTGCCATGGCCGCCCGCGCGGGGCCGCCGGAACAGGGGGAGATGTCGTTACCCGCCCCGACAGCCGGGATGCGCCGCATCTCTTCGGCCTTGGGCTGAAGGAGATGCTGGCCGACGAGATTACGGGCCGTCTTCGGCAAATCCGAGCGGATGCCGTCGCCGCCGCCCAGAGCCGAGGTCGGTCGGTGACCAAGAAGCTCCAGGCCAAGGGCATCGACTACGGCTCGATCACGGCTTCGCCGAACGGATCCGTGGATATCACTCAAGTCGAAGGCGTCGATCCGGACCTCCGTGTGCGGCCTTTCTTCGCGCACGGGGGAACTATCTCGATCCGCGAGTTCGTCGTCGGCGCGCTCCACGGGGAGATGGGTCTGGACGCTGCCGACCCGGATCTCGCCCGGGCGAGCGCGCAGGGGCAGGTCGTGACGCCCGCCGGCATGGTTCTCGACGGCACCCTGGACCGCGTCGAGGCTCCGCCCGTTGCCAATCCCTCCTTCAATCCCGACGGGATCGTCGCCGGAAGCGAGGTTCCTACGGCCCTGGTGGACCATCTCGAGTTCTACCTGCTGAACTACTTCAAGCCGGCGACCTACAAACAGTCTCAAGTGACCGTCATGGGCAAGCGGACGTTCCGGGAGATCGGCTGCGCCTCCTGCCACGTGCCCGACCTTCAGATCGATCGAGACCGCCGGGTTGCTGACGTCGACACCGTCTACGATCCGAAGCGCGGGATCTTCAACAACCTCTTTGCGACGGCGACGCCGCTCGTCAACTCGGTGGCCGACGGCAGCGCGTATCCGCCCCTGAAGAAGCCCAAGCTCCAGCCGTTTCTCGTCACAAACATCTTTACCGACTTCAAGCGCCACGATCTGGGGCCCAGTTTCTACGAGCGGAATTGGGACGGCACTCTGCAGAAGGAGTTTCTGACCCGGCCCCTCTGGGGAGTCGGCAGCAAGGTCGCCTTCGGGCACGATGGGCGAAGCATCAATCTCACCGAGGTCATCCTTCGACACGGGGAGGAGGCTGAGCAGGCTCGGAACGCTTTCGCAAACCTCGACGAGGATCGGCGCCAGGCGATTCTGGTGTTCCTCAACTCCCTCGTGCTATTTCCGCCGGACGACACGGCCTCCAGCCTCGACCCCGGGGACCCGAATGCGCAGTCCTTCCCGCAGTTCGGCCACGGCAGCATCAAATTGACCGTCCTGTTCAACGATCCGACGAACAAGGAGTGAATGGCACAGAGGCTCGGCCAGCCTCGGCGAGCCCCAGCGCTCCGCGTGTTTTGCTCCAGCTGCCGCGGCTCGGGGCTGCCGAGAAGCGGGCTAGGAGGTCGACTCGCGGAGCTCGAGCCGTCCGGCCGGAACGTCGCGCCGCTCGGTGACGCGCCCTGAGGGCCAGCGCACCGTGACTCGGTCGGCCATGTCGCGGCTGCCGAGGCCGAAGTAGAGCTCCTTCGGGCCGGACGAGAGGAACGAATAGCCCGCCGAGACGACCTGGGTTCGGGAGAGCCCGCCCGCCTCGACGGTGACGGTCGCGCCGAGGGCGTCTCGCGTGGAGCGGTGGGGGCCCGGCGCCTTCGGGTCGCCCTCGAGGTAAACGACGAGCGACTTGGCCCTCGAGGGATTCCGGTTCATCCACAGCGCCGGCGGCTGGAGGAATCCGGTCGCGAAGAGGTCGGGAGCGCCGTCGCCGTCCACGTCCACGACGACGACGCCGCGCTGATTGCCATCCGACTCGAGGCCCGCGACCGCCGCGAGTTCGTCGAAGTGGCGGCCGTCCCGATTGCGGTAGAAGCGTTTGGGCGGGTGCCCCCAGAGCGAGTCGTCGCCGAAGTCAGCCGTCGGGATTCCTTTCTCGAACTTCCTGTACTCGACCGACATGAGGTTCCAGAAGTCGATCTCGCGCTCGGTCTCGTTCCTGCCGGTGACCATGCCGTTGACGACGAAGAGGTCCGCCCGGCCGTCGAGGTCCGCGTCCACGAAGACGCAGCCCCACGACCAGGACGTGTCCCAGACGTCGGCCTCGGTCGAGGTGCGCTCGAAGCGGTCGCCGCCGAGATTGCGGAAGAGCGAGGAGCCGCGCGAGAGCGACTTGAGCTTACGCCACACGATCGGCCGGCCGAGCGAGTAGGGAAACTCCGGCATCGGGTAGCGCGGGTCGCGCAGGAACCAGTTGAGCGGGAAGGAATAGTTCGAGACGTAGAGGTCCAGGTGCCCGTCGCCGTCGTAGTCGTCGATCGCCACGCCCATCCCGAACCCGGGATCGAGCACCCGCCGCTTCCCGCGCGATGTTCTCGAAGGTGCCATCGCCCCGGTTGTGCAGGTATGCGTGGTTGCCGAAGTCGTTGGCGATGTAGATGTCGGGCCAGCCGTCCTCGTCGAGGTCGGCGGACTCGACCGCGAGGCCCCAGCCCGGATCGCCGGTGCCCGACTTCTTCGTGACGTCGGTGAACGTGCCGTCGCCGTTGTTGTGAAAGAGGCGGTTCGGGGGCGCGTTGTCCGCCGGAATGTTCGGCCCGCGGTCCGGGTGCCCGTACACGAGGACGTAGAGGTCGGGGTTGCCGTCCCGGTCGTAGTCGAGCGCCGCGGCCGACGTGCTGTAATCCTTGAAGGCGACGCCCGCCTTTGCGCCGACCTCCTCGAACGTCCCGTCGCCGCGGTTGCGGTACAGGAGGTTCGGTCGGTCGAGGTACGTGACGTAGAGATCCGGCCGCCCGTCGTTGTCGTAATCGAACGTCAGCGCGCCGAGGGCCTCGCCTTCCTGTCCGCCGACTCCGGCGCGGGCGGTCGCGTCCTCGAAGGTCCCGTCGCCGCGGTTGCGGTAGAGGCGGTTGCCGTCGCCGCCGGCGATGTAGAGATCCGGATGGCCGTCCCCGTCAAAATCGAGGACGGCGGCGCCCGGCGGCAGGTGCTCGCCGGGGATCGGGACGTTCTTCGAAGCATTCGGGAGGAAGGCCCGGTGCGAGGACGTCAGGCCCGCGGCGGCGGCACGTTCCTCGAAGAGAGGTTCCGGGGCCAACGCTTCGAGCCACGCAAGGACCGAGCCCGACTCCATCCGCCAGCCCCCGCCCGGAACGGGCGCGAGCGTCGCCAGGATCTTGCCGCCTTCCTGGAGCAGCTCGCCATGCGTCCCACGCCCGGCCAGGAAGAGGCCGAGCACGATCTCGCGCCGGTCGCCGCGCCGCCGGAAGTCGAAGATCGTGGCTTCGGTACGGCCGAGCGAGGAGAATCGAGCACGCAGGGACTCGAGCCGGGCGCTCAGATCGACGGCCGCGGCCTCGGCGGCGGGCCCGGCCGGCGCGCGGTAGACGGCGATCGTCAGCAACGGCCGGGCGGCGACGGGTATCAGGCCGTCGCCCGGAAGAGGGCCGCTCCAGAGGAGCGGAGCCGCGAAGAGAGCGGGAGAGAGCGTTCCGGCCTTCCATGCGCCGAGAAGCGCCTCGGCGTACGCCGACGTCCCGTCCGAGTAGTCCTCGAGGGAGGGCAGCTTGCCCTCGCGGCGCGAGGCACAGGCCGAGACGATGAGCAGAGCGGCCGGCAGGAGTCGGACGAGCAACGGCGGCCGCATCGACGAAACTATAATGCGCGCTACAGTGCCCTCACTGCCCGAGCGGCTCCGCCAGCGCATCGCCCGCGAGGGCCCCATCTCCTTTTACGACTTCATGCAGGCAGCGCTCTACGACCCGGCTCAGGGTTATTACTCCCGCGGCGCGTCGATTGGCGAAGGGGGAGACTTTCTGACCTCGCCGCACGTCTCGCCGGCGTTCGCGGCGTCGCTCGCACGGCTGTTCGCGGTCGAGGCCGAGGGCTCCCATGGGCCGTTGGACCTCGTGGAGGTCGGGGCGGGCGGCGGCCGCTTTCTCGAGGACTTCGCCGCGGCGCTCCAGCGGATCGATCCTGGCCTCCACGCGCGCCTCCGGCTGACGGCCGTGGAAGGCTCTCCGGCCGCGCGCCAGGCGATTGCGGCCCGGGGAATCGAGCCTGTGCCTCGCATCCTCGGGACCGCGCAGGACCTCGCCGAGGGCTCCGTGGAAGGATGGATCTTCTCGAACGAGCTCTACGATGCGCTGCCCGTTCTGCGCGTCGTGGGCGCGGAGGGCGGCCTTCGGGAGATGCGCGTGGCGGCGCAGGGCGACCGCTTCGTCTGGGCCGCCGCTGCCGCACCCGATGACATGCGCGAGCACCTTGCGGGATTCGGCGTGGTCCTCGAGCCCGGCCAGAAAGGGGAAATCGCGCCGGACGCGACTGCCGTTCACCGGCATCTGGCCCGCGCGCTCGGCCGGGGGTCGCTCGTGGCCTTCGACTACGGACACCCGGCGCGCATCCTCTATCACCCGTTCGCGCGTCCCGAGGGAACGCTCGCCGTGCACATGGGGGGCCGGCGCGGCGGCGACCCGTTGGAAGACCCGGGAGAGCGGGACCTGACCGCGCACGTGAACTGGGACCTGCTGCTCGCCGCCGGCGAAGCCGAGGGGCTGCGCGCCGAGCGCCTGATGCGCCAGGGGCTCTTCCTGTCGGAAATCGGCATCCTCGACTTTGCGGGCAGCGACGCGGAAAAGTGGCGGATTTTCCGCCTCATCGATCCCGAGGGCATGGGCGAAGAGATCTCGGTGCTCGTGCAGAGGAGAGGTGTGGCTCCGGGCGGCGCACGCGACTGACGCCGGGCGCGCAAGCGTCAGCGCAGAGGCGCCCGGCGTCATCCCGAGGGCCAAAGGCCCGAAGGATCCCTTTCAAGTCTCCACGCAGCTCACGAAGGGATCGAGAGCCTTTCGCACCGGTGACAAAGGGTTTTGCTTCGCATCCCGCGTCCGATAGAATGCCGCGCCAGTGGGTCACTACTTCCCAATCCTGATTTTCGCCCTGCTGGCGGCTGCGCTGCCTCTGGGCACCATCGTCGCCGCCCGCGTCATCCAGACCCGGCGGCCCAATCCCGCCAAGCTCGAGCCCTACGAGTGCGGCATCGAGGCCACCACGTCGGCCTTCGACACCCGATTTTCGGTCCGCTACTTCCTGATCGCGGTCCTTTTCGTCGTTTTCGACGTCGAGACGATCTTCCTGTTCCCGTGGGCGATCATGTTCCACCGCCTCGGCCTCTTCGGCCTGGTCGAGATGCTCGTTTTCCTCGTCATCCTCGTCGTCGGCTACGTCTACTGCTGGAAGCGCAACGCCCTGGACTGGGCTTAGAGTCCGCAGGCACAAGGTTTAAGAGGGAGCTCCATGGGCCTCGTCGACAACCGGTTCGAGGACAACGTCGTCACGACGACGGTCGACTCGGTCATCAACTGGGCCCGCCGGTCCTCGATCTGGCCGATGCAGTTCGGCCTGGCCTGCTGCGCGATCGAGATGATGGCCGTGATGGACGCCCGGCACGATCTGGCGCGTTTCGGCGCCGAGGTCTTCCGCGGAACGCCGCGGCAGTCGGACCTGATGATCGTGGCCGGTACCGTGGTCGAAAAGATGGCCCCGATCGTCAAGCGCCTCTACGACCAGATGCCCGAGCCCAAGTGGGTCATCGCGATGGGCTCCTGCGCCACCTGCGGCGGACCGTACAAGACGTACGCGGTCACGCAGGGGGTGGACCGGATCGTGCCGGTGGACGTCTACATACCCGGCTGCCCGCCGCGGCCCGAGGCGCTCATCTACGGCATCATGGCCCTCCAGAAGAAAATCGACCGGATGAAAGTCATCCGGAAGGCCTCCTGATTGGCGGACGTCGAGAAGGCTCCCGGCGAGGAGAAGAAGCCAAAACCAGGAGCCGTCGATGCCTCGGGCCACCCCTGGGTCCAGGCGATCCGCGCGACACTGCCCGACACGATCGTCTCGGCGAAGGAGTTCGCCGGCCAGGTGACGGTCGTCGTCCAGAAAGACGCGATCGCCCGCGTCGCGCGGCACATCAAGGACGACCTGGACTTCAAGTACTGCGTGGACGTGACGGCGGTCGACTGGAAGGACCGGAGCCCCCGCTTCGAGGTCGTCTACCACTTCTACTCGTTCTCGAAGAACGCCCGCATCCGCGTCAAGTGCGCAACGGCGGACGGCGAGGACGTGCCGTCGATCGCGGCGGTCTTCCTCTCGGCCAACTGGTGCGAGCGAGAGATCTGGGACATGTTCGGGATCAGGTTCTCCGGGCATCCCGACCTGCGCCGGATCCTGACCTGGGAAGGATTCAACGGGTTTCCGCTGCGCAAGGACTTTCCCATCGAGGGCATCGACACGGGTGCCGCCGTCTATCCCGAAGAGTGGCCCGAGGGCGGCGGGCCGTCGCAGAAGGACTCCAACCGCAAGGTCGTGTCGTGAGCGACGAGAAGATCCCGCAGGCCGAAAAGGACGAGGCCGCCTACTTCGCCGAGCGGGCGAAGGCGGGCGCCGCAGCCGCGCGCGCCGCGACGGCCGGAGCGCCGGAGGCCCACACGCTGTTCGACGTCCAGGAGATGGAGCTCAACTTCGGCCCGCAGCACCCCTCGACGCACGGCGTGCTGCGGCTGGTGCTCAAGGTGGACGGCGAAAGGATCCTCGAGGCCAAACCCGACGTCGGCTACCTGCACCGCGGCACCGAGAAGCTCTTCGAGACCGAGACCTACCCGATGGGGCTCCCGCACACCGACCGCCTGGACTACGTGGCGGCGGCGACGAACAACCATGCTTTCTGCCTGGCCGTGGAGAAGCTGCTCGGCGTCGAGGTCCCGCGCCGCGCGCAGCTCATCCGCGTGATCCTGGACGAGCTCCAGCGGCTTTCCTCGCACCTGGTGTGGCTGGGGACCTCGGGCATCGACCTCGGCGCGGTGACCCCGTTCTGGTACACATTCCGGGAGCGCGAGCAGATCCTCGACTTCTTCGAGGAGTACTGCGGCGCCCGGCTGACGCTGAACTGCATGCGCATCGGGGGGCTCCCGTTCGACCTGACGGCCGGCTGGACGGACCGCGTGGCCGAGTTCATCTCCGACCTGCCGGCCCGCATCGACGACTACGAGCAGCTCCTGACGGACAACCGCATCTGGAAGAAGCGCACGGTCGGCGTCGGTGTGATCTCGGCCGAAGAATGCGTCGAGTGGGGCCTGACCGGTCCGATCATCCGGGGCTCGGGCCTCGAATGGGACCTGCGCCGCGCCCAGCCCTACGAGTGCTACGAGGAGCTCGACTTCATCGTTCCCACGCGGCAGAACGGGGACACATACGACCGGTACATCGTGCGCGTGCAGGAGATGCGCCAGAGCGCGCGGATCATCCGCCAGTGCCTCGAAAGGCTCGAGCCGGGCGAGGTCCGCGGCAAGGTGCCGCGCGTGATCAAGCCGCCGGCCGAGGAGGTGTATGCCTCGGTCGAGTCGCCCAAGGGCGAGCTCGGCTTCTATTGCGTTTCCAACGGCACCAACAAGCCCTACCGGATGCACGTGCGGCCGCCCTCCTTCATCAACCTGCAGGCGCTGCCGCGGCTGGCCAAGGGGCACCTGGTCTCCGACCTCGTGGCCCTGATCGGCACGATCGACATCGTGCTGGGGGAGGTCGACCGATGAACCTGTCGGCCGAGTTCTGGACCTACGTCAAGGTCGTTCTGCTCGTGGCGATGGTGCCGGCGATCATCGGCTTCGTCGTCGTGCTCGCCGAGCGCCGGATCATGGCCTTCATGCAGGTGCGCCTCGGGCCCAACCGCGTCGGGCCGGAGGGGACGCTGCAGGGGGTTGCGGATCTCGTCAAGCTCGTGACGAAAGAGGACATAACCCCGGCCAGGGCCGAGAAGGCCGTGTACTTCCTCGCGCCGACCCTCGCCGTGATTCCCGCGCTCACCGCGCTCGCCGTGATCCCGTTCGGCCCGCCCATCCGGATCGGCAAGATCATGGTGCCGCTCTGGGTCGCCGACGTGAACATCGGCCTGCTCTTCCTGCTCGCGATCACGTCGATCGGCGTCTACGGGATCATTCTCGGCGGCTGGTCCTCGAACAACAAGTACTCGCTGCTCGGCGGCCTGCGCTCGGCCGCGCAGCTCGTGTCCTACGAAGTGCCGATGGGCCTCGCGCTCGTGTCGGTGCTCCTGATGACGCGGTCCCTCTCGCTCGTCGAGATCGTGCGGCGCCAGGAGGCGATGGAGCTCTGGTTCGTCTTCCCGGGCCTGGTCGCCTTCTTCATCTACTTCGTGTCGGGCGTGGCCGAAACCAACCGCAACCCCTTCGACCTGCCCGAGGCCGAGTCGGAGCTCGTGTCGGGGTTCAACACCGAGTACTCCGGTGTCAAGTTCGCCTTTTTCTTCCTCGGCGAGTACACGGCGATGATCATCATCTCGTGCGTCGCGGTGACGGTCTTTTTCGGGGGGTGGCTGGCGCCCTTCCCGAACGTCGCTGCGCTGCGGTTTCTCGGGCTGGTCCCGCCCCTGCTCTGGTTCGTCGCGAAGGTCGGGGTGTTCATATTCGCCTACATCTGGTTCCGCTCGACCTTTCCCCGGTACCGGTTCGACCAGCTCATGGCCCTCGGCTGGAAATGGCTGATCCCGCTGGCGCTCTGCAACATCGTGGTAGTGGCACTGGCGATCCTGCTCTTCCCGGGCCGAACGACCGGCCTCGTCTGGCTCGCCTGGATCTTCGGCGCCCTATTCGTCCTGATGTTTCTGCTCTCGAAACTCCGGCAGAAGCTCGCGCGGCGCGAGCGGCTGGCCGCCGAGCCGCACCCGGTGGAGGGCTGATCCGGTGGCTCTGAAGCAATGGCTCGACCGGATCGCGCTGCTCGACCTGTTCGACGGCCTCTCCGTCACGGGGCGGCACCTGTTCAAGAAGAAGCTCACGATCGAGTACCCCGAGTCGAAGAAGCTGCCGTCCGACCGATTCCGCGGGATGTTCCGGCTCGACGAGGACCGGTGCATCAAGTGCACGCTGTGCGCGATCGAGTGCCCGATCAACATCATCTACATCGACTGGCACAACGAGAAGGACGAGGCCGCCAAGTCCGTCAAGGTGCTCGACCGCTTCGACGTGGACCTGAAGCGCTGCATGTTCTGCCAGCTCTGCGAGGAAGCCTGCCCGACGGTGCCGAAGTCGATCTGGCTGACGACGAAGACCTACGAGATGGCGTCGTACGACCGCAACGAGTCGCTCTATCTCGACATTCGCAAGCTCACCGACTGGCGCGAGGCGCCGAACGTGAAGCCTTTCACGGTCGTGGAGAGGGGCTAAGCCCGATGGAGGCAGGGGTGCTGCTGACCGGAGGCGCGGGCTGGCTCTTTGCGATCTTCGCGGTCCTGGCGCTCGCGTCGGCCATCGCCGTCGTGGCGGCGAGAAACCCCGTCCATTCGGCGCTCTTCCTGCTCCTGTCGTTCGTCCTCGTGGCCGCCATCTTCATCCTGCAGCAGGCGGAGTTCGTCGGAGCGGTCCAGATGCTCGTGTACGCGGGCGGCATCATGGTCCTGTTCCTGTTCGTCGTCATGCTCGTGAACCCGGGCGTCGTGTCGGCGGGCAAGGCATTCCAGACCCAGTTCGACGTCGCGCTCGTCCTGCTGCCGGTCTTCCTGCTTCCGTTCCTCTACATCCTCGGCACCGAAAAGCTCCCGGACGTCGCGGTCAAGCCGGATGCGTTCCGGATGGTCGGCGACAAGATCGCGGGCAACACCGAGGCGGTGGCGTGGGTGCTCTTCCGCGACTACCTCGTGCCCTTCGAGGTCGCCTCGGTGTTCCTGCTCGTCGCGATGGTCGGGGCGGTGGTGCTGGGGAAGCGGTCGCTGGAGAAGATGGACTGATGCCATGACGATCACCATCAACCACTACCTGATCGTCAGCTTCCTGCTCTTCTCGATCGGCTTCATGGGAGTTCTGGTGCGGCGCAACTTCCTGACGATCCTCATGTCGGTCGAGCTGATGCTGAACGCCGTCAACCTGAACCTGATCGCGTTCTCACGGCGGCTCTCCGATCTGACGGGGCAGGTGTTCTCGATCTTCGTCATCACGATCGCCGCGGGCGAAGCCGCAATCGGCCTCGCGCTCACGATCTCCTTCTTCCGGCAGCGCAAGACGCTGGACGTCGAAGAAGCCCGGACGATGCAGGGATAGCGAGAGCACGCGATGAAGAACCTGATCTGGGCGATCCCGCTGTTTCCGCTGGCGGGATTCCTCATCAACGGCCTCCTGTACCTGGTGACGCACCGGACAGAGGGGGAGGCACACGGGGGCCACGGGGACGCGGGCCACGCGGCTCCCGCGGCGGCCGCTGCGCCCGATGCGCACGGCGGCGGGCACGGAGGGGCGCACGCCATCCCCTTCCAGTTCGTCCATACGGTGGTCGGCGCGGGCAGCGTCGCGATCGCGTGCCTGCTGGCATTCGGAGCGATCTTCGACGTGGGCCTGAAGGCGTTCGCCGAGGGCGCTTCGCACACCGTGACCCTCTACCGGTGGATCCCGCTCGGCGTCAACCAGTCGGTCGGGCAGATTCCCGGGGGCGTGGGCGACTGGGTCGTGGACGCCGCGTTCCGGCTCGATTCGCTGTCGGCGCTGATGCTCGCCTTCGTGACGTTCGTCGGTTTCCTGATCCACGTCTACTCGGCCGGGTACATGGCGCACGAGGAGGGCTACGGCCGGTACTTCGCCTACCTGAACCTCTTCATGTTCGCGATGCTCGTGCTCGTCCTCGGCGCGAACTTCCTGATGCTCTTCGTCGGGTGGGAAGGCGTGGGCCTGTGCTCGTACCTGCTCATCGGGTACTACTACGAGAAGGACTTTGCGGCCGACGCCGGCAAGAAGGCCTTCGTCGTCAACCGCATCGGCGACTTCGGCTTCGTGCTCGGCATCTTCGGGGTCTTCGCCCTCTTCGGCTCGCTCGACTTCCAGAAGGTGTTCGCGGCGGCCGCGGCGAACCCCTCGGCGTACACGCCGTACATGACGGTCGTCTGCCTGCTCCTCTTCGTCGGGGCCTGCGGCAAGTCGGCGCAGTTCCCGCTGTACGTCTGGCTGCCCGACGCCATGGCCGGCCCGACGCCGGTGTCGGCGCTCATCCATGCGGCGACGATGGTGACGGCAGGCGTCTACATGGTGGCGCGCTGCAACGTGTTCTTCCGCCTGGCGCCGAACGCGATGATCGTCGTCGCCGTCGTGGGCGCCTTCACGGCGCTCTTTGCGGCGACGATCGGCCTGGCCCAGAACGACATCAAGAAGGTGCTGGCGTACTCGACGGTGTCGCAGCTCGGGTACATGTTTCTGGCGTGCGGCGTCGGGGCCTTCACCGAGGGCATGTTCCACGTCACGACCCACGCGTTCTTCAAGGCCTGCCTCTTCCTCGGCGCCGGTTCCGTCATCCACGCGATGGGCGGGGAGCAGGACATCCGGAGGATGGGCGGCCTGGCGAAGAAGATCCCGAGGACGTACTGGACGTTCTTCGATCGCCACGCTGACGATCTGCGGGCGTGCCGTTTCTCGCGGCCTTCTTCTCGAAGGACGCGATCAAGGCGGCCGTCTTCCACGCCGAGTTCGAGGCCGTTCCGTGGCTGCCGCGGGTGCTCTACGCGGTCGCCCTCTTCACGGCGGGACTGACGGCCTTCTACATGTTCCGGCTGCTGTCGCTGACGTTCTGGGGCAAGTTCCGTGGCACGCAGGAGCAGGAGTCGCACGTGCACGAGTCGCCGGCCTCGATGACGGTGCCGCTGATGGTGCTGGCGTTTCTCTCGATCGTGTCGGGCTACGTGGGCGTGCCGATCATCGAACACGGCGACCGGATCGGCGAGTTCCTGAAGCCCATCCGGTTGCCGATCGCGGGGCTCTCCGAGAAGGCCCACCATGCGCCGCTCTCGCTCGAGCTCGCGCTCATGGCCGCGGCCGTCGCCGTCGCCTCGGTCGGCATCTACCTCGCGTGGTCCTGGTATGCGAAGGGCGAGGGCCGCACGCCGGCGCGCCTGGCCGAACACTGGCCCGGCGTCTACCGCGCCGTCTCCAACAAGTATTTCGTGGACGAGGCCTACGACCGGGTCTTCGTCAACGGCCTGGCCCTCGGCGGCGGCCGCTTCCTGTGGGAAGTGGACGCCACGGTCGTCGACCTCATTCCCAACGGGGCCGCGGCCCTCACGCTGGGCGCGTCCTGGATGGCTTCGCTCTTCGATCAGTACGTCGTGGACGGCCTCGTCAACGGCGTGGCCGCCACGCTGCAGGGGCTCTTCGGACTCTTCCGCAAGGCCCAGACGGGAAGGGTGCAGAACTATGCGCTGGTCATGGGCGGAGGCCTGTTCTGCCTGGTGGCCGTCTATTTGTTGTTTCGTTGAGATGAGTCAACACGAGGAAGTCGCATGCAGTCTCTAAGTCAGATCCCGATCCTCTCGCTCGTCACCTACATCCCGCTCCTCGGAGCGCTGGCGATCATCTTCCTCTTCCCGAAAGAGAAGACGGGCCCGATCAAGGCCTTCGCGACCCTCGTCGCCGCGCTGGACCTCGCGGTCTCCCTGCCGCTCTGGTGGGCCTTCGACCGCGCGAAGGACGGCTACCAGTTCGTCGAGACGGCATCGTGGATCCCGTCGCTCGGGGTCCACTACCACTTCGGGATCGACGGCATCACGCTCGTCCTGATCCTGCTGACGACGATCATCGGCCTGATTGCGGTCTACAGCTCCTACTCGGCGATCACGGAGCGGCAGAAGGAGTACTACGTCCTGCTGTTGCTCCTGCAGACCTTCATGATCGGGACGTTCTGTTGCCTGGACCTCTTCCTCTTCTACGTGTTCTGGGAAGTGATGCTCGTCCCGATGTACTTCCTGATCGGCGTCTGGGGCGGCGCGCGGCGGCTCTACGCGGCGATCAAGTTCTTCCTGTACACGCTGGCCGGGTCGGTGCTGATGCTGCTCGGCATCATCGCCCTCTACTTCTACAACACGACCGGTTTCCTCTCCTACAAGGGCCTCGGCAACGCGGCCACCTTCTCCATCGAGAAGCTGACCGCGGTCGCGGCGGGGATGCCGGCAGAGCTCCAGATCTGGCTCTTCTTCGCCTTCTTCTTCGGGTTCGCGATCAAGGTCCCGATGTTCCCGTTCCACACCTGGCTGCCCGACGCGCACACCGAGGCGCCCACGGCGGGGTCGGTCATCCTCGCGGCCGTCCTGCTGAAGATGGGGACGTACGGCTTCGTGCGCTTCTCGCTGCCGATGTTCCCGGAGGCCGTCCGCAACCACCGCGTCATCGGCGTGATGGCGGCCCTGGCGATCATCGGCATCGTCTACGGCGCCATGGTCACGCTCGTCCAGAAGGACATGAAGAAGCTGATCGCCTACTCGTCGGTCTCGCACCTCGGGTTCGTGATGCTCGGGATCTTCGCGCTGAACATGGCGGGCATCCAGGGCGGCGTCCTCCAGATGATCAACCACGGCATCTCGACGGGCGGGCTCTTCCTGCTCGTGGGCGTCGTCTACGAGCGGCGCCACACGCGGATGATCGCGGACTACGGCGGCCTGGCCAAGCAGATGCCGATCTACGCGACGTATTTCCTGATCATGGCCCTGTCGTCGATGGGGCTGCCGCTGTTGAACGGCTTCATCGGGGAGTTCACGATCCTGCAGGGCGCCTTTGCGCACAACTTCTGGTGGGCCTTCTTCGCGGCGACCGGAATCGTGCTCGGTGCGGCGTACCTGCTCTGGCTCTACCAGCGGATCTTCTTCGGCGAGCTCTCGAACCCGGCCAACGCCAAGCTCGCGGACCTGACGCTGCGCGAGCAGCTCACGCTCGCTCCGCTCGTCGTCCTGGCCCTCTGGATCGGCCTCTATCCGAAGCCGATCTTCGACGTGCTGCGCCGGCCCTCCGAGCGGATCGTGCAGGCCGTCGGCGGCACGATTGCGGAAGCTCCGGCCCTGGCCCTGAAGGCCGGAGCGCCCGTTACGGCCGGCAGCGAGGCCCCGCGCCCATGAGGTTTGCGTTTGCCCCGTCTGACTGGATTCTGCTGTCGCCCGAGCTCTTCCTGACGGCGGCGGGCCTCCTGCTGCTCGGCCTCTCGGTGGCCTTCGGCAAGAAGCGCGAGGAGTTCCTGGCGTTCCTGGCGGTCCTCGCGATCCTGGTGACCGCGGCCCTGCTCTTCTTCGTCTCGGGCCAGGCGGGCCGCAAGACCCCGATCCTCCAGGGCACCTTCGTGGTGGACAACTTCGCCCTGTTCTTCAAGGCGCTGATCCTCCTGTCGATCGCCCTGACGGTGCTCGCCTCGGTGCGATTCGTCGGGGCGGCGCCCTATCCGGGTGGCGAGTACTACGCGCTCCTGCTCTTCTCGGGAGTCGGGATGCTCTTCATGGCATCGGGCAACAACCTGATCTCGATCTACGTGTCGCTCGAGCTGATGGCGCTCTCGTCCTACATCCTCGCCGGGTATTTCAAGGCCGAGGCGAAGTCGACCGAGGCGGCGCTGAAGTACTTCATCCTCGGCGCCTTCTCGTCGGGCGTGTTGCTCTACGGCCTGTCGCTCGTCTACGGGGTGGCCGGGATCATGGGCGTGCCGGAGCTCGGGAAGCTCTTCGCCTCGGCCGAGCGGTCGAACCTGCTGATGCTGGGGATCCTGCTGGTCCTGGCGGGCCTGCTCTTCAAGATCGCCGCCGTGCCGTTCCACGTCTGGGTGCCGGACGTCTACGAGGGCTCGCCGACGCCGGTGACGGCATTTTTCTCGGTCGGCCCGAAGGTCGCCGCGTACGCGATCCTCGCCCGGATCTTCTACGTGGCGTTCGCGAAATTCCATGCCGACTGGGGCCTCGTCCTCGCGCTCGTGTCCGCGGCCACGATGGTCCTCGGCAACATCGCGGCGCTCCTGCAGTCCAACGTGAAGCGCATGTTCGCCTACTCGTCGATCGCCAACGCCGGGTACGCGCTGCTCGGCGTCCTCGGGTTCCGGACGGAGTGGGGCCTCTGGGGGATCCTGATTTACCTGCTGGCCTACACCTTCATGAACTTCGGCGCCTTCACGCTCGTGATCCTGCTCGAGAGCAAGGGGTATGCGGGGGAGCTGGTGTCGGACTTCAACGGCCTCGCAAAGCGGAGCATGCCGGCGGCGGTCGTGATGCTGCTGTTCCTGCTGTCGCTGGCCGGGATCCCGCCGACCGCGGGATTCATCGGCAAGTACTACCTCTTCACGGCGGCCATGAAGGCGGGGTACGCATGGCTCGCGGTCCTCGCCGTCGTCATGTCGGCCGTGTCGCTCTTCTACTACTTCCGGATCGCGGCCGCGATGTTCTTCACCGATGGGCCCGCCGCGAAGCTCACGAGCTCGTACGCGCTGACGGCGGTCCTCGTCATCTGCGCGACCGGCACGATCGTGATCGGCGTCGCGCCGCAGCCGTTCCTGTCGGTCCTAAAGGCCTGCGTCCTGACGCCGTAAGGCCCGGCATCCGGCCTCCCGATAGAATCCCCTCATGGAACCCCGTCGCGGGTGGGCCGAGGCCGTGGCCCTCGGCATCATGTTCCCGGCGCTCCTGGCCGCGGGCTACCTGCTCGGAAAGTGGGTCGGCCGCTGGCTCGGGCTGGGGGAGTGGACGGCCATCCTGGGCGCCGCGGTTGGGGTCCTCGGCGCCTTCGTCGAGCTCTTCCGGTGGTCCGCGCGGCAGGACGGCGAATGACCGGCGAGGATCGGATCCTCCGGCGCATCCAGCGCCGCGCGATCGTATTCACAACTCTTTGTGCAGCCGTGGCTTGCGCCTTCGATTGGCGCGCCGGCCTTTCCTTGACAATCGGCGCGGCCGTGGTAATTTCCAGCCTTCTGGTTCTCGAGAAGCTGACCGAGCGTCTCGTTCCCCCGCAGGCGAAGCATGGGATCCGCGCGCTGGTTCCCTTCCTGCTGGTGACGGCCGCGAGCGTCCTGCTCCTCGGGGTGGCGGCCTTCCGGTGGAAGGGTTTCAGCCTGGCGGGTGGTGCCGCGGGGGTCTCGGTGGCGGTGGCGGCCGTCGTTCTGGAAGGGTTCGAGCGAGGGCGAGGGGAGTAAGACAGGGCCGACAATGGAACATCACTCGTTTCTCTACGGGCCGGTCAATCGCCTGCTCCTCGCAATCTTCGGCCCTCCGCCGGTCTCGAAGTTTTCGGCGGGATGGGCCGCGTTCCTGTTTCCGGACGGGGCGAAGGCCTGGATTCCGGACGCGGCGATCATGGTGCTCCTGCTGACGGCGATCATCGCCGTTCTCTTTCCGCTGGCCGCGCGCCGCTTCGACGCGCACCGTCCGGGCGGCGTCCAGAACTTCCTGGAGATGATCGTCGGCGCGATCCGGGGCCTCCTCGAGGACGTCATCGGGCATGGCGCGGGAAAGAAATACCTCCCGGTCATCGGGACCTTCGCGCTCTTCATCTTCATCGGCAACCTGTTCGGCCTGTTCTTCCCGCTGCAGCCTCCGACCGGGTCGCTCTCGACGACCGTCGCCCTGGCCGTGATCTCGTTTCTTTACTTCAACTGGCAGGGCATCCGGGAAAACGGGATTCTCGGCTTCCTCAAGCACTTCATGGGGCCGGTGTGGTGGCTCGCCCCCCTCTTTTTCGTCATCGAGATCATCGGCAATTTCGCCCGCATCCTGTCGCTGTCGCTGCGCCTCTTCATGAACATCTCGGGCGAGCACACGGTGACCGGGTTCTTCGCGAGTCTGGTGCCGATCGTGGTGCCATGGCCGCTGATGGCCCTCGGGCTTTTCACGGCGCTCCTGCAGTCATTCATTTTCGTCACGCTCACGGCCGTGTACATCAACCTGTCCACGGCTCACGAAGAACACTGAAATCGTTCGAGAGGAAGAAGGAGAAGCACGGATGTTGAAGAAAGCGTTCTTGATCGGAATCGTCGCCCTGGCCTGCATGGCCCTGCCGGCGATGGCCCAGGAGCCGGGGGCAGGCGGTGTCGCGACCAGTGGAGTTCGCTGGGGCGCGATCTCCGCGGCGTTCCTGCTCGGAATCGCGGCGGCGGCGGGCGCGATGGCGCAGGGACGGGCCACGTCCGCGGCGGCCGAGGCCATGTCGCGCAATCCGGGCGCGGCGGGGCCGATCCGTCTCATGACGATCATCGGTCTGGCCCTCATCGAGTCGCTCGTGCTGTACGCCCTTCTGATCGCGGGCCAGATCAGCAAGCTCTAGGCCGAAACCCGGGCCTCCCGCCTTTTGAGGTTGGGAGGCCCTCTTTGTCTCCTTTTGGGTACATCCTGACCCCGGGTGGAAACCCCCGGGCCCGGCCGGACGTACTTCCCAGGTGAAAAGGCTGCGACGCGCCGGGGGTCTACTCCGTAGAAAACTCGGAGGTTAGCCTGGTGCGACCGACGGCGGAAGCCGCCTCGGCCGGATGGGCAAGGATTTTGCGAAAAGAAAACAACATGGAAAGACTAAGCCTGCAGCTAGCTCCCGAACCGGTTGCTCCGCAGCCCGTGTCCGCGTGGGATTTCAACTCCCAGGTCATGCCGTTCGTGGATTCGCTCTACAACACGGCCTACAGGATGACCCGCTCCTCCGAGGACGCCGAAGACCTCGTTCAGGAGACCTTCTTCAAGGCCTATAAGTACTACGACAAGTTCGAGGAAGGCACGAACCTGAAGGCCTGGCTCTTCAAGATCTTGAAGAACACTTTCATCAATAACTACCGCAAGAAGAAGCTCGAGCCCCGCAGCGTCGATTTTGCGGAGATCGAGGATTCCTTCGAGCGGATCGTCCGCCGCGACAGCGCCCAGCCCGGGTCCGACCCCGAGACCGAGTTCTTCACGGGTGTCATGGACGACGACGTCCGCAAGTCCCTGGAAGCCCTTCCCTATGACTACCGGATGGTCGTGATCCTGGCCGACCTCGAGGACTTCTCCTACAAGGAGATCGCCGAGATCCTGGACTGCCCGGTCGGCACGGTCATGTCGCGCCTCTACCGGGGCCGCAAGCTCCTCGAAAAGGCCCTCCTGAAATACGCCCGGAAGCACGGGTACATCCGGGGAGCGGAACCGACCAAGATGCGCACCCGTCCCCGCCCGCAGACCGCCTGAGGGGGCAGGGACGACTGGCCCCGCCGGAGGGACGGAATAAGGGCCCCGCGGGGCCCGTTTCCGTCTCCGGCCCGATGAACTGCGCAAGAGCCCGTTTTCTCCTGTACGCCCACCTGGACCGCGAATTGCCCGGCGCGGAGGAGGCAGCGCTCGACCGCCACGTGGCTTTTTGCGCCCCCTGTGCCACCCGGGCCCGTTCGGCCCGTAGCCTTTCGGGGATCCTCCACTCCCGGCTCCGCCACGACCATGCCCCCGAGGCCCTCCTGGAACGGCTCCGCAGCGGCCGCCTCGAGCCCCGGATGCGGATGCGGTACGCGCCGCTCGGGATTGCGGCCTCGATCCTGCTTCTGATCCTCCCGCTCGTCGCCGACCAGGCCGGACCGCGCGGCGGGGTCTTCTCCATGGTCGCGCCGGTGGCCGTGACCGCCCCGCGGGGCGTCATCCCCGTCTCGCGCCAGATGAGCGGGACCTTCGTTTGCCTGCAGTGCGACGGCCGCCACGAAAAGGAACTCTGTCCGCTCACCGAGCCCGCCCACGAGCTCGGCTTCTGCGCCGACAACGGCGAGACCTTCCGCGTCATGACGACCGACGCCGCATTCGCGTCGGCCTCGGTCGGCCAGGCGGTCACCGTCGAGGGCGTGGCCTTCCCCGAGTCGGGGTTCCTCCGCGCCAACCGGGTGGGGTATTGACGAGTCGCGACGGGTGAGTCGTCGCGTCGAGACGGCTCGTCCCTTGTGGCCCTGCACGCATAACCCATAAATCGCGGCTCGCGACCCCCCGTTACAATCGCTTCCATGGAGCAGTCGTCCTTCGACGCCTCCGCGCCGGCGCGCGTCGATCTGGCCGGCGGGACGCTGGATCTCTGGCCCTTGCACGTCCTCCATCCCGGATCGGTCACGGTCAACGTGGCGATCGACCTGCGCGCCCGGTGCTGCGTCCGCAGGCGGGAGAGCGGGTTTCGCGTCACGGTGCCGGACCTCGGGTACGAGCGCGTGGTCGCCAGGCCCGAGGAGCTGCTGGCGGACCCCCGGGGGGCGCTGGCCGGGGCGCTGCTCGAGGCGCTCGAAATCGCGCGGCCGTGCGACATCGAGCTCTCATCGGACGTGCCGTACAGCTCGGGCCTCGGCGGCTCCTCGGCGCTGACCGTGGCGATGGCGGCGGCGCTGTCCGCGAGCGTCGGCCGCGAGTTCGGGGGCCCCCGCGAAGTGGAGTTCGTGCGCGACGTCGAGACGCGCGTGCTGGGCAAGCCCGCGGGAACGCAGGACTACTATCCGCCGCTGTCCGGCGGGCTGCACAGCCTGCGTTTCCTTCCCGGTCGCGTCGAGCCGGAGCGCCGGGAGCTCGACCCGGCGGCGTGGCTGCGGCACCTGACGCTCTTCGACACCGGCGCGTCGCATTCGTCGGGCATGAACAACTGGGAGGTTTTCCGGTCCCGGCTCGAGGGCGATCTCGGCGTCGCGGCGCGCCTCGACGATGTCCGGGCGGCCGCCCTCGAGATGGCCGAGGCGGCGCGGGCAGAGGACTTCCGCGCGATGGGCGGGGCACTGCGAAGCGAATGGGAAGCGCGGCGGCGACTGGCGCCGGTCGTGTCTTCTCCTGCAATCGAAACGGTCATCGCGGCCGCGCTCGAGGCGGGCGCCTGGGGCGGCAAGGCCTGCGGCGCCGGGGGAGGCGGCTGCGTCGTCGTCCTGTCTCCGCCCGAAAAGATGCCGGCCGTGCGCGAGGCGCTGGCCCGGTTGCGCGGGAGGACGCCTGCTGCTGGTTGCCGCGGAGAACCGCGGGTTGACGGTCCGCGGCTAGCGCCCCCAATGGCCTGCGGCGGCGACCCCCCAGGCACCGCGGCGGACGCGTCCACCTGGGGGCAGCTTGCTTCCGTGGACGCTCGCTTTGATTGGGCCGATCTGAGGCAGTCTTTCGCCAGAGCGGTCGAATCGGACCTTGGGCCCTGGCTCGACCCGAGCCAGCCATACCTCAGCCAGCAGCTGGTTTTCGCTCTGGGCCGGTTCGACGAGGGTGCGGCGCTGCTTCGCTACTGCGAGTTCGACGACGACAAGCTGCCGCCGAAGCCTCGCGATGTTCTGGACATCGGCACGGGAAACGGCGGGGTCGCCTTCGCGTTCGCCAATTGCCCCGGGTATCGGGTGACGGCCATCGACGTCGGCCAGAATCGAGTGTTCCGGCAGGTCGCCCGCTCGACCGGGCTGCCCGTGCGCTATGCGTTGGCGAGCGGTCGCGAATTGCCGTGCGCCAGCCGGAGCGTCGATCTGGTGCTCCTGATCGAGACGCTCGAGCACATCTCCCGACCGCGGCGCCTGGGAAAGGAAATCATGCGCGTGCTGCGCCCGGCCGGCGTCTGCCTCGTCTCGACGCCGGCACGGCTGCGGTACGTGTTCGCGCCCGACCCGCATTACGGCGTGCGAGGCATCGCCGCCCTGCCCAACTTCCTGCAAAGGTTCACCGTCAATCGGGTTGCGCGGCGCAGGATCATCGCCCCCGACGGGACGTCGTGGCCGGCCTACGACGTGGAACACCTCTACTGGCGCGTCCAGGGAATCGCCCGCCTGTTTCCGGGCCCGAAGGCGGTCAACGCCCTCTATGCGCGCCCCATGAACGGAGGGCCGCCGTTCTCCCACGAATGGTGGCGGCGCAAGCTGCGCGACTTCCTTTTCGACTACGTCCTCGTCCAGAAGGACGGTGGGCGCTAGCGCCGTCAGATCCGGTCGAGGTCGGCGACGGTGCGTTCTCCGACGACGTTGCCCGTGTTGAGCGTCGTCTTCGGCTCCATGAGCACGATCCAGCACTCCTCCTCGGCCGAAGGCTTGTGCTCGGTGCCTTTCGGCACGATGAAGAACTCGCCCTCGGAAAGCTCGATGTCGCCGGTGCGCAGTCCCATGCGCATCCGCCCCCGGACGACGAGGAACATCTCGTCCTCGTTCTCGTGATGGTGCCAGACGAACTCGCCCCGGAGCTTCACGAGCTTGACCTGATGGTCGTTCAGGTCGCCGACGACCTTCGGGCTGAAATGGTCCTGGAAAAGGGCGAATTTCTCGAGCAGGTTGACTTTGTCCATCAATGGTCCCTTCCGATAGCTACCGCGGCACAAAAGTGATCCTTCGGCGCTGCGCGCCTCAGGATGGCGTCGCGGGCGTTGCTCCCGCGACATCACATTCTCCCCGGCTCCGGGATTCCCAACAGTCCGAGCAGGCGCGACATCTCCGTCCGGAAGATGCGCGCGATCGCCACCCGGCGGTTCCGGATGTCGGCGTCCGCTTCCTGGAGGATGGGCTGGCGGTGGTAGAAGTGGTTGAAGCTCTGGGCCAGCCCGAATGCGTGCCGCGCGAGGGTCGCGAGTTCGAGCGAATCCACGGCCCGCTCGGCCACGTCCGGCGTCGAGGCGGATTCGAGTGCGATGGCCCAGAGGTCGTCGTCCCAGTCCTGGCCGTCGAAGTCTCGGGCCGGGGGCGCGGCGGCGATGCCTTTCTCCTCGAGCTTGCGGAAGATGTTGTCGGCCCGCACCAGCGAATACTGGAGGTACGGCCCGGTGTCCCCCTCGAAGTTCAGGGCCTCGTCAAAATCGAAGGCGATGATCTTGTTGCGGCCGACCTTGAGCAGGAAATAGCGCAGCGCTCCGATCGCGATGGCGCGCGCGTCCTGCTCGGCCGCCGCGGCCCCTGCGCCCGCATCCGCCCCGCGGCGGCTCGTGATCTCCGCGCGGGACCGCTCGAGAAGGAGCTCGACGAGGTCGTCGGCCTTGACGCCCAGGCCCTTGCGGCCCGACATCTCGACGAACGGCTTCTTCTCGTCCTCGGCGGAGAGGCGGTATTCCTCGCCGAAGCGCTCGGCCAGCTCGCGCGCCGCCTTCGGCGAGAGCGCCACGATCTCGTAGGAGAAGTGGACGGAGCGGTCCGCCTCCGTCGTGTGTCCGAGGGACCGCAGGCCCTCGCGCACGACCTTCTGCGGATAGGACTGGCGCACGTCGATGACGTTGAAGACGCGGTGGGCGTGTCCGAAGGCGGGAGCGCCGGCGGCCCCGCCCTCGTGCGCGGTCCTCCAGAGCGGGTGGTCGTGGACCGGGCGCGGGATCTCCTCCTCGCGCACGGAGCCGGAGCTCCAGTCCGGCCGGAACGGAATGTAGTCGAAGTCGATCGGCAAGAGGCCGAACTTCCAGAGCTGGTAGGCGATGTCCTTGCCCGTGTACGTGACGGTGCCGGTCGACCGCACCAGGATCTTGTCAGGCTCTTCCATCCCGGCGAACTCCTCGGATTCGGTCAGGCGCAGCACCCAGCAGCCGGCGTGCTTGCCCTCGGTCTCCAGGTGGATGGCGCCCTTCTCCCTGAGCATCGCGAAGGCGCGCGACCAGAAGTGTTTGCGCAGGATGTCGCTCTCGCGCGGCAGCAGGTCGTAGGCAATGCCGAGGCGGCCCATCGTCGCCAGGTGCGCCGAGACCACGGCCTCGACGACCAGGGCCGCGATCCGCGCCGTCTCGTTGTCGCCTTCCTCGATCGCGTGCAGCACGGCGTCGCGCCACGCCTTGGTCTCCGGGCGCGCCGCGTAGGTGCGGCCGACCTCAGCGTAGAGGTCCCAGCAGAGGTAGGCGAAGCCCTTCGGGTTCACCGCGCCTCCGGGCAGACGGCTCTCGCTCACGACCTTCCGGGCGGCTTCGACCGTGGAGACTCCCTGGAGATGAAGCAGCCCGGCCACCACGTCGGCGACCTGGACCCCCGTGTCGTCCAGATAGTTCTGCACTTCGACGGGGAAGCCCAGGTGTCTGAGCGCGCGGACGAGGACGTCGCCCAGGACCGCATTGCGCAGGTGGCCAATGTGGGCCGCCTTGTTCGGATTGATGTTCGTGTGCTCGACGATGACCTTGCCCGGGCGCGGCGGCGAGGGCGGCGGCCCGGCGAGGAGGGCCTGGACCACCGGCCCGCGGTCGAGAAAGAAGTTCAGGTATCCGCCCCCCTCGACCCGCGTCTGGCGCACGCCCGCGGGCAGCCGGACGCCCGAGGCCAGTTCGGTCGCGATCGCCCTCGGCGCCTTCTTCAGGGCCTTCGCGAGGTCGAAGGCGACCGGGCATGCGAGGTCGCCGAGCGCGATCTTGGGCGGCCGCTCGAGGACGATCCGTTCGATCTCCGCGCCGAAGGCCTCGCGCGCGGCAGTGCGCAGGGCCTCGGAGATGGCTGCGCGAATCGGCTCGAGCATGGCCGGCGAGTATAACGGGCGCGTATCTCTCCGGGCGCAGTCGGTTCTCGTGCGTCATCCCGAGGAGTGAAAGAACGAGGGGTCCCGGGCTTGATTGCCTCGGTCGCATGTCGAAGCCGCGGTCCCTCGCTGCGCTCGGGATGACGGGCAATGGTTCGAGGACTAGAATGACCCCGTGACCACTCCCGTCGTCCGTTCCGTCTCCGTCGGGGCCTCGGCCGTGGATGCCTTCGACGCATTCACGCGCGTCTCGGACCTGCTGTCCTGGCTGTGCGAGGGCGCGCTCGTGGGCCTGCGTCCCGGCGGAAACTGGGCGGTCGGCTTCACCGACCCGCGCGGAGTCACCGAAGCGACCGTGCTCGGCAAGATCGAGGAATTCGAACGCGGCCGGCGCCTGGTCGTGGGGAACATCTCGTACGAGCCGCGCGAGGGCGAAGCCCTCTCGGGCATCCGCATGGAGCTGACCTTCGCCGAGAGCGAGGCGGGTTGCGTGGTGACGGTCTCGCAGGACGTGCCCGACGCCGGGCCGGCCTACGAGCGCTATTCGGGCGAGGCGGGGACCGGCTGGGAAACGAGCCTGGCGGACCTGAAGGCGTATCTCGAGGGGCCGCGCCGCCGCCGCATCCTCATCGAAGCCGGGCTGCCGGAGAACTGAGATGAGAGACGAGTTGATCGGGTTGACGGAGACGAGCGCCTGCGCGATCTGCGGAGGCATGGGCTGGGTGCTGGACTCCTCCGACGGCCGCAAGCAGGCCCATCCCTGCGCGTGTCGCGCGGCTGGCCTTGCGCGCGCCCGCCTCGACGCGGCCGGCATTCCGCAGCGGTACCGCGACTGCACGCTCGACAACTTCTCCGACAACAACGTCAGCCTCACGAAGGCCAAAGCGGCGGCGCGCGACTTCGTGGACGCCTATCCGGTCGTGGAGGCGGGGCTCCTGCTCGTGGGGCCGGCGGGCCGGGGCAAGACGCACCTGGCCTGCGCCATCCTCTCGGAGCTCGTGACGACCAAGGGCGTGGCCGGCCTCTACGTGGACTTTTCGGACCTGCTCATGAAGATCACGACGTCTTTCCGCCCGGACGCCGATGTCTCGAAGGAATCGGTCCTTACGCCGTACGCCGACACGGAGCTGCTGGTGCTCGACGAGCTCGGCGCCTCCAAGCCCCATCCGTGGGTCCTCGACGTGCTCTACAGCCTGCTGAACACCCGCTACAACCGCAAGCGGATCACGGTGGCCACGTCCAACTTCGAGGACGAGCTCGAGCCGTCCCAGGGCGAACGCGAGAAGCTCGAGGACCGGATCGGCTACCGGCTGCGCAGCCGCCTCTTCGAGATGTGCCTGATGGTGCCCCTGCGCGGGAGCGACTTCCGCAAGGACGTCCTCGGCACCCGGATCCGGTCCCGGTTTTGAAGGCGCGAACCGCAAGCCCCCTCGCGCGCCTGGCGCTCTGCGGCCTGCCATGGATGCTTTCCTGCGCGACGCCCGCGCCGCGCCCCCCGGCGCTTCCGTCGCCGGCCCAGGCGCCCCTGCCGATTCCGGCGATGCGCGTCGCGCCCCCCGAACCCGTGGCGCCTTCCGGGGTGTTGTACCGGGTCGGCATGAAGAGCGACCTGACGGAATTCGTGGCGGGTACGGCCGGAACGGTCTGGGTCGTCGCTTCCGGCGACCGCGCGGAGCTCGTCCAGGGCCCCGTCACGCTTCGCCCGGAGGGGGCCGCCGCCGCAGGTTTCTTCCAAGTCCAGGCGGGGGCCTTCTCGCAGGAGGAGCCTGCCCGGAAACTCGCCGAGCGGCTCGGAGCGACATATCAGTCTTCGGCCCAGATCGCGTTCTCGGCCGATCGCGGGCTCTATCGCGTGCTGCTCGGCGCCTTTCCTTCGCGGCCCGATGCGGACGCGTTTCTGTCGAGGCTGAAGGCCGCGGGCCAGGACGGCTTCGTGGTGGCGGGGGCCCCGGTGAGCTCGCCGGCGCCGTCCACGATCTCGGTCACCGGCGGCGCGGGCGCCTCGCTCGCCTTGCCCTCGCCGGTCGACCTCTATGCCCCCGCGCCGGACGTGCGCGTCGTGGTGGACGGCGTTGCCTATCGGGGCAGCTTGCGGATCGCCGCGAATTCCCGCGGCACTCTGAACGTGGTCAATCGCGTCGACCTCGAGGAATACCTTTACGGCGTCGTGCCGGCCGAGATGGGACCGAAGCGGTTCGATGCGATCGAGGGGCTCAAGGCCCAGGCCGTGGCCGCCAGGACCTACGCGATGGCGCACCGCGCCCAGTTCGAGAGCGAGGGCTATGACATCTGCCCCGGCCCGAAATGCCAGGCGTACGGCGGGGCGTCGGCGGAGGACCCGCTCTCGACTGCGGCCGTCGACGGCACGCGGGGCCTGGTGCTCGCTTACCAGGGACAGTTCGCGGACGCACTCTTCGTCTCGACCTGCGGCGGCGTGACCGAGAACGTCGAGAACGTATTCTCCGGCGGGCCGCTGCCGTACCTCGTGTCGGTGTCGTGCGGCGAGTTGCCGACCGAAGAGCTGCTCGGGGCCCCCGTCGGCCGGGACCGGGCGGGGGAGCCCCGTGCGGGCCTGGCATGGCGTGGCTACGTGCTGGCCCGGCACGCGCCGAAGAAGGCGACGCCCCGCGCCGCGAGCCTCGAGCTCGCTCAGAAGTGGGCCGGCGTGCCGCGCCGCGGCCCGGCCCCTCCGCACCTCTCACCCTCGGCCGTTTACCCGTCGCTCGTCTCCGACTTCGGCCTCACCGAGGCGCGCCTGGTGCATCTGACGCCGCCCGACGAGCGGTATTACGCCGAGCACCCCTCCGCGGTCGGCGGGCTGGTCGGGCCCACGCGCAGCGCTTACGAATTTCTCCTGCGCTTCCGGTTCGCCGGGGACCTGATTCCGCCGGCCGATCGCGATCTCGGCGAGGAGGAGTACGCGGGCCTCCTCTTCTCGGCCGCCCTGCGATTGCTCGGAGTCACCGAGGGCTCGGGCCGATTCCTCGCGCGCGAGGGCTCGAACCTCTGGGTCAAGACGGCGGACGGGCGGCAGGGCCTCCCGGTCAATCCCGACATCCCGCTCGGGCGCAAGGTGGGCAACCTCTACTACCCGACGAGCACGCTGACCCTGCGGCCGGGCGATCGGCTGCGCTGGTTCCGCAACGGGAGCGAGGTGCTCGCACTCTGGGTCGACATGGAGGCGGACGGGCCGGCATTCGAGCGCGACTCGGCGTGGACCGAATGGGTCCGCCGCGTGCCGGCCCGGGAGCTCGCCCGGCGCATGGCCGGACGGGTCGCCGGCAACGAGGTCCGCGATGTCGCGGTCACGAAACGCAGCCCGACCGGACGCGCGATCGAGATGCGCGTGAAGACCGACCTCGCCGAAGCGACCTTCAAGCGGTTCGATCTGCGCCAGGCGGTCGAGATGCCCGAAATGCTCTTCACGGTCTCGAAGGTCGAAGGCGCCGACGGCCAGCCGGAGTTCGTGTTCCTCGGCCGCGGCTGGGGACACGGCGTGGGAATGTGCCAGAACGGCGCCTTCGGCATGGCTCTGGCCGGCGAGACGTACGACCGCATCCTCCGCCACTATTACACCGGCATCGACATCGTCCCCGCCTCCACCGTAACAGCCCCCCCCGCCCCATCAGCCCGGTAAGCGGGAGCGAGAGCGAGCGAAGCGAGCGGCAGCGACGGAGATAGAATTGGACCCATGAGTGCCGCCGTTTCCGCCGAGCGCCAGTCGATCGTCCGGACGCTGCGCGATTTCTGCGAAGCCGAGATCCGCCCCAACGTGATGCGCTGGGACGAGGCCCAGGAGTTCCCGCGCGAGCTCTTCCGCAAGCTCGGCGGGCTCGGTTTCCTCGGCGTGCTCTTCCCCGAAAAATACGGTGGGGCACAGCTCTCCTACATGGATTACCAGGCCATCCTCGAAGAAGTTTCCTGCGTGGACCCGTCGGTCGCGCTGTCCCTTGCGGCGCACAACAGCCTGGGTTCGAACCACATCTACCAGTTCGGCACCGAGGCGCAGCGCCAGAAGTACGTTCCGAAGCTCGCCTCCGGAGAGTGGCTCGCCGCCTGGGGGCTGACGGAGTCGGAGGCCGGGTCGGATTCGAGCGGCACGAGGACGACCGCCGTCCGCGACGGCGACGCATGGGTCCTGAACGGCTCGAAGAACTTCATCACCAACGCCTCGGTCGGACGCGTCGCGGTGTTGATGGCCGTGACCGACCGGGACAAGGGCAACCGGGGCATCTCGGCCTTCATCGTGGAGCTCGACAATCCGGGGATCCGGGTCGGCAAGAAGGAAAACAAGCTCGGGATGCGAGCCTCGGACACCTGCACGCTCGTGATGGAGGACTGCCGGGTTCCCGCCGACCACCTGCTCGGCGCGCTCGGCTCGGGCTGGATGGACTCCATGAAGATCCTCGACGGCGGCCGCATCTCGATCGCGGCCCTCTCGGTCGGGCTCGCGCGGGGGGCGTACGAGGCGGCGCTGTCCTACTCGCGCCAGCGGCGGCAGTTCGGCCGGCCGATCTGCGAGTTCCAGGCGATCCAGTTCTACCTCGCCGAGATGGCGACGGAGATCGATGCGGCGCGGCTCTTGACGGAGCGGGCGGCCGCGGCGAAGGATGCTGGACAGCCGGTCACGAAGCTCTCGGCGCAGGCCAAGCTCTACGCCTCCGAGATTGCGGTCCGGGCAACCGACCGGGCAATCCAGATCTACGGCGGGTACGGCTTCACCAAGGACTTTCCGGTCGAAAAGTACTACCGCGACGTCAAGCTCTGCACGATCGGGGAGGGCACGAGCGAGATCCAGAAACTCGTCATCGCAAAGCAGCTCCTCGCGGGCGGCGAATGACCCCGGAGCCGGCCACCGGATCCGAGGAGCTCGCCCGGGGAGTCCTCGCCGGGATGGCGCGCCCGATCGGCCGGGCAATCTCGGAGGTCGAGCGCGACTCGGGAACGGTGCCCGAGATCCTGCGGCGCCTCTTTCCACAGACCGGGCGCGCCCGGATCATCGGCATCACGGGGCCTCCGGGGGCGGGCAAGTCGACCCTCGTGCAGCGCCTGGCGCAGGCCTACCGCAGGCAGGGCCACCGGGTCGGCATCGTCGCCGTGGACCCGTCCTCGCCGTTTACGGGCGGGGCCATCCTCGGCGACCGGATCCGCATGGCCGAGATCTACACGGATCCGGGCGTCTTCATCCGCTCGATGGCCACGCGCGGCACCCTCGGGGGCCTCGCCCGCGCGACGAGCGACGCCGTGGACGTGCTCGACGCCGCCGGCTTCGAGACCATCCTGATCGAGACGGTCGGCGTCGGCCAGGACGAGGTGGACATCGTTCGCGCCGCGGACACGACCGCGGTCGTGCTCGTGCCGGGGCTCGGCGACGACATCCAGGCCATCAAGGCCGGCATCCTCGAGATCGCCGACGTCTTCATCGTCAACAAGTCCGATCGCGAAGGTTCGGACCGCCTGGTGGCCGAACTCTCGATGATGCTCGACTTCGCCGGGCATCCGCCGTGGAGGCCGCCGATCGTGAAGACCTCGGCGACGTCGGCGGCCGGCGTGCCCGAAGCCATCCAGGCACTCGAGGCGCACGGCACGTACCTGAAGGAGTCAGGTGAGGGCCCGAAGCGGCGCGCGGCAAGGGCGCGGGCGCGCCTTCTGGCGCTCGTCGAGGGGCGTTTCCGCCGGGCCGTGGAGGCGCGGGCGCCTGAGCCGGACGGCCTCGAGCAGGCCGTGCGGGCGGTCGTCGCGCGCGACGAGGACCCGTACTCCGCGGCCGGGCGGCTTTTCGAGGCGGTCGTGGGCGCGGCGCTCGATGCCGCCGGGAAGACGTCGGCGTGACGGCGTACAAGATCGATCACCTCGGCGTGGCGGTCCATTCGATCGACGACGCGCTCGCGGTCTACCGGGCCATGGGCATGGTCGAGGAAAGGCGCGAGGCCGTGCCGACGCAGGAGGTGGTGGCGGCCTTCCTCCCCGTCGGGGAGAGCCGCATCGAGCTGCTCGAACCGACGTCTCCGGACTCGCCGGTCGCGAAGTTCCTGGCAAAGCGCGGCGAGGGGATCCATCACGTCTGCTTCGCCGTCCCCGACCTCGATGCGGCCCTCGCCGATCTGGCGGCGAAGGGCTTCCGGCTCATTCACAAGGCCGGCGTGCCGGGGGCCGGCGGCAAGCGCGTCGCGTTCCTCCATCCGGAGGCGGGACGCGGAGTCCTGATCGAGCTTTCCGAGAAAGCGGGGAAGTCATGAAGAGCGGCGAGTTCGTCCTCGTCCACCTGGTCAACCCGAAGGAGAAGTTCTGGGGAATCCTCAAGGACCGGGATGTCTCCGGGATCACCGTGCGCGGCCTCTCGCTCGAGGGCTTCGACGACTGGCTGCGCGAGATCGCGCGCCACGACACCGTGACCGTCCTGCCCTCGACCGTCTTCTATCCGCTCCACCGCGTCGAGCGGGTCTTCCTCGACGAGACCGCCGGCGACTTCGTCTCTCTCTCGGACCGGTTCAAGCGGGCGGTGGGGGAGGATGCGAGGTATTACCTCACGCCGGTACCGGATACGCTGGACGGGGGGTCGTGACGCGCGCCGTCAGGCGCGCAGGTGATCCGCCTGCCAGTTCTTGATGCGGCGCTTGATTTCCTTCCGGTCGGTGATGTTCTTGTCCAGCACCTCGCGCACGAGGGCCGGAAGCTCCTCGTCGCCGGCGAAACGCAGGGAGATGAACTGGTCGGGCGTCAGGCCCGGGATCCGGGCCTTGAGGTCTCCCGGCAAGAGCCCCTCGAGTCGCAACCGCATCTCCAGCCTGATGACGCGGTCTTGCGCGGTGAGCGCGAAGAGCCGCGCGTAGAGCGCGATCCCGATGAAGGCGAGGGCCATGAGCGTCCCGAGGACCGTCGGCCAGGAAAACGCCTTCACGAGCTGGTACAGCGACCAGGCCAGGTTGACGAGGAGGATCCCGAGCACTCCGACGTGGTACGGCGGGACGTAGCGGGCGTGATGCTCGAAGGACTGGTTCGGGTTGCTCATATCACCACCTTCTTGACGAAGAAGTCCGCGGCGGAAATCTGGCCGTTGACGAGCTGGCGGGCCTGCTCGGGCGTCATCTCGAGCGTGCCGCCCGATTCCCCGCCCGAGCTCGTCATGATGATCTGGATGGTCACGAGGGCTCCACGGCTGCCGGGATCCGACAGGGCGCGGGCCGCGGCGTTCAGTGTATTGAAGACGGCTTCCTCGGTGTTCGTGGTGACGAGCAGCCGCGTCTGGCCGCGGAAATTCGTCAGCTTGTACTGCGTGATCCCCGCGCCGTCGAAGACCTTGGCGAAGGCGGACTGGAGGTTCGCGTCGACCGCCTGGAACGAGGGGCCCGCTCCGTCGGCGGCGGGCTTCTCGGCCTGGGATGGCAGGGCCATGCGGGGCTTGTTCTCCCGGATGTAGTCCTGCAGGCGCGGCGCGGCCGGCGCGTTGGGGGCCGTCGTGGGCTTGCGGCTGTCGGGCGTGTCGATCGCCACGACGTTGCCGAAGTTCTCCTTGTTGTACTGGTCGGATCCCTCGACGTCGATCTGGTCGAGCCGGATGGCCGTCACCGTGCCGTTCTCGAGGGTGATGATGGCCTTGTCCCCCTTCACGCTGTACTTCGTCCGGGCAAAAATCAGCGAGCCGTCCTTCAATTTGACGACGTAGGCGAGCGCGGATGCTGCCGCAAAGACGAGCGCAAGGACCGCCAGGAACAGGCTCTTTCTCACGATCGCAAGTCCTTCTCCGCCCGCAGCCGGGCGGCGTTTGACACAACCCCTTGCACCACTAATGATAGCACCCGCATGCTCATCGTGATGGACGCGGCCGCGACCGCGGAAGAGGTTCGCCGCGTCGTCAGGGTCATCGAGACGCTGGGCCTCCAGGCGCATCCCATCCCCGGGGCGCAGCGCACGGCCATCGGCATCACGGGCAACAAGGGAACGGTCGACCGCGGGGCCTTCGAGAACCTGCCGGGCGTCAGCGAGGTCATTCCGGTTTCGGCTCCCTACAAGCTGGTTTCGCGGGAGGCCAAGCGGGAGAACACGGTCGTCTCGATCGGCGGCGTGCCCGTCGGCGGACAGCGCCTGGCGATGGTCGCCGGGCCGTGCGCGATCGAGTCCGAGGCCCAGGCGCTCGAGATCGGCCGCCTCGTGAAGGCGGCCGGCGCCACGCTCTATCGCGGCGGGGCCTACAAGCCGCGGACCTCGCCCTACTCCTTCCAGGGCCTCGGGGCCGAGGGGCTGCGGATCCTTTCTCGCGTGCGAGCCGAGACGGGGCTGCCGACGATCACCGAGGTGCTCGACACCGAGACCGTGGACCTCGTGGCCGAGCACGCCGACTGCCTGCAGGTGGGAGCGCGCAACATGCAGAACTTTTCGCTCCTGAAGAAGCTCGGCCGCCTCCGAAAGCCCGTGTTGTTGAAGCGCGGCCTTTCGGCGACGCTCGAGGAGCTGCTGCTCTCGGCCGAGTACCTGCTGGCCGAGGGCAACTACGAGGTCATCCTCTGCGAGCGCGGCGTGCGCACGTTCGTGGATCACACGCGCAACACGCTCGACCTCTCGTCGATCCCGTACGTCCAGCGGATCTCGCACCTGCCGATTCTCGTGGATCCGTCGCACGGAACGGGCAAGCGCTCGAAGGTCCTGCCGCTCTCGCGCGCGGCGGTCGCCGTCGGCGCGGACGGCCTGCTGATCGAGGTGCACCACCAGCCCGAGCTCGCGCTGTCCGACGGGCCGCAGGCGATCCTGCCCGAGATGTTCGCAGAGCTCGTGAACGCGGTGCGGCTTCTGGCGCCCGTCGTCGGGCGGACGGTGTGAAGGGGATCCTCGTTCTCGAGGACGGCACGGTCTTCCAGGCCGACGCCATCGGCCGGCCCGGCACTTCGTTCGGCGAGATCGTCTTCAACACGGCGATGAGCGGCTACCAGGAAGTGCTGACCGATCCGTCCTACTCGGGGCAGATCGTGGTGATGACCGCGGCGCACGTCGGCAACTACGGTATCCGCGCCGAAGAAGCCGAGTCCGACCGGGTGCACGTCGCGGGCTTCATCGCGCGCGATTTCCCGGCGCGGTGGAGTGGCACGGGCGGGGAAGGGAGCCTGGCGGACTACCTCGCCTCGAACGGCGTGACGGGCCTGCACGGCCTCGACACCCGTTCGCTCGTGCGGCGCATCCGGAGCCAGGGCGCCATGCGTGCCGGCGTGTCGACGGAGATCGCGGACCCGGCACAGCTGCATCGCCGGGTGCTCGCGTCGCCGGAGATGATCGGGGCTGACCTCGCGCTCACTGTCTCGTCGAAGAAGTCGCGCGTCGAGCCCGGAGGTCGCGGCCGCAAGAAGTTCCGCGTCGCCGCGGTCGACTACGGGATGAAGCGCAACATCGTGCGGCTGCTCCAGGCGGGCTCCTGCCGCGTGACGATCTTCCCGGCGACGGCGTCCGACGAGGAGATCCTCGAGAGCAAGCCCGACGGCATCTTTCTCTCCAACGGCCCGGGCGACCCGGCTGCGCTGCCGGGCCCCGTCCGCACGATTCAGAAGCTCGCCTCGACGGGCAAGCCGATCTTCGGCATCTGCCTCGGCCACCAGCTGCTCGGCCTCGCGTTCGGCGCCAATACGTTCAAGCTGAAGTTCGGGCACAGGGGCGCCAATCACCCCGTCCAGGACATCCAGGGCGGGCACGTCGTCATCACGTCGCAGAACCACGGCTTTGCGGTCGACGCCTCCGCGCTGCCGGGCGAGCTCGAGGCGACCCATCGCAACCTGAACGACGGGACGCTCGAGGGCTTCCGCCACCGGACCCTCCCGATCCTCGCCGCGCAGTTCCACCCCGAGGCGGCGCCGGGGCCGCACGACGCCAACGTCCTGTTCAACGGCTTCCTCGAGGCGATGGCCCGGTCGAAGTCGTGAAGTCGCTTGCCCTGCAGGTCGCGGTGCGCTACCTGCGGTCGCGGCCCTCGCGGCTGATCTCCTCGGTGTCGCTGCTCTCGATCGCCGGCATCGCGCTCGGCGTGGCGGCGCTCGTCGTGGCGATGGGGCTGCTCTCCGGGTACCGGACCGAGATCCGCGAGAAGCTGATCGGCGCCAACGCCGAGGTCGTCGTCTTTCCGATGATGGCGGGCGGCGACGCGGACCCGACCGCACTCGAGGGGCGGCTCGCGAAGGTGCCCCGCGTGAAGGCGACCGCGGCCGTGATCTACCAGACCGGCGTGGCCGCGTCGGCCGCGACCCCCGATGGAACGGACGCCGTGCTGAAGGGGATCGACGCCGCGGCCGAGCGCAAGGTGTCGGCGCTCGACGCGTACATTCCGGACGCCGAGCGCGTGATCACGCGCGGCGCTCCGGGGACCCCGGCCTCCGTGGCGATCGGGCGCGAGCTTGCGCGGCGGCTCGACGTGCGCGAGGGCGACGTGATCCTCCTCTCCGTGGCGGACGGCTCGGGCGGCACCGCGCGCCTGGCCCCGCGGTCCGGGCGCTTCCGGGTCGGCCGGATCTTCCGCACGAACTTCTCCGAGTACGACTCCGAGTGGATCTTCCTCGACCGCGAGGAGCTGCGCGGGCTGTCCCGCATGCCCGGCCGGGCCAACGTCGTCGAGGTGCGCCTCGACGCGATCCGTGACACGGAGGGGGCGGTGGCCGCGATCGGCGCCGCGGCGGGCAACGGCTACTCCGTGTCGGACTGGCGCTCGATGAACGGGGGCCTCTTCTCGGCCCTCGCGATCCAGCAGATGACGCTCTTTCTCGTCATCGGGCTGATCGTTGCGGTGTCGACCTTCAACATCGTCGCGACGCTCGTCATGACCGTGCAGGAGAAGAAGCGCGACATCGGGGTGCTCACGGTCCTCGGCGCCGAGGCGGGCTTCTTCTCGCGGGTCTTCCTCTCGCTCGGCGCGTTCCTCGGCGGGGCGGGGGTCGTCGCCGGCGTCCTGTTCGGGATCCTGATCTGCTGGGTCACGACCCGCTTCCGGCTGCTGTCCTTTCCGCCGGGTGTCGCGGAAATCTACTTCGTCTCGTACATCCCGTTTCTCGTCCGCGTCAGGGACATCGCGGCCATCGTGGGATTCGCCGCGGTCGTGATCCTGCTGGCTTCCTGGTGGCCGGCGCACCGGGCGTCGCGGATCGACATCGCGGATGCGCTGCGGTACGAGTGACGGGCCAAGCGCGTGAGCGCCGTCGCCCGTCATCCTGAGGCGCGTAGCACCGAAGGATCGCTTCGAAGCCGAACAGGCGCTACTTCGCGCCCTGCGCGCGTCCGCCACGAATTCCTTCTGCCGTCGGATCGCCTCGGCGCGGATCGCCGCGAACTCGGGGTCCTTACGGACCGAATCGAAGAGCGACGTTGTTGTCCATGGCCGGCACGCAGAGGTAGTTGTCCTCGACGGCCTTGCGCAGCACGCGCAGGGCGGCGGCGCGGGTAGCCGGTCGCGGCCATCCACGACGCGATGTAGTACTGGTTTTCGGGGTCGCGGACCGCCATCGCATCGCGCTCTCCAGGCGGCGGCCGTCCGATCGCGCTCGGCCGGCGTTCCGGACTTCGAGCATGAGCGGCATCCACCGGCTCGAATCGCGTGGCGGGAAGCAGGGCGGCCGCGGCCTCGGTCTTGCCTTCGCGCAGGAGGAGGTCGGCGTGGCTGCATCTTCGACCAGCCCGAGCCGGCGTCGAGACTGAAGTACTCGCGCGCCCGGTCGTGGCTGCCGAAGGTCGGCAAACGAAGTGCCGCACGATCGAACTCCCGGTTGCGCGGATCGATCGCGCGGGCCGCGTCGCACTCGCGGGCGGCCTCCTCGAGCAGGCCCGCGTACCGCAGGACGTAAGCCAGCGGCGAAGCGGGCGCGGGCAGTCCGCCGGCCGGCGGCTCACGAGATCTGCGTGCCTTCGGTACGGCCTCCGGCAGGTCGCCCCCTCCGTCTCGAGGACGATCAGGTACTCTGCGGCTTCCGAGAGGTTGGGATCGAGCGCGAGCGCTCGTTCGATGGCGGCGCGCGACTGCGCATAAGCGATGCCGCTGCCGGATCCGCCCTCGTAGTAGTAGCGATTCCCGAGAGCGGCCCAGGCCGGCGCGAAATCCGGGTCGAGGCGTCACGGCGCGTTCGAGCATGGCGATTCCTTGCTTGTTCGGTTCGGGGTCGCTCGTGAGGGGCTTGCTGCGGAGGTAAAGGTCGTAGGCCTCCGCGTTCTTCGGCCGGGTCGCGGCCTCGGTCGCGCCGGCCGCGCCACCGAGGAGCGGGAAGAGCCCCTGTCGCAGTCGCGATGCGAGATCTGCTCGCGTAGGCCGATCAGGTCGCCCGCCGGCGGCGCTCGAGGTGTCGCGCCAGAGGAGGCGGTTCGACTCGGTGTCGATCATCTCGAGCGTGACCCGAAGCTGGTCCCCTTCCTTCTGGTAATGGCCCGGTGAGGACGTCGGCGACGTGGAGCTCGCGCCCGGCCGCCTGCGGGTCCACGTCGCCCTTGGCGTACTTCTGCGTCGTCGCGAAGGGGCGGATCGCGAGCGTGGGGATGTAGGAGAGCGTCGTCGCGATCTCGTCGGGCAGGGCGAGGCGCAGGTAGTCGGTCGAGGCATCGCCGCCCAGGTTCTGGAAGGGGAGGATCGCGATCGTGGTCTGGCCAGGAGCCGCGGCGGCGCCGGAGCGGCGGTGCGTGGCCCACCAGCCGAGCGGCGGCCGGCCGCGACGAGCAGCGCCGCGGCGACGCGCCGGCACTTTCCAGGTCCGGGTCGGGCCGGGACGGCTCCGGGCGCGGCCGCCGGCGGCCTTACCGCTCCGGCCCGACTCCGAGTCGCGCTTCAAGCGCTTCAGGTCCGTCTTCAGCTCCGCCGCGCTCTGGTAGCGCAGGTCGCGGTCCTTCTCGAGGGCCGTGTTGACGATCCGCTCGAGCTCGGCCGGCAGCTCCGGGTTCAGGCGCACCGGCGAGACCGGCGCCCGGTTCAGGATCGCGTCGAAGATGATGGCCGACGTGTTCCCGGCGAAGGGCTGTCTGCCGGTCGCCATCTCGTAGAGCACCGCGCCGCAGGAGAAGACGTCGGTCCGGGCGTCGAGCGGCTCGCCCCGCGCCTGCTCGGGCGACATGTACGCGACGGTGCCGATCGCAGTGCCGGGGCTCGTCAGGTGCTCCTCGGCCATCGCGGTGGGCTGCGCCGTGTTGCCCGCCGGAGCTCCCGGCCGCCTCGCCGGCCTGCTTGGCCAGGCCGAAGTCGAGGAGCTTCGCCTGCCCGCGCTTCGTGATGAAGATGTTCGCCGGCTTGATGTCCCGGTGCATGATCCCGCGCGCGTGCGCGGTCTCGAGGGCGTCGGCGATCTGGGTCCCGAGGTCGAGCAGGGCGTCGAGCTTCAGGGCCCCCGGGCCGAGGCGGTCGCGCAGGGTTTCGCCTTCGAGCAGCTCCATGGCGATGAAGGGCCGCCCCTCGTGCTCGTCCACGTCGTAGATCGTGCAGATGTTCGGGTGCTGGAGCGACGAGGCCGCGCGGGCCTCGCGCTGAAGCCGCTCGAGGGCCTGCGCGTCCCGGCCCAGCTCCTCCGGAAGGAATTTCAGCGCGACATGGCGGCCGAGCTTCAGGTCCTCGGCTTCGTAGACGACGCCCATTCCGCCGCCGCCCACTTTCGAGAGGACGCGGTAATGCGAAACTGTTTGTCCGATCATCGTTTTTCGAGCCGTCCGAGCGGCTGGCCGACGGGAGTTTACCGCGTCCGCTCCCGCTATACTCCCGCCCCGGTGCCGAAGCGCGACGACATCAAGAGCATCCTCGTCATCGGATCGGGGCCGATCGTCATCGGCCAGGCGTGCGAGTTCGATTACTCCGGGACCCAGGCCGTCCGCGCGTTGCGGAGCGAGGGATACCGGGTCATTCTCGTCAACTCGAACCCGGCGACGATCATGACGGACCCGGAGCTGGCCGACGCGACGTACATCGAGCCGCTGACCCCGGAGTTTCTCGAGCGGATCATCGAGCGCGAGCGGCCGGACGCCATCCTGCCGACGGTCGGGGGGCAGACCGCCATCAACCTGGCGCTCGCGCTGGCCGAGCGGGGCGTGCTCGAGAAGCGCAACGTGCTTCTCATCGGGGCCAACGAACACTCGATGCGCCTGGCCGAGGACCGGGACCTCTTCAAGACGGCGATGCTCGAGATCGGCGCGAAGGTACCGCAATCCGCCCGCGCCCGCACGCTCGCGGAGGCCGAGGCGATTGCCAGAGAGATCCGCCTGCCGCTCGTCATCCGCCCTTCCTTCACGATGGGCGGCTCCGGCGGCGGCGTCGCCCGAACGGCCGCGGACTTCCGGCGGATCGTCCAGAACGGCCTGGCCGAGTCCCCGACGCACGAGGTCCTGATCGAGGAGTCGGTCGAGGGCTGGAAGGAATTCGAGCTCGAGGTCATGCGCGACTCGGCCGACAACGTGATCGTCGTGTGCTCGATCGAGAACTTCGACGCGATGGGCGTCCACACCGGCGACTCCATCACCGTCGCGCCGCAGATGACGCTTTCGGACCGGCAGTACCAGGCCATGCGCGACGAGGCGAAGGCCGTCATCCGCAAGGTCGGCGTCGACACCGGCGGCTCGAACATCCAGTTCGCGGTCGACCCGAAGACCGGCCGGCGCGTCGTGATCGAGATGAACCCGCGCGTCTCGCGCTCGTCGGCGCTCGCCTCCAAGGCGACCGGCTTTCCGATCGCGAAGATCGCCGCGCTGCTCGCCGTGGGCTATCACCTCGACGAGATCCCCAACGACATCACGAAGAAGACGCCGGCCTCCTTCGAGCCCTCGCTCGACTACGTCGTCGTGAAGATCCCGCGGTGGGCCTTCGAGAAATTTCCCCGCGCCGACAACCGGTTGACCATCCAGATGAAGTCGGTCGGCGAGGCGATGGCGATCGGCCGCACGTTTCCCGAGGCCCTCGGCAAGGCGGTGCGCTCCCTCGAGATCGGCCGCGACGGCTTGAACGACGGCCACGGTGCCCTGCCGAGAGAAGAGCTGCTGGCCCGCCTCGAGGAGCCGACGGCCGAGCGGCTCTTCCACCTGCACCGCGCGTTCACGGCCGGGATGAGCGTGGACGAGGTCGCGGCGCACACGCGGATCGACCCGTGGTTCCTGGACGGCGTGCGGCGCATGGTGGAGGCCGAGGCATCGTTCTCGGGGCGCAGCGTCTCCGGGGTCACGCGCGACGAGCTGCGGGGTGCCAAGCGCCTCGGGCTGTCCGACCGGACGCTCGCGCGCGCGATGGGTTGCAACGAAGCCGCGGTCCGGGCCCGCCGCCGCGAGCTCGTGGTCCAGCCCGTCTACAAGACGATCGACACCTGCGCCGCCGAGTTCGAGGCCGAAACGCCCTACTTCTACTCGGCCTACGAGGACGAGAACGAGTCGCACCGCACCGGGAAGCGGAAGGTCGTCATCCTGGGCGGCGGCCCGAACCGGATCGGGCAGGGGATCGAGTTCGACTACTGCTGCGTCCACGCCTGCTACGCGCTGGGTGAGGCGGGCTTCGAGACCATCATGATCAACTGCAACCCGGAGACGGTCTCGACGGACTACGACACGTCCGACCGGCTCTACTTCGAGCCCCTGACTTTCGAGGACGTGTCCGCGGTCCTCGACAACGAGCGGCCCGACGGCGTGCTCGTGCAGTTCGGCGGCCAGACGCCGCTGAAGCTGGCCCGCGCGCTGGAGGCGGCCGGTTATCCGATCTGGGGGACGTCGCCCGAATCCATCGACGTGGCCGAGGACCGGGGGCGATTCGGCAAGCTCCTCGGCGAGCTCGGCCTCGCCGCCCCGGCGCACGCGGAGGCGCGCAACCTCGTCGAAGCGGTCGAAGCGGCGCGGCGCATCGGCTATCCCCTCGTCGTGCGGCCGTCGTACGTCCTCGGCGGCCGCGCCATGGCGGTCGTGTTCGACGAGACGCGGCTGGCGAGCTACGTCGAAGCGGCGGTCGCGAGCTCCGGCGAGCACCCGGTCCTGCTCGACCGCTTCCTCGACGACGCCGTCGAGCTCGACGTGGACGCGCTCTGCGACGGCCACGACACCTGGATCGGCGGAATCCAGCAGCACATCGAGGAGGCCGGGATCCACTCGGGCGACTCGTTCTCGGTCCTTCCGCCCTGGAAGATTCCGCCGGCGCTGATCTCGGAAATTCGGGATGCCACGCGCCGGCTCGCCGTCGGGCTCTCCGTGCGGGGCCTGCTCAACATCCAGTTCGCGATCCAGCACGGCAAGCTCTACGTCCTCGAGGTCAACCCGCGCGCCTCGCGGACCGTGCCGTTCGTGTCCAAGGCGATCGGCGTGCCCATGGCGCGCGCGGCCGCGCTGCTGGCGGCGGGCCGTTCGCTCGCGTCGCTCCACCTTGCGGCCGAGCGCGATCCGGTGGATTTCTTCATCAAGGCCCCGGTCTTCCCGTTTCGCAAGTTCCCGGGCGAGGACGTACTGCTCGGACCCGAGATGAAGTCTACGGGGGAGGTCATGGGAGTGTCGCCCCGATTCGGCGACGCCTTCGCCAAGGCCTGCGAGGCTTCGGGGACCCGCCTTCCGCTCTCGGGCCGGGCGTTTCTGACGGTCAATCCGTATGACAAGGCGGCGCTGATTCCGATCGGGCGCGAGCTGCGGGACCTCGGGTTTGCGCTGTGCGCGACCGAGGGCACGAGCCAGGCCCTGCGGGAGGCGGGGGTCGACGCCGAGCGCGTCTACAAGGTCAACGAGGGCAGCCCCAACGCGGTCGATCGCATGGAGGCCGGAGAGATCCAGATGGTCGTGAACACGCCCCTCGGAAGCGCATCGCGGTTCGACGAGGCGGCGATCCGTGCCGCCGCGCTGCGCCTGTCCATCCCGTGCCTCACGACGCTGTCCGCGGCGACCGCGGCGGTCGAGGGGATCCGCTCGCGGCAGGAAGAGGCGACCGGCGTGGCCCCGCTCCAGGAGTACCACCGCGGATGACCCCGCCCTCGGGGTCGGCGTCGTGAAAGAGCTCCCGGCGCGGCGGCCCGGCGGGAGCGCCCGGCTGTTGCTCGCGATCGCGTCGGTCGCGGGTTTCCTCGGCGTCTTCGCGATCGGCTTTCCGCCGGCTTCCCGCTCCCGGCTTCCCGTCCTGCTCGTCGCCCTGGCACTCGCCCTGCTCGGCGCCTGGAGCAGGGAGCGGGGGCTCGTCGCCTTCGGGTTTCTGTTTCCGCTGGCGGGGTTCGGGGACCGCCTCTGCGGCGGCGCGGACGCCATCGCCTGGCCGGTGCTTCTCTTCTCGGGCCTGGCGGCGGGCTGGACGTTTCGCTTTCTCTACGACTTCGAAAGCGCCCCGGACCCCTCGGCGGCCGACCGGACGCTGCGCGCGCTGTGGATCGTGTGGTCGCTCGCCGCGGCACTCGCTGTCGTGCGGGCGCGCACTCTGTGGGCCCTCGTGCGCGGCCTCGGCCTGCGCACGGTCAACGTGGAGGGCCTGCGCGACACCGCCGCGATCCGGGACAGCGTTCTCTCGTACGCAGTTCTCGCGGCGGGCGCCGCGTTCTTCTTCATGCTGCGCCGGGCCGGGTCCGAGCAGCGCGAGCGGACATGCCTGGCGGCTCTGGCCGGCGTCGCCGCCTCCGGCGCCGCGGCGGTCGCCGAGCGATGGGGGGTTGGTCCCGGAGAGACCAGCGGCTACTGGAGGACCGTGGGCCGGTTGTCGGGCGGGGCGACGGATCCCAACGCGCTCGGGATCCTGTGCGGCCTCGGGGCGGTGGCCGCCGCGGGCCTGGCGGTGCTCGGACGAGGGCGTCGGCGGCTCTTCGCCGCCCTCGGCCTGGCGCCGATGGCGGCCGGGCTCGTCCTGTCGGGCTCCCGCAGCGGCGTCGCGCTGGCCGCCCTCGGGATCTTCGCGCTTCTGCTGGGGCGCGGCATCCGGGCGCGCGGCCGCGCGGCCGCCCTCATGTTCGCGGCGGTCCTCGTCCTCGGCATCGCGGCCCTGCGCCTTTCCGACGGGCGGGGCAGCGCGGGCGCGCGTCTGGCCGAGATCCTCGACGGCAGCATGCCCCTCGAATACCGTGTCTCGGCCCGGCCGGTGCTCTGGGTGAGCGCCGTGCGCCTTTTCGAACGCCACCCCATCGAGGGAGCCGGGCTCGGCGCCTTTTCCTGGCAGCTTCCGAACCTGCTCGCCGAACAGGGCCGTTCGCTGGGTCTTCGCGACAACCCGGGCAACGCGTACCTGCAGGCCCTGGCCGAGACCGGGGCGATCGGCCTGATCCTGATGGCGGCCCTGGCGTTGCTGCTCGCGCGCGAGGGCTGGGCCGCCCTGCGCGACCCCGGGGCGCCGGCCGTGCGCGCCGGCGGCGGCGCCGCAGTGCTCGGGTTTCTCGCCGTGCTTCTGACCGGGTCGCACTGGTTCGCGCCCGACGCCGGCTTCCTCTTCTTTCTGTTTGCCGCCCTCACGGCGCGGCCGCGGCTCGCGGAGCGCTCGGCGCTGCCGGGACGGATGCGCGCGGCCCTCGTGACCGTCTATGCCGCAGCGGCGTCGTGGTCCGCGTTCGGCACGCTCGGGCCGGACGAGGCCTTTCGGTACCGCGCCGAGATGGGATTTCACGAGCGGGAAGTGGAGCAGGGCGGCCCGTTCTTCTGGACCCGCCGGCGCTTTGCGATCCGCGTCCGGCCCGGGGAAACGAGGCGAGTCGTGCTGACCCACTTCACGCCCGAGGGGAGGCCGGTCTCCTTGACCGCGGAGGCCGACGGCCGGACCGTCTTCGAGCGCTCGCTCCATCCCGGAGAGGCCGCCCCCCTCCGGCTCTCTGCCGGCCCCGCGGGGCCCCGGGTCTTCCGTTTCACGCTGTCCCGTGCGTTCGTGCCGCGGCGCCTCGGGGTCTCGGGCGACCGCCGCGAGCTCGGCGTCGTGGCCGTCTTCCCGCAAGGAGGCTGACGTGGAATTCCAATTCCATCCCGCGTCGCGGCGCGAAGCCGTGCGCAGTGTCGTGCTCGGCGTCCGGGGCGAGAGGGCGGCGATCGCAGTGGCCGGGATCGTTTCCGTGTTGGCGCTGTCCCTGTGGATCACGGTGCCGGCGGTTCTCTCCCGGTCCGTCCGAGCGCGGCAATCGGCCTCAATCGCCCAGACCACGGCCGCGGTCCAGAAGGGCCGCCGCGATCTCGATGCCCGCGCCGTCCTGCTTCGGGACCGGGCGCTCGACGCGGGAGACCTCGTCAGCCGCGCGGCATTTCTCTACCGGGTGGGGCCCGAGCTCTGGCCGCGCAGCCTGAATCCCGAGGCGGGCGTGCTCGCGTCGGGCGACTCCGAGCGGCTGGTCCAGGGGCTAACGGGGTACCTCTCCGGCCTCGAGCGGGGCCTCGGGCTCGTCGCCGCCTGCGAGGAGACCGATCCGGCGCTCGCCGCGGCGACGCCATCCATCCTGCCGGTTGCTTCCGACCTCGTGGAGCCGGCCGTGCGCTTCGGGCCGCGGGTCTCGCCCTGGACCGGGAGCGAGGAATTCTTTGCCGGAATGGACCTCGCGGCGCCCGCGGGCGCTCCCGTCATCGCTCCGGCCGCCGGCACGGTCGCCTTCGCGGGCCGGGTCCCGGCCTCCATGAATTCGCGACTCTGGAGGTTCGGCAACCTCGTCGTCCTCTGGCACGGCCCGGCCGGGGCGACGGCCTTCGGTCACCTGGCGAAAATCGACGTGCGCAAGGGCGAGCGCGTGCGCCGCGGGCAAAGGCTCGGCACGGTCGGATCGAGCGGCTGGACGATGTCGCCCGAGCTGCACTACGAATTCTGGCGACCCGGCCCGGACGGCCTTGCGCCGACCGACCCGCGGTTCGCGATGCTCGATCTGCGCCTGGCCGGCCACGACGTTTCGCTGGAGAAGATGCTGGCGACGTCCGCGCCCGGGCCGATCCAGGATCTTCCGGGGGTTCGGTAGGCGGAACTCTTTGCTCTTTGGGCGTATCCTTATAGGGCCGTGACCGAAACCTTCGACATCGCCGAGCTGGCCTACGCGCGCTGGACACGCGCCGTGGATTTGCTCATGCGCGAGGTGGTGTGGCGACGCGAGCTTCTGGCGCGCGGGCAAGAGCGTGCGCGTGCCGAAAGGCGGGTACACAACCTGCGCCGGATCGTGCGCCGCGCGCTGGCGGAATACAGCCGGATCCAGATCGCCCGGCAATAGCCCGGCGCAGAGCCGGGGCGGGCTCTCAGGGCCGCCCGGCCAGCCTCGCGTCGAGCGTAAACCTCTCTGGGCGCCCGACGCGCATCCTGCGGAAGTTCGGACCGATGCCGTCCTATCCCGGGTAGTGCCCGACCCGCTCGCGATGCGCGGCCAGGCGGCCGAGGACGTCGGCGAGTCGGTCGCCGCCCGTCAGGGCCAGCAGGGCGTCGGCGAGGACGAAGGCGAGCATGGCTTCCGCAATGACGCCGCAGGCCGGCACGGCGGTCACGTCGCTCCTCTCGTAGGCGGAGCGCGCGGGCTCGCCCGTTTCGAGGTCGACCGAGTCGAGGCCGCGGGCGAGCGTGGAGATCGGCTTCATGTAGACGACGGCGAGGATGTCCTCACCGTTGGTCACGCCGGCCTCGAGGCCGCCGGCGCGATTGGTCCGGCGGCGCAACCCGTTGGGGCCCGTTTCGATCTCGTCGTGCGCCTCCGAGCCCGGACCGCACGAGGCGGCGAGCGCGGAGCCGAACTCGACCGCCTTGACGGCGGGAACCGACAAGAGCGCCTGCCCGATGCGGCCGTCGAGCTTCCGGTCCCACGAGGCGTAGCTGCCGAGACCCGCCGGGACGCCGTTCGCGCCGAGGAGGATCGAGCCGCCGAGCGTCTCGCCCGCCATCTTGGCCCCGTCGACGGCTTCGACCATCTTGCGCTCGAGTGCGGCGTCGATCGCCCGGAGCGGAGAGTCCTCCCGGACCTTCAAGAGCGAGGCGAAGGAGCGCGGCGAGTGCGCGTCGGCGACGGCGCCGAGCGATAGGACGCCGCTCGCGATCTCGATGCCGCACTGCCTCAAGAGCAGCTTGCACACGGCCCCGCAGGCCACGCGCGCCGCTGATTCGCGCGCCGACGCGCGCTCGAGGACATCGCGCAGGTCCCTGGCCCCGTACTTCATTCCACCGGCGAGGTCCGCGTGTCCCGGACGGGGGCGCGTCAGCCGCTTCGCCGCCGCGGCCTCCGGATCGATCGCCATCGCGCCCATGACGCTCGCCCAGTTGGCGTGGTCGCGGTTCAGGATCCCGATCGCGATGGGCGAGCCGAGCGTCACGCCCCCGCGAACGCCGCCCTCGAAGAGGGCCTCGTCCTTCTCGATCTTCATCCGCCCGCCGCGCCCGTAGCCATGCTGGCGGCGGGCGAGCTCGCCCGCGACGAAGGCAGGATCGATCCGAAGCCCGGCCGGCATCCCTTCCAGGATCGCCGTCAGGCGCGGGCCGTGGGATTCGCCGGCGGTCGTCAGAAGCAGGGGCACGGGGGGAGTCTATCCATAGCGAGCGGCCGGGGTGGCTCAAAAGGGATCCTTCGGGGCCTGCTGGGCCCTCAGGATGGCACAGGATGACCGCTGCGCGGTCAGTTGGGCATCAATCCCTCCAGCGCACTCGGAGAAGCGAGCGAGGCGTACGACTCCTCGGCCGCTGCGGCCGGCTTGCTGGAGCTTTCGAGCGCGAGGCCGGTGAAGAAGAAGAAGAGCGCCGCGGCGGCGGCGGCCAGCCAGAGGCGGCTCCGCGAGCGCTCAGCGTCGTCGTGTTCCAGGTTCTCGAGGATGGCCGCGATCAATCGCTCGTCCGCCGCCACCGGTGCCTCGCGAAGAGGCAGATCTTTCCACGCTGCGGCGATGCGCGCATCGCCGCGACAAGCGGGGCAGGCGAAGAGGTGAGACTCGTCGGCACGGTGGGCAAGGCATTCCCTGCGGTTCATGGTCGCTCCTTCTCGAATCGGGCGCGAATCTTTCGGCGGGCCCGATGCATCCGGACCCGAACGGCCGTGACGCTGATCTCGAACCGGTGCGCGATCTCCTGGTCGGTCGCGCCCTCGATCTCGCGGGCGATCATGATCTCGCGATCGAGCGGCGACATCGCGGCCAGGGCGGCGCGGAGCAGGTCCGCATCTTCCTGGCGCGCCTCCTCGTTTCCCGGCGCGGATTGCGACTCGGGCAGGGGCGACTCGGGGCGCCGCCGGCGTACCAGGTCGATGGCGCACCGGATCGCGATCGTGCGCACCCACGCCCGAAAGTTCGATTGCGGCCGGTAACGGTCGAGCGTGCGGAAGGCCTTCAGGAAGGCCTCCTGCACGGCGTCCTCGGCGAGGCTGGTGTCGGCCGTGATGCGCCGCGCGGCGGCAATCGCGACGGGCGCGGCCATGCGCACCAAAGCGGCGACGGCATCCTGGTCGCCGCAGCGCGCCCGCGCGACGAGGAGATCCTGGTCGCCGGGTGCACCGGGAACGGCTGCGGCGGACAGCGCAGAGGGTCTCAGCTCTCGCTCCGCAGGAAGGCGCCGAGGGACTGGAGCTCTTCGTCGCCGCGGCCTCCCATCTTGTTGTGGAAGGTGACGAACTTTTCCTGCTGCTCGGGCGAGAGGATCGGCCAGATCTCGGACCGGATTCTCGCGAAGAGCAGCGCCCCGTCGCCATGGACGGCGCCCACCTGCTGCGCGAGGGCGCGGATCGCGGCATCGTCCGTCGGCTGGGTCATGACGACGTTGTGCAGGGCGTGCCTGGCGTCCATGCCCGCCCGGACCTGGGCCAGGATTTCGTCGGCGTGCGACTTCAGGATGGCGCGGATCTGGGTCTTCTGCGCGTCGGTCAGATCGAGGGCGCGGGAGATGTGCTCGAACATCTTCGCGGCCCGGGGGCCGTGCGGGAAGCCGGGGCCCATCTGGCGGCCCAGGAGCCTTCCGGCGAAGAGGCCCGTGCAGGCCAGGACGCCGATCCCGGCGGTGATCAAGATGGAGCGGCGGATTTTTTGGATGCTCATCGGATTTCCCCCTGTTCCTCTGTATGAACGAGTGCCGGGACGGAAAGGTTACTCCCCTCGGGACGGGCTAGACTCCCTCCCGTGGAGCGGAAATACGTCCTCCGGACGCCCGCCCGGCTGAAGACCTACCGGGTCGACTACGACCGGGAGTTGAACGACGAGCAGCGCGAGGTCGTGCTCGAGGGCGCGGGCCCCATCCTGGTGATCGCCGGGGCGGGCTCGGGCAAGACCCGGACCCTCGTCTACCGCGTCTCACGCCTGATCGAGTCGGGTCACGACCCCTCCCGGATCCTCCTGCTGACGTTCACGAACCGGGCCGCGCGCGAAATGCTGCGGCGGGTCGAGTCCCTGTTGGCCGTGGACATGCGGAGGCTGATGGGAGGAACGTTCCACTCGGTCGGCAACCGGCTGCTGCGCCGTTTCGGAAGCCGCCTCGGCATCGGGCAGAACTTCACGATCCTCGATCCCGAGGACGCCCGCGAGATGCTCGAAGCCGCAACGTCGGACCGGAAGATCCCGACGCTCGAGCGGCGCTTTCCCAAGGGCGACGTGCTGCTCGACCTCTACTCCTTCACGATCAACACGGGCCGCCCGTTCCCGGAGGTCCTCGCCGAGCATGCGCCGCACTTTTCCGAGATCGAGGCGGAGATCGTCTCGGTGTTCCAGCGTTACCGCGAGCGCAAGCGCCTGGGCAACGCCTGCGACTACGACGACCTGCTCCTGATGTGGAAGCGGCTGCTCGACGAAAGCCCCGAGGCCGCGGCGCAGCTGGCGGCCTCCTACGACCACATCCTCGTGGACGAGTACCAGGACACGAACCGGCTCCAGGGCGACATCGTGGACGGGATGGCGAAGGTCAAGCAAAACGTCACGGTCGTCGGGGACGACGCACAGGCGATCTACTCCTTCCGCGGCGCCTCGTTCGAGAACATCCTGGGGTTTCCGAAGCGCTACCCCGAGGCGAAGACCTTCCGCCTGACCCGCAACTACCGCTCGACCCCAGAGATCCTGGCGCTCGCCAACGCCTCGATCGCGCACAACGAGCGCCAGTTTCCCAAGGAGCTCTCGGCCGCACGCGAGGGCGGCGGACTGCCGGCCGTCGTGGCGCTGCCGGACATCGCCGACCAGGCCCGTTTTGCGGCGCAGCGGCTGCTCGAATGGCACGACGAGGGAGAGAAGCTCCATGAGCTCGCCATCCTCTACCGCGCCCACTACCAGGCGCTCGAGCTGCAGATCGAGCTCACGCGCCGGGGGATTCCCTACGAAATCCGCTCGGGCATGCGGTTCTTCGAGCAGCGCCACGTCAAGGATGTCCTCGCGTTCCTGCGCATCCTCGTGAATCCGAAGGACGAGCTCTCCTGGAAGCGGGCCCTCAAGATCTTTCCGCGGGTCGGGGAGCGCTCGGCCTCCGCGGTCTGGGAAGCGATCGGCTCGCGGCCGGATCCGCTGGCGGCGTTCCGCGCCCTGGACGGCAGGAACGTCGCCCTCGGACGTGGCGGCGAGGCGGCGCTCAAACCGTTTCGCGCGCTGCTCGACCGGCTCGACGGGCCGTCGCTGCGCTCGACGCCCTCCGAGGCAATCCGCTCGGTCGTCGAAGACGTCTACCGGGACTATGCGCGCGCCAAGTTCCCCAACGGGGACGCGCGCCTGGACGACCTCGAGCAGTTTGCCCAGTTCGCGCAGACCTACGACTCGCTGCCTTCCTTCCTCGAGGAGATCACGCTCTTCAACGAGCTCTCGGGCGAGGACGTCGTGGCGGGGGAACCCGACGACGACCGCGTCGTCCTCTCGTCGATCCACCAGGCCAAGGGGCTTGAGTGGAGCCGGGTGATCGTGATGGGGCTCTCGGAGGGGCGCTTCCCGAACTACCGGTCCGTGGCGACGGAAGAGGGGCTCGAGGAGGAGCGGCGGCTCTTCTACGTGGCCGTCACGCGGGCGAAGAACGAGCTCGCCCTGATCTACCCGATGCTCGCGCGCGACCGGTACGGCGTGGACGTCATCCTCGAGCCGTCCCGCTTCCTGACCGAGCTGCCCGACACGGTCTTCGAGCGCTGGACGATCGAGCGGGAACCGTCTCCGGAAGAGGCCGCTTTCGCGGCGGACGAGCCGGTCCACTAGGAAGGGCGCTAAAATGGAGGGGATGGACGACATCTACTCCGCGATCTGCCGCGAGGCCCTCGAATCACGCCAGCGGGACCTGACCACCTTCGTGGACAACGGGATGGTCGGGATGTCCAGCCGCCTCGAGAAGACGCTGCTGCGTCTGCCATCCGGCCATTTCCTGCTCGGCCTCGGGCCCTACAACGCCGGGCTCGTGAAGCTCGATTTCGACGAGGTGCTGCTCGGGCGGGAGGTGCCCGAGTTCATCGGCGTGGGGATGCCCGTGACGGGATTCCGCGTCTCGTCGCCGGACGCCTTCCTGAACACCGAGGTCTCGCGTCTCCACGCGAAGGTCATCCGCCGCGTGGCCGGTGACGGGCCCACCTACCGGCTGGTGGACATGCGCTCGACCTGCGGCACCTATTTGAACGGCGACGCGATCCCGGCTCCCGACGATCTCGGCGGCGTGTCCGAGGAAGACTGCGCGCGGCCCCTGTGCTCCGGGGACTTCTTCTCGCTCGGTCCCTCGGCCGTAAACCTCTTCCTGTTTTTCCAGAAGTAGAGTCTACGGGGTCGGCGCCGCCGCCGAGCGCGCGAGCACTTCTTCTCCCACGTCGAACTGGGAGGACCGGACTTCCAGCATCCCGCTCGCGTCCCAGATGCCCATCGTGCGCAGCGGGGGCCGGTAGATGTGGATCGAGACTGCGCGCGCGCTCGTCGGCGCGAGGCGGTGGAGGACAGTGGGGCCGATGTCGGAGAGGTCTCCCTCGGGCCGCGCCCGGTTGTCGAAGAGCTCGGGCTTGTCGCGCGGCGTCGTGAAGCGCTCCTCGGCGAGCGTGCCCGAGAGAATCACCATGCCGCCCATCACGCCGCGGTGGTCGTGGATCGGGGTGACTTGCCCGCTCGACCAGGCGATGAGCATCACCTCCCAGTCCTCCCAGAGGAGGATCGGGTGGCGCATGTACCGCTCGGTCGAGAACTGGACGCGGTCGAGGTGGCGCTCGGCTTCGCGGGCGACCTTCTCGCAGAGGAGGCTGGGCGTCAGGCGTGGCGGCAGGGTCGAGGCCTCGCGGATGACCTCCTGGACGGTCTCGAAGAACTTCATGGCGGCGGATTTTAACGCCTCGGGTGGCCGCGCCGCACCCTGTTTTCGGGCCGCGGTCCGCGTGCTATCGTCCCGCCGCATGAAAATCGCGATCGTTCCCGGAGACGGGATCGGCGTCGACGTCACGGCCGAGGCCGTCAAGGTGCTGGACCGGGTCTGCCGCCGCCAGTCGATCGCCTTCGATCCCGTGTTCTTTCCGTGGAGCGCCGACCACTACCTCGAGACCGGGGAATCGGTCCCCGCCGGGGGGTTCGACGACCTGTCGCGCAACTACGACGCGGTCTTCATGGGCGCCTTCGGCGATCCGCGCGTCCCCGACATGAAGCACGCCGCGGACATCCTGCTCGGAGCGCGGTTCCAGCTCGATCTGTACGTCAACTACCGGCCGGTGCGCTGCCTGGACGACCGCCTCTGCCCCCTGAAGGGTTTCGCCTCGAAGGACATCGACTTCGTGGTCTTTCGCGAGAACACCGAGGGCTCGTACGTGGGGGCCGGGGGCCATCTCAAGAAGGGAACGCCGGACGAGGTCGCCGTGCAGGAGGACGTCTCGACGCGCAAGGGCGTCGAGCGCATCATCCGCTACGCGTTCGAGTACGCGAAGGGCCGGGGCCGCAAGCGCGTGGTCATGTCGGACAAGTCGAACGCGATGCGCTTCGTCGGAGACCTCTGGCAACGGACCTTCGCCGAGGTCGCCCGCGAGCACCCGGGGATCGAGGCTTCCCACCTCTACATCGACGCCCTCTGCATGCAGATGATCAAGGACCCCCGCCAGTTCGAGGTGATCGTGACGAACAACATGTTCGGCGACATCGCGACGGATCTCGGCGCGGCCCTGCAGGGGGGGCTCGGGATGGCCGCTTCGGGCAACCTGCATCCCGGGCGGGTTTCGATGTTCGAGCCGGTGCACGGCTCGGCGCCGAAGTACGCGGGCACGGGAAAGGCCAACCCGTTTGGCGCCATTCTCACCGCGGCGCTCCTGCTCGACCATCTCGGCCACCCGGCGGCGGCGGCGGCGGTCGAGGCCGCGGTGGCGGCTTGCGTCCGGGAAAGAGCCGCGACGGCGGACGTCGGCGGGTCGCTGACCACTTCGGCCGCCGGCGACGCCGTTTGCGAGCGTTTGCGCCTCTGACCCCGCAGGGCGTGCCTGTCCTGCTACAATTCGCCCTCAAGGAGATACCGAAGATGGGTAATTTGTCGCGCAAACTGCTTGTCGTCCTGTCGGCCGCCTTCTTTCTTCTGTCCGTCTCCGCGGCGCAGGCGTCCGACAAGAAATTCATCGATTCCGACGACGCCAAGGAAAAGGACGAGCCCCAGAAGTTTCTCCCGGACTACGACAAGCTGGTCAAGGGCAAGGACACCGACTGGGTTTACTTTCCGGAAGGATCCCTCTCCAAGTACAAGACGGCTTCGGTTTCGGATTTCGACCGCAACGGTCACGGGTCCGAATGCCGCGAGGCCGCCCGCGACGGCAGGGACTACATGGAGCGGTGGCTCGAAAAGCAGGGCTTCAAGGTGGTCAAGTCGGGCGGCGACATCCAGATCGATGGCAACGTTTTCAACGCGTGGGAGCCGAGCGGCGCGGCGCGGGCCTGGGGAGGCTGGGCCGCGAACCCCGGGGTCGGCCTCGAGCTGCTGATCAAGAACAGCAAGGGCGCCGTGGTCGGGGAGCTGCGCCAGAAGGCCAAGGGCTCGACGCTGCGCGATGCGGTCGAAAACGGCCTCGAGGACATGGCCAAGTCCATGTCCGCGGGGAAGTAATCCTCGGGGCAGAGTCAGCGCAAGCCTTTGTTGAGTAAGCACTTGGTATCGCGACGGGGGCGCCTGGCCGCGGTGCCCGTCCCCGCCGTGGTACCGTTTGGGCCTTCAAGGAGCTGCACCGATTTCTGACCCCAGCCATGCCGTCACCCTGCCCGAAAAAGGGCTGACCGCGCTCTTCGGAATCGCCGACGAAAACCTGCGGGCCATCGAGGCCGCGTTCCACGTCCGCCTTGCGTCTCGGGGAAGCGACATCTCCGTGATCGGGGAGGGCGAGGCGGAGGACGCCGCCCGGCGGCTGTTGACGGGCCTCTCGGACCTGCTCGCCGGCGGCTACCCCCTCCGGGAAAGCGACGTGGCCACGGCCATCCGTGTGGTTCGCGAGGACCCCGGCGCCTCGCTCGTCGAGTTTTTCACCGACAGCCCCTTCGGGCCGAGCTTGAGGTCGGTCGTCACGGTGCGCAACCTGAAGCAGCGGGTGTACGCGCAGACGATCGAACGCCACGACCTCGTCTTTGCGATCGGTCCGGCCGGAACGGGCAAGACCTACCTCGCCGTGGCGATGGCCGCCGCCGCCCTGCTCGACAAGAAGGTCAAGCGGATCGTCCTGGCCCGGCCGGCGGTCGAGGCCGGGGAAAAGCTCGGGTTTCTGCCGGGAGACCTGGTCGAAAAGGTCAACCCCTACCTGCGGCCGCTCTACGACGCGCTGTACGACATCCTCGGCTACGAGAAGACGGCGAAGCTCCTCGAGCGCGGCATCATCGAGGTTGCGCCGATCGCGTTCATGCGCGGCCGCACGCTGAACGACGCGTTCATCATCCTCGACGAGGCTCAGAACACGACCACCGAGCAGATGAAGATGTTCCTGACACGGATTGGCTTCGGCTCCAAGGCGGTCGTCACGGGCGACATCACGCAGATCGATTTGCCCCACGGGAAGACGTCCGGCCTGCGGGAGGCGCAGCAGGTCCTCTCCAAGACCGAGGGCATCCGCTTCGTGCTCTTCAACGAGCGCGACGTGGTGCGCCACACGCTCGTGCAGTCGATCATCACGGCGTACGAGGCCCTCGACCGCGAGCGGGAAGCCGCCGCCGCCGCTGCTGCCGGTGACCGGGGGGCCCCGCGGCCCGCCGGCCCCCTGGCGCCCGCGCGCTGAGGCGCTGTCGTGCCCTCCGACGCGTCCACGGGACGCAACACGATCAATTTCGAGCGCCCCCCGGCGCCGCCCGGCAGCGCCGGTTCCGGTGCGTTCCGCCTGCGGCCCCTGCTCTGGACCGCGGTGTACGTCGTCGTCACGACGGCTGCGTTCTCGCCCACGCTCTCGTTTCGCGACACCCCGGTGGCCCCGGGCATGGTCGCGACGCGCGACGTCGTTGCCCCGCGCGACCTGATCGTTCCGGATCCCGACGCGACGGCGCGCCGCCGCGCCGAGGCCGCGGCCGAGGTCCTGCCCGTGTACGATGCCGACGGGCAGGCGTCCGCCCGCTTCGAGCAGCAGCTGCGCGACTCCTTCGAGCGCGCCCGGGTCGTGGCAGCGCGGACCCGCCCGAAGGGCCGCGTCACCCCCGAGCTCTCGGACGCCTTCGGGCTGCCGATCGGGGACGAAGCGCTCACGGCGTTGTCGCGCGAGGGGTTTTCCAAGGAGCTCGAGGACCGTTTTGCGGTGATCGGTCTCGAGCTCTACCGCGGCGGCGTCATGGATCACCGCGACCTTCCGCCGGAGGCCCGCAGCCGCGGGCTCGTCGCGCGCGACAGCGCGTCCGGCCGGGATGCGAAGCGGCGCGACACGGGGGCGACCGAATACGGCAACGAGACCCGCACGGCCGTGACGGCGCGCCTGGCGGAGGGCCCCTTCACGCCGCGGGAGCGAGCCGAGGTCGCCGCGTTCCTGGCGGCCACACTGCGCCCGAACTTCTCCTACGACGCGGGCCTGACGGGCGAGCGGCGGGCGGCCGCCGCACGCTCGGTCGAGAGCGTGTTCGCGCGGATCCCGCGCGGCAAGGTGATCGTGCGCCGGGGCGACGAGATCACCGCCCGGACGGCCCAGTGGATCGCGGCCGTGCGCGCCTCCGCTTCCGACCCGTCGTCGTGGGTCAAGATCACGGGGGTCCTGATCCTCCAGGTCCTGGCGGCGGCCGGGTTCTGGCTGGACGCGCGCCGCCAGCGCCGCCGCAAGCGCGAGCGGTCGACGGGTGTCGTGTTCGGCTCGGTGCTGGCCACCGGGATCCTCTTTGCGATCGTCATCCGCGCGACGTTTGCCCTGGCCCAGGCCCTCTCGCCGAGCCTCGAGGGCGCCTCGGGCGCCGTGAACTACGCGATCCCATTTGCGGCGGGCCCCATCGTCGTCAGCCTCGTGGCGGGGATGGGTCCGGCGCTGCTCGTGGCCCTCGTGTTCGCGATCGGCGCGGGCGTGCTCATGGGGCTTTCGTTTCCCTTCGCGCTCTTTGCGGTCGTCGGGTCGCTCGCGGGCATCTACGGGCTCGGCAAAGTCCGCTCGCGCAGCGTGCTGCTCTCGATGGGCGGCATCGTTGCGGCCGGCAACCTCGTGGCGATCGTGGCGATCCACTTCCTGGCCGCCGGGCCCTGGGGCGCGGACTTCCTGTACGACGCGCTGGCCGGCGTCGCCGGCGGACTGACCGTCTCGATGGTCGTGGCCCTGTTCCTGCCGGTGTTCGAGCACCTCTTCTCGGTCGTCACGGACATCCGGCTGCTCGAGCTGTCCAACCAGAACCTGCCGCTCTTGCGAACGCTCGCACTGGAGGCGCCCGGGTCCTACCAGCATTCCCTGATGCTCGGGCACCTGGCCGAGGCGGCCGCGGAGGCGATCGGCGCCGACGCGCTGCTGGCGCGCGTGTCCGGCTACTACCACGACATCGGCAAGACGAAGATGCCCGACTACTTCATCGAGAACCAGCCGAAGGGTTTCAACCGGCACGACCGGCTCGAGCCCTCGATGAGTGCGCTCATCATCGCGGCGCACGTCAAGGAAGGCATCGAGATGGCGCGCAAGGCACGCCTGCCCGAACCGATCGCCACGGCGATCCGTGAGCATCACGGCACCAAGCTGATCCGGTACTTCTACCAGAAGGCGGTGACCCGGGGCGTCGGAGGGTCCGAGGGCGTGCAGGAGACCGATTACCGCTATCCGGGGCCGAAGCCGTCGACGCGTATCCTCGGCATCCTCATGATCGCGGACGCGGTCGAGGCGGCCTCGCGGACGCTCATCGAGCCCACGCCGGCGAAGATCCGCGCGATGATCCAGACGATCGTGGACGACTGCCTGCGCGACGGCCAGTTCGACGAATGCGACCTGACCATGCGGGACCTCTCGATCATCGTCTCGGCGCTCGAGCGCACGGTCGCGATGGTGTTCCACCAACGCATCGACTATCCGGGATTCGATTTCAACCGCGAGCGCACCCGGCGGCGGACGGCCGAGACCGGTGCCGGGGCCGCCGGACCGAGGGCGGTGTGACGCTGCGCGTGGACGTCCAGAGGCGGGTCTCCGGGGCCCCGTCGGCGGCGAGGGTGCGCCGCGTCCTGTTGCGCGCGGCAAGGGCGGTCCGCTCGCGCGCGGCGGAGGTGTCCGTCCTCTTCTGCGCCGACGGCCGCATGCGCTCCCTCAACCGCCGTTACCGCGGCAGGGACCGCTCGACGGACGTCCTGGCGTTTCCGTCGGGGCCGGCCGCGCGGGGTTTTCTCGGCGACATCGTCGTGTCCGTGCCGTATGCGGGCCGGGAGGCCCGGCGCCGGTCCGAGCCGCCCGCGCGCGAGGTGGACCGCCTGCTGGTGCACGGGTTTCTGCACCTGATGGGCTACGACCACGAGAAGGATGACGGGCAGATGGAGGCGCTCGAGCGCCGCGTGCGGGAGCGCCTCGGCATCGCCGATGCGCCGGCCGATCCGGCCCGGCGGACGGCGGGGCGGGCGCGATGATCTCGATCGTCACCGCCGGCTTTTGCTACGCGGCGTTCGTGCTCTTCGAGACCTTCGCGCTCGCCCTCGACCGGCTCTCACCGATCAAGGTCCGGGGCCTGCTCGAGGAGCACCCGGAGCGGGCGCGCATCCTTTCGGGCGCGGGAGAGGTCGAGATCGTCCGCACGACGACGAAGGTCGTCGTCCAGGCCCTGCTCCTGACGGGGCTGCTGACGACCGTGTCGGGGCTCGAGGCGTACGACATCCCGAGGCCCTGGCTGGTGGGCGGGATCTTCTTCGTGGTCGGCTGGCTCTTCACGGAGATCGCGCTGTTGCGGCGCGACGCCAACCGCGATCCCGAGAGGATCGTCGCGCGGCTGCTGCCGCTCATCACCGCGGCCTCGTGGCTGCTGCTGCCGGTCGCCTTCCTGATCCGCCGCATCTTCGCGGGGCGCGCCCCGGGGCCGGAGAAGCCGGCCGAGGCGACCGAGCAGGAGGTGCGCGCCTACATCGACGTCGGCCGCCAGGAGGGCATCCTCGAGAAAGAGGAAGAAAAGCTGCTGATGTCGATCGTCGACTTCGGCGATACGCGCGTGCGGGAGGTCATGACGCCGCGCACGGACGTCGTCTGGATCGACGTGGCCTCGTCGCTCACCGTCCTGTTCGACCTCTTCGTCGAGTCGAAGTGCTCGCGCATCCCGGTCGTCCGCGGTTCGATCGACACCGTCGTCGGAGTCGTGCACGTCAAGGATGCGCTGCAGGCGATCCGCGCCGGCGCAAACCGCTCGATCGCGGAGCTCATGCGCGAGGCCTACTTCGTCCCCGAGACGAAGAAGGTCTCGGAGCTGCTTCGCGAGTTCCAGCGCCGCCACCTGTGGATGGCGATTGTCGTGGACGAGTACGGCGGCGTCTCGGGCCTCGTCACCGTCGAGGACCTCCTCGAGGAGATCGTGGGCGAGATCTCCGACGAGCACGAGGACGAGCGCGAGCCGGTCTCGAAGTCCGGCGACAGCGCCTATTCCGTTTCCGGCAAGGCCAACATCGAGGTCGTGCGGGACCTCTTCGGCCGGGGCCCCGAGGAAGAAGAGTTCACGACCCTCGGCGGGTTCCTGACGAGCCGCCTCGGACACATCCCGAAGGCCGGGGAAGCCCACAAGGAGTCGGGACTGCGGTTCACCGTCGAAGAGGCGGACCGGCGGCGCGTCTACCGGGTGAAGATCGAGCCGATCTCGAGCTCCCCGCCGCCCGCACCCGGCCCTGTGCCGGGCCCGCGGGCCGTCGGCTCCGGAAAGCTGAAGGCCGGGAGCTGATGGCGGACCGCTCGTGAAAGTCGGCGAGGTCGCCGTCGTCGGCCGGCCCAACGCCGGCAAGTCCACTCTGGTCAACGCGCTCGTCGGAGAGAAGGTCGCCATCGTCTCGGACAAGCCGCAGACGACGCGCAAGCGCATCCTTGGTGTGGCCCGCCGACCCGACTGCGAGATCGCGCTCGTGGACACGCCGGGGATCCACCGACCGAAGTACAAGATGAACGCAGCCATGGTGCGCGAGGCCACGGGCTCCCTGTCGACGGCCGACGCGATCCTCTTCGTCGTGGACGCGGCCGACGAGCGCGGGCCGGGCGAGGCCTTCATCCTCGAGCTCGTGGCGCGGGCGGGCACGCCGGCGATCCTCGCGGTGAACAAGATCGACCTGCTGAGGAAGGACCGCCTCCTGCCACTGCTCTCCGAGCTCGCCGCCCTTCACGAGTTCCGGGACATCGTGCCGATCTCCGCGAAGACCGGGGAAGGCGTGGAGCTCCTCCTGGAGGTCCTCGCAAAAAACCTGCCGGACGGGGAGGCGGCCTACCCGGACGACTTTCTTACGGCGACGCCGGAGTCGGAGTGGATCGGTGAGGTCATCCGGGAAAAACTCCTCGAGCGCACGCGCGACGAGCTTCCCTTCGCCCACGCGGTGCTCATCGAGTCGGTCCGCGAGGGCGAGGGCAAGGACATCACGGTCGTCACGGCGTCCATCGTCGTCGAGCGGGAGGGGCAGAAGGGCATCATCGTCGGAAAGGGCGGGACGATGATCCGGGACATCGGGAAGGCCGCGCGCGAGGAGCTCGAGCGGGAGCTCGGCCGCCGGTTCTACCTGGAGCTGACCGTGCGCGTACGGCCCGACTGGAGGAACGACGAGCGGTTCCTCTCGCAGCTGGGGACCCCGGCCCCGTAGGCTCTACGAGTTTCGCACCGAGTGCCGCAGGCGCTCTGCGAGGTCGTGGAGCGACTCGGACAGGGACTCGCGCAGCCGCTCCATCTCCGAGAAGAGGAGGGCGTCCGACTCGTGGCGCCGGACCCGTTCCTCGAGCAGCGGCGCGATCTGGGAGCGGATGTCCTCCGCTTCGCGGCGGCCCTGCTGGGTCTTCTCGTCGAACGTGGATTCGAGCTCGTGCTGCTGGCGCAGGGCGGCCTCGATCTGACCCTCGAGCCGGGGGAGCCCGTCGGCCAGGCCGGAGAGCGCCGCGATCTGGCTTTCCAGGCGCGGAATCGAATCTGCGGCCTGCCGCAGGCCTCCCATCTGGTCCTCGTGGGTGCCGGTCTGGCTCAGGAGGACGGCCATCTGCTGGTCCACGAGCTGGGCCTTTTCCGTGAGGCTTCCGAGCGCCATGCCGACGTCGTCGGTGTCCTTGCGCTGGCGCGCGGCGCCGGTCTCGAGCCGCTCCGAGAGGCCCTGCATGGCCGATTCGAGGCCCCGAAGGCTCGCCTCGAGATCGCCACGCCCTTCGGCCGCGCTCTCGACCCGAACCAGCCGCTGCGACAGGGACCCAAGGGCTTCGTGGAGGGCTGCGACGCCCTTCTCGACGAATGCGAGCCGTTCCCCGAGGGAGGAAAGGTGCTCGGTCGCGGCAGCCACACGTTCGTGCGCGGTCGAGACGGCCTGTCCGAGGCGCTCGGCGGCCTCCCGCTCGCGCTCCGCGCGGCCCTCGGCCCCGCGCAGCCGCTCCTCGAGGAGCGCGAGGCGCTCGCCCGCGGCCCGGGCCTCGGCACCCGAGGGCAGAAAGGCGGGGTCGGTCGCGGCCGGCCGCTCCACCCGGCCCAGGGGCTCGAGCTCCATGGCCTCGGGCGGCTCCTCGACGAGTTCGTCGGCTTCCGTCAGGGCCTCCGGTTCCTCGACCGCATGCTCGAGCTCGTCCAGGCCGATGGCGTCGATCTCGATGGTCGCGGCCGGAGGTGTGAGCTCCATCGGCGCGCCCGGCTCGAGGCCCGGCGGCTCCGGAACGGCGTACGGCGACGCATCGTCCTCGTCGTCGACGTCGCGGCCGAGCTCGGTCGTGTCGAACGGCGCTTCGTCGGACACGCGCGGCACGAGCGAGAAGGGGCGCGGTGGGCGCTGGGCCTGCGCGGCGGCCTGCGAATCGCGTTTCAGCAGGGAGTCCTTCCAGGTCTGCAGGTCGTCCTGGCGCGCCTCTGCGGCCGCCGCCGCGGCGCTCTCCTCTTCCGCCTTGCGGCCCTGGAGGCGCCGCAGCAGGTCGACGAAGGTGAGCTTCGAGATCAACTTGAACGTCTCCGTGACGCCACGGCCGGCGCTGGCGACGGCCTCGACGAACGGATACGACGAGAGGCCGAGGGCCTCCTGCATCGCATCCACGGCGAGGATGTCGGCCAGGTCGCGCTTGTTGTACTGGATGACGACCGGGATCTTCTCGAACGAGATCTCGTTGGACTTCAGGTTGTCCTTGAGATTCTGCCAGCTCTCGAGATTCTTCGGGAGCATCGTCCACTGCGAGTCCGCGACGAAGACGATCCCGTCCACCCCCTTCAAGACCACGCGCCGGGTCTCGTTGAAGGCGGTCTGGCCCGGAACGGTCGCGAGCTGGAACCGGATCTTGTAGCCCTTGATGTCGCCGAGTTCGACCGGGAGCAGATCGAAATAGATCGTCCGGTCGGTCTGCGTCTGCAGGTTCAGGAGCTTGCCGGCCGTCCCGGGTTCGAGGCGGTCGTGCAGAACCTTCAGGTTCGTGGTCTTGCCGCAGAGCCCCGGCCCGTAATAGACGATCTTGGCCGTCAGCTCCCGTGTGGCTGCGTTGTAGATGACCATAAGCCTTGCGCTTTGTGCCCCTCATTCTAGCGCCCTTTCGCCTCGCCGGGGCGGGTTTTCGGGGCCGTTCTTGACCGGGGGCGGGCGACCCCATAGACTCGCGCGGTTTTGACGGAAGAGCTAAACCGCAAGGCCAAGATCCTCGACGCCGACCGCATCCGGCGCATGGTGGATCGGATGGCCCACGAGATCGCCGAGCGGCAGAAAGACCTGCCGGGGCTGGCCCTGATCGGCATCCGGACCCGCGGCGTGCCCCTGGCCGTTCGGCTGGCGACGCGCCTCTCGGACCTCGTCAAGCAGAGCTTCCCGGTCGGCACCCTCGACATCACCCTCTACCGCGACGACCTTTCGACGGTCGCGCCGCAGCCCCTCTTGAAGAAGACCGAGATCGATTTCGACTTGAACGGCCGCACGGTCCTCCTGTGTGACGATGTGCTCTACACCGGCCGCACGATCCGGGCGGCCCTGGACGGCGTGATCGACCTCGGTCGCCCCCGGGCGATCCGGCTCGCGGTCCTGGTCGACCGCGGCCACCGCGAGTTCCCGATCGAGGCCAACTACGTCGGCAAGAGCGTTCCGACCGCCAGCCGCGAAATCATCCAGGTGAAGTTCCAGGAGACCGACGGCGCGGATGAGGTCTGGATCCTCGAAAGGCCGAACTAGATTTTGTGACGGTCGGAAACCTGCGCACCAAGGACCTCGTCGGGATCGAGCCTCTGACTCCCGACGAGATCACGCTTCTGCTCGACACGGCGGAATCCATGCGTGCGATCGGCCAGCGCGCCATCAAGAAGGTCCCAGCGCTGCGCGGCCGCATGGTCGTAAACCTCTTTTTCGAGGCCTCGACCCGCACCCGCTTCTCATTCGAGACGGCGGAGAAATGGCTCTCTGCCGATTCCCTGAACTTTTCCGCCAAGGGCAGCTCGGTGGAAAAGGGCGAGTCGCTGCTCGACACGGCCCGGAACCTCCAGGCCATGTCCCCGGATCTGATCGTCATCCGCCACGGTTCGCCGGGCGTGCCGCATTTCCTGGCCCGGCACCTGAAGGCCGGGGTCGTCAACGCGGGCGATGGCGCGCACGAGCACCCGACGCAGGCCCTGCTCGACGCCCTGACGATCCGCCAGCGGCTCGGGAGGCTCGAGGGGCTGCGGGTCACGATCGCCGGCGACATCGCGCACTCGCGCGTCGTCCGCTCCAACATCTGGCTGCTGACCAAGATGGGGGCGAAGGTCACGGTCTGCGGGCCGCCGACCCTGCTCCCGGGCCGGATCGAGGAGATGGGGGTCGCCGCGACGACAGATTTCGACGCGGCGCTCGAGGGGGCCGACGTGGTGATGATGCTGCGGATGCAGCTGGAGCGCCAGGGCAAGTCGCTCTTTCCATCCGTGCGCGAGTACTTCCGGCACTACGGGCTCGACGCGAAGCGCCTGTCCCGCGCGAAGCCCGAGGCCATCGTGATGCACCCGGGACCCATGAACCGGGGAGTCGAGATCGCCTCGGACATCGCCGACTCGGGCCGCTCGGTCATTCTCGAGCAGGTCGCCAACGGCGTGGCCGTGCGCATGGCCGTTCTGTACCTGCTGCTCGGCGGGCACCGCTGGGAGGGCGAGTCGTGAGCCGCAAGCTGCTGATCCGGGGAGGAAAGCTCGTCGACCCGGCGGCCCGGCGCAGCGGGCGATTCGACGTGCTGACGTCCGACGGCTTCGTCGTCGAGGTCGGCGATCGCATCGAGGCCGGCGATGCCGAGGTGTTCGACGCCTCGCGCCTGCTCGTCCTGCCCGGCTTCATCGACCTGCACACGCATCTGCGCGAACCCGGGCGCGAGTACGCGGAGACGATCGCGACGGGCCTGGCCGCGGCCGCCGCCGGCGGCTTCACCGCCGTCTGTGCCATGCCCAACACGAACCCGGTCAACGACAGCCGCGAGACCTGCGAGTTTCTGCGCCTGCGCGGCGAGAAGGCGCGCGGCGCGCGCCTCTATCCCATCGGCGCGATCACGAAGGGGCAGAAGGGCGAGGAGATGGCGGCCTTCGGCGAACTCGCCGAGGCCGGGGCCGTCGCCCTCTCCGACGACGGAAAGTGGCTGGAGGACGGCGGCCTCCTGCGCCATGCCTTCGAGCATGCCGGGCTGTTCGGCCTGCCGATCGTCCAGCACTCCGAGGACCGGAGTCTCTCGGAGGGCGCGCCGATGCACGAAGGCGCCGTCTCGGCGCGGCTGGGTCTGTCGGGCCAGCCCGCCATGGCGGAGGCGGCGGCCGTGGCCCGGGACCTCCTCGTGGCCGAGATGACGCACGGCCGCCTGCACGTGGCGCACCTGTCGACGGCCCGCGCCCTCGACCTCGTGCGCCGCGCGAAAGCGGCCGGCATGGCCGTGACCTGCGAAGTCACGCCGCATCACCTCGTCCTCGCGGACCAGGAGGTCGCGAAGTCGGACTTTTCGACGCGGACCAAGATGAACCCGCCGCTGCGCGAGGATGCGGACCTCGCGGCGCTCTGCGCGGGGCTGTCCGACGGCACGATCGACGCGATCGCGACGGACCACGCTCCCCACCACGCCGACGAGAAGGCGGTTGATTTCGACAACGCGCCCTTCGGGATCGTGGGCCTCGAAACGGCCGCCTCCATCGTCTACGACCGGCTGGTCTCGCGCGGAAAGCTCTCGCTCGAGCGGTTTGCCGAGCTCTTCTCGTCCGGTCCGGCGAAGGCCTTCCGCCTTCCGGGCGGCACGCTCGCCGTGGGCGCGCCCGCGGACGTGACCCTCTTCGACCCGGATGCGCGTTGGAAGGTGGATCCGCAGCGGTTCCTTTCGAAGGGCCGCAGCACGCCGTTCGCCGGATGGGAGCTCGTGGGCGGTCCTGCCGCGACGATCGTGGCGGGGACGGTCGTGTGGCAGCGGGTCGACCTCTAAGCGCAGCGCGCCGCTTCTGTCTTGCCGGGGCGGCAGCGGTTGCCGTGCTCGGCGCGGCGTCGACGGCACCGGGCCCCCGGCGCATCGCGCTGCGCCTCTCGGACGGCTTCGATCCGGGCCCGGCGCTCGAGCGCTTCGTGGCGCTGGCGAAGACGCGCGGCATCGAAGTGCAGAGTGCGTCGGAGAGCACGGCCGCCGCGGCGGGATGGGAGGTGGCGCACCTCTCGAAGGTTCCGCCGCCGCAGCGCCTCCAGCCGGCGCTCGCGCGATTCCCCGTCTCGTTCGAAGCCGCCGAGTTTGTGCTCGACGGGCGCCGGTACGCGGGCCCGGACGATGCGATCCTTCTCGCGAGCCCCGGAAGCGCCGCCGTGTTCGTCCTCGGCCTCTCGGAATCGACGGTCTTCGAGCTCGCCGCGCGGCGGCTCCTCGGCCGGCCCGGAACGCCGGCCGACTACGCCGTTCTCTCGGGCGAGCTCACGAAGGACGGGCGGTTCGTCGAGAAGGATGGCCGGTTGGCGATCGACCCGGGGTCGGGCCGCGACCAGATTGCGGACCGGGACGAGTTCTACGAGGGCCTCCGGCGCGAGAAGCGAGGCGGCCTCGAGTGGGAGTACCCGCCGGCGCAGTCCGCGGCGGCGGCGCGATGGGAGAAGGCGGCTTCGCGATTCGGAGGCAAGAAACCGTACTCCGTCCGCATCTTTCCGGATGCCGTCGTCAAAGCGCTCTACACGGGCTCGTCGCGTCCGGCCGATCTCGTCGTCGAGGGCGGGAAGGTCCGCGTCGAGATCGACGCGTCGGCGCCCGAGCAGCCGGACCTGGTCTCGCCCGTGCTGGCGGCGGCCGCGATCGGAGCTGCCAATCCGGCGCTGCTCGGGCGCCGGACGCTCCTGATGGCCGACGGCGCGCGCCGGTTCGGGAAGTGGTGGGGGCGCGAGGTGCGCGGATTCGGGGCCTTCGCGCACGCGGCCGGCGTGGAGCCTTCGGTCGAGGAGGTCCTCGAGTCCGACCCCGACGTGTCTCCGGTTCTCGCCGTCGGCACGGCCGCGGCGTGGCTGGACGCCGGAGCGCGCCTCGAGAGCGAGGCCGCGGTCGAGAAGGCCCTGGGCGGGGCGCCCGCCGCGCTCGTGGACGCGCTCGCACGCTGGCGCGCGGCGGCCTGGAGGCAGGGCGTCCAGCCGCCGGCGCGGCGGCTGCTGCCGGAGGGATTCCTGCGGGGCGTCGCCTGCGTCATGAGCGAATCGATCGAGGGCGCCTACGTGTCGCCGGCCTCGCGCGCGACGCTCGAGCGCGTCAAGGGGCTCGGCGCCAACGCCGTCTCGATCGTCCCCTACGGCTACGCGCGCGAGGCCGCGGGCGAGCGCATCCTCTTCGTGCACCGGGGCCCGCGCAGCGAGACCGACGAAGGCATCGTGCGCGCGCTCTCGGACGCGCGGGCGCTCGGGATGGCCGCTATGGTTCAGCCGCGGCTCTGGGTCGGGGCCGGCGCCGGAGTGAGCGACATTGCGATGGCCGATGACCGCGGCTGGCACGGCTGGTTCGACTCCTACCGTCGTTTCATCGTGCACCAGGCCGTCGTCGGGGAGGCCTCGGGCGTGACGCTCTTCTGCGTCGGCTCGGACCTCCAGAAGACCGAGGCGCGCGAGAAGGAATGGCGCAACGTGGTGTTCGCGGTGCGCCTGGCGACCGGCGCGCCCGTCCTGTATGCCGCCGACGGCGCGTCGAGCGCGAACCGGATCACGTTCTGGGACGTGCTCGACGCGATCGGCGTGGATTTCTTCGATCCGCTGTCGAAGGCCGAGAAGTTGACGGATTCCGCGCTCGACGAGGCGGTCCGCCGCGCAACCCGCCCGCTGGCCGAGGTCTCGCAGCGCGCGGGCAAGAGCGTGATCTTCACCGAGGTCGGATATCCTGCCGTTCGGAGCGCCTGGATCGCGCCGCGCGACGAACCGGCGGGGCGCCCCGCGAGCGCCGACGACGCGGCGAGGGCGATGGCCGCGGTGTCCCGGGCCCTGGCCAAGGAGAGCTGGTGGAAAGGCGTCTACTGGTGGGAAGTCTTCTCGGACGGCAGGTCCGCCGCCCCCGGCGAGCGGGGCTTCAACCTTCTCGGCACCCCGGCGGAGAAGGCGATCGAGCGGGAGTTCCGGCAGCGCTCCGGTTCCTGATCCGGCCGTGACGCTCATCGAGACGGCGGTCCTCGCGGCCAGAGCCGGCGGCGAAGTGCTCCTTGCCAACTGGCGCAACCTTCCGCACGGCTCGGTCGAAGAGAAGACGAAGAACGACTTCGTCACCCACGCCGACCGGGAGAGCGAGGAGCGGATCGTGGCCGCCATCCGCGCGCAGTATCCGGAGGACGCGTTCCTCGGAGAAGAAGGCGGGCGGCGCCAGGGCCGCGAAGGCGCGCGCGTCTGGATCATCGATCCGCTGGACGGGACGTCGAACTTCGTCGCGGGCTTTCCGTTCTGGTGCGTGTCGATCGCGGCGTGGGAAGGCGAGCAGCTCGTCGCGGGCGTCGTGTGGGACCCCCTGCGCGAGGAGATGTACACGGCCGAGCGCGGCGGGGGCGCGTGGCGCAACGGCACGCGCCTCGCGGTGACCGGCCGGCCGAACCTCGACGGCGCCTTCATCGCGACCGGCTTTCCCTTCCGCAACCGGCACAAGATCGACGCGTATCTCGCGCTTTTCAAGGCCGTGTTCGGCGAGGCGCGGGCGATTCGCCGCGCCGGCTCGGCTGCCCTCGACCTGGCCTACGTCGCCGCCGGCGTCTTCGACGGGTTCTTCGAGTTCCGCCTCTCGCCCTGGGACATCGCCGCCGGGGCACTCCTGATCCAGGAGGCCGGCGGCGAGCTCACCGACTTCGACGGCGGCGAGGGATATCTCGAGCGAGGCAACGTGGTGGCGGGCCCTCACGGCGTGGCCGCGGGGATCCGGGCGGCGGCGCGGGGCATCGTCTCGGAGGCGTCGATCTAGCCTATGGCGCACCGGCGCCGGCTGACCCCTGCCGCGATGCGGCGGTCCGCCGCCGGCCTGGCGCTCGCGCTCCTCATCGTGACCCTCGGTGCTTTGTCCTCGAGCCCGGCCCGGTCAGGCGTTTCCGTGGCGCGGGGCCGGTATCTCGCACACGGCGTGTGCGAGTGCTTCGAGTGTCACACGCCACTGCGGAGCGACGAGCTCGTCGAGCCGGACCCATTGAAGCTGGGCGCGGGAGACATCCTCAATAAGAAAGAGCGCCACGTCGCGCCCAACATCACGCCGGATCGGGAGACCGGCGCGGGAAACTGGACCGACGATCAGCTCATCCGAGCGATCCGCGACGGCATCGGCCACGACGGCCGGCGCCTGTCGCTGGTCATGCCGTACTGGAAGTTGAGCATCCTGACCGACGACGACGTCCGATCGATCGTGGCCTACCTGCGCTCGCTTCCGCCGATCCGAAACCGCCTGCCGCATTGGATCCCGTTGAGAGACGCCGAACCCCCACCGGAGCCGCCGCGGCGCCCCGCGACGAACGCCGATCTCACGACCGTTCTCGGTCGCGGCGAGTACCTCGTCCATCTCGCCGGGTGCGCACACTGCCACACGGCGCGGCCACTGGTTGGAACGGAATGGGAGCGTCGCAAGGACCTCGAGTTCGGCGGTGGCCGCCGGTTTTCGGCCAAGCCAACCTTCGACGAGCTCGAGGATGACCCGGGGTTCGCCTCGCCTCCGGCCCGGATGCCCGAGCCCAGGAGCTTCGTCACCAGTCCCAACCTCACGACCGATCCGTCGGGCATCCAGTACTACGACGAGAACATCTTCGTCCAGACGATTCGGACCGGCAAGGTCGCGGGCGTGCGTCCGCTGACGCGCGCGATGCTCTGGTTCGAGTTTCGCAAGTTGACCGACGAGGATCTGAAGGCCATCTTCCTCTATCTTCGATCGAGGCCTCCGGTGCGCCACCGCGTCAGCAACACCGACCCCCCGACGTTCTGCCCGGTTTGCGGCCGGTATCACGGGCTCGGGGAGTTCAACGGCTCGTAAGCCCGGCTAGACGTCGCCGAGGCTTCGCCGATATTCCCGGTCGAACGCGGCGAGCAGGCTCTCCTCTTTCGAGTACAGGCCGGGGCGGTAGGCCCGCGACGAGACACCGCGCTGCGCGAGCTCGCACATGTGCCAGTCCTGCCGGTTCGTCACGTCCCAGATCTCGATACCGTCGTTGGGGTCGAATGCCGGGCTGGCCATCGTCTCGGGCGCAAAGAGGAAGTCGCACGAGACTCGCGTCCGGTCGACCGCGAGAGGCATCAAACGCGTCGCCATGACGAAGTCGGGCTGGATCGTGAGAAACGCACCCGGGAAGATCGAGTAGTAGTACACGCGCTGGCGTTCGTCCGCGGGCAGGTCGCCGAGGGGCGCCCCGCAGAGGCGCCCGCTTATGGTCAGGCTGCCGCCCGGCTCGTTGATGAGCATGTAGCCGCCGAGAACGCTCCCGTCGCGCAGGTTGTTGGCGCCGCTCCGGTAGTGCGAGAGCTTCGCCAGCGCCGGATGGACGGGCGGGCAGTGGTAGCACTCCGAGAAGTTCTGGAAGATGAGCTTCCAGTTTGCGGCGACCTCGTACTCGACCTGGCGCGCCGTCGCGAGCAGCGGCAGCCGCCAGGGCGCAAAGCGGCCGAGCAGGGGGGCCAGGGCTTCCTCGAGCGGCTGGGGATCGGCGGCGAGGTTGAGGAACAGGAATCCCTCCCACTCCCCGAGCGCCGCTGGCGCGAGAGGGTGCTCCGCCTTGTCGAACCACGGCACGTCGGCCATGTGCGGCGCGCCGAGGAGGGCGCCGTCGAGCCCGTAGGTCCAGGCGTGGTACGGGCACCGGATCCCGCCCTCAAAATGTCCCCGCTCCGCCTCACACACGCGCGTGCCGCGGTGCCGGCAGACGTTGTAGAAAGCGTGCGCTCGGCCGTCCTTGCCCCGCACGAGCAGGAGGCTCTCCGCACCGACCGGAGCCAGGACGAAGTCGCCCGGCTCGCGGATCGCGTCGCCGCGGCCGACGCACAGCCAGCGCCGCGAGAATATCCGCTCCTGCTCGGCGGCGAAGAGATCCGGGGACGTGTAGTACCGACCCGGAAGCGTCGTTGCCCGCTCGGTCAGGGAGTGGCCCGTGTATTCCATTCGGAGCGAGCGTAAACCCCTCGCGGCCCGGCGGGCAAGCGATAGACTTCCGGCAACTTTGAAGGAGGCTTCATGCGCCGACGTTTCACCCGCCGGGACTTCGTTCGCGCCGGCGCCGCCGCCGGCCTCGCCGCCACCGCGCCGCGCGGCCTGATGGGCAAGGCGCCCGCCGTCCAGACCGGCGGCGTCAAGCCGGTCGTCATCTCGTCCGCCAACGGTAACTGGTTCAAGAACGGCGGCACCGTCACGTGCGTCGAGAAGGCCTTCACGCTGATGACGCAGGGCTCCGACGTGCTCGACGCCCTGATCGAGGGTGTGAACATCGTCGAGCTGGATCCCGAGGACTACAGCGTCGGTTACGGCGGCGTGCCCAACGCCGAGGGCGTCGTCCAGCTCGACTCGTCGTGCATGCACGGGCCGCTGAAGCGCGCCGGCGGCGTGGCGTCCCTCGAGGGCGTCCGCACCCCGTCGCGCGTAGCGCGCGAGGTCATGAACAAGACCGATCACCACCTGCTCGTGGGAAAGGGCGCCCAGACGTTTGCGCGCAATCTGGGCTTCAAGATCGAGGACGATCTCAACACACCGCTCTCGCTCCGGCTCTGGCTCGAGTGGAAGCAGCGCACGGACCCGAAGCACTACCTGACGCCGGAGGAGCGCAAGATCGCACACGACGGCGTGCGGCGCCAGATGGGGCGCGAAGGCAAGTTCGCGGCGTCCCAGATGTACGGCACCATCAACTGCGATGGCATCAACGCGAAGGGCGAGATCTGCGGCGTGACGACGACCTCGGGCCTCTTCTTCAAGATCCCGGGCCGCGTCGGCGATTCGCCGATCCTGGGCGCCGGCCTCTACGTCGACGGCGGCGTCGGCGCCGCCGGCTCGACCGGCCGCGGGGAGGCAAACCTCTACAACCTGTCCTCCTACCTGATCGTCGAGAACATGCGCCGCGGCATGCACCCCAAGGATGCCGGTCTCGAGGCCCTGAAGCGCATCAAGTCGAACACGGTCGAGAAGCGGCTGCGCAAGGCGAACGGCGACCCCAACTTCAACATCAACTTCTACGTCCTGAACGCGAAGGGCGAGTTTGCCGGGGTCGCCATGTACGCCGAGGACCCGGACGACAAGGGGTGGGCCGGCGGGAAGACGAGCGCCGTGCGCTACGCGGTCTGCGACGCCAACGGCGCTCGCTCGCCGCAGGTCGAGGGGCTGCTGCCGGGGACGGCGTCGGACTGAGGCGTGGCTGGCTCGTACTGGTCCTGCCTCGAGCGGCACACGGACTGGGACGGACACTGGATGAGCCACCCGGCCGCGCGGGCCCGGATCAACCGGCGCGTGACGGGCGACCCCGCGCGTTGGCCGATCGCGTGGCTTGCGAGCGTCGTCGCGGACCGCGTGCCGTTCGCGCGGGCGCTTTCGATCGGTTGCGGCGTGGGCAACTTCGAGCGCTCGCTCGTCCAGCTCGGGATCGCTACGGAGGTCACGGGGATCGACGCCAGCGCCGAGGTCCTTGAGTCGGCGCGGCGCTCGGCCGGGCAGGCCGGCATGGAGTCCCGGATCCGGTACGTCCACGCCGACGCCCGCGAGTACGTGAAAGCCGCACGCGGCCTGGACGCGGTCTTCTTCCACGCCTCGCTGCATCACTTCGATCGGCTTTCGGGGCTGCTCGCGGACGTCCGACGGTCCCTCGCTCCCCGCGGCGTGCTCTACCTCGACGAATACGTCGGCCCCGCGCGCAACGAGTGGACGTGGCGGCACCTCTTCGCCTGGAATGCCGTGTACCGGGCCCTGCCCGCGCGCGTGCGCCGCACGCGGATCGTGCGGCGTCCCATCAACGCGGAGGACCCCACGGAGGCGATCGCCTCCTCCGGCATCCTGTCTGCGGTCGGGGCGCACCTGCGCGTGATCGCGCGGCGCGACTACGGCGGCAATTTCCTCGAGCCGATCTACCCGAGCCTCCTGCGTCCGAACCAGCCCGGGGGCCCGGAGCCCGAGATCTTCGACGCTTGCGTCGAGAAGCTCCTCGACCGGGAGGATCGGCTCCTCGCGCGCGGCCGCGCGAGCTACTTCTCGGTCATCGTCGCCGAGGCCGGACCGCGTGGAGGCGAAGTCGGCTGACGCCTACTTCGGCAGGTACTCCTTCGGGATCGGGTTGTCCTTCGTCTCGTCGCTCCAGATGGCGTTGGCGATCCACCAGCGCTTGCCGTCCCAGAAGAGCTCGATCGAGTTGATGCCGCGCTTGATGATGGGGCCGGTCTCGGTCTGGCGCGTCTCGTAGGTGCTCCAGACGTGCGCGATCGGGCCGAAGCGCTCGGTGACGCGGTGGATCTCCTTTTCGACGAAACCCTTCTTGAGCCCTGCATCGGAGGCGTCCACGAACTGCTGGTGGTCCACGATCTGCGGAGCCAGCTGGCCGTTCTTGTCGAGGTCCACGATCACGAAGCGCAGGTCCTTGATGTAGAGCGTCCGGTCGCGCGCCCAGTCGCGGGGCTGGCCGGCCGGCCCGGTCACGACCTCGTAGTACGCCTTGACCATCCCGTCGATCGTCGCGACGTCGTCCGGCCGAGGCGCCACAGTGGCGACCGGGACGTGTGTTTGCGCCGCCGCGGCTGCCGCCAGGAACACACCCAGGGCGATGGAAACGAGGTTCTTCATGTCAATCCTTTCGTTTCGATGCGTCTAGTCCAGGATCACTCCCGCGTATCCAACCACACTCGAGGTGTCCCCCGTTTCGTCACCGCTGTCGCAGCGCGCCACGACGCGAGCGCGGGAGATCCCTGCTGCGCGGGCCGCGAAGAGCAACGCCGTTGCGGGCAGGAATCCGCACATGGAGATGGACTCGGTCAACACGACGCGGAAGAGGCCTTCGGGATCGAGCCCAACGACTCGCGCGAGGGCCATGTCGTCCTTGCGCCGGCCCTCGTCGCGGCTTTCGTAATGGTTCATGTCGGAGGAGGCGAGGATGAGCGGCGGCTCGGTCTCCTCCGCGCAGATGGCGGCGAGCGCATCGCCCACTTCGCGGCACAGGGCGAGGCTCGGCTCGCCGAGGCACACGGGAACGAGCGTGAAATCGGGGCGCAGGACCTGCAGGAAGGGCAGCTGCACTTCGAGCGAGTGCTCCCTCAGGTGGGCGCCCGCGTCTTGTTCGAGCGAGGGGGAGAGAGCGAGGAGCCTGTCCGCCAGGCGCCGATCCACGGGGACGTCGCCGAGCGGAGTGCGCCAGGCATCCGAGGGATCGAGGGCGGCCGGGACCCCGCGCCCGGTGTGATTGGGACAGAGGATGATGCACGTCGAGGGAATCCGAAGTCGCGCGTAGACCGCACCGGCCACCGGGCCCGAATACACGTAGCCGGCGTGGGGGACGATGGCGCCGAACGCCCGCTCGGCTTTCGCCTCGGGCGGCAGGTGCGATCGCACAGCCTTCTCGAGGCGATCGGGCCGCGCCTCGTAGAAGGAGCCGGCGACGGCGGGGACCCGGATTGCCATGGCCGCTTGCCGGGTCAGTTCACCAGGAGCGTCGCTTCGGCAACCTGCCCCGCCAGCTCGGCGCGGATCGTCGCGGCTCCGACCGTTCGGCCCTGGGCCACGCCCGCCGAATCCACGCTGGCGACCGCGGGGTTGGAGGACTTGAAGGTCGCGGCGGCCTCGGGAATGAGGGTACCGTCCGGGCCGTAGGCCTTCACCTCGAAGTGCTGACTCTCTCCCACGCGGGCCAGGGCGGTGGCCGGCCGGATCTCGAGCCGGGCGATCGGGCGCAGGATGGCGCTCACGTCGCAGCCGCCCTGGATGTCGCCGATCCTTGCGATGATGGTCGTCGAGCCCGGGGCCACGGACGTGACGACTCCTCCCTCCGCGACGGTCGCGATCTTCGGGTCCGCCGAGCTCCACTCGGGCGTGAGAGCGACGGGTTTGCCCTTCGAATCCTTGACCGTGAAAGAGACCGGGATGGCGGTGCCGGCCGGGCCTGTCAGGGCCAGCGACCCCGGGGTGATTTCGATCGAGGCGACGTCCACGACCTCCACCGGGATCTGGGCCGAGACACCCTGGTACGTGGCGGTCACCATCGCCTTGCCGGCCTTCCTGGCGACGATGCGGCCGCCGGGCTCGGCGGATACGTTTGCGTTCGACGCGCTCCAGGTCGCCGTCGCTTGCTCGAAGCCCTGTCCGTTCTTGTCGAGGACCTTTGCCGAAAGCCGCTGCGAGCGGTCGAGGCCGTAAATTTTGACGTCCTTCGAATGTTTGCCCTTGCCGGCCGCGTCGACGGTGATCTGGATGGAAGCGGGTTTGCGGGAGCAGGCGCCGGCGACGAGCACGGCGCCGAGCAGGCAAATCATGGCGCGAGATGAACGCATCCCTTTTACCTCCTGAGGTTTATCGCATTCGAGGATAGCACCGTTTCACATCCAGCCGAGGATCCGGCGCGCCCGGCGCGCGACCCGATCGGGATGGCGTACGGGGTCGTAGATCCGGGGCGAGGGGATCACCGCCGCGAGCGTCGCGGCCTCCTCGCGTGTGAGCTCGCGCGCGGGTTTGCCCATGTACCGGCGGGCCGCCGCCTCCACTCCGAAGGTCCGGGGCCCGAACTCGATGACGTTGAGATAGAGCTCCAGGATCCGCTTCTTCGAAAGCGCCCGTTCGAGGCGCCATGCGATGAAGAGCTCCCGGAGCTTTCGCCAGGGCGTCCGGGCAGGGGAGAGGTAGAGGTTCTTGGCCAGCTGCTGGGTGATCGTCGAACCGCCGACCTTGAGCTTGCCCTTCTCCCAGTTCTTCTCGGCCGCGCCGCGCATCGCCTCCCAGTCCACGCCCTCGTGCTCCCAGAAGCGGGCGTCCTCCGCCACGACGACGGCCCGCGCCGCGTCCGGCGCGATCAGCGACAGCGGCACCGGGTCCCACTCGAGGCGCGTGCCCTTGCCGTCTCTGGCGAGCGCGGCCTTGCGGCGCTCCATGAAGGCGGTCGTCGCGGGCCAGGATCCGGCGAGCGGGCGGACGTCGGGCAGCGTCGCCCAAAACAAAGCCGCGGCCCCGAGGGCCGCGGCGGACGAGACGATGAGAATGCGCCGGATCACGAGACCCGGGCGCCGACTACTTCTTGGCAGCCGTGATGGCGCGGCGGAGCTTTCTGACACCCTCGTCCGCCTCGTCCTTCGAGAGCACGAGGTGCGGCCGGAAGCGGACGGCGTTGGCGCCGGAGGCCAGGCCCATCATGCCGTTCTCGAGGCAGGCCGCGAGCGTCCGGTCGCGCGTTTCCTTGTCGGGCAGGTCGAAGGCGATGAACAGGCCGCGTCCGCGCACGTTCGTCATGACGCCGGGAAACTCCAGGGCGAGCTCGGCGAGGCGGCCCTGCAGGTGTTCGCCGACGACGCGCGCGTTCTCGATCAGGTTGTCCTCGGCGATGATGTCGAGGTACTTCGCGCAGCGGATCATGTCCACGAGGTTGCCGCCCCACGTCGAGTTGATGCGCGAGGAGACCTTGAACACGTTGTCCGGGACGTCGTCGATGCGGTGGTTGGACGCGAATCCGCAGACCTGGGTCTTCTTGCCGAACGCGAACATGTCGGGCTCGACGCCCATCTGCTGCCAGCACCACATCGAGCCCGTGAGCCCGACGCCCGTCTGGACCTCGTCGAAGATCAGCAGGAACTCGAGCTCGTCGGCGAGCGCGCGCAGGCGCCGGAAGAGCTCCGGGCGGAAGTGGTTGTCGCCGCCCTCGCCCTGGATGGGCTCGAGGATCAGCGCCGCGATGTCGTCGGGGTTGGCGGCACAGGCGGCGCGGATCTCGCGCTCGACCTCTTCTTCGGCGGCGGCCACCTGCTTCAGGACCGCATCCGTCACGGGGAAGGAGAGTTTCGGGCAGGTCAGCCGCGGCCAGTCGAACTTCGGGAAGTACTGGGTCTTGCGCGGGTCCGCCGTATTCGTCATGGAGAGCGAGTAGCCCGAGCGTCCGTGGAAGGCGTTCTTGAAGTGGAGGATCCTGGTGCCCTTCTCGCCCCTGCCGCGCGCCAGGCTCTTGCGGATCTTCCAGTCGAAGGCCGTCTTCAGCGTGTTCTCGATGGCGAGCGTGCCTCCCTCGACGAAGAACATGTGGTCGTTGTGGGACTTCGGAACGGCCAGGGTCGAGAACTTCTCGACGAAGCGGGCGAAATGCTCGGTGTAGATGTCGCTGGTGGAGGGCTTGGTGAGGGCCGCCTCCATGAGCGCCTCCCGGAACTCCGGGTCGGCCATCTTGGGGTGGTTGTAGCCGACGGGGAGGGTGGCGAAGCAGGAGAAGAAGTCGAGGATCGGCCGGTCGCTCCGGGCGTCGTAGAGGTAGGAGCCCTTGCTCCGCTCCATGTCCATGACGACGTGGTACCCGTCCACGAGGATGTGGCGGGAAAGGACGTCGAGGACGTTTTTCGGCGACAGCTGCTCGCGTGTGACGGTCGACATGATGCCCCCTTGAAAGGCGAAAAACGGGCGAAAAAACCGGCCGTGAGACGTGAACGCTAGCATTCCGGAGGGGAGAAGGGAACCCCCCGTTCGGCAGGGGCTTGCGGGCGCTACGAGTACAGGGCCGGGATGCGGGCGTCCTCCAGGCTCGCGGCGGTGCAGCGGTCCTTTCCGTGCTCCTTGGCCCGGTACAGGGCCGTGTCGGCGGCGCGGAGCAGCTCGTTCTTCTGCTGCTCGACGGAGGCGCCGGGGGTGGCGTGGGTCCGGATGGACGAGAGCCCCAGGGACGCCGTGATCACGCCCTGCAGATTCAAGGCCGGCTCGTTGAAGCCGTAGGGCCGGAAGAGGAAGGTCGCGGTCCGGATCGCCATGCGGATGGCCTCGCTCACCTCGAGGCCTTCCTGCAGGTTGTGGCCGGGCAGGATCAGGACGAACTCGTCGCCGCCGTAGCGCGTCAGCGTCGCGCGCTCGTCGGTCACCGTGCGGCGCAGCAGGTAGCCGACCTCCCGCAGGACCTGGCTGCCGGCCAGATGCCCGTGCCGGTCGTTGACGGCCTTCAGGTTGTCGAGGTCGAGGAAGACGATGCAGCAGTCGCCGCCGTCGCGCGAGATGCGCGAGAGCTCCTGTGTGAGCCTCAAGTGGAGGTACCGCTCGTTGTAGAGGCCGGTCAAGCCGTCGCGCTTGGCGACTTCGTAGGCGCGGCGCGCGTCGAGCAGGTTCTGGATGGAGATCGAGGCGTAGTCGGCGAAGATCTCGAGCAGGCGCCGGTCCTTCTCGCGGAAACCGCCGGGCCCCGTGCGGTTGACGAGCTCGAGGACGCCGCACACCGATGACTCGATGCGGACCGGCACGCACAGGGCCGATTTCGTCTGGAAGCCGTCGGTCAGATCGAGCGTCGGGTAGAAGAAGGGGTCGTCGACCACGTCGTCGGTCATGTACGCAACGCCGGTGGCGTAGACGTGGCCGACGATCCCGACCCTCGCGTTCATGCGTTTGCCGAGCCGGGCCTCGCCGTGGGCGCCGTAGGTCGCTATGAAGACGAGCTCATTCTCGAGGCGGTCGTCCGAGTTCTTGGTCATCGGGTCGTCGAGGAGGATGGAGCCGGCCTCGGACGGGACGAACTCGTTGGCTTTCTGGAGGATCTCGCGCAGGAAGCGGTCGATCTCGATCTCGCCCGTGTAGGCGTAGTAAGCCTTGTGCCTCTCGAGGAAGTTCTCGAGTCTGCGGTTTTCGAGAGTGAAGACCTGCAACAGACCTCCCAGTCCCGCAAAAATTCTACCATCTGATAGCCTCGAGCGCCGTGGCCCCAGTCACGCGATGCCATGCCGCCACAGCATGACCGGCGGGCCGGCCCGCGACAGGCCGGCATTCCCGCCCGCAAGCGCTGGGGACAGAACTTCCTCGCGAGCCCCGCGACCGCCGAGCGCATCGTGGACGCAGCGCGCATCGCTCCGGAAGACACCGTGCTCGAGGTCGGTCCGGGCGAGGGGGCCCTCACGCGGCCGCTCGCGGCGCGCGCCCGTTGCGTCGTGGCGGTCGAGATCGATCCGCTGCGCGCCGAGGCGCTCGCGGCCGAACTCGGGACCGGGGGCAACGTGCGCCTGTTCCAGGGCGACATCCTCCAGCGGCCGTTTCGCCAGTGGCTCGCGGGAGCGGGGAAGGGTGTCGGCGACACGGCGCTGCTCGTGGCCAATCTTCCCTACAATGTCGCGACCCCGATCCTCGTGGCCGCCATCGAGGACCGCGACACCATCCGGCGCTCGGTGGCGACCGTCCAGCGCGAGGTGGCCCGCCGGTTCGTGGCGCGCCCGGGCTCCGACGACTACGGGTTCCTCTCCGTGCGCGCCGCGGCATACGCGACGGGCCGTATCCTCTTCGACCTGCCGCCGGGCGCCTTCCGCCCGCGGCCCAAAGTCATGTCGAGCGTGCTGGAGCTGACGCCCCGCGCGGAGCCGCTCGACGCGGAGCTCGTCCGGAGGGCGCTGTGCCTGGCCTCACTCGGGTTCAATGCCCGGCGCAAGACCCTGGCCAACGCCCTGTCGTCCGCCGCACCCCGCGCGCACTGGGAGCGCGGCCTGGAAGCGCTCGGGAAGACGGCCCGCGCGCGGGCCGAGGAGCTTTCGCTCGAGGACTTCCTCGCCCTCGCCCGCAACTGGGAGCCGCTCGCGTGAACTCCGGGCCACTCGAGGTCGTCCCGCTCGGCGGCGTCGGCGAATTCGGGCGCAACGTGCTCTGGCTCTCTTCCGGCGGCTCGAGCATCCTCGTCGATGTCGGGGTCTCGTTTCCCGACGAGAGCTTTCCCGGGATCGATCGCATCGCGCCGGACCTCTCGGTCCTGCGCGGCGAGCGGATCGACGGCGTCTTCCTGACGCACGGCCACGAAGACCACATCGGCGCCCTGCCGTTCCTGCGCGAGTGGTGCCAGGCGCCCGTTTACGGATTTCCCTTCACGCTGGCGCTCGCCCGCCGGCGGCTCGAGGAAACCGAGGCGTCCCTCGACCGCCTGATCGAGGCGCGGGGCCGCGAGCCGATCCATGCGGGGGCCTTCACGGTGACGTTCTTCCGCGTCTCCCACTCCGTGCCCGGCTCGGCGGCCGTGCTCGTCGAGGCGGGCGGCCGCCGCCTTTTCCACTCCGGCGACTTTAAGCTCGATGACGATCCTCCCGACGGCGAAACGACCGACCGCGAGGGGATCGCGGCCGCGGTCGGCGCGGGCGTGGACCTCGCCCTCGTGGACTCGACCAACGCGGAGCGGCCGGGCCGGTCCCAGTCCGAGCGCGTGGCGGGCGCCGGACTGCGAGCGGCGTTCGCGGGGGAGCGGGGGCGGATCATCCTGACGACCTTCTCGAGCCACGTCGCGCGCGTGTCGCAGGCCGCCGAGGAAGCGCTCGCGGCGGGCCGGCGCGTGGCCCTGCTCGGGCGCAGCATGCGCGCGGTCGCGGAGATCGCGGAACGATTCGGGCGCCTGCGCCTGCCGGCGGGCTCGCGGCCGGCAGCCGCGGACCTGCGGGCGATCCCGCCCGGCCGCCTGCTCTGCGTGGCGTCCGGAAGCCAGGGCGAACCGTTTTCGGCGCTCTACCGCCTCGCGCTCGGCGAGCACGGGGATCTCGAGCTCGCCGAGGGGGACGTGGTCCTGCTCTCGGCGCGCACGATTCCGGGCCACGAGCGGTCGGTCAATCGCATGAGCGACCACCTGGTGCGCCGGGGCGCGCGCGTCGTGCGCGAGACCGAGCCGCCGATCCACGTCTCCGGGCACGCGCACCGCGACGAGATCGCGGAGTGGATTCGCATGGTCCGGCCCCGCGCGGTCATGCCCGTCCACGGAGACCGCCGCATGCTCGCGGCCGCGGGCCAGATCGCTGTCGCCGAAGGGGTCGCGCCCGGGCGCGTCCACCTGCTGGACAACGGCGACCGGCTCACGCTCGGGGCCGACCGGGAGACCGTCGCGCCGAGGTCCGTCGCGTGCGGCGCGGTCTACCTCGACGGCCGTACCGAGACCGTCGGGCCCGAGATCGTGCGCGAGCGGCGCCACCTTGCTGCGGAAGGCGTCGTGGTCATCCTCGTCCGGGGCGACGAGGTGGACGTCATTTCCCGCGGCGTCGCGGCGGACGAGCGCGAGCTCGCGGGCGAGGTCGCGCGCGCGGCCCGCGCCGTGCTCGCCCGCGCGAGCGATGAAGAGCGCAGCGACCCCGAGTGGCTGCGCGCGGAGATCGCGATTGCCGCGAAGCGGGCCTGCCGCCGCGCGCTCGACCTGCGGCCCGTGATCGTGCCGGTGGTCGTCTGACCACGGAGGGGCATCGCGATCGAGTGTGGCCGTCCGCGCACGGGCGCCGGTCCCGCTGGTGATACGGTAACCGCGTGAGCTGGCTCGACGCCATCATCCTCGGAATCATCCAGGGACTGACCGAATTCATCCCCGTTTCCTCCGATGGACACCTTTCCGCGGCCGAGATGCTGATGCCGCGCTTCGGCCAGGTCGGCCTGCTCTTCGACGTCATGGTGCACATGGGCACCCTGGCGGCAATCGTCATCTACTACCGCAAGCTCCTCGCGGATGAGGTCGCCGGCCTCGTTTCGCGCGACCTCGCCGAGCGGGCCAGGGCGTGGCGCCTGGCGATGCTGCTGCTCGTCGCGACGATTCCGACCGGGATCGTCGGCCTGTTCATGAAGCACTACGTCGAGCAGACCAAGACGAACCCGCAATTCGTCGGGGCCATGGAGATCCTGACCGGCCTCTATCTCGCGGTGTCGTACTTCCGGCGGGGCGGGACCAAGGACCTCGAGACCATGACCTACCTCGACGCCTTCATCATCGGCGCCGTACAGGGCTTCGCCGTGCTCCCCGGGCTCTCGAGATCCGCTTCCACGATCGGCTTTGGCCTGATGCTCGGGTTGGCGGCCCGCTGGGCGGCGGACTACACGTTCCTGCTCGCCATACCGGCCATCGTCGGCGCGGCGGGTGTCGAGATCATTTCCGCGCTGCGGCACAACGGAGCAGGATTCTTCGCGACGCCCGATTTCGCCCGGTACCTTGTCGGTGCGGCCGTCGCCGGGATCGTGGGCTACATGACGATCGGGTTCCTGATCCGGATGGTCTCCACCCGGAAGGTCCACTGGTTCGCGCTCTACTGTTTCGTCTTCGGGCTCGTCCTGATCTTCTTCTTTCCGAAGCCCTAGACCCAACTCGTGTTCCGTCACCGAGGTGTTGATAGCGCCATGCGGCTTCTTGCAACCACCGCGGCCCTCGCTCCTGGGCCTCCTTGCATCGTTCGAGCGGAGAGATTGGTATCGTGACTTCGGTTACAGGACACTAGCCGCCGCCGGGGCGGGTGCGGTGAGCATGGCGCGTGCCGAGGCGGATCGCCCCGTACACGAGCACGCAGCACAGGAAGTCGATGAGCAGGCCCACGTCGAATCCGAACGCCTGGTGCTGGAGCGCCGGCGGCAGCGACGGGTGCAGGACCGCGAAGTAGATCCCGTTGCCCGCGAGGATGGCGATCAGGTATTCGACCCAGCGGCGCGGCGTCACACCCGGAAATCTATCGCTTTTCCGCCGCGCTGCGCGCGAGGGTCTCGGCCAGGTGGCGCTCGGAAAGGGCCCGGCCCTCGACAAGCCCATGCCGCTGGCGGATGGCGATCGCCTCGCGGAGGGCCTTGCCGCTTTCGCCGAGGTGCGCGACGGCGCGGGTGGGTTCGAGCTCGGCGAGGCGGCGCCAGGCGATGCCGAGGTTGTGGAGCGTGACCCCGCGCGCGATCTCTCTCTCCGAGGTGCGCCAGCCGAGGGCCTTCTCGAACAGGGCGACCGCCTCCTCGAGCTCCGCGCTCGTTGTTCCGAGATTCGAAAGCGCCGTGCCAAAATTGTGCTGGGCTCGCGCGTGCCAGCCGCTTTCCGAATCTCCGGCGAAGTGCGCAAGGGCGACGCCGAACGCCGCGCGCGCCCGCGGCAGGTCGGCGGCTGGTCCCGGGCTTCCGTAGAAGACCGCGGCGTTGTGGAAGAAACGGGCGCGCTCCTCGGGCGCGCCGAAGAGCAGACCGGGCAGGAGATCCCAGAGGTCGTCCGCGAGCGCCCGCGCGCCCTCCGCGTCGCCGCGCTCGCTCAACTCCTCCTGCGCCCGAAACCAGTCGCGATAGGCGCCGACCGGATCGGCGCCGAGCGCGCCGCGGAAGTGCCGCACCAGATCGTCCATGGTCCCGTTCACCGAGCGCAACGATATGCCTCGCATGCGCGGCTACCTCGAGGCCGCCGGCGGAGCGGGGAGGGCGAAGTAGATCTTTCCGTGGAGGGGGCTGTACTCGTGCCCGATCAGCAGGCGCTCGGGGCCGACGGTGCTCCCGATGAAAAGGCGCAGTCCGCGAGCGTCGGGAGGCACCGCGAACGCGAGGGTGGCGGTGTAGGACTCGCCAGGACGCAGCTCTCGATCGAGCGGCGTCGACGGGCTGCCGTGCGCCTCGTCCCACTTCGCGGCCGCTGCCGCGTCGGGCTCATGGCGGCGTCCGGCCTCGTCCACGAGCCAGATGGTCCTGGGATTCGGGGAGAGGGGCCCGTTGCCCCGGAAAGGCGCGATCGTGCTCGGGTCGAACCAGGCCCGCACCGTCACGACCCTCGTCGTCGCGTCCGGCGCGGCGGCGGCCGTCACCTCGTAGGCGATGTGGCAATCCATCTCGCAGAAGTACTTCCGTTCCCCTGGCGCGAGCGTGCGCTCGTGCGAGAGCAGCGCCGCGGCCAGGAGGAGGGTGAAGTACACGACGGCGGCAGAGAGCCCGACGGCGCCGAGTCCCTTCGCCAGCCCGGGGCGCCGGGCGGCCGCGGCGACGCCCGCGCCGATGGCCGCGCAGACGAGCAGACATGCCGTCCCGAGAAACGCGAGGATGACGAGGGGCGCCAGTTCGGGAACGTAGGCGTCGAGGGCCGCGAAACGCAGAGTACTTTGCATCATGAAGTTAATCTCCAAAAAATTTTACTTCCCGCGCGCGTGCGCGATCACGGCCTCGAGATGGGACAGGTAGCGCTCCAACGCCCGGCGGCCCTCCACGGTCAGCCGGAAGGTCGTCTTCGGGACGCGGCCCTCGAACGACTTGGCGCAGGAGACGTAGCCCGCGTCCTCGAGCTTGCGCGCGTGGACCGAGAGGTTCCCGTCGCTCGCGTCGAGCAGCGACCGCAGCTCCAGGAAGGTCAGCGAAAGGTTCGCGGCCAGCGCGCTGACGATCGCCAGGCGCATCCGCTCGTGGAGCACCCGGTCGAGCTCCGGCAGCTTGCGCTTCGCAGGCCGGACCAAAGGCCGCGAGGCCGAATCCGGAAGCGCCCTCTTTGCCCTAGCCACCGTGCCTCCGCGCGATCGCGATGCCGAAGGCGATGTGCAGCGCGCCGAAGCCGGCCGCGAGGTAGGCGGTTCCCCATGCGGCGGGGGAGGAGAGGGCGGCGCAGCCGAGGAGCATGAACAGCGCGCCCATGACGAGCACGAGGCGGATGGCATGGGCGCCTCCCGTGACGACGGCCGTGCCGTAGAGCAGGAGCCAGATTCCGGGCAGCAGCGGCACGAGGCCCGCCCGTTCGAGGGCGAGTGTCATCACGGCGCCGGCGCCGAGCGGAGGCAGGAGCATGAGCAGGAAGCGGCGGCCCGGGCCCGAGAAGAGATCGGTGTGCGAGCGGCGGGCCTTGCGGGCCATCGCCGCGATGCCGATCACGACGGCGGCGCAGGCCGCGGCGACCCAGATCCCGAGCCACCGCTCCTGGGTCCTCGCGCCGAGCGACAGCCCGGCCGCGACCAGGGCCACGGCGCCCATCGCCACGCCGCCGGCGCCCGGGACCGCGGTGAACGTGGAGGCGCGCTCCATCGTGTCGCGGATGAAGCGAATCTGGTCCTCGGCGCGAGGCGCGAAGGGGAGCACGGGTGGAGTATCGGGCGACGGTCGCCCCACTGTCAAGTACTTTGTGACATAAAGTTCATGGGCCGTCGAAGAGGCCCTTCTGCGCCGGGGCGGGCCGGCGGAAGGTGCTCGTGCGGGGCGGCGCGTCCTCGCCGCGGTTGAACCCGAGGCGGCGGCACTCGACCGCGAAGAGACCCTCGATCGCCTGCCAGCGCGGCCCGACGCCCTCCATGCGGGCGCCGAAGCGGCTCTCGTTGCGTTTTCCCCCGCGGGTCTGTTCGAGGTTCGAGAAGACGCGCGCGGCCCGGTCGGGGAAGGCCTGGGCGAGCCGTTGCTCGAAGACCGGTCGCGTCTCGGCGGGCAGGCGCAGCAGGGTGATGAAGGCCTTCACCGCGCCCGCCCCGCGCGCCCGCGCCAGGATCCTCGGGATGTCGCTGTCGTTCAACCCGGGAATGATCGGGGCGAGGGCGACGCCCGTCCGGATGCCCGCCGCCGAGAGGAGCGCGATCGTTTCGAGCCGCTGCGAGGGCGTCGCGACGTTGGGCTCGAGGGCCCGCGCGGCGCGGTCGTCGGCGAAGGGGACGCTCACGTACACGGTGGCCTGCGCCTCCCGCGCGAGGGCCGAAAGCACGTCGACGTCCCGCCGCACCAGGGCCCCCTTGGTCACGATGCCGACGGGATTGCGAAAGTCGCGGCAGATCTCGAGGCAGCGCCGCGTCAACCCGTAGACCGCCTCGGTCGGCTGGTAACAGTCGGTCACGCCCGAGAAGACGATGGTCTCGCCCTTCCACGACTTGCGCGAGAGTTCCCGCCGCAGCAGCTCCGGCGCGTTGACCTTCGCCACGATCTTGCGGTCGAAGTCCGTGCCCGCGCCCCAGCCGAGGTACTGGTGCGTGGGGCGGGCGTAGCAGTACGCACACGCGTGGAAACATCCGCGGTACGGGTTGACGCTGTAGCGAAATCCGACGTCCGGGCTCTCGTTCTCGGCGATGATCGAGCGCGCTTCTTCCTCGAAGACTTCGAGCTCGGCGGCGGGCGGCTCTCCGAGGTACTCGGCGTGCACCGACTGCCAGGGGTTCGGGGGGTTCGAGACCGGGCGGGGCATCCGTCCAGAGTATAGAGTCCGGGGCCAGAACGGAGGCCTCATGCGAAGGGCGATTTGCGGCGCGATCCTCCTCGTTGCCGCGGCCGTCGGAGCGGCTCAGCCGAAGGCCACGCCGACGCCGGATCACCACGCACGCAAGGCCGAAGACATCTTCCGGCTCAAGCCGCTTTCCGGAGGCGTCTACGCTCTCTACGGCCGCGGGGGCAACGTCGGGTTCTTCGTCGGGCCGGATGCCGTCGTCGTGGTGGATTCGCAGTTCAAGGACATCGCGCCGGGCATCGTGCGAGAGATCCGGAGCGTGACGGACCGGCCCATTCAGTATCTCGTCAATACCCACCACCACGGCGATCACACCGGCGGCAACGAGGTTTTCCGGCAGTTCGCGGTCATCATCGCGCAGGACAACGTCCGCAAGCGGATGCTCGCTTCGCCGGCCGACATCCTGGAGTACTACCCGGGCTACCTCGAAGAGGCGAAGAAGAAGAACGACGCCGAGGACATCCAGTCTCTGGAGAACGCGATCGCCTGGGCGAAGAAGGTCAAGGTCGAAGAGATCGCGGCGCCCGTGATGACCTTCGATTCGGAGCTGCGCATCCACGCCGGAGGCGAGACGATCGGGATCTGGCACACGCCGCCCGCGCACACCGACGGCGACAGCGTCGTCTATTTCGAGAAGGCGAATGTCCTGCACATGGGCGACCTCTTCTTCCACCGCGTCGTCCCGTTCATCGACACGAAGCACGGCGGATCGGTGAAGGGATACCTCGCGGCGATCGACGGGGTGATCGCGCGCGTACCGGCGAGCGTCGTGATCATTCCGGGCCACGGAGAAGTGACCGACCTGGCGGGTCTGAAGGCGTTTCGTCAGTTCATCGCGGACGTCCTGGCGGCCGCCGAGGCTGCGAAGGCGGCGGGGAAGTCAAAGGAGCAGTTTCTTGCCGGCGTGAGCCTGCCGGCGTACAAGGACTACGACGGCTACGCGGATCGATTCCAGGAGACGTGCGCAGCGGCTTACGACGCGGTCTCCGTCCGGTAGGCCCGCGCCTCAGGCTGGTTTCGTCTTCGACCCCCCGCCCTTGCGGGCGTCGAAGAAGCGTTCGAACTCCTTGATTCCCCTTCCGGTCAGAAACGGTTCGGCGAAGCGGGCGATGTCTGCGCGCAGGCGCCGGAACGCGTCGAGGGGGTCCTTCGACAGCCCGGGATACCGCATCCGGCCCGATGCCTGCAGGCAGTCCATGTAATCGGGGTGGAGCATGCGCCGCTCGCCCGTGGACCACAGGCCGATCCCGACGCCCGAACGCACCTGGAGCTCGAGAGCACGACCCCGGCGGGCGAAGCGTCCGACGGCGACCATGCGGTCGTCCGACTCCTCCTCGCGCACGCCGCCGAACTTGAAGCCGTACGGCCGCAGCGCGTCCCCGAGGATGTGAGCCCCCGCCTCGAGCAGGGCCGCGTCCTTGCGCCTGGGGTGCGAGCGCCGCAGCGCCTCCATCATTGCGTCGATCCGCTGGCGCAGGTCATCGCGGGTGGCGCGAAAGGCGGCCGTGCGCCGGGCGGGGTCGCCGGTCACGAAACTCGGATCCTCGATCGACCAGTGAACGAGGTGCCGGGCTCCGGGCCAGGTCGGGCAGTCGGCGGCGGCGGAGTCGCAGACGGTGACCACGAGGTCGAACTCCTGCTCGCGAAACTCATCGGCCGATTTCGAATGGGCCTCTTCCATCCCGAAGCCGAGCTCTTCGATGGCCGTGATGGCGAGTGGATGGACGAATCCGGCCGGCCGGGAGCCAGCCGACACGGGATCGAGCAGGTCGGGATAGTCGATCCGCGCCAGGGCCTCGGACATCTGGCTGCGCGCCGCGTTACCGGTGCAGAGAAAAAGGATCCGTTTCGGGCGTTCCGGCGTCACGCCCCATTTATACCGCCGATCGGCGCAGGGGAAGGAAACTCGACCAGCCTCGTCCGGATCGGGCGTCACGTCTGCCGCGATCCGGCCCGCTTCCGGGCGCTCGAGTGGCCCTTTCGGCCTTTCCGCCTGATAATGGCTGAGATTGAGCGAAACACCGTTCCGCAAGAGCCGTCTGGCGAGCGAGGCGATCGGCATCCTCCTGCTGCTCGCCGGGGTCCTCGCCGTTCTGTCCCTCTTCTCCTACGATCCGCACGACCCGAGCATCTTTTCCTGGACGGCCGGGGGAGAGGCCGCCAGCCCGAATAACTGGATCGGCGGTTTCGGGGCGTCGCTGGCGGCGGCTCTCTATGCCCTCTTCGGCCTGGCCGCCTGGGCGGTGACGGGCGTGATCTTTCTGCTCGGCTGGCGGCGATTCTGGGCGCGGCCGCTGCCGAACCCGGGCACCAAGGCCGCGGGGCTGCTGTTGCTCGTGTTCTCCGTTCCGATGCTCTTGTCTCTGGCGTTCGGCAGGCGCAAGCTCTACGGCGAGGAGATGGAGACGGGGGGGATCGTCGGGCGCGCCCTGGCGGACGCGTTCCGCGGCCGTGTCGGAACGACCGGCGCGGTGCTGCTCGCGATCACGTTCGTGGTCCTGGCGGTGCCGCTGGCGACCCAGGTTTCGCTCGGGGACGTCTTCCTGAGGCTGCGCGTGCGTTTCGCCGGGGTGATCGGCAGGCTGACGGTGGGCTGGGCGCGCCACCGCGACCGTCGGACCAAGGAGCGCCTGCGCCGGACCGTGGTGACCCGGCACCTCGAGAAGGCGAAGAAGGACCCCGTGTCGCTGGAAGACATCCCGTTCGCTCCGGAGGATGCGCCGCCGATCGTGCGCGAAGTTCCGGGCCCGGGCAAGTTCTCCATCACGAAGACGAAAGCCGCGGTCAAAGCCAAGGCCGCTTTCCCCGCCGCGCCGAAGAAGAGGCCCGAGCCGCAGCAGAGCCTGCCGCTCACGCTCGATGGCTACACCCTGCCGCCCGTCTCGCTGCTCGAGAAGCGCGTGGAGGCGGGCGCGATCGACCGCAAGGCGCTGGCGGAGACAGGGCGGGTGATCGCAGCCAAGTGCGCCGAGTTCGGCGTCGAGGGCGAGGTCACGGAGTACCACCCGGGGCCGGTCGTCACGACGTACGAGTTCCGGCCCGCGGCGGGCATCAAGGTCAACCAGGTCATGGGGCTCTCGGAAGACCTCGCGCTGGCGCTGTCGGCGGAGTCCATCCGCGTCGAGCGTCTGCCGGGGCGCGCGAGCGTCGGCATCGAGGTCCCCAACCCGGGCGGGGGCGAGATCATCGCCATCCGCGACGTGGTCGAGTCCGAGCGGTTCCAGAGCTCGCGCTCGCCGCTGACGCTCGCCCTCGGCAAGGACATCCATGGCGAGCCGGTCGTGGACGACCTGCGCGCGATGCCGCACCTCCTGATCGCCGGCACGACCGGATCGGGCAAGAGCGTGGGGATCAACTCGCTCATCACGTCCATCCTGTACAAGTCCTCGCCCGACAAGGTGAAGCTCATCCTCATCGATCCGAAGATGGTCGAGCTCGAGATGTACGAGAGCCTGCCGCACCTGGCGACTCCGATCATCACGGACCCCAAGAAGGCTGCCAACGCTCTGCGGTGGGCGGTCGCCCAGATGGAGGAGCGCTTCCAGACGCTTTCAGACTTCGGCCAGGTCCGCAACGCCGAGCAGTACAACGCGGCGATCAAGGACCCGGAGGCCGTGGCCCGCGTGCGCGCGCAGCATCCCGAGGACCCCGATCTCAAGCTCGAGCCGATGCCGCTGATCGTGATCGTCATCGACGAGCTGGCCGACCTCATGATGACGGCACCCAAGGAGGTCGAGGAATCCATCGTCCGGATCGCGCAGAAGGCCCGTGCCGTGGGCATCCACCTCGTCGTCGCCACCCAGCGGCCGTCCGTGGACGTGCTGACCGGCGTGATCAAGGCGAACCTGCCATCGCGCATCGCCTTCAAGGTGTCCTCCAAGACCGACTCGCGGGTCATTCTGGACGGGAACGGCGCGGAGCGGCTCCTCGGGCGCGGCGACATGCTGTTCCTGGCGCCCGGGACCTCGCGCTTGAAGCGCGTGCATGGCGCGTACGTCTCGGTCCAGGAGACCGCGCAGGTCGTGAAGTTCCTGAGGAAGCAGGCCAAGCCCCAGTTCGACGAGGAAATCACGAAGGACCGCAGCGAATCCCTCGCGCGCGACGACGCCGGGGACGAGATGGACCCGCTGTACGACGAGGCCGCGCGGCTCGTCGTGCGGGAGAAGATGGCGTCGATCTCGTTCCTGCAGCGGCGCATGGGCGTGGGGTTCTCGCGCGCCGGCAAGCTCATCGACATGATGTCCCGCGACGGCCTGCTCGGGCCGCCCCGGGGCTCGAAGCCCCGCGAGGTCCTCGTCGCGGACGACTACTTCGCGGAAGTGGACCGCCAGCCGCGATGACGCGCGCCATGCGCTCGCTCGTTTTCGCCGTCGTCGTCGCGCCGTTTCTGGTCTACGGGGTCTACCGGCTGGCGCGCGGCCTCGGTTTCCTCGATCCCCCGTGGAACCGGGAGCACGAAGAGCGCCGCACGATCGTCGCGGCGATCTACGCTCTCCTCCTCTTCCTGTGCATCTTCCTGTTCGGCTACGCGAATGCGTGGCCCCGCGTCTGGGCGATCTTCGGCATCGTCAACGCGGCCGCGCTCGTGTTCTTCCTGGCGCTCGGCGTCGCCGCCGCCCGCAGGCTCTGGAAGCTGCGCCATCCGGCGACCGATGTCCCCGCGGCGGCTCTTGCGGCACAAGCCCCGGACGGCGAAGGCGAGAAGCCGCTGCTCTGACTCTTCGAGTCGCCTCACGACGCAGGACCCAAGACCCATGACCCCCCTTCGCGTCGTCTTCTTCGGCACTCCGGACTTCGCCGTGCCGTCGCTCGCGGCGCTGCTCGACGCGGGCTTCGCGGTGCCGCTCGTCGTGACGCAGCCCGACCGGCCGGTGGGCCGCCACGCCGCGCCGCGTCCGTCGGCCGTCGCGGCTTTCGCGGCCGGGCGCGGGATCCCGGTCGAGAAACCGGCGGCCGTGCGCGGCAACGCCGGGTTGTTCGAGACCCTTTCGGCCGCACGCCCCGACGCCATCGCCGTCGTCGCGTTCGGTCGCATCCTTCCGGCCGAGATCCTGCGCCTGCCCCCGATGGGTTGCCTGAACGTGCATGCGTCGCTGCTGCCACGGCACCGCGGCGCCTCGCCGATCCAGGCGGCGATCCTCGCGGGGGATTCCGAGACGGGTGTGGCCGCCATGCGGTTGGAGGAGGGCCTCGACACCGGCCCGGTCTACCTCGAGCGGCGCGTGCGGATCGGGGAAAAGGAGACGGCGGGAGGGCTCTCTTCCCGGCTCGCGACGATGGGCGGCGAGCTGCTCGTCGAGACGCTCCGCGGACTTGCCGCCGGAAAGCTGTCCGCGCGGCCGCAGGAGGGGGAGCCGTCGTTCTGCCGGCCGATCCGCCGCGAAGACGCAGCCATCGACTGGACGCGCAGCGCCGGCGAGCTGTCGCGGCGCCTGCGCGCCTACACGCCGTGGCCGGGCCTGTACACCTTCCTCGGGCCCGAGCGTGTGAAGATTCTCGAGGCCGACGTGGACTCGGGAAGCGGTCTCGGAGAGCCGGGGAGCTTCCGGCTCGAGGGAGGGCGGCTCGTCGCGTCGGCGGGCGAAGGGACGGCGCTCTCGATCGAGCGACTGCAGCGCGCCGGCCGCAGACCCGTCGCCGGCGCCGAGTTCGCCCGCTCCGTGCAACTGCCGGGCCGCTTCGAAAGCCCGCGGTGAATGTGTGAGGCAGCCTGCCGCCGCGACGGCGCGGACCCGCGCGGTCGAGGCGCTGCGGGGCGTGCTCGAGAAGTCGCGCAATGCCGCGCCGCTCATCGGGGAGCTCGCGCGCGACCTCGCGCCGGCGGACCAGGACCTCCTGCGCGAGCTCGTCCTCGGCGTGCTGCGCTGGAAGTCGGCGCTCGACGCCGAGATCGCCGGGGTCTGCCGCATCCCGATGCAGAAGCTCATTCCGAGCCTGCGGGAGATCATGGAAGTCGCGCTGTATCAGCTGCGCCATCTCGATCGGGTCCCTCCGTATGCGGCGGTCAGCGCCGCGGTGGACCAGGCGCGGGCGGCCGGTGGCGAAGGCGCGTCGAAGCTCGTCAACGGCGTCCTGCGCAACATCGTCCTCCTCCCGCCACCGGCGAAGTCACCGCCGCTGCCCCCGTCGGGGGGAGCGGTCCGGGGGGAGGGGGGAGTCGCTGCGCAGCTCGCTCGAGACTTCTCGCACCCGACCTTTCTCGTCGAGCGCTGGGTGGCGCGTTTCGGGTACCGAAACGACGCGCCGCATCCTCGCCGCCGACAACGCGCCCTCGCGCCTCGACCTGCTGACGAATCCCCGGCGGACCAACCGCGAAGCCCTGCGCTCGGCGCTCGCCTCCGAGGGTGTCGAGACGGAGCTATCTCCGCTCGCTCCGCTCGCGCTCACGGTCCTGAAGGGCAACCCGCTGCGCTCCGGCCTGCTCGCTGCCGGCCATTTCAGCGTGCAGGACGTCGGAGCGCAGCTGCTGCCGCTGCTCCTGCCGGAGGGCGAGCTCCTCGTGGACCTGGCCGCGGCGCCCGGGGGCAAGTCGCTGTCCGCCATCGCGCACGGGCGCGCGCGGTGGACGGCCGCCGTGGACCGCTCCCGGCGGCGCCTCGAGCGCGTCACGGAAAACGCGCGGCGCCTCGGAGTCCCCGAAGTCCGCGCGCTCGCCGGCGACATCGGCGCGCTGCCGCTGTCGGAGGGCCGGTTCGAGCGCGTTCTTCTCGACGCGCCGTGCAGTGGAACCGGAACCCTACGAAAGAACCCGGAGATTCGCTACCGCGTCACGGCCGAGGCGATCGACCGCATCGCGCGGTCCAGGAGGAAGCGCTCGTCGCCGCCGCGCGCCTGCTCGCTCCCGGGGGGTATCTCCTCTACTCGACCTGCAGCCTCGAGGAGGAGGAAAACGAGCGCGTCGTCGCCAGTGCGCTCGCGCGCATGCCCGAGATCGAGCCTGCCCCGATCAACGCCGCCGCCCCGCTCGCCCCCTTCATGGACGGGCCCAGGTTCCGCCTCTTTCCGGACGACCGGTGCGACGGCTTCACGGCCCACCTGCTGCGGCGGCTTCCGTGACCCCCGCTCAGCCGGGCTGGTCCTGCTTCGAGGCGCGAGTGGACGCGGGAGCGGGAGCCGGGGAAGCGGCGGCACCTTTCACGTCGTCATAGATCCGCCGGATCGTGACCACGCGAGTCCGCCCGCCTTCCATCTTCGTCGTCACGGTGAGGTGCGATCCGTCGGCGGTGATCGAGAAGCGCCTCGGTCACCTTCGGGCCGGTCTCCGGCTTCGAGACGATCTCGATGCCGGCCGTCCTTCCAGCGCGCCTCCACTTTCGTCTTGCCGCCGTGCGAGCGTTCCATCTCGATCACGCGTCCATCGGTGTAGACGACGCGCTCGCGTCCGGCGGCGTCCGTGATCGAGAGCATCGGCTCGGAGTGGGAGATCTTGAGCGTCTCGAGCGCGGACAGGGCCTCGAAGTCCGGCGACCGCTTCGTCACCGGCCGCGGAGCCGGAGCCCGAACCGTGTCGACCGCCCGAACCGGCGGACGATCCCATCCCTCCCATTCCTCCGGAACCGCCGCCGCCGGGCCCGCGGCCGCCTCCGCCGCCGTGGCCCCCGCCGTGTCCTCCGCCTCCCGCAGGCCCACCAGCCGCCGGGCGCCGCGGCCCGGGCCTCTTCCATGACTTTCTTCGGATCGTCGCTCGCGTCCTTGTTGAGCTGCCAGGTTCCGCTCAGGTTCGGCATGTCGAGCGCGCGCAGGAAGAGGCTCGCTCCGACCGCGAGGCCAAACAGCGCCAGCGTCCGAGGATTCAGCGGTTGTTTCACGTGTCCTCCCGAATCCTAAACGCGGAGAAGCGCGGATCGGTTACAGGGCCTGCCGGATTCAATTCCACGCGCGTGAGCGCTCTCGAGCGAGTCCGATGGAAGCGCCTGGGCGCCGCCACGTCCACCACCAGTAGGTCGTGCGCGTCGCGGACCGCGAGGGGGTGAAGCGGCGGCTGGCCGAACGGGGCGTCGCGAGCTCGGTCTTCTACCCGGACCGCTCCACCTCCAGAAGTGCTTCGCAGGGCTGGGCGGCCGGGAAGGCGACTTCCCGCAGGCCGAGCGGGCCGCGAAGGAAGTGCTCGCGCTGCCAAACTTTTCCGAGCTGACGGATGCGGAAGTCGAGAGGTGCGGAGTCCCTGGTGGCGAGCGTGTAACGCCGCCCCTACGGGTCCGGGGAGCCGGTCCTCTCGAGCACGAGATAACCCTTCCTGGCTCTCGCGGCGTCGAGGGTGCGCCAGAGGTACTCGCCGAGGATTCCGAGCGAGAGGAGCTGGACTCCCGAGAAGAAGGCGAGCGCGACCATGAGCGAGGTCCAGCCCTGGATCGGCAGGCCGTGGACCACCTTGTAGGCAACGAGAAAGACCGCGTAACCGAAGGCGAGCAGCGCAAGGATGGCGCCCGCGACCGACATCCAGCGCAGCGGCGCATAGGAGAAGGAAATGACGGCGTCGAGGAAGTACTTGAGCTTCTTCGTGAACGTCCAGCGTGACTCGCCGTCTTCGCGGGCGAGACGGTCGTAGGGAACGAGCGCGGTCGGAAACCCGCCCCAGAGAATAAGGCCCGGAAGCGACGTGTGCACCTCTCCGGCCTCGACCAGAAAGTCGACCGCGGATCGGCCGATCAGGAAGCAGTCGAACCCTCCCGCGGGCATCTGGGAGAAGGCGAGGCGCCGTAGCGCCCGGTAGTAGAAACCCGCCGCAGCACGGGTCGCGAAGCCTTCGGGGCGGCTGCGCCGTACGGCGAGGACGGCGGTCGCGCCGCGGCGCCATGCGGCGACCATCTCCGGGAGAAGCTCCGGAGGTTCCTGGAGATCGGCCGAAAGCACTGCGACGGCTTCTCCCTTCGCCTCGCGCAGGCCGGCCATGATCGCCATCTGCGAGCCGAAGTTGCGGGTCAATCGGAGGCCGCGCGCGGCGGGCCAGTCCCGGGCGATCGCCTCGATGCGCGGCCACGATTGGTCTGCCGAGCCGTCGTCCACGAAAAGGACTTCGAGATCGTGGTCCGACGCCGCGGCGACCTTCTTCAGCCGCTCGGCCAGGCGCGGCAGGCTCTCCGCGTTGAAGTAGACGGGGACGACGACCGACACGAGCTCGCGCGTCATGGAGCCCTCTCGAAGAAGTCACGGACGGCCTCGATCACGGCCCCGACCTCGCGCTCGGAGAGCGACGGGTAGATCGGAAGGGAGGCGACCGTCTCGCAGGCTTCCTCCGAAACGGGGAAATCCCCCTTCCGGTATCCGAGGAAGGCGTAGGCGGGCTGCAGGTGGAGCGGTGTCGGGTAGTGGATCCCGGTCTCGATCCCGTGGGAGGCGAGGTGCTCGCGGAAAGCGTCGCGCCGCGCGATCCGGACGGGGTAGAGGTGCCTGGCGGGAACCGACTCGGGCCGACAGCCGAGCAGTCGCAGCGGAAGCTCTCGGAACGCCGCGTCGTAGCGTTCCCCGATCTCGCGCCGGCGGGCGTTCTCGCTTTCGAGGAAAGGGAGCTTGGCGCGCAGGATCGCGGCCTGGATCTCGTCCAGGCGGGAGTTCCAGCCCTCACGCTCGGCGTGGTCGCGCCGGCTCCAGCCGTACTGCCGCCGATCTCTGACCTCGTCGGCGATCCGGGCGTCGTTGGTCGCGACCGCGCCGCCATCTCCGTATGCCCCGAGGTTCTTGGAGGGATAGAAGGAAAACGCCGCCGCGTTCCCGAAGCTCCCCGACGAGCGGCCACGCCAGCTCGCCCCGTGGCTCTGGGCGCAGTCTTCGATGAGCGCGAGCCCTTCGCGTCTTGCCAGAAGCGACAGACGCTCGAGGTCGGCGAGGCCGCCATAGAGGTGGACGGGGAGCAGGCATTTGAGGGTCGACGTGACGGCGCTTTCGGCGCTGTCGGCGTCCAGCGTGAGCGTCTCCGGGTCGACATCGGCGAGCCGCGGCCATGCCCGCGCCAGGCGCACCGCGGCGATCGTGGGCACGCACGTGTTGGCGGGCAGGAGGACTTCGTCCTCGGCGTGGAGCCCGGCGGCCTGGAGGGCCAGAGCAATGGCCTCGGTACCGTTGGCGCAGGCGACGACGTGCGAGACGCCGAGCCACTGTGCGAATTCCTCCTCGAAACGGCGGACCTCCTCGCCCAGGATGAACCAACCGCGTTCGAGGACTCGCGCAATCGCGGCGTCGATCGCGGCCCGCTTGCCGCGATAGTCGTCGGCCAGGGCGCCGAACGCCACGCGGGGGGCAGCGCCGGCCGCGCCCGGGCTCATGCCGCCTCGACGACCTCGCCGGACGCGTGGCGCGCGTAGCGGCGGCCGCAGGAGCAGGCCGTGCTCCCGTTCTCGAAGCGGAGGGTCTTCCCGCAGCGGCAGACGTGCCCGTGGATCTGGGCGGGGCCGCCGTAGACGAGTGCGAAGTCCGGGACGTCCCTCGTGACGAGCGCGGCCGCTCCCACCATGGCGAACCGTCCGACGGCGATGCCCGGCAGGAGGATTGCCCCCGCGCCCAGGCTCGCACCCTCCCGCACCCGCGTTTGCGGAAAAGCCTCGGGGCGCCGGCGGCTGCGGGGCCGCGGATCGTTCGAGAAGATCACGCCCGGCCCGACGAAAACGCCGTCCTCGAGCACGAGGCCGTCGTAGAGCGAAACGCCGCACTTGACCGTCACGCGGTCGCCGAGGACGACGTCGTTTTCGATGAAACAGCGGTCGCAGACGTTGCAGTCCGCGCCGATCCGGGCCCCGGCGAGGATGTTGACGAACGCCCAGATCCGCGTGCCGTCGCCGATCGCCTTCGTGGCGACGAGCGCGGTGGGATGAATCGAGATCATGGACTGCGGGTAGCTTACCGGATGGGGGCCCCCGGGCGTCAGAAGTAGTCGGCGCGGCGCTCGCGGTAGAACTCGACCGTCCGCACCAGACCGTCCCGGAGGCTCGTTTTCGGCTCCCAGCCGAGCAGGGTGCGGATCTTCGTGATGTCGGAGACGAAGTCGCCCGGCTCCTGGGCCTTGCGCTCGGGGGTGAAGTCGGTGAATTCCAGGCGCGCCCCCGGGACGATCTCCCGCAGGAGCTCGGCCACCTCGAGGAAGGTCGAGGGCCGGTCGTGCCCGACGTTGAGGACCTCGCCGACCGCCCGCGGCTCGGAGGCGGCGAGAAGCAGCGCCTCGACGCAGTCGTCCACGTAGAGAAAGTCGCGGAGGATCCTGCCGGAGCCGAAAATCGGAATCGGCTTTCCGTCGAGAGCCAGACGCACGAACCAGTTCACGACGCCGAACTGCGAGTGCTTCATCTGGCCCCGCGGGCCGTACACGTTGGTCAGGCGCAGGGGCACGGTGCGGATGCCATGGATGCGCGTGTAGGTGCGGCAGATCATCTCGGCCGAGAGCTGCGAGATTTCGTAGATGCCGCGCGGGTCCGACGGTGTCTCTTCGGAGACGGGCAGCTTCACGGCGGGCCCGTACTGGCCGCGGGTGCCCGAGCGCACGACGAGCGCGTCGGGGTTCGCCTTGCGGCAGGCCTCGAGCAGGACGGCGGTGCCCTTGATGTTGATGTCGATGTCGGGATAGGGGTTCGAGAGCGACATGACATGGGAGACCTGCGCCGCCAGGTGAAAAACGACGTCCTGGCCCGCGACGAGCCGCTCCATCGCGGCTGCGTCGCGAACGTCGGCGGTGTCGACGACCACGTCGGAGCGGATCTCGCGGATGTTCGCGGGGTTGCCGCCGTAACCCTCGATCATCGCGTCGCAGAGCGTGACGCGGGCGCCCTCCGAAACGAGGTGCCGGGCGAGGTTGGAGCCGATGAACCCGAGCCCTCCGGTGACAAGAACGCGCTTGCGGGAAAGAGTCATCTGTTACCGATTCTGCGACATCGGTTACCCAACTTCAACGACCGTGGCGCGAGCCGTGGCGCCAGATTCGTCGTGAGCTTTCCCGGTTTCGACGATCCAGATGCCGGGGTGCTGGCTGTCATAAGCTAATTTGTCCATGGCGAATCCGGTATCCCGGAAGGGAATCCCATCGCGGCTCCGCCGGGTTGTCGCGATCGTCGCGTTCGTCACGGCGTTCGTCTTTCTTGCCGGTGGCGATCCATTTCCCGAGTTTCGTAGCCGGCTCGACATTCTGCGACGATCCTGGCGGAAGGAGTCGGCTGTGCGACGCCTCGAAGGGACGGCAGCGGCCTACGACCGGCGTTTCGCAGCGCTCGTGGTTTCGGCTCGAGACGCCTTGCCTCTCGGGGCTCCCGGGCTCGCTCTCTACGCGCCTGGCATCCCGGAATGGGGCGGGCTCTACTTCGCTGTCTATCATTTTGCGCCGACGCCGGTGTTGCTGGCTCCCAAGCGCGTTCCTGCCGGCTGGCTCGTGCTGAAGTACGGCCAAAGCGGGCCTTCTGACGGACGCGTCGTGCGGCAGTTTACGGACGGTGCGTTACTCCTTCCGCCTCCATGAGCTCAGTGAGTCTTCCGCTGTCCCTGCTTCAGGTCGGAGGAATCCTGCTGTTGGCGTCATTCGTCGGCAAGGCCGTGACCTTCGTCTTGCTTCCCGGCGGTGGCGGCCCGACGCTCGAAAGGTGGGGATGGAGCATCGCAGTCGCCCCGCTCCTCATTGCTGTCCACGTCCTCGTCTCATTCACGGTGCGGCTTCATCCGGGTTGGATCGCGTTGCTGGCGCTGGCGTTCTGCGGAATTGTCATGGCCCGCCGTTTCCGCTTGCCGAGGGGGGACCGGGCGTCCGGCGGGCGGAACTGGCGATCGCCCGCGACCCTATTCCTTCTCGCAATCACGGTGGCCGGGATGGCGATCTACGCGGTGCGAAGCCTCGCGGAACCGATGTGGTCGAACGACTTTCTCGCGGTCTGGGGACTCAAGGGCAAGACGATCTTCGGAGACGCGGGAATACCGCAGCGGCTGTTTCGGTGGCCCGAGTTCGCCTTCTCGAACCCGGGCTATCCGATCGGGCTTCCACTGGTGTACGCGGGAATCGCGTTTCTTCTGGATCGATGGGACGACCACGCCATGGCCCTGCTCTTCCCTTTCTTCCAGCTCGGCACCCTGCTGGTTCTGGTCGGATGGTTGCTGAGGCGCGGGATCGTTCCCGTCGTCGCGCTGGCTGCGGCGGCATTCGTGGCGAACTTCGGCCTGCTGTATTCGGCCTGGCTGAGCGGAATGGCGGAGGTTCCGGCGGCATTCGCGTTTCTCCTGGTCGGTACCGCGCTGTGGGATGTTCTCGACGATACCGACCCGGGCTCCGTTCGCCGGCTCTTTCTGGCGTCGCTGCTGGCCGCCGCGACGAAGAACGAAGGGGTGTTCCTGCTCGGGACCGCATGGGCACTTCTCGGGTTCCGGGCAGTCCTGCGACGGGAGCGCCGGCTGTGGGTCGGTGCGACGGCCGTCCTGATTGCCGGCCTGGGCTCCGTCCTGCTCCACCGGCTCGTTCTCGGAAGTCACACGATACGCGGTCTCGACCTCGGGCTCCTGTGGCGCTCCGGCCTTGGTTCCCGCGTTGTGGAGACTCTGCGTCAGGAATGGACTCAGCTCATACGGCCCATCTGGCCGGGACTGGTCGCCGTCATCGCGCTGCTGGGGCTTGGCTCGCGGCGATCGAGCGCGAACCCGATACTCATCGTTGTGTCGGCGTCGTTGGTGACCTACCTCGCCATTCCCGTCCTGTGTCCTTGGGGGCCGGACTGGTTGATCCATTGGACCGTAGGTCGGATAACCTGCGCCCTGGTTCCTCTGCTGGCAGCGGGGATCGGCATGGCCTGGTGTCACCGTGGAGGCCCAGCTCTCGACGATAAGCGACTGGAGAGGGGCGAAGGCAGCATCATGTCGAGGCGAGCATCCGGACCCGATCCATTTCTGGCGACACGAGCCTCGTTGCCCCTATCCCAGGGAGTTCTTTCTTCCTCTTCTTATCGCCGTCCGGTATCGTCATCCCAACCTGGGAAGGCATTGGCAAGACCTTAAATAACTGATCTATAACAGTTTATTCGTAAAGCCTCGAGTCAGGCTCGGACTCTGCTAGCACTCGTCATCGAGGAGTGCTAGTATCGCACTCCCCCGGCAACGGGGACCACGAAGGCAACACAACTTCAAGGAGGAAGTTCATGAAAGTTCGGCCACTCTACGATCGAATCCTGGTCAAGCGGCTCGAGGTCGGCGAGATGAAGAAGGGCGGGATCATCATCCCGGACACCGCCAAGGAGAAGCCGATGGAGGCGGAAGTCGTCGCCGTCGGCAAGGGCAAGGTGAACGAGGACGGCAAGCAGTTTCCCCTGGACGTCAAGAAGGGCGACCGCATCCTCATCGGCAAGTACGCCGGCACCGAAATCAAGATCGACGACGAAGAGCACCTGATCCTGCGCGAGGACGAAGTGCTCGCGGTCGTCGAAGGGAAGTAAGGAGTAGACACAATGGCTGCAAAAACGATCATTTACGGTGAGGAGGCGCGCCAGCGCGTTCTCCACGGCGTCAACAAGCTCGCCGACGCGGTGAAGGTGACGCTCGGCCCCAAGGGCCGCAACGTCGTCATCGAGAAGAAGTTCGGGTCCCCGACCGTCACCAAGGACGGCGTCACGGTCGCCAAGGAGATCGAGCTCCAGGACTCGCTCGAGAACATGGGCGCCCAGATGGTCCGCGAGGTTGCCTCGAAGACCTCCGACGTCGCCGGCGACGGAACGACGACCGCCACGGTGCTCGCCCAGGCGATCTACCGCGAGGGCATCAAGAACGTCACCGCGGGCGCCAACCCGATGGAGCTGAAGCGCGGAATCGACCAGGCCGTCCGGGCCGCGGTCGAGGCGCTCGACAAGCTCTCCAAGCCCGTCGAGGGCAAGGACATTGCCCACGTCGGCACGATCTCGGCCAACAACGACTCCGAGATCGGCAAGATCATCGCCGAGGCGATGGACAAGGTCGGCAAGGACGGCGTGATCACCGTCGAGGAGGCCAAGGGCCTCGAGACGACGCTCGAAGTCGTCGAGGGCATGCAGTTCGACCGCGGCTATCTCTCGCCCTACTTCATCACCGACGCCGAGCGGATGGAGTGCATCCTGGAGAACGCCAAGGTCCTCCTCTACGAGAAGAAGATCTCGAACATGAAGGACCTGCTCCCGATCCTCGAGCAGATCGCCAAGCAGGGCAAGCCCTTGCTGATCATCGCCGAAGAGGTCGAGGGCGAGGCGCTCGCGACGCTCGTCGTCAACAAGCTGCGCGGCACGCTCCAGGTCGCGTCCGTCAAGGCCCCGGGCTTCGGCGATCGCCGCAAGTCCATGCTCGAGGACATCGCAATCCTGACGGGCGGCAAGCTCATCTCCGAGGACCTCGGCATCAAGCTCGAGAGCGTCAAGTGGGAGGACCTCGGCGACGCGAAGAAGGTCACCGTCGACAAGGACAACACGACGATCGTCGTGGATGACCGGTCGAAGAAGAAGCAGGAAGCCATCCAGGGCCGCGTCAAGCAGATCCGGGCGCAGGTCGAGGAGACCACCTCGGACTACGACCGCGAGAAGCTGCAGGAGCGGCTGGCCAAGCTCGTTGGGGGCGTGGCCGTGATCAAGGTCGGCGCGGCCACCGAGACCGAGATGAAAGAGAAGAAGGCGCGCGTCGAGGATGCGATGCACGCGACCAAGGCGGCCGTCGAGGAGGGGATCGTCCCGGGCGGCGGCGTGGCACTGCTGCGCTCGATCGACGCCGTGACGAAGAGGGCGAACGATCTGTCGGGCGACGAGAAGATCGGGGCGCGGATCGTGATCCGCGCGCTCGAAGAGCCCACCCGCCAGATCGTGGCCAATGCCGGGGGCGAGGGCTCGGTGATCATCAACGAGCTCAAGGCCAAGGGCGGCAATTTCGGCTACAACGCCAATTCCGAGAAGATCGAGGACATGTTGAAGTCGGGCATCATCGATCCGACCAAGGTCACCAAGAACGCGCTGCAGAACGCGGCGTCGGTGGCCGGCCTGATGCTGACGACCGAGGCGCTCGTCTCCGAGATCAAGGAGAAGGACAAGGCCCCGGCCGGAGGCGGCGGCATGCCGGGCGGCATGGGCGGGATGTACTGATCCCGACGTAAGTCGCAAGACGCGAGACGTTCGAGCCCCGGCGCGAGCCGGGGCTCTTTTTTTGGAGCGGAGAGGGCTAGAAGCCCCCTTCGAACGTCTTGCAGGCGCCGGGGTCGCCGGCCGTCAGCCCGCGGCGCAGCCACTCGACGCGCTGCTGCGAGGAACCGTGCGTCCAGGACTCCGGCTGGACCCGGCCCGTGGCCATGCGTTGGAGGCGGTCGTCGCCGATGGCAGCCGCGGCACGCAAACCGGCTTCCGCGTCTCCGGGCTCGAGCAACCCCTTGCGCGCGCCGCGATTGCCCCAGACGCCGGCGAAGCAGTCGGCCTGCAGCTCGAGACGGACGGAGAGCTGGTTGGCGCCCTCCCGGGAGCTCCGCCGCCGCAGATCGTCCACCTTGTCGGCGATCCCGAGCTGCTGCTGCACGTGGTGGCCGATCTCGTGGGCGATCACGTACGCCCGGGCGAAGTCTCCCGGAGCGCCGAAGCGTTGGGAGAGCTCGTCGAAGAAGCCGAGGTCGAGGTAGACCTTGCGGTCGAGCGGACAGTAGAACGGGCCCTGCGCCGCCGACCCACTGCCGCATGCGGTCGGGGTCGCGTCCGTGAAGAGGACGAGTTTCGGCAGCTCGTACCGTTGCCCGGAGGCGGCGAAGATCGAAGCCCACGTGTCCTCGGTGTCGGCAAGAACGGCCGACACGAATCTCTTTTCCTTGTCCTCCCCGCCGGGCGGCGCGGGCGATCCGCCGGAGGAAGGAGCGACGACGCTGCCCGATGGGGAAGACCCCTGCAGCAGCTGGAGGATGCGCAGAGGGCTGTTGCCGGTGACCAGGGAGATGACGAGGACGAGGATCAGAGTTCCGCAGCCGCCGATTGCGATGCGTCCCCCCGAGAATCCGCGCCGGTCTTCGACCTGATCGCTCTGGCGGCCGTCCTCCCATCGCATGGCCGCCGTTATACACCGAGCGCGGGCCGCGAACGGGTTGCACACGAGGCGTGGCAACAATTGGAACCTATGCTTTCGATTATCATGATATACTAAGGCCAATGTTCCGACGGTCAGTCCGCCTCCCGGAGCGTCCGCGCGAGTCCTTCTTCCTCTGGGGGCCCCGGCAGACCGGCAAGACCACGCTCCTGAAGGCGCTCTACCCGCAGGCCATCCGGATCGACCTCGGCAGGACCGAAGAGTTCGTGCGCTACAGCGAGCGGCCCGCGCTCCTGCGCGAGGAGCTCGAGCACAGCCCGCCGGACCCGGTCGTCGTGATCGACGAGATCCAGAAGATCCCTCCGCTCCTCGAAGAAGTGCGCTGGCTGGTCGAGAACCGCGGCCGCGTTTTCGCGATGGCGGGCTCGAACGCTCGGCCCGTGCGGCAGTCGACTCCAGCCCTCCCGCCGGGGCGCGTGGCGCGCTTCGACCTGTTCGGCCTGACGTCGGCCGAGATCGGCCGGCCGTTCGACCTCTGCCGGATGCTCAACCACGGCTACCTGCCGCGGCACTATCTCGCCGACGCCCCCGTACGCCCGCTGCGCGCCTACGTCGAGAGCTACCTGAAGGAGGAGGCGCCGCTCTCGGGCCGGACCCGGAGCATGCGCGCTTTCTCCGGCTTCCTGACGGCGGTTGCGCTGACGGACGCGGAGCTCGTCAACTACGCCACGATCGCCCGCGAATGCGGGGTCTCCGCGCCCACGGCCCGCGAGTACTTCCAGGTCCTGGTCGACACGCGTCTGGGCCGGTTCCTGCCGGCGTTCACGAAGCGGCCGAAGCGGCGCGTGATCGGGGCGCCGAAGTTCTTCCTGGCGGACGTCGGGATGGTCAACACGCTGGCGCGGCGGGGCGCCCTGGCGGCGGGCTCCGAGCTCTTCGGAAAGGCGTTCGAAAACTGGATCTTTCACGAGTTGACGGCGGCCTCGCACTACCGGGAGCGGTACATGGAGCTCTCGTACTGGCGCCTCGCGAGCGGCATCGAGGTCGACTTCGTGGTCGGGGACATGCGCTGCGCGATCGAGGCCAAGGCGGTCGCCCGCGTGACCTCCGACCACCTCAAGGCCCTGCGCCAGCTCGTCGTGGATCAGCCCGGTGTCCGCCGCCGGGTCGTCGCGTCGCTCGAACCCAGCCCTCGCGTGACCGAGGACGGGATCGAGGTCCTGCCGTGGAGGGTGTTTCTCGACCGGCTGTGGAGCGGGGAGTTCTGGGGAGAATGATCGGCGAGGGGGCCGCCGGGAGGGTCGCGGCGGTCATCGTGCACTACCGCACGCCCCGCGAGACGGCGGCCGCCGCCGCGGCGGTTGCCGGGACCGCTCCGGAGGCCGAGGTCGTCGTCGTCGACAACGCCTCGGGCGATGGTGTCGCCGAAGAGCTCGCGCGCGCGGCGCCGGGTGCGCGGCTCGTCGAGGAAAGCGTGAACCGGGGATATGGGGCGGCTTGCAATCGCGGAGCCCGCGAGACGGATCGGCCCTATCTCCTGTTTCTCAATTCGGACGCGGTCGTCCTTCCTGGCGCGGTCGCCGCGCTCGCGGAGGCCCTCGACCGCGAGGCGGGGCTGGCCGCCGTCGGTCCGCGCCTCCGGAACCTGGATGGATCGCTGCAGGCATCGATCCGTCGCCTCCCGACTCCCTGGAGGATCTTCTGCGAGAGCTCGGGCCTGGCCTTTCTTTCGGGCGGCCGCGCGCCGTTCGAGGGCCACAGCGCCACCCGCCAGGACCACGAGCATTGCCGTCCGGTCGAGGCCCTCATGGGCGCGGCCTTGCTCGTGCGCCGCATCGCGTTCGAGCAGGCCGGCGGCTTCGACGAGGCGTTCTTCCTGTATGCCGAGGAGACCGACCTGATGGCGCGCTGGCGCGAACACGGCTGGCGGGTTCTCTACGAGCCGAGGGCGGAGGCCGTGCACGCGGGAGGCCGCTCCGCGGGCGACCGGCTGTTCGGCCAGCTTCACGCCTCGCTCGTGCGCTACACGCGCAAGCACCATGGGCGCGCGGCGGCACTGCTCGCAGGCCTTGCTCTCGATGCCGGCGCCGCCGCCCGCTACGCCGCGGCACTCGCGACTCGGGGAGAGCGGGGACGCGTCCGGCGGGCTCGCTACCGGTCGGCCCTGGGGCGCCGCCGTCACCCATAATGCGACCGGGATGAAGTCGCTTCTCTTCAGTCTGATGTCGCGGCCGCCGCATCCGACGCGCGACGGCCTCGCGATTCGCAACTACCACCTCCTCGCGGCCCTGGCCGGGCACTTTCGCGTGCGGGCCTTTTCGCTGCTCGACCCGGAACGTGCCTACGGGGGAGGGGAGGTTCCTCGCGGCGTGGAGATCGAGTGGATTTCGCAGCCGCCCCGCCGGATGCGCCGGGCCTGGGCGGCGGCCGCGAGCCTGGCCGGCTCGGCCTCGTATTCCGAGCGCCTCTACCGGTCGCGGGACCTCTGCCGGCGCGTCGCCGCCCGTGCGGCCGCCGAACGTCCGTCCTGGGTCGTCGCACACTCGTACCACGTGGCGCCGCCGGCGCTCGAGGCCGGGGCGCCGGTCTGGATCGATTTTCACAACCTCGACTTCGAGATCTGGCGGCGCACCGGTGAAGGATCGAGGAGCGGCGCCGCGGCGTGGTTCGCGCGTCTGCAGGCGCCGCGCGTCCGGCGGCTCGAGGCGAGCCTGGCCCGCCGCGCCGCCGGGCTCTCGTGCGTCTCGCGGCGTGACGCCGGGGCGCTGCGCGCGCTCGGCGCGGCGGCCGAGCCGATGGTCGTCGCCAACGGCGTGGACCTCTCCCGTTACCGGATGCGGGCGCAGGTGCCGGAGGATGACCTCGTCTTCTTCGTCGGCGACCTCTCGTGGCCTCCCAACGCCGACGCCGTGCGATGGCTGCGACAGAAAGTGTGGCCGGAGTTGAAGCGCGCGAGGCCCTCGGCACGCGTCGAGATCCTGGGGCGCGAGGCGCCGGCCGACCTGTTGCGTCTCGCGGCGCCGGACTGGGTGCTGCTCGGCGAAGGCGGCGACACGCGGCCGCACTGGGCGCGGGCCAGTGTGGCGGTCGTGCCGCTGGTCGCCGGAGGGGGAACGCGGCTGAAGATCCTCGAGGCGGCGGCCTCCGGGGTGCCCGTCGTCTCCACACCGATCGGAGCCGAGGGCCTCGAGTTCGCCGCCGAGACGGAGATCCTCCTGCGCGAAGACGCAGCCGGGTTCGCGGCGGCGGTGGCCGGGCTCCTGTCCGACCGGGCGGCGGCCCGAAGACAGGCGGTCGCCGCCCGCGCCCGGGTCGAGGCGTTGTACGACTGGGAGCGGATCGGCGAAGAATTTGCGCGCGAGCTCGAGCACCGCGCGGCCGGACGTCCATGACCGCTCTTGCCGCAGCCCTCGCCCTCGGCGCGCTCGTCCTGTTCGCGTGGTCGTATCTCGTCTATCCGCCGCTCATCGTGCGCCGGGCGCGGGCGATCGGTCCGCCGTCCGAGCCCCCGCCGACCGCACCGTTGTCGGTGGACGTCGTTCTCTCGGCGGCCGACGAGGAGGCGGTCATCGCCGCGCGCGTCCGGAACCTGCTTTCCCTGGACGGCGGCGGGGACTATCGGATCGTGATCGGATGCGACGGCTGCCGGGACGGGACCGCCGAGCGGGCGCGTGAGGCAGGCGGAGCGCGGGTGCGCGTCGTCGAGTTTCCATCGCGGCGCGGCAAGGCCGCGGTCGTCAACGACCTCGTGCGCGACTCGACCGCGGACCTGCTCGTCTTCACCGACGCGAACACGCGCTTCGAGCCGGGCGCCGTCGAGGCCCTGGCGCGAGCCTTCGACGACGCGCAGGTGGGCGCGGCGTGCGGGCGGCTGATTTTCGAGAGGGCGCAGGGCGCGCGGGAGACGCCCGAGTCGGACTTCTGGGACCGCGAGACGCGGATGAAGGAGGCGGAGGGAGCCCTGGGGATCTGCCTCGGCGCCAACGGCGCGATCTACGCCGCGCGGCGCGCGCTCGTCCTGCCGCTGCCGGAAGACACGACGTCGATGGACGATTTCCTGATCCCGGTCCGCGTGGCGCGGGCCGGGCACCGGGTGGTCTTCGCGGGCGACGCCGTCGCCCGCGAAGACGCGGCGCGGGACGTCGCCGCCGAGGTTTCGCGGCGCCTTCGGATCGGGATCGGCGCCGGCCAGGTCCTGCGGCGCGAGCGGTGGCTGTACGCCGCGGGCGCGCACCCGCTGCTGACCCTGGCTTACCTGTCCCGCAAGGTCGCCCGATGGCTCGCGCCCCTGCTGGCGCTCGGTGCGGCGGTCGCCGCGCTCCTTTCCTCGGCGCTCCGGCCTTTCGGAGCGGCGGCGCTGGCTTTGGCGTTCCTCTTGCTCGGCGTCGCGCCGCTCAGGCCCCGCCTGGGAGGAGCGGCGGGGAGGCTCTATTATTTCGGCGTGTTGAACCTCGCGCTCGCCCTCGGCGTGGCCGCCGGACTCGCCGGCTACGCGCGTCCGGTCTGGGCGAGGACGGCGCGGTCCTGATGGCGCGCCGCCGGCCCTCGGCCTTCCGCATCGTCGCGCTCGGAGGCGACCTCGCGATCGCGGTCGCGGCCCTGTACGCCGGTTTCTTCCTGCGCACGCACGTCGCGATTCCGGGCACGCTCGGCCTGCTGCCGGGCGGCAGCGTGCGCTTCACGTTCTGGAACATCGTGATCGTCGCCTCCGTCCAGGCCATGGCCCTCCGGCTCTTCGGCCTCTATGGGGACCACGAGCGATTCCGGGAGCCGCTCGGACGCCTGCTCTTGCCGGCGCTCTGCCTCGAGCTTCTGACGCTGGCTTCGGTCTACTTCCTGGCGCAGCCGTATTCCTTTCCGCGCTCCGTGCTGGTCCTCTATCTGCTCATCAACGGGTTTGCGCTCGCGATCTGGAGAACCGTGCTCGACCGCGTCTTCCCGCAGCCCCGGCGGCGCGCAGCGATCGTCGGCGGCGGTCCCGCCGCGGCGCTGATTGCCAACACCATCCGGCGCCATTCCTGGACGGGGGTCGAGCTCGTGGGGCTCATCGGGGAGGGCGACGGGGGACCGGCGGATGTGCCGGTGCTCGGGCCCGTCGAGGATCTGCTATCGATCGTGGAAGCGCGGGAGATCGACGAGGTGATCCTGACGCCCGAGGCGTCCTGGTGGCGCGACGAAATCCCGGAGCGCATTCCTCCAGCATGGCGCGCGGACCTGCTCGTCTGGCCGTCGCCGTTCGAGACGATGATCGGGCGGCTGCGCTTCCGCATCGTCGGCGATCTCCCGCTGCTCGAGGCGCGCGTGCGGCCGCTCGACGGCGCCGGAGGCTTTCTGAAGCGGGCCTTCGACATCCTCGTTTCGTCGACCGCGCTGCTCCTGCTGGCCCCGGGACTCGCCCTGGCGGCCGGGCTCGTCGCGGGCACGTCGCCGGGGGGCGTGTTCTACCGGCAGACGCGCGTGGGCCGGGACGGGAAACGCTTCGAGCTCTGGAAGCTGCGCACCATGAAGAAGGGCGCCGAGATCGAAACGGGGGCCGTGCTCGCCGTGCCGGACGACCCGCGCGTGACGGTGATGGGCCGGGCCCTGCGCGGCGCGCGGATCGACGAGGTGCCGCAGCTCTGGAACGTATTGCGCGGTGACATGAGTCTCGTCGGCCCGAGACCGGAGCGGCCCGAGTTTGCACGGCGGTTTGAGAAGACCGTGTCCGGCTACGCGCTGCGCCATGCGGCCCGACCCGGCCTGACCGGCCTCGCGCAGGTTTCGGGCGAGTACTCGAGCGAGCCCGACATCAAGTTGCGCTACGATCTCGCGTACTTGAACAACTGGTCTCTTTTTCTCGATCTCGCGATCCTGCTCCGCACGCTGCCGGTCGTCCTGACGCGCCGTGGCATCTGACGCACCGGGCGGCCGCAGGGTCGCGGTCGTGATGCCCGCCTACAACGCGGAGCAGACGCTCGAACGGACCTACGCCGACGTGCCGAAAACCCACGTGGACGACGTCATCCTCGTCGACGACTGCTCCCGCGACCGCACCGTCGAGATCGCCAGGAAGCTCGGCATCCACGTCGTGGTCCACCCACTCAACCGCGGCTACGGGGGCAACCAGAAAACGTGCTACCGGACGGCGCTCGAACGGGGCGCCGACATCGTGATCATGGTCCACCCCGATCACCAGTACGATCCGACGGTCATCCCCCATCTGCTCGAGGGGCTGGCCGGAGGCAGCGACGCCGCGTTCGGCAGCCGCATGCTCGGAGGCCGGCCGATCCAGGGCGGCATGCCCAAGTGGAAATACCTCGGCAACATCCTGCTGACGGCGATCGAGAACGCGACGTTCCTGATCTACCTGACGGAATACCACAGCGGATTTCGGGCCTACACCCGCAAGTATCTCGAGGCCGTCAATCTCGAGGCCAATTCGGACGGCTTCGTCTTCGACACCGAGATCATCGCCCAGGGGATGGCCAAGGGTCTGCGCATCTGCGAGATCCCGATCGAGACGCGCTACTTCGACGAGGCCTCGCAGATCGCTTTCGGCCCCTCCGTGCGGTACGGCCTCGCGATCTTGAAGACCATGGTCCTGTACAAGCTCCACGTGTGGGGGATCTACTCGAGCCGGATCTTTCGCGACCGGAAGTGACGTCCTACCTTCGTTCCTCCGGCGGCAGCCCCGGCGGCTCCGACAGTTTTCCCTGTCGCAGTTCTTCCGAAAGTCGCGCGATCTCGCCGAGGAGCGGGTCCTTCACGGCCGGGGGAAGCGACGCGAGGATCTCGGGGCTGATCCAGCCGGCCCGCAACTGGGCGGCCGCGGCGCTGTCGGTCCGGTGGGCCATGGCGTAGGCGCGCCCCAGGTTCAGATCGATCTCGGCGCGCTCCCCGGTGGCGAAGGCTTCGCGATAGAGCTCGAGGGCGCGCTCGGGCTGTCCGGTCAGGAGGCAGGCGGAACCGGCGAGCACCCAGGGCCGCGGGTCGTCGGGCAGGCTTCCGGTCGTCTGGAGCGCGAGCTCGCCCAACGCGGCGATGTTTCTCGTCGTTTCCGGATCGGAGCTCCGATCGAGCAGTGCCCGAAAGGCCGCAGTCGCGTAGCCGACGCGGCGCTCCGCGGCGTACCGCGAAAACTCGGGCCAGGCGAGCGCGGCGAGAATGGCGACGACGGCGGCCGCGCGCAGGATCCTCACGCCGTTTCTCCCGGAGGTTCGTCGCCCGAGATCCGCCACGCGCGGCCCGCCGCGAGCAGCAACGGGACGGCCGTCACCGGCCGTTGGAGGGGAAACCACGTCAGCGCCGCCGCGGCGCCCGCCGCGAGCACGGCGAGCAGGATCGCGGCCTCGGCCGTCCTGGTGCGCCAAGCCGTCCGTCCGACCGCGGCGAGGAGGCAGCCGACGACCCCGAGGACGAGGAGCCCGGCGGGCACGCCCGCGTCGCTGAACACCTGGAGGTAGTCGCAGTGCGCCTCGGCGTAGGAGCTCGTCAGGAGCGGGGCAACGAAGCGGCGGTGGGTGCGAATCTCGGCCGCGAGTCGGTGCGGCACGTATTCTGCCCCGAAGGTGCCGGGGCCGAAGCCCGTCAGCGGTCGCTCGCGCGTCATCTCGAGCGCCGCGGCCCAGGGCCCTCCGCGAAACGAAACGAGCGCATCCCAGTTTCCCATCCGCGCCGAACTTGCGATCTCCCGGGCGCGGTCCCGGAGCGGAGCGTACGCGACGAATGCCAGGCCGACGGCAAGCAGCGCCGTCGCCATCGGAAGGGCCGCCCGCCGGCGGTACAGCACGACGAGGAGAAAGGCAGCTCCCGCGAGCGCCGAGGTCATTGCGGTCAGGTTCAGGTTGACGACGAGGGCCGCCGCGAAGAGGCCGGCGGCGAGGCCAGACGCGGTGCGGGCGCGGCGCTCGGGCGCCTTGAGGGCGAGGCCGAGGGCCAGCACACCCGCGAGCGCAAGCGTGATGGCGAGGTAGCCGACGTTACCCGCGTACGCGCCGGTGTTCTGCCGGTCACCGAACGTCTCGAGCAGGAAGGGCTGGAAGCGCCCGCGACTCTCGAGGATCGAGGTCATGGCATTGACCGCGGTCGCAGCGAGGAAGGCCCCGGTGAGCCAGACGCGACCCTTCTCGACGACGCGCGAGGCCCCGAGCGGGAGGAGCAGCGCGAACACGGCGACGGATCGCATGGCATCGAGTGACGGCCCCCGCCGCGGGGAAACGAACGACGCGACGAGCGCCATGCCGAGCGCTGCCGCCGTGAGCCACGCCGCGGCGCGCCGCTCGGGCGCTGCCTCGCGCCAGAGGCCCGCGGCCCCAGGCTGTCCGCGGCGCGAGAAGGCGAAGGCCGCGGCGACGGCTATCCCGATGAGCGCGATCAGCCGCTTGGGCGCGTCGAATGCCGCTGCGGCCCCGGTGTCGACGACGAGTGCGGTTCCCACCAGGACGGCGGCCAGGGCGGCCACGGCCCCGATCGTTCCGATGTCTGCGCGCGCCCGGCGCTCTGGTTCCTCGAGCTTCTTCCTGGCCAAGCGCAGGCGATGTTATGACGTTATGCTCACGCCGGGTGGCCTGACGTGGACGAAGACGAATCCGCGCGCGCGCGGCTGGTTTCGCTGCCGATGTGGGTGTACCGGCACCGGGTCCCGATCCTCGTCGGCTTCGGGAGCCTGTTGCTCGCCGGCGTGATCGCGCTCGGATACTTCACCACGCGCGTGGTGGCGCGCTTCGATGGCCGGCGATGGAATCTCCCGTCGCGGATCTACTCGGATCTCTACACCCTGCGCCCCGGGGACGCGGCCTCGATTCCGGTGCTCTGCGCCAAGCTCGGGCGGCTCTTCTACCAGGAGTCCGACGGGCCGCCGGAGCGGCCCGGGCACTTCCGGCGCGAGAAGGACGCCCTCGAGATCCACACCCGCGGCTTCCGGTACCCGGGGCGCACGTTCCCGGGCGCACGCGTCCGCATCGTGGTCGGGTCCGGCCGCGCGCGGGCGCTGACCGACGCGGCGGGAGACGCGGTGCCGGCGCTCAACCTGGAACCAGAACTGCTGGGGTCGGTGTTCGGAGCGGAACTCGAGGACCGGACGGTCATCCGCCTCTCCGAGGCGCCGCAGTCGCTGGTCGACGCCATCCTCGTGACGGAGGACCGGGAGTTCTTCCGACACACCGGCGTTTCGGTGCGGCGCCTCTTCGGAGCCGTGTTCCGGACGCTGACGGGCGGCATGAAGCAGGGCGGCTCGACACTGACCCAGCAGCTCGTCAAGAACCTCTACCTCTCGCCCGAGCGCACTTTGCGCCGCAAGGCCACCGAGGCCGTGATGGCCGTGGTGCTCGACGCCCGTTACTCGAAGGACGAGATCCTCGAGGCGTACTTGAACGAGATCTACCTCGGACGGCGGGGCGCGATCGCCGTGACGGGCGTCGGCGAGGCGGCGCGCTACTACTTCGGCGCGGAGGTCTCGGACCTCGACCTGGCCGAGTCCGCCACGCTGGCCGGAATGATCCGGGCGCCCAACGCGTATTCGCCGTTGCGCAATCCCGAGCGCGCGCGTCAGCGCCGCGACCTCGTCCTGCGCCTCATGCACGAGGAAGGGAAGGTCGACGAGGCCGCGATGCGCGCCGCGATGGCGGAGCCGATCACGCCCCGGACCCGCGTGGAGGACCGGACCCGCGCGCCGCATTTCGTCGATTTCGTCAAGGGCGAGCTCGCCGAGCGCTACGGCCAGCAGCTCCAGAGCGAAGGCCTCCAGGTCTACACGACCCTGGACGTGGATCTGCAGCAGGCCGGGCAGCGCGCCGTGACGCAGGGCCTCGAGAGTCTCGAGAAGGCGTACAGGCGCCTGACCTCGGCCTCGAGGGAGGCGCCGCTCCAGGGCGCGCTGATCGTGCTCGAGCCGCAGACCGGCGGCGTGCGCGCGCTCGTGGGAGGCCGCGACTACCGCCTCTCGCAGTTCAACCGCGTCACGCAGGCCCACCGCCAGCCGGGGAGTCTCTTCAAGCCGTTCGTCTACCTCGCGGCCTTCGCCCGCCGCGACATGGATCCTCCCGTGACGCCGGCGACGATCCTGATGGACTCGCCGATCACGGTCGAGTGGGGGCAGAAGACCGACGAGGAAACGTGGACGCCGCGCAACTATGACGGCGACTACCGAGGCCCGATGTCGGCGCGCCATGCGCTCGAGCGATCGATCAACATCCCGACCGTGCGCGTCTCGCTGATGGCGGGCCTTCCGTTCGTGCTCGGCGCGGCCAGGGGTGCGGGCATCGGATCGCGGCTGCGCGGCTACCCCTCGGTCGCGCTCGGGGCCTTCGAGATCTCGCCGATGGAGATCGCGGGTGCCTACGCCGTCTTTGCCAACAGCGGCGTCCGCGTGGCACCGAACGCCATCGTCGGCGTCATGACCGGCGACGGGACCGTGCTCGACCGCAAGGCCGCGCCGCTTTCCCCGGCGCTCCCGGCCGACGCCGTCTTCCTCGTCAATTCCATCCTGAAGGGAGCGGTCGACCACGGCACCGCGGCCGGGGCGCGCGCGCGCGGCCTGGCCGGCGTGCTGGCAGGCAAGACCGGGACCACCAACGACGGGCGGGACGCGTGGTTCGTGGGTTTTTCACCGCGATTCCTCACGGCAGTCTGGGTCGGCTACGACGACAATCGCGGCCTGAACCTCTCCGGAACGCAGGCCGCGGTGCCCATCTTCGCCGACTTCGCGCGTTCGGCACCGGCGCAGTTCTTCGCGGAGGACTTTCCGGTCCCCTCCGACATCGTGACGGCAACGATCGATCCGGAGACGGGATTTCTCGCCGCGCCCGGTTGCCCGCAGCCTGCGACCGAAAGCTTCATCGAGGGCACGGCGCCGACGACGGTGTGCCCGAGGCACGGTGGCTAGCGTTCTGTCACCGAAGCGTTGATAGCGCCATGCGGCTTCTTACACCCACCGTGGCCCTCGCGCGTGGACCTTCTTGCATCTTTCGAGCGGAGAGATTGGCATCGTGACTTCGGTGACAGGACACTCGACGAGGCGGCCCGTCGACGGCCTGCGGTCTGATAAATTCACCGATTCGGTCATCTCGTGAAAAGACGCAATCCACTCCGCCCCACGCCGATCCGCATCCGCGGCGCCCGGACGCACAACCTCAAGAACATTTCGGCCGACATTCCGCTCGGCCGCCTGACGGTCATCACCGGCGTGTCGGGCTCGGGCAAGTCGTCGCTGGCCTTCGACACCCTCTACGCCGAGGGGCAGCGGCGCTATGCCGAGTCGCTCTCGACCTACGCGCGCCAGTTTCTCGAGCGCCTCGACCGGCCGGACGTGGATTCGATCGAGCCGGTGCCGCCGGCGATCGCGCTCGAGCAGAAGAACGGCGTGCGCAACGCGCGCTCGACGGTCGGAACGCAGACCGAGATCCACGACAGTCTGCGGCTGCTGTATGCGCACGGCGGCACGACCGTGTGTCCCGACTGCGGCGCCGATGCCGTGGGGGGAGGCGTGGACCGGGCTCTCGAAGAGCTGTGCGCGACCGAGGATGGCGCCCGGGCGGTCCTCGTCGCGCCCCTGCGGTGGAAAGACACGGCGACGCCGGTCTCCGGGCGTCGCAGGCGGGCGGTCGGCGACGGGACGCGGCTGGCCGAGTACAAGCGTGCCGGCTTCTTCCGGGCGCTGGCGCCTTCGGGCGAGATCGTCGAGCTGGGCGACGAGGCGTCGGCCCTTCTCGACGCGGAGGGCCGCCTGCGGCTCGTCGTGGGCCGCTTCGTCATCGGCGCCGCGTCGCGCCCGGAGATCGCAGCCGCGGCCGAAACGGCATTTTCGCTCGCGGGGTCGCTCGAGGCGCGCATGGGCGAGCGCGTGCGGACCTTCCGGCGCGGCCTCCACTGTCCGCGCTGCGGGCGCGAGTTCCGCGATCCGACGCCACCGCTGTTCGCCTTCAATTCCCCGCTCGGCGCCTGCGCCGTCTGTCAGGGTTTCGGACGCGTGATTGGCGTGGACCTCGAGAAGGCAATCCCCGATCGCAGCCTGGCGCTCTCGGATCGCCCGATTGCACCCTGGAACACGCCGGCATACGAGTCTGCCTACGACGACCTGTTCCGCGCCTGCCGCCGCTACTCGGTGCGCACCGACGTGCCGGTGTCGCGCCTGTCCGCGCACGAACGGGAGGTGCTGATCAAGGGGCGCGGGGACTTCTACGGCGTCCAGGGCTTCTTCGACTGGCTGGAGACCAAGCGGTACAAGATTCACGTCCGAGTCCTGCTGGCGCGCTACCGCGCGTACTCGCTCTGCGGTTCCTGCCGCGGAGCCCGCCTCGCCGCGCCGGCGCTGTGGGTCCGATTCCGCGGCAGGACGATCGCCGAGCTCGTGGACATGTCGCTCAGGGATCTGAGGGTGTTTCTCGACGGGCTCTCGCTTTCGGCGGCGGAACAGGCGCGCCTCGGGTCGGTCGTTGCCGAGCTCAGGGCGCGGGTGCGTTACATGAACGACGTGGGGCTCGACTACCTGACGCTCGCGCGCCCGGCCCGGACCCTGTCGGGCGGCGAGTCGCAGCGCATCGGCCTGGCCTCCGCGCTGGGGGGGGCCCTGACCGGAACCCTGTACGTGCTCGACGAGCCGACGATCGGCCTGCACGCGGCCGACACGAAGCGGCTGCTCGCGATCCTCCGGCGTCTGGCCGACCGCGGCAACACCGTGGTCGTCGTGGAGCACGATCCCGAAGCCATCGAGTCGGCGGACCACGTGATCGACCTCGGCCCCGATGCGGGCAGCCGGGGAGGGCAGGTGCTGTTCGCGGGGACCCCCCGCGCCCTCGCGCGCGTGAAGGACTCGGCGACCGGGGAGCTCCTGCGCCGCCGCGGGAATCCGGCGCGCGACTCGCGCCCCGCGACGCACGACCCGATCCCGGGCCGCGGCGCGCGCTCAAGCCCCTCCCGCATCGTTCCCTTCCGCCGCGCGGAGGGCGCCATCACGGTCGTGGGCGCGCGGCAGCACAACCTGCAGAACATCACGGTCCGAATCCCGCTCGGACGGCTCGTGGCGCTGGCCGGAGTCTCGGGCTCCGGAAAGTCCACGCTCGTGCGCGACATCCTGCACAACGCGTACGCGCGCCGGGTCCGCGGCGCGGCGCAATTCGAGGTCGGGGAGCACGATCGCATCGACGGGCTCGAGGGCATCTCCGAGCTGCTGCTGGTCGACCAGAGCCCCCTCGGCCGCTCGGCGCGCTCGAACCCCGTCACCTACACCAAGGCCTGGGACGAGATCCGCCAGCTCTTCGCCCGCTCCGGACGCGCCCTTTCGCGCGGCATCACCCCGCGGGACTTTTCCTTCAATTCGGCCGGCGGCCGCTGCGAGGTCTGCCGCGGCACGGGCTGGCAGACGATCGACATGCAGTTCCTCGCCGACGTCACGGTCCGCTGCGAGGCCTGCGACGGGAGACGGTTCCAGCCCCGGGTGCTCGCCGTGCGCCTGCGCGGCAGGAACATCGACGAGGTGCTGGACATGACCGTCGAGGACGCCGCCGTGTTCTTCGGCGGGGAGGAGAAGATCGTGCGCCGCCTCGAGCCGCTCCTGGAGGCGGGGCTCGGGTATGTCCGGCTCGGGCAACCCACCGCGACGCTCTCGGGCGGCGAGGCCCAGAGACTCAGGCTGGCGGCCTTTCTGGGGATCCGTCCGGCTTCCACGAACGGGGCTCTGTTTCTGTTCGACGAGCCGACGACGGGCCTCCACGCGCGCGACGTGGACCGTCTGCTGGCGACGCTCCGGCGCCTGATCGCGCGCGGCCACTCCGTGCTCGCCGTCGAGCACCACCTCGGGTTTCTCGAGGCGAGCGACTGGATCATCGAGCTCGGTCCTGGCGGCGGCGAGGACGGAGGTCGGCTCCTGGGCGAGGGCGCGCCCCGAGACATCCGCAGCAACCCGAAGAGTGTGACGGGGCCTTTCCTCGCAGACCCGCGAGCCGCGTTCGGCACCGGTCCAGCCTCTATAATGGGAAAGAAGTCCCTTCGCTGAAAAACGCCGTGAAGAGAGCTGCAGAATCTCGAGCATCGGACGACCGGGCGGAGCCAGGCCCTCTCCGGCGACCGCTCGCGGCCCTGCTTCTGGCCCTGTTGCCGGTCGCCGTTCCGGGCGAGCCCGCGCGCCCTCCCGAGCCTTCCTTCCTCGGGCGCTTCATGTTCCGGACGTACGCGCAGGAGGAAGGCATGTCAGACCCTTCCGTCGAGTGCGTCCTGCAGGACCGCGCCGGGTTCCTCTGGGCCGGGACAGACGACGGCCTCTTTCGTTTCGACGGCCGCACCTTCACGAAATTCAGCCGCGAGCAGGGCTTGCCCCAGACGCGCATCTATCAGCTGTATGAGACTGCCGACGGCCGTTTCTATGCCGGAACGGGCGCGGGACTCGCCCGGTTCCAGGCAGGCCGGTTCGTCGTCGTCGGCGGCAAGACGGGGTTGAGCGCGCTCGCGATCAGTCACCAGGGCGTGGCGTCGGATCGGGAAGGCACCGTGTACGTCGGCACGGACCACGGCCTGTTCTCGGGCAAGAACGACCACTATGAACCGGACCAGGAGGCGAATGCCGTCGGGGAGGGCGCGGTTGGCGGGGTCCACGTGGACGCCGCGGGCGCGTTGTACTTCGCGCGTGGCGGAATCCTCTTCCGAAAGGAGTCGGGGCGCGTCGTCGAGTTCGGGCGGCCGCGCGGGCTGCCCTCCGAGGAGACGATCGACGAAGTGCGCTCCGACCGGGCGGGGCAGCTGTGGGCCCGCACCCTCAAGCACCTGTATCTCCTGCCGAAGGGCGGCCAGAAGTTCGAGCGGGACGACCAGGGCCTGCCCGAGTCGAGCGAGGTCGGACGGCTCGCCTTCGACGACAAAGGCGAGCTGCTGGTGCCGACCGTCCAGGGCCTCGCTTTCAAGCAAGGCGGCATCTGGCGCCTCATCGGGCGCCGGGAAGGTCTGGCCTCCGATGCCGCGCTCTCCGCGCTCGTCGATCGCGAGGGCTCGCTCTGGGTCGGATTGCTCGGGGGCGGGCTCGACCGCCGGCTCGGCCGTGGCCAGTTCACCAACTGGACCCGCTCCGACGGACTCCCGCAGGAAGTGGTGTGGGCCATCGTTCGACAGAAGGCGACGCCCGGGGCCGGCGCCATCTGGGTCGGGACCGAGCAGGGCCTGAACCGGCTGGATCCGGTTTCGGGCGAGGTCCGCCGGCTCGGCGTCGAAGACGGCCTCGGCGGTAACACGATCGCGACCCTCGCGGCGGGAAGCGACGGCAGCGTGTGGATCGGCTCCTGGCCCGGGGGCGTCACGCGACGGATGCCGGACGGGAAGCTGCGTCGCTACTCGGCCGAGGACACGGCGCCAGAGCAGTTCCGCGTGGCCGCGATTCACGTCCGCGCCGACGGCGAGGTCTGGTTCGGGGCCGTCGAGGGGCTCTACCGGCTGCGCGCGGGCTCGAGTGCCACCGTGCTCGAGCGGGTTGCGCTGGGCCGCGAAAAGCCGGACAACGTCCGCGGGTTCGCCGAGGACCCCGCCGGCACGCTGTACGCCGCGAGCAAGCAGGGAATCCTGCGCCTGACGGGATCCGCGCCGCGCAAGTTCACGCGCGAGGACGGCCTGCGGGAGGACTACCTCTCCTCGATCGCGTTCGGCGCCGACGGGAGCGCCGTCGTGGCGTACCGCGAGTCGATCGGCGCCGCGAGGGTGATCATCGAAGGCGACCGCATCACGGTCAAGCCGATCAACACGGCCAGCGGGCTGATCTCCAACAAGGTCGTCCTGCTCGGCCGCGAGTCCTCCGGCGCGTTCTGGATCGGCACCGGAACCGGTGTCGACGTCTTTTCGGCCGACTGGACGCGGACCGCCCACTACGGAAAGCCCGACGGCATGGTCAGCGACGACCTCGACCAGAATGCATTCTATGCCGAGCCCGACGGAACGGTCTGGCTCGGCTCGAGCCGGGGATTGATCCGCTTCCAGGCGGGCACGACCCCTGCGCCCGAGCCGCCTCCGCCTGTGGTCATCACCGATGTTCGAGCGGGGCAGCGGCAGCTCGACCCCGGGCGTCCGGCGGCCCTGGGCGCCGGCGAGCGCAACTTCAGCGTCTCGTGGGCGGGATTGACGTTCATCGAGCCTCACAAGGTGCGCTATCGGCACAGGATGCTGGGTCTGGTCGACCAGTACACGGAGACCGAGCTGACCGAGGCGCGGTTCCCGGCCCTGCCGTCTGGCAAGTACCGGTTCGAAGTTCTTTGCATTTCCGCCTCCGGGAAGGTCTCGCGGACTCCGGCCATCTTTGAGCTCGAGGTCCGCGCCGCGTGGTGGCAGACGCTGTGGGCGCGCCTGCTCGGGGTGCTGCTTGCCGCGGGCGCCCTGTTCGCGGTGGTGGGTTGGCGCACGCGCCACCTGGAGGCCGAGCGCCGGCGCCTCGAAGAGGCCGTTGCCGCGCGCAGCGCCGAGCTCGCCGCGGCCAACCGGGAATTGCGCGAGGCCTCGTTCACCGATGCCCTCACGGGGGCGCGCAACCGGCGATTCTTCTCGACCGTCATCGAGGACGACGTGAACCGGACTCTGCGCGTCCATTCGACCCCGGCGCAGAACCGGCCGCGCAACTGCGACCTCATCTTCTACATCGTGGACATCGACCACTTCAAGGAGATCAACGACGAGTTCGGCCACGACCGCGGCGATGGCGTGCTCGCGGAGGTTGCGCGCCGGCTTACGCAGGTCGTGCGCGATTCGGACCGCTTGATCCGGTGGGGCGGCGAGGAGTTCCTGCTCATTTCGCGGGACGCCGACCGCACGCGGGGCGACGTGCTCGCGGGCCGCGTCATGCAGTCGGTCGGGTCGGAGCCCTTCGACCTGGGCAACGGCCGGAAGGTCCGGCGCACGTGCTCGGTCGGGTGGGCGCCGTTTCCATGGTACCCGGACTCGACGCGGACCTTTGCCTTCACCGAAGTGCTCAAGCTCGCGGACCGGGCCATGTACCTGGCCAAGCAGTCGGGACGGAACCGCTCCGTGGGCGTCCTGCCGGCCGGGCTCTACGCCGAACAGGGCGGCCGCAACGGCGAGTGGTGGGAAAAGCCGCTGACCGAATGCGAAGGCACGGCCGTGACGCTCGTGCGCTCGGGGGGCCCGGTCGTCGTCTCGGAAGACTGATTCCGGCAAGACCTTCCCTCCCGGCCCGGCGTCTAGGGTTTCTTGCCGGCTTCCTCGAGGAACTGCACCATCGCGTCCTTGCCGCGGTAGCCGTCGGTCTTGGCGATGAGGGTGCCGTCGGGGGCCGCGGCCACGATGGTCGGGAACCCGACGATCTCGTAGTGGCGCTGCAGCTCCGAGACATCGGGAGCATTGCGCCCGTCTTCCCGCGAGCGATCCACGACGCGGGTCGGAATGAAGGCGGCGTTGACCTGGTCCGCGAGGCCGGGATCTTCCCAGTCGCGGTCGACCAGCTTGCACGGGGCGCACCACGCCGCCGTGAAGTCGTAGAGGATCGGCTTGCCCGAGCTCCTGGCGAGGGCGGCCGCCTTTTCGAGGGGCTGCCAGCGGACCAGCCCCACGCCGCCGCCGTCGCGGCGGTCCATGACGCCCGTGACGGCGCGCAGGACCAGCGCCGCCAGCAAAGCCCAGAAGAAGACGGGGGAAACCCGCGACTGCGACCGCGGGAAGGGCGGGGCCTCAGTCCTGTCCATACGCAAACTCCCTGCGGCTCAGGACGACGGCAGCCAGGACGAAGCACAGCATGACGGCGAAGACCCAGCGCCCGAGCGCTTCCGCCGGAACAGGGCGACCGGCGAGCACCGCGTCCCACCGGACGTCGGGCAGCAGATTCTCCTGGACGACGCGCGCCGCCTTCGCGAGGTTCGCCCTCCCGAGCGCGGTCGCGAAGCCGGAGGCCGCGGAAAAGGCGATCCCCAGAAAAAGGTAGCCGAGCGCGTCCCCGAACGACGGAAGCAGCGTGGATAGCAGAAGCAGAAGCGCGGCGGCCTGGAGTCCGTCGAGCAGGGCGCCGACCAGGGCCCGCGGGAGCGCCGGGGTCAGCAGCGTCGCCACCCCGCCGTACCGGAACGAGATGACGAGGGCGAAGACGGTCGCCGCGGCGAGGAAGATCGCGTAGGCCGCCATCACGCCCAGCAGGCGCCCTCCGAGGTACTCGGTGCGCGAGATGGGCCGCGCCAGGATCATCTGGAGCGCGCCGCTCGACGCATCGCGCGACACGGCGCCCGAGGCAATCAGGAGCAGGGCGACGAGCCGCGCGGGGCCGTTCGCCAGCGCCGGCGGCGCGGCGACGAGCAGGGCCAGCACGGCGAGCGTGACCGAGACGAGCGGGCTCTCGAACTTCTGGCGGAGAAAGCGCTGCGCCATCACGATCATGATGGCGGCGCCTCGCGAAAGAGCTCCTCGAGCTCGGCCGAGGAGCGGACCTCGAGGACCGGCATGTCGGCGAGCGCGAGCGCCCTCACCGCCAGGGCGACGTCCGCCTCGGAGGTCGCCGACAGCCGCAGCACTCCCTCCCGGCCCGGCTCGGCCGCGATGCCCGCCGCGGCCAACGCCGCGTGCGCGGCCTCGAGCCGGTCGGGGGGCACCCGGACGACGGCGCGGCGCCGCGAGGCGGCCTCGCCCGTGAGGGTCTCGGTGCGCGTGAGGCGCCCGTGGTCGATGAAGACGACCCGATCGCAGACCCGTTCGACCTCGCTCAGCTGGTGGGAGTTCAGGACGATCGTCGCGCCCCGGGCCTTGGCCGCCAGGATCTGCTCGCGGATGATGGCCACTCCGAGGGGATCCGTGCCCGAGGCCGGCTCGTCGAGAAAGAGCAGCGCGGGCTGGCGCAGGGTCGCCTGCGCCATTCCGATGCGCTGGAGCATGCCCCGCGAGTACGTCCGCAGTTTCTTGCCGAGCGCGGACCGTTCGAGGCCGACACGCTCAGCCGCGGCCGGGATCTCGACGCGCTCGCGCGCCGGGTCGCCGCCGCAGAGGCGCCAGTGGACCGAGAGAAAACTCGCGCCCGACAGGTCCCGGTCGAAGCCGAGGCGCTCGGGCATGTACCCGGTCCGGGCGCGGACCCACAGGTCGTCGACCGCGCGCCCCTCGACGGCGAGCCGGCCCGAGTCGGGCCGCAGGAATCCGAGCAGACAGGAAAGCAGCGTCGTCTTGCCGGCGCCGTTGGGGCCAATCAAGCCGAGCGCCTCGCCGCGGCGCACCTCGAGCGACACGCCGTCGAGCGCGCGGGTCGTCCGGCCGAAGCGACCGTAGGTCTTGGATACGGATTCGACGGTGATCACGGTGGGGGATGATACGGGATTCGGGAATATGGTCTATTCTTCGGCGCGTTTGCAACGCGGTCTGGCATGATTGAAGTACAAGGCCTCTCCAAGCGGTATCCCACGCGCCTCGCCGTGGACGACGTGACGTTCTCGGTGAAGCCGGGAGAGATCGTGGGCTTCCTCGGCCCCAACGGCGCCGGCAAGACCACGACGATGCGCGTGATCACGGGCTTTCTTCCTCCGACCTCCGGCTCGGCGCGGGTGGCAGGGCATGACGTCGTGGCCGAGTCCTATCAGGCCCGCGCCGCAATCGGATACCTGCCCGAGTCCGCGGCCACGTACCTCGAGATGCGGGTGGCCGAGTACCTGTCCTTCCGTGCACGCCTGGAGGGGGTTCCCGGCCGGGCCGTGCGCGGGCGGGTCGCCGAGGCGATCGACCAGTGCCTGCTGGCCGAAGTGGCCGGCCGCCGGATCGAGAGCCTGTCGAAGGGCTTCCGGCAGCGCACGGCGCTGGCCGGGGCCCTCGTCCACCAGCCGCCCGTGCTCGTTCTCGACGAGCCGACGATCGGTTTAGACCCGGTGCAGATCATCAAGATCCGCGAGACGATCCGGCAGCTCGGGCGCGATCGCGCGGTGCTCCTCTCGACGCACATCCTGCCCGAGGTCGAGGCGGTCTGCGACCGCGTGCTGATCATCGATCGGGGCCGGATCGTCGCCGAGGGGACGCCCGCGGAGCTGCGCTCGAAGCTCGCGGGCGCGCCGACGCTTCGCGTAGCCGTGAAGGGCCGCGTGGCGCTGCGCGACGGGCTCGCGAACCTGCCCGGCGTTTCCGCGGTGGACGTCGAGGAGGCGGCGGGGGAGACGCGTGCGCGAATTCTCTGCATGCCGGGCGCCGACCTGCGCGAGGACGTCTTCCGCCTTGCGGTCGAAAGCGGCTGGGTCCTCCGGGAGCTCGCCCGCGAAGGGCTGACCCTCGAGGACGTGTTCGTCCGCCTGACGCGCCACGACGAGGCCGGCCCGGCGCCCGCCGTGGCGGCCGGGGAAGCGTCGTGAAGAAGCTCTTCGCGATCGTCGGCCGGGAGTGGCGTGCCTATTTCCTCTCGCCGCTCGCCTACGTGATCCTCACGGCCTACATGTTCCTGAACGGCATCATCTTTTCGCGCATCGTGGCCTTCCTTTCGGCGCCGGGAGCGCCACGCGAGCGGTTCCTCTCGCTGATGTTCACGAACACGTACTTCTGGATTTTCACGCTCTTCATCATCCCGATCCTGACGATGCGCCTGCTCGCCGAGGAGCGGCGCTCGGGAACGCTCGAGGTCCTGCTCACGTCCCCGGTTTCCGAGGCGACCGTGGTCGTCGGAAAATTCCTCGGGGCCTGCGGCTTCTTCCTGGTGCTCTGGGTTCCGAGCGTCCTGTTCATCCTCTTCCTGCGCGCGAAGACCTCGGTCGACCTCGGCGCGGTGGCCTCGGGGTATGCGGGGATCGCGCTGCTCGGCGCGTACTTCCTGGCGATCGGCACGTTTGCTTCGGCGCTGACGAAGAACCAGATCCTCGCGGCCATCCTGACCTTCGCGATCCTGATCCCCGTCTTTTCCGTGGGGCTGTTCGAGTCGGGCGCCGACCCGGCGCGGCAGAGCCTGATCGGGTACCTCAACATCTGGGAGCACATGGACGAGTTCGCGCGGGGCGTGGTCGACACGCGCCGGATCCTGTATTACCTGTCGGGGACGGCCTTCTTCCTGTTCCTCGCGGCGACGATCCTTTCCTCGAAGAAGGAGACGCCGTGAGCGCCCGCTCCACGCGAGTGGGCACGTCGGCGGCCGGCATCCTGCTCGCGGCGGCGCTCTGGCTGGGCGTGAACTACCTCTCGACGCGCCACTGGAAGCGCTTCGACTGGACGCGGGCGCAGGTGTACTCGCTCTCGGAAACCACGAAGAAGACCCTCGAGGGCCTCAAGAAGCCCGTGCAGGTGACCGTGTTCATGGTCTCGGGGCGGTCGCGGGTGCTGCCCGAGGTCAAGGAGCTGCTGGCCCGTTACCAGCAGCTCAGCCCGAAGATCGAGGTCGAGTACCTCGATCCCCAGCGCAACATGGCCCGGGCCGAGGCGCTCGTCAAGGATGCCGGCGTGCGGGAAAACACGGTCGTGTTCCGCTCCGGCGATCGCCGGAAGTACGTCGACGAGGACAAGCTCGCCGACTTCGACTTTTCGGGCGCCGGCATGGGCGGTGCGGCGACCGTCAAGAGTTTCAAGGCGGAGGAGGCCTTCACGTCCGCCATCCTCTCGGTCACCGAGGACCGGCAGTCCCGCGTGTACTTCACGAAGGGGCACGGCGAGGCGGCGATCGATTCGACGGAGCGCGGGCGCGGCTATGCCGACGCCCGGCAAGAGCTCGAGCGCGGCAACCTGGTCGTCTCGACGTGGGAGGCGCTCGGAAAGGACGACCTTCCGAAGGACGCGGACCTCATCGTCGTGGCCGGGCCCCGCACGGCGTTTCTCGAGCCGGAAGCCGCGGCGCTCGCGAAGTATCTCGGGGCGGGCGGGCGCGCACTGCTGCTCCTCGATCCGATCCTGCCGGGCCCGGGCGCGCCGCCCGCGGACCTCGGCCTCGGTGCCCTGCTCGGAAAGTACGGCATCCGGCTGGGCGACGACCTCGTCGTGGATCCCGCCAACGCCCTTCCGAATGTGGGGGCCGAAACCCTGGTTGCCAGCAAGTACGGCAATCATCCGATCGTACGATCGCTGGCCGCCGAAGGCCTCCCGGCCGTGTTCCAGCTCGCGCGTTCGGTGACGAAGGCCGAAAAGGATCCACAGGGCCTTTCGGAGGCCATGCTCATCGAGACGTCCGCGGAGGGCTGGGGCGAGACCAACCTCAAGCAGCTCGATTCCGGGCTCAAGAAGGAGCCCGGGGACACGCCGGGGCCGGTTTCGCTGGCCGTTGCCGTGGGCCCCGCCGACGAGAGGAAGAAGGGTGATCCGTCGCCGCGGCTCGTCGTGTTCGGCAACTCCCGGTTCGCAGCCAGCGGGTCCATTCAGAACGGTGCCAACGGCACGCTGTTCGCGAACGCAGCGCAGTGGCTGGCCGGCCGGGACCGCCAGGTCGGCATCGCGCCGAAGACGCCGGAGCAGGCATCGCTGACGCTCACCGAAAACCAGGTCATCCGGATCGGCTGGACGGTCATCGTCGGGCTGCCGGCCCTGGCCATCCTGCTCGGCGTCTGGGTCTGGTACCGGCGGCGGGACTAGTGTTCTGGCACCGAAGTTTCGATAGCGCCGTGCGGCTTCTCACAACCACCGTGGCCCTCGCTCTTGGGCCTTACTCGCATCTTTCAAGCGAAGAGATTGGCATCGTGACTTCGGTTACAGGACACTAGGGTCCGGCCGTGTCCGCCAGGAAGCTGCTCGCACTGACCGCGGTGGTCGCCGTCCTTTTCGGGTTCATCTTTCTCTTCGAGCGTCGTTTGCCGACGACCGAAGAGCGGTCGCGCAAAGGCGACCTCTACTGGGACATTCCACAGGACCAGGTCGAGCGGATCGAGCTCGCCCGTTCGGGCGAGACCCTGGAGTTCCAGCGGGCCGGCGAGGCCGGTTGGAAGATGATCAAGCCCGAAAAATACCCGGCCGACCCGTTTGCCGTCGGGAGCGTGTTGTCCGGGCTTGCCGAGTTCAAGCGCGCGGGCGGCGAGGACGCGGGCGATGCGCGGCCGGCTGACTACGGGCTCGACAAACCCGCGGCGAAGGCCACGATCGTCTGGAGCGACCCGGCGGACCCGAAGTCGCGCAAGACGCGGACGATCGAGTTCGGCGCCCCGGTTCCCGGCACCGATGTCGTCGCCGCGCGTGTGGAAGGGACGCAAAAGGTCCTTTTCGTGCCGGCGGCCGTGCTCGCGTCCCTGAGGAAGAGCGCGGACGACTTCGAGAGCCGGGAGCTCTTCGGCGGGGCCCCGGCGGACATGACGCGGCTGGAGATCCTGCGGGGGCGGGGCCGGCTCGTCTTCGCACGCAAGCAGGGAGTCTGGTGGCTGGTCGAGCCGATGTCGGACCTCGCCGATGCGGCGGAGGTCGACCGGCTGGAGGCGTCCCTGCTGGGGCTCCGGGCCAGGGATTTCATCCACGGTGGCCAGGATCTGGCGGCGTTCGGCTTGAGCCCGGCGCTCTTCCGCGTCTCGATCACGGGCGCAAAGGGCTTAGTCAGCGCGGTCGACTTCGGCGCGACGCGTTCGGACGGCAACACGATTTACGCGCGGCGCGATGGGCAGGTCCTCACCGTCGAACGCGACATCTCGGAAGAGCTGTCGAAGGAAGCCGAGGCGTTCCGGGGCCGCGCGCTGCTCGGCTTCCACAGGGGAGAAGCCGCGGGGATCGATGCGGCGTTCGGGAAAACGCGCATCCTCCTCGACTTCAACGGCGGCGGATGGAACTCCGGGGGCCGTCCTGTGCTGGCGGCGGCGGCCGACGATGCGCTCGGGGCTCTGCTCGACCTGAAGTGCAGGGAGTTTGTCGACGAGTCCGCGATGAAAGCGCTCGATCCGGCGGCCGCGACCGTGACGGTCCGGATGAAGACCGGGGACCCGTGGACCCTGAACCTGCACCCCGGAGCGAACGGGATGATCGCGCGGGTTTCGGCGCGGCCCGGAGGATTCCTCCTGGATCGGGACGCCGCGGAGAAGCTCGAGGCGGCGCTCCGGAAAGCCGTCGCGGAGGCGACGCCCGCGAAGAAATCGGAAGACGGTAGACGGTAGACGGGGCCAGGGCCCTCGCCCCTGCCGTTTCGCCCCTGCCGACTGCCCCCTACCGTCTCCCCGTCAGGTGCGGCGCTTTCTTCGAAGCCTCGGCCTCGAGATCGGAAATGCGCTTCTGGCGCTTGGCTTCCTTGTCGTCGGCGGCCCTGGTCTGTTTCTCCTTGGCCTTCGAGAAGGTCGTCGAGAGGGAGAAGAGCAAGCCATGACCCTTCGGGGGCTTGGCGCGGCGCGCCGTGGCGCCCCAGAATTTCGTCTTCTTGAAGACGGCCTCGGTGAAGTCCGAGTTGGCGAGATCGGCGCCCTTCAACTCGGCACCGGTGAAGTCGGCCCCGATCGCGCGCGCGAAGCGCAGGTCCGCGTCCTGGAGGCTCGCGCCCTGGAAATTGGCGCCGATGAGCAGCGACCCCGAGAGGTCGGCGTCGAATCCGCGGCAGCCGGAAAAGTCGGCCCGCTTCAGGTTCGCGAGCCGGAAGCTTCCGAGGGACAGGTCCGCGCGGGAGAAGTTGACGCCCTCCGCCTGCGCCTCGGTCAGGTCCGCGCCCGAGAAGGACGCGCCCACGAAGCTGTACGGCTTGAGGTTTGCCCGCCGGAGCACGACCCTGGAAAGATCCGCTCCCTGGAAGTTGGCCTTCTCGAATCGGGCCGAGCGCAGGTCCACCTCGGTCAGTTTCGCCTCGGCGAAGCTGACGTCGGTGCCCCCGGCGTCGAGGAAGGCCGCGCGGCGCAGGTCGGCCTTCCGAAGCCGGGCCCGGTCGAAGGTGGCCGCCGTGAAGTTGGCCTCCACCGCCGACGCGAGCTCCAGGTCCGTGTCGGTGAACTCCGCCGCCTCGCAGTCGGCGGCGTTGATCGAAGCCTGCCGGAGATTGGCGCCCGTGAATTTTGCGCCCCGGAGGTCCGCTCCGGTCAGGTCGCAGCCCTTCAGGTTGGCGCCCGCGAAATTCGCTTTCGGGAAGGAGCCCTGCGTGGCCACGACCCCTTCGAAGACCGCCCGCGAGAGGTCGGCGCCGTCGAAGTGCGCGTTGGCGAGCTTGATGCCCCGGAAGTTGACGTCCTTGAGCACCGCGCCCGCGAGGTTGGCGCCCGACAGGTCGGCGCCTTCGAGGCGGGTGAAGGACAGGTCGGCTCCGGCGAAGTCCGTTCCCGCCAGCACGCAACTCTGGAGCGAGGCGGAACGAAAGCGGCCCCCGGCGAAGAAGGCCTTCGTGAAATCCAGGAAATCGAGGTCGCAGTGCTCGAAAATCGCGCCCGGACCCGAGACGCCCTCCCACTTCGTGTGGCGCAGCGTCGCACGCGTGAAATCCGTTCCCGCGATGGTGGCGCGGGACAGGTCCGCGCGGGTCAGGTCCGCCCGCTTGAGGTCCTTGCCGGACAGGTCCATTCCCGCGAGGTCGGCGCCGGTCAGGTCCGGCGTCACGTTCGAGTTCCTGACGCGCCACTCGTTCCATCCGGGCGTGCCGAGAAGCTTCCAGTGCTCAGGATTTGCCATCATCGGGCATTGTAACCGCCCGGCCGGCCGGGGCGCGTTACAATCACTCCGATGAGCGCTGCCGTCACTGCCGTCACGACTCCCGTCGCCGTCCCGAACCGGGCGATGGAGCGGATCCGCAAGGCGCTCCTCGGCGGCCACCCCCTGATCTACGTGATGACCTGGGAGGAAACGCGGGTCGAGCGCCTGGCGCAGCACCTGGCGAAGACGTTCTACGGCGCACCCTGTCCATATGGCGTCTGGTCGGTGGTCGACGGGCTGGTGGTCGACGGCACGCCGGTCCCCGACACGCAGGACCCGCTGCGCGCGCTCGAGGCGATTCTGGCCGCGTCCGGCAAGGGCTTCTACCTGCTCAAGGACTTTCCGGCCTCGGGCCGCCCGGAGATCGTGCGGCGCCTGCGCGACCTCTACCGCGCACTCAAGGATCGGGGCCGGCACGTGCTGATCGTCTCTCCGCGCCTGGCGATCCCGGAAGACGCCAAGAAGGAGATCTACGTCGTCGAGTACGAGCTACCCGACGACAACGAGATCGCGAAGATCCTGGACGGGCACCTGCGACGGCGCCTCTCGATCGCGATCGACGAGCCGCAGATGCGCCGATTGTCGCTGGCGATGCGCGGCCTGACGGCGGACGAGATCGGACACGTCGCCTCCAAGGTGTTCGCCGCCCGGAAGACCTTCGACGAGGCGGGGTTCCTCGAGATCCTCGGCGAGAAGGAGCAGATGTCCCGCAAGGAGGGGGTGCTCGAGTTCGTGCCCCCGCGCTTCTCGCTCGACGACATCGGCGGCTACGCGGTCCTGAAGGCGTGGCTGCAGAAGCGCCAGGCCCTTTTCTCGAAGGACGCGCTCGACGCGGGCATCCCGATCCCGAAGGGGATTCTCCTGATGGGAATTTCCGGCTGCGGCAAAAGCCTGTGCGTCAAGACCATCTCGACCCTGTGGAACCTGCCCCTCTTCCGGTTGGACATGAATGCCGTCTTCGGGACCGACAACCCCGAAATGACCTTTCTCCGGGCGCTGCGTGCGGTGGAGTCCGTCTCTCCCGCGGTCCTCTGGATCGACGAGATCGAGATGGGCGTCGGCGGCTACCGGGAGGGCGGCGACGCCTCGATGTCGCGCATCTTTTCGGGCTTCCTGACCTGGATGCAGGAGAAGAGCGCGCTCGTCTTCGTCGCGGCGACGGCCAACCGGATCCATCTGCTCCCGGCCGAGATCATCCGCAAGGGCCGGTTCGACCAGGTTTTCTTCGTGGACCTGCCGAACGAGGAGGAGCGCAAGCAGATCTTTGCGATCCACCTGGCGAAGAATCGGTGCGACGTGGCGCGCTTCGACCTCGTCTTCCTCGCCAAGGCCACCAGCGGCTGGAACGGCGCCGAGATCGAACAGGCCGTCATCTCCGCGGTCGTAGACGCCTATGCGGAGAGCAGGGCGATCACCGAGGACGACCTCTACCGGATGATCGCGGCCACCGTTCCGCTCGCGGTCACGATGGAAGAGCAGATCAAGGCGATCCGCAGCTGGGCGCACGAGCGCGCCCTGAACGCCTCGCTGTAGGGGCACCGCTGCCGCGGTGCGAGTTCGGGACCCCTCGCTTTGCTCGGGATGACCATCGGATTGCCTCCGCGCTCCAATGGTCAGTTGTTCCTCGGATCGAGATCCCTTGGCCGGAACGGCGCGAGGAACACGAGGCGGTCCTTCCATTCGCGCATCCGGCCCCGGAGGGTCTCGAAGCGGGAGGCGAGCGAGTCGGTCTCGAGCAACGCCTGGAGCTCGGGCGGGGCATAGCGCAGGCGCAGCGCCATCTCCGAGGCGAGCCGTTCCGGGGAGATCTGTTCGCCCGGCAGCGGAGGCAGGTCGAGCGCACGGGCAACCTCGCCGTAGAGAGCGGTCGCGGAGGCAACGATGCGCTCGCCCTCGCCGGCCTCCGGAAACGGCACGGTCTGGATCTCTTCGACGCTCGCCACGCGATACGGATCGGGCGCCCGCTCCTCCAGCACCCGGAATCGGAACCGCGCTTCGAGAAGGATGTTGTAGCGCCCGTCGGCAAGCGCCTCGGATTCGACGATCTCTCCGGCCGTCCCGATGCGGTGGATCGCCGGGGCCTCGCCGCCCTCCTCGGCGCCGGGCTTCAGCATCGCCATACCGATCGTGCGGTCGGCCTCGAGCGCGTCGGCCACCATGGCCCGGTATCGGGGCTCGAAGATGTGGAGGGGCAGGAGGGTCCCCGGGAGCAGGACGACTTCCGGCAGCGGGAAGAGGGGGATGCGGCGACTCATCGGTCCGGAACCCCGCCCGCCGCGGCGCTTTTCGCGGCCGCGCGGGAGAGGGCCCCCACGTAGGCCACGACCTGGCGAATTTCCTCGTCGGTCAGTTTCCCCTGGAACTTCGGCATCGGATCGCGGCCCTCGCGCACCTGCGTCTCGATGGCCGCGGCACTGCCGTCCGAGCGCCACACGCCGTCGACCAGGCTGGCATACGGCAGGTGGCCGGCCAGGATCGTCTTTCCGTCGCCGTTCGTGTTGTGGCAGGACGCGCACTTGCGCTCGAAGATGCGCCGGCCCGCCGCAGCGTCGCGGTCCGCGCTGGCGACCTCGGGCAGGGCCGGGCGGCGGCAGGCCGCGAGGCCGGCCAGGAGGATCGCGAGCACGGGGCGCCGGAGCACGCGGGGCAGTCTAAACCAGCGGTCCCGCGGCGGCCCGATCTTGATTCGTCTCTCATTTGTTGGCCGCGGGGCGGCGTGCTAAGGTTCCCGCCCTCATGGCCGACCGCAAGGACAAGGTGCCCGAGAGCGTGCCCGGCAAGTACTACGTCGACAGCCAGTGCATCGACTGCGACGTCTGCCGCGTCACCGCGCCCCGGAACTTCCAGCGCAACGAGGACAAGGGGTATTCCTACCTCTCCAGCCAGCCCTCGGGGCCCGAGGAGGACGCGCAGTGCCAGGAGGCGATGGACTCGTGCCCCGTGGAGGCGATCGGAAGGGACGGCGAGTAGCTACAGACTCCGGAAGTACTCGATCGTCCTCTTCAAGCCCTCTTCCAGCTTCACCTTCGGCTCCCATCCCAGCTTCTCCTTCGCCTTCGTGATGTCCGGCTGCCGGACCTTCGGGTCGTCGACCGGAAGGGGCTTGAATACGATTTCGCTCCGGGTGGCGGTGAGCTCCCGGATCCTGCGGGCGAAGTCGAGAACCGAGAGCTCGGCCGGGTTGCCGATGTTGGTCGGATCGGGGATGTCCGACAGGAGGAGGCGGTAGATCCCCTCCACGAGGTCCGAGACGTAGCAGAACGACCGGGTCTGGGAGCCGTCGCCGAAGACCGTCATCGGTTCGCCCGCCAGCGCCTGTCCGATCAGCGCGGGCACGACGCGTCCGTCGCGCGGCCGCATCCGCTCGCCGTATGTATTGAAGATTCGCACGATCCGGGTGTCGACGCCGTGCGCCCGCCGGTAGGCCATCGTGATCGCCTCGGCGAAGCGCTTGGCCTCGTCGTAGACGCCCCGCGGGCCGATCGGGTTGACGTTGCCCCAGTACGTCTCCGGCTGCGGATGGATGAGGGGATCGCCGTAGACCTCGGAGGTCGAGGCCAGCAGGAACCGCGCCTTCTTCTCGAGCGCGAGGCCGAGCGCGTTGTGCGTGCCGAGGGAGCCGACCTTGAGCGTCTGAATCGGAAGCTCCAGGTAGTCGATGGGCGAGGCCGGGGAGGCGAAATGGAGCACGGCGTCGAGCGGGCCGTCCACGAAGATGTACTGGGTGACGTCGTGACGCACGAAGCGGAAACGCTTCTCCGGCTCGAGGTGCGCGAGGTTGCGCGGATTGCCAGTCAGAAGGTTGTCCATGGCGATGACGTCGTGCCCCTCCCGGAGGAGGCGGTCACAGAGGTGGCTTCCGAGGAATCCGGCGCCCCCCGTTACGAGCACTCGCATGCGTTTGCTCCCTTTTGTCGTGTCATTGCCGGCCGACGCAAGCGTACGCCCACCCCGCGGCGCGCATCTCGGCCGGGTCGTAGACGTTGCGCAGGTCGATCATCGTCCGCGAGCGCATCAACCCCGCCAGCCTCGGCAGGTCCAGCGCCCGAAACGCGTTCCACTCGGTCGCGAGGACGAGGAAGTCGGCGCCGGCCGCGCAGTCGTAGGCATCCCGGGCCAGGTGAATCTCGGGATGAACGGCCTTGGCGCCGGGCATCGCGGCCGGATCGAAGGCGCGCACCGCGACGCCCGCCGCGAGGAGGTCCGCCACCACGGCCAGCGCCGGCGACTCGCGGATGTCGTCGGTCTCCGGCTTGAAGGAGAGCCCGAGCACCGCGGCCGTCTTTCCGGCGAGCGGCCCCGCGGCATCCCGGATCTTCTCGATCATGCGCGCCTTGGTCTCGGCGTTGACCCGCATGGTCGCCTCGATGATCTGAAAGGTGTAGCCGTGCTGGCGCGCGAGGTCCGCCGCGGCCGACGTGTCCTTCGGGAAGCAGGAGCCGCCGAATCCGGGGCCGGGGTGGAGGAACTTGCCGCCGATCCGACGGTCGAGGCCCATTCCCTTCGCAACGTCGTGGACGTCGGCGCCCATGAGCTCGCAGAGCCGGGCGATCTCGTTGATGAACGAGATCTTCACGGCAAGGAAGCCGTTGGACGCGTACTTGATGAGCTCGGCCGAGGCGACGTCGGTGATCAGGATGGGGGTCTCGATCAGGTAGAGCGGGCTGTAGATCTCCTTCAGGACGTCGACGGCGCGCGCGTCACTGGCGCCGATGATGACGCGATCCGGGCGCAGGAAGTCCGCGACGGCCGAGCCCTCGCGCAGGAACTCGGGGTTGGACACCACGGAGAAGGGGTGGCGGCCGTTCTTCTCCTTCAGGATCTGCTCGATCATGCGGCCCGTGCCGGTGGGCACGGTGGACTTGGTGACCACCACCTTGTAGCCGTTCATGTGCAGGGCGATGGCATCGGCCACCTGCGCGACGAAGGTGAGGTCCGGGGAGCCGTCCGGTTTCGGCGGCGTGCCGACGGCGATGAAGATCGCGAGGGCGTCCTCGATGCCGGCCTTCAGGTCCGTCGTGAAGCGCAGCCGGCCGGCGCGCTCGTTGCGCGCGACGACTTCCTCGAGGCCGGGCTCGTAGATCGGAATCTCACCCCGCTGCAGAGCGGCGATCTTGGCGGCGTCCTTGTCGACGCAGACGACGTTCATTCCGAAGTCCGCGAGGCACGCTCCCGTGACGAGCCCCACGTATCCCGTGCCGACCATGCAGATGTTCATGTGTCCCTTTGAGTCCTCGCTGTCCTGCTGACTACCGACTTCTGACTGACTTCCGATACCACTCCACCGACCTCTTCAACCCCTCCGCCAGGGGCACCCGCGCCCGGAAGCCGAGCAGTCGCCCGGCCTTCTCGACGGCTGCGAACGTGACCGGCACGTCGCCCGCCTGTGTGGGCTGCCGGTCGAGGCGGGCGGTGCGGCCGGTCGCCGCCTCGACCGCGGCGACGAGCTCGGCGAGCGTGACCGGATGGGCGCCGCCGAGGTTGATGATCTCGAAGCCGATCCGGCTCTCGAGGGCCGCCTCGACGCCGTCGGCAATGTCGTCGATGTACGTGTAGTCGCGCCGCGACTGCCCGTCGCCGTAGTAGGGAATCGGGGTGTCGGCCTCGAGGCAGCGGATGAAGCGCGCGATCGCCATCTCGGGCCGCTGCCGCGGGCCGTACACCGTGAAGAACCGCAGGCACACGCTGGTCAACCCGTGCAGGTGGTGCGCGTTGAAGACCTGGAGCTCGCCCGATCGTTTCGTCGTGGCGTACGGGGAGATCGGCCGCTCGATGGGGTCCTCCTCCGAGAACGGCAGCTTCGAGTTGATGCCGTAGACCGAGGAGGACGAGGCGAAGACGAAGTGGGGCTTCCCGTGGGCGACGGCGGCCTCGAGCAGGTGCCAGGTTGCGACGCAGTTGACCTCCTCGTAGAGGACCGGTTGGGAAAGCGACGGGCGGACGCCCGCGCGCGCGGCGAGGTGGAGGACGCCGTCGAAGCGTTCCTCCTCGAACACGCGGAACACGAGCGCCCGGTCGCGGATGTCCCCCTCGATCAGGCGGTACCGCGGTTCGGCCAGGTGCGCCGCGACGTTGCCGCGCTTGACGCGCGGGTCGTAGAAGTCGTTGAAGTCGTCGAGCACGACGACGCGATCGCCTTTGGCGAGGCGGCGGTCCGCCAGGTGCGAGCCGATGAAGCCCGCCCCCCCCGTGATGAGCAGCTTCACTTCTGGGGCGCGGGTGTCGGAGACGGCGCGGCCGCCTCCTGGGCGCGGACCGCGTCGTCGTATTCCTTCTTGATGCCTGACTTCTGCCGGTCCTTGATCAGCCAGCGCAGCAGCGCCGACTCGTTGACTCCGACCACGAGCCGGTTCGCCCCGTCGTAAACCGACGGGTCGTTGATGAGCTTGCCCGCCGTGCCGTGGCCCTCGTCGAGCTTGCGGGAGATGGAATCGAGGTGCTCCGAAAGGCTCTTCAGGTTGCCGGTGAACGCTTTGCCGAACTGGGCGTCGTGCAGCAGGATCGGGATGGCGCCGCTGCCCTTTTCGAGGTTCTCCGTGATCTTGACCAGGCCGGCCGCGGCGAGGCCGAGATTGTCCACGAGCGCGTAGATCTTCTTCTTGCCCTCGGGGTCCGACAGCAGTGCCGGGATCGCGCCGTTCCCGGTGCGCACGCCCTCGTCGATCTTCCCGAGCAGGGACTGGACGGACTTGATCGCGCCCGCGAGCGAGTCACTCGTCTCGCGGCCGTACTTCTCGTCGATCAGGAGCTTTCCGGCGAGACCCTGTCCGCGCTCGACCTTGGCGAGGATGGAATTGAGCGAACGCAGCGTGGCGTTCAGGTTGCTGCCCAGGCGCTCGCTCTCCTCGCTGTTGGACGTGATCGCGCCGAGGAAGCCCTCTCCCTTCTCGGTGCGCCCGAGGATGTTCTTCAGGGATTTCGCGATCCCGCCGAGGTCCGTCATGAGGTCGCCGCTGCCCTCGAGGAACTTCTCGAGGCCGGCTCCGGGGGCCGGCGGGATCTCGCTGCCGATCGGCACCTCGGGCTCGTCGGGCTTGCCGCCCTCGAGCTCGATGTACTTGTCGCCGAGCAGGCCTCGCGTCTTGATGGAGGCGCGCGTGCCCTTGCGGATCATCGGCGCCCAGCGCTTGACCACGTCGTAAACGACCCGTACGGTGCGGTCGGCGGCGTTGCCCGAAAGGCGGACCTCGATGACGCTGCCGACGACCACGCCGTTCAATGAGACGTTGTTGCCCGAGATCAGGCCCGAGGCCGACTCGAAGTGCGTTTCGTACGGGAACTTGCTGCGAAAGAGGTTGGCGCGCTGCCCGATCATGAAGATCCCGATCATTGTCGCGAGGAGCGCGATGAGGACCACGATCCCCACCCGGAAACGTCGCCCGACCTGTTGCTCGGCCACCGTCATACTCCCTTCGGCGCCGCCTGGAAGGCGCCTGTTCCGCAGGGAAAGCCCATGGCGCGGAAATACTCCATCAGGATCGGATGGCTGCTCGATGCCGCCTCGTCGAACGTTCCGATGAACTGGAACAGCCCCTGGTACAGGAACACCACGCGGTCCGCCACGGTGCGCGCGGCGACGATGTCGTGTGTCACCACGACCGAAGTCGTCTGGAGCCGCTCGTTGACGCTGACGATGAGCTGGGCGATTTTTTCCGAGGACACCGGGTCGAGGCCCGTCGTCGGCTCGTCGTAGAGGATGATCTCGGGTTCGAGGGCGATCGAGCGCGCCAGCGCCACGCGCTTGCGCATCCCTCCCGAGAGCTCCGACGGCATCTTTCTCTGGATTCCGGGCAGGCCCACGAGCGTGAGCTTTTCCGCGACGATGGCCGCGATCTCCTGGGGCGTCTTCCCGGTGTGCTCGCGCACCGGGAAGGCGATGTTGTCCTCGACGTTCATCGAGTCGAAGAGCGCCCCGCCCTGGAAGAGCATGGTGAGCCGCCGGCGCACGGGCGAGAGTTCCTCCTCCGAAAGCCCGACGATCGACTCGCCGAAGATGCGCACGTCTCCGCTGTCCGGGCGCGTGAGCCCGTTGATGTGACGCAGCGCCACGCTCTTTCCCGTGCCCGACGGGCCAAGGATGCAGAGCACCTGGCCGCGCTGGATCTGCAGATTGACCCCGGCGAGGATGTCGCGGCCGGAGTAGCGCTTCCAGACTTCCTTGAACTCGACGATCGTCTCGCCCCGGGGCGAAGGTGCCGGCGGCCGTTCGGCCGCGGGGAAGGTGGCGCTCATCATATGGCCATGAAGAGCTTGGTCAGGAAGAAGTCGGAGACGAGGATGGAGATCGACGCGAGCACGACCGTGCGAGTCGTGGCGCGGCCGACCGCCGCCGCGCCGCCCTCGACCTGGAGGCCGTTGTAGCAGCCGATGGCCCCGATCTCGAGGCCGAAGAAGACCGTTTTGCCGAGGCCGCTGAAGATGTCCGAGATGGAGAGTTGCTGCCAGATGCTGGTGATGTAGTCCTGCGCCGTCATGCGGATCTCGAGCACGGCGATCCCCATGCCCCCGAGGATTCCGAGCACGTCGGCGATGGCGGTCAGGACGGGCATCATCACGATGACGGCCAGCACGCGCGGCACGACGAGCCGGCGGATCGGAGAGACCGCCATCGCCCGCAGGGCATCGACCTGCTCAGTCACGGTCATCGAGCCGATTTCCGCCGTGATTCCGGAGCCGACGCGTCCCGCGACCATCAGCGCCGTCAGGATCGGCCCGAGCTCGCGCACGAGCGACAGCGACACGATCCGGCCGACGAAGTTCTTTCCGCCGAAGGCTTCGAGCGAGTAGGCCGTCTGGAGGGCGAGCACGCCGCCCGTGACGAACGCAGTGATGCCGGTGATCGCCACCGATTTGACGCCGAGCTCGTCCATCTGGTTCAAGACCTCGGCCGAGTAGAAGGGACGGGTCACGCAGCCTGCGAAAAACTGCCCGATCATCTGGAAAAGGCCGCCAATGTAGTCGACGGTCTGCGACCCCCTGCGCCCGAAACGGTCGACGAACCGCAGCCAGCCGAGGTGGCGATAGAAGATCGCGGTTGCGGACGGTTCGGGTGGAGCCATGTGGACGGCGCATTCTACGCCCTCGCTTCGCACCGTGTAAACGCCGGATTCGCCGGGACTTGCGCCTCTGTTACCATCCGCCGCCGTGGGTTTTCTGCGCTCCCTGGGGGTCTGGATCGTCATCTCGGTGGCCACGGTCCTGTTCGGTCTCCCCGCGATCCCCCTCGCCCTCGTGCCCCCGCGCGGGGAGTGGTTCCTGAAGCTCGCGCGCGGGTGGGCGCGGCTGATCCTCGCCGTTTCAGGAGTCACCGTCCGCATGCGGCATGGCGAGCGGCTCGAGACCCGGTCGAGCTACGTGATCGCGCCCAACCACGAGAGCTTCTACGACATCCTGGTGCTTCTCGCGGTGCTTCCCATGTCGGTGCGCTTTCTGGCCAAGCGCAACCTCTTCCGCCTTCCGATCCTCGGCTGGTCCATGGCGGCCGCGGGCTTCATCCCGGTCGATCGCGAAGCGCGCTCGCGCAGCTTCACGCTCGTCGACGCCGCGTTGTCGCGCCTGGAGGGTGGGCGTTCGCTCATCGTCTTTCCCGAGGAGACCCGCACGCGGACGGGGGAGCTCTCGGCCTTCAAGGGGGGCGCGGCGCTTCTGGCGCTGCGATCGGGGCTGCCGCTCCTGCCCCTCGGGATTGCGGGAACCTTCCAGATCCAGCGCCGCGGAGGCTTCACGATCCTGCCGTCCCGGATTTGCCTCGCGGTCGGCGAGCCGATCGCCACGGCCGGGCGCGCGCCGGGCGACCGCGCCGCCCTGACGGGTCAGCTGCGCGAGAGGGTGGAGCGCCTGCGCGCGGAGGCAAGGGCCGACATAGAATCAGCGCTGGAGGACGCATGAGCGCCATGGCGGAGCTGACGGAAGAAAAGGTCCTGGGGGTCCTGCGGACCGTGCGGTTCCCGGGGCTCTCGCGCGACATCGTGTCGTTCGGCTTCGTCAAGGACCTGGCCGTCGGCGGCGGCAACGTGTCGATGCGCCTCGAGATCATGACCGAGTCGTCCGCTGCCGCCGAGGAAATGAAGCGCGACGCGACCGAGAAACTGCGCGGGATGTCCGGCGTCCGCGCGGTGACGATCCGCCTCGACGTCAAGCCACCCTCGGCCGCTGCCCCCCGGCCCTCGGGAGCCTCGCCCGACGCCGCGATCCTGAAGGACGTGCGCTTCAAGATCGCCGTGGCGTCCGGCAAGGGCGGCGTGGGCAAGTCCACGGTCGCGGCCAACCTCGCGCTCGCCCTCGAGCGCCGGGGCCATCGGGTCGGTCTCATGGACTCGGACATCTACGGCCCATCGCAGCAGATGATGATGGGCATCGACGAGAAGCCCTACGTCAACGAGGCGAACCAGATCGTCCCGATCGAGCGCCACGGTGTGAAGGTCATGTCGCTCGGCTTCCTGATGGACGTCGACCAGCCCGTGATCTGGCGCGGCCCGATGGTGATGAAGGCGGTCGAGCAGTTTCTGCAGGATGTGGCCTGGGGCGCGCTCGATTTCCTCGTGATCGATCTGCCGCCTGGAACGGGGGACGCGCAGCTGACGCTGACCCAGAAGATCCACCTGTCGGGAGCGGTCATCGTGACGACGCCGCAGGACGTGTCGCTCATCGACGCGCGCAAGGGGCTGGCGATGTTCCAGAAGGTCAACGTGCCCCTGCTCGGCATCGTCGAGAACATGTCCTACTACCTCTGCCCGAAGTGCGGGAACCGGGAGGAGATCTTCAAGCACGGCGGGGGCCGGCGCACGGCCGAGGACCTCCAGGTTCCATTTCTGGGAGAGATCCCGCTCGATCCGAAGATCGTGGTCGGCGGCGACTCCGGCCGGCCGATCGTCGCCGGCGAGCCGAAGTCACCGGTCACCGAGGCGTACATGCGGATCGCGGACGCGATCGTGAAGGCGCTGGAAGCCTGAGGCCGGGCCTCGACCGCCATGCCCGCCGTCATCGAGCTCGCGAAGGCCGACATCACGCGGATGCACGTCGACGCCGTCGTCAACGCTGCCAACGAGGCCCTGCAGCTCGGCTCCGGCGTCGCCGGAGCGATCCGCCAGAACGGTGGCCCCACGATCCAGGAAGAGTGCGACCGGATCGGCACGTGCGCCGTCGGCCAGGCGGTCGTGACGAAGGCGGGCAAGCTTCCGGCAAAGTGGGTGATCCACGCGGTCGGGCCCGTGTGGAGGGGGGGCAGCTTCGGCGAGGAGATGCTGCTGGCCTCGGCGGTTCTCCAGGCGCTGCGGCGCGGCGAGGACATCGGCGCGACGTCCGTGGCGCTGCCTGCGATCTCGGCCGGAACCTTCGGCGTTCCCCTGGAGATGGCCGCCGAGGTCACGATCGCGGCGGCCCGCTCCTTTGCTCCCTCGGCCGAGTACGTCCAGAAGATCGTGTTCTGCCTGCTCGACGAAGAGACGTACGCGGCCTTCGAGAAGGCGCTCGGCGTCCAGAAGGCGTGAGCGGCCGACGCGAAGCGCGAGCCGCCCCCGTGTGACCGCCGCCGGCCTTTTCCTCGCGCTCGCGCTTTCCGCGGCCGCGCCGTCGCCGTCGGACGTCCTGAGGCTGGAGGCGGCCAGGAACGTCGGCCTGGCGGCGCTCGAAGAAGGCAACCTTGCGGAGGCCGCGGCGCGGTTCGAGACGATCCGTCAGCTCGCCCCGGCGGAACCGCTCGGCTGGTCCAACGGCGCCGTCACCGCGCTGCGCGCGAAGGATGCCGCTCTGGCCGCGCGCCTGACGGCGCAGGCGCTGCTCCTGGCTTCCGGCGACGCGCGCGTGCTCGCGATCGAAGCCGCGCGGCGCGAGCTCGCCGGCGATCGGGCGGGTGCGATCGGTTTCTACGAGAAGGCCGCCGCGGCCTCGCCGAGGGACATCGCTTCACTGTGGAACGCGGCCCGCCTCCGGGCGGAAGCGGGAGGCGCCTCCCGGCGCGAAGCGATCCGGGACGTGGAGGCCGCCCTCGCGCAGGCGCCGGCCAGCGTGTTCCTGCTCGTTCGCCTCGGCGACCTCCTCCGCGCCGAGGGGGATACGGCCGCGGCCATCGCCACTTCGGACCGCCTTGCGGCCCTCGTTGCGGGCGAGACGAAGCTCGACCGCGCGCTCGCCGAGGCGAGGCGGTCGCTCGAATCGGGCGACGAGAGCGCGGCATCGCTGAAGTACCGCGTGGCCGAGAACATCCTGCGCACGACCCCGCGATATCAACAGGCCCGCCACGACGTCGATCCCGGGGTCGTCGGCCTGCCGCTCGAGGACTGGGGCCCCACGCTCTCCGGTGTCGTTCGCGCCCGGGCTCCGAGTCCGATCCCGGTCTCCTTTGTGCCGAAGGCGGGCTCGGGGCTCGATGGCGTCGCCGGGGCTGCGATGATCCGGGTGACGGGAAAGGACGCCCGGGACCTCGTCATCGCGGGGGAGGCGGGCCTGCGTGTCGCCCCTTCGGCCGCGGGATACCGGCCGGGAGCACCCATTCCGGGCTCGGGCACCGGCGACGTCGCGGTCGCCGACGTGACCAACTCGGGCTCGCTCGATCTCGTCACGCCGGGCTCGCTCTGGATCCGGGAGGGCGATGGCTACGCGCGGGTCGCCATTGCCGCGGGGGAAGGCGTCGTCGCGTTCGACGTGGACGCGGACGGCGATCTCGACCTGTACGTGTCGGCGAAGGCGGGCGATCGCCTGCTGCGCAACAACCTCGATGGAACCTGGACGGACGTTACCGCAATATCGGGCATCGCCCCGCGAGCCGCGTCGCGGCTGGCGGTCGCGGCCGACTTCGATCGCGACGGGGACGTGGACCTCCTGCTGGCGCGACCGGAGGGCGGCTTCGAACTCTACGACAACCTGCGGGGCGGGCGCCTGGCCGCTCGCGACTCCGGGCTCCCGAAGGCGGGCACGATCCTGGCCGCCGCCGCTGGCGACCTGAACGGCGACGGCCGGGTCGACCTCGTCTGGACGAGCGACGCCGGCGCGTTCGTGGCGCTCAACCGCGGCGACGGGACGTTCGGCGCGGCCCGGGCGATCGGGGCGGGGTCGGTGGTCCTCCTGTTCGACTACGACAACGACGGGTTTCTGGATCTCTTCCTCGGGAGCCCGCTCGGACCGTCCGCCATCTACCGCAACGACGGGGCCGGCAACTTCGCCGCTGCGGGCGTTGGAGCGCTGCCCGCGGTGCGCGACGCCGAGGCGGTGGATTTCGACGGCGACGGCGACCTCGACCTGGCACTCGTGCTTCCCGACGGGTCGGTCCGCCTCTTCGAGAACCGGGGCGGCAACGCGAACGGCTGGATCGACGTCGCCCTCGAAGGGCTTCCGACGGGCTCGGCCAAGGTCAATCGCCTCGGCTTCGGTTCCGAGGTCGAAGCCCGGGCGCAGGACCTCTACGTCTACCGCGTGGCAGCGCGGCCGGTCACGCGCCTGGGCCTCGGAGGGCGGCGCAGGGCGGACGTGCTTCGCATCGTCTGGACCAACGGCGTGCCGCAGAACGTCCTCGACCCGCCGGTGAAGACCGTGTTGCGCGAGGTGCAGCAGCTCAAGGGCTCCTGTCCCTTCCTCTATGCCTTCGACGGGGCACGATGGCACTTCCTGACGGACGTGCTCGGGCGCGCTCCGGCCGGATTGCTCTTCGACGGGGTTCACCAGGCGGCCGCCGACACGCGCGAGTGGCTCGTCGTTGCCGGCGACCGGCTCAAGCCGGCGGATGGAATGCTCGTCCTCGACTTCACCGAGGAGCTCTGGGAGACGGCCTACTTCGATCTTGCGGAGCTGTCCGCCGTGGACCACCCGGCCGGCGTCGCGCTCGTGCCGGACGAGAAAATGGTGCCGCCGCCGTTTCCGCCGAAGAAGATCTTCACGGTCTCCCGGCCCTTCCGGCCGAGGGCCGTCGACGGCGAAGGGCGCGACCGCACCTCCGAGATCGCGGCCGAGGACGGTGTCTTCCTCGCCGGCTTTGCGCCCACGCGTTACCAGGGCCTGGTCGAGCCGCACGAGCTCGTGCTCGAACTGCCCGAGGCGCGCCGGGGCGGAAGGGTCATGCTCTACCTGACGGGCTGGATCTTCTACGCCGACACCTCGATCAACGTGTCGCTCGCGCAGCGCGGGGACATCGCGGCATCCGCCCCGGTGCTGGAAGTTCCGAACGGGCGGGGCGGCTGGAAGACGGCGATCGGCGCGATGGGTTATCCCGCGGGCAAGACCAAGACCATGCCCGTGGACCTCTCCGAGGTTCTCGACCGCAGCGACCCGCGGGTGCGGATCCGGACGAACCTCGCGATCTACTGGGATCGGATCGCGTACACGGTGGACGAGGCGCCGGCCCCGATGCGGACCACCCCGGTCCCGCTCTCCACAGCCGAGCTCTCCTTTCGCGGATTTTCGCGGATGGTGCGGGAGTTTCCGGACGGCCCCCAGGTGTTCGCCCACGACGACGTCTCGCGCGAGCCGCGCTGGGCCGACATGGCCGGCCTCTACACGCGCTTCGGAGACGTGCGCGAGCTGCTCCAAGCCGCAGACGACCGTTACGTGGTGATGAAAGGCGGCGACGCGGTGCGGCTCTGCTTCGACGCCTCGCGGCTGCCGCCCGTGCCCGAGGGCTGGGTGCGCGACTACGTGGTGATCCTCGATGGATGGGACAAGGACGCGGACAAGAACACGGTGGCCGGCCAGACCGTCGCGCCGCTGCCGTTCCACGGCATGGACGACGCGCGATACGGCGAATTGTCCTTCCCCGAAACCGACGCGCACCGCGAGTTCGTCCAGGAGTACCTGACGCGCCGGGGCGGGCCGGAGGAGTTCGTGGACGCGATGCGGGACGGCAGTCGGCGGGAATGAGGCGGCCTGTCTTCGCCCTCGTCGCGGCTCTGCTCGGTCTGGCGGCAGGGCCGGCTGGGAAGTCGGGTGTGTTCAAGGACGTGACGAAGGATTCCGGCGTGACGATGCGCGTGAGGAGCGACCTCCAGCGCCTCAAGCTGATCGCCACGATGATCGGAGGCTGCGCCGCCGGCGACTACGACGGCGACGGCCGGCCCGACCTCTACGTCTCGAATTCCGTCGCGCGATGGGGCAAGGCCGACCCCGACCATTGCGGGCGCCTCTTCCGCAACGTCGGCGGCGGGCGGTTCGAGGACGTCACCGGGAAATCCGGGATCCGCGCCTGCGACCTCGGCATGGGCGCCTACTGGGCGGACCTCGATGGCGACGGGCGGCTCGACCTCTATCTGACCAACGTCGGACCGAACGCGGTCTGGTGGAATCGCGGCGACGGAACCTTCGAGCAGGGCAGGGACACCGGCCTCGAGGACCCGCTCTTTTCCGCCGGCGCGGCCGTGCTCGACTACGACGGCGACGGGAGGCTCGACGTCGCGGTCGCCAACTACCTGGACTCGTCGCCGCAATGGGAGCTCTCGCAGAAGCAGTTCGAGTTGCGGGTGCCCGAGGACTATACGGGCCAGCCTTCGCACCTCTTTCGCAACGCGGGCGGACGAAAGTTCCGCGACGTCACGAAGGAAGCTGGCCTCGCGGTACCGCCTGCCGAGATGAAGACCCTCGGCATTGCCGTGCTCGACTACGACGGCGACGGGCGACCCGATCTCTACTTCGTCAACGACCGCGTCTCGAACCGGCTCTTCGGCAACCGCGGCGACGGGCGCTTCGAGGAGGTCACGGCCGAAGCAGGCGCCGGCGTGCTCGGCGAGCGGCCGCGGGCCGGGATGGGCGTGGCCGTCGGGGACCCCTTCGGCAGCGGGCGCGACAACCTCTTCGTGACGAACTTCGGTGCGGAGGAGAACAGCCTCTACCGAAACGTGGACGGCGTGCTCTTCGAGGACGCGGGCAAGGCGTCGGGAATCGCGGCCCTCGGCATGCCGTTCGTGCGGTGGGGAACGCACTTCGCCGACTTCGACAACGACGGCTGGCCCGACCTCTACGCGGTGGGCGGGCACCTGGCTCCGCGCATGGTGCGGATGCTGGCGCACTACCGGAGCGGCACGGCGGCCTACGTCGAGGCGGGTGACCGCAACTTCGCGCAGGCGTCGGTCCTGATGCGAAACCTCGGGGAAGGGCGCTTTGCCGAATGGAAGGACGCGGGCGACCTGGGGCGAACCCGCATGGTGGCCCGCGGCACGGCCGTGGCCGACTTCGACGGGGACGGGGCCCTCGACCTCGTCGTCGTCGACGTGAACGGGCCTGTGCGGCTCTTCCGAAACACGCTGCCCGCGGGCAACTGGATCGCGATCGAGCCGCGCGCGGGCTCGGACGGGAAAACCGTTCTCGAAACGCGCGTGCGCGTGACCGCGCAGGGGCGCTCGCAGACGCAGACTCTTCGAGTTTCGCCGTCCTACCTTTCGGGGTCGCTCGTCCCGCTCCACTTCGGCCTCGGAGCGGCCGAGAAGGCGGACGAGATCGAGGTGCGCTGGCCGGGGGGGCAGAGGCAGACTTTTCTCGACGTGGCCGCGCGAAAGGTCCTACACTCTGCGACCGGGCGGCGCGCTCGACGTCCCGACGGCCCCGCGCTGAGGAGCGATCGACTCGAGAGGAGGCGACCATGATTCCCATCGGCGACGACGACTCCGACCGAAGGACGACCCCGTTCGTCACGTGGCTGCTTGATCGCGGCGAACGTGTTCGTGTTCGTCGCCCTGCAGGGCATGGGGTCGAACGAGCGCTTCACGATGGCCTTCGTCACCGTGCCGGCCGAGATTCTGAGCGGGCCGCGACATCGCGCCAGCCGATTCCGATCCGGGACGACTACGGGCGCTCGGTCGGGACGCTCGAGCTGTTTCCGACGCCGATTCCCGTTTACCTCACGCTGATCACGGCGATGTTCATGCACGGCGGCTTCGCGCACCTCTTCGGCAACATGCTCTACCTCTGGATCTTCGGCGACAACCTGGAGGACGCGCTCGGCCACGCGCGGTACCTGGTCTTCTACCTCGCGACCGGCGTCCTGGCGGGGCTCGCGCACGTCCTGGTGACGGCGGCCCTCGGCGCCAATCCGCTCATCCCGTGCCTCGGCGCCTCGGGCGCGATCTCGGGCGTGCTCGGCGGATACATCGTTCTCTTCCCGCACCGGCGCGTGCGCGTCCTGTGGCTGTATTCGGTGATGGAGGTGCCGGCGCTCGTCGCGATCGGCCTCTGGTTCGTGTTCCAGCTGGTCAGCGGCGCCGGGATGCTCGGCGGCGGCGGGGGAGGCGTGGCCTACGGCGCGCACATCGGCGGCTTCGTTGCCGGGGTCGTCCTCGTCAAGCTCTTCGGCGGGGACCGCCGCCCGGCGCTCGGGCGCGCCTGAGGTTGCGCGCGTCAGGGCGCGAGCAGCTTCTCGAAGACCGCTGGGTCTTGATGACGCCGAAGCCCTCGCGCCGGTAGAACACGTGCGCGCGTTCGCGGACCACGTTCGAGCGCACGCGGATGGCCCGGCATCCCTGCGCGCGGGCCCATCCCTCCGCGGCCTCGAGGAGCTTGCCGGCCGATGCCCCCGCCGCGGGCGCCTTCGTCGACGATGAGCCCCGCGATTTCCGCCTGGCGCGGCGTCTCGAAGATGCGGGGCAGGCTGACCTGGATCCAGCCCTCGACACGGCCGCCGATCTCGGCGACGAGAAGGCCGTGGTCGGGATGGTTCGCAATCTCGCCGAGCCGCTCGACGGCATCCTGGGGCGTCATCGGGTAGCCGAGCGCGGTCGAGAGCGCCGCCAGTCGCGCCGCATCGCCCGGCCTGGCGGCCGGACCACGGCGTTCACGCGGGGCGCTCCCGGCGCAGGCGCGCGGAGCCCGGTTCGCGTCCGATGGATTCGCGCGGCCTTGGCATCGCCGCGGCCGGCTCGAGGCGCGCGGTTCGGATCTGCGTCACGGCGTCTCTTGAGCGACGGCCAGGCGCGCTCCGCCCGGGACGTCCTTCAGCGTCTGACATCGCGCCGTCCGGCCATCGGATCTCGAGCGTGTCGATCTTCACCGCCTCGCCGAGGCCGAAGGTCAGGGTCTTCTCGGAGGCGGAGAGGTAGGACTGGCCGCCCGGAGACCTGCTGCGTGAGCGTCCGCGATCCCGATCGTCGCGGTGACGCGCGCGCCGACGGCGTCGCGGTTGGACTTTCCCGAGCCCGTCGAGCTTCACGCGCACGCTCTTCGCCGGCGCGTTCGTCGGGTTCAGAAGACGCGCGCGGGACCGCCGTTCTCGACGAGGACCACGTCGAGGTCGCCGTCGCCGTCGAGGTCGGCGTAGGCCGATCCCCGGCGCGACGAGCGGTTTCGCGAGGTCGCCGGAACGCTCGCCGAGCAGCGAGAAGCGTCCCGTCGCCGGCGTTGCGGTAGAGGGCCGGCGGCTGCCGGTACGTCGACGTCCTTCTGGACCTCCTGCACGGTCGGCTCGACGTGCCCGTTGGCGAGGAGCAGGTCCATCCGCCCGTCGAGGTCGGCGTCGAAGAAGAGGACGCCGAAGGTCAGGTCCAGGAAGGACGTCGGGCCGACGCCGCTCCGCGGGGACTCGTCGAGGAAGACCTCGCCCGAGTCGGTCCAGTAGAGGGACTTGAGCTCGTTCGAGAAATTGCCGATCGCGACCGCCGAGCCCTTGCCGTTCTTCGTGTCGGCCCACGCCACGCCCATCGCGCCGCGCGCGCGGCCCGCCTCGTCCACGGCGACGCCGGTCGGGATCCCGACGTCCTCGAAGGTCCCGTCGCCCTTGTTCCGGAAGAGGTTGTTCGGCGCCGTGTCGTTGGAGACGAGGAGGTCCACCCGGCCGTCGCCGTCGAAGTCCCAGGGCGCGACGCCGAGCGCCTTCTGGTTCGCGCTGTACGAGGCCCGCCTTCTTCGTGACGTCCTCGAACCGGCCGCCGCCGAGGTTGCGGTAGAGGTGCGAGGACGGTGCCGGGATAGCGCTCGGGCGTGCAGTAGGACTTGGTCTTGCCGTCGAGCGTGCAGAAGAGGTCCTTCGCCGGGCTCCAGTCCACGTAGCGGCCGACGTAGAGGTCGAGCAGTCCGTCGCCGTCGTAGTCGAACCAGGCGGACGAGGTGCCCCATCCCGATCGCGCGACGCCCGCGCGCCTTCGGCGATCTCCTCGAAGCGGCCGCCGCGGTTGTGGAAGAGGTAGGTTGCCGTCGAGCGTCCGTGACGTAGACGTCGTCGCGGCCGTCGTTGTCGAAGTCGGCGACGGAGGCGCCCATCCCGTAGAACACCCTCTCGAGGCCCGCCTCGCGCGTGACGTTGCGGAAGCGGGGAAGGCCGTAGGCGTCGTTGCCCTCGTTGCGGTAGAGCGCGAGCGAGGACTTCTGCGCCGGCGGCCGCGGATCGCCCGGCCAGTGCGCGCCGGAGACGAAGAGCAGATCCGGCGCGCCCGTCGCCGTCGTAGTCGAGGACCGCGACGCCGCCGCCCATCGTCTCGGGCATCCACTTCTTGCCGCGGCGCCGGTGACGTGGGTGAAGTCGATGCCCATCGCGGGCGCTTCTCCTCGAAGGCGATCGCGGGGGGGCGGCGTCGGCGCGGAGGCGGCGGGCGGCGGGCGCCGCCGGCTTTCTCGGCGCGACGGCAGCCCGATCGCGAGGCGAGAAGATGGCTCCGAGCGCCAACAGGCGCCGCACGGCGCGGGAATTCTGCAGCGTTCTGCTCGCGCGGCGCGGACCGCCGGTCCGTGAAAAGGACGCCTCCGGGCGAGACCCGGGAGCCGCCAGGCAATCCTTCGCCTCGCGATGTCGCTCAACGTTCTTCGAGGAGCGCCCGATACACCGCGCCCGCGATCGCGGCGCCGGCGATCGGCGCGAGCCAGAAGAGCCACAGCTGCTCGACGGCCCAGCCGCCCACGAAGAGTGCGGGACCGGTGCTGCGCGCCGGGTTGACGGACGTGTTGGTCACCGGGATGCTGACGAGATGGATGAGCGTCAGCGCGAGGCCGATGGCGATTCCGGCGAAGCCCGCCGGCGCCCGCTTGTCGGTCGCGCCGAGGATGATGATGAGGAACATGAAGGTCATCACGACCTCGGCGACCAGGCACGCCACGAGCGAATAGCCGCCCGGCGAGTGCGCGGCGTAGCCGTTGGATGCGAAGCCGCCCGCGAGGTCGAAGCCCGCCTTGCCGCTCGCGATCACGTAGAGCGCGCCCGCTCCCGCGATGCCGCCGGCCACCTGGGCCAGGATGTAGGCGATCGAGGCTCGAGCCCGGGAAGCGGCCGCCGGCCCAGAGCCCGATCGAAACGGCCGGGTTGATGTGACACCCCGAGATGGGCCCGATCGTATAGACCATGGTCAGCAGCGTCAGCCCGAAGGCGAACGAGACGCCGGTCAACCCGATGCCGACGTTGGGAAACGCCGCCGCGAGGACCGCGCTGCCGCAGCCCCCGAGAACCAGCCAGAACGTTCCGAGAAATTCCGCCGTGAGTCTTCTTTCCCACTCCGATCCCTCCTTCAGTAGGAAACGCGTTGAACCGACTCGAGACTCAGTGGCTTTCTGGACGGCGGTCATATCGCGAGGGGGATATCACGGAACCAGAGAGACTCTTGCGACCCGGTCCTTCGCCGGTTCCCGAGGCGGCGTGGCGTAGGACCATTGCGCGGCCTCGCTCGGCACGGGCGGGTGTTGCTTCGTCAGGTAACCGCGGTCGGTCTCGTAGCCCTTCGGCCCCATGTGGGCGACCCACGCGGCCGGCTCGGCCGGGGGTGGTTCGGCCTCCGCGTGGACGTGGACCGGAAGCGACTCGCGGTTGGCCCACGGGTTCCTGAGACGGAAGTCCCCGGCGATGGCGCGGATCGACTCGTCGTCCTTGTACTTCCGATAGGCCGCGTCCTGCAGGTCGGCGTTCTTTCGGTCGCCCATCGCGCGGTAGACGCGCATGAGGTTGTAGTGGGCGTTCAGGTCTTCGGGATCGATGGCGAGGGTCTTTCCGTAGGCGGCGACCGCCTCCGGGAACCGCCCGGCGAGCCAGTGAACGAGGCCGAGGTTGTTCCAGGCGATGCGGTCGAGCGGGAACTTCTCGAGCACCGCCTTCAAATCTTTCTCGGCATCGTCGAGGCGACCCTCGTCCTTGGCCACGGTGGCTCGGAAGAAGGCGGTCTTGCCCCATCCGGGCCGGCGCTTCTCGGCCTCGGCGAGCGACGCCTTCGCGTCGGCCAGCCGTCCTTCCGCGATCTCGGCCCGCGCTCGGTTCAACGGCCCGTCCGGCTCGTCGGGGGCGAGTTCCGCCACTTTCGTCCATGCGCGCGCGGCGCCCTTGAGATCTCCCTGGAGGAAGAGGCCGATGCCGTAGTCGTTCCAGCGCAGCCAGAGGGGGTCGGGATTGGCCCTCTCCCCCGCCCCCGCTCCCGCTGGGAGAGGGGAGGCTCGCGCACCGGCGACGCGCAACACGACCCTGTCTCTTGCGAGCGTCGTCACGGGCAGCGGCGGGTGAGCCGCGCCGAGCGAGAACGTCGTGAAGTCCCGCGAAAACTTTCGGTAATGCGTGCCGGCCGAGAGCGTGATCGGGCCCCGGGCGTCCTCGGGCACCGTGACGCGATAGTGCACGACGCGGGCGGCCCCGGGCCCGATGCCGTTGTTGTAGAGCGGCACCCGGATGTCCTGCGGTTGGCGGCGGTCCATGTGCCCGCCGTCCTCGTCGATGACGAGCGTCGTGAGACGGTCCGCGGCGGCGTCGAGCCGGCCCGTCTCGTCGAGCACGCCGCTTTGGAAGAACTTGCCGGAATCCCCGGCCGCCTCGAGCGAGACCCACGTCTCGTTGGAATCCGCCGTCCCGTTCGTGTAGGGGTGCCCGACGCCCCGCGTGCGGACGACGACCTCGACGTCGAGCGGTTCGCCGGGTCTCACCTCGGGGAGCTTCTCGCCGAGGACGAAGAGCTCGTCGCCGCGCCGGATGGCGAACAGGTCGACCGTCAGGACCTTGTTCTCGAGAAAGTCCCGGATCTTCTTCTCCGTCTCCTTGTCGCGCCGGATGAACGGGAGGGCCGTGTTGGCCGCGGGGAAGACGTGGTCGTGCAGGTATCCCTTCTTGTTGCCGAACTCGTCCGAGCGGTAGGGCGGCAGGTGGCAGTCGCGGCACGCCTTCGGCTGCGGCGGGTCGTAGAACGAGCGGACGGCGCGCCCCGAGACGCCCGAGTCGTACCAGCCGTCGTAGTGGTTCTGTCCGCGCATCCAGCGGTAGCCGTTCAACGCCGGGATCAGGCCCACCTTGTGGCAGGTCGAGCAGAACTCGGGGCTGCGCATGAAAGGCTTCAGGAAGGTCTTGCGGTGGAGCGAAGGCTCCATCCGGATGAGCAGGCGGTTGACGGCCCGCAGCGCGCCGACGTCCGAGAAGGCGAACGGGTACTGCTTCGATTCCTCGATGACGTAGGCGCCGTTGCCCTTCACGTCCTTGATCTCGGCGATCGAGTGGCAGGACATGCAGGTCAGGCCCTGCTGCGCCTCCCACGAGTCGTAGGAGAAGGACGCCTGCGTCGCCTTGCCCATCTGGCCCGTGAAGAGGACGACGGGGTCGTGGCAGCCCGAGCACCATTTTGTCCGCTCGCGGCCGACGCGGTCGGCCATGAGCTCGACGCTCTTGCGGTAAAAGGGATTGTTGAAGGACGAGAAGCGGTGCGCCGAGCGCTCCCACTGGTGGAACGAATCGGGATGACACTCCTGGCAGTAGGCGTTGGCGGCGAGCTTCTTCCCGTCGAGGAGGCCCTGGTCGAACGTCTCGCTCGAGGACGGGTAGAAGACCGTGTCGCCGTTCACGTTGACGATCCGCCGGGGCGGCTTCTCGAGCCTGCCGACGACCGTCATCGCGGCGAGGAAAACGGCGACGGCGCCGCCCCACGCGAAGAGGCGGCGAAACTGCAGCTTGTGGACGTGCGCGCGCCGGTGGAGGATGAACGCGGCGAGCGCCAGCGGCACCGACGAGACATGCGCCAGCCAGACGCCTTTGTGGTTGAGGGTGGCGCCCTGGAACGTCATGAACACGCCGGTCCCGACGGAAATCGCCGCCAGGGTGAAGATCGCCAGGCCCGCGTACTTGGCGCGCCGGTTCCACGTCCGGATCATGCGCCGGGCGTGCGTGACGGCAAAAACGAAGAAGGGCACTGCGATGACGAGTCCCAGCGCCAGGTGCAGCAGCAGCATCGCGTAGAAGAAGCTGGTGTCCCTCGTGAAGGCCGAGATGTAGATCGAATTGGCCGCGATCAACCCGAGAGGGACGAGCAGGAGCCGGTAGAGGCGCCGCTGCCAGGGCTTCAGGACGCCGGAGGGCCGCGGGTCGGTGGGGGGCATGAGGGCCGTATTCTAGTGCCGGGGGGCGGGAAGGCCGCGCTCCCGTCCACCCTCGATCTCGGCTATCGTAGCCGCGATGCGCGCGGTCTTTGCCGATTGCCACGCGGGACGCCGCCCGGGCGACGAGGAGCCGCTGCTCGCCGGGCTCGAAGCCGCCGAGAACCGCGGAGCCCGCGAGATCACGCTGCTCGGCGACATCTTCCACTATTTCATCGCCCACCCAAAGTTCGAGACGCCCGCGATCGTGCGGTTCCTGGCCGCCGCGCGGCGGCTCAAGGACGCCGGCGTCGCGGTGACCTACGTCGAAGGCAACCGGGACTTTTTCCTGCGCGGCTCCTACGCCGAAAGCGCGTTCGCGTCGGTGTGCGAAGAGCAGACGTTCGAGGCGGGCGGCCGGCGGTTTCTCGCGACGCACGGCGACCTCCTGAACGAGAAGGACCGGCCCTACCGCTTCTGGCGGTTCCTCTCGAAGAACGCGGTGTCGCGAGCCGCACTCGACTTCGTGCCGAAGGCCGTGGGCAATCGCCTCGTGTCGAGCGTCGAGGGGCGGCTGGGCCGTTCGAACTTCAAACACAAGACGCGCCTGCCGGTCGAGGTCATCCGGGCCTTTGCCGGGAAGCGCTTCCGCGGCGGCGTGGACGTGCTGCTGCTCGGCCACTTCCACGAGGCCTGGGGACAGGACTTGGAGGGCGGCCGCGTCGAGATCCTGCCGGCCTTCGTCGACGAGCGCAAGTGGATGGAGATCGCGGAGGACGGGACGACTTCGCTCGTTTCGCTCTGAGGCTGGGGTGAGCGACTTCCTCGCGTTCCCGCCGGTACGCTCCCTCTCCGGCACCCTCCGCGTCCCCCCGTCCAAGAGCGCGACCAACCGCGCCCTGCTCCTCGCGGCGCTCACGGCGGCCCCGGTCGAGATCGCGCGCCCGCTCGAAAGCGACGACACGGCAGCCCTGCGGCGCTGCCTGGAGGCCATGGGGGCCCTCATCGTCCCAACACCGGAGGGGCTGCGAGTTTCCGGGCCGCTGCGGGGGGCGGCGGGTCGCGAGGTCGTGCTCGATGCCGCGGACTCCGGAACGGCCGCGCGGTTTCTCGCGGCGGCGGCGGCAGCGGTGGCGGGGCGCTTCGTGCTGGGCGGCTCGCCGCGGCTCTGCGAGCGGCCCGTCGGCGAGCTCGTCGAAGCCCTGCGCGCGAGCGGGGCGCGCATCGAGTATCGCGCGCGGCAGGGCTGCCTCCCGCTCGCGATCGAAGGCGGCACGCTGCGATCCGGCGAAGTCGTGGTGGATGCGGCGCGCTCGAGCCAGTTTCTCTCGGCCCTCCTGCTGGCGGCGGTCGCCGTGGAGGGCGGGCTGCGCGTGCGGCCCGCCGGGAGGATCGCGTCCGGACCGTATGTCGCGACGACGCTCGAGGTCCTGCGCGAATTCGGGCATTCCGTGGAGGTCGGGGCGGACTTCGTCGTGCGGCGCGGCGGGACCCTGGCCGGCCGGTACGAAACGCCCGGCGACTACTCCTCCGCCGTGCCGCTCGTGGCGGCGGTAGGCGCCGCGGGGGGAGGAGTGACCCTCGAGGGCCTGCGCTGGCCCTCGGCCGACGCGGATGCCGGTGCCCTCCCGGTGCTCGAGCAGATGGGCGTCCGCATCGTTCACGGGCCCGGCCGCCTGACCGTATCGGCGCAGCCCGAGGCGCTGCGCGCCGTGTCCGCCGGGGCCGCCGACTTCCCGGACGCCGTGCCCGCGCTCGCCGCGCTCGCCGCTCTGGCGCCGGGCCAGACCGTCTTCTCTGGCGTCGGACACCTTCGGCTCAAGGAGAGCGACCGGCTGGCGGCCCTCGCGGAGCTCGTCGGCGCCGTTGGCGCGAGGGCCCGGGCCAGCGAGGACGCAATCGTGATCGAGGGACCGGCGACCGGCCGCGCGGGCGGGGTCACCCGCCTCCCGACGTTTCGCGACCACCGCATCGCCATGGCGGCCGGAGTGCTCGCGGTGTGCCTGCCGGGGCTCCTCATCGAGGACCCCGGCTGCGTGGCGAAGTCCTACCCGGCGTTCTTCCGGGACCTCGAGACGCTCTCGGTCCGCTGAACTCCGGCGACCCGCTCCGGGCTCGCGACAATACAGAGAGAGACAGAGGCCCGGAGGTTCCATCGATACGCCGAGCGCCACGCGTGTGCCCGAACGCTTCCCGATCGCCTCGAGCCGGGCCGGGTGGCTCGAGTTCCTCGAGCTCGAGCACGAAACGCTGCCTCCGGTGCGCGAGTTCGGGCGCGACGGCGACGATCTCGTCGTGTGGAGGGATTCGGCTGCCGGCAGGCCTCTGGCGGACGGGCGCGTTGCGCGCTCCCTGGCAGCGCAGCTCTTCCTGCAGGGGGCGGCGGCCGCAGCTTTTTTTGCGGCGCGCGGGTTCGTGCTCGGCCCCGGTGACCTCGGGTCTGCGCGGTGGGACCTGTCCTCGGGCACGGCCCGGCTGTGGCTGACGAGGACTCCGGAGTGCGTCGGCCGCCGCTCGACGGCAGGATGGCTCGTGCAAGCGCTGGCCACGTTTCTGCACCGGCTCTTCGAGCGCGCAGGGCGCGTCAGCTCCCCGGCCGTCCGAACGCTCTTGCAGCAGCTCGGCGCCGCCGACGCGGCCGCCCGCCGCGCGGAGTTCTGGGTGGCCGGCGCCTTCCGGGCATTTCCAGAGCTCGCCCTTCCAGCCGCGGCCGGGGCGCGGCAGCGCTGCCTCGGCCTCTCCGGCCGTGCCCTGCGCTCGGCTCGCTCCCGGGCATTGTCCGAACAGGCGCGCGCCCTGCTTCTCGGATCGCAGCCCCGGATCTTCGAGACCGCGGGCGAGGCCGTCGGTCCCGGTTCGGCGCTCGGCCTTGATCCGCCGCCGCGGGGGGCCGCCGAAGCCAGCCGCCGCCTGCGCGAGGAGGCCGCGCGCGCCGCGCCCGGAAGGCGCCCGGTCTGGATTGCGGTTGCGCCCGAACGGTGGGACTCGCTGTCGCGGCGCGCCTTCGACGCGGCGCGGTTGGCGATGGGAGAGCGCATCGAGGTGGTCGCGGTTCCGGAAGCGGTGCCGGCGCCCGACGGCCCCGACGCCTGGCGGCGCGCTCTGTGGGTTCCGTGCGGCACGATCACGGCGTCGGTGCGGTTCTGCGAATGGTTCGCGGAGGCCTCGCGGGCCGATCGGCGCCCGGCGGTCGGACGCGCGCGGGAGATTCTGGCCTCTGCCGGGTTTGCCGCGTTCGTCGCCGACCCGACGGGCGACGCACTGCTGCCGGGACCGGCATTCGAGGCCACGGCGGTTGCAACCGATTCGCTGGCGGACCGGGGCCCGAGTTCCCCGGCAGACGGCCCCGGCGTTCGCGTCGAGTCGCTCCTGGCCACGGGGCGTCGCACCGCGGCGCTCGAGGAGGCGCGGCGCTGGATTCAGAGCCTTCCGGAGACCCGCGCAGAGGCGTGGTTCTCCCTCTCGGCGCGCCTGGCGGCGGAGGTCGGCGAGGCGTTCGTGCCATGGCTCGCCGCACTGGAGGCCGAGCGGGAGATCGCCGGCGGCAGACCCGCCGAGGCGAAGGCGAGGCTCGAGCGGATCGCGCGCGACGGCGCGTCGGACGCGGACACACGGCGCCGGGCGAAGCTGAGGTTGATCGAGGTCGCGGTTCTTCTGGGAGAAGGCGCGCAGGTGTCCCGGCGCGCCGCCGTCTGGCGAAGGGAACATCCCGCAGCCCCACCCGGGGAGATGGCCAGGGCGCTGCGGCTCGAGGCGGTCGGCCTGGCGCGGGAGGGCCGGACCGAGTGCGCCGTGGGCCGGTTGGAGCAAGCGGACCGCGTCGGCGCGGAGTCGAGCGTCGCCGAGCGCGTCGAGACGGCGCTCGTGCGCGCCCAGGTCTATGCGCTCGCCGGCAGGTTTGACGACGAGGCCGGTGTCTATGCGGCGCTGCGGCCCCTCGCCCTCGCCGCCGGCGACGATCGGCTTGCGGCACGCTTTCTGGCCCAGGAGGCGCGGGGGCTCCTCGACCGCCGGGAATACGGGCGTGCGCTCGTGCGGCTCGACGAGGCGATCGCCGCGGCTGTGGACGAGCCGGCGGAACGAGCGGCGCTCTCGATCGATCTCGCGGCGACGCTCTACCACTCCGGGCAGGCCGAACGGAGCGAAGCGGCGCTCGGCGATGCCATCGCGGCCGCCGCAGCGGCCGGGCGGGAGGACCTTTCGCGGATCGCCCGCAGCAACCGCGTCGAGCTTCTCCTCGACCGGTGCGCCTTCGCGCGCGCCGCGCCCGAGATTGCGGCCCTGGAGAAGAGTGCCCGAGAGCAAGAGGACCCGGCGCGCCTGCTCGTTGCGCTCCACCAGCGGTCGCGGCTGGCCCTGCGCCGGGGCGATCTGCCCGCCGCGTCCGGCGACAACGCGCAAGCCCGCCGGCTCGCCGGGTCGATCGGGGACCGGCTCGAGATCGGGGAGCTCTGGCTCGAGGAGGGGGACCGCTGCGCGTACGAAGGGGACCGCGACGGGGCGCGGCGCGCGTGGGAAAAGGCGGCGGCGGACCCGCCGGACCGCTGCGACAGCGACGGTGTCGCGCGCGCGCGGCTGGCCGAGCTGGATTGGGCGTCCGAAGGGGATCCGCCCGCGGGGCTCCTGGCTGAGATGGATGCGCGATTCGAGCGCGACCCCTTCCGGGCGGCCGAATCCGTCGCGCGCTGGTGCGGCCTCGGAGGACGGGCGCGGGTCTGCCGGGAGTTGCGGGAGCGCGCCGCGGAGACCCTGCGCGGAGCAGGGGCTCCGGCGTTGGCGGGTCTCGTGGTCGAATCCTCCGGTCCGAGGATTTCCGAAGATGCACTGCGCGACCTTCGGCAGGCCGTGGTCGCGCGGCTCGGCGGCCAGGACGTGGACGCGGGGCCCTCCCTCCGGGCGCTCGGCCTCTCGCACCTGGCCGTGCGCGACGGGGAGGGGCGCGAGCTCGTGCGCTTCGGGCAGCCGCCCGATGGTGACGAAGGGTGGCGCCCACTCGAGGCGGGCGGCGCGCGGTTCGCGCTGGCGCTTTCACCGGCTCCTCCGGCCGAGGCCTGTGCCGCGGTCGTGCTCCTGCTCGAGACGCTGATGTACCGCCCGGCCGTGGACCCCGCGCCCTCCGACGCGTCCGAGGGATGGCGGCGGCTCGGCATCGTGACCTCGGATGCGGCGATGGGGGAGCCCTACCGGCGGCTCTCCCTCTTCGCCCCGCAGCCGGTGACGGTCCTCGTGCTCGGCGAGTCGGGCTCGGGCAAGGAGGCGGTGGCCCGCGCCATCCACCGGCTCTCGCCGCGGGCGTCCGGGCCTTTCGTGCCGGTCAATATTTCCGCAATCCCGGCCGAGCTGCTCGAGAGCGAGCTCTTCGGGCACGCGCGGGGAGCATTCACGGGCGCGGAACGCGAACGCAGGGGGCTCCTCGAGGAGTCGAATGGAGGAACGATCTTCTTCGACGAAATCGGCGATCTCGCCGCGCCGCTCCAAGCCAAGCTCCTGCGCACGCTGCAGGAGCGCGAAATCCGGCGCGTCGGAGAGAACCGCGCCCGGCCGATCGACGTCCGGGTCGTATCGGCCACGTCCCGCGATCTCGCCAAGGACGTCGAGGCCGGGCGCTTTCGCGAGGACCTCTACTATCGTCTGCACGTGGCGCTCGTGCGGCTTCCCGCCCTGCGCGAGCGCGGCCGCGACGCGCTGCTGCTGGCGAGGCACTTTCTCGAGCGGTACGCGCGCGAGTACGGCCGGGGGCCGCTACGCCTGACGCCCGAGGCGGGCGCGGCAATCGCCGGCCACTCCTGGCCCGGCAACGTCCGCGAGCTCCAGAACGCGATGGCCCAGGCCGCCGCCCTGTGCGAGGCCGACGGCCTCGTCACGCTCGCGCTGCTGCCCGAGCCCGTGCGCGGCCGGCGCCGCGCCGAAGCGCCCGCGGGCGACTACCGGTCCCGGGTCGACGCGCACCGCCGCGGCCTGATCGCCGACGCCCTCGACCGGACGGGAGGCAACCGGAGCCGCGCCGCCCGCGATCTCGGCCTGTCCCGCCAGGCGCTGCTATACCTGATCCGGGAGCTCAAGGTGCCGGTGCGCCCGCGGTGAGCACACCTTCTATACTGCCCCCGTGATTTCGCTGCTCGACATCGTCGGCCCGGTCATGGTCGGCCCCTCGTCGTCGCACACGGCGGGCGCGTGCCGCCTGTCGCGCGTGGCGCGGGCGTTGCTCGAGGAGGAGCCCGTGGAGGCGCGCTTCGAGCTCCACTCCGCCTTTGCCAGGACGATGCGGGGCCACGGCACGGACCGGGCACTCGTTGCGGGCGCGCTCGGGATGGAAGTGGACGATGCCCGCTTGAAGGATGCCCTGGAGCTCGCGAAGGCGAAGGGCTTCCTCTACGCGTTCAAGCCGAAGAACATGGGTCCGGAGGCCCATCCGAACAGCGTCGCGATCCACCTGACGGGCAGGACGCACTCCATCTCGATCCTCGGGGCGTCGATCGGGGGCGGGATGATCGAGATCCGCGAGGTGGATGGTTTCCCCGTCTCGCTTTCGGCCGGGACCCCGTGCCTGCTCCTCTTTTACGAGGACCGGCCCGGGATGGTCATGCGCGCCTCCGAGATCATCGGGCGGCGCGGCGTCAACATCGCATCGATGGAGGTCCTGCGTCGCGGCAAGGGCGAGCAGGCCTTCATGCGGATCGACCTCGACGCGCCGTTGCCCCACGAGGACGTCGCGGCCCTGAAGCAGTTGCCGGGCGTGCGCCGCGTCCACGTGCTCGACCGCGTGGCCGGCGGCGCGCTGATCACCTAGACGCTTTCCAGGAGAGCCCATGGCTTTGAACAGCTTCGCCGACCTGCTCGCAACCGCCGCGGTGACCGGCCGGCCACTCGACGACATCTTCCTCGCCGAGGAGGCCGCCGAGCGGGAAGTGCCGCGCGAGCGCGTTTTCCAGATCTTCCTGGAGCGCTGGGCGGTCATGAAGGACTCGGTGCGGCGCGGGCTCGAGGGCGGCAAGTCCTTCTCGGGCCTCGTCGGCGGCGACGCGAAGAAGGTCATGGACTTCACACGCGGGGGCGACATTGCGGGCGGCCGCCTGGTCGCGAAATGCATTGCCTACTCGATCGCGGTCCTCGAGGAGAACTCGCGTATGGGCATCATCGTCGCGGCGCCGACGGCCGGGGCGGCCGGGATGGTGCCGGGCACGCTCCTGGCGATCTCCGAGGAACGCGGCTTCGACGACGCCTTCGCGACCCGCGGCCTCGTGGTCGCGGGAGGCTTCGGGGCGCTCGTCGCCGTCAAGGCGGAGCTCTCGGGCGCGGCCGGCGGATGCCAGGCCGAACAGGGCGTCGGAGCGGCCATGGCCGCCGGAGCGCTGGCCTTCCTCCTCGGAGGCACGCCGGTGATGTCGGTGCACGCCGCCGCCCTGACGCTCCAGAACACGCTCGGCCTCGCCTGCGACCCGGTCGCGGGGCTCGTCGAGGTCCCGTGCGTGGTACGCAACGGCTTCACGGCGATGCTCGCGCTGGCGGGGGCGCAGACGGCGCTGGCGGGCGTCGAGAGCGTGATTCCGATGGACGAGGTCGTCGAGGCGATGGTGAAGATCGGGGACGCGATGCCGCGGTCGCTGAAGGAGACCGCCGACGGGGGCCTGGCGATGACTCCGACAGGCTGCCGCATCCGGAACGATCTCTACCAGATCCGGTGAATTCGGGACGCCTCGGGCTCTCCGGCGCGCTCCTGCTTTCGGGCGCGTGCCTGCTTTCCTACGCCAACGGCCTGGCCGGAGCCTTCGCGTATGACGACAAGGCGATCGTCCGAGACAATCTCAGGATCCGCAGCCCGCAGCGACTCGACGAGATCTTCACGACCCAGTACTTTGGCGGCAGGCGGGGCACGGGCACCGCCTACCGGCCGGCGCTGCTGCTCTCCTACGCGGTCCAGTGGTGGATCCACGGCGGAAACCCCGTCGCGTTCCGCGTCGTCAACCTGCTCTTCCACGTCCTCGTCACTCTGTTGCTCTGCCGGCTCCTGCTGCGGATCGATCTGCCGCCCCCCATTGCCGTCGGCGCCGCGCTCCTCTTCGCCGTGCACCCGATTCACGTCGAGGCGGTCACGAGCGTCGTCGGCCGGGGTGAGACGCAGGCGGCGGCGCTCGTTCTCGGCTTCCTCCTGCTTTCTCTCTGCTTCGTCGACCGGGTGGGGCGCCGCGGGCCCGCTCTCGGCGCGGCCCTCCTCCTCTACCTGCTGGCCATACTGACCAAGGAGAGCGCGGCGGTCGCGCCGGCACTCCTCTTCCTGCTGCTCGCGTGGCGCCTCGACGGCAACCTCGCGGTCCGGAGTGCCGCGGCATTGCGCCGGGGATTGCCGATCTACGCCGGCGCGGCCGCCGCCCTGCTCGCCGTCTTCGCCCTGCGCGCCTGGGTGCTCGGCGGCGTGATCAAGGCGGGGGCGACGGGCATCTTCGAGCTCGAAAACCCGCTCGCACCGCTCGCGCCGCTGCCGCGCGCCGCGAATGCCTGCGCGGTCTTCGTCCGCTCTCTCGGGCGGATGGCGCTGCCGCTGCGGCTCTCCTCGGACGAGTCGGCCTGGTCCATCCGCATGCTGCGTCCACGCGAGGTGCTCTTCTGGGCGGTCCCGGCCCTGCTCGTCGGGCTCCTGCTCGCATCGATCGTGCGATTGCGCTCCCGCTCGGTGGCGGCGTTGGGTTTTCTCTTCCTGTGCCTCGCCGCCCTGCCAACGTCGAACCTGCTCTTTGCGACCGGGACGATCTTCGCGGAGCGCCTGGCCTACCTTCCGTCGGCCGGGTTCTGCGTGATCGTCGCCGCATGGATCGCCGGCAGCACCCCGGAGTTCGCAGGCCTCGGACGGCGGCGCGCCGGCTCGCTGACGGCCCTCGCGCTCCTGTTCGCGGCGCGCACGATCGTCCGCAACCCGGTGTGGGCGAGCGACGCGGCGCTCTTCACGAACATGGTGCGCGTCTCTCCCGCGAGCGCGAAGGCCCATTACGATTTCGCCTACATGTCGGCGGAGGCGGGCCATCCGGAAAGAGCCCTCGAGCACTACACGCGGGCGACCCAGATCTATCCCGGCTACTGGGACGCCTGGGCGGGCCGGGGCCGGGTGCAAAGGACGCTCGGCCGGCTCGGGGACTCCGAACGCTCGTACGCCGAGTCGCTGCGGCTCGTGCCCACATACGAGAACGGCTGGTACGGCGTCGGGCTCGCGCGCGAGGAGCTGGGCAACCGCGCCGGCGCCGAGGAGTCGTACCGCCAGGGCCTGCATCACAACCCGCAGTCGCTGCCGCTGGCGTATCGCATGGCCCTGCTGCTCTCCGCCGAGAAGCGGCCGGCGGCGCTCCACGCGTGGCGGCGAGCGCTTGCGATCGATCCCGGTTCGCTGCCTTCGCGTCTCGCGTACGCGGAATGGCTGGCCGCGGCCGGCGCCCGCGACGACGCGCTCGCACAGGTCCGCGAAGCGTTGCGCCTGGCTCCGCGCTACAAGCCGGCGCTCGAGAAGTGGAAGGAGTTGCAGGCCGTCGGGCCCGCCCCTCTCTAGTGCACGCGGTCTTCGGGCGGGATCGGGTCCTGTTCGAGCGGGGGCTGCGAGGCCATCTCGCGCCGCCGGGCCGCGCGGGCGGCCACGCGGGGATGGCGGCGGTGGTAGAGCTTCAGGACGCCCCGCGCGAGCAGGTAGGTTCCCAGCCCCGCCGCCACGGCGAGGATCGCCGTCCCGACGAGGAACGACGCCAGGCGCGGTCCGAAGGCGGGGCCGCGGAACGACAGCCAGAAGTCGTGGTGCAGGATCCGCTTCCAGTGCAGCGGTGGAACCCGGGCCGGTGCATAGCCGAGCACGGCGCGCCCAAGCCGGTAGCCCAGGGCGAAGACGGGAGGCAGGGTCCACGGGTTGCCCGCGAAGGAGCCGAGCACGGTGTCGAACTTGTTCAGCCGGAAGAGGAAGGCGAGGACGATCGCGGCGATGAAGTGAAACCCGATGAAGGGCGAGAGCCCCACCCCGACTCCGAGGGCGACCGCGGCCGCGACGCGTTCGGGCGCCTCGGCACGCCCCATCAGCTCCAGAAGGAACTGCAACCGGCGGCGCTTGAGCGACTTGCGCCGCTTGCGGGGCGCCGTCCCGATCTCGGGGGCCTGCGGGTCGTTCATCCGGCCGCCCCGAGGTGGTCGTGTCCGAGGCCGGCGATGTCGCGCTCGGCGCCGCCTCCCGAAAGCACCGCGCCGGCGCCCTCTTCCGCGCGGCCGATGCGCGTCAACGGGACGCCGAAATCGGCGGCCCCCTCCGCAAGGCGCCGCTGCTCCACGGCGGGAACTGTGAAGAGCAGTTCGTAGTCGTCGCCCCCGGACAGCATCAGCTCGAGCGGATCGAGGCCCGTCTTCGACGCGAAGCACCGCAGCGCCGTTGAAACCGGAAGCAGATTGCGGTCGAGGACGAGGCGCACGCCCGAAGAGCTCGACAGCCGCGCGGCGTCCACGCCGAGCCCGTCCGAAACGTCGATCGCGGCGGTGGCCAGCCGCTGGCGCGACAGCGCGGTGCCGAGAGCGATGCGGGGCAGGGGGTCGTGGAAGGCGTCGAGCAGCCGGCGCTCGTGTTCGAGCGGAAGCCCTGCGACGCGCTGGCGAGCCAGTCGCAGCCCCGCCGCGGCTTCGCCCGGATGCCCCGAGACGTAGAGGACGTCGCCCGGCGAGGCGCCGGAGCGCGTCAGGGGTGCCCTGGCGGGTTTCCCCCAGAGCGCCACCGAGACCACCGTTTGCGGCGCCGCCGAGAGGTCGCCGCCCACGAGGCGCGCACCGAACTCGCCCGCGCGGGCGATGGCGCCGCGCGCGATCGAGAGCGGGAAGTCCTGGCCCTTTTCCGGCGGGAAGCCGATCGAGAGCAGGAAAAACTCGGGCACGGCGCCCATGGCCGCGAGGTCCGAAAGATTGACCGCGGCCGCGCGCCGGCCGAGCCGTTCGGGGTCCTCGCCGGGCAGAAAGTCCAGGCCCTCGATCATCAGGTCCGTCGTCGCCGCGAGCATGCCCGCCTCGCGGTACACGATGGCCGCGTCGTCGCCCGGTCCGAGAACGCCGTCGCTCGCGGGCAGGAGCTCACGGAGTCTCTCGACGAACCGGTCTTCGGCGTTCACGCGCGCGGCGCGGGAGGCGCTTTCCGGGGGGCGGCGGCCGTGACGGGGATCTCGCGCCCGGGCGGCTCGGCGGGCCGGGTGTCGGGAGCCTCCGGCGCGGCGCCCGCGTCGGGATCCGGCGGCATCAGGGCGATGGCGAGGACCTCGTCCATGCTCTCGACATAGCGGAACGTCAGCCCGAGGAGGATCCGCGGCGTGATTTGCGAGACGTCGCGGCGGTTCAATTTCGGCAGCACGATCGTGGTGATCTTCGCCGCGCGCGCCGCCAGCACCTTTTCCTTGACGCCTCCGATCGGCAGCACCTCGCCCCGCAGGGTGATTTCGCCCGTCATGGCCACGTCGCGGCGCGTCTTGCGCTGCGTGAAGGCGGAGATCATCGCCGTGGCAATCGTGATTCCGGCCGACGGCCCGTCCTTCGGAATCGCCCCCTCGGGGACGTGCACGTGGACGTCGTGGGTCTCGAAATAGTCGTGGGGGATCTTGAGCTCGCCGGCGTGCGCCCGGGCGTAGGACATCGCCGCCTGCGCCGACTCCTTCATCACGTCGCCGAGCTGTCCGGTCAGGCGGAGTCCCCCCTTGCCGCGCACGGCGAGCGCCTCGATGAAGAGGATGTCGCCGCCGACCGAGGTCCAGGCAAGCCCGGTGGACACGCCGACCTCGTCTTTCTTGAGCTGCTCGTCGCGGAAATGCTTGACGGGGCCGAGCATCTTCTCGATGGACGCGGCGCTCACGCGGTAACGCCGCTGCTTGCCCTTGGCAACCGAGACCGCGACCTTGCGGCACAGCGCCCCGATCTCGCGCTCGAGGTTGCGCAGCCCGGCTTCCCGCGTATATCCCTCGATGACCCGTTCGATCCCGCTGTCGCTGAACTCGATGTTCGCCTCGGTGACGCCGTTCTCCTCCATCTGCTTCGGGATGAGATGGCGGCGCGCGATCGCCCTCTTCTCCTCGACCGTGTAGCCCGAGAGGCGGATGACCTCCATGCGGTCGAGGAAGGCCGGCTGGATCGGGTCGAGCACGTTGGCCGTCGCGATGAAGAGGACTCGCGAGAGGTCGTACGGCACCGAGAGGTAGTGGTCGCGGAACGAAAAATTCTGCTCCGGGTCGAACACCTCGAGCAGCGCCGCGGAGGGGTCGCCGCGGTAGTCCGCGCCGATCTTGTCGATCTCGTCCATCATGAACACCGGGTTCGACGTGCCCGCCTGGTGGATCCCCTGGATGATGCGGCCGGGCATCGCCCCGACGTACGTGCGCCTGTGGCCGCGGATCTCCGCCTCGTCCCGGACGCCGCCGAGCGAGAGCCGGACGAACTTGCGGTCGAGGGCCCGGGCGATCGAGCGCCCGAGCGAGGTCTTGCCGACGCCCGGGGGCCCGACGAAGCACAGGATGGGGCCCTTGAGGCTCTGTTTCAGGGCGTGGACGGCCAGGAACTCGAGGATGCGTTCCTTGACCTTCTCGATGTCGTAGTGGTCCTCGTCGAGGATCTTGCGGGCGCGCTCGATGTCCTTCGAGTCCTCCGAGGTGAGGCTCCACGGCAGTCCCGTCATCCAGTCGAGGTACGTCCGGATGATCGCCGTCTCGGCCGAGTCGGGGTGGCTGCGCTCGAGGCGCTTGATCTGCTTCTCGACTTCGGTCGCGGCCTCCGGTGGGATCTTCTTGTCCGCGATGATTTTCCGGTAGGTGTCGAGCTCCTCGGAAATTTCTTCGCCCTCGCCGAGCTCCTGCTGGATCGCGCGCAGCTGCTGGCGCAGGTAGTACTCGCGCTGCGACTTGTCCATCTCGCCGCGCGCCTGCGTGGAGATCTCCTGCTGCATCGTCAGCACGGTGATCTCCTTGGCCAGGCTGTCGTTGACGAGGCGCAGGCGTTCGATCGCCTCGGTCGACTCCAGGATCTTCTGCGCGTCCTCGAGCTTCAGGTCGAGGTTCGAGGCGGCCAGGTCGGCCAGCCGGGCGAGGTCGTCGAGGTTTCCCGCGATGACCATGACCTCGGGCGAGATGTTCTTGCCGAGCGACACGGACTTTTCGAGGTTCTGCTTCACGCTGCGCAGCAGCGCCTCGTGCTCGGGCGGCAGCTCGTCGGGGGACGCCGACTCCTCGAGGCGCGTAATCTTGGCCTTGAGATAGGGCTCCTCGGCGAGGACGGAATCGATCCGCGCGCGCGAGAGCCCCTGCACCAGCAGGCGGATCCGCCCGTCGGGCAGCTTGAGCATCCGCATGATGGCGGCGACGGTTCCGACCGTGTAGAGCTCGTCCGGCCGGGGCGTGTCGTTCTGCCCGTCCTTCTGCGCGACGAGCATGATGATGCGCTGCTCCGCGAGCGCCGCGTCCACCGCGTTGATGGACTTTTCCCGGGAGACCGAGAGGGGCAGGATGATGTACGGGAAGACGACCACGTCCTTGAGCGGCAGGACGGGGAGGATGTCCGGGATCGGCAGATCGGCGTCGCGGTCCGCGGCGACTTCTTTTTCGTCGGGCTCGCCCATGGGATTCTCCTCGCTACTCCTCGGGCTCGGGCTGCACCGCGATCTCGATCTCTTTCTCGCGCAGGTCCGGGACGCGCGGCAGGATCACCTCGAGCAGGCCGTTCCTCAGGCGCGTTTTCGCATGGTGGGAGTTGACCGGGCGCGGGATCGGGACCGACTTCAGGAAGGCCCCGAAGTAGCGCTCCATGCAGAAGAACCGCATCCCTTCCTTGGCCCGGATGCGCCCCTTCTTGGTCCCGCGGATCATGACGACGCGGCCGCGGATCGAGACCTTGACATCGCCGGCCTCGACGCCGGGCAGTTCGACGAGTATGCGGATCGTTTCTCCGTCGTCCACCACGTCCACGTTGGGGTCCCAGGAAGACGCCGGTGTGCCGCCCTTGTCGTTGGTCTCGACGAACGCCGCAAACAGGCGGTTCAGCTCGCCCTGGAGCCGCGAGAGCTCGATGATCGGCCCGTAGAAACGGGCGGTGCGCTTTACCATGACGACGCCGGTGTCACGACGACACCTTTTCCTTCTCCCCGCGCCCGATCAGGGCCTTCAACTCGTTCAGGAACTCGTCCACGTCCTCGAACTTCCGGTACACGGAGGCGAATCGGACGTAGGCGACCTTGTCGAGGTCGCGGATGCGCTCCATCACGATCGCGCCGATCCGGGACGTTGCGATCTCCCGCTCCTCGGAATCGTGGAGGAGGGATTCGACCTCGTCGACGATCTTGTCGAGCTCCACGGGCGGGACCGGGCGCTTCTCGCAGGCCTTGGCCAGCCCCGCCCGCAGCTTGTTGCGGTCGAAGCGCTCGCGGCGGCCGTCGTTCTTGACCACCATGTAGGGGATCTCTTCGATCGTTTCGTACGAGGTGAACCGGCGCCCGCAGCCGGTGCACTCCCGCCGCCGCCGGATGACTTCCCCCTCGCGGCTCTCGCGCGAGTCCACGACCCGGTCGTCCACGGCCGCGCAGAAGGGGCACTTCATGCCTCGAAGATTATCCCGGATTGGCCCCGGGTTGGCCCTCCGCGCCGAGCTTCTCGAGCCCTTCCCGGCGCAGCGGGCTCACGGCGAAGAACGTGAAGCCGAGCAGCGAAATCGGCGCGAAGGAGATGGCGTGGGCGAGCAGCGCCACGCCGGTCGCGGCGGCGAGCGGAACGCGGAAGAAACTGGTCAGGGCGAACTGCACGGCGGCGTGGTAACCGCCGACTCCTCCCGGGGTCGGGACCGCGAGCCCGAGGACCGCCGCGGTCGTCACGACGAAAGCCGCCGAGAGCGGAAGCGCGAGGCCGAAGGCGCGCATGCAGCAGTAGATCTGGACGTTGATCACGAACCACATGATGAGCGAGCTGCCTCCGACGAGCAGGGCGAGGCGCGGCGACTTGAGCGAAGCAAAGCCATCCAGGAACGTGTGAGCGATCCTGCGGGCGGCGTCCTGGAACCTGCCGGGAAGCAGGCGGATGAGCCGTTCGAGAAAGCGCTCGGTTGCCGCCCGCCACAGGACGGCGAAGAGGGCCACGCCGATCGCGATCACGGCGATCGCCGCGACGACCCAGCGGATCCGGCCCGAGGCGAAAGACCCCATGGATGCGGCCGACGGGCCGGCGAGGGCCAGTCCGAGGTAGAAGAGCTGCGACATGGCGTCGAGGATGCGCTCGAACACGATCGAGGCGAGCAGGGCCGGGAACGGAAGGCCACGCTCGCGCGCCAGGACGGCCGGCCGAATGATCTCGCCGGCCCGGGCCGGGAGCACGGTGTTCGCGGCAAAGCCGATCGCCGTGGCGCGGAAGGCCGGGAAGAGCGGCACGTGGCCGACGGGCCGAAGGATCCAGACCCAGCGGATCGAACGCATGACGAACGTCGAAAGAGAAATCAGAATCGTGGCCGCCAGCCAGGCGGGGGACGCTGCGGCGATCTGGCGGGCGATGTCGTCGAGGGGCACGCGGGAGAGAAAGAAGGCGAAGAGGCCGAGCGCGAGGACGATCGAGGCCCCCGCCTGGAACCGCCGAGACGACAGGAGCGTCTTCATGAGGTGACCGTGGTCACGGCACCCCCGTCCAGCCCGTTGGGGGAGGAAGCCGCTGCGAGGCAGCCGCGGCCGGTCTCGAGGATCACCCCTCGCTTTTAGCATTTCAGGCCGCCATTTGCCTAAAAAAATGAGGCGAAGCGCCGACACCGCTTGACTTTTTGGGCCAATTTTCACATCCTTATCTTAAATTTTCGGGGGAGGAATGCGCATGGACAGGAAAGCGCTCCGGATTGTGGCGCTCGTGGCAGCAGCGGCTTGTTTCTTGGCTCGTGGCGCCAGCGCCCAGCCGTTTGGAGCGATCGATACCCCGACCGAGGGCCAGACGGTGTCCGGCATCGTTCGGGTCTCCGGCTTCGTGCTCGACATGCATGCGGTGAGCAGTGTCGACCTGCTCGTCGACGGCGCGGTCGTCAACTCCGCTCAGACGAACCTGCCGCGGGTCGACGTTCTCGAGATCTTCCCGACCTACTACGGGAGCGCCCAGCCCGGCTACCTGACGTCGTTCCTGGCCGGAGGCTTCAGCGACGGGTCCCACAGCGTGTCGATCCGGGTGACCGAATCCGACAGCCATGCGCAGACCATCATCGCGTCGGTCAACGTCGTCGTCGACAACACCATCAACCAGGCGCCGTTCGGCTACATCGACATCCCGGGCCCGGTCGGCATGGAGGGCGCCAACGGGTCCTTCCCGGTCGTGGGCTGGGCGATCGACGACGTCGAGGTCGCGCGCATCGACTTCCTCGTGGACGGCCAGATCGTTGCCGGGGCCGTGGGCCGCGGCGAGCCGTCCACCGCTCAATACGGCTCGACGCGCCCCGACGTCGAAGCGGCGTTTCCCGATGTGCCCAACTCCCTCTATACCGGCTTTTCGGCCAACATCGACACGACCGCCCTCGTCAACGGGATCCACCAGCTCTCCGTCCGGGCCTGGGACGGCCAGGGGGCATCCCGGGAGCTCGGGACCCGCACGGTCCAGGTGATCAACAACGGCGCGAACCTCGCGCCCTTCGGCGTCGTGGACTTCCCGCTGGACAAGGCGTCGCTCTTCTGCGCGACCCTGAACAACACCGGCGTGTTTCCCTCCCCCTGTTCGCCGGAAACGTGCGTCCCGAACGTGCTGTACAACGTGGTCAAGGGTTGGGCCCTCGACGTCGGTTCGCGGCTGGACGCCGGCCAGGTTTCCTACGTCGAGCTCCTGCTCGACGGCCAGATCATCGCGAACACGCGGAGCGACTGCGTTCAGCTCGGCCAGGCTCTGACGGACTGCTACGGCATCAACCGGCCGGACGTGGCGCGGAGCTACCCGGGCTACGTCAACGCGGACAACGCCGGGTTCGCGTTCTCCTTCGCCTTGCTTCGCCTGTCCGCGGACCCCTCGGGCGTCATCGCGATCTACATTCCGAGCGGCAACTCTGCCGACTCGGTGCTCGTCGGCTTCACGAGCCCCGGCAAGCACACCCTGGCCATCCGCGCGGGCGACGAGGAGGAAACCGTCTCGCAGTTCGGCGCGATGTCGGTGGACATCCTTTGCGACCAGACCGGCGGCGACCAGCCGGCGTTCGGCTACATCGACACGCCTTCGAACTATCAGTTCATCAACGGCGTCTTCGAGGTCTTTGGATGGGCGTACGACCTCCAGGGCGTGCGTTCCGTCGAGATGGACGTGGACGGGCAGGTCGTGGGCACCGCGCATTACGGTGTCTACCGCCCTGACGTTCCGGTCAACGATCCCCGAGTCCCGACCCAGTACGCGGGATTCTCCTATGTGCTCGACACGACCCGGCTGTCCAACTCGGAACATGACCTCGTCATCTACGTGAGGGACAACCCGGGTCACCGGACGGAGATCGGACGCCGCAAGTGCGTCGTCGACAACAACCAGTAGCGAGTACGCGGGTCGCGCCCCGGGAAACCATTGCCCCGCCGCAAGGCGGGGCATTTTTGTACGTCGCCCTCGCGGATCGCGCTGCTGCGCGACCGGTGCGGACTCCCGCATCGCGAACCTCCTCCCTCCCTTCGGTCGGGAGACTATTCGCGATGCGAGCGACTGGACGCGGGTGGCGGGAACGCAGGTTCGGGGATAATCGGGGCATGCGGATGCGAGCCGAAAGAAGCGAAAATGGTCGGGAGTCGGCCCTTCGGAGTATCCCGGGCGTTGGGCCCAGTATTGCCCGCGACCTGGAGGATCTTGGGATCCGAAGGGTGTCGCAGCTGAAGGGTCGGAACCCGGAAGCGATGTACGAGGAGCTTTGTGAGCGTCGGGGCCACCAGGACCGGTGCCTGCTCTACGTGTTCCGCTGTGCGGTCTACTTCGCCGGCCGGGAGCGGCACGACCCGGAGCTTCTCAAGTGGTGGAACTGGAAGGATGCCAGCCCGACCCGGCAGCGTGCTCGAGCGCGTTGACCACCTGGTCTACGCGGCGCCGGAGCTCGAAGCGACCGTCGAGGCGCTTGCCGAGAGGCTGGGCGTCCGGGCAGAGCCCGGCGGCCGCCATCCGGCCGAGGGGACGCGCAACTTCCTGATCGCCCTCGGGCCGGCGGCTTACCTCGAGATCGTCGGGCCGGACACCGGCACGCCGGCGCCCGCGCAGCCGCGGTGGTTCGGCATCGATGGCCTCGGGGAGCCGCGACTCGTCGGCTGGGCCGCGAATGGAGAGAATCTCGGCGGGATCGTCGCCGCGGCCGCCCGGGCAGGCGTGATCCTCGGGAAGGTCGGCTCGGGGAGCCGCGAGCGGAGCGACGGCCAGCTTCTTTCCTGGTGCTTCACGGACCCGCGCGTGGTCGTCGAGGGCGGCGTGGTTCCCCTCCTCATCGATTGGGGAGTGACGCCCCACCCGGCCCTGTCTGCATCTGCCGGGTGCCGGCTCATGGAACTCCGCGCTGAGCATCCGGCGCCCGAACGGGTTCAACAAGCCCTGCGCATCCTGGGTCTAGCGCTGCCCGTGAGTCGGGGGCCCAGGCCGGCTCTGGCTGCACTGTTGGAGACTCCAAAGGGCATCGTCCAACTCCGGTAACGGATTCGCCACCCCGGCTCGAGTCGCTCGCATCGCGAATAGTCTCCCGACCGAAGGGAGGCCGGTTCTGCTTGCCCTCGTGGAGACTCCGAAGGGAGCCATCGAGCTCTGCTAATCGAATCGCCACCCCGGCTCGAGTCGCTCGCATCGCGAATAGTCTCCCGACCGAAGGGAGGGAGGAGGTTCGCGATGCGGGAGCCGAAGCGGTCGCGCAGCAGCGCGATCCGCGAAGGCGACGGTTACCTTCCCGCCTTGACGGCCATTTCTCGTTTCTTCTTGGGAAGCGCCGCGATGCGCGAGGCCTCGCCGAACTGCGTCAGCGCCTTCTGGATCTGGGGATCGCCCGAGACGTAGACCCGCCGCCCGGCTTCGGGCCCGAACTTCGCGCCAACGACTTCGATCCGCATCGCGAGGTCGATGAGGTTGCGGTTCGGGTCGTCGGCGTAGGCCTTCTTGAGCTCCTCGGCCGTCGAATACTTGGCCGACTTTTCGACGAACTGGAAGAAATCCTCTCGGATCTCCGGGGTGATCGCGAGATCGGCCGAAACATTCGGGTGGCGCGCGAGCCAGTCCACGGCGAAGTTGAAGAACGCATATCGGGCCAGCAGCTGCTGGAGGAGCTTCGAGTCCCGGTCGTTTTTCACGATGATGTCGGGAGTGATGCCGCCCTGGGCGAACACGGGCCGGCCGGCATCGGTGTAGAAAACAGCGCCATCGGCGGTCGGATGGGGGGCCTCATCCCCGGTTTCGGCGGCGGAGTCCGGGTCGCCCGGGTTCACGTACGCGAGCAGGTCGCTGTAATCCCTCTGGATCCAGCGGCCGGACGGGGTGTAGTAACGCGCGGTCGTGAGGGCGAGGCCCGCGCCGTAGGAGAGCGTGTAGACGCTCTGCACGAGGCCCTTGCCCCACGTGCGCTGGCCCACGATCAGGCCGCGGTCGTGGTCCTGGATCGCCCCGGCCACGATCTCGGAGGCCGATGCCGAGCCCCGGTTGACCAGAACGACGAGGGGCTGGTCGAAATGGGTGCCGTCGCCGGGGGCGAAGTACTCCTGCGCGGAGGAGGCGGTCCGGCCTTTCGTGTAGACCACCATCGAGCCCTTCGGGACGAAGACGTCGGTGACCTCCACTGCCTGTTCGAGAACGCCGCCCGGATCGCCCCGCAGGTCGAAGAGCAACTTCTTCATGCCCTGTTTTTCGAGTTTCTCGATGGCCTCGTAGAGCTCCTTGCTCGAGGTGTGCGTGAAATCGGAGAGCATGATGTATCCCACGCCCGGCTCGAGCATGAAGGCGTAGCGCACCGACTTGGTCGGGATCTCGGCCCGCGTGATCGTCATGGGAATGGGGTCCGGGAAGCCCACGCGCCGGATGGTGATCGCGACCGTGGTGCCCTTGGGGCCGCGCAGCTTGCGGACGACATCCTCGGTGGTGATGTCCTCTTTGAGTTCCTCGGCGCCGATGTGCGTGATGACGTCGCCCGAGCGGATGCCCATCCGGTAGGCCGGGGTGCCCTCCATCGGCGCGATGACCGTGATCTTGCCCATCCGCTTCTGGATCTGGATGCCTAGTCCGTAGAACGACCCGTGCTGCTTCTCCCTCATCGCCGAGAACTCGTCGGGCTCGAGGAAGGCCGTGTGCGGATCGAGCCGGGCCAGCATCCCGTGGATCGAGGCGTAGACGATCTTGTCCGGAGGCACCGGCTCGGGCGCCCAGTCGGAAAGGGTCGTCAGGATGTCGGCGTATTCGTCGAGCGAAGGGGCCTCGCGCTCCGGGGTGGCGTGGAGCCGGCCCGTGAAGACGCCGCCGGCCAGGGTCGCCCCGGCGATCAGCGCGAGCGCGAACAGAAAACGGGACTTCGGTAGGCTCAAGGGCTCCCTCCCAGGTCGAACATTCTGGCATGCCGATCGGCGAAAGTCTCTCCGGACTTCGGCAAAGGCGGCGTAAAATCGCCCCCGCGGGGGAAAGAACATGTTTGGCTCCATCGGAATGCCCGAATTGATCCTGATTTTCGTCGTGGCGCTGCTCGTCTTCGGTCCCAAGAAGCTCCCCGAGATCGGGAAATCGCTCGGCAAGGGCCTCGCGGAGTTCAAGAAGGCCTCGGACGATCTGAAGAAGACGATCGAGAGCGAGATCGAGCAGGGCAAGCAAGAGGCTGCGGCGGTCAAGCAGCAGGTATCCGAGGTCAGGGACTCGATCGCGGCCCTGCCGGCTGCCGGGAGCCCCGCTGCCGAGACCTCCGTGCCGAGGGCCGACTCCGTGCCCCCGATCCGTACCGCTTGAGCGGCTTCAACCCCCGCGACCTCCTCGACGGCAAGTCCGGCCGCGCTCCGGGATCCGAGGAGGACGAGCTGCCCCGGATGGGCTTTTTCGACCACCTCGAGGAGCTGCGCAAGCGGCTCATCGTGTCGATCATCGCGGTTTTTGTGAGCTTCCTCGTGGCATGGGCCTGGGCTCCGGAGCTCTTCGAGTTCCTGGCGCGGCCGATCCGGCGGGTGCTTCCGCCCGGCCAGCACCTGGCGTACACGACGCTGACCGAACCGTTTCTGATGTATTTCCGCGTGGCGTTGCTGGCGGGAACCCTCATCGCGTCCCCGATCCTCATCTGGCAGGTCTGGCTCTTCATCTCGCCCGCCCTCTACCGGCGGGAGAAGAAGTGGATCCTTCCCTTCGTCGGCTTCGGGGCCCTCTTCTTCCTGTCCGGGTGTGCGTTCGCCTATTACGAGGCCTTCCCGCTCGTCGTGGGCTTTCTGGTGGGCATGGGCAAGGATTTCCAGGCGGTCATCACGATCAATGAGTACGTATCCCTGGCGACCAAGCTCATCCTCGGCCTCGGCCTCTGCTTCGAGATGCCGATCCTCGTCTTCTTTCTCGCTCGGCTCGGGATCGTGTCCGAGCGGTGGCTGCTGGCCAAGTTCAAGTACGCGGTCCTGATCATCTTCATCATCGCGGCGGTGATCACGCCCACGCCGGACATCGCCACGCAGTGCGTGTTCGCGTTCCCGATGATCGGGCTGTACCTGCTGGGAGTAGGGGTGGCGTGGATATTCCGGAAACGAGAGGCGTAGAACGGCGTCGTTTGTCCGTGTCTCGTCTTACGTCTTGCGCTTCACGACCCCGTTTCTCCGAAGAATCAACTCGACGAACTCCCTGACCGCGCCGCCGCCCCCCGGACTCTCGAGCACGACCGTGGCGGCGCGCCGCGCGGCCGGGTCGGCGTCGGCGGGGCAGGCGGAAAGGCCCGTCGCCTCGAACATCGGGATGTCGGGCTCGTCGTCGCCCATCGAGGCGGTCTCTTCGCGGGAGAGCGCGAGCCTTCGAAGCACCGTTTCGACTTGCGCGCGCTTGTCCGGGACGCCCTGGTAGCAGAGGCGAATGCCGAGCTCGCGGGCCCGCCGCGCGGTGGCCGGCGATGAGCGCCCGGAAATCCAGCAGAGCGTGATTCCGGCCGCGGCCGCCTTTTTCATGCCATGGCCGTCCTTGGTGTTGAAAACCTTGAACTCGTGGCCGCGTCCGTCGAGGTAGATCCGCCCGTCGGTCAGGACGCCGTCGACGTCGAGGAAGAGGGCGCGGATCCTGGCCCTCGCGGTCTTCGCGGCCGCCACCTAGGAAAGACCCGCCGCGAGCAGATCGTGCATGTGCAGGGCCCCCTCGAGGCACCCGCCTTCGCCCGGGATGAACACCGAGGTGATGCGGTTGCTGCGCATCATCTCGAGCGCCGCGGACGCGAACTCGTCGGGGCCGATCGTTCGGGGGTTCGGCCGGGCGCAGTCGCCCGCCGTCTTCTGCAGGTCGGCGGGATCCCTCTCGAGGAGTCGGCGCAGGTCGCCGTCGGAGATGACGCCGAGCAGCCGGCCGCCGGCGTCGACGACCGCTGTGACGCCCATCATCTTCCGGGACATCTCGTGGATGGCTTCGGTCATCGGCGCGGCCGAGGCCACCCGGGGCAGCCGGTCCCCGGTGCGCATCAGGTCCCGGACTTTCAAGAACCGCCGGCCGAGGCTTCCGGCCGGATGGAGCGCCGCGAAGTCCTCGGCCTTGAATCCGCGCCGGTCCGAGATCGAGAGCGCCAGGGCGTCGCCCATCGCGAGCATTGCCGTCGTCGAAGCCGTGGGGGCGAGGTCCAAGGGACAGGCCTCGCGGGGGATCGCTACCGAGATGGCGATCTCGGCCGCCCGCGCCACCGGGGAGCCCGGCACGCCGGTCATGGCGATCGTCCGGATCCTGCGGGACCGGGAGAACTCGAGCAGGCGCACGACCTCCGGGGTCTCGCCCGAATGGGACAGCGCGAGGACGACGTCTCCCGGCATCAACATGCCGAGGTCGCCATGGCTCGCCTCGCCGGAATGGAGGAAGTAGGCGGGTGTGCCGGTCGAGGCGAGGGTTGCGGCGATCTTCTGCGCGATCAGGCCCGACTTGCCGATCCCGGTCAGGCAGAGCCGGCCCGGGGACTTTTCGATGGCCTCGATCGCCGCAAGGAACTCGGGCCCGAGGTTGTCGATCTGGCGGCGCACGGAGTCGGCCTCGATCTCGAGCACCCGCCGCGCGGCTTCGAGCGTCATCCCCCTATCTTAAGCCGGGTCCGGATCCCTTATGATTCGCCCCACCATGGCGGAGCTCACCCGGTACGTCCTCGCCTACGGCCTGCCTCTCATCTTCGGGATCGTGCTGCTCGAGCAGCTCGGCCTGCCGATTCCCGCGATTCCCGTGCTCATCGTGGCCGGTGCGCTCTCGATCGACGCCGGTCTCTCGGCGTGGAAGGTCCTTTGCGCCGCGGTCGCGGCGTCGCTGATCGCCGATTCCCTCTGGTTTCTGCTCGGGCGCTCCCAGGGGAACCGGATCCTGAAAGCCCTCTGCAGGATCTCGCTGTCGCCCGACTCCTGCGTGCGCCAGACCGAATCCGTCTTCGAGCGCTGGGGAATGCCCTCCCTGCTGGTCGCAAAGTTCATTCCCGGTTTCTCGACCGTGGCTCCGCCCATGGCGGGAGCCACGCGGGCGGGCTTCGGGCCGTTCCTGCTCTACGACGGGGGAGGAGCCCTGCTGTGGGCGGGAGCTGGCGTTGCCGGGGGAATGCTGTTTCACCGGGCGATCGATCGGGCACTCGACTTTCTCGCGTCGATCGGAAGCCTGGCCTTCGCCGTGCTCGGCGCGGGCCTGGTCCTCTTCATCGCCTTCAAGTGGTGGCAGCGCCGCCGTTTCTACAAGGTCCTCCGGATGGCGCGGATCTCGGTCGAGGATCTGCGACGGATGATGGACGAAGGGCAGAGCCCGCTGGTTCTGGACGTGCGGACCGTCAAGGGTCGCTCCGTCGACCCCCGGCGCATCCGGGGAGCCGCGGTCCTCGACGTCTACAACCTCGACGTGGAGTTGAAGGAGCTGCCGCGCGACCGGGAGATCATCCTCTACTGCACTTGACCCAACGAAGCTTCAGCGGCCCGTGTGGCCCGCATGCTCATGGACAGGGGATTCCGGCTGGTGCGCCCGCTCGCGGGGGGGCTCGAGGCCTGGGTCAAGGCCGGCTACGCGATCGACGGCGAGCCGCTGATCGCGATCCGCGAGACGGGAGCCTTCGACCGGGCATCCATCGACCGGTTGCGGAAGTAATATCCTCGCGGGAAAGGGAGGACACAGCATGCATCAACGACGTCTGGGCATCGCGGGATTGCTTCTGACCGGACTGCTCCTTCCGCTCGGCGCGCGGGCGGAATCCCCCGACAAGTATCAGGTGACGGGCCAGGTGGTCGAGGTCACGGACTCGATGATCGTCGTCATGAAGGGCAAGGAGCGCTTCGAAATGGCGCGCGACGCCTCGACGAAGGTCACCGGCGACATCAAGGTGGGAGCCAAGATCACCGCCAGGTACAAGATCACCGCGACGTCGGTGGAAGTGAAGGCCGAGAAGAAGGGCAAGTAGTCGGGGATGGTCGGGGGGAGTCGGGGCGCGGACCGCTCCCGGCTCCTCTCAACTTTCCCGAACTTCCCGGCAAATCTTCAGCAACGACCGGATCAGCCCTGCCACCGTCTTCACGTCCAGCTGCGTCGACCGATCCGAAAGCGCCCGGTCGGGATCGTCGTGGACCTCCATGAAAAAGCCGTCCACGCAGCCGGTGGCCGCGGCCGCGCGCGCCAGGATCGGCGCGTACTGCTTCAGGCCCCCCGTCTCCTTTCCGCTTCCCGGAAGCTGCAGCGAGTGCGTCACGTCGTAGAGGACGGGATAGCCGAGGGCCTGCATCATCGGGAACGCGCGCATGTCGACGACGAGGTCGTGGTATCCGAAGGAGGAGCCGCGCTCGCAGAGCAGGATGTTCTCGTTTCCCTCGGCGCGGCACTTCTCGATGACGTGGGCCATGTCGTCGGGCGCCATGAACTGACCCTTCTTCACGTTGATCGGCTTTCCGGTGCGCGCGACCGCGGCAACCAGATCCGTTTGGCGGGCCAGAAACGCCGGGATCTGGAGCACGTCGAGCACGCGCGCCGCGACTGCGGCCTGCGCCGGCTCGTGGATGTCCGAGATGACCGGGAGATTCGTCGCGGCCTTGACCTCGGCGAGGATCGCAAGGCCCTTCTCGAGGCCGGGGCCCCGGAAAGAGTCCTTCGAGGAGCGGTTGGCCTTGTCATAGCTCGACTTGAATACGATCCGGGCGCCGGTCTCCTCGGCGATCGCCTTCAACCGCGCCGCCATGGCGAGCGCGTGCTCCCGCGACTCGATCACGCACGGTCCCGCGAAGAAGAGGGGAGGCTCGCCCGCGCCGACCGTGTATCCCGGCGCGATGGAGACGGCCCGCGCGGGACTCAGGCGATCTCTCCGGACAGAGGCTGGGCGACGGGAACGGCGGCTTCGTCCGCGGTCGCGGCCCTGTGCGCCCGGGCCGCCCGGATGAAGTCCTTGAACAACGGGTGGCAGGCGAAGGGCTTGGACTTCAGCTCCGGGTGGAACTGGCAGCCGAGGAACCAGGGATGGTCCTCGTGCAGCTCGATGATCTCGACGAACTTCTTGTCCGGCGACATCCCGGTGAACGAGAGCCCCGCCTCCTTGAGGCGCGGCAGGAAGTCCTGGTTGACCTCGTACCGGTGGCGGTGGCGCTCCCAGATCAGGTTCTCGCCGTAGGCCCGGGCCGCGAAGGAGCCCTGCGAGAGCTCGCAGGGGTACTTGCCCAGGCGCATGGTGCCGCCGAGGGCCTCGACGCCGATCAGGTCGCGCAGCTTATAGATGACCTTGTACCTGGGTTCCTCGTCGAACTCGGTCGAGTTGGCCTCCTCGAGTCCGGCGACGTTGCGCGCGTACTCGATGACGGCCGTCTGGAGGCCGAGGCAGATCCCGAAGAACGGGACCTTCTTTTCGCGGGCATAGCGGATCGCCTTCATCATCCCCTCGACGCCGCGCCGGCCGAAGCCGCCCGGCACGAGGATGGCGTCGGCGCGGAAGAGCACCTCGGGGTACTGGTCGCCTTCGAGGGTCTCGGCGTCCACGTAGTGCAGCTTGACCTTGACGTTGTTGGCGATCCCGCCGTGCGCGAGCGCCTCGTTGAGCGACTTGTAGGAGTCGCCGTAGTCCACGTACTTCCCGACGATCGCAACGTCCACCTCGCCCGTCGGGTTCTTGATGCGGTTGACCAGGCTCTCCCACTTGGAGAGGTCCCGGTCGTAGTGGGGCAGCGACAGCAGGTCGAGGAGGATCTCGTCGAGCCCCTCGGCCGCGAAGTGGAGCGGCACCTCGTAGATCGAGGGGACGTCCTTGGCGTTGATCACGGCCTCGACGGGCACGTTGCAGAACAGCGCGATCTTGCGCTTGACCTCGTTCGGAAGCACCCGGTCGGTGCGGCAGAGCAGCAGGTCGGGCTGGATCCCGATCGACAGCAGCTCCTTGACGGAGTGCTGCGTGGGCTTCGTCTTCAGCTCGTCGGAGGCCTTGATGTAGGGCACGAGCGTCAGGTGGACGTTGATCGCGTTGCCGCGGCCGGCCTCCTGGCGGAACTGTCGGATGGCTTCGAGGAAGGGCAGCGACTCGATGTCGCCGACCGTGCCGCCGATCTCGACCAGCACGACGTCGGCGTCGGTCCCGACGTTGCGGATGGCCTCCTTGATCTCATCGGTGATGTGCGGGATGACCTGGACCGTCTTGCCGAGGTAGTCGCCGCGGCGTTCCCGCTCGATCACGGTCGCGTAGATCCGGCCCGCCGTCGTGTTGTTGATCTTCGAAGCGGTCATCGAGGTGAAACGCTCGTAGTGCCCGAGGTCGAGGTCCGTTTCGGCGCCGTCGTCGGTGACGTAGACCTCGCCGTGCTGGAAGGGCGACATGGTGCCGGGGTCCACGTTGATGTAGGGGTCGAACTTGGCCATGGCCACCGTGAAGCCCCGCGCTTCCAGCAGCGCCCCGATCGAGGAGGCCGCGATGCCCTTGCCGAGCGACGAGACGACGCCGCCGGTGATGAAAACGTACTTCGTGCTCATGGAACGACCTCCTTGACCAAGCGCCTTTCCGCCTCGGCGAGATCCCCGGGCGTGTCCACGCCGATCGAGTCTCCCGCCGCCTCTCCCACCCAGATCGTATATCCCGCCTCCAGCCACCGCAGTTGTTCCAGGGATTCCGCGCGTTCGAGCGGCGAGGGCGGCAGCGCCGCGACCTCGGCCAGCGTCTGTGCCCGGTAGGCATAGATGCCCAGATGCTTTCGATACGCCGGCGTTCCCTGCCGGCAGTAGGGGATCGGCGAGCGTGAAAAGTAGAGGGCTCGCCCGTCTTCGGCGACGACGACCTTGACGGTGTCGGGGTCCCCGGCCGCGCCGGCGGCGATCGGGTAGGCCAGCGTCGCCAGGCAGCGCCCGGGGCCGTCCGCCAGCGCGGCGATCGCGCGATCGATGTTCTCGGCGGGCATCAGCGGTTCGTCGCCCTGCACGTTCAGGTAGATGTCGCCGGGAATCCGGCGGGCGACCTCGGCAACGCGGTCCGTGCCGCTCGCCGCCGTCTCCGATGTGAGAATGGCCTCGCCGCCCGCCGCCTGCACGCAGCCGGCGATGCGGGCGTCATCCGTCGCCACCAGCACCCGGTCCACACGCTTCGCGGCCCGCACGGCCTCCAGGACGTGAATCACCATGGGCCGGCCGGCCAGGGGAGCGAGGGGTTTTCCAGGGAATCTGACGGACGCGTAACGCGCGGGAATCACGGCGATGACCGTCATGCAATCATCAGCGCCGATAGTATCCTTGCCTCCGACTTGCGTCAACAAACGCCTGCGTGCCCGCTCCCGTTCTGGTCGCGCCCCGCTTGTGCGGCGTTGTTTGCGATCGCCGCCGTGCTGATCGGATCCGCTGGGGCGCGCGCCGTGTACCGAGCCCGGGCCGACCGGTCCCTGCTTGAGACCGGCCGGGCCGAGTGGATCTGGTACTCGAGCCGTGTCCCGAAACCGGTGCCGCTGCGCTTCTATGCGGTGCGCGAGTTCACCCTGGGAGCGGCGCCGTCGCGCGCCACGGCCCGGGTCTTCGTGGACCGCGAGCACGCCCTCGACGTGAACGGCCAGCGCGCCGGCGCGGCAACCCAGATCCCGGGCGACCCGCTCGTCCTCTACGAGGTCGCGCCCCTTCTGCATCCGGGTCTCAACCGGCTGGTCATCGAGGCGTCGAGCCCCACCGGGATCGGCGGCATCCTGTTCGCGTTGGATCTCCAGGGCGAGACCCTGGTCTCGGACGACCGCTGGCGCGTGGGCCGCGATGCGGCTCTGACGGGAGGGGCTTACCGGCCCGTGGTGTGGGGAAGTCCGCCGATGTATCCCTGGGGTTACCCGCGCCGGAGCCGGTAGGCGCCCGGGTTAGTGACTGGCGACGACTTCGGCTTTCTGCACCAGCGCGTCCAGGGCTTCGCGCGCGGCCAGGCAATGCGGGTCCGTGCCCTCGTAGCCGGCCAGCGCGATGACCTTCTTGTAGCCCGCGACGGCTGCCTCGAGATCGTCGAGGCCCTTGTCGTAGATCTTTGCGATCAGGAGGCGGGCGGCGAGGTGCCGCGGCGCCACGTGGACGGCCTTGGCGCAGAAAACCAGGGCGACGTCGAAGCGCTCCTCGGCGGCGGCCAGCCTCGCCCGACGGTAGTAGAGGTCCGCTTCGCTGGACGGATCTGATTGTCCCGGAAGGAGTTGAGAGAGATTCTTGAGGGTGGCTGCGAGAGCCGTCCAGCCGTTTGGAATTGCTGACATCCAGGTACAGTGTACGACTTCTCCGGCGGATCGCAATAAAAATTTAGAAGGATTAGCCTGATTCCCTTCTTTTGTACGGCTCGACCCGCGGATCGGGCGCCCTAATTTTATAAGGATATTGTCATAACGTGTCGAATAATTTATGGCTCGCTGAAAGGTTCAGCGAATGCGGTCGATGACCGATTCGGTGGCGAGCAGAAGGCCTTCCTTCGCCTCGGAGTCCGGGAACGCTCCGAGCGCCACGCGCGCAGCGCCAGCGTAGTCGCGCGCGAGGGCCCGCGTGTCGGCGATGCCGTCGTACCGATCCACGATCGAGAGGATGTCGGACGTCTGGACGCTCTTGAAGTCCCGTTCGCGCAGGACCGCGGCCACCTGCTCGCGCTCGCCGGCATTCGCCCTCGGCAACGCCAGCAGCAGCGGCATCGTGAGCTTGCCCTCGCGCAGGTCGTTCAAGACGGGCTTGCCGACTTCCGCGACGCTGCCGGTGTAGTCGAGCAGATCGTCGATGAGCTGGAAGGCCATGCCGAGGCAGCGGCCGTACTCGGCCAGGCGTTCGGCGGCGACGAGGTCGCCCCGCGGCGCGAAGTGGGCCGGCAGGCGGCAGGCCGCGGCAAAGAGGTCCGCGGTCTTGCGCCGGTTGATCTCGAGCGCTTCCTCCCGCGTGATCTGGATGACGCCCTCTTTCTCGATGCCGATGATCTCGCCCTCGATCATCGACAGGGTCGTGTCGGACAGCACCTTCAGGATCGTGAGGTCGCCCTCGTCGAGCGCGATGCCCATGGACATCGTGTAGAGGTAGTCACCGAAGAGGACCGTGAGGTTGTTGCCCCACCGCGCGTTGGCCGAGGTGCGGCCGCGGCGCAGCCGCGCCTCGTCGATGATGTCGTCGTGGACGAGGGTCGCCGTGTGGAGGAACTCGATGACCGCGGCGTAGTGGACGTCCTTCTCGCCGTCGCGCGAATCGTAGCCGAGCAGCTTCGCCGAGAGCAGCAGCAGCGCCGGCCTTATCCGCTTGCCGCCGCCCTGGGCGAGGTATGCCCCGATGCGGTCGATCGTCGGGATCGGCGAGCGGAAGTGGAGGAGCAGCTCCTCTTCGACCCTCGCGAGCTTGTCGGAGATCAGATCGTAGGCCCGCTTCAGGCGCAGGTTGTCGAGCAGCCGGGGGGTCATCGGTAGTTCGTGAACTGCAACGGTACGCCGAAGTCGTGCCCGCGCAGGAGCGTCTGGACCTCCTGCAGGTCGTCCTTGGCCCGCCCCGACACGCGCACCTGGTCGGCCTGGATCGACGCCTGCACCTTCAGCTTCCGGTCCTTGATCGCCTTGACGATCTCCTTGGCCTTTTCGGACGAGATCCCCTGCTGGATCTTCACGATCTGGCGGACCGTGGTGTTGGCCGCGGGCTCGATCTTCTGGAAGTCGAGCGATTTGACCGCGATGCCCCGCTTGACGAGGCGCGTTTCGAGGATGTCCACGACCGACTTCAATTTGTACTCGTCATCCGAGATCAGCGTGAGCTCGAGCTCCTTCTCGTTCCATTCGACCTTCGACTTCGACCCGCGGAAATCGAAACGCGTCGCGATCTCCTTGGAGGCCTGCTGGACGGCGTTCAACACCTCCTGCAGGTCCACCTTGCTCACCACGTCGAAGGAGAATTCCTGGGCCATGGGGGGATTCTATTAGAGGTCAGGCGACGGGCAGGGCCCGGCGTCCATGTCGCGGTCGGCTCCCGGTCAATTCTCGACCACCCGCGTGCCCTTCGGCCCCGTCACCCTGTAGTCGCCTGCGGGCCTCGCCTTCTCGGTCTTCCAGCCGTCGAATCGGAACTCGGTGCGGTTGCCGGAGGTGTCCTCGTAGGCGAGGGCCTCGACTGTTCCGGAGACGCCGATCGAGAGCTTCAACCATGCGAGCTCGGAGCCGGTGGCCCGGGGCTTGAGCGCCACGGTCTGGCCCCCCTCGAGGGAGATCTCGTAACGCTGCGCGAGTCCCTCGGGCTTCTCGAAAAAGACGATCGGAAGGCGCGCTTGCTCGTCGGGAGAGAGCCTGTGAATGGTGACCTGCTTGTCTTCGGGCGAAAAGAACCGCCCCTCGCCGTCGTCGTACGTGAAGACCTTCTGGTCCGGAGCGGTGTAGTCGAAGCGCAGCCGCTGCGGGGCCTGCACCCAGACCCTTCCGGATTCGCGGCGCGCGGTGGCGAAGCCCGCGGGCGTGTAGATCTGCGTGAATGGGGACGCATCCGCCGCACCTCGGCTGTACGCCGAGGCCGCCTTCGCGAGCAGCGCCATCGCGTCCGTCTGGGCATACGCCCGGGCGACGCTCAGCACCAGGGCGGCTGCAGCCAGCTTCGTTTCCCGTTTCACGCGTCACGCTTTCCGGGCGCAGGGCTTGGCCGCGCCCTAGTGCCGGAAATGCCTCCGCGATGCCATGAGAAACGCCATGCCGCGCTCGTCGGCCGCGGCGACGATCTCGGGGTCCCGGATCGAGCCGCCGGGCGCGACGATCGCGGTCACGCCGGCGTCGGCGAGGATGTCCAGGCCGTCGCGGAACGGAAAGAACGCGTCGGACGCGGCGCCGCAGTTGACGATCGGAAGCACGGGTTTGGTCGCGGCGAGGCGGCAGGCATCCACGCGGCTCATCTGGCCTGCGCCGATGCCGATCGTCTGCCGCGCGTTGGCGATGACGATGGCATTCGACTTCACCCGGCGCGCGACCTTCCACGCGAGCTCGCAGGCCGCCTTCTCGACGGCCGTTGGCTTGCGCCGGGAGACGAGTTTCCAGGCCGAGATCTGGTCGGCTTCCGCATCCGCATCCTGCACGAGGAGGCCCCCCTCGATGCGCTTCCAGTCGAGCCCGGCCACGGGGCGCCGGGAAACCGGGACGCGGAGCAGGCGGATGTTCGGCTTCTTCGCGAAGAACGAGAGGGCCTCGTCGGTGAATTCGTCGGCCGCGACGACCTCGACGAAGTGCTGGAGCACCAGGGATGCGAGCGCTCCGTCCACCTTGCCGCGGATCGCGATGATGCCGCCGAAGGCCGCGAGCGGATCGCAGGCGAACGCCCGGCCGAACGCCTCGGCGATCGTCTCGCCGACCCCCACGCCGCAGGGGTTGTTGTGCTTGACGATGATCGCCGCCGTGCCGTCGAAGTCGCGCGCCAGCGCAACGGCCGAGTCGAGGTCCAGCAGGTTGTTGAACGAGAGCTCCTTGCCCTGCAGCATTTCGAAGCGGACGAGCGCGTCCGGAGGCGCCGAGCGGAAGGCGTAGAGGGCGGCGCGCTGGTGCGGGTTTTCCCCGTAGCGCAGGGCCCCGATGCGGTCGAACGAGAAGACGAGGTTCTCCGGGAAATCGTAGGGCTCGCGGACCGAGGCGGCGAAGTAGCCCGCGATCGCGGCGTCGTAGGCCGCCGTGCGCGAGAACGCCCGCGCGGCGAGGCGCTCGCGGGCGGCCAGCGAGGTGCCGCCCGTCGTCCGGATCTCTTCGAGGACCGCCGCGTAGTCGGCCGGGTCGACCACGACGGCCACCCGCCTGTGGTTCTTGGCCGCGGCGCGGATCATGCTCGGGCCGCCCACGTCGATCATCTCGATGACCTCGGGCCGGCCTTTTCCCGCCGCGACCGTCTTTTCGAAAGGGTAGAGGTTGACGACGACGAGGTCGAACGGCTCGATGGATTCCTGCTTCATGTCCCGCGCGTGGTCGTCGCGCGAGTCGTCGCCGAGAATGCCTCCGAAGACCTTCGGGTGGAGGGTCTTCAACCGGCCGCCGAGGATCTCGGGAAAGCCGGTCGTCGCCTCGACGAGGGTGACGGCGATGCCGGCCTCTTTCAGGTGCGCAGCCGTCCCGCCCGTCGAGACCAGCTGCACGCCGCGCTCGGCGAGCGCGCGGCCGAGATCGGCGAGCCCGGTCTTGTCGTACACGGACAGGAGCGCCCGGCGCACGGGGGTGGCGAGGGAGGGGTGGAGTGTCGGTTCGGCCATCGCAGGGAAATATAGCCGAGTCTGTAGCCTGTGGTCCGTAATCTGTAGAGAGACGACCGCTCCCCCCACAGCCTACCGACTACCGACTACCGACTAGAACACCTTCAGGATCTGGGCGTTGATCGTGAATCCCTTCACGCCATGTGCGACGACGGGGTAGCCGACGTCGGCGCGGATGCGGGACCCGTCCCAGGGGCCGTTGAACGCGGTCGTGATCCCGATGCCCGAGAAGTACGTGTTGTGGTAGCCGGCGAACTTGTTCGTGACGAGCGCCTGGTCGTACTCGATCTCGAAACGGACGACGTCCTGGATGTTGATGCCGTAGGACGCGTTGCTCAGGATCGCCTCCTCGGCCACCACGCTTCCGCTCGGAAATCCGGTCAGGGACGTCGTCGTGAACGGTCCGAAGTCCCACTGCGAGAACCGGTCGAGGTCCTGACCGCCGAGGTAGGCGAGCTTGACGAGGAGCTTTCGGAAGTCGGCGAAGTAGAACCCCTTGGTCGCTTCCACCGAGTACTTCCAGTAATCCTTCGCGTTCGGGTCGTACACGGGGAGGTCGGGGTCGCCCCAGGGCTCCCACTTCTGCCGCGAGTAGTAGCCGCCGTTGGCCGTCAGGTTGTACCCGTCCTGGCTCCAGTTCAGGCGCAGTCCGGCGCCAAGCGTAAAGGTGTCGACCGGGACGACGAAGCCGGGCGCGGTATCGCTGGTCGACTTGTAGCCGTCGTACTGCGCCGCGAGGATCGCCGAGACCTTGAGGTAGGTGCCGAGCGGATGGCCGACGTTGAGCGAGAGATACTCGGGCAGGTGCTTGACCGAGCCCGCCTTGAACTCCCGCCCGAACCGGTACTCCGTCTCGGTGAAGGGGATCGCCACGCCGAAGGCGTCGGCCCCGAGGTCGAGGTGGCTGCCGAGAAATGCCGGGTCGGTGTAATTGGCGAAGAGCAGCGAGCCGAAGAAGAACACCGAAAGCTGCTTGTTCTTGCCCCACATGTCGAAGTTGAAGTACTGGACGCCGAGCAGCGGGAAGGGATAATCGAGGCCCCTCTCGTAGAAGACGCCGCCGACGCCGATCAGGCTCTTGCGCGTCAGCTTGTTCGAGACCTGGCGCTCGTCCGGCTTGCCCGGCTCGGGCTCCAGGTACCGCAGGCCGTCGTCCGTGTCGCGGACCATCTGGGAGGGCGAGGCGTAGGCCTCCTTGAGCCGCGTCTGGAAGTCCGGGGGGTCCATGACGACGTCGCTCATCGTGACCTTGCGCTCGATCGCCGTGGTGCGGCCGGCCGTCGAGAAGACCTGCTGGCCGCGGATCTCGAGGGGCAGCACGACGCCGGCCGTCCCCGGCACCTCGCGGTAGTACTCGGTCTGCACGTTGGAGAGTGTGTCGCCCTTGAGGTTTAGCTGGATGGACTCGCGTCGCAGGAGGGCGAAGGTCTCGCGGTCGATCCAGGCCGTGCCGCGGTAGATCGGCTTGTCGCCGACGGTCGAGCGCGGCCGGAAATCCACGCGGTAGGCCGGCCGTTCCTCGACGCGGGTTTCGCCGGCGAGCTCGTACTCGTATTCCTCGGTCAGGCGGATGTCGAGCGGCAGCGTCGTGACCTTGTCGGGCTGGAGGATCGGAAGCTTCGGGATCGTCCGGCCCTTCCACTTGACGCCGTTCAGGTAGAACTCCTGCCAGGCCCAGTCGGGGGCCTTGCCCCTCTCGAAGAAGTACGGGCCCCGGATCGTCAGGTCGAGGCTTCCGGGCAGTGAGGCGACCCGGAACCGCAGGGACGAATCCATCAGGGCGATGTAGGTCTTGGTCTTCTCGCGCTGGCCGGCGTCCCAGGCCCGCTCGCGCGCGATGATCTCGTCGGCGGTCAGCCCGCGCGTGGCGCCGACCTCGACGGCGGCTTTCGTGTCGCCCTCCTTGCGCGCCATCGGCGCCAGGGCGACGGCCAGGGGGCCCTTCGAGAGGTCGAGCGTGAGCGTCTTCGCCCCCTTCAGCTCGAAGTCGCGCCGGGCGCCGCTCGCGAGGTTCTCCACCGCGGCCGTTCGCGAAGGGGCCGCCCCCGAGCTCGATCGAGACGGCACCGGCGGGGTCGTCCGGCAGCAGCAGCACGGGCGTGAACTTCTTCGCGTCGAAGAGCCGCAGCGCCTCGACCGACGAGCCGTCCTTGCGGGCCACCCGCGTCGCGGTCGGGTCGCGCGAGGCGTCGGCGGTGAGGTACTGCTGCAGGCGCGAGAGGGTCTCGATCTCGGCGGGCGAGAGGGGGCGCTGCCCCGCGAGCACTCCCGCCAGCACGGACTGCGGGAAGGCGCCGAGGGCAGCCAGGGCCGCCGTGGCGGCCGAGCCGGATCCCGGCGACGTGAAGACCCAGAGGCGCAGCGTGGATTCGGCCGGAGCCGTCAGGCCCGGGCCGCACGACCAGCGCGTCCACGTAGGGGGCGAGCTCCTCCTCGGCGGCCGCGTCGATGACCTGCGCCGTCTCGAGGGCGACCTGCCCCTGGGCGGAGCCCGAGCGGAAGATCGACGAGAGCCGCTTGACGGCGTATCCGAACCGTTCGACGTCGTCGGCGGGCGGCAGCTGCAGCACGATGCCCGCAGCCGACTTCAGGGCCGCGAGGCGGGAGGCGGCGGCGTCGATGTCGGCGTCCGCGAGGGTGTCGAGATGGACCAGGAAAAGGCAGCCGGCGGAATCGGAGCCGGCGGGCGGCGCCGCCTCGATGCGCGCGATGCCGAGCAGCTTCGCGCTCCGGCGCGCACGAGCCATCCGGCCGCTCGGCGGCCAGGCGCAGACGCTCGGCCTGCGCCACGCCGGCGAGGGTCGCGAAAAGAAACGCGCCCCCGACGAGGGAGGCGCGCAAGGGGGTTCTCATGCTCATCGGGAACCCGATTCTGGCAGAGGTTCTTCCGGATTCCCGGGATTTGTCGAGGCGCTAGCGCCTCGCCTTCTCCTTCTCCTTTACCGCTTCCGCCACGGCCGCCGGCACGACAGCGGCCGGTGCGGGCTCGATGGGGGCCAGGCCGAGGCTCTGGCGCAGCTTGCGCTCGATCTCGGCGGCGAGCTCGGGGTTGTCCTTCAGGAACTGCTTGGCGTTTTCGCGGCCCTGGCCGATGCGCAGGTCGCCGTACGAGAGCCAGGCGCCCGACTTCTCGACGAGCTTGGCCTCGATGCCCATGTCGATCAATTCGCCGGTGCGGGAGATGCCCTCGCCGTAGTTGATGTCGAACTCGGCCTGGCGGAACGGGGCGGCCACCTTGTTCTTGACCACCTTGACCTTCGTGCGCGATCCGACGACCACGTCGCCGTCCTTGATCGAGGCGATGCGGCGGATGTCGATGCGGATCGAGGAGTAGAACTTGAGGGCCCGGCCGCCCGTCGTCGTCTCGGGGTTGCCGAACATCACGCCGATCTTCTCGCGGATCTGGTTGATGAAGATCAGGCTCGTGCCGGACTTGGAGACGATGGCCGTGAGCTTGCGCAGCGCCTGGGACATCAGCCGCGCCTGGAGGCCCATCTGCGCCTCGCCCATCTCGCCCTCGATCTCGGCCTTGGGCACGAGGGCCGCGACCGAGTCGATGACGATGACGTCGATCGCGCCGGAGCGGATCAGCATCTCGGCGATCTCGAGGGCCTGTTCCCCGTTGTCGGGCTGGGACACGAGCAGGTTGTCCGTGTCGACGCCGAGCTTCTTGGCGTACTCCGAGTCGAGCGCGTGCTCGGCGTCGATGAAGGCCGCCAGGCCCCCGGTTTTCTGGGCCTGGGCGATGACCTGGAGGGAGAGCGTCGTCTTGCCCGAGGATTCCGGGCCGAAGATCTCGACGACGCGGCCGCGGGGGATGCCGCCGATGCCGAGGGCGGCGTCGACCGCGAGCGAACCGGTCGGGATGACGGCGATGGCCACCTCCGGCCGCTCGCCGAGCCGCATGATCGAGCCCTTGCCGAACTGCCGCTCGATCTGTGTCAGCGCCGTCTCGACGGCGCGCCACTTTTCGTTGGATTTCACGCTGGACATGTCCTCACCTTTCTCGATCTGGGAAAAAATTCCGCGCGTTCTGCGCGATTATAGACTCCGGACGATGCACCGCAGGACGCGATGAGGACCGAGGGATCTTCGCTCCGACACGATCCGGTGTCAATGTCGGACGCCCGCCGCGCGTTTGCCGCAAATCCGCTTGCCGCGTTTCTCGCGACGGGCTTCGGGTCCGGTCTCTCGCCGGTCATGCCGGGGACCGCGGGCTCGCTCGTCGGCCTCGCCATCGGCTGGCCGCTGTCCCTCTGGTTCGCTTCGACCCACATCCACGTCGCCAGTGTCGGTCCGGTGGTCGGACTATTGATGTCCGGCCTCCTGGCGGGATTGGTCGGCGTCGCGGTCTCGGGGCCGGTCTGCCGGGCGCTCGGTGCGGAGGACCCGGGGTGCATCGTGATCGACGAGATTGCGGGCCAGCTGCTGGCCAGCGCCGCCGTGCCGCTGTTCTGGCCGTACTCATCCCGGTTGGCGGAAGCTGGCGCCTGGATCGGTTCGTTCCTTCTCTTTCGCTTTTTCGACATCGTGAAGCCCGGGCCGATCCGGAGCTCCCAGGAGCTCCCGGGGGGATGGGGCGTCGTGGTCGACGACGTGCTCGGAGGTCTGGCGGCGGCCCTGGTCCTGGCCGGGATCGGTTGGCTCGCGGCACGGGCAGGATGGATCTGAACCTCTCGCCCGAGGACTGCGCGGTCGAGCCCGGACTGCCGCTGTCGCGCTTCACGACCTGGCGGATCGGCGGCCCGGCGCGGTACTTCTGCCGGGTGAAGACCGAGGCAGGGCTCGCGGGCGTGCTCGCGGCGGCCTCGGGCGGGTCGCTGCCCGCTCTCGATCCTCGGCATGGGCTCGAACGTCCTCGTCGCCGACGAAGGCTTCCCCGGATACGTGCTGCGCCTGGAGGGGGAGTTTCTCGAACGTGACCGTCGAGGGCGAGCGCTTGACGGCGGGCGGCGGAGCGGCCCTCGGCGGGGTCTGCGCGGCGGCGGCGCGAGCCGGGCTGTCCGGCATCGAGGCGATCTCGGGCATCCCTTCTTCGATCGGCGGCGCGGTCCGCATCAACGCCGGCGCCTACGGAAGCGAGATTTTCGACGTGCTGGAGACGGTTCGCCTGGTCTCGCGTGCGGGAGAGCGCCGCGCGGTCGCGGCCGCCGGGATCCCGCACGGCTACCGGTGGTCGGGGTTGATCGAGACGCGGGAGATCGTCAGCGCCGCCACACTCAAGCTCGCGCCCGCGCCGGTCGAGGCCATCCAGGAAAAGACCCGCGCCGTGTCGGAAAAGCGCCGCGGCGCGCTGCCGCCCGAGGCCAACGCCGGCAGCGTCTTCAAGAACCCGGAAGGCGACCATGCCGGGCGCCTGATCGAAGCCTGCGGCTTGAAGGGCGAGCGCTGCGGCGACGCCCTGGTCTCGCCCCGCCATGCCAATGTGATCGTCAACACCGGGGCCGCGCGCGCGGCGGACGTCCTCCTGCTGATGCGCAAGATGAGAGATGCCGTCCGGGAGAAGTTCGGGGTTACCCTGATGCCCGAAGTGGAATTGCTCGGGCTGAAATGGACCGACCCATGAGAATCCTCCTGCTTGCCGGCGGGGGAGGAACCCGCCTGTGGCCCCTCTCGACCGAGGAGAGGCCCAAGCAGTTCCTCGCTCTCCTCTCGGAGAAGAGCCTGCTGGCCGAGACGTACGAGCGGCTGCTGCCGCTCTCGCCAGAGATCTTCGTCGCGACGTCGGCCCGCCATGCCGGGCTCGTGCGCCGCGAGCTGCCGGACCTGCCTCCGGCGCGCCTTCTTCCCGAACCCGCGCGCCGCAATTCCGGGCCTGCAGTCCTCGCCGCGGCGCTGCGTTTTGCCTCGGACGGCGACCCCGTGACCCTCGCCGTGCCCTCGGACCAGTCCGTCCGCGACGCGGAGCACTTTCGGAGCGCGCTCGTGGCAGCCGGGGACCTCGCGGACCGCGCCAGCGTCGTCATCCTCGGCGTGCCGCCGACCCGGCCCGAAACCGACTACGGGTACTTCGAGGTGCGCGGCGACGCGGTGGAACGGTTCGTGGAAAAGCCGGGGCCGGAGAAAGCAAGCGAGTTCCTGGCGTCGGGCCGCCATCTCTGGAACGCCGGAATCTTCGTCTTCCGCCCCTCGCGGCTGCTGGCCGAAGCGCGCCGCGTGGCCGGAGGCCTCGTCGCGGGCGTCGAGCGCTTCCTCCGGACGGGAGCGAACGCGGATTACGAGGCGCTGCCCGACATCTCGATCGACTTCGCTGTCATGGAGAAGATCTCCGGCGTGCGCGCCGTGCCCCTGCGCGCCGGATGGAGCGACGTCGGGACGTGGCGCGCCGTTCGCGAGCTCAAGGGGCCGAGCGACGCGGCGGGAAACCTCGTCGTTTCTCCCGTGCCGGTGCTGGCGCCGGGCGTGCGCGACACGGCGATCGTCGTTGGCGAGGGGGGCGTGCTGGTGCTTCCGTTCGACCGGGAGGCGGACCTCAAGCCGGCCGTCGAAGGGCTCCGGCGACGGGAGAACCCCGGGCCCCGCAGGGACTGAAGGAGCGCGAACACCCCGATGGAGAACTCCGCCGCCTCGCTCTCGAAGCTGCGCGAAAATGTGGCGCTCGCCTACCGCGGCGAACCCCGCGCCGTGGACCTGCTGCTGGCGGCCCTGCTGTCCCGGGGCCACGTCCTGATCGAGGACGTGCCGGGCGTCGGAAAGACGACGCTCGCCCGCGCCCTCGGCCGCAGCCTTTCGCTCGACTTCCGGCGCATCCAGTTCACGAGCGACACGCTTCCGGCCGACGTCCTCGGGATCTCGGTCTTTCACGCGAAGTCGGACCGCTTCGAGTTCCATCCCGGGCCGATCTTCGCGAACATCGTCCTGGCCGACGAGATCAACCGCGCGACGCCGAAGACGCAGTCGGCGCTGCTCGAGGCGATGAACGAGGGCGCCGTCACCGTCGAATCGGAGCGGCGGAGCCTGCCGCAGCCCTTCATGGTGGTGGCCACGCAGAACCCGGTCGAATACCTCGGCACGTACCCCCTGCCGGAGTCGCAGATGGACCGCTTTCTCCTGCGCCTGACCCTCGGGTACCCGGAGGCGGAGGAAGAGAAGATGCTGCTGCGGCGCGGCGGCACCGAGCGCGTGCTCGCCGCGATCCCCGCCGTGCTCGGTCCCGAGCAGGTCCTCGCCCTCCAGGACGAAACGGAAACGGTCGCCGTCTCGGAGGCGCTGCTCGATTACATCCACGCGCTCGTCCGCGCGACGCGCCGGACCGCCGAGCTGCGGCTGCCGGTGTCCACGCGCGGCGCCCAGGCGCTCTTCCGCGCCGTCCAGGCCCACGCGCTGCTGCAGGGCCGCTCGTACGCGACCCCGGACGACGCGCAGGCCGTCGCGGAAGCCGTGCTGGCGCATCGGATCCTGTCGGTTTCGTCGGACGGGTTCGGAGCCGGCGGCCGGGAACGCGAGATCGTGAAGAAGATCCTGGCGCAGGTGGCGGTGCCGCTCTGACATGACCCGCCTCATCCCCGACTGGGAAATCCGCGTCACCAATTTCGGGCTCGGCTACATCCTCATGTGCCTCGTGGTCGCGATCGCGGCGATGAACACGGGCAACAACGGGCTCTACCTCGTGCTGGCGGGGATGCTGGCCGCGATGATCGTCTCCGGCGTCCTGTCGCGCCGCAACGTCCGGGGCGTGGACTGCGAGATCGAAACGGCGGGCGAGGTCATCGCGACGCGCCCGGCGTGGCTGAAAATCCGGCTCGAGAATCGCCTGAAGACCGCCACGGCGCAGGCCCTCTTCTTCCTGCACGAATCGCTGCCGGGTCCCCTCTGGGTCGATCCGCTCGCGCCGGGCGAGACGCGCGAGCTCGTGGTCGAGGGCATGTTTCCCCGGCGCGGCGTCTACCGCGACGCCGACGCGGGGCTGCTGTCGCGCTTTCCGATGGGGCTTTTCCGCAAGTACCGGAAGGCGCGGCTCGCGCGCGAGATCGTCGTGTATCCCAGGCCGGAATCGATCCCCGTGCCGGAGCCCAGACCCGAGGACGCGCGGGGCGGCCGCCCGCATCCCCACTCGCGCGGCGGCGGTTCGGACATCCGGACGTTGCGCGACTTCTCGCCGGGAGACGACCCCCGCGATCTGCACTGGAAGCAGTCGGCGCGGATGCGCCGCTGGATCGTGCGCGAGCGGGAGGCCGAGCGCGACCGGGTGCTCTTCCTCGCGGTCGACAACGCCCTGCCCCCGTCGGACCCGGCCGCGCTCGCGCGGTTCGAGACGGCGATCGCCCGCTGCGCCGGGGCCGCGCTGTTGATGCTCTCGCGCGGCGCCGAGATCGGATTCCATGCGCGCGGGGTCAAGGTCGCCGCCCGGTCGGGACAGGCGCAGCGGACGCGCATCCTCGAGGCACTGGCACGCCTCGAGCCCGTGTCGCCCGAGTCGGCGCCGGACTTTCCGGTGATGCGGCGGGGCGACCTGCGGCAGTTCGTCTCGTGACGCGCGTCCGGCCGATGCCAGAGGGCCTTTCGCGCGCCTATCTCCTGGTGCTCTCCCCGGCGGCATTTCTCGCGCCGCTGCCGCTGGCGTGGACCGGGGGCGCCAGCCGCAAGGCGATCCTGCTCTACGAGCTGGCGCTCGCGTTCCTGTGGTGGCGGGCGCGCAGGGGCCGTACCATCCGCATCTCGGACGCGGCGATGAACGTGGCCGGCCTCGGCTACCTCGCGTGGCTCGGCTTTTCGGCCGCGACCCTGCGGCCGGGGCTCCTTCCGACGGTCGCCCACCTGCTCCTTTTCACCGGTCTCGCCAAGCTCGCGTCCCTGAAGCGGCCGAGCGAGGCGCGGCTGGCGCTGCTCGTGATTTTTCTGGTGACGCTCGCCTCGGCCTCCTCCTCGACGCATGTGTCCTCGGTGCTCTATTTTGCGGCGGCGGCGTGGATCGGGTTCCGGACGCTGGGACTTCTGGCGGTGCTCGCGGATTTCGACGTCGCGCCGCCCGACCGCGTGCTCCGGGCCGTGCCGACGCTCGGGTTGACGGTCGTCGCCGTCCTCGGTGGCGCGCTGTGTACGGCGCCCCTCTTCTTCGCCCTGCCGCGCCTCCACGGTCCCTTCGCGCTCGCGCCGTTTCGAGTGGACGATGCCCTCGGCAAGGCGCTCGCCTCGGACCGGGTGGACCTCGAGTCCTTCGGGGCCGCCAAGAGAAGCGACCGCGTCATCCTGCGTCTCTCGGCGGACACGGAGCTCGCGCCCGAGGACTCCCTGCGGCTGCGCGAGGCCGTGTTCACCGACTACCTCGACGGAGTGTGGACGCGCGATCCGCGGGTCGGCGCGCGGCGCGGCGAGCGGCCTGCCCACACGCCGCCGGCCGTGGCGGGCCGCCCGGGGGGCGCGGCCGTCATCGCGGTGGACCTGAACGTGTTCGGACAGGGGTTTCTCTTCCTGCCCTACGGGTCCTCGGCAGTGCAGGTGGAGCGCGGGCGGGCGGTCGAGCTGCCGGACGGTGTGATGCAGGTCTCGTCGTCCCGCGGGCCGGTGCGCTACCGGGCCGAGGTGCGGCGGGTCGCGGCGCGGGGCGCGGGGCGCGGCGCCATCTCGCCCGGCGACGTGCCGGCGGAGATCCAGAAGTACGCGATCGAGCTGACGGCCGGCCTCTCGGACCCGCGCGCGATCGCCCGGCGCATTGCGGAGCATTTCGCGAAAGACTTCGTCTACACGCTCGACCCGCCGCGCGGCACGGGCGACCCCCTCGTACATTTCCTGCTGCGCTCGAAGGCCGGCCACTGCGAGTACTTCGCCTCGGCGGCGGCGATGATGCTGACCGCCCGCGGCATCCCGGCGCGGCTGGTGACCGGGTCGTACGGCGGGGAGGAAGGCCTGTTCTCCCGGACGATCGTCGTGCGGGCTCCGAACCTCCACGCCTGGGTCGAGACGGACCTGGACGCGACGGGCTTCCAGATCTTCGACCCCACGCCCCCGGGCGGGCTGCCACCTGCGCTCACGGCCTTTTCCGTGCTGTCGCGCCTGGCCGCCCTCGGACGCGAGATCGAGTTCTTCTACGACCGGCGCGTGCTCGGCTTCGACGCGGCCGACCAGGTGGGCGCGTTCGAGAGCGCGCGCGAGTCGCTGTCGGCGGCGGCGGGCAGCCTCGCCGCTCTCAAGGAGTCGGCGCGCGATCTTTCGCCGGCGGCGCTGGCGGCGATCCTCGGGGCGGGGCTCTCGGGGTGGATGATCTGGCGCGGCCTGTCGCGGACCCGCAAGCGCCACGGGCCGGCGACGCAGGCTTACCTCGTGTTGCGGCGCCTGCTCGCTCGGAAGAGCGGAGCCGTCCCCCGTCGACGCCGCCGGCGGAGGTGGCCCGGCTTTTTGCCGAGACGGTTCCGGGATCTGGCGAGGACGCGCGCGCCGTCGTTGCGGTGTACTGCGCGAGCGCCTTCGGAGGCGTGGAGCCCGGGCCCGATGGCGTGCGCCAGCTCACCGAACGGGTGCGGCGGTTGAAAAAACTCGCGTAGTCGGAAGGCGGAGGAGGAACAGGCTACCGCGCCCTCACGACCACAACCGTCATGTCGTCCACCTGCTGGGCGCCGGCCTGGTAGCCTTCGACGGCCGCGAGCACGGCCCGGCAGAGATCGGCGGCGGGTAGTCCTGCGTTGTCGCGAAGCGCCCGTTCGAGTCGCGGCTCACCGAACTCCTGGTCGCGGGCGTCGGGCGCCTCGGTGATGCCGTCGGAGAAGACGAGGAGCAGGTCACCGCTGCCGAGCGCGACGGTTTCCTGCCGGTAGCGCGAGCCCGCGAACACGCCGAGGGGCCTGCCCCCGGTTGCGAGGCGTTCCAGCGCGCCGGAGGCCCGCAGCAGCATGGGCGGGTTGTGCCCCGCGTTGACGTAGGTCAGGGTGCGCTCCTTCTCGTCGAAGATCGCCCAGAAGAAGGTCGCGAAGCGATGCGCGTCGGTCAGAGCGTGGATCTGGGCGTTGATGTCGCTCGCGGCGTTGGCCGGCCCTCCGTCCGAGAGCGAGGCGTGGCTGCGCAGGGCGCCCTGCAGGCTCGCCATGAGCAGCGCCGCCGAGATGCCCTTGCCCGCGACGTCGCCGAGGGCGATCCCGAGGTGGCCGCGGTCGATCTCGAGGAAGTCATAGTAGTCGCCCGCGACGCCGCGCGCCGGCCGGCACACGCCGCCGCACTCGAGCGAGGCGGACCTCGGGACCTTCTGCGGAAAGAGCCGGGCCTGAACCTCCTGGGCGATCCGGACGTCGCGCTCGAGGCGTTGCTGGGAGGCCTGCCGCTCGCGCTCGACGGACTCCTTGAGGGCGGCGACGACCTGGACGAAGGCGAGCAGGAACAGAAGGCGCACGGCGATGTTCCAGTCGGCCACCGAAACCGAGGAATAGGCGTGCGTCGAGAGGACGTCTTCCCAGGCCCAGAAGCCGGCGCTGGCGACCGCCCCGAGGAATCCCGCCCGGCGGCCGACGAACCACACGAGAAAGAAGATCGGACCGACGTAGAAGATCAGGAACGAGAGGTCGAGTGGGGCCATCCAGTCGATGAAGGCCAGCAGTCCGATGGCGAGGAGGCCCGCCAGCGTCAGGAGCGCAGGATGCTGCCGCCGGAGAAACGCCGAGAGGCGGCCGATCATGGTCGGGCGCTCCTCAGTACGCGTTCCGGTGCCGGATGCCGTGGCGCAGCGTCATCCAGAGGATCTTGATGTCGAGCGAGAGCGACCAGTTCTCGATGTAGTACAGGTCGTACTCGATCCGCTTCGAGAGGCTCGTGTTCCCGCGCCAGCCGTGGACCTGCGCCCAGCCCGTGATCCCGGAGCGCACGCGGTGGCGCAGCATGTACTGCGGGAATTTCTCCTTGAACTCGCGGACGAACTCGGGCCGCTCGGGCCGCGGGCCGACGAGCGACATCTCGCCCCGGAAGACGTTGGCGAGCTGGGGCAGCTCGTCCAGGCTCCACCGGCGCAGGAAGGCCCCGATGCCGGTGCGGCGGGCGTCATCCTCGCTCGCCCAGGTCGGACCGGAGTGCTCCTCGGCGTCGACGACCATCGAGCGGAACTTCAGGATGTCGAAGGGGCGGCCGTCGAGGCCCATCCGGCGCTGCCGGTAGAAGACCGGCCCGCCGTCGGAGAGGCGGATCGCCGCGGCGATCGCCCCGAAGAGCGGCGAGAGGGCCACCAGCGCGGAGGCGGAGATGCCGATGTCGAGCGCGCGCTTGACCAGGCTCATCCAGCCCGTCAGCGGAACCTGCGTGAGGTGGACGACAGGCAGGCCGTCCATGTCCTCGACGCCCGCGCGGAACGTGATGTGCTGCATCAGGTCGGGCACGACCCGCACGTCGGCGATCGTCCGGCCGACCTCCTGCAGGACGGAGAGCATGGTGTGATGCGCTTCGAGCGGCAGCGCGAGGAAGACCGTGTCCACGCCGCGCTCGTCCACGATCCGCGCCGCCTCCGCGGTCGCGCCGAGGACGGGGACGCCGAGGTACTCGGACCCGCGCTTTTCGGCGGCGTCGTCCACGAAGCCGACCGCGCGCATCCCCGCCTCGGGGTGCTCGACGAGTTTCTCGACGACCGCGCGCCCGAGGCGCCCGGCGCCGACGACGAGCACGAGGCGGACGCCGACCCCGTGGCGCCACGCTTCCTCGAGGTAGCGGCGGATGGCCGTGCGGCCCGCAAACACGAAGAAGACGTCGAGCGCAAAGAAGAAGAGCAGCACGAGCCGCGAGTACGAGAAGCCGCGATAGAAGGTCGCCAGGCCCGCCAGCAGCACCGTGGCCAGGCCCGTCGCGACGAACACCGAGATCGCCTCCTCGACGCGCGAGCGGTTGCGGCCCACCTGGTAGAGGCCGTAGAAGTAGTAGACGGCCGGCCAGAGCACGGCGATGAGGGGGCCGAGGCGCATGTACAGCGCGGCGTCGGGGATCCCGAGGGGCGCGGCGATGATCTCGGCGCGGAAGCGCAGCAGGTAGGCCGCTGCGAGCGCGAAGAGCGTCGCGCCGACGTCGCAGACGAGCATCAGGATCGCAATGCGCCGTGTCGATTTCCGAATCACCCTGCAAGCTCTCCGATGGCGCCGCGAAACTCCGCGGCAAAGCGTTCCCCTCCGAAGGGCAGCGCCGAGGCTCGCAGCCGAGTGTAGTCGAACCGGGCCGCCTGCGCCCGCGCGACGGCGGCGGCCATGGCCTCGGGGCCCTCGGCCGCGCAGAGGACGCCGTTGACGCCGTCCTGCACGATGTCGAGCGCGCCGCCGCGGCCGAGCGCCACGACGGGCGCGCCGCACGCCAGCGCCTCGACGGTCGAGATGCCGAAGTCCTCCTCGCCGGGCTGGAGGTAGAGCGCGCAGGAGCGGTACAGTTCGCGCAGCTGCCCGGGGTCGAGGCCCTCCCGGAACTCCACCGAGCCGGAGGCCAGCGCCTGCAGCCGCGCGTTCTCGGGCCCGCGGCCGATGAGCACGAGCCGGCGGCCGAGAAGCCGGGCGGCCGCGATCGCGTCGTCGAAGCGCTTGTAGGCGACCAGCGCGCCCACGGCGAGCAGGAAGTCGCCGCGCGGCGAGGGCGCGTCCGCGGGCCGGAAGAAGTCGACGTCGACCGGCGGATGGATCACCCGCGCCTCCCGGCCGTAGTGCTGCCGGATGCGCGCGGCGACGGCGGAGGAGTTGGCGACGTAGCGGGTCGGCCGCGTCGCCGTTGCGATGTCCCAGGCCCGCAGGCGCGCGATCGCGGCGGCCTTGAAGGCCCTCAGGCGGGTCCGACCGGGCGGGAAGTAGAGGTCGAACTGCTCGTAGGCGTACCGCACGGGCGTGTGGCAGTAGCAGAGGTGCGGGACGCCGGCCGGGGCGATCGCGCCCTTGGCGACGCAGTGCGAAGACGACACGACGAGGTCGTAGCCCGAGAGGTCGAAGGACTCGACGGCCGAGGCAAAGAGGGGAAGGAAGTCGCGATAGTGACGCCGGGAAAACGGCATCCGGTTCAGGTACGAGGCGCGGATCGGATACCGCTCGATCGCGGGCGAGACCGCGCCGGGGACGTGGAAAAGCGTGAAGATGGTCGGATCCGGCACGAGCGGCAGGATCGCCTCGAGCACTTTTTCGCCGCCGCGCATTCCGTTCAACCAGTCGTGGACGACGGCGGTGCGAGGGGGCGTCATGCGTCGTGGGCCACGGGCCGCGAGTCGGCCGGACGGCCGCCGGAGAGGGCCTCGGCATACACCCGCAGGGTCTCTCCCGCGGCGCGGTCCCACGAGAAGTCGGCGGCGCGGCGCCTGCCGAGCTCGGAAAGCTCGGCCCGGCGGGCGGGGTCGGTGGCCAGGTCCGCGATTCCCCGGGCGATCGCGTCCACGTCCATCGGGTCGACCAGGTAGGCATAACCGCCCGCGATCTCCTGCAGCGCCGAGGTCGAAGACGTCAGCACGGGGGTGCCGCAAGCCATCGCCTCGGCGACGGGCAACCCGAAGCCCTCGTAGAGCGTCGGGTACAGGAACGCGTCCGCGCCCGCGAAGAGGCCGGGAAGGTCCTCTTCGGGGACGACGCCCGTCCGCACGACGCGGGACCCGAGGTCGAGGGCGGCAATCAGCGCTTCGACCCGGCTGCGATTGGGCGGCATCGGGCCGGCGAGGACGAGCGTGTGGGGCAGGGCGCGGTCCCGCCGCGCCTCGGCGAAGGCGCGCAGGACGCTGCGCACGTTCTTGTGCGGCTTCTCGCCGCCGAGAAAGAGGAGGTAGGGGCGCGGAAGGCCGTACTTGGCGGCCACGCGGTCCCGCTCGGCGCGCGGCAGATCGGGCCGGAAGCGGGCCGCGACGCCGTTGTAGATGACGTCGATCCGGGCCGGCGCGATGCCGAAGTAATCCACGAGGTCGCGTTTGCTGTTGTGCGACACGGTCACGATGCGGTCCGCGCGCCGCAGTGCCCGGCGGATCATCACGCGGGCATAGAGGAGGGCCGCGCGGTTGGGGAGGAATTGCGGATAGAGGACGTGGATGATGTCGTGGATCGTGACGACCGCCCGGGCCCGGGCGAGCGGCGGAATCACGTAGTGGGCGGCATGGAAGAGGTCGAGCCGGTCGCGCAGGAGCCGCCAGGCGAAGCCCGTCAGCTCGGAGATCGAGTAGCCGGGCGAATTTTCCTCGACGATCTCGAAATTGGGAGGCAGCGGCGGCAGCGCGTCGCGCTCCTTGCCCGGGACGTAGACGCGAAAGAGGTACAGCTGCGCCTCGGGCCGCCGCGCGATCCCCTCGATGAGGTTGCGGATGTAGGAGCCGATCCCGAAGTCCGCGATCTTGCGCGCGTCGATGCCGACGCGGGGTCTGACGGACCGGGTCATGGCTCCCACCGGGCGGCCTCGGCCAGCGCCGTCGCGGTGTCCCGCGCCGCGTCCTCCCACCGAAACTCCGCCGCGCGCTTCGGACCGGCGGCGCGCAGTGCGAGCCGCGCCGGCTCGTCCTCGAGCACGCGCTCGATCTGCCGCGAGAGCGCCTCGACGTCGCGCGCCGGGGCGTAGAGGGCCGCGTCGCCGGCGACCTCGACCAGCGCGTCGGCCGTCGAGGAGACAACGGGCGTGCCACACGCCATGGCCTCGAGCAGCGGGAGGCCGAACCCCTCGGCGAGGGAGGGGTAGACGAAGGCCTCGGCCGCCCGGTACAGCTCGCGCGCCGCCTCGCGGACGGTGTAGCCGGCCACGTGGATCTTGTCGCGGTACGGCGAGCGCACGATCCGCCGGTGGAGGCCCGCGGTCTTCCAGCCCGCGCCCCCGGCGAGCACCAGGTCCGGGAGCGAGCGGCGCCGTCCCCACATCCGCTCGCAGGCGGCCACGAGCGCTTCGACGTTCTTGCGCGGCTCGAGCGTTCCCAGGTACAGGATGTACGGCCTGGCGTTGGAGTAGCGCTGCCGGGTCCGCTGCCGGGCGGGCGGGTCGTCGGCGGAGCAGAAGAACGCCCGGTCGACGCCATTGCGCGCGATGCGCACGCGGGGCGCGGTCTCGGGGTAGCGCGCGACGAGGTCGTCGGCCGTGGTCTTCGAGACGCACAGGAAGCGGGCGGCCCGCTCGAGCGTCCGCTCCCACATGGGAATGAAGCCGATGAGCGTGCGCGCGGCGTGCCATTCCGGGTGCGTGATGGGCGTCAGATCGTGCACGACCGAGACGAACGGGACGCGGCCGCGCGCCGGGCCGATCGTCAGGGCCGAGAGCAGGACATCGGCCCCCCATCGCGCGATCCGCCGCGGAAGCGTCGTCTGCACCCACAGGATGCCGGCGGGGTGATGGTCGGTGTGGAGGGAGAATGCGTCCGTGCCGTCGAGCGTCTTCGGGAACGGCCGGGGGGCGAAGAGCCCCACCTCGGTGTCGCCCATGGCCGCAAGACCCCTCGCGACGGCATAGGTGTAGGTCCCGATGCCGGTCCGCTGCGCCAGAAGGGCCCGGCTGTCGATCGCGATGCGCACGGGGTCAGTCTACAGTCGACGGTCGACCGTCAACAGTTTGAGCCCGCGGCCTTTGGCCGCTGTCGTCGGTCCGTGGGCGGCCTTCGGCGCATCCGCGGGACCGAGTTGACCTTCGGCCGCATCCGGGTAGAATGCGCGGTTCGATCATGAAGCTGGACGCCGTTTCGCTCGATGCGGTCCTCGACGAGCCCCTGCGGTTCGAGACCGCCCTGCCGGTCGCCGTCGAGGCGATCGACCGGGAGCCCCTCGTCGCGATTTCCCCTCTGGAAATGTCGGGCGAGGTCATCCGCATCGAAGGGGGATACGCGCTCTCGGCCCGGCTCGTCTACGGGGGCAGCTCGAGTGCAGCCGCTGCCTCACCGCGTACCCCTTCGAGCAGGAGGAGGCCTTTTCGCTGGTCCTCTACCCGAAGCGGGTCCTGACCGAAGAGGAGATGGAGCTGGCGAAGGAAGATCTCGACGCCATGTTCTACGAGGACCCCGTGGTCCCGCTCGCGCCGATCGCGGAGGAGCGGGTCCAGATGGCGATGCCCATGAAGCCGCTCTGCCGGCCGGACTGCAAGGGCCTGTGTCCGGTTTGCGGCAACGACCTGAATCTCGGTCCGTGCGCGGACGCGCACGAAACCGCCGACCCCCGTTGGGAAGCCCTCCGGGCCCTCAAGGAGAAAGTGTAGGAGAACGATGCCCAATCCAAAGCGACGCCACAGCAAGGCCCGCCGCGACAAGCGCCGCGCGCACGACGCGCTGACGCCCCCGGCCCTCTCGGACTGCCCGAACTGCCACGAGGCCAAGCAGCCGCACCGCGTCTGCCCGCGCTGCGGGTACTACAAGGGCAAGCAGGCGATCAACACGTAGTCGCGCCTCGGTATAGGTCGCGCCTCGGTATAATCCCCGCACTCGTGATGCCTGCAGAGAAAAGGGGCTAGGGGTGCGGATCGCGGTGGACGCGATGGGGGGAGACGACGCCCCCCGGGTCAACGTGGACGGCGCGATCGCGGCCGTCCGCGAGTTCGGTATTTCCTGCTTGCTGGTCGGCCGCGCCGCGGAGCTCGAAGAGCTCGTGCGGGACGCCGGATACTCCGGTTCCGACATCGAGATCGTGGACGCGCCCGAGGTCGTCACGATGGACGATCCGGCCACGTCTCCGATCCGCAAGAAACGCAACTCCTCGATCCGCATCGCGGCCAACTGCGTCCGCGACGGGCGCGCCGAGGGCCTCGTGTCGGCCGGGCACACCGGAGCCGCGATGGTCTGCGCGAAGATGGTCGTCGGCATGATCGAGGGCGTCGACCGACCGGCGCTCGCCACGGTCCTGCCCAACCTCAAGGGCCACTGCCTGCTGCTCGACGTCGGCGCGAACCCGGATACGAAGACCCCGCACTTGCGCGAGTTCGCCGTCATGGGGTCGATCTACGCCGAGCTCGCCTTCCACAAGAAAGCCCCCTCGATCGGCCTCATGTCGATCGGGGAAGAGGATTCCAAGGGCACCGACAAGACCAAGGAAGCCTTCAAGGCCCTGAAGGAAACGGGCTTGAACTTCATCGGCAACGTCGAGGGCCGCGACGTCTTCAACGGCACGGTGGACGTGATCGTCACGGACGGATTCACGGGCAACGTCATCCTCAAGGTGTCCGAGGCCCTGGCCGAGATGGTCCAGAGCATGCTCCGGGAGGAGATCAAGCGAACGCTGCAGGCCTCGGTCGGGTTTCTCCTCTCGAAGGCGGCCTTCCGCCGCTTCAAGCAGCGCGTCGACTACTCGGAGTACGGCGGGGCGCCGCTCTTGGGCGTGAAGGGTTGCGTCATCATCTGCCACGGCCGCTCCTCGGCCAAGGCCGTCAAGAACGCCATCAAGTTCGCCGCCGAGTTCTCGCGCCAGAAGCTCGCCGAGAAGATCCAGGCCCAGATCGCCGAGCTCCACGCGCGCGAAGAGCTGGTCAAGGCCTGACGGGCGGCGTGGGGGGAGGCCCGGAATGATGCGCGCGAAAGTCCTCGGCACCGGGGCGGCCGTCCCGAAAAAGATCCTCTCGAACGCGGACCTCGAGCGGCTCGTCGAGACCTCCGACCAGTGGATCGTCTCGCGCACGGGAATCCGCGAGCGCCACATCGTCTCGGACGGCGAGCACTTCTCGGACCTCTGCACGCGCGCGGGCGAGCTCGCCTTGAAGAGCGCGCACGTCAAGCCCGAGGACCTGGACATGATCCTCGTCGGGACGATTTCGGGCGACATGCCCTTCCCGGCGACCTCGTGTCTCGTCCAGCGCAATCTCGGCGCGGTGCGCGCCGCGGCGTCGGACGTGTCCGCCGCCTGCGTCGGGTTCCTCTACGCGCTCCACATCGCCGACGGCCTCATCCAGTCGGGCAAGGCGCAGAACGTGCTCGTCATCGGCGGCGAGATCCTCTCGCGCTACGTGGATTGGACCGACCGGAACACCTGCGTGCTCTTCGGCGATGGCGCCGGGGCCGTCCTGCTCCAGGCGACCCGCGGGGACCACGGCATCCTCGGAAGCCTCATGAAGGCCAACGGCGCGTACCACGACTTCATCTGCATGCCGGGCGGCGGCTCGGACCATCCCGCCAACGACCCGAAATCGATCGAGCAGCGCCTGCCCTTCATCAAGATGAAGGGCAACGAGACCTTCAAGGTCGCCGTCAAGGCCATGGCCGACGTGTCGACCGAGCTCCTCACGGAACAGGGCTTCACGCAGGAACAGGTGAGCCTCTTCATTCCCCACCAGGCGAACCTGCGGATCATCGACGCCGTCAGCGAAAAGCTGAAGATCGACCCGGCGAAGGTCTACAAGAACATCGACCGGTTCGGAAACACGTCCGCGGCTTCGATCCCGATCGCCCTCGACGAATGCGTGCGGGGCGGCAAGGTCAAGGACGGAGACATGGTGCTGCTGACCGCCTTCGGGGCGGGGCTCGTGTGGGGATCGGTGCTCCTGCGATGGTGAGGACGATCGGCCCCAGACCCGGCGCATGAGCACGCTCGCCCTCCTGTTCCCCGGCCAGGGCTCGCAGTCCGTCGGCATGGGCAAAGCGCTCTACGAGGCGTCGGCCGCGGCGCGGGCCGTCTTCGACGAGGCGGACGCGGCGCTCGGCTTCTCGCTGTCGCGGCTGTGCTTCGACGGGCCCGAGGAGCAGTTGAAGCTCACGGCAAACACCCAGCCCGCCATCCTGACGCACTCGGTCGCCGCCTTCGAGGACCTGCGCGCCCGATTTCCCGAGCGGCTCGAGGGCGCGGCCTTCGCGGCGGGGCACTCCCTCGGCGAATACTCGGCCAACGTCGCGGCGCGGTCGCTCCGCTTCGGCGAGGCCGTGCGGCTCGTGCACGAGCGCGGGCGGTTCATGCAGGAGGCCGTGCCGGCGGGCGTCGGAGCGATGGCGGCGATCGTCGGCCTGGCCCCGGCCGAGGTCGAATCCGCCTGCCGCGAGGCGGCGCAGCGCGAGACCGTCTCGCCGGCGAACTACAACTCGCCGGAGCAGACGGTGATTGCCGGACACGCGGCCGCCGTGGCGCGGGCCTCCGAAGGCTGCCTCGCTCGCGGGGCCAAACGGGCGATCCCACTGACCGTGTCGGCGCCGTTTCACTGCGCGCTGATGTCGCCCGCGCGGGAGAAGATGACCCCGCTCCTGGCCGCCGCCGCGTTCGAGGATGCGAGCCTCCCGGTCGTGACGAACGTGGACGCGGCGGCCGCGACGGCCGGCAGCGCGCTGCGGGACGCCCTGGTGCGCCAGATCGATTCGTCCGTGCGGTGGGTCGAAACGGTCCAGCTCCTGGCGCGCCAGGGCGTCGACCGCGCCCTCGAGGTCGGTCCGGGCAACGTGCTCGCGGGCCTCGTCAAGCGCATCGAGAAGGGCATCCGGGTCGAGGGGTACGCGGGGTGAGGATCTCCGACTTCGGAAGTCGGATCTCGAATCTGGCGATGCGGGCGCTGGTGCTCGCCGCGATGCTGCCGCTCGCGGGCTGCGCCTCGACGCGGCCGACGCCGGTCTCGCCGTTCGACGCCGCCGTGGCGAGGGCGCAAGCGCGGTGCCAGTGCCGCGTCGGCGTGGCGGCGCGGCACCTCGAGAGCGGGCGCTCGTACGAGCACGACGGCTCCGGCGAGTTCGAGGCGGCTTCCGTGATCAAGATCGCCGTCCTGACCGAGGCGATGGCCGGCGTGCGCGAGGGCCGCGTGGATCTGGCCGAACGCTGGGACCTGACGGCCGACCGCAAGGCCGATGGGTCCGGGATGCTGCTCATGCTCGATCCGGGCCTGAACCCCACCTGGAACGACCTGGCAACCCTGATGATCGGGCCGTCGGACAACACGGCCACGAATGCCTGGATCCGGCGCCTCGGCGTCGAGGCCATCAACGCACGGATGACATCGCTCGGTTTTTCGCACATCCGCCTCCTCGGCTCGATCCCGATGCTCTCGCAGAAGGACGAGGAACCGTCCCCCTGGAAAGGATTCCATCTCGGCACGCTGACGCCGCACGACGTGTCCGAGTGGATGACGAGGGTGGCGAAGGGGGACCTGCTCGACGCCGAGTCGTCCAGGCGGATCTTCGATTATCTCGACAAGGATCCGAGCCGGCTGCGCATCGCCCGGCGCTTTCCGCCCTCCGACCTCTGGGCGGGCAAGACCGGCTCGATGTCGGGCGTGCGCAACGACTCCGGCATCCTGCGCACGAAGAAGGGCCGATTCGTCCTCGTCGTGCTCACCGCGGACAGCAAGGCCGAGGGGTTCGGGCCCGATCACCCCGCCGTCCTCGCGATCGCCGACCTCGCCAAGGCGATCGTGGATGGGTGGTCGCGGGAGTTGCCGGACATCGTGGAGAAGCCGGAGTGACGGGCGAAGGCGCAGAGCGCCCATCGCCCGTCATCCCGAGCGAAGCGAAGGATCCCTTTCGAGTCGAGATGCGGGTAGAGTCAAGATCGAGATGAGACGCTTTGAAGGCAAGATCGCCCTGGTCACCGGCGCCTCCCGCGGCATCGGGGAGGCGATCGCCAGGCGCCTGGCCTCCGAGGGGGCGCATGTGCTCGCCGCGGCGCGCTCGCTCGAGGCGCTTGCCCGCGTGGTTTCGGAGATCGAGGCGGCGGGTGGGAAGGCCTCGGCCCTTTCGCTCGATCTGGCCGATGCCGCGTCGATCGACGCCGCGGTCAAGGCGGCGCTCGGCGCGCACGGCGAGATCCACGTGCTCATCAACAACGCGGGCGTCACCGAGGACAACCTCATCCTTCGGATGAGCCGTGACGCCTGGGACCGGGTCCTCGCGACGAACCTGACGGGCGTATTCCTCCTGACCCAGGCCGTGATCAAGGGAATGGTCCGCAAGCGCTACGGGCGCATCGTCAACGTGACCTCCGTCGTCGGCCTCATGGGCAACGCGGGCCAGGCCAACTACGCCGCGTCGAAGGCCGGACTGATCGGGCTGACGAAGTCCGTGGCGAGGGAGCTCGCCTCGCGCAACATCACCTGCAACGCGGTCGCCCCGGGGTTCATCGCCACGGCGATGACCGAGAAGTTGACCGACGCCGCGCGCGCGGCGCTCTCGACGCAGATCCCGCTCGATCGCCTCGGCACGCCCGACGACGTCGCCGCGGCCGTGGCGTTCCTGGCCTCGGACGAGGCTTCCTACATCACCGGAACGGTCGTCAACGTCTCCGGGGGCCTCTACATGTAGGCGTTTTCTCCGGGCTTGCCCCGGGGTGGCTTCTGGGAAACAATACGGCGTCTTTTGAGGACCAGTGAAGAAGGGGGAGTGGAATGGCCGTCGAAGAAAAAGTGAAGAGCATCATCGTCGAGCAGCTCGGCGTGGACGCCAACGAGGTCACCGCGGAAGCGTCCTTCGTCGATGACCTCGGCGCAGACTCGCTCGACACCGTGGAGCTCGTCATGGCCTTCGAGGAAGCCTTCAACATCGAGATCCCGGACGAGGCTGCCGAGAAGATCCAGAAGGTCAAGGACGCCGTCGAGTACATCGAGAAGAACTCTCCGAAAACCTAACAGCCCATGCCCCGTTTTTCCTCACCGCGCCGGGTGGCCGTGACGGGGCTGGGCCTCGTTTCGCCGCTCGGCATCGGCAACCGGGAGAACTGGGACGCGTTGACGGCAGGGCGGTGCGGCCTCGGCCCCATCACCCGCTTCGACGCCTCCCGGTTCAACTCGCGCATCGCCGGCGAGGTGAAGGGCTTCGACCCGGCCCTCTACATCGACAAGAAAGAGATCAAGAAGATGGACACCTTCATCCATTACGCGATGGGGGCGGCCCATCTCGCGATGGAGGACTCGGGGGTGCCCGTCACCGATGCGAACCGGGAACGGTTCGCCGTCGTCGTCGGCTCCGGGATCGGGGGCCTGCCGCTCATCGAAGAGACCCAGCGTAAGTACATCGAGAGCGGCGACAATCCGCGCGTCATCTCGCCGTTCTTCATCACGGGCCTGATCGTCAATGAGGCGGGCGGCAACATCTCGATCAAGTACGGGTTGAAAGGTCCGAACCTCGCCACCGTCACGGCGTGCACGACGGGCGCCCACGCGGTCGGCGAGGCATTCCGGATGATCCAGTACGGCGAGGCCGACCAGGCCATCGCGGGCGGCACGGAATCGGTCATGACGCCCCTGGCCATCGGGGGCTTCGGCGTGATGAAGGCGCTGTCCTCGCGCAACGACGATCCGCTCCACGCCTCGCGCCCCTGGGACCGGGACCGGGACGGCTTCGTCATCGCCGAAGGGGCGGGCCTCGTCGTGCTCGAGGAGATGGACCTGGCGAAGAAGCGCGGCGCGCGCATCTACGCCGAGCTCGTCGGCTACGGCATGTCGGGGGACGCGTACCACATCGCGGCGCCCTCCGAGGACGGCGACGGCCCCGCCCGCGTCATGAAAAACTGCCTCGCGGACGCCGGCTTGAACCCCGAGCAGATCGATTACATCAACGCGCACGGCACGTCGACGCCGCTCGGGGACAAGGCCGAGACGATCGCCGTCAAGCGTGTGTTCGGCGAGCATGCGAAGAAGGTCGCGGTCTCCTCGACCAAGTCGATGACCGGCCACCTGCTCGGCGCGGCCGGCGGGCTCGAGACCGGGATCTGCGCCCTGGCGGTCTACCACGGCGTGCTCCCGCCGACGATCAACTACGAGAATCCGGACCCGGAATGCGACCTCGACTACGTGCCGAACACGGCGCGCCAGAAGCGCGTCGAGCACGTGCTTTCGAACTCCTTCGGCTTCGGCGGCACCAACGGCTGCCTCATCCTGAAGAGAATGGACTGATCCCCGCATGAACTCCCTTGTCTGCATCGCCTACGTTCCCGACACCGAAACGAGGATCCGCGTCGGCGCCGACGGCAAGTCGATCGACGAGGCCGACGTGAAGTGGATCGTTTCGCCGTACGACGAGTACGGCCTCGAGGAAGCGCTCAAGATCCGCGAGGCCAGGGGCGCCGGCACCGTGACGGTGCTCGCGGTCGGGCCCGAGCGGGCGAAGACGGGCCTGCGCGAGTGCCTGGCGCGCGGCGCGGATGAGGCGATCTGGGTGGACTCGACCGGCGTGTCGTACCTCGACGCGCTCGGGACGGCCAAGGCGCTGGCGGCGGCGGCGAAGGGCGGCGCGTACGACTTCATCTGGTTCGGGCAGAAGGGGGTCGGGTACGACGAGTCGCTCGTCGGGCCGATGTTCGCGGAGCTCTCCGGCGTGCCGCACGTCGGCAGCGTCATCCAGCTCGAGGTCGGCGAGGGCAAGGTCACCGCGCACCGCGAGATCGAGGGCGCGCACGAAGTCGTCGAGTGTGCCCTGCCGGCCGCATTCACCGCCCAGAAGGGCCTGAACGAGCCGCGCTACGCGTCGCTCAAGGGCATCATGGCGGCCAAGAAGAAGCCCATCGCCGAAAAGAAGCTCGCGGAGCTCGGCGTCGCGGAGGCGGATCCCGCGCAGGCCAAGACGCGCTGGAGGAAGCTCGAGCTGCCGCCCGCGCGGCAGGCCGTGAAGCTGGTGCCGGCTGACGATCCGGCCGCGGCCGGCAAGGAGCTGGCGCGGCTGCTCCGTGAAGAAGCGAAGGTCATCTAGCCATGAAATTCCTCGTCTTCATCGAACAGCGCGACGGCAGGATCCGCAAGGCCTCCCTCGAGGCGCTGTCGCTCGCGCGCAAGCTCTCCGGCGGGCCCGTCGCGGCCGTGCTGCCCGGAAAGGGCGTCACGGCCCTGGCGAAGGAGCTCGGCAAGTACGGCGCCGCCACGGTGTACGTCGCCGACCGGGACGACCTCGCGCTCTACAGCAACAAGGGATACGTCGGCGCCCTCGACGCGGCAGCGAAGAAGGCGTTGCCGGACGCCGTCCTGATCGCGGCCACCTCCATGGGCAAGGACGTCGCCCCGCGGTTCGCCGCGCGCAACGACGTCTCGGCGCTGGCCGACGTCATGGAGCTGCGCGTCGAGGAGGGCCGTCTGGTCGCGTGGCGCCCGGTGTACTCCGGCAAGGCGCGCGTCGAGGTGGACTGCGGGGCGGCGAAGCTCCAGATCGCGACGACCCGCCCGAACGTGTTTGCCGCGGAGGCGCAGGCGAGCGCGGCGGAGCCCTCCGTCGAGGCCCTCGAGCTCGGCGACATCGCGCCGCGGGCGAAGGTCCTGCGCGTCGAGGCCTCCGCGTCCAAGGAACTCGACGTCTCCGAGGCGGACATCATCGTGTCCGGCGGCCGCGGCATCAAGGGGCCCGAAGGCTGGCCCGTCGTTCGCGATCTCCAGCAGGCCCTCGGCGCGGCCCTGGGCGCTTCGCGTGCCGTCGTGGACGCCGGATGGATCGATCACCAGTACCAGGTGGGGCAGACGGGCAAGGTCGTTTCTCCCACGCTGTACGTCGCCTGCGGCATTTCCGGCGCCATCCAGCACCTGGCCGGCATGGGCACGTCCAAGGTCATCGTCGCGATCAACAAGGACCCCGAGGCCCCGATCTTCAAGGTCGCGACCTACGGCGTCGTCGGGGACCTCTTCCAGATCGTTCCGGAGTTCGCCAAGGCGGTGCGGGCGGCGAAGGCCGAATAGTCGTCTCCCTTCGGTTAAACTCCGACCCGCATGCCGCCGCTTCCGACCGAGCGCCTGATTCTCGGCATCCCCGGCAGGGCCATTTTCGCACTCCTCGTCCTCGCCGCCGTCGTCTTCTTCATCTACTCGGTGTCGCGGCGCATCCGCGTGCTGCTCGCCGGCCAGCCGGACAACCGCTTCACGCGCATTTCGGAGCGCGTCGGGCGCACGTTCCAGTACGCCTTCGCGCAGAGGCGCATGTTCCGCGACCCCTACGCGGGCTCCTTCCACATCCTGATCTTCAGCGGATTCATGGTGCTGACCGTCCGCTCGCTCGAGCTCGTCGTCGAGGGCCTGATCCCCGGTTTCGTGCTCCTGCCGGGGATGGTCGGGAACCTCTATACGCTCGTCAAAGACGTCTTCGAGGTGCTGGTCCTCCTCGGCGTGGCGATGGCGGTCTTGCGCCGCCTCTTCGCGCGGCCCAAGCGCCTCGACCTCTCGATGGATGCCTGGCTGATCCTCTTCCTGATCGCCTACCTGATGGCGAGCGACCTCGTCGCCGAGGGGGCGCGCACGGCAATGGCCACGCAACTCCTCTCGCCCTGGGCCCCTGCGGTCGCCGCCGTTGCGCGGCTGTTCGGGGGGGTATCGCCGGCGCGGCTCCAGGCGATCTACGGCTGGGCGTGGTGGACGCACCTCGTCGACCTGCTCGTCTTTGCCAACTACCTGCCGTACTCGAAGCACTTCCACATCATCACGTCCATCCCGAACGTCTTCCTCATGAACCTCGAGCCGATGGGCAAGCTCCGCACGGTCGACATCGAGAACACCGAGCGTTTCGGAGCCTCGCGTGTCGAGGACCTCACCTGGAAGCAGATGCTCGACGGGTATACCTGCACCGAGTGCGGGCGCTGCCGCGAGGTGTGCCCCACGGCGCTCACGGAGAAGCCGCTCGACCCCAAGATCTTCATCGGCAACGTGCGCGACGCCGTGTACGAGGCGACGCCCTCGATCCTTGCGACCGGCGACGCGCGCGGCGACGGGCCCCCGGGAGGCCGGAAGGACTTGATCGGCGGCTGGATCTCCGAGGACACCATCTGGGCCTGCACGATGTGCGGCTTCTGCACGACCGCGTGCCCGGTCTTCATCGTGCCGGCGGTCGACAAGATCGCCGAGATGCGCCGCTACCTCGTTCTCGACAAGGCCGAGTTCCCGAAGGAAGTGCAGAACGCCTTCCGCGGCATGGAGACCAACGGCAATCCGTGGAACATCTCCGCCTCCTCACGCGGCGACTGGGCGAAAGGGCTTCCCGTCACGACGATGGCCGAGGCCGAAGGCAAGGAATTCGAGGTCCTCTTCTGGGTCGGGTGCGCCGGCTCTTACGAGGACCGCGCGAAGCGTGTCTCGAAGGCCCTCGTCGAGATTCTGAACGAGGCCGGAGTGTCCTTCGCGATCCTCGGAAACGAGGAGACCTGCACGGGCGACTCGGCGCGGCGCATGGGCAACGAGTACCTCTTCCAGATGCTCGCGCAGCAGAACGTCGAGACGCTCAACAAGTACAAGGTCAAGAAGATCGTCACCAACTGCCCGCACTGCTTCAACTGCATCGGCAAGGAATACGGCGACTTCGGCGGCAAGTACGACGTCGTCCATGGCACGCAGCTCGTGGCCGAGCTGATCGCCGCGGGCCGCGTGAGGATGACGACGCCGATCCCGGACACGATCACGTTCCACGACCCCTGTTACCTCGGCCGTTACAACGACGGCTACGACGCCCCGCGCGACATCCTGCGCGCGATCCCGGGGCTGGAAGTCAAAGACATGGAACGTTCGCGCGAGAAGGCCCTCTGCTGCGGCGCGGGCGGCGGCCGCATGTGGATGGAGGAAAAGCTCGGCACGCGCATCAACCAGGCGCGCATGCGCGAGATCGCCGACACGGGCGCGGGGTCCGTGGGCGTCTCGTGCCCCTTCTGCATGGTCATGATCGGCAACGCCAAGGACGAGATCGGCGTCGCCACCCAGCCGTTCGACGTGCTCGAGCTCGCGCGCAAGGCGATGGGCCCCGCGTCGGCGTGACGCCGCGCGTCCTCGTCGAGAGGATCCTCCAAGCCCTGCGGCCCGTCGGCGCGCGCGCGTATCGCGGCCAGCGCGGAACGGGGCAGCGGTGGGAGGCGCTCGCCGCGAAGCATCTCCGGCGCGAGGGCTACGTGCTCAAGGAGCGCAACTTCAGAGGGCGCGCGGGGGAGATCGATCTCATCGCCGAGGAGAAGGGCGTGCTCTGCTTCATCGAGGTCAAGGGGCGCCGCGGCACGGGCTTCGGAACGCCGGCCGAGGCCGTGACGCTCGAGAAGCAGCGTCGCATCGCGCGGGCCGCGGAGGAATACCTCGCGGTCAAGCGCCTCGGCTCGCCGCCGTGCCGCTTCGACGTCGTCGCGATTCTCGAGTCGGAAGCCGGGACCGACGTCACGATTCTGCGCGCCGCGTTCGAGCAGCCGCCGGATGGCGCTTCGCGGCGGTGACCCGCGCCGCGCGTGCTAAAATCCGCGCGTCTTCGGGAGCTTCTTGTTGAGCGATTCTGATCTCCGTTACACATTTTCCTGTCCGAGCTGCGCGGAGAGCCTCTCCATCCCGCTGGCGAAGATCCCGCCCGTGCAGGCGCGCTTCGGTTGCCCCAAGTGCGGCAAGCAGATGGACTTTCCGTCGCGGGAGGAAGCCCGCGTCTATGCCCTTCTCCAGGCCGGGGGAGGGGCGCCGGCGGAGCCCGACCCGCCGTCCGCACGGGCCACTCCGGAAGTGGCCTCCGCGCCGGGCGAGACTGGGGCGGCCGCCGAAAAGCTCTACCGTGTCGAGATGAAGGGCTTCGAGAACGACGCCTACGACCGGCGCGGCATACGCAACCTGATCCGCACCAGCGGGCTCAACGAGGCCGACTCGGTCCGCCTCGGCGACGACCCGCCGCGGCGCGCTGCGGACTTCCCGGAACTGAAGTCCCTTTTCGAGCTGCGAAAGAGCGCCCGCGCGCTGCCCCCGCGGGTCTGCCGCAAGCACACGGACCAGGTCGCCTACTACACGTGCACGGACACGGGCCGCCCCCTCTGCGAGGGCTGCGCCTCGGAGAAGAAGTTCGGGGGCACGTCCGTGCGGGTCTGCGAGCACTGCGGGGGCACGGTCAGCGCGGTCCCCGTGGAGTCTTGACCCCCCGGCCCTCCTCGGCTATTCTTCGCCTCCCCGAGCGGGAATAGCTCAGTGGTAGAGCGCCACCTTGCCAAGGTGGATGTCGCCGGTTCGACCCCGGTTTCCCGCTCCAACAACAGCCTGTTCCCTTCGCCGTCCGCTCGACTTTGCCGTGACTCGCCTCGCGAACATTTGCTATCGTCGCGAGAGTGTCGCAGACCTACCTGATCACCGGAGGCGCCGGGTTCATCGGGAGTCACCTGGCCGAGGCGCTCCTCGCTCTCGGAGAGCGGGTTCTCGTCGTGGACGATCTCTCGACCGGCCGCCTGAAGAACATCGAACATCTCAAGCGATTCCCGGCATTCGAGTGCGTTGTCGATACCGTCATGAACCGCGCGCTCATGGCCAGCCTCGTCGCCCGCGCCGACTACGTGCTGCACCTCGCTGCGGCCGTCGGCGTCCGGCTCGTCGTGGAGAGCCCGGTCCGCGCCATCGAGACCAACGTCCGGGGTACCGAGATCGTGCTCGAGCTCGCGAATCGGAGGAAGCAACCGGTCTTCCTCTCATCCACCTCCGAGGTGTACGGAAAAACCTCGAAAGTCCCGTTCTCCGAGGACGACGACCTGGTGATCGGCCCCACCACACGCGGCCGCTGGTCGTACGCCTGCAGCAAGGCGCTCGACGAGTTTCTCGGAATCGCCTACTTTCACGAAAGGGATCTGCCCGTCGTGATCGGGCGCCTCTTCAACACCGTCGGGCCGAGGCAGAGGGGCCGCTACGGAATGGTGCTGCCCAACTTCGTCAAGCAGGCTCTGGCCGGGTCCCCCATCACGGTGTTCGGCGACGGCTGCCAATCGCGTTCCTTCGCCTACGTGGGCGACGTCGTTCCGGCGATCGTTCGGCTGATTCAGAATGAGGCGGCGTATGGAGGGGTCTTCAATCTCGGCTCGAGTGAGGAGATCTCGATTCGAGAGCTCGCGGAGCTGGTGAAACGGCGCCTGGAGAGCTCTTCGGACATCGTTTTCATCCCCTACGAGGACGCGTACGGGGCGGGATTCGAGGACATGCGACGGCGGGTTCCCGACACTCGAAAGGCGTTTGGGCTTGTGGGATTCGAGGCGCGGACGCCGTTGCACGAAATCATCGACCGCGTTGCCGAGCACTACCGTGTGGCCGTCTGAGGCCGGGAGTCTGGCACGGGGCCTCGCCCTCGGCTTCGCGTTTGTCCTCGTTCTGACGCCGCTCTTCCGCCGCCTGGCGCGGCGTCTCGATCTCGTGGCTGCGCCGAGCGAGGGCCGCTGGCACCGCAAACCCACTGCGCTGCTCGGCGGCCCGGCGATCGCAATCGGCTCGCTGGCGGCGTTTCTCTTGATGAGCGGCCTTCGCCCGGGCCCTCTCCTCGCGGCGTGGGTCGCGGGGGCCGCCGCCGTCTCGCTGCTCGGCCTCGCCGATGACATCTGGCACTTTCGGCCGGCGAATAAGCTGATTGGACAGATCCTCGTCGCCACGATCCCGCTCTATGCGGGCCTGTCGATTCCCGGCTTCCACCCGGTCGCGTCCTTCCTGGTCGTCCTGATCTGGATCGTCGGAATCACCAACGCCATGAACCTTCTCGACAACATGGACGGCCTGGCCGCGGGAGTCTCGGCGATCGCGGCCGGAGTCCTGGCGATCCGCGTTGTCCCGCTGGGGAATGGGCCTCTGACGATCGCCGCGGCGAGCGTCGCCGGGGCGGCTCTCGGGTTTCTGGTATTCAACTTTCGGCCGGCCTCGATCTTCATGGGCGACAGCGGGAGCCTCTTCCTCGGCTATTCCCTCGGCACGCTCACGCTCATCGACGTGGGCAGCCGACCTCTGGACAGCCTCTCGATCATCGCGGTTCCACTACTGGTGCTGGCCATCCCGATCTTCGATACGAGTCTGGTCACCGTGCTGCGGATCCTCAATCGGCGATCGATCGCCGTTGGGGGCCGGGACCACTCCAGCCATCGCCTCGTTTCGCTCGGCCTTTCGGAACGCGGGGCGGTCCTGACGCTGTACGGTCTGGCCGCCGCGACCGGGCTCTTTTCGTTACTCGTGACTCGATTTCCAGCCGTGCTTCTGGCCGTGGTTTTCCTGGTGGTCACCCTGTCCATCTATTACTTCGGCGCGTACCTGGGTTCCGTGCCGGTCTATCAATCCGACGCGGGCGCGCTCGAGCAGGCTCGCGAACGCGGGTTCTTCGTTCTCGACACGTTCATCGCCTACAAGCGCCGGATCCTCGACGTCTCGGTCGATCTCGTCATCGTCGTGACCTCGTATCTCGCCACGTATCTTCTACGATGGGAAGGGGCACTGTCGGCCGAGAACACACGACTGCTGGTCCAGTCCCTGCCGTTTCTCGTGGGCGCGCGGCTCGTCTCGTTTTTTGCCTTCGGCCTCTACCGCACGGTCCCGGGCGCCTTCTCGCTGCATGACGCGCTCTCGATCGCGAAGGCGGTGCTGTCCTCGTCGACCCTGTTCGTGACCGGTCTGGTCATCGTGACCCGCTTCCAGGGCTACTCGCGCGCCGTCATGTTGATCGACGGGTTGCTCACGGTATCGGCCGTTTGCTTCTCGCGCCTCGCGCTGCGCTCCCTGCACGAGATCTTCGGCGGTCGCCTCCAGGACCGCGGGCTTCGCGTCTTGATCCTCGGCGCGGGCAACCTCGGCGAGGCCGCCCTGCGACTGCTCAAGACGGACGTCGGCGGACCGTACAGGTTCGTCGGCTTTCTCGACGATGACCCGGAGAAGATCGGGCGCCGACTGTCGGGGCTTCCGGTCCTTGGCTCTCTCGCGGAGCTCGAACGAGTCCTGGCGCAGGCGCCGATCGAGGCGGTGGTGATCGCCGTGTCGAAGCTCGAGGCGCCACGGCGTGCGCAGCTCGTGGAGATCTGTCGGCGGGCGTCCGTCGAGGTCCGGGAGATCCGGTTGACGGAGGTTCTGGACGTTCAGCCCGGCGCTGCGGCGATCGATTTGAGAATGGCGAGATAGCGCAGCGCCAGCTCTCGCCGATCGAAGTGCGCGCCGACGTACTCGCGCGCCGATTGCTCCATCTCGCGTCGAGCCTCCGGTGAGCGGCGAATGTCCCGCAGGGCGCGCGCCATCGCGCCGCCATCTCCGGGCGGCGTGACGCGGCCGCCGGCCGCGCGGACGATGTCCGCGGCCTCGCCGGCGAGCGCCGCGACGAGCGGGCGGCCGCACGCGAGGATCTCGAAGATCTTGGAAGGAATGAACTTCTCGAAGAGGGGCAGAGGGCGCAGGCAGACGAGGCAGCCGTCCGAGGTGGCGTAGAGCTCGGGCATGGCCTCTTTGGGAAGCGCTGGATGGAACACCACGTTTCGGAGGCCACGGCGTCGGGTTTCTCGCATCAGGGCGTCGCGCTGCGCACCCTCCCCGACGAACGCGACCGCGAACCCGGGATCTTCCTGAAGCTCTTGTGCTGCGTCGAGGATCTGTTCGAGCCCCGTTGCCAGCCCGTGCGTGCCGACGTATGTGACCAGGAATTTCCCGTCTCCGCCGAGCCGGCGTCGGAGCTCCGGAGAGGGCTGACGCGGCCCATAGAAATCGAGGTCGGCTCCGTTGGGGACGACGGCGAGCGTTTCCTTCGACATGCCCCGACGGACGAGGTCGCGCTCGAAGGATCTCGTCACCACGACCACGCGGTCGGCCGCCCGGTAGAGGGCCATCTCGGCTTTCTCGAGCCATCGGTAGAGAACGCCGTGGGACAGGGCGCCGGTGGCGAGCAGGACCTCGGGCCAGAGATCTCGCACCTCCACGACGAAGCGAGCCCGATGGCGCCGCGCGAAGAGGAGGCCGGCCGGCAGCGTGAAGAAGGGCGGCGAGCTGACGATGACGACGTCGGGCCTTTCCGGCCGGCCGAGCGCGAGCAGCACGGAGGTGACGGCGAAAGAGATCTGACAGAGGGCCCGTTGCCAGAAACGCCGGTTGGGAAGCGCCCACAGGCGGCAGCGGATCACGCGAAGGCCCTCGTGCCGCTCCTCCGTCACCCATTTTCCACGGTACGCGTCCGGGATCACGCCGAGCGGATGGTGCGGAAACGCGGTGACAACCGTGACCTCGTGCCCGGCCTCCGTCCAGACGCGCGCCATCTCGGTCAGTCGTGCCGGCAGCGCGCCGAGGTCCGGCGGAAACCATTGCGTGACCCATAGGATGCGCATCGGGCAAAAGGCGGCCGCTACGAAAGGCCCAGGAACCGCTCGAATACGTCCGCCACCCGCGTTGCGGCGGCGCCGTCCCATTTCTCGGGTGCGCGGCCGCGCTTGCCGCCGTCCCGCTCGAACTCCAGAAAGGCGGCTGCAAGATCGCGGCCGTCCGCACCGACGAGGGTATTCGTCCCCAGCGCGATCGTGACCGGACGCTCCGTGTTATCTCGGAGCGTGAAGCAAGGCACGCCGAGCACCGTCGTCTCCTCCTGGACCCCCCCCGAGTCGGTCAGGACGATGGCCGCGTGGTCCATCAGGGCAAGAAAGTCGAGGTAGCCGAGCGGCTCCGTTCGCTTCAAGAAGGAGACGCGCTGCTCCAGCTCGTTCTCGGCAACCCGGCGCGCGGTCCGTGGATGGACGGGAAAGAGGATCGGGAGCTTGCGCGCGACAGGTTCGAGCCGATCGAGAATCCTGGAAAAGTTCGCCGCCTCGTCCACGTTGCCCGGACGGTGGAGCGTGAGAACCGCGTACTTTCGCTCCTTGACCCCGAAGCGAGCCGCGACCTCCGGCCACGGCGCCCTTTCTCGATGGCGCCGAAGGGTGTCGATCATCACGTTGCCCACGAAATGGATCTTCTCCTTCGGCACGCCTTCTCTGCGGAGGTTGAGGTCTGCGTCGCGAGAAGGCGTGAGCAGGATGGAAGCCAGTCGGTCTGTCACGATCCGGTTGATTTCCTCCGGCATCGAGAGGTCGAAGGACCGCAGTCCTGCCTCCACGTGCGCAAGCGGGATCGCGGCCTTCGCGGCGACGAGCGAGGCCGCGAGCGTCGAATTGACATCGCCGACGACGACGACGATATCGGGCCGTTCCTCCTCGAGCGCTTCCTCAATTCGAATCAGAAGTGCCGCGGTTTGCTCCGCCTCGGAACCGCCTCCGACCCCCAGGCTCGGTCCGGCCGGGGCAGCCGAGATCCCGGAAGAAGACGTCCGCCATCTGTTCGTCGGAGTGCTGCCCCGTGTGGATCAGCCGCTGGTGCACGCGATCTCGCACCGCGAGGGCCTCCATCACGGGCGCGACCTTCATGAAGTTGGGCCGCGCACCGACGACGTGCAGGATTGTCGGGCGGCTCCTCGTCGAGATTCCATCCAGGTTTCCGGCATCGATGTCAGCTCGGGAGCGCCGGCGTCATCGATCGCGCGGAGCCTCTCTCGCGATCTCCGCACACCAGGTGGCGCGCCAGCCGTCCTCTGCCGTGCACCGAGGTCCTCCGTTTCCTCGAAACGCGGCGACTAGGTTCTCGAGCTGCTCCTTCTGGCCCTTCTCGATCGTGCGCGTCTTAGACCGTCCTTCGAGAGCCCGTGCACCTCGAGGGTGCGATAATCGTCGAGCACGAAGCTCGCGCCGCCCGCGAAGACCTCGATTCGCTCCTTGCCGAGGCCGCGAGGCGCCGCCGCCCGCGTAGACCACGGTGCCGATCGAGCCGTCACGGAACTCGAGCGTGACCACGGCCTCGTCGCGGGCCTTCCCGGGGGCGACACCGAGTGCACGCGCACCGCATCCGAGCCGCTGAGGAAGCGCAGCATGTCGAAGAAGTGCACGCCCTCGCCGAGCAGCCGCCCGCCGCCCTCGAGGGGTCGAGCAACCAGTGCTCCGGCGGCAGCGCGCCGGCGTTCACCCGGTAGAGGATCGTCTTGGGCGCGGCGATCGGCCGAGCAGCTCCCGCAGCCGCGCGCCGTGCGGCGAGAAGCGCCGGTTGAAGCCGACGGTCAGCAGGACGCCCTTGCGGGCGACCGCCTCCAGGGCTCGCCGGCCCTGCGCCACGGTCATCGTCATGGGTTTCTCGACGAACACGTGCTTGCCCGCCTCGACGGCCGCCTTCGCGATCTCGAAGTGCAGGTCGTGGCGCGTGGCGACGTAGACCAGATTGACGGCGGGGTCGGCGATCAGCTCGCGGTAGTCGGTGGTGCCCTTCGCGAAGCCGTCGTTCTCGACCGCGGCGCGGATCGTGAGCCCGCTGCGCGCGCAGGCCGAGGCCAGCGGAAGCCGGGCGCGCCTGCAGCAGGGGCAGCAGCATGGCCCGGAAGTACGAGCCGAAGCCGACGACGCCCACGCCGACGCCGCCGGCCGCGGCCGCGTCGGGCCGGCGCCGCGAGTATAGCCGCGCGACGGGGCTTCGGCGCGTCGAGCTTGTAGTCGAGAAGGATACCGACGGGGCCGGTTCTCGGCGGCGAGCGACCGTACGCCCCGAGCGCATCTTCGACCGGGTGAGTGGCGTCGATGAGCGGCTTGACCTTCAGCCCGCCGGTCGCGATCAGCCGGAGCACCTCCTCGAGGTTGCGGCCCTCCGTCCAGCGGACGTACCCGAACGGGTAGTCCTGCCCCTTCTCCTCGTAGCCGGGTCGTAGCGGCCGGGGCCGTACGAGGTCGAGATCAGGAAGTCGATCTCCTTCTTGTAGATCTTGTCGCGCTGGATTCGAATCGGGACGTCGCCGACGAGCACGACGCGGCCCTTGCGACGCGTCGCCTCGAACGCCTTGTTGAGCAGGCCGGCGTCGCCGCCCGCAGCGGTGACGATGACCGTGTCGGCGCCCCGGCCGTCGGTGCGCTCGAGCACGCCGGCCACGAAGTCCCGTTCGGTCATCGTGAACCCGTGCGCGATGCCGAGCGCGCGGGCGCGCGCTCCACCCGGTCGGCCCGCACGTCCACACCGATCACGACCGCCCCGCTGGTGCGGAGCATCTGGACTGTGATCTGCCCGAGCAGCCCCAGGCCGAGGACCGCGACGCGATCGCCGAGGCCGATCTCGGCCCGCCGCACGCCCTGCAGGGCGATGGCTCCGAGCGTCGCGAAGGCGGCCTCCTCGAAGAGACACGGTCGGGATGCCGCGAGCAGGTTCACCGGCACCGAATTGACGGACGCGTGGTTGGCGTAGCCCGCCCCGCAGCATGCCACGCGGTCGCCGCGGCGGAAGCGGCTCACACCGGGGGCCACGTCGGTGACAACGCCGGCGCACGCATATCCGACCGCCTGTTCGCTGGACACGCGAGACCGAACCAGTTCCACGGTGCTCTTCCACCCGTGGCTGGCGACCCGATCCATCACCTTGCGCGCGAGGTGGGGATTGCGCAGGGCCTTGACGAGGAGGCTCTCTTTGCCGCCGCCGCTACCGAGGCTGGCCGACTCCGTCCCGGCGCTTATGAGTGAATGGCTGGTCCGGACGAGGACCCCGCCGGGCCGGAGGGCCGGCTCCGGGACCTCGACGACCTGGACCTCGCCTCCGGAAACCGCGACCTGCAGCAACGTCGTCGGATGATACTACCGGGGTCACGAAGACCAGTACCACGGGATCTGGGCCGTGATCAGCAGCCAGAGATTGATGGCGAGGACGCCCGAGACCAAAATGGCCAGGGCCAGCCGACGTCGCCTCGCTGGCCACCACGCGCCCCAACCCAGCGCCAACAGGAACATCGACGGGACGATCGCGACGTATGCGTAGCGCGCCGTGGGTACATGAGCGATGTGGCCGAACGCATCCACCGGATCGATCCGCAAGAGATTCATCACCATAGCGGCGAGGACCGTCAGGATCAGGAAGACGACGCAGCGGGTCTCGGCGTCGGCCGCCGAAGCCGGTCGCGGCCTTCGGAGAGCTCGTCTCCCGATGCCGAGCACGCCGAGGGCGCTCACCAGGGCCAGCGTGATGCGCAAGACGCGGGGACCGTCCGCCGTGCCGGTGCCAAAGCCGGTCCAATACGTGACGAATTGCCAGCGCACGGCGGGCCAATACGCGGCCCACGTGCGTCGCGCGTCGTAGAGCGAGGGAAGGCGATAGTTCAGGCCGCCGCCCGGCATTCGTCGGTCGACGCTCAGCGCGGAGCACAGGCCAGCCAGCTTCCGCCGAGGCGTTTGCCAGGAGGTTCTCGAACCGCGTGCTCGCCCAGACGCCGGCGACCGCGGACTCGTCGTCGAACCGTGGAGACGACCCCGAAGGGTAGAAACCGGGCACGAGCACGATCCCGTCGTACTGGGCCACACCCGAGCGCACCTCGGGAATGGAGACGGCAATCGCGGCGGCGTCGGGCGAGACGCTCACAGTGCGTGAATGGAAAGTCCACACGGGTGTGGCCGCGACGCTCGGGCCGTCCTGCAGGCCCCGGTCCACAGTCAGGATTGGCAGGGGAACGAGTTGAGCTCGATCCGGAGAGCGTACCCAGGCGCCCAGGGTCGCGACTCGGCCGCGCAGCGCGAGGCGGCCCTCCTCAGAGATCGCCTGCCAGAGTACCCGGAGTGTGCTTTCCGTCCTCTCTCACGGAAAAGACGTAGCGGCCCCAGGGCGTTACGGTCTGGACGCGCCGAACGGCCGGGAACGGGCCATAAGAGAGCCATTGGGCGGGCCATGCCGAGGTCAGCGGCCAGGAGCGTCCCCGCGGTCACGGCCAGGGCGGGCACGGCCCAGCGTAGCCACGGACTGAGCCGGGGCCACGCGCCGAGCCAGAGCGCTACGGCGGCGAGCGGAACACCGATCGCGGCAGTGGACTTCAGCTCCACGCACACGGCGGCGGCAGCGACGAGTCCAACCACCGGTCCGACACGGATGCCTCGACGAATGAGGTTTACGGCGGCGAAAACCAGAACCGAAAGACCCGCGACAGCCCCCACGTCATTGTTGAACGCGCTCATGAGGTCCACGTATCCCGGAATGGCGCCCAGCAGCGCGGCAACCGCCAGCGCGAGCTCGGTATCCGCGGGACGAACGACCTTCGCGATCAGGAAGGCGAGCCACGCGACACCCACGCTCAGGGCCACCGACACGAGTCTTGCGAGCATCACCTCGCCCGCGACGGTCCGGGGTCTGCCGACCCTATGGACCGCAGCCTGAAGCAGGTAGTACCCCGGCGGCTGGATGAAGGCGTTTCCGCCTCTCAGACACGAGTCCGGCACGCCCGGCCTGGCGAGGTCCTGGCACAAGACGATCGCTTTGTCGGTCGCGGCGATTCGGCCGAGGATCGTCGGATCGGCGTCACCCAGGCGCGGCAGGCGCCCGTGCTCCAACATGAAGCGCAAGTACTCGTAGTGCGCCGGTTCGTCGTAGTGCCTCCAGAGCGGGACGATCGCCACGCGCGCGAGCCCCTGCGCGAGGACAACCGTCAGTACCGCGAGCAGAAGTCGGCGTTCCACCCGGTTGGCCCCGGAACAGTGCCCGTCGGATTGCGGCGCGCTCATGTCAGGGCTTCAGGATTCGGAACACCGCGAAATCGCCCTGGGGCGCAACAAATACGGCTTCTGCTTGCTTCTGATCGTTCAGCGCGCGGAGGACCTCGTTGTCGGCCTCTCCCAGTCCGGCATACACCGATGGCCCCCACGAGGCGGCCACGAGGTAGTCGAACGTCCTGAGCTCGTCCAGCCGTCTTGGATAGGCGTGGTAAACCGGGCGATCGATCAAGTAGTACGGCATCCGCGAATCCATGGTCACGATCCGCGCCGACGGAGGCAGGCGGTCGGCGAAGGAACTCGACGGTCGGGTACATGCCGTCCTTGAGGCGATTGAGCCGCTCCGCATATGTTGCCGTGGGCGCGACGACCCAGCGCCTGATGCCCCCGAGGCCCGCCTGGAAGACGGCCGCGATCACGGCCGAGACGACGACGCCGGACACGACCCAGCGTGCCCATGCTGGCAGCGACCAACGCAGTTCCGTCGTGGCGCCGCCAAACAGGATCGCGTAGAAGGGCAGCACCGTCAGCAGAAAGCGCGCGTCGTAGGAAAACCACGGCCACCACACGAGCGTAAAGGGCACGGCCCATACCAGCGGCCAGGCCCCCCGCTTGGGCCGCGCGACTGCCCACGTGAGCCCCGCCAGGCAGAGCGCGGACGCGACCCGGCCAAAGACGTCCGCGTAGCCGACGAACGGCACGAGGTAGGCCAACTGGCGCCGCGCTTGCGGGTAGTAGAGGATGCCCGGCGTCGGGACCATGTTGCCCCAGCCGTCATGGTAGACGTTGCGCAGATACCACCATCCACCAACGAGGATCGCGACGGCGAGAACGAGGGCGCCGTCGCGCGCCGCAGTCAGCGCCGAGACGCGATCGCCACGCCAAATGTCTCTCGCGACGGCGCACGCCCATACGACGCCCACAGGCACCAGCGCCAGGAAGCCGGCTTGCTTGGTCCATAGAGCGAGGCCGGCGCATACGCCGGTCAACACCGCCCACCGGAGACGACGGGCCTCGAGCCACACGTCGCTGGCGTACGCGCACAGCACGAAGAACAGTGCCGACGGAATGTCGATGTAGCCGTTGGGTGACCAGCGCAGGTAAAGAGGCGAAGCGATCAAGACAAAGGTGGCGGCCCAGCCCGCTCGTGAGCCGTACCACCGGGTGGCCAACGCACCGGTCGCCACGACTGTGGCCGCCGACAGCAACACCGGAACGACACGGGCCAACTGTTCGACCAATTGTCCGGTGGTGAAGAAGACGTACGCATACGCCAGGGGCATGAGCATCGGGTACCCGCGCACGGCATCGGTGATGCGCCCCTCGGTGAAGACGAGCCGCGCGTAGTACGCATACCGCGCGAGCTCGTCATCGCCGATGAAGGGGTAGTAGGTGGCGTGTCCCACAACCGCGAGGGCCGCTCCGAGGGCCGCGAGCACGACCCAGGCGGACACCTCGCCCGTCGAGATCCTGGAGACAAAGGACCGCACCGTCGAGAGTGCGGGCGGCAAGGGCCCGAGCGCGCCGCGGGCGGACCGGCGCCGGCCCGGACCAGTCAGCGCTCCAATGACCGCTGTGAGCACCGGGAACGCCAGCGCGAGAGCCGCGTTCAAGCGCCAGAAGCCGACGATGACCATCCAGAGCGTCACGCTCCCGAGGCTGAGTCCGAGCGTGAGAGGCCATCGGAGAATCCGCCAACCCGAGGGGCACGTGTCGACCCACCAGCGATCCACCCACGACCACAGGCAGAACGCCGCGACCAGGAGGCAGAGCGGGCCCCACAGCCAGACCGAGAGGCTCATGCCGTCCTCCACTCTAGCGACCTTCCCGGGGCAGGTACGCGCCCACGCTCTGCCTCCCTCCACCGTTGGCCAGCGCGGCCTGCGCCGCGAACTGGATGGCGCAGGTGCGGGCCATGTCACGGACCGTGAGGGGATCCCACTCTCGGTCGATCACGCGCCGGGCGAGCGCCGCCATGAGTCCCGCGTGGCCCTTGTCCCTCCGGTAACGACGGTGCTGCTGCCAGCCTGCGCGCGAGATCCGGAGCGAGCGAAAGTCGTCGATCTCGGCGGCGAGTTCTTGCCTTGCGACATGCACGTGCTCGCGGATGCCCCAGGTCTCGTCGGGGCTGCTCGAGAACCGGATGGTCACCCTGGCGCCGTCGTCAAATTCGACGGATAGGACGATCGCGTCACCGTCCGATAACGAACGATCGAGCGGCACGGAGACTTCTACCCACGACGGCAGCCGATATCCGGTGAGACGGTATCCGAGGTCGATCCAGTGGACGAGGTTGCCGGCGATCCGTGTTCCCTGGTTGGGCCAGCGGTACCAGTGCGCGCGCCCGAGCCGATGCCCCTGGACCTCGAACGTGACGGAGGTCGGCCCGGTGAGCCGATCGAGCTCTTTCCGGAGATCGATGACGGCCGGCGCAAAGGGCCGGTTGTATCCGAGGTAGAGGCGGGGCTCTTGGATCTGACCAATGCACCGGAGCAACCGGTCCAACTGTTCCTCAGTAACGGCCGGCGGCTTCTCCAGATGCACCGCCTTTCTCGCCCGCAGCGCTGCGACGGCATAGTCGGTGTGGCTCGCGTGGTCGGACGCGATGAGGACGAGGCCGGTCCCGGCGTCGGCAAACACCGCCTCGGGGTCCGTGGTGCAGAAGGCCGCCCCGAGCGCTCGCGCCTGCGCGGCGGCGACCTCCGGTCGGATGTCCATGACCCCCCGCACGAGGATCCGCGCGTGGCGGCGAAGGTTGTGCACGAGCACCGCGCCGACGTAGTTGCCCGCGCCGAGGCACGAGACGCCTAGCGCTCCTGTCGCGGCGGATCTTCGGGAGGCGACCGGGAGAGTTCGGGCCGGAAGGTCTTCGGGGCCGGGCGTGACCGCCGGACCGCCGGAACCGGCGAGTCGGCGTGTCAAGACAGCGAGAGCTTCCGAGACCGCCTCGCGACCGAAGGGCTCGGGCGTCTCGGGTGGGCCGGGGTAATAGGGGTCGAGGAAGTAGTGCGCTGGATCCGGGAGACGGCACACCCAACCGTCTCTGCTTCGCGCGATGAGCGGCCCGGCGGTTCGCTCCGGTCGCAGATGCACGGCGACCTCTCCGGCCTGCAGGCCCTTCGTCAGGGCGGCGCCCCACCCGATGGCAACGCGTTTTCCTCGGCCATCGGACGGACCCATCATTTCCTCGAGAGGCGCCTGGAGCCCCGCGTCGATGCCGACGAGCCGGCACGACGCGACGCCCCCATCCGTGCTCCGCAGCACGCTCGCGATCCAGCCGAGCAGCGGCGCGAATGCATAAGCGCGAACGAGTTCCGGGACGGGAAGACATTGCTCCGGGGACACGAGGTGGAGATCGGCATCCAACGGACCCTGCCAGCTCCAGCACATGACGGTGGAGCCCGGGGGCGGCGCCGGAGGGGACGCCTCGACCACCACGCCGACCGCGGCGAAAGCACCATACGCGGCATTCCATCTCTCGAGGGTCGAGCGCGTCCGGATCTTGGCCCAGGTCTGCCGGAGCCCCTCCCTCCGGATGTAACCCATCGCCTTTCGGAGGGGAGCGGGATACCGCTCGCGCAGGCGCTCGACCCAGTCCGTTCGTCCCGCCCCTTCCGTGGACGCGAAGAACTCGAGCGGCACGTGTGCATGAACGCGTCGCACGATCGCTTTTCCGGCGAGCCGCGGTGGAGCCGGCGCAGGCAGCGCAGCCTCGCCGGGTCGGATGATGACGTGGTTCGGTGCGCCGGGCCGCGACATGGGAGGCAAGTGTAGAGTAGCCGGGGCGCCGGGCATCCCCATCCCGGGTCGCCTCCGCGAATGGAGATCCCGACGTGAACGCGAATGACCCGGGACAGTATCGAGCCTGGATCTCCCGCCGGCTAAACGGGCGAGACAGGGACGACCGGGCTTCCCGGGCCGTGTATTTGCGCCGCGTGATCCGGCTGCATTTTCCGCCTGATCGCGACGCCCGTATCCTCGACCTCGGGTGCGGCGCGGGAACTCTCATGCACTTCCTGCATGAAGCGGGTTACACGCGCGTCACGGGTGTCGACAGTTCCCCGGAGCAGGTTGCGGCGGCGCAATCCCTCGCCATTCCCGGCGTGAAGCGCGGCGACCTATTGCCGTTCGTCCGAGGTCTCGACGAGGGCTCGGCGAACGTCGTCGTCACGTGGGACGTCATCGAACATCTGACCAAGGGCGAGCTCGCCGCTCTCTGCGACGATGTCTCCCGGATTCTCGGCCCGAGCGGACGCTGGATCATCCACGCGCCCAACGGCGAATCGCCCTTCGGGGCTCGCATTCGCTACGCCGACTGGACCCACGAGCAGGCGTTCACTCGCGAAAGCCTGGCGCAGCTTCTGGGGGCCGTCGGCTTCAAGCGGGTCGATTGCTTCGAGGACACGCCGGTCGTAGCGAGTGCGGAGGGCCTCTGCCGCTGGGTTGCGTGGAAGGCGATTCGCGGGCTTCTGCGCGTCTGGGTCAGGGCTGAAACCGGTGAGACGGGCCGCTCCTCGGTCTTTACCCAGAATCTGCTGGCGGTCGCGACGAAGGATTGACGAGCGCGGCGAGAGACCGCGCCCACCCAGAGGCGTCGGGAGGCTGGCTCGTGAACGCGCAGGACACTTCGACCGGCAGGTCGGCCCTGGTTTCCCCGACGAGCACGGTGTTCGCGACCTTGATCCCGTAGCGGGGAGAGACCCAGCCGGGCTCGAGCCGGAAGGCCAGGTCCGGCGGTCCCTTCAGGAGGGTGAACCAGGCGACGCGGTCGCCCGCGGAGAGTCGCACGCCGTCGGCTCGGGCCTCGGCCTGAATCGCCGGGTCGAGATGGAATCGCCACGTGAGCCCGTGGGCGCCGGCGCCCTCGAGACGGTCTTGCACCAGCATGCGTGGCTCCTCGTGGTGGAGCAGAATCGTTCGGACGTGCGTGATGGGAGCCGGAAGGCGCTCGTAGCCGCGGTGGCCGGCGCGAAGGCGGAGCCAGTCACCTTTCGGGCTCCACTGAACCTCCGTCGGGACCGCGTCGTACCGCAGCCGGAAGAGCTCGTCGGGATGGAGCAAGCGGTTGAGCTCCTCGCCGTCGACCTGCACCGTGTTGTGCGAGGCCGTGCTTCGAAAGCGATGTCGCCATTCCCGCGATGCCGTGTAGAGGTATGCCCCGCAGTCGGTGACGATGTTGAGGCCGTCGAGGTGGAGCTCGAAGCTCAAGATGTCGTTGTGGCCGTGACCCCCGAGGCCCCGGAGTCCGACCTCGCCGCAGTCGACGATGACGTGCGCCCTCGTGTTGCGCAACACATAGAAGCCGCCGGCCGGAAAACTCTGCGAGGCAAGGGCGACGGCCCGCGCGGGCACCTTCTCGAAGGCGGGAACAGCGGAGGGCCCGAGAAGCCAGAAGGACTCCTCCCAGAGCCGCCCGGCTGCTGCCTTGAAGTCGCCGCGCTCGAAGAGCACCGCGCTTGTGGACAACAGGTAGCGATGGTCGTTGATCGGCTGAAGCCCCAGCTTCTGCAGGCGTCCGTCGTCCGCGTCCCCGATGAGCGGAGCCTGGCCGTCGGGCTTCGAGTAGGCGAGAACAAACTCGACCATGCGCTCGAGCCGCTCCCAGAACGACCGGGCCAATACCTCCCCGTTGCGCCGCAGGAGAAGCCCGGCCGTCAGAAACGTCTCGAGGACGAGCCGGTGGTAGGCGATCGACTGCTCGATGTCGACGCCGTCCTCGTGGACCTGCGCCTGCATCTGCTCGATCAGGATGCGCCGGCCGCGTTCGAGCCAGCGCGTGCCGCCCTGCGTCGTCTCGAAGAAGAGGCCCAGGAACACGAGGCCCGCGCCGTCGACCAAGTAGTGATTTCCGTTGACCTCGTCGACCTCGAGGTTGCCCGCGACGAACTCGCCGTGGAGAAAGAGGCTGCGGAGAAAGCGGGACCGGAACACGTCCGACGCGCAGGCGCGCGAGCGCGCGAAGAAGTGGAAGCCCCAGATCCACGAGATCGCCCGGAGGGCGACGTCCATGGGGCACGCCCAGTTGATGCCCCGCGCGAAGGGGTTGTCGTCGATCCAGTTGTTGACCTCCGCGGTGAACTCGTGAGCGAAGCGCTCGTCGGCGGTGAGCCAGTAGGCCTGGCCCAGGGTCGTGAAATGCTGGCACCGGCTCAGCTCCCATGGCACCTTGACGTCGGAGGGCAGATCGAGCTCATTCGGGTCGAGGTCGTGGCAGTAGCGAAGGGGCCAGCGCCGGCCCGTCTTGAAGTCGACGTGCCACGGAAGCGGGTCGCCCAGAGCCATGGGGCCGGACCCCAGAAGGTCGAATTCGTGCCGGAGCACGGCCTCCGCCGCCAGGACAATGTCGCGGTCCGCACCCGGACAGGTCTCGAGAAAGCTCCGACGCGATGCTTCCCGTCCTGCTTCGACGAAAAACGGGGTGGCGGCCTGTCGTTCCCAGAGGTCGCCGAGGGAATCGGCGTGCATTCCCCGAAGCAGGACCCGGTCCGTCAGCAGGCGCGGTCGGATCCTGCTCCACGGGCGCCGGCCCTGGCGGACGAGCTCACGCGCGAGGCGAGCCAGAACGTAGCGCGGCTTGCGATGGAGCGCCTTGCGGATACGGTCGAAGCCGCGTGCCATCACGCCGCCGCCTGGCGCCCGGCGATCCAGTGGTCGAACCAGGCCGTCAGGTTGAAAAGCGTCCAGATCGGAAGACTCAGGTCCCGGCCGGCTCGCTGCCGTCGAAAGAGGTCGGCGACAGCGTCGTAGTTGAGGTAGCCCTCGCCGCGCATCGGACTGCCCAGGATCACCGACTCGATCCTGCGTCCGAAGTCCCCGCGGAGCCACTCCCGCATGGGAACGCCAAACCCCATCTTCGTCCGGTGGATCACGTCATCGGGGATGATGCCCTCGCAGGCTTTCTTGAGGAGATACTTGGGCACGTCCCGCTTGACCTTGAGCGACATCGGGATTCCCATGGTGAATTCGACGAGGCGGTAGTCGAGGAAGGGCACTCGGGCCTCGACCGAAGTCGACATCGTGATCTTGTCGACGCGCATCAGCAGCAGCTCCGGGAGCCGCAGCTTGCACTCGAGGTAAGCCATGCGTGCCAGGACGTCGGCGTTCGGGAAGGCCTGATCGAACTCACGCAGGTACTCGGAGATCACGCCGAAGCTGTCCGGCCGAAAGAACGAGTCCGGCGCAAAAGCGCGCAGGCTCGAGGGAACCGACGACGCCGCGCCCCGGAAGCGCTCGCGCCGCACCAGGCGGTCCTTCTCGCTCTCGCCAAAGACCACCGCCCCGCCCCAGAAGAGCTCCCGATCGCGGGCCCCGCGGTCCAGGATGTCGGCGTAAAACCGGCCCCGGCCGAGCAGGTCCGAGGCGCGGAGCGCCGCGGCGGCGATCTGCCGTCGCACGAATTCCGGCAGGAGGCAAAACGGTCCCCAATATCGCCGGTGGATGCGGAGGTATCGGACGAAGTGGTCGTAACCGCAGAACTGCTCGTCGCTGCCCTCGCCCACCTGGACGACGATGGTGCCGCTCTCGCGTGCGAGGCGCGAGACGAAGGCGAGCGGGATGCAGGCCCAGTCGGCGAGCGGTTCGTCCTGGTGATAGATGAGGTCGGGCACGTAGTCCTGCGCCTCGCGCTCCCCGATGAGCACCTCGTGGTGGTTGGTGCCAAAGGCGCTCGAGACGCGCCGGGCCGGCCCGAGCTCGTTGGCCCAGGTGTGGTCGCGGTAGCCCACCGTGAATGTCTCGACCGGTCGGTCCATGAAGCGGCTCATCAGGGCGACATTCGTGCTGGAGTCGATACCACCGGAGAGCAAGACCCCGAAGGGAACGTCGGACATCATCCGTTTTTGGACCGCCAGGGAGAGCAGCTCGCGGATCTGTCGAACGCAGAACTCTTCCTGCGCCACCGGAGAGAGGCCGGCGAGCTCTCGCAGGGAGTCCGACTCGCGTGGGACGGCGTCCCAGTATCGCCACATTCTCTGTTCGCCGCCGCGCTCGACATACATGCCGCAGCCGGCAGGCACTTTGAAGATCCCGTCGAACATGGTCAGCGGCGCCGGTGCCGTCAGGAACGACAGATAGTGGTACATGGCGGCGGGAGAGACGGCGGCCGTGACCGACGGGTGGGCGAGGATCGCCTTGATCTCAGATCCGAAGAGGGCGACGCCCGGCCGAAAGCAGATGTAGAGAGGCTTGACGCCGAGCCGGTCACGCGCCAGAAAGAGCCGTCCGCGGCCGCCGTCCCAGATCCCGAACGCAAACATGCCGTCGAACCGCTCGACGCAGTCCGTTCCCCATTGTTCGTAGGCGTGGACGACGACCTCGGTATCCGAATGGTCCGTCCGGAATCGATGACCGGCCTCGAGAAGCTCTTTCCGGAGGACGGCGTGGTTGTAGATCTCTCCGTTGTAGGTGACCCAGATCGTGCCGTCTTCGTTGCTCATCGGCTGCGCCGCAAGAGGGCTCAAGTCGAGGATGGCGAGTCTTCGATGCCCCAGGCCCGTCCTGCCGTCTGGCGCGATCCAGAGACCTTCGCCATCGGGGCCTCGATGGCGCATCGTGTCGCGCATCCGGGCCAGAACGGTCGCGTCCACGCGGCCGGCGGTCTCCCCGGTGAAAAGGATGCCGCAGATCCCGCACATACGGCGCCAGTCTAACCGCCGTGGGGCGCGGTAGCATCGCGCCGTGGTCGGAGTCGGGGAGATGCCGGGTCGTGGCCTGAGGGTGTGGCTCGAACGTGTCCGCGAGTGCCACCACCCGGTCGTCTTGGCCTCCGCCGTCCGCAACATTCTCCGGCGACGGAGACTTTTGACGTTCGCCACCGGGCTGTCCGCGGCGTCGCTCAGCGACTACATGCGGGAAATCGAATGCGACGAGGCGTTCGTACTTGCAATCCGCGAGCGCCTCGCGGCGTGGACATCCTACGAACCGCGGGCGGTGGACTTCATGATGGCCGGCGAGGGAGGAAGCGTGTTCTTCAACGAAGTCGCGTTGTACGCTCTCGTGCGTGCCACGCGTCCCTCTTTCGTCCTCGAAACGGGTGGGACGCCGGGCAAGTCCACCGCCTTCATCCTGCGCGCGATGGAGCGCAACGGTGTGGGTCACCTCACGACCATTGACGTGCCTCCACCGCCGGCCCCGGAGGCGGGGCGCATCCCGCGCGCGAGGTATCATGACGTGTTGCCGGCGGGCGCCGCCTCGAACTGGGTCGTTCCTGAATCGCTTCGCGCGCGACACACCCTGTTGCTTGGCCGCTCGCGCGATCGGCTGCCCGCGCTCCTGGCGGGCGTGGATCGGCTGGACATCTTCCTGCACGACAGCGACCACAGTTACGAGAACATGATGTGGGAATTCGAGGCCGCGTGGCCGAAGGTCCGCGACGGTGGGCTGCTGGTGTCCGACGACGTCCTCGCCAACACGGCCTTCGCCGACTACTGCCGCAGAGAGTCCCTCGAGCACGAGCGCGTGTTCAACTTCGGAGTCGCGCGGCGGAGCCAGATGCAGCGCGCGCGGGGCTCCGGCTAGCGCCGTGGCGCGCGCCACGATCTTTACCCTGGATTTGCCGTGCGGCGGCGTTCCGGCCGTGACGCGAGTGGTTTACGATTTGCTCGTTGCTTCCGGGCACACGCCGAATCTCCTCTTCAGCGCGACTGACGAGGTGCCCGCCGGCTCGGCCCTCCACATTGCGAAGTACTTCCTCGGCAGGCCTCCGGTTCGAGGCGTTCTGCGCGAAGGCATTCCCGCCAGAGCGGTTGCGGCCTACCCGGTCCGGCCCCGCTATCAGTACCATCTGCCGCGCCTCGACCGGGCAGCGGTGCGAGCGCCGATCGGTGCCGTGGTCTCGGGAAGCAGCCACGCCGCTCTTCCGCGCGCCCTGGCGCGCCGCCCGTACGTGCTGTGGGTGGGGACGCTCTACGAGGACGAGCTTCGCGCTCGCGCGGAGGCGAGCGACCGCTGGGCCGAGGGCCTGCTCCGCAGCCCCGATTGGCCGATCCTCGAGGCCCAGGAAGGCCTCTGCTATGAACGCGCCAGTGTCGTTCTCGCGGTCAGCGAATACACCCGGGAGCGGATCGCGCAGCGCTGGCCGGGCGTCGCGCCACGGGTCCGGACGGTCGCCTGCCCGGTCGATACGGATCGGTTTCGACCCGGGGGAGGGCCGTCGGATCCGCCCTACCTGCTCTTGACGGCGCGCATCCGCGACCCGAGAAAGAACCCCGCCCTGTTGCTCCGCGCCTTCGCGTGCGTCGGCGCTGCGCATCCGCGGCTGAAACTCGTTATCGCCGGTGACGAGCCGACGGCCGAGATCCGGCAACTCGCGGCGGACCTGGGCGTGGCCGAGCGGGTCCAGTTTGCGGGATACGTTCCGGCCGACGAGCTTCCCGCCCTCTACCGAGGCGCCACGGTCTTCGTCTTTCCGTCCTTGCAGGAGGGGCTGGGCATCTCCGTCGTGGAGGCCATGGCATGCGGTATTCCGGTCGTCGCGACGCGCAGCGGCGGCCCGGAGGGAGTGGTCCAAGAGGGCCTGACCGGGCGGCTCGTGCCGAGCGGCGATGTGACAGCGCTGGCGGAAGCGATCGACGGGCTGTTGCGCAACCCCGAGCGGCGCAATGCGATGGGGGCGGCGAGTCGGGAGTATTCTCTGCGGCACTTCGCGCATGCGCCGGTCGAGGCGCAGCTGCGCGCCGCCTTCCGGGAAGCCCATGGCGGGTTGTTCTGAGCGCGCTGCGGACCCGGGACGCCGTTCCACGGACGCGCCGGCAGGCGCTCGGCCTCACGAGAACCGGGGCGTTTCGGTGACCTCGTGGGTGGAACACGGCGGTCCCACGCTTGCGGATCGCACGGGCGGGATTGCCTGCCACGATCATGAGGGGCTCGACGTTTCGCGTCACGACCGAGCCGGCTGCCACGACGGCGCCGCGCCCAACGGTCACGCCCTTGAGAATCACGGCCGAGTACCCGATCGGCGGCGACCGGCTCGACGATGATCGGCGCGTCGCGGCTCGCGAAGGCAGGGTCATCTGGATCGTGGTCCGACGTGTAGAACTCGACGCGGTGTCCCATCACGACGCGATCCTCGATGCGTGAGCGCCTGCCCCCGCCACCCAGAACGAGTCGAAGCCGATCGAGCAGTGATCGCCGACCCGGATCTGGTCCAGAGCTCCGCCCGTGAATTGTGCCCCCATCCAAAGGGGAACTGGCGCGGCCGATCCGGATGCCGCAGACCGAGCGATAGTACGCGTAGCGCACGGCGGCGAAGGGGACGTGCGCGACGATACTGAGCCAGCGCCGGAGGGGGTTGCGTTTCACAAAGACTCGAAGAAGGCGACGAGCCGCCGCGCCAGCACGTCGTGCGTATAGAGGTTCAGTACGCGTCGCCTTCCGGCCGTTCCCATTTCGCGGCGCAGCGCGGGCGAGGCCGCGACGCGCGCGAGGGCGCCGAGCAGGGCCTTTGCATCGCCCTCGGGCGTGACGAGTCCCGCATCGCCGATGACGTTGGGGATCTCGCCGCAGTCCGACCCGATCACTGGCACTTCCGACGCCATCGCTTCGATGAGGACATGGCCGAACTGCTCCTTGGAGGGCGGTCTCGTCAGGGACGGGAGTACCATCACGTCCATGCACCGGTAATAGCGGGCGATCTCGCGGTGCCCGAGCCCGGAGACGATCTTGACCCGATTGCTCCAACCGCCAGACGCGACGCGGGCGCGGATCTCGGGCTCGAGCGGCCCCCGCCCGAGCAGGAGAAGCTGGAAATCGAAGGCGGCTCCGCGCAACGCCTCGAGGAGGACCAGGATGCCTTTCGTCTCCACGAGCCGTCCGGCGAATCCGACCGTGAAGCGATCGAGCCCCAGCCGCCGTCGCAGGTCCGGCTCATCTCGCGGGCCGAAACTCCTCGGGGTCGATGCCGAGCTGAGGCAGAACGGCGAGCGGTCCGCCGAAACCGTGCTCGCGGAGCAGGGCCGCCGCGTCGGAGTTGCCGGCGACCGCGCCCTGGGAGCGTCTGAGGTTGAACCGCTCGATCGCCGAGAGCGGCCATCGTGCCTGATAGGGGAGGTTCCACCAGGTGAAGAACAGGGCTCTCGCGCGAGGAGCATGAAGACCGCGGTAGAGAAGGCTCTGGGCGTAGACGAACGAGCCGGCGCCTTGTTCGACGCACAGGACGTCGGGTTTGAACCGCCGCATGCCGAGGTCTGCCGAGAGGTACCAGTAGAACTGCTCCGCTCCCGTGCACACGGCCCGAATCGGCCGAGTCGCGAAGGGAGCATGGAGGGCAACGTGCGGAGACAGCGACCCGAGCAATGGCTCGGGCCAGCGGTGGGGCGTGACCAGCTCGAGCTGGACGCCGGGCTGCGCGGCCAGCGCCCACAGCTTCTTCTGGTTCTCTTCTACGAGATAGGTGTGACCGACGATCAGGATCCGCATGCTCATCCACTCCACACGGCGCGGTCTCGGAGAACGGGGGGGCGAACCGCGATGGTAGGATGACGTCCGCGAGATGGAGTTCGTCGCCTTGGGGGGAGTGCCATGAGGCGTCGGCTCGCAGCTTATCAGGGCCGGCCTCCGAGAATCCTGGCCCGGCGATGACTCCGAGGACGCGGGGTTTGTCGTCCGCCGCATGAGAGAGCGCGCTCCCGATTCCGCCCCGAATTCGCCCGGGCGGCCGTCGCTCGACCAGCCGCCTTCGCTCGCGCGACTCGCCACGCGCGGCGCGCTGTGGACAGGCTTCGGGCAGTACCTGTGGTTCGCCCTCGGTGTGGTCAAGGCCATCCTCCTGGCCCGGCTGGTCGGCCGGGAGTTCTTCGGCCTGGTTGCCGGAGCCACGGTCTGGGCCTCCTTTCTAGGCTTCGCGCGGCTTGACCTTCGGATGGCGGTTCTGAGGAGTCGGGAAGAGCCCGACGTTCTCAGCACGCAGTTTCTGATCGAGAACGCGTCCGCCCTCTGCGGGATCGCCCTGGCCGGGTTGCTCGCGCTCGGATGGCCCCACCTGGCGCCTCCCGGCGTCTGGTTGCTCATTTTCGTGTTCCTGGCGGCTTCCCAGCTGGAAGCGCTCACTTCGACACATGTGTACCTCGCCGAGAAGCGGTTGCGCCAGGATGTCCTGGGCCGCTTCACGGCCCTCTCGGCCGTCGTCGGCTTCGGCCTTCCGGTTCTTCTGGCGTTTCGCGGTGCCACATTTCTGGCGCTCGTCGTGGACGCGCTCGTCCCCCTCGTGATCCCGCGCCTCGGCGCTCTGCTCTTCATCCGCTGGCGCCCGGCTTTCGTCTGGAGTCCTCGCCAGGTTCGCGAGCAGATGCGCCTGGCATGGACGTTGTGGTCCTCGGGGTTGCTGTCGAAGATTACATTCCAGTTCGATGACTGGCTGGTCTTCAATCTGAAGCGATCGGGTCCGACCCTCTGGCGCAGCGCCGGCGTCGCACCGGAAGCTCTCTACGACCGGGCCTACAGCGTGGGCAAGCTGCCGATGGATCTGGCGGCCGGCATGATCGCCAGCAACGCCCTCGCGCTCTACGTCGAGGGCACCGCGCGCGGCCGGGAAGTGGCGGCCGGCCTCTACCGTCGGCTGACGTGGCTGCTCGCCTGGATCATCTTCTTCTCGGGCGCGTACGCCTTCGTCGCCGCCAACGACCTGGTGCACGTTCTCGGCGACGAATGGGTTCCCATGGTCCCGCTGCTGCGCCTCATGATCCTCTTCGTGGTCGGGAGGCCGCTGTTCCAGAACAACGCCCAGCTTCTTCTTGCGGCACGCCGGGAGCGGGAGCTCCGAGGGGCAATGGCGGTGCAGGCGCTCTTCATGGCGCTGGCCTGTCCTCCGGCGGTCTATTTCTTCGGCGCGGCCGGCGCCGCGGTCGTCGTGAGCGTCATGAGTGTCATCGGTGTGGCCAGCAGCGAGCGCCGCGTTCAGCGTTGTCTCGGCATCTCGAGCTGGCACCTCTACCTCCGGCCGGCCGGCGCGGCCATCGTCGTCGTCGGGCTCGTGGGGATTTTCCGGTCCTCCCTTCCCGGGCAACATCTGGGCCTCCGCGGCCGTCAAGGGAGTCTTGAGCGGCCTCGTGTTCGGCTGCGGCGTGTGGTATTTCGATCGGGCGAAAGTGGTTGAGGCCTGGCGCACGCTTCGTCGAGGATTACGGAGCACGTGAGCGAAGGCCCGACGCGCGCGCCGAAGGTCGTGGTCGTTTCCGGAGGGAAGTTCCACGCCTATCATGTGGCGCGGGGCGCCCAGCGGGCGGGGCTCCTGCACCGGTTCGTCACGACACTATTCGATCGAAGCGAGACGGGCCTTGCCTCCGAGAAGATCGTCGAGATTCCCGCGCCGGCATATGCCGCAAGGCTCATCGAGCGCCTGCCCTTTCGTGGCAGCCTCGGCCTTTCCTATTACGTGGGCGACAACTGGTTCGACCGCGCTGCCAGCCGGTACGCCTCCGAGGCCGACATCTATCACGCGTTCAATCATCACGCCCTGCACGGGATCCGCGCCGCGCGGCGCGCGGGCGCGATCACGGTCGTCGATCGCGCTTCCGCCCATCCTGTGGTCCAACACGCGCTGCTGCGGGAGGAGTTCGGCCGTTTTGGTCTCTCCTATCCGGCCGTGAACGAGCGCACGGTCGCAAAGCATGTGCAGGAATATGCCGAGGCCGACTGGATCATCGTTCCGTCGGAATTCGTCTACCGGACGATGGTCGATCAGGGTGTACCGGCGGCCAGGCTGCGCCGTTTGCCGCTGGGCGTTTCCACGGAGCGGTTCTGCCCGGGGGCGAAGGAGGACGACGTCTTCCGAGTCCTCTTCGTGGGCGCGGTGAGCCTGCGCAAGGGTGTACCGGATCTTCTGGAAGGCTTTCGTCGCGCGGGGCTACGGCGACCGAGCGAGCTCATTCTCGTGGGCGAGCCGTTTCCCGAGGCGCGCGGGTTTCTGGCAAAGTACGATGGTCTCTATCGCCTCGTGCCGTTTCTTCCTCACGCGCAGCTCGCCCGGATGTACCAGCAAGCCTCCGTCTTCGTGCTACCTTCGATCGAGGACGGTTTCGGCATGGTGGTGTACGAGGCGGCGGCTTGCGGGCTGCCCCTGATCGTCTCGCAGAACGTCGGCGCGGAGGTTCGAGACGGCGCGGACGGGTTCGTCGTGCCGATCCGCGATCCAGACGCGATCGCCGAGAGCCTGGTCCGGCTGCAGGATGACGCCCTGCGGCGAAGTATGGGGGAGTCCGCGCGCCAGTACGTCGGCCGGTTCACTTGGGAACGCTATTACTCGGAGCTCGGTCGGCATTACCACGAAATGTGGGGCGATCTCGCATCTCCGCATCGCGGCGATCGTTCGCAAGCATGACGCACGGCGTGTCGATCGTGATCCCCACGTACAACGAGGCGGCGGACATCCGCGGAACGCTCGACGCGTTGATCGCTCTGGATGCGGCAGACCTCGACGTGATCGTCGTCGATGCCTCGGACGACCCCACCCCGGAGATCGTCGGCGGCTATCCGTCGCCTCCCATTCGTCTGATTCGGCACGAGCGGGGCGGCGGCCGGACGGCGCAGCGCAACGACGGCATCCTTGCCGCGCGCGGAGAGATCGTCGTCATCCTGAACGCCGACGTGCGACTGCCGCGGGACTTCCTGCGGCGCATCTTGCCGCACTACGCGTTGGGCGCCGACTACGTTCTCGTGGAAAGCCGCGTCTCGAACATCGAGTCGGTGACCGGACGCTACGTTCAGGCGCTCCACGAGCGCGATTACCCGCCGAATCCGGCCACGGAATCGCAGATGAACTGGACGGAGGGATTCTCGTGCCGCCGGGAAGCCGCGTTGGCCGTGGGACTGTTTCCGCAGACCGCCGTGCCGATGGTCGCGGGCGAGGACGGATGGTTCGGCGACCGCCTGGCCGCGGCCGGCTATCGCAAGGTGTTCGACCGCACGATCCTGGTGAGCCACGTGGCGCCTCCGGACCTCGGCGGGTTCTGGCGTCAGCGCACCGAGAGGGGTCGCGGCTTTCCCCAGGTGCTCCGGGAGCGTTACCGCCGTCCGAGCAGATCGATCCTGTGGACGCTGGCAAAGGCCTCGTTGTGGAACAGTCTGGGGCTCTTGCTCCCGGCCCGGGCTCTGTGGCGCGGATGGCAGCTATCGGCCAACTCGCCGCGCGGTCGCGCGGATTGCCTGGCATTCGCCTCACTCGACTGGATCGCCGAGGCCGCCAGGCTGTGGGGCATGTGGAGCGGCGCCTTCGAGCTCCGCCGGGCCGGCGCCGGCGTACGGTGATGCGTCGCGTCGTGTACGTCCACCACGGTGGTGCCATCGGCGGCGCGCCGCTCTCGCTGCTCTACCTTCTGAGGCAGATCGACCGATCGGTCTATGCGCCGGTCGTCGTGGCGCTGCGGCCGGGTCCGGCTGTGGACCGATTTCGCGCCGAGGGGATCGAAACTCACGTTGCGCAAGGCGTCTGGGACTTCAGCCACACCACGCTCGAGTGGTATGGGGGCGGCGATCTGTGGCAGCTGCCGTTGCGGGTCGCGCGCTACGCCTCAGCGGTCAAGGCTTGCCGCGATCTCTTGCGTCGGCTCGGGGCCGATCTCGTCCACCTCAACTCCTCCACGCTCGCGGCCGCCGCGCGGGCGGCACGGCAAGAGGGGATTCCGGTGGTCTGGCACATCCGGGAGCCGATCGCGGACGGCTACACGGGTCTGCGCCGGGAGTGGCTGAAGGCGCGAATCGATCACGATGCGAGCCGGGTCATCGCGATCTCGGAATACGACGCCGCGCGGCTTCGCCCCTCCCCCCGGGTTCGGGTCATCTACAACTTCGTGGATTTCGACGTGTTCGATCGGGCTATCGACCCCCTCGAAGTGCGACGCGAGCTCGACTTGCCGCCGAGACACCGCGTCGTCACCATGTTGGGGGGGGTCGCCGCGGCGAAGGGCACGCTCACCCTGGTGCGTGCCGTGCCGCTCGTGCGGCGAAAGCTGCCGGATACCGTGTTCGTGGTGGCAGGCCGGCTGCCTGCCGTTGGCGGAAGAACGCGGGCAAGGTCGCTCGCACGGTCCCTTCTCCGAGTGGATACCTACGACCGAAAGGTGATGGCCGAGGCCCAGGCGACCGACGGCCATCTGCGTTTTGTGGGCGTTCGTTCTGACATGGCCCGGCTCCTCGCCGCCACCGATGTGCTCGTCTTTCCGGCGACCGTTCCACATTTCGGTCGTCCGCTGATCGAGGCGGCGGCAATGGCCAAGCCCGTGGTCGCGTCACGGCTCGGTCCTTCGCTCGAGCTGGTCGAGGACGGCGTCACGGGCCGGCTGATCCCGCCCTCCGACCCCGAAGCCCTGTCCGAGGCAATCCTCGCTACTCTCGGAGATCCCGCCGGGGCGAGGCGGATGGGTGAGGCGGGTCATGCGCGGGCGCGCGAGAAGTTCGACGCGGTCGTCAACGCCCGGAGGACGTTCGATGTGTATCGGGAAATTCTGACTTGAAGCAGGACAGCGCCGCAGGACCTCTGCCGACGGTGAGCGGCCAGGAGATCGTCTGCCTCTCCTCGCAGGACTGGAGCGACCTCTGGACTCGCAAGCAAAGATTCATGCGGCAGCTTGCGCGCCAGGGGAACCGCGTTCTCTACATCGAGACTCAGGCGAGCCTCGTCAGCCTGCCATTGTTGCGAGCGGATCCCGCCCGCGCGTGGCGTTGGCGGAAGGGCCCTCGCCGAGTCGAGCCGAATCTCCACGTCGCCACGTTGCCGCTCGTGCTGCCCTTCTTCCAGATGTCTCTCACGATCAATCGGCTGAACAGCGCCTTTTTGGCGCCGCTCCTGCGCCGTTGGCTGGGGGAACTCGGATACCGCCAACCCATTCTCTGGGCATACAGTCCTTCTTCCGAGAGCCTGGTCGGTCGGCTGGGCGAGCGATTCGCGATCTACGACTGCGTGGACGAGCTGACGGAGTCCCGAGGCCTCGTGCGCCGGAGCGTCGTCCGGGAGCTCGAGCGACGACTGCTGGACAAGGCCGCCCTCGTGATCGTGACGCACGAAAACCTGTACCTTTCCAGAGTGGCCCCCGGGCGCCCGGTCTATCTGGTTGGCAACGGCGCCGAGGTCGAGCATTTCCACCGGGCGTCGCTTGCAGATACGCCGTTTGCCCCGGAGATGCAGACGATCCCGCGCCCGGTGATTGGGTTTCTCGGATCGCTCCAGTACTGGATCGATTTCGATCTGCTTCGATTCCTGGCTCTGGCCCGTCCGAACTGGTCGTTCGTCCTGATCGGTCCGCGCGGCCGGTTGGCCAGGGTGGGGAAAATCGAGAACCTTCCCAACGTGCACCTGCTCGGCCGCAAGCCCTACGAGCAGCTGCCGTCTTACCTGAAGGGCTTTGATGTGCGTCGAACCCCTACGTGCGGGGCGAGCTCGCGCGCAACTGCAGTCCGCTCAAGCTGTACGAATACCTCGCGAGCGGCAAGCCGGTCGTCTCGGTGGACATGCCAGAGGCCAGAAAGTTCGCCGATGTCATAGGAATTGGAAGAAAGCGACGAAGAGATCCTTTCGAAGCTCGAGGAGGCGCTCGGGCTTGGGAAGGACGACGTCCTGGCGAGCGCCCGATGGCGAGCCGTCGCATCGCATTCATGGCAGAACCGGTTCCGCGAGCTCGAGGCGGTGCTCGTGCCGAGGCTGCAAGCGCATGCGGATCGCTCCTCGCCTTCGGAAACCGAGTAGGGTGGAGGCGGCGAGAGTGAATCGGAGGCGGCTGCGCATCGTGGTCAACGCCGTTGCCGTCGCAGGTGGCGGCGGCCAGACCTATCTCGTGAACATCCTCGAGGCGCTTTGTGCCTCCGAGCCGCTGCACGAATACACCGTGGTCCTGACACCTCGGCAGCGCGCTCTCGCCAATTTACTGCCTGCGGCCGTCCGTATCCGGGAATTCCCCGGCGCCCCGGGGCCGGCATGGCTGCGCATCGGCTGGGAGCAGGCGATCCTTCCGGCCGTCCTGCGACGGTGGCAACCCGACCTCCTGTTTGCGGCATTCAACACGGCCGTGCTTCTCTCCCCGGTCCCGATCGTTCTGGTGGCCCACAGCGTCAACGCGTATTCGCGGCTGCCCATCCGTTGGCCTCTGTACATGACGATCCGTCACGCGGCCCTGCGGCGGCTCGGTCTTTTCTCGGGACGCATCGCGGGGGCTGTCGTGTTCGTGTCCGAGACCTCGGCGCGGTTGACGGCCCCGCGCATGCGCGTCCCGGAGTCCCGGACACGAGTTGTCCACTACGGTTGGCGGGCGCCGGCCGACGCCGGCCCCGGTGTCGCGGACGTTCCGACACTTCCCGAGCGCTACATCCTGACGGTCGGGGACCTCCTGGAGCACAAAAACGTCGAGGTCTTGCTCGAAGCGTTCGTGCGCCTCGTCGAAGACCACGGGTACACCGGGGACCTCGTCGTCGTCGGTGGCACGCCGGGGGGCTCCGTGAGCTACGTCCGGGGCCTTCTCGCGAAGCGGGAGCAGCTGGCTTGCCGGGACCGAGTGCATTTCGTCGGGAGCGTTCCGGGCGCGGCCATGCCCGAGGTCTATCGGGCCGCGGAGGATTTGCGCTGCCCTCCCTCGAGGAGACCTTCGGCCTTCCGCTCGTGGAGGCGATGGGCGCGGGTGTCCCCGTAGTGGTCTCCGATTGGCGGCTGAACCCGGAGGGTGAAGAAGGCCGGACGAACGTCGGCCCGGAAATCTGTGGGGAGGCAGCGGAGTTTTTCGATCCGCTGGACTCTCGATCGCATGGTCCGGGCTCTCGACCGGGTGCTCGGAAACGCGGTCCGGCGCGACGAGATGATCGAGGCGGGTCGTGCCCGCGCGCGGGTCTTTTCCTGGGATCGGGCGGCCCGCTTGCTCATGGATATCTTCGACGACGTGGCCGCGGGTCGCTGAACCGTCAACCGATCGCCGGCGGCTCCGCGGCGAGGACCTCGGCCGCATCGCAACCCTTCTCCTGACACAGAACGAGGGCGGCTGCGAGGGGAAACCACCATCGCAGGTCGATGAAACTGGCGCTGTGGATCTGCTCGACGACGCAGAGAGCCACCGTCCCGGCCGCAAGCAGGTCGCGTCGCCAGTGGGAGGCTCGAAGGACGGAGCGGCCCGGCCGCGACGAGAAGCGGGCCGAGCGGGCCGAACAGGGCCGCCGACGCCGCCCAGCCGCACCACGGCGATTCCTCGTACGAGCCGGGCGGCGCCCCGGTCCGCACGCGAAACTGGCCGATGCCGATCCCGGTCACGGGGGCGGTCTCGAAGAGCAGGACCGTATGACGCAGATTGATCACCCGCGAGCGCAGCGAGTCGGGGTCGGGAACCGACACCGCCGGGTCGATGGGCGTGCGCGAGAGCCTCTCCAAGCGGCCGACCAGAGCCTGCCGGAGGGGCGTGGCCCCCGCCACGAGCAGGACGACGGCGAGCGCCGCACCGAGACGGGTTAGGCGAAGGCGACTTCCGCGTGAAAGAGTCCGGATCTGCAGTGCGGCGACGCTCAGGACGGCGAGCAGGTCGGCATAGGCTCCCCAGGAGAGGCTCATGGCCACGCCGAATACCGCGAGAGAAAGAGCGAGGCTCGCAAGCGCAGAACGCACCCGGTATCTGCCCGAGACCGACGCCGCGAGGGCGAGCAACGCGATCCAGGCAAGGTATCCGCCCATGTAGCGGGGCTCGAGAAAGAACGAGGAGGGTCGGACGTAGTCGCCCTGCCCGAAGACGACGAAGGGAGAGCGTTGGAAGGGAAAGAGGAGATCCCCGGCGCCGGGCCAGCCGCGGGAGTGCCCGAAGGCTTGATAGACCGCGTACGCGGCGACGACGATCCCGGCAACCAGGTTGAGACGGATCAAGAGTCGGCGATGCGTCTGCGCGGGCACCAGCGTTCCGGCGGCGAGAAAAAAGCCGCTGATGACCCACCAATGAGCGAGCGATAGAGCGAAGTGGGCGAGCGAGAAGGTCGGGTCGCGGGGCGGGATCAACGCGAGCAGAGGAACCACGATTGCCGTCCCGGCGAAGAGAGCTCTCGCGCGGTCAGCCTTGAAGGACCGGGCGAGGGCCGGCAGGCTCAGGAGCAGGAACGCCGCCGCGAGCAGAATTGCCAGGTCGAACCGATGGTCCGCCGGCCCAAACGGAGCAAACGCGAACAGCGGCACGGCGAGTCCTGTGGCCGCGAACAACCAGAACCGGAAAGGAGACTCCTGGCCGCGCGCGCCGCGATCGGCGCCGACGCAAGGAGCGACGATGGCCTCGACATCACGCGGCCAGATCGGTGAGGATCACGCAGAAGAACGCGACGACGACGGAAATTGGCTTGCCAGCGAGACGGCGGACTGTTCGCGCGTTCGTCACAGCAGGGCGTCACACCAGGGATACGGCACCAGCACCTTGACGCCCCCAGGCGTGACCAGGACCTGGTCGCCGAGCTTGACGCCGTCCGTGCCGCCGACTTCGCCGCAGTAGACCTCCACGACGAGGGCCATGTTCTCTTGCAGGACGCGATCGCCGTTGGGCTGCGTGTCTTCGGGGTAGGCGACACTCGGGCTTTCCTCTTCCAGGCCGATGCCGTGGATCATGACCTCGTAGCGCTGGGACATGAATTTCGAGGCAAGACGCGGCGCCTTCGCGGCGAGCTCCCGGCACGTGAGGCCGGGTCGAATCATCTCCCGCAGCGCGAGGAGCCAGTCGTGTGCGGCGCGGTACGCTTCGCGCTGCGCGGCAGTCGGGGCCCGGTCCCCGCACAAGAAACGTCCGCGACACGCAGAAGAAGTAACCCTCGACCCCGACGGCGTCGGTGTCGACGTAGACGAGGTCGCCGAAGGCTCAGGGCCCTTGCGGTCGCCTCGGCGCGCCACGGGTTGGTGTTAGGGCCGGAGCACACGGTGCTGGTGGCCAGGTGCTCGCCCCCTCGCCGCAGCAGGGTGTCGGCGAGGATGGCCAGCAGCTCGCGCTCGCGGACCCCGGGGGCGATGGCGCGCTCGCACTTCTCCAGCATTGTCCATCAGGATTGTGCCGTTAAACTCGAGCAGCCCGATCTCCTCGGGCGTCTTGATCTCTCGGGCCACGGTCGTTACCGGCGCGGAGTCGACGATCGCAATCCCTTCGCGCTGGAGGGCGAGGAACCCGGGCGTCCCCAATCGATCGACGGCGAGCCGGCTCGACGAAACACCGAGCTCGCCGAGCGCAGCGACCGTTTCCCGGGCGAAGATCGCCGCGTGCGCCGGCGTGTCGTCGTAGAACTCCCAGGCGTGCATCGGCCGCACGTCTGCCTCGATGTCACGGGCGAGGTGCATGGAGTTCGGGTGCTCGAAGAGGATGGGGCGTCCCCGTGCCGGGAGGAGGGCGCAGCGGACGAACGTCGTGTTGCTCCAGATCGGCATCGCCGATGCGCCCACCGCGTAGCGGACGTTCGGGTCGTTAAACAGCAGGCAGGCCTCGACGCCCTGCTCGCGCATCGTGTTTTGCAAGCGCTCGAGTCGCCCCAACCGCAGGCTCTTGCGATCGACAGGGTCCATCGCGGGGGATTCTAGTATCTCCTGCGACCTGCAACATATGCGCGCTGCCTTCGCACCCTGAAGGAGACGAAAAGGATGCAAGCGAAGCAGGATGGGACTGACGCCGGATGATGGACCGGACGACTTCCGTGCGTTGGAGAATCCTGGGTCTCCTGTTTTGCGCCGGGTTCGTGGCCTACGTGCTGCGCACGAACATGTCCATCGCGGGCCAGAGGCTGATGACGGATCTCGGCCTTTCTCAGATGCAGCTCGGTCTCGTGCTGGCGGCGTTCGCCTGGGGGTACGCCATCTTCCAGCTCCCGGGAGGCGTGCTCGGTGATCGCATGGGCGCGCGGCGCGCCATGACCCTCCTGCTGGTTCTCTGGGGGATCCTCAACCTGCTGATCGCCGCCGTGCCGAAGGGATCTGTCGCCTCCCCGACGGTCATCCTCGGGAGCCTGATCGGGCTTCGCTTCCTGATGGGCGTGGCGCAGGCGCCGCTCTACCCCGTGACCGGAGGACGCACGACCTGCAACTGGTTCCCGGTTGGGGGATGGGCGTTTCCGACCGGGCTGCAGAACGCCGGCCTGACGCTCGGCTCTGCGGCCACGGGTCCCCTCATCGCGTGGCTGTTGGAAAGAGTGGGGTGGCGCCTGTCGTTCGTCGTGACGGCGCCGATGGCCTTCGTCCTGGCTGGCGTCTGGTGGTGGTACGTGAGGGACTCGCCCGCCGAGCATCCAGCCGTCAACCCGGGCGAGCTCGCGCTGATCGATGTCGGACGGCCGTCGTCGGGAACGTCGGGCCAGGAGCGGGGGATCTGGAGGGTCGTGCTGAAAGATCGCAACATGCGCCTGCTCACGGCGAGCTACTTCTGCAACAACTACGTGTTCTACTTCTTCTTCAACTGGCTGTTCATTTATCTCGTGGACAACCGGGGCTTCAAGGTCCTCCAGGGCGGCGTCTACGCTGCAGCCCCGTGGCTGACGGGAACGGTCACCGCGGTCCTGGGCGGGCTCGTGTGCGACCGGCTCACGCGCCGGCACGGAATCCGCCGTGCCGCGAGAGTGGCGGTGGTCCCCTTCGTGGTCGCATCGGCCGTGCTCATCGCGGCCGCGGCGATGGCGACGGACCCCTTCGTCGCCGTGGTTCTGCTCTCGCTCTGCCTCGGCTGCCAGCAATTCACCGACGCGGCCTACTGGGCGGCGACCATCTCGGTCTCGGGGCGGCATGCGTCCACGGCCTGCGGACTGCTCAACATGGGCGGAAACGTGGTCGGTGGCGTTGGGGCGCTGCTGGTTCCCTTCACGGTGAAGGCTCTGGGATGGGGCCCGGCCCTGGCGACCGGCTCGCTCTTCGCGCTCGCCGCGGCTGTCTTGTGGATCTGGATCCGAGCCGACGAGCCGCTTGAAGCTGCAACCGGGTAGACCCGTGGCGGACTCGAAACTTCCATGCAGAACTTCAGCCCCTTGTAGGGCACCAGCTTCTGGTCGGGCTGTCCGGGGAAGACGAGCAGGAGGTTGCCGCCCTCCTTCAGAACTGCGAGCCGGTCGGAGTCGCGTAGAACACGGGGAGCTACCGGAGGATCTGCGGATCGATCGTCTCGGGATTGCGCGTGAACGCGACCTCGGCCTCGTCGAGCGACATGACGGCCCTGGTGTCAGCGATTGTTCGGGACGGAGGTCGGCGTCGGGGCCACCCGTTGCTCCTTCGTGGGCTTGCCCCTGACGGAATTCGGTGTCGGCGCGACGCGGTCGGAGGAGTTCGATTTCGAGCTCTTGACCGTCGATGCGCCTGCCGGCTTCGGCGTTGCCGTCGGGGTCGGGACCGCCGCGGAAGCTGCCGGGGCAAAGCCAAAGGCGAACAGGAGTGTCGCGAGCGCCAGGAACTGTCTGTTCTTCATGCGCATAGGATATGTCCTCCGCCTCTGGCAAGGGGAGGTGAAGGCGAGACACGCGTGAACCGCTGCTCATTAAGAATCCTGCGCGGACCCTCCGGGAGCCTGCCAGCTGTGGTAAACATTCTGTAATCCAGAAGGAGACTCTCATGCGCTTTTCCGGAATGAAAACGCTGTGGAGCGGTTTGGCGGCGGTTACCGCGTTGACGCTCTGCCTCGCGTGCAAGGACTCGAATGCCGTCACGGCGCCGGTGTCTTCGCCGATGGCGGCGGTGAACGTCTCGGGCACGTGGGCCGGGACCTTCACTTCTGACTCGGATGCCTGCGGGGCTTCGCAGATCACGGTGAAATTTCAGCAGAGCGGCTCGCAGGTGACCGGGAACATTTCGGGGATCTTCGTGCGTGCCGAGCGGCTACGTCAGCGGCACGGTGAGCGGCAACCGGCTCATGGGAAAAGTCGAGATGACGGGTTGCAAGGGTGGCGGCGTGGTAGCGACGATGAGCGGGTCCACATTGAGCCTTGCGGTGGGCGACATCGTCAAGCCTCTCGTCACGGGGGATAAAGTCGCGATGTACGGCGGGAGCCGCGAGCCTGCAGCGATAGTCACGGGAGCTCGGCGATCTTCAGCCGTACTACCGCCGGGTGGCGATGGGATGGAAGCCGACTGGGCGCCGGCCGAGTGGCTCAGAGCACCGTAACCCGCGTGAATCCGTCGGCGCTCCATGCCTCGCTGCCGACGCCGTTGTGGACAACGAAGAGGCCCGTCGCGGCGATTCATGCGGGGCTCTCCAGGCGGAAAGCATCGCATGGGCGCGCCGCTCAAGCGGCATGGAATTCGGCGTCCCCGGCCAAACGAGGAGAACGATCGTGAGCAGATCGACGCTTCGGAAGATCGGATTGTCGCCCGCGCTGCTCGTCCTGTGCCTGGCCGCTCCCGCCGCAGTGGTCCGCGCGCAGACGATGTCGATCGAGGAGTACGCGCCCAAGTCCACGCTCGTCGTGCCCGAGCACCACCCGGCGAAGTCGAAGTTTCCGTTCATCGACGTCCACAACCACCAGGACACGGACATTTCCGAGCGGGATGCGACGCGGCTCGTCGCGGAGATGGACCGGATCGGCATGCGGGTCATGGTGAACCTGAGCGGCGAGAGCGGCGCCGAGTTCGCGAAGGGCTACCGGAATCTCCCCGGCCGTTACCCGGGCCGCTTCGTGGTGTTCGCCAACGTGGACTTCGCGGGCCTCGGCAACGCCGGTTGGGGGGAGCGGGCGGCGGCGCAGTTGGCTGAGGACGTGAAGCGCGGTGCGCGGGGCCTGAAGATCTACAAGAACCTGGGGATGTCTGTCGTGGATTCCTCGGGTCGCCGCGTCGCGGTGGACGACCCGCGCCTCGACCCGGTCTGGGACAAGTGCGGGGAGCTCGGGATCCCGGTGCTCATCCACTCCGGCGAGCCCCGATCCTTCTTGGATCCCGAGGACAAGTACAACGAGCGCTGGCTCGAGCTCAAGCAATTCCCGGCACGCCGCCGTCCCCCGGAGAAGTATCCGCCCTTTGGGCAGACGCTCATGACCGAGCAGCACCACCTGTTCGCGAAGCATCCCAAGACCCGCTTCATCGATGCCCACTTGGGATGGCTCGGCGGCGACCTCGCGCGCCTCGGCAAGCTACTCGACGAGCTGCCCCAACGTCTACACCGAAATCGGTGCAGTCCTCGCCGAGCTCGGCCGCCAGCCGCGCAACGCCCGCGCCTGGTTCATCCAAGTACCAGGACCGCGTCCTCTTCGGCAAGGACACCTGGAACCCCACGAGTACCACACCTACTTCCGCGTGCTCGAGACCGCCGACGAGTACTTCGACTACTACCGCCGCGCCACGCCTTCTGGAAGATGTACGGCCTCGCTTTGCCGGACGAGGTCCTGCGGAAGCTGTACTACAAGAACGCGCTGCACGTGATCCCGGGCATCGACCCGGCGGCGTTCCCGCCGTAGCGTTCTCTGCGCCGAACTTCGGTCAGCTCACCAGACGGGGCGGCCCATGTACACGCCGCCGCCCCATCGACCCCGTACTGGCCCGCGCCTTCGGGCCGGGCTGTTGCGAGGGGCGTCATCAGCTCGATCTCATCAGTCCGGCCACGTGCTCCGCGATCGCGGGCGCGGCGGTCAGGCCGGGCGACTCGATCCCGATGAGGTCGTAGAAGCCGGGAAGCCCGCGCTCGCGCTCGTCGGCGATGACGAAGTCGCGGAACGGCTCGCCCTTTGCCTGGAGCTTCGGGCGGATGCCGCTGATGTCCGGCTCGAGGTCCTCGTCCCGCACGGCGGGCAGGATGCGCCGCGCGGCCTCCGCGAACGCGGCGCGCTTGCTCGGCTCGACGCGATAGTCGGTGCTCCGGTCGGGCAGGTACTCCGCGTCGGGCCCGAAGCGCAGGCGGCCGCCGGTGTCGAGGACGACGTGGACGCCGAGGCTCTCGTGGGCCGGGACCGGGTACACGAGGTGCGTGACCGCCTTCCAGAGGCGGGTGGCTGCCGAGAAGTAGCTGCCCTTGCAGTAGTGCAGCCGGTAGCCCGCGGCATCCACGTCGATGCCCGCGAGCGCGGCCACCGTGTCCGCGTCGAGGCCGGCGGCGTTCACGATGCGCTCGGCCGTGAAGCTCTCGAGCCCGCCCGCCTGTTGCGCGACGATCCGGTATCCCCCCGGGGCTGGCTCGATTGCAACGACCGCTGCACGCGGCTGGAGGACCGCTCCCGCTTCCAGAGCCTGCCGCAGAAAATGGTCCATGAGCCCGTGCGCGTCCACGATGCCGGACTCGGGCGACCAGAGGCCTCCCACCGAGGCGACCATCGGCTCGAGCGCGTGCGCCTCGCTCTCCGAAAGGCGGGTCAGCCGGACGCCGTTGCCGCGCGCGGTCTTCTCGAGCGCGTCGAGCGCGGGACAGTTCCGCGGCCCGCGTGGCCGTGATGAGCTTCCCGAGCTTCGCGTGGGGGATCGCGTGACGGGCGCAGAGGTCGTAGACGCGATCTCTTCCCTCGGCGCAGAGGCGCGCCTTGAGGGACCCGGCGGGGTAGTAGATGCCGGCGTGCACGACCTGGCTGTTTCGGCTCGAGGTCTCCATGCCGTGCTTCGGATTGCGGTCGAGCACGATGAGGTTCGGGCTCTGGCGCGCCAGCCGCGCTGCGACGGCGAGGCCGACGACGCCTGCCCCGATGATCGCGATCTCCGTATCCGGCACGTTGCGATCTTAAGGCAGCTCGGCGAGCGGATTTCGTTGACGCCTTCCATGCCCCGGTATACGTTGACGTCTCCCAGGGAGGCGCCGTGAAGCGCTGGAAAGAGACCGCGGAGGTTTTCGGACGCGTCGCCCGATTGCCGGAGACGGGCCGGAGCGCGGCGCTCGCCACGGTCGTTCACATCGAGGGCTCGGCCTACCGGCGGCCGGGCGCGAAGTTCCTGGTCGTGGAGGACGGCGGCACCCTCGGTTCGATCAGCGGAGGGTGCCTCGAGGGCGACGTGCGGGAAGCCTCCCTCGCCGTCATTCGGGACGGCGTCCCGCGACGGACTGCGTTACGACACGGGCGAAGACGATCGCGCCGTCTGGGGGCTCGGGCTCGGGTGCCGCGGCACGGTGGACGTCTTCGTGCAGACCGCGACCGACCCGGGGAGGCGCGAAGCGATCGAGCGCGTCCGCGAGCTGCTCGAAGGGGACCGGCCGTTCGCCCTTTCGACGGTCGTGGGAGGCGCGCATGGCGTCGGCGGCATGCTCGTTGGCACGGACGAAGGCACTCTCGGCGGATCGACCGGAGACGCGGCGCTCGATCGCGACGTCGCTCGGGACGCCGCCGAACGAATCCGCTCCCGCGAATCGAAGCTGTACACGGTCGGATCCGCGGAGGTGTTCACAGAGGTGCTCGCCCCGCCGCCGCACCTGCTGCTCTTCGGCGCGGGCGACGACACGCGCCCGATCTGCGCGTACGCATCCGACGTGGGATTTCGCGTCACGGTCGTGGACCACCGCGAGGCCTTCCTGTCCGCGGAGCGATTTGCCGGCGCCGCCGGACGCACGCTCCTGCGTCCCGAGGACGGGACCGCCGCGCTCCCCATCGGCCCCCGCACCTACGCCGTCGTCATGTCGCATTCGTTCGCCCACGACCGGGAATGGACTCGTCATCTGCTCGCGGCCGGTGCGCCGCACGTGGGGCTTCTCGGCCCCCGCGCGCGGACGGCGGAGATCCTCCGGCAGATCGGCGCCGAGGGCGACGGCCGGGTCTTCGGCCCCGTGGGACTCGATCTCGGCGCCGAAGGGCCCGAGCAGGTGGCGCTGGCCGTCGTCGCGGAGCTTCTGGCCGCCCACTCTTCGCGGGAGCCGGCGCACCTGCGCCAGAGAAGCGGAGCGATTCATGCGACCTGACCCGCGGGGTTCCGTCGCGGGAGTCGTCCTGGCCGCGGGCTCCTCGACGCGGATGGGAAGCAACAAGCTCCTCCTGCGCCTCGACGGCGAGGCCGTCGTGCGTCGGGCGGCGCGGCGGGCGCTCGCGGCCGGTCTGGATCCGGTCGTGGTCGTCCTCGGGCACGAAGCGGACCTTGCCGCGGCCGAGCTCAACGGACTGGCCGTCCGGATCGTGGTGAATGCGGACCATGCCGACGGCATCCATACGTCGCGGCGAGCGGGCCTGGCCGCGGTGCCGCCCGAAGCGCTCGCCGCCGTCGTGCTCCTCGCAGACATGCCCTTCGTGACCCAGCAGATGCTCTCGGCGCTCGTCGCGAGCCACCGGGATTCGGGCGCCGCGCTCGTCGTTTCCGAGTACGGCGGCGAGCAGGCGCCTCCGACGCTCTACGCCCGATCGCTCTTCCCGGAACTCTCCGCCGGTGAGGGGTGCAGCAAGCGCGTCATCCGGAAGCACGCGGGCGAGTCGGTCACCCTGGCCTGGCCCGCGGCGGCGCTGACGGATCTCGATCGGCCGGAGGACTACGAGCGGGCCCTCGCAACGGGCCCCGACGCGGAGGCGCCGTGCGCTCCGAGCTCCTGATTCTCGCGGCCGAGCTCGTGCGCAACGAGGAGCCGTTCGTGCTGGCAACCGTTGTGCGACGCCAGGCCGCGAGCTCCGCCCGGCAGGGCGACGGGGCCCTCATCACCGCGGCCGGGGCCTTTCACGGCTGGCTCGGGGGCAGCTGCACCCAGCCGACGGTCGTGCGCGAGGCGCTGCGTGCGATCTCGGACGGCACCCCGCGTCTCATCGCGCTCTCGCCCGAGCCGGCGAAGGACCGGCGGCCTGGAATCCTGGCGTTTCCAATGACCTGCCACAGTGGAGGCACCGTGGACATCTATCTCGAGCCCGTGCTGCCGCCTTCCCGGTTCCTGGTCTTCGGCGTCTCGCCCGTGGCGCGGGCCCTCTCGCGCGTCGCCGCCGCAATGGGCTTCGCCGTGGACGCAGCCGACCCGGCGGCCGAGCGGGCCATGTTCCCCGAGGCCGAGCGCGTCTGGACGAACGAGGTTCCCGGGCGCGGCGCTTCGTGTCCCTTCGTCGTCGTCGCGACGATGGGGGAGCGCGACGAAGAAGCCCTCCGGGCCGCGCTCGCCATGGAGCCCGAGTACGTCGGAGTCGTGGCCAGCGCGAAGCGCTACGAGCAGATCCGCGGGACGCTCGAGGCGCAGGGCCTCGCCGCGGATCGGTTCGCCCGCGTCAAGAATCCCGCCGGCCTCGACATCGGAGCGCGGACGCCCGAGGAAATCGCCGTCAGTATTCTGGCCGAGATCGTCCAGGTGCGCCGCAGCGCCGCTGAGAACCCGGCGGCCGGGTCGTCGCTCCCGGTCGCGGCCGCCCGCGAGGACAGGGACCCCGTCTGCGGGATGTCCGTCGGCGTGGCCGACGCTCGGCACACGGCCGAGGCGCTCGGCCGCACGTGGTACTTCTGCTGCTCGGGGTGCCGCGAGAGATTCCTCGCGGCGCCGGGCCGGTTTGCCGTGGCGGAGTCCGCCGGATGAGACCCGAGATCCAGTCGCTGCAGGAGGCCATGGAGCGCCAGGGGTACATCGCCGAGCCGGCGATCGCGACCGCGGTGTTCCTCGCGCTGGAGATGAAGAAGCCCCTTCTCATCGAGGGCGATGCGGGCGTCGGCAAGACGGAGGTCGCCAAGGTGCTCGCGCGCCTGCTCGGCACGGAGCTGATCCGGCTGCAGTGCTACGAGGGCCTCGACGTCCATACCGCGCTGTACGAGTGGGACTACCCGAAGCAGATGCTGCGCGTTCGCATGGCCGAGCAGGAGGGGCGTTCGGCCGCCGAGATCGAAGAGGTCATCTATTCCCGGCCCTACCTGCTGGAGCGCCCGCTCCTGAAGGCCATCACGCGGCGCGACCGGGCGCCGGTGCTGCTCGTGGACGAAGTGGACCGCGCCGACGACGGATTCGAAGCGTTTCTGCTCGAGGTCCTCTCGGACTTCCAGGTCACGATCCCGGAGCTCGGCACGCTGACGGCGGACCACGTTCCGCACGTCATCCTCACGTCGAACCGCACGCGGGACATCGGGGACGCGCTGCGGCGGCGCTGCCTCTACCTGTACATCGAGCACCCGGATCTCGAAAAGGAAGTCCGGATCATCCGTTCCCGCGTTCCGGGCGTGAGCGACCGACTGGCGGTGGAGATCGCCCGGTTCGTGCAGTCGTTGCGAGGCCGCAATCTCCGGAAGTCGCCCGGGGCTGCCGAGACGATCGACTGGGCGCAGGCGCTCGTCAGGCTGCACCGCGACTGGCTCGACCCGGAAACGGTGGAGCAGACGCTCGGCTGCATCCTGAAAGACCGCCACGATCTGCAGGAACTGGCCGGCGCCGTGCCCGCGCTCGTCGACGGCGCGCGCGTCGAGGCCCCGGCGTCATGAACTGGGGGGACCTCGTCGTTCACCTGGCCCGGTTTGCGGCGGCGCTGCGCGAGCGGGGAGTCCGCGCGAGCCTCTCCGACGAGGTCGACGCGGCGGCGGCGCTCGCCCTGGTGGACGTGGGCGACCGCGCGGAGGTCCGGCGGGCGCTCGCGGTCGCCCTGAAGATCGGCCCGCGCGACGCGGCGGCTTTCCGTGAGCTCTTCGAGCTCTGGTGGAGCGCCGGTGCGGCGGGGCCGGCCGCGATCGCCGCCGACGAGCGGCGCTCCTCCGACCGGGCGCTGCCGCTGCGCCGGCCGGGCGCCCTGCCGGGCGGCCCCCGCCGCACCGCCGAAGAGGAGCGAGAGGTTCTCGAGGGCGACACGCCGGGCTACAGTTCCGAGGCGCTCCTGCGCGGCAAGCCGTTCGACGCGTGCAGGCCGGACGAGCTCGCGGCCATGGAGCGGCTGATGAACAGGATGGCCCTGCGCCTGGCAACGCGCCGCAGCCGCCGCTTCGTCCCGACGCGGGGGCGCGGCCGCATGGACCCGCGGCGCAGCCTTCGCGACGCGGTCGGGACCGACGGCGAGCTCCTTCGCCTGGCGCGCCGCGCCCGGGCGATCGAGGAGCCGCGGATCGTGGTTCTCTGCGACACGAGCGGCTCGATGGATCCCCATGGCCGCCTTCTGATTTCGTTTCTTCTCGCGCTCAAGAAGGCGGCGCGGCGGACGGAGCTCTTCGCCTTCAACACGTCGCTCGTGCGCCTGACGCCGTGGGTGTCCGCGGCCCGGGTGGGCGCGACCCTCGAACGGCTGGCGGCCGGAGTGCCCGACTGGTCGGGCGGGACGCGGATCGGCGAGAGCCTGTCCGAGTTCGCCTCCCGCTACCTGAGCGAGATGGTCGACGCGAGGACCGTCGTCGTGATCGTCAGCGACGGCCTGGACCGGGGAGACACGGAGATGCTGTCGCGGGCGATGCGGGCGATCCGTCTGCGCGCCCGGCGAGTGATCTGGCTCAATCCCCTCCTCGGGGACCCTCGGTACGAGCCGACCGCGCAGGGGATGGCAGCCGCTCTCCCGTTCGTGGACGTGCTCGCTCCCGCGCACAATCTCGAATCGCTCGAACGCTCGATTTCAATGCTTCCGGCCTGACGATGGAGGATGGCACGGTGAAAGAACCGGGTGGAAAGGAGGGGTCATGATTCCCGCATCATTCGACTACCACGCTCCGAAGACGCTGGCCGAGGCGATCGGGTTGCTGACGAAGCATTCCGGGGACGCCAAGGTCCTCTCGGGAGGCCAGAGCCTGCTGCCGCTGCTGAAGCTGCGGCTGGGATCGGCGGGGCACCTCGTGGACATCAACCGGGTCCCGGGCCTCGAGTACATCAAGGAGGAGGGCGGGCTGCTGAAGATCGGCGGCCGGACCCGCGAGTCGGCCCTCGAGCGCTCCGATCTCGTGAAGCAGCGGTATCCGATCCTCGTCGACACCGCCGAGGTGATCGCCGACCCGATCGTGAGGAACCTCGCCACGGTCGGCGGTAATCTCGCCCACGGGGATCCCGCCAACGACCACCCCGCCACAATGCTCGCCCTCCGGGCGCAGGTCGTTGCGACGGGGCCGAAAGGGGAGCGCGTGATTCCGATCGGCGAGTTCTTCACCGACCTCTTCACGACCGCGCTCGCGCCTGACGAGATCCTGACCGAGGTCCGGATCCCCGCGCCGCAGCCGCGGACCGGAGGCGCGTACGTGAAGCTCGAGCGCAAGGTCGGCGACTTTGCGACCGCGGGCGCGGCGGTCCAGGTGACGCTCGGCAAGAGCGGCGAGGTCGCGAGCGCCGGCATCGGGTTGACGAACGCCGGCCTGACTCCCGTCCGCGCGGAGGCCGCCGAGAAGTTTCTGGTGGGAAAGAAGCCGGACGCCGCCACGATCGCGGAAACGGCACGGCTGGCCGCACAGAGCGCGGAACCGTCGGCCGATCGCCGCGGCTCGGTCGAGTACAAGGTGGAAATGGCCCGCGTGCTCACCGCGCGCGCGCTCAAGAAAGCCGTCGCGCGGGCGGAAGGAGGCTGAAGATGTCCACTCATAAGATTCACGTCACGATCAACGGCGCGGGATACGACGCCGAGGTGGAGTCGCGCCTGCTGCTCGTGCACCTCCTGCGCGAGAACCTGCGGCTGACGGGGACCCACATCGGGTGCGACACGACGCACTGCGGCGCCTGCACGGTGCTGCTCGACGGCACTCCCGTCAAGTCCTGCACGGTCCTCGCGGTGCAGGCCGACGGGCGCGAGCTGATGACGGTCGAGGGGCTCGAGAAGGACGGCAAGCTCCATCCGATCCAGGAAGGCTTCTGGGAGCAGCACGGCCTGCAGTGCGGCTACTGCACGCCGGGGATGATGATGACGAGCTTCGCGCTGCTCCAGTCGAACACGAACCCGAGCGACGGCGAAATCCGGCAGGCGATCTCGGGCAATCTCTGCCGCTGCACCGGATACGTCAACATCGTGAAATCCGTTCAGAGCGCGGCCGCGAAGGCGCGGGGATAAGGGGGACGGCATGGCACCTCAAACGACACCCGAAGTCGGTGGCATGGGCCACTCGCTCAAGCGCAAGGAAGATCCCCGCTTCATCCGCGGCAGGGGCAACTACGTGGACGACATCCAGCTCCCGGGGATGCTCCACATGGACATCGTCCGCAGCCCCTACGCCCACGCGAAGATCCTGGCCATCCACACGGAGAACGCCCTGAAGGTCCCCGGGGTCCTCGCCGTGATCACGGGCGCGACCCTCGAGAAGTACAAGCTGCACTGGATGCCGACGCTGATGTCGGACACGCAGATGGTGCTGCCGACGGATCGCGTCATGTACCAGGCGCAGGAAGTCGCGGCCGTCATCGCGACCAATCGGTACAGCGCGGCCGACGGCGTAGCGGCCGTCGAGGTGGACTACGAGCCGCTTCCGGTCGTCATCGACCCCTTCAAGGCGCTCGAGCCCGGGGCCCCGGTGTTGCGCACCGACAAACCGGGGAAGAAGGACAATCGCATCTTCCACTGGGAGGTCGGCGACAAGAAGGCCACGGAGAAGGCCGCCGCCGAAGCCGACGTCGTGGTCCGGGAGCACATGTACATCCCGCGGATCCACGTCGCCTCGATCGAGACGTGCGGCTGCATCGCCGACTTCGACCGGGTCATGGGCAAGCTGACGGTGTACATGACGACCCAGGCCCCGCACGCCATCCGGACCGTGTTCGCGCTCGTGGCCGGCCACGTCGGCCTCTCCGAGGAGAAGATCCGGATCATTTCGCCGGACCTCGGCGGCGGCTTCGGGGGCAAGGTGCCCGTGTACCCCGGTTACGTCATCGCGGTGGCGGCCTCGGTCGTCATCGGCAAGCCCGTCAAGTGGGTCGAGGATCGGATGGAGAACCTCCAGGCAGACTCGTTCGCCCGCGATTACCACATGGACGTGGAGCTCTCGGCCAAGAAAGACGGCACCATGACGGGCCTGCGCATCAAGACGCTGGCCGACCATGGCTACGCCGACGCGGCGGCGAACCCGTCGAAGTATCCCGCGGGGCTCTTTTCCATCTGCACCGGCTCGTACAACATGCCCAACGCCTTCTGCGAGGTGGACGGCGTCTACACGAACAAGCCGCCGGGAGGCGTCGCCTACCGCTGCTCGTTCCGCGTCACCGAGGCCGTGCACGCGATCGAGCGGATCACCGACCGTCTCGCCCAGGTGCTGAAGATGGACCCCGCGGCGCTGCGGATGAAGAACTTCATCCAGCCCGAGCAGTTTCCGTATATGTCGGCCCTCGGCTGGGAGTACGACAGCGGAAACTACCCGGCGGCCCTGAGGAAGGCCATGGACATGATCGGCTACGAGGCGTTGCGCAAGGAGCAGGCCGAGAAGCGCAAGCGCGGCGAGCTGATGGGCATCGGCATTTCGAGCTTCACGGAGATCGTCGGCGCGGGTCCCTCGAAGCACTTCGACATCCTGGGAATCAAGATGTTCGACTCCTGCGAGATCCGCATCCACCCGACCGGCAAGGCGATCGCGCGTTTCGGCACGAAGTCGCAGGGCCAGGGCCACGAGACGACGTACGCGCAGATCATCGCCGAAGAGCTCGGCATTCCCGCCGCCCACGTCGAGATCGAGGAGGGCGACACGGACACGGCGCCCTACGGCCTCGGGACCTACGCGAGCCGCTCGACGCCGACCGCGGGCGCCGCGGGCGCCATGGCGGCCCGAAAGATCCGGGAGAAGGCAAAGAAGATCGCCGCGCACCTCCTCGAGGTCAGCGAGGCGGACCTCGTCTGGGAGGTGGGCAAGTTCTCCGTGAAGGGGGCGCCGCAGAAATCGAAGACCATCCAGGAAATCGCGTTCGCCGCCTACACGAACCACCCGCAGGGGATGGAGGCGGGTCTCGAGGCGGTCAACTACTACGATCCGCCGAACCTGACGTTTCCTTTCGGCAGCTACATCTGCGTCGTGGACATCGACCGCGGCACCGGCGAGATCAAGATCCGTCGCTTCGTCGCGGTGGACGACTGCGGCAACATCATCAACCCGATGATCGTGGACGGGCAGATCCACGGTGGCCTGTCCATGGGCATGGCTCCGGCGTTGATGGAGGAGATCAGCTACGACGCGCAGGGCAACAACCAGGCCGGCAGCTTCATGGACTACCTGGTGCCGACGTCCATGGAGACGCCCAACTGGGAAACGGGCAAGACCGTGACGCCCTCGCCCCATCATCCGTTCGGGGCCAAGGGCGTCGGCGAATCGGCCACCGTGGGCGCGCCGCCGGCGATCGTCAACGCGGCCGTGGACGCGCTTTCGCACCTCGGGGTGACGCACATCGACATCCCCATGACGCCGCAAAAGATCTGGGCGATCCTGAAGGAGAAGGGCGTGGCGGAGTAGCGGAATTGGACACCGGCAGACGGATCGCGAGGATCGCCGCCGCGGCAGGCGCGGCGGCGGTCCCGTTTCTTCCCAAGTGCCCGCTCTGCATCCTGCCGCTGGCCGCGGCGCTGGGGATCGCGCTGCCAGGCGGCCCGATCGTCGAAGCGTTCGCCATCGCGGCGGTGGCGGCCTGGCTTCTCGTCACGCTGGCGACGGCGCGGTGGCTCGGCGTCCGATTGGGGGCGGTTGCCGCGGCGCTGGCGATCCTGGGCGGGCGCTGGTCGGGAGAGGCGTCGATGAGCGCCGCGGGCTGCGCGCTCATGCTCCTCGTCTTCTACTGGACGCGGCGTCGGCCGAGGGCCTGCACGGCGGGCGCCTGCGCGGCCGAACGGGCAAACGCCGCTTCCTGATCTGCGCTACTCGCTGCTCTCGCTCTTGTCCCTCGCCCGCGCGATCTCGACCGCCTTGCGGTAGCGCCCGTCGCCGCGCAGGTTGTCCAGGTCGTCGTCGTGGCGCAGCGTCCACGTCTCGTCGAACCCGGCGTCCAGGGCCTTGAAGAGCCAGTCGAATGCGGCGTCCTTCTGGTCGAGCCGCGAGTACGTGCACGCGAGGTTGTACATGGTCGTCGGCTTTCGGTAGCCGAGGTCGAGGGCTTTTCGGAAGGCGGCGGCCGCCTCGTCGGGCCGGTCGCCGGCGAGGGAGGCGAATCCGAGGTTGTACCAGGCGCGCCCCACGGTCGGATGCTTCTCGGCGTAAGAGGCGAACTTGTGGGCGGCCTCGCGCCAGCGCGCGCGGGTCGAGCGCGAGCCCGAATTCCAGGGCCCGTTGCCGTAGCCCGGCAGCGAGAGCTCCCGGGCCTCGTCCGCGAGCGCCGCAAAGCGCGGGTCCTTGCGCACGGCGTCGAGATCGTCGTCGTCGTCGAAGAGGTCCGGCTGGTCGAACCCCGCGTCGAGCGAGCGGTGCAACAGATCGATGGCCAGGTCCCTCTTCCCGTCCCGGGACAGCGCGCAGGCCTCGTTGTAAAGCGACGTGCCGACGCGGTAGCCCCGGTCGGCCGAAGCCTGGAAGGCCTTCGCCGAGAGGTCGTACTGGTCGACGTTGAGCAGCTCCCTCCCGATGTCGAAAAACGGTTCGCCGCTCTTCGGGGCTTTCGCGACGAGGCGCTCGTAGCGCGCCGCGGCGGCCCGGGCCTCGCCCTTGTGCCCGTCGGCCTTCTGCTCGCGCGCGAGCTTCTTGAGCTCGGCCCACCGGGGGTCGCCTCGCAGGCCGTCGAGGTCGTCGTCGTGACCGATGTACCCGGCCAGGTCGAAGCCCTCGTCCATCGCGCGCTTGAGCCACTCGAACGCCTTGTCAGGCTCTCCGAGGAGTGCATATCCGCAGGCGATGTTGTAGCTCGCGGCGTCTTCGTTGTACCCATCCTCGATCGACTTCTCGAAGGCCGCGATGGCTTCCTGGTACTTGCCCTTGTGGTGGAGGCGCATGCCCCGGTCGTACCAGTCGCCCCCGTCGCGGGGCGTGCGGCGGTTGTTGGACGCTCTCACGAAACCCGAGAGCGCCGTCCGGGCCGAGCCCATTCGCGCCGTCCAGATCGCGGGCAGCGAGCGGCCGGGCTCAGGCTCGATCGCGTCGACCGGCACTTCGTCCGGCTCGGGCGCGGCCTGGGCCGCGACCACCGGGACGAGCTTGCCGTGGGCCGACGGGCAGGGGGGGGCGCATCGGGCCGTGCCGGCGATCGCGGTGGGCGTTCGCGGCTCGACCGCCGTGACGATGGCGGCCACCGCGACGAGCCCGGCGGCTGCAAGACGCGGGGCCCACGCGCCCGGCCTTCCCGCGAGCGCGCGCGGGTCGAGGATCGCGCGCAGCCGCTCTTCGAAGTGGTGCGGACGGGCGATGGCGAGCGCCGGCGCCGCGGCCTGGGGCGTGGCGCCGAGCGCGCGGAAAATGCCGAGCAGGTGCGCGGCGTAGACGGACGGCTTCGTTCCCGATGCGATTACGAGCTCGTCGCAGGCCTGCTCCGCGTCGCGGCGCACGCGCTTTCCGAGCCACTGGGCGAGCGGGTGGAACCAGTAGAGTGCCACCGCGATCTCGGCCATGAGCAGTGCGGGCCAGTCGCTGCGTTTGACGTGGGCGAGCTCGTGCAAGAGGACGACCTGGCGCCGGTCTGCGGCCCAGAGGCGCGCCGCGCGGCCGACGAGGAGGAAGGGGCGGCGCCACCCGGAGGTGATCGCGACCGGGACCCCTTCGCTCTCCTTGACGGTGACCGGCCGGTCGAGATCGAGGCGGCGCGCGGCCGCATGCTGATCGGCGATCCAGTCGGCCCCCTCGATCGGAGCGGCTTCCATCGCGAGCCGTCGCACGCGGAGGCCGCCCGCGACCAGGCGCGCTGCGACGACGAGCGTGCCGGCCGCCCAGAAACCGAGCGCGAGGGCGAGCCACGGCAGGCGCGGTGCGGAAGCGATCCACGCGGCAAGCGGAGCGTCGAACGTCACGGTCACCCGCGGGAGAACCAGGGAGAGGACGGGCAGCAGGAGCGCCAGCCCGAGGCCGGCCGTGCCGACGCGGTGGCGCGTTGCCGCGCTCGCCTTGCGCAGCGCGAGCATCGCGATCCCCGTCGCGCCGAGGATGGCCGTGGCGCGGGCGAAGAGTCCGAGGGCGAAAAGAATGCCGGAACCGAGGATGCTCATGTCAGCGCCCCTCCTGTCGGGCCTGTTCGATCAATTCGGACAGGCGGTCGAGATCCGAGTCGGTCAGGTCGTTGCGCGAGAGATCGAGCAGCGCCGCCACGGCCTTTTCGGTCGAGCCCTCGAAGAACGTTTCGAGGACCGTGGCCATCGCCGGCCGCCCGGCGCGGTCGCGGGGCAGCGTCGGGAGAAAGACGTACCGGTTTCCATCGGCGACGTGGCGGACGTGGCCTTTTTCCTCCAGGATCCGCAGCATCGCGCGCACGGCCGAGTAGCCCGGCGGGTCGGGGAGGGCCTGGAGAACGTCGCTGGCCGTCGCCTGGCGGTCCCGGTAGAGGACCTCCATGATCTGCCGCTCTCGGCGGGAGAGGCTCGAAAGGGGCTTCCTGCTTCGCATCCGGTGCCACCTCCGGGGCCGATCTTTAATGCTAAAAATCTAGCATGTGCTGGAATTTTAGCTTCGTCGGAGAAAGGTACGCAGGCCCGCCGGGAAGGTTTCTGAGGGATTGCGGGTAAAGCCGCTTCCGGCGACGAAAGGGATCCTTCGGGCCCTGGTCTGCGTTGTGAAGGATCCCTTTGAAGTCCGGGCGTGACCACCCCGGAACCGCGGGGGAACCTTTCCAGCTGGCCGGCGTAGCTGTTTAAGGCTGCCCGAGCGGCCCGGGAGGTTTCATGCGCGCGTCACGACTGACCTTCGCCTTTCTGATCGCGGCGTTTCTCGCTCCGTCCCTCGCGCGGGCCGACGAAACGGTCCGCACCCTGAAAGCCGAGCTCGCGGGCCCGGATGCGGCCCACTTCGCCGTCGAGAATCTCCTCGGCACGATGCGGATCTCGGCGGGCAGCGGGACGACCGTCACCGTGACGGCGACGGTCTACGCCGAGAGCGCCGAGCTCGCCGACGCCGTGCGCCTCGAGCGCATCACGGGGCAGGGGGGCGCGGCCACTCTTCGCGTCCGGTACCCCTACGACAAGGTCTCGACCTTCCGCTACCGGGAACCCTCGGACGGCAACGACGTCGAGTTCGGCGGATGGGCGTCTTCGAGCGACTACGACTACGACGGGCACCGCGTTCGGGTCAGCCGGGGCCGAGGGAAGTGGCTGCACGCCGATGTCGAGATCCGGGTCCCGGCCGGCCGCCTGAACGCGGGGTTCCGCAACCTCGCCGGGCTGATCGATGCCGATGGCCTCGAGGGCCAGCTGCGATTCGGGGTGGCGAGCGCCGACCTGCGGCTGCACCGTCTCGACGGGGACATCGAGCTCGAGGGAGCCTCCGGCGACGTGCGCGCGCGCGACATCAAGGGCAGCTGGAAATCGGACTTTTCGAGCGGCGACACGGACCTCGACGGCTTCGAGGGCGAGTCGCTTTCATTCCGGGCAAGCTCGGGGGACATCGTGGCGCGCTCGATCAAGGCGAAGAAGGCAGAATTCGACACGAGCTCGGGAGACGTGCGCCTCGTGGACGCCGACCTCGAGGAGTTTTCGGCGAAGGCGACCTCGGGCGACGTGGCCTTCGCGGCGGCCGGCTCCGGGCTCAAGCAGGTCCGGATCACGACGTCGAGCGGGGACGTGTCTCTGCGCCTGCCCTCCACGGCCGCTTTCGACATCGACGCCAGCCAGTCGAGCGGCGAGATGAAAGTGGGCTTTTCCGACGGGACGGCCGTCATGCACCGCGACACGATGGTCGGCTACAAGCGCGGAACGGGAGGCGCGCGGATCCACGTGAGGACCTCCAGCGGCGACCTCTCGGTCGTTCCCGGTTAGGTCGCCCGGCCGTTCGGTTTCGTCCTCTCCACGGAATGCGCTATCTCTTTCGCCCTCTTTGAGTTACCCTGTCGTCAGGACGCGGGGGAAGAGGCGGAAATGAGCGGGCAACCACCCAACCCGGAGCTCGACGAGGCCCTCATCGAGCTCCAACAGTATCTGTCCGACGCGGTCGCTCCCCTGATCGTGGCGGATTCGGTGCAGCTGCTCATGAAGTATCCGCCCGAGGTCGTGGCCAACTCCATCCGCGCCTGGACCGGTGCGCAGTACCGCCGGGGCTCCGCGGCGGCCGTTCCCGTTTCGGACTACCTGTTCCACACGCTCAAGAAGATCCACATGATGGCCGAGTTCCATCTCGTCCCGCGCGAGCCGCTCGAGGTCTACCTCGCGGGCCTGCGGCCGTTGATCCTCACGCTCTGCCCGGAGGAAGACCGGGCGATGCTGCTCGAGAACCTGGGCCGGCTCGGGGAAGCGCCGGCCTCGATCTCGCAGGCCCAGAACATTTTTCGCCAGGCCCCGACCGAGGGGAGCGGCCCGCGCGCGACCGCCTCGGCCGCGGCGGGGGGTACGGGCGCGTCGATCGGCGGCGGTGCCGCGGGCTCGCCCGGAGATGCCGGCGCGGTGTCCGAAAACGCCGTCCGCGGCTTGCACCGTTTCTCGCTTCTGCTCGAGCGGCTCGAGGCGCAGGGCGGGCTCGGCGGAGCCGCAGCCGGCTCGGGGGCCCCGGCGTCGCCGCTGCCGGCCTCTCCCGGGGCCAACGAGGCCCTCGCGTTCGCCGCGCGCAGCTCGCAGTCCGGGCCGGAGCTCGAGGCCTATCTCTCGCGTTTGAAAGCCATGGGGCTCGAGGCAGGGACCGACAACATCTTCCGCGCGCTCGCCCAGACGCTGCCGGGGTGGGTGGCGCCGACGCTGCCGACCGCGCCCGGGGCCGCGCCTTCCCCGGCGTCCGAGACGGGCGCGCTCGGGGCCATGCGGCGGATCATCACGGATGCGGAGGACCCGGTCGAGACGGGCCGCCGGTTCCAGGAAATGGTCAAGGCGGGAATCGAGCGCTTCAACGAGGGCTCGCTCCCGCAGGCGGTCTCGATGCTCGAGCTCGCCGAGCGCCTGACGACCGAGAAGAAGGTGGACGCGGGGACGGTGGAGCTCGTGCGCCGCAAGCTCGGCGAGACGCTCGACGGCGACCAGTTGAAGAAGTTCACCGAGAAGGCGGAGCAGTGGGCCCAGCTTCGGAAAGTACTCCAGTTTTTCATCGCGATGCGGCCCGAGGGCCTGCTCGAAGAGCTCCCGCGCGAGCAGAAAAGGGACCGCCGCCGGCTCATGCTCGCGTTGCTCGAAGTGCACGGCGCCCCGGCGCGGGCGGCGGCCTTCGAGGGGTTGTGTCGCACGCCCGGGACGGCGGTGGGGGAGGAAGAGTGGTTCTTCCGCCGCAATCTCGTTTACCTCATGCGGCGCATCCCGCGTACCCCCGAGGCCTCGTTCGAGGAGGAGAGCGACGTCGTGCTGCGCCACGCGCAGCTCGGGCTGCCGTTGCTGCTCGTCAAGGAGGCGGTCGCGACGCTCGCGCAGTACAAGGACGAGCGGGCGGAGCAGGGCCTGACGCAGCTGCTCTTCGAGCTCGAGGCGATGCTCGGCCAGAAGGAAGAAGCGCCCTACGAGCCCAAGGACCTGCGGGCGCTGCTCGACCGGGTCGCGGCAACGCTCGGCAAGCTGCCGGCGCCGCGCGCGCGGCGGGCGCTGATCGAGCACGCCGGCAAGAAACAGCCGCAGCTGGGCGACACGATCGCCCGCATCTCCGAGCTGTCCGGCCAGGACATGTCGGAGGACACGGAGACGGTCGAGCAGTTACTCGCGCTCCTCAAGGCGAACCTGCCGTTCAAGCTGCTCGGCATGACGCTTCGGCAGAACGACCAGAGCCTGGTGCGCATCATCGAGGCGCTTTCGGGAACCCCTTCGGCCGCGGTGCGGCACGCGCTCGAGGAGATCGTTTCGAGGTTCGAGGGCCAGGACGCCGGAAGGGCGGCCGCGAAGGCGCTGGCCGGGTTCGACAAGCCGAGGCCGAAGCAGGAGACGGCCGCGGCGCCCGACACCAGTGCCCCGGCAGCGCCGGCCGCGAGCCTGCAGGGCGACCTCGAGGTCTTCGGGCTGCCGGCACTGCTCCAGAGCCTGGCGGATTCCTCCGCTTCGGGCTCTCTGACGCTGCGCGGGCCCGGGGGCGGCGAGGTCTTCGCGTCGTTGACGATGCGCGGGGGCAAGCTGACGGACATGCAGCACGGGCACCTGCGCGGCGAGGACGCCTTCTACCAGCTCCTCGAGCGGCCGCTGCCGGGCCAGTTCGCCTTCATGAAAGGCATGACCCCCGAGAAGCCGGGCGAGAAGCCGCGCGAGATCCTGCCGCTCACGCTCGAGGCCATGCGCCGCTACGACGAGTTCCAGGAAGCGGCCGCTCTCGTGCCCGACACGGTGTTTCTCGAGCGCACGAGCGTGGCGGCGACGCCTTTTCCCGGCGAGAAGGATGGCAGCCTGCTCCAGGCCCTCTGGGAGCGCGCAAGCCAGGGCGCGACGCCGCTCGATTGCGAGGCCGTCGTCGCCAGCGACTCCTACCGGATCCGCCGCGCGCTCGCCCACTGGGTCGAGCAGGGCGCGCTGAAGATCAGGGGTCAGGTCTGAAAACTTCCGAGTTTGAGACGCGGCGTTGGTTGAGCGCAGATTCCCCTTCAAACTCCGAAGTTTTCAGACCTGACCCCAGCTACCGCCGGATCGACAGGTTCTCGTAGTCGACGATCGGGTTGCCCTGGCTGACGGACGCCAGCCCTTCGACTTCCGGCCGCGCGAAGCAATAGGTCTGGTCGTGGAAGAGGGGGAGCAGCAGGGCCTCGCGGGCGATCAGCTCCTCGACCCGCCGGTAGATCGAGTGTCGGACTCGCGGATCGGTCTCGGCCCGCCCGCGTTCGGCGAGCGCATCGATCTCGGGGATTCCGACGAACTTGCCCAGAAATCCCGAATCGGAGTGAAGGAGCGTGTAGATGTAGTTGTCGGCGTCGGGGTAGTCCGCATTCCAGCGCCCAATGTTCAGATCTCCTTCTCCCGCCCGCTGCAGGTCGACGTACTCGGCCATCGTCTTGTTGAGCGGCTTTATGCGGAACCCGATCTCGCGGAACGCCTCGGTGAGCTCCCGGAAGTAGACCGAGAACTCGCCGAAGAAGACGGGGTGGACGCCGGCCGTCAGCTCGATCGTCTCCCGCGAGACCGTCGCCTCGACCGAGCTGTCGGGCGAGCCGGAGGCCCCCGAAACGGGGCCGGAGGCCGGGCTCGATGCCGAGTAGCCGAGGAGGCCCGGCGGGATGATGCCGTGGGCGGGGATGGCGAGCCTTCCGATCGCGCGGCGGGCCAGCCCGCCGACGTCGACGGCGCGCACGAGGCTGCGGCGCAGGTCCGCATCGCGGAGCAGGCCGCGGTGGCAGTTGAAGGTCAAAAAGTACGTCGTCAGACGCGGATTCTCCCGGTAGCGGGGAGCGAATCGGGGATCGTGCCGGAAGGCCTCGGCGTCGGCGGGGAGCAGATCGAAGGCGAGCGAGAACCTCCCGGCGAGGAACTCGTTGCGAATCTCCTCGGAGGCGACGCCGAAGCGGAAGACGACTCCGTCGGAGCGCGGGTACCCCTCCCGCCAGTAGGTCGGGTTGCGCTCGAGCTCGAGCCTTCGGCCGGGCTCGAAGCTGACGATCCGGAAGGGCCCGGTCCCGACGGCACCCTCCTCGGCGGTCGCGCCCACGGTGGCGGTCCCCTCCGGGAGGATCGCGGTCGGCGCATAGGAGATGACGGCCGGGAAGAAGGCGACGGGCTTCTCGAGATCGATGAAGAACTCGCTCGGCGAGACGATGTGGAAGCCCTCGAGGTCGGTGGTCTCGCCGGCGATGATCCGCCGGGCGCCGCGGATGGGCGACAACAGCCAGCGGTTCACGGTTTCCGTCATCAGGAGCCGCTCCCAGGAGAAACGCACGTCGCGCGCCGTCAGCCGGCGCCCGTCGTGGAACCGCACACCCGGGCGAAGCCGAAACCGGTATCGCTTGCCGTCGCTTTCCGTGAGAACTTCCGATGCGACCGAGGGGACGATGCGCGTCCCGTCGAGTGCCCTCGTGAGCGTCTCGAAGAGGCTGGGCGACACCTCGCTGTGCTCCAGGGTCTCGCAGAGGGCAGGATCGATGCTCCGGACGACCCCCGCGATGGGCACCTGGAGGATTCCCCCGCCCGTCTGCCGCTCGGCGGCCCGGTCCGCCTGCGCCTCCGCCTTTCCGAGCTCGGCGTAGTTGACGTAGGGCGCAGTGCTGCGAAGCTGGAGGCCCCGGACCCGCGGGCCCGCGATCCGGTAGTCCACGTCGTGGAAAAGCGGCACGAGGATCGCGGGGTCCAGAAGGGCATGCTCGAATTTCCGGTAGAGCGCCTCGCGGGCGGCCGGCCGCACCTCGCCGCGGGCCTCCTCGAGGAGCCGGTCGGTCTCCGGCGAGGAGAAGTAGGCGCGCGCGGCGCCGTTGCCGGAATGGAAGAGGGTAAACGTGAAGTTGTCGGGATCGTCGTAGTCGGCGATCCAGCGGCCGAGCATGACGTCGATGCCCTTGTTGGTGTGCCACGAGTCGAGGAACTCGGGCATGGTCTTCGTGGCGATCTCGACCTCGACGCCGAGATCTGCCCAGATACGGAAGAGGGCCTCCGTCAGCGCCGCATACTGGTTGAGCAACATCGGGTGAATGCCGACCCGCAGCCGGACGGGGGAGGGCAGCCCTGCGCCGCGGATCATCTCGACGGCCTTCTCGCGCGGGAAATGAGTCTGCCGGCGTCCGGCGTCGTGGCCGAGGATCCCGGGCGGGATCAGGCCCGTCGCGGGCAGCGCGAAACGCCCGAGTGCGCCCCAGACGAGGTCCTGGGTCCGGACGGCGTTGGCGAGGGCGGTCCGGAGTACCCGGTTCGACCCCGCGGCGCTGCCGGTGTGGAAGACGGCGAAGTACGTGTTCTTCTTGGGCGTCTCGACGAGGCCGGCGCGAAAGCGCGGTTCGCGGAGGATCGCTTCGAGATCTTGCGGGAGCAGGTCGCGCGCGATGTCCAATGAGCCCTCGCGCAGTCCGTCTGCAATGGCGGAAGCCGCGAGGGATGCCCGGAACTCGATCCGATCCACGCGCGCGGGCTCCTTCCCGTAGCGGGGGTTGCGCTCGAGGACGACCCGCTCGGGCGTGTGGAGGGCCACCTGGAAGGGCCCGGTTCCGAGTGGCGGGCCCGCGTTGCCCGCGGGGGGCGCGGCGACGATGGCGGTTCGCGGATCGGTCAGCAGAGACGGGAAGATTGGGAGGGGATCCGTAAGGCGAATCACGATCTCCCGGTCGGACGGAGCGGAGATGCTTTCGACGCCCTGGGCGTTTCCGGCCGCGTACTCCGAGGCGCCGCGAATGGCGGCGAAGGCCGCGGGCATCTGGTCCCTCGAGAGCCGGATCGAGCGCTCGAGCGAGGCCTTGGCGGCCGCCGCGGTCATGGGAGCGCCGTCCGAGAAAACGATCTCCGGGCGCAGGTGGAGCCGGACCGCGAGTCCCTTGTCCTCGAAGGTCCATGTCTCGCAGAGCGCCGGCGCGAGGCTGCCCTGGGCGTCGGTCGCCACCAGCCGCTCGTAGACGTTGGCGAGCGCCTCCTGCTCTTCGTTGGTCTCGTAGAGACCCGGCTCGGTCGCCGCGATCGGGTTGGCGACGGCGACGACGAGCGTGCCGCCGCGCGGGATCTCTTCCTCGGCGGCCTTCTCTTCCGGGGTGAGCTTCTCGATCTCGGACTGGTAGGCCGCGGCCTTCGCGTACTCGCCGCGCAGGTTCGCGAGCGTGGCCGCCAGAGAGAGGAGCCTCGCCAGGTGCTCCGCGTCGCCGCTCGCGCGGGCGGTTTCGATGCCGCGCTCGGCCCACTGGCGCGCGTCGTCGATGCGGCGGGCCTGCCAGGCGGTTTCTGCCACGAGCAGGACGCCGGCAGCGGCCCGGTCCCCCTGCTTTTCCGCCTCGAACACGCGGATGGCGGCTTCGGCTTCCCGGAGCGCGGCGTCGATGTTGCCCGCCATGCGGTGGCCCTGGGCCAGAAGCAGCCGCGCCTCGCCCTCCCGCTTGCGGTCTTCCGCGTTCTCGGCATCCTCGAGGTGGTCGAGGGCGACCTTCGCGATGCGGACCGCGTCCTCCGGGCTGAAGGCGTCGAGCGACTTCTGCGCGAGCTTCAACCCGTACTCGACGGTCTTCTCGGGGTCGTCCGCCTGGGAGAAGTGGTGGACGAGCTCGGGGTAGACGCGCTCGAGCCGCCCGGCGTTGCGCTTCTCGACGAGCTCCGCGTACTTGCGGTGGAGCGAGCGCCGCTTGCGCCGGGACAGCGCGGCGTACAGGACGTCGCGGACGATCCCGCTCGAAAAGGTCAGCCGGTCCCCCCGCGACTCGCGCTCCTCCTCGAGCATCCCCTCGCGGACGAGCCGGTCGATGTCGTCGTCGAGGTCCCGGGCGTCCTCGGCGAGCTCCTCGAGGTCCTTCGAGTCGAAACTCTTCCCGAGAACGGAGGCGACCGAGAGCAGATCGCGCAGCTCCTGCGGGAGCCGCTCGATGCGCTTTTCGACGGCCTGCTGGATGGTCGCGGGCAGGGCGTCGGCCGAAATCTCGGCTTCCTTCGAGAAGCTCCAGGCCCCCGTGTCGTCCTTCGCGATGCCGCCCGACTCGACGAGCGAGCGCACCAGCTCCCGGGTGAAGAAGGGGTTGCCCTCGGTCGCATCCCGCAGCCGCCGGGCGAGGTCGTCCGAGACTTTCGGGGCCCCGACGAGCGACTCCACGAGTGACCGGTGCTCGGAGACCGAGAACGGCGGGAGCGTGATCGAGACGAAACGCGGGTCGTCCGCGAAGGACTCGAGCATGCGGATGAGGGGGTGGCGCCTGTCCGTCTCGTTCTGCCGGTAGCTGCCGACGATGAGCGTCGGCGTGGGGCGCAGGCGTCGGACGATGTACTGCAGGGCTTCGATCGAGACTTCCGCCCCGTGCAGGTTGTCGAGGATCAAGACGAGGGGCTTGCCGCCGGCGATGCGGGTCAGCGTCTTGGCGATGAGCTCGAAAACCTGGATCCGGTCCTCGGCCTTCTTCTCCCCGGCCGGGACGGCGATGCGGGAGTCCCCGCTGACGGCCGAGCGCAGCTCGCCGATCTCCGAGAGCTGCGGGAAGAGAGCGACCAGCTCGGCGGCGAGGTCCGCGAAGTCGGGCCGCTCGGAGGAGGCTCCCGCGTCGCGGGACTGGAAGTAGTCCTCGATCAGCTCGCAGAAGCCCTGGTAGGAGAAGGACCGGTCCTGTTCGACGAAGCGTCCATAGAGGACCCGTATCTTCCGGACGACGGCAAGGTTCTTCAGCTCCTCGAGCAGGCGCGTCTTTCCGATCCCGGGCTCGCCCGTCACGACCGCGAACTGGCCTTCGCCGGAGATCGCGCTGTTCAAGCGGCGCTGCAGCTCGGCGAATTCCTTTTCCCGGCCGACGAAGACGGAGGTCGCGGGGCGCTGGATGACGCGGCTGGCGGAGAGGACGACCGACATCCGGAATTCGTCGCTCGCGAGGCTCGACCGGTGGCGTTTCAAGGCTTCGGCAATCTGGCCCGCCTTCTGTGGACGCTTGCCGGGGTCCTTCTCGAGGCAGCGCATCAGGATGTCCTGGAGCTCCTCGCGGATCTCGGCCCCGAGCGCGCGCGGCGGCTGCGGGACCTCGTGGACGATCCGGTAGAGGATGGACTGGACCTCGCCCGTGAAGGGCGGCTCACCCACGAGGCATTCGTAGAGGACGACGCCCAGCGAGTAGATGTCGGAGCGGCCGTCGAAGGCCCGCGAAGCGACCTGCTCGGGCGAGAGGTACGCGACGGTCCCCACGAGCGTGCCCGTCTTGGTGAGGCGCGACTCCGTGGCGGAGTGGGCGAGGCCGAAGTCCATCACGCGGACGCGCACACCCGAGCCGCCTTCCTCGCGCGTGACCATGATGTTGGCGGGCTTGATGTCGCGGTGAACGACGCCGCGCGAATGGCTGTAGTCGAGGGCCTCGGCGACCTGGATGCCGATGTCCACGACCTCCCCAAGGCGCAGCGACTGGTCGCGGACCAGGCGCAGCAGGGTCGTTCCGCCGACCAGAGGCATGACGAAGAAGAGCGAACCCTGGTCCCTGCCGAGGTCGTGGATCGGGACGATGGCCGGGTGGTCCATCTGGGCGACCAGCTGGGCCTCGCGCTGGAAACGCTCTTCGAGCTCGGTCGTCAGGTCGCTCGAGGAGATCAGCTTGACGGCCACCTCGCGGTTCAGGAGCGGGTCGCGGGCGCGGTACACGACGCCCATGCCGCCGCGTCCGAGCTCCCCGAGGATCTCGTAGCGGTTGGCGAGCTTTGCGCCGATCATGGGCTTGCCCCTATCGCCTGATCCAGAGGTTTTCGTAGGGGATGACGGAGTTGGACTGGCCGATCGTCGTCAGGCCTTCCAGCTCGGGCCGCGCGAAGCAGTAAACCTGGTCGTTGAACAGCGGCACGAGCAAGGCCTCCCGCGCGATCAGCTCCTCGGCCTGACGGTAGAGCGAGTGACGGACGCGCGGGTCAGTCTCGGCGCGTCCCTGCCGGGCGAGTTCGTCGAGCTCGGGCGAACCCAGGTAGTTGCGGAAAGCGCCGGCCTCGGACTGGAGGAGGCCGAACATGAACGTGTCGGCGTCGGGGTAATCCGCGGTCCAGCGGCCGACGTCCATGTCCGTATCGCCGGCGTCGGTCAGCTTCAGGTACTCGGCCATCGTCTTGTTGACGGGCCGGATGACGTATCCGATGTCGCGGAAGGTTTCCGCGAGCTCGCGGAAGAAGGCCGAGAACTCGCTGAAGAAGATGGGGTGGACCGCGGCCGTGAGCTCGACGGCCTCGCGGGAGACCGTTGCCTCGACCGAGCTGTCGGGCGGAGAGGTCGGGCCCGCGGCACGACCTCCGGAGCTCGGCCCGGCCGCCGAGTAGCCGAGCAGGCCGGGCGGGATCAGGCCGTGCGCCGGAATGGCCAGGCGTCCGAGCGTCCGGCGGACGAGCGCCCCGGCGTCCACGGCGTGGAGCAGGCGCCGCCGCAGCCCTTCGTCCACGAGCGGACCACGCCGACGGTTGAAAACGACGTAGTAGGTCGTCAGCCGGGGGCTCTCGCGGTAGCCCGACGCAAAGCGCGGGTCGTGCCGGAACGCCTCGGCGTCCGCCGGCACGAGGTCGCGAGCGATCGAGAGCCGCCCGGCAATGAACTCGTTGCGGGTCTCCTCCGGCGTGATGCCGAGGTGGAAGACGATCCCTTCGCTGCGCGGGAATCCGGGCCGCCAGTAGTGCGGGTTGCGCTCGAGCTCGAGGCGGCGGCCGGGCTCGAAGCTCACGACGCGGAACGGGCCTGTGCCGACGGCCCCCTCGCGAGCGGTCGAGCCGATCGACCCGGTTCCCTCGGGAACGATTGCCGTCGCCGCGTACGAGATCATCGCCGGGAAGAACGGCACCGGGTTTTCGAGGTCGACATAGAACTCCGTCGGCGACACGATGTGGAAGCCGGAAAGGTCCGTGGCCTGCCCCTCGATCATGTGCTTTGCGCCCTTGACGGGCGCCAGGACCCAGCGGCTCTCGCTCTGACGATTCAGGAGGAGCCTCTCCCACGAGTGGCGCACGTCGCGGGCCGTCAGACGCCTGCCGTTGTGGAAGCGGATTCCGGCGTGGAGGCGGAAACGGAACCGGGCCCCGTCGTTCTCCATCAGGACTTCCGAGGCGAGCCAGGGCACGATCCGCGTTCCCTCCACCGCCCAGGTCAGGGTCTCGAAGACCGTCGGCAGGGCTTCGGCCTGCTCCACGGTCACGGTCAGCGATGGGTCGAGGCTCCTCACGACGCCCTGGATCGGCACGTGCACGACGCCTCCGCCGATCTGTCGCTCGGGAGCCGCGGCGGCCGAGGGGGCGTCCGTCGCCTTGCCGAGCTCGGCGTAGTTGACGTAGGGCGCGGTGCTTCGAAGCTGCAGGCCCCGCACGTTCGGGCGGCCGATGCGGTAGTCCACGTCGTGAAAGAGCGGCACGAGGGCTGCCGAGTCGAGCAGGTCGTGTTCGAGCCTGCGATAGAGGGCCTCCCTCGAGGACGGCCGGCTTTCCCGCCGCGCCTCTTCGAGCGCGCGGTCGGTCTCGGGCGAGCAGAAATAGGCGCGCATGCGGCCGTTCGCCGAGTGAAAGAGCGAATGCGTGAAGTTGTCCGGATCGTCGTAGTCCGCGATCCAGCGAGCGAGCATGACGTCGATGCCCTTGTTCGCATGCCACGACTCGAGAAACTCGGGCATGGTCGTCGTCGCGACTTCGACCTCGACCCCGAGCTCCTTCCAGATCTGGAACAGCGCCTGTGTCAGCGAGGCGTATTGATTCAGGAGGATCGGGTGCACGGAGGCGCGGAGCCGGACGGGCAGCGGCAGGCCGGAGGCGCGGACGAGCTCCTGGGCCTTCTCGCGGGGCAGATGCGGCTGCCGCCTTCCCGGGTCGTGGCCGAGGATCCCGGGCGGGATCAGACCGGTTGCGGGCAGCGCGAAGCGGCCGAGGGCGCCCCAGACGAAATCCTGGGTTCTTGCTGCGCTCACGAGCGCGAGCCTCAGCGAGGCGTTCCCACCTGCCGCGCTGCCGCGGTTGAACACCGCGAAGTACGTGTTCTTGAGCGGCGTCTCGACGAGCCCCCCGCGATGGCGCGGGTCGCGGAGGATGGCGTCGAGGTCCTGCGGGAGGAGGTCGCGAACGACATCGAGGTCTCCGGAACGGAATCCCTGGGCGATCGCCGGGGCCGAGAGCGATGCGCGGAACTCGACCCGCTCGAGGCGGGGCGGCGGCTGCCTCCAGGACAGCGGGTTGGGCTCGAGGACGGCACGCTCGGGCGTGTGGAGGACGAATTGGAACGGCCCGGTCCCGTGGAGGCGCGGCGGCTGCCCGCCCTCCGCGGTGCCGACCGCCGCAATGGCGGTCTTGCCGTCGGTCAGGAGGGACGGGAAGATCGGCACGGAGTCCACGAGGCGGATTTCGAGCTCCCGTTCCGAACGCGCCGTGAGACCGGCGACCGCCGGCGCCCTGCCCTCGGCGAATTCGGCGGCCCCCTGCATCACGGCGAACGCAGTGGGCATGGCGTCGCGGGAGAGGCGGATGGAACGCTCGAGGGACGCCCTGACCGATGCAGCGGTCAGCGGCGAGCCGTCCGAGAAAACCACGCCCGGGCGCAGGTGCAGCCGGACGACGCGGGCGTCGTCCTCGAGGGCCCAGCGCTCGGCGAGCAGGGGCGCGAGGTTGCCCTGGGCGTCCGTCGTGACCAGCGTCTCGTAGGCGTTGGCGAGGACCTCGTGTTCCTCGGTCGTCTCGTAGACGCCGGGTTCCGTCTCCGCGATGGGATTGGCCATCGCAACGACGAGCGTCCCGCCGCGCGGGATCTCTTCTTCCGCGGCCTTCTCCCTCGGGATGAGCCGTTCGATCTCCGCCTGGTACGCCGCGGCCTTTGCGTACTCCCCGCGCAGGTTGGCCACCGTCGCCCCGAGGGAAAGCAGCTTCGAGAGAAGGTCCGGCTCTCCGGCCGCGCGCGCGGCCTCGATGCCGCGCTCGACCCAGCGGCGGGCGTCGTCGATTCGGCGCGCCTGCCAGGCCGAATCAGCCGCGAAGTGCACCGCGGCGACGGCACGGCCAACCTTCGCGTGCTCCTCGAACAGCCGGACGGCGGCCTCGGCCTCGCGCAGCGCCCCCTCGATGTTGCCGGTCATTCGCTGCCCCTGGGCGAGCATCAGCCGGGCCTCGCCCTCGAGGGCTGGATCGCCCTCCCACTCCTCATCCTCGAGGAACTCGAGCGTGATCTTTGCGACGCGGATGGCGTCCTCGGGGCTGAACGTGTCCAGAGACTTCCGGGCGAGCTTCAGACCATACTCGACCGTCTTTTCCGGCACGTCGCCCTGCCAGAAGTGGTGGACGAGCTCTGGGTAGACGCGCTCGAGGCGTCCGGCGGCGCGCTTCTCGATGAGCTCCGCGTACCTGCGGTGGAGCGAACGGCGCCGGCGCCGGGAGAGGGCCCCGTAGAGGACGTCCCGGACGATGCCGCTCGAAAACGTCAGCCGGTCGCCTCGGGACTCGCGTTCCTCCTCGAGGATGCCTTCGAGGATGAGGCGGTCGATCGAGTCCTCGACGCCCTTGGCGTCCTCGGCCAGCGTTTCGAGGTCGCGCGCGTCGAAAGTCTTGCCGAAGACCGAGGCGATCGAGAGCAGGTCGCGCAGGTCCTCGGGAAGCCGCTCGATGCGCTTCTCGACGGCCTGCTGGATCGTCGCGGGCATGGCGTCGGCCGAGATCTCCGCCTCCTTCGAGAAACTCCAGGCGCCGGTGTCGTCCCGGGCGATTCCCCCGGACTCGACGAGGGAGCGAATGAGTTCCTTCGTGAAGAACGGATTGCCCTCCGTCGCGTCGCGCAGCCTCTGCGCGAGGTCGTCCGAGACTTTCGGAGCGCCGACGAGCGATTCGACGAGGGAGCGGTGCTCGGAGGGGGAGAAGGGCGGCAGCGTGAGCGACACGAACCGCGGATCGTCGACGAAGGAATCGAGCATCCGCGTGAGCGGGTGGCGCTTGTCCGTCTCGGTCTGGCGGTAGCTGCCGACGATGAGGGTCGGCGTGGGTGCGAGGCGGCGCACGATGTACTGGAGCGCCTCGATCGAAATCTCGGCCCCGTGGAGGTTCTCGAGGATCAGCACGAGCGGCTTGCCGCCCGCGATCCGCGTCAGGGTGCGCGCGAGCAGCTCGAAAATCTGGATCCGGTCCTCGACCTTTCTTTCCTCCACTGGGGCCGCGATGCGCGAGTCGCCGCTGACCGCGGCCCGCAGGTCGGCGATCTCCGAGAGCTGCGGAAAGAGGGCGATGAGGTCGGCGGCAAGGTCCGAGAAATCGGGCCGCTCGGCCGACGAGGCGGTCGCGTCGCGGGTGCGAAAGTAGTCCTGGATGACCTCGCAGAAGCCCTGGTAGGAGAAGGACCGGTCCTGCTCGACGAAGCGGCCGTAGAGGACGCGGATCTTGCGCGCGATCGCGAGGGCCTTCAGCTCCTCGAGCAGCCGGGTCTTGCCGATTCCGGGCTCGCCGGCGACGACGGCGAACTGGCAGTCGCCCGAAATCGCCGCGTTCAGCCGCCGCTGCAGCTCCGCGAACTCCCTTTCGCGCCCGATGAAGACGGAGAGCGACGGCCGCTGCAGGACGCGGCTGGCGGACAGCACGACCGACATGCGGAACTCGTCGGTCGCGAGGCTCGCCTTGTGGCGCTTGAGCGCGTCGGCGACCTGGCCCGCCTTCTGGGGGCGCTTGGCCGGGTCCTTCTCGAGGCAGCGCAGGAGGATGTCCTGCAGCTCTTCGCGGATTTCCGCGCCGAGGGCGCGCGGCGGCTGCGGGATCTCGTGGACGATCCGGTAGAGGATCGACTGCACCTCTCCCGTGAAGGGCGGCTCGCCCACGAGGCATTCATAGAGGACGACACCGAGGGAGTAGATGTCCGAGCGGCCGTCGAACGCCCGCGAGGAGACCTGCTCCGGCGCGAGGTACGCGACCGTCCCCACGAGCGTGCCGGTCTTCGTGAGGCGCGACTCGGTCGCGGCGTGGGCGAGGCCGAAGTCCATGACGCGGACGCGGGCGCCGGAGCCCTCCTCGCGGGTCACCATGATGTTCGCGGGCTTGATGTCGCGGTGGACGACACCGCGCGAGTGGCTGTAATCCAGCGCGTCGGCGGCCTGGATCCCGATGTCCACGACCTCGCCCAGGTGCAACGACTGGTCGCGGATGAGGCGCAGGAGGTTCGTGCCCTGGGCCACGGGCATGACGAAGAAGAGCGAGCCCTCGTGCCGCCCGAAGTCGTAGATGGGCACGATGGCCGGGTGGTCCATCTGGGCGACGAGCTGGGCCTCGCGCTGGAAGCGCTCCTCGATGTCGGCCGTCAGGTCCGTCGAGGAGATGAGCTTGACCGCCACCTCGCGGTTCAGGAGCGGGTCGCGGGCGCGGTACACGACGCCCATGCCGCCGCGTCCGAGCTCCCCGAGGATCTCGTAGCGGTTGGCGAGCTTGGTGTTGATCAGTCTCTTTTCCTCCGTCGGCGGTGCGGAGTCTATTCGATGGGGTCAGGTCTCTCAACGTGTGAGTTTGATTGCCCCCGGGCACGACTCCGGACGGAAAGCCAGACTCTGAGAGACCCGACCCCACATATGATTCCGCCATGCAGGACTTCGAGAAGCTCGGCGTCTTTTACCTGGGCAAGGCCTACGACCTCGCGAAGAAGAAGCGCAAGGACGACCTCCTTCTGTACGACTCGCGGGACCTCGTCACGCACGCCGTGTGCGTGGGCATGACCGGAAGCGGCAAGACGGGCCTGTGCCTGTCCCTCATCGAGGAGGCCGCGATCGACGGCGTGCCGGCGATCCTGATCGACCCGAAGGGCGACCTCTGCAACCTGCTGCTCGCTTTCCCGGACCTGGCGCCGAAAGACTTCCGCCCCTGGATCAACGAGGAGGATGCCGGGCGAAAAGGGCTCTCCCCGGACGACTTCGCGAAACAGCAGGCCGAGACCTGGAAGAAGGGCCTGGCCGAGTGGGGCGAAGACGGCGCGCGCATCCAGCGGATGAAGGACGCCGCGGAGTTCGCGATCTACACGCCCGGCTCGACGGCGGGACTTCCGGTCTCGATCCTGAAGTCGTTTGCCGCGCCCGAGCCTGCGGCGCGGGAGGACGAGGAGCTGCTGCGCGAGCGCGTCGGCTCGACGGCCACGGGGCTGCTGACGCTGCTCGGCGTGGACGCCGACCCCTTGAAGAGCCGCGAGCACATCCTGGTGTCCAGCGTTCTCGCCGAGGCCTGGAAGAAGGGCGAGGACCTGGACCTCGCGGCGCTGATCGCACGCATCCAGAATCCTTCCTTCTCGAAGATCGGCGTCGTCGAGCTCGAGTCGTTCTTTCCGGCGAAAGGACCGCTTCGCGCTGGCGATGAGCTTGAACAACCTGCTGGCGGCGCCGGGCTTTTCGACGTGGCTCGAGGGCGAGCCCCTCGAGATCGGGCCGATGCTGCGTTCTTCGAAGGGCAAGCCGCGCATCGCGATCTTCTCGATCGCGCACCTCTCGGACGCCGAGCGGATGTTCTTCGTGACGCTGCTCCTGAACCAGGTCCTCTCCTGGATGCGAGCGCAGTCCGGCACGACGAGCCTGCGGGCGATCCTCTACATGGACGAGATCGCCGGCTACTTTCCGCCGGTCGCGACACCTCCCGCCAAGGCGCCGCTGCTGACGCTGCTGAAGCAGGGCCGCGCCTTCGGCCTCGGCGTCGTGCTCGCGACGCAGAACCCGGTGGACCTCGACTACAAGGGCCTCTCGAACACGGGGACCTGGTTTCTCGGGCGGCTCCAGACCGAGCGCGACAAGGCCCGCGTCCTCGAGGGGCTGGAGGGCGTGGCGGCCGGCGCCTCGCAGAAGTTCGACCGCGCAAGGATGGAACAGTTGCTGGCCGGGCTCGGCAACCGGGTCTTCCTCCTGAACAACGTGCACGAGGACGCGCCGGAGGTGTTCGAGACGCGCTGGGCGCTTTCGTACCTGCGCGGACCGCTGACGCGCGCCCAGATCAAGGCCCTCATGGACCCGCTCCGCGGGCCGGCGCCGAAAGCCGCCGCGTCGAAGCCGCCCGCCTCCGCCGGCCCGGCAAAGGGGGGAGCGCGGCCCGTTCTGCCGCCCGACATCCCTCAGCTCTTCGCGCCGTTGCGCGGCTCCGAGTCCGACGTGGTCTATCGCGCCGCCGTCCTCGGCCTGGCCGAGGCGCACTATGCGGACGCGAAGAGCGGCATCGCTTCGACGGAGACGGTCGCGCGGCTCGCCTCCATTGCCGAGACGATCGACTGGGCCGGGGCCGGGCCGGCCGCATTCAAGGCCGAGGAGTGCGACCAGGAACCGGCTCGGGGCGCGGGCTTTGCGGCCCTGACGCCGGCGGCGGGAACGCCGAAGAGCTACGAGTCCTGGAGCAAGGACTTTGCGACCTGGATATACCGCGAGCGCGCCCTCGAGCTCTTCAAGAGCGTTTCGACCGGCGCCGTCTCGAAGCCGGGCGAGAGCGAGGCGGACTTCCGGTCGCGCATCGGCCAGGGCGCCCGCGAGGCGCGCGACGCCGCGGCCGAGAAGCTGCGCCAGAAATACGCCCCGAAGCTCGCCGCGCTCCAGGAGCGCCGGCGCCGGGCCGAGCAGACTGTGGCGCGCGAGAAGCAGGAGGCGACGCAGGCGGGGCTCCAGACGGCGATCTCGGTCGGCGCGACGGTCCTCGGCGCGCTCTTCGGCCGCAAGACCGTCTCGGCCACGACGATCGGCAAGGCCACGACCGCGGCGCGCGGCGCCGGCCGCACCATGAAGCAGGCCGGCGACATCAGCCGCGCGCAGGAGTCCGTCGGCGCGATCGACCAGCAGATCCAGGACCTCGATGCCGAGCTCCAGGGCGAGGTCGCCGCCGCCACGGCCGCGAGCGACCCGGCAACCGAGAAACTGGAGACGGTGACGCTGCGCCCGAAGAAGACGGACATCACCGTGCGCAAGCTCGCGCTCGTGTGGCTGCCGTACAGGGGCGACACGCCGGCCTGGGGCTAGTGCATCCCGGGCCCGGGCGGATGACCTTGACCGGCGACGCTAAAGGAGCATGACGCCGAGCCCCGGCGCGTCGGTCGTCCGCATCACGCCGTTCTCGAGCGTGAAGCCGCCGCCGACGACGTCGCGGGCGAGATCGAGGCTGCCGTCGAGGTCGAGAAAGCGCGTGGCGGGAGACGCGAAGGCGGCGTGGAGGGCCGCGGCGATCGAGATGCGGCTCTCGTCCATGCAGCCCCACATGAGGGCGATGCCGGCGGTCTCGGCGATCGCGGCGATGCGCATGGCCGGGCGCACGCCGCCGCACTTCATGAGCTTGATGTTGTAGATGCCGCAGAGGGGCTCCGGCGCGGCCAGCGCCAGGGCATCCTTCTCGTCGTGTAGGCTCTCGTCGGCGGCGATGCGCGCGCGGCGGCGCGGGGTGAGGGTCCGGATCTCCTCGAAGGCCTCCCGCGGGACGGGCTGCTCGATGAACTCGATCGCGAGCGGCGCGGTCCTCTCGAAGAAGCGCGCGGTCTCCTCGATCGTGTAGCCGATGTTGGCGTCCACGCGGATCGTGACACCGGACCCGACGCGCTCGCGCAGCTTTGCCAGCCGCTCGACGTCGAGGTCGAGCGCGTCTCCGATCTTCGCCTTGAGGACCCGGAAGCCCCGCGAGACGTATTCGTCGGCCTCGGAGAGCGTCTCGGCGACGGACTTGATCCCGATCGTGATCGAGGTTGGGAGCTCCCTGTGGGCGCGGCCGAGCATCTCGACGAGCGGGACCCCGAGGTGCTGCGCCGCCAGGTCGTGCAGCGCGATGTCGACCGCGGCGCGCGCGGCGGGAGTCCCGGCCGTGTGGGCGCCCGCCTCCCGGCAGAGCAGCGGCAGCGTCCGGGCGTCGCGGCCGACGAGCCACGCGAGGCGCTCGCTGGCGATCGCCTTGCTGCAGGCCTCGAGCGTCTCGCCGGTGACGTGCTCGCCGGGGGAGCCCGCGCCGAGGCCGACGAGGCCGGTCTCGGTCTCGATGCGCACGATGACGTTGCCGACGGTCCCGATCGGCTCCTGGCCGGCGATCGCGTAGGGCCGCGTCAGCGCGAAATCCTCGATCCCGCTCGAGGCGCGGAGGATCTTCATGCCTTGCGCTCGCTCGCGATGAATTCCCGGATGACCGGAACGAGGGCCTCCACGCCCTCTTCGAGGGGACGCAAGACGGGGATGCCGAGGCCCCACCGCAGCCGCTGCTGCTCGGCGCGCAGCGCCTCGGGCCGCATGGCCTCGCCGTTCAACGTCACCGCCAGAGTGCGCGCGCCGAGCGTGCGGATCAGGGCGATCTCGTCGGATACGGGCGGGATCCGGAGGTCGAATTCCTCGAGGCCTTCGTAGTGGGTCCTTCCGGGCGCGTGCTGGAGGATGACTCCGGCGGCGCGGCCGGACAAGATGAATTCGGATCCCGCGGGGCCGGACGGATTGCGCAGCGCCGACTGGCCTTCGAGCAGGATGAGCTCGGGCCGGACCGCTTCCCAGCAGGAGACGATGGCGTGCTCGAGCTCGCCCGACACGAAGTCGTTCGGGACCGAGTCGAAGATGAAGCCGAACGGCGCCCCCTGCATCCAGCCGGTCTGGCCCGTGAACACGAGCTCGGTCCGGATGCCGGCCTTGCGGCAGGCTTCGAGCAGGAACCGGGCCGTCGTTCGCTTGCCGAGGGCGCAGTCGGTGCCCAGCACGGCGATGCGGGGCGCACCGACCGCGAGGATCCGGCCCTCCCAGAAATGGAGGTCGGTGCGGCGCGCGGTCCGGCGCACGTCGCGGATGGTCACGCCCTTCTCTTCGGCGGCCGCCGCGAGCGCGGGGTCGTCGCCGAGAAACTCGTGGAGCCCGTTGACGACCGACATGCCCGCGTCGATCGCCTCGAAGAGCAGCGCGCGCAGCCCGGGCGTGACGCGTCCGCCGGAGGTGGCCACGCCCACGATGCAGAAGTCGGGCGCGGACCCGAGGGCCTCGAGCGCTTCCGCGATCGAGGCGTACACGGGGATGCCGCGGCGCACGCCGTCGAGCACGTCGCCGGCATCGCGGCCGGCCGTGGGGGTGTCGATGACCGCGAGGATGCGGTACCGGTCCGTGCCGCGCACGAGCCCGTGCGCGGTTTTCCCGCTGGCGGTCGAAAACAATCCGTCGCAGATGACGATCGCGGTCCCGTCCATGGCGGCGCAATTATCTGCCGAATCGGGGCGCCGTGCTCCGGGGTAGACTCGATCCGAGGGGGTCCTCTCTGACCGAGAAACGTCGCACCGTTTCGGTTGCGCGCGCCGGCTCGCCGGTCTACGGCTCCTCGCTTTTCGGCGCCGACGACCTCCACCTGTTCAACGAGGGAACGCACTTGCGGCTCTGGGAGCGGCTCGGATCGCACCCGCGAACGCTGGATGGGGTCGCCGGGGTTTCGTTCGCGGTGTTCGCCCCGAACGCCGCCGCGGTCTCGGTCATCGGCGACTTCAACGGATGGAAGGAGCCGGCGCATCCCCTGCGGGAGATCGAACGGTCCGGCGTCTGGGAGGGGTTTCTTCCGGGGGTCGAGCGCGGGTCGCGTCTACAAGTACCACGTCGTCTCGCGCCAGGCCGGGTACCGCGTGGACAAGGCGGACCCGTTCGCCGTGCGCCAGGAGACGCCGCCGCGGACGGGTTCGGTCGTCTGGGACCTCGACTACCGGTGGCGCGACGACAAGTGGGCGGCGGGACGCGCGCAGGTGCACGAGCCCTCGGCGCCGATCTCGATCTACGAAGTGCACCTCGGGTCCTGGCGCCGCGTTCCCGAGGAGGCCAACCGCCCCCTGACCTACCGCGAGGCTCGCGCGGCGCGCTCGCGCAGTACGCGCGGGAGATGGACTTCACGCACGTCGAGCTGCTGCCGGTCATGGAGCACCCCTTCGCCGGCGTCGTGGGGTTACCAGGTCACGGGGTTCTTCGCGCCGACGAGCCGCTACGGGACGCCGCAGGACTTCATGTATCTGGTCGACACGCTGCACCAGGCGGGCGTCGGCGTGATCCTCGACTGGGTGCCCTCGCACTTTCCGTCGGACGAGCACGGCCTCGGTTACTTCGACGGCACCCACCTCTACGAGCACGCCGACCGGCGGCAGGGCTTCCACCCCGACTGGTCGAGCTGCATCTTCAACTACGGCCGCAACGAGGTCCGCAGCTTCCTGCTGTCCTCGGCGCTCTACTGGCTCGACCGGTACCACGCCGACGGCCTGCGCGTGGACGCGGTCGCCTCGATGCTCTACCTCGACTACTCGCGCAAGGCCGGCGAGTGGATCCCGAACACGTACGGCGGGCGCGAGAACCTCGAGGCCATCTCGCTGCTGCGCCGGCTCAACGACGCGGTGCGCGAGCGGCACCCGGACGTGCACACGATCGCCGAGGAGTCGACCTCGTGGCCGATGGTGTCGCGGCCCGACCTACGTCGGCGGCCTCGGCTTCGGCCTCAAGTGGGACCTCGGCTGGATGCACGACACGCTCGACTACATGAGCGCTCGATCCGGTGCACCGCAAGTTCCACCACACCGAGCTGACGTTCCGGAGGATGTACGCAGTACAGCGAGAACTTCGTCCTGCCGCTTTCGCACGACGAGGTCGTGCACGTCAAGGCGTCGCTGCTCTCCAAGATGCCGGGCGACGACTGGCAGAAGTTCGCCAACCTGCGGCTGCTCTTCGCCTACATGTGGGCGCAGCCCGGCAAGAAGCTCCTCTTCATGGGCGGCGAGATCGGCCAGCGGCACGAGTGGAACCACGACACGAGCCTCGACTGGGGCGCGCTCGGTACCCCGAGGCACGCGGGCGTCCAGATGCTGGGTGCGCGACCTGAATCGCCTGTATGCCGCTGAACCGGCGCTCCATGCGCTCGACTTCGATCCGCGCGGCTTCGACTGGATCGACTGCCACGACGCGGATCACAGCGTCGTCTCGTTCGAGCGCCGGGGCCCGGATCCCGCCGACACGATCGTCGCGGCATTCAACTTCACGCCGGTGCCGCGCTACGCCTACCTCGTCGGGGTCGGCGCGGCGGGGGATTGGGTCGAAATCCTGAACAGCGACGCCGCCGAGTACGGCGGCAGCGGCGTGGGCAACCGCGGGCGCGCCGTGGCGCTCGCCGTGCCGGCACACGGTCGCACGCACAGCCTGTCGCTCACGCTGCCACCGCTCGGGGCGATCCTCCTGAAGCTGGCGCCGGACAACCCTCTGACGGTCGAGGCCGAGGCCGAGGCCGAGGCGGAGATCGAGGCCGCGATCGAGGCGGCGATGGGGCCGGCGGCGCCCCCTTCTGCGGCGAAGTAGCGCGGGCCCGACCCCGATGGAACGCTACGTCTGCATCCACGGGCACTTCTATCAGCCTCCCCGGGAGAACCCCTGGCTCGAGGCGATCGAGGGGCAGCCGTCCGCGTACCCGTACCACGACTGGAACGCGCGCATCGCGGCCGAGTGCTACGCGCCCAACGCCGATGCGCGCATTCTGGACGGGGACAACCGCATCGTCGCGATCGTGAACAACTACGCCTCGATGAGCTTCAACTTCGGGCCGACGCTGCTCTCCTGGCTCGAGGAGAAGGAGCCCGAGGTGTACCGCGCCGTCCTCGCCGCGGACGGACAGAGCGGCCGCCGGTTCTCCGGGCATGGCTCGGCGCTCGCGCAGCCGTACAACCACATGATCCTGCCGCTCGCGAGCCCGCGGGACCGCCGCACCCAGGTGGCGTGGGGGGTGCGCGATTTTGCGCACCGGTTCGGGCGCGACCCCGAGGGCATGTGGCTTCCGGAAACCGCCGTCGACACGGCCTCGCTCGAGGCGCTGGCCGAGGCCGGCATCGCGTTCACGATCCTCGCGCCCCACCAGGCGACCCACGTTCGCAAGCTCGGCGAAGAAGAATGGCAGGAGGCTCCGGTGGGCGGGATCGACCCGACGATGCCCTACAGCGTGGCGCTGCCCTCGGGGCGGACGATCGCGGTCTTCTTCTACGACGGGCCCATCTCGCGCGCCGTGGCCTTCGACCGGCTCCTCTCGACGGGGGAGCGCTTCGCGGAGCGCCTGGCCGGCGCATTCACCGAAACCGCGGCGCGGCCGCAGCTCGTGCACATCGCGACCGACGGCGAAACCTACGGGCACCACCACCGCCACGGCGACATGGCGCTCGCCTACGCGCTCCACACGCTCGCGTCGAAGGACCTCGCTCGGCTGACCAACTACGGCGAATTCCTGGCAAAGCACCCTCCCACCCACGAAGCGCGGATCCTCGAGAACTCCTCGTGGAGCTGCGCCCACGGCGTCGAGCGGTGGCGTTCCGACTGCGGCTGCCACTCGGGGTCGCAATCCGGGTGGACCCAGGCCTGGCGCGCGCCCCTGCGCGAGGCGCTCGACGCCCTGCGCGACACCCTCGCGCCGCTCTGGGAGGAGAAGGCGGGCGCGCTGTTTTCGGACCCCTGGCAGGCGCGCGAGGACTACGTCCGGGTGGTCCTCGACCGGACGCCCGAGACGGTGCGGCGGTTCCTCGCGGCGCACGCGGGACGCGAGCTCGCGGAGTCGGAGCGGATTGCCGCCCTGAAGCTGCTCGAGCTCCAGCGGCACGCGCAGCTCATGTACACGAGCTGCGGCTGGTTCTTCGACGACGTGGGCGGGATCGAGGCGCGCCAGGTCATCCAGTACGCCGGACGGGTCCTGCAGCTCTCGGGGGAGCTCTTCGGCGCCGGCCTCGAGGAGCGTTTTCTCGAGCTGCTCGAAAAGGCGAAGTCGAACGACGCCGAGACGGGCGATGGACGCAAGATCTATGACGAGTCGGTCCGCCCCGCGATGGTCTCGCTCGAGAAGGTGGGCGCGCACTACGCCGTCAGCTCCCTCTTTTCCGACTACGGAGAATCGGCTCGCGTCTACTGCTACGGCATCGCGCGCGAGGACTACCGGCTCGTCGCCAGCGGCCGCGCCCGGCTGGCCCTCGGTCACGCCCGCGTGCGCTCGGAGATCACCCTGGAGTTCGAGGACGTCGCCTTCGGCGTGCTCCACCTCGGCGACCACAACCTGTCCGGCGGCGCGATCCCGTTTCCCGGAAAGAGCGAGTACGAAAAGCTCGCCGCGGAGATCGCCGAGCCCTTCCGCAAGGCGGACCTGACCGAGACCCTGCGCACGGTCGACCGCCACTTCGGCTCCGGCGTGTACACGCTGCGGCTTCTCTTCCGCGACGAGCAGCAGCAGGTCCTGGGGCGCATCCTGCGCTCGGTGCTCGGCGCCGCGGACGCCGTGTACCGGGAGCTCTACGAGGAGCACGCGCCCCTCATGCGTTTCCTGTCGAGCCACGGCATCGCGCAGCCGCGCGGCTTTCGGATGGCGGCGGAGCTGGCGCTCAACATGAGTCTGCGCCAGGAGCTGGAGGCGGAGGGGCCCGACCCGGTGCGGCTTGCGGCGGTGCTGGAAGAAGCCCGCAACGTCGGCGTCACGCTGCACGAGGACGGGCTGGGCCTGGCCGTCGAGCACACGCTCGAGCGGCTGGCCGACGGCCTGCGGGGGAGCGCGTCGGATCTCGCGAGGCTCGAGGAGCTCGAGGCCGTCGTGGACCTGGGCCGCCAGCTGCCGTTCGAGGTGGATTTCTGGAAGGTGCAGAACGCCTACTACGAGCTGTTGCAGAGCCTGCTGCCTGGCCGGCAGCGGGAGGCGGAGGCGGGATTCGAAGACGCCCGCCGGTGGGTCGAGCGGTTCCTCGCCCTCGGCGAGAAGCTGTCGGTCAAGGTGACCGACGGCGGGGCGTCGGAGGCTGTCACAGATCCCTCAAACCACACGGCTTAGTGGGCGACGGCCGTCTGCTACACTAGCTCTCGATTTGACACCCGTTCTCGAAAAAGCCTTCCGGGTTTCCGGCGTCCCCGAGAAACTCCTTCCTCTCTTCGCCCTCTCCCACGATCTCCGGTGGACGTGGCGGGCGGACATCCGCGCGCTCTTCGAGACCCTGGATCCGGAGGCCTGGCGGCGCTCGGGCGGCAACCCGGTGAAGCTCTTCCGCGAGGTGCCGGCCGAGAGACTCTGGCGCGCCGCCGACGCCCCGACCTACCAGGCGCAGCTCCTGTCGAAGGTGCGAGAGCTGAACGAGGAGGACGTGGCCGAGCCCAGGCACCCGGCGGCCCGGGAGCTCGTGGCCCGCGGGGAGCGGATCGCCTACTTCTCGGCGGAGTTCGGGCTGACCGAAATCCTGCCGATCTACGCGGGCGGGCTCGGCGTCCTCGCGGGCGACCACCTGAAGTCCGCGAGCGACCTCGGTGTGCCGCTGACGGGCGTGGGGCTCTTCTACCGCGAGGGGTACTTCCGGCAGGTCGTCGACGACGACGGCATGCAGAAGGAGGCGTACCCGGTCCTCGAGCCCGACGTGCTTCCGATCTCCCTTGCGGAGACGCCAGACGGGAGTCCTCCCGTCGTGACCGTGGATCTGGCCGGGCGGACCGTGCACCTGCTGATTCGCATCGCCCGGGTCGGGCGCGTGCCCCTGCTGCTGCTCGACACGAACCTGCCGGAGAACGAGGCGACCGACCGCGAGATCACCGCGCGCCTCTACGGCGGCGGCTTCGAAACGCGGCTCCAGCAGGAAATCGTGCTCGGGATCGGCGGCCTGCGCGCCCTCGAGAAGCTTGGCATTATGACGACGATCCGCCACATCAACGAGGGCCATGCCGCCTTCGTCTCGCTCGAAAGGATCCGGCGCCTCGTCCAGGAGGAGCACCTCTCGTTCGCCGAGGCGCGCGAGGTCGCGACCACCGGCAACATCTTCACGACCCACACGCCCGTGCCCGCGGGGATCGACGTCTTCTCGCCGGAGCTGCTCTGGAAGTACTTCGGCGGGTACGTCAATGAGCTCGGCATCACGTTCGACGAGCTGTTCGAGCTCGGTCGCGAGGTGGGCGACCAGTCGCGCGAGCTCTTCTCGATGGCGGTCCTCGCCATGCGGCTCTCGACCCACCAGAACGCCGTCTCGCGCCTGCACGCCGGCGTCTCGCGCAAGCTCTGGCGCGGCGTGATGCCGGACCTGCCGCTCTCGGAAGTCCCGATTCGGCCGATCACCAACGGCGTCCACGCCCCGACCTGGACGGCGCCGGAGATCGCGGCGACCGGCGTGCTCGAGCACCCCGAAGACGTGGATCGCGGCGAGCTCTGGCGGGCGCACGAATCGCTGCGGGCGCGCCTGGTGACGGCGTGCTGCGAGAAACTCGTGGAGGAGAAGCGGCGGCAGGGCGCCCGGGAAGAGGAGATCGCGCAAGCGTCACGCGCGCTGGATCCGCGGGCGCTGACGATCGGATTCGCGCGGCGGTTCGCGACCTACAAGCGCGCGACGCTGCTCTTCCGGGAGCCGAAGCGGCTCGAGTATCTCCTCCACCAGATCGGCCGTCCGGTGCAGATCCTCTTTGCCGGAAAGGCCCATCCGCGCGACGAGGCCGGCAAGGAGTTTCTGCGGACGGTCGCGCGCGCGGCGGAGCGGCCGGAGCTGAAGGGCCGGGTCCTCTTCCTGCCCGACTACGACATGGCGCTGGCGCGGACTCTCGTCGCCGGCTGCGATGTGTGGCTGAATACGCCCGAAAGGCCGCGCGAAGCCTCGGGGACTTCCGGCATGAAGGCCGCGATGAACGGCGCGCTCAACCTCTCCGTGCTCGACGGATGGTGGGACGAGGCGCCCCACGACGAAGCCGGTTTCGTCATCGGCGACGCGAAGGACCAGGCGGGGGACGAGGAGATCGCCCAGGCGCTGTACGACGCCATCGAGAAGCGCCTGCTCCCGATGTTCTTCGATCGCGACGCGTCCGGCCTTCCGCAGCGCTGGATCGACCGGATGATCGTGGCGGCGTCGAAGGTGGCGCGCGCGTTCTCGTCCGACCGGATGCTCTCGGAGTACCTCGAGGAGTGCTATGTGCCCGGTGCGTTTCACCGCAGGGCCTTGAAAGACAACGACCGCGAGCCCCTGAAGCGCCTGGTCGCGTGGAAGCAGCGCGTCCGCGCGGCCTGGCCGGGGGTGGGGTTCGAGAGCGTCGAGATCGAACCGGACCCGGCGACCCTTCCGCCCGCCGCCGCGTTCGACGTCGTCGCGCGCGTGCGGCTCGGGGCCCTCGACGCGGCGGACGTCTCGGTCGAGATCTTCGAGGGGCAGGTCGAACCGGACGGAACGCTCGAGTCCGGCACGGTGCTCCGGTTCGAGCCGGCCGGGCGCGAGGGCGATGTCGGCGTCTTCCGCGCGTCCCATCGCAAGCCCTCCGGAGCGAACCTCGGTTACACGCTCCGCGTCCGGCCCTGGCACACCGGTCTCGCCCACCCGAACGAGACGGGGATGATGGTGTGGTGGGGGTCGAAGAGCCGCGAGGCGACGAGATACCAGACGAGTCTGTAGTCTGGGGGGTGGGAGCGGCTTGAGCGAACCTACGGACCACGGACCACAGACTGCCGACTCTCGCGCCGCAGGGATTCTCCTCCACCCCACATCTCTCCCCGGCCCCTTCGGCATCGGCGACCTGGGCCCCTCGGTCGATCGTTTTCTCGACTGGGCGGCGGCGGGAGGGCAGACGATCTGGCAGGTCCTGCCGCTCGGGCCCACGGGCGCCGGGAGCTCCCCGTACACGAGCTCGTCGGCGTTTGCCGGAAGCCCGCTTCTCATCTCTCCCGAGCGGCTCTTCGAGGAGGGCCTGCTCCACCGCGAAGCGCTGGAGGATGCGCCGCAGTTCGGAAACGACCGCGTGGATTTTGCCGCCGTGCGCGATTGGAAGGAACGGGTCCTTCGACTCTCGTGGGAGCAGTTCGATCACCTCGCCACCCCGACCCTGCGCGAAGAAGTGTCGGCCTTCCTGCGCGCCCCGGAGCAGACCGCGTGGCTTGCGGACTGGGGCCGCTTTGCCGCCCTGAAGTCGTACTTCTCGGGCCGCGCGTGGACGGAGTGGGGACCGGACCTCGCGTTTCGCGATCCCGAAGCTCTGGCCGCGGCCGACGAAGCGCTGGGTCTGGAGATGGCGTACGAGCGGTACGTCCAGTTTCTCTTTTTTCGGCAATGGAAGCGCGTGCGGCGCGCGGCCTCGGAGCGCGGCATCGCCATTGTGGGCGATATGCCGATCTACGCGGCGCACGACAGCGCGGACGTCTGGGCGAACCAGGAAATCTTCCAGCTCGACGGGTCCGGCCGGCCCACGGCGGTCGCCGGGGTTCCCCCCGACTACTTCAGCGCGACCGGCCAGCTCTGGGGAAATCCCCTGTACCGATGGGACGTGCTCAAGGATCAGAGCTACGCCTGGTGGATCGCGCGGATCCGGTCGTGTCTCACGACCTGCGACCTGCTTCGGATCGACCACTTCCGGGCCTTTTCCGCGTACTGGTCCGTGCCGGCGGCGGAGCGCACGGCACTCGGCGGCCGATGGGTGCCGGGTCCGGGCGAGGCCCTCTTCGACGCCGCGCGGGAGGCGCTCGGCCCGCTGCCCATCCTTGCCGAGGACCTCGGTGACATCGACGATGACGTCCGAGAGTTGCTCGACGCCCTGGAATTTCCGGGGATGAAAATCCTCCAGTTCGGCTTCTATGGCTCCGACAGCGACTACCTGCCGCACCGATACCCGCACAACTCCGTCGTTTACACGGGCACCCACGACAACGACACGGCGCGCGGCTGGTATGCCGCGTTGAAGCCCGAGGAGCGTGAGCGCGTCTGGGACTACCTCGGCTGCGACGGCCGCGAGATCGAGTGGGCCTTGATCCGCGCCGCCTACGGGTCCGTGGCGCGGCGGGCGATCGTGCCGATGCAGGACATCCTCGGCCTCGGCAGCGAGGCGCGCATGAACACCCCCTCCAGGCCCGAGGGCAACTGGGTGTGGCGCGCGCCCGAGGACGCGTTCCGCCCGGACCTGGCCGCGCGCCTCGCGCGCATGGCCGAGCTGACGGGGCGGTTTACTCCGCGTCCGCCAGGAACGTCGACAGAAGTGCGCTGACGATCGAGACGACGAGCGCGCCGAGGATCGAGGTCCAGCACCCGTCGACCTGAAAGTTCATCGCGAGCTTGTTGGAGAGGTAGCTCGTCAGCAGGAGCATCATCCCGTTGACGACGAGCGCGAATAGGCCGAGCGTCAGAAAAATGATTGGGAGGGTCAAGAGCTTGACGAGCGGCCGGATGAATGCGTTGACGAGGCCGAAGACGAGCGCGACCCCGAGAAATGGCACCCATTCGCCGCTGTATGTGATGCCCGGAACGATCTTCACCGCGACCCAGAGCGCCACCGCGTTGATCAGGAGTCGCAACAGAAAGCGCATCGAATCCTCCTTCTTGGCGCCTTCAAGGCTATGCCCATTCGCGGGCGCCAGATCCAGAAAAATGGGCGTAGGATGCTCGGGAGAGGGCCGTGAACCTTCCCATCGCTCGACATGTCATCCTGCTCCCATTGGCTGGAGCGCGCGCGGTACCGGGGTTGCCGCCGGCTTCGGCTCTTCGCGCCCCGCTGATGCACCGTCCGTGAGGCGCCCTGACCAATGAACTCCGGCATACCAACCGTCGCGCAGATCAGAGGCATCGACCGCGGCTATCTTGCGTACCATGCACCGCGCTATCGATATGTCCTCGAGCTTGCGTCGAAGTACCTGCCTCCCACAGCGCCGCGGGCGCTGGAGATCGGCCCATCTCCACTGTCGCAGCTGCTCCGCAACACGTTTGGCTGCGTCGTGGATTCCCTCGGGCTCGAGCCCGAAGCGGCCGGACCCCTGGGTCATCATTTCCAGTTCGATCTCAATGGCTGTGCCGTCAGCTCCGGGCCGCGGGGGATGCCACGCTACGATCTCGTGGTGTTTGCCGAGGTGATGGAACATCTCCATACTTCACCTTTGCACACCCTCTCATTCGTTCATGGTTTACTCGGGGAGTCTGGCGTCGTCCTTCTTCAGACACCCAACGCGGCTTCGCTTCCGAAGCGCTTGAAGCTTCTGGCGGGACGTAATCCCTACGAGCTGATACGGCCCGATGCTGGCAACCCGGGACACTTCAGGGAGTACACCCTTGGCGAGCTTCAGGGTTACGTCGAGCAGACGGGTTTTCGGATCATTGAGATCGCCCGGCGTTTCTATTTCGATGCGCGTTTCGCGCACCACGAGAAGTCGCTCTGCAGGCCTCAGCCCTTCGTGGGCACGATCAAGAATGCTGTTTACAGGATGATGCCGCGCTCTCTGCGAGAGGGCGTCACGCTGGTTCTTCGCAAGGGTGCCTGACCTGAGCGTGTCGCGGAGGCGATCCGGCATGGGTCACGAGCGCGTTCGCTTCTCCGTCGTCCCGCAGCGCCCCTACTCGCTTGCGCTGACGGCCGAGCGCTACACGCGCTTCCCCGAAGTCGTCGATCGATTCGACGGGAAAGTCTATCGGCGCTTCCTGCCGGTCGGGCGCGGCGGCGCGCTCCTCTCGGTCGAGCAGGCCGGGGCCGCCTCGCGCGCGGTCCTCGACGTGACGCTCGCCGGCCCGCAGGCGGGATCGGCCGAGGCCCGGGCGGCGGCGGACCGCATCGTGCGGGTGGCGCTCGGCGCGGCGCAGCCGGTCGCCCGGTTCTATCGGGCCTTCCGCGAAGACCCGGTCATCGGCGCCGCGATCCGCGACTTCCGGGGTCTGCGCGGCGCGGGCGTCCCGTCGCTCTGGGAGGCACTGGTCACGGCGATCCTCGCGCAGCAGGTCAATCTCCAGTTTGCCTACGACATCCGGCGCGAGCTCGCGGAGACGTTCGGCAAGCGCGCCCGGTTCGACGGCGGAGAGTTTCATCGGGTTCCCGACCCCGGAATCCATGGCGAGCGAGACGCCGGCGAAGCTGCGCCGCTTTCGCCTCTCGGAGTCGAAGGCGAAGGCCATCCACGGGCTCGCGCGCGCGTTCGCGGGCGGCACGCTCGGCGAGGCCGAGATCGCGCAGCTCGGCGACGAGGCGGCCATCGAGAGGCTGACGGCGTTTCGGGGCGTCGGGCGCTGGACGGCGGAGATCGCGCTCCTGCGGGGGATGGGCCGGGCCGACATCTTTCCCGCGGGCGACCTCGGCGTCGTGAAGTACCTCGCGCAGGGCCTGCTCGGCCGCAAGGGGAAGGCGAAGGAAGACGCGATGCGGCGCTTCGCCGAGCGCTGGAAGCCCTGGCGCGGGCTGGCGCTCGTGTACGGCTACGCCGAGCTCAATCGGAGGAGAGCAGCATCTCGTTCGTGCCCGGATCCTCGAGGCCCACGGCGCGCTCCGGGAAGTGCTCGGTCACGAGCAGATTGAGGACGGCGAGGCCCGCGAGGATCGCGAAGATCGGGATCAGAGAGCGCTCGATCGCGAGCCGGAAAGCGGCCGGGGCGATCCCGCCGGGAGCTGCTGTCCCCGAGGCGAGCAGGCGTCCGGCCGTGTCGGCTGCGGGCCCGAGGTGCGCCCCGAGGCCGGCGGCGAGCAAGCCGCCAAGGGCGCCGACGCCGATCGAGCCGCCGACCGTCCGGAAGAACGGCACGAGGCTCGTCGCGACGCCGCGCTGGCGTTCGTTGACGACGTTCTGGATCGCGAGCACCTGGCTCATCGAGGAGGGGCCGAGCCCCGCGCCCACGATCGCGCAGGCGGCCGAGATCCACGGCACGGAAGCGTTCGCCCACGCCGCGGCGACGAGCGCCGCGAGCCCGAGGAGGATGAGCACCGCGCCCCAGCGCGCCGTGCGGCGGAACCCGAAACGCACGATCAGCCGGGCCGCGATGGTCGCCGAGAGGGCCCAGAGAAAAACGAGGGGCGTCACGACCGCGCCGGCCGCGCCCGCCGTCCCGCCCCGGGCGCCCTGGACGAAGAGCGGCACGAAGGTGTCCACGCCGTAGATCGTGGTTCCCATCAATACGCCGCCGAGATACGGCGCAGCGGTGCGCATGTGCCGGAAGAGCGAGGGCGGGATGAGGGGGTGCTCGCGCCGCAGCTGGAGCCGAACGAAGAGGCCGAGCGAGAGGGCGGCGGCGGCGAAGAGGGCGAGGCGCGCCGGCAGGCCCACGGTGCCGGATCCCGCGCCATGGAGGACGGCGAAGAGCAGCGCCGTGACGCCGACTCCGAGGCTCGCTGCCCCGGCCACGTCGAGCGGATCGGGCAGCGTGGCGCGCGACTCGATCATCTTCGTCGCGACCAGCACGAACGCGAGGATCCCGAGCGGGATGTTGATCGTGAAGATCGAGCGCCAGCCGAGCGTCATCGTCATCCACGCGCCGATCAGCGGCCCCACGAGGCTCGCGACTCCCCAGACCCCCGAGAAGAGCCCCTGGATCTTCGCCCTCTCCTTGAGCGAGTAGAGATCGCCCGAGACGGTCAGGGCCACGGGCACCAGCCCGGCCGCTCCCAGGCCCTGGAGGGCCCGGGCCGCGATCAGCTGCGGCATGGACCTCGCGAACCCGCATGCGATCGCCCCGGTCAGGAAGACCGAGATCGCGACGAGCAGGATGCGGCGCCGGCCGTGGATGTCGGCGAGGCGGCCGTAGATCGGCATCATGACGGTCGAGGTCAGGAGGTAGATCGAAAAGACCCAGGAGTAGAGGGGCAGCCCGCCCAGGTCGCCGATGATGGTCGGCATCGCGGTCGAGACGACGGTGGACTCGAAGGACGCGAGCGCCGTCACGAGGACGAGCGCGAGCGTCACGGTGCGGCGTCGGCGCGGGTCGAAGCGGGGCGTCTCCATGCGAGGCCGGAGAGTATAGAGTTTCGGCGTCATGCGCGTTCTCGCCGGGACGAGTGGGTTCAGCTACAAGGAGTGGAAGGGGAGCTTCTACCCGGAAGATCTTCCGGCCGACGCGATGCTGCGCTACTACGCCGAGCGCCTGCCGGCCGTCGAGATCAACAACACGTTCTACCGGATGCCGAAGCCGGCGCTGCTGGAAGGCTGGGCGACGCAGGTTTCGGAAGCGTTCCGGTTCGTCCTCAAGGCCTCGCAGCGGATCACGCACCACAAGCGCCTGAAGGAGGCGGGCGACGAGGTCGCCTACTTCTTCGGGGTCGCCGCGACGCTCGGCGAGCGCCTCGGCCCGGCGCTCTTCCAGCTGCCGCCCAATCTGAAGAAGGACCTCCCGCGACTCGAGGCGTTCCTCGGGACCATTCCGGCGGGCCGGCGAGCGGCATTCGAGTTTCGCCACGCCTCGTGGTTCGAAGAGGACGTCTTCGAATCCCTGCGCTCGCGCGGGGCCGCGCTGTGCATCGCCGAGGACGAGGACCTCGCAACGCCCCTCGTCGCGACGGCGGACTGGGGCTACCTGCGCCTGCGCCGGCAGGACTACGTCGAGGCCGACGTCGCCGCATGGGCCGAACGCGTCCGCGCGCAGAAGTGGGGCGAGGCCTACGTCTTCTTCAAGCACGAAGACGCCGGATCCGGGCCGAAGCTCGCGGCGCAGTTTCTCTCGCTGGCCGCGCGGCGATGAAACCTCGTCGGCGACGTGATCAGCGCGGGCAGGCTCGTTATTTCCGGATCCGCTCCGTCAGCCGCGACAGCGCGCGCTGAAGGTCCGGTTTGAGAGTGAGCACGGGGCGAGGGGGTCCTTCTTCAGCCGCTTCATCCGCGCCGGCAGCGTCTTCAGCGTGTAATTCTTGGGATCGAGCCTGGCGCCGACCTCGCTCCACGACAGCGGCGCCGAGCAGGTGGCCCCGACGACCGGCCGCGCCGAGAAGGGGCCCGCGATCGTCTTGCCGTGGCCGTTCTGCAGGTAGTCGATGTACACCTTGCCGCCGCGCGAGGAGATCGCCCGCGCCGTCGTCGCGATGTCGGACAGCTCCTGCTCGATGGTTTTCGCGAGGATCTCCCCGAGCGTCCGTGACTCGGCGTACGTGCACTGGCCGCCGAGCGGCAGCAGGACGTGGAGGCCCGTCGCGCCGCTCGTCTTGATGAAGTCGGGCAGGCCGATCCTTTCGCAGAGCGCGTGGATCGCGCGCGCGATCTTCACGACGTGCGAGAACGGCGCCCCCTTGGGATCGAGGTCGAGCACGCACCAGTCGGGCCGCTCGGGCGAGGCCACGCGGCTCGACCAGATGTGCAGGGGGATCGAGCCGAGGTTTGCCACGTAGAGCAGCGACTCGAGGTCGTCGCAGACGAAGTAGTCGATTTCCCGCTCGGCGTGCTCGCTCCAGATCCGTCTCGAGCCGCAGCCACGACGGCGCGAAAGACGGGGCGTCCTTCTGGAAGAACGACTTCCCGTGGATGCCGTCGGGGTAGCGCGTCATGACGATCGGCCGGTCCTTGAGATAGGGCAGAAGCCATGGCGAGATGGCGCGGTAGTACTCGATCAGGTCGCCCTTGGTGTATCCCTCCTCGGGCCAGAAGACCTTGTCGAGATTGGAGAGCGGGACGGTCTTCTCCTGCGTCTCCTCGACCGCCTCGCCGGCCGGTTCGGCTTCGCTCTGCGCGCCGTCCTCGCACTCGCAGTCTGCGATCGGCTTGTCCTCCCGGAACCGCAGGAACGCCGGGTGGCGCAGCAGGCCGTCCCCCGTGCGTTCCTTGAATCGGACCTCGCAGACGATCTCGGGCTCGACCCAGACGTGACCCTTGCCCGTCGGCACGGGGCCGCCGCACGGAGGCGTCTTGCGGGCGGCGCCCTCGAGCCGGGCGCGGACGGTGCGCAGCTCTTTTTCGGTGAATCCCGTGCCGACGCGACCGGCGTAGACGAGGCCGCCTGCCTTCCAGCAGGCCAGATGCAGGGCTCCGAAACCCGCGCGCGAGCCCTCGGGCCGCGTGTAGCCGACGACCGCGAAGTCGCCGGTCCGATCGAGCCGGACCTTGATCCAGTCCCCGGAGCGGCCGCCCCGATAGGGAGAGTCCGACTTCTTCCCGACGATTCCTTCCAGCCCGAGGCCGGCGACCTCCGCGAGCAGTGCATCCCCCTGCCGCTCGACGTGGTCGGCGTAGCGGACGGGGCCCGAGGCGCGGCAGGATGCGCTGCAGCAGGGCCTTGCGGGTCTCGAGCGGCAGCGGGCGCAGGTCGAAGTCCTCGAAGCCGAGCAGGTCGAAGACGAAGAGGGTCGTGGGCAGCTCGACGGAGGCGCGCTCGATGTCGAGCCGGCGCTGCAGGAGCGCCCGCTTCTGCAGGCGTCCGAAGCTCGGCCGGGCCCTGTCGTCGAGCACGACGAGCTCGCCATCGAGCACGAGCGACGAGAAGGGCAGCGCCCGCAGGGCCCGCGCGATCTCGGGGAAGGTCGCGGTCGCGTCGCCACCCTTGCGGAGGAAGAGGTGCGCCTCGCCGCCGTCGCGCTCGGCGAGCAGGCGATAGCCGTCGTACTTGAGCTCCCAGAGCCATCCCTTCTTCGTGAACGGCTCGTCGCGCGGCTCGGCGAGCATCAGCTTGACGGTGGATGCGTGGAGGCGGCGGTGGGGTGCCTTCAGGCGCTCGAGCTCGGCGCGCACGTCGGCGGCGCGGCTCTCTCCCGAGGCGAGCTCCTCGAGGGTGAGTCCCGAAAAGATGGACTCCTGGGAGTACGCGGCCGCCGCGCCCTTGCGGACCCAGGCGTCGCGCTCCTTGATGAGGAGCCACTCCTTGCCCGTCGTCTTGCCTTTGGTCTTCATCCGCACGAGCGTCCACTTGCCGCGCAGCTTGTAGCCCTGCAGCTCGAAGAGGAGCTTGCCCTTCTTCATCCCTTCTTCGGGATCCTCGATCGGGATCCAGCGCCCCTGGTCCCAGACGATGACCTCGCCGGCCCCGTAGTTGCCCTCCGGGATGACCCCCTCGAAATCGGCGTACTCGACCGGGTGGTCCTCGACCTCCATGGCCAGGCGCTTGTCGGAGGTGTCGGGGGAGGGTCCGTGCGGGACGGCCCAGGACTTCAGGACCCCGCCCCATTCGAGGCGGAAGTCGTAGTGCAGCCGGGTGGCCGCATGTTTCTGAACCACGAAGAGATGCGGCCGGTCGGCGCTCGCGCGGCCGAAGGGCTCGGGGGTGCGGTCGGCCGACCGTTTCTGGCGGTATTTTTCGAGAGACACCCTCTGGATTCCCCCCTGCCATGTTACGCTTCTTGGCTCTAAACCCATGAGCGCAAGGCCTATAGCCGCAGGGACGATCTCTTTCGGGCTGGTCTCGATTCCGGTGAAGCTCTATGCGGCCTCCGACGCCTCCGCGGGCGTTTCCTTCAATCTGCTGCACGGCGCCGACGGCGCGCGCCTGAAGCAGCAGTACATCTGCTCGAAGGACGGCGAGATCGTGCCGCGCGACCAGATGGTCAAGGGCTACGAGTTTTCCAAGGACCGCTACGTCACCTTTACGCCCGAAGAGCTCAAAGCGCTCGAGGAGCAGTCCACCCAGTCGATCGAGGTCGTCGAGTTCGTGCCGATCGCGAAGGTCGACCCGGTCTACTTCGACAAGACCTACTATGTCGGGCCGGACAAGGGCGGGGCGAAGGCCTACGCCCTGCTCTCGAAGGTGATGTTGGAGACGAAGAGGGTGGCGCTCGCCCGTTACGCCGCGCGCGGCAAGCAGTACCTCGTGCTTCTGCGTCCCGTCGACAACGGGATCGTGATGCAGCAGCTCTACTATGCCGACGAGGTCCGCCCCTTCTCCGAGGTCCCGCTCGAGCCGGCCGAGGTGACGGACAAGGAGCTCGACCTCGCCAAGCTCCTCGTGGACCAGCGCGCGACGGAGAAGTTCGAGCCCGAGACCTACGAGGACGACGTGAAGAAGCGCGTGCTCGGGCTCATCCAGAAGAAGGTCGACGGCCAGGAGATCTCGCTCGCGCCGCCGGAAGCTGGCGGAGGCCAGATCATCGATCTGATGGAAGCCCTGAAGGCGAGTCTCGCGAAGAAGCCCGAGGCGGCGGCCTCGGCGGCGGCAGCCTCGAAGTCGCCGTCCGCGGACCAGGGAACCCCCGCGCGCAAGCCCGCCAAGCGCGCCCCGGCCCGCGTCGCCCAGATGCGCACGGAAGCCGGCCGCAAGGCCTAGACTCCTTCCGTCCCGCCTCGGATATTCTCGAAGGCCCTTGAAGGGCTACTCCACCAAAGAGGTCGCGAGGCTCCTCTCCATTCCGGAGGCGGAGGTCCGCGGCTACGTGCGCGCCGGCTTTCTTTCCCCCGGGCGCGGGCCGCGCCGCCAGATGCTCTTCTCCTTCCAGGACCTCGTCTTCCTGCGCACGTCGCACGGCCTGGCCGCCGCGGGCGTGACGCCGCGGCGAATCCGTGCGGCGCTCTCGCGGCTGCGGGCCGGGCTTCCCGACGGCCGGCCGCTGACGGCCGTGCGCATCGCGGTCGAGGGCAGCCGCATCGTCGTCGAGGACGGCGCTCGCCGCTGGCGGCCGGAGACCGGGCAGATCCTCTTCGACTTCGGCGTCAAGGACCTCGCGCGAAAGGTCGCGCCCCTGGTGCGGCGCGCCTTTCGCGAGGCCTGCAACGAGGGCCCCGAATTTTCGGCCGACGACTGGTACGAGTGGGCCTGCGAGCTCGAGCCGTCTTCGCCGGTGGAGGCGCAGAATGCTTACGAGCAGGCGCTGGCGCTCGACGCGGGCCATGCGCAGGCGCACGTCAACCTCGGCCGCTTGCTGCACGAGGCCGGCGACCCGGCCGCTGCCGCGCCGCACTACGCCGCGGCCCTGGCGGCGCGTCCGGACGACGGGACGGCAGCGTTCAACCTTGGAGTGGCGCTCGAGGACCTCGGAAGGCTCGCCGAGGCGCTCAGCGCCTACGAGAATGCCTTGAAGGTCGACGCGGACAATGCCGACGCCCACTTCAACGCCGCGGCGCTGGCGGAGAGGCTGGGCCAGGCGGCGACGGCCCTGAGGCATCTGAGGACGTACCGGAAGCTGACGAAGGATCGATAGGAAGTAAGTACCAGGCGGAGCAGGGGGTTGGAGGCGAGCTGGCGGCGGAATGACCGTGCCGATCGCCTCGTTATGAGACACTGTTGCTCCGCATGAATCGTCTCCGAAAAGCCGCCTTCGCCTGCCTCCTCGGCCTGGCGCTCCTCGCGGGCCCGGTCGCGGCGGCTTGCGGCGATTGCTGTGCAAAGTTCGAAGCGCCGACCGCGATCGCCGCGGCGCCGGCCTGCTGCGGCGACTGTGCGCCGACGCTCGAGAGAACGCCGGACCCGGCCTCGATCTCCTCGCAGAAGGCACACGATCCGGATGGGTCGCCGCGGGTCGCGCCCCCGCCGACGCAGACCGCGTCGCCCGGCCCGTCGTCCGGCGAACCGATCTCCACCTCGTTCGTTCCCCGCGCCGCTCCCGCTTGCGCTTCCTGCCCCCTGCGTCTCTGAGAACCCCACTCTTCGATCTCTGACGTCGAACGGACCGGGACAGGCCCGGCCCGAATGAGGGAGTTCTCCGATGCGCCCGTTTCGCATTGCTCTGATTCTCGTTCTTGCCGCCGCCACGCTGCCAGCACAGGAGGCGGACTGGAAGACGCGCCTGTCTGCAGCCATCGCGCGCGCCATCGACCGCAATCCCGAGATCGCCGGCATGGAGGCGCGGATCGAGGCCGCCCGGCACCGCGTCGGCCAGTCGGCCGCGCTGCCGGACCCCCAGCTCGACCTCGCGCTGAAGGACTTTCCGATCTCGGACTTCTCGCTCTCGCGCGATGACTTCACGATGGAGGTCGTCGGCCTTCAGCAGACGTTCCCCGGGGCTGGCAAGCGTCCCGCGCGCCGCGCGGTGGCCGAGGCCGAGCTCGCAGGGGCGTCGGCCTCGCACGAAGACCACCGCATCCGGCTGGCGGCGGACGTGGCGGAGGCCTTCTTTTCGCTCGGCGAGATCGACGCGCGGGCCGCGATCCTGGAGCAGAGCCGGGACCGTCTCAAGCGCGTCGCGGCTTCGGCGTCCGAGCGGTACCGGGTCGGAAAGGGCGCGCAGGCGGACGTGCTCCGCTCGAACCTCGAGGTGACCGCGGCCGAGGAGCGGCTCGTCGCGCTGCGCGGCGAACGCCGGATGGCCGCGGCGCGCTGGAACTCGCTGCAGGCGCAGGGCCCGTCAGAGCCCGTCGCGGTCGCGGCGCTGCCGCCCGAGGAGCCTTCGGTCCCGGCGGAAGCGGAGCTCGCCGGGGAGGCGGTCAGCCGGAGTCCGTTGATTACGGTGAGCGCGGCCGATCTTCGTCGGGCCGAGGAGGACCTGTCGCTGGCCGAGCTCGAGGGGAGGCCGGACGTGACGGCGGCCGCCTACTACGCCCATCGAATCGATTACGCGGACCTCGCGGGCCTGGGCGTCTCCGTCACCCTGCCCTTCGTACAGAACAAGCGACTCAAGGAGAGGCAGGCCGAGAAGAGCGCCGACCTCTCGGCGTCGCGCGCGGACCTCGAGATGGTCGGCAACGGCATTCGCCGCGGCGTCGCGGAGGCCTACGCCGAGCTCGATCGTTCGATCGAGCAGGCACGCCTCTATCGGAGCTCGATCCTGCCGCAGGCGGAGACGAACGCGAGCGCGGCCGCGCAAGCCTATGCGGTCGGATCCGTGGATTTTCTGACGTACGTGCGCGCCGCAATCGACCGCGACGCCTACGAGGCGGAGCTGACCATGCGCCGGGCCGCGGCCTGGAGGGCCGTGGCGGCGCTGCAGAAGGCGTCGGGACTGCCGCTGGTGCCGGGGACGCCGGGCGGGGAGCAACGACATGAGTAACCGGAAAAGGGACTGGCGGGCGAGAATCGGACTCGGCTTGAGCCTGCTGGCTCTGCTTGCGGTGCTGGCGTGCGGAAGGGCGGCGGATCGGGCGGCCGGCACGCTGACGCCGACTCCATCCGCGGACGCGTCGGGTCGGAAGGTCCTCTACTGGTACGACCCGATGGCGCCGGGCTCGAAGTTCGACAAGCCGGGCAAGTCGCCCTTCATGGACATGGAGCTCGTCCCGAAGTACGCCGACGAGCCGGTCGCGGGCGGCGGGGCGCATTCCGCGGCGGACGTCGTGCTCTCGGCCGAAGCGATCCGGGCCACGGGCATCGCGACGGTCCCGGCCGCGAAAGAGGCGCTCTCGGGCGCGATCCGCGCCGTGGGCACGATCGAGATCGACGAGACGAAGCAGGTGCGCGTGGCGGCCCGGGTGGCAGGGCGCATCGAGAAGCTCTACGCGGACTTCACGGGGCAGGGGGTGCGGGCCGGGGCGCCGCTGTATTCGATCTACAGTCCGGAGCTCGTCGCGACCGAGCGCGAGTACCTGCTGGCCCTCCAGAACCGGCAGGCGCTCTCGGGCGCGACGCCCGACACGGTCCGCGCCGCCGACGAGCTCGTGTCCGCCTCGCGGGAGAGGCTGCGCTTGTGGGGCATCGGCCCGGAGCAGATGGCTGGGCTCGAGAGGACGCGCACGCCCGAGCTCGCGCTGACGTACGGCTCGCCGATCTCGGGGACCGTGATGCAGAAGCTGGCGATCGAGGGCCAGTACGTGACGGAGGGGACGGAGCTCTACCTGCTCGCGGACCTCTCGAGCGTGTGGCTCATGGCGCAGGTCTACGAATACGAGCTCGGCCGCCTCCGGATGGGCCAGCCCGCGGAGATTTCCGTGTCCGCAGTTCCCGGCAAGACCCTGCGCGGCCGGATCGCCTTCATCGAGCCCGTCCTCGACCGGGAAACGCGGTCGGCGCGCGTACGGATTGCCCTTCCGAACCCGGGAGGGACCCTGAAGCCCGGCATGTTTGCGGACGCCCGCATCGAGATCCCGGCCGCGCCGTCGCTCGTGATTCCGAAGAGCGCTCTCATCGACACGGGCGCCCGCCAGGTGGTCTACATCGAAACCGCCCCCAACACGTTCACGGCCCGCGACGTGAAGACGGGTGAAGCGTCCGGCGATCGGATCGCCGTCGTCGAAGGACTGAAGGCGGGCGACCGCGTCGTCGCGTCCGCCGCGTTCTTCGTGGACTCGCAGGCCCAGCTCACCGGCGGCGCGGCGGTGCAGTACAGCGGCGCGCTCGACGTGAAAGAGAAGGCGAAGGGGGAGAAGCCGTGATCAACCGGATCATCGACTTTTCCCTCGACCACCGGTTCCTGGTTCTGGGCCTGACCCTGCTCCTGGCCGCGGCCGGGATCCACGCTGCCCGGACCAACCCGGTGGACGCCATCCCCGACATCTCCGAGACCCAGATCATCGTGTTCGCCGACTGGCCGGGCCGCTCCCCGCAGGAGGTCGAGGACCAGGTCACGTACCCGATGGCGCTCAACCTGCACGGCCTGGCCGGCGTCAAGGCCGTCCGCTCGTCTTCGGCATTCGGCTTCTCGATGATCAACCTGATCTTCGAGGACGGCACCGACCTCTATTTCGCGCGGACGCGCATCCTCGAGCGCTTGAACCTCGTCGCCGCGCTCCTTCCCAGGGGCGTGACGCCCGTCCTCGGGCCCGATGCGTCGGCCGTCGGCCAGGTTTTCTGGTACACCGTGGAGGGCGGGGGCAAGGACCCGGGAGAGTTGCGGGCGATCCAGGACTGGTACGTCCGATACCAGTTGAACTCGGTTCCCGGCGTGGCCGAGGTGGCCTCCATCGGCGGCTTCGTGCGCCAGTACCAGATCGACGTCGACCCCAACCGGCTCGCCGCGTACGGCCTGACGATCCGCGACGTCGTCGAAGCGGTGCAGATGTCGAACAACAACGTCGGGGGCAAGGTCCTCGAGAAGGGCGGGCTCGAGTACATCGTGCGGGGCCTCGGGCTCATCCACGACGTCGCGGACGTCGAGCGGATCGTCGTGACGGCCCGCGGCGGCACGCCGGTCTACATCTCGAACCTCGGCGCCGTGACGCTCGGGCCGGAGTTTCGCCGCGGTGCGCTCGAGAAGGACGGCCGGGAGGTCGTCGGCGGCGTCGTGACCATGCGCTACGGCGAGAGCGCGCCCGAGATCCTCTCGCGCGTGAAGCAGAAGCTCGCGGAGGTCTCCAGGGGCCTTCCCCCGGGCGTGGCGATCGTTCCCTTCTACGACCGGTCGGCCCTGATCGCGCGGGCCGTGGGCACGCTGAAGACGGCGCTCGTCGAGGAGATCCTGCTCGTGACCCTGGCGCACGTCCTCTTCCTGCTGCACTTCCGGTCGATCCTCATCGTGACGCTGCCGCTGCCGCTCGCGATCCTGTCCTCGTTTCTCCTGATGCGCGTTTTCGGGATCACGTCGAACATCATGTCGCTCGGCGGGATCGCGATCGCGATCGGCGTGCTGGTGGACGCCGGCATCGTGATCACCGAAAACGTCTTCCGGCACTACGAGGCGGATGCCGGGAAGAAGCCCGTCGTCGAGATCGTCCGCGACGCCGCAAAGCAGATCGGGCGGCCGATCTTCTTCTCGATGGTGATCATCCTGCTCGCCTTTCTGCCGGTGTTCTCGCTGGCCGGGGAGGAGGGCAAGCTCTTCCACCCGCTCGCCTTCACCAAGACCTTCGCCATGATCGGGGCGACGGTGCTCTCCGTAACGCTCGTTCCGGTCCTGGCGACCTTCCTCGTCCGCGGCAAAGTCCACCGCGAGGAGGACAACCCGGTGATGCGCGTATCGCGCCGGTTGTACGAGCCGGTGCTGACGGCGGCGCTGCGCCACAAGGCGGGGACGATCGGAGCGGCCGCGCTCCTCTTCGTCGCGAGCCTCGTGCTCGTTGCCGGCGGGGGAATGCTGCTTTCGCCGGTCGCGGTGCCGGTGGACGTGCTCGCGTCCCTGGCGCGGTCCGAACGGCTCGCGCGGCTCTCGGATCGGCTCGCCGCCGCGGGCGGCTGGCTCGATGCGCGCCTCGGGGCCGGCGTCGGCCGGGAGTTCATGCCGCCTCTCGACGAGGGTACCCTCATGTTCATGCCCGTGACGTCGAATGCGGTCTCACTGACTGAGGCGATCGACATCATGAAGAAGCAGGACGAGGTGCTCCGCAGCTTTCCCGAGGTGGCCTCGGTCGTGGGCAAGGTGGGGCGCGCCGAGAGCGCGCTCGATCCGGCGCCGATCAACATGTACGAGACCCTGGTGGAGTTGAAGCCCCGGGGCTCGTGGCGCAAGGGACAGACGCGGGAGCGGCTGCTCGCCGCGATGAGCGAGCGGTCGCAACTTCCCGGCGTGACGACGATCTGGCAGCAGCCGATCCGCAACCGCATCGACATGCTGGCGACCGGGATTCCGACGCAGGTGGGAGTCAAGGTGTTCGGCCCCGACCTCGGCGTGCTCGAGAAGAAGGCGGCCGAGATCGCCGAGGCCGTCCGCGCCGTGCCCGGATCGGCCGACGTGTACGCCGAGCGAATCCTGGGAACGCCGTACCTCGAGATCAAGGTGGACCGCGAGGCCGCGGCGCGCTACGGCGTGCGGGTCGGCGACGCGCTCGAAGTCATCGAAACGGCGATCGGCGGCGAGAACCTGACGACGACCATCGAGGGCCGCAACCGGTTCCCGGTCCGCGTGCGCTACAGCCGCGAGCTGCGGGACGACGCCGAGAAGATCGGGCGCATCCTCGTTCCGGCCATGGGCTCGGCGCCCATGCAGGGAGCGCGTGTGATGCCGCAGGTCCCGCTGGCCCAGGTCGCCGACATCCGGGTCCGGCCCGGGCCGTCCATGATTTCCGCCGAGAACGGCCTGCTTCGCGACCGCGTGTTCGTCAACGTCCGGGGCCGGGACGTCGGCTCCTTCGTGGACGAGGCCAAGAAATTCGTGGAGCTCAAAGTGACGCTCCCGCCGGGCTACTTCCTGGAGTGGTCGGGGCAGTACGAGCACCAGATCCGGGCGCGCAATCGCCTGGCGGTCGTCGTGCCGGTCTGCTTCGCGATCATCTTCGTCCTGCTCTACGTCACGTACCGCTCGGCGCGGGAAGCGGCCCACGTCATCCTGGCGATTCCGTTCGCCCTCACGGGAGGCAACCTCCTGCTCTGGATCCTCCACAGCCTCGCCGTCGCGTACGGGTGGAAGACGGAGTTCCACATGAGCGTGGCCGTCTGGGTCGGATTCATCGCGCTCTTCGGCACGGCCGTCCAGACCGCGGTCGTGATGGTCGTGTACCTGGAGGAGGCGCTGCGCCGCAAGGCCGCAGCCGGGCCGCTCACCCGGGCGGCGCTCACCGAGGCCGCGATGGAAGGCGCCGTGCTGCGGCTGCGGCCGAAGCTCATGACCGTCTCGACCGTCGTGATGGGACTCCTGCCGATCCTCTGGTCCACGGCGACCGGATCCGAGGTCATGAAGCCCATCGCGGCGCCAGTGCTCGGCGGAATGGTCAGCTCGCTGTTCCACGTGCTCATCGTCACCCCCGTCATCTGGACGTGGCGGAAGGAGCGGGAGCTCGCGCGGGGGCGGCTCGTTCGCTAGGCCGGAGCCAGGCCACAGCGCTGCCGCAGTGCGTCGATCTCGCCGCGCGTGGCGCCGAGCTTGTGCGCCGAGGCCTGGAGGTCGTGCGGGTCGACCGGGTACCAGTTGCGGCGCGACGCGTCGCCGAGGCCGATCACGTCGAGCGGCTCGATCGTTTCGCGGATGATCGCGAGGAGGGCCTCGCGGCTCCCGGGTCCGTCCACAAGCGCCATGCGACAGCAGGCGGCAAGCGCGGGACCGAAGGTCGGGTGATCGGCCGACAGGAACGATCCCGCCATCGCCGGCCGGCCGAGGCGGCGGGCGCTTTCCGCGTAGCTGGCAGCGGCAAAGTAGAGCCTGGTCAGGGAGGCGAAGACCGGGAAGTCGTGAAATCGGGCATAGAGCGCCGAGACCAGGAGGGCGGCGGCGTCGGCCTCGAACAACGTCTTCTCGCCGTGACGCCGCAGCTTCTCCTCGAACGACGGCCGCGCCCAGTCGGCGTGCATCGCTTCCGCCAGCCGATCGAGGCCGAGCAGCGTGAGGGGGAATCCGGTCGAGAGCAGGGGATCCACGAATGCGGCCGCGGACGGGAGCAGCGCCCATCCCGGGCCGGCGGCGCGGCAGCTGCGGAAGGGCATCCTCGAGCGGTGAATGAAGGGGAGTGTGGGACGCGCGCCTTCGAACTGATCGCGTACCGTCGGAAAGCGGGCGAGGAGGCGCTCCCAGCCGGCCGCGCCCTCGGAGAGGCGCAGCTCCCGCGCGAGTTCCGGTGTCGCGGCGACGCCGGCGCTCGTAATTCGATTGTTGAAGCGGAGCACCCAGATCCATCCGCCCGCGAAGACGTGGTGGACCGCGGCGTCGTCGGCGGGGTAGGGCGCCGGATCGGACGACGGGAAGATCCCCATCTCGTCGAGCCGCTGGACGCCCTCGAAGTGGGTGAAGAGTGCTTCGGTTTCGGGTAGATCCGGGAACGGGATGGACTCGAGCCCGAGTGCTCCGTGGAGGAAGCCGCCGGGCCCCGAGGCGTCGATGACGAAGCGGGCGCGCAACCGGATCGGGCGGCCCAGCCGCTCCGTGTCGAGATCGAACCCGGCTGCGCGGCCGGAGAGTCCGACGATTTTGGTGCGATCCAGGTACTCGGCGCCCTCCGCCGCGGCCTCGGCGGCGAGGAACCGGTCGAAGTCGGGTCGGTACCAGTGCGTATCGGCGACCTCGTCGTTCGGGCTCGCCGCCACGAGGAGCTGATCGCCCCGGTCCGGGTCGCCGCGGAAAGGCTTTCCCTTCTCGTGCGCGTAGAAGCTGAATCCGCGCTTCAGACCGCACCCGATTTCCGGGTAACTGCGCTGCCAGGTTCCCCATGCGGCCAGCGGCCGGATGCGAGGCAGGTCGTAGCGGTCCGCGAGCTCCTCCAGAAGGAGGTTCGCGAGCGGCGAGGAGGACTCTCCGATCGCGAAGCGCGGATGCGCTTCACGTTCGATCAGGACGACGGACCGCCCCGCGCGCCGCGCCAGCAGGGCCGCGAGCGACCCGCCGAATCCGGAGCCAATGACCGCGACGTCGAACGCGCCCCTCATGTGCGGCCTCCGCAGGCCGGGCAGGCGACGCGCGGCCGGACCCTCTGCCGCAGGTTCGTTTCCCGCAGGCGCGCCGCGCGCCCGGGCAGGCAAGCGGCGCAACGCCCGAATCGCTCGAGGTCCCAGAGGTCGGCGAAGACGCGACCCCTGCCGAGCTGAAGGCCGAAGTCGAGCGCGGATTCGAGGCTGCCGAGACCCGGCTCGGTGAACTCTCCGCGTTCCGTGAGCGCATCGAGGGCGCCGTTTCCCGCTCGCGTCGGGATCAGGGAGACCGCGGACGCACCGCAATCGAAGGCGAAGTGGATCGAGCGGCAGGCCCAGTCGAGGGCTTCGTCCTCGGGGACCCAGGGCAGCCCGACCAGGACGAAGGCGCGCATCGCGATGCCGGACTCCCGCAGCCGGTGCGCGGCCCGCTCGAAGTCGTCGAGCGACATGCGCTTGTTGAGCCTGGGAAGCAGCCCGGGATGGATCGTTTCGAGGCCGAGCGCCACCTCCAGGGTGCCCTGAAGCAGATCGCGAAAACGCAGGCAGCGCTGGCCCACGAGGGCCGGATGCGACTCGACGATCACGCGCTCGAATGGCCGGACGAGCCCCGCGATCTGCTCGTCTTCGTCCGGTGGGATCGCCCGTCCGTCAAAGAAACTTCCGGCATTGTAGAGCTTGATCTGCCGTGCCGGCGGCAGCGAAGCCAGTGCCCCGCGGATCTGCGCGGCGATCGCTCCCGGCGGCGCCGGCTCCGCGAGCGTGTTCTTCCACAGGTCGCACATCAGGCACCGCCACGGGCACTCGCGGTTGGTCAGGAAGATCGTGGCGACGGAGACGATCTCGCCGCCTTCGGACGCCTCCTGCTCGACGTGTGCCGCGTCGGCGCGCCACGGGTCTCGGGCGTGGCGGTCGGGCCGCCGCTCCAGGATCCACCGGTCGCGGTCCCGGTCGCTCGAGGGGTACGCGGCGCCGAACGCGGGGTTCACGCGTACAGGGACAGAAAATGTTCGCGGTAGCGCGCTTCGCCGAACGCGAGCCGCCGGGCCTCCCCGGCCGCGAGCGCTCCGTGCTGAAACCGGCGCTTCGGGAAGACCGGCATCGCGAGGCCCATCACCGCCTCCACGCCGCGCCGGACGACCTCGCCCTTGATCGCATAGAGACGCTCGGTGTCGCCGCCGGACATTTCTCCGAACGGGATCGCCTCGGCGATGGCGACGAGCGCGGGGCGGGTGAAGGGGCTGAATCCATCGAAGCCGAAGCGCCGGAGCGGAGCGTACGTCCGGCTGTACGAGCGGCTCGATCCGCCCGAGTAGGTCAAAGAGTGCTTCATCTTCCCGACACCCCAGCCTTCCTGGTAGAGGAGCGGGTTCGACACGACGCTGCGGATCGTCAGCTCCGGGTTCTCCTCGATCGGGTAGTCCTTGAGGTTCTCGTCGCCGCCATCGCCGTCGAGCAGGAAACGCCACTGCGGGTAGCGTTTGCGGATGCCCCGGCAGAGCGCGAGCGCCATGGTCGCCGACTCGACGTCGAGCGGCTTGTAGTCCTCGACGACGCGCACGGCCTCGAAGGGGTCGATCGTGCCGGGCTCGGCGTCCACGGCCTCGAGGAACAACCCGAGGTGAAGCGCCTCCAGGAACGCGCGGGCCTGGCCGAGGTCCTCGCCGCCGGCGACGGAAAGCGTGAAGGCCTTGAGGCGTCCGAGGCTGCCTCCCGTCGAGCGCAGGACGTGGTACGCCGCGAGGAACACGGCGCCGCTGTCGATCCCGCCGGAAAAGCAGACGCCGATCGGCTCGCGGTCCGGGATGGTGCGCAGCCATTTCGCGACTTCGTCGACGAGGGCTGCGACGTAGCGCGGGCCGATCTCGGCCGTGTCCGGCGGCAGAAGGTTGCGCCCGGGCGTGAAGTAGCGCGTGTACGTGGGCGCCGGGTCCGGGCAGCCCACGAGCTCGATCTCGACGACGTAGTGGGCGGGCACCATCCGCGTGTAGCTCGGGTGGAACTGGCCGTCGAGCCGCTCGCTTTCGAGAAACGCGTGGATCGCGTCGATCCGATCGGAGACGACGAGCGCGGGTCCCGCCGCCTGTTTCGCCAGGAAGTATCGCAGCGGGCGGTCGAGGGATCGCGCGAGGATCACGCGGCGGCCGTCGCGCGCGACGAGGGCGAAGGAGCCGTCGATCTCACGCACCGCGTCGGGAATCCGGCTGGCCAGACGCGCGCGGGCCTCGTCGAGCGTCATGTTGTGGATGCGGTTGCGGGCCGGATCGGTGAGATCGATCACGCGCTAGACGTACTGGTCGCTCATGGTGTGCTCCTCCCGTCGCTCTGGCGCATCCTACAGCGGCCGCGCGAAGCGATCTGCGGGAGACAACGAGGCATAGATCGTTTAAAATGAACGAAATGGCCGTGACATCATCGAGCGAGGCCACGCCGGTCGAGATGCGGGCTGCCGGCGGCTCCCTGGCCGCCCTCGTCGCCGCGGCGCGGCCCAAACAGTGGATCAAGAACCTCGTTCTGCCCCTGCCGTTTCTGTTCGGCCGGGCCCTGGGCACGCCTCGAGGGTGGCTCCTCGCGGCGGCGGGGTTCTTCGTGTTCAGCGGCATCGCGAGCGGGATCTACATGGTCAACGACGTGATGGACCGCGAGCGGGACCGCGCGCATCCCGAGAAACGCACCCGACCGCTCGCCTCCGGCCGGCTCGGGGTCCCGATGGCTCTGGCCGCAGCGGCGCCGCTCCTGGTCCTGGGGCTCGGCGCCGCGTTCCTGCTCGGCGCTGACTTTGGCCGGTGGTGCGCCGCGTACGCGGCCCTGATGATCGCGTACTCGCTCCTGCTCAAGCGGATCCCGTTCCTCGAGGCGCTCATCGTGGCCGCCGGCATGCCCCTGCGGGCGCTCGCGGGCGCGGCCCTGGCGGGGGTCTGGGCCTCGCCCTTTCTGCTGATCTGCGCGTACCTGCTCGCGCTCTTCCTCGTTGCGGGCAAGCGGCAGTGGGAGTTCCACAATTCCGGGCATCGCTCCTCTTCGGAGCACCGGCCGGCGCTCGCCGCGTATCGCGCCGAAGGACTCGACTATCTCTTCATCGTCACAGGCCTCACGACCGTCTCGGCCTACAGCGCCTACAGCGTCCTGGCAACGACCGCGGCCCGCTACGGCCAGTCGCTCGCGGCCACCGTGCCCTTCGTCGTCCTGGGGCTCGCCCGTTACATGCATCTCGTCTACCGCCGCGGGGGAGGGGGCAGTCCCACCCAGGCCCTCCTCGTCGACGACTCGTGGCTTCTGGTCGTCGTCATTGCCTGGGTGGCAACCGCAGGATGGATCATCTATGGCCACTGATCGGGAGGTCGGGGGGACAAGGGGCGGCGCCCCGCCGCCCATCGAGCGTCCGGTGCGTCTGGGCGTCGGGTTCCTCGCGTACAACGAGGAGGAGCTGATCGCGAAGACGGTCGCCGAAGCGGTCTCGTCGCTGTCGGCGATTCCGGGCCTCACCTGGCACGTGGTCGTCGTCAACGATGGCAGCAGGGACCGCACGGGGGAGATCGCCGAGGATCTCGCGAAGAAGGACCCGCGCGTCTCGGTCGTCCACCACGACGGGAACAAGGGGTACGCGGTCGCGACGGAGACCGCGCTGCGCAACGTGCCGGGCGATGTCGTGATGGTCGTGGACGGCGACGGCCAGCACACGATGGCCGATGCGCCGCTGTTCCTGGCTGCGATCGACCAGGGCTACGACGTCGTGTTCTGCTGGAAAAAGGTGCGGCACGATCCAGTCGGCCGGCTGATCCTCTCGCGCGGCCTGCGCGTCCTCTCCCACTGGATCCTCGGCTCGCCGCTCCACGACATCAACGCCGGCTGCCGCGCCTTCCGCAAGGACGTGGCCCGGCGCATCGAGATCAAGCACCGGATCAACTTCGTGGGCGACGAGATCTACGCGCGCTGCCGGATTGCCGGGTGGACGGTCACGGAAGTCATCGTGCAGCACTTTCCGCGCGAGGCCGGGCAGTCGATCCATCGGCCGTTCAAGATGCTCGGCACGATCTGGAGGGTCATCCGTTATCTTTTCGATCTGCGCGGAGAAATGAAGCAGGCCGAGCAGCTGCGCCGCCTCGTGGTGAAGCCGAAGTGAGCGGCGGGATCGTCATCCTGGGCGCCGGCCCGACGGGGCTCGGCGCGGCGTACCGGCTGCGCGAGCGCGGCGAGGACCAGTTCGAGATCTTCGAGCGCTCGGGCCAGGTCGGCGGACTCGCGACGAGCTTCGTCGACCCGAAGGGCTGGACGTGGGACGTCTCCGGCCACATCATCTTCTCCGGCTACAAGTACTTCAACGAGTTCCTCGGCAAAGTCCTTGGGCCAGACGGGATCCGGTGGATCGATCGCGAGAGCTGGATCAAGTTCGAGGACAAGTACGTCCGGTATCCCTTCCAAAACCACCTGTCGTCGCTGCCCGAGCGGGCGATGCTCGAGTGCCTGATCGGCCTCGTCGAGTCCCAGACGATCGACAAGGACCGGGCGTTCGAGAACTTCGAGGAGTGGGTCCTGGCGAAATTCGGTGCGGGCGTCGCCAGGCACTTCATGAACCCGTACAACTTCAAGGTCTGGGCCACGCCGTTGAAGGAGATGGGTTACTACTGGATCGCCGAGCGCGTGTCGGTCGTCGAGTGGCGCAAGGCCATCGAGGCGACGGTGTCCTCGAAGACCACCGACTGGGGCCCCAACGCCAAGTTCGGCTATCCGCTCCACGGCGGGACCCTCGGCCTGTGGAAAGGTGTGCTGCCGTTCATCGGCGACCACGTGCGGTACCACAAGCGCGCGATCGGGGTGGACGAAGACAAGCGCGAGATCGAGTTCTCCGACGGGACGACCCGCAAGTACGACAAGCTCCTGACGACGCTTCCGCTCGAAGCCTTCGTGTCGCGTCTGAAGCACGCGCCCGACAACGTTCGCGCCGCGTCCCGGAAGCTGCTCTTCAACCGCCTCTTCACGGTCGGCGTGGGCCTCAAGCGTCCCTCGCCTTCCGACAAGAACTGGATCTATTTCCCGAACCCGAAGACGCCCTTCTACCGCATGACGTACCTCTCCAACTATTCGCCCGAGATCGTCCCGGGCGGCGACACGAGCAAGTACTTCTCGGTCCTCACCGAGACCTCGTACTCGAAGTTCAAGCCGCTCCCCGAAGGAGACTTCGGCAAGGCGGTCGTGGACGGACTGGTTGCCGAGGGGATCCTGCAGCCCGCGGACCTGCCGCTCATCGAGACGGTGTTTCTCATCCACGCCGGCCACTCGTACCCGATCCCGTCGGTCGATCGGAACGCATCGCTCGACACGATCCATGCGTATCTGGAGCCGCGCGGCATCCATTCCCGCGGCCGCTTCGGCTCCTGGAAGTACGAGATCGGCAACCAGGACCACTCGCTCATGCAGGGCGTCGAGCTCGTGGATCGCTGGATCGATGGAATCGAGGAGAAGGTCTTTAAGGCCTGAGGCCCGCGACGAGCCTACTCGTTCTCGCCATGCTCTTCACGGGCGTTTCGGGGGTCTCGGAGCGCCGGATTCTCTCGGTCACAGCGACTGTTGATAGGATGACCGAGCCGAATCTCGAGCTTGTAGCCAGCCGGTAGCGACTGCAGGTCCGCAGCGCGCGAAAGGAGACCGCGTGCGTCGAAGAGAGACCGTTCCGTTTGCAATCCTCGTCGCCGCAGCTCTTGCCACGTCCGCGTTGGCGCAGGGGACGCCGAACATCGGGAGGCCGGAGGGACCGGCTCTCCCGGCGCAGATCCTCAAGGACCAAGTGCCGAACACCTACGGAACCAGCCATAGCAGCTTCTACCGCATGGGGGCCACAGAGTTCACACCCCAAGACAGCGCGCTCGACACCTACGCCGACACCAACGACAAGGACGACACAACCTATCGCCGTTACGGGACGGGCGGCGTTCGCTTTTTCATCGGCACCCCCCATTTGCCATCGGGCGCCAGGGTGATCAGCATTGTCTTCAACGGTTGCGCCGCTAGCACCGGTTCGCTCTTCGGCAAGATCGTATCTTGCGGCTACTTTGGAAGTGCCTGCTCGAGCCTCGCGGTGTACACCGGTGTCGCGGGCTGCGGGTCCGACTACGTCGATCTCGTCCCGGCGGGATACGTCGTGGACAACAGCCGCTTTGGCAACCAGCTCGTGATCCGAATCAACACGACTAAAACCGACGGTTCCGACAGCTTCTCCGGCGTGACCGTCGAATATCAGCTGCAGGTCAGCCCGGCGCCCGGCACGGCGACCTTCATCGATGTTCCGACGGATCATCCGTTCTTCCAGTTCATCGAGGCTTTGAAAGCCGCCGGCATAACCGCCGGATGTACTCCCACGCAATACTGTCCCGACGCACCGCTTACGCGCGGCCAGATGGCGGTCTTTCTCGCCAAGGCGCTCGGTCTCCAGTGGCGGTAGGTCGCAGGTAGTCGCCTTCCCTTCGGCCGACCTTCTGGCCGGCCGTTTAGTTTTGGGCCGCATCAGCGGCTAAGATCGTTCCTTCCAAGGCCGCCTTGAGCAATAACGAGACGACCCAGACGGGAATACGCCGATTGGCGCCATGGCTCGGCCTCGCGGGCCTGGCGGCGCTCGTCGCGGCGTCGGCGTCCATGGAAAGACGGGCGTTGCCGCCCCTCGCAATCGCGGCGCTGGCGGGCGGGCTGCTCGCGTGGGTCCTCGTGGCGTGGATTGATCCGCCGCCGCGGGATCTTCTCGGGGCGCTCGATCCGCCGGCGCGCGGGCCGCGGATGGTTCCACTCGTCCTCGCTCTGGCCGCGGCGGGAGTCTGCTGGTGGAAGATGCCGCCGGAGGAGTTTCGCCTGCCCGGCGTCGTCGCATGGGCGGCAGCGATCGTCCTCTGGTTCTGGGCCTGGTGGGCGCCGAGCGACCTGGCCGCGGCGCGATCACCCCTTCCAGAGGGGCAGCGCTTTGCCGCATGGGGCGCCATGGCGCTGATCCTGGCGGCGGCCGCCTGGTTCCAGTTCCACGACCTGTCCGGCGTTCCCTCCAACCCGGTCAGCGACCACGCCGAGGAGATGCTCGACATGCGGGACCTCCTCGATGGCCACCACGGCGTTTTTTTCTGGCGGAACCTCGGAAACGGACCGCTGCACTTCTACTGGGTGGCGTTTCTCGTCAAAGGGCTCGGCCTTCCGCTCAACTACCTCACCCTCAAGACGGCGACGGCCATTTTCGGGCTGCTCCTGGCACCGGCCCTGTTTCTGCTGGGGCGGGAGCTCGGCGGTGTCTGGCTCGGAGTGGCGGCGGCGGGATTCGGCGCCTGGAGCAAGTGGTCCGTCTCGCTGGCGAGGCAGGGGATCGAGTACATCTATCCGATACCGCTGACGGCCCTCGTGCTGTGGGCGCTGCTGCGATACGTGCGTCGGGGAGACCGCGGATCGGCCCTGGCGGCGGGAGCGGCCATCGGAATCGGGCTGCATACGTACCTGGCCTTCCGCATCGTCCCCCTCCTCGTTCCGCTGGCGCTCGGGGCGGCGCTCCTCGACCGGCGGCGGCGGGGCCGACGCTGGACGACGGTCGGCGACGGCCTGCTCGTCGCGGCGACGTCCGTCATCCTCTTTCTGCCGGTGGTCAAGTTCGCCTTCCTCGGAGAGGACCGCGCGTTCTTCTGGTACCGGATCTTGACGCGGACCACCGCGGCGGAGAAGGCGCTCGGCGGGGACCCCGGGCGCGCCTTCCTCGCCAACCTCGGGAACATGGCGCGAGCCTTTCACTGGAAGGGCTCCTCGACCTGGACCGTGCTCCCCATGGACGAGCCGTTCCTCGACGTCGTTGCGGGAGGACTGCTCTTCGCCGGGCTGGTCCTCGCCCTGAGGCAGGCGCTCGGCGGTTGCTGGCGCTGGGCGGGCCTGCTGGCGGCACTCTTCTTGCTGACGCTGCCGAGCACGCTTTCGATCGCCTTCCCCGAGGAGAACCCGAGCGTGAACCGTGCGGGGCCGGCGCTGCCGGTGGTGTTTCTCCTGATCGGGCTGGCCTTTGCCCACCTCTGGAACGGTTTCCTGCGCGAACGGATCGCGCTGCGGGTGGTCGGCCTCTCGGCGATGCTGGCCGGGGCGGGATATTCACTCCAGAGGAATGCCGAGGCCTACTTCGGCCGGCTCGCCGTGTCGTACGACGCCCTGATCGAGCACGCGCAGGAGATCGCCGCCGTGATCGCGAGGTACCGCAGCCAGGGCATTCCGATCCAGCAGTCCTACCTCCTCGCCACCGACTTCTGGGTGGACGCGCGCCTCGTCGCCTTCGAGCTCGGCCAGCCGGCCTGGAGCGACACGAACAACGTTGCTCCGCCGAACGTGCCCGAAGGGCTGGCTGCGCGGCCGCTCGTCTTCATCTACCGTGCAAGCGACGCGGAGCGGGTGCGAACGCTCGAGCGGCTCTACCCGGGCGGTACGCATCGGATTCTGACCCAGTCACACCCGGACCGGAATTTCGGCGTTTACCTGGTGCGCTGAGCGGGCGACCAGGGCCGTATTCTCCCCGTAGAGGAAGCCGAGTTCGCGCCACGCCGGGCTCGGGTCGATGCGCACGCGGAACCCTCGGCCCTCGAGGAAGCGGGCGAGCTCTTCGTGCGTATGCGGCGTGACGTGGTCGTGGTACTCGAGGGCGACGCGGGCGATCCGGGCGAGCGTGGCATCGGGAAGCCCGAGCAGGATCTCGAACTCCGCGCCCTCGCAGTCGATCTTGAGAAAATCGCAGCGCGTGATCCCGAGGCGCTCGAAGGCGGCCGGCAGCGTGGTCGCCTGGACCACGGTCGCGGCGCCCGAGCGATCCGACCCGTCTCCCGCGGTGCGGTGCTGGCCCGACAGGCCAGTGACCGTGTAGAGGGCGAGCGTCCCGACGGCGCCTGCGACCGCCTCCGGGAAGGCGCGGACGTTTGCGACGGCGTTGATGCGCAGGTGCTCCTCGAGGCGCGCGAACGACTCGGGCAGGGGTTCGAAGGCGTAGACCCGGCCGCGCGGGCAGAGCCTCGCCGCGTGGACCGTGAAGTCGCCCATCCCGGCGCCAACGTCGACGACGGTCCAGTCCGGCTCGAGCCGCGCGCCCCGCTCGTAGTCGCGGTCGAGGCAGGACTCCTTCAGGATCCAGACGTCCATCCGCGTCGAGACGCGAAATCGGGCGCCTCCGGCGAGCGCGACCCTGAGCGGCCGGGCGACCGGCAGCCCGAGGAAGAGCCGGAGGATGCCTCCGACCGGGCGCATCCCGAAGAGGATCGTCGGGATCGAGGACAGGTAGTAGATCCAGCGCGACGCGCCCCGGCTGCCCGCGCGCCGCGTCGCGGTCACGGTTTCTTCGCGGCGGCGGGGACGTGGATGCGAATCGTCCCGACCGAGTTCGCCGCCGTGTCGACCACGTAGAGCACGCCGTTTCTGGCGTCGAGCGCGAGCCCGGTGGGCCGAAGGAATTTGTTTCCGGCGTCGTCCGCGTCCCAGTGGCCCACGACCTTGCCCGACCGGTCGAGCTCGATGACGGCCCTCGTGGTCGGGGCCGAAGCAAACACGTTGTCCTTATCGTCCACCGCGAGGTACGGCTCCATGGGGCCCGTCCACGCGGAGACCGGAATCGTGCGCTCGAACTTGCCGTCGGCCCCGAGGACCTGGATGCGATGATTTCCGATGTCGGCCACGTAGACGCGGCCGGAAGCGCCGACGGCCACGCCGACGGGAGAGGACAGGCCCTCTGCGCCCGTGCCGGTCTTGCCGACGAACCGCATGGGCTGGCCCGCCTGGAGGACGGCGAGGCGGTCGTTTCCGGTATCGGCGATCCAGATCTTGCCGTCTGAGGCGACGGCGACGCCGCGCGGCCCGTAGAAGCCGGCAGTGGTATCCCGGTACTGACCGGATGTCGTCATGTGCTGCATGCGGCCGTTCCAGGTGTCCGCCACGTACACGTCGTCGCCGTGGACCGCGACGTCGGCCGGGTCCAGCATCTGGAATTTGCCATTGCCGCGCACGCCGCCCCAGCCGCCGAGGGACCCGCCGGCCGCGTCGAAGATGGCCACGCGCGAATGCCCGAAGTCGCTGACCCAGAGACGGCCCTTGCCGTCGAGCGCGGCCCCTCGGGGCTCGGCGAGTCCGGCCCACGCCGGCTTGCCCGGTTCCGCGGAGTCGCGGATCACGGGCGGCACCTCCGCGGAGGCAACGGGGGTGGCGGCCGCGGCGGCCGGGGCCGAGCCCGCGGCGGCTGCGGGCTCCTGGCGCTTGCAGCCGGAGGCGCTCGTCAGCAGGAGGAGAAGGCCGAGCACCGCCAGATCGGTGTCACGCATGCGCCTGATCCTGGTGCTCTCGTTCGGCCGTGCCGTGGTCATTGCCGTCATCCTCCCTCGTTGAAAGGCATTTCTAGCGCAGCGCGTCCAGCGGCCAGGAAAGAACGCGGTTGTTGTCGCGGTCGGCGACGAGGACGTGCCCGTAGGCGTCGAGCGCGATGCCGGTCGGACGCTTCAGGCCGTCGGCCTTGAAGGATTTCACCAGGACCCCCGCGGCGTCGTAGAGCGCCAGGCGCGGCTTCGACGAGTCGGTCACGAGGACGCTGTCGGAAGGCCCGATCACGAGGTAGGGCTCGGTGTAGAAGTCCTTCCAGCCGAAGACCGGGAACTGGCGCAGGAACTTGCCGTCGGCGTCGAAGACCTGGACGCGATGGTTGCCGGTGTCGGCCACGTAGATGCGGCCCGAAGAATCGGCGGCGACGCCGACGGGCTCGATGAACTGGCCGGGGTCGGAGCCGGGGGTGCCCCAGCGGCCGGTCACGGCCCCCGAGGTGGCATCGAAGCGGACGATGCGCTTGTTCCCGGTGTCCGAGACGTACAGGGACCCGCGGGAAAGCACGAGGGAGCGCGGCCCGAAGAACGCCTTCTCCGGGTCCGTCCAGGCGCCGCGCCACTCGCCGCCCGGCCCGAAGCGCACGACGCGGTGGTTCCAGGTGTCCGCGACGAAGATCTCGCCGTCCGGCGCTACGGTGACGCCCGAGGGCTCGTTCAGCTGGCCCTCGCCTGGCCCCTTGCTGCCGAGCGCGCGCAGGTAGGCGCCGTTGGGATCGAGGACCTCGATCCGGCTGTTCTTGGAGTCGGCCACGTAGGTGTTCCCGCCCCCGTCCGCGGCCACTCCCCGCGGCTCGGCGAACTGCCCGGGTCCGGCGCCGGGGCCCCCGAAGGTACGCGGGGCCGGAAGCTCAACACCGTCGGAGGGGTAATCGCGCGAGGACGTGTCCTGGATCGGGAGCTGGAGGGGCTCGAGGGGCCCCGTACCTCCGAGGTCCTTGCGTACGAAGAGGGTCGCGTCCTGCGACCCGATCGGGCTCCAGATCTCGTGAAAGAGCCACCACCGCAGTACGTCCTTGAAGCTCGGGCGCGATACGCCGCCCTCCCTGGCGGGTTCCGGAAACCACCACGCCCGGATCGGAACGCGTTTCGCGTCGTATTTCCCGGCGAGCTGTTTCTCGAGCGCTCCTTCCGGGTCCCAGTCGGCGACGATGACGGGTGTCGAGGCCTGCTCGATCCGGGACGCCCACTGGACGACGGCATCGCGCAGGTACCAGGTCAGCGGCCAGGTCGATTCCCCCACGACCGTGACGACGGGTTGCCCGGCCGCCACGCGCGCCTTCGCGGTGTCCACGGCGGACAGGGCCCGGACCAGGTCGCGGGAGGTCTGGACGTAGGCCAGCATCTCCGCGTGCCGGGGCTCCTTCTCCTTGTCATGCGCGCCGTAGCGGAATGCGGCCAGGTACGTTCCGCTCGTGTTCACGACGAGCAGGAGTCCGGTCGCCGCGAGGGCGGCCAACGCCCATGCGCGGCGCCGCTCCTGCCACAGCCGCACCACTCCGAGGGCGGCGAGGACGGTGAGTGGCAGCAGCGGGTGCACGGTGAGCCATGGCACCTTTTCCCGCGCCCACCCGTAGATCGCCAGTGACCCCACCGCCCAGAACGCGACGAAGCGAAGGAAGAGCGGCGTTTCCGGCGGGTCCGGACTCTTCCAGACGAAGAGGGCGACGAAGGCGGCTGCCAGCGCCAGCGCCAGGGCGACCCAGCCGGTCAGCATCGAGTCCGGCTTGAGCGCCTTGAGGAGCCCGGCGGCGAGCGTGATCGGGGCGAGGATCAGGACGGCGCGCAGGAGGGGATCGCGCCGCCATTCGCGCCACGGGAAGGCGAAGCAGGCGGCCAGCAGGATCGCCGTGTCGTAGTACGCGAGCTGCGGGAAGTAGTAGTACCAGGGACCGGGGATCCGCGCGATCGCATGCTGGCCCATCCAGTACTTGACGGCCTTCGGAATCGCGAACCAGTCGCCGGGGTACTTTCCGAACGCCGAGTACATGGTCGCCCAGATGACGAGGAACAGGATGCCGGCCGACAGGATCGGCACGAGGTGCCTGACCGACCACTCGACCGAGCTGCGCAGAGCGGTCTGCGGCCGTGGCCCGACGGGCGAGCCGGCTCCCCGCACGAGGCACCAGAGCCCGTACGCGACGAAGAGCACGCCGGTCATGTAGGCGTTCTCCTTGGTCACGCCCGCCAGCGCGAAGGCCGCGGCCGAGAGCATCAGCCACTTCGAGCGGTCGGTCTCGAGGAACCGCTGGAACGCGAGGATCGTCGCCAGCGTGAAGACGAGCGAGTAGAGGTCCTCCCGGATGAACCGCGAGAAGTAGGTGAAGTGCGCGGAAGTCAGAACGAGGACGGCGTACACGGCCGCCGCGGGCTTTCCGATCCATCGCCGCAGGGGCCAGGCGAATCCGATCAGGATGAGGCCGAAGATCGCGGGCATGAGCCGGGCGGTGAAGTCGGTCGCCCCGAAAAGCTTGTAGACGAGAGCGTTGACGTAGTAGAGGAAAGGGCCGTGGTAGGCCGGGTCGTACCGCCAGTCCCCGCCCCGCGAGAGCGTCCACGACTGGTACGCGTGGATCGACTCGTCGTGGTGGAGGGGCCGCGCGCCGAGCGCCCAGAAGCGCGTCAGGCCCGCCGCGATCCCGAGGATCGCGATGAAGAGCAGGGCCCCGGCCGTCAGCCGCGAGCGCTCCGGAGTCCCGGCGAGCCCGGCGTCGTTCAAGGAGTCCTCCTGTCCGAGAGAGCGATCGTGGCGATCGATGCGTTTCCGGAGTTGACGACGTAGAGGATACGGTTTTTCCGGTCGATCGCGATACCCGTCGGGTTCGCGAAAGTGCGCCCGGCCCCGTCTTCGGTGATCCGCCTGAGCAGCTTGCCGGACGGGTCGAGGGCGAGGACCGCGTTGGCCGGCGGGTCCGTCGCCCAGATGGTCCCGTCGGCGTCCACGGCCAGATGCGGCTCGGCGTTCTCGCCCCAGCCGGGGAAGGCGAATTCGCCGCGCGGCGTCCCGTCCGGAGCGAGGACCTGGATCCTCTTGTTGCCGGTGTCGGCCACGTAGATCGCACCGGAGGGCGCCGCGGAGATGCCCGTCGGGCTCGAGAATTCGCCCGCGCCGGAGCCCTTGCGGCCCACGAACTTCCGGTCCTGCATCAGCGCGTCGTACGAGACCACCCGGTGATTGCCGCAATCCGTGACCCAGACGCGCCCGTCCGGCGCGACGGCGATTCCGCGCGGCCCGTAGAGCTCTCCGGCCGTGGCGCGCAGCACGCCCGCGATCGTGAAGGCCTGCACGCGGCCGTTCCAGGTGTCCGCGACGTAGAGCGCTTCGCCCTCGATCGCGACGCCGCAGAGCTCGCGGAAGCCGTACTCGCCGCTGCCCCGTCCGCCCCAGCCTCCGAGGTAGCCGCCCTTCGGGTCGAAGACCCGCAGCCGCGAGTGCCCGAAGTCGGCGACCCAGACGCGGCCGCGCGCGTCGACCGCGACGCCGCGAGGCTCCCGGAGGTTCGAGAACGCGGGCTCGGTCCCGTCCGACTTCTCCTGGATGGAAGGCTTTTCCTCGGGCTCGTCCTGGGCCTGGCCCGCGGTCTGCGCCGATTCCGGCAGCGACTCTTTGGCGGGCAGCAGCAGGTCCTGAGCGGGGCCGCCGGCGACGCGGTAGACCTGCGTCTCCGGGTTCTCGTAGACCAGCTCGAAGAGGGCCTTGTCGGTCCGGAACTTCTGGATGCCGGCCACGGGATAGGTCTTGCGCTCGAGCCATCCGACGTAGACGTAGCCGACGCCGTAGCGCTTGAGCAAGGGCGCGACACGCGCCGAGTCTGCCTCCGAGTAGATGGCCCGGACCGCGAGTCGGCGCGCCTCGATCTCCGTCTCGGAGTTGCCCCGCTGCTTCACGTGGTAGTCCCAGCCGAGCACCGTCGGCAGGCCCGTCAGCATCGAGATGCGGCCGAAATCCTGGTAAGACGGGCCCTGCGCTTCGAGCAGCACGGGGGTGCCGTCGACCGTGCGGCGCAGCCAGACGACCGCGCGGTACTCGCCCGGGTGAAGCTCTTCGAGGTAGCGCAGGCCGTCGAGCGACGGGCCCGAATAGGGCGCGAAGTGCCGGCTGACGGCTGCGCGGCCCGCCGTCACGCTCGTGAAGAGACCGGCGGCCACCAGCACCACGGCCCCCGCGCGGGCGGGCAAAGTCCAGCGGTCGATCGTCCCGCGCTGCTCGCGCGCCCGGAAGACGAGGACCGCGGTCGCGATCGCGAAGAGCAGCCAGGCCTCGAGGTAGAGCTTGAAGAACGTGTTCATCCGGTCGTAGATGAAGAAGCGTTGGCAGAAGAGCGCGAGGAAGAACCCGGCCGCGAAAAGCCCGAGCGCGAGCCGGTCGTCGCGGGTCTCGGAGAGTGTGAAGAAGGCGGCGAGAAAGAGCAGCACACCGCAGGCGAGGAACCAGTCGGGCCGGCGCAGGGCGAGCCACCCGAGCCCTCCCGAGGCGGCCGCCACGAGCGCCCAGCGCAGCGGGCCGCGGCCCGGCGTCCGGCGCACCGAAACGGCGGCGAGCCACCAGGCGATTGCGAGAAAGAAGAAAAGGCCGAACACGGTCAGCTGATCCGGGCCCGAGGCCGAGGGTTCGAGATTCCGACCGATGCCCGGGGAGCCACCGACCCTGACCCACAGCGGCCTGGCGAGGGTGAAACCCGCGCCGCCTGCGACGGCGAGAGCGATCGCGGCCCGGCCCGGTCCCGCGAGCGAGAAGCGCTGGGGCATCAGGGCCGCGGTCAGGGCGACCAGGGCGAGCAGGCCGCAGAGCAGGGGAACGTCCCACGCGTTGGTCAGGGCTTCGACGGCGGCGAGGAATCCGAGCAGCAGGGCGCCGGTCAGGCGCGCGCGCCAGGGCGCGACGGGGTCGCCATGCAGCCGCACCAGGTGGAGCGCCGCCGCGATGAAGAGCAGGAGGATCGGGATCGCCAGCACGTGCGCGTGCAGGTCGGCAAACGCCAGGCTCCAGAACGGGTATTCGTTGATCGTGTCCTTGATGACGCGCGAGGTCGCCCAGAAGTAGTCCCAGTCGAGTGCGCGCTTCCGGACCAGCCAGTCGCGCAGCCCGGACAGGTTGCCGACCAGGAGCGTCAGCGCGGCGCCGGCAATCCCGGCCCGCAGCCGTCCTGTCCAGTTGCGCGCCAGGCAGAAGGCGCCCTGGAGAATCGTCCCGCCGAGCATGCCGAAGGCGAGGTTGAAGGTCAGGCGCGTGGACAGGTTGGTCAGGAGCGTCAGGAACACGACCATCTCGTGGCCGAACGTGTAGTAGCCGAGCGGCGCGCCCGCGAGCCAGGGGTCCGAGGGGGGCAGCGAGCGGGTGCGGACGAGGATGTTCAAGATCGAGAAGTCCATCGGCTTCTCGCCCCAGTAGATCTCGGGGTTCAGCGCCCGCAGCCCCAGAAAGAGCAGGAATCCCGAGGCGAACACGATCTCGCTCTGCACGAGCGCGCGCCGGTGCTCGCGCAGAAAGCGCGTGAAGTCGTGCCGCTCGCGCAGCGCGAGCAACGCCGAGACGAGCGCGAGGCCGGCCAGGCACGCGAGGGCTGTCGCGCGGCCGTTCGCCATCACGCGAAACGTGAGGCCGACCGTCATCGCGTAGGTGGCGAGCACGAGGCCGAACAGCCGCGCGAACCCGAAGCCGCGGTCCTGGAAGCGCGGGAAGAGCGTCCACGCGAGCGGGAGGGCGGCGGCGCCCACGAGGAGCAGGGCGAGGTACCACGCGATGGCTGCTCCGAAAGAGCTCGCGCCGGCTTCGGTCGGTTCGACCGAGGGCGTGCGCTCGACCTCGGCGCGGTGGTCCGGGCGCACGGGCGCGCTGACCTGGCGCAGGGCCCGTGGCCAGCGCTCCCAGTCGTTCATCGTGGGCGGCGTCTTCGGCATCGCCCCGAGCAGCAGGCGCCGCGCCTCGGTCGGGGAAAATCGCGCGGTCTTCTTGAAGAGCAGGACGCGCGGGTGATCGTAGACGGTGAACTGCTCCTCGGCCGCGTCGTCGGGGATGCGCAGTGGGCCGAGCGACGGATAGGACGTGAAGTCCGCGGCCCGCTCGAAGCCGAGGCTTCCGTCGAAGAGCGCGCGGTAGTACGCGATCGACATGGGGAAGACCGACGGCACGCGCGTGACGTTGGCGTAGACGCGGTTGGAGGTCACGGCGACCCAGTCGGCCCCGGTCAGCGCGCGGACGAGCGTCTCCGCCTTCTCGCGGGAGTCGGGGTCGAAGAGGGGCAGCTGGGGCGGTCCCGCGTAGACGGCCGGGTCGTAGCCGGGCATCGGGAGCGGAAGGCCGTCGTCCCACGACTCGTTGACGATTGGCTGGTGCGCCGGCACGTGCGTGTAGATCCAGCGCGTCGCCTCGACGCGCGACTGCGGCCGCCGGTAGATCGCCGTGAACGCGACCGCCCAGAGCGCGGTGCCGGCGAGCACCGCGATGGCGGCGGCGCGCGCGAGGCGGGGCGTCGGCGAGTTGCGCAGCCAATGCGAAAACCAGGCGGCCGTCAGGACCGCGAGCGCGGGGTAGGCCGGGTAGAAGTAGCGAATCGACTTGACGAGCGTCAGACCGTGGTACGCAAAGAGAAAGAGACAGTACGCGCACAGCGGGGCAAAGTCGAAGGCCCGGCGCCGGACGACGGCGGCCGATGCCCACACGAGCGCTGCCAGGGCCGAGAGGCCGAAGAAAACTCCTGCCCCCCAGAGGACCAGGTTCTCGAGGGGAAAAAAGAGAGTCCGACCCGCCCACTGCAGCGCCGGGGGAAAACCCGCGACGGAACTCGAAAGTGCCTGGAGCCTCTTCAGGTCTTCGATCCAGCGGGGATCGAGCCGGAACGAGAGGGGGCTCGGTCCGAGAAAGACGTGCGGGAGGAAGATGCGAACCGCGGCGGCCGAGCCCGCAAACGCCACGGCGAGGCGGGGAACGGCTCCCAGCATGGCGGCGAGCGGGCGGGGCCGCCGCAGAGCGGCCACGAGGACCGCGACGCCGAGGGGAAGCAGCAGCGCGAGCGCCGTGATCTTGCAGGCGGCGGCAAGCCCGATGGCCGCACCGGTTGCGGCGTAGCCCCCCCAACCCGACCGGCCCTGCGCGATCCGCACCGCACCGAGGAGCGCGGCGGCCGTGAAGGTCGCCAGGAACGTGTCCACGGCCCAGAAGTGGGAGAGCTGGATGCCGAGAACGCAAAACGTCGACAGGCCGGCCGCGAGCAGGCTCGCGCGGCGGTGCGCCAGCCTGCGCGTGATGCGGTAGACGAGCCAGACGGTGATGAGGTCGAAGAACCCGGAGAGCGCCCGGCCGATGATGTAGGTGCCGTCGTAGCCGCGGCGGCCGAAGAGCGGGGCCACGGTCCTGGCCATCGTCATCGGCAGCGTGCCGTAGACGAAGGACCCCTCGCCGCGGTTGTAGGGATTCAGGCTCGAGCGCTTCGAGTCGAAGTACTCGGCGGCCGTCTTCGGGAAGGCGAGCTTTTCCTCCACCATGGAGATGAAGCGCTCGTCGGGGTGGAGGTGGTGCCCGTCGTCCCATTTGAGGCCCTGGAACCGCAGGATGCCTCCGGCCAGCAGCAGGCCGAAGAGGATCGCGCGGGCTCGCTCGCGCGACAGTCGCGTCACCGAGACGGGCCCGCTGCGATCAAGCCCTTGCGGGTCAGAAAACGGCCGATCTCTTCGCGGTTGCCTCGGATCCAGCCGAGCAGACGGTCGACGCCTTCGGCGGGAGACACCCGGGGGCGCCAGCCGAGGTCCTTCTCCGCACGGTCGATGTTGCAGTAGAAGACGGGCTGGTCGCCCAGGCGCGTCGGCGCGGGGGCGACGGGGATCTTCCTGCCGAGGCGGTTCTCGAGGATGACCATCAGTTCCCGGAGCGATAGCCGGAAGCCCGGTCCTCCGCCGATGTTGTAGGCGCGTCCCGCGACCGTTGCGCGGTTTTCCGCGGCGGCGAGGTAGAGCGCGACGAGGTCGTCCACCCAGAGCAGGTCGCGCACCTGGAGTCCATCGCCATAGAACGTGATCGGCAGGCCGAATTCCGCGGCGAGCGCGAACCAGGCGACCCAGCCCTGGTCCTCCTCGCCGAACTGGCGGGGGCCATAGATGCAGGACTGCCGCATCGCGACCGTCGGCAGTCCGAAGCTGCGGTGGTAGTCGATCACGTACTGGTCGGCGGCCCCCTTCGAGCACCCGTAGGGCGACTCGAAGGAAAGCGGCTCCTCTTCGGACACGCCCGTCGGAAGGTCCTTGAAGTCCCAGCGGCCGTCGCGGATCGTCTCGCCCGTGGAGAGGTGCCCGTAGACCTTGTTGGTCGAGGCGTAGACGAGCAGCGGCGCCCGGTCGGGCGCGTCGGCGTGGCGCCGGCGCAGCTCCTCGAGCAGCCGGAACGTGCCGAGCGCGTTGATGTCGTGGTCGGCGGCCGGATCGAGGATCGAGGTGGTCACGGCGACCTGCCCGGCCAGGTGGAGGACCACGTCGAAGGGCTCTGCGAGCGCCCTCCCGAGGGCTGCTGCGTCACGCACGTCCGCCTCGATGAACCGCAGGCCCGGGTGGATGCTCTCGAGCCACGACCGGTTGAACCGCGAGGCGGGCCTCGTGAAGCTGTCGAAAACGACGGCCTCGTGCCCGAGCCCGAGCACGCGATGGGCGGCGTTCGAGCCGATGAACCCGGCCCCGCCGGTGATCAGGAATCTCATTCGCTCTCCTGCAAGATGCGGACTAACTCTCTCATTCTACGGGAGAATGGCCGCTCCTGGCACAGACGAATGCGATGCAGGATCCGACCTGCGGCTCCGGCTCGTCCACCCATCGCGAAAGGCGTCGGATCCAGAACCGGTTGTCCATCAGGGACGGGAACGGGATCCAGCGGCCAGTCAGACTCTTTGCGGCAAGGTGCGGGAGGCTCACGTAGTGGGACCGGTGAAAGACCCGTGTGGCCGCAGGGGAAAGGTAGTACCGCCAGCTTCGGACTTCGAGCCCGACCCGCTCGAACCGGTGCCTCCACACGTCCGGGGGGTCGAAGTGAAAATGGGCGGCCTTTCGGTTGAACCAATCGAGGTAAGCGCGCTGGGCGGCCGCCAGGCCGAGCCGCCGCCAGGCGCGGGCGTCGGTCAGGAACTCGCTGAATCGGTTTCCGATGACCGTGCAGGCGAAGACGCCGCCCGGCCGCAGGACCCGTGCAATCTCGTCGATCGTCCGATCGATGTCGGGAATGTGCTCGAAGACGCAGTTCGAGACGACCGAGGCGAAGTGCGCGTCCGGAAACGGCATCGCTCCGGATTCGGCGCCGACGAGCAGCCGGTAGACGCCCCGTGCGCGCGCCTCCGCGAGGTCGGCGAGCCCGGGGTCGAGGCCCACGTCGGCGCCGCCGGGAAAAATGACGGACCCGAAATGGCCGTCGCCGCTGCCGATGTCGAGGATCGGGCGCGGGAACGCCACGTCCGAGAGGATGCGCGCCTCGATCGACCGCAGGAGGACGCGGTGGAGGGGCATCTCCCGCAGGTGCGCCCGGAGGATGGATTCCGAGGAAGGGCGGGTGTTCACGCGCCGGCTCCGATTGCGGAGGCGTAGACCGCCTCGTACTCGGCGAACGTCCGCTCCGGGCGGAACATGGCGCGGATCTCCTCGCGCGGGCGCCGGTAGCGTTCGGGGGACTCGAGCACCTTCAGGATCTGCCGGGCGAGGCCGCCGGCGTCGCCGATCGGTGCGATCTCGCCCATCCCGGTCAGCCGCACCGGCTGCCGCACGCCCGGCAGGTCGGAAGCGACCGACGGGACTCCCCGCAGCATGGCCTCGACCTGGACGAGGCCGAAGGACTCGGTCGCGTTGATCGAGGGCAGCACGAGCAGGTCCGAGATCGTGAAGAGGTCGGCGATCTCGGCGGGCGGCACGATCCCCGGCGCGACGAGGCCCGAGGCCGGGTCCGCGAGCAGGGGGGCGATCCTCTCGAGCACGGTCTCGCCCGGCACCGATTTCGCGCCGGCCAGAAGGAGGACCGCGTCGGGAAAGCGGCGGCGGACCTCGGCGAACGCTTCGACGAGGACGGGCAGCCCCTTTTCTTCCGTGAAACGGCCGAGAAAGAGCAGCACGGGCGCACCGCGCACGCCGAAGCGGGCCCTCACCTCGGCGACGGTCCGGCCCGTTTCGGGCGGATCGTTCACCGGCGGCAGAATCCACCCGACCTTTTCCAGGCGGTCGCTGAGTGGCCGCGTGTGGCGCGCGTAGTCCTCGGTGTACGTGATCACGCGGGCGGCGCGCTCGAGCGCGAAGTTCTGGGAGGCGCGGGCGAGCGTCTCGACGAATCGGGACACTGCGCCCGGCGGCGACTGGAGGTCGCAGTGGAAGGTGACGACGATCGGCACCCGCAGCGTCGCACCTAGCAGCGTGAGCGGCACGGCGTTGACCAGCGGCGCGTGCAGGTGGAGGACGTCCGAGCGAGGCACCTCGGCAAGCGCCCGCGCGAGGATTGCCGGCGACACGAGGGCCTTGCCCACGCGCGCGGCCACCGGAGCGCGGAGGACGCGCACGCCATGCTCCTCGCTCTCGAGGGGGAGCTCCGGCAGGTGGCGGTGCGTCAGCACCTGCACGGAGTGGCCGCGCTTTGCCAGCCCCTCGGCCAGGTGCTCGACGTAGAGCGTGAGGCCCGAGACGTGCGGCCGGTAGTAGTCGAGCGCCATCAGGATCTTCATCGGGGGCCGGCGACGGAGAAGATCGTCGTGCCGCCCGAGCTGAAGACCGGCGTGAGGAAGGGGAAGTTCGGCACCCCGGCGGCGCCGCCGTAGAGGCGCCGCTCGGTGTCGCCAAAGACGACGTGCGTCACGCCATACCGCCGGATGGCGTCCCAGGCGACGCGGGGGTCGGGCGTCGTGTAGAAGAGCTTGATGCGCGCGAGCCGGTCGGCGACGTCCGGCTCGTTCGACCTCCAGAGGCCCTCGTGGTTGGCCCACCCGAGCACCGTCGGGATTCCGGTGTGCGACGCCATGCGTGCGAACTCGGAGTACGGGTCGCCCGAGGCTTCCAGCACGACCGTTCCGAGGCGGGCATTGTGCAGGAGCCAGTCGATGACCGCGGCGTCGCCGGCGCCGCGGCGGGCCAGCGGGCCGCGCGCGTCGAGCGACAGCGGACCGTCCTTCTGCCGGAATCGCGACACGGCCGCGTTCAGCGGCCAGAGGACGGCGAGCAGGAGGCATGCGGTCAGGAGGCCCGCGCCGGACGAGGCGTCGGCGGCCGGCCGCTGCGACGGCGCGCCCCGCGAAGACCGCGCCCCCGATGGCGACGAGCGGCCAGGCCTGGTGGTAGAACTTGAAGATCGTGTTCATCCGCTGCAGGTCCTGCCCGTACGTGTCCCGGAAGTAGACGAGCTCGCAGCCGCCGATCATTCCGAGGCCGAGGAGAAGCAGGAAGGCGGCGAAGACGGCGGACGCGTCCCCTTCCGCGGCATGGAGGCCCTTCCATGCCGCCCGCGCTGCGAGCAAGCCGAGGAAGAGCACGATCGTCATGGCCGGCATCCGCAGGGCGAAGCCGGCGACGAGGCAGGCGGCCGCCGCGATCACGAGGCCGAGATCGCGCCGGCGCCGCGCCCGCTCCGAATCGTCGCCGGCGCGCGGCCAGAGGCCGAGGGCGCAGACCGCAAACAGGATTCCCCACACGCCCAGAAACTCGATCAGGCCCGAGACCATCGTCGCACGCCCGAGCCCCCTGTTCTCGAGCTGGAAGGAAGAGGTGTAGGGATAGAAGAGGACGAGCGAGGCGAGGAACACGAGGCCGCCGAGCAGCCCCCCGACCACGCCCTCCCGCAGGGCAGGCACACGCTCGCCGCGGGTGCACCGGAAGATCCCGCACAGGACGAGCAGGATTGCCATGGCCGGCATGTTCCAGAGACTCGCGGCGCGCGCCGTGCCCGCGACGAGGGCGACGAGCAGCATCGAGGCCCATGCGTGCATCCCCTTCCCGCGGCCGGACTCGACCCAGCGGTGCGCGATGGCGAAGGCCGCGATGAAGAACGGGAACGCCAGCAGGTGCGGGTGCAGGTCCGCGTGGAAGAACGTGAAGAACGGGAACTCGTTGATCGTCTTGAAGTTCTCGGGGCCGATCACGCGGGAGGCGTGCCAGTAGTCGAAGTCGGCGGCAAACGGGGCGTTCCAGGCATCGAGCGCCCCGGCGAGGTTGCCGGCGAAAACCGTCCCAACGCCCGCGGCGAGCCCGACGCCGAGGCGGCCCCTCGAGAGGCGCAGGCCCAGGCACGCCGCCGCCGCGAACGAGAAGCCGGCAAACGTCGCGACCGAAAGGTTGTAGGCGATCATGGGCGCGACGCCGGAGAGCTTGGCCTCTGCCGCCGCGAGCAGGTAGCCCCAGTAGTAGTAGTTGATCGTCTTGCCCGCCATCCACGGATCGCCCGGCGGCATGGCCTGGTAGCGCGCGAGCGAGTTCAGGAACGCGAGGTCCATGAACTTCTCGGCGCCGAGGATCGCCGGCCCGGCCGCCCGGATGAGGACGAAGATCCCGGTGGCCGCCCAGAAGAGGATCGCGCCCAGCTTTTCCTGGTCGCCCCACTCCCACCACCACCAGGGCGCGCCCGCCGCCGACCCGGCGGCCGCGCGGCGGCGGACGAAATGCGAGACGGCGGCCACGGCGGCCAGGGCGATGATCAGCGTCAGGCGCTGGAACCCGAGCGGCGTCAGGAGCGAGAGAATCCAGCCGACGTAGGCGACGACCGCGAGGCCGATCGGCCGGGAGAGCAGGGCCGCATCGCGCCGGTTGTCGAAGAAAGAGCGCAGGAGGGGAAGGATGGCGAGGCCCGTGAGCTCGGTGGCGAGGGCCCATGCCAGAATGTCCCGCATGAAGTCCAGCCATTGTAGACGACGCGGCGCATTTTCCGGCCCCGGGGTGCCGCGTGCCGCTTGAGGCGTATCGCAGCAAGCGCCGTTTTGGCGTAACGCCGGAGCCTTCCGGCGCAGGGCCCGCGCGCCGGCGCCGCACCAGGACGCTCGCATACGTGGTCCAGAAGCACCGCGCGACACAGCTCCACTACGACTTCCGCCTCGAATGGAACGGCGTGCTGCTCTCGTGGGCGGTCCCGAAGGGGCCCTCGCTCGATCCGTCGGTCAAACGGCTCGCAATGCCCACCGAGGACCACCCCCTCGACTACGCCGGGTTCGAGGGGGTCATCCCGGAAGAAGAGTACGGCGGCGGCACGGTCATGGTCTGGGACCGCGGGAGCTGGGAGCCGGAGGTGCCCGACGTGGACGAGGCACTGCGCAAGGGCGAGCTCAAGTTCGTGCTGCACGGCAAGAAGCTCCACGGCTCCTGGGCTCTCGTCCGCACGCGAGGTTTCGGGCGAACCAAGGGGAGACCCTCGTGGCTTCTCATCAAGCACCGCGACGCGTCCGCGAGCGAGGGGGACGTGGCGGCCGAAAAGCCGAAGTCGGCGATTTCGGGGCGCACGCTGGCCGGGATCGCCCGCGACGAGGGTGGAGACGTCGTCCGGGCAGCCGAGGGCGACCCGGTGCCCCGGCGCCGGAGATCCGGGAAATGAGCGACCGGATTCCGTTTCGGGCGCGCCCCATGCTCGCAACGCTCGTCTCCGAGCCCTTCGACCGGCCGGGCTGGGTGTACGAGGAGAAGTACGACGGCTACCGCATCCTCGCGTACAAGGCGGGGGCGAGGATCCGGCTCCTGTCGCGCAACGGGAAGGACCGGACCGCCACATTCGGCGGTGTCGCGGAGGCGATCGGGCGCCTGCCCGACCGCGCACTCGTGCTCGACGGCGAGGTCGTCGCCTTCGACCGGGGCGGAGTCTCGCGATTCCAGCTCCTGCAACGGGGCGGCGCGGGCCAGGCGTTCGCAGTGTTCGACTGCCTCTACCGCAACGGACGGGACCTGCGCCGCGAGCCGCTCTCGGTCCGGCGCGAAGAAGCGGAGGCGGCGATCGGACGGGCGTCGCCGCGGCTGCTTCTCTCTCGGCGCCTTTCGGGGGGCGGCCTCGCCGCGTATCGGACGGCGAAGCGCCGGGGGTTCGAGGGCCTCGTCGCCAAGGACGACGGCGCTCCCTACGAAGAGCGGCGCAGCCGCCGATGGCTCAAGGTCAAGGTCCACCAGGAGGAGGAGCTCGTGGTCGGCGGGTTCACGCCGCCCCGCGGGTCACGTCGGCATCTGGGCGCGCTTCTTCTCGGCGCCTACCGGGGAAGGCAGCTCGCCTTCGTCGGGAAAGTCGGTACGGGCTTCACGGAGGCGACGCTCGCGGCTCTCGCGAAGGTCCTGCGTCCGCTCGCGCGAGCGGCTCCGCCTTTCGCAGATCCGCCGCGCGAGAAGGGCGCTGTATGGGTCGCGCCGCGGCTGGTCGCCCAGATCGCGTTCCAGGAGTGGACGGCGGACTGGAAGCTCCGGCAGCCGGTCTTCCTCGGCCTGCGGGACGACAAGAAGCCGCTCGACTGCGTCCTGCCGGAGAGGCGCTGATGGCTTCGGGGCGCTTCGCCGTGCCGGTCTCGCATCCGGACAAGATCTACTGGCCGGAAGAGGGGTACACGAAGGGCGACCTCGTCACCTTCTACGACACGGTCTTTCCGAAGCTCGAGCCCTGGGTCGCCGATCGCCTGCTCTCGCTCGAGCGCTGCCCCGACGGGCTCGCGGGCGAGTGCTTCTATCAGAAGGAGGCGCCCGCGGGCCTGCCGGCCGGCACGCCGACGAAGGCGATTCGCCACGCGAAGGGCGTCACACGCTACGTCGTCGGCGGTAAGCGCCAGACGCAGCTCACCCTCGCAAACCTCGGCTGCATCGCCGTGCACGTCTGGGGCAGCCGCGCGGCCGCCCCGCGAAAGCCCGACTGGGCCTGCTTCGACCTCGACCCCGAGTCGGGCCGCTTCGCCGACGCGGCCCGCGCGGGACTCCGCGTGCGCGAGGCGCTCGAGGGCCTTGGCCTGACGGGATACGCGAAGACGTCAGGCGGCCGCGGCCTTCACGTCTTCGTGCCGATCCGATGGGGGCCGGATGCCGATGAAGTCCTCGCCTTCGCGCGCGAGGTCTGCCGGCGCCTTGCAGCCGCGCATCCCGACGCGCTGACGGTCGAGGCGCGAATCGCCAAGCGCCGGGGCCGCGTCTATCTCGACGCCGCACGCAATGGCTTTGCGCAGACCGTCGTGAGCCCGTACTCCGTCCGCGCCCGCCCGCACGCGCCAGTCTCGACACCCCTCGACTGGTCCGAGGTGAAAACCTCGCTCGATCCGACGCGCTTTGACCTCGGCAACTTCCGGCGCCGACTCGAGAAGGCGGATCCCTGGGCCGATTTCTGGAAACGGCGCCAGACCCTGCCCGAGCTCGGTCCGGAGTCGGGCAGTTAGGTTCCTTTCCGGATCGAGATCGTCTTTTCGACCGTGGCGTGAACGACGCCGTCCGCGTCCACGAGGTCCACGGTGTACACGCGGTCGGTCCTCGGCTCGGTCTCCAGGACGCGCCGGATCTCGGCGATCTCATCCTCCGAAAGCAGGAAGCGGGCGAAGAGCTTCGAGCGGCCGGGCTTCTTGAACCGAATCGTCGCGGCCTTGTCCCAGACCGTGTAGGCGGGCCCCAGGGCGTGGATGAGCATGATCATGTACCAGGGGTCCGCCGCGCCGTAGAGGCTCCCGCCGAAGATCGTTCCCACGTAGTTGCGGGTGCGCCACGAGAGCGGCAGGCGGACGCGCACCTCGCGCCAGTCGGCCGCGATGTAGGTGGCGCGCGCGCCCGTTCCGCGCCAGGCCGGAAAGAGGTTGATGCCCCAGCGCTTGATGAGGGTCGTCCAGGACTCGGGCATCGGCTCCAATGCTAAGCTTTCGCGCCATGCCCGAGCCCGGATACCTTCGGCTCCTCGAGACCGGGGAACTCGAGGAGCGCGTGGAAAAGCTCTACGCGCTCCTGCGTTCCTGCACGGTCTGCCCGCGCGACTGCGGCAACGACCGCCTGGCCGGCGTGCTCGCCGCGTGCGCCTCGGGCGAGCGGCCCGTCGTGTCCTCCCACACCGCGCACTTCGGCGAGGAGCCCTCGCTCTCGGGCACGCGCGGCGCGGGAAACATCTTCTTCGGCAACTGCAACCTGCGCTGCGTCTACTGTCAGAACTACCAGATCAGCCAGGACTACCCGGCGCAGAGGTCGAACGAGGTGCCGGTCGAGCGGGTGGCGGAGATGGCTCTCGAGCTCCAGGAGCGGGGCTGCCACAACATCGGATTCGTCTCGCCGACGCACTTCGCCCCGCAGATGGCGAAGGCCGTGCTGATCGCGGCCCGGCGCGGCCTGCGCCTGCCCGTCGTCTACAACACCAACGCCTACGACTCGGTCGAAGTGCTGCGGCTGCTCGAGGGCGTCGTCGACGTCTACCTTCCGGATTTCAAGTACGCCGACACGGGCGCAGGCTCTCTCTACTCCAAGGTGCCCGACTACCCGGCGCGCGCCCGGGCGGCGCTCGTCGAGATGTTCAGGCAGAAGGGCTCGCGCCTCGAACTCGACGACGAGGGGCTCTTGAGGAGCGGCCTGCTCGTGCGGGTGCTCGTGCTTCCCAATGGGGCTGCCGGCGTCTCCGAGTCGCTGTCCTGGATCGCCGAGACGCTGTCGCCGAACGTCGCGATCTCGCTCATGGCGCAGTACTACCCGATCCACCGGGCTGCCGCGAACGAGAAATACGCCGCGCTCAATCGGTCGATCGACGGACGCGAGTGGCAGGAGGCCCTGGCGGCGCTGGAGGCGAACGGCCTCTCCAACGGCTACCAGCAGGAGCTCGACACGGCCAACCGCTATTACCGGCCCGACTTCCGGGACCCCGAGACGCCGTTTCGCGACATTCGGGACTTCCAGTAAGGCGCCGGGGGCGCTACACTCAAAGCAACGCCGGGAGGCGGGGGTATCGTGTGCGGGCCGGGGTCATCGCCCCGGCCCTGTTCTTTCCGGACCCTGGAGCGGCTCGCACGCATTCACGATCGAGCTCTCGAACCCGGCGGCGATCGTGACGGTGGTCGAAGCGAGCACCTTTCCTTCGCCACGCAGCTCCAGCCGGTAGTCGCCCGCGGCCCGGAGGAAGCCGCCGGTCTTCACGGTCTCGCGGACCTCGAGGGGCGACGCCGCCGCGGGCACCGCGAGCAGCATCTCTTCGGCGCCACCGGGCGCGACGGCCACGATCGTGGCGCCCCGGGGCACGTCGCTGCCGACATGGGCGACGAGCGCGAGGCGGTCGACGCTGCCCGCGAGCTGCCACCGCGCCTCGCGCGAAGCTCCCGCCGGAACGAAAACGCGAAGGCTGTCGTGGGCCGGCTCCTTGCGCCCGGGTTTCACGATTCCGCCGATCGGCATCCGGATCCATGCGCGCACCGCAACCGGGTTGCCCTCGATCCTGCCCGGGACGAATTTCGCGCGCTGGAGAGAGGCCTCGGCGAACGGGCCGAAGGTGGGAACCGAAGTCGCAACGAGCCGGATTGCGGCGACCCCGCCGTCGCGGCCGACGACAATTTCTTCGACGACGTCGGCCGAGATGCGGGCCGAAACGTAGGACTGCGGCAGGTTGACGGGCCCGGCCGAGAGCAGGAAGGGAGGGGAGAGCCCCGCGCAGGGCGGCGTTGCGGCGGCGGGGCCGGACGCGCAGCCCAGGGCCGCGGTGAGGCCGAGAGCTGCCAACCCCGGGAGCATGGCGCGGGCGGACATCACGACTGGGGAATCACGAAACGGAAATGCTCCGGGTCGGCCGCCAGCCAGAACTGGCCGCCGCCGACGGGCGACCCGTCGACGGTGAATTGCAGCGCCCACACGCCGTCCTCCCAGTCCTTTCCGATCTGCGCCACGACGGGGATGCGCACCTCCGTCGCGCCGGCCGCGACGGCCACCGGAGGTTGGAAGATCGGGATCTTCCGGCCCTTCGACGACACGGCCTCCACGCGCACGGCAAGCGTGTGCGCCGCGCCCGAGGGCGGCAGGTCGAGAAGGGCCTCCGCCCTCAGCGCGGGGTCCTTGCCGCGCTGGATCGGGAAACCTTCCGGGGCGGTCTTCTTTCCCGCTGCGTCGGCGGGCGAGATTGCGATGTCCCCGAGCACGGGCGCATCGATGTATCCCCTCTTGTCGCCCTGGATCCGGAACCGGACGCCGACGTTGGCGAAGATCTCGATCGGTCTGCCGTCCTTCATGGCGGGCCGGAACGTCCACTGCTGGACCGCGTCGATGGCCGGCTTGACGAGGGCGTCGTCGCTCGTCGCGACCAGGCGCAGGTCGCCGATCTGGCCCTTTGCGTCGATGCGGCCGGCCAGCAGCACGTTGCCCTGGCGTTCGGTCTTGAGCAGGTTCTCGGGGTAGACCGGGTCGACCTGCTTGGTCTGGACGGCCCCGCGGGTCTGGGCTTCGGCGGCCGGGGACGCAAGAACGGCGAGGGCGCAGAGGAGAATCGCGAGCCCGGGGCGCTGGCGCATGGGGATCCTTACGCCGCCGGCCCTTCGAGGGCGCGGCGTGCGTGGTACGAGGAGCGGACGAGCGGGCCGGCTTCGACGCGGGAAAAGCCCATCGCTTCGCCCTCGCGCCGCAGGCGCTCGAACTCCTCCGGTGTGTAGTAGCGCTCGATCGGCAGGCGCCGGTCGTGCGGTTGCAGGTACTGGCCGATCGTGGCGATGTCGCAGCCCGAAGCGCGCAGGTCGCGCAGGAGGCCGAGGACCTCGTCCCCGGTTTCGCCGAGGCCGACCATGAGCCCGGACTTCGTCCGCATCTCCAGCCCGTCGCGCATCCTTCTTGCGGCGGCGCGGGAGATGAGCTCGAGCGATTGCGCGTACTCGGCGTCGGGCCGAACGCGGCGGTACAGGCGCGCGACCGTCTCCATGTTGTGGTTCAGGATCTCGGGAGCTTCGTCGAGCACTCGGTCGAGCGCGTCGGCGTCGCCCCGGAAGTCGGGGATCAGGACTTCCACCGTGCAGCCTGGCTGGCTGCGCCGGATCGCCCGAATCGTAGCCGCGAAGTGCGCGGCGCCGCCATCGGCAAGGTCGTCGCGGTTGACCGACGTCACGACGGCGTGGGAGAGGCCGAGCTCCTTCGCGGCCTCGGCCACGCGCTCGGGCTCCCCGGGATCCAGGGATCCCGGCAGACCCTTGCCGACCGCGCAGAAGCCGCAGTGCCGCGTGCAGATGTCGCCCATCAACATGAACGTGGCCGTCCGCTCGCGGGCCCAGCACTCGTGGATGTTGGGACAGCGGGCCTCCTCGCACACCGTCACGAGCGAGAGGCGGCGCATCATGGCGCGGACCTCTTCGTACTCGCCGGTGGTGTTCAGGCGGACCTTCAGCCACTCGGGCCTCTCGAGGCGGGAGGCGCGGCCGTGGGCGGGCAGCTCGCTCTTCACGGCCGGATTATCTCCCGGCCGAAGACCGCGCCGAAATGGGCGAGCACCGTCCGGCCGACGTCCTCGAGCGGGACCCGCCGGCCGATCTGCCGCTCGATCGTCGTGACGCCGCCGTCGGTGATGCCGCACGGGACGATCCCCGCAAAGAAGGGCAGGGGCTCGTCGGTGACGTTCAACGCGAAGCCGTGCGTCGTCACCCAGCGCGAGAGGTGCACGCCGATCGCGGCGATCTTGTCGTTGCCGACCCAGACGGACGTGACGCGCTCCTTCGCGGACGCGCGCGCGGCGCGGATGCCGAGCTCTGCCAGCGTGCGGATCAGGACCTCCTCGAGGTCCGTGACGTACCGCTTCACGTCGCGCCGGTCGGGCGAGAGGTTCAGGATCGGATAGCCGACGAGCTGCCCGGGGCCGTGGTACGTGACCTTGCCGCCCCGGTTCGACTCGCGCACGGCGATGCCGAGCTCGCGCCGGCGCTCCGGCGTGAAGAGGATGTCGGAGGCCGTCGCATTCCGTCCGAGGGTGAAGACCGGTTCGTGCTCGAGCAGGAAGAGGCGCTCGTCGCCGCCGGGCCACGCCGGCCGCCGCCTCGGACTGCAGCGCCAGGGCGCGGTCGTAGTCGATCCGGCCGAGCCATTCGGCCCGCAGGCGCGGGCTGTGGCGTCGGACTGCCAGGGCTCCCATCGGGGAGCAGTCTACCTTCCGCCCTTCATCGCCCGAGCAGCAGCGTGTCCTGGCCCGTGACGCGGCCGGTTCCGGGGAAGTAGCCCGGCGACATCCACTGCACGCGCAGGCCCGCGGCCTCGACCATCCGCTCGAACCGCGACTTCTCGTAGGCCACCGCGGCCGCCGGCCGCGTCCGCAGGCGCCAGCGCACGAGGCCGCTCGCATCTCCGAAGGGAAATGCGCGGTGGACCAGGGGCAACCCGGGCGCGCTCGCATCGAAGAGAAAGGCGGTGACGACGGCGGCGCTGCCCGGCTCGAGGACGCGGCGCGTCTCGGAGAGGTAGTGACGGGCCTCGGGCTCGAGCAGGTGCGTGAAGACGGACTTGGCAAGGACGAGCCGGGCCTGCCCGTCCCCGAGCGGGAAACGAAAGCTCGTGGCCGAGGGGCCGGACGGGGAGCCGTAGGCCGAGGCGACGGCCGCGAGCTCGAACGCGAGACGGGCGTCTCCCGCGTAGTGCTCGCGGCACCAGCGGATCGAGGGCGCATGCACGTCGAAGCCGACGTAGCGGCCCTTGGGGCCGAGGCGCCGCGCGAACTCCGGGACCATGGCGCCCGCGCCGCAGCCGATGTCCAGGACGCAATCTTCCGCGTGCACGAGGCCGAGGCGGTCGAGAAACTGCGCCGTCTCGCGCGCGGCGCTCTCGAACCGCGCCACGGGGCCCGTGTGGCGCCGCAGCCAGAGCGGCGGGAGGGGGTCCTTGCCCGAGGCGTTTCGCCACGCGCGCTCGGCCGGGCCCGCGAGCCGATAGGCCAGCGTTCGCGCCCGCACCAGCGCGTCCGAGATCATGCCGCGGCCGCGCCGGACCCGCGGTTTGCCGCGAGCAGCGTCGCGGCGCCGTACGTGGCATACAGAAGGAGCACCGGGTCCCAGTTGGCCGTCCGATATCTCCAGTTCGTCTCGAACACGACGTGGAAGAGGATCGTCGCCGCGAGGAGCACGAGGCAGAAGACCGAGACTCCCGTTCGCGGCGCGCGGATGAATCCCACCCCTGCGCAGAGAAAGACCGAGGTCATGTACAGGCCCATCCCAAAGACGGCCGGCCGCGGCCAGAACCGCGGATCCGGATAGGGTCGCAGCCAGTCCCGGGCCTTCCATGCGAGGAGGCGAGCGGTCCCGCGCGGATCGGCGAGCCGCTCGGCGATTGCCGCGGACATGAGCGCGCGCGACAGCCGGCCCGGCGAGCTCCGCACGGCCTCCGGCAGCGCCGCGATGCGCTCGAGCCGCGCCCGCTCGAGCCCGGCGGTTGAGCGCTCGATCTCGGCGCGGTCCCGGGCCAGGGCAAGCGGAATCGCAGCGTCGGCGTTGCGCCCGTAGAAGACGTAGCCGGCCCCGTCGTTGACGACGATGAGCTCCCGGAACACGAGGGCGTTGCGCAGCGTCCAGGGCGCGAGCGCGAGTCCGAAGCCGAAGAGCGCCGAGAACGCGATGTGCGCGTTGGCCCGGCGCGGGCGGCGTCCGTCCCAGAGGGGCGCGAGCAGCAGGGGCGCGAGCATCAGGGCCGAGGAGCGCGTCAGCGCGGCGAGCGCCAGGAACACCCCGCCGAAGACCGCGAGGTTGGAGGAAGGGCGGTCGGTGGCGGCGAGCAGGAGATAGCCGGCCGAGAGAAGCAGCGCCACGAAGAGCGGCTCGCTCTGCACGTCCGACGATACGAGGACCAGTGTGGGATGCAGCGCCGCGAGGACGCCCGTCGCGATCGCGAGGCCGCGCCGCCGGAAGACGCGAGCCGAGAGCGCCGCGACGAGCAACGCGCCGAGCGCTCCCAGGACGGCAGTCGCGATCTTCGCCGCGGGGATCGCGCCGGGATGGCCGAGCGTGGCGGCGGCCAGGAAGAACGGATAGCCGGGAGGGCGGAAGAGGAAGGCGTCCGTCCGCAATGGGTACCGCCCCGTTTCGGCCAGCGCGCGGGCTCCGAGCAGGTACGCGGGAGCGTCGGCGAAGCGCGTCGTCGAGAACCCGACAGCCGCGACGGCCGCGAGGCGGACGGCGAGCGCGCCGAAGAAAATCGAGGCGCAGGCGGCGCGCCCGAGGCGCGGCACGGCGCCGTCCGGCGGCGCGGTCATCGCCGCGAGGCTCCGAAGACGCCGTAGAGAAGAAGGATCGGGTCCCAGTACGGCACCCGGTATCGCCAGACGACCTGGAGCAGGACGTGAGCGACCATGCTGAGGGCGAGGGCGGCGACGCAGAACGCCGTCACGCCGCGGCGCGGCGCGCGCAGCAATCCGCGCGCGGCCAGGACGTAGAGGCCCGCGTAGATGACGCCGATGCCCGCGACGATGGCGGGCGGCCAGAACCAGGGCGTGGGGTAGGGCCGCACCCAGTGCCAGGCCTTCATCGCGAGCCGCCGTGCGCTCCCGGCAGGATCGGCAAGGCTCTCGTCGATCCCGAGGCGTGCGTAGGCCGCCGACCGCTGGCCGGGCGACCGCTTCCCCTCCTCATCGAACTGCGCCAGATGGGTCTTGAGGTCGTGGTCGAAATCCTCCAGCCAGCGAAGGTACTCCTGCCGGCTGCGCACGCGGTAGAAGCTCTCGGTCCAGCGGGAGTTCCCGGCGTACAGGCTGACGCCGGCGGCGTCGCTGACGGGGATGAGTTCATGGAAGCGCAGGGCGTTGCGCAGCGTCCACGGTGCGAGGCAGAGCAGGAGGCCGGCCAGGGCCATGCCGGACAGGCGCAGCCCGGCGCGCCGCGCGTGCCGGCGGTCGAGGAGGAATGCCGCGAGCAGCGGTGCGAGCGCCAATGCGGAGGGACGCGTCAGGGCCGCCAGCCCGAGAGCGGCCCCCGCGCCCAGGGCGGCCCCGGGCGAGCCGCGATCTGCCGCGGCGAGCAGCCAGGCGCCGGACAGGAGGAGGAAGAGGAGGAAAAGCGGCTCGCTCTGGACGTCGGTCGCCAGAAGCACGAAGCTCGGGAAGACGGCCGCGACCACGCCCGTGGCGACGCCGACGCCGCGCCGCCGGAAGATGCGCGCCGAAAGCAGGGCGAGGAGCACCGCTGCGCCCGAGCCGAGGAGGGTGTTGGCGACTTTCGCCACCGGGATCCGGTCGGTCCGGCCGAGCGTCACCGCGGCGAGGAAGAGCGGATACCCCGGGGGCCGGAAGAAGAAAGCCTCGGTGCGGTCGGGGTAGCGCCCGTGTTCCGCGATCTCCGCGGCGGCGGCGAGGTACGGGGCCGCGTCGCCAAATCGCAGGGAGGAGAAGCCCACGACCGCGGTCGCGGCGAGGCGCACGGCGAGCGCGAGCAGGAAGATCGCGACCAGAGCTCTCCAGCCCGGGCGCGGAATCGGGGGCATTTGTTCGGACGGTTTATCCGAGGTCGAACTCTCCGGACTCGAGCGTCGTCTTCAGGCTCGCCATGAACTTGTCGGCGTCGGCGCCGTCGATCAGGCGGTGGTCGAAGGAGAGCGCGAGGTAGCCGACCGTGCGGACCCCGAGCGCGTCCTGGCCCTGTTCGTCGGTCACGACGACGGGGCGCTTCTCGATCGTGCCGACGCCGAGGATCGCAACCTGCGGCTGCGGGATGATCGGGGTTCCGAAGAGCGATCCATAGACGCCGGGGTTGGTGACGGTGAACGTCCCGCCCTGGATCTCCTCGGGTCTCAACCGCTTCGAACGCGCGCGCTCGGCGAGGTCCTGCGAGGCTCGGGCGAGGCCGAGGATGGACTTTTCGTCCGCGTTCCGGATGACGGGGACGATCAGGCCCCAGTCGAGGGCGACCGCCATGCCGAGGTGGACGTCCTTGTGGTAGACGATGTTCTCGCCGTCGATCGAGGCATTCAACTGCGGGAACTGGCGCAGGCTCTGGATCGTCGCGCGGAAGATGAAGGGCAGGTACGTGAGCTTGACGCCGTTCTTCTGGAGGAACGCGTCCTTGTGCCTGGCCCGGATCTTCGCGATGTTCGTGTAGTCCACCTGGAAGACGGTCGCCACGTGGGCCGACGTCCTCTTCGAGAGGATCATGTTCTCGGCCGTGATCCTGCGAATCTTCGTCATCGCCACGACTTCGTCGCGATCGGTCACGGAGATCGTCGGCCGCGGAGCGGGGGCCTGTGCGGGCGCCGGCTCGGCGCGGCCGATCATGGGCGCCGGGGCCTCCAGGGCTGCTGCGACGGCCCCGCCCGGCGCGGAGGCGACCTTCCGGTTCTCGAGAAACGAGAGGATGTCGTTCTTCGTCACGCGATTGTGGATGCCGGTGCCTTCCACTTCTCCCACCTCGATCGCGTGTTCCTGGGCGATCTTGCGGACGAGCGGGGACGAGCGGCGGCGGATGCGCTCCTCGATGGACTCGACCGTCCCGCCCGTCGCCTCGACCGGGGCCGGACGGGGGGCGGCCGGGGGCTCGGGGGCGCGCGCGGGCGCCGGGGGCGGGGCGGCAACGGGGGCCGGAGCCGGGGCTTTCGGCGCCACGGCGACAGCGGGCGCAGGCGCCGGCGCCGAGGCGGCCGCTTCGGCGGCTTCGCCGATCACGCCGACGACCGTGTTGATCGCGACGGTCGCGCCCTCCTGGACCTTGATCTCGATCAGCGTGCCCGCGACGGGCGACGGGATTTCGGCGTCCACCTTGTCGGTCGAGATCTCGAAAATCGGCTCATCGCGCTTGACCGCGTCGCCGACCTTCTTCAACCACTTGGTGATCGTTCCCTCGGCGATCGACTCGCCCATCTGCGGCATGATCACTTGAGTCGCCATGGACCTCCCTTTGTCACTTCAAGCATAGGCCAAAACCCGGCGGCCGCAACAAGGGTGTCGGAGCAAGGCGGACGCCTCGGGGCCGCGCCGGGAGCTCGGCTCGTCTAAGAGTCGCTCCGAGGAATCTCATCTCGGAAGTTTCTTCACCGCGACGAAGATCCCGTTTGCGCGGCCGTCCCTTCGAGGTCGCCTCCGAGGGGAACGCCTGCGGAAACTGTGCGCCCTCCCTTCGACACGGGCGTCCTCGACCTCCGCGGTCCATGCACACGCAGGATTCTTCGCGCCCCGGGGGGTGCGGGGTCGGGAGGGCTAGCTCGATGGAACAAAGCTTTTCGGGACAGGCACTTAGAGTGGTTTTAGCCAAATGGTTACCTTGAATCTTGCCCGGGGATCGACGATATGATTCCCGGGCTCAAGAAAAAGGTAGACGCACCGCCTCTCGCTTCACGGCGCGAGAGACGGTTCGCCTGCCATTGATGGAATGGAAGGAGGTGGTTGATGCCTTCCGCAGCGCTCGCGGGCATTGGACCGGAGCGCTAGACCTTTCTCCCGCGGGGTCGGACGAGAATGCGAGCCCCGTTGCAAGAACCTGTCAACGCCTCGACTCTCTAAAACCAAGGAGGGACGGATTATGGAAAAGAGGATCCTGCTCAAGGCGGTCATATTCGGTGTAGCGCTCGCGGCGCTGGTTTCCGCGCGCCCGGTCCTGGGTCAGGAGGGCGAGTCTCATTGCCCCCCTAGCGATTGTGAAGAATGCTCGCCCCCGCCCTGTGACGAAGTGACATTCTCCTGCGACACCTACCCTTGCGTAGCGACTCAACCCTTCGATTTCGGGACCCCCGGTTTCGGGGCCCACAAGATCAAGATCACGGCGAACATTCTTAAGGAATTCACTCTGGCAGTTCAGTTCGTTCCCATCGATGACACGGAGCTGGGCCTCCGGCTGAACAACGCGCTGGCTCCCGCAGAGTGCATCCCGTACGACGGGGCCACCTCCAACACCGTGGGCTCCTGCGGCTTCTACCACATCGTCGAATCGCTTCCGGTGAAAGGCGTCGACTACGACGGTGACGTTCTCTACAAGGTGTTCTGGGACTTTCCCACCCTCGACCAGCTCAACAACGTCCGGCTCTATCGCGCCCCGATACCTGTGGAGGATGTCCCAGACTGCGCGGGCGGCATCGGCTTCGACGGCGAATTCTGTTACACGCAGGACATCACCGGCACCGTATACGCCACCGGGGACTCCGGTAGCGGCGATCCCGGCATAGGCGGGAAAGGAAAGGGCTTCTCCGACTACGAGGTGGTCGATCGGACCGGCAACGACTTGACGGCCAAAGTCAAGATCGGGCTGCAGAAGCCCAAAGATGCCGGCATCCTGTTCGACCTGAAGGCCGTGGTGAAAAAGTACGGGCAACGAGGTCAGCTCCGGAGAGCTCCTGGGTGTGCCCGGAGGCAGCAAAGGCTTCGACATCGCGAACCTGCGTACGATCCCGCTGTCGTTCCCGACGGAGCCGTTCGCCCCGGGCGATAACATCAGCATCAAGGTGTTGGTGCGCAACTCCTGTCTCGGCAGCCCCCGGCCGTCCGGCACCGCGAGGCTGTGGTACGACGACAAGCTCAGGGAGTCAATTCAACGAGCCGGTAGCAGGGACCCTTTACCTGGTCCGAGGCCATGACGATGGGGAACAAGAGTGGGACGACCACGGCGATGATGGCGGCGATTTGAGCAAGAACCCCGGCAACATGCCGAAGAAGAAGAAGAATGTGAAAGTCCTGCGCGCCGGTCCCGTCGTGCGACGGCCCGTACAGGTCGTTCGGGACATGGAGCGGCAAGGTTCCGAACGTGAAGATCGGGGATTCGAACGTCGGAAAGCCGGGCCGCGGGGCCCGGCTTCTTTTTGCCCGCCCCGGCCCGATCAGCCGGCCTCGGCGAGAATCGGCGCGAGGTCGGCCCGTTTCACGACGTCATCGGTCTTGGCTTCCTTCCGGATTTCCTCGAGGATCCGGCGGGCCTCGCCGAGGTGCCGGGACGCCTCGGCCGCGTTTCCGGTGGATCGCAGAGCGGAGGCCAGCAGGTAATGACTTCGCGCGAGTAGAGCGCGAAGGCCGAGCTTTTCGCTTTTCGCGAGGGCGCGCTCGAGCTCCTGCCGGGCCTGTGGGTAGCGCTTCGTCTGGATGAGCGCCTGGCCGAGGTACACGGTGCTCTCGACCGACAGGTACTTCAAGCCGAGCGAGTCTGATTCCTCGGCCAGCTTCTTGAGCCCCTCGATCGCCGGCTGGGGGCGCCCTTCGGCGATCGCGGTCTTCGCGAGGTTGACCTTCGACAGCAGCTCGAGGCGCTTGTCGCCGGTCTTCGAGGCGGCCTGGAGGGCCTGCTCGTAGAGGGGCCGCGCGGCTTTCGCGTCGCCGAGGTAGAAGACCCGATCGCCCTGAAAGTTCAGGACCTGAGCCGTCAGGGCTTTGTTTTGCAGCGTGTCGGCCAGCTTCAAAGCCTCGGCGAGCTGGGTTTGAGCCGCGTCCGAGCGCCCGAGCATGGCCTGGGAGTGTCCGGTCCCGCTCAGGATCTCGCCCATCCAGAATCCGCGATCCTTGAGCTCCTGGAAGGCCTTCAGCGCTTCCTCTTTCGCGCTGACCGCCGCGCCGTACTGGCCCTCGATACTCGAACAGGGTCCCCATGCTGTACGACTCGATGGCCGCACCCCGCTTGTCGCCCGGCGTCGCGCCGGAGCTCCAGGGCGCGCAGGTAGTGCTTCAGCGCCTGTTCGTATTGACCCTTGTTCGTCGCGGTCTCGGCGAGGTTGTGCAGGGTGTCGGCGATGTCGCCGGGGTTCTTCGTCTTCTCACGGATCTGGAGCGCTCTCTCGAAGTATGGTCTGGGCGTCGTCGTACTGCGTCTTGAAGAGGTAGATGTTGCCGATGTTGTTCAGACACAGGCCTTCACCGTCCTGATTGCTGACGTCGCGCTGGATCTGCAGCGACTCCTTGAAGTCCGGCAGCGCCTGGTCGTAGTTCCCGCGATCCACGTAGAAGCCGCCGAGAGCGATGAGGGTCTGGCCGGTCCCTCTCTTGTCGCCGATCTCGCGCTGGATCTGCAGCGCTTCCTTGTAGCTGGCCAGCGCGGCTTCCGGATTGTCCCAGGCGTTCCTGGACCTGCGCGATCTGCCCGAGGGTCACGGCGATTCCACGCTTCTGACCGATGCGGCGCTTGATCTCGAGCGATTCCTGGTAGTACCGCTGCGCGTCGCTCGGCTTGTCCAGATCCATGTAGGCGACGCCGATGGCGTGGAGCACGTCGGCCTTCTCTTCGTCCTGCTCGAGCTGAATGGACAGGCTCAGGGCCTGGTTCAGGAAGTCGAGCGATCCTTGCGAGTTGCCCGGCCTTGATCTCCACGCGGCCCGCTGCCAGAAGGGCGGCGACGTACTTCGGATCGTGCTCGAGGACCTTCTTGTAGTGGGCGCGCGCCTGGTCGAAGGCGCCCGAAGCCTCGTAGAGGGCGGCCAGCTCGAAGTTGACCTCGGAATCGTCCGGCGACGCCTTGGCGAGGTTCTCGTAGGCCGCGATCGCCTTGTCGGTATCGTTGACGATCCGGGCGTGGCTGGCGTTGATGAGATATTTCTCCGGCGCCGGAAGCTTTTCGGAAAGCTCCACGGCGTGGCGCGAGCTCTGTTCGGCCTCCGTGTCGTACCCCAGGCTGGCATAGGTCTGACCGAGCTTCGCGTACGCGAGGGCGAACTCCGAATCGGCCTGGATCGACTCCTGGAACTTCTTCAGGGCCTCGGACTGCTTTCCCTGGCGGGCGAGCTGCAGCCCTTCGTTGTAGGCGCGCAGCGCCTCGAGCGATTTCGTGGACGGCTTGAACGCCGTGGCCTTGAGCTCCGCCAGGGCGTCCGAGGAAAGCGAAAGACCGTCGCGGATCGACTGGGCGAGCTGATCGATGGCGGCCTGGAGACCGCTCTGGCTGGGTGCCTGCGCCTTGAGCGCGATCGACCGCTGCCGCTTGACGTCTTCGAGCGTGGCGTCGATGCGGATCTCGTTGCCGAACTTCAAGTACTGGCCCCAGATGACGGTGTCGGCGTTGGCGAATTTCGCGAGCTTTCGAAGCGTGGCTGGATCGAAGGTCGAGTCGGCCGAGATCCTCAGGTCGCGAAGGATCTGATGGAGCCGGTCCGACGGAACGGTCCGCAGCGACGCCGACCGGCCGACGTCGGTCCGCAGCATCTCGGCCAGGCTCGGCCCCAGCCAGTCGAGCGAGGCGTCTCCCGAGGCGTTGCGAAACGGCAGGATTGCGAGCGAGACCGATTGGTTGGCGGCAGCGCCCGGCTGCGGCGCCGGCCGCCCGGCCCGCCGGCCCCGCAGGACGATGGCCGCGCCCGCGGCGATCAGGACGGCGGCGACGACGACCGCCAGGGCGGGCCGCAGCCACGGCCTTCTCGAGACCTCGAAGCGCATCGTCGTCCGGAAGCCGCCGGCATCGAGGTCTCTCAGGATCTCCTCGACCGACTGGTAGCGCGCCGCCGTGTCGACCGTCATGCAGCGCTCGAGGACCTTGGACAGATAGGCCGGCAGGTCGGGGTTGATCCTGCCCGCCGGCTCCGGCACGCTGTGCAGACGCTGGGCCATCACTTCGTAGGGCGACGAGCCCGTGAAGGGCAGCTGGCCCGTCGACATTTCGTACAGGATCACGCCGAGCGAGTAGATGTCGGATCGGTGATCGATCGGCGAGCCCTTCACCTGCTCCGGCGACATGTAGTACGGCGTTCCGACGATGGCGCCGGTCTGTGTCATGCCCGACTGCTCGAGCGACTTGGCCAGGCCGAAATCCGTGACGTAGACGTTGTCCGAGGCGTCGAGCATGATGTTCTGGGGCTTCAGGTCGCGGTGGATGACGCCCTGGTCGTGGGCGGCCCTCAGCCCCTCGAGGATCTGCCGGAAGATGTGGGTCAGGCGCGGAATTGGCAGCGGCCCCACGCGCTTGAGAACCGTCGAGAGGTCCTCGCCCTCGACGAACTGCATGGTCAGGTACTTGATGCCGTTCGAGGCGCCGAGATCGTAGACCCGCAGGACGTTCTTGTGCGTGACCTTGCTCGAGAGCTGGATCTCCCGCTTGAACCGTTCGAGCGCCTCGGGGTTCTCGCCGATGTCGGACCGGATGAGCTTCAGGGCCACGTCCCGTTCGAGCTCCACGTCGTGGACGCGGTACACGGCGCCCATGCCGCCCATGCCGAGGAGCTTGCGCACGCGGTAGCGTCCGGCGATCTCGAGTCCTTCCGTCAGGACGGAGGAAGCCGGAATGCCGCTCGTCGGCCCGCTCTTGACCCACTCCTCGAGCGACGTGGGGCTGGCCATGGTGGGCATTTCGGGGGCGGCGGCGGGCGGAAGGCCGTTGGCGGGCGGGTCACCGGACAAGCTGTGCGAGCACTCGAGGCAGAGAGCCGCCAAGTCGGGATTCGGCGTGTGACACTGCGGGCAGATCATTGCTGAGCCTAGGTTGCAGAACGATTGTAGCCCGAGCAGTGGCGCCTCACCGCCCCGTGACGCCGTTGGCCGGCCGTTGTTGGTGGAGGACGCGGATCGTCGTTCGCGACGGCAGCCGCGTCCACATCATCCCGGCGGAAAAGTTCGACGCCGCAGAGGCCCAGGACGGCTACGTCGCCCTGAAGAGCGACGGTAAGACCTGCCTGAAGCAGCAGGCGCTCTCGAGCCTCGCGGCCGCACTCGGATCCATCCCGGTTCGTACGCGTGCACCGCTCGCTCCTCCTGCGCCGGGCCGCCCTCACGCGGCTGGAGACGTACGCGAAGGGGAGGCAGGTGGCGATCCTCGCCGAAGGGTCGCGCGTCCCGGTCAGCCGCGAGGGGCAGGCGAAACTGAAGGCCCTGCTCGGATAGCCCTGCCGGGGGCCGTGGCGGGCGCCCGGACCTCGGAATTCATTGACCTGTGGTGTCGCTCTGGGATACAAAGCACTGGTTCGTAGAGGGGTGGGCGCGCGGGCCCGGTGGCACGGGGCCCCGCCTTTTTGAGACAGGGGGGTTCGATGTTCTGCAACCTTAGCCGGGGCTCTATCGCGTCGGGCCGGATGACCGCGAGGCCGTCCGCCGGCTCGACCCGGTACATGAGGCCGCTCCGGATCGCGGCGGTCACGCTGGCGATCTGCGCGGCGGTGGCCCTTCCGGCGCGCGGGCAGCCCCAACCCGTCGCCGGACAGAACATCAACATGGTCTCCGGCACGACATGGCCGGGCGGCGACCCGTTCCTCCAGCGCCAGAACGAGCCCTCGCTGGCCGTCTCCTCGCGCAACGCCCTGCACCTTCTGGCCGGCGCCAACGACTACCGCACGGTCGACCTGCCGGTCTCGGATACGGTGCCCGGCTCGCTCGCGGGCGACGCGTGGCTCGGCGTCTTCAAGTCGTTTGACGGCGGGCTCTCCTGGCAGAGCTACCTCCTGCCCGGCTATCCGCAGGACAACTCGGCCGCGGGCCTGGCCTCGCCGCTCAAGGCTTACAGCGCGGCGGCCGACCCGACGGTGCGCGCGGGAGTGGGCGGCGTCTTCTACTACAGCGGCATCGCATTCAACCGGGGCACGAACAACGGCGCTGTTTTCGTCTCGACCCTCTTCGACACCAACTCGAAGGAGAACGGCAACGCGCCGGAGGGCAGCGACACCATTCCGTACGTGGGGACCGTCCTCGTCGATACGGGCACCTCCGGCCAGTTCCTCGACAAGACCTGGATCGCGGTGGACAAGCCTCGTGGAACGGCGATGTGCACCTTCAACGTCCTGGGTCAGACGCAGACGGTGCCCGCCGGCAACGTCTATCTGGCATGGAGCCGTTTCACCGGCAGCCAGAGCACGAAGATCATGGTCACGCGCTCGCAGGACTGCGGGAAGACCTGGTCGAATCCGACCAAGCTCTCGGAGTCGAGCTCGATCAACCAGGGGACCAACATCGCGATCGATCCGGTGAGCGGGAGCGTCTACGTCGTCTGGCGCCAGTTCGCGACGACGAGCAACGCCGATTCGATCCTCGTGGCCCGTTCGGACGATTTCGGCAACACCTTCCCGTCAACAAGAACACGATGCAGGTCGCGACGATCGCCCCCTTCGACCAGGCCCTCTCCTCGACGCGCTTCCGTACGAATGCCCTTCCGTCGGTCGCGGTCTCCGTGGACGGTGGCGGAACCAGCCGCGTCCACGTCGCGTGGGCCCAGCGCGATGCGACGAGCCAGGACGCGCAGGTCGTCGTGTCCACGTTGTCCAGCAACGGAAAAACCTGGAGCAAGCCGGCTGCCGTGGACGCGGGGCCGCTGACCGACGACAGCCAGCCCGCGCAGACCTTCGGCCGCGGCCACCAGTTCATGCCGCAGATGACCTTCGCGGCCGGGCGGCTGATGGTCCTCTACTATGACCAGAGGCTCGATCACACGCTCGGGCTCTTCAAGCCGGTCGAAAATCTCGCTGGCAACCCGCCCGTCCCGACTTTCCTGGGCGTCTACCAGCGCACGCAGGCGTTACGGGGCGAGCTCTTGAGCCCGGGCGGGACGGGTCAGGTCTTCAAGCTCTTCATCGATGACGACGCGGCGGTCCTCGCGGCAACGCCGTCACACGATCGATTTGCGGGTCGCCGAGGCCCTGCCCGCCGCGAGCCCCGTCTTCAAGTCGGCCAGCGTCTCGCAGTACCGGATGGGCCTCTGGGCCCCCGACGAAAACGATCAGTATCGCGATGACGAGAATGAGTTGATCAATCCCGTCCAGCCGAGCAAACCCGACAAGCTCTATCAGCTCCAGGTCAACGCACCCAATCTGCCGATGTTCTCGCTCGGCACGCTGCCGTTTCTGGGCGACTACATCGACATCGCCGGGCAGACCTTCGTGACGGACGACCAGCGGCAACTGGGTGTTCAACACGTCTTCCTCGAACCCGCCCGTTTTCTACGCCACGTGGACGGACAACCGGGACGTCGTTCCCCCGGTCGTTCCGAACTCGGGAGGCCGCGTGGATTGGACGAAGTACACGCCGCCGATCTCGGAGGCCAATCCTGGTGACGGGACGCACGCGAGCATCATCGACCCGACCCAGACGGTCCCGCTGTGCCAGGACGCCTTCACGGGCAGCCGCAACCAGAACATCTATTTCAGCCGGATCACGGAAGGGCTGCTCGTCGGCTCCCCCCAGGACGCAAAGCCCCTCTCGGCGACGTTCCAGAGAGCCTTCGTCGTCACGATGCAGAACCAGACGAACCAGGACCGCACGTTCACGCTGACGCTCACCGCCGAGGCCGGTGTCTGGGCGTCCTTCCTCCAGGCGCCGTCGCCGGCGGTGCCCGGTCAGCCGCTCTCGCCCTCGCTGCCCGTGACACAGACGCTCACCGTGACCATACCGGCGCGCTCGGGAGCGGCCCGGCCCGTCTTCGCCTTCTCATCCACCAAACCGGCCGGGCGCATGAAGGTCAGCGTGGTCGAGTCGGTGTCGAACGGCCTCTCCGGATCGATCGTTCTCAACCCGGAGGGCTCGGTTTCTCCGCTGACGCAGCCGGATGACACCGACCCGAACAACGCCAATATCGGAAGCCTCGAGATCTACACGCCGACCTTTCAGGTCTGGAGCGATGATCAGGACACCAATCCGAACCCGTACGTGAACATCAGCAGTCCGGGTGCCGCCATCCAGAACATCTCGAACCAGAACATCTCGAACCAGAACATCTCCAACGCCGATCCCGCCATTCAGAACATCTCGAACCAGAACATTTCCAACCAGAACATCTCGAACCAGAACATTTCGAACCAGAACATCTCCAACCCGAGCCCGGCGATTCAGAACATTTCGAACCAGAACATTTCCAACCAGAACATCTCCAACACGACCGCCGCGAACCAGAACATCTCCAACCAGAACATTTCGAACCAGAACATCTCCAACCAGAACATCTCGAACACGCCGATCACCGACGCGACCTACGCCATGACGAACGTCGGGCAATACGACGCACTCCTACCGGGTCGCGCTGTACGGGACCAATTCGACCGGCAAGCCGCTGCAGGTCATCGTGACGAAGAACTCTTCGACGCCGGTCGCCGTCGGCTGCACGCTGCAGAGCCTGCCGCAGAGCTCCGTCCTCGCGCGGACCGACACGGCCCCCATCGCCTCCTCGCTGACCGGCACAGGCAGCGCGACGGACCCGAACATCCCGGATGCGAACACTTCCAACACGACCGTCTCGATCGGGCCCGGCGAGACCGTGTTCGTGACGCTGCGCGGGTCGCTCAGCCCAACTGGAGATGGCGGCGCTGACCCGCCAGCTGACGCCGGTCGTCACGGCGCACGGGGCAAACACGAACGGAGCCATCGAGTTCGCGGCGCTGCTCTTCATCAAGACGACGGGCAGCACGACTCTTCCGGACGCCACCGTCGGGGTTCCGTACGGCCCGACGACGCTTCAGGCCGAGGGCGGCAAGGCGCCGGTGTCCTGGAGCATCTCCAGCGGAGCCCTGCCCGACGGGTTGACGCTGACGTCCGACGGCACGATCTCCGGCACGCCGACAGGCAGCGGCGGGTCCGGGCTCAAGACCTTCGAGGTCGCAGGTCACCGACTCTACGTCGCCGCCGCATCAGACCGCGACAGCAGACCTTCAGCCTCACGGTGAACAAGGCGGCCACGACGACGGCGATCGCTCCCTTGAGTCCGTCCGTCTACGGGCAATCGGTGACGTTCACGGCGACAGTCTCCGTCACGGCTCCGGGAACGGGGACCCCTTCCGGGGAAGTGACCTTCAAGGAGGGTGACACGACGCTCGGCACGGGCACGCTGAATGGGAGCGGTGTGGCGACGTTCTCGACGGCGTCCCTGTCGGTCGCCGTCGCACTCGATCACGGCGTCCTACGGCGGCGACACGAGCTTCAACGTCTCCACGTCCCCGGTTGTCTCGCAGGTGGTCGACAAGGCCACGAGCACGACAGCGCTGGCGGCCACTTCGAGCCGAATCCCGTCCGACTTTCGGGCAGTTCGGTCACGCTTCACGGCGACGGTGACCACGGTCCGGCGGCGGTACGCCCACCGGCTCGGTGAATTTCCTGGACGGCGCGACGCTCGCTCGGCACGGGCGCGCTGAACGCTGGCGGCGTGGCGACGTTCTCGACGTCGTCCCTGTCGACCGCCCCACACTCCGATCACCGCGAGCTACAGCCGGGGACACGAGCTTCAAAGTCTCGGCGTGTCTCCGGCTGTCTCGCAGGTGGTCGACAAGGCCGAGAGCTCGACAGTCTCGGCGGCCAGCGCCGAATCCCTCGATCTTCGGCAGGTTCGGTCGACTTTCACGGCCACCGTGTCGGCGACGGCTCCGGGCGCGGGCACGCCCGCGGGACGGTGACCTTCCTGGACGGCGGGACCTCGATCGGCACCGGGCACGCTGAATGCGAGCGGTGTGACGACGTTCTCGACCTCGACCTTGTCGGCGGCGGTTGCGTCCGCACTCCGATCACGGCGTCTTACGGCGGCGACACGAGCTTCAACGTCTCGACGTCCTCCGGCGGTTTCGCAGGTGGTCAACAAGGCCACGAGCACGACGGCCCTGTCGGCCGCGCCGAATCCGTCGACCTTCGGCCAGTCGGTCACCTTCACGGCCACGGTGACCGGCCCCGGCGGCACGCCCGCCGGGACGGTGACGTTCCTGGACGGCGGGGCCTCGATCGGCACGGGCACGCTGAATGCGAGCGGCGTGGCGACGCTTCTCGATCTCGACCTTGGCGGGCGGTTGCCACGCACCCGTTACGGCGTCCTACGGCGGCGACACGAGCTTCAACGTCTCCACGTCCGCCGCTGTTTCGCAGGTGGTCAACAAGGCCACGAGCACGACGGCCCTGTTGGCCGCGCCGAATCCCTCGACCTTCGGCCAGTCGGTCACTTTCACGGCAACGGTGACCGGCCCCGGCGGCACGCCCGACGGGGACAGTGACGTTCCTGGACGGTGGGACCTCGATCGGCACGCGGCACGCTGAATGCGAGCGGCGTGGCGACGCTTCTCGACCTCCGACCCTGTCGGCGACGGTCACGCACTCGATCACGGCCGTCCTACGACGGGGACACGAGCTTCGACGTCTCCGACGTCCCCGGTCGTTTCGCAGGTGGTCAGCAAGGCCGCGACGTCGACGATGCTTTCGGCGAGCCCGAATCCCTCGTCCTACGGCCGCCGGTCCTGTTCACGGCGAACGTTCGGTAACGGCGCCTGGCGCCGGCACCCCGACCGGGACGGTGAACTTCCTGGACGGCGGGAACGCTTCGGGCACCGGACGCTGCGAGCCGGAGAAGGCCACGTTCACGACGTCCTCACTGTCGGTCGGCACGCATTCGATCACGGCGAATTACGGCGGCGATGACGAGCTTCGCAGGCGACGTCCTCGGCCGTGTCTGCAGGTGGTCAACCCGGCCACGGCGTCGACGTCGCCGCCGACCTCGACCCTCAATCCCTCGGCGTCGGCAGCCGTCACCTTCTCGGCTACGGTGACGACATCGGTCGGCGGCTCGCCGGGTCGACTGGCCTGTCACGTTGGCGGACAACGGGTCGGCCTCGCCACGGTTCTCCTTGCGGCGGGCACGGCGAGCTTTACGACGTCGGCGCTCACGGTCGGCGGCCACTCGATCACGGCGACTTATGGCGGCGATGGAAACGAGCTCGCCGGCACGACGTCCGGCCGCTTCGGCCAGACGGTCAGTCGGGCGCGACGGCCACGATGACGCCCAGCTCGAACCTGAATCCATCGACCTCCGGCCAGACGGTGACCTTCACGACGACGGTGACGACGTCGGTCCTCGGCAATCACGGTCCCACGGGCACCGTGACGTTCAAGGATGGGGCGATGGTGCTGGGGACGTCACCTCTTGCGGCGGAATACGGCGACCTTCACGACCGCGGCGCTCGGGTCGGCACCCACTCGATCACGGCGAGCTACAGCGGCGACGCGAACTTCGCGGCGAGCACGTCCGGGGCGCTGACCCAGATCGTCAACATTCCGCCCTACACATTTACCGGCTTCCTGTCGCCGCTGCCGACGGCGGGCACGCTCACCTCGCCCAGCAACTCCCGGGACGTGGCAACTTCACCAAGGGCCGCCGATCAAGTGGCAGCTGACGGATGTCCTGGGCAATTTCGTCACGGAGCCTCGCTTCGACACAGACGCTCCAGGCGACGCGATTACGGCACCGCCTGCGGCTCGGGCAGCCGACGGGTACGTCATTCCTGCTCTACCTGCCGACGAGCGGCGCGACGGGCGGGAGCACGTTCCGCTCGACTCGAGCAACAACCAGTTCCTCTTCAACTGGTCGACCAGGCGGTGACGACGGGACCGGGCTGCTACGAGATCATCCTGCAGTTGAACGACGGCAGCGCTGCCGAAGGCCACGCAGATCAAGCTCCAGTAGGAAGCGGCGAGATCGAGCTCACGGCGGCGGGCCAGCAGGCTCCGCCGCCGTTTCTATTTGCCGCCGAGGCGCTTGCGGGCGTCGGCGGCGAGCGGGTCGCCCTCGCCGGTCTGGAAGGCGAGCAAAGTCTTGAAGGCGTCGGCCGCGCCGGGGCTCTTCAATCCCTCGCGCGCGCGGCCGAGGTAGTAGTAGACGGGCGGAAAGACCCGGTAGCTCGGCGATTCCTCGAGGAAGAGGGCGGTCGCCTCGCCCCGGCGCTTGATGCACGTCTCGAGCTCGTCGTCCGCCTGGGTGAAGGCGCCCGCGTCGAGGTACGCCTTTCCGAGGTCGAGCCGCCCGGCCCAGGTGTCGGCGATTTTCTTGGCGGCCGTGAAGTGCTTGATCGCTTCCGAGGCCTTGCCGCGGGACAGCTCCGCCTCGCCCTGGATCAGCTCGGCGTACGCCTGGGGGTCCGGCTCGAGGCGTTTGGCGAGCTCGGCCGCGAGCGCCAGGGCCTTCGGCTCCCGGCCCGTGGCGAGATACATGCGCGCGGCGGGGTAGAGGATGTTCTCGCCGCGGGCCTCCGACAGGGCCTTCTCGGTCTCGGCCACGGCGGCCGCCGTGTCCTTGAGCGCGAGATGGGCCTCGGCCAGGGCGAGCCGCTTCTCGGCCGCCGCGTCGGCGTTCTGGCCTGCCACGTCCGCTTCGATGCCCTTCTGGAGGATGGGCACGGCGTCGGCCGGGCGGGCCTGAAAGAGAGCGATGTCGGCCAGCCCCATGGCGGCGATGGAGGCTCCGCGCGCGTCGACCTCGGCCCCCTTCCGGTAGGTTTCGGCGGCGAGGTCCGGGTGCCCCAGGGCCAGCTGCGACAGCGCCTTGCCGACGTAGGCCAGGGCGAACTTCGGGTTGAGCTTCAGGACCTCGTCCTGTTCCTTGATCGCCGTCTCGAAGTCGCCCGCGTACATCGCGTCGAGCCCGAGGTTGTTTCGCTGGGGCACGTTCTTCGGATAGATCTCGATGGCCCGGCGCGCCTCCTGCAGGGCCCGCGTCATGTCGCGCTTGTAGAAGTAGGCCGACGCCAGGTTCGCGATGCCGGCGGTGTCCGCGGGGTACTGCTTGACGAGCGAGCTGAACTCTTCGATCGCGTTGTCGGGGTTGCGGACGAGCAGGTAGTAGCCGCCGCGGGTGCGGAACTTCTCGCGGTCGCTCATCCGGTCGATGCGGGCGAGCGCCTCCTTGTAGTACTTCTCGGCATCCTGGCGCCGGCCGCGGTTGCTCTCGACCGCCGCGAGGCCGGCGTAGGCGCGGCCGAGGTTCGGGTCGAGGTCGAGGGCCTTGCGGTAGTGGCGGATCGCGTCGTCCCAGTTGCCTTCCCATTGCAGGTTCTGGGCGAGGGCGTACTCGTGCGCGGCCTCGAGCGACCCCGCCGTGTACGTCTCGGCGGCCGCGAGCTGCGTCGACTGCGGCGTGGCGTCGCCGAGCGCCCCGCGGACCTGCGCCGCCAGGCGGGCGACCGAGGCGAGGACCTCCTCCTTGCCGGAGGCCTTTTCCTGGTCGGTGGCGATCGTCTTTCCGGTCGCGGCCTCGATCGCCCGGACCGAAACCTCGTATCCCTCGCCCCGCTTGTCGACCGAGCCCGACGTGACGACGTTGACCCCCTCCCGGACGGCGACGAGGCGGGCCAGCGTCTGGTCGAGGCCGGTCGCGCCCGGCGAGAGTTGTGCGGCGACCTTTCGCGCCGCGTTGCGGCTGTAGGAGCTGACGAACGTCGCCCCTTCGAGCGCGATCGTGAACGCCGGCTCGAGCGTGCCGTCGAAGACCGGGTCTCCCGTGTGGTTGGCGAAATCGGCCACCAGCACCGACTGCGTCTTCTGGGCGGTGGGCTTGGCGGAGCGCCCTTTCCGGTACATCCAGACGCCCCCGGCCGCGAGCAGGAGCGCGAGGGCGGCGGCCGCGGCCGCCGGCTTGAGCCAGCGCTGCGACCTCGTCCGGTGCCGCATCGTCGTCTTGACCGACTCGGCGCTCAGGTCGTCCAGGATCTCCTGGACCTTCTGGTAGCGCAGTCCGAGGTCGACGGTCAGGCAGCGCTCGATGATCTTCTGGAGGTAGACCGGAAGCTCGGGGTTCAACTCCCGGATGGGCTTGGGCGGGCGCTGGATCCTCGTGATCATGACCTCGAACGGGGTGGCGCCGCCGAAGGGGACGGTGCCCGCGGCCATCTGGTAGAGGATGACGCCGAGCGCGAAGATGTCGGACTGCGGGCCGACCGGCTCGCCCTTGACCTGCTCGGGCGACATGTAGAACGGGGTCCCGATGACGGCGCCCGTCTGCGTCATTCCCGACTGTTCGTGGGATTTGGCCAGGCCGAAGTCGGTCACGTAAACGTGCTCCGCGGCGTCGATCATGATGTTCTGGGGCTTCAGGTCCCGGTGGATGACGCCCTGGTCGTGCGCGGCCTTGAGGCCTTCGGCCGCCTGCCGGAAGATCCGCACCAGGCGTTCGGTCGGGAGCTTGCCCTGCTTCTTCAGGATCGTCGACAGGTCCCGTCCGTCGACGAACTGCATCGTCAGGAACTTGACGCCGTCGCTCTCCCCGAGGTCGAAGACGCGCAGGACGTTGGGGTGCGTGACGCGGCTGGAGAGCTGGATCTCGCGCTTGAACCGCTCGAGCGCCTCCGTGTCTTCGGCGATGTCCGAACGGATGAGCTTCAGGGCGACGTCGCGGTCGAGCCCCTTGTCGTGCACGAGGTACACGGCCCCCATCCCGCCCATGCCGAGGAGGCTCTTGACCCGATAGCGCTGGCCGATCTCGAGGCCCGCGGGCAGGACGACCGAGGCCACGCCCCGCTGGGACTTGTTGGCCCATTCCTTGAACGAGGACGGGCTTCCCATCGTGGGCACCGACGTCAGCTCGGCGGCGTCGACACGGGTGATCTCGAGGCGCTCGTTGAAGACGAGGGCGCAGTGGAGGCAGTTCTCGGCCTCGTCCGCATTGGACGTCTGGCAGCGAGGGCAGATCATGGGACGCGGGTCCGCGTCGTGAAGATCGCGGCGGCGGAGGACGATCGCATCGCGAGGCGGATTGTAACGTCGCCCGGAGCCGGGCTCGCGGGAAAGTCGAGGGCACCTGGAACGGCGCGGCCCGGGCGGCGGCTCGCGAGTTAGACTGCGGCAACCGTGAGCCGTGCCCGCAGCGCGCTGTCCCTCCTGGTCGTCTTCGCGCTGCGCTGCGGCGGGCCGCCCCCTCGGGCCGACGGGTTCTACATCGCTCCGAAAAGGGACAAGTCGGCCTCGTCCGGCGAGCGGGAGTCGGTCCGGCTCCGCAAGCCCGGCGACCTCATCCGCTCGGAGCCCATCGCATCGCCGCTTCCGGGCTCGGCCGCGTGGAAGATCCTCTACGCCTCGACGGGCCTGGACGGCGAGCCGATCGACGTCTCGGGCATCGTCATCGCGCCGACGCTGCCGGCGCCGGTCGGGGGCCGGCCGGTCGTGGCGTGGGCCCACCCGACGGCGGGGGTCGCCCGCGACTGCGCGCCCTCCCTGCGCAAGGGCGTCTTCGACACGATCCCGCACCTGCCGGCCCTGATGGCGCTCGACGACGTGGTCGTGGCCACCGACTATCCGGGCCTCGGGACGGCCGGGCCGCATCCCTATCTCGTGGGAGTGAGCGAGGGCAGGGCCGTGCTCGACTCGGTCCGCGCGGCGCGGCAGATCCCGAAGGCCGGGGCGGGCCAGCGTTTCGTGGCGTGGGGCCATTCGCAGGGAGGCCATGCCGCGCTCTTCGCCGGCCAGCTGGCGAAGAGCTACGCGCCGGAGCTCACACTCGTGGGCATCGCCGCGATCGCTCCGCCCACCGACCTCGAGCAACTCCTGAAGGACGACCTCGACGAGCGCGCCGGGAAGGTGATCGTTTCCTATTGCCTCTGGTCCTGGTCGCGCGTCTACCGGGCGCCGCTCGAGGCGTGGGTGGCCCCCGGAGCGATCCCCGCGATCGACCGCATCGCCGCCGACTGCGTCGAGACGGAGGGGGAGGCTTACCGCGCTCTCCTGGAGACCCTGCCGATCCCGTCCAACTATCTGTCGCCCGAGGTCTACTCGAGCGCGCCGTGGAGCCGGCTGCTTGCCGAGAACCGCCCGGGCCGGGCCCCGGCCGGAGCGGCGCTGTACGTCGCGCAGGGGACCGACGACATGATCGTCCGCTCCTCCGTGACCGCGGATTTCGTCGCCGGGCTCTGCCGCGCCGGCGAGACCGTTCGGTACGAGCCCTTTCCCGGGGTCGGCCACATGCGGGCAGGCCGGATCAGCGCATCGAGCGCGATCCAGTGGATGCAGGGCCGCTTCGAGGGCTCGCGCGCCCCGAGCACCTGCCCTCCGTTCTAGCTTCTACTTCGGCGCCGGAGCCTGTGCCGGAGTCGGGACGGGGGTCGGGAAGACGGGCCTCTCGAAGAGCTTGCCTTCGACGCCCGGATTGATCTTGCACTCTTCGAGGGCGAGGACCTGGTCCTTGTTGCCGTTGGTCATCACTTCGAGGTGGAAGGCGACGGGGAACCCATCCACCATCTTGTAATCGGAGTACTCGGAGACGATCTTCGCCTCGCCCTGCGGGCCGACGGACGTGTGCGCCGAGCGCAGGATGCGGTAGGTCGTCGGGTCGAGAAACCAGCGGACCGAGGCGCCTTCGTAGCTGACGTCGAGGATGCGGGCCTCGACGTCGCCGATCTTTTCGGTGCCGGCCGCCACCGCGATGAGCTTCGGATCGTCCGCCTTCTGGGCGAGCAGAAGCGGCACGCGCCGCACCTGCTTGAGCAGCTCGTCCCGCATGTCCGGCGGAAGGTCCTGGACGGCGCTGGGCCCGACGATGAAGGCGCCCGCAGGGGTGGCGACCATGGCCATCCGCCCGAAGGGCGCGTCGAGCTGCTGGGAGATGCGGTCGGGGAAGATCATGGCGGTCTGGACATCCATCGCCATGTCGCCGTCGGGCGTCTTCGCCGTGACGAGGCCCCGCGTCTGCAGGTCGTGGACCTTGCGCACCTTCGCCGCGCCGCCCAGGCCGTCCACGAACTTCGTGAAGAGGGCCTTGCCTTCCTTGACGGCCTCGGGCGAGGGCTCAACCTTCTTCGCGGCCGAGGAGGCCGGAGCCGGCGCGGCGGGGGCCTGCGCGGCCGCCACGCGAACGAGTGCGGCCGTGGCGAAGGCGGCCAGGAAGGGTCGGGCGATGCGCGCGTTCATGCATTTCCTCCGAGCGCGGGAGTTTATATCGAAGTAGCATGCGCGCCGTGCCGAACCGCACCGACTCCCTGCTCGCGCGCCTCGAGCGGTCGCGCCACGTGCGCCCGGGGGCGCGCAATGCGGAATCGCTCCTGCGTGCCGCCGGCCGCCTCGTGATCGGCGATGCCGAGCGGCTGGTCCGCCTGCACGAGGCGGTCCTCTTCCTGCGCGCGTATCCCCACGGCCCGGGCGTGCTGCGGCTTTCCGAGCGGATCCTCGACTCGTTCGCGAAGCGAGTCGACAGGCTCGCTGCGGCGGACGAGGACCTCGCGCTCTTCGACGCGCCGGAGATCGCGGGAGTCGCGGGCACGGTGCTCGGAACCGACTTCTCCTTCGATCTTGCCCGCTGGCTCGTCCGGCGCCACCCGGCGAGCGTGCGCGTGGACTGGGATGCCGCCGACGAGGGCGACCGGATGCGAGCGACCTGGCCGGCGTTTCTCCCGCTGCTCGAAGAGGAGGCGCTCGCCGACGCCAACGTGCCGTACGTCTCGTGGCTGGCCGCGGCGGCCGGGAAGCGCCGCGATGACCTCGACTGGCTGCTCGAGCGCTACGCGCGCCTGCCGGACGGGGAGGGCGGCCGCGCCGAGCGCTTCGACTCGCTCGGACTCCCGATCGCCTGGGACCTCGGCGCGGGCCGCGCCTCGCGGACCAGGATGCGGCGGCCCGGGCCCAGGCCCTTCTTCCACGACGCGCCGCTGCTCGCGCGGCGGGACGTCTCGCTCGACGCGGCCCTGTCCGCGCCGCCGCTGGCGCTCCGGCGGCTATCCCGCCGCGAAGGCGAGCGGATCTGCGACATGGTGCGAGAGACCACTGCGGCGCGCTACCGTGAGTTCTACACGTTCACCCACGCGGACCCGACGTCGGTGGTCGCGGCGCGCCCGGGGCGGGGCGTCGAGCTCTTTCTCATGGGCATCCGGCCGGAGCGGCGCCTGCCGCTGCGCGCGGCGTACGGCGGGTTCGTCGTCAAGAACGGCGTGCCGATCGGCTACATCGAGGGCCTGGCCTTCTTCGAGCGCCTCGAGATCGGCTTCAACATGTATTACACGTTCCGCGAGGGCGAGTCGGCGTGGATTTACGCGCAGGTTCTCAAGCTCCATCGCGACGCCCTCGGCGTGACGTCGTTTTCGATCGATCCGTACCAGCTCGGCTACGAGAACAAGGAGGCGATCGAGTCGGGCGCGTTCTGGTTCTACCGCAAGCTCGGCTTCCGGCCGACGAACGCGGACGTGGCCGCGCGGCTCGAGCGCGAGGAGCGCCGCATCGCCGCGGACCCGTCCCATCGCTCGTCGGCGCGCACGCTGGCGGGCCTCGTGACGCACAACGTGCTGTACGAGGCGCCGGGCTCGCCCCGGGGCGAGTGGGACCGCTTCCACATCCGCAACCTCGGCCTGGCCGTCAATCGCCGGATGGCCCGGGAATTCGTCGGCGATGTGGCGAAGCTGCGCGCAACGTCCGAGAAGCGCGTCGCCCGGGCGCTCGGACTGCGCCCCGCCGAGCTGTCGACGCTCGAGCGGGCCGCCTTCCGGGAGCTCGCACTCGTGCTCGACCTGATTCCGGGCTTCGGGCGATGGAGCCGCGAGGAGAGGGACGGCGTCGTCGCGATCATCCGAGCCAAGGCCCGCGGCCCCGAGAGCCGCTACCTGCGCCTCCTGCAGCGGCACGCGCGCTTGCGCGCCGCGCTCATCCGGATCGGGTCAGGTCTCTCATAGTGTGAGTTTTCTTGGGGGTCGCGGAGGGAAAGTCACACTTTGAGAGACCTGACCCGACGATCTAGACGTCAGCGCCCGTTGCGGGCGGCGACGATCTGGGCCAGGATGGCCAGGGCGATCTCTTCCGGCGAGCGGCCCCCGAGGTCGAGGCCGATCGGCGCGTGCAGCCTCGCGAGCGCGGCCTCGCCGACGCCCGCGGCCAGCAGGCGCGCGCGCCGCTTCTCCTGGGTGCGCGTGCTGCCGAGCGCACCGACGTAGAAGGCCGGGCTCGCCAGCGCGGCGCGGATCGCGGGGTCGTCGAGCTTCGGGTCGTGGGCGAGCACCGCCACCGCGGTGCCCGCGTTCAGGGCCAGCCTCGCGAGCGCCTCGTCGGGCCAGGCCGACACGATCTCGTCGACGTGCGGGAAGCGCTTGGCGCTGGCGAAGGTCTCTCTCGGGTCCACGAGGACGGTCCGGTAGCCGAGCTCCTTCGCCAGCCGGACCAGGGCGATGGCGATGTGGACGCCGCCGACGACGATGAGCCGCGGCGAGGGCATCAGGACGTCCACGAAGAGCTCGCCGTCGCCGTGCGGCAAGCGGCGGCTGCGTCCCTCGGCAAGAGCGGCGCGCGCCGCCTGGAGCGCGGCGTCGTCGATGGCGCCCGCCGTCGTGCCGTCGGCCGACCACGGCGAGCTTCCGGCCGACTCGGGATCCGCTCAGCACGGTGGCGACCGCGACCGGCCGCTCCGCGGCAAGCGCGTCGCGCACCGGAGCGTAAATCGCCTCGGTGAGCCGCTCGACGAAGACCTCGATCGCGCCCCCGCAGGCCAGGCCCACGCTCCAGGCGGTGTCGTCGGCGACGCCGAACTTGAGCAGCCGCGGCGTGCCGTTCGCGAGGACCTCGCCGGCGGCCTCGACGACCGCGCCCTCGACGCACCCGCCGCTGACGGACCCGGTGATGCGCCGGTCCGAGGTGACCGCCATCTTGCCGCCGATGGTCCGCGGGGCAGAGCCCCACGTCGCGACGACCGTGGCGAGCGCGACGGGTTTTCCCTCGGCGCGCCAGCGCTCGATGTCGGGGAGGACGTCTCTCACGCGGAGCCTCCGGCGGCGGCGCGGGGTCGCGTCTGCTGGCGACGAAGCGGGCGTTCGGCCGGAAGGTGCTCGAGGCGACGACCGAGCGCCTCGAGGCTCGCCAGGTTGTGCGACGGGAGGAAGTCGTCGACATACGGCAGCGCCGTCCGCATGCCGCGGGCGAGCGGCTCGTAGTCGGGCGAGCCAAGCAGGGGATTGAGCCAGATCACGCGGTGGGCGCTGCGCTGGAGGCGCGCCATCTCGGCGCGCAGCGCCTCGGTCTCGCCGCGGTCCCAGCCGTCGCTGATGAGCAGGACGACCGCGCCCTGCCCGAGCACGCGCCGCGCCCAGCGCAGGTTGAATTCGCGCAGGGTCTCGCCGATCCGCGTTCCGCCGGACCAATCGGCGACGGTTTTCGCGATCTGTTCGAGGGCCTGCGCCGGGTCGCGGCCCTCGAGTTCGCGCGTGACGCGCGTCAGGCGGGTTCCGAAGAGGAATCCCTCGACCCGCCCGATGAGCCCGCGCGAGAGGGAGTACAGGAAGAGAAGCAGCAGTCGCGTGTAGCGCTCCATCGAGCCGCTGATGTCGGCGAGAACGACGACCGGGCGCGGCTTCGTCCGAGGCCCGCGGCGCGACCAGTCGAGGATCTCGCCCCCGTGCGGCAGGCTCCGGCGCAGCGTCCGGCGCAGGTCGATGGCGGGCCCGTCCCCGGCGCGGAGGCGCCGCGTGCGCCGCTCGGCCAGCTTCCACGCCAGACCGCGGATCGCCCGTTCCACATTCGCGAGCTCGTCGCCCGTGAGCTCGCCGAAGTCCTTGCGGCGCAGCAGCTCCTGCGCGCTCCAGGTCAGCGTGAGGTGGATGAGCGGCGGCGGCTCTTCGCCCCGCGTGTCGTCGCCCTCGGGAGCCGGCAGCGCGCCGGGCGGCGGCGCGGACGTGAACGCGGGGCGGCGAAGCTTGCGGCGCTCGCCCATCGAGCGCAGGTCGAGCGTGGTCGCGCCCTCGGGGGGCTTGCGCCAGAAGACTTCGAAGGCCTCGTCGAATCGGGCCAGCTCGTCGCGGCGGCGGACGCAGAGGGCCCGCGCGGCGTCGGCGAAGTCGCGCTTGGATCCGATCGGGACGTGGTCGAGGGCGGCGACCAGATCGAGCATCCGGTCGGGGCCCGCGTCGAGACCGAGGCCGCGCAGCACGCGCCCGAACGCGAGCACGTTGCCGAGCAGTTGCCCGTTCACCCGGCGGCCTGGACCCGGTCCACCATCGCCTGCGCCGCTTGCCCCCGCACCTTCTCGACGTCGTCCTGGTACTTGAGGAGGATTCCGAGCGTGTCGCCGACGATGTCGGCGTCGAGGGCGCGCCGGTCGAGCGCGACGAGGGCCGCGGCCCAGTCGAGCGTCTCGGCGATGCCGGGCAGCTTGTAGAGCTCGGCCGCTCGCAGCTCCTGGACGAACCGCGCCACGTCGCGCGAGAGTTTCTCGGAGGCGCCGGGGACCTTGGCCCGCACGATGGCGAGCTCCTCCTCGAAAGAGGGATAGTCGATCCAGCAGTAGAGGCAGCGGCGCTTCAGGGCGTCGTGCACCTCGCGCGTGCGGTTGGACGTCACGACGACGACGGGCGGATGCGCGGCCTTGATCGTGCCGATCTCGGGGATCGTGATCTGGAAGTCCGAGAGGACCTCGAGCAGGTACGCCTCGAACTCGGCGTCGGCGCGGTCGACTTCGTCCACGAGCAGCACCGGGGCCTTCGTGCGGACGGGATCGATCGCCTGGAGCAGCGGCCGTTGCTCCAGAAAATCCGGGCTGAAGAGCTCGCGCTCGGGCGGCGTCTCGTCGCGCGACTCGAGCAGGCGGATGTGCATCATCTGCCGCGCGTAGTTCCACTCGTAGACGGCGTGGTGGACGTCGAGGCCCTCGTAGCACTGGAGCCGGATGAGGTCGGTGTCGAGGATCGCGGCGAGGACCTTTGCGACCTCCGTCTTCCCCGTCCCGGCCTCGCCCTCGAGAAAGAGCGGGCGGCCGAGCTTGAGCGAAAGGAAGATTGCGGTGGCAAGCCCTCGCGGAGCAAAGTAGTTCCGTGCGCGCAGCGCGGCATCGAGCGCCTCGATGGAGGCGAAGGGGCTTGGGGCCGCCCCGGCGGGGCTACGCCCGCGCGTGCTCGACGGCGGCCGTGAGGGCACGTTTGGCGAGGACGGTGGCGAGGTGGACGCGGAACTCTCCGGAGGCGTACGGATCGCCCATGGGGTCGGGAATCGCGGCGGTGACCTCGGCAGCGGCCTTCGCGATCGCGGCGGCGTCGGGCTTGCGCCCGACGAGGGCGGCGCCGGCTGCGGCGACGGGGACCGGATTGGCCGTGGCCCCGCCGATGACGAGGCTCGCGCGGGTGCAGTGTCCGTCCTTGCCGACTTCCACCACCGCGGCGGCGCCGGCCACCGCGTAGCGGGAGGCCGGGTGCGGGTGCTTGGAGTACGACGCGCCGGTGCCCCGGCCGTAGGGTAGGACGAGGATGGCGATCACGATCTCGCCCGCCTTCAGGGCGGTCGTGAAGAGGTCCACGAAGAACTTTTCCGCCGGGATCTTGCGCTCGCCCTTGGGCCCTTTCGCCACGATCGTGGCGCCGAGCGCGACGAGCGCGGTCGGAAAGTCGGCGGCCGGATCGGCGTGCGCGACGGATCCGCCGATCGTGCCCCGGTTGCGGACCTGGATGTCGCCGATCTGCGAAGCGGTCTCGGCGAGCATCGGACACGTCTTGCGCAGGATGGGGGAGGAGGCGACTTCGGCGTGGGTCGTCGTCGCCCCGATCCAGATCGTCTTGCCGCGGGTCTGTACTCCGCAGAGACCCTTGATCGCCCCGATGTCGACGAGCGCCTTCGGATTGGCGAGGCGGAACTTCATGGCCGGCAGCAGGCTGTGGCCTCCGGCGATCACGCGGGAGCCCTTGTGCTTTTTCAGGAGCGCGGACGCTTCGGCGATCGTGCGCGGGCGGAAGTAAGCGAAGTGGTCGGAGTACATGGCGTTACCTCCGCGCGTTCCGGATCGCGCGCCAGACCCTTTCGGGCGTGAGCGGCATGTCGAGCTTGCCGATGCCGAGCGGCGACAGTGCGTCCATCACGGCGTTGTAGACGGCCGGGGTCGAGGCGATGGTGCCCGTCTCTCCGATGCCCTTGACGCCGAGCGGGTTGACGCTGGTCGGCGTCTCGGTCATCGCCAGCTCGAAGAGCGGGAACCCGTCGGCCTTGGGGAGGGCATAGTCCATCATCGAGCCAGTCAGGAGCTGCGCGTTCTCGTCATAGACCGCGCCCTCCCACAGCGCCTGGCCGATCCCCTGGACGATGCCGCCGTGGATCTGCCCTTCGACGATCATCGGGTTGATGACGCGGCCGCAGTCGTCCACCGCGACGTAGCGCTCCAGCCGGATCTCGCCGGTCTCCATGTCCACGCGAACGACGGCGATGTGCGCGCCGAAGGGGTAGACGAAGTTGGGCGGATCGAAGAAGGCCGAAGCCTCGAGGCCGGGCTCGAGGCCCTTCGGGTAATTCCAGGCGACGTTGGCCATCAGGGCGACGTCCTGGATCGTCTTGAACTTGCCGGGCGAGCCCTTGACGAAAAACTTCCCGTCGGCGTAGTCGATGTCCTCGACCGCGGCCTCGAGCAGGTGCGCCGTGACGATCTTCGCCTTGTCCTTGATCTTGGTGATCGCGCCCATGAGCGCGCCGCTGCCGACCGGCGTCGAGCGGCTCCCGTAGCTGCCCCAGCCCATCGGCGTGCGCTCGGTGTCGCCGTGCGTGATCTCGACGTCGTCGACCGCGACCCCGAGCTCGCTCGCCACGATCTGCGCGAAGGTCGTCTCCTCGCCCTGTCCGTGCGGCGAGATGCCGACCATGACGTTGACCTTGCCGGAGGGATGGAAGCGCACGATCGCGCTCTCCCACAGGCCGCCGCCGAAGCCGACCGCGCCCGCGACCTGCGAGGGCCCGAGGCCGCAGATCTCCGAGTACGTGCAGAAGCCGATGCCGATGTGCTCGCCCTTCTTGCGCAGCTCCGCCTGCCTCTTGCGCATGCCGGGGTAGTCCAGCATCTTCAGCGCCTTTTCGAAGGCGGCGATGTAATTGCCCGAATCGTAGGTCAGGCCGGTCGCGACGGTGTGGCCGTCCATGAAGGGCGGGATGAAGTTCTTCTTGCGTATGTCGACCGGGTCCATCTTGAGCTTCGCGGCGACGAGCTCGACCAGGCGCTCGACCATGAACGTGGCCTCGGGGCGGCCTGCGCCGCGGTAGGCGTCGGTCGGCGTGGTGTTCGTGAAGACGCCGTAGACGTCCTCGTGGATGTTCTTGATGTCGTAGGCGCCCGAAAGCATGAGCCCGTGCAGGATGGTCGGGATTCCCGTGGACGCGGTCGAGAGGTAGGCGCCCATGTTGGCCCAGACCTTCGCGCGGAGAGCGAGGATCGTGCCGTCCTTCTTCGCAGCCATCTCGACGTCCTGGATGTGGTCGCGCCCGTGGATCGTCGAGCGGTAGTTCTCGCTGCGCGTCTCCGTCCACTTGACGGGGCAGCCGCACTTTTTCGAGGCGAAGATGACCATGGAGTCTTCGGGGTAGTGGGGGATCTTGCTGCCGAACCCGCCGCCGACCTCCGGGCGCGATGACGCGGATCTTCTGCTCCGGGATCCCGGTATCGAGCGAAAGCAGGAAGCGGGCGATGTGCGGGTTCTGCGAGGTGACCCAGAGCGTCACCTCGTTCATCGCGGAGCTGTACTGGGCCAGCGCTGCCCGCGGCTCCATCGCGTTGGGCACCAGGCGCTGGTTGATGATGCGTTCTTTCACGGTCACGTCGGCGCTCTTGAACGCCGCGTCCACGTCCCCACCCTTCACGGTCCACTTGAAGCAAATGTTGTTCGGAACGTCGGCATGGAGCTGCGGTTGGCCCTTGGCAGTCGCCTTCTCGGCGTTGGCGACGGCGGGCAGCGGGTCGTAGTCCACTTCGACCGCCTCGGCCGCGTCGCGCGCGAGGTAGCGGTCGGTCGCGACGACGATGGCCACGGCGTTGCCGACGTAGCGGACCGTGTCGAGGGCGATCGGCGGGTAGGGGGGCGTCTTGGTGTCGGAGCCGGGCACGACCCATGCGCACGGGATCGGGCCGAAGCCCGCGTCCTTCATGTCCTTGCCCGTGAAGACGCCGAGGACGCCTTCCATCGCGGCGGCTTTCTTGGTGCGGACGGCCTTGATCTTCGCGTGCGCATAGGGGGAGCGCACGACGGCCATGTGGGCCATCCCGGGAAGGACGAAGTCGTCCGTGTATTTCGCCTGGCCGGTGATGAGCCGCGGGTCCTCGCGGCGTTTGATCGCGGAGCCGAAGATGCGTGATGCCATGGCCGCCCCCTACGCCTTCATCCGGGTCGCCGCTTCCCGGACGGCGGCGACGATGTTCTGGTAGCCGGTGCACCGGCAGAGGTTGCCCTCGAGGCCGTGGCGAATCTGGGCGTCGGAGGGTTTCGGGTTCTTCTGGAGCATGTCGTGCGCGGTCAGGATCATTCCCGGCGTGCAGTAGCCGCACTGGAGGCCGTGCTTCTCCCAGAAGGCGTCCTGCAGCGGATGGAGCTTCCCGTTCTCGGCGAGACCCTCGATCGTCATGACCTTCGCGCCCTCGGCCTGGACCGCGAGCACCGTGCACGACTTGACGGCCTTGCCGTCCATGAGCACCGTGCAGGCGCCGCACTGGCTGGTGTCGCAGCCGACGTTGGTGCCGGTCAGGCCGAGCGTCTCGCGGAGGTAATGGACGAGGAGCAGGCGCGCGTCGACGTTGTGCTTTCGTTTCGCGCCGTTGACGGTGACGGAGACGGGGTACTGCATGCGGCCTCCGATCGAGTTTGCGGAGTATATCGAACCGTCGTCCTAGTTCTTCTCGATCTCCTTGCGCACCGATTCGAAGAACGAGGAGGTGAGCTTCTTCGTCACACCGCCCATCAGCCGCGCGGCGAGGCTCGCGATCGTGCCGACGACGTGGACGTCGGCCATCCACGCGAGGTCCGTCGCGCCGTCCTGACCATCGGTCAGGGTCATGGAGGTCGTCGCGTCCACGCCGGAGCCGGGCGCCGTTCCGTGCGCCTTCATCTGCGCCCGGTTCGGCGGATCGAGGTCCACCCATTCGACGTCGTTGACGAACCGGACCTTGACCGAGCCGAATCCGATCGACGTCGTCGCTCGGAACTTCTTGCCCGGCTCGACGATTTCGAGCGACTCGAGCCCGGGGGCGGACCTGGAGACCTTTTCGGGGTCCGTCAGGTAGTCCCAGACCTTCGCGCGCGGGGCCTGGATCGAGAGGGCGCCTTCGAAGTGCATGGGGAGAATCTATACCGTGTTGGTCGAGTCGCATCCGGTCTCGAGAGGGATCCTTCGGGCCCTGCCGGGCCCTCAGGATGACAAACGGGAGAGTGCAGCTCGAGGCGAGCCGCGCCCCCACTTGTCATCCTGAGCGCAGCGAAGGATCCCTTTGGTTGCCGTCGTGGACCTAGTACGCCGCGAGCGCCCTCGCCGCCCGGCACACCTTCTCCGCATTGGGCAGGAAGAACGCCTCGAGCGGCGGTGAGTAGGGGACGGGCGTGTCGGGTGCGGTGACGCGGATGAGCGGGCCGTCGAGGTACTCGAAGCAGCGCTCCGACAGGACGGCGGCGATCTCGGCGCCGATGCCGCCGGTGCGGGTGGCCTCGTGGAGCAGGATTGCCTTGTTCGTCTTCGCGACCGATTCGAGGACCGTCTCCTCGTCCATCGGGAAGAGCGTGCGCAGGTCCACGACCTCGACGTCGATGCCCTCGGCCTCGAGCGTCTTCGCCGCCTCGAGCGCGGTCCACATCATCGCGCCGTAGGTGATGATCGAGAGATCCCGGCCCGGCCGGCGCACGATGGCCTTGCCGATCGGGACGACGTAGTCCTCGGTCGGCAGCTCTTCCTTGATGCGGCGATAGAGGAACTTGTGCTCGAAGAAGAGGACCGGGTCGTCGTCGCGGATCGCGGCCTTGATGAGTCCCTTCGCGTCGTATGCCGTGGCCGGCTGCACGACCTTCAGGCCCGGGGTGTGCGCGAAGTAGGCCTCCGGGTTCTGCGAGTGGAAGGGCCCGCCGTGCACGCCGCCGCCGGAGGGGCCGCGGATGACGAGGGGCACCCCGACACCGTGGCGGTAGCGCGACTTGGCGGCGAAGTTCGTGATCATGTCGAAGGCGCAGGAGATGAAATCGATGAACTGCATCTCGGCGACCGGCCGCATCCCCATCATGGCGGCGCCCACCGCGGCGCCCACGATCGCGGTCTCCGAGATCGGCGTGTCGACGACCCGCTCCTCCCCGAACTCCCCGATGAGGCCGTCGGTCACCTTGAAGGCGCCGCCGTAGACGCCGATGTCCTCGCCGATCAGGAACACGCGCTCGTCGCGCTGCATCTCCTCGCGCAGGCCCTCGCGGATCGCATCCACGTACGTCGTCTGGCCCTTCGCCGCCGGCGCGCCGGTGTCGGGGGCCCCGAGGTGCGGCGCGCCGCTCACGAGTTCCTCCGAACGGGGGCGGGCTCGCCTTCCGGGATCCGGGCGGCGTAGACGCCCTTCAACGCATCCTCGGGCGATGGCAGCGGGCTCTTCTCGGCCGCCTCGACCTCGCGGTCCACTTCCTCGGAGATCGCCCGGTCGATCGCGGCGAGGTCCTCCGCGGTCGCGGCGGCCGATTCCACGAGCGCTCGCGCATACCGCTCGAGGGGGTCCCGCCGGCGCCACTCCTCGAGCTCCTCCTTCGGCACGTAGGCCTGGGCGTCGTGCTCGGCATGTCCCTTCATGCGGTAGGTGAGCGACTCGATCAGCGTGGGCCCGCCCCCCGAACGCGCGCGGTCCACGGCGCGGCGCGCGACGTCGTGGACGGCGAGCACGTCGTTGCCGTCGACCTGCTCACCGGGAATGCCATAGGCGACCGCCTTGTCCGCGAGGCACCTGGCCGCCGTCTGCTTCCGGAAGGGCGTCGAATAGGCCCAGCCGTTGTTCTCGACCACGATGACGAGCGGCAGCTTCTGGACCGCCGCGAAGTTGACGCCTTCGTGGAACGCCCCCGTGGACGTGCCGCCGTCGCCGATCCAGGTCATGGCGACGAGGTCCTTCTTCTGCATCCTTCCCGCGAGCGCGATTCCGGCCATCACCGGGACGAGGGCCCCGAGCATGGAGATGGGGGAGATCACGCCCCGCTCGGGCCGCCCGAAGTGCAGGTTGCAGTCTCGGCCGCCCGAAGGGGACGTCGCCCGGGCCATGTACTGCGTCATGACGTCGCGTGGCGTGTAGCCCATGACGAGGACGACGCCGAGATTGCGGATGAGCGGTCCGACGATGTCGCCCTTCCTCAGGGCGTAGGCCGATCCCACCGACGTCGCCTCCTGGCCGAGCGAGCGGTAGAGGCCACCGACCACCTTGCCCTGGCGGTAGAGGTTCACGAGCCTCTCCTCGACCACGCGGTTCAACCGCATGTACCGATAGAGCTCGAGCTTCTGGTCGCGGGTCAGGTCGGTCACGTCGACTCCGGGCCGAAGTTTATACGAGGAGGTGCCCCGGGCGGGCACTTCGGGCGAGTATGCTCCCGGGCTTCGGAGGAGGTTCATCGTGAACGGAATTCTCGCGCTCGTCGGACTGCTCGCTTTGCGGTCGCCCGCGCCGGCGCCCGTGCCGACCCTCGAACAACAGTTGCGAGGGACGTGGCGGCTCGTTTCCATCGACCAGAGGAAGGGCCCGGAGGAGGCATGGGCCAGGCGGTTTGGCGATGCCCCGAAGGGCTACATCATGTACGACGGCACGGGCCACATGATGGTCGGGTTCGAGAAAATGCCTCCGCCCGAAGAGTTCGCCTCGGGCGACGACTGGACGCCGACAGCCGAGGAGGCCCGCACGGCGTACCTCGGGTACGTCTCGTACTTCGGCACCTACACCGTGGACGAGACGTCTCATGCGGTGACCCATCACGTGGAGGGGAGCCTGCGTCCGAGCTACTTCGGCACGGACCAGCTTCGCCCGGCCACCCTCGAGGGCAACCGGCTGACGCTCTCGGACGGAAAGACCTTTCGCGTGGTCTGGGAGCGCGTGCAGTAACTTCTGGCCCCCTCGAACGCCCCGAGCGGGGATCCTGGCCCGCCGGGGCGCGCACGACGTATCATTTGCCCATGAGCGAGAAAGACCCGCTGGTACCGCCAGGCGTCGCCGCCGGACGCGCGCGCTGGGAAGAAGAAGCCCGCAAGGCCCTGGCGAAGGCCCCGGCCTGGAAGAAGGACTGGACGACCGTTTCCGGCGCGCCCGTCGAGCCGCTCGGAGGCCCCGACACGCAGCCCGGATTCGACTTCGACCGCGACCTCGGCTGGCCGGGGGTGTACCCCTACACCCGCGGCGTGCATCCGACCGGGTACCGCGGCAAGCTCTGGACCATGCGCCAGTTCGCCGGCTTCGGGACGGCGAAGCAGACCAACGAGCGCTTCCACTACCTCCTCGATCACGGGCAGACGGGCCTCTCGACGGCATTCCATCTGCCGACGCTCTACGGCTACGACTCGGACCACTACATGGCCCGGGGCGAGGTTGGCAAGTGCGGGGTGGCGATCGATTCGCTCCGCGACATGGAAGTGCTCTTCGACCGAATCGACCTCGGCCGCGTGACGACGTCCATGACGATCAATTCGACGGCGCCGATCGCGCTCGCGATGTACCTCGCGGTCGCCGAAAAGCACGGCACGCCGTGGGAGAAGGTCGGCGGCACACTGCAAAACGACATCCTGAAGGAGTACATCGCCCAGAAGGAGTACATCTTCCCGCCGCGGCCCTCGATGCGGCTCATCACGGACCAGTTTTCCTTCTGCGCCCGGCACGTCCCGCGCTGGAACACGATCTCGATCTCGGGGTACCACATCCGCGAGGCCGGCTCGACGGCGCTTCAGGAGCTCGCCTTCACGCTGCGCGACGGCGTCGAGTACGTCCAGTACGGAATCGAGGCGGGGCTGCCGGTGGACGAGTTCGCGCCCCGGCTCTCCTTCTTCTTCAATTCGCACAACGACTTCTTCGAGGAGATCGCCAAGTTCCGCGCCGCGCGCCGCATCTGGGGCAAGACGATGCGCGAGCGGTTCGGGGCAAAGGACCCGCGCTCCTGGATGTGCCGCTTCCACACGCAGACGGCCGGCTGCTCGCTCACGGCGCAGCAGCCCTACAACAACGTCGTCCGGACGGCGATCCAGGCGCTCGCCGGCGTGCTCGGCGGCACGAACTCGCTTCACACCAACTCGCTGGACGAGACGCTCGCGCTGCCGACCGACTTCGCCGTGAAGCTCGCGCTGCGCACGCAGCAGGTCATCGCCCACGAGTCGGGCGTCGCGAACACGATCGACCCGCTCGCCGGCTCCTACTTCATCGAGGACCTGACGACGAAGATGGAGCGCGGCTGCTTCGATTACTTCCGGCGGATCGACGAGCTCGGCGGTATGGTCGAAGCGATCGAGGCCGGCTTTCCGCAGCGGGAGATCATGGACGCCGCGTACGCCTACCAGCGCGCCGTCGACTCGGGCGACAAGATCGTCGTCGGCGTCAACGACTTCGTCGACGAGGTCGAGCAGCCGCTCGAGACGCTCTACATCGACGACGCGGTGGAGGGCCAGCAGAAGGAGGCCCTCGCCGAGGTCCGCCGGACGCGGGACGGCAAGGCCGTCACGTCGTCCCTCGCCGCGCTGCGCCAGGCCTGCGCGGACGGGAAGAACGTCATGCCGCCGCTGGTCGAGGCGGTCAAGACCTACGCGACGGTGGGCGAAATCTCGGACGTGATGCGAGAAGTCTTCGCGACTTACGAGGAACCCGCCGTCTTCTAAGGGGGTCAGGTCTGAATTCTTCGGAATTTCAGAGCGCTCGCGGCTCGCAGATCGGTGCGGCCGAAATTCCGAAGAATTCAGACCTGACCCCATGAGCTCGAACCTCCTCCCTCCCTTCGGTCGGGAGACTATTCGCGCCGCGTGCGAGGAGGGCCGGCAGGGCGTATTCGCCGCGTCGGCAGCCTTTTCCCGACCGTGAGAAAATGGCGGAATGTCCGAGCGAGACACGTTTCCTTTTGCCAGCATCGAAACCGCCCTGGCCGCCCTGCAGGAGGGCAAGTTCGTCGTCGTCGTGGACGACGAGGACCGGGAGAACGAGGGCGACCTCGTGATCGCGGCGGAGAAGGTGACGCCGGAGGCGATCAACTTCATGGCGCGGGAGGGACGGGGCCTGATCTGCCTGGCCCTGACCGAGGAACGGTGCGACGCTCTGGAGCTCGCCCCGATGGTCGCCGAGAACACCTCGAACTTCGGGACGGCCTTCACGGTCTCGATCGAGGCGCGCGGCCGGACGACGACCGGGATCTCGGCGGCCGATCGCGCCGCGACCGTGAAGGCCGCGATCGACCCCGCGAGCAAGCCGTCGGACCTGAACCGCCCGGGCCACATGTTCCCGCTGCGGGCGCAACGCGGCGGCGTGCTGAAGCGCGCGGGGCAGACGGAAGCCTCGGTCGACCTCGCGCGCATCGCCGGAGTGAACCCGTCGGCCGTGCTCTGCGAAATCATGAACGAGGACGGCACCATGGCGCGGGTGCCCGACCTCGCGAAGTTCTGCCAGCGCCATGGCCTGGCGATGGTGACCGTCGCGGACCTCATCCGCTACCGGTTGAAGACCGAGCGGCTCGTGCAGCGGATCGCCTCGCCGCACCTGCCGACACGCCTGGGCGAGTTCCAGCTGTACGCGTATCGCAGCGACGTGACGCAGGAGGAGCACCTGGCCCTGGTCCACGGCGCGATCACCGAGGACGAGCCGACGCTCGTGCGGGTGCACTCCCAGTGCCTGACGGGCGACGTGTTCGGTTCGGCTCGCTGCGACTGCGGCGAGCAGCTCGAGCTCGCGATGGAGAAGATCGTCGAGGCCGGCCGCGGCGTGTTCCTGTATCTCCTGCAGGAGGGGCGCGGCATCGGGCTGATCAACAAGCTCAAGGCCTACGAGCTGCAGGACCAGGGCCACGACACCGTGTCGGCCAACGCGAAGCTGGGCTTTCCGCCCGACATCCGCAACTACGGCGTGGGCTGCCAGATCCTGCGGGATCTCGGCGTGCGCAAGATGCGTCTCATGACGAACAACCCGTCGAAGTACGTCGCCATCAGCGGCTACGGGCTCGAGATCGTCGAGCGTGTCCCCCTCGAGGTGCGGCCCACCGACCGGTCGCGCAAGTACCTCGAGGCAAAGAAGAACAAGATGGGGCACCTGCTCAAGCTCGTCTAGTTCTTCGCGCCGTTCCTACCGGATTCCGCATATCCTCCGTGCGTACGCAAGGAGGAAACCATGTCCGGCAAGACCTTCGAGATCGTTCCGCCGGTGGGGCCCGGGCCGCGGTTCGTGCGGCGCGTGATCATCGCGCTCGTGCTGTTCGTGCTGATCGTGATCGGATCGCCGATCACGGTCGTCCCCGCCGGTCACGTCGGCGTCAAGGACCTCTTCGGGAGGGTCTCGGCCAACGCGCTGCCGCCGGGCGTTCATCTCATCCTGCCTTTCACGCGCGTCCACAAGATGTCCATCCGGACGATGGAGCTGAAGGAGACGGCCGAGGTCCCGTCGAAGGAGGGCCTCATGATGGACCTCGAGGGGTCGGTCCTCTTCCGCCTCGACCCGGCCAAGGCCGCCGAGGTCTACAAGACCGTCGGCATCAACTACGCCGAGGTGATCCTCGTGCCGCAGGTGCGCTCGGCGATCCGGGAGATCACGGCTTCCTACGACGCCAAGGCCCTCTACTCGTCCGAGCGCGAGCAGATCGCGCGCGAGACGTTCGATCTCACCCAGAAGATGATGGGGGGGCGCGGCGTGATCGTCGAGTCCGTCCTGCTGCGAAAGATCGGCCTGCCGGCCATCGTCGCGAACGCGATCCAGGAGAAGTTGAAGCGCGAGCAGGAGTCCGAGCAGATGAAGTTCGTGCTCGCCAAGGAACAGCAGGAAGCCGAAAGGAAGCGCATCGAGGCGCAGGGCATCGCGGACTTCCAGAAGATCGTTGCGGCGGGGATCAGCCCGCAGCTGCTGGAGTGGAAGGGCATCGAGGCGACCGAAAAGCTCGCGATGAGCCCGAACGCGAAGGTCGTCGTCGTCGGCAACCCGAAGACCGGGCTGCCGATCATCCTCGGGGGCGGTTCGGACAAGTGACGAAGATTCCCATGCTGGCCGCCGTCCTGGCTGGCGGCGCCTCGCGCCGGATGGGCCGGCCCAAGGCCGAGCTGCCCTACGGGACCGGGACGCTCCTCCAGTTCCAGGCGCGCCGCCTCGGGGAGCTCTTCGAGGAAGTGCTCGTCGTGGCCAAGTCACCGCCGCCGTTCCCGGTCGATCCGGCCCGCGTCGTCCTGGACCGCGCGCCGCAGCACGCAGCGATCCACGGTCTCGTCCGTGCCCTCGAGGAGGCGGCCGACCGCGTCTTCATCCTCGGCGTGGACCTGCCGGCGGTCCCGGCCGCACTCCTGCGTGCGATCGCCGAGCGCTCGCTTGCGACCGAGGCCGCGGCGGTCATTCCTCGCGCCGAAGGGCGCCTGCAGCCGCTCTGCGCCGGCTGGCGGCGATCCGCCCTCGCGGCGGCAGTTGCCCGGGTCTCGGCCGGGGAGCTCTCGCTGCACGGGTTGGCGGAAGAAGCCGGGGCCGAGATTTTCGAGGAGCGGCAGTGGCGGGCGATCGACCCCGCGGGCGCGGCGTTCGTCAACCTGAACACGCTCGAGGACTACGCCGCTCAGAGGGAGAGGGCATGAGCGAGAGCGAGAAGCCGTCCCGCGGCAAACCGCGCCGGCCGAGAACGGGAGCCCCGCTGCGCCGCAGCGTCCTCCACGTGGACGCGCGAGGACGCGCCCGCATGGTGGACGTGGGGGAGAAGGGATCGACGCGGCGGGTCGCCGTCGCGCGCGGCGCCGTGGCGATGGGGAAGGCCGCCTTCGAGGCGCTCTCTTCCGGGCGCCTGGCCAAGGGCGATGCCATGGCCGTCGCCCGGCTGGCCGGCATCCAGGCGGCCAAGCGCACCTCGGAGATCGTGCCCCTCTGCCATCCCCTCCTGCTCGAGTCCATCGAGGTGGACGTGTCGCTCGTTCGCGCGCGACGGGTGGCGGTCGTCACGGCAACGGTGCGGATCACCGGCAAGACCGGCGTCGAGATGGAAGCCCTCACGGCGGCCGCCGCGGCGTGTCTCGCGATCTACGACATGGTGAAGGCGCTGGATCGGGCGGCGGTGATTCGAGAGATCCTGCTGATCGAGAAGTCGGGCGGCAGGTCCGGGACCTACCGGAGGGTGTGACCCCTCCGGGACGAAGCGACCATGCGCTACCGCTACTTCATTTGCGACGTCTTCACCGATCAACTCTTCGGAGGCAATCCGCTCGCTGTGCTGCCCGACGCCCGGGGGCTGTCGGATGGGCGGATGCAGCAGATCGCGCGGGAGTTCAATTTTTCCGAAAGCACGTTCGTGCTTCCCGCGGAAACCGGGCATACCAGGAGGGTCCGGATCTTCACTCCCACGATGGAAGTGCCCTTTGCGGGCCATCCCAACGTCGGGACCGCCTTCGCCCTGGCCGGTGCGGGCGAGCTCGGTCCGCTCGATGGTCCAACCACGGTGACGTTTGAGGAAAAGGCGGGGCTCGTCGCGGTCACGATCGAGAAGCGCGACGGGGGCGTCCTCTGGTGCGAAGTCGCGGCGCCGGAGCGTCTCTCGATCGGCGAGGAGGTGGATGCGGGCACGGCCGCGGCGGCGCTCTCGCTGTCTTCCGACGACGTGGTCACACGGTCGCACCGGCCCCGGGTGGCTTCGGTCGGCCTGCCGTTTCTCGTGACCGAGCTCACGGACCGCGGCGCCCTGGAACGCGCGCGCGTCAGCATGGCGGGGCTCGATGCGCTGGTCGCCCGGGGCGTGACTCCCGACGTTTTCCTGTACGTCCACAGCCGCGATCAGTTCGATATCCGGGCACGCATGTTTGCGCCGCTCGACGGGGTCCCCGAGGACCCCGCGACGGGCAGCGCCAATTGCGCGCTCGCAGCGATGCTCGCCCAGGGCGACGCGAGGGCCGACGGCAGCTTCCGCTGGCGGGTCGCGCAGGGGGTGGAAATGGGCCGCCCGAGCGTTCTCGAGGCGCGCGCCGAGAAAAGGGCAGGAGCGGTCGTTTCGGCGATGGTCGGCGGGGCGAGCGTCCTGGTCGGCGAGGGTTGGATCGAGGTCCCCTAGTACGGGGTCGGTCGGCGTCATCCGCCCCGCGTGTGCATCTCGAGGTGCGGGTCCTTCTTCAACTCCGTCAGCGGCACCAGGGGCGAACGCTCGCGCAGGGCCAACCGTTCCTCGGCCCCGCGGTCGGCGCGGTTTCCCCACGCGGAGGCGATGAGCGCGCGAAGCTCGTCTGTGGTCGCGCCCTCGCGCAGGGGGCGGCGCAGGTCCAGGCCGCGCGCGGCGTAGAGGCAGAGGTACCAGAGGCCGTCGGCCGTCAGGCGGCTGCGGTCGCAGGCGCGGCAGAAGGGCGCCGTCGTCGAGGCGATGATGCCGAAGATCGTGCCGTCGGAAAGGCGGAAGCGCTCGGCGGGCGCGGAGCTCTTCTCGACGACGGGCTCGACCTCGCCATGGCTCTTCCCGATCGCCTGGAGGATTTCCTCGCGCGACACGACGCGCTCCCGCGACCAGCGCGTCGCGCCGCCGACGTCCATGTACTCGATGAACCGGATTTCGGCGCCCCATCCCTTTGCGCGATCGAGCAGGGGGGCGAGCTCGTCGTCGTTGACGCCGCGGATCACGACCGAATCGATCTTGAGAGAAGCGAACCCGGCCCGCGCCGCAGCGTCGATCCCGCGCAGCACGCGCGACAGCTCGTCGAAGCGCGCGAGCTTCTGGAAACGCTCGGGCTCGAGCGTGTCGAGGCTGACGTTCAACCGGTCGAGCCCCGCCTGGCAGAGGGCGCTCGCGTGGTCCTCGAGCAGCACGCCGTTGGACGTCATCGCCAGGTCCCGCAGCCATGGCTTGTCCGCGAGGATCTTCACGAGCTCGGGCAGGTCCTGGCGCACGAGGGGCTCGCCGCCGGTCAGCCGGATCCGCTCCACACCGAGCTCGCCGAAGACGTCGGCGAGCCTCCCGATTTCCTCGAACCCCAGGAGGTCCTCGCGGGGCAGCCAGGTGTAGTCCTTTTCCGGCATGCAGTAGTCGCACCGCAGGTTGCAGCGGTCCGTGACCGAGAGTCGCAGGTTGCCGAGCGGGCGTCCGAGGCGGTCCGTGAGGGCCATTGCCGGACTATATTAGCGGCATGACCCTGCGCGTTGCGATCCTCACGGTATCCGACGGCGTGGCCGCGGGGGCGCGGGCCGACCGCGGCGGGCCCGCCTGCGAGGGGGCGATCCGACAATCCGGGATCGAGCACCGCATCGTGGCGCGCGAGGTGCTCCCGGACGAGCCCGAGCGGGTCGCCGTCGCCGTCCGCGCGCTGGCTGACGCCGACGGCGCGGACCTGATTGTGCTCACGGGCGGCACCGGCGTGTCGCCTCGGGACCGCACGCCGGAGGCCATCCGCGCCGTGATCGACCTCGAAGTGCCGGGTCTGGCCGAAAAGATGCGCGCCGAGACCTCCCGCGACTTCCCGGCGGCCTACCTTTCGCGGCAGGTCGTCGGCGTGCGCAAGCGGGCCCTCGTCGTCGCCCTGCCCGGTTCGCCCGGCGGCGCCGCGGACTGCCTGGCGGCGATCCTCGGCCTGGTTCCCCACGCGATCGCGCTCATCCAGGGCCGCGCGCCCGAGCATCCTCCCGCCCCACGCTAAGATCCGCTCCGGATGGAAGAAGCCCGTTTCGGAATCGACGTCCTTCTCGAGAAGCCGTGGCCGGTTGCCGGCAAGCGGATCGGCCTGATCACGAATGTTTCCGGCGTGACCGCGAAGGGCGTGCCGACCTGGAAGGCCCTGAAGGGGTCGCCGAACGCGCGGTTGGTCCGCCTGTTCGGGCCCGAGCACGGCCTGGAGGGCGGCGCGGTCTACATGGAAGCCGTGCAGGGCTCGATCCACGCGCCGTCGGGCCTGCCGGTCGTGTCGTTGTACGGCGCGACCGCGGAGAGCCTGCGCCCGCGCCGCGAGCACTTCGCGGATCTCGAGGCGATCGTGTTCGACGTCGCCGATGTCGGGAGCCGCTACTACACCTACATCTGGACGATGCTGCTCGCGATGGAGGCGTGCGCCGGCTCGCGGCTGCGTTTCGTCGTTTGCGACCGCCCGAACCCGATCGGCGGCGAGGTCGAAGGCGCCCCTGCGTCCTCCGGCTACCTGACGTTCGTCGGCCTGCATCCCATCCCCGTGCGGCACGGGATGACGGCCGGGGAACTCGCGCGCCTCTTTGCCGCGGAGCGCGGCCTCGACCTCGACCTCGTCGTCAGCCCGGCGGCGGGCTGGGCCCGGGACGTCTCGTTCGCAGAGGCGGGCCTGCCGTGGGTGCCGCCGTCCCCGAACATGCCGACGACCGACACGGCCCTCGTCTACCCGGGGATGTGCCTGCTCGAGGGCACGAACCTCTCCGAGGGGCGCGGCACGACGCGGCCGTTCGAAGTGTTCGGGGCTCCCTGGCTCGAGAGCGTCGCGTTCACCGAGACGTTGAACAGCCTCGCGCTGCCGGGCGTCCTCTTCCTGCCGGCGCGGTTCCGCCCGATGTTCGACAAGCACGCCGGCAAGCCGTGCGGCGGCGCGCGCATCCACGTGACCGACCGCGAGGCGTTCCGGCCCTTCCAGACGGGCCTGCGCGTGATCGAGGCGGCGCGCAGGGCGGCGCCGCTCGATTTCCGGTGGCGCACCGAACCCTACGAGTACGACGAGCGGCCGGCGATCGATCTGCTGACGGGGTCGCCGAGTTTTCGAGAAGCGGTCGAGTCCGGCGAGAGCCTGCGCGCCGAGATCGCGAGGCACTTCGAGGGGGCGCGGCCGTTCCGGACTCGCCGCGAGGCGCACCTGCTCTATCCCGACCGGAAGCCCGCCGTCGTCGCGCTCGTCGGGGGCCACAATTCCGGCAAGACCTCGATCCTGGTCGAGCTCGTGCCGCGGTTGAAGGCGAAGGGCATCGTCGTCGGGACGATCAAACACACGACCCGGGACGTGGACGACGATACGGCCGGCAAGGATTCGCAGCGGCACGCCGCGGCCGGCGCGGCCGTTGCCGCGCTCGTCACTCCCGGCCGCACGACGTCGCGGCGGTTCGGAGAGGAAGAGGCCTTCGCCGAGGTCCTGCGCCGCGAGTTCGGCGGCTGCGACCTCGTGCTCGTCGAGGGGTACAAGTCGCTCTCGATCCCCAAGATCGAGGTCATCCGGACGGGCATCCCGCGCCCCGAGGTCGTCGAGCCCGTGGCGCGGATCTCGGACGGTCCGTTCCAGGGCTCGGTCCCGACCCTCTCCTTCGGGGACTGGGACGGGATCGTGGCGACGGTGCTGCACGTCTCGGGCCTCGACCGGCAGAACCGGTACTCGGCCAACGCTTCCCGAAAGTCGGCTTGAGCGGCCGGCCCTTCGTCGTCTTCGATCTCGACGGCACGCTCATCGACGGCTACGCGGCCATCGGCGACGCGCTCGCGTACGCGATGGAACGGCTCGGCGCGGTGCCGCCCACGGCGGCGGAATTGCGCGGCATGGTCGGCCACGGGCTGGAGCGCCTCCTCGAGCAGGCGGTGGGACCCGAGCGCGCCGCCGAGGGAGTCCGGCTCTTTCGCGAGCGGTACCCCGAGGTCGCCGTCGAGAAGTCGCACCTGCTGCCCGGGGTCCGCGACGTCGTGCTTGCCCTGGCCGGCCGGGGTCTTTCGCAGGCCGTGGCGTCCAACAAGCCCCCGCGATTCTCCCGGATGATTCTGGAGGCGAAGGGAATCGCCGGCAGCTTCAGCGCCATTGCGGGCCCGGACGCCACGACGCCGGCCAAGCCCGATCCGGCCATGCTCGTCCGGCTGATGACAGCGGCCGCCGCCGGACCCGAAGAGACCGTCGTCGTCGGCGACATGGAAGTCGACTTCGAGTTTGCGCGGGCCGCAGGCTGTCGCGTCGTTCTCATCCCGGGCGGTTCGCGGCCGCGCGAGGAGCTTTTCGGGCTCGCGCCCGATGCGCTTCTCGAGAGCATCGTCGAGCTGCCGGATTGGCTGGCGCATCGCTGACGGCCTCATCGCTCGGGATGACGGCGGCGAGGGTAGAATCCGGCTCCTCATGAAGAATTCCTTCGATCCGACCGGCGGCAAGCCCGGACAGGTTCGCTTCTTCCTTCCGGGCCCCGTTTGGGTCCGCGACGCGGTGCGCCAGGCGATGGCGCACGAGGCGATCGGTCACCGCGGCAAGGCGTTTGCCGACCTCTACGCCCGCATTCCTCCACGCCTCCAGAAAGTCTTCCGCACGGAGGGCTTCGTCTTCACCACGACGTCCGCCGCGACCGGGCTCTGGGAGGCGGCGCTCCTGAACCTCATGCCGGAGCGCGTGCTTGCGATCGTCTCGGGCGCTTTTTCGGAGCGCTGGGCGGCCTGCAGCCGCGACCTCGGGATGCCGGTGGACGTCCTCGAGTCGGCGTGGGGTGTGCCGGTCGATCCGGCCGACGTCCTGCGCGCGCTCGGAAAAGCCCGCTACGAAGCAGTGACGGTCGTGCACTCGGAGACGTCGACGGGAACGCTCAACGATCTCGCCGGAATCGCACGCGCCGTGCGCGAGGCGTCGGGCGCCTATCTGCTGGCCGACGTCGTGACCTCGATCGCAGGCTCTCCGGTCGAGTGCGATGCCTGGGGCCTCGACTTCGTTCTATCGGGCTCGCAGAAGGCGCTGGCGCTTCCGCCGGGGCTCGGCGTCGCGTTCGCCTCGGAGCGCTTCCGCGCGCGCGCCCGGGTGCGCTCCCGCGCGCACTACCTGCGCCTGTCGGAGGCGGAGACCTTCGCAGAAAAGCACCAGACTCCGTACACGCCGTCGACGCCGCACCTCTTCGCGCTCGACGTGCAGCTCGATCACATCATGGCCGAGACGATCGAGGGCCGATGGGCCCGGCACGAGGCGCTGCGCCGGAGGGTCGAGTCCTGGGCCGCCGAAAGGGGCCACACGTACGCGCCGCCCGAGGGCGCGCGGTCGTGGACCGTCTCGTGCCTGAAGCCGCGGCCGGGCGTGTCCTCGGAGGTCCTGGTGGCGAAGGTCAAGGAGCGCGGCTTCACGATCGGCGGCGGCTACGGCAAGTGGAAGAGCTCGACCTTCCGCATCGGCCACATGGGGGACGTGGACATGGCCTCGCTCGAGGCCCTCCTCGCCGCGCTCGACGAGAGCGCCGCGGAGGCTGCGTGAGCCGGGTCGTCGTCGCCGAGAAGATCTCGGGGGCCGGCCTCGACCTGCTGCGCAAGGCCGGACACGAAGTGGTGGACGTCGCGGGCGTTTCGCGCGAGGAGCTGCTCGCGGCCCTGCGGGATGCCGACGCGCTCCTCGTGCGCAGCGCGACGAAGGTGGATGTCGCGCTCTTCGCCGCCGCGCCGCGGCTGACGGTCGTCGGGCGCGCGGGGGTCGGTGTGGACAACGTGGACGTGCCCGCCGCCTCGTCGCGGGGTGTCCTCGTTCTGAATTCGCCGACGGGCAACGTGGTCTCCGCCGTCGAGCACACGTTCGCGGTGCTCTTCGCGCTGCTGCGCCGCATCCCCGAGGCCGCCGGCTCGATGGCGGCGGGGCGGTGGGAGAAGTCGAAGTTCATCGGCGTCGAGCTCGCGGGCAAGACCGTGGGAATCGTCGGCCTCGGACAGGTCGGCTCGCGCGTGGCGTCGCGGGCGCGGGCCTTCGAAGCGCGGGTGCTCGGATACGACCCGTACCTGCCCGCCGAGAAGGCGCGGGAGATGGGGGTGCCGCTCGTGCCGCTCGACGAGCTGCTGGCGAATTCCGACGTCGTCACGCTGCACTCGACGGCCGTGGGCAAGGGCAAGCCGCTTCTGGGCGCCCAAGAGATCGCCCGGATGAAGCCGGGAGCGCTGCTGGTCAACGTGGCGCGCGGAAGCCTGGTCGATCGGACGGCGCTCTACGCGGCACTCGTCGAAAAGCGGCTCGCCGGGGCGGCGCTCGACGTGTTCGATCCGGAGCCTCCGGACCCGGCCGACCCGATGCTGAAGCTGCCGAACGTCGTGGCCACGCCGCACCTCGGGGCCTCGACCGTCGAGGCGCAGGAGCGGGTGGCGATCCAGACCGTCGAGGCCCTGCTCGAAGCCCTGGCGGGAGCGGCCTATGTGCCCGCGGTCAACATGCCGTTTCGGGGGCCCAAGGATTCGGGCGCGGCGGATTGGATGCGCCTGGCCGAGCGCACGGCCCACTTCCTGTCGGTGCTCCTCGGCGGGGACCTGTCCCGGCTGGCCGTCGAGACCTGGGGCCTTCCGGAGGACATGCTGCGGCCGGTCGCGGTCGCCGCGGTCAAGGGGGCGCTCGAGAAGCACACGCCCGAGACGGTCAACTTCGTCAACGCGCTCTTCGTCGCGCAGGACCGGGGGCTGGCCGTCTCCGAAACGCGGCACGAGGGGCCGGGAACGTACGCGCGCTCCCTGCGCGTCACGCTCGCGGGCGCGGCGGCCAGCGCCGGCGCCAGCGCGACGCTCTTCGGCGGAAGCGACGCCCGGGTCGTCGAGGTGGACGGCCTGCCCCTCGAGTTCCGGCCAGAGGGCACGATCGTCTTCCTGCGCAACCGCGACGTGCCCGGCGTCGTGGGAAGCGTCGGCACGATCCTCGGAGAGGCGGGCGTGAACATCGCCGACTTCTCCCTCGCGCGGGGAAGCGGCGCCCGGGCGGCGGCCGTCATCGCGGTCGATTCCGCGCCCCCCGAGGCGGCGCTCGCGCGCCTGCGCGCGGCCCCGGCCGTGGAGGAAGTCCGGGTGGTCAGCTGGTAAACCGCAAACGCGTCGCCGTGCTCTACGGCGGCCGGTCGGTGGAGCGGGAAGTCTCGCGGATATCGGCGCGCACGATCGTGTCGTCGCTGGATCCGTCCCGGTACGAGGTGATCGCAATCGCGGTGGACGAGGTCGGGCGCTTCCTCGCGCCGGAAGAATCCGGCAGGCAGCTCGCGTCGGGGACGGTGCCCGAGAGGTTCCGGCACGACTCGGGCGGGGGGGCCGCGCCCTGGTCCCGGCCGAGATCGCCCCGGGGCGGATCGACGTCGTCTTCCCGATCATCCACGGAACGACGGGCGAGGACGGGGCGCTCCAGGGCTTTCTCGAAACCCTGGGGGTTCCCTACGTCGGCGCCGGGGTCACGGCCTCGGCCGTGGGCATGGACAAGGCGGTCTTCAAGGCGGTGCTGCGAGACGCGGGGCTTCCGACGCCGCGCGCCGTCGTGGTGCGCAGTCCGGCCGAGGCCTCGCTGGCGGCCGCGCTGCGGCTGCCGGTCTTCGTCAAGCCGTCCAACGGCGGCTCGTCCGTGGGCGTGACGAAGGTCAAGCGCGCCGCGGACCTCGGGGCTGCCGTCGAGCTCGCGCTGCGCTACGACGAGCGGGTACTGGTCGAGGAGGGCATCGACGCGCGAGAGCTCGAGTGCGCGGTCCTCGGCAACGACGAGCCGCGGGCGTCCATCCCGGGCGAGATCGTCCCGGGGCACGAGTTCTACGACTACGACGACAAGTATCGCGACGACAAGGCGAAGCTGTTGATCCCCGCCCCGGTCTCCGCGGCCGTCGCCGAGGAGGTCCAGCGGCTCGCGGTCGCCGCGTTCCGGCTCTGCGGCGTCTCCGGAATGGCGCGGGTGGACTTCTTTCTCGAGCGCGGCACCGACCGCGTCCTCGTCAACGAGATCAACACGCTGCCGGGCTTCACCGCGATCTCGATGTACCCGAAGCTCTGGGAGGCGAGCGGCGTCCCGCTGCCCGCGCTGCTCGACGAGCTCATCCGCCTCGCCCTCGAGCGGCACGAGCGCCGCAGCCGTCTGCTCACGAAACCGCCGGCCGAACTGGCGTAGGAACACACCGGGGGCCGTCCGCCTCGAATCAGGCGGGGCCCTGCGCGTCGTCGTCGAGGCCGTCGTCCTCGCCGGTCGCGAACACGGAGAGCTCTGCCTTCGGGACCACCATCTCCGAGGGCTTTTCCGGGACGAGCTGGCTGAAGACCTCGACCCCATGGCCGAGAGTTTCGGCGTCGATCTCGGTCAGGTCGGCGAGGCCGAGGAAGGCGAGCGTGACGGTCGCGCCGTCTTCGTCCTCGAACGTGTCGCTGGCTTCGTCGCCGAGCGCGAGCGCCCGCTCGTGGGCGCACTCCGCGTCGTCGGCCTCGACGAGGTAGTAGAGCATGTCGCCCAGCCGCTGTTCGTCGAGAACGCCGTGCACGCGGGCGCCGCGGACCAGGACTGCCATGTACCACATGCGCATAGCTTACACGCGCCGGGCTAAGCTTCCAGTCCATGCCGGAGCTGCCGGACATCCTCGCGTACCTCAGGGCGCTCGGGCCGCGGGTCCTCGGACGGCGCCTCGAAGCGGTGCGCCTGGGCAGCCCGTTTCTGCTGCGCTCGATCGCGCCGCCACTGCGGCACGCCGAGGGAAGGACGGTCGAGGGCCTGGCGCGGATCGGCAAGCGCATCGTGCTCGAGCTCGAGGGCGAGCTCTTCCTGGTGCTGCACCTGATGGTCGCCGGCCGGCTGCACTGGAAGAAGAAAGCCGGCAAAGTGGGAGGACGCGGCGCGGTCGCGGCATTCGACTTTGAGGATGGATCGCTGGTGCTTTCCGAGGCCAGCACGAAGAAGCGCGCCTCGCTCCATCTCGTCGCGGGCCGCGCGGCGCTCGCGGAGTTCGACCGCGGCGGCATCGAAGTGGCCGACGCGTCCCCCGGCTCGTTTCGGGACGCGCTGACCCGCGAGAACCACACCTTGAAACGCGCCCTGACCGACCCGCGGCTCTTCTCGGGCATCGGGAACGCCTACTCCGACGAGATTCTGCACCGGGCGAAGCTGTCCCCGGGCAAGCTCACGCAGCGGCTATCGGAGGGCGAGATCGTCCGGCTCGACGAAGCCACGCGCGCGGTGCTCTCGGAGTGGAGCGCGCGGCTCGGGGCCGAAGCGGCGGCGGCGTTTCCGGAAAGGGTGACGGCGTTTCGCGAAGGCATGGCCGTCCACGGCCGGTACGGCAAGCCGTGCCCGGTCTGCGGCACGGCCGTCCAGCGGATCGTGTACGCGGAGAACGAGGCGAACTACTGCCCGACCTGCCAGACCGGGGGCAAGCTTCTCGCCGACCGCGCGCTCTCGCAGCTCCTGCGCGGGGACTGGCCGAAGACGCTCGAGGAGCTCGAGGAGCGAAAGCGCGACGCCGCGCCTACCGCGGTGTTTCGCCCCGAAGGATCGTAGAGAGCACGGCGGCGTCGATGTTGCCGCCGGAGACGACGCAGACGACCTTGCCGGGGACGCGGCCCGAGAGCGCCGCGGCGACCGACGTGGCGCCGGCGCCCTCGGCGACGACGTGCGCGCGGGCGACGAGCACGCGCACGGCCGCGGCGATCTCGTCGAGCGACGACACGAGCGAGCCGGCGATCAGAGTCTCGGCGAGCGGCCACATCTCGGGCAGGAGGGCTCGCGCTCCGATTCCATCCACGAAACTCGGCGTGTAATCGACGGCGACGGGGCGCCCGGCCGCGAGCGAAGCCGCAAGCGGCGCGGCGGTCTCGGCCTCGCACCCGTAGACTTTCGCCGAGGGCCTCGGGGGGCGCAGCGCGGAGGCGATCCCGCACGACAGGCCGCCGCCGCCCCAGGGGACGAGCACGGCGTCCACGTCGGGCAGGTCCTCCAGGATCTCCAGGCCGATCGTGCCGTTTCCGGCGATCACGGCGCGGTCGGAGACGGGATGGATGAAGAGCCCCTCGATGCCCGGGTATTGGTGCTCGACGAGCACCTGCCACCAGCGCTCCATGGGGACCCTGATGATTGTCCCGCCGAGACGCTCGATCGCATCGAGCTTGCCCTGCGGCGCATGGTCCGGGACCACGACGGTGCACGCGAGGCCGAGACGCCGGGCGTTCCAGGCGACGCCCTGCGCCATGTTGCCCGCCGATGCCGTGTACACCCCCCGCGCGAGCGCTTCGGGCGGCGCGAGGGCCATCGCGTTTCCGGCGCCGCGCAGCTTGAACGAGCCGATGGGCTGGAGGCACTCGAGCTTGAGGTGGATCTCGCAGGGCGCGTCCACGTCCAGGCGCACGAGCGGCGTGCGGATGGCCGAGCCGGCAATGCGCGGGCGCGCCGCGCGGATCTCCTCGGGCCCGATCGGGGCGATCGGCTCAATCGGCTTCGTGACGTCCCCCGCCGAACTCCACGAACCTGCCGAAGCCGGATCCCCGCGCCTTGGAGTAGATGTGTTGGGCCGCTGCGAGATCTTCGATCGCGAGCCCGACCGACTTGAAGACCGTCACGTCCGTCGCCGCGGTGCGGCCGGCGACCTCTCCCGCGAGGACCTGGCCGAGCTCCGCGCGGATGTGCACGTCGGTGATGGCGCCCGCCGCCTTCGGGATCAGGAAGTCGCCGGCCTCCGCCAGCGCCGCCTCCTTCCGGTCCACGAAGAAGCGCGAGCGCAGGACGGCGAGGGTGTCGAGCTCCCGGGCCGAAGCCACGCTCGATCCCACGGCGTTGACGTGGGCGCCCGGGGCGAGCCATTCGCCGAGCAGGACGGGCTCGCGGGAGGACGTGACCGTGCAGACGATGTCGGCGCCGGCCACCGCTTCCTCGACGGAAGCGCAGGGCGTGACGGCGATGCCGTGCCGCTTCGACTCCCGCTCCGCGAAGGACTTCGCGCGCTCCGGCGTCTTGCTCGCAACCCGGACGCGGCGAATCTTGCGGACGCAGAGCATCGCCTCGAGGTGGGTGCGGGCCTCGACGCCGGAACCGACGAGCGCGAGGTCGCCGGCGTCTTCGCGGGCGAGCAGCCGCGTGGCCAGGCCGCTCACGGCCGCGGTGCGAATGGAGGTCAAGGACGTCGCGTCGATGACCGCGAGCAGGCGGCCGCGCCCCGATTCGAAGAGCAGCACCGCGCCCTGGTGCGAGTCGAGCTCGGTGCCTTCGTTGCGGGGAAAGAACGTGACGGCCTTCAACCCGAGGACGCCGAGCCCCGCCATATGCGCCGGCATCAGGCCCAGAGCTCCGGAGCGGTCGGGCAGCCAGACGATCTGGCGCTGGGGCAGTGTGGCCTCGGACCGGGCGAGCGCGGCGAAGGCGCGCGCCATCACCTCGATGCACTCCTTCATCGGCAGAAGGCGCGGCACCTCGGCCTGGTTGACGATGAGTGTCTCGATCACGGTTCCTCCGCTGGCGGATCCGGAAGGGGAAGCGAATTGAGACGAAGGATATCCCGCCCGCCTGCAGCTATTGCCAGCGGAAAATCTTCAGGGCCAGCGCGAAGGACACGACGCCCCAGACCACGATGACGGCGAGTTCGCCCGCGATGGCCGGAAGGTTCCGCCCCTCCAGCATCACGGCCCGGAGGGCGTTGTTCAGTGCCGTCAGCGGCAGCGCCTGGATGAGCGGCTGGGCGGCCTTCGGGAAGCGCTCGGAAGAGAAGAAGACGCCGGACAGGAGCCACATCGGGACCATGATGAGGTTCATCAGCCCGTTGGCCGCCTCGAGGGTGCGGGCGCGCGCGCACGTCAGCAGGCCGAGCCCGGCAAAGGACAGGGCGCCGAGAACGGTCACGAGGCCGAGGACCACGAGAGAGCCGCGGATCGGAACGTGGAACGCCGCGACGCCGAAGGCGAGGATCACGCCGACCTCGCCGACGAGGAACACGAACCGCGAGAGCATCTGCGCCAGCAGGTAGTGGCTCTTGCGCATGGGGGTCGCGGCCATCAGCTTCAGCGTCTTCTTCAGGCGCGCGTTGACGATCGAGAAGCCGATCCCCCAGATTCCCGTGCCCATCAGGTTCAGGCCGAGAATGCCGGGCAGCAGGAAGTCGATGTAGCGCGAGCCCTTGTCGTGGACGAGCGCCTCGCGCGCGGGCGACGGGTCCACGCGGCCCCGCGCCCGCTGGATCGCGCCGTCGGCCTCCAGGCGCGCGATCCGGGCGTCCGGCCGGGTCGCGTCGAAGTGATAGGTCAGGGAGTCCGTCTCTTCGACGAGCAGCGCGATCTTTCCGGTCCGCAGCGCCTCGAGCCCGTCGGCGAGCGTGGGGTAGCCGGTCGGCTTCACCGTCCCGGACGCCGCCAGCGCCTCGGTGATCTCCCGCGAGGCCGATCCGGCCACGACGCCGACCGGGACGGGGTCCGGCGGCCGGTCGCGGAACGCGAAGCCGAGCACGAGGGCCATCAGGATCGGAAAGGCGAAGACCCAGAAGAGCGCCTCGGGCTCGCGGACGAACTCGAGGATGCGGGTCTTCGTCAGCGCGGCGAGCGGGTGCTGGCGCTCACTCATTGCGCAGCTCCCGGCCGGTCAGCGCGATGAAGACGTCCTCGAGCGTGGCGCGGTGGGTCGAGAGGGAGACGAGCCTGGCCCCCGCACCGTCGAGCGCCGCGAGCAGCGCGGGCACGGCCTGGGCGAGCGAGGCCGCGGCCAGGAGCCAGCGGTCTTCCCGCTGCCGGCGCTCGCCGATGCCGGGGATCTTCGCGAGCAGCTCGTCCGAGACGGCCGGCTCGGTCGAAAACTCGATGATGTGCGGCGCGTGCAGCCCGGCGATCAACTCGGCGGGGGAGCCCTGCGCGATGATCTTTCCGTGGTCCACGACGGCGACCCGGTCGCAGAGGCGCTCGGCCTCGTCCATGTAGTGCGTCGTCAGCAGCACCGTGCGCCCCGCGGCCTTGTACGCCGCGATGCGCTCCCAGAGCTGCAGGCGGCTCTGGGGATCGAGGCCCGTCGTCGGCTCGTCGAGAAAGAGGATCTCCGGGTCCCCGGCGAGCGCGCAGGCGACGGCCAGGCGCTGCCTCTGGCCGCCCGAGAGTTTGCCCACGCGCGCGTCACGCTTCTCTTCGAGGGACAGGTCGGCCATGAGCTTCTCCGGGTCGCGCCCGCGGACATAGAAAGAGCGAAAGAGCGAGAGCGTCTCGAAGACGGTGAGCTTCTCGGTCAGGCGCGTCTCCTGGAGCGAGATGCCCAGCCGCTCGCGCAACTCCCGCTCGTGGCTGCCCCAGCGCCGCCCGAGGATCGTGACCTCTCCGGCGTCCGGGGGAGTCAGGCCCTCGAGGATCTCGATGGTGGTCGTCTTGCCCGCGCCGTTGGGCCCGAGCATGCCGAAGCACTCGCCGGCGCCGACCTCGAGGTCGAGGCCATCGACCGCCTTGACGTCGCCGTAGTACTTTCTGAGCCCGTGGCAGGAGATGGCCGCGGTCATGGAGGCCGGATTCTACTTGGTCGTCGGCACCACGATTCCCTCGAATCCCGCCCCTTCGAGGCTCGCCAGTTTCGCCTCGGCGTCGCTGCGCGAGTCGACCGGTCCGACCTTGACGCGCGTCAGTCCCTGGTAGGGCTCGAGGAATACGGCGAATCCGGCGGCGCGCACCCGGGCGGCGTGTCGGTCGGCGCGCGGCTTCTCGGCGAACGATCCGACCTGCACAGCCCAGAGGCCCGTCGGCGAGACGGGCTCGGTCTCGACGCCCGCGACGACGACGACGACGCGCACGCGGGCGACTCCGGGGCCGATCATCTGGATCTCCTGCGCCGCCGCGTGCGAGAGATCGATGACCCGCCCTTTGACGAAGGGCCCGCGATCGTTGATGCGCACGCGCGTAACACGCCCGTTGTCGAGGCTCGTCACGTCGACGACCGTGCCGAGCGGCAGGTCCCGGTGCGCGGCGGTGAGCCTGGAGGAGTCGTAGATCTCGCCCGAGGCCGTCGGCTTGCCCTCGAAGCCGTCGTCGCCGCCGTACCAGGACGCGAGGCCTTCCTCGCTCCAGCCCTTGACCGCCTCGTCCGGCGGCACGGGGTGGGAGACAGGGGGTTTCGACCGTGAGGATGTGCACGATGCGGCCAGGAGCGAGGCGAGGACGAGGAGGCGAAGGCCCCGGCGTGCGATCACACGCGCACTGGCGCGCTCTCGGCGGTCGCAGCGCCCTCGAGCGCGGGGTCGAGCTCTTCGCGGACGAAGGCTTCGACCTGTTCGGATGACCGGCCGATCAACTTTTCGGGTGCGGCGGCCGCATTGAGCTCGTTTCGCGAAAGCCCGAAAGCGGCATCGCCCGCGAGCCGATCGAAGAGGTCCGCCGGCGCTCCGGTCGCGGAGCGGGCGTCCGCCGAAGCCCGCGCGTGGACGCGCAGCCGCTCGTGCAGCTCCTGCCGGTCGCCGCCGCGGCGCACCGCCTCCATCATCAGGTTCTCGGTCGCGAGGAAAGGCGCTTCCGCGGCGAGCTTTCGGGCCGACACCTCGGGGCGCACGACCAGCCCCCCGAGGACGTTCTCGAGCAGGATCAGGATCGCGTCGGAGGCGAGGAAGGCCTCGGGCACGGCGATCCGCTTGTTCGCGGAGTCGTCGAGCGTGCGCTCGAGCCACTGCGTGGCCGCGGTCATCGCGGTGTCGAGCGAGAGCGCGATCACGTGGCGGGCGAGCGAGCACACGCGCTCGGCGCGCATGGGATTGCGCTTGTACGGCATCGCGGAGGACCCGACCTGCGAGCTCTCGAAGGGCTCCTCGAGCTCCCCCTCGTGCTGCAGCAGGCGCAGGTCGGAACCGATCTTGTGGGCGGACTGGGCCAGGCCCGAGAGGGCGTGGACGACGCGGTCGTCCTGCTTGCGCGAGTAGGTCTGGCCGGCGACCACCTGGCGGCGGGCAAAGCCTGCGCGGGCCGCCAGCGCCCGGTCGAGCTCCTCGACCTTGTTCGAGTCGCCGTCGAAGAGGCGCAGGAACGAGGCCTGCGTCCCGGTCGCGCCCTTGGCGCCGAGGAAGCGCAGGTCGGCGCGTGCGGCGCGCACGGCCTCGAGGTCCATCAGGAGATCGGCCGCCCAGAGCGTCGCACGTTTGCCGACGGTCGTGGGCTGCCCGGGCTGGAAGTGCGTGTAAGCGAGCGCCGGAAGGCCGCGGTGCGCGAGGGCGAAGTCGCGCAGCTTGCGCAGCGTCGCGACGAGGCGCTTCTCGACGAGGGTCAGGCCCTCACGCATCTGGATGAGATCCGTGTTGTCGGTGACGTACGCGGACGTGGCGCCCCAGTGGATGATCCCCTTCGCCGCCGGGGCGGCTGCCCCGAAGACGTGGACGTGCGCCATGACGTCGTGCCGGGTCTTCGCCTCTTCGGCGGCCGCGGCCTTGAAATCGACGTCGCAGAGGTGGGCGGCCATCTGCGCGATGGCTTCGTCCGGGATGGGCAGCCCGAGCCGCCGCTCTTCCTCGGCCAGCCACAGCCAGAGGCGGCGCCAGGACTCGAACTTGAAGCGGGGAGAGAAGACCGCGGACATCTCTGCGGAGGCGTAGCGCTCCGTCAGGGGATTGACGTAGGCCTCATTCATCCTCTTCGCCGCCCTCCCCGATGTTGAAGAGGCTGATCTCGTCGTTGCCGCATGTCAGGCACATCGCCTCGAGGATGCGCTCGCCCTCCGACTCGAAGACGTAGCAGGGCGTGCCGCACTGCGAGCACATGAGGTAGTCGACCTCGCGGTCTTCGTCCTTTTTCTTCTTCGGGGGGCCTTTCGGTGCGTCCACGAGCGCCTCCGAGCCATTCTAACCGCTCCCGGCAGGACATCATTTGTCCTTTCCGGGGCTATCCTGTAGACGATGGCCTCCTCGACCGTCCTCATCGGCCTGGCGCTGGCGATCCTCGTGCTGGGAGCGGGGGCGGTGGCGCTCTTCCTGGCAAGGGCCCGGGAATCGGGCGCGCGGCTCGACCAGGTGCTCGCCGAGACGGCGCGCGCCCGCGAGGCCGCGCAATCCGTCGACCGGCGCTTCGAGGAGCTGCGCCGCGGGATGGAAGCCCGGGTCGGCGGCGTGGAGCAACGCCTCGACACGGGGCAGCAGAGCATCGCCGAGCACCTCGGCCGGTCGGGCCACCTGCTCCAGGAAGTCGGCGAGAAGCTCGGGCGTCTTCACGAGACCTCCCAGAAGATCGAAAAGCTGGCCGGCGAGGTCACGCGCCTCGAGGACCTGCTCAAGCCCCCGAAGCTGCGGGGAACGCTCGGCGAGATGTTCCTCGAGCAGGCGCTCGTGCAGGCGCTGCCGCCCGGCTCCTTCGCGACGCAGCATCCTCTGGGCGACGGCGTGATCGTCGACGCGGTCGTCTTCGTGCAGGACCGGATGGTGCCGATCGACAGCAAGTTCCCGCTCGAAAATTATCGCCGCGCGCGCGAGGCCGAGGACGAGGCCGAGAGCCGGCGCGCCCGGCAGCAGTTCGCCCGGGACGTGAAGAAGCACGTGGACGGGATTGCCGAGAAGTACATACGTCCGGCCGGCGGGACCTGCGACTTCGCTCTCATGTACGTGCCGGCCGAGGCCGTCTACGCGGAAATCGCGGCCGACGGGGAGGAGGCCGCCCTGGCCGACTACGCGGCCGCCCGGCGCGTCATCCCCGTGTCCCCGCGTCTGCTGTACGCGTATCTCTCGACCGTGGCCCTGGGCCTTCGCGGCATCGCGCTGCAGGAGAACGCCAAGGAGATCCACCAGAATCTGACCGACCTCTCGCGGCTCTGGGACCGCGTCGGCGGCCCGCTCGAGAAACTGGGCGGGCACCTGGTCAACGCGCAGAAGCAGTTCGACGAGACCTCGAAGGCGTTCGAGCGGTTCACCAACCGCCTCGAGACGATCGCCGAGAGGGCCGACGAGATCGCGCCGGCCGATTCCGAGGGAATCCCGCTGCTGCCGCCTTCCTGACGCCCCCGGAGGTGTCGCCCGTCTTCCGCCCTGCGTCTGCCGTCCTGTAGTATCCGCCCTTCTCGCGGGTGCCCTTATGAGCCTCAAAGTCACTTCCGAAATCGGCAAGCTCAGGTCCGTCCTCGTCCACCTGCCCGGCCCGGAGATCGACCGGATGGTGCCCTCGATGATGGAAGAGCTCCTTTTCGACGACATCCTCTACGGGAACCGCGCCCGGGAGGAGCACCGCCGCTTCCAGCAGGTCCTCGGCTACGTCGCCGACGAGGTGCTCGAGATCCAGGACCTGCTCGAGGAGGTCCTCCAGGTCCCCGAGCAGCGGGGCGCGGTCCTGGACGACCTCTCGAAGACCCTGGGATGGAGCCCGGACATGGACGTCCGGCTGCGCGACCTGACGGCCGAGCAGCTGGCCTCGGCCCTGGTCGTCGGGATCGAGAAGCCGGCCCCGGAGATCGCGAGCGCGGCCGCCGAGCTCTACGCCCTTCCGCCGATCCCCAACTACTTCTTCCAGCGCGATCCCCTCGTGGTCGTCGGGGAGCGCGCGATCCGCGGGTCCATGGCGACGTCGGCCCGGCTGAGGGAGCCGCTGCTCTCGGGCTACGTGCTCTCGCTCCACCCGCGGTTCGCGACTCCGGAGGGCGGCAAGTTCTGGTTCCAGGAGTTCTCGGCCGACTACGGCAAGCCGTCCTCCTACGCGCGGATGCGCCCGACGCTCGAGGGGGGCGACGTGCTCGTGCTGCGCGACGACCTGCTGGCGATCGGCTACTCGGAGCGCACCGAGAAGACGACCATCGAACGGCTGGCCGAGTCCTTCAAGAAGCTCAAATCGCCCATCAAACGGATCCTCGTGGTCGCGATCCCGCCCGCGCGCTCGTACATGCACCTGGACACGGTCTTCACGGCGATCTCGCAGGACGAGTGCCTCGTGTACGGTCCGATGATCCTGCCCGACGGCGCCGAGGAGGCCGACGTCTACGAGTGCGACCTGACCAAGCGCGAGATCACGTGGACCTCGGAGAAGGACCTGCTCTTTGCCTTGAAGGCCCAGAAGCTGGACCTGAAGCCCATCCGATGCGGCGGAGACGATCCGATCGCGGAGCGCCGCGAGCAGTGGACCGACGGCGCCAATGCCTTCGCGCTGGCACCCGGCGTGATCGTCATGTACGACCGCAACGAGGCGACGGCGGCCGAGCTCTCGAGGGTCGGCTACACGGTCCTGGACGAATCCGACCTGCTGCTCGGCCGGGAAGAGCTCGAGCTCTGGAAGCCGTCGAAGAAGTACGTGATCCTCCTGGCGGCGCACGAGCTCTCGCGGGCCCGCGGGGGGCCCCGCTGCATGGCGATGCCGTTGGTGCGGGAAGACTTGAAGTCGTGATCCCGTGAACCCCACCCCCTTCTTCCCCTTCGTTCGCCCCCTGGCCGTCGTGGCCTTCGGGGGCAACGCATTGCTTCCGCCGGAGGACGACGGCTCGACCGGGCAGCAGCTCGCGCGCGCGCGCGACGCCGTCCGCAAGCTCATCCCGATCATCGGGAAGGGCTACGAGCTGATCGTCGTCCACGGAAACGGCCCGCAGGTCGGCAACATCCTCATGCAGGCCGAAGAGGCCGCCGAGAAGATCCCCCCGCAGACGCTCGACTTCTGCGTGGCGCAGACGGAGGGCTCGATCGGGTTTCTGCTCGAGCTCGCGTTCGACAACGAACTGCCCCGCGCCGGCTTCCGCAAACAGGTCGTGACCATCATGACGCAGGTCGAAGTGGATGCCGCAGATCCGGCTTTTCTCAAGCCCTCCAAGCCCGTCGGGCCGTTCTTCTCGAAGGAGAAGGCGGATCTGTTGAAGAGGACGGCCGGGTGGACGATGGTCGAGGACGCGGGGCGCGGCTGGCGCAAGGTCGTGGCCTCGCCCAAGCCACGGGAAGTCCGCGGCGTCGAAGTGGCGGCCGCCCTGATCAACCGGGGCCACATCGTGATCGCGGCGGGCGGCGGCGGGATACCGGTCGTCGTGACCGACGAGGGCGAAGTGCGGGGCGTCGAGGCTGTGATCGACAAGGACTACGCGGCGTCGATGCTGGCGGCCGCGCTCTCGGCCAACCTCTTCATCGTGCTGACGGGCGTCGACCGGGTCTCGAAGGATTTCGGAAAGCCCACGCAGACGGAGCTCGCCGAGATCGACGTCCCGACCGCGAAGCGGCTGCTGGCCGAGGGCCAGTTTCCGCCGGGCAGCATGGGGCCCAAGATCGACGCGGCCATCCGATTCGTCGAGGCCGGCGGCCACGAAGTCCTCGTGACGCGGGCCGAGTCGCTCGCGGAGGCGCTGGAAGGCAAGACCGGAACCTACATCCGCCCGAAGCGATGAGCGTTGCCGAGGCCCCGCCCGGGCCGCGCCGCCGCTCTCTCGGGGAAGTCTGGCCCCTCTACGCCGCCGGCGGGCTCGTTGCCGCGACCCTCGTGGCCGTTTTCGTGATGCTGCACCCGCGCCGCTCCGGTTCGGCGGCCGATGCGGGCGAAGGCGCGCCGGCCATCGTCACTGCCGAGCGGGCGCAGTTGCTCGAGAGCCCTTCTTCGAGAGCGGGCGTGGTCGCCGAGGTCTCCGAGGGGGCGCGGTTGCGCGTGCGGTCCGAGGCGGGAGGGTGGTTCGGGGTGGAGACCGCCGCTGGTGCGCGCGGCTACCTGCCGGCGGAAGCGGTCGAGCGCGAATCCGACCGCGGCGCCCGGGAGGGGAGGGCGAAGTCGCTGCTCGCCTTCGCGCCGGTGTTCGGTGTCGTGGGCGAGGACACCGCGATCGCACTCGCGCCGTATCCGCTCGCGGCGCGCGGCGGGCGGCTCGCCCGGGGCACCGTGATCGCGATCCACTCGGTCGACCATTCGTACTTCGCATTCGCGGACAAGAAGTGGGGAATCGCGTTCGTCGACTCGGCGCGCGTAGACCTGATCCCCCCCGATCCGCGCCAGCCCGGCGTCACGCCCGAGAGGATCAAGCCCTTGAAGGACCTGACGATCATCAATCTCGAGGACGAGCCGCCGCCCGATGAAGAGCTGCAGGGCGACGAGGCGCCCGAGGCCGGGACCACGCCCGTTCCGGCCCCCGCCACTGCACCTGCGCCCGCCCCGGGGCTCGTCGAGCCGCCGGCGGTTCTGACCCGGGTCGAGCCCGCGTACCCGGACCTCGCGCGGCGCGCCGGGATCGAAGGGACGGTGGAGCTCGAGGTCTCGATTGACGCCGCGGGCAAGGTGGCCGACGTCGAAGTGGTCCGAGGCCTTCCGCTCGGAATGTCAGACGCGGCCGCCGACGCGGTGCGGCGTTGGACCTTCCGTCCCGCGCGCACGGCGGCCGGCCCCGTGGCCTCGCGCAAGACCATTCGCGTCCGTTTCGTCGTGCGCGCCGAGGATGCCCGGTAGCGTCCTGTCACGGAAGTTTCAATATCAACCAAACGCCTCGAAAGAAGCTCGGAGGCTCGAGAAACGCGGGCCGCGCGACCCGTTGGTCGCCTGGCATTGGCACCAGGACTTCGGGTACGGGACACTGGCGCGGGTCTATAATCCGGGCCCTCCCATGTTCCAGGTCGTGTACGAGGCGGACGGACGGCAGCAGACCTTCACCTTGAAGAAGGACGTCCTGTCGATCGGCCGGGCCGCCGACAACGACATCGTCTTGAACGACTTCTCCGTCTCGCGCCGCCACGCCTACCTGAAGAAGGAGGATGGGGCGTGGGTGATCTACGACAACGAGTCCACCAACGGCGTGCGGGTCAACGATCAGCCCGTGCCGAAGGCGACGGTCAAGGACGGGGATTCCGCGGTGATCGGCACGTTCGTGCTCCGTTTCCGGAACGACCCGACCGTTCCCGAGAAGGACCGTGTCCGCCTGTTCGACGCCACGTCCACCTGCATCCGCCCGATCGCCGAGTTCAACGAGGACTTCGGGCTCGAGAAGGGCGCTGGACCGATCTCCGAATCGACCGCCGAGCGCAAGCGCGTGGTCCTGGACCTCGCGTACAAGAACAAGGTTTTCGAGATCCTGGTCCAGGTCGCCAAGGCGCTGATTTCCGCCGACGACCTTGCGACGGTGCTCGACAAGGTCATGGACCTGATTTTCGAGTTCCTGCCGGCCGATCGCGGGTTCCTCCTGCTCGAGGAGGGCGGTGCCCTCCAGCTCTCGGTCTCGCGTTTCCAGTCGGGCAAGCGGTCGACGGCCGACGGCAGCACGCCCTACTCGCGCACCATCGTGGACATGGTCGTGCGGCAGAAGGCCGCCGTGCTCACGTCCGACGCCCAGGCCGACCAGCGTTTCGATGGCGGCGAATCCATCCGCATGCAGCAGATCCGCTCGGCGATGTGTGCGCCCCTCTGGAGCCGCGATGCCGTGATCGGAGTGATCTACATCGACTCGCCGCTGCACGCCGGCACGTTTTCGGGGCAGGACCTGGACCTCCTGACGGCGCTCGCCAATTTCGCGGCCGTCGCGATCGAGCGGGCCCGGCTGCACGAGCGCGTCCTCGAGGAGAAGCGCATCCGCGGCCGGCTGGAACGCTATCACTCCCCGGCGGTCGTCGACGAGATCATCGCCGACGTCAGCGCCACGGGCGACGTCAAGCCGGTGCGCACGAAGGTCGTGACGATCCTCTTTGCGGATCTCGTGGGGTTCACGACCTGGTCCGAGAAGACGCCGGTCGAGACGCTGGCCCGGATACTCACCGAGTTTTTTACGCTCGCTTCCGACGCCGTGTTTGCCTGCGGGGGCACGATCGACAAGTTCATCGGGGATGCGGTGATGGCCTTCTTCGGCGCCCCGCTCGATCAGCCGGACCACGCCGACCGGGCGGTGGCCGCGTCCCTCAAGATCCACGAGCAGATCGCGCTGTGGAATGCAGAGCGGACGGCGCGCGGCGACCCGCCGCTCGAGGTGCGGATCGCGGTGAACACGGGCGAGGCGATCGTCGGGGACATCGGATCGGAGCGGCGCGTGGACTACACGGTCCTCGGCAACGCGGTCAACGTGGCGGCGCGCCTCGAGGAGTTCGTCGCGCAGCCGGGAGACGTCGTGATCGGGCCCGGCACGTATGCGGCGATCGTCGAACGCTTCTCGTGCGCCCAGCTCGGCTTCTTCTCGCTCAAGGGCCTCTCGGCCCAGGTACCGCTCTACAAGGTGCTGGGCAGCAAGTAGCGCGTTCCTCGAGGACGGAGCGGGCGCGGCGTGGGAGAATCGCCCCGTGCGCGCGTTGCCGATCGTCTTCGTCACGAGCCGCGCGGAGAAGGCCCGCGAGGCCGAGCGCCTCGGTTTCGAGATCGAGCGGCTCGACCTCGACCTTCCGGAACCGCAGGCGCTCGACCCCTCCGAGATCGTCGAAGCCAAGGCGCGGACGGCGTACGCGGCGATCGCGCGCCCGGTGCTCGTCGAGGACAGCGGCCTCGGGATTCGCGCGTGGGGCGGCTTTCCCGGCGCGCTCGTCAAGTGGCTCGAGAAGAGCGCCGGGATGGCGGCCATCGCGCGGATGCTCGATCCGTTCCCGGACCGGGCCGCGACGGCGATCTGCGCGATCGCGTATTGCGATGGCGGCGAAGTCGTCACGGCCCGCGGGGAGACGGAGGGATCGATCGCGGGGGCGCCCCGCGGCGCCGGCGGATTCGGCTGGGACACGATCTTCGTGCCGGAGGGCGAGGACCGCACGTTCGCCGAAATGAGGCCCGAGGAGAAGGACCGCGTCTCCCACCGCCGGCGCGCGTGGGATGCGATGGCCGCCCGGTTGCCGATGCAGAGGCGAAGCTGAACGCTTCGACCCTCGACGCCCGGACCCGGAAGCGGTCGCCAGGCCTTCTCGCCGCGTTCGCGCGGGGCCGGGGCGGGGAGCTCGGGGTCTTTGCCCGGGCGCTGATGGGGACCCGCCGGAGGGTGGGCGACCCGGTCGCGATCGTCGACTGATAAACTTCGGGCCGAGCATGTCCCGACCCATCCGCATCCTCATCGCCAAGCCGGGCCTCGACGGCCACGACCGCGGCGCCAAGGTCATCGCCCGCGCACTGCGCGACGCCGGAATGGAGGTCATCTACTCGGGCCTGCGGCAGACTCCCGAGCAGATTGCGGCCGCCGCGATCCAGGAGGACGTGGACGTGATCGGCCTGTCGATCCTGTCGGGCGCCCACAACGTGCTCTTCCCGGAGATCCTGAAGCTGCTCAAGGAACGGGGCGGCGAGGACATCCTGGTCGTGGCCGGCGGCATCATCCCCGAGAAGGACATCGCTCCGATGAAGGCCCTCGGCATCCGCGAGATATTTCTGCCGGGCACGTCCACGCAGACGCTCGTCGACTTCATCCGGAAGGCGGCGGGCGAGAAGCACGCGCGCGCGTAGCGCCAGGCAGCTCATGGAGCAGCTCGAGAGCCGCGTCGATACTCGGTCGCCGGAGTTCCAGGAGCGGGCCCGTGCCATGGAGTCGCTCGTGGAGGGCCTGCGCCGCGAGCTGGCCCGAACCCGGCAGGGGGGCGCGGGCCGGGAGCGCCACGCACAGCAGAAGAAGATGTTCGTCCGCGACCGGGTGGACGCGCTGCTCGACCCGGGCTCGCCCTTCCTCGAGCTCTCCGCGCTGGCGGCGCACGGGATGTACGACGGGGAAGCGCCGGGCGCCGGGCTCGTCACGGGGATCGGGCGCGTGGCCGGCCGGGAAGTCATGGTCATCGCCAACGACGCCACCGTCAAGGGCGGGACGTACTTCCCGCTGACGGTCAAGAAGCACCTGCGCGCCCAGGAGATCGCCGAGGAGAACCGGCTCGCCTGCGTGTACCTCGTCGATTCCGGCGGGGCGTTCCTGCCGCTGCAGGCGGAGGTGTTCCCGGACCGGGAGCACTTCGGGCGGATCTTCTACAACCAGGCCCGCATGTCGGCCCGGCGCATCCCCCAGGTCGCCGTCGTGATGGGTTCCTGCACGGCGGGCGGCGCGTACGTGCCGGCGATGTCGGACGAGGCGGTGATCGTGAAGGGCACGGGCACGATCTTCCTCGGCGGCCCGCCCCTCGTGAAGGCCGCCACGGGCGAGGAGGTTTCGGCCGAGGAGCTGGGCGGCGGCGACGTCCACACGCGGGTCTCCGGCGTGGCCGATCACCTGGCCGACGACGACGCGCACGCGCTCGAGATCGCGCGCTCGATCGTGGGCACGCTGGGGGGCGCGAAGTCGCTGCCGGCCGACCGCCAGGCGCCCGAGGAGCCCGCCTGCGATCCGAAGGAGATTTACGGCGTCCTGCCGCGGGACGCGCGCGAGACCTACGACGTGCGCGAGGTGATTGCGCGGCTGGTGGACGGCTCCCGGTTCCAGGAGTTCAAGGCGCGATACGGCACGACGCTCGTCTGCGGGTTCGCGCGCCTGTCGGGGTTTCTCGTCGGCATCGTCGCCAACAACGGGATCCTCTTTTCCGAGTCGGCGCTGAAGGCGACGCACTTCATCGAGATGTGCGCGCGGCGCAAGGTCCCGCTCCTTTTCCTGCAGAACATCACCGGTTTCATGGTCGGAAAGGAATACGAGCGGGGCGGCATCGCGAAGGACGGGGCCAAGATGGTCCACGCCGTTGCCAACGCCGCCGTCCCGAAGCTGACGGTCATCATCGGCGGCTCCTTCGGCGCCGGCAACTACGGGATGTGCGGGCGCGCCTACGGGCCGCGGTTTCTCTTCATGTGGCCCAACGCGCGGATCTCGGTCATGGGCGGGCCGCAAGCCGCGTCGGTCCTGTCCACGGTCAAGCAGGACCAGCTCGCGCGCGCCGGCAAGCCGCCGATGACGCCCGAAGAGGTCCGGGAGTTCGAGCGCCCGACGCGCGAGAAGTACGAGGCCGAGGGCAACCCCTATTACGCGACGGCGCGCCTGTGGGACGACGGCGTGCTCGATCCCGCCGAGACGCGGGCGGCCCTGTCGCTCGCGCTCTCCGCATCCTTCAACGCGCCGATCCCGGAAACGGAATTCGGCATTTTCCGGATGTAGACGATGACCTCTTTTCTGGCCGTGCTGCTGCTTGCGCTTCGCGTGGCGATCGCTTTGCCGCCGCCGGCGCCCCTCGGATTCACGCTCGCGGTCCACGGGCAAACGGACCTTTCCGTGACCCTCTCCGGTCCGGCGGCCGATTTGGCGCCCGGTCCCTTCAAGGGCTCGATCGCGATCAACGGGTCGGCCTCGGAGATGCCGGTGGCGGGGACGGTGACGCACGCAAGCGGGCAGTTTCGGCTCCGGGTGGTCGTGCGGTACGCCGACGTGCCCGCGGACTGGGCGGACCGGTTCCGCGCCGAGGGGTTCGCGTATCGCCTGCGCGCGACGGGCAGCGCCCCGCGGGAATGGACGGGAACGCGCGGCTGGAAGGACGTCGAGGTCGAGGGCGGCCGCGACACGATGGCCGAGTTCCTGGTGCTCGACGACGTCGCCCTGACGGACGTGTCGCTGCTCTCGAGCGAGGCGCGGGCGAAGCTCTCGGTGCGCAATCCCTTCGCCTTTCCGCTCAAGATCGCCCAGATGGACTATGCCCTCTATGCGGACGATCGCGAGGTGGGGACGGGCCGCACGCAGGGCTTGATCCTGCATCCCTCGCAGAAGAACGTGCTCTCGCTGCCGATCGAGGTGGACCACGCCGGGCTGCTGTCGGCCGCGGGCGGCGCGCTCCTCTCGGGCGGCGACGTCGCGGTGAAGCTCACCGGACGTCTCGTCGTGCGGCTCAAGGGCGGAGACCTGTCGGTTCCGATCGCGCTGTCCGGCAACCTGTCGGACGCGTCGTGAGCGGGGACGTGTTCGAGAGCCTGCGCCTCGAAAGACGCGGGGCCGTGGCCCGCGTCGCGCTCGCCCGCGAGGCCGTGCGCAACGCCTTCGACGATCGTTTGATCGCCGAGCTGACCCGGGTGTTCGGCGAGCTCGGGACGGACCCTTCGGTCCGGGTCGTCGTCCTGTCCGGAGACGGCCCCTCCTTCTGCGCCGGAGCGGACGTCGCGTGGATGCGCAAGGCGGGCGGCTACTCGCGCGCCGAGAACGAGGCGGATGCGCAGAAGATGGCCCGGATGCTGCGCGCGATCGACGCGTGCCCGAAGCCGGTCGTCGCCCTCGTGCACGGCGCGGCCATCGGCGGCGGCGTCGGGCTCGTGGCGGCCGCGGACATCGCGATCGCGGCGGAAGGAACCGTGTTCTCGCTGGCCGAGGTCCGCCTCGGGATCCTTCCTGCCGTGATCTCCCCGTACGTGCTCCGCGCGATCGGCGCGCGATCCGCGCGTGACCTCTTCCTGACGGGCGACCGGTTCGACGCGCGCGAGGCGTTCCGCATCGGGCTCGTGCACCAGGTCGTTCCCGCCGAGGAGCTCGAGGAGGCCGGCTGCCGCAAGGTCGCGTCTCTGCTCGCCGCGGGCCCGGAGGCGGTCGGCGCCGCCAAGCGGCTGATCGAGCAGGTCGTGGGAAAGAACCCGGATGAAGCGATGGCGCTGACGGCGGCGACGATCGCCGAGCGCCGCGCCTCGGCGGAAGCCAGGGAAGGCCTGACGGCGTTTCTCGAGAAGAGGAGGCCGGCGTGGGCGAAGGAGACCGAGACGTGAAGGGAATTCAGCGCCGGTTGGAGTGTCCGAAGTGCGGCAAAGCATTCTTCGCGTGGCGTCCGGACGTCCTGCCGGGCGCCCAGGTGAAGTGCTACCTCTGCGGCAACCAGTTCGAAGACGAGGCCGCCCGGCGCAAGCCGCTCGCGCCTCCCGCCGCGGCGCCCTCCTCCGAGCCGAAGGCGAACTGACGTGCGTGGGAACGGCATGAAGAGATGGTTCGTCGGTGTGTTCCTCTGCGCCGGGGCCGCGCTCGCGCAGGACTCCGCGGCCCTGATCGAGCGGCTGACCGGCCCGTCCTCACGCCTCGAGCCGGACCTGCGCGTGCTGACCGACCGGATCGGCGGCCGCGTCACGGGTAGCGCCGGCTACGAGAAGGCGCTCCAGTGGGGCGTGGACGGCTTGCGCCGCGCGGGCGTCGATACGGTCAAGCTCGAGTCGTACCCGGTCCCGGTGCGGTGGGAAGGGATCTCCGCTTCCGCCGCCGCCGTCGCGCCGGGCGAGTTCCCCCTGCGCGTCGTGTCGCTCGGTCTCGCTCCCTCGACCCCCGGGGCCGTGACGGCGGCGCTCGTCGATGCGGGGGAGGGACACCGGGCGGACTTCGACCGGCTCGGTGCGATCGCCAGGGGAGCGATCGCGCTCGTGCGCTCGAAGCCGATGCACTCCTTCGAGGACCTCTTCGCCGAGTACCAGGCGGGGCCCGAGACGATGCAGGCCGCGGCCGATCACGGGGTGGCGGCCATCCTGTTCGTTTCGACGCGGCCACGGGACCTGCAGTACCGGCACACGATCACCTGGGGACCGATTGCGCCGATCCCGATGGCCCAGCTTGCGCGCGAGGATGGACTGCGCCTGGCTCGCCTTTTCGAGGCGGGGGCCGCCCCCCGCGTCACCCTCGACATCCGGAACAGGGTCGGCGGGCCCTGGCAGGCGAGCAACGTCGTCGCCGAGATCCGGGGCAGCGAGAAGCCGGACGAGGTCGTCCTGATCGGGGCCCACCTCGACGCCTGGGACCTCGGCACGGGCGCCCTCGACAATGGCGTCAATTGCGCGCTCGTCGTGGATGTGGCGCGCGCGATCGCGGCCGGTCCCCGGCCCAGGCGCACCGTCCGTTTCGTGCTCTTCACGAGCGAAGAGACGGGCCTGCTCGGGTCGCTCGGCTACGTGCGCGCGCACCGCGCCGAGCTCGACCGCCACGTGGCCGTCCTCATCCACGACATCGGCGACGGAAGGACCACGGGTTACTTCACGAATGGCCGGCCGGAGCTCGATGCCCGGGTCAAGGCCTCCCTCGCTCCGGTGGCCGCCTGGGGCGCGGCCGGGGCGAACGAGGAGGCGATCCTCGGCACCGACAACTTCGACTTCCTGCTCGAAGGCGTGCCCAACCTCGTCGCGAACCAGGAGACCGAACGGTACCTCGCCGACTACCACGCCGAGTCCGACACCTTCGACAAGGTGGATCTGGAGCTCGCGCGAAAAAACGCGGCCATTGCCGCGGTGGCCGTGATGGCGTTCGCCAACGCCCCCGAGCGCCTCGGTCCACGCCAGACTCGCGCCGAGGTGGCCGCGATCCTCGCGGACCCCCGATGGAAGCTCGGCGAGCAGATGAAGACGTACGGCATCTGGGCCGACTGGGAGAGCGGAGCAAGGGGACGGGCGAAGTGACGGGCCGCGAGGCCCGTCATCCTGAGGGCCGCAGGCCCGAAGGATCCCTTTGAAGTCACAATGCGGCTCGAGAATGGGGCCCCTCCCCACGCCCGGGGCAACATGAAAATTCGCCGCCTCCTGATTGCCAACCGCGGCGAGATCGCGGTGCGCGTCGCGCGCACGGCCCGCGAGATGGGAATCGAGACGGTCGCCGTCTACTCCGAGTCGGACGCGCAGGCCCTGCACGTGGGGCAGGCGGACCGCGCGCTGTCGCTCGGGGCGGGGCCACCCGCCGACACGTATCTCGCGGTCCCTCGGATTCTCGAAGCGGCGCGAGCGTCCGGAGCAGACGCGATCCATCCGGGCTACGGGTTTCTCTCCGAGAACGCGGGCTTTGCGCGGGCCGTCGGCGACGCCGGGCTCCTCTGGGTTGGGCCGCCCCCCGACGCGATGGAGATCATGGGCGGCAAGCTGCGTTCCCGCGCGAAGATGGAAGCGGCGGGAGTCCCGGTCGTGCCGGGCTCGCGGCAGGGCATCGTGGACGACGCCGGCCTGGCCCGCGAGGCCGACCGCATCGGCTTCCCCCTTCTCATCAAGGCGTCGGCCGGGGGAGGCGGCAAGGGGATGTCGCTCGTGGAGCGGCCCGGGGACCTGCCGGCCGCCCTTGCCGAAGGCCGCCGCGTGGCCACGGCGGCCTTCGGAGATGGAACGCTCTATCTCGAACGGCTGCTCGAAGGGTGCCGCCACGTCGAGTTCCAGGTGTTCGGCGATCGGTCCGGACACGCCGTCCATCTTTTCGAGCGGGAATGCAGCGTCCAGCGCCGCCACCAAAAGATCGTCGAGGAAACGCCGAGCGCGGCCCTGGGCGGCGCGCTGCGCGAAGCCATGGGAGCGGCCGCAGCCGCTGCGGCGCGGGCCGTGGCCTACGTCGGCGCGGGTACGGTCGAGTTCCTCGTGGATCGCGAAGGCGGCTTCCACTTCCTCGAGATGAACACGCGCCTGCAGGTCGAGCACGCGGTCACCGAGGAGACGCTCGGCTGCGACCTCGTGCGCGCCCAGCTCGAGGTGGCCCAGGGCGCCGCGCTGCCGGCTGCGTGGCGGGACGGGTCGCTCTCCCCGAGGGGGCACGCCCTCGAGCTGCGCCTCTACGCGGAAGACCCCGTGGACTTTCTTCCGCGCACCGGCCGAATCCTCGTCTATCGCGAGCCGGGAGGCCCGGGCGTCCGCATCGACGCGGGCGTGGCCGAGGGCAGCGTCGTGGGCGTCGAGTTCGACCCCCTGCTTGCAAAGCTCATCGTGCGCGCATCGGACCGCGACGCCGCGATCCGGCGCGGGCGCCGGGCGCTGTCGGAGTGGATCGTCCTCGGCGTCGAGACGAACATGCCGCTGCTCGGCGCGGTCCTCGACTCGCCGGAATTCGCGTCGGGGCGCTACGACACGGGCCTCGTCGGACGGCTGCCGGCCGGCGCGATCGCCCCCGAGCCGCCCGACGCAGCGTGGATCGCTGCGGCCCTCGCCGCCTCCGGGCCGCAGACTCCGGCGGGCGGCGCGGCGGCCCTTTCGTCCCCGGATCCGGATCCGTGGGAAGGCCTCGCGGCCTGGAGGGGCGGGGCGTGAAGTCCGTGTGCCTGCGCCACCGCGGCCAGATCCGGGACATTGCCCTCGACGGGGAGGCCCGGCGGATCGCGAGCTCCCCGCGGATCGTGACGGCGGCCGCGGGAGACCGCATCTTCGTGTGGTGCGACGGAGCGACCCATTCGTTCGAGCGGGTGCGCGCCTCCCGATCGGCCTCCGGCGGCGGGCACGAAGGCGATCTCTTCGCCCCGATGCCCGGCCGGGTCCGGAAGGTCGCGGCCGCCGAGGGCGATCCGATCGTGCGGGGGATGGTGCTCATCGTCCTCGAGGCCATGAAGATGGAACACGCGATCCGGGCCCCGAAGGACGGAATCCTGAAACGGCTGCTCGTCCGGGAGGGAGACCTGGTCGACGCCGGCGTCGAGCTGGCCGAGATCGGGTAGCGTCCTGTCGCGGTTACAAAACACTCGCCGGGCGGCAGGCGGATAATGGAAGAAATGGAAAGCTGGGAAGAACACGCCATCCGCCGGCCCCACCTGCCCGAGCGGGTCACGGTCTATGAAGTCGGCCCGCGCGACGGGCTGCAGAACGAGGCGCAGACGCTCTCGCTCGACGTGCGCGCGGCCTTCATCGATCGCCTGACCGAAGCGGGGCTGCCGGCGATCGAGGTCGGCTCCTTCGTTTCGCCGAAGGCCGTGCCGCAGCTGGCCGACACGGAGGAGCTCTACCGCCGCATCCATCCGGCCAGCGGCGTGCGGTACCCGGCGCTCGTGCCCAATGAGAAGGGCCTCGAGCGCGCGCTCGCCGCGGGCGTGCGCGAGATCGCCGTCTTCACGGCGGCGTCGGAGACCTTCAACCGCAAGAACATCAACGCCGGCGTGGACGAGTCGATCGAGATGTTCCGGCCGGTGATCGCGCGCGCGAAAGAGGAGAAGGTCCGCGTCCGGGGCTACGTGTCGACGGCGTTCGGCTGCCCCTACGAGGGGGACATCGCGCCGGAGGCGGTCCGGGAAGTCGTGCACAAGCTGCTCGATCTGGCCGTCGACGAGATCTCGATCGGCGACACGATCGGCGTCGCCACTCCCTCGGACGTCTACGACGTGATCGAGGCGCTCTACGGATCCGGGGTGACGCGCGCCGTGCTGGCCCTCCACTTTCACGACACGCGCGGGACCGCTCTGGCCAACGTCTTCGCCGGCCTCCAGTGCGGCGTGACGACGTACGACGCCTCCGCCGGCGGGCTCGGCGGCTGCCCGTACGCGCCGGGTGCGTCGGGCAATCTGGCCACCGAAGATCTGCTGTACCTGCTGGAGGGCCTCGGGATTCAAACGGGAGTGACGCTCGCGCGCGTGGTCGAGGCATCGCGTCTGCTCGCGCAGAGTCTCGGGCACCGGCCGCCGGGGCGCTATCTGTCCGCCGTTTGGGGAGCGTCGGGTTGACAGATCGCGCGTCGGCGAGTAACCTCCTGTGCTACTGAAGGTTAACGTGGCAAAGAAGATCCTCCTCGCCGACGACAGCCTCACGATTCAAAAGGTCGTGGAGTTGACCTTCTCCGACAGCGAATACGAGCTCGTCTGCGTGTCCAACGGACAACGCGCGCTCGACCGGATCGCCGCGGGAGACGTGCCCGACCTGATCCTCGCCGATGTGGTCATGCCCGAAAAAAACGGCTACGAGGTCTGCGAGGCGATCAAGGCGGACCCGGCCACGGCCCGGATTCCGGTCGTGCTCCTTTCGGGGACCTTCGAGCCGTTCGACCGGGACCGCGCGGACCGGCTCGGCTGCGACGCCATCGTCTCGAAGCCGTTCGACTCGCAGCAGCTCCTGCGGCAGATCGAGGCGCTCTTCGCGCGGCCGGCCGGCGAGATCCCGACCGCGGCGACCATGGCGATTCCGGTGATGACCATCCCGGCTGCCCCGCCCGCCCCTCCGGCACCCCCGGCCCCGCCTTCGGCGCCGCCCGCCGCGGAGGCCGGTTTTTCACCCGAGGACTTCACCGGAGCCATCCGCACGCCCGCCCAGGTGGCCGGCGGTCCCGATCTCTTCGAAGAGGAATACGGGCAGGTCGATGTCGAGTCGGCCATCGCCGCCTTCGAAAGAGCGCACCCCGAATTTGCATATGCCGAGGACGCGGGTCCGGCTCCCGCCGCCGTGCCCGGCGACGTCGAGCCAGGCCCCGAGGAGTCGCAGCCTGCCGGCGCGTCGGCCGGGGGATGGCTACACGACGAGCCGGAGGCCGCGGCCGCGCCGGCGCCCGCGCCGTTCTGGGTGCCGCGCGCGCCGGAGCCGGAGCTTGCGCCCATTCCGTTCGGCGCCGATGATTCCGGCGCCCGGCAGCCCGCCGCGCCAGCGGTCTCGGGTTTCATGCCCCCCATGGACGGCGCTCCCGCGATGAGGGCCGACGAAGCGCCGACCCAGCAGATTCCGCTCGCGGCCGAATACGCGGCGCTCGGGCGCCGGACGGACGCCACGGCCGATCGCGATACCGACCCGACCGCGCCCCGCGTGCCGCAAGAGCGGACCGCCGAGATCGCGATCTCCGAGACGCATGTGCTTTTCGCCGCGCCGGCCGAGCCCGCGGCGTCGCCCGCATCCCTGGAACCGTCGGGTGGCGTCTCCTCGGAGATCGAAGTGCTCGCGCAGAACACCTCGATCGGGCAGCTCAAGGAGATGCTCTCCTCGGTTTCGAGGGCCGAGGGCGGACTCTCCGACGACGAGATCGATCGCCTCGCCTCGCGCGTCGTCGAGCGGCTGTCCGAGCGGATCGTGCGGGAGATCGCCTGGGAAGTGATCCCGGACATGGCGGAGATCGTCATCCGGCAGCGCATCAAGGAGCTCGAGTCGGGCGTCGAATAGAAACGGTGCCGCGTTCTGATATATGAAAGGGCTCCGAAGAGCCCTTTTTTCATGTCCGAAAGAACCGTGATGGATCTCGCGGCCGATCCGGCGAAGGCCCTGGAGAAGACCTTCGATCCGGCACATTTCGAGGAGCGCTGGTACTCCCTCTGGGAGAAGGAGGGACGTTTCCAGCCCGAGGGCCCGCCCGGCTCGCCACCGTTCGTCATGGTCATTCCGCCGCCGAACGTCACGGGCCGGCTGCACATCGGTCACGCCTACGGCCGGACGATCGAGGACATCCTGGCGCGCTGGAAGAGGATGCGCGGCCACCGCGTCCTCTGGGTGCCGGGGACCGACCACGCCGGCATCGCCACCCAGATGGTCGTCGAGCGCCAGCTTGCGAAGGAGGGCGTCCGCCGCGCCGACCTCGGGCGCGAGAGATTCATCGAGCGCGTCTGGGCGTGGCGGAGGGATTCCGGGGACATGATCCTCGGCCAGCTCCGCAAGCTCGGTTGCTCGCTCGACTGGAGCCGGCTGCGCTTCACGATGGACGAGGACCTGTCGCGCGCCGTGCGTCACGCCTTCGTCCAGCTCTATCGCGACGGGCTGATCTACAAGGGGCGCTACGTCGTGAACTGGTGCCCGGGTTGCGCCACCGCGGTGTCGGACCTCGAGGTGGTCGAGAAGAAGACGAAGGGGTTCCTCTACAAGATCCGATACGACGTGCCCGGCGTGGACGGGGGCGCAATCGTCGCCACGACCCGGCCCGAGACGATGCTGGGCGACACCGCCCTCGCGATCCATCCCGAGGACCCCCGCAGCGCACCACTGCGGGGAAAGCGGGCGCTGCTTCCGATCGTCGGCCGGGAGCTGCCCGTCGTGGAAGACGCGATCCTGGTGGATCGGGAGTTCGGCACCGGGATCGTCAAGGTCACACCGGCGCACGACGCGAACGATTTCGCGGTTGGACAGCGGCATGCTCTGCCGACGGTCGTCGTGATCGGGCCGGATGGAAAAATGACGGCGGCGGCGGGAGAGTACGCTGGCCTCGACCGCTTCGCAGCCCGCGAGCGGATCGTCGCGCGGCTGGAGGCGGAGGGTCGTCTCGTGGCGACCGAGCCCCACGAGATCAACCTCGGGACCTGCCAGCGCTCCGACGACGTGATCGAGCCGTACCTGTCGGAGCAGTGGTTCGTGAAGATCCAGCCGCTGGCCGATCCCGCGATCCGGGCAGTCGAGGACGGGACCGTGCGGTTCGCTCCCGAGGCCTGGGCCAAGACGTATTTCTCCTGGATGCGCAACATCCGCGACTGGTGCATCTCGCGGCAGCTCTGGTGGGGGCACCGCATCCCGGCGTTCACGTGCGAGAACGGACACGTCACCGTCGCCGACGAGGACCCCTCCTCCTGCCAGACCTGCGGCTCGACCCGGTTCGAGCAGGATCCGGACGTGCTCGACACGTGGTTCTCTTCGCAGCTCTGGCCCTTCTCGGTGTTCGGATGGCCCGAGAACACGCCGGACCTGGCGGCCTTCTATCCGACCGATGTTCTCGTCACGGGCTACGACATCCTCTTCTTCTGGGTGGCGCGGATGATCATGGCCGGCCTGCGATTCACCGGGAAGGCGCCGTTCCACACGGTCCACCTGCACGGGCTCGTGCGCATCGGCGGCGAGAAGATGTCGAAGACGAAGGGCAACGTGATCGACCCGCTCGAGGCGATCCAGGAATTCGGCGCCGACGCCGTGCGCTTCACGCTGGCGTCCGCGGCGTCTTCCGGGCCCACGGTGTCGGTCGAGCGGGGGCGCATGGCCGGGTCCCGGAATTTCGCGACGAAGCTCTGGAACGCCGCGCGCTTCACGCTCGGGTCTCTCGAAGGCCGGAGCGCGCCGCAGGACCTGCGCGGCCGCGCGCTCTCGCTGCCGGACCGCTGGATCCTGTCCCGCCTCGATGCGACGGCTTCCGACATGAACCGGCACCTCGAAGGCTTCCGGTTCGACGAGGCGGCGGGCGCCATCTACCGATTCCTGTGGCACGAGCTCTGCGACGGGTATCTCGAAATGGTCAAGCCCGTGCTGGGAGGGGAGGATGCGGGGGCGGCGGAATCGGCGCGGGGCGTGCTGCGGCGCTGCCTCGAGGGCGCCCTCGGCCTGCTGCATCCGTTCATGCCGTTCCTGACCGAGGAGATCTGGGAGAAGTTGACGGACCGGCCGGGCACACTCATCGTCGCGCCCTACCCGGAGGGGACGGGCCAGTGGAGGGACGCGGAGGCCGAATCGGCGGTCGAAGCGCTGCGGGCGATCGTCACCCGCGTGCGCACGTTCCGCTCGGAGCGCGGGGCCCCGCCGACGGCACCCGTGTCGCTCTCGATCGATCGGGAGTCGCCCGGAAGGGCCCTCCTGCCGGCGCTCGAGACGCTCTCGCCCCTGCTCTGCCACCTCGGGCGGCTCTCGGAGCTGGCGTTCGGGCCGGCCGCTTCCGGACAGTTCCAGGATGTCGTGGCCGGGCTGGCGCTCGGCCTCGGTTTGCCCCAGGGCGCCCCGGCCGAGGCAGGCGCGCGCATCGCCAGGGAGCTCGCGGCCGTGGACGCGGAGGTCGCCGAGATCGAGGCCAAGCTCGGCAAGCCCTCGTTCGTCGAGAAGGCGCCGGCGGCCGTCGTCGAAAAGAACCGGCAGCGGCTGCGGGAGCTCCAGGAGAAACGCGCGGCCCTCGGGGCAGGGACGCCGTGATCAGTTTCGCCGGAGGCTGGCTCGATCCGGACCACTGGCGGATGCTGGAGAACTGCGTCTGCTTCCACGCGATCCCCTCGTCCAACGCGCTCGCCCGCGAGCTGATCGAGCTCTACTTCGAAGAGGGGCAGGGCCTGCGCACGACCGTCCTGGCCGCGGAGTCGCAGCCGGGCGCCTACGGGAGGAATGAGCGCCGGTGGGAAGCGCCAGCCGGGCGGGGCCTCTACCTGACGCTCGTCCGGCCGGCGGGGCAGGCCGAGCCACTCTCGATCGTGCCCCTGGCCGTGGCGCGGTGGGCGCGCGAGGTCTTCGCCGCGGAAACGGGCGCCGCGATCGGGCTCAAGTGGCCCAACGACCTCTACGTCGGGCGGCGCAAGCTCGGCGGCGTGATCGCGGAGTCGCGCACGCAGGGCGACGACACCTGCGTGGCGATCGGCATCGGCATCAACGTGCGGGGCCCTGGCTCGGACCTCCACGTCCCCGACGCCACGACCCTGGAAGAGGAGACGGGCAAGTCCCTCGAGCTCGCGCCGCTGCTCCAGGCCTTGCTCGATCGGTTCGACCGCGAGCTTGCCGCGCCCCGCTGGGACGAGGAGGTCAGCGCCTGGGAGCTCGTCGCGGCGCACCGCCCGGGAGACCGGCTCACCGTCCGGAAGAACGGCGGCGAGATCACGGGCGCTTACGCCGGGCTCGACCGCTCGGGCTTCCTGCGCCTCGAGACGGATCGGGGCGAAACGGCGGTCGGCTCGGGCGAGCTGACCTCATGGTGAGCCCGCTCGAGGCAGGCGAGGCCCTGCTCGCCGTCGACGTCGGAAACACGAACACCGTCCTCGGGCTGTGGCACGGGACGGAGCTCGTGCGCCACTGGAGGCTGACGACGCGCCGCGAGGCGACGGCCGACGAGATCGCGCTGTCGGTGCGGGGTCTGCTCGCAGATGGGGTCTCCTCGTCGGGGCTCGCCGCCGCCGGTGGCAGGCCGGGCCCGGTGCGCGTCATCGTCGCCAGCGTCGTGCCGTCGCTGAAGTTCTCCTTGAAGCAGGCCCTGCGCCAGGTGCTCGGCCGCGAGCCGGTCTTCGTCGAGCCGGGGATCAAGACCGGGATGCCGATCCTCTACGAGGTACCGCAGGAAGTCGGCGCCGACCGGATCGTCAACGCGGTCGCCGCGTTCGAGGCCCTGGGGGGGCCGTGCATCGTCGTGGATTTCGGCACGGCGACGACCTTCGACGTCGTCACGGCCCGGGGGGAGTATGCGGGCGGCGTGATCGTGCCGGGCATCGCCATTTCCGCCGAGGCCCTGTTCGAGAAGGCCGCGCGGCTGTGGCGCGTCGAGATCCGGCGCCCGGAGAAGGTCGTCGGGAAGACCACGGCGAGCTCGATCCAGTCGGGGCTGTACTTCGGCTACCTCTCGCTCGTGGACGGGGTCATCGATCGCATTGCCGAGGAGATCGCCGCCCGACCGCGCGTCATCGCGACCGGGGGGCTGGCAGAGCTCTTCGGAGGGGGTTCCGAGAAGATCGAGCAGATCGACCCGCTCCTCACGCTGAAAGGCCTGCGTCTGATCGATGAGCGCAACCGCGGAGGATAAGGCGTACTACGAGGCCGCCGAGGCCGCGTTCATCCGAAGGCGCGGCACTCCGTTCCTGCTCTCGCCGTCGGATTTCGCGTTGCTCCGGGAATGGCGCGCCCTCGGCGTGCCCCTCGAGGCCGTCGAGGCCGGAATCGACGAGGCCTTCACCCGTCGCGAAGATCGCAAGAAAGTCGGCCGAGTCAACTCGCTCTCGTACTGCCGGGACGCCGTGCTCGGGGCCTGGGAGCGGCGCGCGGAGACCTCGCGCGGGAAGGGCGCCGGGCCGGCGGAGCCGAGATCGACGCGAAGGCGGCCCTGGAGGGCCTCGCGATCGCTCTCGAAGCCACCCGCGGGCGGCGGCCCGATCTCGACGGCCCGCTCGCGTCGGCCCTGGCCTGGGTCGCCCGTCTCCAGGCGTCCTCGGGGACGGCCGAGGAGATCGAAGGATCCCTTGCGCGCCTGGACCGGAAACTGGCAAAGGAACTTTACGCTGCCCTGCCCGACGCGGAGCGCGCCGAGCTCGACGGCGAGGTTGCCGTCCAGCTCTCGGGCGCGGCCGCCCGCATGGATCCGCCCACGCTCGAGAAGACGACCAGGGCCCTGACGCGCCGCAGCGTCCGGGAGAGGCTCGAGCTGCCGCGGTTGAGCCTGCTTTGAGCGGTGCCCGGCAGGTCCGCATCGAAAAGCTCGCCCCGACCGGGGAGGGCATCGCCCGCACCTCGGAGGGCGTCGGATTCGTGGACGGCGCCCTTCCCGGGGAGCTCGTCGCGACAACACTGTATGAGGTGAGAAAAAGATTCTGGCGGGGGAGCCTGCGGGCGGTGATCGAGCCATCGCCCGATCGGGTGGACGGGCCCCACGCGGGGTGCGCCGGGTGCGATTGGGCCCATTTCGCGCCGGGGGCCGCGCGCGCGGCCAAGCGCGGGCCTCTTTCTCGAGACGATGCAGCGGATCGGCAAGCTCGATCCGGCCTCGTTGGGCGAGGCGCCGGTGGCGGAGTCGGCCCCGGGGTACCGGCTGCGCACGCGCCTCCATGCCGCCGGGGGCGCACCCGGGTTTTTCGCGCCCGGAACGCACCGCGTCGTGTCCGCGGCCGCCTGCGAAGCGATCGCTTCCGGGACGCGCGCGCTCCTGCCGGCGGCGGGTGACCTGATCGCGTCGAGCGGGGCCGCGGTGTCCGAGGTGGCCACGCTCGAGGACCTCCCGGGGGTCCGCCGCCTCGTGCGCGCGACGGTGTCGGGCGATCCGGCCCGCGCGGCCGAGCTCGGGCTCGCGCTTTCGGGGATTTTCCAGGGGGTCCGCATCCGGTCGGAGGACGGGAAGAAGATGCTCGAGCGGGGGGCGCGGTTTCTGGATCTGGACGTCGGCGGCCGTGCCTTCGACGTCTCGGTCGACAGTTTTTTCCAGGGCAACCGCTCTCTCGTCCCGGAGCTGTTCGCCGACGTCGCGGCCGAGGCGGGCCGCGCGGAGCCGGGAGCGGCCCTCGACGCGTTCGGGGGCGCCGGCCTCTTCGCGGGCGCGCTGGCCGAGGCCGGGCACCGCGTCGTTTCCGTCGAGAGCGATCCCGAAGCGGTGGCCGACGCGCGCCGGACGAAGGAACGGTGGCCGGATGGCGAGCGCTGGGAGATCGAGGCCGATCCCATCGCCCGGTTCCTCGCGCAGGATGACCGGCGCTTTGCCTGCGTCGTCGCGGATCCGCCGCGCGCCGGCCTCGGGGTCGAGCTCGCCCGGGAGCTCGCGCGGCGCAGCGAGGCGCTGTTTCTCTACGTGTCCTGCGACCCGGCGACGCTCGCCCGCGATCTGCCGGCGATCCTCGCGGAGGGCTTCCGGATCCGTGGAACGAAGCTGTACGACCTCTTCGCCTTCACGCATCGCGTCGAGGCGCTGGTCGCTCTCGAGCGAACGGCGTGATCCGGCCGGTCCTCGCCGAAGGCGAGGCGCCGGCGGCCCGAGCGGCGGTCTGTCTCACGGCCGGCATCTTCCTGGGCGCATGGTCGGTCGGGGCCGGGTCCCGGGCGGCCGCGCTGCTGGCGGTCTCGGCGGCCGGGCTCGCGGTGCTCGACCGGCTCGGCAGGCGGAGGACCGCATTCCGGCTGGCGTTCGTCGCGTTCTGGCTGGCGGGAGGATTCCTGCTCGGGCGAGCGCGCATCGCGAGTCCCGCGGAGCTGGCGCGCGCGGCGTTTCGCCGGACCTCCGAGCCCGCGCGCATGGCCGCCGTCGTGGAGGGCGCGCTGGCCGACTTCTGGAGCGGGCAACCGCCGCGCGCCCGCACGACGCTGCGGGCCGAACGCCTGCTCCTCGGCGGGGAATGGGTCCCTTTTCCGGCGGAGGTCGTCGTATTCCTGTCCGGGCAGACGCCGGCGCTTCCCACGGCCGACCGGGGCGACCGCGTTCGGATGGCGGGGCACCTCGAGCTCGAAGACATTCCGGCCTCGACGAGAGAGGTCCCGCTGCCCTGGCCCCGCTACCGGATCTCGGTCAAGAGCGCGCAGATGGTCGAGCCGCGGGGGGCGACGCTCCTCACGCTGCTGACGCTGCCGAACCGGTTTCTCTTTTCCCGCCTGCCGCCGGCGCAGGGCCCGGCTTTCGAGCGCGACGTGCGCGGGCCCCTGGCCGCATTGCTGCTCGGGCGGACGTCGGAGCTCGACCGCGGCATGGTCGCCCGCTACCGCCGCGGCGGCCTCTACCACCTGCTGGTGGTGTCGGGGCTCCATGTCGTGCTCGCCGCGGGGCTCGTCGGATCGGCGCTCGGTATGCTCGGCGTGGGCGGCAAGCGGCGCGACGCCGCGCTGCTGTTGTCGGTCTTTCTTTTCGTGCTCGTCGGGGGCGCCAACCCCCCTGCGATCCGGGCGGGCCTGGTGGTCGCGGTCTTTCTGGCCACGCGCCTGCTCGAGCGGCCGATCACGAGCGCGCAGGCGATCGGGCTCTCGGCGCTCGCGCTCTTTGCGGGCTCGCCCGGGCAGATCTTCTCGGTGGGCACGGTCCTGACGTTCGCAGCCGTCTGCGGCATCACCCTCCTTTCGAAGCCGATCCGAGCCCGGCTGCCGGCGGAACCGGAGTGGCTCTTCTCGGGCCTGGCCGTCGCGCTGGCCGCCGAGTGCGCCACGGCGCCGGTGCTCTTCTGGCGATTCAACCTCGTCGCGGCGGGGGCGTGGCTGACGGCGCCCCTCTCGATCCCGCTCTCGGGAGGGCTGATCGGGCTCGGGGGCGCCCTGCTCGCGCTGTACGCGACCGGCCTTCCTGCTGGCCTGCTCGCGGCTCTCTTCGGCCTCGGCAGCCGCTCGTTGGAGTTTCTCGCGGAGCGGGCCGCGGGCTGCGCGTTTCTGCGCCCGACGCCCGAGCTCTGGGCGATGTGCCTGGCCGGAACCTTGCTGCTTGCGGCGGGCGTCGGGCCGACTCGCCTGCGCCCGGCCGCCGCCATCCTGGCGACAGGCGTCTTCCTCGCCGCGGCCCTTCGACCGGGCGCGCGGGGCCCCGCGCGCGGATTCTCGATCGAGGCCCTCGACGTCGGGCAGGGGGACGCGATCCTCCTGCGGTGGGGCAACCGGGCGATACTGGTGGACGGTGGAGGTCCGTTCGATCTGATGGCCGCCGACTTTGGACGCACGCGGCTCGTGCCGAAGCTCCTCGACCGGGGGGTCACCCGGCTGGACGCGGTGATGCTCACGCACCCGCACCCCGATCACGCGCTCGGGCTCTTCGCCGTGCTCGAGGAGTTGCCCGTCGGCGAGCTCTGGCGATCGGCGGGAGAGGACGAGGGGGATCTCTACGCCCGCCTCGCGGTGGCGGCCGCGGCCCGCCGCGTTCCCGTCCGCGTCCTGACGGCGGGGAACGTGTGGGAGCGGGATGGCGCCCGGGTTTTCGTGTTGCAGTCGGGCGGCCCGGCGCGAAAGACCGACGCAGTCAACAACCAGTCGCTCGTGGCCCTGTTCGAGCGCGACGGGAGGCGCGCGCTCCTGACCGGCGACGCCGGCGCGCCCGGCGGAAGGGGAAATGCTCGCGGCGCGCGCGATCGCGCCGGTCGACGTGCTCAAGGTCGGCCATCACGGAAGCCGCACCTCGACGACCCCCGGCCTCGTGGAAGCGGCCCGGCCGCGCCTGGCGCTGCTCTCCTGCGGCCGCCGCAACCGCTTCGGGCACCCCGCGGCGGAAACGCTGGCCACGCTCCGGCGATTCTGCGTGCCGGTTCTGCGGACCGACGAGCGCTCGGACACGCGCGCGGACCTGCTGCCGGGCGCCACCCGCCTCGACTGGCGCGGCGTGGAGGCGCCCTGAGCGGCGACCCGCGACCGATCCTGCTCGTTCTCTTCGGCGAGACCGGCGCCGGGAAGACCGGGATCGCGCACGAGGTCGCCCTGCGGCGCGGCGGCGAGATCGTGTCGGCCGACGCCTTCGCCGTGTACCGCGGTCTCGACATCGGGACGGCGAAGCCCGATGCCGCGCGCCGGAGCGAGGTGCCGTACCACCTGATCGACGTCGCCGAGCCCGAGGAGCCCTACTCGGCCGGGCGCTGGGCGAACGCGGCGCGCGCCGCGGTCGAGGACGTGGTCCGGCGCGGCCGCCTGCCGATCGTCTGCGGGGGCAGCGGCTTCTACCTCTCGGCGCTGCTCGAGGGGCTACCGCCCGGAGAGATCCGCGACGAGCGGCTGCGCGAAGCGCTCTTCGATTGGGCCGGGCGCCGCGGCGCCGGAGCCGCGCACCGATTTCTCGCCGTCAACGATCCCGCCGCGGCCGCGCGCATCCCCGTCGCGAACCTCAAGTACACGCTGCGCGCCCTCGAGATCCTGCTGCTGACGGGGGCCCCGGCCTCGGCCAGGCTTCGCGCGCACGAGACGGACGGCTGGTCGGAGCGGTTCCGCGTCGTGAGGGTCGGCTTGCGCCCCGACCGCGCCGCGCTTAGTGTTAGGATCCAAACGCGAGTCCGGCAGATGCTGGACGACGGGTGGGGCGAGGAGGTCCAACGGCTTCTCGGCCGCGGCCTCCCGGTGGAATCGAATTCCTTCCAGGCGATCGGGTATCGCGAGGTGGCCGAGTGGGTGCTCGGGCGCATCTCGAGGCAAGAGGCACAGGAGCGGATCGTGAGGGCGACGCGCGGGCTCGCCAAGCGCCAGAGGACCTGGTTCGCGCGCGAGCGCGATGCGCACCGGGTCGAGCCGGAGGAGGCCCTCGATGTCATTCTCGCCCTCGTGGGCGGGACGGGGGACAGGGAGACGCGATGAACAAGGTTCCGATCAACGTCCAGGATTCGTTCTTCTACAACCTGCGCAAGGACAACGTTCCGGTCACCGTCCGGCTCGTTTCCGGCGAGGATCGCCTCGGGAGGCTGCGCCGCTTCGACAAGTTCGCCCTGGTGCTCGAGGTCGATGGCCGGGAAGAGATGATCTACAAGCACGCAATCGCATTCATCCGCCCGGAGAGCGCTCCGCCGGGTGCGTGATCCGGCCGCGACCCGGCCTGGTCCCTCCGCGCACCGGGCCGTGCTCGCCGGGGCAGCGCTCGTCGCGCTGCTGACACATGCGTGCGCGACGGCGCCCGCGCCGGCCCCGCGCGATCACTTTCCGCTCGACCCACGCGAGGGGCTCGCGGGCCCCTTCGACGCCGCGGTCGGGGAAGGCTGGGAGGCCCTCGCCGCAGGCGACGCGGCGAAGGCCCTGGCGAAGTTCGGGCGGGCCTCTTCCGGGCCGTCCCGGCGGGCGGGCGCCATCGGGGAAATCGAGGCGCTGGTCGCCGCGGGCCGCTCGGCCGAGGCCCTGGGCCCCTGCGAGGCGGCCCTCGCGAAAGCGGATCCGACGCTGGCGCTCGACGTCGGCTGCGGCGAGGCCGAGGCCCGCTCGGGCTCGCCGGTGACGGCGTACACGCTGTACGCCCGCGCCGCGGCGCTCGCCCCCGAGCGGGCGGGCCTGGCCGCCCGCGCCCGAAGAAACTCCTCGGGGAAGCCACCGACGCCGTTCTCGCCCAGGCAGACCGGGATGCGTCGCTCGGCCGGTTCGACGCGGCGCGCGCCGGGGTCGCCCGCGCCATCGCCTGGAACCCCCGTTCGGCCTCGGTGCTCGTGCGTGCTGCCGGGGTCGAGTGCGCCGCGGGCGAGAAGGAGCGCGCTCTGCAGTACGACCGGGAGGCCCTCGCGCTCGGGGGCCTGGATGCCGACGAGCGCGAGAGCACCGGCCGGCTCGCCCTCGAGTTGGGCGACGATGCCATGGCGGTCTCGGTCTTCGACGCCCTCGCCGCCGAAGACGCCCGGTTTTCCGAGCAGGCCGCCGAGGCGCGCCTCGCCTTCCGGATCGCGAACTGGCCCGAGGCGGAGCGCCAGGCCGCACGGGCAAAGCGCCTCACGCGGGGGGCGGCGGCCTCGCTCGTCTGGTGGATGTTCCCGGAGATCCGGGAGGCGCGGGTCTCGGGAAGCGCCGTCGCGACGGATGTGCTCGAGCGGCGCGACAGCCGCGCCATGATGAGGGCGGTCGCGCTGGGGCTGCTCGGCGTGGACGGGGAAACGCACCGCGCCCGGCCGGACGCCCCCCTCGGGCGGGCCGCCGCGGCGCAGTTGCTGCTCCGGCTCGCCGGAGTGCTGCGGGCTTCCGAGGCCGGCCCCGTTTGCCTGCAGGGCTCGCCGGGACCGTGGCGCGGCCCGGCCGATGCGATCCGACTGGCGGCCGGATGCGGCCTGCTGTCAGAATCGGGGGGAGCCTTCGTGAGCGGACCCGAACTCACGCGGGCACTGGACCGACTGCGGTCCCTGTTGCCGGCGGGGGAGGGCCAGAAGCCGTGATCGATCCATCCGTGTTTCGCCGCGTCGCGCTCTTCGCGGACCTGGACGCCGCCCAGCTCCAGGTGCTGTCGCGGCTGGCCTCGGTGCGCCACGTGGCCGCCGGCACGCCGATCCTGCGAGAGGCCGAGCCCGGTGACTTCTTCTTCGCGCTCGTGCGGGGGGAGGTCAAGGTCTTCGTCGATTCGCCGGACGGGCGCGAGGTCGTCCTCACGCACCTGCAGGCCGGCGACTTCTTCGGCGAGATGGCCCTGCTCGAGGGCGAAGCGCGCAGCGCCTCGGTGACCGCGCTGGCCGAGTCGGAGCTGGTGGCGATCTCCCGCGACGACTTCTTTGCCCTGCTCGCCCGCGACTTTTCGCTGACGAAGAAGATCCTCCAGACGATGTCGGCGCGGCTGCGTCGGGCCAACGAGGTGATCGAGTCCCTCGCGCTGCAGGACGTCGGCGGCCGGCTGGCGCGCTATCTCGTTCGCCTGGCGGACGAGTCCGGGCAATCTGCCGTGGACGGGTACTTCGCCGTCCACCGGCCGACGCACCAGGAGATCGCCAACTCGATCGGCGCCACGCGCGAAACCGTGACGCGGATGCTCAAGCAGTTCGAGGACCGCAAGCTCATCCGGATCAAGGGCGCGACGGTCTGGGTTCCCGCCGACGTTCCGCCGGGCGCGCGCGAGAACGAGTGGAGACGGCGTTGAGGGGTCCCTGGACGCTTCCCAACTTCATCACGCTCGTCCGCCTCGCCGTTCTGCCATTCTTCCTGGTCTCGATCGCCGGCGGCCGATTCGGGATCGCGCTCGCCATTTTCGTCGGCGCGGGCCTGTCGGATGGAGTGGACGGCTACCTCGCGCGCCGCTTCGACATGAAGTCGGCGCTCGGCGCCTACCTCGATCCGATCGCCGACAAGCTGCTGCTGATGATGTCCTACCTCTTTCTCGCCATCCCTTCCTACCCGGCGCTCGTCAAGGTTCCCGTCTGGCTGGCGGTGATGGTTCTTTCGCGCGACATCCTCATGCTGCTCGTGGGACTCCTGCTGATCCTGACGTCGGGCAAGAAGCGGTTCCCGCCGACATGGGCCGGCAAGGTGACGACCGTGACGCAGATCGTCACGGTCCTCTTCGTCCTGTGCGCGAACATATGGGAGTGGCCTCGCGAGGCCCTGCTGATCGCCTTCGGCGCCGCGGCGAGCGTGACGGTCTACTCGGGATTCGATTACGTGCACCGGGTCGCGCGCAATCCCGAGGAGCCGGTGCTGGCCCACTCGTGATCGCCCTGAAGCTCCTCTCGCGGCCCGACTGCCACCTCTGCCGGGAGATGCGCGCGGACGTCGACCGGCTTCTCGCCGGCGAGCCGCACGAGTGGGAGATCGTGGACGTCGATTCCGACGACGAGCTCGCCCGCCGATGGTCGGACTCCATCCCGGTCCTCTTCGTGAACGGGCGGCTCTTCGCGAAGATCAAGATTCCACGGCTCGCCGCGCGCCTGCGTCTGCTGCGTGCGGCCGCCGGCGAGGCGCCGGGCCGGCCATGATCGGAATCCTGCCAGCAGCGCTGCTGGCCGTGACGCTTCTCGCGCAGCCGCCCCCGCAGGCGCCGGGCATTCTGCTCGAGGAGCTCACGTGGTTGGAGGCGGAAAAGATCCTCACTCCCGAGACCGTCGTCGTGATCCCGCTCGGGGCCGAGTCCAAGGAGCACGGGCCGCACCTGAAGTTGAAGAACGACTTCATCCTGGCCGAATACCTGAAGGGCCGGGTGCGCGAGAAGGCGGCGGTCGTCATCGCGCCGACGGTCAACTACAGCTTCTACCCGGCCTTCGCCGAATACCCGGGCTGGACGGGCCTGCGCCTCGAGACCGCCCGAGACGTGATCGTGGACATCTGCCGCAGCCTCTCGCGTTTCGGGCCGCGCCGGTTCTACGTGCTCAACACCGGCGTGTCCACCGTGCGCGCCCTCGGGCCGGCGGCCGAGGCGCTCGCGGCCGACGGGATCCTCATGCGCTACACGGACCTGCTCAAGGTGATGGAGCCCGTCGAGAAGGGGGTCAGCCAGCAGGAGGGCGGCACCCACGCCGACGAAATCGAGACCTCGATGATCCTCTTCATGAGCCCGGGCGACGTGGACATGTCGAAGGCCGTCAAGGACTACCACCCCGGCAAAGGCGGATTGACGCGCGACCCGAAGAAGGAAGGCATGACCTACTCGCCCTCCGGCATCTTCGGCGACGCGACGCTGGCGACGAAGGAGAAGGGCAGGAAGGTGACCGAAGCCCTGGTCGAGGCCATCGTCAAGGAGATCGAGGGGCTGCGCAACGCAACGCCGCCGGTGGCACGTACTCCGTAGGCCAGTTGTTCGCCCGGGCCGCCTTCGCTATCATCCTCCCCGATGCGGGCATAGTTCAGCGGTAGAACGCCAGCTTCCCAAGCTGGATGTCGCCGGTTCGATCCCGGTTGCCCGCTCCATATTATTCTCAAGAACTTGGCTCCGATGGGGCCTCTCTGTTTCCGGGGTCAGCGCCGAATTGGAGACTGGCGAGCTTCGATCTGAGATCCCGGATCATCTGCTCCCGGCGCTTCAAGGCGTTGACAACGTCTTTCGCCGCGACCTTGTCGAATTCGACCCTTTCGAAGAAGCCGCGGCGGACGTTGTCCTCCCGCAGCATCGGAACCATGTCAAAAGTAGCGAACCTGAACGCCGACCAGCCATCAACGGGTGAGATCAAAAGTGCCCCCCGGTCTTACACTGGCTCCATTGCTTGGGTTTGTCGCGACTAGGTGGATCATCGAATTCGACGCGGTGCCTGAGGCTGTCCCGATGTACGTTCCGAAAGTCGTTGTTGTGCCCGAGAGGTTGTTGCCGCTTAGGGTGCCCTGAAAGGCTATCGAACCTCCGCACCCACCCCCCCCGTTCGTCGTCAGGGTTCCGGTAATCGCACTGCCACTCTGCGAGAAGGTTGCGCTGGCCGACGCAGTAAGGGTAGGGCAGTCTGTGGCAAACAACGAGTCATAGGTGATGGTTCCTTGCCATGCCCCGGCGATCGACACGGCTGGCGTCGGGGTCGGCGTCGATTGCGGCCCCGTCACCGTGTTGTTTTCGCCGCAATGGCCTCCCACTGTAAAGGTAACGATGACAAACGCCCCAACGACTGTTGCCACTTGGCCCCAGAATTTGCGGTTGCTTCGCATCTGGCTTACTCCTTCGAAAGGATGCGTCTTCCGTGTACGCTCGATTCCGTTGAGGGGCAATAAGGTTTTCCATCAGCAATTTATCAGGAAGGCGACAGGCCGGCGGACGGAAGCGGCGCCGAACAGCAGCTCTGGCCGAGCTCTCATGTGCAGAAGCCTGTCAGCCTTGAAACTGCGGCGAATCTACGGCGGACGGCTTGCGTGTCAAGCGGATTCTTGATCTTCCCAAGCTGGATGTCGCCGGTTCGATCCCGGTTGCCCGCTCCAATGTTCTCAGGTACATGGCTCCGATGGAGCCTTCCCGTCTTCAGGGTCAGGGAGCATTCTAGGGAGCATTTCGCCCGCTCGAAGAGGTCGCTCGGGCGATGGGCCATCGGTCGGCACGGACGACCAAGAGATATGCGAGGGTATCCGCCGAATCCATGACACCCATCGGAGAAGCGCTGGACGGAATCGAGCAGTAACGATAGCGTCATACCCGGAAGTGATGACCCGCCAAGATGATGGATGGCGGGGCTAGACCACACGAATCCTGCGGGCTTGGGGTTGACAAGGCTGACCCTATAGTTCTATAACTCTCGATCTGATGGAGCGCACCACGAGAAAGACCGATTTGGATGTGGTCACGATCTGCAAGGCACTCGGTGATCCGACGCGGTTGAAGATCCTCGAACTCCTGAAGTCGAAAGGCCGTTCTTGCTGCGACCTAATCGCTCGGGACGAGAGGGGCCTCTGCGCGTGCGACATCGAGGAGGCCGTGAAGCTCTCTCAGGCAGCGGTATCGCACCACATGGGACTGCTGAGGCGGGCGGGCCTCGTCAACGCGGAGAAGCGGGGCCGTTGGGTGTACTACTCCCGCAACGAAGCTGCCATTGCCGGTCTGGCAGACCTGCTGGCAACAGCGGTTTGACAAAATTTGCGTCAACTAATCGTTATTTCTAGATCCATGAATGGAGGCCGTCATGTCCCCAGCGGTTCACATCTCACTCAACGTCTCGGATCTCTCGAAAGCCGTGGATTTCTACCGGGGGTTCTTCGGTGAGCCGAAGAAGCGGAAGGAGGACTACGCGAAGTTCGTTAGTGAGAGGCCCGAGATTCACCTGGCACTCCAACCGGGCCTCACGGGGGAACCTTCCAGCGGCTCGCTCTCGCATCTTGGCATTCGAGTCGAATCCAGCGATGAAGTAAGACGCTGGCGCAGCGATCTGAAGGCCCGAGGCATCGTCTCGGATGAGGAGAAGCGAGAAGCCTGCTGCTACGCCCTTCAGGACAAGTTCTGGCTGACTGACCCCGATGGTAACCGCTGGGAGGTCTACACGGTCATTGAGGACATCGAGGCCGTGGCTCCTGACGCACAGAAGGCGTGCTGCGCGCATTGACCCGATGCAACTTTCCGTGACCAAGCCCAAGGACGCAAGCGCCAGACGAATGGGGGCCTTTGAGCGTTATCTGTCGGTCTGGGTTGCCGCGAGCATGGGGGCGGGACTCTTGCTCGGAAAGACGCTTCCGGGGTTAACCGCTGTACTGCGCGGCTTGGAGTTCGCGGAAGGCTCGCACATCAACGTCCCCATCGCCGTCCTCATCTGGTTGATGATTTACCCCATGATGCTCAAGATCGACTTTCGGTCGATCAAGAGCGTTGGTCGAAAGCCCCGTGGACTTCTCGTTACCCTTTTCGTCAACTGGCTGATCAAGCCTTTCTCCATGGCCTTCTTCGGCTGGCTTTTCTTTCGCCACGTGTTTTCACCGTGGATCGGCCCCGATCTGGCTGGGCAGTACATCGCCGGAGTCATCATCCTCGCCGCCGCCCCCTGCACGGCGATGGTGTTCGTCTGGTCGTACCTCTCGGACGGCGATCCCGCCTACACGCTGGTGCAAGTGTCGGTCAACGACCTCGTCATGCTTGTCGCCTTCGCGCCAATCGTGAAGCTGCTGGTAACCGGCGCAGCGGGCCTCGAAGTCCCATTTCGAGTTCTGCTGCTATCGGTTCTGGTGTTCGTCGTAGTCCCTCTCGTCGCCGGTGCAATCAGCCGCAGTAGTCTGATCGCTCGGCACGGCGCGGCATGGTTTGACGAGCAGTTCGTGCGTAGGTTTGCCCCCGTGACCATCGCGGCCCTGCTTGCAACGCTGACGCTGATCTTCGCGTTTCAGGCTGAGAACATCACCGGGCGTTGGGTTCATGTTCTCTTGATCGCTGTCCCGATTCTGGTGCAGGTGTACTTCAACTCCTCGATTACCTACGGCCTCATGAGGTTGTTCGGAGTCGAGTACGCCGTGGCCGCTCCGGGCGCACTAATCGGAGCGTCGAATTTTTTCGAGCTTGCGGTTGCGACGGCCATTGCGCTCTACGGCCCCGGCTCGGGTGCGGCTCTGGCGACCGTTGTGGGTGTTCTGGTCGAAGTACCCGTGATGCTGTCGGTCTGTCGTTTTTGCCTCGCAACGCGGCATTGGTTTCCTGTGACAGCGTCTGAAGGAGCGAAGCCATGAAGGAATCCGTCCCGGCGAAAAAGTTCAAGATCCTGTTTCTTTGTACCGGCAACTCGGCCCGCAGCATTCTGGCCGAGTACTTCCTGAAGCGACTGGCCCCGACCCGGTTCGAGGCGTACAGCGCCGGGGCCAATCCCAAGGGCCGGGTTAACCCTTGGGTTCTCGAACAGCTCAGGGAGGGTTACCACATTGATGCTAGCGGGGCGCGGAGCAAGTCGTGGGAGGAGTTCCGGGACGTGAAGTTCGACTTCGTCATCACGGTGTGCGACAAGGCCCGTGAATCTTGTCCCATCTGGCCCGGTCAGCCCATCATCGCCCATTGGGGTTCGGATGATCCCGACGCCGTCGAAGGCACGGAAGAGCAAAAGCGACAGGCGATCAAGAAAGTCGGCCTCGAAATCTACCGACGCCTCGGCCTCTTCACCGCGCTTCCGATGGAGTCGCTTGACCGCCTGCGCCTTGAGGAAATGACAAAGGCCATTGGCAAGAAGTAGGACTGCGACGAGCTCGGGACTGGCAATAGCCGGGAGTACTTGCGGTGGGCCAAGAGCGGGTTGGAAACTCGGGGCAGTCTTAAAACGCGGTCGGAGGCGGACGGAAGCATCGAGCTGCTGAGCCTTAGACTCCCTTCTCAGGGGCGGGAGACTGCCTCTCCGTTGCCCCACTCCACCTGGATGGCCGGGGGATGCGTCAGCGTCTGCATGACGACGCAATACTGCTCGGTCTTTGCGCGCAGCGCGCTCAATTGGTCCGGCGTCGCGTTTGGCGCGTCGATGTCGAAACGCACCCGAATGGCCTGGAAGCCGACGGGCACTTCGCGGGACAGGCCGAGCGTGCCCCGCAGGTCCATGTCGCCTTCCACGACGACCTCGATCCGCTCGGTGGGAACCCCCATGGCGGCGGCGACCATCTGGCAGGTGATCTGCGCGCAGGCCGCCAGGGCCCCGAGCAGGAGGTCTCCGGAGCAGCCGGCCGTGCCCGCGCCCCCGACCCCCGCGTGGGCCTGAGCCTCATAGGCGGCGCGCCCGATGTCGACGGAGCACGCGATCGGCGCGCCCGACTGCCCGCCCCTGGCGCGAAGCGTGATCCGCGAGGCCCCCGGGTCGGAGCGATACCGCTCTTTGAGCGGCTTCTGCAGGGACTTGAGATCCATGGCGGCGGCGACCCCCTTCGGCACGATGAGAGGTCGGGATCATACCCCCGGGCGCGTGTTCGGCCGTGCGTCCTCCGATCCCGAGACGGTGGCCTCCCGGCTGGCCCGCTACGAGATCGTCGCGACACTCGATAGAATCCCAGTAATGCTTGGAATCCAGGTTCGATCCTTTCGCCATGGGTGGCGGCTTGCTGTCGGCCTCGCCGCCTGGGTCGTTCTCGGCCTCGCCGACGCGGCCGCGGCGCCGCGCATCGTAGCGGTCGGCGATGTCCACGGTGACATGGCGGGGTTCAAGAGGATCCTCGTCGAGGCCGGCGTCCTCGAAGCAGCCGGCGCCTGGGCGGGCGGCGAGACCGTGCTCGTCCAGGTCGGCGACCTCATCGACCGCGGCCCGAGCATGCGGGGCACGCTCGATTTCGTCATGGCGCTGGAGCCGGCGGCCGCGAAGCAGGGCGGGCGCGTGGTGTCGCTGCTCGGCAACCACGAGATCCTGAACCTGACCGGCGACCTTCGCTACGTCGCTGCCGCGAACTACGCGGAGTTCGCCGACGCCCAATCGGAGAAGCTCCGTGCCGACGCCTGGATCCAGGTTCGGGAACTGCGCAAGCGCCGCGCGCGCCAGCTCGGGCAACCCGAGCCGCCCTCGGGGGCCGAAGCGCGGGAGGCCTGGCTCCAGGCTCATCCGCCGGGCTATCTCGAGCAGCGCGCGGCGTTTGCGCCCGGCGGCACGTACGGCCGCTGGCTGCGCGCCAGGCCCGCGCACTTTCTCGCGCAGGGGACCGCGTTTCTGCACGGCGGCCTCTCACCGGCTCTGGCGGGCACTTCGCTCGAGGAGATCGAGCGGCGCGTGCACGAAGAACTCGCAACCTTCGATGCCGACCGGGAGCTCTTCGTCGCGGAAGGGCTGATCCTGCCCTTCTTCGATTGGCCGGAGACGACCGGGGCGGTCCGGGAAGAGCTCCTGGCGCTCACCGCCGCGGAAGCCGACGCCCGCGCAGTGGCCGAGCGGGCCGGACAGAGTTACGCACCGCCGGCCGTGGACACAAGGCGGCGCGAGATCTACGAACGCTATCTCGACTGGGGGAGCTGGATCATCAATTCGGCCGAGGGCCCCCTCTGGTTTCGCGGCTTCGGCCAGTGGAGCGACGCCGAGGGCGACGCCCGGATGCCGCTCCTTCTGTCGGATGCCGGCGTCGAGCACTTCGTCGTCGGCCACACGGTCCAGAAGGACGGGCGCATTCACTCCCGTTTCGGCGGCGCCGTCTTTCTGATCGACAGCGGAATGCTCGCCGCGTATGTCCCCGGCGGTCGGGGCTCGGCGCTCGAGATCGCCAACGGCACCGTGAGCGCCATCTACACCGGCGAGCCTCGCCAGGTGATCTGGCAGTCCCCGCGGAAGGCAGCCGCCGCGCGCCATCCGCGCGTCGATGGTCTGATCCCGGAGCGCAGTGAGGCGCCCGTGCAGCCGCTATGAGCGAAGGAGGCCGGGGGTTGTCGAAAGCGATCGGGCGCCTGTTCAACCTCGAGCGGGGGGACGGCCGGCGCGGCACGCTGCTCTTTTCCTACCTCTTCCTGATCATCACCTGTTACCAGCTCGGCAAGACGGCGCGGGACGCGCTGTTCTTGAGCGTCTTCAAGGCTTCGAAGCTCCCTTATGCCGACATGGCGATTGCCCTCTCGGTGGGAGTGGTCATCGCCGCCTACATGATGATCGGCCGTCGCACGTCGCTGCGCAACCTCATGGTCGTTTGCCTGCTCGCCTTCGGGGTCCTGCAGTGCGGCTTCTGGTACCTCGCGAGATTTGAACCGGGGCTCCGGTGGCAATACCCGGTTTTCTACGTCTGGGTGGGAGTTCTTGGCGTGCTGGCGCCGACGCAGGTGTGGACGCTCGCCAACTATCTGCTCACGACTCGGGAGGCCAAGCGCATCTTCGGGCTGCTCGGTGCCGGCGGCATCGCCGGCTGGATCTTCTCCGGCCTCCTCGCCAGTGCGCTCGCCCGGATCCCGGGACTGGGCACCGAGAGCCTGCTGCTGGTGATGGCGCTCCTTCTGTTCGGGTGCGCCGGGCTCGTGGTGGTCCTGTGGCGCGAAAAGGGGAAGTCCCCGTCCGCCGGCGCGGGGCCCCACGCACCGGCCGCGTCGAAGAACCTGCGGGCCAGCCTCGCGCTGGTCTTCTCCTCCCCGTATCTCATTGCGATCTCTTCGCTGATCACGCTCTCGTCGATCGTGACCTGTTTTGCCTCCTGGCAGTTCAAGGCGATCGCCAAGAGCGCGTACCAGAACACCAACGCGCTGACCGCCTTCTTCGGGCAGTTCAACTTCTGGGCGGGCCTGATCTGCCTGGCCATTCAGCTGCTGATGACTTCGCGGTTCCTGCGCCGCTTCGGCCTCGGGCCGGCCCTTCTGATCGTGCCGGTGGCGCTCTTCGGCATCGAGTTCGGCGTTTTCGCCCTCGGCACGCTCGTGTCGGTGATTCTGCTGAAGGGGTTCGATTCGACGCTGCGCTACTCGCTCGACAAGTCCTCGGTCGAGCTGCTCTACTTGCCGATCCCGGCGGAGGTCAAGCTCCAGGCGAAATCGTCCATCGACACCGTCATCTGGCGCCTCGGCGACGGTCTGGCCGGTCTCACGCTTGCCATCTTCACGGACCGTCTCCACTGGTCGCCGCAGAGAGTGTCGATCGTCAACCTGGTCTTCATCGTCGGGTGGATCTGGACGGCGGTCGTGGTGCGGCGCCGCTACCTGGATACGCTCCTGCAGAGCATCCGCCAGCGGCGCCTGGACGCCGAGCGGCAGTTCGCTCCGGTCCTCGACCGGTCGACCGCCGACGTCCTGGCGAAGGAGCTGAGCTCCTCCGACCCCAGGGAGGTGATTTACGCGCTGGACGTCTTCGGCGTCGCACAGGGCCGCCAGGCGCATCCCGGCGTGCGCGACCTGCTCGGCCACGCGGACCCGGCGGTGCGGCGGCGCGCGGTCGAGCTGCTCGACGCCGCCGGCGATCTCTGGGCGCTGCCGCGCGTCGAGGACATGCTGCGCGATCCCGACGTCGGCGTGCGTTCGGCGGCGCTCCTCTTCTTCGCTCACCATGCTCACACCGACCCGCTGACCCACATTGCCGAGGTCGGCGCCTTTCAGGACGTCTCGGTCGTCTCCGGGATCCTCACGTTTCTCATGCACTCGGGGGGCGACGAGAACCTCCCGGTGGCGCGCATGATGATGGACAGGATGGTCGCCAACCGCGGCGAGGCGGGCAAGCCCGCGCGGCTCGAGGCGGCTTCCCTCATCGGGATGCTGGGCGACGAGTTCGAGGGCCAGCTCGACGTCCTGCTCGCCGACGAAGATCCCGAGGTGTTGCGCGCGGCGGTGGGTGCCGCGGGGAAGCTGCGAAAGCGGCGCGCGGTCCCGAAGCTGATCGAGCTCCTGGGGGACGCCCGGGTGCGGGACGAGGTGGTGGAGGTGCTGGCCGCCATGGGCGATCGCGTCCTCGGCGCCCTGCGCGATCAGCTCACCGACGGGGGCGCTCCGCTGGCGGTCCGGCTCGAGGTTCCCGGGGTCCTGGCGCGCGTCGGGAACCAGGGAGCGGCCAACGCCCTGGTCGAGAACCTCCTCGAGAGCGACCCGGAGCTGCGCTTTCGAACGATCTGCGCGCTCGGCGACCTGCAGAGGGCCCACGAGAAGGCCGCGATCGACCCGGTCCGCCTCAACGCGGCGCTGGGCTTCGAAATGATGCTGCACTGTCGCACGAGCCAGATTCTCTCGGTCGCCGGCCGGGCCGTGGAGGGCGTCCCCGCGGCGGCCCAGCCGACGGAGGTGATGCGCCGGCTGCAGGCGAGCTACGACCGGGAGATCGAGCACATCTTCCGGATTCTGAGCCTCCTCTACCCGACCACCGACTTCCACAGCGCGCACTACGGTTTGCGCTCGAGCGACACGACCGCCCGGGACCATGCCCTCGAGTTCCTCGAGCTGACTCTGGGCCGCGACCTGCGCAAGTCCCTCGTGTCTTTGCTCGACCCGACGACTCCGCTCGACGAACGCGTCGTCCCGATCATGAAACGCACCGGCATGGAGGTTCCGAGCCCCCGCGAGCTCGTGGCCGCGCTGGTCGAAAGCGACGACCCGTGGCTGAAGGCCTGCGGAATCTCCTCCGTCGGCGCCCTCGGGATGCGCGAGCTGGCCGGACAGGTCGAGGCCTGCCTCGATGCCGAGGATGAGCTTCTGCGCGAGACCGCGCGCGCGGCAAAGAGGCAGCTGGCGGGCGCGGCCGACTGACCGGCGTCGATCGCGGCCGGCCCCGCCTCGATTACTGGATCGCGGGCGGCGCCGGCGCGGGTTCGGCGGCGAAGGTGTACAGGACCTGCTCTTCGCCGCGCTCGGCGATGACCGCGTCGAGCCGCTCGAGGATCAGCTTGCGCCGCGTCAGCAGCGCATCCATCTCGAAGCTCGAGAGATACGGCTTCAGGCGCTCGCGCACCAGCGATTCGTCCAGCGTCTTGAGTTTCTGGTAGAGGCCGCGCTCGCATTGGGTGATCGCGGCGGCATTCTGCAGGAAAGGGTTCCGGCGGAACGCGCGGGTGTGGTCGATCATCCAGAGCTTCCAATCGGGCGTGATCAGGATGTTGCCACGGTTGCGATCGGTGTTGTACACGAGCGCGTCGAAGACGTTCATCATCTGCAGTTGCCTGTTCCACCGGGGCACGTCGGGCGGCTTGATCTTGTCCTTGATCCGCGTCAGCTCGGTCATGGCATGTTCGACCCAGATCTGCACGCTGCCGTTCTTCGTGTGGAGCCTGCGCAGGGTCGCGGGCGGGACGTTGTCGAGGCCCAGCATGCGGCTCAGCTCGTAGGCGGCGGGCTCGTAGATGTAGCTGTCGCTGAAGTAGAGGTCGTTTCGGCCGCCGCCGAACGTCGGCGCCGACTTCTCTTCGTTGACGTCGCGGAAGATGGCATCGGCGAGGACGCCGTCCTTCTCGAGCAGCAGTTTGGTGGGAAACGTGACGCCGCCGGAGAGGGGCCTTTCCGACCTGACCTCGGCCGTGCGCAGGAACTCGAGCAGCTCATCCTCGGACCGGAATGGCAGCGGTTTGCCGCCGGGTTCCGTCCACCGCATGGCGGCGGGCGGGGCTGCGGACCGGGCCTCGGCGGTCGCAGCCGCGGCGGGTGCGGCAGGGGGCTCCTGGGCCGCCAGGAATCCGGCAAGCGCCGCGCCCCCCGCGACCAGCATTGCCACCGCATGTCGACGTCCGATCATGGGAACCTCCCGGTACGAGGCGTCTTCTGCATCATCGCCCTTGCGAACTCGTCGGGCGAATGAACGATCACGGGGACAAGGTATCACTGGAAGGCGGACGGAGGCCGGGCCGGAGGCAACCGGGACTGGGCTCCGCGCGGCGCGTTGTAGGCTTCCGACCTGCATGACGCTCCCGGCCGGCACGCGCCTCGGGTCCCACGAGATCGTCGCGCCGATCGGTGCCGGCGGGATGGGGGAGGTTTACCGCGCGCGGGACACGAAGCTCGGGCGCGACGTGGCCCTGAAGGTGCTGCCGGCCGAGATGGCCTCGAGCCCGGAGCGGCTCGAGAGGTTTCAGCGCGAGGCCCGCGCCGTGGCCGCGCTCAATCACCCGCACATCGTCACGATCCACTCGGTGGAGGAATCCGGCGGCGTCCACTTCCTCACCATGGAGCTCGTCGAAGGCCGGTCGCTCGACCTGCTCATTGCCGCGGGCGCTCTGCCGGTCGGCCGGCTCGTCGAGATCGCATCGGCGCTCGCCGACGCCCTGGCAGCGGCCCACGAAAAGGGGATCATTCACCGGGACCTGAAACCCGCCAACGTCATGGTGGGGGAGGGCGGACGGGTCAAGGTGCTCGACTTCGGCCTGGCCAAGGTCGAGTCCGCCGGGGGCCAATCGCCCGACAGCACGGAACTGCCGACCGAGATGAAGACGCAGGAAGGCGTCGTGATGGGAACCGTGCCCTACATGTCGCCCGAGCAGGTCCAGGGCCGGGCGCTGGATCATCGAACCGACATCTTCTCGCTCGGCATCATCCTGTACGAGATGGCGACCGGGCAGCGGCCGTTCAGCGGCCAGTCCTCCGCCGAGCTCGTCTCCTCGATCCTGCGGGACACGCCGCCGTCGGTCGTGGAGCTGCGAGCCGATTTGCCGGTGGAGCTCGCGCGCGTGATCGCGCGCTGCCTCGAGAAGAGCGCCGCGGACCGGTTTCCGTCGGCGCAGGAGCTGCGGTACGGACTGCGCGGCGTGCCGACCACCGGAGCGGCGCCCATCCGGGCGGCGACGGCTTCGGTCTCGCGCCCCCCGGCAATGGCCGACTCGGGTGCCGAACGCGCCGGCGAGGGATTCTGGGTCGCGGTGCTGCCGTTCAAATACGGCGGCGCCGAAGACCTCGCGGCCCTGGCCGACGGGCTGGCCGAGGAGATCGCGGCCGGCCTTTCGCGGTTTCGCTACCTGTCGGTCGTTTCGAGCGTCTCGGCGGCCCGCCTGAAGGGGGAGGCCGGAGATGAGCGCGCCCTGGGCGTCAGACTCGGAGCGCGCTACGTGCTGGAAGGCAGCATCCGCATGGGAGGCGCCGCCATCCGCGTGAGCGCCCAGCTCGTGGACACGGAGACGGGAGCGCAGCTCTGGGCCGAGACGTACAACCGGGACCTGCAGGCATCGAGCGTCTTCGTGGTGCAGGACGACGTGGCGGCCCGCATCGTCGCGACCGTCGCCGACAGCTACGGGGTGCTCGTGAACTCGATGCGGTCCGCGATCCGGCAGAAGGACGACGCCGATCTGACGCCGGTGGATTGGCAGTTCCAGTATTTCGCCTACCGCGAGCAGATCACGCCCTCGGCCCACGCGGCGCTCAAGAGCCGGCTGGAAAGCGCCGTGGAGCGGGACGACCGGCAGTCGGACCTGTGGGCGTGCCTGGCGCAGATCTACGTCGACGAATACGCGTTCGGTTTCGAGAGCGACGCGACCTCCCTCGATCGGGCGCTGGCCGCGGCGCGCCGCGCGGTCGAGCTCGATCGCGCGAACCAGTTTGCGCTCGTCGCGCTCGCGCAGACGCACTTCTTCCGCCAGGACCTCGCGGCGTTCGGCCCCGCGGCCGAGCGCGCGATGGCCCTCAATCCGCTCAACACCGACGCGGTCGGGATCCTGGGGCTGCAGATCGTCCACACCGGCGAGTTCGAGCGGGGCGCCGCGATCGTGCGCCGCGCGATGGAGTTGAACCCCAACCACGCGGGGTGGATGCACTTCGCTCCCCTCTGGGAGCACTTCCACAAGGGCGAGTACGAGCAGGCCCTCGAGCGCGCGAACCGGGTGGACATCCCCGGTCTCTTCTGGCCGTACCTCGTGGCGGCGTCGGCCTGCGGTCACCTCGGCCGCCGCGCCGAAGCCGCGGCCGCGGTCCGGGATCTGCTGGCGCTCGATCCGGAGTTCGCGGCGCACGCGCGCTCGAACGTCGGGAGCTGGCACTTCGCGAGCGGGCTCATGGACCTGATCCTCGAAGGGCTTCGCAAAGCGGGGCTGGCCATTCCCCCGGAGACGGGAAGGTCAGCTCGTGTGCCCGACGGCGCTCGTTCTTCCGCCATCGAATCGGGCACCACCCGAGCCGACGAAGGCTTCTGGGTGGCGGTCCTGCCCTTCCGGTACGGGGGGGCCAACGCCGATCTCGCGGCCCTGGCCGAGGGAATCACCGAGGATACGGTGACCGGCCTGTCACGCTTTTCCTACTTGAAGGTGATCGCGCGCAGCTCGACCTCGCGTTACGCCAATGAGTTGGTGGACGTGCGTTCCGCGGGCAAGGCATTGGGCGCGCGCTATGTCATGGAAGGTAGCCTGCGGCAGGCGGGAACCAGGCTGCGTCTCGCGGTGCAACTGGTGGACGCCGTCTCCGGCGCTCATCTCTGGGCCGAGAACTATGAACGCGCCTTCAGCCCGGAAGCGGTTTTCGAGCTTCAGGACGAATTGGTTCCGCGAATCGTCTCGACCGTTGCCGACATGCACGGTGTCCTGCCGCGCAGTATGAGCGAAGCGGTGCGGCTCAAGGCTGCCGATCAAATGAGCCCCTACGAAGCGCTGCTGCGCAGCTTCGGCTACAACGAGCGCTTCACCCCCGAAGACCTTGCCGAAGTGCGGACCTGCCTGGAGAGGGCCGTCCAACAGGCCCCAGGTAACGCCGAGTGCTGGGCCATGCTGTCGTTGATGTATGCAAACGAATACGGTCACTGGGACAACGCAGCGCCGGATTCCCTCGACCGGTCACTCCGAGCCGCACGGACGGCGGTTGAAGCGGCACCATTGCATTCCTTGCCTTACTACGCCCTGGCTCAGGCTCTCTTCTTCCGGCGCGAAATTCCGTCTTTCCGAGTCGCTGCGGAACGGGCCGTTTCGCTCAATCCAATGGATGGAGCCACTGCCGCGTTCATGGGGTTGTTGATCGCCTACGCCGGGGATTGGGAGCGCGGCTGTGCTCTATCGGACAAGGGTTCGCAACTGAATCCCAACCATCCGGGATGGTACCGCTACACCGCATGGCACGATGCCTATCGCAAGAAGGACTATCGCAAAGCGCTGGACGTGGCTCTACACCTCAACGCTCCAAAGAACTACTACACGCATGCGGTGTTGGCCATCTGCTACGCGCAACTTGGCCAGATGGAGGAGGCGCGCAAGGCGCTCCAGGACATGCTCGCGCTGAAACCGAACTACGCCGAGGTCGCGCGCGAGTTACATGGGAGGTGGATCGACCCGGATCTGGTGGAGCAGTTGATGGACGGACTCCGCAAGGCGGGGCTGGAGATCGCCCCGAAGGGAGAAGGCGGCGACCCTTCCCGTGTCTCCGGTCAAGTCGCATCGGGCGCGACCCGCGCCGATGAAGGCTTCTGGGTCGCCGTGCTTCCATTCAAGTACGGCGGGGCCGACTCTTCACTCACGGCGCTGGCCGAAGGGCTGACCGAAGACGTCGTCACGGGCCTTTCGCGTTTCTCGTACCTTCGCGTGATCGCGCGCGGCTCGACGCTGCGCTATACGGATCAGGCGACCGACGCGCGGGTCGTGGGCAAGGAGCTCGGCGCTCGGTACGTGATGGAGGGGAGCCTGCGGCACGCGGGGTCGAAGCTGCGCCTCGCGGTGCAGCTGGTGGACGCGGTCTCCGGTGCGCATCTCTGGGCCGAGAATTATGAGCGCGCCTTCAGCCCGGAGGCAGTTTTCGAGCTGCAGGACGAGTTGGTTCCGCGGATCGTTTCGACGGTTGCGGACATTCACGGGGTCCTGCCTCGGAGCATGAGCGAGGCGGTGCGCGGCCGCCCTCCCGAACAGTTGAGCCCCTACGAGGCGGTGGTGCGCAGCTTCGGCTACTTCGATCGGGTCACCGCCGAAGAGCTTGCCGCGGCGCGATCGGGCCTGGAATTGGCGGTGCAGAAGGCGCCGGCGTACGCCGATGCGTGGGCCATGCTGGCTCTCCTGTGCGTCCAGGAGTACGCGCAGGGATTCCACCTTCAGGCGGATTCCCTGACGAGCGGGGCAACCGCCGCGCGGCGTGCCGTCGAGGCTGCGCCATCCAATCATCTGGCTCATTTCAGCCTCGCCCAGGCGCTCTTCTTTCAAAGGGAATTTCAGAGCTTCCGTAACGCGGCAGAGCGCGCCATCGCACTCAACCCCTCCGACGGCAACTCCATCGCCTTTCTCGGTGAGCTGCTGACCTATGCGGGCGACTGGAAGCGCGGCCTCGAGCTGGCTGAGCGCGCCAAGCAGCTCAATCCCCATCATCCCGGATGGTACTGGTACGCCGACTTCTACGACGCGTATCGCCGGGGCGACGACCGCGGCGCACTCGGTTTCGCGCTCAAGGTCAATCTACCGGGCCACTACGGTGCGTACGCGGCGCTGGCCGCCGCTTACGGGCAGCTCGGGGAACGGGATGCGGCTGGCAAAGCCGTGCGGGATCTGCTCAAGTTGCGGCCGGACTTCGGCACCACGGTGCGGGAGGACTTCCAGAAGTGGTGGGATCCCGAGTACGTGGAGCGGCTTGTTGACGGCCTCCGCAAGGCGGGGCTCGCTGTTCCCCGGGGGCGGGAACCGATTCCGCTGCCACGGCGCGCGATGCCGTGGCGATCGCGGTGCTGCCCTTCTCGGACATGAGCCCGGCACGAGACCAGAAGTACCTCTGCGAGGGTATGGCCGAGGAGATCATGAATGCGCTCGTCCGCATCGAGGGCATCCGCGTGGCGTCGCGGACCTCGGCTTTCCGCGCGCGGCAGGGCGGCAGCGACCTGCCCGCGATCGCCCGTGCCCTCTCTGTGAACCACGTCCTCGAGGGCAGCGTGCGGACGGCGGGCAACCGGCTTCGGGTCACCGCTCAATTGACCGACGTCGGCAGTGGCTACCAGCTCTGGTCGGAGCGATTCGACCGCGACGCCGCGGACGTCTTCGCCGTCCAGGACGAGATCGCCGCCGGAGTCGTCGAGGCGGTGAAGGCCCGGCTCGGTCCGGGAGCGCCGGCCATTCATGCCCGACCGCGGGCCCGTAACCTCGAGGCCTATCGGAGCTACCTGAAGGGTCGGCACCTGCGGTACGCCAGGGAGGACTACGGCGGGGCCATTCGCGCCTTCGAGGAGGCCATCCGCCTCGATCCGACGCACGCGCCTTCGTGGACCGGTTTGGCAGAAAGCACCGCGGGCGCGGCGAACCTCGGCGCGATCCCGGCACGCGCGGCCTGCGCGGCCGCGAGAAAGGCCCTGGCGACCGCAGTCGAACTGGAGGGAGAGTCGGCGGACAGCCTTCATGCCGAGGCCTTCGTGGCTTTGATCGAACGTCGATGGCCGGCGATGGAAGCCGCCTGGCGCCGAGCGATCGAGCTCCAACCCACTCACACCCTCGCCCTGGGCTCGTTCGGGATCAGCCTCTGCATACGCCAGAAGGCCAACGAGGGATTTCGGTTTCTGGAGCGCGCCCGGGAGGCCGATCCGCTCGCCTCCTTTCCCCTGATGCTCACCGGATGGGCGCTGCTGTGCAGCGGGAGGCCGCAGGAAGCTGAGCGTTACGCGGAAGACGCGCTCTCTTTCGAGAAAGAGGACGCCTCGGCCCTGCTTTGCTCGAGCATGGCGAAGATCGCCCTGGGGCAATTCGAAGAAGGGATTGCGATTGCGGAACACGTGGTCGCAGTGTCGCAACGCGCGGCCTCCTTCCTCGGTGTCCTGGGGTGGGCGCTCGCAGCCGCAGGACGCAAGGACGAAGCCCGGAACGTTCTCCACGAACTGCGAGCCCTCCCGACGGCGCCCCACTTCGTCTCCGAGGGCTGGCTGCTCGGCGCGCTCGGGGAGATCGACGCGGCCTTCGAGGTGCTCGCGCGGGCGGAAGAGGAGTACCAGGCCATGCTCTACTACACGGGATTGCCCGGCTTCGATTCTCTCCGAGGAGACCCGCGATTCGGGGCGTTGCTGGAAAGGCTCGGCATCCGGTAAGCGACTCGAGTTGCCCGCCATGAGCACCGAGGCAGCCGCTGCCGCGCTTGATCGCGCTCGGAGGGTGTCCGGTGCACCCGCGGCGCCGCCTCTCGACGAAGCGCCCGATGCGCCCGCCCCCATCCGGTAGGCCGGTCGCGCCGTAGCGACTGCCCGGGTCCGAGCCGGCTCGCCAGGCCCGGCCGGCGCTTCCAGACCCCTGAATCCTGGCGCGTGTTCTTACGTATTTCCACGGTAAGGCGCGGAAACCCGGTCTTCCCGGGCGCCTTATCGGTTCGGCGGCAGTGATTGATAGGCTATGGCGCTCGAGCGCCAGGTCCCTTGAATCCCATTCCCGAGATCGGTCGTGGGATGTGCGGGTCGGGGAGAGCCGGCACGCGGAATGCGACGGAGGGGGTTCGCGGATGAAAAAGCGGATGATTCTGATGCTCGTCCTGGCCGGGGTCTTCATCGCGGCCGTCGCGATGGTCAAGGTGCGGCAGATCCAGGCGGGCATGAAACAGAACGCCTCCTTCCAGCCCCCTCCGGAGGCCGTCACGACGGTCGTCGCAAAGCGGGAGGACTGGCCGACGACGTGGAATGCGATCGGGTCCGTGACCGCGGTCCGGGGGGTGACGGTCAGTGCCGACCTGCCCGGCATCGTCGAGAAGATCTACTTCGAGTCGGGGCAGTCCGTCGCGGCCGGAGCCCTGCTCGTCGAGCTCGATACCCGGCAGGAGGAGGCCCAGCTCGCCGCGGCCGAGGCGCAGCGCGACCTGACCGAGCTCAATCTGCAGCGCGCGAAGGGTCTGGTCGCGCAGGGAATCTCGGCCCAGTCGGATCTCGACCGTCTGACGGCCGAGAAGAAGCAGGCGGATGCCCGGGCGGGTGAGATCCGCGCGACGATCCAGCGCAAGATGATCCGGGCCCCGTTCGCCGGGGTGCTCGGGATCCGTCAGGTGAATCTCGGCCAGTATCTCGAGGGCGGCGCCGCGGTCGTGCCCCTCCAGGCGGTCCGGCCCGTTTACGTCAATTTCGCGGTCCCGCAGCAGCAGCTGTCGCAGCTCAAGGTCGGCCTGCCGATTCACGTGACGGCGGAAGGCGCGGCCGGGATCGCGGCGGACGGGAAGATCACGGCGGTCGACGCCGTCGTGAACGAAGCCACCCGCAACGTCGGTGTCCAGGCAACGTGCGAAAACGCCGACGGGAGGCTGCGGCCGGGAATGTTCGTGAAAACCACCGTCGGAATGGGATCGTCCAACGCGGAGGTGACGGTGCCGACGTCGGCCATCTCGTACGCCCCGTACGGCGATTCGGTCTTCATCGTGGAGCAAGTCAAGGGTCCGAGCGGCCCGAGCTACCTCGGCGTGCGGCAGCAGTTCGTCAAGCTCGGGAGCTCCCGCGGCGACCAGGTCGCGGTCGTCTCCGGAATCAAGGCCGGGGAAACCGTGGTCAGCTCCGGGGTCTTCAAGCTCCGCAACGGCGCGGCCGTCAAGGTCAACAACGCCGTCCAGCCCGGCAACAACCCGGCGCCGAAGCCGGAGGACAGCTGATGCAGCTCACGGATCTCTTCGTCAAGACGGCCGGTCCTCGCGACGGTCGTCAATCTCGTCATTCTGATCGCGGGCGCGTACTCGATCCGCTCGCTCTCGGTCCGGGAGTACCCGCGCAGCGACACCGCGGTGATCCAGGTCTCGACCGTCTACGTCGGGGCCAACGCCGATCTCGTCCGCGGCTTCCTGACGACCCCGCTCGAGCGCGTCATCGCGAGCGCCGACGGCATCGACTACATGGAATCCTCGAGCTCCCAGGGCGTCAGCCGGATCCTGGCCCACCTGAAGCTGAACTACGACGCCAACGCCGCCCTCACGCAGATCCAGACGAAGGTCGCCCAGGTCCGCAACGACCTGCCGCCCGAGGCGCAGGCGCCGGTCATCGAGCTCCAGACGGCGGACACCGAGTTCGCCTCGATGTACATCGGGTTCGCCTCGAAGGAGCTCGACCAGAACCAGATCACCGACTACATCACCCGCGTCGTGCAGCCGAAGCTCTCCGCGGTGTCCGGCGTGCAGCGCGCCGACATCCTGGGAGCGCGGGTGTTCGCCATGCGCATCTGGCTGAAGCCCGAGAAGATGGCGGCGCTCGGGATCTCGCCCTCGGAGGTGCGCGACCTTCTGGCGGCGAACAACTACCTGTCGGCGCTCGGCACCACCAAGGGCTCCATGGTGTCGGTGAATCTCGTCGCGAACACGAGCCTTCAGACGGCCGAGGACTTCAAGCAGCTCGTCGTCAAGCAGCAGAAGGGAAACGTCGTCCGGCTGTCCGAGATTGCCGACGTCGTCCTCGGCGCCGAGAACTACGAGGAGGACGTCCGGTTCAACGGGCAGACCGCGACCTTCATGGGAATCTGGGTCCTGCCGACCGCGAACTCGCTCGACGTCATCCGGAGCGTGCGCGAGGAGTTGAAGGAAGTCCAGGCGCAGCTGCCGGCGGGCATGACGTCGGGAGTTCCGTACGACTCGACCCTCTACATCGACCAGGCGATCAACGAGGTCCTGAAGACGCTGACGGAGACCCTGGTGATCGTCATCGTCGTGATCTTCCTCTTCCTGGGGTCCTTCCGGTCGGTGCTCATCCCGATCGTGGCGATCCCGATTTCGCTGATCGGCGCCGTCTTCCTGATGCTCATCGCCGGTTTCACGATCAACCTCCTGACGCTCCTCGCGATCGTCCTTTCGGTCGGTCTCGTGGTGGACGACGCGATCGTCATGGTCGAAAACGTCGAGCGGCACCTCCACATGGGGGAGAAGCCGTTCGACGCGGCCATCATGGCCGCGCGCGAGCTGCGCGGGCCGATCATCGCGATGACGATCACGCTGGCCGCGGTCTATGCGCCAATCGGCTTTCAGGGCGGGCTGACGGGCACCCTGTTCCGGGAGTTCGCCATCACGCTCGCGGGCGCCGTGATCGTGTCGGGGGTCGTGGCCCTCACCCTCTCCCCGATGATGAGCTCGAAGCTGCTGACGGCGGGCGGCACGGAACGGGGTTTCGCGGGATGGGTGAACCATCGCTTCGACGCGGTGCGCCGCGTGTACACGCGGCAGCTGGCGGCCACTTTGCGGTACCGGCCGGTGGTCTACGTCCTGTGGGCGCTCGTCACCGCGCTGATCTTTCCCTTCTACATGTTCTCGCAGAAGGAGCTCGCGCCGACCGAGGACCAGAGCATCGTCTTCGCCGTCGTCCAGGCCGCGCCGAACGCGACGCTCGATCAGACGATGCTCTTTTCCAAGCAGCTCGAAGACGTCTTCGACGCGGTCCCGGAGCACGAGTCCACCTTTCAGATCACGTCTCCGGGCGGAGGCTTTGCCGGAATGATCACGAAGCCCTGGGATGACCGCAAGAAGAGCACCCAGCAGCTTCAGATGGAGGTGGCCGGCGGCGTCTCGCAGATCCCGGGGGTGCGCGTCATCCCCCTCGTGCCGCCCGCGCTCCCGGGCGGCGGGAGCTTCCCGGTCGACTTCGTGATCGTCTCGACCGCCGAGCCGCGGCAGCTCGCCGAGTTCGCCAACGTGCTCGTCGGCAAGGCGTTCGGAAGCGGCCTCTTCATGTATGCCGATACGGACCTGAAGTTCGACCAGCCGCAGGCCGAGGTCGTTTTCGACCGCGACAAGCTGCGGTCGCAGGGCGTGGACCTCGCACAGGCCGGGCGGGACCTCTCGGCCCTGCTCGGGGGCAACTACGTCAACCGGTTCAGCGTCCAGGGCCGGAGCTACAAGGTCATTCCGCAGGTCAAGCGGGCGGAGCGGCTGACGCCGGATCAGCTCGCCCAGATCTACGTCCGGGGGTCCAACGACAAGCTCGTCCCGCTCTCGACCTTCGCGACGCTGAAGACGACGACGGAGCCCCGGGACCTGAAGCGCTTCCAGCAGTTGAACGCGGTGCACATCCAGGGAGTCATCCCGCCGGGGGTCTCGCTCGTGACGGCCCTCAATTTTCTCGAAGGCGAGGCGACGAAGATCCTCCCGCAGGGTTTCACGGTCGACTATGCGGGGGAGTCCCGCCAGGTGCGCACGGAGGGCGGGAAGTTCCTCGGGACGTTCCTGCTGTCGGCGATCCTGATCTATCTCGTGCTCGCCGCCCAGTTCGAGAGCTTCCGCGATCCGTTCATCATCCTCGCCGGGTCGGTGCCACTCGCCCTGGCGGGATCGCTGCTGTTCTCGTGTCTCGGCTTCACGACGCTCAACATCTACAGCCAGGTCGGCCTGATCACGCTCGTGGGCCTCATCGCCAAGAACGGGATCCTGATCGTGGAGTTCGCCAACCAGGTCCAGGAAAAGGGCGTGGACAAGGTCCAGGCCGTCATCGAGGCGGCGGGCACCCGGCTGCGGCCCGTCCTGATGACGACCGCCGCCACGGTGATGGGCCACCTGCCGCTCGTCTTCGCCCGGGGCCCCGGAGCCGGGGCCCGCAACAGCATCGGCATCATGCTGGTGACCGGCATGATCATCGGCACCGCGTTCACGCTCCTGGTCGTCCCCTCGATCTATGTCTTGCTGGCGAGGACGCGCAAGGCCGAGCTGCTCCAGACGGAACCCGGAAGCGGCGTCGCCGCCGCCGGGCTGTCGGAGGCCGCCGGCTGATCGCAAATCGCCGTCCTTCGAGACGCTGAAGAAAGAGAGACCCCTTGCGCAAATCCTTGAAGCCGGCTGTCGCCGCGTTCGTGTTGCTCGCCGCGGGCGTCGGCCCGTGGCTTCGGGGCGCGGAGCCCGCGAAGAAGAATCCCGGCGTCGACGTGGCCGGCATCGACCAGAGCATCCGTCCCGGGGACGACTTCTACGGCTACACCAACGGCGACTGGATGAAGGCGACCGTGATTCCCCCGGACCGTTCGGTTTACGGCCCGTTCACCGTCATCGAGGAGCAGGTCAGCAAGCGGACCGTCGATCTGATCCAGGGGGCGGGAAAGTCGAACGCGCCGGCGGGCTCGCCGTTGGCGATGGTCGGCGCTTATTACGACGCCTACATGAACGAGCAGGCCATCGAGAAGCGAGGCCTGGCGCCCTTGAAGCCCGAGCTCGACGCGATTTCGAAGATCCAGGATCGGGTCCTGCTCGCCCGCGTGCTCGGCAGCGGGCTGCGCGCGGACGTCGATGCGCTGAACAACACGAACTTCTTCACAGACCGCCCGTTCGGTCTCTGGGCGGCGCCGGACTTCGCCGATCCGAACCGCAACGTCGGCTACCTGATGCAGGGCGGGCTCGGTATGCCCGACCGCGACAATTACCGGAACACGGACGAGAAGGCCGTGGAGCTTCAGTCGAAGTATCGGGCGCACATCGTGGCTGCGTTGAAGCTCGCGGGCGTGCCCGACGCTCGGGCGCGGGCCGCGCGGATCTACGAGTTGGAGCGCAAGATCGCCGACGTCCACATCAGCCGGACCGATTCCGCCGACGTGCTCAAGGCCAACAACCCATGGCGTCTCCAGGATTTTCCGGTCCGGGCCCCCGGGCTCGACTGGGGAGCCTACTTCGAGGCCGCGGGCCTTTCGGGCCAGCCGATGCTCATGGTGTGGCACCCGTCGGGGACCTCCGGCATCGCGGCCCTGGCGGCCAGCGAGCCGCTCGACGTCTGGAAGGACTACCTCACTTTCCACGCGATCAACCGCGCCTCATATCTGCTTCCGAAGGCCTTCGCGGAGGAGTCGTTCCGGTTTTACGGGATGGCGCTCTCCGGCGCCGAGAAGCAGCGCGACCGGTGGAAGCGCGCGGTGGGCGCCACGAGCAATGCCCTCGGGGATGCCGTGGGCAGGCTGTACGTCGAGAGGTATTTCCCGGCCTCGGCCAAAGCGCAGGCGCAGGCCATGGTCCAGAACATCGTCGCAGCTTTCGGCAAGCGCATCGACGCCCTGGAGTGGATGTCGCCGGCGACACGCCAGAAGGCGCGAGCCAAGGTCGCGAGCCTCTACGTCGGCATCGGCTACCCGGACCACTGGCGGGACTATTCGGGTCTCGAGATCGACCGCGACGACGCGCTCGGCAACGCGCAGCGTTCGGAGATGTTCGACTACCGGTGGTGCCTGGCGAAGCTCGGAAAACCCGTGGACAAGAGAGCATGGTCCATGACCCCGCAGACCGTCAATGCCGTCAACCTTCCGCTGCAGAACGCGATGAACTTTCCGGCCGCGATCCTGAATCCGCCCTTCTTCGACGCGGACGGCGATCCGGTCCGCAACTACGGAGCCATCGGCTCGGTCATCGGGCACGAGATCAGCCACAGCTTCGACGACCAGGGCGCGCAGTTCGACGCCGACGGCCGGCTCGCCAACTGGTGGACGCCCGAGGACCTCGCGCACTTCCAGGCCGTCGCGGCAAAGCTCGTCGCCCAGTACGACGCCTACGAGCCGCTGCCGGGGCTGCACGTCAACGGCAAGCTCACCCTCTCCGAGAACATCGCCGATGTCGCGGGGGTCGCCGCCGCCTACGACGGGTACCGCAGCGCCTACGGCAAGACGCCGGATCTCGACGGGTTCACGGGCGACCAGCGCTTCTTCATCGGCTTCGGCCAGGCCTGGCGAAGCAAGGAGCGCCCCGAGGCGATGCGGAGCGAGCTGATGACCGACGGCCATGCCCCGGGGCAGTTCCGGGCCGACACCGTGCGCAACGTCGACGCCTGGTACGAGGCCTTCGACGTCCAGCCCGGGCAAGCGCTCTACCTGGCTCCCGAGGCCCGCGTCCGGGTGTGGTGATTCGCGGGGCCAGGGGATGAACGACGGAACCCCGGAGGAGCCGGACGAGCGGCCGTTTCCCGACAGCCTCTGCCACCGCTGCGCCGCGCCGCCCCGCTACATCCGGACGGAGCGGTCCATTTTCATCCACTGCCCAATCCTGAAACGGTATCCGCCCCAGCCAGTCTGGTCTTGCCCCGAGTTCCTCCCGATGCCGGAGGGCTAGTGTCCTGTAACCGAAGTCACGGTACCAATCTTTCCGCTCGAAAGATGCAGGAAGGCCCAGGAGCGTGGGCCACGGTGGTTGTAAGAAGCCGCATGGCGCTATCAACACTTCGGTGACAAAGCTACTAGCCCGGAGGGTTCGGCCGCCTCAGGGCGTTGCCCACCACGGCCGGTACCACTCGCTGGCCATGTTGTCGTCGGTGATGCTGCGCAGCTCGCGGGTCCAGCGGAGCAGGTCGGGGCAGGGCTGGTAGTCCCTGTTGCGCTCCCCGGGACGCCCGGGCGTTGGGCCGATGCGCAGCACTTCCTCGAGCCGCTCGACGTGCGCCGGGTCCGTCAGGTCGAAAACGGGCTTGTCGTCGATGCGATAGGCAACGAGCGCCGCGCGCCACCGGGCGTGGTCGAGGGCGATCGGCTGGTTGCTGGCGACCATGGAGTTGAGGAAGCGGATGCCGTAGGGAAAGACCTCGCAGCCCGTCTTCTGCGCTTCGAGCGAAAACGTCGTGTTCCAGACGACAGACCCCACCCTCGGCCAGGTGCCGGCGCACGAGCTGGAGGAACTCGGTCGACAGGAGGTTGGTCACCATGCTTCGCCAGTGCCACGTCGTATTGGAAAAGACGGCGTCGAACCGCCGTTCGGGGTGCGCGGTGAGCCAGCGCCGGGCGTCGTCGACCACGACCTCGAGCTTTGGATTGGCGAGCAGGCTCGCGACCGCGGCGTGCCGCGGGATCAGCCCGAGGTAGCCAGGATTGATTTCGATGACGGTCAGCCGCTCGACCTCCGGGTTGTGGGCGAGGACCTGCGCCCAGGACCCGGAAGAGAGTCCGATCAGCAGGACGCGCCGGGGGCGCGGATGGAAGGCGGCCAGCGCGTAGGGGCGCACGATGAGGTTCTTGTCGTGGACCAGATCCACGCTGTACGCGCCGTCGTAGACGCCTCCGCCGAAAATGGTCCCGTCCTTCTGGACGGTGATGACGCCGCTGCGGTTCTCGACGAGGTCCGTGAAAGATTCCGACGGATCGTATTTCTGCTTGCGTTGCATCTTTTCGAAGACGTGGCGGAAGAGGGCGTCGTCGGCGAGGACCGCCGTGACGCCGGCGAGGGCGACGGCGCTCAGGCGCAGTGCGAGCGCCGGCCGGGAGCCGCCGGCCGCGACGACGAGCAGCGCCGCAACGCCGAGGCCGGCGATCGCCAGGGCGGCCGCGACTCCCCGCAGGGGCAGGACGTCGAGCAGCACGAACCCGGTCACGAGCGAGCCGGCGGCCGAGCCGACGATGTTCGCGACGTAGAGGTACGAGAGCCAGGCGCCGGCCTGGCCGTCCGCCGGGATGCCGAAGTGGCTGATCAGCGGGAGGATCGCCCCGGTGACGCCGGCGAAGACGGCGACGAGCCCGAGCCAGGGGACCAGCGATCCGCCGGTTGCGGCGAGCGCGGCCAGGGCAGGCACGGAGACGAAGCCGAGGGCGCTCGCCGCGAGCATCAGGCCGGCGGGGACCGCGAGGTGCTCGCGCCCGGCCAGCGCCATCCGGTCGTTGCAGTAGAACCAGCTCGCGAGCGAACCGAGCGCCAGGCCCAGGAGATAGGCGCCGAGCAGGACCCCGAAGCTCGATGCGGTCCCGCCGGTGACGAACGAGTAGGCCCGGACCCAGAGGATCTCGTACGAGAGCGCGATGTTGCCGGCCGCCGCGGCGACCAGCAGCATGAGCCAGCGTTTCACCCGCGCCGGCTCCCCAGCCAGTGCGCCGCCAGGGCGCTCGTTCCGGCCAGCGCGTTGCAGCCCGCCGCGAGGGCCACGGTGCCCTGCTGGCCGAGCTGGCCGAGGAGAAACACGGCCGTGGCGAGCGAGGCGATGGCGGATCCCAGCGTGTTGACGAAGTAGAGGACGGCGACCGAGCGCCCGACATTCCGGGTCTGCCGGACGCAATGGGCGACCAGGATGGGCAGCGTCGCGCCCATGAGCCCCGTCGGAAGCAGCAGCAGCAGGAAGGAGACCGTGAAGGTTGACAGCGGCGACCCGCCGGCGGTGAAGGCCCCGACCGCGCCGAAAAGCCGGAGAGAGACGAGGCCGAAGGCGCCGATCGAGAGCTCGAGGAGCCCGAAGAGCACGACCGCCGGCCTCTCCGGGTTGCGGGAGATCTGGCCGCCGAGGAGGCTGCCGAGGCCGAGGCCGAGCAGGAACGCCGTGACGATGATCGTCACCGATTCGATGTTGACGCCGTAGATCGCGAAGAGGCTGCGCTGCCAGACGACCTGGTAGACGAGGGCCGCGAAGCCGGAGAAGAGAAAGAGCAGCGCGAGCAGCGCAAGCGGGATGGTGGAGGGCCGCGGGCCCGCCATCCCTCGCGCCGTGTCCATCGAGGCCATTCTAACCGCGCGCGGTTGCGCCGAGCGTCTTTCCGGGTCACACTGTCTTCGAGTTGGGAGAGAGCCCCACCGAGGAAGAGAGCAGCGGCGCAGGGGGCGTGTCCCTCCGCACGAGGGCGTTCGTCGACGCGCTGGCTCCTGGAATGATCCTGCTCGGCGTTGCCCTGCGAGCCCGGCTGCATGCCGGTTCTCCGCTGCCGTCCGAAGACGCCGTTTCCTGGTTCCTGCTCGGAGCGATCGAAGACGCCGCGGTGATCGGGCTCGCCGGCGCGGCGGCGCTGCTTGCATGCCGGGCCGGACTCGCGGAACGCGCGGGGTGGGCGTTGCTCGCACTGTTCGCCGGCGTCTTCGCCGTTCTGCTCGCGGCCTGGGGAGAGGCCGTGCTGTACTTCGGCCACGCGCCGCGCGGCCAGGACCTGAGGGTCGCCGCAAGGGGGTCCTTCGCGCTGTACAGCCTCGACGCGACCCTCGCGCTTCGCTTCGCGCTGCTCGCCGCGCTCGTCGCCGCCGTCGTGGGCGCGGCCAGCCTCTGGTCGCGCCGCGCGAGGGCGGCGTGGAGCACGCCGGCCCGGATCGGTGCCGCGGGTCTGGCCGCCGTACTGTTGGCCGCTTTGCCGGTCCGCGTTCACCAGCGGGAATCGGCGCGCAACGCGGCTGCGGTCGTCGTGGCGCTGCTTCGCGATCATTCGGGCGGTCGCGCCGCCGGCGCGGTCTTGACGTCGGCAGCTCCGGATGCAGGGGTCCGGATCCTCGTGCGGGCGGCTGGCCCGCCCTCGTTCCCGAGCGGGGAGTTTCCGCTGGCGCAGCTGCCGGCTCCCCGCAGCGAGGCCGCGCCGAGGCTGCCGGCGGGGCTGCGCCCCAACATCGTCTTCCTCGTCATGGAGGGCCTGCGCGCGGAGGAGGTGGGGGCCTACGGGGGAACGATTCCGAACCTGACTCCCAACCTCGATCGCCTCGCGCGCGAGGGGGTTCGCATCGACCGGGCCTACAGCCCGGGCACGCATACGCCGGAAGGAGAGCTCGCGCTCTGGTACGGGCTGCTGGCGCTGCCGAGCGAGTTGCTCATGCGCGACGTTCCGGATACGGCGCTGACCGGCCTGCCGGAGATCCTGCGGGCGGCCGGCTGGCGGTCGTTTCTGTGGATCCATGACAGCGATCAGACGTTTTTCGGGGAGGACCGGTTCTTTCTGCCCCGCGGGTTCCGCACGATCGACGGTCGGGACTTCGATCCGCGGGATACCCGCACGAGCTGGGGGTTTTCGGACCGCGCGCTCGCGCGTCACGCCGTCGAGGCGATCGACCGATTGGAGCCGCCGTTCGGGGCGATGGTGCTGACGATCAGCAACCACCATCCGTTCCAGGTGCCTCCGGACGCGCAGACCACGATCGCCATCGAACAGCCGGAGGAGAGGGGATTCCTGCGCCTGCCGGGCATGGCCGGCCTCGTCGGCCGGCACACCGTGCCGATGCTGCACACGGTGCACTACACGGACGAGGCGATCGGCGACTTCTTCGAGCGCGCACGAACGCGGCCCTGGTTTGCCGAGACGATTTTCGTCGTCACGAGCGACCACGGCCTTCCGATCGCGCCGCTCGGGGGCGAGCTCACGGCCCATCGCCTCGAGGAGCTCCGGCACCGGGTCCCGCTGATCTTCTATGCGCCGTCTCTGATCGCGCCCGGCACCCGCCCCGGGCCGGCGTCGCTCGCCGACGCGATGCCGACGCTTCTGGGCCTGCTCGGCCTCGCCGGCGCCCGGCCCGGAGTGGGATGCGATCTCCTCGATCCTCCCGGCTGCGATCCGTCCCGGGCCGTCGTGATGTGGAACGACGAGGCGCAGATGGTCAGCCTGGCTTCGGATCGGTTCGTCTACCACGCCATGCAGGGCGGGCGAGCGGGAGTCGGGTTGGGCGGGGAGCGGTTGGTCGAGCCGGGGCCCGACCCGCGCGGCACGCGCGACGTGTCGGCGAGCGAGGGTGCGTCTCTGGCGGCCCTGCGCGAAACCGCGAGGGTGTATCTCGATCGGTATCCCGCCGTCGTGACGGGTGGGCGCTCCGGTCTGCCTCCCTCCCTGCCGCCGCCGCGCTAAACTCCACGCCACTCCGATGACTGTTGCCGCGACCGGACAGGGCCGCATGCTCAGGCTGTACGGCATCTTTCCGTGGGCGCTGGCGCTCGTCGCGGTGTCCGTGATGGTGGCGCTCGACCCCGTCAAGCGGTCGGTGACTCCGGTGTTTCATCTGGCGGCCGAGCGCTGGTGGGCGGGTGGCGAGCTGTACGCCGACGTGCGCGGCTACCATTATTTGCCCCAGTTCGCGCTGCTCTTCGCGCCGTTCCACGCGCTGCCCCTGCCGGTCGGGGACATCCTGTGGCGGGCGATCTCGGTGGCGCTCGTCGTGTGGGGGATCGCGGCCCTCGTGCGCCTCGTCCTGCCGGCCGACGCCGGCCGCGCGTTCTTTTTCGCGTGCCTGCTCGCACTCGCCCCGTGCCTCGGCGCGATCCGGAACGGCCAGACCAACCTCGCGTTCGGGGGCCTCTGCCTGCTGCTGGCGTGCTTTCTCGCGAAGTCGCGCTGGACGGCGGCGGCCACATGCCTCGTCGCGCTTGTCGCCGTCAAGCCGCTCGGCATCGTCCTGCTGCTGCTCGCGCCCTGGGTGTACCGCCCGCTGATCCGGCCCCTCGCGATCGGCCTCGCGGTCCTCGCGGCGCTTCCGTTCCTGTTCGCCCGCCCGCAGTACGCAATGGCGCAGTACCGGGCAGCCGCGGAGCACCTCGCCGGGTGGTCGCACACGGTCGAGCACCGCTTCGCGGACCTGACGTCCCTTCTGCGGGCGGTGGGCATTTCGCTCCCGGGCCCGGCCGCGATGCTGCTTCGCGCCGTGGCGGCCCTGGCCACGCTCGGGGTCTGGCTCCTGGCTGCCGCGCGCTCGCGGGAGCCCTGGAGAGCCGTGACGCTCGTTCTCCTGGCCGTGATCTACCTGATGCTCTTCAATCCCATGACCGAGAAGAACAGCTACGCCATCGTCGCCCCGGCCTTTTCGGTCGCCGCCGTCGGTTCTCTGGCGGAGCGGCGCACGCGCCCGTTCGGGTGGCTCCTCGCGTTCACCGTCGTTTCGGTAGGGGTCTTTCCGGAGTTGCTCTGGCGGCTCGACAGGAGTTTCGGTCTCTGGTGGGACCCCCTCATCGTGACGGTGGTCGGTGCGGCCCTCGCCCTGCGAATCTCGAGAGGCGCGCCTTCGCAGGCGGCGCCCGAGGCCCGGTGAGGGAGAGCGGGGCTTCGCGCCCCGGGTGTTCGCATCGCGCCGGGCGGCGGCCTCTCCATTTGCTAGACTCCGGCCTCTCGGGAGGGCGGGTGGCAATCTTCGGGAAAACAGACAGCGCGCCGGAGCCTTCTGCGGCACAGGAGGGGGCGGGAACCTCGTCGCCGGCAACCGTCATCGGCGCCGGAGCCCGGTTCGTCGGGGAGATCACCGGGGACGAAGACATCCTGATCCACGGCCGGTTCGAGGGAAACATCAAGGTCAATCGCAGGGTGACGGTCGCCGCCTCCGGGCAGGTCAAGGGCGACATCCACGGCCGCTCGGTCGTCATCGGCGGGCGCGTCCAGGGACAGGTCCGCGCCGACGAGCGTGCGGAGCTGGCCGCTTCCGCATCGGTCCAGGGCAACGTCAACGCTCCCAAAGTCGTGATTGCCGAGGGGGCCCAACTCCAGGGAAACGTGGCGATGTCCGAGCCGGACCCGCTCGCGGCCCCTGTCCAGAAGAAAGAGGAGGAGCACTGATGGCGACGGAGATCGCGGTCGAAACGCAGCACAACTTCATCGGCGGAAAGTGGGTCCCGGCGGCCTCGGGCGCGACGTTCGAGGACCGCAACCCCGCCGACAACGACGACCTCGTCGGCCTTTTCCCGAAGAGCGACCACCGGGACGTCCAGGCCGCGGTCGCGGCAGCGAAAAAGGCCTACCCCGGCTGGAAGAATACGCCGGCGCCGCGCCGCGCCGAGGTCCTCTACGCCGCCGGCGAGATCCTGAAGCGCGACAAGGAAAAGCTCGCGCGCCTGATGACCCGCGAGATGGGCAAGGTCTTGGCCGAGACGCGCGGCGACGTCCAGGAGGCGATCGACATGGCGTTCCTCGCAGCGGGCGAGGGGCGGCGACTCTTCGGGTTCACCACGCCGTCGGAGCTTCCGAACAAGTGGGCGATGTGCGTGCGACAGCCGGTCGGCGTCTGCGCCCTGGTGACGCCGTGGAACTTTCCGATGGCGATCCCGGCGTGGAAGTCCATGGCCGCGCTGATTGCCGGCAACACGATCGTCATCAAGCCGGCGACGGACACTCCGGCCTCGGTCGTGGCCCTCGCGCGCGTGTTCGAGGAAGCGGGACTGCCGGGCGGCGTGTTCAACGTCGTCATGGGCTCGGGCGGGGAGGTCGGCGATCCCCTGATCCAGCACCCCGACGTCCGAGTCGTCTCGTACACCGGTTCGACTGAAGTCGGCCGCAGCATCTCGAAGGCCTGCGCGCCGACGTTCAAGCGCCTGCACCTGGAGATGGGCGGCAAAAACGCGATCCTCGTCATGGATGACGCGGACGTGGACCTGGCCGTGGATGGGGCGGTCTGGGGAGCGTTCGGCACGACGGGGCAGAGGTGCACGGCCTCGTCGCGGCTGCTCGTCCACAAGGCCGTTTACGAGGAGTTCCTCGAAAAGCTCGCCGGCCGCGTCAAGGCCCTGCGGGTGGGCAACGGGCTGGACGACAAGGTCGACATGGGCCCCTGCGTCTCGGCCAAGCAGCGCGAGACGGTGGCCAAGTACGTCGAGATCGGGAAAGCGGAGGGAGCAAGGCTCGTCACGGGCGGCGAGAAGCTGACGGCGGGCGCGCTCGGCAAGGGCTGGTTCCACGCTCCGACGGTTTTCGCCGACGCGAACGCGAAGATGCGCGTCGCCGCGGAGGAGATATTCGGCCCGGTGACGACGGTGGTGCCGGTCTCCTCGCTCGAGGAGGGAATCCAGGTGGCGAACTCGGTCGCGTACGGGCTGTCGGGCTCGATCTACACGCAGGACGTCAATAAGGCCTTCACGGCCATGAACGCCTTCGAGACCGGCATCTTCTACGTCAACTCCTCGACGATCGGCGCCGAGGTGCACCTGCCCTTCGGCGGCATCAAGGACACGGGCAACGGCCACCGCGAGGCGGGCATCGCCGGCCTCGACGTGTTCACGGAATGGAAGTCGATCTACGTGGATTTCTCGGGCAAGTTGCAGAAGGCGCAGATCGACACGCACTGAGATTGTCGCGGGGGCGGGTGCCCCATGAATCGAGAGGAGAGGGAATGATCGTCGGGCTGCCGAAAGAGATCAAAGACAACGAGAACCGGGTCGGCCTGGTGCCCGCGGGCGTCAAGGCGTTGACCTCGGCGGGGCACGAGGTATTCGTCGAGCACGACGCGGGCGTCGGGTCGGGAATCCCGGACGAGCAGTACGTGGCGGCCGGGGCGAAAATCCTGGCGACGGCCGACGAGGTCTTCGGCAAGGCCGGGATGATCGTCAAGGTCAAGGAGCCGGTGGGGCCCGAATACCAGCGCCTTCGCGAAGGCCAGATCCTCTACACGTACCTCCATCTCGCTCCGGCCAAAACGCTGACCGACATGCTCCTCGAGCGCAAGGTCACGGGGGTCGCCTACGAGACGATCACGGCGTCCAACGGCTCCCTGCCCCTGTTGACGCCCATGTCCGAGGTGGCCGGCCGCATGAGCGTGCACGTCGGCGCCTACTACCTGCAGAAGTCCAACGGCGGCCGCGGCGTTCTGCTCTCGGGCGTGCCGGGGGTTGCGCCGGCCGAGGTCGTGATCATCGGCGGCGGAGTCGTCGGGACCAATGCCGCGAAGATTGCAGCGGGCATGGGTGCCGACGTCACGATCCTCGACGTGTCGCCCGACCGCATGCGCGAGCTCGACGACATCTTCTTCGGACGCGTGAAGACGGTCGCCTCGAACTCGCACACGCTCGAAGAGGGCTGCCGCCGGGCGGACCTGCTGATCGGCGCGGTCCTCATCCCCGGGGCCGCGGCGCCGAAGCTCGTGTCCCGGCACCTGATCTCCCAGATGAAGAAGGGCGCCGTCGCCGTGGACGTGGCCGTGGACCAGGGCGGCTGCTTCGAGACGACGAAGGCGACGACCCACTCGGACCCCGTCTACACCGTGGACGGCGTGATCCATTACTGCGTGGCCAACATGCCGGGCGCCGTCGCGCGGACTTCCACCTTTGCGCTCACGAACTCGACGCTGCGGTACGCGATGCAGCTGGCCAACAAGGGCATCCATAAGGCGGTGGCGGAAGACACGCACCTGGCCGAGGGCGTCAACACGTATGGCGGCAAGCTCACCTACCGGGCGGTCGCCGGGGCCCAGGGCCGGACGTACACGCCGCTCAAAGAGGCGCTCGGCTAGGGGTTCCCGTGGCATTGTCGGTTCTCGGCTTCGCGGGAAGCCTTCGTGCGGGCTCGTACAACCGGGCCCTGCTCCGGGCCGCCATCGAGCTGGCTCCGGCCGGGATGGAGATCCGGCTCTTCGAGCGCCTCGGCGAGGTGCCGCTCTACGACGCGGACTTGGAAGCGCGGGCGGTGCCGGAGCCGGTCGCCGCCTTCAAGGAGGCGATCCGGGCCGCCGACGGCCTTCTCATCGCCACGCCCGAGTACAACCACAGTCTGCCCGGCGTCCTGAAGAACGCGATCGACTGGGCTTCCCGCCCGGCGTCGGACCCGGCGTTTGGAGACAAGCCGGTCGCAATCCTGGGTGCGACGCCCGGGATCGGAGGCACCATCCGGGGACAGATGGCGCTGCGACAGGCTCTGGACGCCGCGGCGCTCATCCTGCCGAAACCCGAGGTCTTCATCGCGAAGGCGGGGGAGCGTTTCGATCCCACCGGCCGGCTGACGGACGAGGCGACCCGAAAGCACGTGGCCCGCCTGCTGGAAGCCTTCAGAGACTGGATCCTGCTCCTGCGGCCAAGGTAGCCCCGCTCCGGAACCTCTCCGGTTCCCGTGCGTATTGGGGAGAGAGGGGGATCCCATGAACCGTCGTGCATTGCTTGCTCCGCTCTTCGCGGCCGGGCTCCTGGTCGCTCTGCCGGGGCTGGCCGATACCCGGATCGAGAAGGACCTGAAGCTGGCGCCCGGAGGCGAATTCCGGCTCGAAACCGACATGGGGGCGGTCACGGTGACGGGGAGCTCCGATTCGGGAGCCCATGTGGTCATTACGTCGAAGAGGAAGGATCTGGACGATCTCCTGACCTTCCGCTTCGAGGAGGGGGCGAACTCCGCCACCGTCATCGCGAAGAAGAAGCACCCTCACTCCTGGTTCTCCGACCACGGGGGCTCGGTGCACTACGAGATCCGGGTGCCCGCCGAAACGCGGCTCTCGATCGACACCTCGGGCGGGAGCATCAAGGCCGCCGGAATGCGCCTTCCGGCGAAGCTCGAAACGTCGGGCGGCAGCATCACCGTGAGCGACCTCGTCGGCGACCTCGAGGCCGACACCTCGGGGGGTTCGATCGACCTCAAGGACATCAAGGGCCGGGTGCGCGTCGAGACCTCGGGCGGCGGTATCGAGGCCGTTTCGATCGAGGGTCCCGTGCACGCCGAGTCGTCGGGTGGCTCGATCGAGCTCCAGAAGGTGACCGGCGACATCGACGCCCAGACCTCGGGCGGCGGCATTCGCATCGTGGACGCCGGAGGCCGGGTCCACGCGGACACGTCGGGCGGCTCGATCGAGGCCTCGTTCGCGAAGGGAAATTCCCGCGGTGGATCGCTCGAGACTTCGGGCGGGGGCATCGAGGTCGCAGTCGACTCCGCGGCCGATCTGGCGATCGACGCGTCCGGCAGCTCGGTCAAGACCGAACTACCGCTCCAGGTCCGCGGCGAGATCTCCCGCGGCAGCCTCCAGGGCACGCTCGGCAAGGGCGGCAGCACGCTTCGCCTCCACACGAGCGGCGGATCGGTCAGGATCCAGGCGCTGTAGGAGGCCGATAGAATGCCGGCGTGAGCGATCCTGTCGCGATCGTCGGAGCGGGCCCGACCGGCATCGCCTGCGCGGTCGAGCTGGGGAAACGCGGGATCGCCTCGGTCTGTTACGACCGCGGCGGGATCCTCGATTCGATCTACCATTTTCCGGAGGAGATGCGCTGGTTTTCGACGCGGGATCTCCTGGACATCGCGGGCGTTCCCTTCGCGGCGCCGGAGGCGCACCCGACGCGACTCGAGGCGCTCGCCTACTACCGCGGGGTGGCCGAGCGATATGGCGTGAAGGTGATGGCGCAGACCGCGATCGAGCGAGCGACGCCGCGGCCGGGCGGGGGCCTGGTTCTCGCAGTGGCGGGGCGCTCAGGCGGCTTGCGCGTCGAGGCCTCGGCCGCCATCCTGGCGACCGGATTCTTCGGCAACCCGCGCAAGCTCGAGGTCCGCGGCGCAGAGCTGCCGCACGTCCATTCGCGGTACGTCTCCGGCTACCCGTTCCACGGCCGCGACGTCGTCGTCGTGGGAGGAAAGAACTCGGCGGCCGAGGCCGCCCTCGACCTGTATCGCCACGGCGCGCGCGTGACGCTCGTGCATCGCGGCGAGGGGCTGTCGGAGCGCGTCAAGTACTGGATCCGGCCGGACCTCGAGAACCGCATCGCTTCGGGCGCGATCCGGGCGCTCTTCCGGTCGCGCGTTCTCGAGATCCTGCCCGAGTTCGTGCGCGTCGCGACATCCGACGGCGAGGCGGCGGTGCGAGCCGACGCGGTCTTTCCGCTCATCGGTTACCAGCCGGACTTCGCGCTCTTCGAGCGCTGCGGAATCCGGCTCGAGGGGGAGGGCCTCGTACCGGCCCACGACCCGGAGACGCTGGAGTCGAACGTCCCGGGCCTCTATCTGGCCGGTGCGATCCTCGGCGGCAGGGAAACGGGCCGGATCTTCATCGAGAACAGCCGCCACCACGCCGTGCGCATCGCTTCGGCAATCGGGAGCCGGGTGAAAGCGGGCGCCTAGGAGAGGCCGAAACTGCAACCAAAAGCCCTCCGGCCGTGTTTGTAAGGCCAGGTGGAGGGCATGATGATCAGTCGAGGCGCCCCGGGCGAGGGGCAGGTTCCGTGGCCCCCGGGCGGGGCGCCCGGTTTCCGGCTCGTGCTGGGGCAGCCGGAAGAGAAGAGAGGCGGGTCGATCTTGGGCATCACACAGGACGAGGCGCTTCGGAACGGGCTGGCGGAGGACCTCGACGGGTCCTTCGAAGAGCTCGTCACGACTTACCAGGACCGCCTCTTCTCCTTCGCCCTGCGGCTGACCGGGAGCCGCGAGGATGCGGAGGAGGTCGCGCAGGACGCCTTCGTGCGGGCCTACCGCGCGCTCGGAAGCTATCCAGCCGAGCGGGTCCGAGCGCTGGCCCTGCGGGCGTGGCTCTACCAGATCACGTTGAACGTGGCGCGGAACCGGTTCCGCGGGAAGAAGCTGAAGGTCGTGTCGCTCGATCACCCGCTTTCGGGAGACGGCCAGACGTCCTGGGAGCCGGCCGACGACGAGGCGCTGCGGCCGGACGCGCGCTACGAGGACTCGCGGGAGCGCGCCGACATCGCCTCGCTGGTCGCGCAACTGCCGGAGCGTTACCGCGCGCCGCTGATCCTGCGCTACGTCGAGGGCCTTCGCCTGGAGGAAGTGGCGAACGTCTTGAAGCAGCCGGTCGGGACCGCAAAATCGAACGTGCATCGTGGAGTCAACGCCCTGCGCGAGGCGCTCGTGGCCTCTCGCCGGGAGGGGGTGAGGAAGTGAAGACGATGAGAGACGCATTGACGGTGGCCCGGGCTCTGCGCGCGCTGCCGCCGGAGACGGCGCCTGCGACGCTGCTGCCGGCGGTGATGCGAAGGGTGGGCCTGGCCGACACCTACTGGCGGCTCGAGTCGCCGGTCGGGCCGGTCTTCGTCGCGCACAGCAGGGCCGGGATCTCGATGGTGCAACGGGCGAAGTCCGCGGCCGAGTTCGAGCGCGGCTTTCAGAGGCATTTCGGGCGCGAGATCCATGCCGAGAAATCCGTGCCGCCGGCGGCCGTCCGCGCCCTCGTGAGAAACCTCAAGGGGAAGGGCAAGGATCAGCGCGGGTTGCGCTTCGATCTGCGAGGCCTTTCCGAGTTCGAGCGAGCCGTTCTGTTGAAGGCGCTGGAGATTCCGCCGGGGGAGGTGCGGCCGTACAGCTGGATCGCCAAAGAGATCGGCCGCCCGGGGGCCGTGCGCGCCGCGGGCTCCGCCCTGGCGAAGAACCCGGTGCCGCTGCTGATCCCGTGCCACCGGGTGGTGCGGAGCGACGGCCACATCGGCAACTACTCGCTGGGCGGGCCGCACAACAAGCGCGCGCTCCTCGAGGTGGAGGGTGCGCAGCCGGAGCTCCTTGAGCGGCTGGCCGTCTCGGGGGTCCGCTACCTCGGCAATGCGAAGGCGAAGTACTATTGCTATCCGACCTGCGGGGGGATCGGGACGCTGGTGGTCTCGAACACGGTGCGATTCCACTCGGAGAGAGAGGCGTTCGCGGCGGGGTTCCACCCGTGCGGCGTCTGCCGGCCTCCCGTGGCGCTGGCCTCGTAGGCCACCCCGATCCGACACCCGGGCCCTCCCCTCCGTAGAAGGAGGGGGGGCCTTCTTCTGTCCTGCACTAAGCTTGGTGTTCTGTCACCGAAGTGTCGACGGCGCCATTTGGCTTCTTGCAACCACCGTGGCCCTCGCTCTTGGGCTTTCTTGCATCTTTCGAGCGGAGAGATTGGTAACGTGACTTCCGTGACAGGACGCTAGCCCCGGACAGCATGTACAACGAGTTCTACGGATTCCGCGAGGCGCCTTTCAACATCACCCCGGATCCCCGTTTTCTCTTCTTCTCGGACAAGCACCGCGAGGCGTTCAACCACGTCCTCTTCGGCATCCGCGAGCGCAAGGGGTTCATCCAGATCACGGGCGAGGTCGGGGCCGGCAAGACGACCGTGTGCCGCGCGATCCTCTCGGAGCTCGGGCCGTCCTGCAAGACGGCCCTGATCCTGAACCCGATGATCACGGCAACGCAGATGATCCGGACGATCCTGCTCGAGCTCGGTCTCGAGCCGCGCAAGCTCGACCGCACCGCCTACCTCGACATCCTGAACCGCTTTCTCCTCGAGCAGGCCGGGGCCGGCAACGACGTGGTGCTCCTGATCGACGAGGCGCAGGACCTCGACCCGGACCTGCTCGAGCAGGTGCGCCTGCTTTCGAACCTCGAGACCGACCAGCGCAAGCTCCTGCAGATCGTCCTCATCGGACAGCCCGAGCTGCGCGAGAAGCTCGACCAGAGGGGGCTGCGCCAGCTGCGCCAGCGGATCACGGTGCGGTACCACCTGGGGCCGCTCAACCGATTCGAGACGGAGCGGTACATCCATCACCGGCTCCGGGTCGCGGGCGCCGAAGGGCGCCCGAGCTTCTCCCCGTGGGCGATCCGGAGGGTCCATCGCTATTCGCAGGGCGTGCCGCGCCTGATCAACGCCGTGTGCGACAAGGCCCTCCTCTACGGCTACGTCAACGGGACGTACGAGCTCAAGGCGCGCGCGGTGGGGCAGGCGATCCGGGAGCTGGAAGGCGAGGTCGCTTGAGCCTGATCGACGACGCGCTGAAAAGGGCGCAGGCGGCCGGAGGGGAGGAGGCCGCAAGGCCGGCGAGCCGCCCCTGGATCCCCACGCCCCTGCCGGATCCGCAGATCGCCCGGCGCCGGGCGGTGGTGCGGTGGATGGGCATCGCGGCGGCAACCATCGTGGTCGCAGCGGCCGGCGTCTGGTTGGTTCGCAAAGAGTTCGGCACGCCGAGTCCCCTTCCTCTCCCGGTGGGAGACGGCCGGGGTGAGGGACGCCCCGCTGCGCTCGCCGTGCCGAAATCGACCGCGACCCCCGACGCCGTCGCGCTGGCGACCCCCATCGTCGTCGCGGAGCCGCGGACGACCCGCCCGCCCGGCTCACCGGCACCTGCACCGGCCGAGGGCGAAGCTCCGAAGCCCGCTCCGGTGCCACGCGCCCCCCAGGCGATCGCGGACGGGAAAACTTACGCCGGCTCCGTAACGCTCCCCGGCGGCGAGAAGATCGAGCTCGGCGGGATCGTATGGTCGGAGACGGAGCCGCGCGCCCTGTTGAACGACCGCATCGCCGCCGTCGGCGCGTTCATCGAGGGATTCAGTTTGACCAGGATCGAGGAGAACCGCGTCGTTCTCGAGAAGGACGGCGCGACGATCTACATTTCCGTCAAGTAGCGCCGAAGAGAGCTCATCGCCGGCCGGCGAGGTAGAGGCCGGCCCAGATCTTCGGGTCGATCACGGCGCCTTCGGATTCGCGCGCCCGGGCCCAGCCGGGAAGCTCGGCGATGGGGACGACGTGCACGCGGATCTTCCCGAGATCGTGCTCCGCCTGCGCGCCCGAGCGGAAGGCGCCGGACGCCAGGAAGAAGGTCACCATCTCGGAGCTCTGCCCGGCGGAGCCCGGGCCCTTCGCGAGCAGGTCGAGCGATGGTGCCTCGAAGCCTGTTTCTTCGCGCAGCTCCCGGCGAGCGGCATCGATCGCGTCCTCCGGGCCTTCGTCGCCGATCAGCCCGGCCGGCAGAGACACGACCGGGGCGTTCATCGGCAGTCGGAACTCCTCGGCGAGGACGATCTCGTCCCGCAGCGTGATGGCCACGATCATCGCCGCCTCGGGCGCCGTGCGGTGCTCGAGGTACTCCCAACCCTTTCGGCGCAGGAAAACCATGTGCCGGCCTTCGAAGAGGACCTCCCGATCGTCGCTCATGGGGGAGACGATAGCGTGACTCGAGCTCTTGCGGGGGCGTGGTGCAGCTGCTAAAGGGATCCTTCGGGCCCTGCCTGACGGAGAGGCTCGGCGCGGTCAGGAAAGAGACAGCAACTGACTCGCAGCCGCGATCTCCGCCAAGAGCGAGGCCAGGTCCGGCGGGATCGGCGCAACGACCTCGATCATTTCCTGGCTCGCGGGATGCCGGAAGGTGATGCGCTCGGCGTGGAGCGCCTGGCGCGGAAACTCGGTGAGGCGCTTCTTGAGCGGCGCGGGCTTCACTCGCTGGTACGTCGGATGCCCGTACGTCGGATCACCCACGATCGGCAGATTCGACGCCGCCAGGTGGACGCGGATCTGGTGCGTGCGCCCCGTGACGAGGCGGCACCGCAGGAGGGTGAGCCCGAGCGCGAACCACTCGCGCTCGATCTCGTAGAGCGTGCGCGCCGTGCGGATGCCCGGCGGCAGGTCGTCGGCCGTCGGCCGGAAGGCTTTCATCTTCTTGCGGTCGCGCGGGTCGCGCCCGACCGAGAGGGTCACGTCGCCCTTGCGCACCTTCGGGATTCCGGCGACCAGGGCGAGGTACTCCTTCTTCATGGTGCGCTGGCGGATCTGGCGCGAGAGCAGCTGGTGCGCGCGGTCGGTCTTTGCCACGAGGAGCACGCCCGAGGTGTCGCGGTCGAGCCGGTGCACGATGCCCGGCCGCCGCTCGCCGCCGATGCCCGCGAGGTCCCGGACGTGGTGGAGCAGCGCGTTGACGAGGGTCCCGGATGCGTGGCCCGGGGAGGGATGGACGACGAGGCCCGGCGGCTTGTCGATGGCGATCAGGTCCTCGTCCTCGTACAGGACCGAGAGCGGGATGTCCTCGGCTTCCAGCACGCTTTCCCGCGGCTCGGGGACCTCGATCCAGATCTGATCGCCAACGCGCACGACGTGCGAGCGCTTGGCCGGCTCGCTCCCGACGCGGACGGCCCCCTCCGCGATGAGCTTCTGGATGCGGGAGCGGGAGAGGTCGGAGCACGCGGCGGCCAGGAAGAGGTCGAGCCGGGTTCCGGAAGACGGCGCCCCGACCTGGAACCGCCGGAGCACGGGGCTCCTAGGCTTCCGCGCGGTACCGGCGCGAGAGGAAAGCGAGCATCCCGAGGGAAAGCGCCGCGAGCAGGATTCCGATGAACTGCGACGTCGAGAGGATGCCGGGGATCACGAAACCCCGCACGAAATCTCCACGCCAGATCTCCACGATCCCGCGGGTGATGGCGTAGAGCAGGACGTACAGCCAGAAGACCTCGCCGTCGAACGTCTTTCGCCGGTACGCCCACTGGAGGATCAGGAAAACGAGAAAGGCGCTTGCCGAGAGATACAGCTGTGTCGGGTGGAGCGGTACGCCGAGCGGCGTTCCGACGGCATCGTGGGCAAATTCGTCGGTGAAAGTCACGGCAAACGGGCCGTGGCTCTCCTTGCCGTAGCAGCACCCGGCCGCAAAACATCCCCAGCGGCCGATCGCCTCGCCGAGGGCGATCGAGGGCGCGCCCATGTCGGCGACGGCCCATGCGGGCAGGTCGTGGCGGCGCATGTAGACGATCGCGGTCGTCGTCGCCGCGATCAAGCCCCCGTAAAAGACTCCCCCCGAGCGCAGGATCTCGAGGAGGTCCTTCGGGTTGGCGACGTAGCGCTTCCACTCGACGGCGATGAGCAGGGCCTTTGCGCCGAGAATCGCGGACGCCAGGATGTAGAGCGACAGGTCGAGGACCTTCTGGTCCGGCAGGCCGGCTGCGAGGGCCTTGCGGCGCAGCAGCCAGATCCCCGTCAGGTAGGCGATCGCGAGGATGACGCCGTAGCTCGGGAGATAGAAGCTGCCGACGTGGATGAGCCGCGGAAAGATGGCCTAACTCCCGGGGGCCGCTTCGGAGCGCGGTGCGGACGGCTCGTCGTTGCGGAGCATGTCGAGAAAAAGAAGGCCCACGCCGATGCAGATCGCCGAGTCGGCGAGGTTGAAGGCGGGCCAGTGGTGTCCGGAGACCGCGAAGTCGAGGAAGTCGACGACGTAGCCGAAGCGGACCCTGTCGAGCAGGTTCCCGACGGCCCCCCCCAGAACGAGCGCGAGGCCGACCTGGAGCCGCACGCTCTTGTGTGGGGAGCGCAGGGCGTAGGCCGAGACGATCAGGAACACGACGACCGCGACGCTGTTCAGGATCACGGCCTTGAGCGAGGAGTCGACCGAGGCGAAGAGGCCGAAGGCGGCGCCCGTGTTGCGGACGTACGTGAGGTCGAAGAAGTCGTTCAGGATGGTCCGCGACTGGTGGACTTCCATCGTGCGCGTGATGATCCCCTTGGTCCACTGGTCCAGGAAGAGGACAGCCAGCGACACGGCGAGGTAAGCGCCGCGGTAGAGCGTGGATTCACGCAGGGAGACGCTCACGCCGCCGCTCCGCCGACGACGGCCCGGCATCGCCGGCACAGGCCGTGCGCTTCGGCCTCGGGGGTCACCTTCCAGCAGCGGTCGCAGCGGCGGCCGCGGGCTTTGCGAAACGCCAGGCTCAGGCCGGGGTAGGCCTGGGATTCGCGCCAGCCGTCACCCGACGGGGCCGCCTCCTCGACGGTTTCCGACACGATGAAGAGGTCGGCCAGGCCCGTCCCGCCCGTCCCCGTCGCGGCCCGGTCGCTCTCGAGCTGTGCGGGGCGGGCGCCGAGGGCGATGGCCCCCTCCAGGGAGGAACCGATCACTTTTTCTCTCCGGGCTTCTTCCAGGATCACGGCGGCCTCTTCTCGCAATTTCGTCAGGCGTTCCCAGGCGGCTGCGGCGACGACGGCGCCGCCGAACTCGTCCAGGGCTTCGAAACGCGCCAGGTGGACCGATTCTTCCTTCTTTCCGGGCAGGGCCGCCCAGATCTCCTCGGCGGTGAACGCAAGGATCGGGGCCGCGGCGGTCGCCAGGGCGCGTCCGATCCAGTACAGCGCGGTCTGGGCCGACCGGCGCTCCCGCGACTTCGCCGCCGACGCATAGAGGCGGTCCTTCAGGATGTCGCAGTAGAACGCCGAGAGCGTCGTCGCGCAGAAGGTCACCAGCTGATGGTAGATCACGTGGAACTCGTAGGCCTCGTAGGCCTGGCGAATGCGGCCGACCGCCGTGCGGGCCTCTGCGAGCGCCCAGCCGTCGAGCGGCTCGAGCTGCGACGCCGGCACTCCGTCGGCCGCGGGGTCGAAGTCGTAGAGATTGGAGATCAGGTAGCGGGCCGTGTTGCGGACCTTGCGGTACGCCTCGCCGCAGCGCGCCAGGATCTCCTCGGAGATGGGGTCGTCGTCCCGGTAGTCGAGGCTCGCGACCCACAGCCGCACGATGTCGGCGCCGTACTTCTTGATGAGATCCTGCGGAGCGACGACGTTGCCGAGCGACTTGGACATCTTGCGGCCCTGGCCGTCCACGACGAAGCCGTGCGTGATGACCCCGTCGTAGGGCGCGTCGCCGTAGAGTGCGACGGAGGTCAAGAGCGACGACTGGAACCAGCCGCGGTGCTGGTCGTGGCCCTCGATGTAGAGGTTGGCCGGACGCTCTCCGGCGGGGCGCACGAGCTCGGGCCACTCGCCCGAGCGCAGGACGGCCATGTGGGACACGCCCGAGTCGAACCAGACATCCATGATGTCGGTCTCGGCCTGGAAGTCGCCGCTCGCGAAGCCCCGCAGGTCTGCGCCCGGAGGCAGGAAGTCGGACGAGGGCCGCGCGTACCACGCGTCGGCGCCCTCCGCGTGGAAGATGCCGGCCACGTGGTCGAAGAACTTCTTCTGTTCGGTCGGTGCGTCGCTCCAGGGAAACGTTCCCGCACGCTCCCCGTCGCGCATCGCGTACAGAAGCGTGATCGGCGAGCCCCAGCGGCGCTGCCGCGAGATGACCCATTCGCGCCGGTTCTCCACCATCCCGGCGATCCGCTGCTGCCCCCACGCGGGAGTCCACTTCACGTTCGCGATTGCCTCGAGGGCCCCCGTGCGCACGTCGGCCGCCGGGAAGTCCAGGCGCACGAACCACTGCACGGTCGCGCGGAAGATGACCGGGTTCTTGCAGCGCCAGCAGTGGGGGTACTCGTGGCGGAACTTCGGGTCGAATCCAACGAGCGCCCCCGCGGCCCGCAGGTCCTCGACGATCTCCGGATTGGCATCGAGGACCTTCTTGCCCCTGTACTTTTCGGCCGTGGTGAAGCGGCCGGCCTCGTCCACGGGCGAGAGGACCGGCAGGCCCTCGCGCTGGCCCGTCAGGAAGTCGTCCTCGCCGTGGCCGGGCGCCGTGTGGACGAGGCCGGTGCCCGCGTCCATCGTGACGTGCTCGCCGAGCACGATGCGAAACGAGGCGGCCGCTTCCTCGGCCGTGAGCTCGCCGCGGCACGCGGGGGCGAGGGGGTGGCGGTACCGCAGGCCCTCGAGCCGCCTGCCCGGCAGCGTGGCCGAGACTCGCCAGGCCGACCAGCCGGCGGCCTTCGCCACCGAGGCGGCGAGCTTCTCGGCGACCACGAAATGGCGGCCGTCCACCTCGACCAACGAATAGGCCTCGTCGGGATTCACCGCGATGGCGACGTTGGACGGGATCGTCCACGGCGTCGTCGTCCAGATCAGGAAGTGGACGTCGGCCGAGGGCGCTTCGGGCAGCGGCGCTTCGACCCGGAACGCCACATGGATCGCCGGATCGCTGCGCTCCTCGTACTCGAGCTCCGCCTCGGCCAACGCGGTGCGGTCCGTGAAGCACCAGCGGACCGACTTGAGGGCCTGGTACACGAGCCCCTTCCCGTAGAAGCCGCCGAATGCGCGCACGATCTCGGCCTCGTACGGGAAGCTCATCGTGGTGTAGGGACGGTCCCACCGGCCGCCGACTCCGAGGCGCTGGAACTCCTCCCGCTGGATGCCGATGAACTCCTCGGCGTACGCGCGGCAGGCGCGGCGAAGCTCGACCGCGCCCATCTCTCTCTTCTTCGAGCCGAGCTTCTTGTCCACCTGCTGCTCGATCGGAAGACCGTGGCAGTCCCAGCCCGGGACGTAGGGGGCGTCGAACCCCATCATCGCGCGGCTGCGGACGACGACGTCCTTCAGGATCTTGTTGAGCGCGTGGCCGATGTGGATGTGGCCGTTGGCGTAGGGGGGGCCGTCGTGCATGACGAAGCGCGGACGCCCGGCCGCCTGCGCGCGGATCCGGGCCTCGAGCCCGCTCTTCTCCCACGCTTCGAGCTGCAGGGGCTCGCGCCGCGCCAGGTCCGCCTTCATGGGGAAGTCGGTGCGCGGAAGGTTCAGGGTCGCCTTGTAGTCGGCCGGGTCGCTCATCCGAGGGCGCAGTTTAGCGTACAGCGGCCCCCGGAGAAGGCCGCGTCACCAGCGCCACGACGGCCGCCGCGATGTCTCGCCCGTGCGTGATCGTGACCTCGGCCGAGAGGACATCGAGGACGCGGGAGCGCTCGAGGGCCCCGTCGTGAAAGGTGATGCGGGGCTTGCCGTGCGCGTCGCGGCCGATCTCGATGTCGCGGAAGGCGAGGCCGCGCCAGCCGAGGCCGAGCGCCTTCATGGCCGCTTCCTTCGCCGCGAACCGGCCGGCGACGTGCTCCGCGAAGGCGCGCGGGTGCCGGCGTGCGCGGCGGATTTCGCCCTCCCGAAAAATACGGGCCAGAAACCGCTCGCCGTGGCGCTCGAGCACGCCGGCGATCCGGTCGACCTCCGTCAGGTCGAGGCCGAGGAGCAGCCCGATGCACAGGGCCTCGCCCATCAGAGCCCCATGAGGCCGAAGAAGCGGGCAATCTTGTCTTGCAGCGACTCGGGCTCCTGCACCGCCAACCCATCGCGCCCCACGACGAGTTGGCGGGCCGTGCTGCGCCGGCGCTCGAGGATCACCGCGTCGAGCTTCTCGACGAGCGAGGGGTTCGCAACGAGCACGGGTGCGAGCGTGGCCTTGTCGATCTCGACGAGGGTGGCTTCCGTCATCGTGCGCACCGTCGCCAGGCGGGGCTCTCCGGTCAGGAGGCTGATCTCGCCGAACGAAGCCCCGGTCTCGAGAACGGCGATCTTCTGGCTCGCCCCGACGTCGCCACGGACCGAGACTCCCGTCCGGCCCGCGGCGATCAGGAACATGGACGACCCCGTGTCGCCCTCGCGGACGACCGTCTCGCCCTCGGCAAAGCGCACGAGCCGTCCGCCGCCGGCCAGCATGCGGCGCTCGCCCGAGGACAGGGGCGCAAAGAGCGGGCTCGACTCGATCGCTGCGAGGACCGTGTCCGCCGCATTCCGGCGCACGAGAGGCCCCATGGGGTACTGCAATTGCCGGATGAGCGGGTAGGCGATCGGGATTGCCTCCCGTTCGAGCCGGTACCAGACGCGTTCGCGGACCCGGGAGTCGATGTCGAGGTAGTGGGCATAGTCTTCGAGCCAGTAGCGCAGCTCATACTCGACGGCGTAGTCCTGAAAGCGATGGAGGTAGGACGCCGGCGCCGGCAGGGCCGCGACGCCGGGAACGTCCCGGGCAGCGGCCTCGAGCGCGGCGCGCGCGCGAGCGGGGGCCAGTTCGTACTCGAGTCCGACCGTCATCGTGCGCGCCATCGGGACGCTGCCGCGGCGAAAGACCTCGAGGCGGTCGCGACTGGCGACGGTGTTGGGAATCAGGAGCGAGTTGCCTTCCATCGTGCGCACCTTGATCGCCCGCCAGGAGAGCTGCTCGACGAGGCCGATCGCCTCGCCCGCGCGGATCATGTCGCCGACCTGGACCGTGCGCTCCATGGCGAGCGCGATGCCCGAGAAGAGATTGCCGAGGGTCTCCTGGAGCGCGAGGCCGATGACGGCGGTGATGATCGCGGACGTCGTCAGCAGAGCGGGAAGGCTGACGGACAAGACGACCTTGAAGAGGAGACCGAGCAGGACGCCGAAGACGAGGAGGCTGACGAGCTGCCGCAGGAGTTCCGGCGCTGGAGCGCCGCGCCGAAGGCGGAAGCCCACGTCGAAGAGGACGAAGTCCAGCACGCGCGTGGCCAGAAACGCCGCTGCGAGTCCCACGGCAAACGTACCGTAGTCCCTGGCCGACCGGGAGTCCGTCAGAGGGACGCCCGCGCGCGCCAGGATGGGGACGAGGCCGGCGGCGAGGGCAAAAAGGAGCAGCGCGGGCAGGAGGCGGCGCGCGGCCCCGAGGACGCGGGATGCGGGAGCGCTCATCGGGCGGCGATCCTCTCTGCCGCCGCGCGAGGATCCATCGACTCCTGGAAGAGGCGGATCCCGGCAACTCCGGAAATTCTGTCCCGGTACTCATCGAGCTCCGGCAGCCGCTCCTCGGAGATGCCCCCGATGGCGTAGACCTCGCTCGCGTGCGATTCGGCCGGCGTAAGCGCGGCAAGGCTCGCGACCCCGAGGGGAGCGCCGAATGCCCGCTTGGATGGCGTGTCGAAGATCGGCCCGATCACCACGAGGTCCGCGCCGGCCGCGATCGCCTCTCCGGCCTCGCCGGGGGAATGCGTCGAGACGCCGATGCGGAAGCCGCGCGGCGTATGCGTGCGCACGCGGGAGAAGGGAAGGCCGTTTGCGGGCAGGTGGACGCCGGCGGCGCCGGCGGCGAGGGCGACGTCGAAGCGGCGGTGGACGTAGATCGGGACGTTCGGGCCCAATCGTTCGCGGGCGTCGCGGGCGAGGAGGAGCGTGCGGAGATCCGGCCCCGACGTCTCGCGGAGCGCGACGGAAAGCTGCGGCGCCCCGGCCAGCCGCTCGAGGAGGCCTGCGAACCGCTCGTCGCCGATCGCGCCGCGGTCGGTGACGTAGAGCAGCTTCATTCGCTCCTCAACCCGTCCTGCCGGGCGCCCTCGAGGCCCTGCGTGAGGTGATGGAGGTCCGCGATGGCGGCGGCCAGGTGGACGAGGCCGAGACCCGAGACGAAGCCCCGGAAGAACCCCGAGCCGAGAAATCCCGGCGGCGGCGCCGAGCCCATCCACGGGCGCAGGACGAGATAAATCCCCACCGCCGTGCAGTAGAAGACGAAAGCGGCATTGGCCATCAATGACAAGACGCGGCGCACCTGCCGGCGATTCTAGCCCGGACTTCGTTTCGGGTCCGCCAACGGCGCGGCGGTCGGGTCGGGCCTTCGGCCGCCGAAAAAAACCGCGCCCGAAGGCGCGGTGAAAAGAGGAGGAAACCTCAGAGAAGGAGCCTGTTTCAGGGGCGGCCCGGCCGGCCCGAGCTGGGCGGCGGCGCGGGGCGCGCGGGGGGCCCGGCGGGCGGTGCCGGGTGGTAGGACGGCGGCGCGGAGTAGGACGGGGGTGCGGCGCGCGGCGGCGCCGAGGGCGCCTGCGTCTGGGGCCGCGGAGCGGGCTGCGCCGGCGCCGGGGCGCGCTCGACCGGGCGCGGCGGGGCGCCGTGGGGCGCCGAGGGGGCCTCGCGCGGAACGAACTCGTTCTGGCGAGGGGGCGCGGCGTTGCCCGTCTCGGGGCTGCGCCGGCCGGGGACCGCGCCCTCGATCACGCGCCGCGCCGGGGGGACCTGTCCGCGCGAGCGCCAATCCTCGGAGGGGCCGCGATGGAAGTCGCCGCTCCGGGTCGCCGGCGGCGTGCCGGCCTGGGACTGCGGCGTGCGCGGGCTTGCGCGCCACGACTCGGATGCGGGCGCTCCGGTCTGCGGTCGGGGCGCTTGGGCCGTCGAACGGCCGGGCTCTCCGACGCTCGAGTGGCCTCGCCAGGACTCGATGGGCTCGCTGCGCGTGTCCTGGTGGCGCGACTCGGGGCGCGCGGTGCGATCGGAGGACGGGGGTGCTGCCGGGGAGCGCCAGCCGTCGCGGAGCACCGTGCGGCCGTTCGTCGGGTCCGTCTCGATTCTCTTGGTGCTTTCGATCCGGACAGCCCCCCGCCCGCGCTCGACGATGGTTGCGCCGCGCGGCGCGAGGTCCATCGCGCCGGGACCGCTCAGGCGGCCGCGCTCGGCGACGGCCGAGTGGTCGCGAAGGGCTTCGACGGTCGAGCGGGGCAGCTGGCGGTCGCGGGCCAGGACGGGCTCCAGCCGGCTGGCGTCGGGCGCCGCCGTTCGCTCAATGACACGCGGGGCGTCCCGTACGTAGTCGCGCATGGACTCGCGCACACCCGCTCCCGTGCGCGAAGTGAGCACGATCGGGTGGGACGAAACAGCCATCTGTTCGCCGAGCCGGTCCACCACGCGCGTGCCCGGAATGACGTTCACCCGGCCGCGCGTCGCGCCGAAGCCTCCGGCGCCCGTGAAGTTCCAGCCGCGCATGTCCACGCGCCGCGTCGAGTAGTTCCCATGGATTGCGAATGCCAGGGAGTTGCGAGGATAGTTCCAGTCGCGGTAGTAGTTGTTCCACCAGGGCGAGTAGTAGGGGCCGTAATACCCCATCGGGCACCAGCCGACGTACGACGGCGTGTAGCCCCAGTAGACCCATGCAGGCGAGTAGACGTAGCCGGGCGCCCAGCACCAGCTGTTCCATCCGGAGTCAAAAAACCAGTTACCGTAGTGGAAGGGGTACCAGCCCCAGGAATCCCAGGACCACCAGGTCAGGCCGGCCGGCGTGTAGTACCAGGAACCGTTCGAGTACGGACTCCAGTCTGCTGCGACGGTCGGGCGCCAGACGTAGCTCGAGTAGCTCGCGTTGTAGTCCCAGTTGCCGTTGCTGTCGAGCGAGGCCACGTCGCCCGCGTAGTCCTCGCCGACGTACTGGCTCGAGGCATTGCGTGGCGCGTCGTAGGTGGCCTGGAGGCGATCGGCTGCCCAGCTGTCGAAGCGGTCGTGCGAAAAACTGCCGCGCGCGATCTCGGGATCCTCCTCGCCGTGGGCGAGCAGGTAGTTGCCGGCGCGCACCGTGTAGGTGCCGGTGGGGGTCCGGACTTCGACCGAGCCGGCGCGCACGACGACCGCCGTGCCGCGGCGCGGGTCGGCGTTGATGCGGACGCGTGCTCCGGGATTCGTGTAGACGGTGACGTCTTCGGTGTCAATCCGGGGAACGGCCTTCTCGTCGGAGCCGATCACCGAGAGCAGGACCGACCCCTCCTTCAGGGAGAGGACCGAGAGCTCGTCGTCGGATCCCTGCTGTCCGTAGAGGGACAGGAACTGGACCGCCGTGCCCCCGCCCACGTGCAGGACGTTTCCGTCGGCCAGCGCGATCTCCGCGCGTCCCGGATCGTCGGTGCGGACTTCGTCGCCGGGGGAGATCGGCAGGTTGCGCCGGGCCTCGACCGAGCCGTTCAGGCCGGAGATGACCGTCACGGCGCCGGACGCCTCGCGCACGTACGAATAGGCACTCCGGCGCTCCGGCTGCCCGAGAGCGGTGCAAGCCGCCAGGCCGGCCAGCGCCACCAGATAGCCGATTCGCTTCGTGTTCATCCGTGTCTCTCGTCTCATGCAGAGAGCGAGCCGCGTGCCACCTTCGCGGCTTGCCCGGCGGGGAAGAATGTGCTCTAAATCAAGGACTTATGGTCGAAGCTCGGAGGAGAGCGAGCCGGCTGCTGTCACGCGCGGGAGACAGATCTTGCGGCACCGAGGACACGCCGCCGGCTGCCGGTCCGGGCCCGGGGCGCAAGGCGGAGCGCTCGTGATCCGCGACATCGTGCGGTTTGGCGACCCCCGGCTGCTCGACTGGAACGCGGACGTCGATCCCTCCCGCGAGGAGCTCGCGGGCCTCGTGGCGGACATGGTCGAGACGTGCCACGCGGCGCCGGGAGTCGGCCTGGCGGCCCCCCAGATTGGTGTCAACAAGCGGATTGCGATCATCGACCTCTCGGTGGGCGCGGACCCGAACGGCATCATCGTCCTCGTCAACCCGGTCCTGGTCGAAGCCTCCGGAGAGCAGAAGGAGGAGGAGGGGTGCCTCTCGGTGCCCGACCTCGCGGAAAAGGTCGTGCGCCCCGCGCGGGTCCGCGTCCGCGCGGGCGATGCGTCCGGAGCGGTGCGGGAAATCGAGGGGACGGGCCTGCTCGCCCGGGCGCTGTGTCACGAAACCGATCATTTGGACGGCTTGCTCTTCCTGGACCGACTTTGGGGCTTGAAGCGCGACCTGACCTGGCGCAAAGTCCGCCGCCAGAAGGCAAAGGGGATCTGGTGACGCTCAGAGTCTTCAACACGCTCGGCCGCAGGCTCGAGGACTTCGCCCCACGCGAAGACGGCCACGTGCGGCTCTACACGTGCGGGCCGACGGTCTACAACGTCGTGCACATCGGGAACCTGCGCACGTTTCTCTGGGAAGACATCCTGAGGCGCCACTTGCTGGCGAAGGGTTGGCGGGTCACGCAGATCATGAACCTGACCGATGTCGACGACAAGACCATTCGCGGCGCCGCGCAGGCGAACATGTCGCTGCGCGATTTCACGTCGAAATACGCGGACCTCTTCTTCCGCGACATCGACCGGCTCGGGGTCCAGCGGGTGGAGGGCTATCCGCGCGCCACCGACCACGTCCGGGAGATGCAGGAGATCACGGCGAAGCTGCTCGAGCGCGGCCACGCCTACGAGTCCGAGGGCTCGGTCTACTTCCGCATCGCGACCTTTCCGGACTACGGCAAACTCTCGGGAATCGACCTGACGCAGGCGCGCCGCGGCGACCGCGTGGCCGACGACGAGTATGAGAAGGAGGACGTCAAGGACTTCGTCCTCTGGAAGGCCGGCAAAGAAGGGGAGCCCACGTGGCCCTCGCCCTGGGGCGCGGGACGTCCGGGCTGGCACATCGAGTGCTCGGCCATGAGCATGAAATACCTCGGCGCACACTTCGACATGCACACGGGCGCGGTCGACAACATCTTCCCGCACCACGAGAACGAGATCGCGCAGAGTGAGGCCGCAACCGGCGAGCGGTTCGTCGACACCTGGCTCCACGCCGAGCACCTGATCGTGGACGGCGAGAAGATGGCCAAGTCCAGGGGCAACTTCTTCACGCTCGATGACGTGCTGGCCCGCCGCAACGATGCGATGGCCGTGCGGTACCTGCTGCTCTCCGTGCCGTACCGGCGCAAGCTCAACTTCACGTTCGACGCGCTGGCCGGGGCGGCGGCCGCCATGGACCGGGTCCGTGCGGCGGCGGCGCGCATCGACGAGGTCGCCGCGTCGAGCACGAGGAAGCCGGGCTCATTTCCAGCGGCCGCGCGAGCCGAGAAGTTCGCCCTCGATTTCATGGCTGCCATGGACGACGATTTGAACACCTCCGAAGCGCTCGGGACGCTCTTCCCGTATCTGCGCGAGTTGAACGCCGCCATCGACGACGGCTCCCTCGACGCCGAAGGCGCCGCGATCGGCGGGGCGATCCTGCGCAGCGCCGACGGCGTCCTGGGCCTTCTGGCCGCGACTGCAGAGGTGCTGCCCGCCGAGATCGAAGCCCAGATCGCCGCTCGCCTGGCCGCCCGCAAGCGGCGGGACTTTGCGGAGGCGGATCGAATCCGCAACGATCTCGCCGCAAAGGGGATCGTGCTCGAGGACGGGCCCGCGGGCACGCGATGGAAGAAAGCGTAGTCCCCGAACGCGAGGGCCAGCCCGGCTTGACACCTCCTGCCGGCGGCGGGATGATGCCCTGGCCATGACGATTGGTTTGCTCCGGAACTGGCGGTGGCGGGAGGAACCCCGGTAGGGCGATGTCGCCCTGCCGACACTTTCGGCGGGGGCGAACCAGAACGACGATAATTCGAACCCCCGGCCCGAAAGGGCTCGGGGGTTTTTGATTCTTATGGCCGACAGAATTCTTCCGATACCCGCGCACATCGCGTCGCTCGCGCCCAAAGACGCGGCGGACGCCGAGCGTCTCGTCGCACGGGTTCCCCCCGGGGCGAACGCGATCGAGTTCCGGATGGACCTGGCGGAAAGCCCGATTCCCGCGGCGGCGCTCGTTTCGCTCGATCCGCGGCCGGTCATGGTGACCTGGCGCTCGATCGCGGAGGGCGGCAGCTTTTCCGGGTCGGCCGAGCAGTACCGGCGGCTCGTCGAGGAGGCGTATGCCTCGGGGGCGACCGTGGACGTCGAGCACGCGCGGGGGCTCTTCGCCGACCGGGACGCCTTTGCCGAGCGCGAGCGGGTCGTCGTGTCGCTGCATTCGCCCTTTGCGCTTCCTTCCGACTGGGAGGCGAGGCTCTCGGCGATGCGCTCGGCCGGCGCGCACGCGGTCAAGCTCGTTGCGGGCGCCGCGGACCTGGCCGGGGGGCTGCGGATCGCCGAGCTCCAGAAGCGGCGGGGCGAGGGCGTTGCGATCTTCCCGATGGGGCCGGCGAGCGCCCCGGGCCGCGTGCTGTCGGCGCTCTTCGGAGCGGCGCTCGTCTACGGCCCGGTCGAGCGCGAGACCGCGGCGGGCCAGATCGCGATCGGAGACCTCCTCTCGATCTACGAGGTCAATCGCCCGCGTCCGATCGAGGCGCTTTTCGGCGTGATCGCCGGGAGCACGGCCCGTTCCCTTTCGCCGCTGCTGCACAACACACTCTTCCGCGATCGGGACCTGCCGTATCTCTACCTGCCGCTCCAGGTCGGCGACTTCGACCGCGAGAGGCCGCACGAGATCCAGTTCGATCCTCCCTTTCGAGGATTCGCGGTCACGCAGCCGTGGAAGCTCGCGGCGGCGCGGGCGGGCCGGCCCTCCGAGGACGTTCGCCTGATCGGGGCCTCGAATACCCTCGTGCGCGACCGCGCCGGCATCTGGCACGCGGAAAACACGGATGTCGAGGGGGTCTTCGAGCCCCTGGCCGATCACGGCACGGGGGAAGGCCGCAGCGCGGTCGTCATCGGGGCGGGCGGCGCGGCCCGCGCCGTCATCGTCGCCGCCCGTCGGCTCGGATACGAGGTCGTCGTGACGGCCCGGCGCGATGCCGAGGCGGACCGGCTGGCCGACGCCTTCCACGTCGATTCGATGGCCTGGAGCGATCTCGACGCGAGCGAGGCGGACTTGTACGTCAACGCCACTCCCGTCGGCTGGCGCGATGAGGATCCCTCGGCGGTCCCCGAGCGCCTGCTCGAGGCGCGGCCGCTGGTCTTCGACTGCGTGTACCGGCGCGACGGTCGCGAGACTTCGACGATCCGCGCGGCGCGCGCGGCGAAGTGCCCGACGGTCGAGGGCCTCCGGATGTTCACCGTCCAGGCGGTGCGCCAGGCAGAGCTCTTCGGGGTCGAAGGCGTTACGCCCGAAGGGGTGATGGCGATCCTGCGCGAAGGGCGGACGGCATGAGAGAGCGCGGCGCAGAACGCGATGAATTCCTGGCGAGGGCGCAGTCGGGGGCCTGCGTTCCGGTTGCGCGCGTGTTCCCGTCGGATCGGCTCACGCCCGTCATGCTCTTCTCGCGCATGCGCGCCTCCGGGTCGGAGTGCTTCCTTCTCGAGAGCGTCGAGGGCGGCGAGTCAGTCGCCCGCTACACGTTCCTCGGGACGGGGCCGGTCGCGCGCTGGACGGTGGAGGATGGGCAGGCTCGCCTCGAGCGCAACGGCGCCTCGCAGCCCTGTGCGGGCGCGCCCCTCGGAGCGCTCGAGCGGATCGTGCGGCGGGAGCATTTCATCCCCGATCCTGATCTGCCGCCTCTGGCGGCCGGCGCCGTCGGTTATCTCTGTTATGACGCCATGCGCCTTTTCGAGGAAATCCCGGACCGGCACCCGCGCGAGGGCGGGATTCCGGACGCGCAGTTCCTGCTGTACGACTCGGTCGCCGCCTTCGACCATCCACGGCAACGGCTGCTCCTGCTGACCACGCTCGATCTGACTGCGAGCTCCGACGCAGAGCATGAAGTGGACGCCGCCGTCGCGCGGCTCGACCGGCTGGAGGCATTCCTCGGTCAGCCGGACCCGCCGCGGCGCGCGGCCGGCGGCCCGTCATCGGAGTTCGCGCCGCTCATGCCGGAGGGGGCCTTTCTCGGCGCAGTCCGGACGATCCAGGGCGCGATCGGCGCCGGGGAGGTCTACCAGTGCGTCCTCTCCCAGCGCTGGACCGCTCGCGTCGGCCTCGACCCTTTCGACGTGTACCGCGCCCTGCGCGCGCTGAATCCGTCGCCGTACCTTTACTACCTCGAGACGCGCGAGTCGAGCGTGCTCGGCTCCTCGCCCGAGATGCTCGTGCGCTGCCGCGGCCGGGAAGTCGAGACGCGCCCGATCGCGGGCACAGCACCGCGCGGCGCGACGCCCGACGCGGACGCGCGGCTGGCCGCAGCACTGCTCGCCGACCCCAAGGAGCGTGCCGAGCACGTGATGCTCGTGGACCTGGCCCGCAACGACCTCGGCCGCGTCTGCGAGATCGGAAGCGTGAGCGTTCCCCGGTACGCGGCGGTGGAGAAGTTCTCCCACGTGCAGCACCTCGTCTCGGAGGTCCGCGGACGGCTCGCGGCCGGGCGCAGCGCGGCCGATGCGCTGGCCGCCTGCTTTCCGGCCGGCACGCTGACGGGTGCCCCCAAGATCCGCGCGATGGAGCTGATCGACTCGCTCGAGGCCGCCCGGCGAGGCATCTACGGCGGCGCGGTCGGTTACTTCGACGCTGCCGGCAACTGCGACCTTGCGATCGCCATCCGCACGGCGGTGGTGGAGAATGGCCTCTGGCGGGTCCAGGCCGGCGCCGGCATCGTGGCCGACTCGGTTCCCGAAAAGGAATACGCCGAAGCCGAATCCAAGGCCGCGGCCGTCTTGCGCGCCATCGACCTGGCGCGGGAGTGGTTCGGCTCATGATCTTCGTCGTCGACAACTACGACTCCTTCACCTACAACCTCGTGCAGGCGCTCGGGAAGCTCGATGACCGCGTCGAGGTCGCCCGCAACGACCGGTTCGACCCGGACTCGATCCTCGCGCTCCGGCCCCGCGCGATCGTGATCTCGCCCGGCCCCGGGCGCCCGGAGAATGCCGGCCGCTCGATCGCGATGATCGCCGCGGCCGAGCGCGCCCGGGTCCCGCTGCTCGGGGTGTGCCTCGGCCACCAGGCCATCGCGGCGTTTCACGGCGGGGTCGTCGAGCGCGCGCCCGCTCCGCGGCACGGCAAGAGCTCGCCGGTGCGCCACGACGGGTCCATGCTCTTCGACGGGATCGCCAACCCCTTCGAGGCCGGGCGGTACCATTCGCTCGTGGTCCGGCAAGAAGGTCTGCCAGAGGACCTGACGATCACCGCGCGCAGCGACGACGGCCTCGCCATGGCGCTCTCGCACCGCTCGAAGCCCGTCTACGGAGTCCAGTTCCACCCGGAGTCCGTGCTGACGCCGGACGGAGAGAGGCTTCTGGCGAACTTTCTCGGGGTGCGGGCGTGACGCCGAGCGTCGCCGAGGCGCTGCGGACCCTTGCGGCGCAAAAGCCGCTGCCGCGGGCGCTCGCCGAGGAGGCGTTCGGCGACCTGATGGACGGCCGGGCGACCGAGGCGCAGAAGGGCGCGATCCTGATGGGCATCGCCACGCGGGCAGAGACGGCCGAGGAGATCGCGGGAGCGGTGGCGGCCCTGCGCCGCCGGATGCGCCGCGTCGAGAGCGGGCGGTCGCCGCTGCTCGACACGTGCGGCCCGGGCGGCCTCGGCCGGAACCTCTTCAACATCTCCACGGCGGCCGCGATCGTGGCGGCGGGAGCCGGGGCCGCGGTGGCCAAGCACGGGAACCGCTCGGTCTCCTCGCGCGTGGGCTCGGCCGACGTGCTCGAATCGAGCGGAGTTCGCGTCGACCTCGATCCGAGGCGCGCGGGGCGCGTGCTCGACGAGGTGGGAATCGTCTTTCTCTTCGCGCCGGCCTTCCACCCGGCGATGAAGGAGCTCGCCAGCGTCCGGCGCGAGCTCGGCATCCGCACGATCTTCAACGTGCTCGGCCCGCTCGCCAACCCGGCCGGCGCCGGTCGTCAGCTGGTCGGCGTCGGACGGCCGGCGCTCGTGCCGTTGCTCGCCGGCGCCCTGGCCGCGCTCGGCAGCGAGCGCGCCATCGTGTTCCACTCCGACGACGGCCTCGACGAGCTCGTTCCGGGCGCGGGCGCGGCGGGCATCGAGGTCCTGGACGGAGCAACGCGTCCCTGGCGCCTCGACACGGGCGCGCTGGCTCAGAAGCCGGTCGCGCTCAATCAGCTCGCGGGCGGCAACGCCTCCGAGAACGCCGCGATGCTGGCGCGGTTGCTCGACCGCGAGCCGGGCCCCCGGCGCGAGACGGTGCTGCTCAACGCCGGGCTGGCGCTGGTCGTCGAGGGGCGCGCCGCGGGCGTGGCCGAGGGCTACGAGCTCGCTCGGTCCTCGATCGAGAGCGGCGCGGCGGCCGGTTGTTTCGAGAGGCTCAAGGAGGCCTCGCGCGCGGCATGAACGACGTGCTGACGGCGATCCTCGCGTCCAAGCAGACGCGCCTGTCGCGGGGCGAGTTCGCGGCGCACGGCCCGGCGGCTCGTCCGACCGACGGCGCCGGGTTCGTCGCGTCTCTGCGCGAGCCCGGCACGCGGATCATCGCCGAGTTCAAGGCGCGTTCGCCGTCGGCCGGGGAGATCCTCGCCAATCCCGACGCCAAGGTCGAGCGCTTCGCGCTCGTCTATCGACGCGGCCACGCGGCCGCGATTTCGGTCGTGACCGAAGAGGACCACTTCGGCGGCAACCCCGAGTGGCTGGTCCGTGTCAAGGCGATGTCGGGCCTGCCCGTACTCATGAAGGACTTCGTGATCCACGAGCGGCAGCTCGACTTCGCCGTGTCCCTCGGCGCCGACGCCGTCCTGCTCATCGTCCGCGCCCTGCCCGAGCTCGACCTCGCGCGGCTGCGAGCCGGGGCGCGGGACCGCGGCCTGGCCGTCGTGGTCGAGGCGCACGGGGCCGTCGAGATCCGCCAGGCGGCGGCGCTCGCGCCCGACGTGCTCGGCGTGAACGCCCGCGACCTGACGAGCTTCCGGACCGACCTCTCCGCGCTCGAGTCGATGGCGAAGGAGATTCCGCCCGGCCCGGTCCGACTGGCGGAGAGCGGCATTCGGACCCGGGCCGACATCGAGAGGCTCGCGAAAGCCGGATTCGAGGCCTTCCTCGTGGGCGAGACGCTGCTCTGCGCCGAGGATCCCGAGGAAGACCTACGGGGCCTGCGCGGATGACGGCCGTCAAGATCTGCGGCCTGACGCGCCCGGACGACGTTGCGTCCGCGTGCGAGCTCGGAGCGACCTACGTGGGGTTCAACTTCGTCGTGTCCTCGCCGCGCCGGGTCCCGAATGCGATTGTGCGGGAGCTCGGCGCGGCGGCGGCTCCCGGCGTGCTGCGCGTGGGCGTCTTCGCGGACGAAGACGCCGACACGATCGCCCGGGCGGTCGAGGCCGCGGGACTGCACCTCGTGCAGCTTCACCGCAGGCTGACGGAGGAAGAGGTCGCCCGCTCGCCGGTTCCCATCATCGCGGTGGCGCGGCAGGCCGGCGACGATTTTGCCGTCCCGCGCGGCGAGATCCTCGTGCGTTGCCACGCGGTGCTCTTCGATCCGAGCGAGGGGACCGGAACGCTGCTCGATCCCGCCCGCATCGAGGAGGCGAGCTGGCCGGTGCCGGTCCTCGTGGCGGGAGGCCTGAACGCGGAGACCGTGGGCTCGGTGATTCGAAGACTTCGGCCGGCCGGAGTGGACGTCGCTTCCGGAGTGGAGAGCGCTCCCGGGATCAAGGACCGGGGAAAGCTCGAGCGCTTCTTCGCGGCCGTGAGGGAGGCCGACGCTTGAGGCGCCGCAAGGGCTACTTCGGGGAGTACGGCGGGCAGTTTGCGCCGGAGACGCTGATGGCGCCGCTGGCCGAGCTCGAGAAGGCCTTCTCGAAATGGAGCCGGGATCGCGGATTTCGCGCCGAGCTCGACGATCTCCTGCGCAACTACGCCGGGCGGCCCACCCCGGTGACCTTCGCCGCGCGGCTGAGCGCGCGGTGCGGCGGGGCGCGCATCGTCTTCAAACGCGAAGACCTGCTGCACACGGGCGCGCACAAGCTCAACAACGCGCTCGGGCAGGTGCTCCTCGCAAAGAGGATGCGCAAGGCCCGCGTGGTCGCGGAGACCGGGGCGGGCCAGCACGGGGTGGCCACCGCCGCGGCCGCGGCGAAGATCGGGATCCCGTGCCGCGTCTACATGGGCTCGACCGACATGGCCCGGCAGGCGCCGAACGTGTCGCGCATGCGACTGCTCGGCGCCGAGGTGGTCGGGGTCGACGCCGGATCGAAGACCCTGAAAGACGCCATCAACGAAGCGATGCGCGACTGGACCGAGAATGTCGCGACGACGCACTACGTGCTCGGCTCGGCTCTGGGGCCGCATCCGTACCCGTCGATGGTGCGCCAGTTCCAGTCGGTGATCGGGCGGGAAGCGCGATCACAGTTTCGAAAACTTGCGGGCCGCGACCCGCGTGCCGCGGTCGCCTGCGTGGGCGGAGGCTCGAACGCGATCGGTCTCTTTTCGGCGTACCTCGCAACTCGCGTGGCGCTGTACGGAGTCGAGGCCGGCGGCCGCGGCGCGGGACCGGGGGAGCACGCCGCGCGGTTCTCGGGCGGGGCCCCGGGGGTCCTCCACGGAACGCGCACGATGCTTCTGCAGGACGCGGACGGCCAGGTGCTGCCGACGCATTCGGTTTCGGCCGGCCTCGACTACCCGGCCGTGGGCCCGGAGCACGCCGATCTGCACGACCGCGGCCGAGTGACTTACACGAAGGTGTCCGATGCCGAGGCGCTCGACGCCTTCGCGCTCGTGTGCGAGCTGGAAGGGATCCTGCCGGCGCTCGAGTCGGCGCATGCCGTCGCGTTCGCGGCCAGGCTCGCCCGCAAGTGGCCGCGTTCGTCCTGGATCCTCGTCAACCTCTCCGGCCGCGGCGACAAGGACCTGGACGAGTACCTGCGCGCCAGGGACGGCGAGCCGTCGTGACGCGAATCGCCGATGCCTTCGCCCGCGCCCGCAGCCAGAACCGGGCGGCATTCGTCGCCTACATCACCGCGGGCGACCCGTCGCCCGACGCCACGGTCGGCCTGGCCGGGGCGCTGGCTCGCGCCGGCACCGACGTGCTGGAGCTCGGCGTGCCCTTTTCCGATCCGATCGCGGACGGACCGGTCCTCCAGCGCGCGGCGTCGCGGGCGCTCGAGGCCGGCACGACGCTCGAGACCGTCTTCGAGATCGCGCGGCGCATCCGCGACCGCACGGAGATGGCGCTCGTGCTCTTCTCGTACCTGAACCCCATCCTGCGGCTGGGAACGGCCCGCGCCGCAAGGGCCGCCCGTGAGGCCGGATTCGACGGCGCGCTCCTCACGGACCTTCCGCCGGAGGAGGCGTCGTGGACGCAGCCGCACTTTCGCGCCGCGGGCCTCGACACGGTCTTCCTCGTCTCTCCGACCTCGCCGCCTTCCCGGATGGCCGAGGCCGCAAAGCTCTCCAGCGGTTTTCTCTACGTCGTGTCCCGCTCGGGCACGACCGGAGCGCGGCCGTCGCTCCCACGGGATCTCGCCCGTACGGTGCGCCGCGCGCGGAGCCGAGCGCATGGGCTTCCGGTGGCAATCGGCTTCGGCATCGCGACGCCGGACGCCGCGCGCCACGCCGCGTCGCTCGCCGATGGGGTCGTCGTCGGGTCCGCTCTGGTGCGCGCCGCGGAAGACGCCGGGCAGCGCCGTGAGAAGGCGGTGGAGTCTCTCGCGCGATCTCTCGCCCTTGCCTGCCGGCGCCGTCCGCAATAGGACATCGGGGACATGCGCACCGAGGGCGACTGCCTGAAGCTCCTGCGCCGGGCGAATCTTCCACTCGAGACGCTCCACGAGATCCTGTCCGACCGGGCCGCCCGGAAATTCCACGCGGTGCGGCGGGCGCTCGCGGCGCATCCGCGCACGCCGCGCACCGATGCCCTCGCTCTGGTCGCGACCCTCTTCTGGAGGGACCTGGCTTTTCTGTCGGGGGATGCCCGCGTGCACCCGGCGATCCGCCGGGCCGCGGACCTCGATCTCCTGCGGCGGCTGCCCGAGTTGGCCCTGGCCGAGAAAGTGGACCTCGCGCGCAACGTGGGCAGGGGGACCCTCCAGTCCCTCCGCCTCGATCCGGATCCCCGGGTCCTGGCCTCGGTCCTCGAAAACCGGTTCGCCATCGAGGCGGACGTGGTCCAAGCGGCGGTTAGACTCGACGCCTCGGCGGAAATCCTGTCCCTGATCGCCGAGCACCCGCGATGGGGGCCGCGGCCGGCCGTTCGAAGCGCCGTTCTTCGGAACCCGCGCCTGCCGGCGCCCCTTGCCCTGTCGCTGCTGACCCGGGCGAGCCTCGAGGACCTGCGCGGGCTTCGCGACTCGCCCCGGACTCCGGCGCTCCTAAAGGCATGTGCGCAAAGAGTCCTTGCGGAGAAGGCTGGCGAGGTCTAGCATCGAAAGCGGCATCTGGGAGACAGTATGGGTGAGACACCGGCCCTCACGTTCGGAGAAGAACTCCGCCGGGAGAGGCTCATCCGGGAAGTTTCGCTGGAGGAAATCTCCTCGGCGACCAAGATTTCCGTTCGCCTGCTGACCGCGCTCGAGAAGAGCGATCTTTCCCGCCTGCCGGCCCCCGTATTCACCCGGGGGTTCATTCGTTCGTACTCCCGGCATCTCGGCCTCGATCCGGACGAGATGGTGAACGCCTACCTCGCGGGCCTCGCTCCCGACAAGTCGCGCGACGCGGGCTCGAAGAAGGGCGGACTGCGCTCGCGGTTGTTCCGCGGGCGCCGCGCGGCGGCGAGCACGATCGTCATCAGTGTCACGGCAATCCTTCTGCTGCTCGGATTGATCGCGAGGCCGCAGCGGCACAGCGGGGCGACGACGCCCATCGCCGTGCGCCGGGTCGCGCCCGTCTCCTTCAAGAATGTTTCCGTATCTCCCGGCCCGGCGCCGGCGATCCGCGAGGAGCCGGTGGTCGAGCCGCCGAAGCCGGCGGGTGTGTCGATGCTCCTCGAGTTCGAGCAGGATTCCTGGACCGAAGTCTCGGCCGACGGCCAGACGATTTTCTCCGGGTTGAGCCGCCGCGGGACCAGTCAGAGGTTCGAGGCGCGCGACGGCTTCCGTCTCACGCTCGGCAACGCCGGCGGCGTGCGGGTCACCGTGGACGGGCGGCCGCTCGAGCTGCTCGGAGGCGCCGGCCAGGTCGTCCGCGACCTTCCGGTGCCGGCCCGGCTGACCCGGAGCTGACTCCCGGTCCGTTCCCTTGGCCGAATCCGACAGCCCCAGGAGCGTCGATGCCAGGGACCTGATTGCGCTCGTCCGGTCGCCGGACGCCACGCGCGAGCTTCGGGCTTTCGCGGCCCGGGGACTGCTTCCGCTCGAAAGCGACGACCGCCTGCGGGCGCTGCTCGCCGTCGTCTCCGACCCCGATCCGGACATCGGCCTTCCCGCAGCCGCGACGCTCGGCGAGGTCCCTCCCGACGACCTGGCGCGGTTCCTGGACAACGCCGATCCGACGGAGTCGGAGCTCGACGTCATCAGCCGGCATAGCGACGACCACTTCGTTCTCGAGCGGGTCATCCGCAACCGCGCCGCCGGCGACGACACGCTGCTGCGCCTGGCCTCGATCGTCAGCGGAGCGCCCCAGGAGGCGCTGATCATCAATCAGGTGCGGCTGCTCCGTCACCCCGCCCTGATCGGCGCGCTGCTCGAAAACCCCGATCTGACGGTCGATGGCAGGCGGCGGCTGCTCGAGATGCGCGAGGAGTTCTTCGACAAGGAAGATCGGCGCCGGGAGCTGGAGCGCCTGCGGCGCGAGGAGGAAGAGCGCCGCGCCCGGCAGGAAGCGGCCGGCATCGTCTTCGACGAGCCGGAGCAGGAGGTGGCGGAGGAGGGCGAGGGCGCGGATTCCGGCGAGGCGGGAGCGCCCTCCGGCGAGGAGGTGGACGAGGGCGCCCTGGCGGCGATCTTTCGCCGCATCTCCATGATGACGGTCAAGGAGAAGCTGGGACTGGCGCAGAGGGGAACCAAGGAGGAGCGCCGGATCCTGATCGGCGACGTCAACAAGATCGTGAGCCTTGCCGTGCTCCGGTGCGAGGCCCTGACGCTGGCCGAGATCGAGTCGTTCTGCGCCATGCGGCACCTGCATACCGAGCTCTTCCACGAGATCGCGTCGGCGCGGGAGTGGATCAAGAGGCCCCGGATCCAGATCGCCCTCGTCCACAATCCCGCCGTGCCCATTTCCATCACGCTGCCCCTCGTGAAGTTCCTCGGATTGCGCGAGCTGCGCAACCTCGCGCGCGACCGGAACCTCCCGGAGGGCATCCGGATGGGGGCCCGGAAGGTCCTTTTCGAAAAGCGCGGATAGGAGTGGGGGCCGGGCCGCAGGCGCCGGGGGGCAGCCGGCCCGTGCTGGCGCTTGCCGAAGCCGTTGCTTTCTCGTATGTTACCCTTCGTCGAACTTCCGCTGCGCGTTCGAGGTTTCATCGTAAATGCCGCGAGACATTGACTACTACGGGTTGCTGGGCGTGGCGCGTGACGCCAGCGAGGCCCAGATTCGCGAGCGTTTCCGAACGCTGGCGCGCGAAGCCCACCCGGACCGCGCTCCCGCCGCGAAGAAGGCGGAAGCCGAAGGGAAATTCCAGGACTTGACCGAGGCCGTGAACGTGCTGACGAGCCCCGAGCGGCGCAAGGCCTACGACTTCGACCTGGCCGCGGCCGCCGGGATGTCCGAGGACGCCGATCCCGTGGCCCAGAACTACCTCGGCCAGGGCATCGCGGCCTACAAGGACCGGAAATTCGCCGAGGCGGCAGGCAACTTCCAGCTCGCGGTGGGCCGCAACCCCAAGGACGTCAAGGCGCAGCACTACCTCGGCCTCGCATCGGCGCGCGCGGGAGACGTGCGAGCGGCGGTCAAGGCGATCGAATTCGCCCTCGCCCTGGAGCCGCACAACGGGGTGCTGCTGAAGGACGCCGGCGCCATCTTCCGGCAGGCCGGATTGCTGATGAAGGCGGAGAAGGCCTATCAGGAAGCGATCCGTTGGGACCCGGCCGGCGGCGAGGCGCGCAGGGCCCTCGAAGAGATCCGCGTGCAGCGGGCGGGGCGGGGGTAAGGGCGCAATGGCCTGGATCGATGTGTTCGGCCTGACCGACGTCGGCAAGAAGCGCAAGCACAACGAGGACGCCTTCGCGCTCGAGGAGGTCGAGGGGTTCTTCGTCGTGGCCGACGGCATGGGCGGCCACGCGGCCGGCGAGGTGGCGGCGAAGATCACGGTGGAGACGATCGGGGAGTTCATCGCGGCCACGCGCCAGAAGGAAGAGGCGACCTGGCCGTTCAAGTACAACCACGAGCTCGATTTCAACAGCAACCGCCTCGCCGTGGCGATCGAAAAGGCGAACGAGCGCGTGATGGCCGCGGTCGCGGCACAGCCCTGGCTGAAGGGGATGGGGACGACCGTGGTCGCGGGCCTCATGAACGAAAAGGTGCTCTCGCTGGCCCACGTCGGAGACAGCCGGGCGTATCTCTATCGTACCGGCGAGCTCACGCGCCTGACCGACGACCACTCCTGGGTCCACGAGCAGGTGACGGCGGGAATCCTGACCGAGGACGAGGCCAAGACGCATCCGCTGAAGAACGTGGTGACGCGGGCTCTCGGCGGCGGCGCCTCCGTTTCGCCGGACCTGCGCGAAATGGAGTTCAAGATCGGCGACTTGTTCCTCTTCTGCTCGGACGGGTTGACGACCATGCTCTCGGACGAAGAGATCCGCGACATGATCGCGGCCGACGACACGAAGGGCTCCGAGGGCATCTGCCACGCCCTGGTCGACCTCGCCAACGAAAAGGGCGGCGTCGACAACATCACGGTGGTCCTGGTGAGGGTCGAGGAGCTCGGATCGGCGGCGGAACCGGAGGCCTAGCTCCCGGTTCCCACGTTCTCCCCGGGGCCGACACGAGGAGGGATGACAGGCTGCCCGGGATGAACGGGCCTGCGCGAGCGTCCCTAACGCCGGCGCCTGCGGTCCTTCGCGAGTTGCTCGAAAACGATCTCGCGGTGGTCGAACGCGAAGTCGAGTCTTGCGGACCTCCCGCGGCGTGAACCACCGGGCCTCGGCCGCGTCGTCGCCCCCCCTGGCCCGCCCGCGCAGGGGCTTTGCCGCGTAGAGCACGGTGACGTTGTGGCCGCGCGGGTCGCGGTCCGCCTTCGAGTACACGCCGAGCAGTTCGCCGACGCGCACGTGCAGGCCCGTCTCTTCGAGCGTTTCGCGCGCGCAGCAGTCCTCGGTCGTCTCCCTCCACTCACAGAAGCCTCCCGGCAGGCCCCAGTGCCCGATGAAGGGCGGCCGCCCGCGGCTCACGAGCAGGACGCGCCCGCTCCGATCGCGCACCCATGCGTCGACCGTCACCTTCGGCGTCTTCGGGTTCGTGTACGGATTTTTCACTGGTACCTCTCGAAGAACTCGCGGATCTCGTCGGCCGGGCGTCGGGTCGCCAGCTCGTGCGGGCTCTCGTCGTACCAGTCGCGGGGCAGGCGGCTCGCGTACGGCTCCTCGAGGAAGCGCGCGCACACGAGGGCGATCACCCCGCGGTCCGTCTCGCTGCGGATGAGCCGGCCGGCCGCCTGGACGACGCGCGTCATGCCGGGCTGCAGGTAGGCGTAGTCGAAGCCGGCCTCTTCCTTGTCGTCGAAGTAGCGGCGCAGGAGCTCTCGTTCAAACGACACCTGGGGCAGGGCGGGCGAGACGACGAAGACGGCCGAGAGCAGCTCGCCCGGGTAATCCACGCCCTCGGCGTACATGCCGCCGGAAACGGCGAAGAGGAGCGTGCCCCCGGGCGGCGGCGACGAGAGTGCCTCGAGCAGGTGCTGCCTCTCGAACGCGGTCAGGTCCGGCCGCTGGACGAGCAGGCGCGACCGGGTCTGCGGCATGCGCTCGGCCACCGCGGTCAGAAAACGGTAGGAGGGAAAGAGGACCAGGTCGTTGCCGCCGTGGGCATCGGACATCTCGGCGAGCAGGCGGGCGATCCGGTCGTAATTCTTCTCGCGCGCCTTGAAGGTCGTCCGCACGCTCGAGACGATCATCACCTTGCGGTTGCCGGGGGGGAACGGGGGCGGCAGCGAGATCCACGACGTGCGGTCTTTCTCGAGGCCGAGGACCCGCTCGATTGCCTCGGGCGGCGTCAGGGTGGCCGAGAGCAGGATCGTCGAATGGGCGCTGCGGAAGACGGGCGCCAGCACCCGAGCGGGGTCGAGGCAGACGAGACCGAGCCGGATCCCGCTTGCGCGCCGTTCGACCACGCTCGTGAAGTCGGGCCCGAGCATCGAGAGCACCGCCGTGAAGCGCTGCAGCGTGAAGTGGAAATCCATGACGGGATCGTCCACCAGGGCAAGCCGCGTCTCCCGCTTCCAGGCGAGGTAGCGCATGAGCTTGGCTTCCCAGTCGAGGCGCAGATCCAGGATCCGTTCTGTGGGCGGCACGATCTCCGCGATCGCGTCGCCCTCGGGGAGGTCCTCGGCGGCCGTTGCGAGGATCTCCAGGAGCTCCTCGATCGAGATCGCGATGTCCGCGAAGAGATCGCCCGGCTGCATGGCCAGCCGGTTCGCCAGCGCCACGAGGTCTTCTTCGAGGATTTCCGGGGAAAAGATCTGGCGGGCACGATCGGGAAGGTTGTGGGCCTCGTCGATGAGGAGGATTGCTTCCCGCAGCTCTTCGCCCGTGAGGTGCCGCAGCGCGGCGGCCGGCTCGAAGACGTAGTTGTAGTCGGCGACGATCGCGTCGGCGCGGGAGGCGAGCTCGAGCTGCACCTCGAACGGGCAGACCTCTTCGCGCCGGGCCTCCTCGAATACCGTGTCGGGGTCGAGGTGGGCATAGCCGTCCCGCAGGCGGCCGAGCAGGTTCGAGCGTTCCATCTTTTCGGGGTAGTCCTTGGCGAACCGGCAGAATTCCTCGTGGCACAGGATCCTGTCGTTGGCGCACATCCGCTCCTTGGCGCGGACCTGGACCGTCTGGAAGGCCCGCGCGTTCATCGAGACGAGCGAGGAGACGGCCATCTTCTGCTGCAGGGTCTTCGATGTCAGGAAGACGACCTGGCGCCCGGACGCGAGCCCCTCCGCGAGGGCCGGGTAGAGGGCGGCCGCGGTCTTGCCGGAGCCGGTGGGGGCCTCGGCGATCAGGTTCTCGCCGGATGCGATGGCGTTGCGGATCGCCTTGATGAGCTTCTCCTGGATGGGGCGCGGGGCGGTGTGGGGGAAAGGAAGCCGCTCGGCGGCGGCGGCCTTGCGCTGGCGCACGACCTTCGAGGCTCGCCAGATCGCGAGCGCGCGCGCGAGGCGGCGCTCGACCTCGTGCTCGATCTCTTCGTCGAAGGGCACGTCGAGCGAGAGCTCGGAGCCCGTCTCGATATCCACGTAGACGAGGGCGCCGTTCACGCTGCTCCCATGGCCGAGGCGGCGCCACAGGTAGCAGTAGCCGAGCAACTGCCGGCGGTCGCGTTCGAAGGCGTATCCGGACGGGCGGACGCCGTCGACCGAAAGGTTCGTGGACTTGAGCTCCTCGATGAGCCACTGGCCGGGAGAGCGCTCGATGCAGCCGTCGAGACGGCCGGTCAGGACGGCGGTCCAGTCCTCGACGGGCAAGCGGGCCTCGAGGTGGACCTCGGCGCGGTACGTCGGGTGGGCGGCGCGTCTCTCGTTGAGGACACGGCTGTGGATCTGGGCGCCGAGGCCCAGCCGGCGCCAGCCGTCGCCTCGATCGAATCCCACCCTGCGGAAGCCTTCGTCCTCCGCCAGGTCACGCACGGATATCTCGAAGACGCGGTTGATTTCGTCAAATCGCAAGAAGGGTCGATTATAATTAGAGGGTGAGTGGCGCGGGGTTAAATCGGAGCCGGGTCGTAGGCGTCGTCGCGGCGCTCGTTCTGTTCATCGCCCCGGCGGCGCAGGCATCGAAACCGGCCAAGTCGCCAACCGCTGCGCTGACGCTGCCGCAGGCGCTCGATCAGATCGGCCGCCGAGCCCCGACACGGTCCCCCGGCGTCTCGGTCGCGATCGCGGACCTCGAGACGGGCGAGGTCGTCTACGCGCGCAACCCGGACCAGCCGGAGACGCTCGCCTCGGTCACGAAGATGATCTCCTCGGCTGCCGCTCTGCACTACCTCGGGCCGAACTACAAGTTCCGCACGACCTTCTGGCGCCGGGGCGAGGTTCGCGACGGCAACCTCATGGGTTCGGTCCTCGTACTCGGCGGGGGAGACCCCAACATTTCGGGGCGTTTCTACGGGAACGACTCTTTTGCGGTTTTCGATCGGTGGGCCGAGGGACTCAAGCAGGCCGGGATCGTGCGGGTTTCGGGCGACCTGATCCTGAACGCGAGCGCATTCGACGGGCTCTACCGCCACCCCGACTGGCCGCCGGACCGCGACACGCGCTGGTACCAGGCGCCGATCTCGGCGCTCTCGTACAACGACAACGTCGTGATCGTGTCCGTGGGCCGCGGCGCGCTCCCCGGCGCTCCGGCGATGGTGTCGATCGATCCTGACACCGACATCGTTCAATCCGTCCCGCGGGCGAGGACGGTCGGAAAACTGGGCAAAGTCCGCATCGCCGTGGCGCGCCCGGGAGGGTCCGACCAGGTCTTCGTGGACGGAACGGTGCCGGCCCGGTACTTCCGGTACTCCGTGCCTCTGGCGATCGACGATCCGCCGAAGTTCTTCGGAGCCGCATTGAAGAGCCGTTTGCGCGCGGCCGGGATCGAGCTCACGGGCGCCGTCGTCGAGCGTGCCGTCAAGCCCGACAACGGGTGGGCGCTCGTCGCGACGACCGAGTCGGATCTGATTCCGACCATGTCGGTGTCCAACAAGCACAGCCAGAGCTTCTACGCCGAGCAGATCTTCAAGACGATGGCGGCCGAAAAGACCGGCAAGGGAAGCTGGGAGGGCGCCCTGGCGCTTTCCAAGCAGTTTCTCGCCTCGATCGGCCTGGACCCCGCCCGTTTCGACATCCATGACGGGTCGGGCCTTTCGGCTGCGAACCGGGTGGCCGCCGGCGACATGGTGAATTTCATTCGCGCCATGAGCCTCGACCCCCAGGGAGCCGTCTGGCGGTCCACCCTGGCCATCTCCGGGGACAGCGATGGCTCGCTCCGCAGCCGCCTCATGGACTCCGTCGCGAGGGGGCAGGTCCAGGCCAAGACCGGCACCTTGAACGGCGTGTCGACCCTTGCAGGCTACGCCCAGGCCGGTTCCGGCAAGACCTACGTCTTCGCCATCCTGCTCAACGGCCCCGGAGTCAGCGAATCCCGGGGTCACGCCTACCAGGATCGCCTCGTCCGTACCCTCATCCAGAAGGGGTAGGGGAGCCCGGGAGGGCCCAGGGAACCGAGGGTCACACGAGGGTGACAAAAATACTTGACACCCTCGGCCTGAGTCTGTGATGAAATAATCCTGTTTCGCTTTTGGGCCGCGCTGTCGGCCCGCTGGGTAGGTGGGAATCCATGAAGTCACGGTCGGCGTACGGGGCGAAGCCTGCCCAATTGGGCCGGTTTTCCAATGCCGCTGTGTCCGCAGGACTAGGTTTCTCGGCCCCGGGCATTAGGCCAGGGGTCTTTGGCGAAAAGGGGTTCGATATGAACAATGTCACCGGCGGCGTTCCCTCCTAAGAACGTCAGTAAATAACTGATATCAAGTCACTTATCCTGAGTCGTAGTTTTGCGACTTAGGGTATTGTTTTTTTCTGAGGAAGGTATAGTCTTAACCCACTCCCGAAGACAGGAGACTGGGTAATGGAGATCTCGGACGACTTCGAAGCGACTCCATCGGCGGAGGACGTTTTCGAGACGGAGGTTCAGGCGGTCTTTCAAGAGACTCTTGGCCTCATCCATATCGCTCTCGTTTCCCACTACCAGCTGACCGAGCAGGAAGCGACGGAGCTCGAAAAAGATCTTTTCGTGTGGTTTCGTCGCTTCTGTTATCGGCCCGGGCATTTCGATTCGGGAGAATCGTCCCTATCCTCCTGGTCGCTTGCTGCCAGTTCGCCCGCGAGTACCAGAAGTACGTCGTCGGAACCGGTGTCCGCGCTTCCGACGAAAGGCTAAAGTCGCTTCTCGATCGCGAGCCCGCCGATGTGGCCCACGACTTCTCGCGCAGCCTCCAGCTCTATGATTTTCGGCGGTCCGATGCCTGAATTGGGCAGAGGTTCTTTCTTTCCGCGCTAAGGTTGGCGTCGCGAACTGCTCTCGCGAGGACGCGATAGCACGAGCTCGGATGTTTCTCAACCTCTGCCAGAGCCAATCGCTCTGAGCAGAGCTGGATGGACATATTCGGACGGCGACGTTCTTACGTCCATCTGTGCTCTCAGCTCTGGGAGCTCATCAATACCAGCCCGTCGGCCGTCGCAGAGGAGTCGCTCGCGGGTCTACAAGTGGTTCTCCGCGAAGGGCGCAAGGGACTTCTTCTTTGACGAGCGCGATTTCTTTCTTGGCGAGAGCGCTCTCTTGGCGGCCGGTAGCTTCCGTCTCCTCGGCAAGAGAGAGGAAACCGAACGCTGGTTGGATCGGGCCGATGCGAGTTTTCGGCACACGGTGGCCCCCGCAGCTCACCTCGCGCGCGTTTCCTATATTCGTCTGACCCTTCGATACGACATGAGGCGTCACGACGAGGTTCTGGAACTCGTTCCTTCGGTGGCTCTGACGTTTCAGAAGCTTGGGATGCAGAACGACCTGGCAAAGTGCCGATTCCTTGAAGCGATGAGCCTGAAGGAACTCGGGCGGATTGACGAGGCGGCTACAGGATTTGAAGCTTGGCGTCCGGGGAAGCGGGTCAAGTCGAGACGGCTCTTTGCGGAATGGCCCTCGTGAACCTCGGCAACTTGCGGTCGGAGCAAGGTTCCTTTGATGCCTCTTGCGTCCTATAAGCAGGCATCACCGCTTCTTCAGGCGGAAGAGCGCTACTCGGCTCTCGCAGACCTAAAGCTCATGCTCGCCGGGACGCTGCGCGCACGGGCCATCTTGAGGCTGCAGTACAGGCCTTCGGAGTCTGTAGACGACTACGTGGCTCTGGGCATGGAGACTCGTGCCGCCTATCTTCGGGTCGTGCTGGCAGAGGCCCTTCTTGAGGCGAGGCAACTCGCGGGAGGCCGAGTGGGAGATCCTTGCCGCCTTACCGATGATCGACCAAGAAAAGATGGTCCCGGAGGGCTTCGCAGCTGTTGCACCTACTTCGCGAGTCCGTTCGTCAGCGGAAGACCGATCCGAGAGCCCTCGTCGAGCTCCGCGAGTACTTGCAGGCTGCAAAATAGGGCTCTCAGCACTCTCTCACGGCTGATTCTCCAGCCGCCGCCCCCTCGTGACAATAAGTAATAGGAAACCCCGGAGACCCTAAACCGGAGGATCGAATGTCGTACCGGTGAAGCAGAAGGCCCCTTCGGCAGCCCGGTGCTAGGTCCGCTCGAGCTCCCATGACGGAGGCGGATCTAGAAGTCTTTTACCGCCAGACGTTTCTGCCTCTTGTCCGTCGGGCCACGTGGAAACATCGCCTTTCGAAGGAAGACGCACGAGACATTGTGCAAGACGCATTCCTTCTCGCCATTGCGAAAATCGATTCTGCCGGAAACCCAAGGGCGTGGCTGATTCAAGTCGTTGATCTCCTCTCGATCAATCACCAGCGGAAGGCTGCACGGCGTGCTCAGCTTGCGGCGAGATGGGGTGTTTCGGATCGGGCTGAACTCCGACGCGAGGATGGGAGGACTCGGGGTGCTAGGGGAGGTGGACCATCAGCAACGATCTTGACGCCGCGGTCATGAGGCTGGGTCGAGGCCGCTCAAGGAAGGGAGGTCCCGACGGGGCTCGGGATCGAAGAGCCGCTATGAGACACGCCGAGGCGACTTGGCGAGGGATTCAGTCTGGTGAGGCGAGAGATCTCGGGGCGAGAGTGAGGGGGATCGCGCCGACGAGATGCATGCAGTATGCAGGCTGATCTCCCGAGAAGAGGGCCCGTCCGGAGCAGACTTGGATGTCATTGCCATCTTTATGGAGTCTGCTCGGCAACTGTCCTGGACCGACGATAGGCTCGACGAAAGGGCGGAGCTGCTAACGAGGATTTCGTATTTGGCGTGGCTGCATGCCCGCCGCTGGGGCATCTTCGCTGAGGCTGAAGTGTGGGAGCGAAGAGTTGTGGAGCAGGCTCTGGCGCAGGAGACAGTGCGGGAGTTCCTAGTCGTTGGTCGGCAAAGGACGGTCGGAGGAGTTGAATCGTCGATTTCCTTAGCGATGCGCCAGTTCTCCTTGCAGCATGTGCAAGGCTTAGGAACAAGACTGAGACATCGCCGCTCCGTGCGTTGAAGAGGCGGCCTTGCAATTCTACGGTGGCTCTCCGAGATCCTGGAGGTTCTTGAGGTAAGGGAGGAGCAGCATACTTCGCTGCTGAGCTTGGTTGCATCCTGCCGTTGGAAGCAGACATGGTGGCCAGTATCGTTATTGTCGCTCTTGGTTGGATCGACTGGAACGCGCCTGTAATGAGATCGTGGGCGTTCAAAGCGTTCGGGCTCGCGGGCGCTACGTACTGCTCACGCTCTTGTACGAGGTGCGTTCGTACCAAGACGTTATGGCGCGGCTACCGGAGCTTAAGCGGACGTTTGAGCAGACTCGAAATGCGCCTGTCGCTCGCTAAGTGCCACCTTCTGAAGGCCGTGACTCTCAAGGAGATTGGGCGAGAAGCTGAAGCTCGGGACCGCTCTCGATGCGCTGCTTCAGGAGCCTACGATTCAAGCGACCAACGCCTCCGAGGATTGTCACTCACGGGATTGCGGAGCTCGACGGCCGTCGAGGAGTTTTGAAGCGGCCGAGTCAAGGCTAACGAAGGCGTCGACTTCTGGAGAGCTCCGGGACTCCTGGAGCTCGTTGGACACTTTCACGCCATCGAGGGAGAACTCTTGCGGGATCAGGGGCAGCTTTCAGGGCCATCGATTCGTACCGCGCATCCGTCACGGTTTATTCAGCGGCGGGTTTTTCCTCGCAACGCGGCCTACGTGCGCATCGTCTTGGCCGAAACCCTCATGGCGGCAGGTCGGGATGGCGAGGCGATTGCGGAGATCGTTGCGGCTCTCCCGGTGATCGACGAAGAGGGTTTGGTGAGGGAAGGCTTCGCGGCTATGGCTCTTCTCCGCGAGTCGGTCCGGCGAAAGCAGGCCGATCCGCGCGCATTGCGAGACCTTCGGGAACAGCTCGAGCGCATGCAACGGGAGGTCGGGCCATGAGTCTCTGGCAACTGTTTAAATGTGCGCTGAAACGGAGGCGCAAGCGGTCGCAGGCAGGTCAAACTCCCGTTCGTAAAGACTCCGTGTTGCCCTTCCTCTTCTAGCTCGCGACACGCGTCCATCAGGTATCTTCCCCCGGTGCCCACGGTCCTCTACCTCCACGGCTTCGCGTCGTCCCCGGCGGGTCGGAAGATTACGCTTCTCCGGGAGGCGCTGCCCGCAGGACGAGTTCCGTATCGTTGCCCCGGATCTGAACCAGCCGTCCTTCGAGAAGCTGGATTTCCGCGAGATCGTCGCGGCCGCGGTTCGCGCGGCCGAGGCAGATCCGCCAGCCGTCGTGGTCGGCAGCTCGCTCGGGGCGATGGTGGCGCTGGAAGCCAGCCGCAAGGGTGTTCGCGCGCCCCTCGTGCTGATCGCCCCGGCGCTCGCCTTCGGGGAGCGATGGACGGACAAGCTGGCTCCCGGGGACCCGCTGCCGTTCTTCCACCACGGTCAGAATCGTGAGATCCGGATCCATCGGCGTTTCTTCGAGGAGATGGCGAAGGTGACCGCCGATCGGGACCCACCGCGCGAGCGGGTGACGATCCTGATGGGTGTGAAGGACGAGAGCGTGCCGTTCGACGGCGTCTTCGAGACCTGGCGGCGGTGGGAGGCGAGCAGGGCGCTGAAGGCGGGGTCGCGGTTCATCGCGATCCCGGACGGCGATCATGGCCTGGTGGAGTCCGTCGGGCAGATCGCCGCCGAGGTCCGGGAGGCGGCGGCGACCGGATAGAATCGCCGCCACATGGCGCTTTCGGGTCTCGGTCTCTTCCTGCTGGAGGCCTGCGCAGGCACGGCTTTCCTCCTGCTGTTCTTTCCGCCGGCGGTGCTCGGCAGGGGTTTCTTTTCGCTGCACGGCCTGCTGGCGGCCATCTTCGCGAGCCTGGCGCTGATGGTGAAGCCGGCCGGGCTGCCGCATGGCGTGGCGGCGGCGGGGGCGGGGCTGCTGGCCTTTTATGCGTTGCTCGCGCACTGGGGCTGGGCGGCGCCCGGGCGGGCCGTCCTCCTTTCCGGGGCGGCCTGCGCGGGCTGGAGCCTCGCCCGCGTGGCGCTCGTGGCGCCGATCGAATCGGGCAGCGCGTGGGCGGTCGTCGGTGCCCTGGCCGGGGGGCTGTTCTTCGGGTCCGTGCTTCTGGTCATGAACCTCGGGCACTGGTACCTGGTCTCGCGCTCGCTGCCGTTCCAGCTCCTGGCCCGCGGCGCGAAGCTCTTTGCGGGGCTCGCGGCCTTCCGCACGGTCTATCTCGCGCTGGCCGTAGCGGCCCATCCCGCCTCGGAGGGACTCCATACGCTCCTCTCCCTCGAGAAGGACGCGCTCTTCTTTCTCTTCCGGGTCCTGTGGGGCATCGCCGGTCCGCTGGCGCTCTCGTACTTCATCTGGCGCACCGCCGAGATGAAGTCGAACCAGGCGGCGACGGGGTTGCTGTACGTGGCGCTCGTTTTCGTCCTGATCGGCGAGCTGCTCTCGTCCTACCTCACGGTCGCGACCGGGTTCCCGGCGTAGCCCCCGCGAGAGGCCGATGAGAGCCAGATACTACTGCCCGGATTGCCTCACGTGGCGCGAGCACGCGGCAGCGGACGCGGGCGACTTTGCGTGCGCGAAGTGCGGCAAGACGTACACGGCCCGGTTCGACGGGGTCCTGTCCTCCGAGGGCGTCGAGCAGTGCGCGTTCTGCCGCGACCACGCGTTCTTCCTGCAGAAGGACTTCGACCAGCGCCTGGGTTGCCTGGTCATGGGTGTGGCGCTCGCGGCAGCGCTCTTCATCGGCTGGAAGTTCGGGTGGATCTGGTTCACGCCCGTGCTCCTGGCCACGGTCGTCGTCGACTGGATCGTCGCGGCGAAGATCCGCCCGGTCACGATCTGCTACCGCTGCGACGCCGAATACCGGGACATGCCGGTCCACCCGCGGCACAGGGGCCACGACCCGCACGTCGCGGAGCGGTTCGCCCAGACGAAGACCGTTCGCCGGATGCGATGAAGATCTACGACGTCTCGCGCCGGATCTCCGAGGAGACCCCCGTGTGGCCCGGGGACACGGGCTTCAGCTGGCGCGAGACCGAGAGCCCGGGCGGGGGCGCTCCCTGGGGGTCGACGAGCTTCTCGATGAGCGCGCATTGCGGAACCCATGCGGACGCGCCGAGCCACGTGTTCGCGGACGGCAAGACGATCGCCGAGGCGCCGGTGGCGGCCTACGTGGGTCCGGCGCGCGTCGTGGAACTGCCGGGTCTCGGCGAGGTCGGGCCGGACGCGCTGCCGCGCAGGGCCCTCGGCGTGGCCCGCGTGCTCTTTCGCAGCGGCGGCAAGGCGTCCCTGTCTCCGCTCGCGGCGCTGCGCCTCGCGGAGAACGGGGCGATGCTCGTCGGGACCGACGCCGCCTCGATCGACCCGGAGGACGCCGAGGACCTGCCGGCCCACCGCGCGTTGCTCGGCAATGGCGTCGCACTCCTCGAGGACCTGGACCTCGAAGGAGTCCCCGACGGGGAGTATCAGCTCGTGGCGCTGCCCCTGCGATTCCAGGACCTCGACGCCTCGCCGGTGCGCGCGATCCTGATCAAAGAGCCATAGGGGGCGGGCCCTCGCGGCCCGCCCGAGTCACGTTCTCGCCGAGGCGGGCGGGAACAAGCCCCGCCCCTCCGACACCTGCCGGAACTCCAGAACGACGCCCCTACGGGAACAGCCCCCGCAGCCTCGTCGTCTCCGCGACCCGGCCGACGGCCAGGATCAGAGCGCCCGTGCGCAGGTTCGTGTCGTGGCGGCGGGCGGTCTCGGCGACGTCCTCGTACGCGCGGCGGATCGTCCGTTCGAGGTGGTTGCGCACGACGTCCGCGTCCCAGAAGAACGAGTAGAGGTCCTGCACCCACTCGAAATACGAGACGGTGACGCCGCCCGCGTTGGCCAGGATGTCCGGAATGACGACGACTCCCTTGGACCTCAGGATGTCGTCGGCGTCGGGCGTGGTGGGCCCGTTGGCTGCCTCGGCGACGATTTTCGCCCGGATGCGGGGCGCGTTGTCGCGCGTGATCACCGCCTCGAGGGCCGCGGGAACGAGGATGTCGACGGGAAGCTCGAGCAGCTCGGCGTTCGAGATCTTCTGGCCGCTCGCCGCGGTGACGGTGCCCTTCTTGTCCTTGGCCGCATTGACGAGCTCGGTCCGCAGGCCTCTTTTGTCGAAGACGCCGCCGCGGGAATCGGAGACCGCGACCACCTTGACCCCGGCCTCTTCGAGAAATCGCGCGACGTGCATGCCCGCGTTGCCGTAGCCCTGGACGGCCGCGGTGGCGCCTTTCAGCGGCAGGCGCATGCGCTTGGCCGCCTCGTCGATCGAGACGAAGCAGCCCTCGGCGGTCGCCTCGTTGCGGCCGGCGGAGCCTCCGAGCGGAATGGGCTTTCCCGTGACGACGCCGAGCGTCGAGTAGCCCTGCGTCATCGAGAAAGTGTCCATGATCCAGGCCATGTGCTGCGGCGTCGTGTAGACGTCCGGAGCGGGGATGTCGCGGTCGTGGCCGAGGACGATGGCGATCTCCGACGTGTACCGGCGCGTCAGGCGCTCGTTCTCGTCCATCGAGAGCGCCTTCGCGTCGACCGTGATGCCGCCCTTGGCGCCGCCGAAGGGGATGTTGACGACGGCGCACTTCCAGGTCATCCACATGGCCAGCGCCTTGACTTCGTCGAGCGTCACGCCCGGGTGGAAGCGGATGCCGCCCTTGGAGGGGCCGCGCGCGATCGAATGCTGGACGCGGTAGCCCGTGAAGACCCTGATCTTCTTGTTGTCCATCCTGATCGGCACGGAGACGATGAGCTGTCGCTTGGGCTGGCTCAGCATCTCGCGCGTTCCGGCGTCGAGCTCCAGGAATTCCGCGGCCCGTTCGAACTGCCGGAGCGCGAAATCGTAGGGGTTCAGGTTCTCGGGAGACGGGGCGGGGGTCGGTTTCTTCCGGGCGGCCGGGGTGGTCTTGCGCTTCTGTGCCATCGGTCTCTCCTTCGCGGTTGGCGGGATGGACGGTCGGGTCTGGAAACAGAGTCTCAGGGACCTCCGAATGGAAGCGTTGCGGCCGCGCGGCGCGCCACCTCCCACAGGGTGGACGGGAAGATGCCGAAGCCGAGGATCGCGGCGGCGCAGAGCGCGAGCGCGAGCCGGTCCGTGGCCGCGAGCGGCGGCGGGGCATCGGGTTCGACGGGCTCGCGCATGTAGAGGATGTACACGACCTTCAGGTAATACCCGATGGAGATGAGGCTGTTGGCGATGCCGGCCAGGGCGAGCACGTAGAGGCCCTTTTCGAGCGCGGCCTTGAAGAGGAAGAACTTCCCGATGAAACCGGCGGTGGCTGGGATTCCGGCCAGCGAGAACATGCACAGGGCGAGGACGGCCGCAGCGAAGGGGGCCCGACGCCCCGCGCCGGCGAGCAGGGCGACCGGATGGGGCTTCGTCTCGTCGCGGTAGAGGGCCGCGACCGCGGCGAAGGCGCCGGCGTTCGAGGCCAGGTACGCAATGAAGAACACGATGGCGGCGGCGAGCGCGTCCGTGCCGAAAACGGCGAGCGAGATCGTCACGTAGCCCATCTGCGCGATGCCGGAATACGCCAGCAGCCGCTTGATGTCGCGCTGCGCCAGGGCCACGACGTTTCCGAGCGTCATCGAGAGGATCGCGAGCGCGATGATCCCGGTCCGAAAGCGGTCGGGCATGCCGCCCTCGAAGGCGGCGGCGAACACGCGGTAGAGCACGATCACGCTCGCGCCTTTGGGCGCGACCGACAGATAGGCCACGGCGGGCGTCGGCATGCCCTGGTAGACGTCCGGCGCCCAGGCGTGGAAGGGTGCGATGGACATCTTGAAGCCGAAGCCGACGAGGAGCAGCAGCAGGCCGAAGATCACGGCAGGGCTGTCGGCGAGGCCGGGCCGGGCGAGCCCCTCGATCTTCGTCCCCCCGCTCGCGCCGAAGAGCAGGGCCACGCCGTACAGCGTGAAGGCGGAGCCGAAGGCTCCGGTCAGGAAGTACTTGAGCCCGGCCTCCGACGACGCCGCGACGGTCCGGAAGAAGCCTGCGAGCACGTAGAAGGCGAGCGACAGCGTTTCGAGGCCGATGAAGACGATGACGAGGTCGAGGCCGCGCGTCATGAGCGAGACGCCCAGATGGCCCCAGAGCAGCAGCGCGTAGAACTCGCCCCTCTCCTCGCCGCAGCGTTCGAGGTAGGGCTTGGCCACGAGGATCGCGAGGACGGCGGCCGCGCCGAGGAAGAGGCCCATGACGACGGTCAGCGGCGACGTGTCGAATCGTCCGCCGAAAGTCGCCCCGACGGGGGCGCGGAGCAGGACGTAGAGGGAGGTCGCGACGCCCGCCAGCGCCAGCGTCGCGAACCAGCGGCGCAGGCCGGGCCCGAAGGCCTCGAGGAGCAGGATGAGGCAGCCCGTCAGGGCAAGCACCAGCTCCGGCGCGATCGCCGAGAGGTCGGCGTGGGTGAATTGCACGAGGTCCGGCGTCACGGCTTGGCGGCCCGTGCGTCCGCAGAGGCGAACTGCTTGGCGGCGGCGGCCTTCTGGAGAAGTTCGACGGAGGGGCGGATGCGGTCGAGGACGTCGTTGGGCCGGACGCCGATCCAGACCATCAACACGACGAGCACGGCGGCCGCGACGAGCTCGCTCGGCCGGATGTCCGTCAGTGTCTTGTTCTCCTCATGCACGAGCGGGTTCCAGAACACGCGCTGCACGAGGGTCAGCATGTAGACCGCCGAGAAAACGACCCCGGTGGCGGCCGCGGCGGCCCACCAGCGGTGGGGCGACGTCCAGGTGCCGAGGAGGATGAGGAACTCGCCGACGAACCCGTTCAAGCCCGGCAGGCCGATCGAGGAGAGCGTTGCGATCAGGAAGAGCGCGGTCGTGACGGGCACGATGCCGGCGATGCCGCCGTAGGCGGCGAGCTCGCGCGTGTGGCGGCGCTCGTACAAAACGCCGACGAGCAGGAACAGCGCTCCGGTCGAAAGGCCGTGGTTGATCATCTGGAGGATCGATCCCGTGAGCGACATCGTCGTGAAGGCGCCGACCCCGATGACCACGAGGCCGAGGTGGGAGACGGAGGAGTAGGCGACCAGCCGTTTCATGTCGTGCTGGGCGTAGGCCACCGCGGCGCCATACACGACCCCGATGACGCCGAGGACCCCGAGCCAGGGCGCGAACCGGATCGCGGCGCCGGGAAAGAGGGGCAGCGCGAAGCGCAGGTAGCCGTACACGCCGAGCTTCAACAGCACGCCGGCGAGGATGATCGAGCCGGCCGTCGGCGCTTCCGTGTGCGCGTCGGGCAGCCAGGTGTGGAGCGGGAACACCGGGACCTTGATCGCGAAGGCCAGGGCGAACGCCAGGAAAAGCAGCGTCTCGACCCGTCCCGTGAACGCCAGCCGATAGAGGTCCTCGAGCGCGAAGGACCAGGCGCCGGTCGCGGCCTGGTGGCGGATCGCCATGAAGAGGATGGCGAGGAACATCAGGAGGCTGCCCGCCATCGTGAACAGGAAGAACTTCATGGACGCGTAGATCCGGCGCGGCCCGCCCCAGATGCCGATGATGAAGTACATCGGCACGAGCATGACCTCCCAGAAGCCGTAGAAGAGCGCGAGGTCGAGCGCGACGAGGCTGCCGAGCATCCCGGTCTCGAGGATCAGGAACGCAATCGAGAAGCCGCGGACCTCCTTCTCGACGTGGGAGTACGAGAAGAGCAGCGAGACCGGGGTCAGGACCGTCGTGAGCAGGACGAGCAGCAGGGAGATCCCGTCGAGCCCGACGTTGTAGGAAATCCCGAGCTGGGGAATCCAGGCGATCTTCTCGCGGAACTGGAAGCCCTGCTGGACGAGGTCGAAGCGCGTCCAGAGCGGAAGCGAGAGGACGAGCTCGACGACGGCGACGGCGATCGCGAAGACGCGCGCGGCGCCGACGGCCGAACGGGGCAGGAGTAGAAGCAACGCGGCCCCCGCCGCCGGCAGGAAGACGAGGACGGAGAGCAGGTGATCGGCCAGCAGCCGTTCCATCTAGGTCGCCCCCACGACGAAGAGCAGCAGGGCGATGAGGCCGACGAAGAACGTCAGGGCGTAGTTGCGGACGTTTCCCGTCTGGAGGAACCGCAGGAAATCGCCCGCGAGCTCGACCAGGAAGGCGCTCGCGTTCAGGAGGCCGTCGATGATGAGGACGTCCACGACCTTCCAGAGAGCACGCGCGAGCCAGGCGTAGGGCCGCACGAAGAGCGCGTCGTAGAGCTCGTCGATGCGGAACTTGTCGGCGACCAGGGCGTAGGCACCGGGCAGGGACGCGGCCAGCCGGGCCGGCGCGCGGCCGCCCTGCTTCGCGTACCACTGGTAGGCGAGAAAGAGCCCCGATGCGGCCACGGCGACGGAGACGGCCATCAGGAGCCACTCGGTCGCGTGGGGGAGGACTTCGTGCGCCCCCGCGTGCCCGGCGATCGGGATGAGGATCGGCGCGAGGAAGGGCCCGATCACGTTGGCGTGCTCGCCGAAGACGGCCGGCAGCCCGAGCCAGCCGACGACGACCGAGAGAATGCCCAGCACGACCAGGGGCAGCGTCATCGAGGCGGGGGACTCGTGGACATGGTGCGCCTGCTCCTTCGTGCCGCGGAACTGGCCGAAGAACGTGAGCGAGACGATCCGGTACATGTAGAAGGCGGTCAGGCCAGCGGTGAAGAGGCCGACGAACCAGAGCAGCCGGCCGAGGCCCGGGGCCTCGAAGGTGCTCGCCAGGATCGCGTCCTTCGAGAAGAATCCGGCAAAGGGCGGGATGCCGGCGATCGCGAGCGTCGCGGCAAGGAATGTCCAGTACGTGATCGGCAGCTTCGCCCTGAGCCCGCCCATGTGGCGGACGTCGAGGTCGCCGGACATCGCGTGCATGACCGAGCCCGCGCCGAGGAAGAGGCAGGCCTTGAAGCAGGCGTGGGTCATGACGTGGAACATGCCGACCGTGAAGGCGCCCACGCCGCACGCCAGGAACATGTAGCCGAGCTGCGAGATCGTCGAATACGCCAGGACCCGCTTCAGGTCGTTCTGCGCGACCGCGATCGTGCCCGCGAAGAGGGCGGTGAAGCACCCGATCACCGCCACGAAGAGCATGACCTCGGGAGCGAGCCGGAACAGCACGTTGCAGCGCGTCACCATGTAGACGCCCGCCGTGACCATCGTCGCGGCGTGGATGAGGGCGGAAACGGGGGTCGGGCCGGCCATGGCGTCCGGCAGCCAGACGTAGAGGGGCACCTGGGCGCTCTTGCCCATCGCTCCGATGAAGAGGCAGAGGCAGATGGCCGCCAGGGCCGGGCTGAACTCAGCCGGCCGCTCGGCCGCCTTCCTGAAGACCTCGGAGTAGTTGAGCGAGCCGAACGTCGCGAAGATGCCGAACATGCCGAGCAGGAACCCGTAGTCGCCGATCCGGTTGACGACGAACGCCTTGCGGCCGGCCGCCGCGGCGTACTCGCGGTCGAAGTAGTAGCCGATGAGCAGGTAGGAGCACAGCCCGACCCCCTCCCAGCCCACGAACATCAGCAGGAAGTTCTCTGCCAGCACGAGCGTCAGCATCGCGAAGAGGAACAGGTTCAGGTACGCAAAGAACCGGGCGTAGCCCGCGTCGGTCGACTCGTGGTGCATGTAGCCGATGGCGTAGATGTGGATCAGGAAGGCGACGAACGTGACGAACGAGAGCATCAGCGCCGAGAGCGGATCCAGCCGAAACGAGATGTCGATCGAGAGGTTCCCGACCGCCATCCAGCTCACGACGGGCTCGACGACCGTGGCGCGGTCCCCGGAGGCGAACGGGATGAGCCGGCCGTAGGCGGCCAGCGTCGCGAGGCCCGCGGCGCCGCAGCCGACGGCGGTCACGAACGACTTGCCGAGGCGCGTGCCGAGCAGGGCGTTGATGGCAAAGCCCACCAGCGGGATGACGGGAACAACCCAGAGCGGCAGCATCATTCTCCCGTCCGCCTCACCACTTGAGCAGGTTGATCTTGTTCACGTCGATCGTCTCGGTATGGCGGAAGAGCGCGACGAAGATCGCCAGGCCCACGGCCGCCTCGGCGGCCGCGATGGCGATGACGAAGAACACGACGATCTGGCCCTCGCGGGTGCCGAGCGCGGCGCCGTAGCCGATCAAGGCGAGGTTGGCGGCGTTCATCATGAGCTCGATCGAGAGGAAGATCTGGATCGCGTTGCGACGCAGGAGCGCCCCGGCGATGCCGATCGAGAAGAGCGCTCCGGAGACGAGGAGCACGTCGGACAGCGGAATGGGCCCGATCACGACGCGTGCTCCCGGCGGGCGAGGACGAAGGCCCCGACGAGGGCGGCCAGCAGCAGGACCGAGACCGCCTCGAAGTGCAGCAGGTAGTCCGAGTAGAGCAGGCGCGCCAGCGCCGCGGGGTCGCCGAGCGCGGAGGGCGCGATCGCCGCGGCCGGCGTCGGGACGTGAGCCCCGCTGCCGCGGAACATCCCGAGCAGGAGGCCCGCGAAGACGAGGACGGCCGCGCTGCCGAGAACGGTCTGGATCGGGCGGCCCGTCCTCTCCGGCCGTTCCCGGCCGACGTTCAAGAGCATCAGCACGAAAAGAAAGAGGACCAGGATCGCGCCCGCGTAGACGATCACCTCCAGCGCCGCGATGAACGGGGCGAGCAGCAGCACGAAACAGGCGGCGAGGGCGAAGAACGCGACGACGAGCGAGAGGACGCTCCGGACCGGATTGCGGCCGACGACCATCAGTCCCGAGAAGAGGATGGCGGCTGCCGCGAAGAGGTCGAACATCGCGCGCCCGGTGGTCATGCCCGCATCTTCCACATCTCGAGCGCCGCGATCCAGAGCAGGTTCGCGAGTGCGAGCGGCAGGAGCGCTTTCCAGCCGATCTTCATGAGCTGGTCGTAGCGAAAGCGGGGCAGGGTCCAGCGGACCCAGACGAAGACGCACACGAAGAAGAACGACTTGGCCATGAAGACCAGCAGCGACGCCAGGGCGCCGAGGACCCCGTACGGATGGAAGCCGGGGAGCGACCACCCGCCGAAATAGAGCGTCGTCGTAATCGCCGAAACCACCATGACGTTGACGTACTCGGCCATCTGGAACGCGCCGAACCGCATCGCGGAGTACTCGGTGTGGTAGCCGGCCACGAGCTCGGCTTCCGCCTCCGGCAGGTCGAAGGGCAGGCGATTGGTCTCGGCGAACGCCGAGATGAAAAAGACGAGGAAGCCGAAGAACTGCGGGATGACGTTCCAGCGGGGGATGACGCCGAGCCAGGTCCCCTGCTGCATCGCGATGATGTCCGAGAGCCGGAAGGAGCTCGCGGCCAGGATCACGCCAGCCGCGGCCGTCGTCATCGCCAGCTCGTACGAGATGATCTGCGCGCTCGAGCGGATCCCGCCCATGAGCGAGAACTTGTTGTTGGATGCCCAGCCCGCCAGCACGATCGCGTAGACCGAGAGCGACGTGATGGCGAAAACGTAGAGGATCCCGATCGAGAGTTCGGCCCCGATCATCGGGATCTGCCGGCCCGAGACGTGGAGCGTGGCGGCATACGGCACGACCGCGAAGGTCGAGAGGGCCGCGAACACCGCGATCGCCGGCGCGAGCAGGTAGAGGAACCGATCCGCGCTCGAGGGCGTGATCGCCTCCTTGAAGAACATCTTGATCATGTCCGCGATCGGCTGGACGAGCCCGAAGGGCCCGACCCGGTTGGGCCCCGGGCGGTCCTGGATGAAGGCGGCCCCGCGCCGCTCGAGCCACGTGAGGGGCACGACGAAGACCGGCAGCACCAGCACCGGCAGGGCCACGCGCAGGACGAGGATCGTCCAGTCGAGCAGCGTCAAAGCGTCCCCGCCCACGCGAAGTCGCCCTTCTTCAGGAGGGCGCCGCCCTCGAGCTCCTGGTCCTTGACGGTGCCGTAGCCCTCGACCTCGCCGGCGATCTGGTGCAGCAGGTCCGGGGGCGTCCAGTTGCGGTCCCCGTACCCGAGCGCGGTCGCGAGCATCAGCAGATGCTCCCAGTGCGCGCGCACCGGGGGTTTGGGTAGGAAGGCGCGCTCGAACTTCTGGACGCGGCCCTGGACGTTCGTGAACGTCCCTTCCTTCTCCGAGAGGGAGGCGGCCGGGAGCACGACGTCGGCACTGCGGGTCAGGGCGTTCCCGTTGCGGGCCGCCACGAGCAGGAACCGCGCCCGGCGCAGCAGGGCGACCTTTTCCGGGTCGTCCGCGAGCGCGGCGAAGCCGGCGTCCGAGACCACGATCACCTCGGGAGAGGCCTTGCCGGAGAGGACGGCATCGAGGCCGTGGCCTTTCTTGCCGGGAGTCAGGCCCATGTCCCGCGCGCCGCGGAAGTTCGGGGCCGCGTCGTCGCCCTCGACCCACCCGGTCCTCGACTTGATCTTGCGCACGCGCGACTTGTCGGCCACCACGTCGCGGTTGGGGCAGGCGAGGTGGTCGGCGAGCTTGCGCAGGAGGAAGTTCTCCTCGTTGGACAGGTGCGCCGAGCCCAGGAAGAAGAGGCCGGACGGGCCCGTCTTCTCGATCGTGGCGCGGATCTCGCGGGCGGCCCGCTCGATCGCGACCGGGACGATGGCGTCGCGGACGTCGTTGCCCTCGCGGATCGAGGCCTTATGGACGTCGCGGGCGTTCAGGGACTCCGCAAGGAACCGCCCGTGATCGCACAGCCAGTAGTCGTTGACGGCGGGGTTCAGCCGCGGCAGGAACCGGTAGACGACGTCGTCGTTGGACTCGATCGAGACGTTGCAGCCGACGTTGCAGCCGGGGCAGACGGACCTGGTCTTCTGGAGGTACCAGACGCGGCTGCGGAACCGGAAATCGCGCACGGTCAGGGCGCCCACGGGGCAGACGTCGGCGGCGCAGCCCGACCAGTCGTTGGCCAGGGGCTGTCCGTCGTGCGTCCAGACCAGCGTGCGGCCGCCGCGGTCGAGGAAGGTCAGCTCGCTCGTGCCGGCGATCTCCTGGGTGAAGCGGATGCAGCGCGTGCACTGGATGCAGCGCGTCATGTCGGCCACGACGTGGGGGCCGATCATCGTGCGATCGAAGGTCGGGTACTGGCGCTTCTGCTCGTCGTAGTTCGAGAGCTGCTGCCCGTAGCCGAACGAGTTGTCCTGGAGCGTGCACTCGCCGGCCTGATCGCAGATGGGACAGTCGAGCGGGTGATTGATGAGGAGGAACTCCATCGTGGCCGCGCGCGAGCTCCGCACCTTCTCGGTCGTCGTCTTGACCGAGAGCCCCTCGCGCAGCGGCGTGGTGCAGGCCGCCTGGATCTTCGGCATGCCGTCGATCTCGACGAGGCACATCCGGCACTGGCCGACGACGGACAGGCGCGGGTGGTAGCAGAAGTGGGGGATGTCGACTCCGGCGAGCTTCGCGGCTTCGATGAGGTTCAGGTTCTTCGGGACCTCGATCGGCTTGCCGTCGAAGACGACCGTGAAGGTGTCCTTGGGCGGGGGCGGCGGGGCCGCGGGCGGCGGCGCGGCGGGTGCGCTGCTCATGCCGTCACCAGGGCTGCCCCGGCTCCCACCATGCAGCGCTTGTGCTGCACGTGGTGCTCGTACTCCTGCCGGAACTTCGTCACCGACGACAGCGGCGGCGCGATCGCCGCGTCGGAGAAGACGCAGATCGTCATGCCGTTGGCCATCTGGTTGCAGATGCGCTCGAGCAGGTCGATGTCCTCCATGCGGCCCTTTCCCTCCTCGATCCGGGTGAGGACCTTGTAGAGCCAGGGCGTCCCCTCGCGGCAGGGCGTGCACTGGCCGCAGGACTCGTGCGAGAAGAACTTGGAGAGGTTCTGTGCGGCGTCCACGATGCAGGTGTCCTCGTTCATGACGATGATGGCCGCCGACCCCAGCATCGAGCCCTTGGCCGCGACGCCATCGAAGTCGAGCGGGCAGTCCTCGATCTCGGCCGCGGTCAGCATGTTCGCCGACGCGCCGCCGGGGATGACGGCCTTGACCTTGCGGCCGCCTTTCATGCCGCGGGCATACGCGTCTCCGAAGATGAGGTCTTTCAGCTGCAGGCCCATCGCGGCTTCGTACACGCCGGGCCGGTTGACGTGCCCGGAGATGCAGTAGAGCTTGGGCCCGGTGTTCTTCTCGTTGCGCCCGATCTTCACGAACCACTCGGCGCCGTTGTTGATGATGTGCGTCACGCAGCACAGCGTCTCGACGTTGTTGACGATCGTCGGCGCGGCGAAGACGCCCGAGACGGCGGGGAAGGGCGGCTTGATGCGCGGCTGGCCGCGCTTGCCCTCGAGGCTCTCGATCAGCCCGGTCTCCTCCCCGCAGATGTAGGCACCGGCGCCGCGATGGACCGTGATGTCCAGGGAGTAGCCCGAGCCCAGGATGTTCTGGCCGAGATAGCCCTTCGCGTAAGCCTCGGCGACGGCCTCGTTGAGAATCCGGGCCCCGAGGTAGAACTCGCCGCGGATGTAGATGTAGGCCGTGCGGCACTTGATCGCGTACGAGGAGACGATCATGGCCTCGATGAGCTGGTGCGGGTCCTGCTCCATCAGGAGACGGTCCTTGAACGTGCCCGGCTCCGACTCGTCCGCGTTGCAGAGCAGGTACACGGGCTTTCCCTTCGTGTCCTTCGGGATGAAGCCCCACTTGACGCCCGTCGGAAAGCCCGCGCCGCCGCGGCCGCGCAGGCCCGACTTCTTGACCTCCTCGGTCACCTGCTCGGGCGTCCACCCGCCCGTCAGGACCTTCGTGACGGCCGCATAGCCGCCGTCGGCGAGGTAGGTGTCGATGGAGCGCGAATTGGGCTTGCCGACGCGCCTCGTCAGGACGGGTTCCACGTCAGGGCTCCCCGGCGAGCCGGCCGAGCAGCTCGTCGAGCCGGGCCTCGTCCATCGGCTCGTAGTACGTGTCGTTGATCATGATCGAAGGGGCCTTGTCGCAGCCGGCGATGCATTCGACCTCGACGAGCGTGAACTTGCCGTCGCTGGTCGTTTCCTCGAGGCCGATTCCGAGCTTCCTGCCGCAGTGGGCGATGAGCCGCTGCGCCCCGCCGAGGTGGCAGGAAATGGAGGTGCACACCTGCAGCAGGTTCTTGCCGACGGGGTGGAGGTTGAACATCGTGTAGAACGTCAGGACCCCGTCCACGTGGGCGACAGGCACTTCGAGCAGGCGCGCGACCTCCTCGGCCGACTCCTTCGAGATCCAGCCCCAGGTCTCCTGCGCGACCCAGAGGACCGGGAGGAGCGCGGCCTGCTTGGTGGGATAGCGGGTCAGGATCTTCTGGATCCGCGCCATCGACTCCGGCGGAAACTGGCGCGGCTCTCCCGCCGCCTCGACGTGGTACCGCGTGTGGCTCACCAGTCGAACGCTCCCTTCTTCCAGATGTAGGCGTAGCCGACGGCGAGGATGCCGAGGAAGGCGAGCATCTCGACGAAGAGGGGCCAGCCCACGGTTCGGAACACGAGCGCCCACGGGTAGAGGAAGGCGATTTCCACGTCGAAGAGGATGAAGACCATCGCGATGACGAAGAACTTGATCGAAACCCGCTTGTGGGAGGCGTCCACCATGGGGACGCCGCTCTCGTACCCCTCGAGCTTGCGGCTCGTGCGCAGGCGGGGCGCCAGCAGGAAGTTCAAAAGAAGGACGGTCGCCGCCATCCCCGCGGCGAGACCGAGCAGGACGAGGACCGGAATGAAACTCTCTGGCATGGGGCGCCCGGACTTTTTCACAAGGACCGGTGCGAGTCAACGCATGTCGAAGAGAGCAAAGGGACTAAGTGTTTCGAGGTTCCGGCCAGAGGGGTACGATCCGCCGGTGGCGAGTTCTTTCCGCCCGTGCGCCCTCGTGCCGGCCTTCCAGGCCGAGAAAACCGTGGGCGCCGTGGTCCGTGGCCTCGCCTCGAGCGTCCCGCGGGTCGTCGTCGTGGACGACGGATCCACGGATCGGACCGGCGCCGAGGCCCGGCAAGCCGGGGCCGAGGTCCTGCGGCTGGCCACCAACGGCGGCAAGGGGACGGCGCTTCGGGCGGGTCTCGTGCGACTGCTCGCGGGCGACGCCACGCACATCGCGTTCGTGGATGCCGACGGGCAGCACGACCCCGCGGACCTGCCGCGCCTGCTCGATGCCGCGCGCGCCGGAGACGACTTCGTCATCGGGTCGCGGATGGCCGAGCTCGAGGCGATCCCGTTCTATCGCTACCGCACCAACGAGATCGGCAGCCAGGTGCTCTCCCGGATGACGGGCCACGAGATCGAGGACGCGCAGTCGGGCTACCGGGTGATCGCCGCGGATCCGCTGAAGAAGCTCGCGTTGAACGCCCGCGGCTACATCATCGAGACGGAGATCTTGCTGAAGGCGTCGCCGCACGTCCGGAGGTTTCGGCACGTACCGATCCGGGCGATCTACGGCGGGCCGTCGCACTACCGGCCGTTTCGGGATACGTGGGTCATTTCCTGGGGCGCGGTGTATTACAAGGTGTTCGAGATGGATTGAGGGACCCTCGCGGCTACAATCCCTCCCGTGTCCGAACCCGTCATCACGCTGCTTCGCGTCCCCGGCCGCGCGCCGCGGGTCCTCACGATCGACGCGGAGGACTGGTTTCACGTCTGCGGAGACGGCTACTACTCGGACCCCCGGCGCTGGGACTCCTTCGCACCGCGGATCGAGGAGACGCTCCATCTCGTCTTCGATGCCCTGGCGGGCGGCCGGCACCGCGCGACGGTGTTCTTTCTCGGCTGGATCGCCCGGCGCTATCCGGGGCTGGTGCGGGAGGCGGGCCGCCGGGGTCACGAGATCGGCGTTCACGGCGACCTCCACGGCCGGGCCGACGAGATGACCGCGGCCGAATTTCAAGAGGACCTTCTGCGGGCGCAGCAATCCATCGAGGAGGCGGGGGGCGTCGAGGCCAGCGCTTACCGCGCGGCCGAGTGGTCGATCCGCGACGCGCGGTCGTCCGCCCTGGCCGAGCTCGCCGCGGCGGGCTTCCGGTGCGACGCTTCGATGATGCCCGTGCCGCCCCTCGGAAATGCCGGCAATCCGCAGGGACCGCACCGCATCGACCGCGACGGATGGTCGCTGACGGAGGTGCCCCCGCTGACAGGCCGCGTGTTCGGGCGGCGACTTCCGCTCGGAGGCGCCTGGCCGTTTCGAGTTCTTTCGGAATCGCGTCTCTCCGATGCCGAAGACCGGTTCCGCGATGCCGGCGCTCCCGCGGTGTTCACGCTGCACCCGTGGGAGCTCGATCCCGCCCACCCGATGATGGACGGATTACCGGCGGCCACGCGCGCCGTGCACTTTGCCGGTCTCAAACGCCTCCCGGACCGATTCGCCCGCTGGCTCGCGCGGGATCGGTGCGTGGCCATCGCGGACGTCTTGCCGGCGCTCGTCCCGGCATGAGCGCTTCGGCGGCTTTCCTCTTTCCGGGGCAGCTTGCCGAGTGGGTCGGCATGGGCCGGGACTTCTTCGACGCCGACCCCGAGGCGCGCCGTCTCTTCGCGCTCACTTCGGAGCGGTGTGGGCGAGACCTCGCGCGGATCGCCTTCGGAGGGCCGGAGGCGGATTTGCGGGAGAACCTCGCGGCGCAGGCTGCCGTCTATCTCGTTTCGACGCTGGCCGCGCGCGAGCTCGTTCGCGAGGGCGTGCGGCCGGGCGCGACGGCGGGCTACAGCCTCGGCAACTATGCCGCCATGGTCGCCGCGGGCGCGATCCGCTACGAGGAGGCGCTCGACGTGCTGGTCGCGGTCTGGCGCGAGAGCCAGCGCCTGCAGGTCCGGGGCGCGATGGCAGCGGTCATCGGCGTGCGCCGCGACGCCGTGGACGAGGCACTCGCGGGCCTGCGCGCCGGAGGGCTGCCTGTCTGGATCGGGAACGTGAACGCCTCGACGCAGTTCGTTCTGACCGGCAGCGCGGACGGCGTGAAGGCGGCGCTCGGGCAACTCGGTCCCCGCGCCCTCTCGGTCCTGCCGCTGACGATGAGCTGGCCGATTCACAGCGAGCTCATGCGCCCGGTCGCCGATGCGATCGCGCCGCTCGTCGCGGGGCTCTCGACGGTCCGCAAACCGGAGGTGCCGTACTACGGGCCGGAAGGGCGGCCGGTCGCCGACGCCGCAGAGGTGCGGCGCCTGCTCGGCACGGCCTTCTGCTTTCCGACGCTCTGGAAGGAGACCTTCGAGGCCCTCGTGGCCGACGGCCACCGGGTCTTCGTCGAGGCCGGACCGGGAGAGATGCTCTCCAGGATGGTGCGGTGGATCGACCGGACGACGCGGTGCCATCCGGCCGGGTCGCTTTCCGCGATCCGGGCCGCCGTGGATATAGTCGGCCGCGAATGAAGACCGCCGTCGTCACCGGAGGCTCCCGCGGCATCGGCCGCGCGATCTCGCACGAGCTCGCGGCTTCGGGCTGCCGGGTCGTCCTGACCTGCCAGCGCGATCGCGTGCGCGCGGAGGCGACCGCCGAGGAGATCCTTCGGGCGGGAGGCCAGGCAACCGCTCTCGTGATGGACGTGCTCAAGGCCGAAGAGGTCAAGGCGATGGCGGACCGGGTCCGCACGGACTTTGGCGGGGCGGACATCCTGGTGAACAACGCGGGAGTGATCAAGGACGCACTGTTTCCCTTCATGAAGGAGGAGGACTGGGACTACGTCCTCGACGTCGACCTCAAGGGCGCCTTCCGGGTCACGAAGGCCCTGATCCGCGGCATGCTGCACAAGAGCGCGGGCCGGATCGTCAACATCGTCTCGGTCAGCGGCATCTCGGGGCACGCCGGGCAGGCCAACTATTCGGCGGCCAAGGGAGGCCTCATCGCGTTCACGAAGGCCCTCGCCCTCGAGCTCGCCCCGCGGGCCATCACGGTCAATGCGGTGGCGCCGGGGCTCGTGGACACCGAGATCATCGCCCACTTGAAAGAGGAGGCGCGCCGCGAGTTCCTCGGCCGGATCCCCATGGCGCGGTTTGGAAGACCCGAGGAGATCGCCGCCATCGTCGGATTCCTCGCCTCGGAGAAGGCCTCGTACGTCACGGGCCAGGTCTGGCGCGCCGATGGGGGCATGGCCTAGAGTCGGGCGGGCGGACAGGGTCTCCCGGCTATAATCGTCTCGAAGGAGCCTCTCATGTCCCGGCAAGAAACCGCGTCGCAGGTCAAGGACCTCATCGTGCGACGCCTGAAACTCGACATCGACCCGAAGACGATCGAGGACGGGGCGCCGCTCTTCGGCGAGGGCCTCGGTCTCGACTCGATCGACGCGCTGGAGCTCGTCCTGGGGCTCGAGCAGGAGTTCCACATCAAGGTCGAAGACGAAGAGGTGGGGGTCAAGGCCTTCGCCTCGGTCGACGCGCTGTGCGACTTCATCGAGCAGAAGAAGACGGCCTGATGCCCACCGCGGCGCTTCCGCACGCATACCCGTTCCGCTTCGTGGACGGGGTCGTCGAAGAGCGCGACGCGGATTTCTCGCGGGGGACGGTTCGGGCCCGCATCTCGTCGAACGCACGCGGGGCGATGGGCGAGACCTGGCAGAGCCCCCTGCTCTACGCCGAGGCGATCGCCCAGGCGGCGCTCCTGCTCGAAGGGGCCGACGCCGAGCCCGCGCGCGCCGGATTCCTCGCCGGGATCGAAGGGTTCCAGGCCGAGCGGCTCCCGTTCGCGGGCGAGACGCTCGAGATCTCCGTCCGCCTCGCGGCGCACTTCGGCGCGATCTTCCGCTTCGACGGCGAGGTGCGCTCCGGCGCAGAAGTCCTGGCGCGGGGCAGCATTCTCGTGCGCAAGGGCGTCGCCCCGGGGCAGATGCGAACGGAGGAGCACTGATGAAGCTGTCCGAAGAAGAGCGCGGCGCCCACACGATTCTCCGGATCGGCGGCACGCTCGCGCTCGGAGATGCGACCCGGGCGCTCCAGGAGCGGTTCGAGAAGGCTGGCAACGACCGGACCGGCGCGGTCGTCCTCGACCTCTCGGACCTCGAGCACCTCGACTCGACGGCGATCGGCGTCTTCGTCGGGGGGCTGAAGAAATTCGAGGCACTGGGCCGGCGCTTCTACCTCGTGAACCCGCGCGACCGCGTGGCCTCGGTCTTCCGGATCACGCACCTCGATTCGGTGTTTCGCGTTTTCCCGACCGTGGATGCCGCGCTGGCCGTGGCGAACCTCGCGTCGCAGGAAGAGGAGACCAGTGAGCACTGACGTCGCCACGGTGTGCCAGTGCACGCACGAGCCGCCGCACCAGTTCGTCATCGCGCAACGCTCGCGGCTGCGCGAGGGCATTCTGCTCGCGCTCCAGCGCGTCGACGAGCCCTATCCCCGGCGCGAAGTCTTCGTAACCGGCCGCGAGATGAAGATGGCGACGGACAAGGCTTTCAAGGCCTGCTTCGTCTGCGTGGACAAGGGCATCCGGGAAACCGCGATCGCGATTCCCAAGGACGACGTCGAGCTGGGACTGCCGCCCGCCTGAGCCTCGAGGGGAGCCAATGACCGAACCGGGCGGCGACCGCTTCGCGGCGTTCAAGAAGCAGGCGGGCGAGCGCGCCGCCGCGCTGATCGCCTCCGGCATGGTCGTCGGCCTCGGGACGGGCAGCACGGCCATCTTCGCCACGCGGCGTCTCGGCGAGTTGCTCGCCTCGGGGGCGCTTTCCGACGTCGTCGGAGTCCCGACCTCGCGCGCGACGGCAGAAGAGGCGAGGCGCCTCGGAATCCCACTACTCTCGGAAGACCTGCCGCGCCCGATCGACCTGACGATCGACGGCGCCGACGAGGTGGACCCGGCGTTGAATCTCATCAAGGGCGGGGGAGGGGCGCTCTTCCGGGAGAAGATCGTCGCGGAGGCCAGTAAACGGGTCGTCATCGTCGTGGACGAGTCGAAGCTCTCGCCGGCCCTCGGGACCCGGCACGCGCTTCCGGTCGAGGTCTCGCGCTTCGGCTGGGAATCGCAGCGGCGCTTCCTCGAGTCCCTGGGTGGCAGGCCCGTCGTGCGGACCAATGCGGACGGGAAGCCCTTCGAGACCGATCAGGGCAACTGGATCCTCGACTGCGCGTTCGGGCCGATTCCCGATCCGGCGAACCTGGCAGCGCGGCTGGCACAGCGCGCCGGGATCATCGAGCACGGCCTCTTCTGCGGCATCGCGTCGGAGGTCATCGTCGCGGGGCAGAGCGGGATCCGGGAGATCCGACGCCCGGCTTGACACAGTCCGAGACTCGGTGATCGGGTAATTGGTGCGAAAGGGGGGACTCGAACCCCCACGGTGTTACCCACAGGTTCCTGAAACCTGCGCGTCTACCAGTTCCGCCACTTTCGCAGGGGGACGGAAGATAACGCGCAAAGCCTCTGGAATCAAGTGTTCGCCGTGGGACCTCAAGACCATCCTCTCCTCGGGCGGGCATGTTGAAAACTGTTCCTTTGCCATTTTGAGTGCCATTTCCCGTCGCGATCCCATTCTTGCCAGGGAAGATGCTCACGTTTTCCTGAGGGCCACCATCGATGAGGAGCGCCGCGCGGTTTGCGCGGCCTTTGCAGGTAGCTCTCCAAGAGCCTCCGCGAACAGGTCCGCCAGCGTGCGGTCCTCCTCTACCGCGCGGACCTTCGCAGCCTTCCAAAGGCTCGGCGGTCGAACGTCTCCCCGCTCGGTTCCCCTGTCCTAGCGCCGCTCGAACTCGCTGGCCCAGTGCTCGATGACGAGCAGGCCGACCCGCGGGTCGGAGCTCGCTCGCCGCGCCGCGAGGAAGCGGCCGTCGCCGGCGACGTCGAGGGGCGGGCGCCCGAATTGAGACGATTCGATCAGTCCGAGCTCCTCCGCCGAGAAGAGCCTCCGGGCTTCGCCGAGCCGAAGGGCGCCCGGGCCGCTCCGCACGGAGACCTCCATCACGGCATCGCCCTTCCAGTAGTAGAGCGCGTCGCCCGTCCGACTCCAGAACGGAGTGTCGCCGCCGTCAACGGACACGCGCTGCCGGTCGGCGCCGTCGGCGAGTCGTCGGACGAAGACGTCCCAGCTGCCACCCTCGTTCGCGATGTAGGCGAGCCAGCGGCCGTCCGGAGAGGGACGGGGAATGTCCTCGGAGACGTCGGACGGGCCCGGCAGCGCGTGCGCCGGCGAACCTTCCGTGAGCTCGCGCGTCTGAAACTGGAACTTTCCGCCCACCGTCGTCGTGTAGATGACGGACCGGCCGTCGGGAGCCCACACGGCGCTCGAGGCTTCGGCGATGCGACGGGGGGCGGCGCTTCCGTCCGCCGGTGCCTCGTAGACGTCCCATCCGACGTTGCGCGTCCGCAGCCACAGAACGCGCGAGCCGTCCGGAGACCAGACCGCGGCGCCGTCGTCCTGGGTTCCCGTCGTCAGCCTGCGGCGGGAGCCGCGGACGAGGTCGAGCACCCACAGGTTGGCGTTGTCGTTTTCGAAGACCGTGACGAGCGCCGACTTCCCGTCGGGCGAGATCGCGGGTTCGGTCGCGCCGACCTGCGTAGGACCGACCGTCGTCAGGGGATGACCGTCGTGAGCGAGCCAGACGAGCTCGGCCTGCAGGGCCGCGTCGCCGAGGACGCACGAGAGCGTGCCGTCGGCGGACGCCGTCGGAAAGAGGGCCCCGGGCATCACCGGAAACGGCTCGCCCGTGAAGTCCAGCTTCTCGACTGAAAACGGCGCCGCGAGGACTTTCGAGCCGGAGCGGACGTATTGCAGCAGGAGGTAGCCGTTCGGCGCATATGCGAGCACCTCGAGGTTGTCGAAGGCGCGCAGCGTCTTGCGTTTGCCGTCGGGAAACCCCACCACGACGACGGGACTCGGTCCCTCCTTGCGATGGGCCACGGCGACGAGATGTCGGCCGTCGGGGAGGAACTGGGCGTAGTGAAAGTCTTCCTCGGAGGGGTCGGGCCGCAGGAGCACGCGCGGCTCGCCACCCACCGCCGGCACCTGATACATCGCGTCCCCGAAGAGGGCGAAGACGATCGCGTCGCCTCCCCACGCCACGCCGGTGACGTTGGCCTTCCGGGGAAGGCGGCAGATCTCCGCCGGCGATCCGCCGGGCACGGCCTCGACCCAGAGCTTTCCGTCGCGCACGAACCCGAGCTTGCGGCCGTCCGGCGACCAGAACGGCTGCATGCCGTCCTTCGAATCGGCCACCGGGACACTCTGGAACTGGGCGAGATCTCGCACCCAGAGAGTCTCGCCCGCGCGGTACGCGATGCGTCGCCCGTCGGGCGAGATCCGGGGCGGCGCGAGGAACTGCGCCTCGAGGCCCGGAACCCGGATCGCGAACTTGCGCACGCCGGGTGGCTCGCGTCGGCGGCCGGACGCCCAGAGCCCCCCGAGAAGGCCCATCAGGGCCGCGAGCGCGACCGCCACGGCGAGAACGCCGCCGCGAACCCGCCGGCGCTCGACCGCCCGCTCAGGCGCCGGAGGGCCGGTCTCACCGCGCGCGATTTCCTGGAGCGAGACGCGCGCGTCTCCCATGTCGCGCAGCCGCTCTTTCGGATCCTTGCGCAGGCAACGCCGGACGAGATCCGTCAGGCGCGGCGGAGCATCGGCGGGCAGACGACTCCAGTCCGGCTCCCGCTCCAGGATCCGCGCCATCACGTCCGAGACGGTGTCGCCCGCGAACGGCGGCGCCCCGGCGAGGCATTCGAAGAGGACGCAGCCGAAGGACCAGATGTCGGTGCGGCGATCCACGGCCCGGCCCCGCGCCTGCTCGGGGCTCATGTATGGCGCAGTGCCGAGAATGACGCCGGCCTGTGTCGCAGCCGTGACGGTGGGCGAAGCGGAAAGGTCGATGTCGGAGGGCGTCGCATCGCTTCCGCGGGCGAGGCCGAAGTCGAGCACCTTGACGGCGCCATCCGGTGCAATCATGACGTTGCCGGGCTTCAAGTCCCGGTGAACGATCCCCCGCTCGTGCGCCGTCTCGAGCGCGGCCGCGATCTGGCGCCCGACGTCCACCGTGTCGGCGGCTGACATCGGTCCCGCCGCGAGCCGCGCGGCGAGCGTCTCGCCGTCGACGAGCTCGAGGACCAGGTACCGGTCGCCCCCGTGCTCCTCGACGCCGAAGATCGCGGCGATGTTCTGGTGTTGGAGCGCCGCGAGTAGCCGCGCCTCCCGTTCGAAGCGCGCCAGCCGCTCCGGGTCGGCCGCGAATGCGGCCGGCAGGGCCTTGATCGCGACCTGCCGGCCGAGTCGGCTGTCCCGCGCGCGGTACACCTCTCCCATCCCGCCCGCGCCCAGCGGCGAGAGGACCTCGTATGGGCCAAGACGCGTCCCGGCTGGAATCGTCATCGAGTGAACGGCGGATACTCTACCTTGCGACGCCCGGCCCGCCGGAAGCGAGTGCGGAGGCCCTGATACGCCAGCGTTTAGGCACTCGAGGAGCAATCCTTCCGCCGCACACGGGGCGCAGCGGGTACAATGGTTCCATGAGACACATCGAAGTCGCCCTGCACCGAGTCGCTGTCGGAGGCTCCATCCGGGTGGTCATCAACGGAGGCAGCCCGATGTACCTGTCGGAGCGGGAGGTGCGCGACCGGTTGAACGGACAGCCGCGCCTCGACGCGGAACGGATGGACGACATCGTCCGGAATCTCAACCGCAACGGCGGCGAGCACACGCTCCGGTACGGGAATCCCAATGCCCAGCACGGCAACGACATCCGGAATCTCTGGGCCGGATCGGATCGCCCCGCCGAGACGGAGTAAGCGACTCGATCAGGTCGTGGGGCGCACCTGCGGAAGCCGCGCCACCGCGTTGTATTTCGTGTTGCAGCCTCGGGCACACGTCCACCAGCCGTCCGGGTCGACGTCGCGGCGGTCCGGTGAGACCTGGCTGCCGCAGCGAAGGCAATAAACGCGCGTGATGGGCTCGCCGGATCGCGGACGACGCTGGAGGACGGCAAGGCCGCAGCGTTCGAGCTCGGAAGGGCTGAGGTCGCGTGGGCCGGACATGATCGGCAGATGGTAAAGCGATGAGATCGCGGGCGTTGTGACGGCGGACACAATAAGCCCGCAAAGCGGCCAGCGCTGGTTCGAGCGGACGGCGGTCAAAGGCGTGGGGAGGGCGTTGACGTGGCTGGTCATGGAGATCGAGTATGCGTGGATCGAGCCGAAGTACGGGAAGCTGACCATGTCGGGAAGCAAGTCCGTGCGTGAACGTTGGAATCGCGATCAGAACGGGCTTCCTGGGCGGACTTTCCCGGACCGTTCGAGTCGCTGACTCCCGCGATGGGAAAAGGGCATGGCAGCGCCAACGGGGACGAGCTCGAGCGAGGGCGGCTGCTCTTCAACGCGGGCCGGTACTTCGAGGCCCACGAAACGTGGGAGGAGGCCTGGCTCGTCGAGCGGGGCGACGCGCGGGTTCTCCTGCAGGGGCTGATCCAGGTTGCGGCGGGGTGTCACAAGGCGGGGCAGGGGAAGGCGGCGGGTTGCGCGCGGCTGATCGCAGCCGGGCTCGCGAGGCTCGAGCGCGCCGCCGGCTTCGCCCCCGGACTCGCCGAATTCCAGCGGGAGATGGCGGACGTGCACGCGCGGGCTCTGCGCTGGCAGCGCGGCGAAGAGACCGGCGCGGGCCCGATTCCGTTCCTGCCGCCCCGGTCGGAGGGGCCGGCCCCGGGCGTCACTGCAGGGTAGACTCCCGCCTGTGTTGCCGCCCGATTCCGTCGTCCTGGAGCGCCTTCGCGAGAAGGGTTCCCGGGCCCTTTCGTTCCAGGACCTTGTGGAGGCGCTCCGCGTTCGCGAGTCGGACGAGGAAGCCTTTCTAACCCGGCTCGACGCCCTCGAACGGCGCGGGGAAATCACGCGCGTGCGGGGCGAGAAGTACTCGGCCATCGAGTTCTCGAACCTCACTGCGGGACGGATCACCGTCCGCCCCGAGGGGTTCGGATTCGTCCTCGTCCAGGACGGCGACGATCTCTTCGTGCCCCGCATCGGGATGCACGGCGCCATGGACGGCGACACCGTCCTCGCGCGCGAAGAGCGCTCCCGGGCGACGGCCCGGCGCGGCAAGGACGCGGGACGGACGTCCGGGGTCGTCGTCCGGGTGCTCGACCGCGCTCGAGAGCGGGTCGTCGGCCGATTCGAGACGAAGGACGGGCGCAAGATCGTCCTCCCGTACGATCCGAAGATCGACGCGGTCATTCGGGTCGAGGACGGCAAGTCCCACGGCGCGCGCGAGGGGGAGATCGTCGAGGCCCGGCTGACCTCGTTTCCGGACGGAAAGCGGGTTGCCCACGGCGTCGTGGAAGACCGGATCGGGTTTCTCGGCGAGCCCGGTGTCGACATCGAGATCGTCCTGCGCTCGTACCGCCTGCCGACGCGGTTCCCGGAGCCGGTCGTGGCGGAAGCGGAACGCTTTCCCGAGGAGGTGCGGACCGAGGACCTGCTCGGCCGGCGCGATTTCCGCGACCACCGGATCGTCACGATCGACGGGGAGACAGCCAAGGATTTCGACGATGCCATCGAGGTCGAGAAGACGGTGTCGGGATTTCGCGTCGGCGTGCACATCGCGGACGTGTCCCATTACGTCGAGGAGGGCTCGGCGCTCGACGACGAGGCCCGTTCGCGCGGGACCTCGGTCTATTTTCCCGGGCGCGTGCTGCCGATGCTCCCCGAGCGGCTTTCCAACGGCCTGTGCTCGTTGAACCCGCGGGTCGACCGGCTCGTTCTCTCGGCCATCCTGGAGCTCGACGCGAAGGGCCGCGTCACCGGCGCCGAGTTCACGAAAGGGGTCATCCGGAGCGCCCACCGGATGACGTACACGGAGGTCGCGCGCATCCTCGAGGGGCCGCCCGATCCGGACGACGCGCGCCGATACGGCGCCGTCCTCGGCGATTTCCGGCGGATGGGGGAGGTCGCGGCGCTTCTGCGCCAGCGGCGCGAGGCGCGGGGCTCGATCGATTTCGACCTGCCGGACGCGGACATCGTGCTCGACGATGCGGGCCTCGTCGTCGGCATCGTCCCCGAGTCGCGCAACGTCGCCCATCGCCTCATCGAGGAGTTCATGCTGGCGGCCAACGAGGCGGTCGCGAAAAGGCTGCTCTTCGCCAAGCAGCCGGCGATGTACCGCGTCCACGACAAGCCCGACCCGGACCGGCTCGTGGACCTGCGCGAAGTCCTCGAGAGCTTCGGATACAAGATGAAGGGCGATCCGGCAGAGCTGCCCCCGTCCGAGTTCCAGCGCCTCTTGAAGGAGATCGACGGAGCGCCCGAGGAGCGGTTGCTGCACGATCTGCTCCTGCGGGCGCAGCGCAAGGCGCTCTACAGCGAAGAGTGCCGGGGCCACTACGCGCTCGCCGCGCCCTACTACTGCCACTTCACGTCCCCGATCCGGCGCTACCCGGACCTGATCGTCCACCGGCAGCTCTCGCGACTGCTCGCCGAGGGGCGGCCCGTCCCGGCGCAGGACTTCGAGGCCGTGAACGGGCGATTGAAGGAGATCGCGACGCACAGCTCGGAGCGCGAGCGGCGCGCGGAGCAGGCCGAGCGTGAGAGCCTGCTCTGGAAGAAAATCGTCTTCATGAAGGACAAGCTCCAGCGGGAATTCGACGCCTACGTGACGGGTGTGGCGTCGTTCGGCGTGTTCGTGATGCTCAAGGACTTTTTCGTCGAGGGGCTGGTGCCGATGGCGGCTCTCGGCAACGATTTCTTCGTCTACGAAGAGAAGCAGCACCGGCTGCGGGGCCGCTCGAGCGGAAAGACCTACCGCCTCGGCGACTCGATCCGGGTCCGGCTCGTGGCCATCGACGAGGTGCGACGGCGGCTGGACTTTCGCCTGGGCGGCGAACCGGCACCGGCGGGGGTCCCCGCGGCCCGGGCGGGAGTCTTCGGACGGGACAAACGGAGGAAAGCGCGATGAACCGAGCTCTCGCAGCGGTGTCTCTCTCGATCGTGATGGCCGCTCCGGCCTGCAAGGAGCGCGGGCGGCCGGACCCCAACGTGAGGATGGCGATCTCCCACGAGGTTGCCGTCCAGGGTTCGGGCGCCGCCGGGGCCCGGGAACGCGGGCCCCGGCGCGGACGTCCCGACCCGCCTCGAGGTCCCGCCCGAGGTCGCCCACGCGTACACCGGGATCAAGATCACGTGGAAGGACAAGACCGGCGGAAAGGAAGGCGTCATCGAGGTCCCGCTCGGGGGCGGCACGCCGCTGCCCGATCCCTCGGTGGTCGTGCGCGCGGAGGTGTTCCTGCCCGCTTTCACGATGGGCGGCGGCGCGATCACTTCCGACGGTGTCGAACAGCAGAATCCGGCCGCGCGGATCACGGTCCTGGAGAAGGGCAAGGAGATCTTCGCGGGCTGGATCTTCACGCGGTTTCCGGATGTCCACCCCTTCACGCATCCCCGGTTCCAGCTGCATCTCGACGGAGGAGTCCCCAGGGCCGGGAAGTGACGGCGACCCTCAAGGCCGCCGTCATCCCGAGGGCCCCGGAGGGCCCGAGGGATCCCGTTCTTGGCCTCACCGCGACCTTGAAGGCGGGAACATGACGAAGAAGGCCCCCTTCCGCGTCGTGATCGCGGGCCGGCCCAACGTCGGCAAGTCCTCGATCTTCAACAAGCTCGTGCGCCGGCGCCGCTCGATCGTCCACGATCTGCCGGGCATGACGCGGGACGTGCTCGAGGCCGAGGCGAAGCTGCCGGACGGACGAACATTCCTGCTTCTCGACACCGGAGGCTACGACCCGGGGGGCAGGGACAAGATCCCCGCGGCGGTCCGCGACAAGGCGGTCGCCGCGATCCGGAGCGCGGACCTCGTCTTCCTGGTGATGGACGCCTCCGCGGGCGTGCTGCCGGGAGATCGAGCGGCCGCGCGCATCATCCGCGAGTCCGGCCGCGAGTGCGCCGTCGTCGCCAACAAGATCGACCGCCGCGCCGGAAGGGAAGGCGAGGGAGAGGCCTGGGAGCTCGGGTTTGCCGAGGTCTACGGCGTCTCGGCGGAGCACGACATCGGGATCGACGACCTGCAGACGGCCATCGGAGACCGGATCGCGAGCTCCGGGCGCACCGGCGAGGCGGAGCCGGAAGGCGCCGGGCACGAGATCGCGCTGGCGGTGGTGGGGCGGCCGAACGTCGGCAAGTCTTCGCTTCTGAACGCCCTGCTCGGCGAGGACCGGGCCATCGTGTCCGAGGTCGCGGGCACGACGCGCGACTCGGTCGACGCCACGGTCGAGGCCGCCGGCCGGCGATTCCGGCTCGTGGACACGGCCGGTATCCGGCGGCGCGGGCGGACCGAGCAGGGGCCCGAGGTGCTCTCGGTTCTGCAGGCGAGGAAACGCATCCAGGAATGCGACGTCGCGCTGCTCGTCGTGGACGCGAGCGAGGGGCCGACGGGCCAGGACGCGAGCATCGCCTCCTACGCCGACGAAGCGGGCCGGGGCCTCGTCCTCGTGGCCAACAAGTGGGACGTCGCGGGCAAGCGCGAGACCGGAACGGCCGAGGACTTCCAGGAGGCCCTCGCCTCGCAGATCCCCTTCGCGCGCCACGCCCCCATCCTCCTGACGTCGGTCAAGACCGGTCGCGGGATCTCCCGGGTGCTCAAGACGGCCGCCGTGGTCGCCGAGAACCGCCATCGCCGGATTTCGACCGGCGAGCTCAATCGCGTGCTCGGCCGGGCGCTGCGGGACAAGGCCCCCCACGCCGCCTCCGGGCGCACGCTCAAGGTCTTCTACGTCGCGCAGACGGGCGTGGCCCCGCCGACGTTCGCCCTGGTCGCCAGCCGCGCGGAACCGCTCCACTTCTCGGAAGAGCGGCGGATCGAAAACCTGATCCGCCAGGCAGCGGACTTTTCGGGGGCCCCGATGCGAATCCTGGTTCGGGAGCGCTCCGGGCGCCGGGACCACGACGGGGCCCACGGCGCCTCAAAGTCCTCCCGCAAGAAGGCGCGTTCGGGATAGATTAAGGCCGTGGCGAAGGGGGAGGCTGAGCTCTACAGGCCCGCCGAGGCGTGCCGCATCGCGGAGGTGGCGCCCTACGTCCTGCGCTACTGGGAGACCGAGTTCCCCTCGCTCTCCGAAGGCAAGGACAAGAGCGGGACGAAGCTCTACACCGCGCGCGACGTCAAGATGATCTCGCGCATCCGCGAACTGCTCTACGACGAGGGGTTCACGGTCGCCGGCGCGAAAAAGCGGCTCGAGGCCGAGATCGTGGAAGGGCGCTTCGACGACGGCCTCGCCCCGGCGCCTCCTGTGGCCGAGCAGCGCAAGAAGGAAGCCGCGCCGGCCGGCCGCGGGGTCGAGCCGCCGCTTCTGCGTGTGGCCGCGTCCGGGAAGGCCCCCGCCTCCGCAAAGCCTGCCGCCACGGCGCCGGTGGCCGACTTCGACCGAAAAACCGTTCTCAGGGAATTGAGGGACATCGTGAGGCTGCTCGACCGGGGCACAATAAGGCGTTGATCTCGCTGCTTGACAGCGCAATCCCCACGGCCATAGCGTTACGGAAAACGGAAGACGGCAAGGAGCTCCCATGAGAAAGCCCGTGGTCGGCTTGTTCGCGGCGCTCGTCCTGGCCTGGTTCGCCGGCTCGCAACTCTCCGCGCAGACGACCGGTAGCATCCGCGGCGTCGTTCAGACGGGGCAAACGGCCTTGCCCGGCGTGACCGTCGAAGCGAAGAGCCCGAACCTGCAGGGCACACGGACGGCGGTCACCGACAATGACGGGCGATTCAACCTGACGCTGCTGCCCCCCGGCAAGTACACGGTGGTGGCCCATCTCGAGGGCTTCGCGCCCAGAACCGAAACGGTGCAGCTGGCCCTGAGTCAGGCCGCGTCGATCAGCCTCGAACTGGTGCCGGCGGCGACCGCCACAGTGACCGTGACGGGGCAGGCGGTTGCGGTCGAGACCGAGTCGAACACGGTCGGCCGGAACATGGACGAGAAGGCCTTCCAGGCGCTGCCGACGGGCCGCAACTACGCGTCGGTCGCCCAGCTCGCGAGCGGCGTCAACACCGACAGCTCGGACGTCCGCCAGGTTTCGATGACGGTCTACGGCTCGACGGGTCTCGAGAACAACTACCTCGTGGACGGGGCCAATACGACCGGCGCCGAGATCGGCAACCAGGGCAAGGTCCTCAACTACGAGTTCATCCAGGAGGTCGAGCTCAAGACCGGCGGCTACGAGGCCGAGTACACGGGCGCCATGGGCGGCATCCTGAACGTGATCACCAAGTCCGGCGGGAACGAGTTCCATGGCGACGCCTTCGGCTACTTCGACAACGACAGCCTGCAGGCGACCAACAAGCATGTGTGCGCGCCGGGGACGGGGTCTTATCCGAACTGCGAGCTCCAACAGACGTCACAGGGCATCCCGGTGAGCTTTACGAAGCAGGACTACGGAGTCGACATCGGCGGCTTCATCCTGAAGGACAAACTCTGGTTCTTTGGCGCGTACGACCACGTGGACAACACGCTCAAGAGCCAGGTGACCATCGGGGAAACCGCCGGAACCGTCGCGGAGACCAAAACCTCCAGCAACCTCTTCTCCGGAAAGCTCACGTGGAACTTCGGCCAGGGCCAGACGCTCATCGGCAGCGTGTTCGGGGACCCGACCGACGACACCGGGGCGGTCGGCCCTCTCATCGGCCCGCCGACCACGTACGACGGGACAGTCACCGTAGGCGGGACCGACTTCGGGGTCCGCTATCAGGGGATCCTGGGGCCGAAGTGGCTCGTGACAGGCCAGTTCGCCTATCACCGCGAAAATGTGGAAACCCTGGGCCCTGGAGTAAATCAGATCTACACGACGGACAACACCTCGGACGTCGTGACCGCCTCCGGCGGCTTCGGGGGCTCAGACGGGACCGGCCAGTTCGCCAACAAGACGTTCACGCGATACGACTACATGGCCGACGCCAGCTACTACCTGGGGGCCCACGACCTCAAGGCGGGCGTCGGCTACCAGCAGGTCGACGCCAACGTGCTGCGAACCTACAGCGGCGGCCAACTCGTTTCCATCCTGCCACCGCTCGAGAGCGATCCGCTGCAGCGCACCCTGTACGGGCACCAGTTCTTTGCTTCCCCAGACTCAACGGCCTACGACGCGTCCCCCGCCCCAGTCGTCGCTAGCCCGACCAACAGCATCCTCGCGGTTTTCCTCCAGGACCGCTGGAGCGTCCTCCCGAACCTGACGATCAACGCGGGCGTCCGCTGGGAGAGGCAGCTCATCAAGGGGGCGTCCTTCACGGGCGACCCGGTGGTCCAGGGCCCTCTCACGACCTACATCAACGTCGATCACTTCTCGCCGCGCGTGGGCTTCACCTGGGACTTCCTCGGCAACGGGAGAAGCAAAGCCTACGCTTCGTACAGTCAGTTCGTCCCGGTCGTTCCCATCGACATGAACATCCGGTCCCTGAACGGCGAGCGGGACGGCTCGACCTTCAACTTTTCACCGACCGACTTCAGTTGCGACGCGGAGGCCGACACCGCCGACACGCCTTGCTATATTCGCGGCACCTTCTACGACGTGGTCGACCCGAACATCAAGTCCCCGTACTCCGACGAGATTCTGGGCGGCGTTCAGATGCAGGTCGGCCGCGATTGGGCCTTTGGCGTCAAGGGCATCTACCGCAGCATTCGGCGGGTTCTCGAGGACACTTACGTCGTCGACCTCGACAACTACGCATTCTTCAACCCGGGGTCAGCGACCCAATTCGGCACCGAGTTTGCGCCTGGCAAGCGCTACTTCCGGGGCTTCGAATTGTCGGCGCAGAAGAACCTCTCGGACCGGTGGTCGCTTTACGCCAGCTATCTCTACGGCACTCTCGAGGGGAACTTCGACGGCTACTTCCGGGCCATCGGGGGCTTCTTCGCACGAAACCCGAGCATCACGGACGACTTCGACTACCCGGAGTTCCAGGTCAACGCCTACGGCGACCTGACGCTCGACCGCCGCAGCCAGGCCAAGCTCCAGGCCGCGTATGTCTTTCCCTTCGGGCTGACGATGGCCCTGACCGGGTACTACCAGACCGGCCTGCCGCTGTCGCGGATCGGCTGGTGGGACCCGTACGCCGGCCCGGAGATCTTCATCAATCAGCGCGGTTCGGACGGCCGTTCCCCCGACACGTACGAGATGGATCTTCAGGCGGACTACGGCCTCCAGCTCGGACCGGTGACGGTTCATATCCTCGCCAGCCTCTTCAACGTGCTCAACAGGCAACAAACAACGCAGGTGGACCAGGTCTGGGCCAACGCCCAGGCGAACAACGATTTGCCCGAGCCGACCAACGCGACGTATGGACAGGGAACCGCCTTCCAGCAGCCACGAACGCTGCGGCTCGGGTTGAGAGTCAGCTTCTAACGGGGTCGTCGTTTCGGGAGCGCCCGTCGAGCGAGTATGCTGCCGGGCGCTCCATGCCAACCGAACCCAGCGTCCAGATCCGGAGCCTGACCAAGCGCTTCGGCGGCTTGGCCGCGGTCGACGCGGTCTCCCTCGACATCCGGCGCGGGGAGTTCTTCTCGCTGCTCGGCCCGTCGGGCTGCGGCAAGACGACGCTCTTGCGCATGCTCGGAGGCTTCGAGCTTCCGACCGAAGGGTCCATCCTGATCAACGGCGCCGACGTGACTTGGACGCCGCCGTATCGGCGTCCGGTGAACATGGTCTTCCAGCAGTACGCGCTCTTCCCCCACCTGACGGTGGAGCAGAACGTCGCTTTCGGGATGCGCTACCGGGGAATCGAGCGCGCCGGCGAGGGAAAGCGCGTAGCGGCCGCGCTCGGTCTCGTGCAGCTCTCAGGCTTCGAGAAGCGCCACCCTCACCAGCTCTCGGGCGGCCAGCGGCAGCGGGTGGCGCTCGCGCGAGCCCTGGCCCTCGAGCCCGAGGTGCTCCTCCTCGACGAGCCCCTCGGCGCCCTCGACCAGAAGCTGCGCAAGGAAGTGCAGGTGCAGTTGAAGCAGTTGCAGCGCTCGCTCGGCATCACGTTCATCTTCGTGACGCACGACCAGGAGGAAGCGCTGACCATGAGCGACCGGATCGCGGTCATGAGCCGCGGAAAGGTCGAGCAGGTGGACGAGGCCGCGCGCGTGTTCGAGAGGCCGGCCACGGAGTTCGTCGCGAACTTCATGGGGGCCTCGAATTTCTTCGCCGCTCGCGTGCGGGAGGCCGTCGGCGGGACCGTCGCGCTGGCCTTGAAGGCGGGAGGCGAAGTGCGGCTGCCGTCGGAGGGCGTCGACTACCGGGTGGGCGAGGAGGTCCGGTTCGTCGTGCGTCCCGAGAAGCTCGATCTGCGTGCGCGGGATCTCTCGGCGCACGGCGTGCCGTCGTTGGCCGTGACGGTCGAGGATCGGATCTACCAGGGAGTGAGCACGGTCTGGGTCGTGCGCGACGGGGCGGATGAGCGGTTCTTGATTTACGAGCAGAACGAGAAGCCCTTCGAGGAAGCCTCGAGGTTCACGGTCGGGGGTCGCGCATTCCTCTGCTGGAACGCCAGGCACGCGGTCGTGATCCGCGACGGAGAGCCGGGACAGTGAAGCGGGACGCTGCCGGGCGGGCGGGCCGCGCGGCCTACCCCCTCGTCTTTCCGACATGGGCGACGCTCGGGGTCTTCTTCCTGCTCCCGCTCGGAATCCTGCTTCTCGTCAGCTTCGGCCAGCGCGCCACCTACGGGGGACTCAAGCCGATCGAGGACTTCGGCCTGTACATCTCCTCGGGCAAGTTTCTCGCCAACTACGCGCGGTCGTTCCATCCCATCTACCTCCAGATCTTCTGGCGATCGATCTGGATGGCCACGGTCACGACCGTGCTGTGCTTGGGCGTCAGCTACCCGGTGGCGTACTACATCGCCGTGACGGCCCCTCCGCGCCGGCGCAACCTGCTGCTCGGTCTCGTCGTCGTGCCGTTCTGGACGAGCTTCCTGATCCGCACGTACGCGTGGATGTTCCTGCTGCGCACGGAGGGACTCGTCAATCGCGTTCTGATGGGGGCGGGGCTCTCGTCGCACCCGATCGAGCTGCTCTACAACAATTTCGCGGTGCTGATCGGCCTCGTCTACGGCGAGCTGCCGTTCATGATCCTGCCGCTCTTCGCCTCGCTCGAGAAACTCGACCTGTCGCTGCTCGAGGCCTCGCAGGACCTGGGGGCGGGCCGGGCCGCGACGTTCCGGCGCGTGACCGTCCCCCTCACGATGCCGGGAATCGTCGCCGGGGTCATCCTGGTGTTCGTCCCGAGCCTCGGCCAGTTCATCGTGTCCGACCTGCTCGGGGGCGCCAGGACGATCCTCGCGGGCAACCTCATCCAGAACCAGTTCGCCGTCGCGCGCAACAAACCGTTCGGCGCGGCGGTGGCCTTCGAATTGACGGCCGCGGTGCTGGCGATGCTCTTCGCGTACACGCTCTACACGAAGCGCAAGGGGCAGGACGTGCTGCTGTGAGAAGGAGGGGCCGCTTCCTCGCGGGGTACGCCTGGCTCGTGTACCTCTTTCTCTACGCGCCGATCGCGATTCTCGTCGTCTTCTCCTTCAACAAGGGAACGCAGACGGCCGTTTGGGAGGGCGCGACCCTCGACTGGTACCGCAACCTCGTCCACAACGACCTGATCCTCGCTTCGGTCCGCAACAGCCTGATCGTGGGCGTCGTTTCGACGATCGTCGCGACGGTGTTCGGAACACTGGTCGCGCTGGCGCTCGGACGCTACGAGTTCAAGGGGTCCGGGTTCACGAAGAGCCTGCTGTACCTGCCGATCATCATCCCCGAGATCGTCATCGGAGCGGCCCTCGTGACCTTCTTCGGCGCGGTCACGCTGCGGCTCTCGCTCTGGACCGTGGTGCTGGCGCACATCGTCTTCTGCGTGTCCTACGTCGCGATCGTCGTCCGTGCGCGCCTGTCCGGCTTCGACCGCTCGCTCGAGGAGGCCGCCCTCGACCTCGGGGCGCCGCCCGCCCAGACGTTCTGGCGGGTGACGCTGCCGCTGATCGCGCCGGGGATCGTGGCGGGAGCGCTTCTGTCCTTCACGATCTCGATCGACGACTACGTGATCACGTCCTTCGTCGCGGGGGTCGGGGCGACGACGCTGCCGCTCCAGATCTACTCGATGCTCAAGGTCGGCGTGACGCCCGAGGTCAACGCCGTCTCGACCCTGCTGCTGGCGGTCACGGTGGTGCTCATCGTCATTGCCCAGCGCCTGCAGCAGCCGCCGGGGGAGCGGGGAGAGACGTCGTGATGCGGGGACGCGCCGTGGCGGCGGCGCTGCTCCTGGCCCTCGGGGCAGCGGGCTGCGGACCGGGCCGGGACGAGCCTCCGTATCCGGGGCCCGGCGAGAAGAAGTTGAACGTGTACATCTGGTCGGAGTACCTGCCCAGGGAAGTCATCGACGAGTTCACGCGCCGGACCGGAATCGCCGTGCGGTACGACCTCTATGATTCGAACGAGCCGGTGCTCGAGAAGCTGCAGTCGGGCGTCGCCGACTACGACCTCGTGGTGCCGTCGGACTACATGGTGCGGATCCTCATCCAGCTGAAGCTGCTGAGGCCACTCGACCGGGCGAAGTTGAAGAACCTCGGAAATCTCGATCCCCGCTTCATGGACAAGGGATTCGATCCGAAGAACTCGTATTCGCTCCCCTACGTCTGGGGAACGACGGGCTACGGTTACAACAGGGAGAGATCGGGGCGCCCTTTCGACAGCTGGGCGCCCCTGTTCGATCCCGCGAACAAGGGCCAGATCCTGATGCTCGACGACATGCGCGAGTGCTTTGCGGCCGCCCTCAAGTTCCAGGGACAGTCCCTGAACTCGACGGATGCGGCCATCCTGAAGCGGGCGGCGGACCTCCTCAAGAAGCAGAAGGAGCTCGTCAAGACCTACAACAGCGGCGACTACGAGAACATCCTCGCGTCGGGAGACGTCGAGTACGCGCACGGCTACAACGGCCAGCTCGCCAAGCTCGTCGCCCGGGAGCCCCGGAAGTTCGCGTTCGTCCTGCCGAAGGAGGGCGCGACGATCTGGATGGACAGCGTGTGCATACCCGCCCGGGCCCGCAACGTCGAGGCGATCTATGCATTCCTCGACTACATCCTGGAGCCGGAGGTCAACGCCAGGATCGTCAACGGCATCCGCTATGCGAGCGCGAACGTGCCGGCCCGCAGGTTCATCCTTCCCGAGATCCTGAACGACCCGGCGGTCTATCCCCCCGAGGAGGCGCTGTCCCGGTGCGAATTCCTGGAGGACATCGGCGAGGCGACCTCGGTACTCGACGAGTATTGGACGGAAATCAAGGCGCAGTAAGATGCCCGGGGTCAGGTCTGAATTCTTCGGAGTTTGAAACCCATTGCCGTGCAGGTTCGGTCTGAAAGTCCGAAGATTTCAGACCTGACCCCAAGGAGGACTTCATGAAGAGCTACAAGAACTTCGTCAACGGCGAGATGGTGGACGCCGTCGAGGGTCTGTCCGAACCGATCATCAGCCCGGTCAACGAGGAGGTCATCGGCCGCGTGCCCAAGTGCGGCGAGAAGGACGTGGACCGCGCGGTGGACGCCGCCGTCGCGGCCTTCGAGACCTGGCAGGACACGACGCCGGGCGAGCGCAGCCTGATGCTTCTCAAGCTGGCTGACCGGATCGACCAGAACGCCGAGGAGCTCGCGATGCTCGAGGCCGACAACGTCGGCAAGCCGATCGGCCTCGCGCGCTCGGAAGTGCCGTTCATGGTGGACAACCTGCGGTTCTTTGCGGGCGCCTGCCGGTGCATGGAGGGCAAGGCCGCGGGCGAATACCTCGCCGGCTACACGAGCATGATCCGGCGCGAACCGGTCGGCGTCGTCGGCTCGATCGCGCCCTGGAACTACCCCCTCATGATGGCGGTCTGGAAGGTCGGGCCCGCGCTCGCGGCGGGGAACACGGTGATTCTGAAGCCCTCGGAGCAGACACCGCTGACGTCGCTGCGGCTGATGGAGCTGGCCGGCGACATCTTCCCGCCGGGGGTCCTGAACGTCATCACCGGCCACGGCGAGCCCGTCGGCGCCGGGATCGTGCGGCACCCGAAGGTGAACATGGTTTCGCTGACGGGCGACGTCGCGACGGGCAAGGAGATCGCCCGCACGGCGGCCGCGTCGTTGAAGAAGGTCCACCTCGAGCTCGGCGGCAAGGCGCCCGTCCTGATCTTCGACGATGCCGACATGGACCTGGTGATCCCGGGCATCAAGGTCGCGGGCTTTGCCAACAGCGGGCAGGACTGCACCGCGGCCTGCCGCATCTACGCGAGCGAGCGCGTGTACGACAAGTTTCTCGCCGCGCTCGTGCCGGCCGTCCAGTCGATCCAGATCGGCGATATCAAGGACGAGAACACGGGGATGGGCCCCGTCATCTCGGCCGAGCACCGCAAGCGCGTCGGCGGCTTTCTCGATCGCGCGAAGGCGGCCGGCCACGCTCGGGTCCTGACGGGGGGCGGCGCTGCGGACGGAAAGGGTTTCTGGTTCCCGCCGACGGTCATCGCCGATGCGCGCCAGGGCGACGAAATCGTCAAGAAGGAGATCTTCGGGCCCGTGATCACCGTCACGCGATTCAAAGGCGACGACGAAGCGATCCGCTGGGCCAACGACGTGGACTACGGCCTCTCGGCCTCGGTCTGGACGACCAACGTGAACCGCGCTCTGAACGCCGCGCGCAAGCTGCGGTTCGGCACGGTCTGGATCAACGACCACCTGCCGCTCGTTTCCGAGATGCCCCACGGCGGCTACAAGCAGTCCGGCTACGGCAAGGACATGTCCATGTACGCGCTCGAGGACTACACCCAGATCAAGCACGTCATGGCGCGGATTTCCCAGACCGTCGGGTCCAGCTTCCTGCCGTCCTAGGAGCAGCGCTGCGACAACAGTTCGCGGCGTGAGAAGTCTCCTGAGCGGAGCGAGGGAGGAGGCTCACGCCGCGGGAGCCGGAGCGGAGCGAGGGGTCAGCCGGGCGGTCGAGCCAGGTATGGCGAGCCGCCCGGCGGTGCGCGCCCCCACGGGCGCGCAGATCCCAAGCGCAGCGGAGGCGACGGTTACGCCACCCAGACCGCCTTGACGTTGACGAACTCCCGGATGCCGTGGAGCGCGAGCTCCCGGCCGAATCCGGACTTCTTGATGCCGCCGAAGGGCAGGCGCGGATCGCTCTTGACCATGCCGTTGATGAACACGGCGCCGGCCTCGATGCCTCGGATGAGGCGCTCTTTCTCGGCCTCGTCGCGGGTCCAGGCCGAGGCGCCGAGCCCGAAGCGGGTGCGGTTGGCCAGGGCGATCGCCTCGTCGAGGCTTCGGACTCGGAAGAGGCTCGCCACGGGGCCGAAGATCTCTTCGAGGCCCGCCGGGCAGTCGGGCGGCACGTCTGCGAGGACGGTCGGGGCGTAGAAGTTCCCGGGGCCGTCGAGGCGCTTTCCGCCAAGGCGCAGCTTCGCGCCCGCGGCCACGCTCTTCTTCACGAGGTCGTCCACCTCCGCGGCGATCGCGGGCGTCGCCAGCGGGCCGATCTCGACCGAGGCGTCCGCGGGGTCGCCGATCTTGAGGGCGGCCATGCGCTCGATGAAGATCCGCTCGAACTCGTCAGCGACCGCCTCGTGGACGATGAATCGCTTGGCGGCGATGCACGACTGGCCGTTGTTGAGCGTGCGCGCCTTGACCGCGGTCGCGGCGGCGGCGGGAACGTCCGCGGTCGGCATGACGATGAAGGGGTCGCTGCCGCCGAGCTCGAGGACCGTCTTCTTGAGCTGCTCCGCCCGCGGCGCGGCCGACGCTGACCCCGGCGCCCTCGCTGCCCGTCAGCGTGACGGCCGCGATGCGCGAATCCGCGATCAGCGCGCCGACACGCTCGGCGCCGACGAGCAGCGTCTGGAACGCGCCCTCGGGATACCCGGCCTGATGGAAGATGTCCTCGATGGCCAGGGCGCATTGCGGGACGTTCGAGGCGTGCTTGAGCAGTCCCACGTTGCCCGCCATGAGGGCGGGCGCGGCGAAGCGGAACACCTGCCAGAACGGGAAGTTCCAGGGCATCACCGCGAGCACTGCTCCGAGCGGGTCGTAGCGGACGAAGCTCGAGCTCGCGTCCGTGGAAGCCGGCTCGTCGGCGAGGAAGCGCTCGGCTTCGGCGGCATAGTAACGGCAGACCCATGCGCACTTCTCGGCCTCGGCGATGGCGGCCCCGATGGGCTTGCCCATCTCGAGGGTCATGATTTGCCCCCACTCCTTCTTGCGGGATTCCAGGATCTCCGCGGCGCGGAGCAGCCGGGCCGCGCGCTCGGAAAAGGAGACCGTGCGCCAGCGGGGGAAGAGGCTCGCGGCGAGCGAGAGCCGTCGCTCGATCTCTGCGTCCGAGTGGGCGTCGAAGGTGCGCAGCGTCCGGCCGGTCGCGGGATTGATGGATGCGATGGGCACGTGGGTCCTTTCGGAAAGGGGGCGTCCGGGTCAGCTCCAGCGCACCCGCATCTGGCGGCGCTCGAGCATTTCGAAGAAGAGCTCGCCCGGCACCGCCCTCTCGGGGCACAGGACGCCGGGCGTGCGGATCGTGCGGCTGCCGAGCAGCTGGCCGGCGATGGAGAGGGGGACGCCCGTGTCGAGGCTCCCGGCGGCAATCTTCCATTCGGAATGGGGCAGGACGATCATCTCGGCCCTGCGCGCGACCGCGCGGCCGTCTTTCTGCCCGGTCAGCTCGACCCGCAGCGCGTCACAGTCGTTCGGCTCGCCGGCCGGAACGGCCTGCCGGGCCGCGAGCTCCAGCAACACCTCGCGGGGCGAGAGCTGGCCCCCGATCTTCTCGCGGGACGCAAACCCGAGCTCGACGAGGAATCGGATTTTCTCGGTGAACGCCGGCTCGAACGCAACCTTGAAGCTCGCCTCGCGCAGGCCCGGAAAGGAGCGGGGGAACATGGCGACTTCGGAGTGGAGCGTGTAGAGCGCCTCGGCGCGCCCGACGGGCTCCGGGAACTCGATCGTCTCGCGCCCGCTCATCGGAGCCACCGCGGCGGGCCGGCCGTCGCGGAAGACCATCGGCTCCAGCGAAAACTCGTCGATCACCGTGTCGAGAGCGTAGGGCACAGGGAGCGGGCCGGACGCGCCGCGGTCGATGCAGCCGACGCGGACGTGCACCGCCTCGATCGCATCGAGGCCGTGGGCGAGGACGCCCGCCATGACGTTGGTGATGCCGGGCGTCGAGCCCATGCCGAGGAGGGCCGGCACGCCGGCGCGCACGAAGTCTTCGTGAAGGGCGAACTGCTGGAGCGACCCGTGGTACAGGCCGCCGAGGTCCGCGTAGGGAACGCGGGCCGCGAGGGCAGACCGCATGACGGGCACGTTGAAGTAGTACGTGACGCAGTTCAGGACCGCGTCATGCCCCTCGAGCAGGCGGGCCGTGGCCGCCTCGTCCCTTACGTCGAGCGTGGCCGGCCGCACGCGTGAATCGTCGTGCGCGACCGGCTTGCGGTCCGCGGCCGTGATCTCGACGTCCGGAACGAACTCGAGCAGGTCGCGCAGGACGACCCGGGCCATGGCGCCGGCGGCGCCGAGGATCGCGATCTTCATTCTTGCCGTCAGTCTTCGTCGGCCTTGATGTCGGGCGTCGCGTCGTCGACTTCCTTGAGCGTCTCCTCGAGGGCCCCGAGGACCTCGCTGATGAGCCTGTCCGGGATGTTGAGCGCCGGCTCGATGCGGACGACCTTGGAATTCGTCAGCGTTCCGGCCACCAAAATGCCGCGGCGGAAGAGGCCCGAGACCACCTTGTAGCCGATCTCGGTGTTGACGAACTCGATACCGAGCAGCAGGCCCTTGCCGCCGACGCGGTGGATGAGCCGGTCGAACCGCATCTTGAAGCGGATGAGCTGAGCGAGGAGAGACTTCCCCTTTCTCGCTGCCTGTCCAGAAAGGTCCTCCTCGAGGGTGACGTTGATCGCCGCGATGCCGGCGGCGCAGGCGAGCGGGTTTCCGCCGAAGGTCGAAGAATGGATGAAGGGGTTCGACTCGAGCACGCTCCAGATCTTCGGCGTCGAGATGAAGGCCGAAAGGGGCATCACGCCGCCACCGATGGCCTTTCCGAGGCACATGATGTCGGGAACGACGTTCCAGTGGTCCACGCCGAAGAGCTTGCCCGTGCGGCCCAGGCCCGTCTGGACCTCGTCGGCGATCAGGAGCGCGCCGTACTCGTCGCACGCCTTGCGGATGCGGGGCCAGAAGTCGTCGGGCGGCACGATCGCCCCCGCCTCGCCCTGGATGGGCTCCATGATGACGCCCGCGATCCCCTTGCCCGTGGCGTCGGCCTTGTAGAGCTCCTCGATGACGGCGTCCGCGTCGCCGAACTCGACGAAGTGAATGCCGGGCAGCAGCGGCAGGAACGGCTCCCGGTACTCCCACTTGCCGAGCAGCGACAGCGATCCGCAGCTCTTCCCGTGGAATCCCCGGATCGAGCTGATGAAGTTCGTGCGACCCGTGAAGACCCGCGCGAGCTTGATCGCGCCCTCGACGGCGTCGGTGCCGTTATTGATGAAGAACGAGTACTGCAGGTCGCCCGGCGTGATCTCGCCGAGCAGCTCCGCCAGCGCCCCGCGCAGCGGATCGAGCAGCTCCTGCGACGAGAGCGGCATGCGCTGGAGCTGATCGGCGACGGCCTTCAGGATCTTCGGATGGCGGATTCCCGCGCTGTAGATCCCGTATCCGCCGAGGCAGTCGATGTACGTGCGGCCGGCCAGGTCCTGGAAGGTCGAGCCCTCGCCGACCCACTCGAGGGCCGGGTTCTCCCGCATCTCGATGACCGACTTGCGGTATTCGAGGTAGCCCCGGTTGTAATAGAAGGAAAAGTTGTCGACGGTGTCGTGTTCGATCTTCTCGCGCTGCTCCTGGGAGAGCTCCTTGGCGGAAATGATGTCGAGCCACTTCTGCGATTCGGCGATGAGCTCCTGCGTGTTCATGCGCGTCCCCTGGGTTCCGGTCGTCAGTTCCTGCGTGCCCATGTGTTCCCCCCGTTGTGTTCCAAAGCCTGGCCTCGGCCGCGCGAAGTCGGGGAGCGGCTAAGAATCTCCGACGCAGAACAGGTGGCGTCTAGGCCTGTGCGAGCGCATGTTCGAGCACGTCCAATCCCTCGCCGAGCTCGTCGTCGGTGACGACGAGCGGCATGAGGGTACGAATGATGTTGCCGTAGGTTCCCGCGCCGACCAGGATGAGCCCGGTTTCGTAGGCCTTCTTGATGACGCGGTCGGTGCGGTCCTTGTCGGGCTCTTTCGTCACCTTGTCCTTGACGAGCTCGAGGGCGCGCATGGCACCGAGGCCGCGCTCGTCGCCGACGAACGGGAAACGCTCGACGAACCCGCGGAAGCGCTCTTCGACCGTGCGGCCGATCGCGGCGGCCCGTTCGGGAATCCGGTTCTTCTCGAGGAACTCGACGGCCGCGAGCGCGGCGGCGCAGGCCACCGGGTTGCCGGCATAGGTTCCCCCGAGGCCGCCGACCTGCGCGCTGTCCATGATCTCGGCGCGCCCCGTCACGGCGGAGATCGGGAATCCGCCGCCGAGCGACTTGGCGAGCGTCATGAGGTCGGGCGAGAGGCCGTAGTGCTCGCAGGCGAACATCTTGCCGGTGCGCCCGAACCCCGTCTGCACCTCGTCGACGACGAGGAGGATGCCGTGGTCCCGGCAGAGGCGCGCCAGCGTCGCCACGTACTCCGGCGGCGCGACGATGAAGCCGCCCTCGCCGAGGACGAGCTCGATGACGACGCAGGCGACCTTCTCGGCCGCGACCTGCGTCTTGAAGAACTCCTCGAGGGCCGCGGCCGCGGCAGCCGGTCCCGTGTAATGGCCGCGGTACTCGTACGGAAAGGGGAGCCGGTAGACCTCGGCCGAGAACGGCCCGAAACCGAACTTGTAGGGACGGACCTTGCTCGTCATACTCATCGTCAGCAGCGTCCGCCCGTGGAAGGCGTGCTCGAAGACGACGACGGCCTCGCGGCCGGTCGAGTGGCGGGCGATCTTGACGGCGTTCTCCACGGCCTCGGCGCCGCTGTTGGCCAGCATGGTTTTCTTCGCGTGGGTTCCGGGAGTGATCGCGTTCAGCTTCTCGGCCAGGGCGACGTAGCCCTCGTACGGGGCCACGCTGAAGCAGGTGTGCGTGAACTTCTCGAGCTGGGCGGCGGCGGCCCGGACGACCTCCGGATTGGCATGGCCGGCGTTCAGCGTCCCGATGCCTCCGGCGAAGTCGAGCAGGACATTGCCGTCCACGTCAGTCAGCAGGGCCCCCCGGGCGCTCGCGGCGTAGATCGGGGTCGAGTGCCCGATTCCCCGGGGAACGGCGGCATTGCGCCGGGCCCCGAGCGCCAGGGAGCGCGGGCCTGGAAGGGCGGTCTTGAGGCTGATCGAAGACATGGTTTGAAGCATTCGGGGTCGGGTGAAGCGAAGAGAGACCAGCCTACCACGCGGGCCCCGGAAGCCGCCAGATGCGCTCACAAGTCCCTGTGGCAGTGCTATTTGCGGTAGGATGCCCCCTGATCCATGAACTCCGCCTCGACTCCGGTTATGCCCCTTCCGGTCCTCGAACGCGTCCTCGGACGCTCCGACCTGGTGCTCTTCACCGTCTGCGCCATCCTGACGATCGACACGCTGGCCTCGTCCGCCGCGATGGGAGCGGCCTGGTTTTCCTGGTGGTTCATCACGATGACGGTCTTTTTCATCCCCTACGGCCTGATCACGGCCGAGCTGGGCTCGGCGTGGCCGGGGGAGGGCGGCGTCTACGTGTGGGTCCGGGAAGCGTTCGGGCCCCGGTGGGGCTCGATGGTGGCGTGGATGTACTGGATCAACAACGCCTACTGGATCCCGTCGGTCTACCTGATTTTCGCCGGGACGTTCGGCCAGATCTTCCTGAAGACGCACTCGACCTGGCAGGAGGCCGGCATCGCGATCGTGCTGACCTGGCTGACGGTCGCCGTGGGCATCGTCCGGCTCGAGGTCTCGAAGTGGCTGCCCAACGTCGGCGCCGTGGTCAAGGCGCTCATCTTCCTCGCCCTCGGCGTACTCGGGCTCTCGGCGCTCTTCCGGGGGCGACCGGCGTCGAACAACTTCTCCCTGTCGAGCTTCGTTCCGAAGTGGAATGACAGCCTCGCGTACCTTCCGGCCCTGCTCTACTCGACCTTCGGATTCGAGCTCATGAGCTCCGCCGGCGGAGAGATGCGAAACCCGAAGCGCGACGTGCCGAGCGTGATCTTCTGGTCGGGAGCCCTGATCGCGATCCTGTACTCGTTCGCCATCGGCGGGATCCTCTTCGCGGTGCCGGTCGGAAAGCTCTCGATCGTGACCGGCACGTGGGATGCGCTCGCCGTCCTCGGAAAGCAGTGGGGCCGCGCGGGCGACGTCGCGGTGTTCTTTCTCGGAATCGGATTCCTGTACGCGTGCATCGCCAACGTCGTGACGTGGAGCCTCGGTTCGAACCGCGTGGCCGCCGTCGCGGCCGAAGAGGGAATGCTCCCGGCGGTCCTCGGCCGGCTGCACCCGCGCTTCAAGACGCCGCACCTCGCGTTCGTCGCGATGGGGGTCGTGTCGACCGTCATTCTCGTCGGGGGCGCGCTCCTCTCGAACAGTCAGTCGAACGTCTTCTGGATGACGTTTCGGCTGACGGCACTCTGCCTGCTCCTCTGTTACTTGCTGGTCTTCCCGGCCTTCCTCGTCCTGCGCCGGCGGCAACCCGACCAGCCGCGCCCCTACCGCCTGCCCGGAGGCCGCTTCGCAGCGGCGGCGGCGGCGTGGGTCTGCACGCTCTACATCTTCGGGGCCTGCGTGCTCTTCTTCGTCCCTTCGCCGACGTCCCAGGAGCCGTTGAAGGAAGGGCTCATCCTCGGCGCCGAGACGATCGTGACGATCGTGATCGGCGTGCTGCTGATCCCGCGACGGCAACGGGAGCTGAAGTAGACTTCCCGCCGTAGCGAACAGGAGAAGATGGCATGGCTCAGAACCTGAAGGGCGCGCGCGAGGAATCCGCGTTCGTGCTCGACCTGATCGGCAAGAAGAACCTGACGACCCCGGAGCAGGACCGCGTCATATCCGAGTCGGTGCGCTACTGGACCGACTACGTCAACCCGACCTTCCTCGAATACCGCAAGTCGGTCTCGACCGACTACACGGCCGTGGAATGGCAGGACGAGGGCTCGGTCTTCCACGACATCAAGGGCAAGGAGTTCCTCGACATGCTCGGGGGCTTCGGCATCTACGTCACCGGGCACCGGCACCCGAAGGTCCTGAAGGCCGTCAAGGAGCAGCTCGACCACCAGGCGATCCACTCCCAGGAGCTGATCGACCCGCTACGGACGTACCTCGCTCATCTCGTTTCGATGATTACACCGGGGGAGCTCCAGTACTCGTTCTTCACCAATTCCGGCACCGAGTCGATCGAGGCGTGCCTCAAGATGGCGATCCTGACGACGGGCCGGCATCACTTCGTCGGAACGCTCGGGGCCTTCCACGGCAAGTCGCTCGGCTCGCTCGGCGGCACGTCGAAGGCGGTGTTCCGCGAGCCGTTCCTGCCGCTCAAGCGCTGGACGCACGTGCCCTTTGGCGACGTGGACGCGCTGCGCATGATCGTCGCGAGCGGCGACTTCTCGGGCGACAAGGTCGCCGCGGTGGTCATCGAGCCGATCCAGGGCGAAGGCGGGATCAACGTGGCACCGCCGGGCTACCTCGCCGCCGCGCGCGAAATCTGCGACAAGTACGGAGCGGTGCTCGTCTTCGACGAAGTGCAGAGCGGCATGGGCCGCAGCGGCAAGATGTTCTGCTGCGAGCACGACGGCGTCGTTCCGGACCTGATGGCCCTCGGCAAGGGCTTCGGCGGCGGCGTCATGCCGATCGGCGCGTGCGTGGGGACGGCGAGGACCTGGGAGCGGTACATCGAGAATCCGTTCCTCCACACGACGACCTTCGGGGGCAACCCCGTCTGCTGTGCCGCGGCGATCGCGACGATCAACGTCCTGCTCGAGGAGGACCTGCCGAAGCAGGCCGGAGAGAAGGGCGCGTATCTGCTCCCGCACATGAACGCGCTGGCCGACAAGTACCCGAAGGTCATGAAGGGTGGCCGCGGGCGCGGCCTCATGCTCGGCATGGAGTTCACGAGCCACGACCTCGGCTACGAGGTCGCCAAGGCCCTCTTCGGCCGCGGAATCCTGATCTCGGGGACGTACATCAACGCCCAGGTCCTCCGCGTCGAGCCACCGCTCGTCATCACCTACCCGGAGCTCGACCGGTTCCTCAACGCGCTCGAGGGCTCGCTCCAGGAGGTCTACAAGGAGCACGGCCTGTAGGCCGAGCCTTGCCGTTTCCTCCCATCGAGCAGTGCTGCTACTGGATGGCCGCGCGGCCGCCGCGGGCCGCCGCTGCCCTCGCAGGCGAGGTCGAGGCGGACGTCGCCGTGGTCGGGGCGGGCTTCACCGGCCTCTGGACCGCGCTCTTCCTCAAAGACCTCGAGCCCTCTCTCTCGGTCTGCGTCATCGAGAGGGACATGGCCGGATACGGGGCGAGCGGACGCAATGCCGGCATCGTCGGCGAGTCGATCGACCACACGCACGAGCTCGCGATCGCGCACTTCGGGCTGGAAGAGGCGAAGGATCTCGCCCGCATCGGCCGCGAAAACCTGGACGAGATGGAGCGGTTCCTGGGCGAACGCTCGATCGACGCCGGGTTCGAGAGGCCGGGACAGCTGACGGTCGCGCTGACGCAGGCGCACGTCGGCGCGCTCGAGGAGGCGCGCCGGGCCGCCGAAAGCGTGGGCGCGCCCGGGCTGCGGCTGCTGTCGCGCGAAGAGGCTCGGTCCGAGCTCGCGAGCCCGCTCTATCTCGGCGCGCTCGAATCCCCGCGCAACGCCCTGGTCGATCCGGTGCGGCTCGTCGAGGGGCTGCGGGCGGAAGCGATCCGCCGCGGGGTGCGGGTCTACGAAGGCACTTCGGTGCGCGGGTTCGGGTTTCCGGCCGATCGCGTCGTCGTCGAGGCGGCCAGCGGGAGCGTGCGGGCGCGCCGCGTTGTCCTCGCGACGAACGCGTACTCGCACCAGATCTTCCCGCGTCTGGCCGCCCGGTTCCTGCCGCTCTATGACTACATCCTCGTCAGCGATCCGCTCACGCCCGCACAGCGCGCGTCGATCGGCTGGAAGCGGCGGCAAAGCGTGATCGATGGGCGCACGTTCTTCAACTACTACCGCCTCACGGCCGACGATCGGATCCTCTGGGGCACGAGCGAGGCGGCCTACTATCCCGGCAACCGCGTGGACGCCGCCTGCGACCACTCGCCCGGGCACTACGCGGACCTGCGCGAGAGCTTCCGCCGGCATTTCCCGCAGCTGGCCGGCCTCGAGTTTCCGTATGCCTGGGGCGGCCCGATTGCCTCGACGACGCGCCTGACCCCGTTCTTCGGCACGATCGCCGGCCGCCTCTCGTACGGCCTCGGATACACCGGCCACGGGATCGGCTCGACGCGGGTGGCCGGGAAGATCCTCGCGCACCTTGCGCTCGAGCGCAAGAGCCCGCTGCTCGAGCTCGCGATGGTGCGCAGGAAGCCGTTTCCGTATCCGCCCGAGCCGCTGCGCCGCCTGGCCGTTTCCGCGGTGACGCGCTCGCTGCGAAGAGTGGACGCGGGCCGCAAGCCCGGGGTGTTGCTGAAGGTCCTGGACGCGATGGGGATCAGCTTCTCGAGCTGAGGGGGCGCTCCATCTACCGAACAGGAACGACAACGATCTCGACGGGTGTTGCGGTCGCTGCGCCGCCGAGCACCGCGACCCGCGTGTCGGTCACGAACTGCAACTGCCCGCGGTCGGTGATGCGCGCGGAGACGGCGTAGGTGTGGCCGGGCTCGACCAGGGACGGGTCGTACACGAGCGAAAACGCGATCGGCACCTGCCCGGGTTTCTCGATGACGCGCTTGGCGATGAGCGGTGCCTCCACGTCCTGCGCCGAGACGTCCCTCAGCTCGACCTGGACCACGGCCTCCGGGGTGAGGGCGATCCGGAGTCGATAGGTCACCGTTCCGGCGATCGACGCTGTGGGCCCGGGCTCCGGAGCCGGGAGGGGCGCCACGGTCGGGCCGGGCGGCAGCGCGGCGGGGGCGAAGGCCGCCGGTTCCGGCGAGGTTGCGGGGGGCGAAGCCGGGGGCTTCGGCCCCCCGGCGCATCCCGTGAGGGACAGCGCGGCGGCGAAGGGCAGGATGCGTCGCACGGGGGCTCGGGTCCTGCGTCTACCGCTTCGCGAGCGAGTCCCGGATTTCTTTGAGGTACGCCTCCGAGGGCGTTGGCGGCGCCGGGGCCGCGGCCAGCTTCGCCGCGAATCGGTTGAACGGCACGATGATCAGGAAGTAGAGACCGGCGGCCTTGAGCAGGAATGCGATCACCGCGTTGATGAAGTTGCCGACGCCGACCGGCCCGATCTTGACGGCCGAGAAGTCGGGAGTCCCGCCGATCAGACCGATGATCGGCGTGATCAGGTCCTTGACGAGCGAGTCCACGATGCCTCCGAACGCAGCGCCGATGATGACGCCGACGGCGAGATCGAGCACGTTGCCCCGGGCGATGAAGTCGCGAAATCCCTTCAGCATGATGCCTCCTGTTCGAACGCCTAGCTCTCCTGCTCCTCGACGTCGACCTGTCCGGTCAGTCGCCGCCGCACGATCGACCACGCCGAGCCGGTGGCCAGCACCGCCGCGATCCCGACGAGGATGAGATAGGTCAGGCCGCGGCTCGTCCGCGGCTCGAGGTGCGCCCACGACACGATCAGCCAGATGAGCGTGCCGAAGAACGCGCAGGCGAGGACGGTGCCGAGCGCCCCGAGCGAGCGCACCGTCGCGCGCAGCAGGAAGACCCAGCCGACGAGCAGGCAGACGCCGGCGAAGGCCTTCAGGGGAGTGATCGTCCAGTTGTCCGACGCCAGCCAGTGGAAATAGGAGCGGCCCTCGGGGTTGTACGTCGCAAAGAGCAGGGCGGCGGCCGCGATGAGACGGAGAAGGAATCCCTTGCCCATGCCTGCCTCCTAGCCGGGTTTCTTCGGCTGTTGCGGCGGCTTCGACTGGGGGGCCGGACGGGCCTGTGATTGCGGCGCCGGCCGCGCCTGCTGTTGTGGCGCGGGCCTGGACGGCGGCTGCGGGCTTGAGCGGTAGTTGCCCATGTCGCGGCCCTTCTGGTCGCGCGAGAGCTGGTTGAGCGTGCCCGGATCGACGGAGGGCCGGCTCGGCTGCGACGCCGGGCGCGCCTGGGGCTGCTGCGGCCGTTGCTCCGGCGGGGCGGGCCGCGTCTGCGGGGGCTGCGTCGCCGGACGCGTTTCGGGCTGCACGGGTTTCCACTTGCCCTTGTCGTTCGTCTCCCATCCGCTGCCTCCCGGCTTCGGACGGTAGACGTTGCCGTCTGTGCCGGCGTAAACGTTGTCGGGGCGCGAGGGCGCGGGCCGCCCCGCCGGGCCCGTCGCGCCGGGAGCCGGCCGCGTCGAAGGATTCGTCGGGTTCGTCGTGCCCGGAGCCGGGCGCGTCGACGGCGCCGTGGTTCCCGGGGCGGGCCTGGTCGCGGGACGGGTCGAGCCCGGCGCGGTTCCGGGAGCCGGCCGTGTTCCGGGACGGACCGCGGGCTGCGGCGCCGGCCGCACGACAGCCGGCTTCACTCCGGGCCGCGCGATGCCGGGGCGGTTGTAGACGTTGACGTTCGTGAGGCTCACGCCCGGGGCCCGCCCGTACGGCGTCGGACGCGGGTAGCCCGGTCGGCCGTAGACGGGGGGGCGATGCCAGCTCGGCGGCCGATGCCAGCCGTAGTACGGGCCCCAGTAGGGACGGTAGATCGGGCGATAGCCGCCCCAGCCGAAGCCGACGTTCCAGCCGCTCCAGGCGTTCCAGCTGATGCCGACGCCGAAGCCCCACGTCATCGGCGCACCGTACCAGTAGTTTCCGATCCAGGGCCGGTAGTTCCAGCCCGTGCCGTACACGACCGTTCCCCACGGCGAGTAGCAGGTGCCGAGGTATCCCGGCGTGTAGCCGACCCACACGACCGTCGGGCTGTAGCGGTAGATCCGCACGTACGTGACGTAGTGGATCGGCGAGGCCGTGGGAATCGTGTAGATCACGGGCGGAACGGCGGTGGCCACGAGCCACGGGCCCATCGGCGAGACGCCGGTGAACCAGACGCCGCCCTGAACGGCGTAGTAGGTGGTCGGGTCGACCTGGACGATCGGCGTGGGGGAGTTGACCGCGTACTGGAGCTGCGTGTCGGGAACGGCCGCGAATTTCGGAGCGCCGTCGTAGCTCGATTCGAATTTCGCCTCCTCGCGGTTGACCTCGGCGGTCTGCGGAATGCTGTTGGCGATGACCGCTTCCTGGGCGGCGGGAGTCCCGGGAACGGTCGCGAGCACGTTGGACTTCGGATTGTTCTGCGGGATCCTGGCGAAGTCCTTCGGCAGCTTTTCTCCGTCGACGAACTGCCACGGTCCGTCCAGCGACTTTGCGCGGAACCATCGGCCGGTCAGGGGCACGTAGTAACTCTGATCGGAAAGATCGAGCAGGATGTCGCCGGAGGTGTTGGCGACGTACAGGATCTGGGTCCCCGCGATCGGCTTCATGTCGGGCGCGCCCTCGGTGACGATGAGCTCGGCGGGAGCTGTGCTGACGATGACGTCGGGGAGTTTCCCCTTCGCCAGCAGCGCCGCCACGTCCTCGCCCGGATCCTCGAGCAGGTCGGCCTGGGACTGGTTTTCGTCCCTGGCGAGCGCGTCGCGCACCTGCTGCGCGTTGGGCGGCACGCTCGACGCCAGGCGCCACGGGCCGGTCACGGTCGCCGCCGTGACCCAGCGGTTGCCGATCGGCGTGTAGAAGGCGCCGGCGTCCTTCAGGATCAGGCTGCGCGAGTTGAGCACGCGCTGGAGGCCCGAGCCCTCGACGTCGCGAAGAACGGGATCGTCGTCGATCATGATCAGGATCGCGGGCGACGTGCGGTAGTAGATTCGCGGCGGGTCGTTGTTGAGGGGGACGGCGTTGCCCTTCTTGTCCGCCTGCGCGATCGCGAGGTTCGCCTCGATGCGCGCGAGCGAGAAAGTGCGACCCGATTCCACGTTGCGGCGGAAAACCTCGAGGTACTGCTCGGCCCTGTCGCCCGCCGTGGGGAAATTGACCTTGGTGATCTGGATGTCGTCGAGCTGGACGAGGCCGGCTTCCTTGTCGATGAAGGTGTTTGCCTTGATCCAGATGACGCCGTAGGTCGTCTGTTTCTTGTCTTCCTCGGTCGTCTCGACCTGCACGGCGGCGCGCGCCTCGAGGACGGTGGAGTCGAACTTGTCGATCTGCGGCTGGTAGACGGTGAAGGTGATGCCGCCGTCCTCGATGACGCGGGGCCACCCGGGGTCGCCGGTGCGTTCCTGCTGATCCGCGGCGGGCGGCGGGCCCTGGGCAAAGATGGCGTCCGCGTGAGCTAGCAGCAGCGCGGCGCAGACGGACAGGATGGCGCGAGCCGATCTGGTCATTGCGGACGGTCTCCCCGGGGAGTTTCGTATCACAGGAGCGGCCGCGTTCCGAGATTCGGTGGGGTTCGAGTCAGCTCCGGCCGACCCCCGGGCGCGTCCGCCACGTCGCGACGCATCGAGCGGCAATGTGGTCGGCACGTCGCTCCTTCCAGGTCCAGACCCATTCCAGGGATCGAAGCCTTCCGGGGGCGGAAGCGGCCGCTGTCGCGCTGGCGTAGAATTCGACAAAGGCTCTGTCTCGCCCGACTCAGGGAAGCTGCCGCCGGAGACCATCGGCGCCCCCCGGCTTGGAGTACGGATGTTGAGAATCGCACCGCTCGGACTCGTCTTCTCCGCCATTGTCGCGGCCTCCGGCGCGGCCCCGGGAGAGACGGCGGCGCCCGGCCTGGTCGCGACGGTCGATGCCTTCGAGAAGCTCCAGATCGCCGCCGAGTCCGCGCCGGTCGCAAACCTGCGGTTGACCTCGGGGCGCCTCGAGTGCGTGTTGATCTCGGGCAGGGCGGCCTTCGTGAAGGCCGGGGCGGAGGTGGTCGGCGTCTTTTTCGACGGCAGCGGAACGATGGAATACACCTCGACGGACCCGGTCGAGATGCCTGCCGTGACCTACGTCGCCAAGAAGTCTTCCGGCCTGAGACCCGAGAAGACCGACAAGGGCGTGCGGCTCAGGGACAAGTTCACGAAGCTGCTCTGGATCTCGGCGGGAGCTCCGATCCCGGAGCTGCCGGGGCTTGCGCTTCTGCCCCTGTCCGCGAGCTTTCGAACCCACGAGGAGGAGTTCCGCCGCCGACGCGGCTCTCCGCGCTCCTTCGGCTTCGCGCTGCAGCGATTCAACGCTCCGACCGCACCCTACGTCCTGGTCGAGATGGAAGGCGGCTCCGATCCCCTCTTCTACGTCCAAGACGGAATGGAGAATCCTTTCGAAAGCCTCACCGTGTTGCGGGAGCACAGCACGAATGAAGCGAAGCTCAAGGACGCGCTGTGGCCCGTGACGATCTCGAGCCAGCCGACGGGCTGGGACCGCCGGGATCCGCCCCGGCCCCGCTTCGTCGTCTCGGACGTGGACATGGACGTGAAGGCCTCGGACGGCAACGACGTGAAGCTCTCGGTGGTCGAGACACTCGTGCCCCAGAAGGACCCCCAGAGCGTCTTTCTCTTCAACCTCGACTCGACCGTCTACGTGACCTTCGGGGAGCACCTCACGACGCGGTCTGAGCACGTGCGGAAGGTGACCGACGAGGCGGGCCAACCGCTCGGCTTCTTCCACGACCGGGACGAGCTGATCATCCAGCTGAGGGAGTTGGCGCCTCCCGACAAGCCGGTCAAGGTCCGGTTCGAGATCGACGGCGACTTCCTGGTGCGCCCGGGGGGCGACAGCTACTGGGAGCTCGGGGTCTGGTCCTGGTTTCCCCAGCCCAGACTCTGCGAGCAGTACTACACCTTCCACTCGGTCGTTCGCGTCAAGAAGCCCTTCGTCCCGTTTGCGACGGGACGCACCATCCGCCGAGCGGTCGAGGCGGACGAGAACGTGGTCGAAACCCGCGAGGACAATCCGATCCAGTTTGCCGTGATCCTGGCGGGCGACTACGCCTACAAGGAGGAAGTTCGCGACGGGGTGACGATCCGCGTCGCGACGTACGCCTTGAAGAACGACCGGGCGGTCCAGCAGCTCACGGACCTGACCTCGACGATCATCCAGTTCTACACGGGGTTCCTGGGGCCGTTCCCGTTCCCCGAATTCAACATCATCGAGATCAACGACTACGGCTTCGGGCAGGCGCCGCCCGGCGTCATGTTCATCACGAAGGAAGCGTTCAACCCCCTCGCGACCGAGGAGAGCCAGCTCTACTCGGGGGGCATCAACGAGCGCTTCGCCCACGAGCTCGCGCACCAGTACTGGGGCCATGTCGTGAAGATGCCGAGCGGCGAGGAGGCGTGGCTGTCGGAGTCCTTCGCCGAGTATTCCGCGGCCCTGTTCCTCAAGGTGACCAAGGGGGAGGCGACGTACAAGATGCTGCTGGGCCACTGGAAGGGGAGGGCGCGTTTCACCGAGGGCGTGGCGCCGATTCCGATGGCCAACCGTGTCGTGATCTGGAACGACGCCACGACCCAGTACGCGATCCGCACCGGGCTGCTGTACGACAAGGGCCCGCTGCTGCTCGCCTCGCTCCACCGACGGCTCGGCGACGACCAGTTCCTGACTTTCCTCAAGTCCTTTCAGAAGTCGTTCCGGTGGAAGTTCGGCTCCACGAAGAAGGTGGAGCGGTTTCTGCAGTTCATGACCAATCAGGACTTCGGTCCCTTCTTCGAGGCGAACTACTGGGGCACCGCGATGCCGAAAGAGTAGGGGAGGGTGCTCGGCTCGCTCGCCGTGGTCGCGCTGCTCGCCCTTGCCGCGCTCGCACTGGCGGGGATCGCCCGGCTCCTCGGGCGGCCGATTCCCGCGGCACACCTGGCGGCCTTCGTGCTCCTCGCGTGCCTTCCGTTCCCGAAGGCCTTCCTCGGCGGCGGGACGCCGCTGCCCCTCGATCACGTGGCGCTCACGCACCCCTGGCTGCCGCTCGGCCACGCGATGCCGTACAACGCGTATCTGAACGACGTCGTGGCGCAGGTTCTCCCGTGGACCGAGGCCGTGCGGCTTTCGTGGAAGGACGGCACGCTTCCGCTGCTCGACCGATGGAACGGTTGCGGCACGCCTCTGGCTGCCAACAGCCAGTCGGCGGCGTTCTCTCTCTTCACGCTGCTGACGCTGCCACTTCCGCTGGCGAGCGCATTCCTTTTCCTTGGCCCGGCCAAGCTCGTCATCGCCATGGCGGGCATGTGGCTCTGGGTGCGGGAGCTCGGGGTCGCGCGGCACGCGGCGTTCTTCGCGGCGGCTGCGTTCGGCCTCTCTCTGACCTTCTCCCAGTGGCTCTTCTTTCCCCAGACGGCGGTCTTTTGCCTCTGGCCATGGATTCTCTTCCTGCTGGAGCGCAGCCGGGATCCGAAGGGCCGCTCGCGCCCCGTCGTCGCGCTCGGGATCGTGCTCGCCGTCGGCGCCCTCGCCGGCCACCCGGAGAGCATGGCCGTCGGAGTGCTCTTCACGATCCTCTGGATCGCGGGCCGGTGGCTCGCCGGCGACCTCAAGGACGCCGGGGCTCTTCTTACCCGCCTGGGGATCGCGGGGCTCGCGGCGGCCGGGATGACGGCCTTCCTGCTCGTTCCGTCCATCCTGGCGATCCGCGCCTCGAACCGCCTCGTCCTTGCCATGAAGCCGTTCTGGGCGCCGCTGCTCTCGCTCCGGCCGCACGGCCCGCTCTGGGGGGGCGTCGCGACGGCGTTCTTCCCGTATTCGCTCGGAGACCTGATCCATTCTCCCGTGCTCGCCGCCGCGACCGGCGCCATCCCCGAGATGGACCTCGGCTACTTCGGGATCGTCGGGTGGGCGGCGGCGCTCCTCGTGCTGCGGCCCGGGTCGCCCCGGCCGCGTTCGGAGTGGGTGCTCGTCGGCCTGCTCGTGTGCGGCCTGGGCGTCGCCGTGGCGCAGTGGCCCTTTGCGGAGCTCTTCTCGCTCATCCCGGCGATCCGGAACATGTTCCCGCTGCGGTTCTACTCCTGGGTCGCGCTGGCGGGTCCGGCCGTCGCCGCGTTCGAGCTCGACCGGTACACGCGGGATGCCGCCGAGCGCCGGCGGTCCGTGTGGGGCGCCCTCGCCGCGCCGCTGCTGCTGGCAGTGGCCGCCATCGGCGTCTTCCAGCACTTCCGTCCGCAGCACGTCGCGGTCGGCGCAGCGGCTTTCCAGCGCAGCGTGCTGACCGCCGCGCTCGTGGCGCTCTTGCTGGCATGCGGCTTTCTCTGCCTCGGGCGCATCCGGCCGGGCCTCGCCGTGATCGGGCTTGCCGCCGTGTGCGCGGGCGAGCTTCTGCACCAGTGGCGGGGCCTCTACCACCTGAACCCGGTCTCTCTGCTCTACCCGCAGACGCCGATGGTCCGTTTCCTGCAGTCGCGAGAGCAGCCCTATCGCGTGGCCGGCGCGGCCAACGCCCTATTCCCGAACTGCGGCGTGTTCGCCCGCGTCGAAGACGTCCGCACCCACGACCCCGTCGAGCGCGGGGATTACGTGGCCTTTCTCGACGCCACCAGCGGGTATCCGCGCGCCGACTATTTCAAGCTCATCCGCGATCCGGACGCCGCCGTCTTCGATTTCCTGAACGTGCGCTACATGATTTCGGCGCCCGACGGCCGATCCCCGGGCGCCCGCTGGAAAACGGTCTACGCGGGCAACGACGGCAACGTCTACGAGAACGCGGATGTCCTGCCGCGGGCGTTCGTGCCCGAACGCGTCCAGCTCGTCGCGGCGCCGGTGGGCCTGCGCGAGCCGGTGAAGGATGCGAATGAGGCCTTCGGCGCCGCTTTCCCGGCGATCGCCGCGAACCGGGATTGGCGCGGGCGCGCGTGGGTCCTCTGGCACGAGAACGGCGAGGCTTCCGGCGGGAAGGCCGAGATCGCGGGCTACGCCGAGTCCACCAACGCGATCTCGTTTCGCGCGCGCGTGGCCGGGGGGCCCGCTTGCGTCGTGCTCAGCGTCGTCCAGGACGGCGGCTGGTCGGCGAAGGACGAGATGGGCGCGAAGATCCCCGTTTACCGGGCGAACGGACCTTTCCTGGCCGTGGCGTTGACGCCCGGGGAGCACACGGTGCGCCTGACCTACTGGCCGCCCGGGTTCATGGCCGGGTCGATCATTTCGGGGGCGACAGCGGTCGTGCTCGCCGGCGCCGCCTTTCTGGCGAAGCTGCGTCGGCGCAGGGTGAGCGCCTGAACGGGGAAGGGGCCAAGGCCGCGTGATTCGTTTGCATCTTGCCCTTGTGCGGCGCGCTGGCCGACCCTGTCTCCAGTGAGCGCGCCGATTCCCGATCCCCCGTCCCGCGAGGACCGCCTCGACGAGCTCGAGAGAAGGGTCCGGCGGCTCGAGCAAGCTCTGCTCGAGGGGCCGGCGTCCTTGCTCGAAACGGTTGCGAAGGCCGCCCCGGCGCCGGCTGTCCCGTCGGCAGCCGAACGGCCGGCCGAGCGGGCCGAGCCGAGCGAACCGCGGCCCGGCACCGGCGCCCTGGTCCTCGACGTGCTGGCCCAAACCGGGTGGAGCGTCCTCGCGCTCGCCGGCGCCTTCCTCGTGCGGGCGCTGACTGATCGCGGGGCCATGGCGACGACCCCCGGCGTCGCGCTCGGCCTGGCCTACGCCCTCGCGGTGGTCGTGATCGCGGACCGCGCCGCCGCCCGCGGCAACCGGCTGACCGCCGCCTTCCTCGGCTCGACGGGAGTCTTCATTGCCAACGCGATCGTGGCGGAGACGACGACCCGTTTCCGGATCTTTTCCGCCGTCGGCGGCCTCGTCGTTCTTGCGTTTGCGACCGCATTCGCGCTCTTCCTGGCCCGCCGCCACGACTCGCCGGCGATCGCCTGGACCGCCACCTTCGCGGCGTGCGCAACGGCGGTGTTTCTTTCCGTGGCGGCGAGTGCGCCGGCTCCGGCCGGCCTCCTGCTGCTCCTACTCGCGACCTCCACGCTCTGGCTGGGCGTGGAGCACTGGAGCTGGCGCCTCATTGCATGGCCTCCGACCCTGTGCGCCGTGGCCCTCTCGCTGTGGGCGACCTCAGAGGCCCTGAGTCCCCCTTCGACCGGCGCCGCGGGCCCGCTGCTCCCGATGACGCTCGCTCTCGGGCTCGTGGTCCTCTGGCCGGGCAGCGTGTTGGTGCGCACGCTCACGGGGCGCCCGCAGATCGCGGGCATCGCGATCGTGCAGTCGGTCCTCGCCCTTTCCGTCGGGCTCGGAGGCGGTCTTCGCCTGGCGAGAGTTTTCGGAACCGCCGCGGGACCCCTGGCCGGAGCGGCCCTCGTGTGCGGCGTCGGCGGTTATGCCCTGGCGTTCCTGCGCGAGCGTGAGCCGGAGGAGCGGGAAAGCCGCATCTACTGGGCTTGGCTCGGCCTCGCGCTCGTGTTGATCGGGAGCGGCGCCCTGCTGTCGGCTCCGGCCCCCGCGCTGCTGTGGTCGGTGCTGGGCCTCGCCGCGGCCGTGATCGGCCGGCGCTTCGACCCCGCGATCCTGCAGCCGCACGCGGCCGTCTTCGCGACCGCGGCGACCTTCGCATCGGGACTGTTGCAGACGTCGCTCGTCGCCTTCACGGCCGCCGAGGGCGCTCTCGCGCCCGCCGGTGCGCCGGTGCTTGTGACCCTTGCGGCCGTGGTCGCAGTCGCCGTCCTCCTGCTCCGGGAGCAGCCCGCGGCGGGCTCCCTTCCGGCTCTGGCCGCGGCCCTCTTCGCGGCGATGGGGCTCGGCGCGGCGGTGGTCCTCGCGCTGCGCGGTCCGGCGGCCGCCCTTCTGGCTGCGCCGCTTCCGGCCCTGCGTACGGTCGTCGTGAGCGTATCGGCCTACGTGCTCGCCCGGCTCTGGCGGGCAACGGCGCGCAAGGAGCTGCGCACGCTCGCCTACCTCGCACTCGTGGCGGGGGGCTTGAAGCTCCTCATCCAGGACCTGCCGTCGGGCACGCCGATGACCCTCTTCGTCGCGTTCGTCTTCTACGGCGGGGCGTTGCTGCTCGTTCCGCGCCTCATGGGCGCGACGCGCCGCGGGACCACCGGATCGGGTTGAGGAGAGACGATTCCGGCCGACCCCGGAGCTGTAGGGATGTGGCAACGACGTCCCGCGCTCTTCCAGAAGTCCGAGGACGACGGCGCCTCCGTGCGGCGCGGCGTGCCGCCGGCTCCTCAGCCAGCCGCCGTCTTGGCGGAAACGCGCTGAGTCCTATATTCCCCGCCGAGGCGGGCGACCGCAAAGCGTAGCAGGCGCGGCCCCGCCACTCGCGCAGCGACCGCGGCGGCTGTGGGCTGGAGGATGAGGCGTCGGAACACCGAGCCCCAGCCGAACGCCTGGGAAAAGCGCCCGCGCCAGGCCCGCGAGTAGATGCGGGCGACATCGTCCATGGAGGTGCGCCCTTCGAGACCCCGGGTCAGGATCTCCGCCGCCAGAATTCCCGACGCGAGCGCCCCTGCCTGACCTTCGCCGGAAAACGGATCGATGACGCCCGCGGCGTCGCCGACCACGAGCATCTGGTTTTCCACCGGCGGCTTCGTTGTGAAGAACACGGGCCCAATACCGCGGGATTCGCCCGGCCCTTCATGCAGCCTCGCCATCGCCGCGTCGAACGCCGCGCTCGCACGGCGGGCATGGACGACCACGGCATTCCATCCGCTGCCGAGCCGTTGGCGCGCTCGCTCCGAAATGACACCAGCCAGATGTGTCACTCCGCCCTCGACCCGGGAGAGCCCGCAGTAGCCGCCCGGGAAGAGAAAGAGATGCACCTGGCCGGCCAGACGGTCGTCGCCGGCGACGAAGTCGCGGCTCCAGCCGAGGAATCGCGATCCGCCGGAGAGAAAGCGGCGCTTGAGCCCGCGGTCGAGAGCGTCCCATCGCCCCCACGCGCCGATGACGCTGCGGGCTTCGAGAGTGTTCGCGCACCCGTCGAGGGTGAATCGGACCTGGAACCCGGAGCCGGCGTTGCGCTCGACGGACGTCACGCGCGCGCCGTGCCGGACGTCTGCTCCAAGCTCGGCAGCACGCCGCGCGAGCAGATCGTCGAGTCGGAAGCGGGAAATGCCGAGCGCGGGGGAGGGCAGGTCGAAGGCCACCGAGCGGCCGCGGGGAAGGTGCAGGAACCCGCGCTCGATGCGCTCCGCGCCGGCTTCGACGTCGGTCAGGACGCCGAGACGCCGCAGATCTTCCCTCGCGGCGCCGGAAAGAAATTCCCCGCAGACCTTGGCGCGCGGGAAGCGGTCCTTCTCCAGGACGACGGTGCGATGCCCTGCCATGGCGAGGATTGCCGCCGCCGCGGATCCAGCGGGGCCCGCGCCCACGATCAGGACGTCGCAGGCGCTCATGCGTCGGCGGTGACGAGGAGACCGTAGGGGAACACGCGCGTGACTCGGGCGGTCGGTGTGACGGCGCGAGCGATCGCCTGGGCCTCCTCGGTCGTGTAGGCCTGTCGCAGCGAGGCGACGCCATCGAGCACCGAGACGCGGCTCCGGAGAAGCGTGCGCCCGGCCACCGCGAAGACGGCCAGCGGAATCCGGTTCCGGCGCAGATCGAGGATGGCGAAGCCGACCCGCGCGACGCGCAAGAGCTCGGCGAGGATCGATCGGTTCTCCTCGGGAGAGAAGTGGTGGAAGAAGAGTGTCGAGACGGCACAGTCGAAAGCGCGATCGGGAAACGGAAGGCGGAAGGCATCGGCGAGCGACGGGTCGCACGAAGGCCGGGGCCGAGGAGGCTCGGCCGGCGGCAAGGTGCCTCCACTGGACATCGAGCGCGGTCACGCCGACCTCTCCCGTGACGCCGGAGAGGGATGCGCAGAGCCGCCGCGCAACCGAGCCGGAGCCTGCGCCGACGTCCAGGATCGAGGCCGGCCGGCCATAAACCCGGAGTCGAGGCGCAAGGTGGCGCACGAGCGCCCGCGAGGCGCCCCAGTGCCGGTGCACCAGGTCGATGTCTGCGAGCGAGAGCCGCATTTCCGATTCGGGGAGCGACGGGTCGTCGAGCAGCTCGTTCGAAGGGCGTCGGGGAGGGACGAGGAGGCTCATCGGAGGCCGGTGCCCGCGCCGCGGCAACTCCGTGGAGCCCTCACGCCCATTGCAGCAGAACCTGTTCCGCCGTGAAGCCGGGCCCGAACGCCGCCATCAGGCCGAGGCTGCCCGGCGCGGGCCGCCTTCTCGTCAGCCATTCGTGGAGCACGAAGAGCACCGACGCGCTCGACAGGTTCCCGAACTCGGCGAGCACGTCCCACGAGGGTTGTGTGCGCTCGCGCGGCAGAGCGAGCTCGTCTTCGATCGCGGCGAGGAGCTTTCGGCCTCCCGGATGCAGCACGAACGCCTCGATGTCCCCGGGAGCCATGGCGTTGCGCTCCAGAAAATGCCGCACGATGTCCCGGATCCGGCCCCGGATCATGTCCGGAACGTCGCGGGAGAGCACGATGTGGAGCCCGGTCTCCTTCAGGACGAAGCCCATCGCGTCGATCGAGTCGGGAAACAGGTAACTCTCGGCGTCGAGGACCCGCAACCCGGGCGCATCCTGCCCCGCCATGACGCACGCGGCGGCGCCGTCGCCGAAGAGGATGCTCGAAATCAGGTTGGCCTGGGTCAGGCTGCCGCGTTGAAAAGTGAGGCTCGCGAGCTCGACGGCCACGATCAGGACCTTGCCCCGCGGGAACGCCAGCAGGAAATCGCGCCCTCGCGCGATCGCCGAGGCGCCCGCGGCGCACCCGAGCTCCGTGATCGGTAAGCGGCGCACGTTTGATCGAAAGCCCATGGCGTTGACCAGGTGCGCGTCGAGCGACGGAATCATCACACCGGTGCACGAGACGGTAATCATCAAGTCGATTTCCTCCGGGCGCACGCGCGCGCGCTCGAGGCACTCGGTCGCGACCGCGCGGCCGAGGCGGATCGCGTGCTCCTGATACTGCTGACTGATCTTGTCGAGGGATCTCGGCCGGATCAGCTCGTCCACCGGCAGGACGCAGAAGCGCTGCCGGATCCCGGAGTTGTCCACGACCCCCATCATCGCGTCGAGCCGTGAACCTTCGAGCGGGAAGACCTGCCCGAAATAGGTCTTGACGACCTCGCGTGTGACCACGAATTCGGGAACCGCGGTCGCGGTGGCGGCGACGACGGCTTCGGGCATGCGTCAGTCCCGGCCTGCGTCGATCCGCGCGATCTCTCGGGAGTACAGGGGGTTTTCGGGAAATGCGTCGCGCAGCTGCTCGAGCATGCGCCGAGCGCGCGGCCTGTCGTTCTCGCGCAGGTACGCGATGGCCAGAAGCAGCCGGGCGAACGGGGCGAGGTAGCGCCCCGTTTCCACCGTCCACTCGAGCTCCCGGACTCCCTGGCGCTTGTCTGCCGAAAAGCCCCCGAGGCTCAGGATCCACCGCACGGGAGCCGGGCTGCTCCCGATGAGGTACTTCGAGAGCCCCGTGGCGAGGTAAGCATCGCCGTAGTCGGGAGCCACCGCCAGAAGCTTTTGCGCCCACTCCGTGGCCCGCCGCGTCGGCCCGAGAGCCGCGAGGTTCCGGCTGTCGATGAGTGACAGGTAGTCAGCCTGGAGCCCGGAAGCCAGCGTCAACGCGAAGAGGGCGTCCGTGTCCCGAGGCTCTATCGCGATACTCCGGCGCGCGAGAGTGTCGGAGCGGCGCAGGGCGGCGTCGAACCGGGCGCGGACATCGGGATCGGGACGCAGGCCCTTCCGGCCGAGGAAGCTCTCGTCCTGGACGAAGAACTGAGCCTCGAGAATCCCGAGTCGATTCAACTCCGAGAACAGAGTGCCCGCGGCCTCCGAGGCGGGCCCCAGAGCGTCCGTCGGATGGGACCGTTGCCACGTCGCGAACGCGTTCAGCGCGCCCTCGAAGTCGAGCCGGTACATCTGCCGGTAGCCGAGGTCCAGGGAATCGGGAGGCGGGAGGTCGGCCGCGAACGCTTGCGGAGGCATCGCCGAGATGCCCCAGACGAGCAGCGGCAAGCTTCGAATCCCCAAGGTGCGGCAGCGCGCGTTCATGACGTCGTGGCCTGCCGCTGGGGAGCGACCGGTATCTCCCCGTGCGCGGCCGCCCCGATCGTAGCCGCCGCAAGAACCCGACCCTCGGACCTTTAACCGTATCCTCATTGCTTTTTCGGCCTGCGCCCGATACGGTCCGACGCGCCGAGGCTGAGTCTGATGCCCGATCCACTCGCCGACACAGTCATTTCCGCTCTGGCCGAGGTCAAGCACGTTGACCCGGAGCGTATCTCGATCGACGGCACTTTCGCGGAGCTCGGCGTCGATTCTCTGGACGCCATCACACTGCTCTTCGAGCTCGAAAACCGGCTCGGGATCGTCATCCCCGACGATGCGGCGAAATCGGCCCGTAGCGTCCGCGACGTCGTCGAAGGGCTCAGAAACCTGATCGCGAGCGGCCCTGCCGAAGCTGCGCCTCCACCCGCGTCCGGGAGCCAATGACTTTGCCGGCCCGGCGCGTCGCCGTGACGGGGGTCGGGGCGATCTGCGCTCTCGGCCGTGATGTTCCACGGATGTGGGCGGCACTGCGCGAAGGCCGTTCGGGGATTGCCCGCATCGAGTCGGTCGACGTGTCCGGCCTTCGGTTTCAGAACGGCGCCGAAGTGAAGGGTCTCGATCCCGCGGAGCACTTCGATCCCGCCCGCATGGATCTGCTGGATCGCTTCGCGCAATTCGCCGTCATCGCGGCCCGGGAGGCCGTGCGTGACTCGGGCGTGGATCTCACGCCGGAACTGCGCGAGCGCACCGCCGTCTACACCGGATCGAGCCTGGGCGGCCAGACCACGCAGGACGCGGCCTTCGTCGAGCTCTATCAGCGAAAATCCGGCCGCGTCCATCCTCTCTCGATTCCCCGGGGCATGGCCAACGCGGGAGCGAGCCAGATTTCGATGGACTTCGGTCTGACCGGCCCTTGCTGCACGTTTTCCACCGCCTGCTCGTCCGCCAACCACGCGATCGGCCAGGCCTTCTGGATGGTGCGCGGCGGCGCCGTGGACCTCGCCATCGCCGGGGGCAGCGAGGCCCCGTTTTCCCCGGGTCACCTGAAAGCCTGGGAGGCGATGCGCGTCGTCGCCCCGGACACGTGCCGGCCCTTTTCCCTCGATCGCCGCGGACTGATCCTCGGGGAGGGCGGCGCGATGCTCGTGCTCGAGCCGCTCGAAGCGGCGAGTGCCCGGGGAGCCCGGGTCTACGCCGAGATCTCCGGTTTCGGCATGTCTTCCGACGCCCACCACGTGACGCAACCGACCGTCGCCGGGCCCGCTCGCGCCATGCGCGGGGCGCTCGCCGACGCGGAGCTCTTCCCCGAGCAGGTCGGCTACATCAACGCCCACGGCACGGGAACGCGCGGCAACGATTCGGCCGAGGCCCGCGCGATCCGAGAGGTCTTCGGCGCTCACGCGGATCGCCTCGCCGTCAGCTCGACCAAGTCGATGCACGGACACGCTCTCGGCGCGGCCGGTGCCCTGGAAGCGGTCGCCACCGTGCTCGCCCTCGAGAACGGAATTCTTCCGCCGACGGCGAACTTCACTGCCCCGGATCCCGAATGCGACCTCGACGTGGTGCGCGACCGGGCTCGAGCCGCCAGGCCCGAGGCGGCGCTCTCTAACTCCTTCGCTTTCGGGGGTCTCAACGCGGTGCTCGCCTTCCGTGCGACCCAGGATCTGCGTCGCTCAAGCCCGGAAGCGCGTTAAGGGCGCCCCGGTTCCACTTGCCGTCCGGCGGAGAGGTCGACCACACGTCGGATGGAGTTCGTGGGGCCGCTTTGCGGCGGGCCTTGAGTCGCCTATCTCCTGATTTTCACCAAGAGGCTCGACGACTCGTAGAGTTACGCGCTGAGTGAAACGGGATGCTCTGGGATCATTTGGTCGGGATGCCGGGATTCGAACCCGGGACCCCCTGAACCCCATTCAGGTACGCTACCAGACTGCGCCACATCCCGACCGGAAGGCGCATTTGAACAGGGTCGGGGGAGCCTGTCAAACGGCGCGCTAGAATCGGGGCGATGCGCGTTCGCCTGGTTTCCGGCTCCCATTTTGCGGCGGCCCACCGACTGCACCGCGAGGACTGGGACGAGGCGACGAACCGGCGCATCTTCGACAAGTGCAACAACCCGAACGGGCACGGCCACACGTATGGCCTCGAAGTGACCGTCGAGGGGGAGATCGACCCGGAAACGGGCTACGTGATGGACTTCGCGGTCCTGAAACGGACGGTGGAGGACACGGTCATCCGGAGGATGGACCGCCGGCACCTGAACTTCGACGTGGACTTCCTCGCGGGGGTCAATCCGACCGCCGAGAACATCGCCATCGGCATCTGGAAGCAGCTGGCGCCGCGGGTGTCGCCGGCGCGCCTGGTGCGCGTGGCGCTGCACGAGACCGAAAGGAACAGCGTCGTGTACGAAGGAGGTCAGGCATGAGCGCAGAGCCACCGCCCCGAAAACTGGTCCGTTCGAGCAGGCACAAGATGATCGCGGGCGTCTGCGGGGGACTCGCGGAGTACTTCGACCTCGACCCGACGATCGTTCGCGTGGCCTATGTGCTGGTCTCGATCCTGTCCGTCGCGTTTCCGGGGATCCTCGCCTACATCATCCTGATGTTCGTGATGCCGCCGCCAGCGCAGCCGGGCGCCCCGGCGGCATGAGCCGGCCGCGGATCCTCGTCACCAACGACGACGGCATCTTCTCGGAGGGGATCGAGCGGCTGGCCGCGGCGCTCTCCGAGGTCGGCGACGTGTACACGGTCGCCCCGGACCAGGAGCGCAGCGCCGCCGGCCACTCGCTGACGCTCCAGCACCCGCTGCGCGCCAAGCTCGTCGGCCCGCAGCGCTGGTCGGTGGATGGAACGCCGACGGACTGCGTCAACTGGGGCGTGTTGCACCTGCTGCGCGACGAGCGGCCGAAGCTGCTCTTTTCGGGGATCAACCTCGGCCTGAACCTCGGCGACGACGTGACCTACTCGGGAACCGTGTCGGCGGCCTTCGAGGGCACTCTCATCGGGATCTCTTCGGTCGCGATCTCGCAGGAAATCGAGACGGGTTTCACGTTCGACGCGGCGGCGGGTTTCGCGGCACGCCTGGCCCGCCACCTGCTCGACCAGCCCCTGCCGGGCGGGACGCTCGTCAACGTCAACATCCCCGCCGGCACCCCACGCGGCGTGCGCGTGGTGCGCCAGGGAAAGCGCCGCTACGGCGAGGCCGTGATCGAGAAGCAGGACCCGCGCGGCCGTCCCTACTACTGGATCGGCGCCGCGACCCCGGCAGGCGAGCTCGAGCAGGGAACCGATCTGTCGGCCGTGGCGGAGAAGTTCATCTCGATGACGCCGCTGCACCTCGACCTGACCGACTACCGGTCGCTGGGGCTGCTCGAGGACGTCGCCGGGCGGATCGATCCGCGCTGAGGTTCAGCCGATCCGGGCGGGGCGGCCGAAGACTTTCTGGAAGAGCGTCTCGAGGGTGGCGTTGTCGAACGTGTTCCAGCCGCCGCAGGCGTCGTGTTCCCGCGTCTCCACGTCGCAGGCGAGGACGGCCCCCGTCACCTCCTGGCGGCCGAGGAGGTAGAGATTGACGGCTTCCTCGAGCTCCGCGCGCGTGGCATGGGGCCGCTTGTCGGCGATCCACGCGAAGCGGCGCCGGAACGCGTCGTCGGAGTACTGGGCGAACCCTCCGCAGGGGAAGCCGAGGCGGTCGGCGATGGCGCACGCGCAATGTTCCGCGTCCGTGAGCCCCTGGAGCTTTTCGCGCAGCAGGGCGAGGGCCTCGGGGCGCGAAAGGTGCTGCGGCGTCGTGATGGGCGTCGGGACGGACCCTGGTTCGGAGTTCATGACGGAAATTTTGGGTTTGCTCGGGCGTTCTCGCCGGATGTGAGTCTATCATTCTCAGGCCTGCGCCGGACCGCTTCGCGCCTCGGCTAAGATGGCAGAACGATGAGACGGGACCGTTCCTTTCGCGACACGGTCGCGATCCTGATCGTGGCGGTGGGCGCGGCGGTCGTTTCGAATGCCGTGTCCGGTCCCGAGCGCAAGCTGCTGTGGATCGGGAGCTACTCGCGGGCCGCAGACCCCCGGGCCGTGCCGACGCCTGCGGCCGCGGCCGCCTCGGTGAGCCCGGCGGCCCAGGACCAGGGCGCCGGAAAGGTCTTCGCTCCCCACCCCGACAAGCCCTGGGTCGAGGCCTCGGGGGATGACGTCGCGGCCCTCCACAAGTCCGGGAACGTGCTCTTCCTGGACGCCCGCCGAACGAGCCTGTACCGCCTCGGCCACATCCCGGGCGCGCGTCCGTTCTCGGTGTGGGAGGCCGACATCGACGAAAAGGTCAAAGGGCTCTTCGCGGAGGGGCGCGACCAGAGCGCTCCCGTCGTCGTCTATTGCACGGGCGGCGACTGCGAGGACTCCCACATGGTCGGGCAGAAGCTCTATTTCGTGGGATTCGACAACGTCCTCGTCTACAAGGACGGGTTTCCGGACTGGGAGAAGCGGGGCCTGCCCGTCGACAAGGGCGACGCGCCATGAGCGGGCGGATGCTCTCGCCGTGGCTGACCACGCGCGTCCAGTTCGTCCTGGCGGCGATCTTCGTCGTCGCAGGATTCGGCAAGATCATGGATCCGCCGGGATTCGCGCACGAGATCCACAACTACAAGCTGATGCCGGGCGTCGCGGTCAACGCGGTGGCCCTGGTGCTCCCGTGGGTGGAGATCGTCGCGGGCGGCGCGCTCTTTTTCGGCATCGCCCGGCGCTCGTCCGCAAGGATCATGGGAGTCCTCCTCGCGGTCTTCGTGCTCGCCATCACCATCAACCTCGTGCGGAGAAACCCGGTCGACTGCGGCTGCTTCGGGGGCCCGAAAGTCCCGAAGACGGATGCCCAGCGCCTGGGCGAGATGAGATTCGTCGTCGCCCGGGACCTCGGGATGCTGCTTCTGGTCGGCCAGGTTCTCGCCGCCGTCCGGCGCGAGGAGCGCGACCGCCGCTGACAGTCTAGAGGTCGGCCCGGTCCAGGCGCCGCGCCGCGAGGGCCGCGGGAACGACGATCCAGGCCAGGGCGGAGAGTGCCAGGAGGGCGGCTGCGCCGGCGGGTCCCTTGGTGAAGCGCAGGAAGGCCAGAGAGGCCGCGCCGAACGCCGTGGTTCCCTGGATGCCGAGCAGGGCGGCGGTGCGCACGGCGTCGATCGGGTTGACGAGCACCGCGCCGATCAGAAGGCGGGAGGCTGGGCCGGAGGGCAAGAGCGACGCGGCGCCGAGGGCCGCGACGTCGAAGAGAACGACCGCGGCGAACCAGACGATCAGCGCCAGCGCAAGGGCCCTTGCCCGGCGGCCCACGCCTCCGGAGGCGAGCAGGGCCGCGATGCCGAGGAAGATCGCCGTGAGGACGAGCGCGCCGAGGAAGAGAATCCCGTAACCGGCGAGCCCGGTCTGTCCCGACCGCGAGAAGACGACGAGGCCCGCGGCGCCGAGGCCGATGGCCTGCGCGGCCGCCAGCGCCGCGAAGAGGCCGAGGATCCTGCCGCCGAGGACGGCCCGCCGCGACACCGGCTGGGAGAAAAGCAGCTCCGCGGAGCCCCGCTCCGGCGAGAGCGCGAGGACCCCGATGACGAGCGAGGTCAGCGGCGTCAGCAGGAGGATCAGCTGGACGAGTGATACCGCCGTCCGGGAGAAGTCCTGCATGCCCGCTCCGCCCGAGAGAATGTACCCCGAGGCGGCGACGGCCAGCGACAGGGCCGCGAAGACCGCCGCGAAGATCTGCGTCCAGCGCGAACGCACCGCGAGCAGCAGCTCCTGCCGGGCGCAGAGCAGCAGCGGGGAAGCAGCCTTCTCGCCCGTCACCGCTCGCTCAGTCTGATCTTCAACATCTCGCCGACCAGAATCGCAGCCGGGTAGAGGACCTCCTCTTCGCCCTGCGCGTGGAGAATCAGCTTCTGCGCGAGCCGCGCGAATCCGGATTGTTGTTCCTCGATGGCGACCTGCATGAGCGTCCGGAGGGCCTCCACGATCCGTCCGTGCTGCTTCAGCATCCCCGGGAGCTCCTCTTTGAATGCCGCGGCCTTCGGCAGAAAGGAAGCCATCTCGGGAGTGATCCGGCCGGCAGACACGGGGGCGAGCAGAGCCAGGGCGGGCGAAACCAGTTCCTCCTCGCGGGCCATGTGGGGCTGGAGGACCTTCATCACGCCGACGGCCGCCTCTCCGGTCTTGCCGCCGGCCTTCATGGCCTTTGCGAGCTGTTCGTGGAACTCCTCGTGCTCTATCTGGATCGATTGGGGAAGCTTTTCTTCCATGGTGTCAACCCTTGTTCTTTCCGTCCGGAGGGCCGGACCGTCCAAAGATATCCGTTATCGGCACTGCGGCGCAGGCGTGCGCGGCCGCGTCCGCCTCGCGCGAGGCGGCGTCGGCGTGGGCGATCAGATGCGATCCCATCGGCGTCTCGAGAGAAGGACAACGGCTGTACGCGGCGCCGGCAGCGCGGACCCATTCGCCCGTCTGGTGGTCCGCGACGTATGCGACCGCTCCCGCGCGCCGAGGATGTTCCTGTTTCAGAAAATCCCGCAGGCAGCCGATGTCGTCGAAGAATGTTGGTTCTTCGCCCGGCGCAGCGACTTGCGCGGCCAGCCGAGCGTCCGAGACGGGCATGCGGCAGGACCGGCAGGTCTCGTTCTTCGTGTCGAGAGGGGCGGGGGGAGAGTCGGCGTCGGTGCACGAAAGCATCGCCGCGGTGAGCGCCAGCAGCGGGAGCCACGCCGGCCGCCTCATGAGTTACTCCCGACGAGCTCGCGGTAGAGGACGTCGAGGCGCCCCTCCTCGGCCGCGAGGCCGCGGATCTCGGCGCCGGCCTCGCGCACGATGTCGAGCGCCCGGGGGCGATCGGCGGCGGGACCGGGGATGATGACCTCGTCGCCCGCCCAGGTGGCCGCGGGCGAAATCGCGCGGATCCGCTCCAGAAGGCCGGCTGGGCGGCGGTCGAGACGCAGTCGCAGGACGCCGCGCTGCGAGAGCCGGTCGGCGAGCTCGCGCTGCGTGAGGGCGGCGGCGAGTCGGCCGTCGACGAGCAGGGCGAGCCGGTCCGCGAGCCGCTCGACGTCGCCGAGCTGGTGCGAGGTGAAGAGGAGCGTGTGGCCATCGCGCCGGCGCCGCTCGACGACGCTGTAGAAGGCGCAGAGCCCGTCGGGGTCGAGGGCGGCCGTGGGCTCGTCGAGAAGCAGGATCGGCGCCGCCGGCAGCATCGCGACCGCGAGCCCGAGCCGCTGGATCATGCCTCCCGAGTAGGTGCCGACGGACAGCCCCGACGCCCCGTTCAACGACGCGAAGCGAAAGACCTCGTCCGTGCGCGCCGGGTCCACACGGCGCAACCGGCGGTAGAACTCGACGACCTCCCGGCCGGTCAGGGCTTCCGGAAAGGAAACCTTTTGCGGAAGGTAGGAAAGGATCGCCCTCGCCTTCGGGTCTCCCGGCGGACGCCCCGGCTCTCCGATCAGGACCTCGCCCGCGCTCGGAGAGATGAGCCCGGCCGCCGCCTTCAAAGTCGTCGTTTTGCCCGAGCCGTTCGGCCCGAGGAGCGCGACGGCCTCGCCCGCTTCGATTTCGAGCGTGAGCCCCTCCACCGCGCGGTGGATCCCGAAGGACTTGCTGAGCTCGCGAAAGCGGATCACCGGCGCCCCTTCCAGAGAATGACGGAGCCGACGGCGACCGCGGCCGCGGAGGCGAGCACTCCGGCGGCGTGCGCACCCCGCGGCGGGGCCGGCGGCCGGGGGATCTCCGGCAGGATGGGCGGGCGCGCCAGGGGGAGCCGATCCTCCACCGTGATGGGCTCGAGGACGGGAAACGCGCGTTCGGCCGCGCCGAGGGCCGCGGCGGCAAAGCCCTCGGTGAAGAGATCGGCGGCCGTCAGGTTGCCGCGAAAGTGGTCGAACACCGAAGAGAGGCGGTAGGGACGGTCGCTTCGCCCGTCGCCGTCGAGGTCCGGCTCGTCGTTGCCGGACCAGTAGTTGCCGTCGAACTGCGTGTCGGTCCTGCGGCCGACGAGCGTGAGCGGCGTCAGATTCCCGACGAAGAGGTTGCCGACGAATCGGTTGTCGCCGCAGGAGTCGTACAGCACGACGGCCGTGTCGGACTCGGCGACGACGTTGCCCTGGAAGAGGCAGCGGTAGGAGCCCTCGAGGAAGATCCCGCGGGCGTTGTCGGCGATCAGGTTGCCTTCAGCCGTCACGTCGTCGCAGGACTTGAAGAGCAGGCCGACCGAGGCAAAGCCCCGGTTATGCAGGAACCGGTTGTGCCGGAAGACGATCCGCCTGGAGTACATGATCGCCGTGCCCGCGGCTCCATTCTCGAAGGTGTTTCCCTCGAAGACGTTGTCGTCCGAGAACATGTAGTGGAGTCCGAAGCGCAGATCGCGGGCGATGTTGTCGGTGATGGTTCCGTGCGGGGAAGACTGAATGTAGAAGCCGTCCCGCACGTCCACGATCGTGTTGCCGAGCAGGCGGAAACCGTCCGTGTTCCAGACGTGGATTCCCGATCCCTTCTCACCGGGGTCCTTGCCCGGGATGCCGCGGATCTCGCACCGCTCGACCACGGCGCCGTCGGCCTCGCGAAGGTAGATCCCGAAGATGGCGTTGGCGACCCGGCAGTCCCGGACCGTGACGTTCCTGGCGGCGACGTGGATCCCCGAGGAGTCGCGGCCGAGATCGCCGCCGCCTCCTCCGTCGATGTCGAGGCCCTCGATCGTCGTGCCGTCCGCGCGGACCCGTAGCACGCTGCCGGTGCCGGAGCCCTGGAGTCGCGGCCTGCCCCGGCCGGAAAGGGTGATGCGCCGGTCGACGTACAGGTCGCCGCGGTAGGTGCCAGGCCCGATTTCGACGACGGAGCCCTCCGGCGCCGCGTCGATGCGCGCCTGGAGGGGTGAGAGGGCGGAGGCAGGCCGGGCGGCCCTCGAGGCCGGCGGAGGCGGCCGGGCCCATGTCCGGAGCCGTCTGGGCGAGCACGAAGGCCAGGGCTGCGGCGATCATCCCGCGGACCGGGCTTCGCGGGCCTCATCGCTCATCGTCTCGCGCCACGCGAGGACGAAAGCGACGAGGAGAACGACGGCCACCGCGGCCAGGGCGTAGGAGCCCGCCGCGGGATAGGAGTACACCTCGAAATTCGCCAGCTTCTTGTGGCCGAACAGCGGGGGCATGAACGGGCGGCACCTTGACCGAGGCGGTCGACGCCAGGCTGTGGCCGTAGGAGTAGAGCTTGAATCCGAAGGACCAGAGCGAGAAAAGACCGAAGTAGAGATAGAGCACGTCGACGTCGATCAGGTCGCTCATCTTTCCATGGACGGGGGCGCGTAGGAAGAGCAGGGCGAGCATCCCGACGACGAACGGAATCCACTTGAACTCCGTGAAGTCGGCGGTGGTCAGGTCCCGCATCCCGATGTAGTGGTTGAGGATGTTGATTTCCTTGACGTCCTGGCCGCCATTGCCGCCCTCGAGCTTGTAGCTGTAGATCTCGAGACGCAGGCCGTCCGGATACTGCGGCGCGAACATCGTCATCTTCCAGAGCGGAAGCAGGTAGGTCGGAATCAGGAGCAGGAACGCCGCGAGCAGCAGGAGGCGCGGCCCGGGGTGGAGCGACTCGGCGAGGAACCGGTTGCTCCTTTCGAAGATGGCCTTCATGTGTGTCTCCTCGGCCGGAGGCTCCGGGCGGCGGCGCGCCGCCGCCCGGGTCGGCCGGGTTGTTATCCCTTCCTGGGCTTGACGATGAGGTATCCCTGCATCTCCTGGTGGAGCGCGGAGCAGAAGTTGGTGCAGTAGTAGGGGAACACGCCCGGCTTGTCCGCCTTGAAGGTGACGGTCTTGGTCTCGCCGGGGTCGCAGACGATGTTGATGTTGTAATCGAGCAGGCCCCAGCCGTGGAGCTCGTCGGTGGTCTGCTCGATGTTGGTGATCGCGACCTTGACGGTGTCTCCCTGTTCGACCTCGATGGCGGTGGGCGTGATCGTCGAGCGGACGAGAACGACCTTCACGAGGACATCGTTGCCCTTGCGCGTGACGCCGGCGTCCTTGACGTCCCAGATCGCAAGCGGGTTCTTGTTCTCTTCTTTCGGGTAGACCTCGATGGGGTGCAGCGTCTTGGCGAGGACCATCTGGGCATAGTGGGGCTCGGGCTCGGTGAAGGCGTCATAGAGCAGCTTCATCTTCTCTTCCGAGATGTCGACGAGCTGCGACGACTCCGGCTGTGAGGGTCCGACCGACAGGTGCCGACCGTGCGAGAGCTTGTTGAGACCGACGAGGTACTTGCCCTTGGGCGAGCAGGTGTCGCCCTCGGCGGCGCAGAGGTGGCCGATCGAGTAGGACATCGGGATCTTGTCGACGACCTCCCAGGTCCCCATCTTCCACTTGGCGATGGCGCTGTCGACGAAGAGCGAGGTGTAGGCGTATCCATCCGGGCCGAACTGGGTGTGGAGCGGTCCGAGGCCGACCGGGACTTCGGCGTCCTTGATGGACTCGTACTTCAGGACGGGAATCCCGTCCTCGTCGCCCGTGAAGTCCTTGTTCCGGATGGCCGTCTGGATCTTCTCGAAGTTGAAGACGGTCGTGACGCCCTGGAGCTTGCCGGAGCCGACGATGTACTTGCCGTCGGGAGAGACGTCCACGCCATGGGGCGACTTGCCGCAGGGCATGAGATAGACGAGTCCGGGCACCTTCTTCGGATCGATGACCTTGACGCCGCCGATCATGTCGCCCTTGCCCTCGGCGACGGCCTTTTCGACTGCCTTCCAGTCCACCGCGGCGATGTAGTCGCGGTCCCGCTGGGAGGCCGTGACCTCGAGCTTGCCGGTGGCGCGCTCGGAGTTGTAGCAGGTCCAGAACATCCACCCGTCGGAGACCTTCTTGCCGGCGTCGCCGAGGTCCCAGTCGAACGGGGGTGTCATGATCTGCCAGCCGAGCTTCATCTCGCCCGTCTTCGGATCGATCTTGATGCCGACGAGCACGCCCTTGTAATCGGTCGCGTACTTCTCGATGGGCGCATACGGTGCCCTTCGGGATCGGGATCGAGAAGCGGGAGGCCATCATCGAGTATTCGGTGTTCGGCGTGACGAAGGCGGAGCCGTGGACGCCCGAAACGTTCGGAATGGGGCCGATGATCTGCTTCGTCTTGAAGTCGCGCAGGTCGATGCGGGCCACGCGCCCGTTCATGTCGTTGACGAAGAGCCAGCGGCCGTCATAGTCGCCGTTGGTCTCCGACAGCGAGGGGTGGTGGACGTCGCCCCAGGTCAGATTGCCGAGCATGGCCTTCGACTCGTCGTCGATAGCCGTAACCCGTGGCCGGGTAGGGCGCGTACACCGGGATCGTCGAAAGGTGACGCATCGACGGGACGCCGTAGACGTACACCTGGCCCGAGTGCCCTCCCGAGGAAAACAGGTAGAACTCGTCGAGGTCGCCCGGCGCGATGTAGGTCTTCTGGGCCGCGACGGCCATGTCCGAGGCGCCGCCCGGGCCGGCCTTCTTCGTCGCCGGCCTTCGGGGCGCTCGGCGCGCACCGGCCGGCGAGCGCGAGCAGGACGACGAATGCCGCGACCGCGCTCCAGGTGATCCAACTCTTCTTCTGACTACTCATCACTCTCTCCTTCCAAATGTCGACTCAAAACTCACTCAATGTCCCCCCGGGGGCGGATTGCCGCCCGCGGCCTTCTGCTTCTGGTATTCGGCGAAGGCCTCGCGCAGCTTCGCGACGGCGATCTCCTTTTGTGCTGGCGTCAGGACGATCTGGCGAGAGAGCACCACGGCCATGGTGCCGGTGGGGGCCCGGAGGAAGTCGTCCACGGTGCGCCCGAAGCGCGCCTGCGTGTCCTCGACGGCGGTCGAGAGGTCCGGCCCGATCTGGGCCGGGCTCTTGACGCCGAGCGCCTGGATCGAGTGGCAGACGAAACATCCGGTCTTGACGAACCACGCCCCCGGTCCCGTCTTCATGCGCTCTTCGTTGGCGATCTCCTCGGGCGTCTGCGGGTCCGTGCGGGGCAGCCCGGGCCGGTAGTCGGCGGGGACGGGCGCCCGCCGCCAGGAGAGCGCGAGCATGGCGAGCGCCTGGGCCTCGCGCGTCGAGAAGTGGAAGTTGGGCATGACGGTCTCCGGGCACGAGGGCGCGTGGGTCCTTCAGGTGCGCCACGTGCCAGGCGTAGGCGGTCATCTGGCCCGACAGGCGGCCGTACTCGTACTGCTCGGGCGCCTTGTCGCCCACCCACGTGAGGTCCGGGCCGATCGTGCCGCCGCGGCCGTTGATGACGTGGCAGGCCCTGCAGCCCTTGTCGAGGATCAGCTTCTTCGCAAGGTTGATCTCGTCGGCGCCCTTCGTCTCCCGGTCGTAGCGGTGGCAGACGTTGCAGTTCATCTGCATGAGCGCCGCCTTGGGGGCGGCCAGCGTGTAGGCCTCGCCGAGCTGCGAGCCGAGCAGCGGCTCTTCCCAGTGCTCGACCGGGCCGTGCGCGGCAGCCGCGTCGATGGCCCATCCCTGCCCGCCGTGGCAGGCGGTGCAGCCGTACTTCTCGATGGGGTGGCCCTTGAGCGGCTCGGCCGGATGCGTCTTGAAGGGATTGTCGGCCTTCTCGAAGCCCTTCCAGAGGATCGCCTGGTGGCAGGTGATGCAGCGGTCGGCCCGGCGCATCTCCGAGACCCAGATCTGCTGGACGCCCGAAGGGATCGTCCTGGCCTTCTCGGCCCCGAGCTTCTCGACGACCTGTCCCCGGAACGCGTACTGGTAATAGCGCCAGTCGTGCTTGCGGTCGCTCCAGGCGAAGAGGATCGTCGAAACGACCAGCAGCACGCCGATGATCGCGAGGACCGGCCGGTCCTTCTTCGGAAAGGGGGAGTCCGTTCTCTGTTCCATGTCAGATCCTCGAGGGCAGTTGCGGCCAGGGCTGCCACGGCCAGTAGAAATGCCAGTAGGGGCCGCGCAGGAAGGTCCCGATGATGGTCAGGGCGATCACGCCGGCGACGAGCAGCAGGAAGACGAGGTTCTGGCGCCGCCGCGTCGCCGCGAACCAGAAGCCCGCCGCGCCGGCGGGGCTGCGATCGAGCCAGGGCCAGCAGGTCATCAGCAGGAGCAGGGCGGCGGGCAGCAGCACGCCGCCGAGGAAGGCGCCGTTGATGGTGAAGGAGCCGATGTGGACCGTCGTGTCGGTCACGATCTCCTGCAGCCAGAGGAAGTACCAGGGCGCCTTGGCGGGATTCGGGGTGATGAGCGGATTGGCCGGCTCCTCGAGCGGCGAGCGCACGAAGACCGAGAGGATCCCGACGAGCGCGATCGTGCCCAGGATGACGATGGCGATGCGGCGGGTGAGGTCCGGAACCGAGTTGACCGTCGTGCCCTGCGCCTCGATGGTCGAGGCGCGCACCTGCGGAGACGTCCCGCGCGCGATCCCGAGCAGGGTGTAGGTCTTCGACTTCGAGGCCGGTAGCTGCGTTTTCGCGTCGGCCAGCCGCGCCCCGTCGGCCCGGGCGAGGCCGCCGTCCTTGCGGACGCGCCACATGTGGTAGCCGAAGAGAGCTCCGATCAGCATGGGCAGGAAGAGGACGTGGAGGACGTAGAAGCGGATGAGGGTCGCCTGCTCGATCGTCCGCCCGCCGATCAGCAGCTCGCGGGCCGCCGGCCCGACGTAGGGCACCGACGACGCGATGTTGGTGCCGACGGTGACCGCCCAGTACGCGAGCTGGTCCCAGGGCAGGAGGTACCCGGTGAAGGACAGGAAGAGCGTCAGGAGCAGCATTGCCACGCCGATGACCCAGTTCCATTCCCGTTTCTGGTTCTGGCCGGTGCCGTTCTTGTAGGCTCCCGTCAGGAACACGCGCACCAGGTGCAGGAAGACCGCCGCGACCATGAGGTGCGCCGAGATGCGGTGGACGGCCCGGATCCAGGAGCCGAAAGTGATGACGTACTCGATGTCCTTGACCGAGGCATACGCCCGTTCGACCGAGGGGATGTAGAGAAAGAGCAGCGGCAGCCCCGAGAGGACGAGCAGGAACAGGAGCGCCGCCGATACGGTGCCGAGCCAGAAGGAGTAGTTCCACGAGAGGGAGGGTTTGTAGCTCTTGGCGGGGAACCAGTGGAGCAGGAAGTTCGACACGACGGCGTCGCCGGATTCGCGGTCGGAGGCGGGGCGAAAGCTCCACCAGGGCCGCGGATGCACGCCGGGGGCGGTGAAGGGCGGCGTCTTGTCCGATCTCGGGCTCATGCGATCTCCTTCACGCGACCGTCAGGCGGAAGTCGCGGTCGACCGGGCGCGCCAGGTCCACGACGAGCTGGCCGTCCTCCGGAGCGACGGACAGGTGGTACCAGGCCAGGGGCTTGGGAGCGGGGCCGGAGACGTTCGTCCCGTCGCCGTTGTATTTCGACCCGTGGCAGGGGCACAGGAAACGGTGCGTCATGCGAAGCGGCAGCCCGTCGACCGTCTTCGTCTCGACCTGCGACAGCGCCTCGGCCCGCACGGTGCAGCCGAGGTGGGTGCAGACCGCCGAGATCGCATGGAAGGTCCGGCCGTCGCGAAAGACGTACAGGCGCTGGTCGGGAAGAAACTGGAGGCCGTCGGGGAAGTCGTTGGGCATGCCGATCTTCACCGTCGTGGGCGAGTCGTAGGACACGTTGGGGACGAGCGACCGCATGGACGCGATCGTCTGCGCTCCGAGCGCAGCCACGCCGCTTCCGATTCCGAGGTTGATGAGGAAGTCTCTCCGGTCCCTGGTCATCGTTTTCGACTCCTTCACGTCGCCGCGGCGGCGAACCGTTCCGTGATCGAGAACCGCTCCATCGTCATGGCGTCGGTCGGGCAGCGGATGGCGCACAGCCCGCACCGGATGCAGCGCTCGTCGTCCTTGACCATCGCCGAGAGCGGCAGGCCGTCGCCCTCGGCGCGCGCCGCGAGCGCCTCCCGCTCCTCGGCCGGAAGGTCGAGCTCGGCGAAGGGCACGAGGGCGAGGCAGTACTCGGGACAGATGTCCACGCACCGGTTGCAGAGGACGCACTTCTCGGGGTCGTAGATCGTCTGGACGTGGCAGGCGAGGCAGCGCGCAGCCTGGCGGCGCGCCGCGGCCTCCGCGTACCCCGACTCGACCTCGGCGATCCCCGTGCGGCGGCCGAGCTCGAGAGTCGGCGCTCCCTCGCGGTCGAAGATCTCGAAGCCGGCGATCATCCGATAGGCGGACGTCGGGATCTTTTCGATCTCGATGCGCGCTTCGAGCCGTGCCGCCTCCCTCGACAGGAACCGGTGCATCGATCCGGCGGCCCGCTTTCCGTTGGCGACCGCCTCGATGAGACTGCGGGGTCCGAAGGCCACGTCGCCGCCGGCGAAGATTCCGGGCGCAGAGGTGGCGAGCGTGTCCGGGTCCACGCGGATCGTTCCGCCCGGGTTGAGGGTGATGCCGTCCGCCGGGTTCAGGAAGGAAAGATCCGGCTGCTGGCCGATGGCGAGGATGCACGCGTCGGCCGGGACGGTGACGATCTCGGCTTCGTCGTAGCGCGGCGCGAACCGGCCCTTCTCGTCGAAAACCGAGACGACGCGCTTCAACTCCACGGCCTCGAGCCGGTTGCCGCCGAGGAAGCGACGGGGGCCGAGGCGGGGCAGGAAGGTGACTCCCTCCTTCTTCGCCTCCTCGAATTCCTCGTGCCCCTGAGAGGTCTGCATGACGGGCATCTCCGCGAAGCTCTCGAGGGAGACGATCGTCACGTCCGCAGCCCCTCCGCGCAGCGCCTCGCGCGCGGAGTCGAGGGCCTCCTTCATGCGGGCGTCTTCCTCGGCCGAGGCCTCGAGGCGGTCCACGTCCTCCTCGCGTCCGAGGCGCAGGGCCGTGCGGGCCGCATCGAAGGCGACGAACCCGCCGCCGATCACGACCACGCGCCGCCCGAGGTCCAGGCGGAATCCGCGGTTGACGTTCAAGAGGTATTCGACGGCCTTGACGACGCCGTCTTTCTCCACGCCCTCGACCTGCAGGTCGCGGCCGCGCGAGACGCCGACCGAGAGAAAGACGGACTCGAAGCCCTCGCGGCGCAACGCCGCCAGGGCGAAGCCCGCCGAGAGCGGAGACCGGAGCTTCAGGGTCACGCCGAGCGCGAGGATCTTGTCGATCTCGGCGCGGATGAGCGTGCGGGGCAACCGGTATTCGGGTATGCCGAAGCGCATCATTCCGCCGGGCTCTTCGGAGGCCTCGAAAACCGTGACCGCGTACCCGAGCAGTGCCAGGTCGTGCGCCGCCGCCAGACCGGCTGGGCCGGCGCCGATGACGGCGACCTTGCGCTTGCCGGCCGACCCCGTCGCGGTGCGGGAGATCGGATGGACGGGCAGATGCCCGGCGTACCGATTGCCCTCGGCCACCAGGGATTCGCGCAAAACGTCCTGGGTTGCCGGGCGCATCGACTCGACCCCGTACTGCTCGGTCACGAAGCGCTTCAAGGCCCGGATCGAAATCGGGGCGTCGATCGCGCCGCGCCGGCAGGCGTCCTCGCAGGGCGCCGCGCAGACACGTCCGCAGACGGAGGCGAACGGGTTTGGCGCGCGGGCCACCAGGAAGGCCTCCTCGTCCCGGCCCTCGGCGATGAGCTGAACGTAGCGGCCGGCGTCGGTCGCGACGGGACAGCCCGCCTGGCACTTGACCTGTGCTTTCCAGTGGGCGAGATCGGGAAGGCGTGTTGCGATCGGCACCGAGATCAGTCCAACCGCAACAATTCGGCGGGGCCGCCCGAGCGAGCGGCGCGCCGCATGTCTTCGGCGCGGAACCGGTAGTGGCCGCCCGGCGTGCGGACGGCCGGGAGCAGGCCCGTGCGCGCCCAGCGGGTCACCGTGGAGACGGAAACCCCGAAGAGCTTCGCGACTTCACTGCGCGAGATGAACTCGGCCCGGCCGCCAACCGGCGGAGCACCCTGGACGCCGTCTTCTTGTCCGATCATCGCTTTCGCCCCCAAAGATGACGCGGCCAGGAGGCGACGTTTATGACGGGGATCATGCGCATGAGCGGTTTGACCCGTTTTCGCGTCTTGACCCCTCTGGCGGGTCTTGGGCTACTTCTAACCCGGGAGCCGGGAGGCCGGATTGATGCAAATAGCTCAAAAAGCAAGAAGCGCTGTTTGGATGATTTGCATCATGCGGGCTGGCGACCGGCGGCCCTATGGTTCAGGCGATGCTGTCGCCGGTCGAGCTCGAGATCGAGCTCTTTTGCCGCGGAATGCGGATCGACGAGACCTGCGCGCTCGACGACGACGGCCGCCCGATTCTCCGCACGCGCGCGGGCCTGGGATCCGGGCTCGAGCTCGTGCTGCCGGCTCCCCGGAAGCCCATCTGGGTCAACGTCCCCGTGGTCGAGTCCTTCGCCGCCGACTCACCCTTCCGGCTGGCCAGGGATACCGGCGATTACCTCGTCGCCGACGACCGGACCGGGGAGCTTTACCCGGTCAAGATTCCGGAGGAGCCGGCCTGGTATTCGCGCACGACCTCTTCGGGCATTCCGATGAGCCGCATCGGGGTCCTGCAGGGCAACTACCTCGGCGTCTACGTTTCCAACTCGTGCCTCTACTGGGCCACGTCGCCCTCGCGCGCCTGCAAGTTCTGCACGACGGGCAAGAACGTCGGCGTGGCCGAGCAGGCCCGCAAGACCGTCGAGGACGTCGTCGAGGTGGCGCGGGCGGCCAGGGAAGAGTCCGGGTCCATCTTCACGCACCTGAACACCGGCTATCACTTCGAGGAGGTGGACCGGCTCGAGGCGATCCACGGCTTGCGGCAGTGCGAGCCGTTCGTCCGCGCGGTGCGCCGCGAGGTGGGCGGCTTCATCGGAGTCCAGGCCATGCCGGTCCCGCGGCGCAAGTTCGGCGAGTACGACGCGCTGATCGAAGCCGGCGCCGATCATTTCTCCTTCTGCTACGAGTTCGAGGATCCCGAGTACTTCGAGAAACTCTGCCCCGGCAAGGCGGCGACGCTCGGCCAGGAGGGCTTCTTCGAAGCCATGGAATACACCGCGAAGAAGCTCGGCCGCGGCCGCGTCGCGGGCGAGATCATCGCGGGGCTCGAGCCGATCGAGGCGACGATGCGGGGAATCGACCGGATCGTGGCGGCGGGCGCCTTTCCCACCGTCTGCATCTTTCGCCCCACGGTCGGCAGCGAGCTCGAGGACACGCCGCCGCCGAAACCCGAGGAGATGAAGCAGGTCTTCGCGCACCTGTACGAGGCCTGCCGCGACGCGGGCCTTCCGGTGGGCATACTGCCGATCGAAGTTTCCCTGGTCGTCCAGCCCGAGGAGGCGGCCGGGCTCGCCGCGCCGAGCTCGGGATTCCGGATCTACGAATGGAAGCTCGCGGCGCTGCGCCAGCTCGCCCGGCCGTACGTGGCGTGGAAGTCGATGCCCCGCGGAGGCTCTTCCTGAGGGTCGCGCCTCGCGGTGGGAGAACATCTTCCGGGCGAGATCGGACCCTCCAGCTGCCGGGTAATGGCAGAATGCGCCCGTGACGCGCGCCAAAGACCGGGAAGCCGGACCGGATGTCGGATCGCCGCGGCGGTGGGCGAAACTGTCGGTGCTCGGCGCGCTGTCCGCGCTATGGTCGTTGTTCCTCTGGACCGAGCTCATCCTGTCGCGTTCGGGCGGCAGCTCCTTCTGCGGATCCGGCGGGAAGCTCGATTGCACCGCGATCTGGAACGGAGCGTTCGCCTCCACGGTCCACCGGCTGACCGGCCTGCCCGTCGCCGGATGGGGCCTAGTGTGGAGCGTCGCCGCGTTCGCTCTGCCGCTGGCGGGGCTCTCGCGCATGGCCTCGGGCGAGCGGCCCGGAGCGCTGCTGTCGGCGGTGCGGCTGACGGCCGCGGCGGGGCTGCTTGGCGTCGCGGCGCTTCTGGCCGCGAGCGTGGTTGCGGGCGCGATCTGCATCGGCTGCATCGGGACCTATCTGCTCGTCGGCGCCTATGCGGCGATCGCGCTGCTGGGCTGGCGCAGGGCCGGGTTTCCCGAGGCCGGCCGCGGCGCGGCGCTCGCGCTCGGCTGCACGGCCGTCACATTTGCTCTTCTGCTCTATCCCGGCCTGCACACGCCGAAGATGAGCGGCGAGGCGGGCAGGAGGGCGGTGGCCGAAGCGGCCGGCCCCTCGGAAACGGCGCCAGCGCCGCAAACAGAGACCACAACTCGCGCCGGAACGGGCGATGCGACGAGGGACCGGGCGCTCGAAGACCTGGTCTCCACGCTGGATTCGGCCGGCCGGCAGCAGCTGGCGGACTCGCTGGCGATCTATCGCAGCTCGCCGCCGGCCATGCTTCCGGCACCGCGCGCCCTCGTCGGCTCGGCGATGGCGCCGGTCCGGATCACGGAGTTCACGGACATCCTCTGCGAACACTGCGCGAGCCTGTACGAGACGCTGCAGACGCTGCGCGGGCACACGGCGCCCGGCAGCTACAGCGTGGATGCGCGTCAGTACCCGCTCGATGGGCGCTGCAACCCGAAGTTCGAGTCGGGCAAGGGCGACGACGTCCGGTGCGTCGCGGCAGCGGCCCGGATCTGCATGGAGTCCTCGGGCCGGGAGCCCGAGTTTGCCGGGGCGCTCTTCGCGCGGCAGCAAGGCCTGACCCGGGAGGCGGTCTTCGAGATCGCCGGGCCGTACATGCCGCGCCAGAAGCTCGCGGCCTGCATCGCCTCGCCACAGACGCGCGGGCAGCTCGAGCAGGACATTGCGGCGGCGTCCCAGTACGACTCGGACGGCACGCCGATCGTCGCCGTCAACGGGCGGCGGGGCACGAGCTTCGGCCCCTTCCTCTACGCGATGATCCTGACCCGCGCAAACGCGGAGCACCCGGCCTTCGACGCGCTGCCTCCGGGCAACCCGTCGGCCCACATGCACTGACGGGGCGCTCGCGCTACTCGGAAGGCGCCATCTCGCGCAGAGCGCCGATCTGCCGGATGAGAAACCCGTCCTTGTCCGTCCCGACGAGGCCCTCCTTCTGCCAGCGGCTCATGACTCGGATCGCGGTTTCGATGGTCGTGCCGACGAGATCCGCGATGTCCTGCCGGGAGAGGTGAATCGGGACGAAGATTCCATCGGGGCGCTTCTGGCCGGCGCGTTCCGCGAGCGTGGCGAAGAGGCGGGCCGCGCGGTACTCGACCGAGCCGGTCATGTCGGCCAGGCGCCGGTTCAGGGCCATCAGGCGCAGCGTCAGACCCGCGAGCAGGCGCCGCGTGATCTCGGGCCGCTTCTCGACGAGATGAAAGAACTCGCGCTCGGGGATCGAGACCGTGCCCGACGCTTCGAGCGCGATGGCAGAGGCCGGGAACGGACGCTCCTCGAAGACCGCGACGGCGCCCACGGGCTCGCCGGGGCCGAGGATCTCGAGGATCAGGTCCCGGTCGGGCGCGGCCTTGACGATCTTGACGCGGCCCACGAAGAGGAAGTGGATGAAGAGCGCGGGCTCTCCTTCCTCGAAGATCGTCTCGCCCTTCGCGTACGCCCTCAGCTCGCAGAGGGGCGTCAGCGCCGCGCGGTCCTCGGCCGTCAGCGGCGCGAGGATCGGGATCGCGTTGAAGGGGATGGGCGGCCGGGCGGGCACCCGCGGATTATCGCACCGGCAGGGTAGAGGCGAAGGCGGGGCGCGCCGGCGGCATGGCGGGCAGAGTCGCGGCAGGCTTGCCTCGCATCGTGCGCATCAGGTTGAAGAGGTAAAGGCAGAGGGCGAGGACGACGGGAATCCCCATGTAGGAGCCGATCTGGTAAAGGATCGGGTGGAAGGCGGCCGGGTACTGCAGCAGGCGCATCGCGGCGCCGAACGTGAGGAGTCCGTAGGTCGCGTAGGCCATGCGCGGCGACCAGAGCGGCTTTCCCGAGAAGACGGGAAGGATGCGGAAGCTCATGCCGATGATCAGGAGCGTGAGAAACCCGATCGTGAACGAATGCCGCGCGGCGTCCGCCCACCAGAGGTTCTGGGCCGGAAGGCGGGTCGTGCGCGTGAGGGCCACGGCGCCGAGCTCCAGCACGGCCCAGAGCGCGAGCCACCAGAACGCGACTCGGATCGCGACCGTTGGCGCGCCCGGGGTGCGCAGCATCGGGAAGACGGGGCGCCGCCACAGGAACCCGTTGCCGGCCAGATAAACGAGGGCCGAGACGGCCACGAGCGACAGCCCCGCGTCGCGCAGGGCGAGGGCGGTGGAGTCGGGAAGGGCCGGCAACCATGAGGCCAGTGCAAGCGCGACGCCCAGCATCTGGGTCGCGAGCGCGGCCTCGCTCGTGCCGCGGATGGGCGCGCCGACGCCCAGGAAGAGGGACACGATGCGGTGCCCGAAGCCGTAGATCCAGGCCAGCAGGAAGCCGTACAGGGCCGCGAAGTAGAAGGAGTCGTTCAACGCGGCGGGCAGGACCGTGTCGACGTTGCCCGCGAGCCAGACGCTCTGGGCGGCGTTGATCACCATGGCCGCGAGGAAGCAGACCGTCCCCGCGCGCAGGAACCGCAGGAACGGGTCCTTGCGATCGTACTTGCCCGCCCGCACCTGTTTGATCAGCGCGAAAACGAATCGGGCGAACAGAAGGCCGGAGACGAGCTCCATCGCGCCCGAGAGAAGAGACAGGAGCCGGCCGGGCGCGAGCAGCCCGAAAGGCTGGCCGACGTTGCGCAGCACGATGCCCCCGGCCATGAGCCAGAAGCTGACGCGTACAGTGCGGCCGGGGCGGCCGCCGCCGAGCCCGAGGATCCGCGGCAGGGCGTGGTACGCGATGCCCATGAGAAAGAGGGTGACGAACCCGAGGACCTGGGTGTGGCCGTGGATCTGCCGGTGGTCGATGGGGACATCGCCGCCGGCCGCGATCCGGATCAGGTTGACCATCCCGGTCGTCGCGCCGAGCGTCAGCGTCAGGACGAGGGAGCCGATGACGAAGTGCGGCGAGAAGAGACTCGGGGTGCTCGACGGCGCGCGAGGGGCCGCCGCGGCGTCCTTCACGGCGGCTTCCCGCACGTCGCGCAGGAATTCGTCGAGGGGCAGGCGGTGGACCGTCGCGAACCAGGCCAGCGGCTCGTCCGGGCCTTCGTCGCCGCCGCAGTCCCCGAGCCCGTAGCGCTCGAGCACCGGCCGCGTGGCGGGGAAACGGCGGGAAACCTCCCGGATGGACATCGTCGGCGGCACGAGGCTGTGCGACTCGGTCGCGGCGTAGGCGGACTCGAGATCTCCGATGACTTCCGCGAGGTCCTTGCCCTTGGCGGCGCAAGCGTCTTTCAGGGGGTGCATCCCGCCGCAGCAGGTATCGAGGCCGTGCGCGGCGAGCGCCGAAGCGAGCTGGGGATAGCGGGCGAGGATGTCCCTGACCGGAACGTCCGGGTCGAAGCGCGAGGCGTCAGTCATGGCCGGGAGAATGGCGCGAAGCGCGCATTCGTTCCATGACGGAGATCATACGGGGCGCAAGGCCGGAGGCGAGTACGAGAGAGTTGGGGCCGAAAGCGACGGGTCTCCCGTTTCAATACTCGAGCACCTTCCTTGCGGCTGCGAGGACCTTGTCCGAGTTCGGCAGCGTGGCCCGCTCGAGGACCCGGCTGAAGCCGACGGGGGTGAATTCCGAACCGACGCGGCCGATCGGGGCGTCGAGGTGCTCGAAGGCCTGCTCCTGGATCCGGGCCGCGATTTCGCCGCCGAATCCGCCGTGCACCTTGTCCTCGTGGGCGATCAGTACCCGGTTCGTCTTCCGGACGGAAGCGAGCACGGCCTCGGTGTCCAGCGGAAGGAGGCAGCGCAGGTCGAGGACCTCGACGCTCCTGCCCTCCGGCTCGAGGGCCTTCGCCGCTTCGAGCGCGAAGTGCACGGGCGTGCCGTAGGCGACGATCGTCAGGTCCGTGCCCTCGCGGCGCACGCGCGCTTTGCCGAACGGGACGGCGAACCCGGCCGGCACTTTCGCGCGGGCCATCGGGTGGTTGTAGAGGAACTTGGGCTCGAGGTAGAGCGTGACGCCCCGCGAGCGGATCGCCGTGCGCAGCAGGCCCGCGGCGTCGTCGGCGAAGGCCGGGACGACGATCCGGATGCCGGGCAGCGTCGCGAGCCAGCCCTCGAGGTTCTGGGAGTGGTAGAGGCCGCCTCCGATGTAGCCGCCGGAGGCGAGGCGCACGGTGACGTTGGGCACGAACTGCCCGTTCGTGCGCCAGTACTCGTGCGACATCTCGATCATCTGCTCGGCCGCGGGCCAGAAGTAGTCGGCGAACTCGGCGCCCTCGACGACGACGCGGATGTCGTCCGACAGACGGCAGAAACCGTCCGCCGTACCCATGATGAAGTCCTCGGCGATGGGGGCGTTGAAGACGCGCGCGATGCCGAACTCCTGCTGCATGCCCTTTGTGACGTTGAAGACGCCGCCCTTTTCCCGGTAGGCGACGTCCTGGCCCCAGATGTACGCGTCCGGATTGTGCCGGAACTCTTCCTTGAGCGTCTGGTTGATTGCGTGGACGAGCGTGGTCTCTGCGCCCGAGCCGTCCGGCAAGCCGTCGGCCCATCGGTCCGAGCGCCAGGGCTCGGGGACGACGTGCTCGAAGATCGTGGCCGGGTCCGGTTCGGGTGCCTGGCGTGCGCGGTCGGTCGCCTCCTCGTAGGACTGCTCGTTCTGCGCCTCGATCGACCGCAGGTCCTCCTCGGGCACGAGGCCGGTGTCCAGGAGCAGCTTGCGGAAGCGGGGCAGCGGATCAGCGGCACGGGCGGCAGCCAGCTCTTCGGGAGTCCGGTAGAGCTCCTGCCGGTCGGAGTTCGAATGGGAGTGGATCCGCACGCACCGGGCGTGGACGATGGCGGTTCCCGCCCCCGAGCGCACGAAGGCGACCGCCTCCCGCATCGCCCGGAATGAATCGAACACGTCCAGGCCGTCGCAGTGGATGACGCGGACGTTCTTGTAGCCGGTGAAGTTGTCCGAGGCGCAGAGGTTGGCGGTCTGGTCGCTCTTGGGGACCGAGATGCCGTAGGCGTTGTCCTGCACGACGAAGACGACGGGCAGCTTCTCGCGCGAAGCGCCGTTGACCGCCTCGGAGAAATACCCCTCGGAGGTCGAGGACTCCCCGACCGAGCAGAACACGATCGCCTCGCGCGTGTAGGTCTTGACCGCGCGGGCGAGGCCGGCCGCATGCTGCGCGTGGTTCGAGACGCAGGACGAGACGTTCTGGATCCCGATGGAAGGTTTTGCGAAGTGGTTCGACATGTGCCGGCCGCCCGAGGCGACGTCGGTCGCCTTCGACATGCCGTTGAGCAAGATCTCCTCGGCACTCAGGCCGGCCGCGAGGCAGGTCGTCAGGTCGCGGTAGTAGGGGAACAGGTAGTCGCGCGACGGACGGAACGTCAGGCCGAGCGCCAGCTGGATGGCGTCGTGTCCGGCGCAGGGAGCGTGGTAGCTCCAGCCCAGGCCCTGCTTGAGGTAGTTGGGGGCCTTGTCGTCGAGCACGCGGCCCAGGTGCATCAGCGCGTACCACTTCCGGGCCTCTTCGCGCGAGACGCCGGCAAGACGCGTCTCCCGCGAGACCTCGGAGATGTCTTGGGTTTCCGGCAACCGGGACCTCCTCGGCGCTGCCCTCGAGGGCGGCGTGGCATTTTACAAGGCTCCGGCACAACGCGCGGGGGGCGGCCCGAATTTCCCTGCTATCATTCTTCCCGATGTCGCCGAGCGTACGCAGGAGCCCGGCTGCCGGCCGGGAAGACGTCCTGCGGCGTGACATGGTGACCCGCTTCGTCGCTCCCCGCGGCGTGGACGATTCCAGGGTGCTCGCGGCCATGACGGAGGTTCCGCGCCACCTGTTCGTGCCGGAACCACTGCGCGCGCGGGCGTATGGCGACCACTCGCTGCCGATCGGCTTCGGCCAGACGATTTCCCAGCCTTACGTCGTCGGCATCATGACGCAGCGGCTGGGCATCTCTCCCGAGCACAAGGTGCTGGAGATCGGGTCAGGCTCCGGGTACCAGACGGCCGTCCTGGCCAGGCTCGCGCGCAGCGTGTACTCGCTGGAGCGGATCGACGAGCTCGCCCGCGGGGCCGCGGCCCTTCTCGCCTCGCTCGGCTTCCACAACGTGTCGGTGAAGGCCTTCGACGGGACCTACGGCTACCCGGCGGCGGCGCCCTACGACCGGATCATCGTCACCGCGGGGACCGAAAGCGTGCCGGAGCCCCTGCTCGCACAGCTGGCGATCGGCGGGCGCCTGGTCGTGCCGATCGGACCCTCTGGCAAGCAGCGCCTGCGCGTGATCCGCCGGCGCAAGACCGACTACGCCCAGGAGGAAGGGGAGGACGTCACGTTCGTCCCGCTGCTCGGCCGTTTTGCCGGGAGTCCCGCGTGATGGCGCGCCGTGCCGTCGTCCGGGGGCGGGTCCATGGAGTCGGCTTCCGGTTCTTCGCCTCGCGCGCCGCCCGCGAGCTCGGGTTGAACGGGTGGGTCCGCAACCGCTCCGACGGCTCCGTCGAGACCCTCGTCGAGGGAGAGGACGCGGCCGTGGAAGAGTACCTGGCCCGCCTCGAGCAGGGGCCGCTCGGCGCGAGCGTGGACGCCGTCGCGATCGAGCCGGCCGGGCCACAGGGTTTCGACTCCTTCGAGATTGCGCGATGACCGATTTCCGGGCGTTCATTCGCGACGTGCCCGACTTCCCGAGCCCGGGGATCCTGTTCCGCGACGTGACGCCGCTGCTCGCCTCGCCGGAGGCGTTTGCCGCCGCCGCCCGCGCGATGGCGGAGCCGTTTCGCGGGGAGCGCCCGGAGAAGGTGCTCGGCATCGAGGCACGCGGGTTTCTCTTCGGCACGATGCTCGCGCGGGAGCTCAACATCGGCATCGTCCCGGCGCGCAAGCCGGGCAAGCTGCCCCGCGCGACCGAGAGCGTTTCCTACGGCCTCGAGTACGGAAAGGACCGGCTCGAGGTGCACGCGGACGCTTTTCGCCGGGGCGAACGCGTCCTCATCGTGGACGACGTGCTGGCGACCGGGGGCACGGCGAAAGCCGCGTCCGACCTGGCGGAACGACTGGGGGCGCACGTCATCGGAGTGTCGGTCTTCATCGAGCTCGGCGCCCTCGGCGGCCGGGCGAAGCTCGGCGGACGGACGGCGCACTCCGTCCTGATGCTATAATTTCGTACTCTCCGGCGGACAAATCACATGGCCTCCGCAAAAATTCTCATCGTCGACGACGACGAGGATGTTCTCCTCATCGTCCAGACGATCCTCGACAACGCCGGTTACACGGCCATCCTGGCGCGCAACGGCCGGGAGGGCGTGGAGAAGGCGATCGAGTCCAGGCCCGACCTGATCCTGCTCGACGTCATGATGCCGGAGCTCTCGGGTTGGGAAGTCTGCACGACGCTGAAGAGCGCGCCCGAGACCCGTTCGATCCCGATCGCGATGCTGACGGTCAAGAGCGAGATCCGGGACCTCATCACGGGCATGCAGGTGGGCGCCGACGACTACATCACGAAGCCGTTCACACGCAAGAAACTGCTGACCACGGTCGGCCGTCTGCTCGACGAAAAGCAGGACTCGCCGCCCTCCTACCTGACCGCGGAAAACGAGGACGTCCGGTTCCGGAACCTGCTGTTCGACGCGGTGACGGAGCTGCCGACCGTCCCGGTCATCGTGGATGCCCTGCGCGACCGGCTGCTCGACAACCGCGACATGGGCGTGCTCTACATCGACGTCGAGCAGTACAGCCACATCGAAGAGACGTACGGCTGGGAGGTGTTCGACTCGCTGCTGCGCCACACGGCGCGGACGCTGCGCCGCATGTTCGGGACGATTTTCGCGACCGAGGATTTCGTCGCGGTCAACCGGGCCGGCGGCTCGGACTTCTACGTGTTCGCCACGCTCGAGGCCGGCGAGGACACCGCCACGCGCCTGCAGCGCAAGGCGCGCCAGGTCGAGGATTCCCTGCGTGGCTCGCTCGACGAGGCGTTCGGGGCCCGGATCCACAAGCGCATCGGCGTGTTCGTCGGGCATGCGCTGCTGCGTCCGAATCCCCAGATGCGGATCGAGCGCCTGGTCTACCGCGCCCTCCGGCAGGCGATCGCGATCGCGACGACGAAGGAAGAGGAGCGCCAGGCGCACCTGCGCGAAACCTTCAAGGACATCCTGCGCAAGCAGCGCGTCCGGACGGTCTATCAGCCGATCTTCCGGCTCGACACGATGGAGCTCTTCGGCCACGAGGCGTTGACGCGCGGGCCGATCGAGACGGCCTTCGAGAGCCCGGAGCTGCTCTTCCAGTTCGCGGCAGAGCACGAGGCGACCTGGGAGCTCGAGCAGCTCTGCCTGGGCTCCTCGGCATCGCAGTACGCGCCGGCGCGGGGCGGCCACCTGTTCATCAACGTCGAGGCGGAATCGGTCGCGGCGCTCGCGCGCGAGGGGCCGCAGACGATCGCGCCGCTCTTCGCGATGCGGCATCCGGTCGTGCTGGAAGTCACGGAGCGCTCCGCCATCCGGGACCTGCCGGTCTTTCGCGAGGCCCTGGCGCAGCTGCGGGCGAAGGGCTTCCGCGTCGCGATCGACGACGCCGGGTCGGGCTACGCCTCGCTGCAGGCGATCGCCGAGTTGAAGCCCGACTTCATCAAGGTCGCGAACACGCTCATCACGGGGCTGCGCACCGACACGATCAAGCGCGACGTCGTCGAGATGCTCGTCAGCCTCTCGCGACGCATCAACGCGGTCTGCGTCGCCGAGGGCATCGAGACGCCCGAGGACCTCGAAGAGTGCCGCCAGCTCCGAATTCCCTACGGCCAGGGCTTCTACCTCGGAGTCCCGAGCGAGCGCCCCGCCGAGGCTCCGGCCCGGGAGTTCACCGGGCGGGTCCGCACGGCGCGTTGACGCAAGCGGCGGGGGGGATGAACGGACGATAAACGGCGGCCGCCCGCCCCGCGCGGCCACTATAATTCCGATGCGATGCGAATACTGGTGGTCGAGGACGAGTCTCGCATGGCCAACCTGATTGCGAGCGCGCTCCGGGAGACCGGCTACGCGGTGGATGTCGTTGGAAACGGAGTCGAAGCGGTGGAGCAGGGCGCGATTGCGGCGTACGACCTGGTGGTGCTCGACATCCTGCTGCCCGGGAAGGACGGCTTCTCCGTTTGCCGGGAACTGAGGGCGGCGAGCATGTCGGCGCCGATCCTGATGTTGTCGGCGCGATCCGAAATCGCGGACCGGGTTCGCGGGCTCGAGCTCGGCGCGGACGACTACCTGCCCAAGCCCTTCGCCGTGGCCGAATTGCGCGCGCGGGTCGGCGCCCTCATGCGGCGGCGGTCGCTGCCCCAGCAGATCACGCTCACGGTGGGCAGCGTGCGCGTCGACCGCAGCCGTCGTTCGGTCGAGGTGCGCAGCAACGTCGTCGAGCTGACGGGAAAGGAATACGCCCTGCTGGAGTACCTGCTGCTCAATCGCGGCCGTCTCGTGACGCGGCAGGACATCGCCGAGCACGTCTGGGACGACCACTTCGACCCGTTCTCCAACCTGATCGAGGTCTACGTGGGCAGGCTGCGCCAGAAGGTCGACCTGCCCGGCACCGATCGGAGGGCGTCCTTCCTGACGACGCGGCGGGGAGAGGGGTATGTGGTCGAGGACCTTTCTCCGGGGCCGGCCTGACTCGCGTTCCGATCCGCTGGAAGTTGACTCTCTGGTACGGAGCTGCGCTCGGCCTGGTCCTGGTGTTCTTCTCGGTGGCCACGTACCTGCGGTATCGCGCGGCGGCCTGGCAGTCCTTCGAGCTCGACCTCCGGAACAATCTCGACACGCTCGAGATTGCGCTGCTCGAAGAGGTGCGTGAAGCGCGCGAGCCTGCCGGAGCGCCGGGCGGTGCCGACATGTCCGGAGATCCGCTCACGCGCGCCGCGGCGCAAACACTCGAGGCGTTCCGTCTCAACGGTCTTTCCGCCGAGATCCGGAGCGGGCGCGCGGGGGAGACTCTCCTGGCTCGCCTTCCCGATGCACCTGACGGCGCGGGCCGGCCCTCGCTTTCGGCTGCCGCATGGGGGGACGCGTCTCTCTCCGGCCGGACGAGCTCGCTCCCTCTCGAGGGCGGCTGGCACGCCGCCGTTCGCGCCACGCGTCCGGAGGGATCGGCGGACCCGATCCTGCTCCTCGTCGCGGGGCGCACGGCCCCGGTCGAGGAGACGCTCGCTTCGATTCGGCGCGCGCTGTTCGAGCTCGGCGCGGCAGGGCTCCTGCTCGCCGTCGCCGGCGGCTACTGGCTGGCCACCCGGGCGCTTCGTCCGATCGACTCCATGACCCGGCAGGCGGGGCGGATGGCCGAGGCGTTGCCCTCGACGGCACCGCACCGCCTGGATGCGGGCCACGCGGGGGACGAGCTCGGCCGGCTCGCCGGAACATTCAATCTCCTGCTCGAGCGCATCGAGTCGTCGATGGCCCGGACGAAGAGCTTCGTAGCGGATGCCGCTCACGAGCTGAAGACGCCGGTTTCCATCATTCGAGCCGGGTCGGAGCTCGCCCTCTCGACCGACCGGAGCCCGGACCAGTATCGCGAAGCGTTGCGTGCAATCGGGCTGGAAAGCACGCGCCTGTCGGACCTCGTCAGCGACCTGACGCTGCTCGCGGAAGGCGAGCTCCTCGATCACCCGCTCGAGCGCCGCCTGCTGGATCTGGGCGAGATCGTCCAGGAGGTCGCCCGCTCCCTCGGAGGAGTGGCCGAGGGGCGCGGCATCCGGATCGTGATCGACGCTCCGCCGGGGCTCGAGCTGCGCGGCGACGAGCGCTTGTTGCGGCGGGTTGCGGTGAACCTGCTCGAGAACGCCGCCAAGTTCTCGCCCGCGGGAACCCGGGTGGACGTCCGTCTTTCGCAGGAGCGGGGCCGCGTGGTGTTGCGCGTGCTCGACGAAGGGCACGTCCTCTCCGACGAGGAGCGCGCGCACGTATTCGAGCGCTTCTACCGCTCGCAGCGATCCCGCAGCGAAGGCGTCCCGGGAAGCGGCCTGGGCCTGGCGGTCGTGCAATGGGCCGCCACACTGCATGGCGGGATCGCGCGCGTGGAGCCGCGCTCGCCGAGGGGTAACGCTTTCATCGTCGAGCTCCCCGCGGCCTGAGCGTGACGCTCAGCCCCGGTGCTCGTCGTGCTCGTGCTCGATGCTGGCGCAGTTGAGCTGGCCCCGCGGGTCGATCGCGCAGTACAGGGCGGGCAGCACCCAGAGGACGAGGAATCCCGAGAGGACGAAGCCGCCGATCACGGCGATGGCCAGTGGCTGCTGGAGCTGCGAGCCTTCACCCAGCGCAAGCGCGAGGGGGCCGAGGGCGAACGCGCTGGCGAGGATCGTCATGACCACTGGGCGGCGACGGCGCCGCGCCGCGAGCGCCCAGGCCTCGGGGACGGCCGCGCCGTGCCGCAGCGACTCCCGCGCCTCGTGGATCACGAAGATGGCGTTCTCGCCAACGATGCCGACCATCATGATGCCGCCCACGAAGCTCGAGATGTTGAGCGTCATCCCGGTGACGAGCAGGGCGCCGAAGACTCCCGCGAGCACCGCGACGGCGATGACCGCGGTCACGAGCGGCGCGCGCCAGTCGCCGAACTGGAAAAGCAGGACGATCGAGACGAGGAGCAGGCCGCCGAGAAGGACGTAGAAGAGCTCGCGAAACGAGTCCTGCTGCTGTTCGTAGAGGCCGCCGAACACGACGCGCATCCCGGGCGGCAGTCGCAGGCCGCGCTCGAGCCTGGCGCGGATCTCGGCGATCGCGCCGCCCAGGTCCCGCCCTTCGAGGCGGGCCGTGACGCCGAGGAAGGTCTTGAGGTTTTCCCGGTCGATCTCGGCCTCGGGCGCCCCGGTCGACACGGAGGCCACGTCCGCCAGAGGCACCAGCGCGCCGGTCGGCGTGCGCAAGCGGAGGGCGGCGAGCCCTCGCGGATCGCGGGCAAAGAGCCGGAGATCGTAGAGCCTCTCGCCGATGCGTATGTTGCCGGCGAGCGTGCCGGCCACGGCGGGCTCGACGGCCGCCTGCACGTCTTCGGTCGTGAGACCGAAGCGCGCGGCGCCGCGAGGCCCTTCCTGGGGCCAGCGCGGGTCGGCGGCGGGGACGCGAATGGTCAGGGCCGGCCCGGCGATGACGATCCCGTCGAACACGTCTTCGACGCCCTTCACGCCGTCCAGGATCTCGGCGGCCCGTCGGGCCCGATCCTGCAGCAATGCCTGGTTCTCACCGAAGATCCGGATGTCGATTGGCTGCGGAACTCCGCCCGTCAGATCGCCAATGTTGTCCTCGAGGAGCTGGCCGAAGTCGGTCCGGAGCGCCGGGGCGATCGCGGCGGCACGCGCTCGGATGTCCGCAATGACCGCCTCCACGTCGCGGCGGTTCTTTCGCGGCTTGAGGCGGATGACGTAGTCGCCGCGGTTCGGCTCCGTGATGAAGAATCCGAGCTGTGTGCCGGTGCGGCGCGAGTAGCCGCGGACGTCGGGTATCTCGAGGAGGACCTTCTCGAGCCCGTTCAGCATCGCGTCCGTATCGGTCAGCGACGTGCCGGGCGGCGTCCAGTAGTCGAGGATGATCGAGCCTTCGTCCATGGCCGGGAGGAAGTCGGACCCGAGCCTGCGATAGAGAAAGGCGCCGGAAGCGAGCAACGCGAGGCAGGCGAGTCCGGCCACCCACGCGTGCCAGGAACGAAAGGGCGCCGGCGCGGGTGCGGAAGGCTTGGTCGACGGCGGGCTGGAGTGAGCTCCGCCCGTCAGCCGAAGGGCGACCGGAACGCCGAGCGAGGAGACGAAAAAGGAGATGGTGAGCGCGAGGGCCATGGTGAGCGCCAGCGGCTGAAAGAAGGCGCCGACCACCCCGGTCAGGAGGGCGAAAGGCAGGAAGATCACGATCGTCGAGAGGCTGGAGCCGATCAGGGGCCTCAGAATGCCCCGGAGCCCCGTCAGGGCCGGAGCGCTCGAGCCGTCTTCGCGGTGGCGCTGGATGCTCTCCGCCACGACGATGGCATCGTCCGCGATCAGACCGAGTGCGGCCGCGATGCCGCCCAGGGTCATGAGGTTGATCGTCTGTCCGGTGACGCCGAGGGCGAGCAGGACCACGGCCACGGTGACCGGGATCGCGACCACGGAAACGAGCGCGAGGCGAAAGCTGCGGAGAAAAACGAGGAGCACCAGCGCCGCGAGACCGACGCCGATGACGATCGCGTCCCGGACGCCCTTGACGGAGTGGGACACGAACTCGGCCTGGTCGTAGAACGTCGTCCAGCGGACGCCCTTCGGAAGCAGGTCCGGGCGTTCCGCGAAGAGACGCTGCACTCCGGCCGCGATGGCCACCGTGTTGGCCGTGGGCTGCCGCGTCAGGTTGATGAGGATGGCGGGCCGGCCATCGGCCGTGGTCCGGATGTAGGAGACCGCGTCGTCGACGCCCACCGTCCCGAGGTCGCCGAGCAGAGCCGGGACGCCGCCGCCGGGGACCGGGACGGCGATGCGGGCCAGTGCTCCCGTGTCGGCGACGACGCCGTCGACGAGAGACAGATACAGCTCGTGATTTGCCTCCGTCAGCCCGGCCGACAGGACCTGGTTGTTCTTCCGGATGGCGGCGAGCACGTCCGTCACCGCGAGTCGCCGGGAGGCAAGCGCTTCGAGATTCAAGTGCACCTGAAATTCCCGACGCCGCCCGCCCTGAACCTGGGCCTGGGACACGCCGGGGATGCGCACGAGCTCGGGCTTGAGCGTGTACTCGGCGAGCTCCCACAGGTCCGCCTCGCTGCGCGTCTCCGAAGTCAGCGCGTAGCCGAGGATCGGGAAGAGCGCCGTGTTCATCGGCGCCACGTCCACGTGGGTGTCCGGGGGCAGATCGGGCGCGATGCGTGCGACCGCATCCTGGACCCGCTGGAGCGCGACCTGCATGTCGGTTCCCCACTCGAAGTTCGCGGAGAGCTCCGTCGAGCCGCGGGACGTCGTCGAGCGCACCAGCCGAATGCCCGGAAGGGGAAGCAGGGCCTGTTCGAGCGGGCGCGTGACGCTCGGCATCATTCGCGCGGCCGGCTCGTGTCCGACGTCGGCGATGACCTTGATGAGGGGAAAAGTGACGGAGGGGAAGATCGCCAGCGGCATGCCGGTGACGACGAGGAGGCCGGCGGTCGCCAGCAGGGAGACGACCAGGAACAGGGCCAGAGCGCGGTCGTGGGCCCAGTGAACGAGGCTCACGGCCGCGTCGCGACGGTCGCGCCCTCGGGCAGTCCGACCTGGCCCGCGACGACGACCGGCTGCCCTGCGGAGAGCGGCGGCGCGGTGATTTCCGTGCCGGTCGCTCCGCGAAGACCCAGGGTCACGTCGATCCAGTGCGCCCGGCCGTTCGAGACGAGGGCGATGCGCGAGGTTCCCGAGAGGTCGTCGCGGACGAGCGCGGCGTCGGGAACGACCAGGGCGTTGCGATGCTCGGCGACGGTGATGCGTGCCATCCCCAGCTGGCCCAGCGGCGGCACTCCGGGGCCCCGGAGGTCCACGCGGACCGGAGCGGTGAAGTCGGCGGTGTTGGCGCCCGGCAATACGCCGTGCACCGTCCCTCCGAAGCGGGCCGGTTGTCCGGGAACCTCGATGGCGACGAATTGGCCGGGATGGACCCGCGCGAGGTCGGTCTGGGTCACGTCGACCAGGAACGCGATGGACGAGGCGTCGGCGATCGTCAGGATCTCCTGCTCCTCCGCCAGCCGGTCGCCGCGGGCGGCGGCGTGCGCGAGGACCGTTCCGTCCGAGGGCGCCAAGATCGGCGTCCGGACCAGGCCGCGCTCGGCCAGCAGGAGGGCGCGGGCGGCGTCCTGCCTCTCGGCCTCGGTCTTCGCCTCCCGCTCCATCTGGCGTGCTCCCGCGAGCGCCGCTTCGCTGTCGCGCGACACGATCGTCCCGAGCTGGTCCCCGCGGTGCACGCGATCCCCGTCGACCACCGAGAGCTCTGTCAGCGCTCCGGCAAAGGGAGCGCGGATCTTCTCTTGCGCCAGCGCTGCGCTCCGGCCCGGGCCCGAGACGATGTCCGCGAGGGTCGCCCGCGACACGGGAGCAACGCTCACCGGGATCACGGCGGCCGGCGGGGAGGGCGGCGGCGTCTGCGCGGCCGGCTTGTCCCGGCAGGCGGCGAGCGGCACGAGCAGCAGCAGCAGGGTCGTTCTCTTCAAGGCGTGCTCCAGCGCAGGGAGACGGCGTCGGCGACGCGGTAGCGGGCGATGGCGTCGCTGCGGCGAACGGCAGCCTCCACGGCGGCGGCTTGTGCGTCGAGAACCTCGAGTGCCGTGGCCGCGCCCCCGCGGTAGCGGCTTTGTGCGTCGAGGTACGAGTCGCGCGCATCGGGAACGGCGCCGGACAGGATCTCGATCAGCCGGTAGAGGTGAGCGAGCGCGGCGTGCGCCTTTTCCCAGGCGAGGCGGGCATCCCGCCGCCCGACCTCGAGCTGGAGGCGCGACTGCTGGAGCCCGAGGCTCGTCTGGGCGATCCGCGCGCGCGCGGCCCCGGGGTCCCAGACGTTCCAGACGAACACGAGGGCGAAGGAGTACCCCGCATCCCGCCAGAAGCGGTCCCAGAAGTGCGAGTTCAGGTGGGTCGTGTCGTCGGTCCAGAAGCCCGCATCGGCGGAGAAGAAAAGGTGGGGACGGCGTTCAGCCGCGGCGATCACGGTTTCGGCCTCCGCCGAACGGGCGGCGGCCTCCGCCACGCGCACCTCGGGAGCGTTCTGCCATGCGGTCGGGTCCGCCTCCTGTGGCGCTTCCGGAGCCGGAAGCGGTTCGAGCTCGAGGGGCGACGTCGGATCGCGGCCCATGAGCTCGTTCAAGGAAAGCCGCGCTTGATCGCGGCGCTGCTCGACTTCCGCAAGGGTGGCCTCGTCGAGGGCGACGCGAACGTTGGTCTTGAGCAGGTCCGCCGCGATACCCTGACCGAAGGCCTGGCGACTGCGAAGAGACGCGCGGTAGCTGTCGAGCTCTTCGAGCCCGGCGCGCCGGATCGAGATCTCGGAATCGATCTGGAGCAATTCGCTGAAGCGGCTCCGAACCTCGAGCTCGAGGTCCTTCTCGACCATGCGGTAGCGGCCGCGGGCCGCCACGACCCCGGCCCCCGCCCGATCGACTGCCGCTCGCAACGATCCTCCGGCATAGATCGGTTGCCGGACGACTGCCTGCAGTCTCGCGTTGCCAAGGTTGGTGAGGGGCTCGGCATATCCGGGCGGCGCGTAGACGAAATCGCCTTCGAGGGCGACCTTGAGCCACTGCTCGGCCCGGGCCTCCTTCTCCCGCTCGCTGGCGATCGATATGTCGAGCGCCGGAAGAGGAAGGTGGGCGTTGGCGGCGCGGGCCTCCCGCAGGGCAGTCTCGAGGCTCACGGGCGTCCCTGTGGAAGCGCGGACGGCTGCTCCGGCGAGCAGGAACAATGCGGCGGAGAGGGTGACACGGTTTCGCCGCACGTCTAGCTCGAAGCTCATCCTACCGGATGTCCGGGACTAGGGCTTCTGAGAGGGTTTGTCTTTGGCTTTTTCGGCCGCCTCGGCCTTCGGGCTCTCATGCGCGCTCGAGAGCACTTTCCCGTCGCCCGCGTCGACCTGGACCTCCTGGATGCCGCTCGCGCCCGATACCTGGATGTCGAACGAGTAGACGAGACACCCGTGCTCCGACTCGAGCTCAGCCTCCTTGACCGTGCCCTTCGAGGGATCCTTGAGCGACGCGAGAGCCGTCTTGCGGGCGTCGTCTTCGGAGACCTTTGCCAGAGACTTCAACTCCGCCTTCGAAGCGCCCTTCTTCGGATGGACGGTGCAGGGACTCGGGGAGGCGAGACTGATACCGGCGAAGGCGACGAGCGCGCACAGAGCGAGTCCGAGCCGAATGCGTTGAGCCTTCATTCGAACCTCCGACAGCATCCTATTCCTTGCCGGGGTCGAGGAGCGCGTCCGTGATGCAGTCCCAACGCCGCACGTTTAGGGGGCGTTTAGACAGGAGGGCGCGTTGCGCCCGCCTTCGCATTTCGAGGATGTGCGGGAGCGCCTCGCAAAGGTAGAGTGCGATCCGAGAGGAATTCACCATGCGACTTCACAGACTTGCGGCGTCGTCCCTCGTCCTGCTCGCGCTGGTGGCCCCTGTCTTCGCCGCAAGTCCGGCCGGGCAATACAAGGTCGTCCAGAAGCTCCGCGTCGGCGGAGACGGAGGGTGGGACTACCTGACGGTCGACGCGGCAGTCCGCCGGCTCTACGTGACGCGCGGCTCGCGCGTGATGGTTTTCGATGCGGACACGCTCGCGGCCGTCGGAGAGATCCCGAACACGGCCGGAGTGCATGGCGTGGCGCTTGCGCCGGAGCTCGGGCGCGGATACGCCAGCAACGGCAAGGCCTCGACCGTGACGATCTTCGACCTCAAGACCCTGAAGCCCATCGAAGATGTGAAGACGACGGGCGAGAACCCGGACGCGATCCTCTATGACCCGCACTCCGGGCAGGTATTCGCTTTCAATGGCAGGAGCGGGAACGCGACCGTCCTGGACGCGGCGACGGGAAAGGTGAAGGCCACGATCGCCCTGGGCGGAAAGCCCGAGTTCGCGACGACGGATCTCGCGGGGCGCGTGTTCGTGAACATCGAGGACAAGAGCGAGGTCGTCGTCCTGGACGCCGCGAGCTCCGTGGTCACGTCGCGCTGGCCCCTCGCGCCGTGCGAGGAGCCTTCCGGAATGGCGATCGACCGGGCGCACAAGCGGCTCTTCGTCGGCTGCGGCAACCGCATGATGGCGGTGGTCGACGCGGCCACCGGAAAGATCGCCGCGACGGTCCCGATCGGGGACGGAGTGGACGCCAATGCATTCGATCCGGCCACGGGCACCGCCTTCAGCTCCAACGGCGAGGGCACCCTGACCGTCGTCCGGCAGGACGAGAACGGGCATTTCGTCACCGCGGAAAACGTCCCGACGATGCGGGGCGCGCGCACGATGGCCCTGGACGAGAAGACGCATCGCGTCTTCCTGGTGACCGCGGAATTCGGTCCGTCTCCCTCGCCCACCCCCGACCAGCCGCGCCCGAGGCCGAGCATCGTTCCCGGCAGCTTCACCCTGCTTGTCGTGGCTCCCGAGCCCTGAAGGGCCCCGCGCGTTCCGCCCGTGCGTGCCTGAGGCGGGCGCAGGCGTATCCTGTGGTGGTGAAACGGTCCGCGATTCGGTCGGCATCCGCTCGCGTGGCCCGGTGAAGTCGCTGACGAGGGCCCCGATGTTGTCCCTGGTCGGAGCTTTGCTCCTCGCCGCCGGAGCGGCCCGCGCTCAACCGGTCCCGGTGTCGATCCCGATTCCCGGGGGCGAGGCCGGCGTCGGCTTCGACGATCTGCGGTTCTCAGCGGCGCTCGGCCGCCTCCTGGTTCCCGCGGGCAGGACGGGCTCGATTGCCCTCCTCGAGCCGGCAGAGTGGCGGCTCACGCGGATCGGCGGCTTCTCGGCCCAGCCGGAATTCAGCGGCGGGCACGACGACGGCGTCACGTCGGCGGATGAGGGGCGCGGATTCGTGTTCGCGACGGACCGCACCGCCCTGCGCCTCGTGGTCGTGGACCCGGCGGACGGCCGCGTCGTGGCGTGGACCAGGCTCGCCGGGAGCCCGGACTATGTTCGCTACGTCGAGCCGACGGGCGAAGTCTGGGTCACCCAGCCCGACAAGGAGCAGATCGAGATCTTTCGCCTCGAAGGCAATCCACCGAAGCCTGTTCACGAAGCGTTCCTCGCCGTGGACGGCGGGCCGGAGTCGCTCGTGATCGACTCGCGGCGCGGCCGGGCATACACGCATCTGTGGAAGGGCCGCACGGTCGCGATCAACGCGAAGAACCGCGGGATCCTGGCGAAGTGGCCGAACGGGTGCGAGGGTTCGCGAGGCATCGCGCTCGACGAGGAGCGCAACTTCCTGTTCGTCGGGTGCGCCGAGGGCAGGGGCGTGACGCTGGACGCGAAGACCGGGAAGATCCTGGGCAAGGTCGAGACGGGCGACGGAATCGACCTCATCGACTACAGCCCCCGGCTCGGGCACCTCTACCTGGCCGCCGGCAAGAGCGGCACGCTCGGCATCGCGGCCGTCTCGCCGAACGGAGGCCTCTCGCTCCTCGCCGAGGTTCCGACGGCGAAGGGCGGCCACTGCGTCGCGGCCGATACTTCCGGCCATGTCTACGTCTGCGATCCGAAAGCAGGCCGGATCCTGGTCGTCCCGGACGCCGACCCGAATTGAATTCGGGTCGCTGACCCCTACACGTTCGGCTCACCCTTGCAGAGCCTGCCGTGCAGCTCGACCGTGAGTCCTTCGATCCTCTGGCTCAGCTCCCTGGCGAGCTTCGTCAGTCGCGTGTTCTGTTCGACCAGAACCAGCCGCTGTGCGGTTTTCTGAACAAGACCTCCGGGCTCACGGGATCACTTCCAGCTCGAGGGCGCCGCGGCGAGCGGACCATGGCCACAGCCGATGCGCGGGCCGAGTTCCGGTTTCCCGCTCGGGAGCGGATACGTCGCGGCGGCAGCGTTCTGCAGACGGCCGGGTTCGCTCAGGTCGTAGAGCCCGGCCGCGGCGCCAACGGCCTCGAATCCTTCGCGACGCGTGCCGATGCTCCCGAGGTACCCGAGCATCGCCGGCTGTTCGCCCGAGACGGCGTGAGTGAAGAAGACCCAGACCCGCGGATGTCCCCGGAACTGGTCGAGCTCGCGCAAGTACTCCCGCGGTCGACCTCGGTGGCAGTCGCCGAAGGTCGCTTCCGAGGGATCGATTCCGACCCGCGGTCCGTAAAAGCGCAGCGCCCTCGCGGCGCCGTAGTAGACGTAGAGGGCGTCGCCGGGCAGCCGCCGCCCCGCGATTCCGGCGAGGACGGGCCGTGTCTCTTCCTTCCGATAGACGGGCAGCTGCAGGGCGGTGGCGACCGCGAGCGCGAGCGCGAAGAGCGCGGCGGCAACGGGCCGCGGCACGCGGAGGCGCGCCAACCCGGCGACGAGTGATTCCACTGCGTCGGCGACCGCCAGGATGGCGACGGGGGTCAGAAAGAGGATCGCTCGTCCGGAGAAGGGATAACGGTGCGCGGCGGCGGCGGCGAGCGCGACGGCCGCGGGCCCGACGAGCAGGGGAGCCGCATGCGGGCGCTTCTTCCAGAGCACCGCCGACCCGAGCAGCACCAGGGCGACGACGGTCGGGCGCGGAAGCGAGGGTTCCCAGAAGAGCTGCATGTATTCGCGCGTGGCGGGGGTCAGGCTGTTGAAGCCGAGAGCGATCGCCGCCGCCCCGCTCGTCGCCCAGGCTCCGATGACGGGCAGGAGCGGGCGCAGGGCCGGAAAACCTCCCCGACGGAGCGCGATCCACGCGAGCCCGGCACCGAGGCCGGCGACGATCAGGACCGCCGGCTGCGAGAACCAGACGGCGGCCGCTCCGATCAGTCCCGCGACGAGCCGCCGGGTGCGGGATTGCGGAGCGTCGCGGAGGCCGAACGCGACGAGCGTGAGCAGAAGCGCCGCGGCGACGTCGGTCGAGTACTGCTTGGCCTCGGCGCTGTAGGCGATGATGGACGGCGCGAAGGCGAAGAGCGCCGTCGCGAGAACGGCGGTCCAGCCCGGAAGGACGCGGGCAGAGAGAAGCGCGAAGAGCGCGAGGGCCGCGAGACCGCCCAGCAGCGGAACGAAGCGCAGGGCGAGCTCGTCCGGGCCGAAGACCTCGACCGAGCCCTTGAGCGCGGCGAGAAACCCGGGGGGCGCGACCTGGTCGAGCGCGAGCGGCTTGCCGAGAAGAGAGGACAGCGGCGTGTGGATCACGTTTTCCGCAAGGGCGATCTCATCGATCCATAGGGACGTCTTCGCGAAGTACTGCCAGAGGCGCAGGGCGGCGCCTGAGAACAGGAGGACGATGAGCGCCGTTCGCTCGCGCGGGAGTTTCACGCGTCGATGTTAGCCGAGGGGCGCAGGTGCGGCAGTAAGATCCCGCGTGGCAACGCATGAACGGGACAGGAGCGCGCGGTCAGCAGCAGGGCGCCGGGCTCCTGCTCGGCGGGCTCGGGGCCATCGTCATCGCGCGCCTCTGGATCCTGCCGCTGACGTCGAGCCTCTCGCTGGACGAATTCGGGACCTGGTGGGTCACGAACGGCAGCTTCGGCGAGATCCTGTCGCGGGCCAGGCTCTTCCCGCAGTCCGTTCTCTACGCGGCCATCGTGCGGCTGGCGCGGGCTGCCGGGGGATCGAGCGAGATGGTGCTGCGCCTGCCGTCACTGCTCGCGGCCGGCCTGGCGGCGTACTGGCTCTGTCGGCTGGGCCGAGACCTCTTCGACCGGGAGACCGGCTTGCTCGCCGCGGGGATTTTCGTCGGGGTCCCGCAGATCTGCTTTGCCGCGGGAGACGCTCGGCCGTACGCATTCGGAGTCCTCGCGACGATCGGCGCCCTCTGGATGCTGGTCCGCTGGCTCGACCGGGGCCGGGCGGCAGCCGCGTTTGGCTACGTGCTCCTGGCGAGTGCCGCGGTGTACTTCCAGTACCTCTTCGCCGCGATGCTGCGTCGCGCATGCGGCTTATGCGATCCGAAGGTGGAGCAGGGGCGACGGGGTTCGGCCGGCGCACCTGTTTCTGGCCGCGGCGGGAATTGCGGTTCTGACGGCTCCGGCCTCGTGGATGGCGCGGGAGATCGGGCGCGACCGCGCGCTCCACGCTTTCGAGCCGATGCCAGGGATGATGGCGTTCCTGCGCATGCTGCTGGCGACGAGCGTCCTCGCCGCATTGCTGGCGAGCCTTCTCGTCTGGTGGATGCTGGGGCTCGCGGGATCGAGGAGGCTGGCGTCGGTCTGGAGCAGACCGGTTCCGGAACGGGACGGGAAGCGCGGGCCGGCGCAAGACGCCCTGTGGCTCGTCGGTCTGTCGGCGGCGGTTCCTGTTGTGTTGCTCTTCGTGGTTTCCCGGGCCACCGGAGCCTCGGTGTTTGTTCCACGGTACATGATGTGCGCGGTCCCGGGCCAGGCGCTGCTCATGGCCTGGCTTCTGCGCGGCGTCCGGCCGGCTTCCGGCCAGCGCGCCGTGCTGGCGGGCTACCTGATCGTCATGTTGCTGGCGCGCGGCTTGAAGGTCGCGCACTCGAGCGAAGACTGGCGCGGCGCGGTGGCCGCCGTCGGCGCTGCGAACGGCAACCATCCGGTCCTTCTTGCGGGCACGTACACGGAATCGCGCAACGTCGCCTGGGTGCGGGATGCCAGGCATGCCGCCTACATGGGCGCACCATTGGACTACTACGCTCCCGGCGGACCGGCGGCCGTCCTGCCGCTGCTCGTCGGCCGGGACGCGGAGGCCTACGTGGAAGGGCTTCTCGAATCGACAGCAGGGGTCGAAGATCGTTTCGCGCTGATCGAGCGCTCTTCGAAGTCCCCCTCCTGGGCACCGTGGCTCGATGCGCGCCTGCGGCCCAGGGGCTATCGGATGCGAAGGGTCTGGGACCGCGGCAATCCGGGCGCCTGGGTCTTCGAGCGGGCGCTCCCGCACCCGTAGCCCTGGAAGGTGTCATCCCGAGCGCAGCGAGGGGTCCCGCGCTCGATGCCGAGGGCCCGTGCGAAGCCCTATCGCCCTGTCGTCACCCGGTCGCGCAGTCGCAGGACCGGTTTCTCGTACCAGCGGTACATCGCGGCCGAGAGAAGCAGCGTCGACGCCAGGGCGGCGCCGGCGAGCAAGAAGATGGTTGAAGGGCTCGTGGCCCTTTCGGCGAGAGGGGCGAACAAGTCGAAGATCTCGAGGTGGAGGAGGCACGCGGCGTAGCTCGTCACGGACAGAAAATGAAACATCCGCGTCCAGTTCCTCCGGGCGGCCGCGACGTTGATCGATTCGCTGGCATTCTAAGTACCCCGCGGGGGGGAATCGGAGGAAAGAGTAAGGCCCGGGATCATGACATCTGGGAAAAGAGCGGGGCCCAATTTGGAGCCCAAAGAGCGCCCCGAATCATCGCGATTCGCTGCGATCCGGGGGATTCATGATTTCCGGTCGTTTATCGTGCGTTCATTTTCAAAAAAGTACACTCCAGGCAGTTTCGTGATCCGACGATTCGATCCCATCGTGGCGTCCGTCGAGAAAGTGCAAGGTGGGTTTTCCGATGACAGCGTCATGGATCGGGTCCGCGGAGCACAAGCGCCTTTTCTGCAGCGTCTTCGTGGAGACCCACGTCCCGTTCGACCCCGACGCGATCCGCTGGCCCGAGCTCGACACGGAGAGCCTCGCGCGCCTGAAGGCTCTCCCGATATGGAACGATGCCGTCAGGACCGAGGCGACGACCGCACTGGAAGTTCAGACGCTCGGTGGCGCGGAGCGCGATCCGGTGATCGCCGAAGCGATCTCGCTCCAGGGGTACGAGGAGGGACGCCACGCCGCCCTCCTGAGGATCTTGACGCATCGCTACGGGATTCCGGTCAAGCCGTTCGAAACCCCGCTTCCTCCCCAGGATCCCGTCTGGACCTTCATGAGCACGGGCTACGGCGAATGCCTCGACTCGTTCTTTGCCTTCGGGCTCTTTGACATCGGGAAGCGCTCCCGGTATTTCCCCGAGGCGCTGATTGACATCTTCGAGCCGATCATTCAGGAGGAGGCCCGGCACATTCTCTTCATCGTGAACTGGGCCTCCTACCTGCGCGCGCGCCAGGGTTTCTTGCTTCGGCCGGCTTTCGATGTGCGCCGCGGGTGGACGATCCTCAAGCAGCTGATCGGGCACGCCCGCCAGGCCACTCGCATGGGCGGTGCGGGACCCGAAGGAGGCTTCACGATGCGCAGCCACACGGTCTTCGGAGATCTCTCGGCGCGCTTCTTCCTCGAAACTTGCCTCGCGGAAAACGACCGCCGGCTGGCGCCGTTCGATCCTCGCCTCTTGAGACCGTCGCTCGTTCCGTCCTCGGTGCGCCTCGCTTTGAAGTTTCTGCCGGCAAACCCGGCGAGCCAAGGCGGAGAGCGGGCCGAACCTCCGCCGGCAACGGCGACTTCGGCTTAGAGCAGGAAGGAGAAGGCGTCTTTGAATTGGTACGGCGCCTTCCCGTTGCTATTGGGCATCGTCCTCCTCTCGGTCGCGTACGCCGGCTTTGCCCTTCTTCTGGTCGCCTCTCATCGGGGCAGTCGGAGGCCCGCCCCTGACTTCATGCCGCCGGTGACGATTCTCAAGCCCCTCTGCGGCTCCGAGCCCCACCTTCTCGAGTGCCTCCGGTCCTTCTGCGTCCAGGACTATCCCGACTACCAGATCGTGTTTGGCGTGCGAGTCGCCGACGATCCGATTGTGCCGGTCATCGAGCAGCTCAAGCAGGAGTTCCCGGACAGGGATCTCTCCCTCGTCGTCGATGGTCAGCTCTACGGCTCGAACCGAAAGATGAGCAACCTCGCGAACATGATCGGCGAAGCGCGGAACGACATCCTCGTCATATCGGACAGCGACGTGCGGGTCGCCCGAGGCTATCTGCGCACAGTCGTCGCGCCTTTCGACGATCTCAAGGTAGGTGCCGTAACCTGCTTGTACACCGGCACCCCAACCGACGGTCTGCCCTCGGTGCTGGCCGCCATGTTCATCAACGACTGGTTTCTTCCGTCCGTGCTGGTCGCCGTGGCTCTCGGCAAGCTGAACTTCTGCTTCGGGCAGACGATGGCGATCCGGAGAGATGTCCTCGATGCGATCGGCGGCTTCACCGGGCTCGCCCCCTACCTCGCCGACGACTACATGTTGGGGAAACTCGTCAACGATCACGGCTTCGAGGTCCGCCTGGCGGAGCCCGGGATCGAGAACATTTTCTCCGATTCCAGTCTCGCGTCGGTCCTGCGGCGCGAGCTGCGCTGGTCTCGCACCTACCGGACGGTGCGTCCGGTGGGCTACGTCTGTTCGATCGTGACCGATACCACGGCGCTCGCTCTGCTATATCTTCTAGTGTCCCGGGGGAGCCCTCTCGGGCTCTCCCTGTTCGGCGCAGCGATTGCTCTCCGGGTCAGCCTGCACCAGGTCGTGCGCTCGAGATTCGGGGCGGCCGGCCCCGACTCCCTGTGGCTGGTGCCGATTCGGGACCTGTTATCCTTCGCAATCCGTATCGGCAGTTTCCTGGGCCGCCGCGTGGAATGGAGGGGTGAGAAGTTCGTCGTTCTCTCCTCGGGCCGGCTCGAGACGAGAGGACAAACCCCGTGATGGCTGCCAACCTGAAAACTCTCTTTCTGAATCCCCCTTCCTTCGAGGGCTTCGACGGCGGAGCCGGCTCACGCTACCAGGCCAAGAGGGAGATCCGCTCGTTCTGGTATCCGACGTGGCTCGCGCAGCCCGCCGCGCTGGTTGAGGGAAGCAGGCTGGTCGACGCGCCGGCTCGCGGGCTCTCGGTCGACGACGTGCTGCCGCTCGCCCGGGAGTACGAGCTCGCGGTGTTTCACACGAGTACGCCCTCGTTTCATTCGGACGTGAAAGTGGCCGAAGCCTTCCGGGCCGAGAACCCGAAGCTAAAGATCGGCTTCGTCGGAGCGCACGTGGCGGTTTCGCCGGAGGCCTCTCTGCAGGCTTCGCCCGCCATCGAGTTCGTTGCCAGAAACGAATTTGACTACACGGTGAGCGAAGTCGCCCAGGGTCGGCCGCTCGCGGCGATTGACGGTCTGAGTTTTCGGTCCAACGGACATGTGGTGCACAACCGCGAGCGCGCGACTCTCGAGGATATGGATCAGCTGCCCTCGGTCATTGACGTGTACAAGAGGGACCTCGTGATCGAGGATTACTTCATCGGCTACCTGCTCCATCCGTACGTTTCGCTGTACACGGGGCGAGGGTGTCGCTCTCACTGCACATTCTGCCTCTGGCCGCAGACGATCGGCGGGCACCGGTATCGCACTCGAAGCGTGGGCAACGTCGCGCGGGAGATGGAGCGGGCCCGGGAATTGTTCCCGCAGGCGAAGGAATTCTTCTTCGACGACGATACCTTCACGGACGACCTTCGTCGTACCGAGGAGATCGCTCGGCAGCTCGGACGGCTGGGGCTCACGTGGTCGTGCAACGCGAAGGCGATCGTCCCCTTCGAAACGCTGAAGATCATGAAGGAGAACGGCCTCCGACTGCTGCTGGTCGGCTACGAGACGGGGAGCCAGCAAATCCTGAACAACATTCGGAAGGGCACCCGGGTTGACGCCGCCCGGCGGTTCACGCAGGACTGTCACAAATTGGGTATCGTGATTCACGGCACGTTCATCGTGGGGCTTCCCGGCGAGACGGCCGAAACGATCGAGCAGACCATCAAGTTCGCGAACGAGATCAATCCGCACACGATCCAGGTTTCGCTGGCGGCGCCCTATCCGGGGACGGAGCTTCACAGTCAGGCGATGGCCAACGGCTGGCTGGGGTCGGACCGAGCGCTCGTGAGCGGCGACGGCATTCAGATCTCCTCGCTCCAGTACCCCCACCTCTCGAGCCGCGAGATTTTCGAGGCCGTGGGACGGTTCTACAAGCGCTTCTACTTCCGGCCCGGAAAGATCGCCGAGATGACCTACGAGATGGTTCGCAGCCCCGAGATGCTCAAGCGCCGCCTTCGCGAGGGCGTGGCTTTCATGCAGTTCCTGGCGGGCCGGAGCGATCCCGCCTGAAGCGGCTCCCTCGGCCCGGGGCCGACTGAATCGAGCGCCATCCGGCGCGTTCTTGCGTCGGCGCGGACGGGTGTGGAGCCTTTACTGGTGGAAATGGTACGGCGCGCCCGGGCCGTACCACTTGTGGTTGGTCAGATCGTAGTTGCGGAGAAGAGTCGCAGCCCTTCGGCGTTGGCGCGGGTCCCGAGCGCGAAGAGCGTCCCGGCGATCAGCAGCATGTGCATCGGCTATCTGCCGGCGCGGCGCATTTCTTTCAGTACCAACAAGCTCCATCTCCTCTGTAAAGTCGCCTATTCTAGGATTGGATCCTGGGTGTTCGCGGTCGGCATCGTGTGTTTCTCGAATGATTGGTTCATTTGCTCTCGGATCGGATTGTGCTTCTGGAGAATGGAGCTGAGATGAGGCCGAGAAGGCAAGTGCTCTCCGAATCTCGGGACCGTCCGCGGTTGGCGGTTTGGCGCGGAGAATTCGGGAAGACGCGGTCCTGCTCGGCGTGATCGGCAAGACCGACGGAGCGCGATCCGGCCTGAAGCGCTTCGAGCAATTCAGCTTCGTGGCCGGGATACTACTGCTCGGCTGGCTGGTCTATCGCATCGGTCCAGGAAATCTCGCGAGCAATCTCGCCGAGGTGGGGTGGGGCTTCCTCCTGATCCTCGCGCTCTACACGGCCACGGTCTTTCTGAACTCGCTCTCCTGGCAGAAGATGCTTGGAGCCGACGTCAGAGTGCCGGTGCGCGAGCTGGCCCCCATGCTGGTGGCCGGCGACGCCGTCACGACGGTCAACCCGATCGGCCTGATCGGCGGTTCGCTCGTGCGCGTGAGCCTGCTCTCCCGGGTCCTGGCCCCTCGGACCGCGCTGATCTCGGTGGGGTTGGCTTCGATGACACAGTTCGTCGGACAAGTGCTCTTCGTCCTGTCCGGGCTGCCGGTCGCTCTGGCCATGATCCGGGAAGAGCGGCTCAGGCTGGGCCTGCGAGTGTTCTGTGCCGGCCTCTCCATGTTTCTCGGCCTCGTGCTTCTCGTCGGTTTTTCGTCCGGCGTCCAGCGCCGGATCGGGACTCGACTCGCGCGGGTCCGTTGGTTTGTCGCGCGATGGGAATCGGTTCCGGACCGATGGCGCAGCCTCGTCGGCGCGAGCCTGGCGGCGCTTCGAGAGCAACCGGGCTCCTTCGTCCTCTCGGTCACGGCCTCCTGGCTTGCGTGGCAGACGGGAGTCGTTGGCACCTTTGTGACGCTCCGGCTTCTGCATCTACCGGTCTCATGGGGCGAGGCGCTGGCCATCGAAGTGCTCGGAGTCGCCATCGAAGGAGCCCTCTTCTTCGTGCCGGGAAAGATGGGAACTCAAGAGGGCGGCAAGGTCTTGATCTTCCTCGCGATGGGTCTGCCGCCGGCCAAGGGTTTCGCGCTAGGGTTTCTGCGTCGGCTCCGAGAGCTCGCGTGGGCCCTCCCGGGCTTGGCCGTTCTCGGAAACTCCCGGAGGCGCTAGTGTTCACCGAAGTGTCGATAGCGCCCTGCGGCTGCTGACAGCCACCGTGGCCCTCGCTCCTGCGCCTTCCTGCATTTTCCGAGTGAAAGATTGGTATCGTGACTTCGGTTACAGGACGCTAGCCGCTCTCATCGGGAGCTTCTGAGGGCCGGCGGAACGTACGCGCGACCGACACGCCGAAGCAGGGCATGCGGAGGAAGTTTTCCCGGAGCCGGCGTTAGAGTGTTGTCGTGATGCGCGCGGTTGTCCCCGGATTGGCCGCGTCGATGCTCCTCTTAGGCGCCGGAACCGACGCCGCTCGAGACGCCGGAGCCCGCCGTCCTCGAGGCCTCTGCCCTGCAAGAGTCTCGAGGAGCCGCCGCATCTGGACATTCGCATCACCCAGGATTCCGAGCCGGACCTCTCCGCGCGCGGGAGCCTGACCCAGGACTTCGCACGCTACGGCCGCAAGTTTCTCCCCCTAAATCCCTCGGGGGCTGGAGGCGTGAGGCCCGGATGCAACGGGCCGTCCCTCGGCTGTGGCTCGGCGTAGTTGCCGGTCGCGGTGAGGCCGCCATGGCGTAACCCTCTCAGATCATTCTTTAAGGTTTCTCTTCACGGGCGCCGCTCGATCTTTGCGACCCCTCGACTCTCATGGCTCCATGACACAGGCGGAACCATCCGCAGGTCGGCCGCCGTCGTCCCCCGCCTGCCGCTCGAGACCGAGCTTTTCTTAGGGTGTCACCCGGATTCAGGAGACCCGTACCAACGACGAAGGCCGGTGCGGCCGATATCCTGGCGAGTCGGTCTTCGGTTCTGCTAAACTTCGGAACTTCCACCCATGAGAAAACATGAGCCAGCAGGCGGGTACCTCCCGGGGGGCCGTCTGTCCGGAGAGGCTTTCGGAGCAGGCCCGGCTAACGCCGATTTTCTCGCGACTTAATCATGAAAAGGCGCAATTCGGTGGCGGGTACCTCCCTGGGGATAACTTGCCCCGAGATCGTTTCGCCCCGCTCTGGCGGCTACCCACCGACGGACGCTTCATCCCCGCCCGATGGGCAAGCCACGGAGCAGAGAGAGCGCCCCGGGGTGCAGCCGGGCAGCCTGCGGGGCGCGCGCCGCCAGGCAGTGGACATCTCTCGCGTCGCCGAGGTGAGAACAGGCTTTCTGGCGACGGGACAACGGCAGCCGCTCGTCCTTCAGTCCGCGGTGCCAGGGGAGCTGGACCTTTCGGACTGGGCTCAAAGCCGTCGAGCGTTTCTCGGGGAGGAGCTTCTCAAGCACGGTGCGATGCTCTTCCGGGGGTTTGGGGTGAGGCTTGTCGCGGAATTCGAGCGGTTCGCGACGGCGCTGTGTCCGGAGCTCTTCGGCGAGTATGGCGACCTGCCCCGGGAGACGATCGGGGGCAAGGTTTACGGCTCGACTCCGTATCCCCCGGACCAGCCGAATCCTCTTCCACAACGAGAGTTCTCACATGCACCGCTGGCCGATGAAGCTCTGGTTCTTCTGCGTTCAACCCGCCGAGCGCGGGGGCGAGACTCCGATCGTGGACTGCCGCGCGGTGTACCGGCGACTCGATCCTGGGCTGCGACAGCGGCTTTCCGAAAGAGGGTTGATGTACGTCCGCAACTACACAGAGGGCCTGGACGTGAGCTGGCAGACCTTCTACCGGACCGAGATGCGCTCCCGTGTCGAGGAGCTCTGCCGACAGGCGCGAACCGAATTCGAATGGACGGGTGACAACGGATTGAGGACCCGCCAACGATGCCCTGCAGTGGTCCGCCACCCGCAAACGGGCGAGATGTCCTTCTTCAACCAGCTCCAGCTCCACCATGTGTCTTGCCTCGATTCCGCTGTCCGCGAGTCGCTTTCGTCCCTGATGCGTGAGGAGGATCTTCCCCGCAACGTCTATTACGGCGATGGCTCTCGGATCGAGGACTCGGCGATGGACGAGATCTCCGGGATTTATCGGGAGACGGCGGTGGCATTTCCCTGGCAGGCCGGAGACGTGTTGATGCTCGACAACATATTGGTCGCCCACTCGCGCAATCCGTATGTGGGCGCGCGAAAGATCGTGGTCGCCATGGGCGAGATGAGTCAACAAGGTGAGTTCGAGCAGTGAGTAGTTCAACCCTCGAGGGCTTTCGGCTCTCCCCGCAGCAGCGGCGCGTCTGGTCGCTGCGGCAGGCGGGCCCGCGCTCCCTGCCGCGATCGCAGTGTGCCCTTTTGCTGCAGGGAGCGCTCGAGCCGGATGCCCTGCGTCAGGCGGCGAAGAGGCTGGTGGCCACGCACGAGATCCTGAGGACGACCTTTCATCGGCCGGCGGGCATGCGGTTTCCCCTTCAGGTCGTGACCGAGGCGGGAACGGCCTCCTGGCAGGGGGTTGACCTCTCCGGCGCGGCTGCGAGAGATCCGCTCGCCGCGGCGGACGAACTCGCCCGGCAGGAGATCGCCCGTCCATTCGATCTGGAGCGTGGGCCGCTCTTCCGTCTTCGCCTTGCCGCGCTCCCGGATTCGAACCATGTGTTGCTCTTGAGTCTCCCGTCTCTCTGTGCCGACCGGCGGACTCTGCACAACATCGCACGCCAGCTCGCGAAAGGCTACGGCGGTAGGGCCGACGGAGGGGGCACCGAAGCTCCGATCCAGTACGCCGACTATTCCCAGTGGCAGAACGACTTGCTCGAGGCAAGCGACGAAACGGCCGAGGTCGCCCGGGCCTACTGGGGCCAGAGATCGGCGGCGACCGGCTCCCCGAGGCTTCCGTTCGAGGCGAGCGGCGAGGCGGCAGGGTCTTCGTCGACGTCCGAATTGGTCCTGGGGCCGGAACAGCTCCGTAAGATCGATGCTTTCAGCCGTGAGGAGGGGGTGTCGACAGCGGACTTCCTTCTCGCGTGCTGGCAGACGCTCTTATGGCGGACCACGGGGGAAGCCGAAGTTTTCGTGGGAGACATTCACGACGGGCGTACGTCGGAGGAATTGGACGACGCGTTCGGCCTCTTCGCGACCGCCCTGCCCCTGGCGGCGCGATTCGAGAGGAACCCGCAGTTTGGCGACACGGTGAGAAGAGGCCGCGGAGGCGAGACGGCGGAATGAGGAATGGCAGGAGCGCTTCGCGCCAGAACGAGGATCCCCAGCCACCATCCGGGGCCCGTACCCGACCGCCGGGATTCGAGTTCTCGGAGCGACCGCGAGCTGCCGGGATCGGGCCAACGTTGCCATTCTCGATCCTCCGGGAGTCCTGCTGCTTCGACGACTTCCCGGTCTGGCTTTCGGGCGGTGCGGCACGCGGGTGGCGTCCAGCTCACTTTCGGGGCCGATGGAAGTCGTCTGCCGGCAGACACGGCCGAGCGTCTCGCCGCGCACTGGGAGCCCCTGACCGGGCAGCCGCGGAAAACCCGCGAGCCCGAGCCGGCGAGCTGCCGATTCTCACCGCTCGCGAGACGCAGGCGTCTGCTCGTCGACCTCAACCGCACCCGGACGGAGCCTCCGGGCTCCCTTTGCGTGCACGAGCTGTTCGAGGAACGCGCCGAACGCACCCCGGATGCGCCGGCGTGGTCTTTGGCGAGGAGCGGCTCACCTACGGGGAACTGAACGCGCGGGCCAATGCGCTCGCCTGGCAGCTGCGGACGCGCGGGGTGGGACCGGACGTCCGAGTCGGGCTCTCGCTCGACCGCTCCGCCGAGATGATCGTGGCGATGCTGGCGATCTTGAAGGCCGGAGGCGCCTACGTGCCCGTCAACCCCGAGCACCCGGCAGAGCGCGGCTCTGCGCTGCAGCTTGCGCGGAGCGCGTCGCGCCTGGTCATCACACGATCGGCCTGGCTCGACAAGTTCGCCGAATTTCCCGGAGAGACAGATCTGCCTCGACCGCGACCGGCAGCTCATCGAAGGACACGCGACGCGCAATCCGGAGCGGCGCGCAGGTCCGGCGGACCTCGTCTACGTGATGCACACGTCGGGCTCGAACGGGGGTTCCCAAGGGCGTCGCGGTCCGGCACGAGAGCCTCGCCAACTACGCCCGATTCGTCGCCGGCCACCTGCTCGGAATCGATCCGGCCGCCGGCCCCGTCTCTCGCGTTTGCCACGGTCTCGACGACCAGTGCCGATCTCGGCAATACGTCGATTTTTCCCATCGCTGATCTCCGGAGGGTGCCTTCACGTCGTGGGGTACGAGAGCCGCGATGGACGGCACCCTCTTCGCCGACTACGTCGCCAGGAACCCGATCGACGTTTTGAAGATCGTGCCTTCTCATCTGGCGGCTCTCTTTTCCTCAGGCGGCGGGCGCGACGTCCTGCCCCGTCGGTCTCTGATTCTCGGCGGGGAGGTCCTCACCTGGGAGCTCATCGAACGGATCCGTGGCCTCGGCGGAAGCTGCGAGATCGTCAACCACTACGGCCCGACCGAGGCGACAGTCGGCTCGCTGATCTTCCGGGTGGATCCCGGCGAAGGGCGGGGCTCCTCCATGGCGGTTCCGATCGGACGCCCGATCGCGAACACGGAGGTCTACATCCTCGACGCCGCCGCCGAGCCGGTCGCCCGTCGGAGTCCCCGGGGAGCTCTACATCGGCGGAGTCGGACTGGCCGAGGGCTACTGCAGCCAACCGGCGGAGACGGCCGAAAGATTCGTCTCGCACCCGTTCTGCGACGTCTCACGACGCTCGCCTCTATCGCACGGGGGATCGCGCCCGCTATTTGCCGGACGGCAACGTCGAGTTCCTCGGCCGGGTGGACGACCAGGTGAAGATCCGGGGCTTCCGGATCGAGCCCCGCGAGATCCAGGCAGTCCTGGCGGCGCACCCGAGCGTCCGCGAAAGCATCGTCGCAACGCGGGAGGACACGCCAGGAGAGCGGCGTCTGGTCGCCTACGTGATTCCCGCGCCCGACGCCGTCGCCACTTCCCGCGAGCTACGCAACTGGATCAAGACCCGGCTGCCGGACTACATGGTGCCCTCTGCCTTCGTAATGTTGAGGGCATTCCCGTTGACGCCGAACGGGAAACTGGATCGATACGCTCTGCCGGCGCCGGAACGCGAGCGCTCCGAGCGGCCCCATGTCGCTCTACGGACACCAGCCGAAAGGACTGTCGCCAGGATCTGGAAGGAAGTGTTGCGAGTCGAAAGGGTGGGGGCCGAGGACAATTTCTTCGACCTCGGAGGGCCATTCCTTGCTGGCAACACAGGTCATCTCTCGGATGCGCACTGCGTTTCAGAGGGATCTGCCCATCCGGTGGCTTTTCGAGTCGCCCACGGTGGAGCAACTGGCTGCCCGGACCGATGCGGCCGAGCGCGAAGAGATCGTCCGCATCCTCGACGAGCTGGAGAGCCTTTCCGACAATGAGGGCGACCGAGGGGAAGTTCGTCTCCGCGGAGGCGCGAAGTCGCGGCGCCAGGGCGCAGGTACCGTGCAATGAGCCGCCCCTTTGCGCCCGATCTTGCGGGGCGAATCGCGGGACTCTCGTCAGCCAAGCGCGAGCTGCTCGAGCGCAAGCTCCGAGAGCGGTCCACCGAGGCCTTTCCTTCCGAGCCCATTCCGCGGCGCGCCGAGCGAGGCACGGCCCCCCTCTCTTTCGCGCAGCAGCGGCTTTACTTTCTCGACCGGCTCGAGCCGGGCAGCGCGGCTTACAATGTTGTGCGCGCGATTCGGATCCGCGGAGTCCTCGACGTCCCCGCTCTCGAGAAGGCCCTTGGGGAGCTGATGCGTCGGCACGAATCGCTGCGCGCGCGGCTCCGGGAAGACGACGGGAGGATCATCGCCGAGATCGCTCCGGCCCGCCCGTTCTCCCTCTCCGTCGTCGAGATCAAAGCGGTGGTCGGTCGGGAAGGCGAGACCAAGGCGCTCGGACTGGCCGAGGAGGAAGCTAGACGACCGTTCGATCTGGGGCTCGGACCGCTCGTGCGTGCGAAACTCCTGCGGTTCGATCCTCAGGACCAGATCCTTGTCCTGGCAATGCATCACATCGCGAGCGACGCGTGGTCCGTCGGGCTCTTGTTCCGAGAACTGAGCGCTCTCTACGACGCCTTTTCCGCCGGCAAGCCATCGCCTCTGCTGGAGCTGCCGATTCAATACGGGGACTTCGCGCAGTGGCAGAGGGACTGGTTCAGCGGCGAGGTTCTCGATCAGCAGCTCTCCTACTGGAGAAAGAAACTCGCCGGTGATCCGGCTCTTCTCCAATTGCCGACGGACCGTCCCCGTACAACCCTGCTCAGCTCGCGCGGGGCCGTCACGAGCGTCCATTGTTCTCGAGAACTGACCGAAGGGCTTCAGGAGCTTTCGCGGCGCGAGAGTGTCACGCTCTTCATGACGCTGCTTGCGGCGTTCGAAACTCTGCTGTTCCGCTACACGGGCCAGGAAGACCTGGTCGTCGGGATCCCGATCGCTAACCGCGGTCGGGCAGAGCTCGAGGGCCTCGTCGGTTTCTTCGCCAACACGCTGGCCTTGAGAAGCGACCTCTCTGGAAACCCCACGTTCCAGGAGTTGCTGGGGAGGGTTCGGGAGGTCGCGCTGGGAGCCTACGCCCATCAGGACCTTCCGTTCGAGAAGCTGGTGGAGGAATTGCGGCCCGAGCGCAACCTGGGCCGTAACCCTCTGTTCCAGGTCATGATGTCCTTTCAGAGTGCTGCTCCCGGCCCGCCGGCCCTCCGTGGGTTGACCGTGGATCTGGTTCCAGTGGAAACAAGGACCTCGAAATTCGATTTCGTCATGGGCGTCGAAGAGAAGGGGGGATCGCTCTCCTGCCACTGCGAATACAGCACCGACCTTTTTGAGGACACGACCATCCGGCGGATGCTCGGCCACTTTCGCAATCTTCTGGAGGGCATTGTCGCGGATCCGCAGCACCGTCTGTCGGCCTTTGATTTGATGAGCAATTCCGAACGACATCAGATCCTGGTGGAGTGGAACCAGACGGAGGAGACGGATTACCCGAGGGACAAGACGGTGCATCGGCTCTTCGAGGAGCAGGCGGAGCAGGCGCCGGAGGCCGTGGCGGTGGAGTTCGAGGGGAAGCGGCTGACGTACGGCCAGTTGAACGAGCGGGCGAACCGCCTGGCCAGGTACTTGAGAAAACGCGGTGTGGGTCCCGAGGTCCTGGTGGGCCTGTGTGTCGAGCGGTCTCTGGAGATGGTCGTCGGGGTTCTGGGGATTCTGAAGGCGGGCGGGGCATACCTGCCGCTGGACCCGGCGTACCCTGGCGAGCGGCTGCGCTTCATGCTGGAAGATGCGGGGGCGCAGCTGGTGCTGACGCAGAAGCGTCTGGCAAGCAGCGTTCCGGGGGGCGCCCGGAGCGTGCAACTCGATGCGGATTGGGTGGAGATCGCTCGGGAGAGCGGGGAGAACCCCGCGAACCAGGCCTCCGCGCAAAACCTCGCTTACGTCATCTACACCTCCGGCTCCACGGGCAAACCCAAGGGAGTCGAGATCGAGCACGGGTCGCTGACGAATCACACCTGGTCTTGCGTGGACCGGTTCGGCGTCCGGAGGGGCGAACGGCTCCTCCAGTTTGCCTCCCTGAGCTTCGACACCTCGGCCCAGGAGATTTTCTCGGCGCTTTCGGGAGGCGGGACTCTCGTGCTGCGGTCGGAAGATATGATCGATACGGTCGCGACCTTTCTCGTCAGGTGTCGAGAGTGGAACCTCACGGTCGTGGACCTGCCCACCGCCTACTGGCACGAAATGGTTGCCGTCGCTTCCGAAGAACGGCTCAGGCTTCCCGAGTCGTTGCGCCTCGTCGTCATCGGGGGAGAGCCGGCGCTGCCGGAACGATTCGCCCAGTGGATCGAGATCGTGCGGGGCGGCATACGGCTCATAAATGGCTATGGGCCAACCGAAGCGACTGTGGCCGCGACGAGGTGGGAACCCGACGTCGGTTCGGCGGCCCCGCTCCCGCGGACGGTGCCGATCGGCCGACCCATCGCGAACACGCAGACGTACGTGCTGGACGCGGGACGGCAGCCGGTGCCGGTCGGAGTCGTGGGCGAGCTCTATATCGGTGGCGTGGGGGTCGCGCGTGGATACCGGAATCGCCCGGAGTTGACGGCGGAGCGATTCATCCCGGATCCCTTTCGTGGTGGCGCTGGCCGGCTTTACCGGACTGGGGACCGGGTGCGCCTTCGGCCCGATGGCGTCCTGGAGTATCTGGGCCGCGTCGATGGGCAGATCAAGGTGCGCGGCTTCCGGGTGGAGCTTGGAGAGATCGAGGCGGCATTGCGAGGGGTCACCGGGGTACGCGAGGCCGTCGTGCGGGCGCGTGAGGAGGTGCCGGGAGAGACGCGGCTGGTCGCGTATATCGTGCCCGAGCTGGCATGCTCTCCTTCGGTCAGCGGTCTGCGCCAGGCTATTGAAGGAGACCCTCCCGGCGCACATGGTGCCTGCGAACTTCGTCTTTGCTCGGGGCACTGCCGATGACGCCGAACGGCAAGCTCGATGCAGCGGCGCTCCCCGCGCCCGAACCCGCGCGCCCGGAGCTCGGCAATCCCGTACCACGAAGCCCGTACGCCGTGGAAGGGGCCTTGGCGGAGATCTGGAGGAAGGTGCTGCGGGTCGAACGGCTCGGGGTCGATGACAACTTCTTCGAGTTGGGCGGGCACTCCTTGCTTGCCACGCAGGTCATTTCCAGAATCCGAGACACCTTTCGTGTGGAGCTGCCTCTGCGAGATCTCTTTCTGAATCCCACGATTGCGGGGCTGGCGCTGGCGGTTGCACGGAGACAGGCCGAGACGAGTCACGCCGGACGAGATGGAGCGGCTTCTGTCCGAGCTGGAACCGCCCACGATCGAAAGTAGTGGCGATGGGCGCTGAGCCGGATCGGGAGTCCTCGACGCGCGACTTCACTCGGCGAATTGCCCGGCTCTCTCCGGAAGCGCGGGCGATCCTGGAGCGTCGGCTTCAGGAGACGGCTCCACGTGGGGCCGAGCAGTGGATTCCACGCCGGGTCGGGGATCGTCCGGCTCCGCTTTCGTTTGGGCAGGAGCGTCTCTGGCTCTTGGACCGGTTGGACCCGGGAAAGGCCGTCTACAACATACCTCGGGCCCTGCGCGTCAGGGGGCGTCTCGACGTCGAGGCACTCCGGCGTGCTCTGGACACGATTCAGGAGCGTCACGAGGTGTTGCGGACTGCGTTCCCGGCGATCGGCGGTAACCCGGTTCAGGTCGTCGGACTCGCGCGACCTGCCTCGCTGCCGGTCGTCGATCTTGGCGTTCTTTCGGAAGCGGATCGGGATGCGGAGGCGCTGCGGATCGCTGAAGAGGAAGCACGGAGGCCCTTCGATCTCGCGGTGGGACCCATGTTGCGGACGACGCTGCTGCGCTTGGCCGAGGAGGAGCACGTTCTGCTCGTCAACATTCACCACATCGTTTTCGATGGCTGGTCCACCGCCATCTTTGATGACGAGCTCGCAGCTCTCTACAAGGCGTATTTGCGAGGGGCGACCGTCGCCCTTGGCTCCTCTGCCGATTCAGTACGCGGATTTTGCTGTCTGGCAACGGGAGTGGTTGCGCGGGGAAGTGCTCGAATCGCAGCTTTCCTACTGGAAGGGGCAGCTCGAGGGTGCTCCGGCCGTCCTGGAGTTACCCACCAGCCGTGCGCGCTCCCCGGTGCAGAGTTTTCGGGGCGCGACGGAGACGGTTTCGATCTCCCAGTCGGTGGCCGACGGGATCCGGGGGCTCGGTCAGCGCGAGGGCGCGACGCTGTTCATGACGCTGCTTGCGGCCTTCCAGGTTCTGCTGCTGCGTTACTCGGGGCAAGAAGACGTCGTGGTGGGGTCTCCCGTGGCGGGGCGTCATCGCAGCGACATCGAACGGGTGATTGGCTTTTTCGTCAACACGCTCGTCTTGCGCACGGATCTGTCGGGTGATCCGACCTTCCGGGAGCTGCTCGGACGGGCGCGCGAAGTTGCGATCGAGGCCTATGCCCATGAGGATCTTCCCTTCGAGAGGCTTGTCGAGGAGTTGAACCCGGAGCGGACTCTGAGTCATTCGCCGCTCTTTCAGGTCATGATGGTGCTGCAGAACGCCGCTGACGCCGGACCTCGGCTCGCGGGTGTCTCTGTGACTGCCCTGCCGATCGACGTGTCGACATCCAAATTTGACCTCGTTGCCCAGTTCGCGGACACAGAAAAGGAGATCGTGGCCTCGCTCCGGTACAACATGGATCTCTTCGACGCCTCGATGATGCGGAAGATGGTCTCGAACCTCGAGGTCTTGCTTGGAGCAATTGTGGAGGATCCCGATCGTCCGCTGTCGAAGTTGCCGCTGCTGACGGAGCGAGAGCGGCATCAGGTGCTCGTGGACTGGAACCAGACGGAGACGGATTACCCGAGGGACAAGACGGTGCACCGGCTCTTCGAGGAGCAGGCGGAGCAGGCGCCGGAGGCCGTGGCGGTGGAGTTCGAGGGGAAGCGGCTGACGTACGGCCAGTTGAACGAGCGGGCGAACCGCCTGGCCAGGTACTTGAGAAAACGCGGTGTGGGTCCCGAGGTCCTGGTGGGCCTGTGTGTCGAGCGGTCTCTGGAGATGGTCGTCGGGGTTCTGGGGATTCTGAAGGCGGGCGGGGCATACCTGCCGCTGGACCCGGCGTACCCTGGCGAGCGGCTGCGCTTCATGCTGGAAGATGCGGGGGCGCAGCTGGTGCTGACGCAGAAGCGTCTGGCAAGCAGCGTTCCGGGGGGCGCCCGGAGCGTGCAACTCGATGCGGATTGGGTGGAGATCGCTCGGGAGAGCGGGGAGAACCCCGCGAACCAAGCCTCCGCGCAAAACCTCGCTTACGTCATCTACACCTCCGGCTCCACGGGCAAACCCAAGGGAGTCGAGATCGAGCACGGGTCGATCGCGAATCACATTCGGTGTGCGGCGGACCGGTTTGGCCTTCGCCCGGGGGAGCGAGCCCTTCAGTTCGCCTCCCTGAGCTTCGACGTCGCGACCCAGGAGATCCTCGCGACGCTTTCGCAAGGCGCGGCCCTGGTCCTGCGTTCGGAGGGGATGATCGATTCGGTCACAACGTTTCTCACGAGGTGCCGGCAATGGAACCTCACGATCCTCCATCTTCCGACGTCCTACTGGCACGAGCTGGTTTCGGTGGCTGCGGCCGAAGGACTGCGTCTTCCCGATTCGGTACGCCTCATGATCTTCGGTGGAGAGAAGGCGCTCCCGGAACGGTTTGCGCAGTGGCGAGAGGTCGCTGGAAACCGCGTGCAGCTCTTCAATGCATATGGGCCCACTGAAACCACGGTGGCGGCAACGCTCTGGGAGGCGGGGCCGGACGCAGCCGAAGCGGCCTCCTGGAGGGTTCCGATCGGTCGGCCGATCAGCAACCTGCGGACGTATGTTCTTGACGGCAGCCTGCAGCCTGTGCCGATTGGGGTTGCGGGCGAGCTCTATATCGGTGGTGCCGGAGTTGCGCGCGGATATCGGAATCGTCCGGACCTGACGGCTGAGAAGTTCATCCCGGATCCGCACTGTGGCGGCCACGAGCGGCTTTACCGGACGGGGGACCAGGTGCGCTTTCGGCCAGACGGGGTTCTGGAGTATCTGGGCCGTATGGACCGGCAGATCAAGGTGCGCGGCTTCCGGGTGGAGCCGGGAGAGATCGAATCGGCTCTTGTTCAAGACCCTTCCGTACGGGAGGCTGCTGTCGTCGTGCAGGGGCGAATGTCCGGAGACCGGCGGCTCGTCGCGTACCTCGTTCGGGGCAAGGAAGGACCGAAGAGCGTCCCGGAGCTGAGAGCCTTGCTGAAGCGGAAACTGCCCGACTTCATGATTCCGTCGTCCTTCGTCTGGCTCGATTCCTTCCCCCTCACCCCCAATGGCAAGCTGGACCGAGCAGCCTTGCCGCTGGCGGGCCACGAACGGCCCGCCTTGGAGCGAGCGCCTGTCGGCCCCCGCACCGCCGTCGAGGCAAAGCTGGTGAATATCTTTGAGCGAGTTCTCGACGTGAGGCCGGTCGGTGTCGCGGACAACTTCTTCGATCTCGGGGGGCACTCGCTTCTGGCGGTTCGCCTCCTCGCGCAGATTGAAAAGGCGACCGGCAGGCGACTTCCGCTTTCGGCGATCTTCCAGGCTCAGACCGTCGGAGAGATGGCCGGATTGCTCGAGGATGAGGACGCGCCGTCAGCGCGGTCATCTCTCGTGGCGATCCAATCCGAGGGCTGGCGGCCGCCGCTGTTCCTGGTGCACAGCTGGGGCGGCAACGGTCTGGAATACCGCGGCCTCGTTCCCGACCTCGGTCCGCAGCAGCCCCTCTACGGTCTTGCGCCACAGGGGATGGACGGGAGGCTTCCCCCCCATGATCGTGTCGAGGACATGGCGGTTCATTACATCCAGGAAATTCGGGAGGTCCAGCCGGAGGGGCCCTACTATCTCGGGGGTTGGTCCTTCGGCGGCACTGTTGCCTTCGAAATGGCTCGGCAACTCCAGGCCGGTGGTCACAAGGTGGCCTTCCTCGCGTTGGTGGACACTTACCGCTCGCCGGGGAACCGTCCGGCGCTGCGTCCGCCCAAAATCCGAGCGACCTCGAGCTTCGCCTGGCGGCGTCTCAAGTTCCATTTCGCGGCGATCAGGCGTCTGGAGTCGAGGGGGAGACTTCCGTATTTGGCTAGGCGAGGCTATTCGGCCGTCCTATGGGGTTGGCAGAAACTACGCGCGTTGCGCGTCCCGGTGCGTGACGCGGTGAAGGACGCCAACAAACGTGCAGTGGAAAGTCACGTGCCGAAGTCTTACGAGGGTAGCGTGACGGTGTTTCGAGCCAGTGGCAGCTGGACCCCCACCATCTTCGACGATCCTTTCCTCGGTTGGGGAGAAGTCTGTCGGGGAGACCTGGACCTCGTCGAGATCTCGGGCGACCATGAATCGATCTTCAATGAGGAGGCAAGCGTGCGGGCTTTGGGCCATGGGTTGTCCGATCGCCTGCGCATCGCACAGGAAGCGGAGTTGCTTCGAGTCGATCCCGTTTGCTCGAGCACGGATCGGCGCCAGGCGCCTGCGAGCCCTGCGCCTCACCGGCCGACGCCCTGAAACATCGGATACTCTGAAGTATCAGGGGCCGTAGCTCAGTTGGATAGAGCAAGAGTTTCCTAAACTCTAGGTCGCCGGTTCGACTCCGGCCGGTCCCACCAACCGACTCCGGGCCCGAAAACCGCCATCAGCCGACGAGCGATCCGAGGCCGGCGCCGAGGGCGAGCAGCAGGAACGCGAGGAGCGCGAACCGTTGCGCAGGGATGATCCGCGACGTGGTCTCCGGGTGAGCGCGCAGAATGAGCGCCGCACGGGCCGCCGGATACGCTCCCGCCGCGCCGAGCCAGACCCCAGCGGGCGCTCCGGCGAGGGGAGCCAGGAGAAGGGCCCCGAAGGCGGCCGCGGCCATGGCGGCGAAGAGCGTTGCGGAGCGTGTGCGACCGAGGCGCACGACGAGCGTTCGCTTTCCCGCCTGCGCATCGGCGCGTGCGTCCGGGAACTCGTTGACGACGAGAAAGTCGGCGATCGCGAGGCCCAGAGCGACGGAGAGCCACACGACCCACGCCTCGACGCGCCCTCGCTGAACCAGGTAGGTCCCGCAAAGCACGAGCGGACCGTAGGCGAGCCCGACCGCCGCCTCGCCGAGGCCCCGGTACGCGAGGCGAAGCGGCCGGGAATGGTAGAAGAGAGCGGCGGCGACGCCGAGGATACCGAGCGGCAGCACGTGCGGGGCGCGCGCGAAGACGATCCATAGGCCCGCGGCGATCCCGGTGGCGTAGAAGGTGGCCGCGATCGCAGCGGTCTGGCGCCGCGTCAGCAGGCCGTCCACGAGGACGCGCTTTCCGCCCGAGAAGGGGCTGCGGTCTTCCGGCGCGACAGCCAGGTCGGCTCCCGAGTCGAAGTCCACGATTTCGCCGGAGGCGTTTTTCGCGACCTCGATCGCGAAGATGCCGAAGATCGTCAGAAGGAGCCAGGGGATCGAAAGCGGGCCTCCGTGCGCTGCCGCCGCGCAGGCGCCGAGAAAAAGTCCGCTGAACGAGGCGAGCGAGATCTTCGGGTCCGCGAGCCGCCAGAGGCCCGCGCCGAAGCGCTGGCTCATGGCGCCGGGCTGGGCGGCTTGCGGCGATCGAGGTCCCGGATCTTCAGGACGAGGGCCGCGATGGAGAGCCCGATGAGGGCGAGCGACACGATGAGGCCCTTGCGCCGGAAATCGCGCTCGCGCACGGAACGAACCGCCTCGGCCCTCGCGGTGCGGGCGATCGTCAGCCCGCCCGCCACGGTCTGCTGCACGGCGTAGGGATGGAACAGGTGGACGTCGGCCCGGGCCTTCGTGAGGGCCTCCTCGGCGCGGGAGAGGTTGAACTGGGCGCTGGCGACGAGCATTCCGGCCTCGGCCTCGCGCTGGAGAGCCGTTTTTGCGGCGTCGTTCGCCGTCTTGAGCGCGATGATGTCCTTGTACATGGCCGCGGCGGAGCGGGCGCCTTCCGTTCCCGCCTCGTGGCAGGTGCTGCACTTGCCGTCCTTGCCCGTGGAGAGGAACGCGTCGGTGGGGTGCACGATGTCGTGGTTCTCGTGGCAGGTGACGCAGCCCGGCAGTCCCAGCTGGGCGAAGGCCTCCCGGTGCGGGCTCGCCTGGAACTGCTCGGCGAACACCGTGTGGCACGTTCCGCAGACGTTCGAGACGGATGCGACCTGCGGCGGCGCGGCGCCGTGGTTGCCGTGGCAGGAGTTGCAGGTCGGCGAGGAGAGGTCGCCCTTCTTCATGAGCGCCTCGAAGTGGACGCTCTGCGAATACTTCGTATAGACGTCGGAGGGGAGCTTGTGGGCGGTCATCAGCTTCGCGTCCCCGTGGCAGCGGTTGCAGGTCAGCGCCATGCGCGTCGGGTAGACCGGCGAGCGGACGTCCTTGACGGGGAGGATGCCGTGGGCGCCGTGGCAGCTGATGCACGTCGCGACGCTCTCGTCGCCGCGCAGGAGGGCCTTGCCGTGGCCGCTCGTGCGGTATTCGGCGAGCTGGTCCACGCGCTGCGACGGATTGAAACGCTTCATCAGGGCCGCGTCGGCGTGGCACGTGCCGCACACCCCGGGGACGTCCTTCGGAGACGGCTTTCCCCGGAACCCCTTCTTCGCGTCGTGGGCCAGATCCTGCTCCGTCGTGTTCGGGTCGCCGCCGTGGCAGGAGGCGCAGGTGAAGCCGGAGCGCGCGTGGATGTCGTCGGCGAAGAGCTTTGCCGGCGGGCTCACGCGGGCGTCGTCCAGGGCGAGGTGGCACTCGACGCATCCGGTCACCGCGACGACTTTCGGGGCAGGCGTCGGCGCGGGCGCGGGCGGCCTTGCCGCCGCGGTCATGGCGCCCGCGAAAAGGGCCGCGAAGAGGGCGAGCCGGCGCGTCACGGCGCGACCTGTCCGGGCGGAGGCGCCAGCGCGAGGATGGTCAGGACGAGGGCGCCCGCGAGCGCGACGAGCGCCATGCGGTTCCACCAGGGCGACGGGCGCCCGAGCGAGGCCTTCCGGTCGAGCAGCGGCACCAGGACGAGGACCGCGGCCAGAGCGCCGAAGAAAAGAACGCCGAGCAGTTCGCCGGAGACGCCCGCGATCTCGGCGGGCAGGTACTTGAGCAGCTGGAACATCGAGAGGAAGTACCACTCCGGCCGGATCCCGGCCGGCGCAGGGGCAAAGGGCTCGGCCTTCTGACCGAGCTCCCACGGCAGGAAGGCCGCCAGCCCCGCGAGCAGGCCCACGGCGACCATCCATCCCACCATGTCCCGCAGGAGGAAGTCGGGCACGAATTTCATCGCCCGGTGCTTGCCCCGCTCGAGCGACGGCGGGACGCTCATGCCCTTCTGCTGGACCAGGATGAGGTGCAGTCCGAGCAGCACCGTCGTGATCGCCGGCAGGATCGCGACGTGGATCCCGTAGAAACGCGACACCGTGGCGCCCGTGACGTCGGAGCCGCCGCGGAGGATCCGCGACAGCAGCGGCCCGATGCCCGGAAGCTGGGCGGGGACGTCGGTCCCGACCTTCGTCGCGAAGAAAGCGAGCGTGTTCCAGGGCAGGAGGTAGCCGGAGAAACCGAAGCCGAGCGCGAGAAACAGCAGCAGGGCTCCCGTGATCCAGGTCATCTCGCGCGGCGCCCGGTACGCCTTCAGAAAGAAGACGGAGGCCATGTGCAGGATGACGACGCCCACGAAGATGTTGGCGCCCCACGAGTGGATCGAACGGATGAGCCATCCGAACGGGACCTCGGCCATGATGTACTGGACGCTCTCGAAGGCCTCGGCCGCGCTGGGGCGGTAGTAGAGCAGCAGCAGGATCCCCGTCGCCACCTGGACGAGAAAGAGGAAGAGCGCCATCCCGCCGAGGTAGTAAAAGATGGTGTAGCGGTGGATCGGCACTTCTTTCTTCGCCGCGAGATGGGCGATCCCGTCCCACCCCATCCGGTCCTTGAGCCAGTCGACCGGAGACAGGCGCGCGGCCGCGGCGCGGCGGTCAGGTCCGCCGGATGACAACCTTTTCCCCTCGCACCGTGACGTCGAGCTTGGTGAGCGGCCTCGGCGGAGGCCCCGAGATGTTGGTGCCGTTGGCGTCGTACACGCCGTTGTGGCAGGCGCACCAGATGTCGCTGCGGTCCCCCCGATACTGAACGGTGCACGCCAGGTGCGTGCACGTGGCGGTCAGCGCCTTGAGCTCGCCCGCGGCCGTCCGGAAGAGGATGACGGGCTTGCCGGCGAATGGGACGATCCGGCCCGAGTTGGGCAGGACGTCGGAGGCCTTCACGTCGAGCTCGATTTCGGAAAGCGAGGGCTCGGAGGAGACGGGCGGAACGATGTAGCGCAGGACCGGATAGAGAAAAGAGGCGACGCTCGCGCCCAGGCTCGTGCCGAGCAGGTACGTGAGCCATCGCCGCCGGGATTGGTCTTCGCCTGCGACGTCCATCAAGTTGAGCCTAGCCTATTTGGCCCTGCGCAGGGCCGGCGTGATGCGTTTGCATCAGCGCGGTCCGCTCCCGAAGCCTAAGGATGAGCCGGGGGGGACCATGAGGTTCGATCCGGGCGCCCTTGCGGGGTTCCGGGAGTATCTGGCGGCGAGGTTCGGCCCCGAGGCCCGGGAGGCAACGCTCGAGCCCCTGGTCGGCAAGGCGGCAGGCGTCAAGGAGGGCGGGTACGGCATCCCGTACCGGGTCCGCTGGCTCGCGGCCGGAGGTCCCCGGACGCTCGTGCTCGAGACGGTGCGCCCGGGCGAATTCGGCCACGAGGACCGGTCCGACCGGGCGGGGCTCCTGCTGCGGTCCTTCGACGAGTCCGGGAGCCTTCCCGGTCACGTCGTCCCGGTGGACGTCGGGGCCTTACGCTCCGGGGGACCGGCAGTGAGCCTCGGAGACAGCGGCGAATTTTTCATCCTGACCCAGTTTGCCGAGGGCGATCCATACGCGGCCGACTTCGATCGGATCGCCGCGGCCGGGAACGTCGAACCGCTCGACGCCGCCCGGGTCCGGGCGCTGGCCGATTACCTTGCCGGGATCCACCGCGCGCCCGCCTCGCACCCGTCCTGGTACCGGCGCCGGTTGCGGGATCTGGTGGGATCCGGCGAGTGCATCGCGGGAGTGGCTGACTCCTATCCCGTGCCGAGCGGGTTCATCGACGCGACGCTCCTGCAGGAAGTGGAGACGCTCGCCCTCGCCTGGCGATACCGGCTGCGGGAGCGCTCCGACCGGCTGCGGACGATCCACGGCGACTTCCATCCCTGGAACATCCTGTTCCGTTCGGGGACCGACTTCACGGTCCTCGACCGCAGCCGCGGGGCCCTGGGCGATCCGGCGGACGACGTCGCTTCGCTCGGGGTCAACTTCCTCTTTTTCGCGCTGCGGACGCGCGAAGACTTCAGCGGACCATTCGCGGAGCTCTTCCGGCTCTTCTGGGACCGGTATCGGGAGCGCTCGGGCGATGAGGAACTCGCCTCCGTGATCGCCCCGCACTTCGCGTTCCGCGGCCTGGTCGTCGCGAGCCCGCTCTGGTACCCGCGGGAGTCCGAAGAGCTGCGGCGCAGGCTGTTCCGCTTCGTGCTCTCGGTCCTGGAGGCCGATCGCTTCGAAGTCGACCGGATTCCGCAGTATCTCCGTCGGATCTCCCCTTGAGCTTCGTCGTGTGGCTGACGGGCCCTCCGGCGTCGGGAAAGACCGCGCTCGCGGCAGCCCTCCGGGACGAGCTTGCGCGAAAGGGCGTCCGGACGGTCACTCTCGAGTCCGACGCCTTGCGCAGGGTGCTGACGCCCTCGCCGACCTACGAGCCGGAAGAGCGCGATCGCTTCTACGAGATGGTCGCCGACCTCGCGGCCCTGATTGCCGGGCAGGGACTTCCCGTGATCGTGGACGCGACGGCTCCGCGGCGCGCCCACCGGGATCGGTTGCGCGGGCGCGTGCGGGAATTCCTGGAAATTCTGGTCTCCACACCGCTCGCGATTCGCGAGCGGCGGGACCCGAAAGGGCTGTACGCCCGAGCCCGTGTCGGACAGGCGCCTCATCTTCCGGGCGCCACCGAGAGCTACGAAGAGCCGCAGAAGGCCGATCTCGTCGTTTCCGGAACGATGCCGCCGGAGGAGGGCGCGCGCTCGGTCGCGACACTCTTGCGCGAGCGCGGTTTTCTTCTTCAGGAAAAATGATGCAACTGGTTCAAGACGCGGGCCGCACTTTCGTGCATTGTTGGATCGTGAGATTCGATCCTTGGAAAGGAGGACTTATGAACCTCATTCGTTATGAACCGACCCGTGTTCCGTTTTTCCGCGAGATGGAGGAGATGTCCGACCGGTTGAATCGTCTCTTCGGCGCTTCAACGCGGCCCAACGGGAAGGAAATGCTGACCGTGGCGGACTGGGCTCCCGTTGTGGACATCCAGGAAACGGATCAGGAATACCTGGTCAAGGCGGAGCTTCCCGAGATCAAGAAGGAAGACGTGAAGGTCACGGTCGAGAACGGCGTGCTCACGATGCAGGGGGAGCGCAAACAGGAAAAGGAAGAGAAGGGAAAGAAGTTCCATCGGATCGAGCGCTCCTATGGAACGTTCCTGCGGACCTTCACGGTTCCAGCCGACGCGGAGGAGACGAAAGTGGCAGCCGACTTCAAAGACGGCGTCCTTCGGGTGCACTTGCCGAAGGCCGAAAAGCCGCGGCCGAAGTCCATCGAAGTCAAGGTCGCCTCGTAACACCGCATCGGCATGAGACGCCGCTCCGCAACGGAGCGGCACCCCTCGCGGCCGGTCTTCAGGGGCCGGCCGCTTTCTATTCGCGGCTCGGGCGGGGCCTCCGGGTGTCGGCGCGGGATCCCGATGCGTCAGCGGCGGCGGTTCACCACCCGAGCGCCGCGACGGTCACCCCGACGCCGGCAATCACCGCTCCCGCCACCGCGTCTCCGTAGCGGTCCATCCAGGAGGACCGGAAGAGGCGGACGCCCGCGCGCGCGGGAAGCACGAGGGCGAGCATCGTCGAGAGGGTCGCGAGCTCGTAAACGAGAACGACCGTCGTCGTGCGCAGCGCCCCGAGCGGCGCGGCGGCGAAGAGAAGAGGGATCACAGCCACGCAGGGGTCGGCGCAGAAGAGGAGAAAGAGCGTCCAGGCGGTCGCGCGCCCCGGGTCGTGGACGTGATCGTAGTGGTGGTGCGAATGGCCGTGGAGCTTGCGGCCGAGCGTGCGCCGCAATCCCCAGATCGCATAGGCGACGCCGAAGCCGATCAGCAGGATGCCGGAAACGGCTTCCATGCGAGCGCCGAAGCGCTCGATCATCTGGATCCCGAAGAGCAGGCCGGCGAGGCCGAGCAGTGCGGAGGCCGTGACGTGTCCGAAGCCGCACAGGAGAGTAACCCGCGCGGTCCGGCCGAGGTTCCACCCCCGAGCGCGCGAGAGGACGGCGAAGGGGACCCAGTGGTCCGGAGCGAGGGTGTGCAGGCTCCCGACCGTGGCGGCGCCGAGGGCGAGCGCGGCGAAGAGGCCCGTGTTCACGCCGACACCTGCGGCGCGCCGGAAGACTTTCGGGCGGCCGGCCTGCGCGCCTCGAGCCACCCGAGCCAGGCGTCCAGGCCCTGCCCGGTGCGGGCCGACAAGGGGATGACCCGGGGCTCCGGCATGACCCGCGCAAGGGCGTCCTCGATCGCGGCGACGCTCACGTCGGGCAGGTGCGGCAGCAGGTCGGTCTTCGTGAGCAGGACGAGGTCTGCTTTGCGGAACATGACCGGGTACTTGAGGGGCTTGTCGTCGCCCTCCGTCACGGACAGCGCGACGACGTTGGCGGCCTGGCCGAGGTCGTACACGGCGGGGCAGACCAGGTTGCCGACGTTCTCGATGAAGAGAAGGTCGAGGTCCGAGACCGGGAAACCGTGGAGGGCGCGGTGCACGAGCTCGGCGTCCAGGTGGCAGGCCGACCCCGTCGTGATCGACACGCATGGGATCCCGGCCTGCATGAGGCGCTGCGCGTCGCGGTCGGTCTCGAGGTCCCCGGCCAGGGCGCCGAGGCGCAGGCGCCCGTGGAGGGCGCGGGCGGTCGCCTCGAGCACGGCCGTCTTGCCGGCGCCGGGCGAGCCCATGAGGTTGATGGCGAGGGCCCCGTGCTCCACGAAATGCTCGCGGTTGTGCCGCGCGGTCCGGTCGTTGCCGGCGAGGATGCGGTCGTGGATCTCGACCGGGACGATCTCGGGGTCGCCGCAACCGCAGGATTCACACATCGGGAACCTCCATTTCGATCCGATCCAGAACGATTTCATCGCCCGCCGCCAGGCGGGCGGGAACGGAGCAGTCGGGGCAGCGCAGGATCGCGCCGCGGGAGAGCGGCGTCCGGCAGGATGGGCACTCCCACTGCGCCGGGACCGGGACGATCGAGAGCTCCGCGTTCTCGCAGAGCGTCCGCTCCCGGAAGACCCCGTAGGCGGTGCGAAGCAGGTCGACTTCCACGCCGGAAACCTCGCCGATGCTGACGTGGAGATGGTGCACGGTGCAGGGGCCCCGGCCCGAGGTCTCGGCCTCGACCCGTTCGAGAAGCGCCTGGACGATGGCGTATTCGTGCATGGTCACCGGCTCCCGAACCGCGCCGGCCGGCGCTCGAAGAAGCTTGCGAGCCCTTCGGCGAAGTCGGGCCCGTCGGCGATGCGGGAGAGTTCCTCGAGCTCCCGGTCGAGGTGGTGGTCGAGGCGATCCACGCCGGCGGCCTGGTTGACCAGGCCCTTGGCGATCGCGGCCGCCTCGGCGGGCCCCTCGGCCAGGCGCCGGGCGATCTCGAGCACCTCTGTGTCGAAGCGCCCGGTCGGGAAGACATCATTGATGAGGCCGTACTCCATCGCCCGCGCGGCGTCGAGCCTTGGGTTCAGCAGGACGAGCTCCATGGCCCGTCGCAGTCCGAGCAGGCGCGGCAGGAAGAAGGTGGAGCTTTCGGCCCCCGTCAGGCCCGTCTTTCCATACGCCCATTCGAAAGAGGCGCGGTCCGAGGCATAGACGAGGTCGCACGCCATCGCGATCCCGAAGCCCCCGGCCGCGGCGATCCCGTCCACGGCCGCGACGAAGGGTTTGGGCGCACGCTTGATCTCCGAGATCGTGCTGTGGATGTACTCCAGGATCTGCTTGAAGACCTCGCCGTATCCGGGGGGCGTCGAGCGCCCGGCCTGCAGGTACCCGAGGTCTGCGACCTCGCCTCCCGCCCGGATGGACTTCAAATCTGCGCCGCTGCAGAAAACGCCGGCCGTGCCGCGCAGCACGACCGCGCGCACGGAGGCGTCGCGCGCGAGCAGGAGCCCGGCCTTGCGAAAGTCCCGGGCCGTCGCGACGTCCAGCGAATTGAAGCGCTCGGGGCGGTCGATCGTGAGCAGGGCGACCGCGCCCTCGCGTTCGACGCGGATGTGGGTCATGGCCGGGCCCCGGCGAAACGGGCGGTGGGGCGATCGTCGGCCCGCGCGGCGGGGCAGCGCAGGCGAGCGACCGCGTCCGTCAGGAGCGGTCCCCAGGCGGTCGCAAGCATCCACTCCTGGTGGGCGTAGGCGTAGGCGTTGACGGCGTGGGTGTTGCCGCCGCGGCGCAGGTCGGCGACGAGCGGCGCGACCGGAAAGGGCCGGGAGCGCTGCAGGATCGGGCCGTCGTCGAGCCGCTCGGTGACGACGTGCGCGGTCGCGCGCGTCTCGGTTTCGCCGGCGCGGATCGCATCGCGGACGGCGAAGAGGCCCGGATACAGCGGCTGGCCGTCGGGTCCGGTGCGCGCGAGGTCGCTGCCGTGCACGTTGGCGATGCGGCCGGGGAACGCCTCGAGCGTCGGTTCGGTCAGGATGTAGAGATAGCTAGAGAGAACGACGAGGTCGGGCCGATACGGGGCGAGAAGCGCGACGGTCGCGGCGTCGTAGTCGCGGCGGTCCGACATGTCGGAGAGCCGCAGGCCCCGTGCCGAGAGGAAAGGGCGGATACGGTGCGCGATCAGCGGAACGCGCAGGCGAGCCAGCCGAACCTGCGGGACGCTCTCCACCAGGCCTTCCCCTGCAGTCGTCAGGGCGCAGACGAGGTCGAAATCCCGACGGCGATGCCCCGCGAGGAGATTCTCGAGGCCCGGGCAGCGCCGGGAGAAGAGGATGGCGACGCGGGGTCTCGGCGTCAACATATGCGGGGCAGCGGCTCGCCTTCGGGCTCCGCCAGGAGCCGGCGCCCGAATCCGGTGTCGAGGACGATGGAGCCAGGCCGTTCGGCCACACACGTGCCGACGACGCGGGCCTCCCTGCCGAGCGGGTGGGCGCGCAGGGCCGCCAGCACTCGGTCGACTGCCTCCGGCCGGACGCCCAACACCGCCTTACCCTCGTTGGCGACGTGGAGCGGGTCGATTCCGAGCAGGTCGGCCGCCGCCCGGACGGCGTCGTGGACGGGGACCTCCCGCTCTTCGAGCACGATCCCGACGCGGCTCTTCTCGGCCATTTCGTGGAGCGCCGAGGAGAGGCCCCCGCGCGTCGGGTCCTTCATCGCGACGACGGCACCGTCCGCGGCGGCGAGCGCCGCGCGGATGAGGCCGTTGATCGGCGCGACATCCGAGGCGAGCGCGCCCTCGAGGGCGAGCGCGTGCCGGGCCGCCATGATGGCGAGGCCGTGGTCCCCGATCGCCCCGGTCACGAGGATCCGGTCGCCCGGCGAGAGCCCGCAATCGGGGACCACGCGGTCGGTCAGGCCGACGCCGGTCGTGTTGAGGACGATGCCGTCGATCTCTCCACGCCCCATGACCTTCGTGTCCCCGGTCACGATCGTCGCGCCGGCCTCCCGGCAGGCCTCCCGGATCGAGGCCTGGATGCGCTCGAGGTCGGCGCGCGGGAACCCCTCCTCGATGACGGCGGCGCAGGTCAGGGCCAGGACCTCGGTCGCGCCCATCATGGCGAGGTCGTTGACGGTCCCGGACACCGAGAGCCGGCCGATGTCGCCGCCGGGGAAGAAGACGGGATGGACGACGTGCGAATCGGTCGTGACGACGAGGTAGCGGTCTCCGAGCCAGATCGCCGCGCCGTCGTCCATCGCCGCGGCGCCGATCCCCTTGACGGGAGGCGCCGGAAGGTCCTTCAGGAAAACGTCCTCGATCAGGGTGCGCATCGCGCGGCCCCCGGCCCCCTGCTTCAGGGTCACGTGCTGCTCGAGCGATGCCGCGAAGGTCTTCATCGGGCCTCTCCGAGGTTGGGGATGCCGCCGTACTGGTGCCAGATTTTGCAGGTGCCCTCGCTCGAGACCATGCACGCGCCCACGGGCGTGTCGGGCAGGCATTCGCGTCCGAAGAGAGAACAGTCGGTCGGGGACGCGATCCCCGACATGATGTCCCCGCAGATGCAGCTCGAGGCCAGTGTGGGCGGCGCGTAATCCCAGAGGCCCGTCAGATCGATCTTGAACCGGCGGCGGGCGTCGAGGTGCGCCCACGCGTCGGTCAGCCGCAGGTTCCCGTTCGGAACGTGGGCGATCCCGCGCCAGCGCCCGCCGACCGGCCGGAAGACGCTCCAGAGCTCTTCCTGGGCGCGGCGATTGCCTTCCCGCGTGACGCATCGCGGAAACATGTTGACGACGCGCGGCGTGCCGTCGCGCACGAGCTCGATCAGGCGCGCCAGGCCCGAGAGGATGTCGAGCGGCTCGAAGCCCGCGACGACGACCGGGATCCGGTGCCGCTCGACGAAGGCCTCGAAGATTCCCCATCCTGTGATCGCCGCCGCGTGGCCCGCCGCGAGGAATCCCTCCACCCGCGTCTGCGGCATCTCGGCCACGATCTCCATCACGGGCGGGATGTACTTGTGGGCGGACAGGACGGAGAAGTTCGGGGGAACGGGGCCGCGGATGACGGCCGCCGTGGCCACGGCGGTCGTCTCGAATCCGGTCGCAAAGAAGACGACCTCCTTCGCCTCGCCGCGGGCGATCTCGACCGCCTGTCCGGCGCTGTAGACGACCCGGATGTCGGCGCCGGCGGCCTGGGCGTCGGAGAGCGACATCACCGTCCCCGGGACCTTGACCATGTCTCCGTAGGTGACGATGACGACGCCCTGGCGCGCCAGGGCCACGCCCTCGTCCACCTCCGGCATGTCCGTGATGCAGACGGGGCAGCCCGGGCCCATGATGACGTTGAGCGCCTTCGGGAAGTTGGCCCGCAGACCCCAGCGGGCGATCGCCTGTTCGTGGCTGCCGCAGACGTGCATGACCGAGACCGGCGAGCGGCCGATCTCGGCGGTCAGCTCGGCGATCCGGCCGGAGAGCCGCCGGGCGAGCTCCGGGTTGCGAAACTTGACTTCCCGCGCCGCGGCGTCAATTCTGGGAATCGGCATCGCCGTCCTCCCGCCGGGTGCCCTCGAGCTCCGCGCGTACGTCGGCCGCCATGAGGTCATCCTTGCGCGCCTCGGCCAGCAGCGTCTCGTAGAGGGCGAGCGTTTCGCCGATCTCCTCGGCCGGTATCCTGCGGATCGCGAATCCGACGTGGTTCAGGATGTAGTCGCCCGGGGCAACGGGCTGGTCCACGACGTCGAGGCGGACCTGGCGGCGCACGCCCCAGAAGTCGACGGTGGCGTCGAGGCCCTCTACTTGGACGACCCGGCCGGGAACGCCGAGGCACATCAGAGTCCTCCATTTCTGGCGCGGGCGACGGCGGCGGCGACGACGGCCTGGCCGATCGCGAGGCCTCCGTCGCCCGGTGGAACGTCGCCGTGCAGATGGACGGAAAAAGCGGGCGAGAGCTCGCGCAGGAGCCCCTCGGCGAGCAGCGGGTTCTGGAAACAGCCTCCGGTGAGCACGACCGGAAGCCGGCCCGTGCTCTCGACCGCCGCACGCACGGCCGCCGCGGTCGCGCGGACGAGGGTCTTGTGAAACCGGGCCGATATCTGCCCGGGCCCCGCGCCGGCGACGTGATCGGCGGTGGCGGCGCGAACCATGGGTCGCAGGTCGATCACGCGCAGCCCCTCCTCGCCGGGCACAAGCTCGAAGGGGTACGAGCGCGGCTCGGTCGGATCGGCCGCGAGGTTCCACTCGAGCGCGACCTGGCCTTCGTAGCGCGAGGCGGGCCGTTCGAGAAAGAGAGAGCCCAGCGCATCGAAGTAGCGGCCGAGGCCGTGCGCAGGGGGCGACTGGATGCCGCGGACGGCCATCTGGCGCACGAGCTCGAGGCGGTGCGCCGGGATCTGCGAGAAGAGCGCGAAGGCCTCGAGCGGGGGGTCCCCCTCGAAGGCGTCCTCGAGGAGAGCGACGGCGATTCGCCAGACCTCGCGGATCGCCCGGTCGGCCCCCGGCAGGCGGATCGGGCGAAGCGTGGCCAGCCGGTCGAAGCGCTCCTCGGTCGCCAGCAGGATCTCGCCGCCCCAGCTTTCGCCGTCGGTTCCGTACCCCGTTCCGTCGTAGGCGACGCCGAGGACCGGACCCTCGAGCCCGTGCTCGGCCATCGCGCTGACGACGTGCGCGTGATGATGCTGGACCGCGATCCGAAGGGGCGCCGGCCGCGCGAGCGCGTAAGCGGTCGAGGCGTAGAGCGGGTGGAGGTCGTGCGCGAGGATCTCGGGCGAAACGCCGAGGAAGCGCTCCGCGCGGTCCACGGCCTCCTCGAAGGCGCGGACCGCGTCGAGGCCGTCGAGATCGCCGATGTGCGGACCCGGGTAAGCCATGTCGCCCACGCCGATGCAGAACGTGTTCTTCAGGTGCCCGCCGCAGGCGAGGACCGGCCTCTCGAAGGGACGGCGCACCGGGATGCCGCGCGGGACGTAGCCGCGCGAGCGGCGAAAGACGACCGGGCGCCCCGCCACGACGCGCGCGACGGAGTCGTCCGAGCGTGAGGCGATGTCGCGATCGTGCAGCAGGAAGAGGTCGGCGACGCCGCCGAGCCGCTCGAGGGCCTCCGTGTTGTCGCAGACGATCGGCTCGTCCGAGAGGTTCCCCGAGGTCATGACGAGCGGCCGGCCGACGTCGGCGAGGAGGAGATGGTGGAGCGGAGAGTAGGCGAGGAGCAGGCCGAGCAGCGGATTGTCCGGTGCGACCTCCGGGGCGACGGCCGCGCCCGGACGCCGGAGTGCGAGGACGATCGGCCGTTCGACCGAGCAGAGCAGCTCCCGTTCGAGCTCGCTGAGGATGGCGAGCCGGTCTGCGGCCGCCACGTCCCGAATCATGACGGCGAATGGCTTCTCCTCGCGACGCTTGCGCGTGCGCAGCCGCGCGACGGACGCGGGAACGGTCGCGTCACAGGCCAGGTGAAAGCCGCCGATACCTTTGATCGCGACGATGAGGCCGTCGGCCAGCCCGCGGACGACCAGAGCGAGGGCATCTGCGCCGTGCAGCTCCCGTCCGTCGAGGTCGACCGATTTCAGGCGCGGCCCGCACTTCGGGCAGCCGTTCGGCTGGGCATGGAAGCGCCGGTCGAGCGGCGAGTCGTATTCCCGCTGACAATCCGCGCACATCCGAAAGGACGACATCGTCGTCGCCGGGCGGTCGTACGGAACGGCCCGTGCGATCGTGAACCGCGGCCCGCAGTTGGTGCAGTTGGTGAACGGGTAGCGGTAGCGCCGGTCGGACGGATCGAAGATCTCCTCCAGACAGGCGTCGCAGGTCGCGAGGTCCGGGGGAATGGAGATGCGGCGCCCTCCCTCCCCCCGGCTCTCGACGATCTCGAACCCATCGGCGGATTCCAGCGGAATCGTCTGCCAGTGGATCTCGCGGATGCGCGCGGCCGGAGGGGGGCTCGACTGGAGGCGCGACAGAAAGCTGTCGAGGGCCGCGCCGCCGCCGAAGGCCTCGATGGTCACGCCCTGTGCGCCGTTGGAGACGCGGCCGGCGACGCCTTCCTCCCGGGCGAGTCGGTACACCCAGGGGCGGAATCCCACGCCCTGGACGGTGCCCGCGATCTCGATCCGCCGGCCGTGTCGCGTCATGGCTTGCGGGAGGCGGCCAGCAGGTACGCCGCCAGGTCCCAGGTCGCTGCGTCGTCGAACGCCTTCCACGCCGGCATCGCGGTGCCGGGCGATCCTTCGCGGATGACGAAGAAAACGCGGCGCGGGCTCGTCCGCTCGCGCCAGGCCGCGTCGGTGAAGTCGCGGGGCTGGGTGGAGAGGCCCTGGCGGCGAACGCCGTGGCCGTCGGCACGGTCACCGTGGCAGAGGGCGCAGTGCTCGAGATAAAGCGCCCGGCCGCGCTCCCGCGCCTCGCGGGACTCGAGCCGCGCGGCAGGAACGGCCAGGCCGCGGTACGCCTCCGGCAGGCCGGAGTCCGGCCCCTTACAGGCCGAAAACGCGAGCGACATCGCCACGAGGCCGCAGAGCCTTCTCATCGTCCGTTCTCGGCGCGAAGACGTGACCCAGGCGCGCCGCCTCGGCCACGACCGCCTCCACGAGCCGTGGCAGCTGTTTTTCGACCGGGGCGGAGCGCTCCACCCCGAGGCCAAGCGTCAGGGGGACGAGGCCGAGCAGCACGAGGCGGTGCGGGTAGCGGTCGTGGAGCCGCGCGCCGTCCAGCAGATCGGCCACTCCGACCTGGTGCGGGGAGAGCCGGTGCAGGACCGCGGGCGCCACCTCGTCGCCCGTCAGCCGCACGAGCGCGCCCGTCGGGGCGTCGTCCTGGATCGCGTCGACGAGGATGACGTCACTCGCGTCCTCGACCAGGGGCAGCAGGGTCAGGCCGAGCGTGCCCCCGTCGAGCACGAGCGTGCCCGGGGGGGCTTCCCAGTCGCGGTCGAGCCGCGCGACCGCGGCGGCCCCGAGGCCGTCGTCCCCGCAGAGCAGGTTGCCGAGCCCGAGGACCAGCAGGGACGTCGGCCTATCCATGGTCTCCATGGTCCTCCTTCCGGGAGAGGAAGCGATAGCCGGAGTACACGACGTCGTCGCGGTGCACGAACTTGTAGCCCGAGAAGATCGACTCGATCGTCGCGTTGCCCTCCACCTGGGACATGAGGATCGCGCTGTAGACGTGGTGCACGGCGAAGCCCCAGATCAGCCACATCCCGATGTGGTGGATCCATCGGGCCACCTGCGGCCCGCCGTAGAGCGGGAGCAGGAAGGAGAACACCCGGAGGGGCGACTGGTAGTGCGCGTTGACCGTGTAGAGCGCCAGTCCCGTGCCGACCATCATCAGGTAGATGAGAAAGACGACCGAGTAGACGAGCCCGGCGAGCGGGTTGTGCCCCACGAAGCCGGGGGGCTTGCGCAGGCCGAACAGGTAGTACTTGAGGACCGGGATGAAGGCTTGCCGCCGGCGGCGGCCAACGGGGATGAATTTGTCCCAGTGGGAGAAGCGGTTGCCCGTGAACATCCAGATGATGCGCACCAGGACGGCCATCGTGAAGACGATTGCCGAGTAGAAGTGGATCGTCTTGGCCATGCCCATGACGAACTGGTTGCGGGCCTCGCCGGCCGAGATCAGGAAAGGCCCGCCGATGTAGAGGCCCGTCCACGAGAGAAAAAAGATCGAGGTCACGATCAGCCAGTGCGACAGGCGCACGGGCCATTCCCAGACGTACATGCGGACGAGGTCGGTGTCCGCCGGAGGCGGGATGGTCGAGGGGTCGACGAGGGGCCGGGCGGTGCTCATCGGGCCCTCACCTGCGCGAGTTCGCGCTTCTGCGCGTCGACGACGTGGACGCCGCACGCGATGCAGGGGTCGAAGGAATGGATGGTCCGAAGGATCTCGAGGGGCTGCGTGGGGTCGGCGATCGGAGTCCCGAGCAGCGCCTCTTCGTAGGGGCCGCGCTTGCCCGAAGCGTCGCGCGGGCCCGCGTTCCACGTGCTCGGGACCACGCACTGGTAGTTGGCGATCTGGCCGTCGCGGATGTGGACCCAGTGGCCGAGCGCCCCCCGGGGCGCCTCGTGGAACCCGACGCCGGAGCATTCGGCCGGCCAGGTGTTCGGCTCCCACTTGGAGTTGTCCACGATGCGCAATTCCCGGCGGGCCATGTTCTCGGCGAGGCCGTTCAACCAGTCATCCATCTTCTCGACGAGGACCTGGGTCTCGATGCCCCGCGCGGCGACGCGGCCGAGCGTCGAAAAGAGCGCTTCGGGCCCCACGCCGAGCTTGCCGAGGACCGCAGTCACGAGCTCCTTGACCCGCGGCTGGCCCGAGGCATAGGCCACGAGCATCCGCGCGAGCGGGCCGACCTCCATCGGCTCGCCGTCGTAGCGGGGCGACTTCAACCAGCTGTACTTGGCGCCGGTCTCGAGGCGTTCGTAAGGCGGCTTGGGGCCGGTGTACTTCGGCTTCGTTTCACCCTGGAAGGGATGGAGGCCCTTGTCGTCGCCGCCGGCGTATTCGTACCAGGAGTGCTTGACCTGTTCGGTGATCTTGGACGGGTCGAACTTCTCGATGTTCGAGAGGTCCCGCTTGCGGATCACGCCGGAGGGCAGGAAGAGACGGGCGTTGGCGCCGTCCTCTTCCGGGTACTCGCCGTAGACGAGGTAGTTGCCGACGCCGCCGCCGTAGGCGGCCCAGTCCTTGTAGAAAGAGGCGACCGCGAGCAGGTCCGGGATGTAGACCTTCGTGACGAAATCGCGGCCCTTCTTGACGAGCTCCTGGATCTGGGCGATCGAGCCGGCGTTCAAGCGACGCCTGGCGGTCGGGGTCGATCGGGGTTGCCATGCCTCCGACCAGGAAGCTCTGGAGGTGCGGGTTCTTGCCGCCGAGGACGGCGTGGATCTTGATGAACTCGCGCTGCCAGTCGAGCGCCTCGAGGTAGTGCGCCACGGCCATCAGGTTGGCCTCGGCGGGGAGTTTGTAGGCGGGATGCCCCCAGTAGGCGTTGGCGAAGGGCCCGAGCTGCCCGCGCTCGACGAAGGCCTTCACCCGCTGCTGGATGCCCGCGAAGTAGGTCGTGCTCGAAAGCGGCCAGTCCGAGATCGACTGTGCCAGGGCCGAGGTCTTCGCCGGGTCGGCCGAGAGCGCCGACACGATGTCCACCCAGTCGAGCGCGTGGAGATGGTAGAAGTGAATGACGTGGTCCTGCACGCACTGCGCGGAGATGATCAGGTTGCGCAAGAGGCGCGCGTTGGGCGGGGGAGCGGCTCCGATCGCGTTCTCGACGGCGCGGATGGACGCGATGGCGTGCACGGTGGTGCAGACGCCGCAGATGCGCTGGGTGAAGGCCCAGGCGTCGCGCGGGTCGCGGCCCTTGAGGATCAACTCCACGCCGCGGAACATGGTGGCCGAGGACCAGGCGTCCTGGACCTTGCCGCCATCCACCTCGGTCTCGATCCGCAGGTGGCCTTCGATGCGGGTGACGGGATCGACGACGACGTGCGTCATGACCGCTCTCCTTTCTCCCCGCCCTTCTCAGGCCCGGGTTTCCCGGGCGAGTCGGGCAGGTGGCGGGGCGGCTGGCCCTGCTTCCAGCGTTTGGCCAGCGAGATCAGGCCGTGCGTGGCGAACGCGGCGCCGACGCCCACGGTGCCCCATGCGCCGACCTTGTCGATGTTGGACTGGACGCCGAAGCCGGGCACGCCCGACAGGTGCCGGTAGAAGGGCGTCATCCGATCCCAGAAGTCCGGCTCCGCGCACCCGATGCAGGGATGCCCGCAGCCGATCGGCCAGTTGGTCCCCCCGTTCCAGCGCACGTTCGGGCAGTTCTGGTACGAGACCGGCCCCTTGCAGCCCATCTTGTAGAGGCAGTAGCCGGTGCGGTGCCCCTCGTCCCCCCACGTTTCCACGTATTGCCCCGCGTCGTAGTGGGCGCGGCGCTCGCAGTTGTCGTGGATCGCCTTGCCGTAGGCGAAGAGCGGGCGGCGGTAGGCGTCGGTGGGCGGAAGGCTCTTGAAGGTCAGGTAATAGACGATCAGGGCCGTCAGGTTCTCGACGTTGGCCGGACAGGCGGAGAGGTTGATGAGGTTCTTGACGCCCGGAACGGCGTCGGCGACGCCGAGCGCTCCGGTCGGGTTCGGCGCCGCGGCGGGCAGTCCGCCGAAGGTCGCGCAGGTGCCCATCGCGATCGTGGCCAGGGCGTCCCCGCAAACCTCGCGGGCGATGTCGATGGCCGCCCGGCCGCCGATGGTGCAGTACGCGCCGTGCTCGCCCGTCGGAATCGATCCCTCGACGATGGCGATGTACTTGCCCTTGTGGTCCTTGATGGCCTTGGCCAGGTTCTCCTCAGCGCGGTTGCCGGCGGCCGCCATGATCGTCTCCTGGTAGTCGACCGAGAGCGTGTCGAGCACGATCTCGGCGACCGTCGGCCGGCTGGCCCGCAGGAACGATTCGGTGTTGCCGCAGCAATCCTGGAACTCGAGCCAGACCAGGACGGGCTTCTGCGTCTTCTGGATCTCGGCCGCGATGCGGGCGCCGACGCTCTTGGGCAGCGCCAGCGCCGAGGCCATGACGCCGCAGAAACCCATGAAGTCGCGGCGCGACACCCCTTTTCGGTCGAGCTCTTCCAGGAACCAGTTGCTGGACGCGGTCATGGGCAATGCCTCCTTGCGGCCTGGCGGCCGTGGTCGAGGGTGCGCCCCCGCCCTGCGGGAAGGGGCGTCGCGGGCAGAGCGAGTCGGAGGGGCCGGGCGATTGCGCCTGGCACGGTGCAGGAGTCCTTGGCGGGAGTCCCAGGATCTCGGGTCACCACCCCTCCGATTTGGAGCCAACATAGGGCACGGGGAACGGGCGGCGATGATGCAGACGCATCAATTTCGCGACGCGAGGCGGGGCCGGCCCGTGACCGGGTGCGGCCGCGAAGAGGGGTCGCTGCAGCCCCGAACCGGAAGCGGGGCGCCTACTTCAGGCCGAGGTCGGCGAGGACCTTGGGGTTCTCTTCCTCCATCGCGAGCACCTGGTGGCAGGCCGTGCAGTCGTCGTTGATGACGCGGCCGTCCGAGCTCTTGTGCTTGCCGTCGTGGCAGCGGAAGCAGCCCAGGAAATCCTCGTGGCCGATGTTGTTCGGGTGAGTGCCCCAGGTGATCCGCATCTCCGGGAAGATGTTCCGGAGGTAGATGGCCTTCACCTGCTCGGCGGCGGTCTCGATCGTCGCCCGCTCGCCCTGGTAGACGGAGGGATACTTGGCCTTGTAGAACTCGCCGAGCGCGCGGGGGATCTGCTCGGAGGCGGCCGCCCGGTCGGCGTAAGTGGCCTTGAGCGCGGCGACGGCCTCGCGCTTGATGTAGGGAAGCTTGGGGCTGATCCGGCCCGCGGTGATCGCCTCGTCGATCGCCCGCTCGGGCATCTGGAAGGCGTGCGTGGGCCGGTTGTGGCAGTCCATGCAGTCCATCTTGCGGCGGGGGGCGTTGGCGAGCTCCGCGGTCGTGGCCTTCGAGTCCGTGGAGACATACTCGACCTTCTTGCCGGCGTCGTCCGTGTAGGTGACGAGCGGGATGACCTGGCGGCGGCCGTCCGTGGACACGTACTCGATGCGCTCGGCCGTATCGAGATGCCGGCCGTGGATGCCGACGAGGCCCTGGACCGTCCGCCCGCCGATCTTCAGCAGCAGGACGTTGGTCGCCGGGGTGTTCGCCTCGTCGTCGGCGTACTTGGTCCGGACGAGGAATTTGTCACCCGTGAACTTCTGGGGCCAGTGGCAGTGCTCGCACGTATCGCGGGCGGGCCGCAGGTCCTCGACCGGCGACGGGATCGGCCGGGAGTAGGTCTTGAAGGCGACGGCATAGAGCTGGCGCAGTCCCGAAATCTTGGCCTTGACGAACCAGGGGGCGCCCGGCCCGATGTGGCACTCGACGCAGGCCACCCGCGAATGGGGCGAGTTCGTATAGGCCGTCAACTCGGGCTGCATCACCGTGTGACAGGTCGTGCCGCAGAACTGGGTGGAGTCCATGTACTCGACGGCCTGGTAGGACGCGGTCCCCATGATCGAGAAGTTGATGAACGACAGGAGCAGAACGAGGATCACGGCCCGCCGCAGCAGCGGGCTGCGGAAGTCGATCGGCGGATAGTCCGTCGGCAGCTCGCCCTTGGCGAGAAGCTTGCGGCGGCGCAGGATCGCACCGAGCGGCATGAGGACGAGGCCGAGGACGAAGATGGCGGGGAGGATGAGAAAGAAAAGGATGGCGTAGTACGTATGGACGGCGCCGCCGCGCGCGATCAGGTAGGCCCAGAAGGCCAGCAGCGTGATGGCGGAGCTGGTCGTCAGGATGACGCCCGTGATCGTCGTCGGGTTCTGGCCGAGGAAGATGGCCAGGCGGGCCCGGCGGCTCTCCGAGAATCGACTCATGGCGGGGCGTCTCCTTTTTCTGTCTCGCCGGGGAGTTTATCGATATACGAAGATCATGGCATAGAGCATCAGCACGATCAGGAAGAGCCCGATCGAAAGCGCCGTGAATCCCAGTCGCCGCCAGTTGCGGCTGGCCGAGGGCAGGGGCGCCGGCATCAGCAGGCCCGCGAGGTCACCGCTCTCGACCAGCTGCTGATACTCCCGCGGGCGGTCCTTCTTCAGCTCCTCGAGCGGCACGCCGCTGCGTGAAGATCACCGTGTCGATCGGAAACTTTTCCGGGCGGAAGTGGGTGTTGAAGAAATGAATGCTGAAGATGAAGCACACGGCCAGCAACGCCTCGTCGCTGTGGATGGTGGTCGCCACGTTGACCATCCAGCCCGGCATGATGCGGGTGAAGACCGTCGGGAACCACAGGATCAGGCCGGTCATGCCGATGACCGCGACGCCCCAGAACACGGCGAAGTAGTCGAACTTCTCCCAGTAGGTCCAGCGGCCGTAGCTGGGCCGCGGCCCCTTCCTGACGAACCACTTCAGTGGAGCCGACGAACTCCTGCCAGTCGCGGCCGATTGAACATCATGCTCTCGGGACCGAAGACGAACTGGAGCCAGCTCTTGCCGCTCGCGCTTCTTCTGCCGGACGAGGTCCCAGATGTGGAGGCCGAAGTAGGTGAAGGTCGCGACGGCGCAGAAGCGGTGAATCAGGCCGGCCGCCTGGAAGCCGCCGAGCAGCTTCGCGAGCACCTTGGCCCAGGGCGCGTAGGAGAACTTCAGGAGCATGCCGGTCAGCGCCAGGCCGAGGAAACTCCCGATCACCGTCAGATGGAGGTTTCGCTGGTAGGTCGTGAAGCGGCGGACGTAGACCCCCGTGGGCTCGGAGACTTCATGGACGGCCGTCGAGCGTTCCTTGAGCGAGCTGCGGAGCCAGAGCGCCGTGTGCGTGCCCGCAACCGCCAGCGTCCCGACGAGCAGCGCCGTCATGCCCCAGAACGTGTAGAACAGGAACGGGATAGCGCTTCGGGTCGTGGTGCGTGGCATGCGTCAGGTAACCGGCGAACTGCCGGTGCGAGCCGCTGTGGCACTTGCCGCAGGTCTTGACGATGTTCGTGCGGCTCAGGCGAGACCGCTGATCGGTCACCGGAAGGATGTCGTGCGACGCCGTGGCAGTCGTAGCATTTCGCCGTGGTCAGGTACCCCAGCTTCGAGACTTTCCCGTGGAAGGTGTCGAAGTAGGTCTCGGCGATCTTCTCGTGGCAGTGGCCGCACTGGTCCATGATGTGAAGACGGAAGTTGGAGAGGTCCGTCCGCTGGATGCTGTGCGCCGAATGGCAGTCGCTGCAGACCGGCAGCTTCTTGCGCGGTGTGGGTCACCCCCGGGGAATGGACGCTCTCGGTGAACAGCTCGTAGATGCCCCGATGGCACTTCGAGCAGGTCCGGGCGACGTTGGCGCGGTTCACGGTCGACCGCGGGTCGGAGGCCGGAAGCTCCCGGTGGGCGGTGTGGCAGTCCGCGCAGTTGGCCGTGACGGTGAGGCCGGCCTGCATCAGTCCCTTGCCGTGGATGCTCTCCAGGTAGTTTTCGACGATGTTCTGCTGGGCCCCCTTGTAGCGCACGGCGGCCTGCTTTCCCGTGCGATGGCACCGGGCGCAGAGCGCCGGCACGTTGCGCGAGAAGGTCGGCGAGTTCGAGTCGGTCTTGCCGAGCGTCCCGTGGGCGCTGTGGCAGTCGCCGCACTCGGGCGCGTCCGGGTTGCCCCGCGCAAAGAGCTGGCCGTGCGTGCTCTCGCGGTACTGCTCGACGGTCGCGGCATGACAGATGGAGCAATCGACTTTGGGCGCCATCGTGCGGCACGCGCGCGTCGCGTCGGCCGGGTCGCCGCCGGTGTGGCACTGGACGCAGGCGATCCGGGCGTGGCGCGAGTGCGCCAGCTCGTCCTTGTTCGTGAAGAGCGAGACCGTCTGCCGCGCCCCGGACCGACTGCAGTTTCGGGTCGCCGTGGCAGCGCATGCAATCCTGGTCGGCCATGCCCTGCGTGTAGAACACCTTGCGCACCTTGTGGGGCGAGTGGCAATCCACGCAGGCCGGAATCAGGTGCGGCTGCTTCTCCCACAGTTCCCCGCGGATCACCTTGCGGTGGACCGTCTCGATCTGGGCGTGGCAGTGCGTGCAGGTGCGAGAGATGTTCTGCTTGGCGATCGAGGAGCGCGGGTCGGTGTGCGGCAGGACGAAGTGCGCCGTGTGGCAGCTGGTGCACACGGCCGTCACGGTCAGGCCGCGCTTGAAGAGGCCCTCGCCGTGGATGCTGTCCATGTAGTTGCCGAGGATGTTCGTCTGGGGAATCTGCCGGGTCAGGCTGACCGTCGTGCCTTCGCGATGACAGCTTCCGCAGAGGCGGGGAATCTCCATCGTGGAAGTCGGCGAGCCGGGGCTCGAGGGACGCAGGATCCGGTGCGTCCCGTGGCAGGCCTTGCAGCCCGGAGCGGAAGAGTCTCCGGCGGCGGCCTTCCGGCCATGCACGCTCTCGGCGAACTGCTTCTGCTGGTCGGCGTGGCACGCTCCGCAGTCGACCTTCGCCAGCTTGTCCGGGTGGGGGAGCTCCTTGATGTCCCCGTGGCACGACGTGCAGTCGAGATCGGCATGGGGCGATGCCTTCAGCGCGGCGGCGTTGAAACTCGGGGCCTCGCCCGGGCGCCGCTTGCCCGTGCCCGCTCCCGGCTCGTGGCAGGCGGCGCAATCCTCGGAACTCGGCGGCGCGGCGTCCTGGCCCGGGAGGCCGGCGGCCAGCGCCAGGATCGCCGCCGCCAGGCGCACCGCCTTCCCGGCGTTCTTCACTTCGGGGCCGGATCCCGTCCGGGCCCTGCGGGCGGGCCGCCCGGCGCGGGTGAAGCGGTCGCATGCTCGCGGATCCGTTCGAGCTCGAGCGGATGTTCCTCCTCCATCTCGCGCTCGGTCAGCGTGCCCGTCAGCCAGGCCATGTTCATCGGATAGGTGTCGGGATTGAAGATGACGTAGTAGAGGTGCCAGACGAGGATGGCGAGCGTGGCCAGCCAGGCCTCGTAGAAGTGGATCACGCGGGAGACGTCGTAGCCGAGTTTCGTGAGGAGGCCGATGAAGGTGTTGTCGAACCACATGATGGTCCCGGTGGCGGCCATCACGAACGTGCCCCACACGAGGGCCCAGTACTCGCTCTTCTCGATGTAGCTGAACCGGTCGAACTTCGGCTTCTCCGCGGAGAGGCCCGTGTTGTACCGGAGCACCGCGATCGCGTCGCGCAGGTCCTGCCGGCGCCACCAGATGTCGCGGAGGAACTGGCGCCCACGGACCGTCAGCGTGACGTAGGCGATGTGGTAGAGGCTCGACGCCACCATGACGACCGCGGAAATCCGGTGGAGCTTGCTGCGGACGTCGAAGGTGGCGGGGGAGAAGCGGCGCAGGGCCAGCACCCACCATGCGTCGGGGTAGCGGAGCATGAACCCGGTCACCACGAGCAGGATGAAGCTCACCATGAGGGCCCCGTGCTGGAGGCGCTCGCCGATCGTCATCCGGAGGTACAGCCCGCGGCCCGCGTGCGGCTCGACGAGCTCGCCCCGCCGGATCTGCATGTGCCGCCGCGACTTTCGGAGGAAGTCGAGGAGGTTGTGAGCGAGCATTCCGCCCACGACCGCGACGATGAGAATCAGGTACAGCGTGGCGATCCAGTAGAGCAGCGGCTGCTCCTGGACGTTCGAGGCGACGTGGACCTTCCCCGTCGCGAACCGGGCGTTGGCCCCGGGATGGCAGCCCGTCGCGCCGCAGGTCCGCGCCAGGTTGGCCGGGCTGATCCGGGAAGCCGGGTCCGTGGACGGGAGGATGTCGTGGGTGCCGTGGCAGCTGGCGCAGTTGGCCACCTCCACGACCCCGCCGCGGGAGGCGAGCCCGTGGTAGCTGTCGGCAAACGTCTGCGTCCGGTTCGGAGGCAGGTTCCACTTTTCGGTGACCTTCACCGATGCGTGGCACGGCGAGCAGACGCGGGCGGACACGTTGGCCGCCGATACGGGGGAGCGCGGATCCCTGGGCGAGAGGATCCCGTGCTCGCCGTGGCAGTCGGTGCAGGCGGGCGCGTCCTTGTTGCCCTTGTGCAGCGCCAGCCCGTGGACGCTGGCGTCGTACTGGCGGCTCTCCGTTTCGTGGCACCGGCCGCAGACCTGCTGGACGCGCATCTTGTTGACCGGCGAGGACGAGTCGAATCCGTGACGGGCATCGTGGGCGCCGTGGCAGTCGATGCAGGTGGGCGCCCGGCCGTTGCCGCGCGCCAGGGCGGCGCCATGCACGCTCTGCTCGTAGGAGGCGATGAAGCTGGCGGTCGGCGCGGCGGCATCCCGCACGGACTTGTTGCGCAGGTGGCAGGAGAGGCAGAGGCGCTCCTGCGTGAGCTTCAGGGCGGCGGGCTCGGCGCCGGAACCGGCCGTCACGGCCGTGCGGTGGCACGCGAGGCAGGTCGGGGACCGGGGCGAGATCTGCGCCGCGGCGTTGCCGTGGTCGGACGCGAGCAGTCGTGCCTGGACCGCGGCGTGGCAGGTTCCGCAGGCGGCGGCCTGGCGCGGCGGGGCGAACCGGAAGGAAACGTCCTTGACGGCGACCACCTCGTGGCTGCCGTGGCAGGCGGCGCACGACACCTCGGGCTTGCCCTGGCCGGCCGCCGCACTCGCGATTCCGGGGTGGAAGGGGTGTGCGGCGCCGACGGCGTCGTGGCAGCTGGCACAGGCAACCGGCTTGAGATGGGCCTTGTGCGGAAAATCGGCGGTGTGGCCGAGGTCCGCGTGGCAGTCGACGCAGGCGAGCCCCGCCGTGCCGTGGACCGAGGCGGCGAGCTTCTTCTCGGAAACGAATACGGAGCGCTCGTCGGCGCCCTTCGCGGAGGAGTCGCCGTGGCAGGTGATGCAATCGGCGTCGGACGGGGGCTTGACGGGCGGCGCGGCGAAGAGCGCGCCGGCGCAGAGCGAGAGTGTTGCGATCAGGATGGTTCGCATAGGTTGCACCGGGCGTCCCGGCCCGGGGGAGGCCGGGCTCGGCATTTCCTAGACTACTTCTTGTCGGCCGGGTAGTCCTTGAGCCAGGCGACGTCCACTTCCTTGGCGCTGCGGCTGGCTTTCTGGTCGACGAGCCACTTGCCGCGGTCGCTGTAGGTCACCTCTCCCTTTTTCGGCATCTTCTCGGCGTGGCAGTAGAGGCAGTTGTCGGCGGGAAAGCCGAGTTCCTTGGCCTTCTTCTGCATCGGCATCGTGGCCGAAGACGGCGCCACGAAGATCATCAAACCGCTGCCCGCGAGCAGAACAGCCGCCAGCCCGAGACGGGACCCTCTGGTTCTCACGATCAAGCCCTCCTTGGAGTTGCGAACGCTACTTGCCGGTGTAGTCCTTGGCCCAGGCGCCGTCGACGGCGCTGGCCTTGCGCTTGTCTTTTTCGGCCTGCAGCCACTGGCCGCGGTCGTTCAGTTGGTTCTTGCCTTCGCCCTTCTTCGGCAACGCGACGGTGTGGCAGAACTGGCAGTTCTTGGCATCGACGCCTGCAGCCTTGGCCTGTTTCTGAATGTCCATCGTGGCCGTCGAAGTCGCGGAAATGCCGATCCATCCGCACCACACGAGAAGGGCAACCATGGCTCCGATTCGGGTCCCTCTGGGTTTCATCCGACATCCTCCTTTGCGGCGGCGATTCCGCGGTCGGAAAAAATGATAACAGCTACGGTCTCCAGTGCAGTCCGACGTAGTACCGGTTGCCGTTGTAGTCGGCCAGGGGGCCGGCCTGGTCGAAGGCCGCGGCCTCGTTGTACTTGTCCTGGAGCCACTCGAAGTTGAGGCCGAGGTTGGGCCGGAAGAAGTACTCGGCCTGGACGCGCACGCGACCCACGGTGAAGGGGATGGACCCGTTGTTGTTCATCCAGAGGTACGCGGCGTCGAGCGTGAGGCAGTCCCAGAGGAAGTGGACGCCGCCCTCCCAGTTGTGCCCGAACTCCTGGTCCTCGGTCTGGACGATGTCGAAGTCCTGGGGGACCCGGATGAGGATCTTGCGGTTCGTCAGGAACTCGCCGCCCGAGCCGCGCAGCGTGAGCATGTTCTTCAGAAGCGTGACTTCGATGTCGCCCTGGAACTCGCGGACCTTCGTGCTGTAGCCGATCTCGACGACGTCGTCGGCGGCGTGCGTTTCGCGGAAGAAGGCGCCGAGCTTCAGGAAGTCCTTGAAGTTCCAGACGCCCCGGACGTTGTAGCGGTCCCGATCGATGTAGTCGGTCCGGAAGATCGGCCTGTCCGCGGAGTCGTGGTGGTAGTCGGCCGTGAGCGTCAGCCCCGACTGGGAGAAGGAGGCCCCGCCGCCGTAGGTGTTGACGCGCCGCTCGTACCGGCCGCCCTGGCCGCCCGGGACCACGATTTCCGAGGCGTCGGGCGTGGCCGTCACGTTCTGCTGCGTCTGGGACCACCCGGCGTTGACGGCGAAGGGTCCGAGCATGCGGACCGTGACGCCGGCGTCGTAGACGCGGCTCATGTCGTCGACCCGCGTGCGGGCATTGACCTCGCGCAGCAGGTCGCCCGTGCTCTGGCCGGCGTAGGTCACCGTGTTCAGGAAGAGGGTGGAGATGAGGGCCTGGCCGTCCAGCGTGCGGCTGTTCTCGGCCCAGCCTCCGGCCAGATCGACGTTCTGGACGACCATCAGCTCGGCGCGCGCGGACGCCCGCCAGTAGTCGGTTCGCGACCGCGAGTTGACCGTTTCGCCGAGGCCCGAGAAGAACCGGGCGATCTCGAACGACACGAACTTGCCCGCGTCGGCCTCGACGTACTGCGTCTCGTTGCTGCCGTCGGCCTTGATGTAGGTGCCGATCAGCTTCAAGCGCCCGAAGAGGTTCCCCGTGATCCAGGCGTTGGTGACCGGGGTGTTGATCTTGTTCTTCTGCGTGCCGACGATGGCGTCGGCGGTGACGGGCTGACCGAGAATCGGCGTCGTGACGTTTCCGTCGCCGGCTCCGGGGGAGAGGGCGGCCACGTCCTTCCAGTCGTACATGCGCCAGCCCTGCGTGAAGCCCGCCTGGACCGGACCGTAGTTGAAGCCGAGGCCGACGCGGTACAGCTGGTCGATCGACTGCACCTGCTCGTTCAGGAGAAACTCGTTGCCGCCGAGGTGGTAGGTCGTCGTGCCCGGGCCCTGGTACACGTTGCGGGTGTAACCGAGCAGCGGGGTGATGATCTTGCCGGGAAGCAGCTCGAGCTGGGCGTCGTAGATGTTGCGGGTGCGGTTCCAGGTCTGCTGGCCCGGGATGACACCTTCGTCGATGAAAGGGTTGGCGAAGGCCGGCAGGGCGCTATAGAGGTCCGTCAGGCGCCAGGTGAAGGTCAGCCGGAAGACGTTGGTCTGCGCGGCAAGCAGGCGCAGCCGGCCGGCGGGCCCGGCACCGACGTCGGAGGCGTCCACGTGGAAGGTGTCGAGGAAGCCGAGCGGGCCCTGCGAGGTGTAGTCGAGGGAGCGCAGCAGCAGGCCGGGCCGGTCGTTGATCTGCGTGCGGTACATCTGGTCGTTGCCGGTCACGTCCACGAAGCGGTAGCCGAGCTCGACGTCGATCGGGATGGCCTGGGCGCTCAGCAGGGCCGTGCACAGCAGGACCGCCGCGAGCGCCAGGAGGAAGGGAAGAAGCCGTTGAGTCGTTCTCATGGCGGCCTCCTATTTCAGCAACTGCGGCGACACGTTGGAGCCGTGGACGGCCACGTGACATGTCGTGCAGTTGCGGTAACGGGGTGACCTGAGGTCATGGAAGGACGGCGGCTGGGAGCCGTAGGTCTTCGGCCCTCCCGTTTGCGAGTGGCACGAGAGGCAGAGCTGGTCGACGCGCGCCCACTGGAGCATGTTGGGGTTGTTCGACCCATGGTTCTGGTGGCACGAGAGGCAGTTGCCGCCCGAGCCCGAGACGTGCTGGAAGACGAACGGACCGCGCAGCTCCGCGTGACAGTTGAGGCAGGGCAGATCGCCCTGCATGGTCATCTTGACGGGCTCGCCCCTGGCGGCATGCGGCCCGTGGCAATCGAGGCAGGTCATCCCGCCCCGGTTGAGCCGGTGCGTGTAGGGCTTGTTCTCGAAGGACGCGGTCTGGTTCAGGTGGCAGGTCGCGCAGAGCGCGCCGGGCGCCTTGGCCAGCAGGTGCTCGCTCTTCGGGACCGACTTGTGGACGGAGTGGCAGGTCAGGCAATTGACCGTGGCCGTGTTGGAGTGGTACCCGGTCGAGAACGAGTCATGGGGGCCAGGAGTCTTCTCGTGGCAGGTGAGGCAGTCCTGCGCGCCGGCCGCACCCTTGAGCGCGTGGATGAGGCTCGCGTCGCCGCCTGCTTCCATGTGCTTGACGCCGTCGCCATGGCAGGTCGTGCAGGCGTCGTGGGGTCGGGCCGCTTCTCGCCGTGCGGGACCCGCGCGTGCGGGTTGCTCGCGAAGGCCTGCACGAGCTCCGTGTGGCAATCCGCGCACTTCGGCGCTTCCTGCGCCGATCGAGCTCGTCGCCGTGGTGGCCGCGGGCGTCGGCGCGGCCGTCTGACCCGAGGCAGCTCCTGCGACCAGGAGAACTGCCAGGGTCAGCGCCGCCGGCGCGAGCGGAAGAGTGGTCCGGTGCTTCATCACACCCTCACTCCTTCCTGAAAAAAGTAGGAACGGTCTTGCGACCGCTCCTACCGGGCGTGAACCTTGTCGACGGCGAAGTCGGCGCCGGCTCCGTGGCAGGCGCCGCAGGCTTCACCGAACGGCGCCGTCATCGAGTAGGCATGGGCAGCCGCCGCCTTCGTGTCGTGGCAGCCGAGACACGCCGCCGCATAGTGCTCCGTCGGCGTGTACCAGTCGCGTAGCGTCTGCGTTGCCAGCAGGCCGGCCGGGTCTTCCTCGAAGACCTGCTGGGTGCCGGCGGCGTGGCACTTCTCGCAGTCGCGCCGGTCGCCGGGGAAAAGGATCTTATTGAAGTTGTTGACGCTGGGCGGGGTGCCGAAGCCGTAGATGGTGTAGTCCTGCGTCAGGTTTTCGCCTGTGTGGATCCGGTGGATCATCCGCTTGAAGTCGATGGACTCCGGCTGGCCCTGGTCGGCCGGGCGGCGGGCCACGTCGCTCGCGTTTGGGTTGTGGCACATGACGCATTCCTGCGTGTTCAGCCGCTGCCCGCCGTGGAGCGCCAGCTGGTTGTGGCACTTGTTGCAGTTGGCGAGATCGACCACGACGCGGCGCGATGCGACGGCACTGCCGTCCACCGAAGCGTCGTAGATGGGATTGAAGGCCGCCTCGGTGAAGGTCGTCGCGTCGGCCGGGTGCGGGTCGAGAGTGATCGTG